>CAWHGF010000004.1:0-1151044 GCA_963828825.1 uncultured Acidimicrobiaceae bacterium | reverse complement strand
GCTGATGCAGGACGCGGATCGGTCAATCAGGAACGACCGACAGAAAAAGGCTCTTGATCCGGCTCCGCCCCTTCATGTACGGCGTTATGAGGCAGCTTGCGGTCGTCCGTTCTGATCTGCCCCGTGCGAGTGATGGCCATATGGGCTAGGTTCGAAAAGAGATCATCAATGATCTCGGGCCATCCAACCTGGCACAGAGGTTCGGGCTGCCCAAAGGAAGTGGGTAGTCATGTACGCACGGAAGCATCCTCAGGTGCGTAGGGCATCGAGATTCGTTGGCTTGGCCATGATTCTCGGAACGATGGCCTTGGCGGCCCCGATCGGCACCAGCCCCGCGGCAGCTACTCCAGCGCACGCATGGACGGCCTACGTAACCGGTGGCTCGAACGGCGTCACCCCGATCGACACGGCAAACGGACTCCGAGGAACCGCGATTTCCGTCCCACGTGGTGCGGGCGACATCGCCATCACACCCGACGGTGCCACCGCCTACGTGACTAATACGCTCTCGAACGCCGTCACCCCGATCGACACGGCGACCAGTACCGCCGGAACACCGATCACCGTAGGCGTCGGAGGCGAACCGCAAAACATCGCCGTCACGCCGAACGGGGCCACGGTCTACGTGGCAGGAGATTCGAACAGCGTCATCCCGATCGACACGGCCACCAACACCGCCGGATCTCCCATTCCGGTCGCAGCCGACCCAATCAGTATCGCCATCACGCCGAACGGGGCGACCGCCTATGTGCTCAGCGCCGGAGGTCCCGCCACCATCACCCCGATCGACACCGCCACCAATACCGTTGGAACGCCCATCTCTATCCCGAAGGGGGCGGCGGGCATGGCCATCGCGCCCAACGGGGCCACCCTCTATGTGACCAACGAGTTCTATAACAGCGTGACCCCGATCGATACGGCCACCAACTCCGTTGGAACCCCTATCGGAGTCGGCAACATGCCTGCGGCCATTGCCATTACACCCAACGGGACTACCCTGTACGTAACCGATGAGGGCTCGAACAGCGTCACCCCGATCGACACCGCCACCAATTCCGTTGGAACCCCTATCGGAGTCGGCAACCAGCCAGGGGACATTGCCATTACGCCCAACGGGGCTACCGCCTACGTAACCACTGAATCGAATACGGTGATTCCGATCGACACCGCCACCAATACCGCCGGGATCACCATCAATGTCCCGTCAGGGACGGACGACATCGCCATCACACCCGACCAGGCCCCGGTGGCTCACCTCTCGGTTGCCCCGGCGGAGGTAGGCCAACCGACCGGCTTCAATGCTTCAGCGTCGACCGTCGCCTTCGGCACCATCACCGCCTACGCCTGGGACTTCGGCGACAGCTCAACGGCTACAACGTCGGGACCCACCACCACCCACACCTACGCCACACCCGGCCCCTATACGGCTTCGGTCACTGAGACCGACTCGGCGGGAACCTCGACGACCCAGATCTTCACCGGGCAGACGATGAGCAACAACGGGGGACCCTCAGCCGTGGCCTCCCAGAGCTTCACCGTGCCAGCAGTTTCCACGAGCGTTCTCGTCCCCTCGAACGGGGCGAGCCTGTCGGGATCGACCCACCTCGACGCCTCCGCCTCGAACGCCACCAGCGTCAAGTTCCTGCTCTTCGGCGGCATCTACGGCTATGCCGCGCCGGTGATCTGCACGACCACGCCGACCTACTACGGATGGTTGTGCAGCTGGAACACCACGACGGTACCCGACGGTTCCTACGCCCTCGTATCTGAGGCCTCCGGCCCAGGTGGCAGCGCCTACAGTTCTTCGGGCGTCAGCATCACCGTCGATAATCCGCCACCGACAACGAGCGTCCTCGTCCCCTCGAACGGGGCGAGCCTGTCGGGCACGGCTGCCACCTTGGACGCCTCCGCCTCGAACGCCACCAGCGTCAAGTTCCTGCTCTTCGGCGGCATCTACGGCTATGCCGCGCCGGTGATCTGCACGACCACGCCGACCTACTACGGATGGTTGTGCAGCTGGAACACCACGACGGTACCCGACGGTTCCTACGCCCTCGTATCTGAGGCCTCCGGCCCAGGTGGCAGCGCCTACAGTTCTTCGGGCGTCAGCATCACCGTCGATAACTGAACGCACCTCCTCTCATCACCAGTCCAGGGATAACTCGGCTCGTCGCCGCCGCTGAATACAGCGCCTGAATCCGGTGTGTCCGTCATCCGGCCAACCGTCGGCCCGTGTCGGCTCATTGGTTCATGTTGCCCTCTACGGCCGAGTTGTGGGCAGTTATCCACACGCCCCGTTGTGCCGATCGAGGGATAGGGGCATCGCCGAGAACCGACAACGCGAAGCGGCCGCCCCGAAGGGCAGCCGAGACGCAGCCACGGAACCTCTAATTACCTGCCTGCCGCAGGTGACTCCTAAGCGGTAGCAATTTGCGCCACGAGAGCGCATGAAAGTAGTTCGCCAGTGCCCTTCGGGAGCCTCGCGCCGTTTGATTCGACGGCTTGCGCTGTGGCGGTGGGGGCCTAACTTTCCTCGAACGGTTGGGCGGAGGTGGCACCGCTGACAACCTGCGCCGTTCGTCGCCAGCGTCACGGTGCTTCGGGTCTTTTGGCAAGGGACTTGGGCGCGGGTTGCGGGTGCTTCTTGGTCCGCGGCTCGTGCTCGCCCCTCTCAAAATTAAAGCAAACGAAGATTCCTCGGAAGCCGCTCCATCGGTCATCGGCTGATGACGGGCCCTCTTGGCCTCAGTATCGGCCCGTGTTAATGCCTCCTGGACGATTTCGAGTTCCCGCTCGGCTCGTGTCACTCGCTCTAAGAGAGCCGGAAGGTCCATGGCGTCCAGGGCAGCCGCCGCCATGACCTCGTAGAACGCTTTGTCGGTCATGACCGGCATCGGACGCCTGGCGCGTTCGGCCAGCCCTTTCGCCGCCAGCTTCACCCGCCACTCGTACTCCGACACGCAAGTTCAGTGTAAGACCGGCTTGTGCGTCGACGATCGCGGTTGGATGGCCTGGCCTGTCCAGCACATTGGCTCCGGGAACCGTCACGCGCGCCAAGCACACTCCCGTAGGCCTGTTACACCAGCGTCCAGTCCAAGTGGGGGTTCGAGGCAATGGGCAGCAGCTTGCCCCTGACGGTCGTGAACCATGGCCCAGCAACTGTCCTGGTTCGACGGTTAACGCCCGGCCGTAGCGGGTCGCGGGGGTCCGCGATTCAGCCCTACCGAGGGCTGAATCGGCCACCTCCCGCTTGATCGCCCCTCACCAAAGGGCCTGCCGATCAGGGTGGCGCAGGGAAGCGTGGCTCGTGCGATCTACGAATGGAACGATCCGAATGGCCTGATTTTGCACAACGTTCCCACAACGCCTAGTGACGTGCCAGGCATCGTTTGCCTCGGCGCGAATGCGCAGACCCGGCAACTGGGGCAGTCCTGACCCTGATCGCGCTTCGCAGAATCGGCCCGTGGCCGACATCAAAGTGCGCAGCAGTCTGTGCAACGCCAAGCACCGGCTTCGAGCATGAGCGCTCCGTCGCTCATTGGTTGTCAACCCTGACGGAGACAGGGCGGCTGCGACCAGACTTCCCCGTGGCGTTGTAGGCGACCGTGCGCAGCTCGTAGTTGCCATTGGGAACCGTCGAGGTGTTCCACCAACCGAACCAACCATAGACGATTGGTTTTGCAGTGGCGATCTTGACATCGTTGAAGCCGTTTCCGGAAACCACGTAGACAAGCCTGACGATCCCGTACTCGTCGGAGGCAACTGCGTCCAGGAACACAAGGCCATTCAGATTCGCACCGGGTGACGGACGAATCATGCGCGTTACGGGAACCCCTGTCTCGGGTGGCAAGCCCTCCTTCGCGTACATTGCAGCATCTGCTGTCCCGAACATGCTCAGGTGATGAATGCGCAGAATCCGAATGAGTCCTGGAACCAGCGCTTCAAAGCTGGGACAATCGCACGAGTCGAATAAGATGTTGTTCTGATAGGTACGTGTCCACTGGTTGCCGTTGACGGTGGCGTTTGCAGCAATTTTCATAACGTTCGACCACCCGGGTCCTCTGTAGGATCCGATGTCAGTCCCGGCGAGGAACTGCACCGCGATGATGCAGACGACCAGAGGAGTCACAATCAACTGGACCGTCCGGGCCCGTGACGATTGGCGACGGCTGGAGGTGAACGGCCGATGCGCCTCGTCGGATTCGGCCTTGGGCACGTACTCGAAGACCACTACCTTCGCCCACCACCGGCGCACCCGCTCGTCCAAGGGTTCCCAGACACTGAGCAGAGTCAAGCCACAGCCGACGATGACCAAGAGGGTGAACGTCGTGTAGTGGGAAGAGTCTGCGACGTCGAGTCCTTCGGAAGCTCGCTCGGAGGTCGTGAGCAGGGCGAAGAGCAGCCCGTACGCGGTGATGGCAACGCCCAAAGGAGCCCCACTCGTCTCGTCTCGATGGCTCCCGAATGCGATTATCACCCAGCAGGCGACGAGGAAGATGACCACTCCCAGCGCCATGATCGCGTACGTTCCAGCGTTCGGAGTTGGTGGCACGCCGAAGCCGAACACGTCGCCAAGGAGGAGAAAGTAGAACTTCGCCGCGACGATGGGGTGCGTCAAGGCGTAGAAAGAGGCACCCTGTTGGAGACTGAGATTGTAGAAGTACACGATTCCCACGATGACGCCACATCCGAGCCAGATGACCGACATCCGAGGCGATCGGTTCCGCTGGTACATCAGCAAGAGACCGATAGGCCAGATCAGAAGCCCCTGGATCGAGGAGTAGCTGCCGACGGTGGCCACGACGAGGGCGATGCTCAATGCGATCCACGTCAGACGAGGACGATCGAGCAGGAACAGTGAGAGGGCGAGTGAGAAATAAACCATGTACCAGGCCAATTGAAAGCCCCACAACATCTGCACGTACTGGACGAGCGACATCATCAGGGCTGCGATTGGGACATACCAGAGCCAGTTGATCGAAGGGGACCGGAGTTTGTGCGCAAAAAGGATCGCTACCGTCGAGAACGTCATGAGCACGCCGCTCACATACACCTCAACAACTGTGTTGAAATGCACCGTTCGCGCCAGCAGCAGCACGACCAGGTTGGGGAAGAGGATCCGGTTCTCCCCATGTTGCGCCCAAAGGTCAGAGAGAGTCAGGTTGCCCGAGTACCAGTGGGCAATGATCTGCACGTCCCACCACTGGTCGTAGTAGATGGAGTTGACGGCCCAATGGTGAATGAAGAGGAAATAGTTAGCTACGAGTGCAGCCAGGGCGAGGAACGCCAGCGCCGTCATCAGCTTCCTTCGGGCGAGGCCGCTCTCAGGCGCCGTCTCTGGCATCGTGTCCATGTCGCACAGTTTCGCCGACAAGAAACGAGCCCGCCCGGACCGCTCAGCGTTGCCAGGGTCGGCAGAATTACCTGTGCGCTCAGGACCGCCTCCAGGCACAGCGTTCAGACCGTTTGGCCTCAAATTTTACCCAGAAAAGGACGCCCCCATGTGGTCGCTGGCCTAGCCCACAAGTGCGTGACACCTTCCCGGTGTGGCCTCAAGCGGTCAACGCAACAGCCTCGGCGAACGCATGAGATGGTGTCATCCAGCCGAGTGTCTGTCGAGGCCTCGTATTGAGCGAGCGGGCGATGGCATCGAGTTCTCGCTGACTGCATTGCGATAGATCTGAGGCCTTGGGCAGGTATTGGCGGAGCAGACAGTTGGTGTTCTCGTTGCTGCCGCGCTGCCAGGGGCTCTTGGGGTCGCAGAAATAGATCTGCACCCCGGTGTCGATTGTGAACTGGACGTGCTGGGACATCTCGACCCCTTGATCCCAGGTGATCGAGCGGCGCAGCTGCGCCGGCAGAGTCAAGATGCGCTTGGTCATGACCTTTCTCACGGCCTCGGCCCCGTGGCCGTTGGGGAGCTTGAGCAAGATGGTTCAGGCGCCAGTGCTCGGCACCGACCACGTAAACAGCTCGTCTGGCCAGAAGATGTCGCAGCAGAGCTGAACGCACTCGTCGCAGATTCACACGTTCGGGCCCGCGATGATCCGGACGTCGTCCTGGCCCTTGCCACAAAACCTGCAATCGGTTCTCTTTCTCGCCCTCAAGCCCGAGCGAACGCGAACCGACCCCGCCCGAAGGCGGACAGCAAACGCTGATGCAAGCCCGCTCCATCCGGCGAACGGGTGCAGTGCCTGCTCTTGTCAAGCGAAGTCCGTTGCTGGGTCGAGATCGACCTGTCGATCAGTTCTTGACCGTCATGCTGAGATGGGGACTGAAGGCGCTCCCACCCGGACCGAAGGCTTCCGACAACAGCGCGTAGGAGCCGTTGGGAACCGTCGTGGTGTTCCAGCTGTAGAGCCATCCGTAGTAGGTGGGAGCGGCCGTGCCGACTAGGTGACCGGAGTAATCATAGGAGCCACCGAAGAGCCAGAACTCGACGCTGGTGGCATTGGAGGCAGAAGCGTCCAAGGTGGCGGCGGTTCCGGACAGTGTTGCCTCGTTCGATGGGATGAGCACGCTCGTGGTCGGCGGAGGGTTGTTGACGGTGATGCTGATCCCCGGACTCGTGGCAGTGACGCCGCCCTGAGCAGCGACGCCGCCTTGGTAGGTGGCGACGCTGTGAAGCGTGTAGGTGCCATTAGGCACGCCCGTCGTGTTCCAAGCCGCCAACCACCCATAGAGGGTGGGTGTGCCGGTCGCAATGACCGCATTGGTGAGCCCTTGGCCGCTCAGCTCGTATTGCACCGCCGAGAGGCCCGGTGAAGCCGTTGCGTCGAGGTACTGGGAGGCTGACAGTGTCGCACCATTCGAGGGCAACACGACTGTCGTGGTGGGGGCGAACAGATGGGCTTCAAGGAAGGCAGTCGTTGGACCAAGCTCGACATTGGCGTAAGCGAGGGCATGCGCACACTCGCTGTTGAGGTCGAGCTGGACCGGAACTGCGACGTCCGTCAGATCAGCCGCCATCTCTTGGGCTTGCGACGGGGGGACAATCTCACACCCGACCTTGTAGTCCGTGGAGTTGGCCAGCAGGGTCGCCGGGTCCCCTGGCTCCACCAAGGACACGGCGGACGCCGATTCGGCGGTGGTGGCGCAGCTCGCGGCACTCGGATCACAGCCCAGGTAGTCCTCCACGTTTTGGAGCTGGCTGGCATCGATGGTGCCGCCTCCACTAGCGAAGTCGTAGCCTCCGGACCAGCCCACGTCGGCGACGACTTCAGCCGAAGGGTCGCTTTGGAAGGCCTTCATGGCCGAGTAGACGGCGAGGGTCGCGCCAGCCGACGTACCGAAGGACGCCAGTCTGGCGGGATCGACGTTAAACGAACTGGCATTGGCCCGAAGGTAGCTGATCGCCGCCATCACGTCTTGGGAGGACGTCGATCGGGTGGCCAAACGCGCCGGCATCGGCCACGTTCATCCCCATCAGCTCCGCCACACGCTCGCCACACAGATGATTAACAGGGGCATGAGCCTCGAGGCCATCGCCGTCCTGCTCGGTCACCGCTCCATGCGCATGACACTGACCTATGCCCGCATCTCAGACAGGACCGTGGCCGAGGAGTACTTCCGGGTGACCCAGGCCGTCGAGGCCAGCTACGAGAGTGGAGAGCCGTTACCGGCCAGCGTCGAGGGCGCCAACATGCGTCGGATCGCCGCCGAGCACCGGCGACTGTTGGGGAATGGTCACTGCACTCGACCGGCCGGGCTCGACTGCACCTTCGAGTCCGTCTGTGAGCGCTGTGGCTTCTTCGAAACCGGTCCCCAGTTCCTCACCATCTTGCGCCGCCAGCGAGACGACGCCGTCGGCCACGGTCAAGAGGATCGGGCAGAGCTCCTCAAGGGCTTCATCGAGAACATCGACGGCGGGACGTGAATGTGGTTCCATGTCCTTCAGCCCAGGTCCCGTGGATCAACCATGTAATCGCACAACTGGGGCAGTCTCAGTAACCTTTCCTGAGCAATGGACTGGGATGCCATCGGGATCAAAAAGCCATCGAAGTTGACCGTCTGGCGGGTAAGTGCCTCCCGTCTGAGATTTATCTGCGCCTCACGACGGCACCGGCCCCTCCACAAAACCCTTGTGGCTGGCGTGTCATTTCAGCACTCTCAATCTCTCCTGCCACTAACTCACTCCATCGTCATGCAATGTGCCTGTACTCGCCGGTACGACGTCCTCTCCGGCCCTGATCCTTTCATCTCGCACAGCGGAAAGAGGCGAATCACGAGCTGACCCCTAACGCCGGGACGTGGGCAGGCCGCCACTCCGACATTGGTGGCCTTCTGGATCTACCGTAGCGAGATGCCTGGACGGAAACACCCGACCCCGGAAGATCGAATATTGGCGATTCGATTCGGTCTCGCGGGTGTCATTTCTGGCGGGGATTTCCTTGAGGTAAGGACCCAGCTCGTTGACCTGCATCGGAAAAATCACATATTCCCTGCCAATGATCTCCTCGAGCTGGCCGCCGAGGCGATTGAGGAATCAGGTGCCACGCCCGATCGGCCCATCGAATACGAGGGGATCCGGGAACGCTATCTACCCGAAAGGGTTTTCCGCGGTAAGGCGGACCACCACAGGAGCCACTATGCCCTGTCTGCAGCCGCCATGATCCGGGCCGGCGTTTACCCCGACGTGTTTGGCGAGGTGAGTTGGTGGCACGACGACGATCTTTGGGTCTACGCGTTCTACGCGCCGGTCATCTACATGCGCATCGCAGCCGAGCGCACGGCACGATCCGTGGAGGACGTAGCCAAGGCTCTGGCCATCCGACGAGGGCTCGAGTTGGAGTCTTCAGAATCCTGATTAGGTTTTCGAACCTATCCCCCCGCCACGAAGGCGACCACGACGTAGGCGGCATGACGGTCGAAGTTCTCCCGCCGGTCGTCGTCTCCCGGATCGGCGTGGCGGGCGGCCAGTTGCACATCGCGCAGCGGTACGCCGGCGTCGAGGGCGGCCATGATGAAGGCGGCCCGAAGCATGTGGGGGTGGACGCACCCGAGCCCTGCCCCTTTCCCGATGGAGCGGACCCAGCGGTGTGCCGTGCGCCGATCGAGACGCGCACGGTCGTGGCGGCGCAGGATCGGGCCCTCGTTGCGCTCGCCGATGGCGAGGTCGATGGTCCGGGCCACCCGGGGAACGAGGGGGATCACGGCCGGCTTGCTTCCCTTGCCGATGATGCGCAGCGTCCGGTGTCCGTGGTCAATACCAAGATTCTCGATGTCGGTGGCGCAGGCCTCGCTCACCCGCAAGCCGTTGAGACCCAGCAGAACCGCCAAAGCGGCATGGTCGTGGTCATAGCGCTCGGCGGTGAAGAGGAACGTGCCGAGCTCGGCCCGGTCCAGGCCGCGACCCTCATTGGGGTAGACCTTGGGCCGACGGACATGTTGGGCCGGGTTAGCGCTGATCCGGCCGTCGATATGGGCGAAGCGGTAGAAGCCACAGATGGTCGAGAGGCGCCGGTCGATGGTCGACGCCGCCAGTCCCCGCTGCTCCATCGACACCCGCCACAGCTCGATGTGGGCCCGCTTGGCTTCGAGGACCTCGAGCCCGACGTCGGCGCACCATTGGAAGAATGCCCGCACGTCGTAGCGGTAGGTCTCGAGTGTCCGACCGCTATAGCGGGCGAGATAGGCCCCCGCCGCCATCTCGGCCTGATCGAAGGAGTTTCCCTCGGTCAATGCCACCAGCGTCGTCGTTGTACTGGGGGTTGTCATCGCTTCCTCCTTGTTTGAGAAAGGAAGCTGCTGTATTGGCCCTCTCGAATGGGACCTCGCCTTTCAGCCGGATGAGGTCGTCGACCTGTATCCCGAGACAGACTTGGGCCTTCTCGCTTTGTTGCGGAGACTCAACAGCGCACGCGTCGCAACGTGGTGCTTGGGATCGCGCCATCCGGAGAGGCACGAACACGGCGAATCCACCTCTCCTTACTCCGCCAACCTTCCGGCGATTCTGGGCGCCTTCCAGAGATCCCCTGAATATCAGTCTACGGCACCTATCCGGCAAACGGGGGCAGTGCCTGCTCTTGTCAAGCGAAGTCCGTTGCTGGGTCGAGATCGATTTGCCGATCAGTTCTTGACCGTCATGCTGAGATGGGGACTGAAGGCGCTCCCACCCGGACCGAAGGCTTCGGACAACAACGCGTAGGAGCCGTTGGGAACCGTCGTGGTGTCCCAGCTGTAGATCCATCCGTAGTAGGTGGGAGCGGCCGTGCCGACTAGGTGACCGGAGTAACCATAGGAGCCACCGAAGAGCCAGAACTCGACACTGGTGGCATTGGAGGCAGAAGCATCCAAGGTGGCGGCGGTTCCGGACAGTGTTGCACCGTTCGATGGGATGAGCACCGCGGTCACCGGTGGTTGATTGTTCACCGTGACGGTGATCGGAGTGCTGGTATCAGTGTTGTTGTCGGCATCGGTCGCCACGCTCTGGAGGCTATAGATCCCATTGGGCACCGCCGTCGTATTCCACTGGGCCAGCCAGCCGTAGTAGGTGAGGGTGGCTGTGGCAATGACCTTGTTGATGAGGGAGCCCCCCGTGACCTCGAAGACCACCTTGGTGACGCCTGGGCCGTCGGACGCGCCGGCGTCGAGATAGGGAGCACCGCTCAAGACCGTACCGTTGGCGGGGACGAGGACACGGGTGAAGTATTGTGTTGTCGGGAGCACGTCCACCTGGAAGGTCCCCGTGGCGACTTCGTTCGCATGGTCAAGGACCTGGCAGGTCACGGTGGTCGAGAAGAGCGGGAAGGTGGATCCCGACGCCGGGGTGCAGGTCCCCGGCGTCGCACCGGGGATCGCCGGGGGCGTCGACCAGGTCGCCACCGCGCCGGCCTGGCTCGTCGCCGTCACGCTCTGGTTCGAGGGAACGAGAAGGGTGCCCGTCACATTGGCGCCGTTCAAACTTACGTACGTTATTTGGCCAATAGGTGACAGTGTGGAGGTGAGGTCGGCGTCTGTGAGGTTCGTGCCGCTCAGATCGGCAAGAGCAAGACTTGCACCACCGAAATTGGTACCGGTCAGATTGGAGCCAGCGAGATCTGCACTGGTCATGATCCCGTTTTGGACGTTCGCAAACGAGAGATTCGCTCCCGGCATAACGGCGTCGGTAAAGTCTGCCGCTATACACACAAAGGCCTGAAAGAAGACGCACTCGGCCAGGTTCGTGCTGCTGAGATTGGCCTCGGTCAGATTCGCGCCCTGCACGCTGGCGCTTGCGCAGTAGCCGGGGTGAATGCAGTCCACGAACTGCGCTCCAGCCAGATTGGCGTAGGAGAGGTTGGCAGAGGAGAGATTGGCATTTGAAGAGGAGCAGGTGCTTTGGCAAAGTGCGAACGACGCTCCACTCAAGTCGGCGTAGGAGAGGTTGACAGAGGAGAGGTCGGCACCCGCCAAGTCGGCATTGGGACAGTTGGTGTAGTTCGTCGGAGTGGGGTTCGACACGACGGTGCAGCCGTCGACGACTGTGTCGGCTGATGCCGGCGACGGTGCCGACGTGGCCAGCACGGGAGTGACGAGTGCGACGGCGATCACCAGAACCGTGCCGGTGACGGCCAGAAGACGTCCAACCATGGCACCAACCTCCGAATCATTTCGCAGGTAAGGGCAGCAGACTAAGCCTCCGAGGGCGTCGCGAGAGGGCCTCGTGTCGCAACAGGCTCCATTCGAACGCTCAGGCAACCCCCAGTTTGTTCGTTAACACAGCATACGCTTCGTCCCGTCGATCCGGTAGAGGCTTTGGTTCCAATCCGCAACCTGGCAGTTCGAACCCCTGCCCCACTCGTGCGATTACATGGGTGATCCACGGGACCTGGGCTGAAGGACATGGAACCACATTCACGTCCCGCCGTCGATGTTCTCGATGAAGCCCTTGAGGAGCTCTGCCCGATCCTCTTGACCGTGGCCGACGGCGTCGTCTCGCTGGCGGCGCAAGATGGTGAGGAACTGGGGACCGGTTTCGAAGAAGCCACAGCGCTCACAGACCGACTCGAAGGTGCAGTCGAGCCCGGCCGGTCGAGTGCAGTGACCATTCCCCAACAGTCGCCGGTGCTCGGCGGCGATCCGACGCATGTTGGCGCCCTCGACGCTGGCCGGTAACGGCTCTCCACTCTCGTAGCTGGCCTCGACGGCCTGGGTCACCCGGAAGTACTCCTCGGCCACGGTCCTGTCTGAGATGCGGGCATAGGTCAGTGTCATGCGCATGGAGCGGTGACCGAGCAGGACGGCGATGGCCTCGAGGCTCATGCCCCTGTTGATCATCTGTGTGGCGAGCGTGTGGCGGAGCTGATGGGGATGAACGTGGCCGATGCCGGCGCGCTTGGCCACCCGATCGACGTAACGATGGATGGTGCGCTTGTCGAAGGGATTGCCGTCGTCGCGCTCGACCAAGCGTCCCGAGCGGCTCGGTCCCCGGAACTTCTGGTAGTCGGTGATGAGCTTCACCAGTTCGGGCCCGATCGGCACATAGCGGTCGTTGTGCAGCTTGCCGACGGGGATCCGCAACGAGAAGGTGTCACCGAGCAAGGTCACGGCCTTGTCGTCGAGTCCGGAGAGCTCGCCCACTCGGATGCCGGTCTGGGCCAGGATCTCGACCATGACCCGTCGACGGGGATCGGGGTCGCTTGCGAGGGCGGCGGTGAACTTCTTCATCGTCGGATCGTCGAGGAACTTCGGCAACGGCTCGTCGGCTTGGGGGAAGTCGCCGGGGAAGATCAACGCCTTGGTCGGTGCGTCGTCGTAGTCCCAGTCGCGCAGCCGCTCGAAGAAGGTGCGCAACAACCCGAGGCGGTGCCGGATGGTGACGGCAGCGAGTGGCTTCTTCCCGTCCCTGCCGGGTCGAGCGGCGAGCCAGAGCTTGTGCGCTTCGATGTGGCGGCGCTCGACGGCGGCGATGCACGTGCACCCGGGGTCGGCCTCGGTGACCTGACCGGCGAGGTGACGCAGCGCCCCCTCGACGGCACTGACCGTGCCGGGACGAGCCGAGACGCCCAGTTGATCCAGGTAGGAGGCCATCGTGGCCACCATCACCGGTGCCCTGCGTGCCGTCTCGTCCCAGGGGAACTCGATCTGACTCCACCACGGCGACGGCGTTTGTGCTGCCTTCGGGAGGGCACTCATCGGGCCACCTCCACCGGTGCGTGGAGGGACTCCATGGCCTTGCGGTACTCCTCGGCCAGCCAGTCGATACTGAGGTGGAGGTAGATCCTCGTCGACGCGATGGAGCGGTGACCGGCCTGGGCCTGGACGGCCTCGATCGCCATGCCCGCTTCGCGGAATCTCGTGAAGCAGGTGTGGCGCAGTTCGTGGCAGGTGCCATGGGCGAGTCCTGCCCGCTCCCGTGCAGCGCTGAAGATCTCGATGATCCCCTCGGCTGAAAGCGGCTGTCCTCGCCTGGGTCCCTTGAGCGAGACGAAGAGCTGATCGGTCGGCGATTCAGGTGGTCGCTCTTTGTTCATGTAGTCCGCCACCGTGGCGAAGAAGGTCGTCGAGATCGGCACGAGTCGCTGGTGGCCGCCCTTGCCTTCGGCGATGAACACCCGCCACTCGCCCAGACGCAGGTCTTCGAGTCGGAGTCCCAGCACCTCGCCTCGCCGCAGGCCTCCGAGCAGCATGGCTTGTGCCATGGCCCGGTCCCGATCGGTGCGCAACGCTGCCATGAGCGCCTCGACCTCGTCGGGGTTCAAGATGCGCGGCAGACGCCGCACCCCGCGCACGAGCGGTGCACCAACCTCTCCTCGGTGACGGTTGCGCCGCGTGGGCAGGCCCCGTGGAACCGGATTGGTGACCACTCCGGCGTCACCTCTGATGATGAGATAGCCATAGAAGCTGGACACCGCGGCCAGGCGCCGCTTGATGGTCGAGGTCGAAAGTCCCGCCTCGCCGTCGGAGATCCGCACGACGTTCTCGGCACCTTTCCTCGGACGCCGTTGGGCGGTCACGAAGCGGAGCACGTCCTTTGGGGTCACGTCGGCGGGCTCCTTGCCGATGACCCCGAAGAACACGCTCAGGTCATGGGCATAGGCCCGCACCGTGCTCGGCCGGGCACGCCCGAAGCGAACTCCAAGAACTCGTCGACCAGCTCGTGGCCGACCCGGTACTCGCGCACACCATCTGCGCGAAGACGACTCTGAAACGACGGACACCACACCACCGCACACCTCCTTGTCGGACTTTCGTCCGAAGAAGGCTCCCCGGACGCTCAGTCCAGGTGGCGGATCACCCATGTAAGTGCCGGGCTGGGATACCCGATCTCGGTCCTTTGACTGAGGATCAGTAGACCACCTGGGGCTGACGCGCGCTGAGGCACATCCAGCAGACGGTCTTACGAGGCCCCGGAGCTAGCGGAGCGTCCGGTGGAAACTCATCGGGGTCTGCGCCGCGCTCCTTCCAGGACGAGTATGCGTCCAATGGACCGACATCCCTGCGGGTGTAGTCCTCAGGAGCGAATCTCTGACGGCAATAGTGACACCGACGAAAATTGCGGCCGCGGGTTGTCAGGACGCGAATGCACTGCAGCGCGAGCCTCGTCCCATGAAGCAAA
The DNA here is from genome assembly GCA_963828825.1 of uncultured Acidimicrobiaceae bacterium. Taxonomy (GTDB): domain Bacteria; phylum Actinomycetota; class Acidimicrobiia; order Acidimicrobiales; family RAAP-2; genus Bog-473. The sequence continues at coordinate 1,136,505 of CAWHGF010000004.1, read as the reverse complement.
GCTCTGCCTTGCGGTGGGGGAGAGAGTGAGAGTACTGAGCGCCGGGAGGCCTCCAGTTCTGACTCCTCGCTCGATCCGATATGACCCATCCCATCCCACAAAAAGCATGAACTGTCCGGTCCGCAGCAGATACCAATGACCTCGTGGAACAACGATCTCGCAATCTTCCCAGCTCTCAGCGGCTTGTGGGCCTTCGATGTATCCGCCGATGTCCAGGTTCAGTGAGGCAGCCAGTTCCGAGAGGGACCGATCCAGCGAGGCCCAGAAACCTGGAGATGGCTCCTCCACAGGCGTCTCGACATCGAGCCCTTCCAGGCGGTTCATGGCTCCTTCTCAGTCGCCGAAGAGATCGAGTTGGTCTCGGCGTCCGGCTCCGAACCCTCGGGCTTTGTGAACTCGGCGAGCGTCTCAGGCGTCGCTTGATACGCCGGGCCGAACCACAATGGCTTGCCTTGGGAATCGACGGGCCGCGGAACAATGAAGGCGTCGGGGGAATCGGCGGGGACGACGCCATCCTGCACCTGGACGGCGTGGAGGATGTTCCGCTTCATCTTCTCCTTGTCAGACGCACTCAGTGCCATCGGCTCGATAGTAGCGAAGATCGTTTTCGCAGGTCAGGCCGAGTTGCCGGGTGCCCGATCATGTTGTCGTGAATGAGGACAGGTCGGCCTCATTGCGGCACTAATGATTGGTTGCACGACGACGTCAAGGTGCAGCACCAAGAACATCTGCTACGTCCCACCCGTGTCCCAATCTCATGGGGATGGAGCGCGTGAGCCTCATACTTGACCTCACGGGCCAGTTGGGAGGGCTGTCAGCTCCTGCTGAAGAGTATCGAGGGTCGCCTCGGCGTAGGAGAGTGTCTGGGTCGCTTGCATGATGGCCTGGTTGTCGTCCTCGATTGCAGTCGAGCAGGGGAAGTCTCTGACAGTGCCCGTGAAGCCACCATCGAGCGGGTCGTTGCACCACTCCGTGTCACTCGCAAGCGTGCTTTCGGCTGTTTGGAGATTCGAAGTGTCCTCAGTCACGGCCGTCGCCTGCTGAGCGATCTCGGACTGCAGGAGCGCGACCTGCGGGTTAGTGGTCGTCGTGGTGTTGGGAGGCGGGACCGGCTGAAACGGGAATGTCGTAGTCGTTGACGGAACCGTCGTCGTGGTTGGCACCGGAAGTGTCGTCGTTGTTTTCTGAACGTGGGCAGACCGCAAGGACGCCGACGCTTTGGCGGAAGGTGGGGTCGTCCCGCTCTGGCTGCACGCCGCTAGACCAAGCGATAGGGCGGCGCTGGGAACAACGACAGCCATCCTCGATGGGAGCCGCACGCGGCAACTGTACTGCTAGCTGACAGTTCTACGGTCGATCCATGGCGCCCGGTTTGCGTGGCTACACCGTGGCTACAAACCCCCGAGAATCGTCGCGAGAGCCGAGTAACGGTGAGACAACGGAGGCACGTCCTGGCTTAGATCGCCCAACGGTGGCGAACGCTAAAACTCCAGATTGGGGTTTCCTAAACCGTGTGCGAAGGTTCGAATCCTTCCGGGGGCGCCACTTGCCATTGACCCCCAATGGCGAGCCAGCGTTATAAGAGTTGGGTCGTGAGCTACCAGGAGGTAGTCCATGCCCAAGCAATATGGTTCATCGGATTCTGGCGGGGTCTGCCTGCTCACCGGACGACGATCGACCCCAACACGCGCCAGTTCGGCTTGCCGGCGTAGAGCAGGGCTCGGATCCGGTAGTTCTCGAAGTTGCGGAACCCGAAGCCGATGCGCTTGATCCGCTTGATCAGGTTGTTGAGCGCTTCGGTGGGGCCGTTTGAGACCCGGGCCAGGTGGTAGTTGGTGATCTTGTCGAACCAGTGCTTGATGGTGCGCCCGAGACGCTGGATCTCGGGCGGCATGGCCTTCTTCGTGCAGTGACTCTGCAGCTCGGCGAGCATCGCCTTGGCTTCGTCGGGATCGCCGGTCCGATAGAAGTCGCGTAGGCGTTCTTTGACCCGGTACGCGATGGCCACCTCGGCCCCGGGATCGCCCAGTTCGAGCAGCGAGCTCAGGCGCTCGGTCGCCTCGTCGCTCAGCTTCTCTTCGCTCATGAGCAACAGGCGCCGGGCTCGATAGAGGGGATCGTCGCGCCGGCCCCGGTGGCCGAGTTGTTCGATCTGGACGCGCCGGCGGATGGCGTCGAGGGAGCGGTTGGCCAGGCTGATCACGTGGAAGGGGTCGACCACCTGAGCCGCCTTGGGCAAGAGCACGCTGTAGACGGCGGCATAGGTGGCCGACATGTCGAGGGCTCCGTATTCGATGCGCTCCTTCCAGGACTTGGGCTGTTTGTCCAGCCAGGCGGCCACGTCCACGTAGTTGCGGCTGGGCAAGATGTCGATGATCTGATGGTGCTCGACATCGGCCACGGTGGTGGCGTAATCGGTGTGGCGCGAGCCCAGCTTCACGAAGGAGGTCTCGTCGAGACCGATGGCCGTCGTCTGGTTCAGCCGTTTGCGATCGGCCTCGAGCAGGGCTTGGCCATAGGTGATCGTGGCCTCGTTGACCGTGTGCCAGTCACAGGCCAACTCGGCGGCCACCTCTTTGACCGTGCGACCGTCTCCGACCTGACGCGTCGCCCATTTGGCAGCCCTCGTCGTCAGCAGGCACTTCTTGGCCGCAATGCGGTGGTCGCTGAGCATCCAGGTCTTCTTCGAACAGCGCTCGTTCACACAGCGCATCCGGTGCTTCTTCCAGGCCAGCGACATGGGCGTCCCATAGACGGGCAAGTCGACGTAGTGCACCACCGGACGATCCTTGACCGCGGCCTCTGTGGCACACGATGGGCAGCGCACTGGATCCCTGATCAGCTGTTCGATGGCCAGCTCGACGTCGGGTCCGCGTCGCTCGTAGTGCAGGACCACCACGTCTTTGAGGCCGACAAGGGCCTCGAGTATCTCGCTATGGTCGCGAAGAACGAAGGTGCTTCTTGGTTGTTGGGTCACACCTCAAGCTTGAAGCGCCTTCGTCGCGCTCGAGGTGATCCTGGTCAGGGCGCGACCCCGCCAGGATCCGATGAGCCAGCAATATGCGGGAGAGTTCCGGCGCTCGGTCTGTGAGCGTCTCGTAGCCGGCGAGAAGGTCAGCTCGATCGGAGACCCCTTCCAGCTCGACTCTCCTATGTCTTGACACATCCCTCGGCCAGTGACCCTCCTATTTCCTGAATCCGCAAACTTCCGGGGGCGCCAGTTGGCTGACCTGATGGGGCCACGCGTTCTCGACCAAGCCGCCGGAGTCGGGCGCAGCGAGGCTGCGCCTCACGGGGATTCAAGAGGGCACACCCGACTGGACCAGTGCTCACGAGGGTGCGATGAAGTTGAGCCAAGGGGCAGCGCGGGCGATTCGCAATCTCTCCACCACGACCTCACCGAGCCTGACGAGTCAGGAGGCGCATGAGATGCACCCTGTATTGAGCTACGTAGTCCGATTCGTGGACCGGGCCGACGTGGTTACCACTCCCTGACCGTCAGGCAGGCGTCTTGCGGTCCCGGCCCAAATGGCGAGCGGTCGTCGAGATCCAGCCCCTGCTCCTCAGTGCACGTGCTTCCACGTCTTCCCCATGTGCGAGCACGAGCAAGGGGTCTCCCTTCGAGCGGGCTGGCTTGGTCGTTCGTCAACATCGAAGGGGTCCAACCCTACTGGATGGTTAAGCTCACCAGGGAAGGGTGGGAATTTCGGTGAGTGAGTGCGGGAAGATTCAGGAGTCGCAGGCAGCGGGTCACGTTACAACACCGACACGCTCGACATCGAGCACGTCCTGCGCGTGCGGGAGTGTGTGTCGGAGGGGCGTTTGCAACCTTCGGCCCGCGGTGCTGTGGCGAACAGAATGGGGGTTTGCTTCATAGTGCCTATCTGGGCCGCGATCTGGCTCGTTGTTACGAATTCTCGACGGGCAGTGGGTGTGGCACACCAGGGGCACTTCTCAACTCTGGCGAGAGGTCCTGCCATTCCGGGTGATTGTCCCTCACCAGCAACGGATTGTCCTGGTCACCGGCCTCGTGGACAGACCGATTCGCCGACGAGAACGACCCTCACCCGCCTTGTCCCGCGTTCTCGACGTGAGGGCGAACGTCAGCGCCTTTGGGATACTGTGGCCGCTCAAGTTCATCATCCTGAACCGGTTATTCGCGCAGATCGCAGACACCGAACCTGGGGCCGAACTGAGGTCGGCCCCAGGGCTGAGGTCCGGCCCGCGGATGCTGGGCAGGTTGGGGCCGAGGGTGCGTACGGACCGAGACCACGTACGGGGAAGAATTGATGACCGAGAGAAGCTTTGTCCGAGGCTTGGGCTGTCGTCCGAACGGTCGGGGGATGAGCGCCGACATCCGCTACCGCAGCGCTGGCATGGCTAGGGCCATCGCGGCGCGAGTACCCGCCCACGAGTTGGAGGACCGGGGGTCCGCCGCGCCGGCCATCGGTCTGGACCGCCTTGAGCAGGACCTCGAGAGCCTCCGGGCCCGCCACCGAACGGCCGAGCTCTCTCCGCACATCGTGGTCGACGACTTTCTCGTGCCAGCGGCGACAGAACGGGCTGTCAAGGGGTTCTCAGTTCTCCACTCCCAACAGCGGAACAATTCCTGTACGCCAATGAGCAGCAGGTTCCGGCCGAACCCAATTCGACGAGGTTCGTCAGCTTCGTGAGCGACCTCATCGGGGTGGAGAACCTCATCCCCAATCCATCGCCCGACGGTGGCGATCTTCACCAGACAACGACCGGTGGGTTCCTCAACGTGCATCCTCATTACTCCCTCCACCCGTATTTGTCCTCGTGGCAGCGGCGGGTGAACCTCCTTCTCTATCTCAACGAGGACTGGACGGCTGAGAACGGTGGCGACCTCGAGCTGTGGAACCCGGACGTAGTGCGATGGGTCGAGAAGATCACACCCGACACCAATTCGGACCAGTCCGCGGGCAAGGTCCTCGCCTTCGGTGACTCGTACTTCCAGCGTCTTCGATCGGGTTCGTGATGGCCACGACCACCATCACCGGTCCAGAGCAGGTCGACGAGGGGCCCGTCGAGGACCGGGCTGCCTTCACGACGCGCTCGCCTGCGCAGATCAGCCGCCGGCGGTTCACCATCGCGGCGGTAACCGGAACGGCGCTGACACTGCCCTTCACGCTGTGGCTGCTGTGGGACCTCTGGTGGGGCAAGGTCAACGTGATTCGGGGCGTCTCCTTCGACTACTTCTACGACCGCCAGGCCCGAGCCATGTTCCATGGCCACCTGTGGGTCCCCAACGGCCAATTGAGCATCGAGGCGTTCGAGCACGACGGCCACCAGATCACCTACTTCGGGCTCTTCCCTTCGTTGATCCGGATGCCCATCCTGCTCTTCACCAGCCGCCTCGACGGCGACCTCACGGCTCCTTCGCTCCTCCTCGCCTGGTTCGCCACCGCCGTCTTCACCGCTCTCCTCCTCTGGCGGCTGCGGGTCCTCATCCGTGGCACCGCGCTCGTCGGCCGGGCCGAGGCGGCCTCGTACGGCGCGCTGATGGCCGGCGTGATGGGCGGCTCGGTCGTCATCTACCTGGTGGCGACGCCCTTCGTCTACAACGAGGACTTCGCCTGGAGCATCCCGCTCGTCGTCGGCACCTTTTTCGTGCTGCTCGGCATCCAGGAGCGGCCGTCGTGGGGCCAGATGACGGCCGCCGCCGTGCTGGTGGTGTGCGCGAACCTCGACCGGACACCGGGCGGCTACGCGGCCACAGTCGGTTGCGGGCTCGTGGCCGCCTGGTTCGCCCTGGGCAAGGGGGGAACGGCCGCCCGACGTTGGGCGATCCCGTTGGTGGCGATCGGCGTGGTCGGCTTCCTCATCAACGCGGCCGTGAACTACGCGAAATTCGGCGTCTGGGTCGGGCTGCCGCTGCAGGACCAGGTGTGGACCCACCTCAACGCGTACCGCCGCTACTTCCTCGCCGCCAACGGCGGAAAGCCGGAGAACCTCGACCATATCCCTGCCCAGTTGTGGGCCTACTTCCAGCCCTTCGGAGTCCGCTTCTCGACAATCTTCCCGTTCATCACGCCGCCCGGGTCCCCCGCCTCAGGCCTCGGGGCGGTGATGGAGTTGACCTACCCAACGGCCAGCATGACCACGACGGCACCGCTGCTCATGGTGCTCGGCGTCTGGGGGACGGTGACGGCGTTCCGACGGCGGGGTCCCGGTCGCGTGCGCCTGGCGCGGCTGATCCTGGTCACCGGTGTCGTGGGGACAGGCGGGGTCGTCGTCTGGGGCTACATCTCCCAGCGGTACATCGGGGACTTCATGCCCTTCTTCATCGTCGCGTCTGCGGTCGGCATGATCGAAATCTGGCGCCTCCTCGAGGGGCGCAGCCGCAGGGCACGGGGATGGGCGCTCGGGGGCCTCTCCGCACTCGCCGCCTATGGGGTCGCCGCCAACGTGGCCGTCGCGGCGTTCCCGGTCCCGCAATTCACGCAAACCCAGTTGGCAGGGTACGTATCGGCCCAGCAGTCGCTGAGCCTCGGTTCGCTCGGTGCCAGCATTCGGACCCGAGGGCCACTTCCCTATTGGGCTCCAGCGGGCGAGCTGTTCGCGGTCAACCACTGCTCGGGCCTCTACCTGTCGAGCGGTGACGACAGTTCATCGGTGCCGGGCCAGCAGATCGAGCACTACACCTGGATGCCGGTCGAGCAGAGCACCGCCTTCACCCGCGAGATCGGGTTCACCTTCAACCGCCCGGCCGGCCTTCTGACCCATCCGGTGACGCTCATGACATACGGCAGGGCGTCGCTCGTCCTCGTGCCGGTGCCACACGATTCGGTCCGCCTCGTGCTCGAGAACTCCGGAACCTCGATCGCGTGGCCGCCGCCGCACGGTTGGGTCCTCCCTATCACCTACCTGCATGCGCAGAGCCGCTTCACCGTCACCGTCGATCCCAATCTCCATGCTCTGATCCTCACTTGGTACGGGTGGCAATACCTCGACCACTACATCGCCGGACGAGGACCGATCGTCGTCCGGGCGACTCCTCAGCCCTCCCCCGGTACGACGCCGCTCATCACGGTTGCGAATATCCCGATGGCGACGCCGGCCCATCCGATGGCGCTCTGCCACAGCCTGGTGGGCGACCGCTGACCGATGTTGGTATCGGACGGAGACAGGCTGCAGATGGGAAAGCGGGCGACTCACCGGTGGATCGCCCTGGTCTACCTGGCTGTCAACGATCCCCGGCGCGGGGGGTTTCTTCCGGAGACCTTCCAGAGGTGGCGCCAGCCGATTGAGCCACTCTCTGGGGCATGAGCGCCACCTTTACCGACCTCGGGCCTCGCCAGACAGTCGAGGATGTCGAGGAGCCCCAAGATCGCGGTGCTGACCGCAAGCGCTTCACCTGGGCCGTTCTCATCGGAATCGCCGTCGTCACCGTGCCGTACCTGTGGACACTCTGGGATCTCTGGTCCGGAGGATTCGACCCCCTCAGGAGCGTGGCGCCGGACAACTTCTACGATATTCAGGCGCGGGCGTTGTTCCACGGTCACCTGTACATCCCGAACGGGTCGATCGGCATCGAGGCCTTCATCTACAACGGTCATTCGTACACCTACTTCGGGCTCTTCCCGGCTCTGCTACGCATGCCGGTGCTCCTGGTCACGAGCAGTCTTGACGGGCGGCTGACGGCTCCCTCGCTCCTCCTGGCCTGGATTGTCACCGGCCTGTTCACGTCGCTTCTCCTCTGGAGAACACGCCACCTGGTACGCGGGCCGGTGCCACTTGGTCGGGGAGAGGCGGCCTGTTACGGGGTGCTCGCAGCTTCCGTGACCGGTGGCTCCGTGCTGCTGTATCTCGCCTCCTCTCCTGACGTCTACAACGAGGACATGGCGTGGAGCGTGGCCCTGACGACCGGGGTCCTCTTCGCCCTTTTAGGTGTCCTCGAGCAACCCTCGCGTCGACGGGTGTTGCTGCTCGGATGCCTCGTGCTCGCCACGAACCTCGACCGCCCCTCGACGGGCTATGCCTGCGCTCTCGGTGCTCTGCTCGCTGCGGGCTGGCTCGCCCTGGCCCGCAGGCGACCGACCGATCGACGTTTTGCTGTCTCCACGGCGCTCGCGGGACTGGTGCCGCTGGTCGTCGCGGGCGCCATCGGCTGGGCGAAGTACCGCGCTCCCGTCGGCGGCTACCCCCTGCAAGACCAGGTGTGGACCATGGTCAACGCCCATCGCCGGTACTTTCTCGCCGTGAACGGTGGCACACCGTTCGGCCTCCACTTCCTGCCGAGCACCCTGGTCGCCTACTTCCAACCGGCCGGACTGCACCTGACGGGCACGTTCCCCTTCATCACGCTCCCCGCCCACTACCCACTCCCGGTGGGCAAGGTGGTGCTCGACCAGACGCAGCCGACGGCCAGCATTCCGGCGTCGATGCCGCTTCTCTTCCTGCTCAGCTGCTGGGGCGTGGTGGCGGCGTTCAGGCCACGGGGCTCGGGCGCCATCAGCCTGACCCGCATACCGCTGATCGCCGGCGCCGCCGGAGGGGCCGGCGCCCTCTTCTTCGGCTTCATCTTCAACCGCTACTCCGCCGACCTGCTCCCGTTTCTCATCCTCGCCAGCGCAGTCGGCCTCGTCGACATCTGCCATCGCATGGGCGGTCGGCGGCGCCTCGTCGTGAACGCGGCGGTCTCGCTGCTGGTCGTCCTCGCCCTCTTCGGCGTCGCCGCCAACCTCGCGATCGCAGCGTCACCGGATCCGCAGTGGACGTCCGCACAGGCTCGGAACTATCTCGCGGTCCAACACTCGCTCACTCCGGCCTCCCAGTCGGCCTCTGTGATCCGCAATGGCTCGCTTCCGTACTGGGCCCCGGGCAACCAGCTCTACGCGGCGCCAGGATGCACTGGTCTCTATCTCTCCACCGGCTCTGCGTTCTGGGACTCACCGGGACAGCAGATCATGCATTACACATGGATCCCGGTCGAGCAGGAGAGAGCCATTAACACCACCATCGGGCTCACCTTCAACGTGCCGCCTCAAAGCATCCGGACTGCCGTCCCGCTGCTTCGGTTCGATTCGTCGACGCTCGTTCTCGAACCGGCGGGCGGCGGCTTCTTCAACATCCGCCTCGAGAACCCCGGAACTCCCCCCAACACCTGGCCGGACCCCGTCGGATGGAACTTCCCCCCCCAGGAGCACCTCCAGTACCGTGTCGGAGTGATGACAGACCCGACGCTCAACCAGATCTTGGTCTCGTGGTACGGATCGACCATGTTTGTGCACTATCTGCGCGGAAAGGGGCCGGCTGTCGTCGCCGTGAGCCCCAACGGGTCCCCATCGCCGGTGTCAGTGGCCGACGTGACCGGATCCTCACCCGACCTGAGCCTATGCCGGCGTCTCCTGCACGGATAGGCTCCCCCATGGCGACCGGCTAGATGTCTCATCGGTCTGGCCGAGACATGGTCGACACAGCGACATCGTCACGACCGCCTACGGGTGTCGAAATGCCTGGCCACAGCGCCATCGCGTCACCGCGTTCGGACTGGCGTTCGTGGCTGATCCCCGTCGCCACCGTCCTCGGCTTCGCCATCCCCGCGGTGTCTTACCTCTGGATGATCCACGGCTACGGGGTCAACGTCATCTACGCGGACCAATGGGACGACGTGGCCCTGCTCGGTCATGCGTACTCGGGGACCCTCCACCTCTCGACGCTGTGGTCACAGCACTACGAGAACCGCATCTTCTTTCCCAACCTGATCGTCCTGGCCCTCGCCTACACCACTCATTTCAACGTAGTGACCGAGGAGTACCTGAGCGCCCTGATGGCGTTCGGCGCCACGGCGCTCGTCATCTGCGCTCACAAACGTCGCTCACCAGAGAGGCGGTGGATCTGGTACTGCCCGGTGGCGTTCCTGCTGCTCTCGCTCGCCCAGGCCGGCAACACCCTGTGGGGCTTCCAGATGGCCTGGTACCTCGTGCTCCTCACCGTCGCTCTGGCCTTGTTCCTGCTGGACCAGGAGCCGCAGCGATGGCCCGTCTTCGGATGTGCCGTTGCGGCGGCCGTCGTCGCGAGCTTCTCGTCGCTCCAGGGCTTGCTCGTGTGGCCGGCCGGACTCCTGCTCATCTACCTGAGGCGCCGGCCCGGTCACCTCGCAACTGCCTGGATCGCCTCCGCCGTCCTTGCCGGCGTGATCTACTTCGTCGGCTACGACTTCAACGCCGCGCAGTCGTCCGCCCCGGGTCCGGCGGCCGTGCTCACCTTCTTTGTCCGGATCGTGGGTGACATCGTGGGACAAGGCCAGCCGGGCGCCCTGGTGACGGTCTTCGGCTCGGTGCTCGTCGTGACGGCGATCTGGGTGCTGGTGCGCTTCGCTATTCGGGAGAGGACCACCACGGGAGGCCGTCCCTTCGCCCTCTCGCTCATCCTCTTCGGGCTCCTCTTCTCGGGATTGACCGCGTACGGTCGAACTGGTCTCGCCGTTTTTGGATTCGACTCGGCGGATCGGTACACGGTCTTCGCCGTCTTCGTCCTCGTCGGTTTGTACCTCGCCGTCCTGGACCCACCTGTCGCCTCCGAGCTGCGATCGCCGGAACATGGTGCTCGGTCGCCGGCGGGAAGCGCTGGTCGACAGCGGCACATCTTCTCCGATCCCCTGTTCACTCTCGCTCGGGTTGTCGTCGGGGCGGGCATCGTCATCATCGTCATATTCGGATCGGCCAACGGCATTTCCCAGGCGCGAGCGACACGCCAGAACCGGCTCTATATGGGACAGGTAACCGTCAGAGCCAACCAATACCCGGACACCGTAGTCGGCGACCTCGATTGGCTGGAAACGGCCCAGTCCCTTCGCCGTCAGATCACGATAGCCAAGGACCATCGCCTCAGCCTCTTCGGTACAGGAGATGCAACGAGATACCTGAGCGAAAAGCCGATCGATCTCTACAGTTTGCCATTGCGCGCGACCGTGACCCTTCCCCGTAGCGGGTCGACGCTTCACGGCAGGCAGTTCCTCGACGTTGCCGTCTCAACCCTGTTCGACATCACGAAGGTTGACTACGTCCTCAGCGGACCGGGCCGTGAAGGCACCATCATCGCCACTGGTTCGCGGACCCATTACGGCTGGATCGGCGGCTGGTACACCTCGACCGTACCCAACGGCAGCTACACGATCGACGCCACCGTCAGTGACTCGGGGGTCGAACGGTCACGACCCCTCCGGTCGAGGTGCGTGTGGAGAACTGAAGGCAGTGGTGAAGTGGCCGCTGTAGCCGCCTTCACGGCTCGGATCGTAGCGCTGACCCCATTCACCTAGAAACGTCCCCTCAAGAGGCCGACGAGGCGATTGGTATCCCCAGGTGGTGTTCTCCTTTGCCAGCTGGAGGATGGAATGCAGTGGTACGTGCCGGGATTGTTCTCTTGCCCTTTAAGAGTGTCCCCGACCACCAGACCGATGACTCTTCAGGGTGAAGGTGCTGTGGGAACAGGACCACGGGCTCAGTGGCGTGAGAGGAGCACTTTCGCCACCGCTGCAATTCGCGGCACCATCCACTCGGCGACCCAGAGTGCTGCCGTCGAGAGGTAGTGCAGGCCGTCAGGCCGCAGCGTCTTAGAGCATGGGACAGGAGACACGACCGGCCCACACGAGAACGTCGGCCCGCTCTTCGAAAGCGGCGGGTTGAACCCAGGAACGACATAGGGACAGGGGGGCCCGGAGGGGCAGACCCGGGGCACTAGGTTGACTACACCAACCTGGTTTGGATGGAGTGCCGCCACCTCCTGCAACAAACCGTTCATACGCTCGTAGGCGATGTCGTCGGAATCCAGCCCCGGATTCTGGTGCCATGCGGGTGGCTCCAACACGAGAATGACTTTGGCACCAGTGGCGATCAGGCTGTCCACACGAGAATCCATTCGCTGCAGCATTACCGCGTGCCACTGTGATGATCCCGACACCAGCACTTTGCTCCCAGCTGATGTGAGGTCGACGAAAGAGCTGCGTTCGTCTGTGCTGCCCCACACGATGATCCGCGGGTCATACCGCTCGATGGCCGTGGCTTCGGCGCTGTCGGCCTCACCCTGGCATTTCGCTGTGTAGGCGGCGATGTTCAGACCGCCGACATAGAACGGGGTGAGCTGCCCGCTGACCACTCCGCATCCGACGACGGTTCCAGAGTGAAATTGCAGCCCGTACGTTGGCCCCACCGCCGCCAGCCCTGGCAGGAGGGTGCACGACGTCGAATCACCGATGACGACAACGGACTGATCTACGACGCCGACTGACTTCGGCGAGACAGGATGCCCAGATGCATATGTCGAGCGCAGGTGTGAGACCAAATTCGAGGACACGTTGCAGCGCGAACCCGCGATTGCGGCTCCCAGACTACCCAGCTCGATCGTCGGCCTTCGTTCCTCAGCGGTCGTCACGGCAAGAGTGGCGCCCACGAGGCAGACGCCTAGCACAACGCTGGCCAAGGGTCTTCCCACGAGAGCCTTGGCCCGGCGCACCGGGTTCTCCAACACGCGATACGTGGCCGTCGCCACGGCTGCCGCGAGGAGGAGCAAGAGGACGTTGTCCCAGACGGGAAGGGTGGTGGTCCCCCGGTACTGGGCGGCGATCACGAGGATCGGCCAATGCCAGAGATAGAGCGAGTACGAGATCAGCCCGAGGAGCTGGAAAGGCCTCTGGCGGAGAAGGCACTCGACACCCCAGGTCGGCTGCCTTGCACCAGCAGCGATGATGAACGCGGTGCCGAAGACAGGCACCGCGGCCAGCGCTCCGGGGTACACCGTCGCCGATGTCAGGGTCACGCTCGCGACGACGATTGCACCGAGCCCGAGCCAGGAGAGAAGCGCCGCCAAGGACTGAGGGAGCCGGCGGAGACTGTTTCCCGAAACGGCGATGAGAGCCCCGACTGCAAGCTCCCACGCCCGTGTCAAGGGTGAGAAGAACGCACTGGCCGCGTTGCTGGACGTGAAGACGATGGAGTAGGCGTAGGAGGTGATGATGATGGCGACGAGAACCGTGGCCAAACGGTGTCGTAGCGGAACACGCTGAAGCACACCGGCCGTGATGAGGAAGATCGTCGGATACACGATGTAGAATTGCTCCTCAACGGCCAGCGACCAGAAGTTCTGGAGCGCGGAGGGCGGCTGTTGTGAGGCGAGGTAGTTCGTCTGTGCGGCCGCAAAATGGAAGTTGGCCAAGAAGACAGCAGCCCACTGGCCGTCGACAGCGGTTTCGTGCCCTGTCAGTGGACCAAGGAAGTGAAATGCGGCCACCACGGTGACAACGATGACCAGAGTGGCCGCCGGAAGGATGCGACGCGCTCGACGCGCGTAGAAGCGCAACAAGGATGTCGAGTCCCGTGCCGCGCGTTCCCGAAGCAGAACACCGGTGATCACAAACCCCGAGATAACGAAGAAGACGTCCACGCCGACGTAGCCGCCGCTGAATCCTGGAACACCGGCGTGAAAAAGGACGACGAGGAGGATGGCGACGGCTCGGAGTCCCTGGACGTCGGGGCGGAACAACCGGTCGCCAGGTGCGGTTCCGGCCTCGTTGCCGAGCATGTTGTGATCGATCGTGACCGACGTCATTGGTTGAGAGGCGCCACCGGAGGCGGTCCTGGATACCACGAATCTTCCCCTGGATCCCGGCAAGAGGCCCCGAGCTTACTGTTGAATCGCACGAGGAGACCTGGTCCCCAGAACTGGGTCCTGGGTTCGTCCTCCAGCCGAGAGGCCCATGGTGTTCGTCATTCGGGTATAGTTCAACAACCGAACGGGCGGACCACCGAAAAAGTCTTCTTCGCCGAGGCCGTCGAGGGAGCACGCGCGGCAGTCGATGCCCTTGTGATCAGGGCACAGTTCCGCTCGCTTCCACCCGGCGTAGTAAGGGATTCGGTACGGGCAGATGGCCCGCCCGCTGGAGGCCGCCTTCATTGACGACCGTGTGTTGAAGATGTCCGTGACGTAGTGTTCTGCTGCGCGGGCCAGGTCGCCGCTCGACTGCTTAGCCGAGGCGGCCCCTCAGTAAAGACGCTTCCGCTGCTGGTGGCCGACAGCGTCAACGCGCAGGGTCGCACCCTGCTGACGGACGCCGGGTGGTCGTGGTTCGACCGCCGTGGCCAGCTCCACCTGCGCGCGCCCCGATCAGCCGGTACCGCCGCCCGAACCTCGGACGGCCTCGACCGCCGGGCCCGGCCATCAGAGGGCACTCGGGCCACCGACGTCGTTGGTCACCGAGCGCAACGAGGACGAGGTGACCCCGACGATCGACCGGCGGCCGGCGGCCGCGATTGGCGGTGGCCCTCGATGGGCACAGGACACGGTCGCGGCCACGAGATTCTCGAGCAATGGAGGACCGGGTATGGCATCTGGCTCTGAGGTCGTGCTGCGGGGCCCGGCCATGGTCGGCCTCATCGCCCTCAGCCAGAGTGGTCTCGAGGGCTTCGCCATGGTCGGCGACGTCGCCGTGGCGGCACGCCTCGGGCAAGCCCACCGCGCCACGACCGACGTCGACACGGCGATCGACGAGGTGGACCATCCCGACGGTATCGCGGCACTGCTCGCCCTGCCCGATGCCCATGCCGATCCGACCGGCCCGCATCGCGTGCGGCTCGGCGAAACCAATGTGGAGATCATCGGGTTGGACCGGTCGACGACAACACGTTCGGCGGCCTCACCGAGTTGCAGACGCTCTTGGCCGCTGCCTAACCTGGGCGCTCGGTACGGCAACGCCACTCACACTGATAGCCGGGGCCGAGCTGACCGTCCGGGCTACCGGACCGTTCGCAATGCCCGCGGCCCTCTTTGCAATGAAGCTCCATGGCGATCCAGGACCGGCGAACGACAAGCCGACCGGAGCAGCGCAGCAGTGACGCGCTCGATCTCTACAGCCGAGGGCGGAGGACGTTTGCCGCTGCCGGGCGCGACGCGGCCCATTGACGTACGGCAAGGCTTGGGTCGTTTTTGCCGACATTCCAGCCGACATTGCCTCTGTACCCACGAGGAGGGTCCTCGAAGCCCTACGATCTAGCGCATGAAAGTTGCGCAACCACTGACGCAGCGGCAGGCGCTACGAATCGAGCCGTCGGGGCTCCTCGCTGATGATCCCGGTGGCGTGCTCGCAGTCTGGGACAAGGTTGAGTCGTTACGCTCGTCATGTTCAAGGTGTTGGAGGAAGTCTTCCGCCATGAGGCGGAGGAAGATGAGCTCGACGAATCGGCCATGGCCCACATGAGCATCGACGCTCCGGTGGAGGTGCCAGTTACGTCACCGCCTTCGGACTGGCGGTCCAAGGTGATCCCCGTCGCCACCGTCCTCGGCTTCGCCATCCCCGCGGTGTCCTATCTCTGGATGCTTCACACCTACGCTGTCAACGTCATCTTTCTGGACCAATGGAACGACGTGGCCCTGCTCGGCCATGCGTACTCGGGGACTCTGCATCTGTCGACGCTGTGGTCACAGCACAACGAGAACCGCATCTTCTTTCCCAACCTGATCGTCCTGGCCCTCGCCTACACCACTCACTTCAACGTAGTGACCGAGGAGTACCTGAGCGCCCTGATGGCGTTCGGCGCCACGGCGCTCGTCATCTGCGCTCACAAACGTCGCTCACCAGAGAGGCGGTGGATCTGGTACTGCCCGGTGGCGTTCCTGCTGCTCTCGCTCGCCCAGGCCGGCAACACCCTGTGGGGCTTCCAGATGGCCTGGTACCTCGTGCTCCTCACCGTCGCTCTGGCCTTGTTCCTGCTGGACCAGGAGCCGCAGCGATGGCCCGTCTTCGGATGTGCCGTTGCGGCGGCCGTCGTCGCGAGCTTCTCGTCGCTCCAGGGCTTGCTCGTGTGGCCGGCCGGACTCCTGCTCATCTACCTGAGGCGCCGGCCCGGTCACCTCGCAACTGCCTGGATCGGCTCTGCGGTCCTCACCGGCGTGATCTACTTCGTCGGCTACGACTTCAACGGCACCCAGCCACCCATCCAGGTCCTGTTTCACCAGGCGGCATCATTGCTCAACTACTTCCTTCGAGTCGTGGGTGACATCGTGGGTGAGACTCAGCCAGGCGTCCTGGTGACACTCTTCGGCCTGGTGCTCGTCGTGACGGCGATCTGGGTGCTGGTGCGGTTCGCTACTCGGGAGAGGACCACCACGGGAGGCCGTCCCTTCGCCCTCTCGCTCATCCTTTTTGGGCTCCTCTTCTCGGGATTGACCGCGTACGGTCGATTTACAAACGTCTTCGGAACTACCGACGAGTATCGCTACACGGTCTTTGCCATTCTCATCCTCGTCGGTCTGTACCTCGCGGTCCTCGATCCGCCCCTCGCCCCCGAGATGCGATCGTCAGAACCTCCACCGCTGGCCCGACCCGCTGGTGGACAGCGGCAAGCCCTCTTCGATCCACTGTTCGCCCTTGCGAGAGCGGTCGTCGGCATAGGGATCGTCATCACCGTGATACTCGGATCGGAAAACGGCATTGCCCAGGCGCGGGTGGTGCACGACAACCGCCTCTACCTGGGACTGGTGACCGTCAGAGCCAACCAGTACCCGGACCCGGTCGTCGGCAGCCTTTATTCTTGGCTCGAGTCGGCCCAGTGGATCCGCCGTCAAGTCACAATCGCCAGGGACCATCACCTGAGCCTCTTCGGCACCGGCGACGCGGCCAGGTACCTTAGCGAAAAGCCGTTAGGGCCGTTTTCGTTTCCGCCGCCAAGCGCGGCCTGGGTCATTCCTCACAAGGGCTCAACGCTTCACGGCAAGCAGTTTCTCGACATAGTCGTCAACGACGTGTTTGACGTCACGAAGGTTGACTACGTCCTCAGTGGTCCAGGCCTTGAAGGCGATATCATCGCCCGTGGTTATCAGACCAACTACGGCTGGATCGGCGGATGGAACACCCGGACAGTGCCCAACGGCACCTACACGATCGACGCCACCGTCAGTGACTCGGGACGTCGATCGGCCAGGACCCCTCTGCTCGAGGTGCGCGTGCAGAACGTAAATCGTACCGGTTGACACTCGGTTCGCTGGTCGTCTGCAGAACCGATGCGTGAGCACGGGCGCAACCGACTCGTCGGGGCCGGGACATGAGAACGCCCCCAGAGCCGAAACCCTGAGGGCGCCCTGCCTCTTTTGGGCTCCCGTAGTGGAGGCTTCAGGGCCAAGCTACCGCCGGCGCCCTCTTTCGATTATTGGTGTCCCACAGGCAAATTTAGATCTGCAAAAGCGGAGGATCTCGTGAAGCGAACTTGCAGGATGGCGCGCAACACGCTCCAGCCCACCCTGGGAGTCAGCTTCTTACCTTCGTCGATGGACCTCGGATTGTAGGCGACGGGAATTTCGAGGATCCGATAACCCTGACGCAGCAATCGGCACGGAACCTCGGCATCGAAGTCGAATCCGTCGCACCGCAGGTCGAGGGCCTTCGCCACGTCCGCTCGCAGCACTTTGTAGCAAGTCAAAATATCAGTCAGGTGGGTGAGAAAGAGCACATTCGTCGACCACGTCAGGAGCTTGTTGCCGGCGTAGCTCAGTAGGGGCGTCCCGCCGCGCCCTTGGTCTTTGAAGCGTGATCCGAAGACTGCGGGTCGTCCTTCGTTCACGAGGTGATCGAGCAATAGCGGTATCTGAGCAGGGTCCAGCTCCAGGTCCGCGTCCTGCACGACCAGAATGTCGCCGGTGGCTCGTTCAAATCCGGTGCGCACGGCGCGACCCTTACCCCGAGCTTCATCTTCCAACACCAGCACGATCTCGGGACAGGCCGGGAGTCCGAGAAGCGCTTCACGAGTCCCATCGGTGGAGGCACCGTCAACGACAATGATCTCCTTGGACATGCCGAACTCCACCGCACGCACGCGCTCGACCAGCGTGGCGATCGTCTGTACTTCGTTGCGTACAGGGATGATGATCGAGAGCTTCATTCGCGCACTGCGGCAACGATGCGGGCGGCTTCCTCAAGCTGTTCCATCCCATCGATTGCCAACCATGACCCGGCGAACGGATACGCTCGGACGGTACGCCCCGAATCGATTGCGGTGTTCAACAGTTCAGGCATCTCGAACGCCTGTCCGTCCGGCACCAGTTCGAGTGCCGACCACCGAAAGACGTAGATCCCTGCATTGATGGTGTCGATGACGGCGGGCTTCTCGACCACGCTTGTGATTCGGTCCCGGTCAAGTTCAACGACACCGTACGGATGTTTCAACTGAAACTCCCGCGTGACCACGGTTATGTCGTGACCGCCTCCTTCGTGGAAGTCGATCAATCGGCGCAGGTCGATCTCGGTGAGCAAGTCACCGTTCATCACGAGCAAAGAATCGTTATCCTTGGCGCTGTGTCCGAATTGCTTTCGAACAAGTGCGAGAGGCCCTGCCGTACCGAGAGGTTCCGTTTCGTGGGCATACTCGACATGCACTCCTAGGTGGGAGCCGTCTCGGAAATACGTCTCGATCAGTTCAGCCCGATAGCCGACCGCAATGACGATGTCGCGTAGTTCAAAGCGCTTCAAGCGAAGAATGATCTCTTCGAGGATCGGGTGCTCTCCGACCGGCAACAGCGGCTTCGGGATGGTGTAGGTGAGAGGGCGTAAGCGGACGCCGAGACCTCCCGCGAGCAGCACGCTCTTCATACGGCATACTCCTGCGTCCGGTACGTGTCGATATGCGCCTTGATCCACTGAGTCGTCCGACGAAGTCCCTCATCGAGCGACACCTCGGCGCGCCAGCCCGCTAACTGAAGAGCCTTTGAGCTCTCTGCATGCAGCCGGGAAACCTCACTCGCTTCCGGACGAACCCGGCGATCCTCAACGATGATCTCGAGATCATGACCAACGATCTTGGCGACCTGCTGAATGACGTCACGGATGCTGGTCTCGACTCCCGAGCCGAGATTCACGACCTCTCCCAACGCTGCGTCGGAGGAGGCCACGGCCACGAAGCCGCGTGCCGTGTCCTCCACATACGTAAAGTCGCGTATCGTATCTACCGCCCCAAGTTTCAGTGTGGCGCCGGTCAAGGCTTGGCTGATGATGGTCGGGATCACGGCGCGGGCGGACTGCCGCGGCCCATAGGCGTTGAACGGGCGGACAATCGTGATGGGCATACCGAACGAACGATTGAAGCTGAGGCCCAACGCGTCGGAGGCGATCTTGGTAGCGCTGTAGGGCGATTGTGCTTGCAATGGGTGCTGCTCATCGATCGGCGTGCGCAAAGCGGAGCCGTAGACCTCGCTTGTCGACGTGAGGACGATGCGCTCAAGAGTGCCGAGCTCCTTTGCGACCAGGAGAACGTTGGCTGTCCCCAGTATGTTTGTGTCGACCACCTCTTGGGGATGCTCGTATGAGTACGGTATGCCGACGAGAGCGGCAAGGTGAAAGATCGCATCAGCGTCGCGGATGATCTCACGCATCGCGTCGACGTCCCTGACGTCGCCAAAGGTGATCTCGACCTCCCGCATTACGGACGCGGCGACGTAGCTGAGACATCCTCGTTCGGCACGGGAGGTATACCGCAACATCGCCCGAACCCGGGCGCCATCCTCCACAAGACGCTCAACAAGAGCGCTGCCGATAAAACCCCCTGCCCCGGTCACCACCACCGTCTTGTCTGAGAACCGCACGACCGCCCTTCCATCGCCTGCCGGAGCAAGCGCAGACATTACTACCCGCCCGGGCCTCTATGAGATGGGGCTGCGACGACACCAGATCGAGATCCCGGCCAAAAGGGGGGTTGTCAGGAATTTGGTAGAGATACAGTCGACCGAACCGAACGCAAGGGCTTGACACCTCGAGAACGGGCCCCTCTTCCCAGAACCGGAGAGCCAGCCGAATGCGATTCCGCGCAAACGATCAGATCGTGAGCAAGCTCAAAGAGCTCCCGTCGCTCTATGCCGTTCTCGCCCTTTTGGTCGGGACGTTCCTCGTATTCGCCCAGCCTCCCGGTCAAGGTCTTGATGAGGTGAGGCATTTCTATCGGATCTGGACCTTCGCCAGCGGATCGTGGATTGATGCGCATGGCCGGACTGGTGGGCCGATCCCACAATGCGTATCGGACTACATGAATCACTTCGCCAGTGCTTCGTTGGGGCGGGGACCCTTCTCGTTTTCTCAGTATTTCCAGAGCCCGCGCCCGTGCAATGCCACGCCCGTCTTCGGCTCGTACGGGACGGCTGCATTCAACGGCCCCGCTGCATATCTACCGGCCCTTGTCACGGTCGCCCTCTTGCGGGCAGTCGATGCGCCTATTCCGTTGATCTTCTTTGCCGGTCGTCTGGCAACTCTCGTCGCCTTCGTCGGCATCTTCTACGTGGCGATTCGCCTGATACCCGTGGGAAAGCCGGTGCTGTTCGTGCTGGGCTTGTTCCCCACGACACTGCTGTTGGCTTCCACCTATTCGGCCGACCCAATGCCCATCGCCCTCGCAGTCCTCGCGATCAGCCTTACGTTACGGTGCCGTCACTCCGAGGTGCCGGATCGGCACTCGTTCCTTTTCCTGTTTCTCGTACTCGCATCCCTCTCGCTCACGAAGCCCACGATGTTCATCTTTGCTCCGCTCCTATTCATGGTGCCCGCGCCCAGGGTCGGCCGGACGCGTCTCCATCCTGTGGTCCTCCAGGCCGGCGCAGCTGCTGTCGTTGTGGCACTTGCGGGCGTGTGGAGTTTTGTCACACGACACATCAAGATTGGCGACGTCTATGATTTGAACCCGCACAAGCAGGTTGAGTTCATCCTTCACGACCCGTTTGGCTATGTCTGGGTCCTGGCGCGTACGTTCTTCGAAAGCATGGGCGAGGCGCGCTGGCTGCCGGGATTCGTCTTCTCAATAGGCTTTCCCCGCCCTTCGGTTCCCGACAACATCTACGCCCCAGTCGGGTTGGTGATCGTCGGTGCGTTGACGTTGTGGTACGCCTATCAGCTTCAGTTTGGTGAGAAGCGCCAAATCAATTGCGGGAACGTCACCTTGGTGTGGCTTCCGATCGCGTTGACGGTGGTAGGAATCCTTCTGGTCGAGACGACGCTGTTCGTATATGGGACACCGGTGGGACTACCGGTCACCGAGGCGCAAGGCCGATATCTCTACCCGTTCGTACCTCTGCCCCTACTCACCATTGACTGTTTTCGCCGTAGTAGGCAAGTGCCGCGTTCTACCCGTTGGATCGTTACCGGCAGTGTCATCATGCTCTCATGGCTCGTCGTCAAGATTTTCGTCCACGACTACAACCTCTAGAGCAAGTATGTGGAAGGCGGCTTAACGTTCGTCATCCACCAAGCCAAAGAACGACAATCCCTGAACAACAAAACGTTCGCATGCGACCGCTGTGCTTTATGCGGCTCGTTCGATTGCCTTTTGGAGCAAGCACCCTGAGTTGCGGTTCCATGTCTCGCGTCGCTTCGGGGGAAAGGTGATTCTCGTCCATGTACACAGCCTGACCTTTGAGCTCGAGTGGACACCCCGCACTATTGCAGAGCACCGTGTCGGGTGCGAAGTACGGCACGCCCTGTTGATGCAGCACTTGGAGTTCGGCCGTTTGGAGCGGGCGACTGACGCTCAAGGCTTGTGTCCGGCTGGGTTCGCAGGCGCTCACTGAATCCTCTCTGGGCTACACATGCGGACGGCTCCCATGGCAGGGTTGGATTGTCGAGGATGACTGCGGGGCTTATGCCACGGATGCGCAGAGAAGTAAGGAAGGAAGCGTACGCCTGCTGCCAAAGTTTTACCTGGACGTCCTTCGCCGGAACCAACCCGTTCCTGTCAAGAATCGATCCGAGATAACCGTCATGTTGCGTGAGGATCAGGGCTTTCGGTTTCAAATCTGCGAGCAGCCCCTGAAACTTCTGACGGAGGTCGACGCACTCCTGAGTATCGATGGGCGTGGTCGCCGCGACCTCCACGGGAATGGCTGGGCAGCCCGGCTCGCTCACTCCGATAAGGCGCAGGCCATCGGACTTCGCGGCGTTGGAGACAGCTTTGAACCAGGCCCCGGCATGGGAATCTCCGACGAGGACGACATCAGTTGTGCTCGTCGGATCGCCGCCGGAGCATTCTTGGAGTTCGCTGGTGCTGACCGGCGTCAGTGACACGCAGGGGCCAAAGAAGTGTGCACCCGCCACCGCCATCTGGGCGGCAAACGCCTTCTGCCCTTCGTTGGGATTACTCACCGTGGTGATGAACAGCACGCCGACGACCACGGCCGCACCGACCGGAACCCAGGCCCAGGATCGCCAACTTCCGAATGTTTTCTGACGGATCGGGGTTTCCACCAGGTACCAGGAGAGCACGGCGACGACAAAGGTGACCAAGAGGCGCAAGGCGAACAGGCTGTAACTATCGAGCCCTGTCCTCGCTTGGTCGAGCACGAGGAAGATCGGCCAGTGCCAGAGATAGAGGCCATAGGAGATCTGCCCCACAAAAGTCAGGGGTCGGAGCGACAGCACGCGTGCAGGGAGCCCGGAAGGTGCCAGGGTGACCCCGCAGATCACAAGGGCGACCATCACGTCAGCGACCAGGAATCCGCCCTGATAGGGAATCGTCGCGGATCCGTTGATCCGCCACCACTCGAGACCGAAGACGATGGCGGCAGTCACCGCCATCCACGAAAATCCCGCCTGCATCCGCTTGCTCGATACCGGCGACCGCCGCGAGAGCAGAATCCCGAGCGCGGCGCCGATCAGGATGTCCTGGGCCCTGGTATCGGTCCCGTAGTAGAGCCGAGTCGTATCGACACCAGGGTGATACAGGATTGCCATCTCGGCTGCTGACGCCAGCACTCCGAGTACGGCCACAACGAAGAGGACTCGCGGCGAACGTGTGACCTTGAGCACGACGATGACCACGATTGGCCACACCAGGTAGAACTGCTCCTCGATGGCGAGCGACCAGGTGTGGAGGAGTGGGGATGGCGCTGAGACCTGGGTGAAGTAGCCCTGATCGGTGAGGATCTGGTGCCAGTTGCTGAAGTAGAACAACGTGCTGAGGCCGTCCGTTCGGAGCGGGCCCAGAGTCGATGCGGGAGCGAAGAACAGGGCATAAAGGCCGATCGCCGCGAGGAGCACGAACAGGGCGGGCAGGAGCCTGCGCGCTCGGCGGGCCCAGAAGGCACGCAACCGGATGGTCTGCGAACGAGTCCACTCCTTCATGAGCAGAAGGGTGATGAGGAACCCGCTCAGGACGAAGAACACGTTGACGCCGAGGAACCCGCTGGCGGCCCAGGCAAATCCGCCGTGGTAGGCCAGGACGCCGAGAATTGAGATCGCTCGCATCCCATTGAGGGCGGGCATGTAGGTCAGCTGCGTGCCGACCCCCAGGGGGACGCTTGCCCTCTGTTTCATGCTGACGGGCACCTCCGGCTGCGACCGGCTGAGACCGTAGTACATCCCTTGGGCGTGTATTCCTCGGCTGTGAGGTCAGGATGATTCGGAATGCCCTGGTGGCTCTACCTTCACCGACCTTTCGAGTGGAGCGTCCGCCACAGATTGCTCCAATGCCGAGGGAGGACCTGGAACTCTCACAACCAGACGTGACTCAGCGTCCCTGTATGCGGTCCCTCCGGAGCAGATCAGGGTGCAATCAGGTCGATCACGGGACTTTCAGCAAATCGACCCTCGCTCTCGGTCCCTGGCATGGAGCGCCATCGCTGCGAGACGATACGTGCGTAGCGCAGGGATCACGACCTGTGGGTGCCCTGTGTTCCATCGTCCTGCAACCGGGATTTGCTATCGGACCGACGCGCACCTCACCGTGCGACGCGGCACGTGCTCCAAGGGGGCGCCGTGAGGGTGAGCCGAACCAGAGGGCGTCATATGTCCGAACAGAGCAGTCAATATTCGGGACTGATCTTCGATAAGAATGGAAATGTGCCGCTTGAACCTCTACAGGTTGAGTCGGTGCGCACCGTCTTCGAGGCGCTTCTTGACCAGGATGCAGGATCAAGGAATACGTCCAGCGGAAATACTCGGCGATCCCACGGTCCCATACGAGCCTGCCGAAACCGTCTGACGGAGCGATCCCTGGCGGCCTGGGTAGCCACGAGACAGGCGGCGTCTCCACCGCCGAGCCGTTGATGAGAGCAGATCCTGGCGTTCTGGTGAAGGATGCGTTGGATCTCGTACTCGCTCCTGACGACTTCCTCTGCGACGAGGCGGGATGCCCATTGGATCTGCATGACCACCATTTCTACGCCGATACAAACCACCTGACTCGCGAGGCGACACAGTTGATGGAACCCCTACGCTCCCAGTTACCGACATCGGTGCTCGGCGGTGTCTGATCAAACGGTTGAACCTGCGATGACGAGTTCCGATCCACAGGCTCAAGCAGCGGCTCCGCCGCGACTTGTTGACCATTTGAACCCCAGGTTGGTGAACCTGGTCACGATCATCGGCTTCGGTATCCCAGTCGTTGGGTACTTCTGGTTGATCCTCCATTATGGGGTCAACATCCCGTACCAGGATGGCTGGAGTGACATGACCGTAATTCACCAGTGTTACTCGCATCCGTTGAGCTGCAGCACGATGTGGACGCAACACAACGAGGACAGACTTCTTTTCCCGAACCTTGTCGTCGTCGCACTGGCTCATACCACCCACTTCAACATCCGTGTGGAAGAGCTTTTGAGCGGCATGATGCTCGTCGCTTCAACATTTCTCTTGATCCATGCCCACAAGCGACGATCTCCTGCGGTCCCGTGGCTCTACTACTGCCCGGTCGTCATTTTGGCTTGCTCCGTCGTCCAATACGGAGCGACCTTATGGGGATTCCAGATGGCGTGGTACCTGGTGCTGCTGGCCTTGGCCGTCGTAGTCGTGCTCCTGGACCGCAACGAACTTACTGCGCCCGTTCTTGCACTTGCGATTGGTGCCGGGGTGGTAGGAAGTTTCTCGTCGCTGCAAGGCCTTCTCGTTTGGCCGGTCGGATTGGTGCTTCTTCTCTTCCGTGGTCGCTCACGCCGCTGCTTGACCGCGTGGATCGCCGCGGCTTGCGCAACGACAGCTCTTTATCTCTACCACTTGAACCTTAAGGCTGGAAGCGTGTTCCCTAGTTCCCTCACCCATCACGCGGTATCGCCGATCCTTTTTGCCATTTTCGCAATTGGGGACGTGCTCGGCGTGCCGATTGAGCCGGGCGGAAGCAACACTGGGATTCTGTTGCTTGGGCTCATCATCGTGGTCCTGGCTGTGGCGGCCCTCGGGGTGTGCGGTCTCAGGCCGGACAAGGCGGGCGCGAGTCCCGTTGGTGCTGCACTCATATGGTTCGGTCTGTTGTTTTCCATTGTTGTTGCCCTCGGACGGCACAGACTGGGCTATTGGGGCGCTAGTTCCTCGGGTTACACGATCTACGATGTCTGGATACTGATCGGCGTTTACATGGTGTTGCTCGACCGAAAATCTCAGGTAAGACGGCGTGAGGCGGATCCACCCAAGAGATCTTTCGAGCGGCTGCTGATCGTAAAGGGACCAAATACCTATCGATATGCAATGTGGCTCGTGTTGGCTTTCCTCGCCTTACAGCCCATCATCGGAGTCGGAAACGGAGTGGATGGAGCCCGGACCATCCACGTGGCCGAGTTGAAATCCGCATCGACCGCACAAAACATCAACCGGGTAAGTGACCTCGAGGTATTGGAAAACTTGAACTTCTACCAGGCAGCCGCATACACCAGGATGCAGGTCCGTATCGCCGAGGCTCTTCATCTGTCGCTCTTTGCTGGGACTCGTCACTCTCGCGGGACTGGTGCCATCGGGGCCATCGAGGAACCAAATCTCACGGGGAAGTTGTCCGGCCGATAGAGCATTTGCTGATGTCGGGTCCAGGCTTGGTGGACACCCGATTCCCTACCAGCTGGCAGGTCTCAGGCGGGGACCACCGCATTACTTCGACAATGTCCGGGGCAAGCTCTGGCTGAAGCCGATTCAAGTCGCGACAAAGCACAAAGTTCCTCCGCAACAATGCAGATGGCACGGATCCAATCGAAGAACTCAGTCGAGGCGAAGATGCGACACTCATCCCGTGGTTGGCTGCCATTCACCTAGGGACGCTTGTCCTTGCATTCGCCATTATGTTCGTGCTGAATATTAACGCGTGGTTCATCGGAGACGAATGGGACATGATCGTCCGCGCCACGCAGCCTTTGACAATCCATGCGCTTTTCGCGCCACACAACGAACACTGGTCGACTGTGCCGATACTCATCTATCGGCTACTGGTCGACCTGTTCGGCCTCGGACCTATGCGCCATTCTATGCCTCCTGTTTGTCGCTCACCTTTGTCTTGCCCATCTCTTGTGGCGTATCATGCGTCAAGTGGGGGCATCTGATGCTTGTGCTACCGCCCATGCGGCAATATTCGCAGTCCTGGGGGCCGGCTTAGCTCCTCCTCATTGGGCTATAGCCCGCCTTTCACGGCCGGTCTCCGTGGGCCGCCTTCGTTTTTTATCCATGGCGACTGCGGAACATGTCCGGGATCAACGTAGCGTTTTACGAGATTCCAGTCGCTGGAATACACGCGCCATGATCAGGAGGCGATTCGGGCTGACATATCCGGTGGACCAGTGACTGATTCCCTCGGGCACGCACCTGCTGCAGTGGTGCGAAGTGATGACCCGTTGAGAGCTTCGGCCAAGCCCCTGAAGAGCCTGCCAATCAACCTAGAGCACCGAGGTTGGCGAGCCGTTTTCAGTGGATTTGGCCGCCGCACTCAGTGGCATCGGAGCCGCTGATGACCCTTTGGCCAAGTGCGCGCGATCGCTCCGTTCCATCGCCGACAACAGAAGGACCGCGTCGCCGGGAGATTAGACGGCAAGTTGTCGCTGTCGAACCCAGCGAGAGTCTGCGCACGGCGCAGTTAGCTATTCAAAGTCTGGCCACCTCGTCGGCTTGTCCAGCTCCGAACAGATTATCTACCAGCTCTTCAGGGCCAGTCGTGTCAACAACGGGGTCGTAGTTCGGTCTTCACTTCTTGCCAAGCACCTTGCTTGCGTACTTTCAATCGGGAGGCCTGCGGCTGACTGCGGTTCCCATTCATCACGCTTCCACCCGGTCCAGCTCGGATGGGCATGGTATTGAACGGCAGGGATAGCGTCGCAAGTGTGCCGTCGTCGATGCCCCCGCTCTTCATTGCCCAGCCTTTGGGGTCTGATCAGCGCATTTCGTGCCCGACCGGAAGGACGATCCGATATTCTTTCGCGTTATTCTTCTCGCGGCGATGACCGGGTGTGTTGCGGTGATGATCTTTGGGTGGATCTTCCTTCCGGTTCGTAGCTGACTTCCTTCCGTTCGTCATCCTGGCCAGTACCGTTGGCATGATCGACGTTTGCCGCCGATTGGAAGTTAGTCGCCGAACGATCCGCTACTTCGCGCTGGCAATAGTGACCGCTCTAGGGGTCTTCGGTGTTGCAGCGAAGATGGATATCGCCATCACGTCCCAGGGGGAGTGGTCAGGTAACCGGGTTCTTCACTATGTCGAGTTCCAGAAATCCATCAGTGACATTACGGGCGACCCCTTGGCAGCAAACGTCGTACGAGGTAATGTCCTGCCGACCTTCACATCGGCCGATCAGTTGTTCATCGTAGGCGACTGTACAAGCCTCTACATTTCGGATGGCCTTAGCTTGTCGGGCGATCATGGTCCTCTCTTCAATGCCGTGGACCTACAAACTCTTGGCAGCCTGTGGAGCTAGGTTCAAGCATCCGTCACACTGTTGATATCACTTTCCACGGACCCGTCACCGATATCGGATCGAGTGTTCCCTTGGTGACGGCGGGCACCAAATCTGTGAGTATCCCTTCGTTGCAGCCATATGGAGCCGGTGTAATCTGTTTCAGCTTTGCAGGGCCGCTTGGTTCCGTTGGTATTGCGGCCCTACCGATCCAAGAGTCCAGGACTTACCGCTTCACGATTCTTACCGATTCGAATGTCCACGAGGTATCGGTAACATTTGGACAGGACGAGTTTCTCAGTGGCGTCCCGGCTAGCTCAGGCCCAGTCCTCGTCCACACGACGAATTCAGCCTCGGGCATCCGCCGCCAATGACCGTGATTGAGGCGACAGGCCCCTGTCCCGATATGTCCCTCTGTCGGAGCCTTCAATGAAGTCGCCACCGCGGTGGTCTCGCCAATCGAAAGCGGCCCAAGCTAATGTCACCCTAAAGGGAGTGAAGCATCCATCAAAGCGCAATTACCTCTTCGACCGATGGTGGGAGTCGCCGATTTCTGAGGCGCATTCACGTATTGAACTCCAGGCTATATGGCGAACGTAACGATGACGATTCCCGTCACGATCAGACCTATGCCCCCTACGACGCTCGCCAGGGGAAACCGAGTCAGAAAAGACCAATGGCGTATCGGGTTCTCAATCGCGAAATAGGTGCCTGCAGCAAGGGCAACGGCCGCTCCGGCAAGCAGCAGGTTCGTCGGGATGTTGGTGCGGCGCCAGTGTTGTGTTGCGACGATCAAGATCGGGTAGTGCCAGAGGTAAATGGAAAACGACCACAGTCCGAGCCACTTGAACGGTGCCAGTTTGAGCAGCGCCTCAGCCCCCCATCGGGGTGCAGCCGTGCCCCCAGCAATGACTAGAGCCGTCGCACCAACCGGGAGGGCTGCGATATACCCGGGGTAATCGCTCGGCCCTTTGACAATGACGGCCGCCAGAAAGATAGTGCCGAGCCCGACCCAGGTCATCGACGTGGCCAATGCCAACGGCAGCTTCCTAGCCCAGCCCGCACAGACCGCAAGCAGTCCGCCAACTGCCAGCTCCCACGCGTGCGTGAACGGCGAGGAATAGGAGGTCAAAACGCCGAGCCCGGAAGATGAAACCACAGACCATGTAAAGGACCCGACAGCGATAGCACCAAGAAGTACTCCTAGCTTGACCCGGAGTGAGCGACTACGTGCAACAATTGCGATCACGACCAGGAGCATTGGGTACACCAAGTAGAACTGCTCTTCGACCGCCAAGGACCAGTAGGCTCCGAGAGGCGCTAGTCGTGGAGAAAGGATGTTTTCGTGTCCCGAACTCCAGAAATTGGCCAGAAAGACCGACGCCCACCTGGCCTGACTCGCTGCGAAGTCGGCGGCGCTGGCACCAATGAAGATGCGTTCGGCGACGATTGACACAACGATCACCAACATGGCTGCCGGAACAATCCGACGAGCGCGGCGACCGTAGAACGCCAAGATTCTGGTCTTTCCTGTTACGGAACGTTCGCGTAGCAAAAGGCCGGTAATGACGAACCCGGAGATCACGAAAAAGACATCGACGCCAAAGAATCCTCCGTACAGAAATCTGAGCTGTGCGTGGACAATCACAACGAGCAGGACAGCGACAGCCCGCAGCCCTTGGATGTCAGGCCGAAAGGCGCGGTCCTCCGGAGGAGTTCCTGCTTCATCGCCGGATGGGAGAAGCCGCCGCACACGGGTGGTGGTACCAGTACGGTCGGTGCCACTGTCAACGGTGGCGGCCGGCAGCGGGTCAAGGATCGTCGCAAGCTCGTTGCCTTTTTTCGGCCGTACTGGTTCGCCTTGAGCGGCCATGCGAACATGATGCCGCATTTTGCCAGCGGTCCGCATCGCCAAGAAGCGAGCCTAGCGGCCATATCGGCCGAGGTTATTGCCAAGGGTGTCCCTATCTTTTCGGGCCGCTCAGACGCCCCTTCGTCGATGATGCACGTCGTGGCGTCGGGCGACCCGTCTTATGCGCGCCTCCATTCCCGCTGTCTTGAAGGCAACGGGCGGGCGTCTCTTTGCCCACTCGTGTTCGGGACCGATGGGCCTTCGACACCCTCGATCCTTTTGATCATGGCATCCGTCATGTGTTTTGCCTTTATTTTCGGACTGTTGCTGATCGGTGCCGATCGGCGGAGAAGACTGGTTACGATTTTTTTTCGTGGCCTACGCCATGGTCTGATTCATCACTGCATCGTGAACTCGTCAGCACCTTGTCTCTCGCTACAGGGTGGTTTCCCGTGATACTTCTTACGAGTGCGGTGGCGGTTCCGGCTGCGATGTGAGTTAGATCGATGAGCGCATGGATGTCCGCGCCGTTCGACCACTTTTCGTTATATAGGGTGTCGTCGTGACGGCGTTCGGATTTCCATGACGAACTACCGTTTCATCGAATTCCACAACGGTCGACAAGCGTTACCCGCGAATACAAGACCGACTGCCTGACGACTCACACAGACAAGCTCGTCAAGGTGAGAACGGACGCCTACGGCTTACTGGTGATCGTCCCGTGTCGAAATCTGGCGTGACGAGGCTGAGTGACCGCCGTTCCTTTGCTGACACTGCTATTGCTGTGCCCTTTGAGGGAACCTAGGGATACGTTGTGGCGGCGCGTCGGATTGAGAGGCCCGTCGAAGCGGGTTCCGATGGGATCTGCTTCCGGCCTCGATCGGCTGGTCTTCATACAAAGAAGCCCGTTGGCGATTCGACAGAGAATCGAGCCTCAACGAACCAGGAGAGCCCCGATGGCGTGATTTCATTGGAATGTGCTTGGGCACTTCCTGCACTCACTGGGCAAATACGGATCACCGGTGTCTACGTCCCTCTGGACTTCGC
Source organism: uncultured Acidimicrobiaceae bacterium (assembly GCA_963828825.1). Taxonomy (GTDB): domain Bacteria; phylum Actinomycetota; class Acidimicrobiia; order Acidimicrobiales; family RAAP-2; genus Bog-473. Next base: position 1,105,985 of record CAWHGF010000004.1, on the reverse strand, counting down.
GGGCCTGATACGGTCCGCGGGACATTAAGTCAGAACTCGAAGGACAAGATGAAAACCGTAGAGGAGCAGCCGCTCGACAAACCGTTGTTCGTGGCCCAACCGCAGCTTGTGGCGCACTTCTGGCGGTGGCTGGGTCTGATCACGGCAAGTGGATTTGGTTTGCGTCTGCTCGTCATTGTGCTCTCCCGGCACGAGAAGGTGGGCGGTGATGGTTCCGAGTGGTCCGCCCAGGGGAATCTGAACGCCGCAGGCCATTGGTTCGTAAGTCCGACCACCCTTCGTCCAGACGCTCTTCGTCCTCCTGCTTGGGCGATGGTACTCACCATTTGGGCCTGGTTCGGTCAACACAGTTGGTTCCACCAGCAAGTCCTGGCGTGCCTCATCGGAACCGCCACGGTGTTGCTGGTGGGATTGTGTGCCCGACAAGTGGCTGGAGACCGCGTGGGCCTTCTCGCGGCGGGCATCGCCGCCGGTTATGCCGGTTTGTGGGTCTACGAGCGGGCCATCCTGTCAGAGACTTTGCTGTTGCCCGAAATTGCTGTCTTTCTCATCTTGGTCTACAGGTTTCGGAATGCCCCCTCGATCCGAAGGTGCGCCGTTCTCGGAGGCCTGTGCGGAGTCATGGCCATGACCAGGTCCGAACAGATTCTCATCTTCCCTCTTGTTTTGATCCCGGTCGTTCTGGGGGTCAACCGGGGTAACTGGCGTCGGGCCATAACCTGGCTCGTCGTTGCGGGCGTGGTTCTGCTTCTGGTGCTCGCGCCCTGGACCATATTCAATCTCGGTCGTTTCCAGCGACCAGTGTTGCTTTCGAACGGATTTGGACCTGCCGTCGCCACCGCCAATTGCGAACCTGCCTACTACGGACCGGATATCGGTTATGGCGAGTTGTCTTGTTTGTATCCCTTTTACGGGGGTGACCAGTCGATCTCTGACGGAAAGTATTTGCACAACGGGCTCACTTACGCAGAAGGCCATTTGAGTCGGGTGCCACTGGTCGTCTTTGCCAGAGAGGGTCGAACCTTCGGTTTCTGGAACCCCTTCCAGCAGACGACCATTGATGCTCAGTGGATGGGCACCTGGGTGGGAGTCAGCCGACTTGAAATGATCAGCTACTGGCTTTTGCTCGTGCCCGCGGCGATTGGGGCCGTAGCGCTTCGCCGCCGTCGTGTCGCCCTGTACCCGCTCCTAGCCTTTGTGGTCACTGTCATCGTGGCCGTTGGAACAGGGATCGGGGATCCCCGCTACCGAGCGGCAGCCGAGGTGCCCCTGGTATTGCTCGCGGCGGCCGGAATCGATAATTTGATTGCGCGTGGAAGAGCTTCCTCGCAACGCCGGGAAGAGGCCTGGGTGGAGATTGAGCCGACGCCTTCGACAGCTGTAGCGTTGGGTCGGTAGGTACGGTCTGCACACGGCTCGATCGTGAGAGGCTTCGAAACGCATCCCATGCGTCACATGTTTGGGAGGGGAACAGGGGCGCCAGGTGTCGGAGATCGTGTCGGCGAGCGAGCGGGACGGGGACAAGGGTTGTGACGACCGTCCCGACCAGGTTGACCAGCTTCTTATTCCCGATCACGATGTCGCGAATCCCGAAGTGTCGATCGTTGTACCCGCCGTCAACGAGAGGCTCACCATCTCTGAATTCGTCTCGTGGTGCAAAGAGGGTCTTCGCGATGCCGGTGTCTGCGGTGAAGTCCTGATAGTCGACAGCTCGGATGATGGCACTGCGGAGCTCGCCCTGGCCGGAGGCGCCCGAGTGTTACGTACACCGAAACGGGGACTGGGGCGCGCATATCAAGATGCGGTTCCTCACATTCGCGGGCGATATGTCGTGATGGGTGATGCCGACTGTACCTATGACTTTCGACAGTTGGCTCCCTTCGTCGCAAGACTTCACGAGGGATACGACTTCGTTATGGGCTCCCGATGGCTGGGCAGCATCGAAGACGGTGCAATGCCAGCGCTGCACCGCTACGTCGGAACTCCTTTGACCACCTGGATCTTGAATCGCCTTTACGGCAGCCGGTTTACCGACATTCATTGCGGTATGCGCGGCATCAGTAAAGAGGCGCTCCAACGGATGGGCCTCGCCTCACAATCGTGGGAGTACGCATCGGAGATGGTGCTCAAGTCGGTCTTGATGCAGCTTCGGACCACCGAGGTACCGGTGACGTTTTACCGCGACCGCGACGGCAGAGTTTCACATCACAAACGGTCTGGATGGTTTTCCCCTTTCTTGGCTGCCTGGATCAATCTGCGGACAATGTTCGTCTTTCGCGCGCAGTTCTTCATGCTCAAGCCCGGCCTTGCGTTGTTGGCCCTCGGGCTTCTCCTCACGCTGCCATTGAGTTTTGGCTCAATAACGATCGGCGCGTATACGTTCAGCCTGTATTGGCAACTGCTCGGAGTCACGCTTGCTGTTTTGGGACTACAGAGCGCGTTCTCCGGAGTGCTTGCTCAGGTCGTGTCTGACTATTCGGCGAAGTCCGGGGCTCGCTGGAAAGCTCTCTTTCGTTACACTCGAACGGTCCTCGTGAGTTTCGCCCTCTTTTCGGCCGGCGCCCTGCTGGTTGGCGTGCTGCTCATCGAATACTTCGTTCGTGGCCACAAGCTTCCCGGTCCAGCATCAGCTGTGGACCACCTGGCGGTCACAGGTTTATTGTTTGTCATCATGGGTTTCTCAACCTTCTGCTTTACCCTGCTGCTTCACGCCACGGGGGTGAAGTTTGGTCGAGGTGCTGTGGCATCAGATGATGGTGGCTAGGACCAGCCGCTGGCCCGGTTCCGATTGGCGGTCTTTTAGGTGAGCTTCACAGAGGAATTCATCCGGGAATCCATCGAGGTGTTGAAGCGGATCGATCCCTTGGCGATTGAGGCCAGCGCATCGGGACTGGCTGAAATTCGCGAACGTGGAGGTCGCCTCTTTGTGCTGGGTGTCGGTGGATCAGCGGGTCATGCGTCGCATGCCGTGAACGACTTCCGCAAGCTCTGTGGATTCGAGGCCTACGCCCCCACGGACAATGTTTCCGAGCTCACCGCTCGCATCAACGACGATGGTTGGAAGAACGTCTTCTCGGATTGGCTGGACGGATCCCACCTCAAGAATCTCGATGCGCTTCTGGTGCTGTCCGTCGGGGGAGGCGATGCTGATCGGGGCGTATCCGCCAATCTGGTCGCGGCCATGGAATTGGCACGAGCTCGCGGCGCGTCGATCTTCGGCATCGTCGGACGCAACGGAGGATTCGCGGCGAAAGTGGCTGACCACATCGTGTTGATACCTCCCTTGTATCCCGACCGCGTCACTCCGCACACCGAAGGGTTGTGCGCCGTGGTCTGGCACCTGCTCGTCACGCATCCTCTCTTGGCACGCCAGAGTGCCAAATGGGAAGGATTGAAGTGATTGAACGTCCTCCTCAAATCTCGAACGTGTGCATCGTGGGAGGCGCCGGATTCATCGGGAGTCACTTCGTCGATCGTCTCTTGGCCAGCGCGTCAATCGAATCGGTAACTGTCTTTGACAATTTTTCCTCTGGGCGGGAATGGCATCTCGATCGCCATGAGGGCGACGAGAAGCTTCGTATTGTGCGTGGGGACGCCGCCGACCTCGACAGCCTCGCAGTCGCGATGGCGGGGACTGACTCGGTCATACACCTGGCATCGAACCCCGACATAGCGCGAGCCGCGGTCGAACCTGCAATCGATTTCGACTCCGGCACCCTGCTGACCCACCATGTCCTTGAAGCTATGCGGCTGTCGGGCGCGACCCGGATTATGTACGCGTCCGGGAGTGGCGTCTACGGTGACCTGGGAGAAGAGGAGGTTGACGAGGACCATGGTCCCTTGTTGCCAATCTCCACCTATGGCGCCAGCAAGTTGGCCGGAGAAGCCTTGATATCCGCGTACTGTCACATGTTCGGTCTTCGAGGCTTTGTCTTTCGGTTCGGCAATGTCATTGGGCCCCGTCAAACTCATGGAGTGGGGTATGACTTCCTTCGCCGCCTGTCGAGCGAACCGGGACATCTCTTGATCCTGGGGGATGGCCGACAGAGCAAGTCCTACATCCATGTTGCCGATGTCGTCGAGGCCGTTCTGCTCGCTGCCACCCGTGATTCGGTCCCGGTGGCAACGTACAACGTCGCCACCGGGGACTACGTCACGGTGGGTGAGATCGCCCGGATGGCCGTCCAAGTGATGGGGCTGGATCCTGAGTGCACGGAGTTCGAGTTCACCGGCACGGACCGAGGATGGAAGGGTGACGTCCCGGTCATGAGGTTGAGCACCAAGCGTGTGCGAGCCCTCGGCTGGACGCACACGATGTCGACCCGCGAGGCGATGCGCTCCTCCTTGGAGTCGATGCTCGAGGAGGTCTCTTCGGGAAGGCTCACATGACCTTGGAAGAAGTGCAGAGCCGGCCGGCCGTGTTCCTCGATCGGGACGGCGTGCTCAACCGGCCCGTGATCCGCCAGGGCCGACCGTACCCGCCCGGCTCCTTGGGAGAGCTGGACGTCTATCCGGAGGCCGCGGCCTCTCTCCGCCGGCTACTGGTCGCTGGATTCGTCCTGGTTGTGGTGACAAATCAGCCGGACGTCGCGAGGGGAACGCACAGCAGGGAGGTCGTCGACGACATCAACCGGGAGCTCTGCCGGCAGCTTCCGGTCGCGGCGGTGTACGTCTGTTTTCACGACGACGCGGACGGATGCCGTTGCCGTAAGCCCGCTCCCGGACTCCTCTTCGACGCCGCTCACGATCTCGGGCTCGATTTGAGTCGCAGCTTCATGGTGGGCGATCGCTGGCGAGACGTGGAGGCAGGCCGCAGAGCAGGGTGCCAGACCGTCTTCATTGACCGGCAGTACTCCGAACGCCCGCCGGAGTCCGCAGACGTGATGACAACGGGCCTTGCAAAGGCGGTGAGCTGGATCGAAGACAAGGGATATGGTGGTGCGCGATGGAGCGGGAAGTCGGGTGGGGGAGCGGTTTGCGGATAAAGGTCTTTGCCGATGGTGCCGACCTCGAGGGGATCCTCGAGCTCGCTGCCGACCCTGTGCTCAGCGGATTCACCACCAACCCGACTCTCATGCGTAAGGCGGGGATCGAGGACTACGAGGGCTTCGCCCGGAAGGTGCTCGATCACGTGAGGGACCGGCCGATCTCCTTCGAGGTCTGCGCGGATGATTTCGACGGGATGAGGCGGCAGGCGCACCGGCTCTCCTCATGGGGACAGAATGTGTACGTCAAGATTCCGGTGACAAACACGGAAGGAGTCAGTTCAAGTCCCCTCATCGCAGATCTCACGGCTGACGGATTGCATCTCAACGTCACGGGGATCCTCACCTTGGCCCAGGTCCGCACTGTGGCCGAGTCATTGTCAAAGAGTTCCGGTGCCGTGGTGTCGGTTTTTGCCGGTCGCATCGCGGACACAGGCCGTGACCCGGTTCCCCTCATGGCGGGAGCTGTCGAGCTGTTGCGGCCGCATCCGAACCTGGAGTTGCTCTGGGCCAGCCCCCGCGAGGTTCTCAACGTGTGCCAGGCCGAGTCGGTGGGGTGCCACATCATCACGGTGACGCATGATCTTCTCAAGAAGCTGGGAGGTCTTGGCCGAAGTCTCGAAGAGGTGTCGCTCGATACGGTGAAGATGTTTTACCGAGATGCTGTCGACGCGGGCTACGTGCTGTAATTCGGCGCGGTCGGCAGATGAAAGCAACGGGACAACCTGAGAGCGACGACTGGAATCGACATTGGGGGACATTCGGGGACGCCGTGGCGGGCAACCCCGCCACTGTGTACCGAAGCCGACTCATTCTCGGTCTGTTGGGCAGTGTCGAGCCAGACGCCGTCGTGTTGGAAATCGGATGTGGCCAGGGCGAGTTCACGCTCCTCTTGGCGGAGACCTATCCTCAGGCAGACGTGCGAGGTATTGACAACAGCGGCGAAGGAGTTGTGCGTGCCACCCAGATGGCCCGGGCTCGAGGGTTGTCGGTGACATTCGCCCAACGTGACCTTCTGCAGGAGAGAGAGCTCAGTGACGAGGACCGCGGGCGGGCCACGCTTGCTGTGTGTTCCGAGGTCCTGGAACATGTCGACCGGCCTGATGTGTTACTACGCAATGCGAGCGACTACTTGGCTCCCGGATCTCGGCTCGTCGTCACCGTACCCGGAGGCCCCCGCTCGGCCTTCGATCGCCACATAGGCCATCGGCGCCACTTCACTGCAAAGCGTTTGCGGCGTCTTCTCGAGGAAAGCAGATTCGAAGACATCACGGTTCAAAGAGCCGGGTTTCCCTTTTTCGATCTCTACAAATTGTTGGTGATCGTCCGCGGCAAACGGCTTATCGCTGACGTGGAACAGTCGAAGACCGCTCTCAATGAGGGCACGTCGGGTGCGGCCCTTCGTTTCTTCACTCGAGCGTTTCGGTATAATCTCGACTCGTCTCCTTTCGGTTGGCAGTTGCTTGCGGTCGCTCGGCTGTCGACGGATCTTGTCTCGTGATCATCACGCGAACGCCGTTGCGCATCACCCTCGGAGGAGGCGGTACCGACCTGCCCTCCTACTACGAGCGTTTTGGTGGCCTGGTCTTGTCGGCGGCCATCAACCGATACATCTACATAGCGATCAACCGCACGTTCACCGACGATTATTTCCTCAAGTATTCCAGCCTGGAGCGCGTTGAGAGTATCGATGATATTGAGCATCCGATCATCCGGGAGGCCCTTCGACTCCATCCGATCGGACCCTCTATCGAGCTGGTGAGCGTGGCAGACATCCCGGCCAGTACCGGACTCGGGTCTTCGGGGACGTTCACGGTCGGTTTGTTACGAGCGATCTATGCGTATCTGCGACAGAGTCGTACCATCGAACAGAACGCCGCGGAGGCGTGCCATATAGAGATGGATCTACTCGGCCGGCCGGTCGGAAAGCAAGATCAATATGCTGCGGCGTATGGTGGCCTTCAGTACATGACCCTTGCACATGATGGCCAGGTGGCGGTCGCGCCTCTTGGAGCTTCGGACGACACCGTGCTCGATCTTCAAGAGCATCTCTGTATGTTCTTCACGGGTTATTCACGCAACGCCGACTCGATTCTCGAAGAACAGCGGGTCGGCACGGAACGTGACGACGCTGATGTCACGGACAGCCTGCATTTCATCAAGGAGCTGGGGGATTCGAGCCGTGACGCGCTGCAGCGCGGTGACACCGCTACGTTCGCTGCTCTGATGAATGAGCACTGGCAACACAAGAAGCGCCGATCGTCCACCATGTCCAACGACGCAATCGACCACTGGTACCGAGTGGGGATGGACAGCGGAGCCCTCGGCGGCAAGCTGGTTGGCGCCGGGTCCGGTGGTTTTCTGTTGTTCTACACCAAAGATACTGATCGACTTCGCGCGGCGATGAATGCCCAGGGCCTGAGCGAGGTGCGGTTTCAATTCGACCACGACGGCTCCGTCGTCCTCGTGCGAGATTGATATGCAGTGCGTCGTTCTGGCGGGCGGGCTCGGTCGGAGAATGCTGCCTCACACCGAACGTCTGCCCAAATGCCTTCTTCTGGTAGCTGACAGGCCATTTGTTGATTGGCAGCTGGCGTGGCTGGCAGCGCAAGGCGTCGAGCAAGTCGTCATGAGCATCGGTTACCGGGGCGACCTCGTACGGCGGCATCTCGGCAACGGAAGTCGGTTCGGGCTACAAGTGTGCTATGTCGACGAAGGCGACGCGAGGCTCGGGACGGGTGGTGCCCTGCGATTGACAGTCGATCAAGGAATCGCCGAGCCGAGTTTCTTCGTAGTCTACGGTGATTCGTACCTTGCAACTAACCTGAGTGAGATTGAGGCCGCGTACGCCGTCCAAACCGCTCCGGTACTCATGACGGTCTATCGCGATCGCATTGGTCTCGAAAGACCGAATGCCGTGTTCGATGGGACGATGGTGACTCGGTATGAGAAGGGACTCGAGGATCCGCCCGAGGAAATGCAATACGTCGACTACGGGCTCTCGGTATGGGAGCGACGAGTCGTCGAGTCAATGGTCCCGGAAGGGGCTGTGGCGGATCTGGCGGACCTGTTCAAAACGTTGAGTGAGTCGCACCGATTGGCGGGATTGGAGATGCAGGAACGATTTTACGAGATCGGCTCTTCCCGTGGATTGAATGATCTCGAATTGCATCTGCGACGGGTAGACGCTCTTGGAGCGCATCCCAAGAGCCCTCGATAGCCGGTCTTCGAGATGTCGTGGCCCAAGGAGAGAGCGCCCCTCACCGACGAGCAGACCGCAATCATGGAGGACTGGATACGTGAGTTTCTGACATCTGTGAAGTCCACGCGCTTTGGATGGGTGAGTCGGTTTGACCATACTTTTCCGGCTCGACTCTGCTTCCTCAGCTTTGCGAACGTTGGAAATCGGAGCGGGTACGGGTACGCATGTTCAGTTCGAACCGAGCGGAGAGTATGTCGCCCTCGAGGCATCGGATCAGCTTGCGGCCCAGATCCCCCAGCGCGACGGTCTCTCGGTGGTCATCGCCGATTGTGAGAAGAGACTCCCTTGGGACGACGATTCGTTCGATCGGGTCCTCGCCATCCATGTACTCGAGCACCTTTACAACCTTCCAGTGGCGCTGCAAGAGGTTGCCAGGGTGCTGCGGCCGGGTGGTGTCTTCATTGTCGTGATTCCTTGCGAAGGGGGTGACCTCTACTCGCTGGGGCGACGCTTCACCACCAAACGGATGTTCGAGAAGCGGTACAACATGCCATACGAGTGGATGATCAGGCAGGAGCACTGCAACACTGCTCGAGAAGTGCTTGCCGAACTGGACCGCCACTTCCGAGTGCGCGCCCGTCGATTCTTCCCGCTCAGGTTGCCGGCAGTTGACCTCAACTTGGTCATCGGCCTCGAGCTCTCGCTGCGATCCGCCAACCGCAGAGCCTAGCGCTCGGTCATGGACCGATCTCTCGTCGCTCACGCCCGATCGTCAACCAGTCGGTGCCTCATCTGACGAGGCACCTCGGCTGAGGCGAAGGCCGCCTGCAGGAATCCGATCGATCTGAACTTCCAAAGTTGAAGGGGAGAACGAACGGTGACGACGATTGTTACCGGCAGTGCCTCGCCGCGGGCGTAAGAGGGCCATGAGCTGGAAATCTATGAACTCGGCCTCTCTGGCGGGCCAAGCGTTTGCTATATTCAGCGCAATCGCGGAGGGTTGGCAGGATGCCACAGGCCGTTGGCGTGTTGGCTCAAATTCCGAGGCGTGGCCGACCGAGGTTCGATACGGAAAGGCGGATCCGATGACACGCTCAAGCGTCGACATCACGATCCCGGTGCTGAATGAGCAGCGAGTCCTCGAGAGCAGTCTCAACACGCTGGCCTCGTATCTGTCTGCGGAATGCCCCTACGACTGGTGTATCACGATCGTGGACAATGGAAGCACGGATCGAACCTGGTCACTAGCTGAATCCTTCGCATCGGTAAACCCCAGTGCGCGGGCGATCCGACTCGACCGACCCGGCCGCGGGGGCGCAGTGAAGAAAGCGTGGTCCACCAGTAGCGCCGACGTTGTCGCTTACATGGATGTCGATCTCTCGACCGGGCTCGAGTCCTTGCGTGATTTGCTCGATCCGATTGTCCGGGGCGAAACCGACATCTCGATCGGCTCGCGCCTTGCCCCTGGTGCCAGGGTCGAGCGAAGCCTGAAACGGGAGGTGACTTCACGGATCTTCAACGGTATCGCCCGGAGGTTTCTCCGATACGGGGTCCGTGACGCTCATTGTGGATTCAAGGCGGTCCGGGCAAGCGTTGCCCGAGACCTCATCCCAAGAATCGAAGATGACGGCTGGTTCTTCGATGTCGAATTGCTGACACTGGCATGGCGGGACGGCCTCCGAATTAATGAGATTCCTGTGAGGTGGGTCGAGGACGATGATTCACGGGTCCGTATCGTGAAAACAGCGCTCAATGATCTTCGAGGGATTTGGCGGCTGTGGAGAGTCAAGGGGGACTCTACCCGTCAGAGCCATCCTCGCTCGAGCAGTCGGGACACCTTCGTATCGCATGCCAATGACGAGGAAGGGGCCGTCGACTTCGACTCCTAGCAGATGTGGTCTCGTTCCTGTCAGTGTTGGTTGGTTTGAACGAGACGTCGTTCTCTACAAATCGACGGTGACTCGCGTGTTCGGCGAGGAGATTTGGGGCGGCGGATATGACCTCACGCAGCGGCCCCACATCCGTCAGCGGAGAAGTCCGGCCCCACTTCGTACAGGGTGTAGCCGCTGTACCCGGGAAACGGCTGTGCGCTGTGGAGCTGACCCCGTAGAACTATCCTCGAAGCCCTGCCTGGTGCCATCCATCTGGCTTCGGGTGGTGTTGCCGAAGGGATGGCAGACCTCGTTCTCACGACGTCGGTCGAGATGTAGATGTAGGAATAGTGACCCTCATTGATTGTGTCTCGCCACTCTTGACAAGAATCGAACGGTGAATACGTTCCGTCGGAGCCATGAACTCCCAAATATTGGACGTAGTTTGAAAGATTCTTGCCGTAGAACGGATACTGCAACACTGCGAACTCTCCGAGGACGCCCACTCGGAGGTTGTCCTCGTGTTGAAACCACGTGAACGGAGATTCGACGTATCGATTACGGAGATAGCTTTGCTGGAGCGGAAACCCGGCCGCTATCACGATCGCACCGATGATGATCCACCAGAATGCCAGAGTCTTCCGGGCCGAGCGCTGGCTCCTATACAAGAGGATCAGCGCACCCAGAACGAGCGCAGCGACACCGATGAAGAGCCCCATGAGAGAATCAATTCCACGAACAGGGCCGCCGACGAAATGCTGCGTGAAGAACGTTGTCGGCCAGATCCCGGCATCGAATTGAGTGGCCGCGAGAACCGCCCCATAGGCAAGAAAGATCCATCGGGCCCGGGCCCAGGTCGAGAGCATCGGGTTGATCGGCAGCAGGACGAGACCGAGGATCACGGCTGCATCGGTGTACCGGACCTGTTCGACAAAGAGCGCAGGCACACCGAAGACAACGAGGTATTGCGGAGTAAAGAGGAAGATGACTCCCGATGCGAGACCCACCAAACCGAGGACTCGTTGCAGGCGATCCCCTTTGACGACTGCGAGCACGAGGCCCAGGACGGAAAGACCAAGGAGCGCCCACCATGCCGGTCCAAAGGCGAGTCGGAGCCCCGGGATGAAGTATGTGCGCCAATCGGTCGTATTGAACAAGAAGTGCGCGACGGTCGAGGAGGGAGTCGTCACTTGGGGGCTGGGCAACGAGAGCGGACCGATCTTCAGGTGAAAAGGAGGAATGGGATTTCCGACGGCGATGAGGTTTCTCCCGTACCAGAAGCCACCGGTCAAGAGCAGTGCCACCAGCCATATTCCCCAGCTTCGGATTCGCTTCTCGCGGGCGACGACGAACCAGACCCCAATGGTCAAGGCGGCGACGGGCCCAATGAAGGTCCACTTCGTACCGAGGGCGAGACCGCTCGAGGCGGCAGCCATGATCCAGGCCGTCCGCTGTGATCTCTCGCTCAGGACCTGAGCGTTGACGAGAAGAGCAACGGCGGACAGCATGAATGCGAGCCCGACGACATCGTCGTAGGCGCCCCCCGGCTGGGTCGCGACCAGTCCCGGGGTTCCGAACAAGATCGCGGAGCCCGTGAGCGTCACAGATCCGACGCCAAATGGGCGACCTATGCACCACGATGCCAGGAGCGCCACTCCCAACCAAAGGGTGTTGAGAAGTGGCGAGAGGACGTCGTTTCCCATTGTGAGGATGCCAAACGCGTGGACGAGCTCGGATGACGCCGGATAGAAGGCCGTGACTCCCGAATCGACGTAGTGGATCGCCGTGACGGAGTGGTCCTGGACGAACCGGGCGGCGAACGGCATGTGGTACCAGAGCGTGTCGGTGCTCAGCATGCCGTGGTGGTAGGCGGACACCGTCTGCGTGCTCCACTCCGCAAGGACGACTGACACGACGATGAGGGCCGCAATTTTTCCTGCTCTGGGCTCGGTTCGCTCCTCTGGAGTCGGCAGCGGAACGGGCTCCTCTGAGCTCATCGAAGGAGGTCGTCTCGCCGTCCAGATTGCGGCAACTCCGACAAGGGCAAGAGCGATGACGACGGGCGCGACCCGGTAAAGATCAAGGCTGCCGAGGATCTCCGAAACGAGGATCAAGACTGTGACATCCATTACGATCTCGACCAGCCGCGCCCGACCACCTCTCCAGTCACCCATGAGCCGGGCGCGCCACAGAAAGGAGCCCGTCTGGAGCGGGACGAACGCGACGGCCAACAGGAGAATCCCCTCCAGGTATCTAGTCACCTGTCGTCGCGTATTCCGCTTGGATTGAGTTCAGTTCTGACCAACGATCGAGTTGCAGTGTGGATCCTCGAACACTGCGACAACTGCATCGGACCCGTTCCCGGGAGTACCAATGTTCCAAGGACCCACAGCACCCACGCGTCGACGGAATAGGTCCAGAAACATAGCTCGCCAAAGCCGCGCGAGAGTCCGGCGGTAACCCCAGCTGGGAACACCGCCCGAAGATAGCTCACTGACTGGGGCGGACATCCGCAGGCATCGTGTCGGAGCCAGCCCGTCAACAGGGGACCGGGGCCGAACTCGACTCCGAATTGCTCACGCGGGTGTCGGATGACAGGCGGCGCTGCGGGGCGTGGCCGTCGCGACCGCGTGTGCGCGACAATGGCCCGAGGCCAGTCAGAAGGTTCTTCCAAGTCGGAGCGCGGAGGAGGTGAGGACGTGATGCCAGGTCACCAGGAGTTCAAAGCGCTTTCAGTCGATGAGGTGGAACGAGCGGCGGCACAGATCGCCGACATGCAGAAATGGGCTCGCGAGGCCTATTTGAGCACGAAGCACGTCGAGGATATCGAGGACATCTGGGTGCGCTACTTCGAGGCCGAACACCACCTCCACTGGATCCTTCCGCCGGCGACGGAGACCGAAGAGTCCTGAGGAGGTTCCGAAACTCAGGGGCTTCCGACGCCATCGGCGATGCGGTCGCCGAGCTCCTTGTCGATGTTGCGCCAGTATTCGACGGCACGCTGCAGGACTGGCGGGGTCACACCCTGGCTGAGGTGGCCGACGACGTTGGAGACGAGTCGGTCGCGCTGGGCGTCATCCATGACCTCGCGTACGAGGGTGCCGGCCTGACCCCAGTCGTCGTCGTCGCGCCGCAGTGTGTAGGCGTCGTGGACGAACTCGCCGTCGGCGTCCCATCTCTCGAGATACGGGTAGCGCTCCGGATCGGCCGCCGGACCGCCCTATGAGTTGGGCGCGTACACGGGGTCGGAGACGTTGTGGGTCCGCATGGCGCCGTCCTTGCTATAGCTGTGCACGGGCGCTTTCGGCGCGTTGACCGGGATCTGCTTGTAATTGACCCCCATGCGTGCCCGGTGGGCATCGGCGTAGGAGAAGACGCGGGCCAACAGCATCTTGTCCGGACTGACGCCGATTCCGGGCACGAGGTTGTTCGGCTCGAATGCGGCCTGCTCAATTTCCGAATGGAAGTCCGTGGGGTTGCGGTCGAGGGTCAGTCGCCCGACCTCGTGCAGCGGGTAGTCGCCGTGGGGCCATACCTTCGTCAGGTCGAACGGGTTGAAGCGGTAGACCCGGGCTTCCTCGAAGGGCATGATCTGCACTCGGAGTGTCCAGCTCGGATACTCGCCGCGGCCGATCGCATCGAACAGGTCGCGCCGGTGGTAGTCCCCATCCTCACCGGCAATCCGGTCGGCGTCCTCCTGGGTCAGGAATTCGATGCCCTGATCCGTCTTGAAGTGGTACTTGACCCAGAACCTCTCGCCATTGGCGTTCACCCACATGTAGGTGTGGCTCGAGTAGCCGTTCATGTGCCGCCATGACTTCGGGATCCCGCGGTCGCCCATCAAGACGGTGACCTGGTGGGCCGACTCCGGCGACAGGCTCCAGAAGTCCCACTGCATGTCGTGGTCGCGCAGGTCGGAGTCGGCCCGACGTTTCTGAGAGCGGATGAAGTGCTGGAACTTCATCGGGTCACGGACGAAGAACACCGGCGTGTTGTTCCCCACCATGTCGTAGTTGCCCTCGGATGTGTAGAACTTCAGGGCGAATCCACGTGGGTCGCGCCACGTGTCCGGGCTTCCCCGCTCGCCGGCTACCGTCGAGAAGCGGATCAAGGTGTCCGTGGTGGTGCCGGGCTGGAAAACGGCCGCCTTCGTGAACTGGCTCACGTCCGCCGTGACCTCGAAGTGGCCGAACGCGCCGCCCCCCTTGGCATGGGGCTGGCGTTCCGGGATCCGCTCCCGGTTGAAATTCGCCATCTGCTCAATCAGGTAATGGTCCTGCAACAGGATGGGGCCATCCGGGTCCGACGGTGAGCGAGTGCTCGTCGCTGGCCACCGGGATCCCGGCGTCCGTGGTTGTCGGATCTAGCTCGTGTTTCGCCATGGTCGCCCCCTTTGCTCGGGTCTCACTCTGGACTCTAAGCCCGTCGCTGGTTGCAATGGGACGGCGGGCAGTTCACCTCGGCATTTCGGGGCGTACCTGTCCCGGCAATACCCGCTGCGAAAGGCCGCAAACGCAGCGCGCCTGTTCCGTGCGTGCTGCGTTGTGCTCACGCGGTCGCGTACGCCCTGCAGCTCCACGCGCACGGAGATCTCGGGATAGACGCGGACCATCAGCATGCTCGGGGGCTTCATGCCGAACTCGCGAATGTCGAAGACGTCTTCGCCCGTCAACGAGATGCCGTCGTCGCGTACCTCGATTTGCATTCCGTGCGAGAACGATCGCGTCTTGCCGTGGAAGGAGATCTCGCCTGTGACGAAGTAGTCGGGGTGCGATCCGTCGACGACGATGTCGGTCACCCGGCCGCCGATGGTCGGGTATCGGCGTGCGTCGATGCGTCGCCGCAGCTCGCGGTCATAGAGCTGATTGCCCGACGTGAGGCGTTCCACGGCCAATTCCAGCTCGCCGGACACCGGCTGGTCCAGGTCCAGCGATCCGTCCGTGCTCGTGGCAGCCTCGAACCAGCCGGTGATGCCCCGTGTCTCCGTGTTGATCGGGTGCAGGCTGGAGCGTCCGCTGACCCAGACGCAGGACCGAACCGAGTCGAAGGTATAGCGAGTGAGCGCCATTCTGCTTTCCGTCTGCTTTCCGTTTCGGGGGCTCCGTCCGCCCGGATCCACTGCACGCGATCTCGCATACTGGCATACAGTCGCGGCATGGCCCGTTTGGACATCCCCGCCGGTGAGGGTGGTGACGCCGTGCAGATCTGGTCGCTCCAGCCTGAGCTCGGCGTGGCCGCGACCCGCTTCGTTCACGCGGCCTACAACAAGAGCATCCTCCCCACGCGCGTGCGTGAGGCGGCGAGAACGAGGATCGCCCAACTCAACGACTGCACCGTGTGCCTCGCCTTCCGGGCGGACACGGTCAAGGCGCAGGGTCTCGACGAGGACTTCTACTCCGCGGTGGGGTCCCCCGACGATGCCGCGCTGACCGAGCAGGAGCGCCTGGCCGTGGAGTACGCCGAGCGCTTCGCCATCGACCACGCCAGCATCGACGATCGATTCATGGAGCGTCTGCGGGGCTCGTTCACGGATCCTGAGATCCTGGACCTGACCATCTGCCTGTCGGCGTTCCTCGGGCTCGGGCGGACGCTGCGCGCGCTCGGCATCCCCGGAGACGTCGCTGACCGACGTGGAACGATTTCGAATCAGGCCTGCGGGGGGCCGAATGCCGCGTCCCGGTCCTTGACCGCCTGGCGCAGTCCCACCTCGGCGATCCGCTCGGAAAAGGCCTTCGCCTCGGGCGCGCGATGGCCGATGGCGTCGTTGAGCGCCGCAAACCGTTGCAGTTGTGAGCGCCCCATGAGCTCGACGCCCATGTTGACCACCCGCTTGTTCGCCACCAGGAGATCGCGACCGATGAGCGCCATCCGCTCGGCCAGCTCGAGGACCACACTGTCGAGGGAATCGGGGGCCGCGGTGGCGACGACGAGGCCGATGTCGCGGGCCTTGGCTCCGGTGATCGTGTCGCCCGTCAACACGAGCCGCTTGGTCCACTGCGGACCCAGGTGGTACAGCCACATGTTGGTGGGCGGGACACCCATGGAGCGGACCGGTGGGAAGCCGATGGTGGCGTCCTCAGCCGCGACGACCAGATCACAGTGCAAGGCGAGATCGGTGCCACCGGCCAGGCAGTTCCCCTGGACCTGTGCGAGAACGGGAAGGGCGCAGTTCCAGAGGCGCGCCCACCCGTCTCCGAGCGCCAACATGGCTGACACGTCGCCTTCGATCGACGCGTGGCTGGGGAAGTCGCCTGGTTCGGTGTCCTCGGCGATGAAGCCGTAGCCCGAGGAGAAGGATCGCCCTGTGCTGCGGATGATGATGACGCTCGCCTCGGCGTCGCCCTCCGCATCCGAGACTGCCTGGAGGAGCTCGCGGATGCAGCGGGGCGTGAGGGGGTTGTGGTGGTCCGGCCGGTTGAGTGTGAGGCGCCGCACGCGCCCGATCGCCTCGACCGTCAAGGTGGTGAAGCTCGCTGTCACTCCGGGTCGACTCCAGACTCGAGGCGGGATTTCATGACCTTGCCGCTCTCGTTGCGCGGGAGCGCGTCGACCACGGTAATCCGGCGGGGGACCTTGTAATCGGCCAATCGCTCCAGGAGGAAGGCGCGCAACGCACCGACGGATGTGTTGTCCCGGAGCACCACCCAGGCCGCCACGTCCTCGCCCAGGACCGGGTGGGTGACCCCCGCCACGGCTGCCTCGGCCACGCCCGGGTGGTCGAACAGGGCCGCCTCGACTTCGCCGGGCACCACGTTGTGGCCGCCCCGGATGATGACCTCCTTCGCACGGCCCACGATCCAGAGGTGCCCGTCGGTGTCGAGGTAGCCGAGGTCGCCGCTCCGCAGCCAGCCATCGACCCATGGGTCGTCGGAGTTCTCGTCGTTACCGAGGTAGGACCGGGCCAGGCGCGATCCTCCGATGGTCACCTCTCCGACGTCGCCGGGCGGCAGAGCGACACCGTCGGGGCCCAAAATGCGGACCTCCACGCCGGGCAGAGGGAGCCCGACCGAGCCGAGGTGCCGTCCGCCGTCTCCCATCGGCGTGGCGGTGACGGCGCCGAATTCGGTCATCCCGTAGCCACAGAGGACCTCCGCCGCGGGCAGGCCCGACCCGAACCGGCGCAGGGTCGCCTTGGCAATCGGCGCGCTTCCCACCGTGACCGCGGCGAGGCTCGAGAGGTCGGCCGTGGCGAACCGGGGGAGCTGACGATCAGCTCCACCATGGCCGGCACCAGGAAGGCCGCCACCGGGCGGTCCCGCTCCACGGAGGCGACCCAGGCGTCTGCGCTGAAGCGGGGGAGGAACCACCCGCTCAGTCCGCCGCGCAGCGGGCCCGAGACGAGCAGGGACCCGCTGGTCGTGGCGAAGGGCGAGGAGGAGAGGAAGCCGAGGCCCAGCCAGGCCGACGGCACGCGTTCGGTCGTCGAGAGCCCGCCGTGCCGCACGACGACACCCTTCGGCCGGCCGGTGGTTCCCGAGGTGTACATGATGTCGGCCACGTCGTCGGCGCCGAACGCCGGCTCCAGATCACGTTCGTCGGGTGAGAGCAGGTCGACCCATGGCAGGCCGCTGTCTCGTCCGGTGCACACCACGGTGCCGACGGCGGCACGGACCTCGTCGACGACCTCGCTGCACAGAACCACGGATGCCCCCGCGTCGTGCAGAATCCGGGCGAGCTCGCCCGGGCCCAGACGGGCCAAAAGCGGCACCGCCACCGCGCCCGCCTTGTGGATGGCCAGATACGACACCAGCCACTCCAGCGGTTCCTCGTTGCCGATGAGTAACCCGACACGATCGCCGCGGTCGACCCCCCGTTGCTGCAGGCCCCGGCCGAGACGGTTCGAGCGGCGATGCCAGTCGCTCAAGGTGAGCTCAGCGCCGTCGGCCAGGTTGCGCCACGCCACGCCGTTGGGGAAGGCGCGGGCCAGCGCGGCGATGAGATCCGGTTGGAGCAGGGTCATACCTGCCCGTCGCGCCGCTGCATCAGTACGAGGCGCCGCCCTCGAGGATGGTGCGGGGGTTGTCCACCAGCATGGTGGCGATGTCGGCGTCGCTGATGCCGCGGGCGCGCATGACGGGGAGCACCTCGTCGGAGATGTAGGTCCAGCGCCAGGTGCTCGACGCGTCCATCACGGTCCGGGGAAACCAGTCGACGAAGCACATCGCGTCGTGCGAGAGCACGATCCGCTGGGCGTAGCCGCGCGCACACAGGCGTGCCACCGCATCGACGCGCTCCTCCAGGGTGATCCCCGGAAGTCCGAAGTGATCGAAGCCCAGGTACGAGCCGTTGTCGAGCAGGCTCAGGTGGTAGTCGGTGTTGACGGTGCCCCCGCTGTGGCCGATGACCACCCGCGTCAGGTCGACACCCTCTTCCTTGAAGATGCGCTGCTGCTCGAGACCCCACGGCTCGGGGGGCGTCGGCGTGTGCGTGGTGATGGGCACCCCGGTGGCCCGGTGCGCCTGCGCCACTGCTCTGAGCACGCGCTCCACCCCGCGGGTGATGCCGGGGCGGTCGGAGGCGCACTTGAGGATGCCGGCCCTCACGCCGGTCTCACCGATCCCCTCGCGTATCTCGCGCACGAAGACGTCCACCATCGGCTCAGGGCCCCCGAGAATGGTCCCGGGGCCCCGGAAGTGGAAGTACATCGGGACCTCGTTGTAGGTGTACACGCCCGTCGCCACGACGACGTTGAGCTCGGGGACCTGCTCTGCGATGGTGACCACTCGCGGGATGTAGCGGCCCAGTCCCACCACGGTGAGGTCGACGAGCGTGTCGATCCCGTGCTCCTTGAGCTCGCGCAACTTGGTCACGGCGCGGGCCTGCTCGGCTGCCTCGTCCCACTCCTCCGCCGCCTTTTCGATCTCGGGACTCAGCACGAAGATGTGCTCGTGCATCAGGGTGCGCCCGAGGTGGCCCCCGTCGACCGGTCCTCGAACGGTGTTGACCTGGCCCATCGCCTCCCCCTGTCTACTCCCCGCGCGGCGGGCGCGGGCATCGTAGCTGGGGTGCGACGATGGCCGGGCGGGGAGATGGGGCGGCAAGTCACAGCAGGACCACAGCCTGTCCTGCGTCAGAGTCCATTCGAGCATGTTGCGATTGGGGCGTCGCCAACCGAGGACTCCAACCAGATGTCAGCTCCAGGCCAGCCGAGCACGCCCGCACAGAGAGACAGAGCCAGGTCCCGGCTGCGCACCGTCACCCGGGGCGTGGTCGTCGCCGCCACCGGCGCCACCGTGGCCATAGGGATCGTGGTGGCCCACGAACGGCCGGGCGCCGGCGCGGCGGCGGACAAGGCCACGTCCCACGCGACTTCCTCGTCGTCGGGGTCTGCGTCGACATCGAGCAGCGGGTCGGGCACGAAGTCGGACTCCGGCACCACGGGGAACACCGGCACCTCGTCGTCCTCCTCGGCCCCGACGGCGAGCTCCTCGTCGCCCACCGTGACGTCGGGGGGGACCTCTTCGTGACGCAGACCGCGGTCGTTGCGGAGCGGGTCTTGACGACCCGCTCCTTCCGGGCCATCGGCACCACCGCCACCGTCGTGGTCCCGCAGCGGGCCGACGCCGATGCTGCCGAGCACCTGCTGGCGGCGGAGCTCGCCAACATCGATCTCGCCTGCAGTCGGTTCCGCCAGGACTCGGAGTTGCACGCGGTCCATGCCGGCGCCGGCCGACCGGTTGCCGTCAGCGAGCTCCTGTTCGAGGCGCTCTCGGTCGCGCTCGATGCCGCCGAGCGCACGGGCGGCGCCGTCGACCCCACTATCGGCAACGCCATCACCGCGCTCGGCTATGACGCCGACCTCGCCGAGGTCCAATCCCGTCCTCCGGCCCCACCAACCGCGCTGGGCCCGGTGGCGGGCTTCCGGCACGTGCAGCTCAATCCTCGCGACCGCACGGTCCGTATTCCGCGCGGTGTCCGTCTCGACCTCGGTTCATCCGCCAAGGCGCTGGCGGCCGATCGGGCCGCTGCCCGTATCGCCGGCCGGATCGGGGCGGCCACCTTGGTGAGCCTCGGTGGCGACGTCGCCGTCGCCGGTCCACCCCCGGCCGGCGGGTGGGCGATCGGCATCGCCCGCGAGTCGTCGACCCCGGCCGAGGACGTCGACCAGGTGGTGGCCATCAGGCGGGGTGGCCTGGCCAGCTCCTCCACGTCGGTCCGGACGTGGCGGGCCGGCCACCGTGACGTCCACCACATCGTTGATCCGCGGACAGGGGACTGCGTCGAGCCCTACTGGGACCTCGTGTCGGCCACCGGCTCCAGCTGCGTCGAGGCCAACCTGGTCACGACCGCCGCCATCGTGTGGGGTCAGCGCGCCCTCGACGAGTTGGCACGGTTTGGCCAGTCGGTTCGGCTCGTGCGCTCCGACGGCAAGGTCTTCTGCGTCAACGGGTGGCCGCAGGAGCCGGCGCCGTGAACTCGACCGCACTCTGGTACACGACCCGGGCCAGCGGCCTCATGGCGCTGATCCTCCTGACCCTGACCATGGTGCTCGGCATCACCACCACGACGCGGGCCCGGGCCCGCAACTGGCCCGGTTTCGCGCAGCAGGAGATGCACCGGCGTATCTCCATGGTTGCCGTCGTGTTCCTCGGCATCCATGTCCTCACCAGCGTGCTCGACACCTACGTCTCCATCAGCTGGGCCGCCATCATCATCCCGTTCACGTCGAGTTACGGGCGGTTCTGGGTCGGTGTGGGCGCCATCTCGCTCGATCTGATGATCGCCGTCTTCGCGACCAGTCTGTTGCGGGCCAGGATGCGCCCCGGGACGTGGCGCGCCATCCACTGGTTGGCCTATCTCAGCTGGCCCGTCGCTCTGGCCCACACCTTCGGCATGGGCACCGACGCCAGAGAGTCGTGGGTCATCGTGCTCGGCGTCGCGTGTGTCGCCGCGGTCGCTGCTGCGCTGGTCTGGCGACTCCGGGCGGTTTCTCGGCAGACGTCGGCCAGGACGGCCCACGCCGCGCTGGCCGACGCCCCACCGAAGCACCTCGCGGTGACGGCGCGCACCAGGGCGGGAGCCCGTCGTGCCTGACGTGAGCGAGGCGCTCCCCACCACCACGGGCCGCTACCGACTGCTCGGCCATCCGACCGATCTGGCCGGTCACGTGGCCACCCTTGGTCCGGCCCCGCTGCCCACGCCGCCCGCTCCGCGGTGGCGTGACGCCTTCGTGTCGGCGCTCGAGGCCTCCGGCCTGTCCGGTCGGGGCGGGGCCGGTTTCCCGGCCGCCGTCAAGCTCGCCGTGGCCCACGCCGGGGGACCCGGAGGCACCGTCGTCGTCAACGCCATGGAGGGTGAGCCGGCCAGCGACAAGGACACGCTCCTGCTCATCCGGTCGCCCCACCTGGTGCTCGACGGCGCCCAGCTCCTCGCTGCCGCCACCGGCGCTCGGCGCGTGACGGTGTGCGTGCCCGAGGGGCGCCACCACGTCGCCGCCGCGGTGGTGCGCGCGCTGGACGAGCGCCTGGCGGCCGCCTGCGCGCCGGTTCCCGAAGTCATGGTGCGCCCGCCCGATCGCTTCATCGCCGGCGAGGAGTCGGCGCTGGCGCGCTGGGTCGACTCCGGCGAGTCCCTCCCGTCCTTCCGCCCGGACAAGGGCACCACCCTGCGCATCGGGCGCCGGGGCGCGCTTGTCCACAATGCCGAGACCCTGGCGCACGTGGCGATGATCGCCCGCACCGGTCCGGACGCGTTCCGGGGCCACGGGCTGGTCGAAGACCCGGGGACGTCCCTCGTGACGATCTCGGGCGCCGTGGAGCACCCCGGCGTGGTGGAGATCGACCGGGGGACACCGTTGCTCGACGTCGCCAACCGGGCCGTCCCGACGGGCCCGCCACAGGCTCTTCTCGTGGGTGGGTACGGCGGTGCCTGGGTGGACCCGGCGCACTTCACGACGCCCTACGCCTCGCTCTCGCTCCGTGCCATCGGGGCCACCGCCGGGGTGGGCATCGTCGTCGTGCTCGGCCGGGAGGCCTGCGGGCTGATGGAGTCGGCGCGCGTCGCCCATTATCTGGCCGGCCAGAGCGCCGGCCAGTGCGGCCCGTGCGTCTACGGGCTGCCGGCCATCGCCGACGACCTGACGCGGCTGGCCCGGGGGCAGGTCGATCCCGGCCTGCTGCCCCAGCTGGACCGCCGGCTCCGTCAGGTCGACGGCCGGGGAGCGTGCCGGCATCCCGACGGAGCCGTGAACCTGGTGCGCAGCGCGCTCCACGTCTTCGCGGCTGATGTCAGCCTGCACGCCGAGCGCGGGGCCGTGCCCGCACTGGAACCGCCCGTCGCAGCTCCGGTTCCCGGACGTCGCGCGGGCGGCCTGACCGTGCTCCGCATCCTCATCGACCCGGTGGCCTGCGACGCCTACGGCTACTGCGCGGAGCTGTTGCCCGAGTCCATCTCGCTCGACGAGTGGGGGTATCCGATCGTGGACGGCAAGCCGCTGCCGCCCGAGCTCGCCAGTGCGGCACGGCGTGCGGCCCGGGACTGCCCCCGACGCGCCATCACGCTGCGGGAGCGCAAGAGCGATCACTGAGCGATCACTGAGGGTCCCTGCGTCACAATGGCCCGCATGTCCGGGGAGCGTCCCATGACGGGGCTCGTCATCCGGCCGGCCGGCGTGGCCGACCTCGCCTGCATCGTGGAGCTGTTGCGGCTCGGGCCGGTCCCGGGCGGACCCCCGAGCACCGAGGATCCCGAAGACCTCGGTCCATACCGGACGGCGCTGGATGAGATCGCCGCGAGTGACGGGGCCGTCCTGGTCGCCGAGCTGTCCGGCGAGGTGGTGGGGGCCTGTCAACTGATCGTCTTCCGGCACCTCCAGGCCGGAGGCGGTCGGTGCGCCGAGATCGAGTCGGTCCACGTGCACCCGGACCACCGGGGCTCAGGAGTGGGTGGCGAGCTCGTGCGTCACGCGATCGAACGGGCCCGTGGATTGGGCTGTTACCGGGTTCAGCTGACCTCCAACGCGGCCCGCCCGGACGCCCACCGCTTCTACGAGCGGCTCGGCTTCTCGCCCTCCCATGTCGGATTCAAGATGTATCTCGAGTGACGCTCCGCCCGCCGTTTGCCCTCTGGTAGGTAATCATGTAATCTCGTAATATGACGCGAGACACGAACGAGACGGGAAGAGGCGGCCAACGGGGAAGGCGGCGTTCCGTCAGCCCGCCGCCCTCCGGGCCCGAGCAGGAGAGGCTGATCGGAGCCTGGTTCGCCGGGCGCGTGCCCGGCACGTGGTTCTCGGGCACCCCGACCATTGCCATCGACAGTGACGAGATCCAGGTCGTCGGGGCGCTCGCCCCGCCCCAACTCGGCGATGGGGCGGGCGAGGACGAGGTGCGGGTCGCCGAGCAGGCCCGCATCAGCGGTTTCCGGGAGGAGAGCCGCGTCGCCCGCATGCGCATCGCCGACGAGGCCCAGCCCGCCTTCCGCCGCACCGTGTCGTGGGGAGCCGAGTGTGGGGGTTCTCGCGTCCTCTTCACGACGGCGGGGGTGCCGGTCATGACCCGGCTCCGCATGGACGACCGCCAGGCCCTCGACACGTTGATCGACGCCGGAGTGGCGCGCAGCCGCAGCGAGGCGCTGGCGTGGTGCGTCCGTCTGGTCGCGCAGCACGAGGCAGAATGGATCCGCGAGCTGCGCGACGCCATGTCCGCCGTCGAGGATGTCCGCAACAGGGGACCGAGGAGCGCCGCCGGCGACGGCTGAGCGCAGCGGCGTGCCAGCATTTGGTATGGCACACGCACACTTCCATCAGGTCCAGGACGATCTCCGTCAGCCCTACGCCGAGCTGCGGGACGCCCTCCCGGAGGTCTTCACGGCATACAACGCCCTCCACGTCGCCGCGTACGCAGACGGCGCCCTGAGCGCCAAGACCAAGGAGCTCATCGCCTTGGCCATCGCCATCACCCAGGAGTGCGACGGGTGCCTTGCGGCCCACGGCCGGGGCGCGGCACGTCGGGGCGCCAGCCCCGAGGAGGTCGCCGAGATGATCGGTGTCGCCATCGCCATGAACGGTGGCCCCGGCACGGTGTGGGGGCCGCGTGCACTGGCGGCGTACCAGGAGTGGGCGAGCAGCTGAGCGGCGACGCCGAGTGGTTCAGCGCGGCGCGACGGGCGTGAAGCGGCAGTCGAGGTGCTTGATGCCGTTGATGAAGGGGGAGAGGAGCCGGTCCGGCTCGCCCACGGCCTCGATGTCGGGCAGCCGCTCGAACAGGTGGCGGAACATGACGTCGATCTCCTGGCGGGCCAGATGGGCACCGAGGCAGAAGTGCGGTCCTGCGGCGCCGAACCCGATGTGGGGATTGGGGTCGCGCCGGACGTCGAACGTGAAGGGGTCCGCGAAGACGTCCTCGTCGCGGTTGGCCGAGTTGTAGAACATGATCACCTTGTCGCCCTCGACGAGTTCGACGTCACCGAGCACGGTGTCCTGAGCCACGGTGCGGCGCATCCAGATGACGGGGGAGCCCCAGCGCACGACCTCGTCGACGCCGGTGGCGGCGATGCCCGTCGGGTCCGCCTGCCACAGCGCCCGCTGGTCCGGGTAGGTGGTCATGGCCAGCAACCCGTGGCTGATGGCGTTGCGGGTGGTCTCGTTGCCCGCCACCACGAGCAAAATGAAGAAGGCGGCCACCTCGGTGTCGGTGAGGGCCTCGCCGTCGACGTTGGTGTTGACCAGGGCCGAGGTCACGTCCTCGGAGGGGTGCTCCCGGCGGACGGTGGCCAGGTCGGTCATCAGCAGGTTGAGCTGCTGCGCCGCATTCATGAAGGCCGCCATCGGGTCCTCGCCCTCGGCCACGTACTCGGTGTCGCCGCTCGAGAGGATGACGTTCGACGCGTGGAACACGGTGTCGTAGTCGGCGGGGGCGATGCCCATCATGTCGCAGATGATCTCGAGCGGGAGGCGGGACGCCACTTCGACCACGAAGTCGCACCCGCCCTGGGGGGCCACCCGGTCGATGACGTCGTCGGCCACCAGCTCAATGCGATCCTCGATCGACTTGATCATGCGTGGGTTGAACGCGGCGGACACGATGCGGCGCAGACGCGCGTGGCGCGGGTTGTCCATGTTGATCATGGACCCGAAGAAGTCGAGCATCTCTTCGGGCATGTCGACGATGGAGGTGGCGCCGCGCCCCGACTGGAAGATCTCGGGGTGCCGGCTGGCCTCCGCAATGTGGGCGTGGCGCGTCGAGCGCGTAGTAGCCCTTGCCCTTCGGGATGACGTAGCTCAGCGCCTCCGGGATCTCGGGCTCCTCGTAGAACGGCATCGGGCGCTCACGCCGGAGGGTCTGGAAGGCGCCCTCCCGCTCGTCCCAGGGGCGGGCCCAGAACTCGGTGGCCGAGAGGTCGATGTCGTCAACGGTCAGGACGGCGCGGGGTTCCACGAACTGCCACCCTACCCAGCTCAATACACTGCGACCATGTGCGACACCCTGTGCGCCCCCGGTCGGCGCGGCATGGTGTTCGCCAAGAATTCGGACCGCCCCCCGGGCGAGGTCCAGATTGCCTGGCCCTTCGGTCGCCGCGCCTCGGCGGGGTGCACGTTGCGCACGCAGTACCTCTCTATCGGCGACGCCGGCGCCCACGCCGCGTTCCTCTCGTGCCCGACCTGGCTCTGGGGGGCCGAGCACGGGGTCAACGAGCACGGCGTTGCCATCGGGAACGAGCGTGTGGGCACCATCCACGACGCTGCGTCGGCCAAGCCGGCCCTGATCGGCATGGACCTCGTCCGCCTCGGGCTCGAACGCGCCCGCACCGCGGCCGAGGCGGTCGACGTGATCACCGGCCTGCTCGAGACGTGCGGGCAGGGTGGCATCGCCGACGCCGCCCACCAGGTCGCCTATGACTCCTCGTTCCTGATCGCCGATCCCTCCCAGGCGTTCGTGCTCGAGACGGCGGGCTCGGACTACGCCGTCGCCGCCTTCCCCGCCGGCGTGGCCGTCTCCAACCGGATCATGCTGGGCACCGAGTGGACCCGGGCGTCGGCCGGCCTCGCCGCGGGTGACGACTTCGACCGGTTCCGCGATCCTGGCGAGGACACGGTCTCCGCCGATGGGCGCCTGGCGGCGAGCCGCCGTTTCCTCGCGTCGACCGCTTCCGGCGGGCTGACGCCGGCCATCACCGCGGCCCACCTGCGCGATCACGGCACGGGCCCCTGGGGTGGCCCCGGCATCGACGGTCCCGTCCACGTCCCGCCGGCCCGGGAGGGGCCCGACGGCCGGGGGGTCAGCGTCTGCATGCACGGGCGGAGCGTCACCGCCGCCTCCATGATCGCCGAGCTGGCGCCCGGCCTGGCGGAGGGGGCTCCACTGCGCGTCTTCGTGGCGGCGGGCAGCCCATGCGCCAGCATCTACGTGCCCGCCTTCCCGCGCACGGCCGCCGGTCCCCCACCATTCGTGCCTCTCGAGCTCTCCGCCGAGGAGCTGTGGTACGCCGCCGACGCCCTGCGCCAGCAGGTCGAGGCCGACCCGGACGCGCTGCCGGTGCTCCGGGAGACCCTCAAGCCGGTCGAGGACGAGCTCTGGGCCGAGGCCGACGATGTGTTCGAGTACCCGGACCGATGGGCCGACGTGGGAGGGTCATGGGGCAGTCGGGCGCTCGCTGCGCTGCGGTCCGGTATCCCCTGATAAGGACCGACCTTCCTCGCATCCCTTTCGCTGAGAGGGGCCGCGTCGAGGTTGTGCAGTGAGAGCCCCGGGCCCTCACCAGTGAGGGTGTGGGCCTCGGGCTCCGCTGCGAACGCGAACAGGCCGGCGCCATCTAGAGGGGAGAAGGAGAGGATGGCGCCGGCGCCGTTCGTCCTCTTATCGGCAATCCACCCTTGTTGCTTTCGTGCCAATCGACAGCCACTCGTCATACGAAACAACCCCGGCCCGATTGCGCGGGCCGGGGTTGTTTCGCTGGCTGCCCACGCTACAGGGAAAGGCGGTTAACCCTGGCGTGCAGTCCAGTGGGGCACGGAGCCTTGGCGAAACCCGCGTGCCTACGGTCAAGTCTGCCAGGCTCGAATCGGCGGCGCGACGGGGGGCCGAGATCCACTCGGGGCGCGAACCAACCACTGGATGCGAAATGGTCACCCGCCCCTGGACGATCGGGCTCTACCGGCGCACGGTTCCGCTGCCGGTGGGCGGCGTCTCCAACGTGACGTGACCTCGTTCCAGAGGTAAGGGAGGCTGTCCCTATTTGGGGACAAGACACCGGCAGAGGGAGGACCGATGACAAGCTGCGTGACTATGGATGCTTTGCGGGAGTGGTTGCAAGATGCAGTCCCTACGTCGTGAATCCGCTCTGGAAGCGGCCAGCGCGGCGGTCGAGGTCCTGGGGACCGAACGGGCGAACGTTTTCGCGGTGAGTCGGGACACCCACAACATCTGCGACAGAGCCGGGAAATGGCTCCGCGAACATCCGTGTCCCGATCCAGGCATCGGCGATGAGTTCCTTTTCCAGGTGGAGACGTTCGCCCTCGTCGCAAAGTACTACCCGACCGAGATCCAGAAGGGCACTGACCCAAGACACCTCCACGACAGTGCCGCCGACTTCGGGCTCGAGCTGGGCGCCCTCATAGACGCCACACAGGCGAAGATCGACCGCCTCGAGGACTGAGTCCTGACGCGCAACGACCGCCCCGAAGGGCGGCCGAGACGCTGAATCTGTGAAGTCGGTTAGGTCAGATAGAAGGGGATGACCGGGTCGAGGAGAGCGCGGATCTTGGCGCAGTGTTCCCGAACCGCCGCATCCTGAAGTTCGAGAGACCGATCGGCACTGGCCCCGGTCGAACCGCTGGGTCGTCAACTGCGCCGCATGCCGGCTCGCCGCCGCGGACGACCTGCCGATCGGGATCGGCGTGCCGCTCGGATCTCAATAGACGGCCGAAAGGTTGATCGAGAACCACACCGCGCCACAAATGGAGAAGGGGACGCCCCAACCTTGGAAGGAGAACCAAGGTCGGGGCGGATCCCCTCACCCCAAAATCGGGCGATCTCGACCACACACTTGGCGGGTTGGCAGAGTCGGTCGCCCCGGTGATTTTCCCCTTGCGTCGCGCAGATTGCGTATGTCGGGTCGGCTCGTTCACCTTCTCGTCACGCTCCAGACACGCCAACTTCGCGTTTTTGAGCGTCGTTCACTGCCCGGGCTCGACCCCGAGGAGTTCTCCCTGGGCAATCCCTGTGGACCTGCTTTATTGTCCCTGCGTTGTGAAACGGCAGTCACGCGGAGGAGGTCGGTCTGAATGCGTGATATCCATCACCCCACGATCAAGAGGCTCGACACCCGCTGGATGCTCGATTGCCCAGAGTGCCGGAGGGCTTTCGTCCAGTTTCGATGGGTTCGGCGAGCTGCCCATCGGGATCGGGATCCCGCTCGAGTCTGAGCTCACTGCGCAGCGGCTCAAAGCAAACCACGAAAGGGCTTCGAATCGCCACGACCGTCTCACGGCGCCGCCCGAACTCCCTCAGCCCCGTCAGTCCGTCCAGGTGATCCGGACACGCCCGCACTCTCCACCGGCGGTCGCCTGACGGGCTGAACCACTGACCCCCCATGAGGGCGTCTCGTGGCAGTGGTCGGCCTGCATGGTGCCGTCGTAAGTCATCGCCCGACACCGCATCGGCTGGGCGATGAAGCCGGGGTGGCGATCGCCGGGCTCGGGCATCGGGGACATGGGTCGAGGTAGACGGGGGAGCGTCAGGCCGCGATTCAGCCCGATCGGGGACTGAATCGGCCACCGGTCTCTTAAGCGTGGCGATCCCCCTCGCCGAGGCATCCCACTCCGGTGGCGTCAGGAATCCTGCCTCCTGCGAGCTACCAATGGAATGAGGCGGACGGCCCCACGTCGGACAACGTTCACACAACGCATGGTGAACCCTTCGGCCGCGGCAGTTCTATTCAAGGAGGCGCCTTGAACCCGCTTATCCCGTCGCTGATGCACGGCCGCGACGACATCCCGACATCGCTGGAGGACTGGTTGGGGCGCGCACATTGGCACCAGCGGGCCGGGTGTCGGGGTCAGGGCACCGAGCCGTATATCCGAGGCCCCAAGGCGCGGTACGACGAGGAAGTGCTGGCGCTGTGTCGGGAGTGCCCGCTCCGCCAGAAGTGCCTCGAGACGGCGCTGGCGCGACCCGGACCTGCAGGGCTTATGGGGTGGGACTACGGACGCCGAGCGCCGGGAGATGCGGCGGCAGCGGCGGGACGCGTAGGTCAGTCACATTCAGTACACACGTTCGCACCGTGTTCGCATGGACTTCATTGACTCCCTACCTATCGACGCAGGTCAGCGCCACGTCACGCGGTCTGACTCCCGCCCGACGCGCCTACCTGGCTGAATCCCCTCACCAGCGCGGGTGCGGCGGTACGCTGCGGCGACACGCCAGTGTGCTCCTACTCGCCAAGGGGGATGTCATGACCAATGTACTGACTGACGACGAGATCGCGGTCGGCGATGTCGTCAGCACGCAGCTCGAAAAGATGTGGGGCTGGTATCTGGCCGGGGGCATCATCTCCATGATCTTCGGCTTCTTCGTGATCAGCTACCGGCACGCCAGCGTCTACGCCATCATCTACCTGGCCAGCGGGTTCTTCATCGCCGTCGGGCTCTTTGAGATCATCGGCGGCTTGCGGGCGGCCCGCCAACGCTGGCCACTTCTCGTTTTTGGCGTGATCTGGGTGGGGGCGGGCATCGTCGGCTTCGTGTGGCCGCACATCACCATCTTCATCGTCGCCGTGCTGGTCGGCTGGAGCTTCCTCGTGCTCGGGATCTTCGACATCGTCAACTCCATCCGCTACCACTACCTGCCCTACTGGTGGGCCTACCTCATCCGCGGCGTCATTGCGGTGGCCCTGGGCTTCCTCTGCATCCGGCACCCGGGTGCGCCTCTCACCGCGCTGGTCGTCTTCATCGGCATCCTGGCCATCTTGTTCGGCGCCGTCGAGGCCATCGGCGCCTTTTCGGCAAAGAACGCCACCAAGCACTGGGAAGCCTTCAAGGCGCAGGCGCGCTGAGCGCGGCGGGAGAGCGGCAGTGCGGCTGGTCAGTTTCTCCCTCGCGGACGGGCGGCCGCGCCCAGGGCTGATCGTCGGGGACGAGGTCCTCGACCTCAGTGATCCGGCGACTGGCCTGCCGCCGACGATGGCCGGATTGCTGGCCTTCGGTTCGGAGGGACTGGAGCGAGCCCGCGCGGCGCCGGCGGGCCCAGCGGCGCGCCACGATCTCGCGACGGTGCGGCGCCACGCGCCGGTGCCCGATCCGCCTGCCATTCTGGCCATCGGCATGAACTACCGGGCCCACGTGGCGGAAATGGGACGGGAACCCCCTGAGTGGCAGTACTGGTTCAACAAGCAGCGGACATCGATTGCCGGGCCGGGCGATCCCATCGTGTTGCCCTCAGTGTCCGACATGGTCGACTACGAGGGCGAGCTGGCCTTCGTCGTCGGGCCGCGTTGCCAGCACGTGCCCGCGGCACGGGCATTCGAGGTAGTGGCCGGCTTCACCGTCATCAACGACGTGAGCGTGCGTGACTGGCAGTGGCGTTCGCCCACCTTCACCCTGGGGAAGTCTTTCGACACGCACGCTCCGTGCGGCCCCGAACTGGTGACGGGCGACGAGCTCGGCGACCCCGGGTCGCTGGCCATCCGCACCTGGGTGAACGACGAGCTGCGCCAGGACTCGACCACGGCCGACCTGATCTTCGGCGGTGCCGAGATGATCGAGTACCTCACAACGGCGTTCCCGCTCGAGCCGGGCACCATCATCGCCACCGGAACGCCCGCCGGTGTGGGCGCCGGGTTCGACCCGCCGCGCTTCCTGGCAGACGGCGACACCGTGCGCATCACCATCGAGGGGATCGGGGAGCTTTCCAACCCCGTGGTGCAGGGTGGGCCACCCGAGCCCGTCGGGCTCGATTGAGGAGACGGGCTGAGGCCTGGGCCTGGGTCCACAGCCACTCGGCCAGGCTGGCCATGACCCGCAGGGCAAAGGTCGGCGTCTCATAGGGGCCGAGAGCGATTTCATGACCGTTCGACAGGCGCAGCTCGACCGTGCCCGCAATCACCCCGAACATCTCCTGGCCGGCCGGAGGAACCTGCATCGAAGATCACGGTTCCCGCCGGCACGTCCCAAGTGTCGTTTGCGCCTAGAAAACCTCCGGAACCTTCACGCTCACGGACACGTGCCCTTCGATCATCCGGCTGGGCTGGTGCACTTCGTCTCCGGGAAGGCAACCCCGATTTCCGGAGCGGGCTGTGCATGGGTGACCAGCGGGCACGGCACAATGGAGGGGTGACCGACACCCAATCCGGACTGAGCGACGCCGAGCGGGCCGATCGCCTGGAGAAGCTCCAGGGGATCATGGACCTGATGCGTCCGGCGGTCCAGGCGGACGGGGGTGACCTCGTCCTGGTGAGGGCCGATGTCGAGACCGGTGTGGTCGAGGTCCAGCTCCAGGGGGCGTGCAGCTCCTGCGCCGTCAGCTCGGCCACGCTGTCGGGTGGCGTGGACCGGATCCTGCGTGACCGCCTGCCCTGGGTCACCGAGGTGGTGGGGGATATCGACGACACGTTGAGCGTCGACGAGAGTTCCGCCCTCGGTTCGGGCGGCTACGTCCCGAGCTTTTAGGGCTCTTTCACGGTGGTCTTCGACGACAACTTCCACCACGGGGCGGGCATCCGGGTTGATTAGTTAGCTCAACTAACTATACTGGAGGCATGCCGACGCAGCAACCCGTCGAGTTGACCCACGAAGAGGTGGCCGGCCGCCTGCGCATCGCCGTGAACCGGTTGCAGCGTCGCCTCCGCCAGGAGTCCCTCGGCGGTCTCTCGCCGGCGCAGGCTTCGGCGCTCGGCTCGGTGGGCCGGCACGGCAGCCCCACGCTGGGCGAGCTTGCCGCGCTCGAACAGGTGCAGCCGCCGACGATGACGAGGATCGTGGCCAGCCTGACCGAGGCGGGAATGGTGACGCGGGTCGCGGACCCCAACGACCGGCGGAGCGCCCGCGTGCGGATCACGACCGCGGGCGAGCGGGCGCTGGAGCGGATGCGCACCCGCAAGAACGCATTCCTGTTGCGCCGTCTGGACGAGCTCACGGTCGAGGAGCAACGCCGCGTGGCGGAACTGGTCGAGTTGCTCGAACAGCTCCTGGTGGAGCCGTGAGGCGGCGCATGCGCGAGGCGGGTCGCCGGACGTTCCGCGCCATCTCGGTCCGCAACTACCGGCTCTACTTCACGGGCCAGGTCATCTCCGTTTCCGGGACATGGATGCAGACGGTGGCCCAGGCCTACCTGATCCTCTTTCCGCTCCACGGCACCGGCGTGGACGTCGCCATCGCCACCAGCTTGCAGTTCCTGCCACTCCTGCTCCTCGGCCCCTTCGGTGGGCTCATCGCCGACCGAGTGGACAAGCGCAAGGTGCTGTACTGCACCCAGGCAAGCGCGGGGATCCTGGCCTTCATCCTGGGCGTGCTGGTGGTGACACACTCGGCCGACCTGTGGGAGGTCTACGTGTTGGCGGCGGGCCTCGGGTTCGTGAACCTGTTCGACAACCCGGCGCGCCAGACCTTCGTCTCCGAGATGGTCGGCCTGGATCTGCTGCCCAACGCGGTGAGCCTCAACAGCGTGCTGATGAACTCGGCCCGGGTGATCGGTCCGGCCATAGGCGGCGTGCTCATCCTCTTCTTCGGAGTGGCTGCCTGCTTCTTCATCAATGCAGCCTCCTACGCCGCGGTGATCGTCGCACTCGCCATGATGCGCGCCGCCGAGCTCATCCGGCGTCCCGGTGTGGTCCGGGCCAAGGGGCAGGTCCGCGAGGGCCTGCGCTACGTCTGGGCCACGCCCGACCTGAGGAGCCCGCTCTTCTCCATGGCGATCGTCGGCGTGTTCGCCTTCAACTTCACGGTCACCCTGCCTCTCCTGGCCAAGTTCACCTTCCACGGCGGGGCCGGTCTGTACAGCTGGTTCCTGGCGGCCATGGGCGCGGGAGCCGTCGTCGGCGGCCTGGCCACCGCCTTCCGCAGCCGGCCGTCGACCCGGCTGCTGGCGTGCATCGGCCTCGTCTTCGGGGCCGCCATCCTGGCGGTGGCGCTCTCACCGACGGAGGGGTGGGCCATCGTCCTGCTCGTCCCGATGGGGGCGGCGAGCATCTCCTTCGTGGCCACCAACAACGCCACGCTGCAACTCCGGGCCGATCCGGCCATGCGAGGCCGTGTCATGTCACTCAATGCGATCGCCTTCCTCGGCAGCACGCCCATCGGGGCGCCGCTCCTCGGCTACCTCAGCGACGTCACCAGCCCGCGCCTCGCCCTCGTCGTCGGCGGCGTGGCGACCCTCGCGGCCAGCATCCCTCTCTTCGTGCTCGGTGCCCGCCAGCGCCGCGCCGGGACCGAAGGACTCGTCATGGGCCTCTCCGGCCGGGCGCAGACGAACGTGGTCCCTCTGCCGGTCGCGGGTCCCGACTACGAAGACCAGGCGCGCCGTACCAGCTGAGGCCTCATTCAGGCTGGGTGGACGAGCTCCTGCACCACTGGCGACATCACTGCCCCGAACTCGACCACGAGCGACATCAAGAGGTCGTCCACCGAGATGATCCCGGCGAGGTCCTTGTCTTCGAGCACCGGAAGTCGCCGGGCGCGAGCAGTCTTGAACACCGTGAACGCCTCGAAGACGTCGGCCGAGCCTTGAATCGTGACGGGATCCGCCGTCATGACCGCCCTCACGGCGGCGGACGGCGGCTTCCCCTCCCCGATCCCGCGCACCGTGATGTCGCGGTCCGTCACGATCCCCACCAGGCGATCACCCTCGACGACCAGCAGCGAGCCGACGCGGTGGCTTCCCAGTAGCCGCCCCGCCTCCTCCAGGGTGCACCCCGGAGGGACGGTGACCGGCGCCGTGCGCAGGCACTCTCTCACCAGCATGGTTGTTCACCCCGTTCGTAACGTCGGACCAGTGGTCGTACCCGGACCAGGCTAGAGGGAAAAGGCCGCTCCGACCCGGGGCACCACACGCGCCTGGCACGGGTTCACTCCTCCGGATCGAGCAGGCCACGCTCCCTGGTCACCGCCAGAAGCTCGAGCTGGTTATGGACCCCGAGTTTGCGGTACAGGTTCTTGACGTACCCCCGCGCCGTGTTCACGGTGATGCCGAGCCGCCCAGCGGCGGCCTGCAGGTCGACCCCGCTGACCAATAGGGACAGGATGTCGCGCTCACGCCCGGTCAAGGGTGACGAACCGCTGTCGCGGCGTACGCCCGCGGCGCCCGCGCTCTCGCACAGTCTGATCAGGCTCTCGCGGTCCAGGGCGAAGCTGTGACTACCGAGCGCGGGAATCGTCGCCACCACGACCCCGAGGCTGCTCGACTTGGGGAGAAGGCCTGAGGCACCCGAACGCGCCACGTCGTAGACCAGCGCGGGATGGATGGGGAGCCCCGTCAGGACGAGCACGCGCAGCTCGGGATGTCGCTCCAGGAGCAGACGGATGCCCTCGTTGCCGTTGAGCTGGACGTCCATGACGGCAACGTCCGGCTCGACCGCCTCCGCCAAGCCGGTGGCCTCATCGACATCGTCTGCCGTTCCCACACACGTCAGTTCCCCGGTCGCCTCGATGGCGATCGCCAATGCCTGGGCGAACACCGGCTGACCGTCGATGACGATGACCTTGGTGGGGCCCGTGGTGCTCACCACATCACACTCCGGTCGGGGGAGGTCCGAGGCCGCATCGCGTGATTGGAGGACGCGCCGACCCGCCGTCGTGCCATCCTCGTCCCGCCCCCCGAGCGGTCGAGGCAGCGCGCGGGCGCCCGCCCTCGCCTAATGGTTCTTCGGCTCCTTGGGCAGGCCGAGGGCGCGCTCACCAACGATATTGCGTTGGATCTCGGCCGTGCCGCCCCAGATCGTCTCCGACCGGGAGAAGAAGAAGAGCGACTGGAGGTTGTTGACCGGGTAGCTCGCCTTGGCCCGGCGCGCCCCCGGCAGGAGTGTGTCCCCGCCCTGGTCTCCGAGGAGGACCTGGCCCTCCGTGCCGAGGATGTCCATGCCGAGCAGCAAGGTCTCCTGGTGTGCCTCGGACCAGAACATCTTGTTGCAGGCGCCGAGCTTGGCGGTCGTGTGGGTGCCGTTGAGGACATCGGTCAGCGTGCGGAAGCCGTTGATCTGCATGATCTTGATCTTCGACCATGACCGCGCCAATCGCTGGCGGATCAAGGGATCGCTGTCGCGTCCCCGTCGGCGCGCCTCGGCCAGTATCTCGTCGAACTCCTTCTGGAAGCGTCGGTGGCCGGTGGTCGAGGATGTGCCGCGCTCGAAGCCGAGCGTCGTCATCGCCACCTTCCACCCGTTGTTGACGCCGCCGATGACATTTTCCTTCGGGCAACGGACATTGGTGAGGAAGACCTCGTTGAATTCGGCTGAACCATCCACTTGTTGAATCGGCCGCACTTCGACGCCCCGCTGCTTCATCGGGACGAGGAGGTAGGAGATGCCGGCGTGCTTGGGCACGTCGGGGTCGGTGCGGGCCAGGAGGAAGATGTAGTCGGCGTACTGCGCCTGCGTCGTCCACACCTTCTGCCCGTTGATGACCCACTCGTCACCGTCGAGCTCGGCCCGGGTCTTGAGGCTGGCCAGGTCCGAACCCGCGTCGGGCTCGCTGAAGCCCTGGCACCACGCGATCTCGCCCTTCAAGATCCCGGGGATGAACTGCTGCTTCTGTTCCTCCGTGCCCCATTGCAGGAGCGTCGGGCCGACCAAGGTGTCGCCGAAGAAATCGGCGCGCAACGGTGCGCCGACCCGGGCGAACTCCTCGTTCAGCACGACCTGTTGCAGCAGGCTCAGACCCTTGCCGCCGTACTCCGTCGGCCAGCTGGCGCAGATCCACCCTCCGCCATAGAGCTTTGCCGTCCAATCCCTGTTGAAGGCGCTCCGCTCCTCAGGGGTCATGGAGAAGCCGGGGTCTCCCCATCCTTGAGGCAGGTTCTCCCTCAGCCATCCCGCGATCTCAGTCCTGAACTCCTCGGCTTCGGGTGGGTAGGCCAGGTCCATATGGGGCACGGTACCTGTCTCGTCGACCCCCTTGCGAGTGGGACAACGGAGATGAGGTGCGGAATTGTCGAGGGCCGAACCGCCCACTCACAGCAGGCGCATGCCGCACTCCGTGCCGAAGCTGATCCGTGTCGTCTCGGTCGTGCTCGCCTTGCTCAGCCGGGTTGGCACCGGCTGAATGGCGGGCCGGATGCATCGCGTGACGGTGCCGTTTGCGCAGGACCAGAGGGTTCGGGGAGGCTAGGGGGTCATGGCGAGTCGAGTCGGGATATCCATTGCCTAAGACGCCTCGCCAGAAGTGGATCGAGACAAAGGAGTCCTGGGAGCGCTCCCGCCACATTGCGTTTCCCGCCCCGATCCCCGCCGCGCCCCCCGACCTGGGGGTTTGCGTGTCGCTTTCCTGACCTACCGTGGGAACCCCCGTTGCGGCGGCCAGGGGGTCTATACCCGCCACCTGACCCGCGAACTGGTTGCCCTGGGCCATTCCGTCGACGTGTTCGCCGGACCGCCCTGGCCCGAGCTCGACGAGGGAGTGGGGTTCACGCCCGTCCGAGGCCTCGACCTCTACCGCCAGCCGGATCCGTTCCGGGTGCCGCACCGGAGCGAGTTCACCTCCAAGGAGGACTGGACCGAATTCGCCATCATGTGCACAGCTGGCTTCGGAGAACCCCTGGCCTTCTCGTTGCGGACCCGTCAACTCCTGGCGCAGCGTCGTGACGAGTTCGACGTCGTGCATGACAACCAGTGCCTCGGCAACGGGATGCTCGGCATGGTGGAGGACGGGTGGCCCCTCCTGACGACGCTGCACCACCCCATCACGGTGGACCGTCAGCTTGCCTTGTCGCACACGACGAACCCCTGGCAGCGGTTCACGACGCGCCGCTGGTTCGGCTTCTTGGGCATGCAGGTACGCGTGGCGCGTGCCCTGCCCGCCGTGCTCACGGTCTCGCAGAACTCGCGCCAGGACATCGCGGCACAGATGGACGTTGTGCCCGATCGGATGACCGTGGTCCCCGTCGGGGTCGACCACACCGTGTTCCGCCCGTTTGACGACGTGACGCCTGTGCCCGGGCGGATCATGGTGACCTCCAGCAGTGACGTGCCCATGAAGGGACTGGTGCCGCTGCTCGAGGCGGTGGCCAAGTTGCGGACCGAGCGGGACGTCGAATTGACGGTGATCGGCCGCCCCAGCGAGGGTGGCCGCGTTGAACGAGCCATCGCCCGCCTCGGGCTGGCCGACGTCGTGCACTGCGTGAGCGGCATCACTGACGACGAGCTTGCCCGCCTCTACGGCGAAGCCCAGGTGGCGGTCGTGCCCTCGCTCTACGAGGGGTTCTCGTTGCCGGCGATCGAGGCGATGTCGTGTGGCGTGGCCGTGGTCGCCACGACCGGGGGAGCCCTGCCGGAGGTGGTGGGCACCGACGGAGAGACGGGCCTGCTCGTGCAGCCGGACGATCCCGGAGCGCTGGCCGGCGCCATCGCCCGGTTGCTCGACGACACAGATCTGCGCGCCCGTCTCGGTCGCGCCGGCCGGGAGCGGGTCGTCAGCCGCTTCACCTGGCAGGTCACCGCGGCGGGGACCGCGGCCTGCTATGAGGCTGTCCTTGCGGGAGAGCCGCTCCCCGGGGCCCCCTCGGCCGTTGCCGAAGGCCTGGATACGCCGCTGGCCCGAGGAGCAGTCTGATGCTGACCGTTGACTACGACCGGCTTGACGTCGGGCCGGGGGACCTCGTGCTCGACCTCGGGTGTGGGTTCGGACGTCATGCGTTCGAGGCCGCCCGCCGCGGTGCTTGGGTGGTGGCCCTCGATGCCGGTGCCGATGAGGTGGCGCAGGTGCGCGGCACCCTGGCCGCCATGATCGAAATGGGCGAGATCGCCCCGGCCCATCCTGCGACGGCGGTCCAGGGCGACGCGCTCTCGCTGCCTTTTGCCGACGGGACCTTCGACCGGGTGATCGCGTCGGAGGTGCTCGAGCACATCCCGGACGACACCGCCGCCATGCGCGAGCTGGCCCGCGTCCTCCGCCCCGGCGGTGCCATGGCCGTCACCGTGCCGCGCTGCGTTCCTGAGGCCATCAACTGGGCGCTTTCGGACGAGTACCACGACACTCCCGGGGGCCACGTCCGCATCTACCGGCGCTCCACGCTGGAGCGCCGGCTGCATACGGCCGGACTCGAAGCGACGGGACACCACCACGCCCATGGCCTGCACTCGCCCTACTGGTGGCTGCGCTGCCTGGTCGGTCCGTCCAACGACTCGCATCCAGCGGTCGAGGCGTACCACAAGGTGCTGGTCTGGGACATCGTCAAAGCACCGTTCGTCACGCGCACGGCCGACCGGGTGTTGAGCCCGGTTATCGGTAAGAGCCTGGTCCTGTACCTCAGGAAGCCGGTGGCCAGCGTGGCTGACCTGCCCGACTCGCGCCCGACACTGCCCCGCGGTGTGCCCGGGCGGCGCGGGCCGACCACACCGAGCCAGGGAGCTGCGGCATGACCACAGAAGAGATCCGTTCCGCCACGCTGCCGGCGGTGCCCGGCATCCTCACGAGTGCAGACGTCCTTGCCACCGGCCACGCCATCGCGGCGGTGCAGCGCCACGACGGGCAGATCCCGTGGTTTGAGGGCGGCCACTGCGACCCGTGGAACCACGTCGAGGCGGCAATGGCGCTGACCGTGTGCGGCCTGGTTGACGAGGCCGTCGACGCCTACCGGTGGCTGGCGCGCCGTCAGCTCCCGGACGGGAGCTGGTTCAACTACTACCAGGGTGACGGGGTCAAGGACCTCCGGCTCGACACGAACGTCTGTGCCTACCTGGCGGCCGGTGCCTGGCACCATCATCTGATCACCGGCGAGGTGGAGTTCCTGGGGGAGCTCTGGCCGACGATTGAGAAGGGGATCGACTTCATTCTGCGCTCGCAACAGCGGGACGGCTCGGTGTTGTGGTCGCTCGACTCGGCCGGCCGTGCCGAGGGATACGCGCTGCTCACCGGCTCGTCGTCGATCTACCACTCCATGCGGTGCGCCGTGGCCATCG
Source organism: uncultured Acidimicrobiaceae bacterium (assembly GCA_963828825.1). Lineage (GTDB taxonomy): Bacteria > Actinomycetota > Acidimicrobiia > Acidimicrobiales > RAAP-2 > Bog-473. The sequence continues at coordinate 1,066,884 of CAWHGF010000004.1, read as the reverse complement.
CCGAGTGCCTGGCCCAGGACCGCCCGGACTGGGAGCTGGCAGCCGGGCGCCTTGGGCACGCCGTGGCGCACCACCCCGGCGCCTTCGCACCCAAGGTCGAGTTCGCCATGGACTGGTACTACCCGATGCTGTCGGGTGCGCTCGAGGGCGAGGCCGGCCGCCGCCGCATCGCCGAGGGCTGGTCGACGTTCGTCATGGAGGGCCTCGGCGTGCGCTGCGTCTCCACCGGTGACTGGGTGACGGCAGCCGAGACGGCGGAATGCGTGCTGACGCTCGACGCCCTCGGCATGGAGGGCCCGGCGCTGGACCTGTTTTCCGCGGGGCAGAACCTGCGACTGCAGGACGGCTCGTATTGGACCGGCATGGTGTACCCCGAGCAGGAGACCTTCCCCAAGCACGAGCGGACCACGTACACCTTTGGTGCCATGGTGCTGGCGGCGGACGCGCTCTCGAACGCCACCCCGGCCGCTGGGCTCTTCCGGGGTGAGGGCCTGCCGGCCGCACTCGACCTGGCCGAGCCGCACTGCGGAGACGCCGTAGAGGGATGCACCGTCTCCGACCCGCCCCAGCGTTTCTCGCGCGGCTGACCAACCGCCCGACCATCTGAATCCGGTCGCGTCTCTCCGGAGCCGGCGTTCAGGCGTCCTGCGGTTGCGGGCTGGACCCACGCGCCCGAGGGGCCTCGTCCGTCAGCGCGGCGGCGTGATGCGGCGCAGGACGCGCAGGCTGCCGCAGGCGCCGTCGTCGGTGAACTCGCCCGACTCGAGCGCGGCACGGTACAGCTCGTAGGGCGGGCGCCCCCCGTCTGCAGGGTCGGGGAACACGTCGTGGATGGCCAGCCAGCCCCCGAGCACGACGTGCGGAGCCCAGCCGTGAAAGTCGGCCCAGGCGGGATCCTCGCCGTGTCCGCCATCGATGAAGCAGAAGGCGAGCGGACGGTCCCAACGGGCGGCCAGGGTGGGGGAGTCGCCGACGATGCCCACCACGGACGACTCCAGGCCGGCCCGGGTGATGGTGCGGCGCCAGTGCGGCAGCGTGTCGATCCGGCCCACCTCGGGATCCACGAGATCGGGCTCGTGGTACTCCCATCCGGCCTGGTTCTCCTCCGAGCCGCGGTGATGGTCGATGGAGAGCAGGGACGCCCCCGTGGCCTCGGCGGCCGCGCCCAGGTACACGGTTGATTTCCCGCACCAGGCCCCGATCTCGACGAACGTGGCGGGTGATGCCGCCGCGATCCCGGCGTCGCCGGCCCGCCGGGCGGCGGCGAACAACGCCTCTCCCTCGTCGTCGGGCATGAAGCCCCGCGTCGCGCGTGCGTTCTCGAACAGTTCCTGGACACGTGCCGAGACCAGGACGTCGGGCGACACCGTCCTGGTCATCACGCCCGAGGTGTGCCGGCCGCCCGCAGGGAGTCGCCCAATCCGGCACGCTCGCGGAAGCCGAATGCCAGGTTGACCCGGAGCCGCTCCACCGACTGGGCCACCCGGCGCGGGCCAGACGACAGGGGGTGGGCGTCGAGGAACGCGATGACGCGCTCGGCAAATTCGGCGTCACCGCACAGGGCGGGGATCGACTCGATGATGCGGGGTGGCGCGTTCTTCGGGAAACGGTCGAGGACCGCCTCCCAGCTCTCGGTCAGCCGCGTCCACGCCGCCTGGTTGCCGACGGGGTTGGCCAGGAGCGAGCCGATCACGACGAACCCGTTCTGGCTGCGCACCTCCGTCATGGCCAGGTCGAAGGTGCGCAGGCACAGGTCGACGTCGGGGAATCCGGCGAGCGCGCCGAGGGAGCGCATCTCCTCCTGGGGCGTGGAGGCGGTCCGGTACCGCTCCAGCAGCGCGTCGTAGTCTCCGGGCCGCATGAGCTGCGCCACGACGGCCAGGATGGCCGACTCGATGTCGGGCGGGATTGGATCGCCGGAACCGCCGCCGATGGGCGAGGCGTCGAAGCGACGCGCCGCCTCCGCCCTGACCGCGGCGTCCGCGCCCACGGCGCCCATCAGGTTGATGGCGAGCGCGCGGCAACATCGGCGTGCGGTCGCTCTCCCCCGGGAGGGCGTCGAAGCCCAGCCGTCGGTGGGTGGCTCCGATGAGCGCGGTGACCGCCTGGTCGAGCGCCTCCTCCTGCGCGGCCGGTGCGATCCGCTTGGTGAGGCCCAGCGCCGCGCCAACGGGGGACCAGGCCGCGGGATCGGGCTCGTTACCGAGCCGTGAGGCCAGGACCAGGAACTCCCGCAGCGTCGAGAGACCGGCGAGCGTGGTCGCCCAGGTGTCGGCCAGCAGGTTCGCGCGCTCCAGGGGAGTGAGCTCGGGAAGGTGCTCGGCCAGCGCCGTGCGATGGTCGGCCTCGTAACCGACCCGGAACATACCCCAGCCGCCGGCGTTGACGACGGCGAGCCCCTGCTCGGCCTCGGAGATCGGCTCGGGGTCGGCCTCCAGGACGAGGTGGCGCACCGGCGCGCCAGGCTCGCCGTCGGCGGGCAGCGCCCGCACCGCGACGGGGACGCGCCACTGACTCCCGATGGACGACGTGACGCCGGGGGGGACGGGTCCCAGCGCGAAGGGTTTCTGGCTGAGCGTGTCGCCGTGCAGCGAGACGAGCGGGTGCCCGCCCTGAAGGATGAACGTGTCCATGACGTCGCGCACCGGCGCGCCGCTGGCGTCTTCGAGCGCATCCCAGAGATCGCTGGTCACTGTGTTGCCGTAGGCGTGCGCCTTGAGGTACGTGCGCACGCCGTCGCGGAAGACGTCGGCCCCGATGTGCTGCTCGAGCATGCGCAGGACACCACAGCCCTTCTCGTAGGTCAGCACGTCGAACATGCCTGCGGCCTCTTCGGGCGGCCCGACCGGGTACTCGATGGGGCGGGTCAGGTGCAGGGCGTCGACGGCGAGGGCGGCCTCACGGGATGGCGCGAAGCCGACCCAGCGGTCCCACGAAGGCCGGAAGGCGTCGACGCAGAGCGTCTCCATGAACGTGGCAAAGGCCTCGTTGAGCCAGATGCCCTCCCACCACCCCATGGTCACGAGGTCGCCGAACCACATGTGAGCGAGCTCGTGCGCGATCACGTCGGCGACGCGCTCCAATTCGGCGCGGGCCGCCTCGTCCTTGTCGATGAGGAGAGCCGTATCTCGGAAGGTGATGCAGCCCAGGTTCTCCATCGCCCCGGCGGCGAAGTCCGGGATGGCGACCAGGTCGACCTTGTCGCCGGGGTAGGGGATGTTGAAGTACTCCGTGAAGAAGCGCAGTGCGAACGCACCGACCTCCAGCGCGAACTCGGCCAACGGGAGCTTTCCGGGGGTGCACACCACCCGGAGGGGCACGCCGTCCACGTCGACGGTGTCGGTCGCATCGAGTTTGCCTACGACGAAGGCCACCAGGTACGTGGACATCTTCATGGTGGGGGCGAACCGGATGCGCCGCTTCTGCCCGACCTGGTCGATCGCGACGACGGGTGAGTTCGAGATGGCGTCGGTGTCGGGCTCCACGATCAGGGTGATCTCGAAGACGGCCTTGCGGTCCGGCTCGTCGAAGCAGGGAAAGGACCTCCGTGCATCCACCGACTCGAACTGGGTCGTGGCCATGGTCTGGGTCTCCCCGTCCGGACCTGTGTAGGTGGACCGGTAGAAGCCGCGCAGCTTGTCATTGAGCGTGCCGCTGAACCGGCAGCTGATGGTGCAGGGCCCGGGGGGAAGCAGGTCAGACGGCTGAAATGTGGCCTGCTCGAGCTCGTCGTTGAAGCTCACGCTGCACAACACGGTGATCCCGTCGGCGGTCAGGACCTCGACGTCGCTGATCGCCAGCTCGGCGGCATTGAGCACGATCTCGTCGGCCGTCTCGTGGACGACGGCGTCGATCCTCACGGTGCCCGAGAAGGTGGCGGACGCCACGACCGGCTCGATCTCGATGTGGTAGATCTCCGGCTCGATCGTCCGCGGCAAGCGGAACGGCTCGGAGCCGGACGCGACGGCTGACGTAGGAGCTGAGGGCATCCGTGCAGGCTACCCGCGGTCCCGCGGGTAGGTTCTCGCTCCGTGCCAGCTGAGGAAGCCACGCCCGCCTACGACGGTCACGATCTCGACGTCGTGGCCATCGGTTCGCCCCTGCTCGACGTCATTGAGCTGACGACCGCCGAACAAGTGGCCCAGGTCGGCCTGGAAAAGGGGTCGATGACCCTCATTGACCTGGTCACGGCCAACGCCGTGCAGGAGTCCATGGGTGCGCCCCGCTACGTCTCGGGGGGCTCGGTGGCCAACACGACCGCCGGGATCGCCGTGCTCGGAGGCACCGCCGGTTTCGTGGGTGCCGTGGCCGACGACGAGGTGGGCCGGACCTACACCGAGAACCTGCGGGCGGCCGGGGTGGAATTCGAACCGCACCTGAGCGAGTCGGCCGCCGGGGACGGGCTGGGGACGGGTCGTTGCGTCGTGCTCATCACCGAAGACGCCGACCGCACCATGGGGACCTATCTGGGGGCAGCCTCGACGCTGTCGCCCGAGGGGGTCTCCACCTCTCTGGTGGCCCGGGCCTCCATTGTGCTGCTCGAGGGGTATCTGTGGGACGTGCCGGCGGCCAAGGAGGCCATGCGCCATGCCGCGGCCACGGCCCACGCCGCCGAGGGCTCGGTGGCGCTCTCGCTGTCGGACCCGTTCTGCGTGGAACGCCACCAGCGGGAGTTCCTCGAACTCCTGCTCGACGACGTCGACATCCTGCTGGGCAACGAGGAAGAGGTCACCATGCTCTTCGGCGTGTCCTCGTCCAAGGACGCCCTGGAGGCGGCGGAGGAGACCGGACTCTTGGTGGTCATGACCCGCGGCGCGCAGGGCGCCACCGTCCTGACCGCCCGGGGACCCGAAGAGGTCCCGGCGGCCGCCGCGGGGCAGGTGGTCGACACGACCGGTGCCGGCGACCTGTTCGCCTCGGGGCTCCTCTTCGGGCTGACCCACGGCATGGGCCCCGTCGAGAGCACCAGGCTCGGGGCGTTGTGCGCGGCCGAGGTGATCTCGCACACGGGAGCCCGGCCCGAAGCCGACCTCAAGACGTTGGCCGCGGGTGCCGGCTTTCTCCCGGGCTAGCCTGCCGCCCGCGTGAGCCTTTCGATCGGCATCGTTGGGCTGCCCAACGTGGGCAAGTCCACGCTGTTCAATGCACTGACCAACAACGAGGTGCTGGCGGCCAACTATCCCTTCGCCACCATTGAGCCCAATGTGGGCGTAGTGGCCGTGCCCGATCCGCGCTTGGCGCAACTGGCCGATCTCTACGACGGGGCGCCAGTCGTCCCGGCAACGGTGACCTTCGTCGATATCGCTGGCCTCGTCCGCGGCGCGTCCAAAGGGGAGGGTCTGGGCAACCAGTTCCTGGCGGCCATCCGCGAGGTCGACGCCATCTGTCAGGTGGTGCGTGCCTTCCACGACGACGACGTGGTCCATGTCGACGCGCGGGTGGACCCGCCGGGCGACATCGAGACGGTCAACACCGAGCTGATTCTGGCCGACCTCCAGACGGTCGAGCAGCGCCTCCCTCGGCTGGTGCGCGAGGCGAAGGGCGACCCGGCCCTCAGGCCCAGGGTCGAGGCGGTCACCGCTGCCGAAGTCATTCTCGGTGCGGGCCGCACCATTACGGAGGCGGCAGCGAAAGGTGAAGTGGACGCCGCTCTGCTCCGCGACCTGCACCTGTTGACGGCCAAACCCTTCATTTACGTCTTCAACGTCGACGAGGGCGCGCTGGGGGACGCCGGACTCTCCGCCAGCCTGGCCGAATCGGTGCGCCCGGCCCAGGCGGTCGTGCTGTGCGCACAGATCGAGGCGGAGGTGGCCGGCCTCGACGCCGCCGACGCCGCGGAGCTGTTGCGCAGCTACGGCCAGGAGGAGTCGGGACTCGAGCAGCTGGTCCACGTGGGCTTCGCCACGCTGGGCCTGCAGACGTTCCTGACGGCCGGGCCGAAGGAGGCACGGGCGTGGACCATTCACATCGGTGACACCGCCCCCAAGGCGGCCGGGGTCATCCACACCGACTTCGAGAGGGGGTTCATCAAGGCGGAAGTGATTAGCTTCGAGGACCTGATGGACGCCGGCTCGGTCGCCGCCGCCCGCACCGCCGGCCGGGCCCGCATGGAAGGCAAGGATTACGTCATGCGCGACGGCGACGTGGTCGAGTTCCGCTTCAACACCTGAGCGCGTGCGGTTCAGCCGTTGCTGTTCGAAGGGGTGACGCTGAAGGCTGTCGTGATCTGCTGGCCCTTGGCGTTGATCACGTACCAGAGGCCGCCGTCCTGGTCGATGGCCTGTCCCATGACGACACCGGGCGACACGTCGAGGTTGTACCGGTAGAGCGGGTGCCCACCGTAGGAGAGCTGGGTCGAGCCGTCAGGCCGGCGGAGCGTGCCCACCAGGACGCGATCGAGCCCCTTGCCGAGGCGCACCGGCCCGCTCGTGATGAGCGGCGGCCACTGCAGCACGCAGCCGTCGTTGAGGCAGGCGCTGTGCGTCGGGGTGTCGGGGGCGAAGTCGTACAGCGTGTCGCCGCCCCCCGTGGCCAGGATGGGCCCGACCGGGGAGTGCTGCAAGGTCAGCGTGAGTGAGGTGTCGGTGGTGGGCGGGGCCGACAGTGTCGTGACGCCGGCACCCCCGCACGCGCTGAACAGCAGGGCGAGGACGGCCAGCGCTGCGGGAACCACGAGGGAGGTGCGGCGTAGCCGGCTCCCCATCACGAGCTCGACGCAGGGACGTTTGTGCCGAGCAACCAGCTGATGGAGGACAAGGCGTCGGCCGTGGTCCAGTCGGGTGCCTGTGGGTTCTGCAGCTCGTGCAGGCCGCCGTCGTTGAGAAGTCCGCGCAGCTTCGCGTCGAGCACGCCCTTCTGATTCGGGGCGGTGGCGTCGACGAAGCGCTCGCGCCCAGCGGTGTTGATGAGGATGTAGCCGTCGGTGTGGTCGACGTCGTAGGTCAAGGGCTTCCCGGTGTACCAGTCCGTCTTCGCCGGCTGCCCCTCGGGCACGATCTGGTATTCCACGCCGAACGGCTTCCAGAACGCGGCGATGTCGGCTGGCGTGCCCGTCCACAGATCCCAGTCGGCCCCGAACTCCTTCTGGTAGGCGGCCAGGCGGGCCACCGAGTCGCGGCCCGGATCGACCGTGGCCTCGACGAAGACGACGCGGTTCGCCTGGCCGGCCGCGCGCAGGTCGCGCTGCAAGGAGATGAACGCGCCGGTCACCAGCGGGCACTCGTCCTGGCACAGGGTCAGGAAGGGAGCCAGGACCACGACCTTGCCCCGCAGCGTGGCGAGCGACACCGTCTGTCCCCGCTGGTTGACCAACGGCACGGCCTGGGGCGTGGGCCGGTCGAGCGCCAGGCCCTGGTTCGGTGACGGCGCGCCGGGTGCGGACGAACCACAGGCGGTGAGCAGCAGGCCCAGAGCGAGGGCGAGAGCGAGAACGGTGACAGAGGCTCGACGCGGAGCGAAGCGGGTCAGGCGTCGTCCTCCCCGGGCGGCAGGAACGTGAAGGGCAGGTCGGCCAGTGAGATCAGCGTCGAGGCGATCCAGCGGGTCAGGTCGTCGAAGACGGGGACGAGGATGGACGGCTCTTCGAGCTGGTGCTCGCTGAAGCGCAGGGAGCCCTCATAGGTCGCCTCGGCGGCCCAGCGCATGGCGCCGTCAGCCTCGTCCGCCTCGGTGCGCACCTGTTCGATCGTCGTGGCGGTGCGGACCAGATCCGACGGCTCGCCCAGCGGCCCGGTGGCGGGCAGGGCCGCCATGACCTTCTCGGTGTCCGGCGCCTCGGCCATGCGCTGCACACGCAGGGCCACCTCGATCACGACCTCGGGAAGCTCGTCGGGCGGCTCGCCGATCGACCAGCTGCGGTAGGACGTCTGGCTCCAGGTGGGCCAGTCCACCGAGACGTCGGCCCGCACCCGGGGCGGTTGCTCCTCACCGGGCAGGCTGTAGGAGGTCTCCCAGGACAGGTCGCCCAGGAAGACGTCGACCTGGAAACGCTCCTCGACGGCCTGGCGCTGGAGCAGCGCCCGGTCGAAGGAGGCGCGGATGGTGCCGATGAGATCGACGAGGAGATGATCGAGCACGCCGCACGAGGATAGGCCCGCCACGGCGGTGCCCGGCTTCGCCCTCCGGGCCGGCCACTTGGTGGGTGACGGCTGTTACCGTCGGGCTGATGGGCGAGGCGTCGGTGTGGCTCGAGCGCAGGGTGATCGCCTATGCGCATCAAGGCGGTGCCTGGGAGTCGCCCTCGTCGACCCTGCACGCCATCGACCACGCGCTCGAGGCGGGCGCGACGGGGATTGAGCTCGATGTCCACGCGACGGCGGACGGCGAGCTGGTGGTGTGCCATGACGCCACGGTCGACCGCACCACGGCCAGGCAGGGCCCCATTGCGTCGTTCACGCTGTCACAGCTACGGGAGATGGACTTCTCTTACTGGTGGATCCCCGGGGCCGACGTCACGCCGGGGCGACCCGCTGGCGACTACCCCTTCCGCGGCCGGGCGCCGGCCGACCGGTCGTTCGGCATCGCCACGCTGCGCGAGGTCCTCGAGCAGTTCCCCGGAGTGATGCTGAACCTCGACATCAAGCAGACGGCACCGGTGGTCGCCCCGTACGAGGAGTCCCTGGCCCGGCTCCTGGCCGAGTTCGGCCGCACGGACGACGTGATCGTGGCCTCATTCCTCGACCCGGCGACGGACGCCTTCCGCCGGTTCGCCCCGTCGGTGCCGACCTCGGCGGGCACCATGGCCACGGCCGAGGCCTGGCGTGCCGTTCAGGCCGGCGAGGAGGTGCCCGACAGCCCGGCTGTCGCCTACCAGGTGCCCGAACGCCAGGGGGACCTGGTGGTCGTCGACGAGCCATTCGTGGCCGGGGCCCACCGGGGTGGCAAGGCGGTCCATGTGTGGACGGTCAACGACGTGGCGTCCATGGAGCGCCTGCTCTGCCTCGGGGTGGACGGGATCATCTCGGACGTGCCCACCACGCTGTGCGGCCTGCTGGGCTCACGGGGAGTCGCCTGGGACCGAGTGTGAGGCCGCCGACAGTCATGCCGGCGTGATCAGCGCGCGGTCAGCCGCGGCCGCAGTTCGGCTTCTTGCCGTGGTTGGCCTTCTTCTTCGTCCTGAGCTTGCGCTTCACCGTTCGTTTCGACATGAAGCGGAGAGCCTAGACGGAATGCGGCAGGCGGTCCGGTAGCCTCGACGGATGCGGTCCGGATGGCTGCTGCGCGACGGCGCGGTGGTGTGTGCGCTCGAGCTGGCCGACTCGCCGGCCGAGCGCGGCGCGTTGCGAGGGCGCCGGGGTTGCGAGGGCGCGCTGCACGTGGACGGCGCCCGCACGGTGCACACGGCTGGCATGAAATTTTCCATTGACGTGGCGTTTCTCTCCACCGACCTCACCGTGGTGCGGGTCGCCCGGCTCAAGCCGTGGCGAGTGGCCGTGGGGGGACGGACGGCCCGGAGCGCCGTCCAGACCGAGGCCGGGTCGTTGGAGCGCTGGGGTGTGCGGGTGGGCGACCAGCTCGAGGTGCGCGAGGTCCCGAACGGTGCAGCAAGCGGCACGTCGTGACCGAGGAGCGGCGGGGCCGGCTCGTGCTGGTCGCCACGCCGATCGGAAACCTCGGTGATCTCTCACCGCGGGCCCGCGAGGTGCTGGAGACGGCCGACCTGATCTGTTGCGAGGACACCCGTCGCACCCGGGCCCTGCTGTCGGCGAGCGGCATCACCGCCAAGGGACCCAACGGCGACCGCCTCCTGTCGCTGCACGGGCACAACGAAGCGACGCGGCTCGACCGCGTGGCGGCCGCCGTGGCCCGGGGCGCGACGGTGGCCGTCGTCAGCGACGCGGGCACGCCCGGGATCTCGGACCCGGGCGCGTGGCTGGCAAGTCAGCTCGCCGCCGCGGGCGAGACGGTGAGCACCGTACCCGGTCCGTCGTCCGTCCTCGGCGCGCTCGTCGTGAGCGGCCTGCCGGCGGACCGCTTCTGCGTCGAGGGATTCCTGCCCCGCAAGGGGCCCGAGCGCCGGCGCCGCCTGGCGGCGCTCATGGCCGACGCGCGCACGACCGTGGTGCTGGAGGCACCGGGCCGGGTGGCGGCCACGCTGGCCGAGCTGGCAGCCACCGACGCGGCGCGGCCGGCCGCCGTGGTCCGCGAGCTGACCAAGCTGCACGAGGAGGTCTGGCGGGGGACGCTGGGCGAGGCCGCGGCCGCTTTCGCAGCGCGGGAGGTGCGGGGTGAGGTCGTTCTGGTGGTCGGCGGATCCCCGCCCGCGGCCCCGGCCGGCGACGCCGAGGTCGAGGGCGCGGTGCGGGACGCGCTGGGCGACGACCCGTCGGCCGGCCCGCGCCAGGTCGCCGACCTGGTGGCGGCCTCCCTCGGTGTGCCACGGCGGCGCGCGTACGAGGCCGCTCTGCGCGTGCGGAGGGCCGGGGGTGGCAGCACGGGCACGTCGGGAGGCGGCTGAGGGCGCCGGTACGCTACCGGCGGTGCCCCCCTACTACCTGACCACACCGATCTATTACGTCAACGACGCGCCGCACGTGGGGACGGCGTACACGACGGTCAACGCTGATGCCCTGGCCCGTTGGCACCGCCTGCTGGGCGACGACGTCTGGTTCATGACGGGCACCGACGAGCACGGGGCCAAGATCGTCGAGGCGGCCGAGGCCAACGAGACCACCCCCAAGGAGTGGACGGACCGCACCTCGGCGCGCTTCGTGGAGGCGTGGAGCCGGCTCGACATCTCCAACGACGACTTCATCCGCACCACCGAGCCCCGGCACTACCAAGTCGTCCAGCAGTTCCTGCAGCGCATCTACGACAACGGCTTCATTGCGCTCGGCTCCTATTGGGGCCTCTACTGCGTCTCCTGCGAGGACTACTACACAGAGGAACAGCTCGTGGACGGCAAGTGCCCGGTGCACGGCCGCCCTGTCATTGAGATGAAGGAGGACAACTACTTCTTCAAGCTCAGCCAATTCGAACAGCGCCTCCTGGACTACTACGACAGCCACCCCGACTTCGTCCGCCCGACCTCCAAGCGCAACGAGGCCCTCGGGTTCATCCGGGGCGGCCTGCGAGACGTGTCGATCACCCGCACCTCCTTCACGTGGGGCGTGCCGGTGCCGTGGGACAGCGGGCACGTCTTCTACGTCTGGTACGACGCGCTCATCAACTACCTGACGGTCGCCGGGTACGGGAGCGATCCCGCCGCATTCGAGGCGCGCTGGGGGGCGGCCCACCACCTGATCGGCAAGGACATCCTCAAGTTCCACTGCGTCTGGTGGCCCGCCATGTGCATGGCCGCCGGCATCGACCCACCGGAGGAGATCTTCGTCCACGGGTACCTGCTCATGGGCGGGCAGAAACTCGGCAAGACGATGATCGCGTCGGGGCTGGCCGGGACCCAAGGCGCCGAGGCGCTCAGGATCACCGACGTGTCGCCTCTCGCCCTGGCCGACGACTTCGGGGTCGATCCGTTGCGCTACCACCTCCTGCGCGACGTGGCACTGGGTGGTGACGGCGATTTCTCCTACGAGGGCATCGTGGCGCGCTACAACGCGGACCTGGCCAACAACCTGGGCAACCTGGTCTCGCGGGTCACCACCGTGGTCCACTCCAAGTGCGGGGGTGTCGGCCCCGGCTGCAATGCCGCAAGCGAGCTCGCGTTCGTGGCGGCCGCCGTGCTCCATGCGGCGACGGTTGCCTGGTCCCGCTGGGCGCCACACGAGGCGCTCGAAGAAACGTGGCGGCTCATCGGTGCCGCCAACGCGGAGCTCGAGGCGGCCGAACCCTGGAAGATGGACCCCGGACCCCCCGTCGACGCGGTACTCGGCGACGCGCTGGAGGTCTTGCGGATCGTGGGCGTCCTCATCGCCGCGGCCATGCCGTCGACTGCGGTCGAGGTATGGCGGCGCATCGGCGTCGTCGGCGACCCCTCGCTCGCACGGCTCCCGGGGGACGCGGAGTGGGGCGGCTACACCGGGGGCGCGGCCGTCGTGAAGGGGGAGCCCCTGTTCCCGCGGCGCAAAGCCTGACCGTGGCGGGCTGGTTCGACTCCCACTGCCACGTCCAGGAGGAGTACCTCCCGGGGACCGAATCCGGGGCGACGGACCTGCAGGACGTCCTGGCCCGGGCGGCCGAGGTCGGCATCGACCGGCTCGTCTGCATCGGCACGAGCGTCTCCACCTCGGAGCAGGCGGTGGCGGTGGCGCGGTCGACCGCCGGCGAGGGGACGAGCCCCCGGGCCTGGGCGTCCATCGGGCTTCACCCGCACGAGGCGAGTGACGGCGTGGACGAGGTGGCGGCGCTGTTGGCGCGTGAGCTCGCGGCGGACGACGGTGCGGTGGTGGCGGTGGGGGAGTGCGGCCTGGACTACTACTACGAGCATTCGCCACGCGACGCGCAACGCGCGGCGTTCGCGGCGCAGATCGGGCTGGCGCACGCCCACGGGCTCGCGCTGGTGATCCACGCCCGCGACGCCTGGCCCGATCTGTTCGACGTGTTGCGGGCCGAGGGCGTTCCCGAACGCACCGTGCTGCACTGCTTCACGGGCGGTCCCGAAGAGGTCGAACACTGCCTGCGCGCCGGCATGTACGTCTCGTTCAGCGGGATCGTGACGTTCAAGAACGCGGCCGACGTGCGGGAGGCCGCGGCACGCTGCCCGCTCGACCGTTTGCTGGTCGAGACGGACAGTCCGTTCCTCGCACCCGTGCCCCATCGCGGCCGTCCGAACGAGCCGTCGTACCTCCCGTTCGTCGGCGACGCGATCGCCGCGGTCAAGGACTGCACGGTCGACGAAGTGAAAGAGCGCAGCGCGGCCGCTGCGGCCATGGTGTTTTCCACGGGAAGCTAAATCACGCGCTGTTGTGCGTAATACGAGAACCTTGTGACCTGGGTGTTTGAGGTTGAATTCGGCGAAAAACCCTAGCTGAACAGGGAGTTCATCTAAATGTCGCGGGCAGCAGTGTCCGTGACCTGGGAAAAGAGCGCGCGAAAAGAAATCGCTGGATTCCGGTTTGCGTGCCTCCTGTTTGGTTATCTAAGTTCTCCAGAAACCTCTCGCCACCCGTGTGTCGGCGCGGGTGCACTGTGTCCCCGGAGAAGGGTGGAGCCCTGCGGAACCAGAGCACTGGGGGGAGGCGCCTCGGCGTAGCTGCAGCCATTTGCGGCATGTTGTTCGGCGCGCCTCTCCTGCTGTTGCAGAGCGCGTCTGCGCACGCGTCGCGGTCTGAGACCGTGGTGCGTGGCGGGCACGAGAATCACGAGAACGTCGCGTCTCAGTCGTCGCACCAGCGCGGCGTGAAGCTGCCGTCGCACCTCGTCGCCTACCAGGCGCCGGCCACGACGACGACGACCGCGCCCGCGCCGACGACAACGACCGCGCCGCCGACCACAACGACGACGACGGACCCGCCCCCGCCGCCGACCACCACGACGACGGACCCGCCGCCACCGCCGACCACCACGACGACAACGGCCCCGCCCCCGCCGCCTGCGGCATCGAACTCCGAAGACGGCGAGGCCACGTGGTATTCGGCTGCGCCGCCGGGCATGTGTGCCAGCCCGACGCTCTCGTTCGGAACGGTGCTCACGGTGGTGAACGACGCGACCGGTGCGTCGACCGTCTGTACGGTGGACGACCGCGAGGGGGCGGGCTACCCGCGGGTCGTCGACCTGTCTCCATCGGGCTTCTCGCAGATCGCCGACCTCGGCCAGGGAGTGGTGGACGTCACAATCTCCTGGTGACCCTCTCCGGCGCCGACATCGCCCAATTGCTGTCGGCGCACGGGCTGAGGCCGAGCCGTGCCCTCGGCCAGAACTTCGTCGCTGATCCGAACACCGTTCGCCGCATCGCGCGCCTCTCGGGTGCCGGGCCCGGCTCACACGTGCTCGAGATCGGGGCGGGCCTGGGTTCCCTGACGCTGGCCCTGGCCGAGACGGGGGCCCGCGTAGTGGCCGTCGAGACGGACCGCCACCTCGTTCCCGTCCTGCGCTCCGTCGTCGAGGGAGCCGGGGTGGAGACGGTCGAGGGGGACGCTCTGGAACTCGATCTGGCGGCACTCCTGGCCGAGCGCAGCCCCGGACCATGGAGCCTGGTGGCCAATCTCCCCTACAACGTGGCCACACCGCTCGTGCTCAGGACCCTTCTGGAGGTACCCACGGTGGCCCAGCTCCTGGTCATGGTGCAGCGGGAGGTGGGTGAGCGCATGGCGGCGGCGGCGGGTGAGGACGCCTACGGGGCGGTCTCGGTGCGCATCGCCTATTTCGCCCGGGCCGAGGTCGTGGGACGGGTCCCCGCCTCCGTCTTCATCCCACGACCGAGGGTCGAGTCGGTCCTGGTCCGCCTGGACCGGCGACCAGAACCCGCCATCGATCCCTCCGTCGTCTCCTACGAACGGCTCAATGCCGTCGTCCGGGCCGGTTTCGCCCAGCGGCGCAAGATGCTGCGGCGCTCCCTCTCCGGCGTGGTCGAACCGGCCGCATTCGAACGGGCGGGTGTGCGACCCGACGCCCGGGCCGAAGAGCTCGACGTGGCGGCCTGGGGCAGGCTGGCGACCCTGTGACTGGACGCTCCCTGAGCAGGCTGTTGGCCCCGGCCAAGTTGACGGTGTCGCTCCGCGTGACCGGGGTGCGACCCGACGGCTACCACGAGCTCGACGCCGAGATGGTCACCCTCGACCTGGCCGACGAGCTCGAGATCGACGAAAGGGGGTCCGGTCTCACGGTCGACGTCGAGCCGGGAGTGCGGGGCGGCGGCCTGCCGCGATCCGGCCGGAACCTCGTGGAGCGAGCCCTGGCCGCCTGTGGCCGCCAGGCGGCCGTCCGCCTGACGAAGCGGATCCCGCTGGGGGGCGGCCTGGGCGGGGGTTCGGCGGACGCCGCCGCCGTGTTGCGCTGGGCCGGCTGTGCCGACGTCGACGTGGCGGTCCACCTCGGCGCCGACGTGCCCTTTTGCCTGGTGGGCGGCCGAGCCCGGGTGGAGGGTGTGGGCGAGCGGGTCACCCCGCTAGCGTTCGAGGCCCGTGACTACCTGCTCCTCCTGCCGCCCTTCGGGGTGGAGACGGCCCGGGCCTACCGGGCCTGGGACGAGGATCCCAGGCACGATGCGCCCAACGCGCTCACCGCCGCGGCGCTGGCCGTCGAACCCCGCCTGGCCCGCTGGCGCGACGCCCTGGGGGAGTTGGCCGGGAGCGAGCCGGCGCTGGCCGGGAGCGGCTCGACCTGGTTCGTCGAGGTCGCTGCGGGAGCCGGCACCCCGGCATCCGGTGCGCTGCGCGTCGGGGCCGAGTCGGCCCGATTGCTGCGCGCCCGCACGGTGCCGGCGGGCTGGAACGGGGACTGAGGGAAGAGCGGGAGCGGGGCGGAGGAAGTTACTTGCCGGCCCGGCGCTGCCAACGGGTCGCCTTCAGCATCTTCTTGTGCTTCTTCTTGCGCATCCGCTTGCGGCGCTTTTTGATCAATGATCCCATGTCGTGCGGCAGGCTAGCGGTCCGCGGGGTCGACTGCCAGGTCGGTCCCGCTGCGAGGAGGTGGCCATGGGCTTCGAAATCGTCCGGCTCGACCACGTGCAACTGGCCATGCCCGCGGGACGCGAAGCCGAGGCGGAGGCCTTCTACTCGGGCCTCCTCGGATTGGTACGCCAGCCCAAACCCGAGCCCCTGGCGTCGCGGGGCGGCTGCTGGTTCGGCGACGGGCCCGTCGCGGTGCATCTCGGCGTCGAGGAGGATTTCCGCCCGGCCCGTAAGGCCCACCCGGCCCTGGTGGTGCGCGACCTGCCAGCCCTGGAAGCGGTCCTGGGTGCCGCCGGGGTGGAGGTGCGACCGAATCCGGAGCGGCCCGGGGGCGGGGGCGCCTACGTCGACGACCCCTTCGGCAACCGGATCGAGCTCATCGCAGAGGGCTGAGAGGGTGGGCGGGCGCGGCGCTCGGCGAGGCGAAGTGGGGGCGCCGGTAGGGACGGCGGCGAGCGTCCCCACCGGCAGCGGCGGCGGGAGGGGAGTCCGCGCCACCGGTGGATGCTCTAATTCCAGTGTGCGCACCCGACCTTGGCGGGAGTTGGGCGCTTGGTAAGAACCCGAAAAGAATTGCGGTCAGGCTGACCCGCGCGACTGGTCGTGGTCGGGACCGGCCGGTGTCCATTGTTCGGGGCCGGCCACCGTCGGGAGGCGCAGGGACACCCGGGCGCCTCCGCCGGGGTCGTTCTCGGCCACGATGGTCCCGCCCTCGGCCTTGACGACCTGGGCGACGATGGCCAGGCCGAGGCCGGACCCCGGCAGTCCGCGGGCCGCCGGCGAGCGGTAGAAGCGGTCGAAGATGTGGGGCAGGTCCTCTTCGGCGATGCCGGGGCCGTGGTCGTGCACGACGACGGTGCCCTCGCGGCACTCGACCTCCACCGGCTGGCCGGGCGGGCTCCACTTGCGGGCGTTGTCGAGCAGGTTGCCCACGGCCCGGCGGAGCCCGTCGTCGTGGGCGACGACCCAGCAGGGCTCGGCGTCGAGGTCGAACCGCACGTCCTTGGTGCGCCCGTGGGTGTTCTGGACGGCGACCTCGTCCTGCACGAGCAGGTCGAGTCGTAGCAGCTCCCGGGGCGCCGGTCCCCTGTCACCCCGGGCCAGCTCGGCCAGGTCGGCCACGATGTCGGTGAGCTCCTGCAGCTGCACGAGCACGTCGTCGACCAGCACGGAGCGGTCCTGGGCGCTCAGCTCCTCCACCCGGCGGATCACCTCGAGGTTGGTGCGCAGGCTGGTGAGCGGGGTCCGCAGCTCGTGCGAGGCGTCGAGCACCAGCTGGCTTTGGGCCCGGCGCGACGATTCGAGTGCTTCGAGCAGGCGGTTGAAGGTGCGGCGGAGGCGCCCCAGCTCGTCGGGGCGGCCCGGTGAGAGGCGGCGGGAGACGTCGGTCGTCTCGGCCAGGTCCTCGACGGTGTCGGTGAGCGCGTTGAGCGGGACCAGCGCGGTGCGGGCCACCAGCCAGCCGAGGGCGACGGCGAGCAGGACGCCGACGAAGGCGACCGCTCCCAGCAGCAGTGCGAGCTTCTTCAGCTCCGAATCGACGTTCAGCAGCGTGGCGATCTGCAGCGCGCCCCCCTCGACGAGGACGCCCGACTGGACCGTCGTGCCGGCGGGCAGATGCTCGACGAACTCCCGCATCTGGTTCCCGTCGACGGTGACGGTGGTGAAGAAGGCCGGGGCGAGGTCGACCGCCACCAGGCGCACCTGTCCGGTGACTGGGAGGCCGCCCCCCGAGACGACGGCGCCGGTGGTGTCGATCACCTGGCCCAGGGTGGCGGTGGTCGACCCGATCTCCTCGCCGGCCACGATCTTCTGCGCCGCCGTCGTGAGCGAGCTGTCCGCCGCCTGGAGCAGCGTGTGGCGCGCCACCAGAAACGAGCCGAGCGAGGCGGCCAGCACCGCGGCGACGACGGCGACGGTCGTCGCCAGGACGAGCCGGGCGCGGAAGGTCACGCGTCCCGCAGCACGTAGCCCACGCCGCGCACCGTCTGGATGCAGCGCGGTTCGCCCCCCTCCTCGAGCTTGCGACGTAGGTAGCCGACATAGACGGCGAGCGAGTTGGTCCCCGAGTCGAAGTCGAAGCCCCACACCCGGTTCAGCAGCACCTCGCGGGTGAGGACCTGGCGGGGATGGCGCAGGAACATTTCGAGGAGATCGAACTCAATGCGGGTGAGCGTGAAGCTGCGCTCGCCGCGGTGCCCCTGGCGGGTGGAGAGGTCCAGCATCAGGTCGCCGACGCGCAGGAGGCCGCCCTCGCCTTCGAAGCGGCGCCGCAGCAAGGCGCGTAGGCGGGCCAGGAGCTCGGCCAGTGCGTAGGGCTTGACAAGGTAGTCGTCGGCACCGGCATCGAGCCCCTGCACCCTGTCGTCGACGGCGTCGCGCGCCGTGAGCATCAGCACCGGGGTGTCGTCGCCCGCGGCGCGCATGCGCCGGCACACCGTGAGGCCGTCGAGGTCGGGCAGCCCGAGGTCGAGGATCAGCGCGTCCGGCGGCGACTGGGCCAGCGCCTCGAGCGCCTCGCCGCCCGAGGGGACGGCCACCACGTCATAGCCCTCGAGACGGAGGGCACGGTCGATCGACCGGCGGACCGCGGGGTCGTCGTCCACCACGAGAATGCGCACGACCACAGAACCTATCGCCGCGTCTCAGCCGGGCACGCCCCATCCGAGTGTCTAACCTCTAGGCGGCGACCGCCGCGGTCCGGGGTAGTTCAATCGGCAGAACGTCGGCCTTTGGAGCCGGATGTTGGAGGTTCGAGCCCTCCCCCCGGAGCACATCCATCTACCTGCATGTACTCCAGCGCGGCGAGTTAACCGTGCCGTGCGTTGAGTCCCGCAGTGCAGTCTGGTTACTCGTTCTGCCCGCAGTAGAGAGCGACGTAGCTCGCAGGACCATTGCCGTTTTCTCCCCCAGGGGCCGATGGGTTCTCCGACGCAATGGCTTTTTGAGCGTTGTCGACCGCGGTCGTGGCTTTGGCCTTGATCGACTTGGGCAACGATGACAACTCCGAAGCGAATTGGTCGATCTGTGCTTGGTGAGCCGTGATAGCGGCGAGGACACCCGCCTGGTTGGGGGCGTTTCCGGCAGCCTGGTAGACCGGAACGAAGGTCGAGCAGAGGAGGTCACTCGGTTCCCGTTGAACGCTGATGATCTTCAGAAAGGTCCATCCAGTCTCGCCTACTACGTTCCCCCCGCCGGTCCTCGCTTTCGTCGGCGTTCAACTCGGGCTGATACTGCTCTGGGGTCGGGTCGATGCCACGAGCTCGACGAATCGCTCCGATGATTTCATGAATCCGAGCCGCTTGCGAGGGCGGTTGTTGAGGCTGCGAGCTGGCGGTGAGCAACTGTCAGTCGTCAGCGTCGTGCAACGTCACTCCCTGCGAGCGCCTCACTGGGGATACGCGACACGCCGCTCGGAGGAGACGCGTCGACGAGGACGTTGAGGTTCGAGCCCTCCCTCCCGAGCACCTGTCAACGACCCGTGGCCTTGTCCCGCTCCGCCAGCCGGGCCAGGTAGTCGTTGTACGCCGCGAGCTCCGCGTCCTCCCGCTCCTCCGCCGGTCCAGCGGGCCCGGGCGCCTTCGGGTTGGCGGAAGCGGCCGGGCCGCCGGGATCGGCGCCGGTGGCGGCGGGCGGCGACCGGTCCTCCGCCGCCTCGTGGACGAAGCGCCACCACATGTAGATGGCGTAGGCGGCGAAGATGGGCCACTCGAACACGTAGGCCCAACTGAGGCTGTTGCCGCCGAGGGCGCGGTTGATCTGCCAGAGGCAGAGCGCCAGGAAGGTCGGCACCACGATGAGGATCACCACGTGGAGCTTGATGGCGCGGCGCGAGAGCCAGACCTTCTTGTCCATCAGTCGTCGGGAAAGAGGAAGTCGGCCAGAATGGCGGCCAGCTCGAGCGGCCGGTCGCCCTGGATGCTGTGGCCGGCCCCCTCGACGCCGATGACCGCGGCCGTGGGCTGGCGCCGCAGGAGCTCGGCGACGTCGGCGTCGTCGACGACGGACCAGGCGAGGCCGCGCACGAGGAGCAGCGGGACGGTGAGCCCGGAGACGGCCGCCCACAGGTCGCCGAAGTCGGGATGGGCAGCGGGCCCGGAGGGGCCGGTGGGGAAGCGGGCGTAGCGCCAGACCCAGCTGCCGTCCTCGCGCTGGACGGCGTTGTGCAGGATGCCGCGGCGCAGCGACGACTCCGAGCGGCCCGGGTTGTGCTCAATGGTCCGGGTCAGCAGCTCGTCGAAGCTGTCGAAGCTGGCGGGCCCGTTGACGAAGTTGGTGATCGGCGCCGCCTTCTCGGCGTTCACACCGGGCGTGACGTCGACGAGCACGAGCGCGCGCACGAGCTCGGGTGCGTGGGCGGCCAGGGCCAGTGACGAAATGCCGCCGAGCGACATGCCGACGACGCCGCGCGCCTCGGGGGCGAGCTCGGCAACGACGGTCGCCAGGTCCCGTCCGTTGCTGTCGGCCGAGATGGAGCCGTCGGGCCCGCCGTCGGAGTGGCCGTGCCCCGGGAGGTCGACCGCCAGGAGCGGCCGGCCCAGGGCCAGCGCCACGGTGTCCCAGGTGTGGGCGTTCTGTGCCCCGCCGTGCACCAGCACGAGCTGAGGGGGACCGCTGCCCCAGACCAGGCCGGACACCGCCCGGCCGGGCGAGACCTCGACGTCGACGCGCCGCACCTCCGGCGGTCCGTCATAAGGGAGGCTGTACTCGGCGGCGTTCTCGTGGAAGAGCCCGAACTCGTCGTAGGGCTCCGGTTCCGGCACGCCCACGAGTGTCCCATACGCACGCCGGGCGTCCAGGCGGGCTAAGAATGCGGCGATGCCAGAACGCCGTCTGTCTGCCGTCGTCCTGGCCGCCGGGGAGGGGACGCGGATGCGCTCCGAGCGCCCCAAGCCCCTGCACCTCCTGTGTGGCCGCCCGATGATCCTGCACGTGCTCGACGCCATGGCCGAGGTCGACGTGCGCCGGGTCGTGGTGGTCGTGGGCCACCGGGCCGAGTGGGTCACCAAGACCCTGGTGCAGCACGCGCCGCCGACGATGCAGATCGAGTTCGTGGAGCAGCTGACCAGGACCGGGACCGGCGACGCGCTGGCCGTCGGGTTGACCGGGTTGCCCGACGACGATGACGACGAGGTGGAGGACGTGGTGGTCCTCCCCGGGGACACGCCGCTGCTGCGACCCCAGACGCTGGCCGCGCTGGTGCGGGCCCACCGGGCCGAGGACGCCGGCGCCACCCTCCTGACGGCCCTGGTCGAGAATCCCGCCGGCTACGGCCGGGTCGTCCACGGCAAGGACGGCGACGTCACCCGGGTGGTGGAGGAGGCCGACGCCACGGAGGAGGAGAAGGCCATCGAGGAGGTGAACACCTCCATCTACTGCTTCCGACGCAGCATCCTCGCGCCGACCCTGCGCCGGCTGAGCCCCGCCAACATCCACGGTGAGTACTACCTCACCGATGCCGTGTCCGTCCTGAGCAGCGCCGGCTACGCGGTGCGCTCCCTGGTGCTGCCCGACTCCATGGAGGCGGCGGGGGTGAACGACCGGGCCCAGCTGGCCGTGGCCGAGGCCGAGCTGCGCGACCGCATCAACGAGCGCTGGATGCGCCGCGGCGTCACCATGTGGGACCCCGAGCGGACCTACGTCGACGCCGAGGTCCACCTGGAGGCCGACGTCTCCCTGCTGCCCGGGGTCATCCTGCGCGGCAACTGCGTGGTGGGGGCCGGGGCCGAGATCGGGCCCAACAGCGTGCTGACCGACACCACCGTCGGCGAGGGCGCGGTGGTGGCCGCCAGCGTCTGCACCCTGGCCGCCATCGGCGCCGGGGCGCGCGTCGGCCCCTACAGCGTGCTCGAACCCGGCGCCGAGGTGGCGCCGGGGACCGAGCTGGGACCGCACACGGTGGTCGCGGGTCCCCAGGGCTGAACGGGCGGAGAGGGCGCAACGGGCCGAACGGCCCGACGACGGGGCGTGGTACGGCGCACTAGCGTTGGCGTCGTGGAACTGATCCCCCGGCGTCGCCTGGAGCTGATCTCGGGGCGTGCCCACCCCACGCTGGCCAAGGACATCGCCGGCCACCTGGGCGTCGAGCTGGGTGAGGCGAACCTGCGTGAGTTCGCCAACGGGGAGATCTACTGCAAGTACGACATCTCCATCCGCGGCTGCGACGTCTTCATCGTGCAGACGCACGCCAGCCCCGTCAACGATTCGCTGATGGAGCACCTGATCATGATCGACGCCGCCAAGCGCGCGTCGGCCAAGCGCATTACCGCGGTATGCCCCTACTACGGCTACTCGCGCCAGGACCGCAAGTCGACCGGGCGTGAGCCGATCACGGCCAAGCTCGTCGCCGACATGCTCTCTGCGGCGGGCGCCGACCGGGTGATCAGCGTCGACCTGCACTCCGGGCAGATCCAGGGCTTCTTCGACACCCCCTTCGACCACCTGGTGGCGACGCCGGTGCTCGAGGCGTACATGCGCGAGAACTTCGGCGACGACGTGGTCGTGGTGGCGCCCGACGCCGGGCGGGTGAAGGTGGCCGAGCGCTACAGCCAGCATCTCGGCTTCGACCTGGCCCTGATCCACAAGACGCGGCCGCGGGGCACCTACAACGAGGTCAAGGCCCGCCACGTGGTCGGCGACGTCGAGGGCCGCCCCTGCGTGCTGATCGACGACATGATCGACACGGCCGGGACCATCTGCGCCGCCGCCGAGCTGCTCGCCGAGGCCGGCGCCTCGGACATCTCGGCCATGGCCACGCACGCCGTCCTGTCCGACCCAGCCGTCGACCGCCTGAAGGCGGCGCCCATCTCGCGGGTCGTGGTGACCGACACGCTGCCGGTGTCCGACGACCGCATCTTCGACAAGCTCGAGGTCCTCTCCGTGGCCAAGATCATCGCCGACGCCATCGACGCCGTCTTCGAGGACACCTCGGTCTCCGAGCTCTTCGGCGGCGACAACCTGGTCTAGTCGGGCGGTCACAAGCGGTCTCCCCAGATCGCGCCGGTCTCCGGGTCAGTGAACCGCTTCACCCTCCGCACCGCCGGACGGGTCCGCGTGCGCACAGGACGACGGCCTCCTCGTCGTGGACGACTCGACACACCTCTTCCCTCCGATGGAAGGTCCGAGAATGGACGTGCACTGCAGGCTCGGGCGATCCCGACCGTTCCGTGCCCAGTGCCCTGCGGTGCGCCAAAAGAACCCGGTGTGCCGACCCATATCCAATATAGTGGCCGCAGCCAAAGGGGCGAATGCGGCCAGCGTCGCTGGCGGCTCGTGGGTTGGGCTGGGGAGAGGTCGGAAAAGGTTGTCGTTCATCTACGAAGTTCCGGTGGATCCGAATGCCGAGAACAACAGCCATACCTTCGCCCTGAATTTCATCGGCTACAACAAGTCCGTCCTCGAGGTGGGGTGCTCGACCGGATACCTGACCAAGGTCATTGCCGAACGCGGCTGCAACGTGGTCGGGATGGATCTGGACCCAGTTGCCGCCCAGAGGGCTGAGCGGTGGGCCGAGCGGGTGGTCGTGGGCAACATCGACGAGGGCGATGTCTGGAACTACGTAAAGGATGAATCCTTTGACGTCGTCGTTCTCGGTGACGTGCTCGAACATCTGCGCGATCCACTTGCTTCTCTCAGACAGGCCGTCCGAAAGATGAAACCAGACGGTTACGTCGTCACCTCTGTGCCGAATTTCGCCCACGGTGACGTTCGCATGGCCGTTCTGCAGGGAAGGTTCCGCTATACGGAGACCGGGCTCTTGGACCACACGCACTTGCGTTTCTTCACCCTCGAGTCAACCCGGGAGCTCCTGAGCGAGGCGGGACTCATCGTCGTCGACACCAAACGCGTCGTGATGCCGTTGTTCAGCGCCGAGATCGGCATCAAGCGAAGGGATGTGAGCCAGCAGACTCTCAATGAACTGCATGCTGATCCGGAGGTCGAGTCATATCAGTACGTGATGAAGTCGGTCCGCGACAACGGGACGACGGCGCTGACCGAATTGAGCGGCCGAGTGACCGAGTTGACCGACCGCATCCATAACCAGAAGATGCGAATCGGCGTCATGCGAAAGAGGCTCCGGGACAACCGCGTTCTCGACGAGCATCTCGCCGGCCATAAGAGATACATCGAAGCCCTGGAAGGTCACGTGTCCGGCCTCGAGCACAACATTGAGGTCTTGACCGAGGGACTCGTTGCAGCAGAGGCCAGGTATCAGGCTCTGGTGGAAGCGAAGAAGTCGGGACACGTACGGTCGCTGGCCCGGAGCATCTCTCACCGGATCTTCCGGGCCCCGACGAACCCGAGCTGAGAGAATCGATCGGTGTCAGATCTCACACTGCGGGAGCCCACGGAGGCGCCGCAGCTCCTCGCCTTCTACCTTCCTCAGTTTCACGTCGCCCCCGAGAACGACGCGTGGCATGGCCGCGGTTTCACCGAATGGAGCGTCGTCGCCCAGAGCAAGCCCCTCTATCCGGGACATCGTCAGCCGGACCTTCCGGGAGAGCTCGGGTTCTACGACTTGCGGGTCCCCGAGAACGCGGTACCTCCAGGCAAGGCTCGCCCGGGAGCACGGCATCGCGGGGTTTCTCTACTACCACTACTGGTTCGGGGGCCGGCAAATGCTGGGCCGACCCTTCCAGGAGGTGTTGGAGTCCGGGCATCCCGATTTCCCGTTCGCTCTGTGCTGGACGAATGAAAGCTGGTACAGAAGATGGCGGGGCAGCCTCGACGAGATGCTGTTGGAGCAAGTCTTCAGCGAAGAAGACGACATTGCGCACATTCGGTGGTTGATTGAGTGCTTCAGGGACCCGCGG
The DNA here is from genome assembly GCA_963828825.1 of uncultured Acidimicrobiaceae bacterium. GTDB lineage: Bacteria > Actinomycetota > Acidimicrobiia > Acidimicrobiales > RAAP-2 > Bog-473. The sequence goes on along the minus strand of CAWHGF010000004.1, from coordinate 1,042,565 downwards.
TACATCCGCATCGACGGTCGCCCGCTTCTCACCGTCTACCGTCCAGATCTTTTGCCGGACCCGAATCGAACCGTGGAACTCTGGCACCGTGAGTGCCAGGGGGCGGGGGTGGAGCCCCCGTGGCTCGTGATGTTCGAAACAGGTGACGAGTCGGATGACCCGACCCTCCTCGGCTTTGACGCAAGCGCCGAATTCGTGCCGCACCAGCTACCACAGCTCATGGGCACGGAACCGCTCCAGTTCGGAGCGGAGAAGACGCACAGCATGTACGAGTACGACGCGGTGGTGTCGGCGTACCTCGATCGTCCCGCGGTTGGATGGCAGCGGTATCCGTGCGTGGCGACGGCATGGGACAACGCCCCGCGTCGGCAGACCGGAGAAGCTTTGATCCTGGCGAATTCGACGCCGGCGAGCTATGGACGCTGGCTGTCCGAGGCGGCGACGCGCCAGAGTCGCTCCGCGGGATCCAACGGCATTGTTTTCGTGAACGCGTGGAACGAATGGGCCGAAGGCGCCCATCTCGAACCCGATGTCTTCTGGGGGAGGGCGTATCTCGAGGTCACCAGGGACGTCCTCCGGGAGCGGTTCGGATGGCGAGAACCAGTGCCAGACCAGGCGGTGCCTCACCACCCACAGACGGTCGCCACGGCGGATCTGTACAACGATCTCTACGAAAAGTTCGTTTCGCTCCAAGAGACATCGAGCGGATTCCTTTCCTACGCCGATCGACGTGTCAGGGAGCTAAAGCAGCACTACGAGGCCAGGTTGGAACAGGCCAGGTTGGAGGCCAACCAGGTCATTGAGCTGAACGACTGGTTGTGTGAACAGCTGCACCTTCAGTCTGGCCGCTTGCAGGAGCTGGCCGTCGAGCACGTGTTTCCGACCGATTGGCTGGGCGTCGCGCCTCCTACTCCTTTTGGTGAGGGTGCAAGGGAGGAGGGCGCAGAGCAGGACGACGGGCGGACCGCGACGCCCCCGGCCGAGACACATGACCACCATGAGGCTCCACGTGAGCTCGCGAACGAGGACGCCGTCGCGCGCAACGCCCAGAAAGGGAAGCGGAAAGCCGAAAAAGCGCGGCGGAAAGCCTATGAAGCGAAGGAGGCCGAGGAACGCCAGCGGGACGAGGGATTCGAGGAACCGCCTCGAATCCCGACCCCTCTTTGGCTGGTCGAGCTGGACGCATCGGACTGAGGGCCGCCGGACCGATCGGGCTCTCGCCGCGATTGGAAGCCCGGGCCAGAGCGACTACGCTGAGAGGCCGTTCGCCGGAGGCCTCGCGCCGTCCGCGACCGCCGCTCTCGCCACCTGAGGAGATTCGCAATGGCCGAAGTCGTACTCGCCGCCGAAGTCGGGCGCCCCACGGGCTCGCGCGCCGTGCGCCGGCTGCGGCGGGAGGGGAAGATCCCCGCCGTCATCTACGGCCACGGGACCGACCCGCTGCCGGTGGCCATCGTGGCCCGGGAGCTCCGCGTCGCCCTCAACAGCGAGGCCGGGGCCAACCAGCTCCTGTCCCTCGACACCGGCTCGGGCACCTATCTCGCCCTGGCCCGCGAGATGCAGCGTCACCCGGTAGCACAGACGGTGACCCACGTGGACTTCGTCATCGTCCGCCGCGACGAGGTCATCAGCGCCGACGTGCCGATCATCCTCGTCGGCGAGGCGACGGAGGTGCACCACGGCGACGGGCTGGTGGACCAGCAGATGTTCACGCTCGCCATCAACGCGCTGCCCACCGCCATCCCCTCCGCCATTGAGGCCGACATCAGCGAGCTCACCATTGGCGGGCAGGTGCGGGTCTCGGAGCTCGCGCTGCCGACCGGCGTCACGACCGACGTCGACCCCGAGACCGCCGTCGCCATCGGCCAACCGCCGCGGGTCGTCACCGAGGAGGAGACGGGCGAAGGCGAGGCGGAGGAGGGTGCGGAGGCCACCGCCGGCGCAGAGTCGGGTGGAGACGCGTCGGCCGAGGCGGGCAGCGAAGAGAGCTAGGCCCTGCGCCGCCCCTTTGCCCGGTCGGAGCGCCGGGGGACACCGGCGGACCTGCTCGTCGTCGGGCTGGGAAACCCCGGAGAGGAGTTCGCCGGGAGCCTGCACAACGCGGGGTCCGACACGGTCGAGCTGCTGGCCGAGCGCCACGGGGCGTCCTTGCGAGCGGAGAAGGGCGTCCATGCCCGGGCCGTCGTGGTGACAATGGGCGGAAACCGGGTGGTCCTCGCCGTCCCGACCACCTACATGAACGACTCCGGGTCGTCCGTGCGTGCGCTGGCCACGCGCTTCGGGATCGACGGGCCCGCCTCCATCGTGATCGTGCACGACGAGCTCGACCTGCCACCTGGCACCGTGCGTCTGAAGGCGGGGGGTGGCCTGGCCGGGCACAACGGGCTGCGCTCGGTGCAGTCGCACCTCCGCTCGTCGGATTTCCTTCGGGTGCGCATCGGGGTGGGCAAGCCCCCGAGCGCAGGCGAGGGCGCGTCGCACGTCCTGCGCCGGCCGCCCAAAGCGGCCCGTGAGCTGCTGGCCGCGTCGGTGCAGACGGCGGCGGACGCCGTGGAGCGCATCGTCTCCGACGGCATGGACGCCGCCATGTCGTGGTGCCACTCGCTGCCGACCTGATCGATGACGTCCGTCCCTTCGACCGCCCCGGATCCCGCGCCGGCCACGACCGGCAGCCTGGCCGCCGTTCCCCGGCTGCTGCGCAGTGACGCCGTGCTGTCCGTTTTGGTCGGCGCGGCAGACGCCACCGTCGCCGTGCCCGCAGCCGCCCAGGCGGTGGTCACGGCGGCACTGGCCGCGTTCACCGAGCGCACCCCGCTCCTCGTGGTCACCGCGACGGGCCTGGACGCCGAGCGTCTGGGCGACGACCTGTCCTGCCTGATCGCGCCCGAGGGCGACGACGCCGGTGCGCCGGTCGTCGGCGCGCTGGCCGGGCCGGTCACGGTGCTGCCGGCCTGGGAGACCCTGCCCTTCGAGCGGGTCAGTCCCGAGACCGAGACCATGGGTCGTCGCCTGGCGGTGCTCCAGGCGCTCACGGGGTCGGTGGACCCGGTCCTCCCGCCGACCCCCCGGGTGATCGTCGCCCCGGTCCGGGCCATCCTCCAGCGGCTGGGCCCGTTGCAGGGGACGGCACCGGTGGTCATACGCCCGGGGCAACAGGTCGATGTCGCCGAGCTCCTGCCCGAACTGGTGGCCATGGGCTACCGGCGTGAGCACCAGGTGGAGCACCGCGGCGAGTTCGCCGTGCGCGGGGGCATCGTCGACGTCTTCCCCTCGACGGCCGACGTGCCCGTCCGCATCGACCTCTGGGGTGACGAGGTCGACCGCCTGACCGCCTTCTCGGTCAGCGACCAGCGATCGTCGCAGGACCTCCGGGCCGTCGCGCTCTTCGGCTGCCGCGAGCTCGTCGTCACACCGGCGCTGCGCGCCGCCGCGACCGCCCTCACGACGCGCCGGCCCTGGGGGGCGGCGGTGTGGGAGCACCTGGCCGAGGGCGAGCAGTTCGACGGCATGGAGTCGTGGCTCCCGTTCCTCGACGACACGGCAAGGGTCTTGCCCGACCTCCTGCCGGCCGGTGCACAGGTCGTGCTGGTGGAGCCGCGCCGGATCAGGGACCGCGCGGTCCAGCTGCTCGACGAGGAGGCGGCGCTGGCCGAGACGCTCGCGGCCACCTGGGGAGCGAAGGAAGGAGAGGGGGAGAGCTTTCCGCGGTTGCACGTGCCCTTCGAGCGCCTCCTGCGCGACAGCGCGGCCGGCGTCACGGCGCTGCCGCCGGTGCCCGAGGGGCCCTCCACCGCCGCGCTGACGGTACGGCGATTCGACCCGGTGGCGGGGGATCCCGCCCGTCTGGCCGCCGGTGTGACCGGACTCGTGGGCCAGGGGTACTCGGTCACGCTGTGTGCCGCCACGGCGCCCGGGGCGGGGCGGCTCTCGGCGACCCTCGCCGCCGAGGGCGTGCACGCGCCGGTGCTCGACGCGGCGCCCGGGACCGTGGGGGCCTGTGTGGTGGCGGCCGCGCTCACCAGTGGGTTCATCCTGCCCGACGCCAAGGTCGCCGTGCTCTCCGAGACCGACGTCACCGGCCGCCGGGTCCCACACCGCCGGGCGCGCCCGTGGGCTCGAGCCGCCGACGGCTTCTTCGACGACCTGGAGGCGGGGAGCTTCGTCGTCCATCGCCAGCACGGCGTGGCGCGCTTCGAGGGCGTGACGACGAGGACGATGGGGGGGACCACCCGCGACTACCTGATCCTGCAGTACCGGGGGTCCGATCGCCTCTACCTGCCGGTCGAGCAGATCGAGGCGATCACCCCGTACAGCGGTGGCGAGTCACCGACGCTCTCGAAGATGGGCGGCGCCGACTGGCAGCGGACCCGGGCCAGGGCCCGTGCCGCGGCCGGCGAGGTCGCGGCGGAGCTGGTGCAGCTCTATCGCCGCCGCCTGGCCGTGGAGGGACGGGCGTTCGGCCCCGACACGCCGTGGCAGACGGAGATGGAGGCCTCGTTCGGGTTCGTCGAGACCGAAGACCAGCTGAAGGCGATCGCCGACGTCAAGGCCGACATGGAGGAGCCGCGGCCGATGGACCGCCTGGTCTGCGGGGACGTGGGCTTCGGCAAGACCGAAGTCGCGGTGCGGGCCGCCTTCAAGGCGGTGCAGGACGGGACGCAGGCCGCCGTGCTGGCACCCACGACGCTGCTGGCCAGCCAGCACGCGCAGACCTTCGCCGACCGCTTCGCGCCGTACCCGGTCCGGGTGGAGCTGCTCAGCCGCTTCCTGTCACCGGCCCAGCAGCGCCAGGTCGTGCGGGGCCTGGCCGACGGGAGCGTCGACGTGGTCGTCGGCACCCACCGGCTGCTCGCCCAAGACGTGCAATTCAAGGACCTCGGGATCCTGGTGGTCGACGAGGAGCAGCGCTTCGGGGTGACGCACAAGGAAGCCGTCAAGCGCATGGCCGAGGGCGTCGACGTGCTGACCCTGACCGCCAGCCCGATCCCGCGCACCTTGGAGATGGCGCTGACTGGCATCCGCGACCTGTCCATGGTCAATACCCCGCCCGCCGACCGGCGTCCGATCCTCACCTACGTCGGCGAGCACGACCCCTCGGCGATCAGCGAGGCGCTGCGGCGCGAGCTCCTGCGCGAGGGGCAGGCCTTCTACGTCCACAACCGTGTCTCGGACATCGAGCGGGTCGCGCGTGACCTACGCGACCTCGTCCCCGAGGCCAGGGTGGTGGTGGCGCACGGCCAGATGGACGAGGGGAGCCTCGAGACCGCGGTGCTCGACTTCTGGGAGCGCCGCTACGACGTGCTCGTCTGCACGACCATCATTGAGTCGGGGATCGACATGCCGTCGGTCAACACGCTGATCGTGGACCGGGCGGACCTGCTCGGGCTGGGCCAGCTGCACCAGATCCGGGGTCGGGTGGGCCGCAGCGGCCAACGGGCCTACGCGTACCTCTTCCACCCCGCCGATCGCGTGCTCACCGAGCAGGCCTACGAGCGCCTGCGCACCATCGGCGAACACACCGAGCTCGGCTCGGGGTTCAAGATCGCCATGCGCGACCTCGAGATCAGGGGGGCGGGCAACCTCTTGGGATCGGACCAGTCCGGCCACATTGCCGCGGTCGGCTACGACCTCTACGTGCAACTGGTGGCCGAAGCGGTCGCGGAGGCCCGGGGCGAGGCCAGGCCGACCCCCCCGACGGTCTCCATCGACGTTCCGGGCGACGCCCACCTGCCCAAGGACTACGTGGCGGCGGAGGACGCCCGACTCGAGGCGTACCGCCGGCTGGCGTCGGCGACCTCCATGGCCGACGTGGACGACATCGGGGCCGAGTGGGCGGACCGCTACGGCCCCCTGCCGACGGCCGCCGACGGGCTCCTGGCGCTGGCCCGGCTCCGGGCCAGCGCGCTGGCGCGCGGGATCAGCGAAGTCGCCATGAGCCCGGTGCGGGCGGCCGGCGCGCGCCAACCCACGGTGCGGCTCTCCCCGGTGTCCCTGCCTGCCAGCGCGCAGGTGAAGCTCCGACGAGTGGCCCCGGGCGCCACCTACCGCGAGGAGATGGCCCAGCTGCTGGTTCCCATCACCAACGGGGATTCCGCGGCCGACACCGTGCGCGGTGTGATCGAAGGGTTGATCCCGCTGGCCGATGTGGGACCCGGCGGGGACACCTTGTAGAGTGCGCGGCGCGTGAAGCGGCTCATCGTCCTCCTCATCGTCCTGGCCGGCGGCCTCGCCGCGGCGGCGTTCTCGGTGCCCTCGAACGCGGCCAGCGTCAACGGCAGCAGCATCAGCCAGCAAGACCTCAACTCGGACGTCAACGCCATCGCCGGCAGCGCCTACTACCAGTGCTACCTCAACTCCCAGGAATACCTGTCGTCGGACGGATCCGCAGAGCTTCCGCCCGTCCTCGGTGCCGGCACGGGCCAGTACGCCGGGGACCACCCGACCGCCACCTCCGCCTTCGTGGCCAATTACCTCGAGACCAAGATCGGCCACGAGCTCGTGCTGCAGCTGGCGGATGCGCGCCACGTCACCGTGACCCCGGCCGAGATGGCAGCCGCCCGCGCCAACCTGACCGAGCAGATCACCGGGGTCATGTCCGAGATCCTCCAGACGCAGCAGGGCCAGAACGCGCGCTACGGCTGCAGCGTCACCGGCCAGGCGCTCACCGGGGCGGAGGTGCTGAGCACGCTGCCCTCCTCGTTCGTCGACGAGCAGGTGCAGTTCGTCGCCGTCGCCACCGCGCTGCAGGAGGACCTGGCCGGTGTCGGGTCGAGCGCGGCGGACCTGCAGTCGTTCTTCAACGCGCACAGCTCCCGGTTCGACACGGTCTGCCTCACCGCGGCGGTCTTCTCCAGCGAGTCGGCGGCGCAGAGCGCCGCGGCCTCCGTCGCCTCCGGCACCCCGTTCTCGACGGTGGCGTCGAATACCTCCAGCAGTGGGGGCGGGGCCCAGGGATGCGACGTCCTGTCCGACCTGGAGTCCAAGCTGCCGTCGGATGCCGATCTCGCGAGCCTGACCACGGGAACCGTCTCTGCGCCCGTTGACGACAACGGGACCTACCTGCTCCTCCAGTTCACCTCGCGCACGCCGACGCCGTACAGCAAGGCGCAGGCCGCCGTGGCGAACGCTGTCCAGGTGGCAGGTTCGGCCGCCACGCAGCGGGCGATCACCGCGGACGAGCGCAGATCCTCCGTGAGCCTGAACCCGCAGTACGGGGTGTGGGTGCCCGCCAACGCATCGGTGCTCACGCCGCTGACGCCGGAGCCGACCGACGTGCTCAACGCAACGGCGAACGTGGGACGCGTCGCACCGGCCTCGGCCTCGGCCGTCCCGTCCAGCGGCTGAGTATGCCGCGGCGCCGCCCCCACGTCACGGTGGTGGGCCTCGGGCCGGCCGGCCCCGACCTCGTGACGGACGACGTGGCCGCCCGGCTGGCCGCGGCGCCGGGGCGTGCGTACCTCCGGACGGCCCGCCACCCCGCGGCCGCCCGCTTCGAAGGGGTGCCCGCCTTCGACGGCCTCTACGAGGCCGCCGCGACGTTCGACGAGGTCTACGCCGGGATCGTCGAGGCCCTCGTGGCGGCGGCGCTCGAGGCGGTGCCCGACCCCGTCGTCTACGCCGTGCCCGGATCGCCGCTGGTGGCCGAGCGCAGCGTCGACCTGCTGCGCACCGACGGCCGGGTGGAGGTGCGTGTCCTGCCGGCACTTTCCTTCTTGGACCTGGCCTGGGCGGCCCTGGGCATCGACCCGCTGGCCGAGGGGGTACGCCTGGTCGACGCCGGCGCGTTCGGGCCCGCGGCGGCGCGGGAGGGTGGCCCGTTTCTGGTGGCCCAGTGCTGGTCGCGCCACCTGCTCTCCGAGGTGAAGCTCGCCGTTCCCGACGACGACGGCCTGGAGCTGCCACGGCCGGTGCTCCTGCACCACCTCGGGCTCGAGGACGAGGTCGTCGCCGCGGTCGACTGGTGGGAGCTCGATCGGACGGTGGAACCCGACCACCTCACCTCCGTGTTCGTCCCGGGCCCGATCCGCACCGACGGCCGCTCCGCCGGCGACGAGATGGCCCGGCTCGTCGCGCTCATGGACACGCTGCGCGAACGCTGTCCCTGGGACCGGGCCCAGACGCACGAATCGCTCATGCCCCACCTCGTCGAGGAGAGCTACGAGGTCCTGGACGCGTTGGACAGCCTGCACGAGGGGAACGCCGATGCCGACGCGCACCTGCAGGAGGAGCTGGGCGACCTGCTCTTCCAGATCGTCTTCCACGCCCACCTGGCGGACGAAGCCGGCCGGTTCGATCTGGCCGACGTGGCGCGTGGAGTGCGCGACAAGCTCGTCCACCGGCACCCGCACGTGTTCGGCGACGTCGATATCGAGAACGCGGAACAGGTCGTCACGAACTGGGAGGCGATCAAGAAGAGCGAGAAGGGCCGGAGCAGCGTCACCGAGGGCATCCCGGCGGCCCTCCCGGCGCTGATGCTCGCGACCAAGCTGGCGCGCAAAGGGCGCGCCGTCGGTGTGGAGCGACAGGACGCGAGGGTCGAGGACACGGCGCAGCTGCTGGCTGCGCTCTCACGGCACGCCGAAGGGACCGACCCGCAGCCCGACGATCCGCTCTCGACCGACGGCGGGGACATGCGGGAGGCGGTGGGCGAGATCCTCTTGGCCGTGGCGAACCTGGCCCAACGGCTCGGGGTGGACGCGGAACAGGCGCTGCGTGACCGCGCCCTGTCCCTGCGCGCAGACATCCTCGCGGCCGAGGGCGTCCCCGAAGACCAGGTGGGCAACCGCTAACGTTGTGCCCCGGTGTCCCACCAGGGGAGACACCCAAGGAGAGATGGCGTGAGCACCATTGAGCACGTGAGCGGGCGCGAGGTTCTCGACTCCCGTGGCAACCCCACCGTCGAGGCCGAGGTGCTGCTCGACTCCGGTGCGCGCGGCCGCGCCATCGCACCGTCGGGCGCCTCCACGGGCATCCGCGAAGCGGTCGAGCTGCGTGACGGGGGCGATCGTTTCTCGGGCAAGGGGGTGCTGCAGGCCGTGGCGAACGTCAACGGTGAGATCGCCGATGCCGTCCGCGGGCTCGACGCCCTCGATCAGCGGGCCGTCGATCACGCCATGATCGACCTCGACGGGACGCCGGACAAGGGCCGGCTGGGCGCCAACGCGATGCTGGCCGTCTCGCTGGCCAGCGCCAAGGCGGTGGCGGACGACCTGGAGATCCCGTTGTACCGTTCCATCGGGGGTGCCAATTCCCACGCGCTCCCGGTGCCGATGCTGAACGTGTTGAACGGCGGTGCCCACGCCAACAACTCCATCGACTTCCAGGAGTTCATGCTGATGCCGGTCGGCGCGGCCTCCTTCGGCGAGGCGCTGCGCTGGGGCACCGAGACGTACCACGCGTTGCGCACGCTGCTGGCCGAGCGGGGCATGTCGACCGCAGTGGGTGACGAGGGGGGTTTCGCGCCGGACCTCCCGCAGAACGAGGATGCGGTCACGCTGCTGCTCGAGGCGATCGAGCGGGCGGGTCGGATCCCCGGAGAGGAGATCGCGCTCGCGCTCGATCCCGCCACGAGCGAGCTGTGGGACGACGGGACCTACGTGCTGGCGGGGGAGGGCCGGACCCTCACGCCGGCCGAGCTGGTCGACTATTGGGTCGAGCTGGCCGACCGCTATCCGATCGTCTCCATTGAGGACGGCATGGCCGAAGAGGACTGGGACGGGTGGGCCGCCTGCACGAAGGCGCTGGGCGACCGGGTGCAGCTCGTCGGCGACGACATCTTCGTCACCAACGCCGAGATCCTGGCGCGGGGCATCCGCGAGGGGGTGGCCAACGCCATCCTCGTCAAGCTCAACCAGATCGGCACCCTCACCGAGACGCTCGACACCGTGGCGCTGGCCAATGGGGCCGCGTACGGCACGGTGATCTCGCACCGTTCGGGGGAGACCGAGGACACGACGATCGCCGACCTGGTGGTGGCGGTCAACGCGGGGCAGATCAAGGCGGGTGCGCCCGCCCGTTCGGACCGCGTGGCCAAGTACAACCAGCTGCTCCGGATTGAGGAGGATCTGGGCGAGTCGGCGGGCTTCCCCGGACTGGCGGCCCTCTCGGGCATTGGAGGAGCTCGGCATGGCGCGGGCTAGCCGGAAGGCCAAGGGCGTGGCCCGCGCCGCCAAACGAGCCGGAGCCCGCCCGGCCGAACGGGCCGAGGCCCGCGCCGGGAAGCGGTCCGCGCTGGCAGGGTCGGTCGGGCGCGCGCGTCTGGCCTTCCTGGGCGCCATCGTGGCCTCCGCCATTGTCCTCTTCGCCTGGTTCCCGGCCGGCTCCCTCCTCAGCCAGCGATCCAACCTGTCCAGCACCGAGGCCGAGCTGGGTGCGTTGCACCAGCAGGACGCGGCGCTGGCGCAGGAGAAGAAGGACCTCAGCGATGCCGGCGAGATCGGGCGCATCGCGCGCGAGCAGTACCAGCTGGTGAGCCCGGGCCAGCAGGCCTACGAGGTCCTCCCGCCCTCGGGCGCCGCGGCCACCGGCACCCCGTACGCCGGAGACCCGGGCTCGGACAGTCCGGTGACCCCGTCCGCCACGCCCGAGCTGCCTCCGGGGGGCGTGACCACCACCACGACGACATCCACGTCTCACGCGCAGGACGGTACGCACCCGGCCACCACCACGTCGTCATCAGGCGGCTTCGTGTCGCGCATGATGCACTCCCTCGAATTCTGGCGGTGACGCCCGACGTCGACGCCGGCATGGCGCAGACAGGCGACGACGACGTCGTGGCCACGTTGCTCGGCCGCGATCCCGGGGGCGCGTTCACGGTGGTGGTGCGGGGGGAGGCCGGGCAACCGATGGTCATCGCCAACGAGCCCTTCCTGCGCGACGGGACCCCGATGCCGACGCGGTACTGGCTGGTGGACCCCGAGTTGCGTGTCCTCGTCGGCCGGCTCGAGGCGGAGGGCGGCGTGCGGGAGGCAGAGGCGCAGGTGGGGGATGAGGCGCTCGCCGATTGCCACCGCCGGTACGCGGCCGAACGCGACGCGCTGATCCCGCCGGACCGGACCGGGCCGCGTCCGAGCGGCGGAGTGGGCGGGACCCGCCAGGGGGTCAAGTGCCTCCACGCCCACGTGGCCTGGTGGCTGGCCGGCGGGGACGACGTGGTCGGGGACTGGGTGGCGGGAAGGCTTGGGCTCAGCCGGTCGGAGGCCTGACCGCGCGCTCTGTGATACTCGGCGGCATGAAGGACGCCGGGGCGCTCGCGGCGGTTGACTGCGGCACGAACTCGACGCGTTTGCTCGTGGTCGGGCCCTCGGGCGACGTGCGCGCCCGCGAGATGACGATCACCCGCCTCGGCGAGGGTGTGGACGCCACCCACCGGCTGCGGTCCGAGGCGATGGAGCGCACATTCACCGCGTTGCGGGACTACCGCTCCATCATGGATGCCGAGCGGGTGGGTCGAACACGCCTGGTCGCCACCTCGGCTGTCCGGGACGCGGTGAACGGGGACGAGTTCCTGCTCCCCGCGGCCGACATCATCGGTGCGCCGGCAGAGCTGCTCCCCGGAAGGGAGGAGGGCCGCCTGTCCTATGTCGGCGCGACGGCCGACCTGCCGGAGGGGGACGAGCCCGTCGTCGTCCTCGACATCGGTGGTGGCTCCACCGAAATGGTGACGAGGGACGGGGGCGACATCCTGTCCGTGTCCCTCGACATCGGCTGTGTGCGGCTCACGGAGCGCTTCCTTCGGAGTGATCCGCCGGCCGCGACCGAGGTGGCCGCGGCCGTGCGGGCCATCGCAACCGAGCTGGATCGGGCCACCGAGGCGATCCCGGCGCTGGCCAACCCGAGCCGGGGCCCGCGGCGGCTCGTCGGCCTGGCCGGGACCGTGTCGTCGCTGGCCAGCCTGGAGCTGGGCCTGGCGGAGTACGACAGGGAGCGCATCCACCACGCGGTGCTGACCCGGGAAGCGGTCGATCGGTGGTGCGACGTGCTGGGCGCCGAACCGGTGGCCACGCGGGCCCGGCGACCGGGCCTGCCCGCCGGGCGGCAGGACGTGATCTTCGGTGGTGCGCTCGTCCTGCGGGAGGTGATGAGCCGGTTCGACCTGCCCGCGTGCATCGTCTCGGAGTCGGACATCCTGGACGGTCTCATCATGTCCATGCGACCGGACGGGGACGGGCTCCCCGATGGTGCGGGCGTCGGTGCGACGTGAACCTACGGGACACCGAGGTCATGCAGCGCGTCGTTGATGCGGCCTCGAAACGCATCCTGGGAGTACACCTGACTGCTGCGGAGGAGGTGGTTGCTCAGCGCAGCTGATCCGAACGGATCCGCGAGCAACGCCGTGACGATGCGCGCGCACTCCTCGACGGTCGAGAAGGCCGTCTCGCAGCCCAGCGTCCGGATAACCTCCAGCGGGCCACCCCGGCCGTAGACGACAGGGATGCAGCCGAAGCACGCCGCTTCAATGGGGGTGATCCCAAAATGCTCCAGCGCCTCCGGGAACTCGTCGGGGTCGACGCCGAAGCCGGCCGCGTGGATCAAGGCCGCCGAGCGCCCGTAGAGAGCTGCCAGGTCCTTGCGCCCGATATTGGGATAGAAGGTGCAGGGCAGGTCCGACGCCAGCTCCCTGAGCTCGTAGAATCGGGCCCGTCCCGCGGGACTCGGATGAATGGCGCCCGCGAGCGCGAGCTCCACCCCGTCGGCACCGGCCTCGACGATCCGCCGGAATGCCTCAATGACGATGTCCTGACGTTTGTTGTGACCACCGGCGAAGAACCGGCCCACGGAGACGATCGTCCGGCGCTCGTTCCAGGGCAGACCTCCCGTGGCGCCCGGCCATGCGGCGGGCGGTGTGATCACCCGGATGGGAGGCGCGGCCAAGCCGTAGTGCCGCACGAGTCCGTTGACGTTGCGCCGCACGAAGTCCGAATACACCCAGATTTCGTCGTAGTCTCCCAGCCACGACCCCCGCTCGGCGATCTCCTGATCGGGCACCCAGAAGGGAAATTGCAGCTGGTAGACGCTGTACTCGCCAAAGGCGCGGCAGGGGCGGGAGGATGGTGTTGCCGAAGATCACCGAGAAACGGCACTGCTCGGGGTCTACCTCCCGCCAGGGACGCGGTGTCCCGACGACGCGGTCAAAGCCGAACGTTGCGGCGATCTGTCGCAACCGCGTCGTGCTGTACCGGTGTGGGGTAGAGATGGCGACCTGTGACGTCCCGAAGAGCGTTGAGAAGTGCGACGCCAGCTCGAAGAGGACGCGCTCTCCGCCTCCCGGCACCAGCTGGTAGGGAGAGTAGAGCACGACCTGTGGATCGGGGGACCCGCCCCGGCCGATCTGCGGATCGACTTCGTCCTCGCTCAGCTCGACGAGCTCGGTCCGGGGGACGAACATCGAAGGGAGGTGATTCTGACGAGCTTCGAGCCACGGGCCCCACTTGGCCACGAAACGAGCGCGGTTGATTTCGGAGATGTTGTGCAGCTGCAACTGTGCGTTGGAGGTCGTCTTGCTCTCGATGTGGATGACGCGGGCTGCCGGGTTGACCATGACCTTCCCGCACCGGGTTCTGAGCTTGAGGCACAGGTCAGCGTCCTCGTAGTAGGCGGGCTCCCATTCAAAGCCGAAGCCACCGACCTTGAGGAAGTCCGATCTCCTCATCATCAGGCACGCGGCGGAACAGAAATCCACCGCGCACGGCGTGTCGTAGTGGTCCGGGCCCCAGACGGCGCCCTTGCCGACCTGGACGATGTCACCCGTCGGCAATGCGAGGCCGCCCACCTCCTGGACCCGTCCATCGGGGTAGAGAAACATGGGGCCGACCGCCGCCACATCGGGATCGCTCCGCATGGTCGAGCTGAGGGCCTCGATCCAACCGGGCTGCACGAAGGCGTCGTTGTTGAGGAAGACGACGTAGTCGCCGCGGGCGTCGTCGACACCGATGTTGTTTCCCTCGCCGAAGAAACGGTTCTCGCCCACCTCGACGAGAACGAAGTCAGTCCGGGCGCGGTGCTCGCGCAGGATGGCGAGTTCCCCGGGGTCGGACCCGTTGTCCACCACGACGATCTCCCGGATCAGGTCTGTGCGCGCCCGGGCGAGCGCAGTGAGGCATTCGACCGTGGTCGTCGCCTGGTTGTAGTTGAGGACGATGACCGAGACGTTGTTGGCGAATGGATCGGACTCCGTGACCAACGCGCCGTCCGGCTAGTTCTCGGGCTGAGCCCGCCGGGCGAGCATCCTTGAGAGCAGGCGCACTGGTGCGGTGACCCGCCACGACGTCGACTGTCGGATGTCGTCGATCACGCTCTGCGCAATGGCGGCCTGTCCCGCGTACGCCTCTACCCGTCGCCCCTCCGCCTCGAGGAGTGCGTCCTTGTCGGCCAATTCTGCCGAGTAGCGCCCGGCCGTGGTCGAGACTTTCGATGAGAGCTCGTCAACGCGGTCCAGGAACTCCGCCACCAGGTGCTCCCGCTCACGCCGCGCTGCGTCGATCTGTCGGGCCAGCTCACTCCTGGCCTCCACGACTTCGCTCGACAGGCGAGCGGTCTCCTCCTTGTAGACACGCAGCGCGGAGAGGAACGCCTCCCGCTCGGCATGCTGCTGGTCGATGACGCGGCCGATGAGCGCGCGTACCGCCTCCGACGGCTCGGGCTCGTGTTGGAGCAGGTGGTGCAGCTCGATCTGTTCACCGAACAGGGCCAGGAAGGCGCCCACCGCGAACGGAGCCTTTCGCAGCATGTCCACGATCGGTGTGGCATCGTCGGAGGGCCGCTGCCCGACGACCGCTTCGGTGGTCAGCCCGAGGGAGACGGACACTGCGGGGTAGGTCTCCGTGACGTGCTGCTTCGCCTTGGCGAAGGCGGACGACACGCCGGAGGCCGTCGTCGTGACGACCATGACAGCTCCGGGCGCCATCATCTCGTGCCACGCCGCGAGGTCGGGCAGGGTGATGTCGTCCGCATCGAACAGGGACAGGTGCACCAGCCCGGTCGTCCTGCCATGCATTGCGGCCCGGTAGGCCCCCTCGTCCTCGAAGCCCTGCAAGGCCTGGCCGAAACGGCCCGTCAGCTCGGTCATCAGGCTCCGGAAGTCCGCCGGGCCGGCGGCCGACCCCGACGGCAGCAGCACGGCCGCGCACGTCGCCCCGTTGCCGGACCGGAGCACCGCCTCGCAGGTCGAGAGCAGGGATGCCCTGTCGCCGGGACCAAGCTCCACGGTCACCGATGGGTGTGCCGTGGCCACGAGCCAGGACACGAGCGGCGAGAAGCGGTAGATGCCGGACTCCAGCGTGGAGGGCTGCAGGTGGAGCAGCTCCGAACCCACCGGGGCGGTCACGGCGATCTTCCCCATGGGTGAGCCTGGGCCGGTGGTCACGAATCCGGGTGCGTGCCCACGTCGGTGGGCGCCGTGGAGGCAGAGAGGAAATACGACGCTGACCTGGTTCTTTGGTACGCGCAAGGCCTCATGAATTCACACACGGTCGGGTCCACCCCTCAGGGGGCGTCATCTTAGTGAATGGCCGAGTCGGCTCACCGTACCTGGTGCTGCCGTCCGAGCAGCTCTCTGAGGCGGCGGACCAACGCGGCCGGATCGCCATAGTGCGCATCCGCGTACTGCCGGGCGAGCGTCGCCGCCTCGGTCCGATGTGCCTCGCTCTGGAAGGCTGCGACTGCCTGCAGCAGCTCCGACTCATCGTGGAAGATCGCGCCTCCGGATGCCCGCGCGTGCGCCGCGCCGGAGAACGGGTCGTCCGGCACGATGATCGGGGTCCCGAAGCGCAACGCCTCGATGCACTCGCGTGCGATGTGCGCCCCGGGCGCGAGGTCGATGCAGACGTTGGCGTGCGCGAGCAGCCGCCACAGGTCCATCCGCGTGTCGACCGAGACCTTGCCGCGAAGCGCCCGCCCCTTCCACGCCGACGCCACCGCGTCTTCGACGACCACGACGTCGGCATCGTTGAAGGCGGCGCTGACCCAGGCGGCGGCCGGAGGGGGCTCCGGGTGGTCGCCGGTGCGGTCGCTGAGCACGAGCAGGTAGTCCGTGAAGCCGAATCCGTGGTGCCGGTGTCGCTCGGCCAGCCGGTTCACCGGGACGTGTACGCCCATCGGGTCGTCGCCACCCACCAGCTGGAGGTTCTGCCACGCCGGGTGAGGCGTCGCGTCCGTGGCGGAGAGGAACAGGACCGCCGCCGGCTCGCTCTGGGCGAGGAGAGTCGCGACGTCCGGCGTCAGTTCGTCCACGATGACGGTCGTGTCGGTCGGCACCGCGAGTGGCCAGCGCAGCGCCCCGGGCACGCCCATTCCGTCCAGATCGAATGCCCCATCGGCCTCGCGCCACCCTGGAACCCCGGGCACGAGGACGGCCACCGGTCCGCAGCGACTGGCCGCTCCGGCGATGGACCGGGACACGAAGGCCAGTTCGCTCGGCCTGTCGAGCCAGCGGCAGCCGACGACGACCGCCACCGGTCGGTTCACGACGCCGGGTCCCGTGGCGACGCCAGAGTGCGTTGGAGGTGCGCGACCTCCGCCCGGAGCTGCGCGATCTCCTGGCCGAAGGCACCGCCCAAGTCGGCGGTCACGGCTTCCAGTGCCGTCAGACGGTCGACCAGGAGGTCACAGTGCGCCGCCATGGCCTCGGTTGCGCCGGCCTGCGCCAACAAGAGGCGGCGATCCGATCGCCCGGAGATTCGTCCGGCCCAGGCGCGGAGCGACCCCCGGGTCCCGGCGTTCCGGTCCGACACGACGCGACGAAACGACGCCACTGCGCTGCTGCTTCCGACGTGCCCGAGCGGCGGAGGAGCGTCGGCGGGCTGGCGCAGCATCCGTGGCGCGCGCGTCGGACTCGTCGGCTACTGCATCGTGAGGGTCGCGTACCATCTCTTCCAGTCGTCCTCCTCCCCCGGGCGAGCCAATCCGCACGACTGATCCGCCCGGGTGAGGTGGGGGTTGAAGTAGCGGTCTCCCTCGGAAATGTACTCCTTCCATCGATCGACGAACCTGACGACGTCGCCCACGCCGCCCGCCGTGCCCCGACTCGGCGACTCGTGGTGGATCAGTTCGGCCGCCGGCTCGTAGATCGTCCGCAAGCCCAACGTGGCGGCGCGCAGGCAGTAGTCGACATCGTTCAGATCGACCCCGAGCGACTCGTCGAAACCGCCCAGGAGCTCGAAGACCTCGCGCCGTGTTGCCAGGCAGGCGCCGGTCACGGCTGAGCATTCGCGCGCCGCCGTCGCCATGTGCAGGTAGCCGGGCTCCTCTCCGGACAGGCCGCCGAGGACGTGTCCCGCCGCCCCCGTGAGCCCGACGACCAGCCCGCAGTGCTGCAGGCGGCGGTCCGGGTACAGGAGCCGGGCCCCCGCGGCGGCGATGTCAGGCCGGATCGCCTGGGCGCACAGAGCGGACAACCAACCGCTCTGGTGCGCCTCGATGTCGTTGTTGAGGAACAAGAGGACGTCGCCCCGGGCGACCGACGCCCCGGCGTTGTTGAGCGCCGCCCAATTGAACGGTCGCGGGTCGGTCAGCACGCGTACATCCGGGCGGTCGGCTAGCCGGTCCAACAGGGTGAGGGTCTCGGGGTCAGAGGACCCGTTGTCGATGAGCACGAGCTCGACACTGGTGTGCATGCCCGTGGTGGCGGCGATCGAGTCGACACAGGTGCGGAGGAGTCGCGGCTCGTCGCGCAGGGGAATCAGGATGCTCACCGGTACTTCGGTCTTGGCGGGCCGCGCGATCCGGTAGCCGCGGGGGGCCGGGCCCATGACGACGCTGGCGTCATTGTGCCCACGGCGGAGCGCCTCCTGCACGTGGTGGACGGAGGTGATGCCTGTGGCGTCGCCCGTCCCGGCTGAACGGTGGCACAGCACCTCGGGAATGTGGATCACCATGTCGGCGAGCTCGGTGGCGGCCAGCGCGCATTCGTGCTCCAACGCAGCGGCGCCCGATGCCACGAGCCGGGGCAGGCGGTCGCCCACCGCTGCCCCCATGGCGAGGGGGCGGCCGATGTAGGCGCTGGAGAGGAGGAATTCGGGCGAGAAGTCGGGCTTCAACCGAGGCGCCACGTTGGCGCCATCGGCCGCCACCTCGTCCTCGTCCCCATAGACCACACCCGCCGGTCTGAGCGCCGCGCGCAGCAGGGCGACCGTGTCGGGCGCCCAGACGTCGCCGGGGAAGATGAGGGCCCGCGGCGACCCCGGGCTGGCCTCCATCCCGGTCTCGAGGAGGTCGCGCCCGGAGCCGGACGCTGGGGCAGGCAGGAGCCTGACCCGCCGACGATGGCGGAGCGATGTGCTGGCGCGCACGAGCGCCCCGAGCTCGTCCAGACGGTTCTCGGGCGCGACCACGGTCAGGGACCACCGGCCGCCGCGCTGCTCGCACAGGCTCTGGAGCGTCCGGCGGACGGCCGCCGGTTCGTCGTCGGGGACGGCCATCACCAGGCACAGATTCGGTCCCCTGGTCGCGCGGGTTGCCCGCACACGCTGCTCCTCGCGTCCGCGCACCCAGGCCGCGTAGGGTCCGGGATCCTGGGAGACGTCAGGAGGGAGAGGCGGTAGTGCCCTTGGGGCGTAGAGCACCCGTTCCACGCAGGCAATCTACCGGACCCCTGTACCACCGCCTGGCGCGTTGGCGCAGGTGAGCGTGGACCTGTCACGATTCGCCGATGGGGATATCCGACCGCCTCCTCATGGGGCCGGGACCTTCGAATTCCTACCCGGAAGTCACCATGGCGCTGGCCGGGCCCGTGCTCGGACACCTTGATCCGCAGTTCCTGGCGCTCCTCGACAGCACGAATGACCGCCTGCGCGAAGTCTTCGGGACCTCGAACGCACTCACCCTGCCCGTCAGCGGAACCGGATCCGCCGGTATGGAAGCGTCCTTCGTCAACTTCGTCCGGCCCGGCGACCCGGTCGTGGTCGGCGTCAACGGCGTTTTCGGCGAGCGGATGTGCGAGGTGGCGTGCCGCCACGGCGCCGAGGTCGTCCGCGTCGACGCCGAGTGGGGCGAGGCGGTCGACCCGGACCGCCTGCTCTCGGCGCACCCGGCCCCAGCGTTGATTGCGGTTGTCCACGCGGAGACCTCGACGGGCGTGCGCAACGACATCGCGCCATTGGGGAGAGGCAAGGGCGACGCCCTCCTGCTGGTCGACATGGTGACGTCACTTGGTGGCATTGAGGTCGCCGTCGACGGCTGGTCGGTCGACATCGCCTACAGCGGCACCCAGAAGTGCCTGGGGGTGCCGCCGGGCCTGTCGCCCTTCACGGTCTCCGAACGGGCCCTGCAGCGGATCGTCGAGCGGCCCTCCAGTTGGTACCTGGACCTCAACCTGCTGGCGCGCTACGTCAACGACACCTCGGGCGGGGCACGGGTGTACCACCACACGGCACCGGTGATGATGGTGGCGGCGCTTCATGCCGGGCTCGGCGCACTCCTCGACGAGGGGCTGCCGGCGGCCTGGGCGCGCCATGCCGAGTGCGGCCGGCTGCTCCAGGACGGGTTGGTTGACCTCGGCCTCGATGTGCTCGTGGCCTCCGATCGCCGTCTGCCGCAGCTCACCACGGTCCGCATCCCGACCGGCGTCGATGACGCCGCGGTCCGGCGCGAGCTCCTCTCCTCCTATGGCATTGAGATCGGCGCCGGTGCCGGCCGGCTGGCCGGGCAGATCTGGCGCATCGGCTGCATGGGGCACACGGCGCGCCGGCGCAACGTCGTTGCCCTGCTGGGCGCGCTGAAGGAGGTACTCGGACGATGACTGCGGCCAGGGCGGTCCGCCACGCGCCCCTGGAGCTCCGGGGCAAACGGGTGCTGCTTCGCTCGTTGACCGAGAACGACTTTGCCGCCTGGCACGAGGTGCGGACCCGGTGTGCCAGCTGGCTCCTTCGGTGGGAACCCCGGCCCAAGGGCGCACCGGCGCCCTCGGAGGACCGGCCCAGCTTCGCCGCGCGCTGTGGCATTCGAGAACGCGAGCGGCACCTGGGCACCGGCTACGGCTTCGGCATCTTCTTGGGCGAGCGCTTCGTCGGTGAGGTGACTCTTTCCTCCATTCAGCGCGGCCCGTTCCAGAGCGCGTTCATCGGGTACTGGATCGACGAGGAACTGGCCGGTCGCGGGCTGGTTCCCGAGGCGGTCGTCGTCACCCTGCGGTTCGCCTTCGAGGCGATCTCGTTGCACCGGGTGGAGATCTCCATCATCCCGCGGAATACCGCCAGCCGGCGGGTGGTCGAAAAGCTGGGCATCCGCGAGGAAGGGATCGCACTCCGCTTTCTCGAGATCGACGGGGAGTGGGAGGACCACGTGCGCTATGGCATCACCGCCGAGGAATGGGCCGAGCGCGAACGCGACCTGGTCGAGGAGTGGTTGGAGAGCTGAACGTCAGCCGTCGCCGCCGCCCACGACGGACGGCGAGTGGCGGAAGAACTGTTCCACGTCGTGCTCGTAGGTGTACGACGTCGGCTGTCTGCCGCTCTGGCGGCGCAGGCGCAAGGCCCTGATGAATGTCTGCACGGCGCCCGCGCTGGTGGCGTTGTAGTTGAACCCAGTGGCGGCGAATCGCCTCGTGTCGACGCCCCGGCCGTAGCGGAGAAGGTCCTCGAGCTCTGCGGGCAGGTCGAAGAGGCGGGCCATCGGCCGGATCTTCAGAAGGCTGAAGGGTGAGAGCGGGACGAGCCGGGTCCCGCAGATGGTCGCCACCTCGCTCCAGGGGAGCCTCCCGTCCGCGGCCACGTTGTACAGGCCCGGGATCCCGCCCTGGGTGACGTGGAGAAGGGCACGCACGACGTCGTCCTCTTCTATGAACTGCAGGAGCGGGTCGAAGCCGAAGATGGCCGGGCAGAAGGGGCGTGACAGGTTCCGGCTGATAGGTGTGGTGAGATGCGCACCGAGGACGTTGGCGAAACGGAGCACGGTGACCCGGGTGCCGGGATTGTCCTCGGCGAAATCACGCATGAGCGCGTCGGCTTCGACGAGCGCGCGCTCCACGACGTTCTTCACCGGGCTGGTCCGGGGGGTGTCCTCCTGGAATGTGTTCGGGTCGCTGGCTGCCGAGCCATAGACGAGAGTGGAGGACTTGACCACGATATGGCGCACGGACGAGCCGGGCGCCCCGGCCGCCGCCAGGAGGTTCATCGTCCCGATGACGTTGATCTCGTGCATGGCCCGCCTCGGCACTGAGGACGAATTCGTGATCATGAAGGTGTGGAGGATGGTGTCGACCTGGGTCGCTTTCACGATCCGGTTCATGATGGAGTACGTCTGGTCGGCCCGGACGAACTCGGCCCGTTCGAAGGGGACCGAGGGCGCCCGGGCGCCCATGCCCAGGATCACGTCCATGTCGGCGTCCTTCTCCAGAGCCTGAATCATCCGACCACCCCAAAAGGTGTCGGCACCCGTGACGAGGACTCGACGGCTCACCCCGTGCCTCAGCCGAACCAGACACTGCGCCGGTCGCGCAGCATGTCGTACACGGAGTCCTGCAGTAACGCGCGGATCCGCTCGGACTCCTCCATGATCCGGCTTTTCGAATACCGGTCCTGGTCCGCCGGGACGTCGAAGTGCACCGGATTGAGGACGCGCAGTTTGAACTTGGCGGGGAACGGAGTGACGATGCCGAGCGGCCCCAGGGCGAGCATGTTGGCCGTGATGGGGAAGTACGGGAGGCCGAGCGCGCGCGCAACCGTCGGGAGGCGCAGCACGACTGGCATCGCCTCTTCCGAGCCGACGACGGCGATAGGGATGACCGGGACACCGGCCCGCATGGCGATCTCAACGAAGCCACCGCGCCCGAAGCGGCGCAGCTGGTAGCGGTCGGTGAACGACTTGGACGTCCCCTTGGTGCCCTCGGGAAAGACCAACGCGAGCTGCCGCTGCTCCTTCAGGAGCCGGTAGGCGTTGGCGGGACGAGCCGAGACGCCGCCGGTGCGCGCCCACAACGTCCCGACGACGGGGATGGTCCGGAAGAAGTAGTCGGCCAACCCGTAGACGGGTCGCCCGAGCTCCTTCTCGATCCCGTGCATGATGACCGGCGCGTCAGAAGGAATGGCGCCGGCATGGTTGGCCACGAGCAGCGCGCCGCCTCCGGCCGGGATCTTCTCGAGCCCCTCCCACTCGGTGCGGAACCACTTTGAGTAGACGGGCTCGTAGATCGCCCGCGCCAGCGCCCGGGTCCGTTCGGAGCGGCCCCATTCGTCGACGTCGGACAGCCGGGGATCCTCGTGTTCGCCCGTGTGCTCGGCGCTGATGCGGATCGGCACGACGGCAGTCGATCGGTCCTTCGCACCGACTACTTGTCGCCCGTTGGCCATCGGGCCATCGTACCGATCACCTGAGCGAGGGATCCTGGCCGACAGGCCTACGGGCGGGCGGCTCCGATGAGGCCCTCGGTGAAGATGGGGGAGTAGGAAACGTCGGACCCCGTGAAGGGGGCCTGAATCACCGTGTCGGTCCCGTAGGGACCCGAGCCGGTGTACATGACGACGTGATCGACCTGGCTGTCACCATCGAGGTTGTAATAGAAGAGCAGGTCACCGGGTTGGAGCGCATCGAGCGACACGTGCGTGAGGGCGGGCCACTCCGTCTCGGTCGTCCTCGGTATCGTCACGCCCGCCTGGCCCCAGGCCCACTGGACGAGTCCCGAGCAGTCGAAGCCGACCCCGGCCTCCTCACCGCCGAAGACATAGGGAATGCCGAGCTGGGACACGGCCGCCTGCACCGCCGCCATCCCGGCACTACTGCCCTGCGAGGACCCGCCGACCGGCCCCGTGGCACCGCCGGCTTGGTTGGCCGCGGCGGTTGCGGCGGCGCCGCTGGACGATCCGCCGACCGTCCCGGCAACGGTCGCCGCGGCGGCTGCCGCCGCCGCCGCCTGTTGCTGGGCCGCCGCGCTGGCGGCGCGCGCCGCGACCGCGGCCTCCTGCTGCGCCTCCTGAACGGCCGCCTGTGCGACCTCCTGGGCGAGCTGACCCTGCACCTGATTCAAGGTCGCTTGGGTGGTGGCAGCTTCCTGCTCGTTGGCCTGAGCGAGCGTCTTGGCCTGCGCGGCCTCCGACTGGGCCTGTGCCGCCTCGGCCTGCTGCGCGGCTTCCTGGGCCTGCAGGCGCGTCTCCGAGTTCTCCAACGAGACCTCGGCCTTGGTCAGATCGCCGACGATCTGGTTCGTGTACTGGTTGCGTGCTTGGTTCAGATTGGCCGAGGTGGAGAAGTAGGAAGCGAACCCGGACTCGGGGGTGCCGTACACGTACGCCTGGACTGCGTCACTCGCCACTTGCCGCTTGTCGGCGTCGACGGTCGAGCGCGTGTGGACGAGGTCGCCGGCGAGGGACTGCAAGGCCGTCTGCGCGTTCTGGACGTCCTGCTGCGCGGTGTTGTACTTGTCATCGAGGACGGAGGTCTGCTGCTCCTCCTGGGACAGCGTGGCCTCTATCTGACCGACCTGCGACTGGGTTGCGTTGATCTGCGACTGGTTCGGTGCGGGCCCGGGCAGCGTGGTGGACGTCGTCGCACCCGCGTGCACCACGGCCGCTGCCGACAGCAACGCGCCGAGTAAGCCGGCGACCATGGTCATCCTGACGAGAGGAGCCAGCCTGCGGACAGTGCCCCGACAATTCACTGCATCCACGGCGCAACAGCGTAATGGCTGCATGGT
This sequence comes from uncultured Acidimicrobiaceae bacterium, assembly GCA_963828825.1. GTDB lineage: Bacteria > Actinomycetota > Acidimicrobiia > Acidimicrobiales > RAAP-2 > Bog-473. The sequence continues at coordinate 1,018,942 of CAWHGF010000004.1, read as the reverse complement.
GGCATCTTCGGCATCCCTTTGTTCCCGACCGGTTGTTTCCCGAGTTCGCGCGCAGTTGACCTTCTGCTCGGTTATCGGTTCGATCGGCGGTTCGATTGACCGTTCGTCTTTGCATCCATAGGGTCCTCGTGCGTGAAGGGTGTCGTGTCCGTCGCTCAGGGGAGACTCAGAGGTGTCTGGCGAGACGACCTGTGGTCGTTCTCGGGCGTGCCCTTTGGCCGTGCACCCGTGGGCCCGTTGCGCTGGCGGCCCCCGTTGGAGGCCGAGCGTTGGGAAGAGGTACGCGACGCCTCGACCTTCGGGCCGATCGCTCCGCAGTCCGCATCCGTGCCTGGAATCACGAGCCCTGCGGATCCTGGGGCGTCCGAACCACACAGCGAGGACTGTCTCTCGCTCAACATCTGGACCCCGGAGCTGCCCGCGTCACCCACGTTGGAGCCTGGAGCGGGCCGCCCCGTGATGGTCTTCATACACGGGGGTGGCTTCACCTCGGGCAGCGGGTCGGTCTTCCTCTACCGGGGCGGTGATCTGGTGCGCAACGGCGACGCCGTCGTGGTGACCATCAACTACCGGCTCGGCGCCCTTGGCTTCCTGGGCCACCGGGACCTGGCCGATCCCGATGGGCTGGTCGGCAACTGGGGCCTTCAGGACCAGCTGGCTGCACTGCGGTGGGTACGCGACAACATCGCGGCCTTCGGCGGCGATCCCGGCACCGTCACCATCTTCGGCGAGTCCGCCGGAGGATTCAGTGTGGCGACACTGCTCGGCACGCCGGCTGCCACGGGGCTCTTCCGGCGCGCCATCGTCCAGAGCGGCGGGGCCCACGTGCACACACTCGAGGAGGCGGAGCGATCGGCGGAGCGGCTGGCGGCCGCGCTGGGCATCGCGTCCTGCACGAGAGAGTCACTCGAACGCGTCCCGGCCGCTGAGCTCGTGGCGGCCACCGAAGAGATGGGGAAGCGGCGTCCGGACCCGGGAATGATCCCGCTCCCGTTCCTTCCCGTCGTCGACCGTGTCCTGCTGCCCGACCATCCGCTGGCCGCGGTGGCGAACGGCGCGGCGGCCGGTATCGACTTGTTGATCGGTACGAACAGGGACGAGGTCACGCTCTTCGGCCTCGGCAACCCCACGCTGATGGCGCTCGATGAGGACGGGATGACGCGCTGGGTGGCCAACGCGGTGCCGGACATGCCCGGAACCGAGGTGATCGATGTCTACCGTTCGGCACGGCGGTCACGGGGGGAGTCGATCGAGCCCACCGCCGTCTGGGTCGCGGTCGGGACGGACATCGTGTTCCGCTGGCCCAGCCTCCAGCTCGCCGCCGCCCATGCGGCGCGGGGCTCGCGCGCCTTCGTCTACCTGTTCGATTGGGAGTCTCCGGCGTTCGGCGGGATCCTGGGCTCCTGCCACGCGTTGGAGCTGCCGTTCGTGTTCGGCGCGGTGCGCGTGCCGGTCGTGCAGGTCTTCTCCGGAGGTGGCCCGGCCGTCGAGACCCTCTCGGCCCAGATGCAGCGGGCCTGGTTGGCCTTCGCCGCTGCGGGTGATCCTGGTCACGACGGCATCGGCGCCTGGCCCGCCTGGGACCCCGCCGAGCGCGTCACCATGATCTTCGGGGCGGATACCCGGCTGGAGCCGGCGCCGCGCAATGAAGAGCTCGCCGTCTTGGAGCGGCATCGCCCGCTCGTGTCGGGCCTGCCGGGGTAGCGGCCGCGCCCGGGCTCCCATCCCGCCTGGGCACCGCCCTCTGCAGTGAGCATTCCACGGGCAGCAGCGGCGAGTGAGACTCCGGCGCCACACGACGGTGGGCTCATGTGGGTGTTGTGGTCCGCTTCTGCAGGCGCAACGGGAGATGGCGGATACCGGTGTGCCGGTTGCTGCGCGTCCACTGCGGCGGCGCGGCAAGAGTGAACGACTCGACCGACTGGAAGACTTCTTCCAGGGCCACGCGGATCTCGAGGCGGGCCAGGTGCGCGCCGAGGCAGAAGTGGACGCCGTGGCCGAAGGCCAGGTGCGGGTTGGGGTCGCGTTGTACGAGGAACGCGTCCGGTTCGTCGAAGCGCCTCGCGTCCCGGTTGGCCGAGCCCTCCCAGACGACGACCTTCTGCCCGGGCCCGATGCGCGCGCCACCCAGCTGGCTCCAGGTGGTCGCGGTCCTGCGCTTGGAGGGCGACGGTGTCGTCCAACGCAGGATCTCCTCCACCGCGGTGTCCATCGACACTTGCCCGGTCCGCAGAAGGCCGAGTTGCTCGGGCCATTCGAGGAAGGCGAGCATCGCCCCGGCGATGGCGTTGCGGGTCGTCTCGGCGCCGGCGGCGAACAGCAGCGAGAAGAAGGCCGAGAGCTCGTCGTCGCTCAGCCGTGGTGGCTCGGCGTCAGCGAGCTCGGCGTGGATCACGGTCGAGAGCATGTCGGGACGCGGGAGAGCACGCTTCTCGCGGATGAGCTGCGCTCCGTATTCGTACATCAGTCCCACGGCGGATTCCCGCTCCGGTGTCATGGAGAGGAAATCGGACTCGTCGGGAATGTCGAAGATGTGCTCGACGGCCTCGAAGAGGAGATGGCGGTCAGGCTCGGGTATGCCGAGGAGGAGGCAGATGGCCTGCATCGGGAGCTCGGCCGCCACGTCGACCAGAAAGTCACATTCCTCGTCGACCGATGCGACGAGCCGCCGCATCCGGCTTCGCAGCTCGTGCTCCAGGTCGCGCACGGCCGCCGGAGTCAGGCCCCTGGTGACCAGGCGCCGGATGCGGGCGTGACGGGGGTCGTCCATCATGTTGAGCACGACGCCTGCCACCGGGAGATCCTGAATGATCGTCCCCCCGTAGGGTCGGTCGCCTCCGGTCTCCGAGGAATAGGTCACCGGGTCGTGGAGCACGTGCCGCACCTCGTCATAGGTGGCCACCGACCAGAAGCCCTCCCCGTCGGGGGTGTGGATTGTGGGCTCGTGCCACCATACGGGCGCCTGCTCCCGGTGAAGGCGGAAGATGTCGTGCGGGAAGCCACCCGCAAACGTGTCGAGATCGGTCAGGTCCACCTGGCTGAGGTCATGAACCACGGGGTCATCCTCACGACGGTCTCCCATTCGGTCAAGAATGGTGCTCCGGGGGTGTAGCCCAACTGGCAGAGGCAGGGCGCTTAAACCGTCCCCAGTGAGGGTTCGAATCCCTCCGCCCCCACCCGGCGCGCCGCCGACCGTTCCCCGGCGTGACCGAACAAGGCGTCGAAGTCGCGGTCCTCGGTCCGGTCGCCGTCGGTGGCGCGGCCGGACCGTTTCACCGCTCGGCTGCCCTCGAGCTCGTGGTCTACCTCGCCTTCCACCGCCGCGGCGTGCGTCATGCCGAATGGGCGCTGGCGATCTGGCCCGAGCGACCGGTCTGCCTCTCCACAGTGCACTCGACCTCCTCGGACGCCCGCCGGGCGCTGGGCCGGGCGCCCGACGGCAGGCCGCATCTCCCCCGGGGCGTCGACCTCCGATTGGGCGCCTCGGTGACCACCGACGTCGAACGGTTCACCTCGCTGGCCTCGTCGGACGACCCGCTCCAGCTCCTCGGGGCCATGCGGCTGGTCCGGGGTCCGCTCTTCTCGGGGTTGCGCCGCGGTGGATTGGGCCGTCTTCGACGGGACCCAATCGGACATCGAGTCGCTGGTCGTGCGCACGGCGCTCCGCGGTGCCGACGCGTTCGTGCAACTCGGTTGTGGCGACGACGCCGAGTGGATGATCCGCCAGGCTCTGCACGTGAGCCCGTACGACGAACGCCTCTACCGCGCGCTGTTGACGGCCACGGCGGCCCAGGGCAACCGGGTCCGGCTGCACTCGGCCATGGCGCAGCTCTTGACGCTGGCCGGAGAGGCAGCCCGCCCAGCGGCCCGGACGGCCGTGCATCTCCCGACGGACTGCCTCCATCCCGAGACGACGGCCCTCTATCGTGACCTGCTGCGCGGGTCGCCTGCCGCGGGAGGGCACCCCGCCAGGCTGTAGGGTTGCCACCCGCCATGGCGAGAAGCTCTTCTGGGAAATCAGTCGCACGCGTGGCCGCGACGGGCGGTGGCGCCACCTACCGCGGGCAGATGCCGGTGAACTGGTACGCCGCGCTCGTGATCATCGTGCTCGTCGGGCTGGGGTCGATCGCGCTCGCCAAGTACAACTACAACAAGGTCCCGGCCGTCGTCGAGCCCACCGTCGGGACGACGTGGCACGCCGGCCTGGCCTTCGACATCTGCGGGACAATGCAGCCGGCACTCACTGCCTCGCCCAGCACCGCGACCACGGGCCTCACGACGACAGGCAGCGGTGTGCTCCTGATCGCGCCCAAGAATGCCAACGAGGCGGGCAACAACGCGACGGTGGGAAAGTTCGCCGAAGGGTATAGCGGACTTACCTTGACCAACACCACGCTGAAGTATCCGTCCTCCACAGCCACTGAATACAAGAACGGCGAGAAGTGCGCGGCCGGGACACCGGACGCGGGGAAGGTCGCGGTGGTGCAGGCGCGTGACTGGTTGGTCGCGCAGGGGAAGAAGAACGAGGAGGTGGAGAACCCGGTTGCCACGACGCTGAAGCCCGCCAACCTCAAGTTCGAGGACCGTCAGCTGATCACGGTCGGATTCGTGCCCGAGGACAAGCCGTTGCCCAAGCCGCCAAGCTCGACCATTCTCGCCCTGGTCCAGGTGCTGGCCGGCGAGCAGGCGCCGGTGGCGACGACCACCACGACCACGGCGGGTGTCACCTCGACGACGGCACCATCGGCCACGACGACGACAGCCCCGCCGGCCACCACGACGACGAAACCTTCGTCCACGACGACGACCAAGTAATGAAGGCAGTCGTCCTCGTCGGAGGCGAGGGGACGAGGCTTCGTCCTCTCACGCTTTCGACTCCCAAGCAGATGCTCCCCGTCGTCGGGATTCCCATGATTGAGCGTGTGCTCGGGCAGCTCGCCCCCCACGGCATCGACGAGGCCGTCCTTTCGCTCGGCTATCTGCCTGATGCCTTCATTGAGGCCTACCCGGAGGGCCGGGTCGCCGGCTTGGGGCTGACCTACGCCGTCGAGCCGGAGCCGCTCGACACGGCCGGCGCCGTCCGCTACGCCGCCACGTTCGCCGGAATCGACGAGACATTCGTGGTCGTCAACGGCGACGTCCTCACCGATCTCGATCTGACCTCCCTGGTGGCCTTTCACCGCGCACGCGGTGCGGAGGGAACGATCGCCCTGCATCCGGTGGCAGACCCCTCCGCGTTCGGCGTGGTGCCGACCGACGACGACGGCCGGGTGACGGCCTTCGTCGAGAAGCCGCCACGCGACGAGTCGCCGACGAACGAAATCAATGCCGGTACGTATGTGCTCGAGCCATCCGTGCTTAGTCGGATCCCCGAGGGAGGGCGGGTCTCGATAGAACGGGAGACCTTTCCTGCCATGGTGCGCGACCGGGGGCTTTTCGCTCGCTCCGACGACCGCTACTGGCTCGATACAGGAACCCCGGCCGCGTACCTCGAAGCCAACTTCGACTACCTGAACCAGAAGCGCGGACCGATCGTGAGCCCTCACGTGGTCGACCGCGGCGATGGGGTCCTGCTGGAGGGTGAGAGTGATGTGGAGGGCGAGGTCAAGGGTCCCTCCGTCATCCTCTCGGGGTGCGTGGTCGAGTCGGGAGCGAGGGTTGAGCGCAGCATCCTCGGGCCCGGGACGGTGGTCTCCTCCGGTGCGTTCGTGGCGGACTCGGTGCTCATGGTCGGCTGCCATGTCGCGGCCGATGCCAAGGTGGCGGGGTCTGTCATGGGCCCCCGGTCGATCGTGGGGCAGAGGGGTGATGTGCGGGCGGTTTCCGTCCTCGGTGCCGATGCGGTGGTCTCGTCGGGGACGCTGGTCGACGGCGAACGGGTGTCGGGCTAGAAAGGCCAGGGCATGCGCACGCTGGTGACGGGAGGCGCCGGGTTCATCGGGTCCAACCTGGTCGACCGCCTGCTCGTCGAAGGGCACGAGGTCGACGTCGTCGACGACTTCTCGACGGGTTCGCTTTCGAACTTGGCTGAGGCCCGCGGGAGCGCGGGCCGGGCGCTGACCATCCACCACCTCGACATCACCGCGCCGGCCGTCACCGAGCTCATGGCGCGCCGGCGCCCCGAGCTGGTCTTCCATCTCGCTGCTCAGGCCGATGTCCGGGTCTCGGTGGCCCGCCCGGCGTTCGACGCCACCGTCAACGTGGTCGGCTCGCTCAACGTCCTGGAGGGGGCGCGCCGAGCCGAGGCCGAGCGTGTGGTCTTCGCCGCCAGCGGCGGCACGCTCTACGGCGAACCGGCGGTCGAGGACCTCCCCGTGCGCGAATCGCACCCCCAGCAGCCGCTGTCGCCCTACGGCGTGGCCAAGAAGGCCGTCATCGATTACCTGGTGGCCTATCGTGAGTTGCACTCACTGGAGTTCTGCGCCCTCGCGCTGGGGAACGTCTACGGGCCCCGGCAGGATCCCCACGGTGAGGCCGGCGTGGTCGCCATATTCGCCGAGCACGTGGTGCGCGGCGAGCCGGTCACGATCTTCGGGGACGGCGATCAGACGAGGGACTTCGTCTTCGTCGATGATGTCGTCGACGCCTTCGTGCGGGCCGCCACCCGCGGCGGCGGCCTCGTGTGCAACATCGGGACCGGGCGCGAGACATCGGTCAACGAGCTCGTCAGGGCCCTGGCGACCCAGTCCGGCACGGAGGTGAAGTCAGTCCTGGCGCCGGCGCGCCCGGGCGAGCTGCTCCGCTCCAGCCTCGACGTCGAACGGGCGGCCATCCAGCTCGGCTGGCGCTCCTGGACCGAACTGAACGATGGGACCCGCGCCGTGCTCGAATTCGTGCGCGCCCGCACGGACTGACGTCAGCGGAAGAGGTCTTCGTCCGGAGGCCGGATCACCTCGGCGCGGACCGAGGCCGGGCGTAACCACTCCGGCGGCACTCCACGCACGACCGCCACCGGGACGCCGCGATCTTTGCCCATCACCAGCTCCGCAGCGGAGGCCAGCTCGTCGGCGACGCAGATCTCCGTGGCGACGAGCTCACGGCCGCCGGCATCGGTCGTTCCCTTCAGATCCACCACTGCGGCGACGCCGGCGCACCCGATGGCGACATCGGTGACGCCTCGCCGCCATGGCCGCCCGAATGTGTCCGAGACGATGACGCCGAGCTCGATCCCCAGGGCGTTCTGCAGCCCGGCCCGGATGCGGCGGGCCGAGCGGTCCGAGTCGTCGGGGAGCAACGCTGCGGTCCCGTCCGCCACGTTGGACAGGTCGACCCCGGCGTTGGCGCAGATGAATCCGTGGCGTGTCTCGCTGATCACCAGGTCGCCCCGCCGGCGCAGTACCCGGACCGACTCCTGGCGCACCAGGGCGAGCTTGGCCGCCGGGTCCCCATGGTCGAGTTCGACCAGACGGCCCTCCGCCTTCGAGACGATCTTCTGGGTGACCACGACGACATCGCCGGCCGCGAGCTCGGGTCCCTCGGGGTCTGCCGGCGCGACGGCGCGGGCGATGAGTGCGGCCAGGTCGGTCCCCGGTGTCACCTCGCCGATACCGGCGAGGGGGAACACGTGCACGCCCTCAGCCGGCGGCATCGACCACCGCCCGGGCCAGGTCCTGCGCCCGCTCCGGACTGCTCATCACGGTGGGTGTCACGACGCAGCGCAGGCCCTCGGCCTCAATGGCCCCCGCATGGGAGGCGTCGGCGACGTCCACCACGAGTGTGCCGACCCACGGCGCGTACAGCCGGGCCACCCCGACCACGGAGGGCTCGGTGCCGAGCTCGGCCATGAGCCGGTCGGCCGGCCCCTTGAGCGCCGCGCCGGCCACGATGGGCGACACGGCCACGACCTGGTCCCGGCGGGCCATCAGCGCCTCGCGCACACCGGGGACGGCCAGGACCGGGCCGATCGAGACCACGGGGTTCGAGGGGCACACCACGACGGCGTCCGCCTCGCCGAGGGATTCCATTACCCCGGGAGCGGGCCGCGCCGTGGCCGCCCCCTCGAAGCGCACGCCACGAACCGGCACGTCGTGACGGAGCCGGACGAAGTAGTCCTGGAAGCCGACCTCGGTCCCCGGTGGGCCCAGTGCACTCGCCTCGGCCAGTGTGACCCGGGTGCGGAGCGGGTCGTCGGTCGCCGGAACGAGCCGCACCGCGATGCCGCGCCGGCTGGACAGTTCCGCCGTGACCGTGCTCAGCGGCGCACCGCCCCGGAGCCGGCCCGTCCGGAACAGGTGTGTGGCCAGGTCGCGGTCGCCCAGCCGGAACCAGTCTTCGCCGCCCAACCGCGCCAGCTCGTCCATGACCGCCCAGCTCTCGCCGGCCACGCCCCATCCGGTGTCCCGGTTGTCCATGCCGGCGAGGGTGTAGGTGACGGTATCGAGGTCCGGGCTGATGTGGAGGCCGTGCAGCACCATGTCGTCGCCCACGTTGACAATCGCCGTGATGTCGGCGGACGGGACGACGCGCACGAGCCCGGAGAGCATTCGAGCGGCCCCGACGCCGCCGCACAGGGCCACCAGCACGCCGCGAGCATAGGATCGCCCGGAGACGGGCCGTTCCGGCCACCCCTGGTACCATCGCCGCCCGCCATGCCAGTGCGCATCCCGTTGGATCAGCACGACACCGTGGTGTCGGTCCTCCGGGAGGCGGCGCGGGTCAACGGCGACGTCGAGGCGTACGTCGAGCCCGAAGGCGAGGGCGGCGGCCGTCGCACCTTGACCTTCGCCGAATGGGATCGCGCCGCCGACGGCGTGGCCGGCCACCTGGCCCGCCTCGGCGTGGCCAAGGGCGATGTCGTCTGCCTGCTCCTGCCGTCGTGCATCGAGTACGCCGTGCTCTATGCCGGGCTGCTGCGCCTCGGGGCCATCACGTCGGGGATCAACCCGCGCATGGGGGCCGGCGAGATGGCCTCCATTGTGGACCGTGCCGTGCCGGTCCTCCTCGTGGTCGACCCCGCGGTGGGACCGCCTCCCGATGCGGGAGGCGCAGAGGTGGTCACCCGCGCCGAGGCCCGGACCTGGTGGGCTGGGCCGGCGCCGGACACCTGGACCGAGCTGACCTCCTCCGACCCGGTGGCCGTCGTCTGGACCAGCGGGACCACGGGCAAGCCCAAGGGTGCCCTGTTCGACCACTCGAACCTGGCCGCAGTCGCCCGGGGCACGGATGTGCTGAGCCAACCCGGAGATCGCCGCCTGTCCCCGTTGCCCTTCGCCCACGTGGGCTACATGACGCGCGCCTGGGACGAGATCGCCAACGCCGTCACCACCATCGTCACGCCGACCCCGTGGCGGGCCGACGACGCCATCCGCATCATGGCGGGCGAGGGCGTGACCGTGGCCCAGGGTGTGCCGACGCAATGGGCGCTCATGCTCGACAGTGAGGAACTGCCGCGGGCCGACCTGAGTGCCCTGCGTGTCGCCGGAACGGGCGCGGCGCGCATGACGGCGTCCATGGTGGCCGACGTGCGCCGCCGCTTCGGGGTGCCCGTCGTCGTGCGCTACACGTCGACGGAGTCCTCCCTGGGGACCGGCACGACACTGACGTCGTCCGACGAGGAGGTGGCGACGACGGTGGGGCACGCGGTGGCGGGCGTCGAGCTCGCCATCGTCGACGATGGCGGCCAACCCGTGCCCGCCGGGACGGTCGGTCGCGTCCTTTTGCGGTCCGCCGCGGCCATGCGCGGCTACTGGGGCGCGGCCCGGGCCGGGGGCGCCCCGTCGAGGAGCTGGTGGACGCGTCGGCCACGAGCGACGTGCTCGGCGCTGACGGGTGGCTGACCACGGGAGACTTCGGGCGGCTCACCCCCGAAGGCAATCTGCAGCTTTCCGGCCGGGCCCATGAGCGCTACATCCGGGGCGGCTACAACGTCTACCCGGCCGAGGTCGAGGAGGCCCTCTCCTCGCACCCGGCCGTGGCCCGGGCGGCCGTGGTCGGAATGCCCGACGACGTCCTGGGCGAAGTCGGCGTGGCGGTCGTGGTCGCCGAGGCGGGAACACAGCCCGACCTGGCCGGACTGCGCGCGCACTGCGCCCGGGAGCTCTCCGACTACAAGGCCCCGGACGCGCTCGTCGTGGTCGACGAGCTGCCGCTGACCCCGATGATGAAGGTCGACGCCGTGCGCCTTGCGGCGCTGGCGGCGGGTGGCGCGGAGGAACGCCGGGCCGGTCTGCGGCGGAGTCGTCGCCCCGGCGCCGGGGTGCTAGGCAGTGGCCCAACCGGAGAAGAAGACGAGAAGGAGCGTGCATGAGCCCCACGACAAGAGTCGGGGAGTCCGATCCGAACCGGGGGACCGCCCCCGAGGCGATCACCCCCGGCCGCTACGCGGGGCGGGTGGCGCTGGTCACCGGGTCCGGTTCGGGCATCGGGCGCGCCACGGCGCGCCGTCTCGCCGCCGAGGGCGCCGCCGTGGCCTGTCTCGACGTCGCCGCCGAGGCCATCGACGCCGTGACGGCGGAGATCAATGTCGAGGCCGCCGGTGCAGGTGGCCGTGCCATCGCCTTGCGTTGCGACGTCACGGATGAGGACGCCGTCACGGCTGCCGTGACCCGGGCCGCCGAGGAGTTGGGATCCATCACCAATCTGTGCAACATCGCCGGTATCGGCGGGTTCGCCCATACGCCCGACCAGTCGTTGAGCGGGTGGGACAAGATCATCGCGGTCAACCTGACGGGGACCTTCCTCATGTGCCGGGCGGTGTTGCCGGGCATGCTCGAGCGGGGTGGGGCCATCGTCAACACCGTCTCGACGGCGGGTGTGATCGGCCAGCCCTACTCGGCGGCGTACTGCGCGTCCAAGGGCGGCGTCAAAATGCTGACGAAGGCGCTGGCGGTCGAGTACATGGCGCGCGGCATACGCGTCAACGGCGTGGCGCCGGGCGGCGTCGACACGCCGATCATCCACAACTTCGGGCCGCCCGAAGATGCCGATTGGAAGCTGATTGAGCGCTTGATGACCCCGATCGGCTTCGCCTACCCGCACGAGATCGCCGGCGCCTTCGCCTACCTCGGTTCGCACGAGGCGGACTATGTCACCGGGGCGATCCTCTCCATCGACGGGGCGATCACGACCTGAGCACCGTCGACACGTCACGGGCTGCGGGTCCGGCACGCCTGCGCGTCGCACTCGACGCCACGCCGTTGCTCGGGCTCCCCACGGGCGTCGGGGCGTTCTGCCACGGCGCGCTGGCGGCTCTGGCGCAGCGCCCCGGCGTCGACCCGCGGGCGTACGCCATCAGCTGGCGCCGGCGCCGGCTGATGGACGAGCACCTGCCGGACGGCGTCGCCGCCCGGCAGCGCCCCATGCCGGCCCGTCCCCTGCACGCACTGTGGGCGCGATGGGACGCGCCACCCCTGGAGTGGTTCATCGGCGCCGCCGACGTCGTGCACGGGACCAATTTCCTGGTGCCGCCCACGGGTCGCGCCGCCGCCGTCGTCTCCGTGCACGACCTCACGCCGCTGCACCACCCCGAGCTGTGCGACGAGGCGACCCTCGCCTACCCGGGGTTGATCAGGCGCGCCATCGGTCGGGGCGCCTGGGTCCACACCGATTCAGCCTTCGTCGCCGGCGAGGTGGCGGAGGCCTTCGACGTCGAGCCGTCCCGCGTGCGCGTCGTCCATCCCGGTGTCCCCGACCTGCCGGTCCCGGCGGAGGCGGAGGTGGCGGCGGCGCTGCGGCGCGTCCTCCCCTCGGGCGCCGGACGCTTCTGCCTGGCCATCGGGACGGCCGAGCCGCGGCAAGGACCTGCCGGGGCTTGTCCGGGCCTTCGACGTGGTCGCCGCCCGCCATGGCGACGTGGCGCTCGTCCTCGCCGGCCCGCCGGGATGGGGCGAGCAGGCGCTCGGCTCCGCCATTTCCACATCGCCGGTGCGGAGCAGGATCGCTCGCACGGGTTGGGTTGCGCAGACCGATCTCGCCGCGCTGCTCTCCCGGGCCAGTGTGCTGGCCTATCCCTCCCTCTACGAGGGGTTCGGGTTTCCGCCGCTGCAGGCCATGCGCGCCGGGGTACCGGTGGTGGCGACACGCGCCGGCTCGTTGCCCGAGGTGCTCGGCGACGGTGCGCTGCTGGTCGAGGCCGGCGATCACGACGGCCTGGTCGAAGCGCTCGACACGTGCCTGGGCGACGAGGCGCAGCGCCGTCGCCTCATTGCCGCGGGCACGACATGCTCGGGCCGCTATTCGTGGGAGCGCTGTGGCGCCGGACTCGAGACGCTCTATCGCGACGCCGTGGCCGCCCGTGGCTGAACGATCCGCCCCGACGGTGCTCCTCGTCGTGGAGCAGCTCCGGCGGCGCGTGCCCGGCGGCATCGGCGTGTACGTGCGCGGCCTGCTGGGTGGGTTGGCCGGCGGGGCGGCGGACGGCGGCGCGGCGGACGGCGGCGCGGCGGAGGTGACCCTCCTGGCCAGCCGGGCACCTGGTGGCGCGGCCGACCCGTTGGCCACCTTCGGGCGGCCGGTCCTCACGTCGTGGCTCCCGAATCCCCTCCTGAGCCGGGCCTGGGACCACGGGTTGTCGCGCGCCCCAGCGGGCTTCGACATCGTCCACTCGGTGTCGCTGGCTTCGCCCGGGCTCCGTCCTTCGAGCGCGGGACGGCTGGTCGTGACGGTGCACGACGTGGCGTGGCGGCGGCACCCCGAAGCGACGACGCCGCGCGGGGTGCGCTGGCACGAGGCGGCGCTCCGGCGTGTCGACGCATCCGGTGCGGCGCTGGTCGTCTCGTCGCGACTGGTGGCGGCCGATCTGATGGCGATGGGTATCGACGAGAGTCGTCTCACGGTGGTGCCCAACGGTGCCGATCATCTGCCCGTCCCCGACCCCGACGCGACGGACGCCCTTCTCCGGCGGGTGGGCGTCTCTGGGGAGTTCCTCCTGACTGTGGGCACGCTCGAGCCCCGGAAGAACATGGGCCGCCTGGTGCAGGCCTTCCGCCAGATGCACGACTCGCTGCCGAGCCCGTGGCCACTCGTGATCGTCGGCCCCGCCGGCTGGGGCTCCGAGCCGGCGGCGCCCCGCGAAGAGGACCACGTCGTCCTCACCGGCCCCGTCCCGGATGCCGTCCTGGCCGAGCTCTACCGGCGGGCCCGCGCCTTCGCCTACGTGCCGCTCACGGAGGGCTACGGACTGCCGCCTCTGGAGGCAATGCACGCCGGCATCCCGACACTGGTGTCCGACGAAGTGCCGAGTGTGCAGGACCTCGGCGCGGTGGGTCCGGCACCCGCCCGCATCGTGGACCCGCTGGACGTCCACGACATCGCCGCCGGACTCACCGCGGTCCTGACCGACGACGCCCTGCGGGCCGAGCTGGCGCGTCAAGGTACCGCCCACGCCTCGACGCGTACCTGGCACGATGCCGCCCTCGCCCACGTCGATCTGTGGCGGTCCCTGCGATGACGGGCGATCACCTCGACCTCTCGCTCGACGTCTCGGCCGTTCCGGCGCGGCCCGGGGGTGCCGGCTACTACACCATGGCGCTGGCGCGCGGACTCGCCGGGCGCGACGAGGTCGGACTGGCGCTCATGGCCCGCCGTGGCGACGAGGCGCGCTGGCGCGGCCTCGCCGCCGGCGCGGCGGTACGGGGGGCGGTCCCGGTCTCGCGGCCGGGCCGACTGGTCTTCGAGCAGCTCCGGCTCGGTTCCGTGCTGCGCTCCGTCGGGGTGCAGGTCCACCACGGTCCCCACTACACGATGCCCGCCCGGTCGCCGGTGCCCTGTGCCGTGACGATCCACGATTGCACCTTCTTCGACCATCCCGAGTGGCATGTGCGCTCCAAGGCGGCCTTCTTCCGCCGCGCCATCCGCCGCGCCGCCCGCCACGCCGGCGTGCTGATCTGCGTGAGTCAGGTGACCGAGGACCGCCTGCGTGAGTGGTGTGACGTCCGCGCGCCCGTGGTGGTGGCGCCCCATGGGGTCGACCACGAGCGCTTCTCGCCGCGCGAGCCGGCCGAGGGGGCGGACCGCGCCGTGCTCGGAGCGCTGGGCGTGCCGGTCGACCGGCCGCTGGTCGCCTTCGTCGGCACGCTCGAGCCCCGCAAGGGGCTCGTCCCGCTCATCGGCGCCTTCGACCAGGTGGCCCGCACCCAGCCGGATGCGGTCCTGGTGCTCGGGGGACAGACGGGTTGGGGCATGGCAGAGACCGAGCGGGCGCTCGCCGCGGCCCGGCATCCCGAGCGCATCGTGCGCACCGGTTACCTGCCGGACCAGGCCGTCCCGGCGCTCCTCCGCCAGGCGGCGGTGGTGGCCTACCCGGCGCTCGAGGAGGGGTTCGGGCTGCCCGCCTTGGAGGCCCTGGCCTGCGGCGCGCCGCTGGTGACGACGGAGGGCACGGCGATGGCCGAGATGGCCGGGGCTGCCGCGCTCCTCGTCCCGCCCGGCGACGTCGCCGGACTCGCCGCCGCCGTGGGCACGGTGCTCCAGGAGGGTCCGGCCACGGCACGCCGGTCGCTCGGGCTGGCCGTGGCGGGGGAGCGGACCTGGGAGGCCAGCGTGGTGCGGCACCTCCGTGCCTATGCGCTCGCCCGGGCGACCTCGCAGTAGGGTTCCGCGCATGCGCGCGCTGATCACCGGCGGAAAGGGCTTTGTCGGCCAGTGGCTGGCCGCACACCTCAAGAGCCACGGGGACGAGGTCGCCGTGATCGACATCGAGACGGACGTGGCGGACGGCGCCGCCGTCCGCCGGGTCATGGCCGACCTCGAGCCGGAGGCCGTCTACCACCTGGCCGCCATGACCCACGTCGGGGAGAGCTGGGAGAACCCGGGCCAGGTGCTGCGCGTCAACGTGCTCGGCACGGCGGAGATCCTGGCGGCGGCCCGTTCGATCGGGGGGAGCACCCGCGTCCTGGTCGTCAGCTCGGCCGAGGTGTACGGAGTCGTGACCCCCGACCAGCTGCCGCTCGACGAGGACACCCCCACGGCCCCCGCCAGTCCCTACGCGGCCAGCAAGCTGGCGGCGGAGGCGGTGGCGCTACAGGCCTGGCGTGGCTACGGCCAGCCCGTCGTGGTCGTCCGGCCCTTCAACCACATCGGCCCGGGCCAATCGCCCAATTTCTTCGTGCCCGCGCTGGCCAAGCGGATCGTGGAGGCCAGACGGAGTGGGGCCCGGTCGTTGCGCGTGGGCACCCTGACGACCCGGCGCGATTTCACCGACGTGCGTGACGTGGTGGCGGCCTACCGGCTCCTGGTGCAGAGAGGCGACCCCGGCGAGGTGTACAACGTCTGCTCGGGCCGGGACGTGGCCATGTCCGAGGTCGCTGCGCAACTGCTCGAATTGGCGGGGGCAGACCTCACGCTCGAGACGGACCCCGAGCTGGTGCGGCCGGTCGACGTGCCGGTGTTGCGCGGGAGTCCCGAACGGCTCCGGGTCTCCACGGGCTGGCAGTCGGACATCCCCCTCGCGACGACGCTCGCCGACGTCCTGGCCTCGTGGGAGGCGGACTGACGGCGAGCGTCATCGGTGCGCGGAGTGGTGGTGCTCAGGCGCCCACGTGCTGGCGGATCTGAATCCGGACCTCACGAACCTGCTCCCGGGCCTTGGCCGTCACCTGGGTGACCGAGGAGGGCAGCCTGTCCTCGAGCGGCTGCAGGGTCGTCTCGACGAAGTGCTCGGCCGTCTCGGCCAGGTCGTCGATCTGGAGATAGCCCTTGGCCACGCCCTGGCGAACCTCGTCGATGCGCTGGTCCAGCGCGAAGTCCTTGGACAGCCGGTTCTGGAGCTCGACCCGCTGCACCTGGGCCCGCTGGTAACCGAGCACGCCGAGGCCGACGGCCACGTAGGCGGCGTCGCGGGCGAGGTCTGTGACACCCTTGGAGAGGTTGGTGATGTTGCTGGGTACTTCGGGCATGGGAGCCTCCTGTCTGGTTCCGTTCACTGCGACGTTCGGGACACAGGTGCCGCCGGCAGGCCTCCGTGTTCACGTGCAAGAGTATCACGAATGTTAAACAGTAGCAAGCAGTCAAGGATGGAATTCGTGCCTGAGGGGTCAATGCCGGACCGGATAGCCTCGGCCCCCTGATGGACGCCCAAGTGCCGGCCGTGGTGGCCGTCGTGGTCACGAGCGACCCCGGACCCTGGCTCGAAGAGGCGCTCTCCTCCCTGGCAGCCCAGGACTACGGGGAGCTTTCGATCCTGGTGCTGTCGACCGCCGAGGACGATCCCGGGCTCACCGAACGGGTGGCCCGTGTCCTCCCCGACGCCTTCGTGCGGCATCTGCCGGGGCGGCCCGGCTATGCGGCCGCGTCGAACGAGGCCTTGGGCATGGTGGAGGGAGCGGCGTTCTTCTTGCTCTGTCACGACGACGTGGCGCTGGACCCCGACGCCGTGCACAAGCTGGTCGAGGAATCGTTCCGCTCCAATGCCGGCGTCGTGTCCCCGAAGTTCGTGAACTGGGACGACCCCCGCATCATCCTGCACGTCGGGATGAGCTGCGACAAGACGGGTGCGGTCGTGGATCGCATCACCGAGGGCGAGGTCGACCACGGGCAGCACGATGCCGTGCGTGACGTCTTCGTCGCTCCGGGTGGCTGCACTTTGGTGCGGGCGGATCTCTTCGCGGAACTGAAGGGATTCGACGCCGGGATCGTCGCCATGGGCGAGGACCTCGACCTGTCATGGCGGAGCCAGGTCGCCGGTTCGCGGGTTGTGGTGGCGCCTGACGCGCGGGTGCGCCACCGCGAGGCGGTGGCCGGTGGGCTCGAGTCGCTGGTGGTGGCCGGAGAGCCCGAGGGTCGTCACCCGGCGACCATGCAGTCGCTGCAGCGGCGGCACGAGTTGCGGGCCGTGCTCAAGTGCTACACGTGGATCCACCTGTTGCGGGTGTTGCCACAGGCGGCGCTCCTGGCCTTCGGCGAGGTGGTGGTGGCTGTGCTCGCCCGGGACCGCGACCGCGTCCAGGCAGTCGCCGGCGCCTGGCGTTGGAACTTCCGCCGACTGACCGAGCTCTCCGTGCTGCGGGGCGAGTTGGCGGAGCACCGCCTCTTTCCCGACTCCGAGGTCCGCCGGCTGCAGGTACGGGGGAGCGCGCGTCTTTCCCGCTATCTCAGCCGCCTCTCCCACCAGGGCCTCGAGGCCGCCAACGCCGTGGCCAGACGGGAGCGGCCCGGGCAGGAGGCTGCGCGAGCGACCCAGGTAGCCGTCCTGACCGGAAGTGTCGGGTCGGCCTTCAGCGAGGACGCTGACTTCGACGAGCTCGACGACCTGGGTCGAAGAGCGGGGCGGGACCGTTTTGGGCGGCGGGTGCGGGCGGTGCCGCTGAGCACGGGACGCCAGCGCGTCGTGGCGCTGGTCGTCGCCCTCCTCGTTATCGCCGTCGGTACCCGCGAGCTCTTCTTCGGGGCGTTGCCGCTCGTGGGGCAGCTGGCTCCGCTCCCGTCGTGGTCGACCAGCTGGCACCACTTCTTCTCCGGCTGGCAGTCGGCCGGCGTGGGCACCACCGCACCGTCCTCTCCCGCCTTCGGGCTGATCGG
The DNA here is from genome assembly GCA_963828825.1 of uncultured Acidimicrobiaceae bacterium. Lineage (GTDB taxonomy): Bacteria > Actinomycetota > Acidimicrobiia > Acidimicrobiales > RAAP-2 > Bog-473. Next base: position 1,001,488 of record CAWHGF010000004.1, on the reverse strand, counting down.
CCTCAGCGGTACCGTGCTCTTCGGAGCCATGGGGACCCTGCAGCGTGTCCTGCTCCTCGGCTGCATCCCCCTCGGCGCCTGGGGAGTGTCGCGCTGCACGCGCCCGCTGATGTCGCCCCGGGCACGGGTCGTCGCGGTCATCTGCTATCTCGGCCTCCCGTTGCCCTACGGCGCGCTGGGCACGGGCCGTTGGGACGGGCTCGTCGCCTACGCCGTGTTCCCCTTCATCGCCCTGCGCCTGGCCCGGGCCGCCGGCGTGGCTCCGTACGCGGTCGAGCCCGGACCGCGCTGGCGGAGCCGGCCCGCGGGCCAGGTCGTCATCCTCGGCGCCGTCATTGCCGCCGCGTCCGGGTTCGCGCCGGCCATCGTGCCGATGGTCCTGGTCACTGCGGTGGCCTGGATGGTGGGATCGGTCCTCGTGGGCGCGCGCGAGCCGACGTGGCGCGTGCTCGTGGTGGCGCTCGGGGCGGTCATGGTGGCCCTGGCCCTGGCCTTGCCCTGGGTGGTCGGCACCGCGCTGGCCGGCAAGGGCTCGGTGGCCATCTTCGGCCTTCCCCTGTCGGGTGCGACCGCGCCGAGCTGGGGCGACATCCTCCGCTTCGCCATCGGGCCGGCGGCCCGCTCGCCCATCGCGTGGCTCCTGGTGGCGGGCGCCGCGCTCCCTCTCGCCATCGCCCGCGGCACCAGGCTGGCCTGGGCGGCGCGCCTGTGGGTGATGGCGCTGGCGTCCTGGGGCATCGCCTTCGCCGCGTCGCGGGGTGACCTGGGGTCCTTCACGCCCTCGGAGACCGTCGTGCTCGCACCGGCCGCCTTCGCCGTCGCCGCCTGCGTCGGCATCGGGATCGCCGCCTTCGAGAACGATCTGAGCGGCCGGGAGTTCGGCTGGCGCCAGCTGGTCAGCGTGGCGGCGCTCGTCTTCGTCGCCGTCGGCCTGCTTCCCGTGGTGGGCGCCGCGCTCGGCGGTCGCTGGGACCTTCCGTCGCAGGGCGCCGAGCAGCCCCTGGCGTTCCTCGGCCGTCCCAGCACGGGCGTGGCGCGCGTCCTGTGGCTCGGCGACCCCCGGGCGCTGCCGGTGGGGGGGTGGTCGGTACGCCCGGGCCTGGCCTACGCGCTCACATCGGACGACCTGCCCGACGCGGCCCAGGTGTTCACGCCCGCCGGCCCGGGGCCCGCCACCGAGGTCGCCAATGCCGTCCGCCTGGCCCTCGCCGGCGGCACGGTGCACCTGGGTCGCCTGCTGGCGCCCGCCGGCGTGCGCTACGTGGTCGTGGTGGACGCGCTGGCCCCGTCGCTGGTGGGAACGACGACGTCGTTCAGCGCGCCGTCTCCGGCCGGTCTCAACACCGACCTCCTGGAGCAGGACGACCTTCAGGTCGTCCCGGGTGTGGTGGGCGTCCAGGTCTACGCGAACGGGGTGGCCATGCCGGTGACCGCGGCCCGCACCACCGCGCTGCCCGTCCGCGCCTCGACCTACCCGAGTGCGACGGATGTGGCGGGCTGGAAACCGGTGCTCAGCGCGCTGTCGAACAGCGGGCCGGCTGTCGGATCGGTGCCGGCGGGCACCACCTATGCCGGCTATGCGCCGGCAGGGAGCTTCGCCCTCACGGTGGATGGCCACACGGTGGCTCGGCAGGAGGCGTTCGGCTGGGCGGCGCAGTACGCGGTCGGCGCCGAGGGCCGGGCCAGCCTCTCGCTCTCGCAATTCCCGTTCATCCCGCTGGTCGTGCTCCTCGAGCTTGCCGCCTGGGTGCTCCTGGCCGGCGCCATCATCGGGCGACCGCGCCGGGCGCAGGCGGCGACCACCGCGCCGGCCGTGGCGCTGGCCGCCGAGAGCGATTCAGACGCCCTGAGCGAGACGGTGGCATCGTGACGCCGGCCCACCACAGCCACGAGCGGCGGTGGCGCGTGGTTGCCCTGGTGGTGCTCGTCGTGGCCGGTGTCGCCGTCGCCGTCGGCGTGCGCGGGACGCCGGCGCCGGTGGGCGCGGCGGCCACTCCCAGCGCGCTGGTCGGCGCGCCAAATGCGGAGTCGTCCGCCTGGTACTGCACCGGGCAGTCCACCGCGTCGGGCGTGTCGCCGGGCTTCCTCGTGCTCACCAGCACGACGCCCAGACCCGTCACCGCGACCATCACCGCCACGACAGACTCGGGTGCCACCGCGCACACCGACGTGGCCGTGCCGCCTCGCGGCGTGGTGGCCCCGCCCATCCCCGCCCTGTCGTCGGGCTCCTGGGAGTCCGAGACCGTGATCACCTCGGGCGGCGGCGTGGCTGTCACCCAGACGGTGCACAACTCGCTGGGTTGGTCACAGGCGCCCTGCCAGAGCGCGACCTCGCCCCTGTGGTACTTCGCCGGCGGCTCCACCTCCGCGGCAAACGAGCTCTACATCTCGCTGCTCAATCCCACGTCGACGCCGGTCGTGGTGGACCTGAGCTTCCTGACGCCCTCCGGCATGGTCCACCCGATCAATTACCAGGGGATCGTGCTCGCGGCGGGCCAGGTGACGGCGGAGAACGTGACGTCAGAGGTGCAACAGGTCGTCACAGTCAGCACGGTCGTCGCCACCCGGACCGGCCGCGTCGTCGCATCAGAGGTGCAGGAGCTGGTGGGGCCGGGTGGGGCATCCGGCGGGCTCTCGCTCGTGCCGGGCGTGATGGCGCCCGAGCCGCACTGGGCGATCCCGCAGGCGCAGGAGGTGCCGGGAGGCTCCTCCGAAATCGACGTCTTCAACCCGGGCACGGCAACCGAGACGGTGACGGTGCGGTTCCAATTGCCTTCCGGCCCGTTGACGCCGCTCACCGACAAAGTCCTGCCCGGGACGACCTGGAGTCTCCTCACGAGCGCGCAGACCCGGATTCCCGACAACCAGACCTACGCCACCTCCGTCGACGCCACGGGCGGACCCGGCGTCGTCGTGGGAAGAACCGTCAGCCTGCCCAATTCCGCCACGCCGCCACCGCAGTCCGGCGTGGCGGCGGCGGTGGACGGGCTGAGCGCGCAGTCGCCCAGCGGCCAGTGGGTCGTGCCGCCACCCGGCACGAGCGACAGTCCCGCGGTGAGCGGCGCGACGCCCGAGTACCTCGCGGTGTTCAACACCTCCACGGGTCGCGAGACCTACAACGCGGTCGCGACCACCGCATCGGGCAACCGCGTGGTCGCCACGGGCGCGCTGGCGGCCGGAGCGATGGTCCTGGTGTACGGGACCGCCCTCGCGGCCGCCGGCCTCAACCCGATCATCGTCCGCGCCTCGGGTCCCATGGCGGTGAGCGAGGAGGCCAGCCCTTCTGCCGGCTTCGGCGTGGTGTCGATGCCGGGGATCCCGCTGGCCTCGGCCATCGGCGTCTGATCCGGGTCCTACAGGTTGTGGCGTTGGTGGCGCCGCCACAGAGCGCGGCCGCCGGTCAGCACGATGCCGAACAGCAGCAGGGCGAAGAGCAGCGGGCCCGCCAGGCGGATCACCCCTTCGACGCCGGTGACGAAGCCGCCGATGCTGGCGTGCCACGCCCGCACCAGACCGGACTCGGGCAGCGGACTCGGGCGGGCCGGCGGTGTGCCCTCGCCGATCGTCACGGCCAGCTTCGAGTAGGACGTCTGGCTCGCCAGCAGTTGCAGCTGCCCCTGTAACTGCTCGATCTGCTGCTGCACGGTGTCCAGCTGCTCCTGCACGGACAAGATGTCGCCCACGGTCGTGGCCTTGGCCAGGATGGTCAGGTACTGCTGGCGGCTGTCCTCCAAGGCGGTCAGGCGCGACTGCAGGTCGACGTACTGGCCCGTGACGTCGGTGGCCGAGGTCGTGAGGTCCGAGGTCTTGCCGAGGGCCTCGGCGCGTGCGAGCACGGTCGCGAAGTCGGCCACGGGCACCTCGAGCGTCACGCTACCCGAGGGGGTGCCGCCGCCGGCCGCGCCCGACTGCGTCTGCGAGTTGGCCACGAAGCCGCCGTAGGCCCCGGCGAGGCTGGTCAGCTGCGTGACCGTCCGGCCCAGGTCGCCGCGGCCGACGGTCAGAGAGAGGGAGCCGGTCTGCTCGATTTTGGCGGGCTGGCCCACTGCGCCGCTCGGCAGCGTCGGTGCCGTGTCCTGTGTGCTCCCCGCCTGACCTGCCGCTGTGCCGGGGGTGGCGTCGAACGCGCTGCCCGACTGTGCCGTCCTCCCGGCGGAGGGTCCGGGCGCGACGCTGGTCGGGGTCGGCGCGTGGCGGGGCACCGCCGCGTTGGTCCGCGACGCCGACGCGGTGATCGTCGGGTGGGCCGGACCGCGCACCAACGCGCCGATCGCGCCGGCGAGGACGAGGGCGACGACGATGCAGGCGGCCACCGAGAGCGCGCGGTGGCGACCAGCCACACCGGTGACGCGCCGCACCCGACCCTTCGCGGTGGTGTCGGGCAGCACGACCGGGCCGCCGTCGCGGTTGTCGGCGTCCTCGGCGTCGTCCGCGTCGTCGGTGGTGACCCCGTCCGCGGCCGTCGGGGGCCGGCCGACCGCCCGGGCCAGGATGTCGTCGGAACCCGTGACCGGGACCTCGAAGGCCGCCCCGGCGCGGGCGAAGAGCGACGCCAGGCGGTCGTCGTCGAGCATGGTCATGGTCCGGTCTCCTCGATTGGAGGTGCGTCCCCGGCGCCGGCCAGGGCGCACAGGGCGGGGTCGGCCGCCAGGCGGCGGCGAGCCTCGTGCAGGCGGGACTTCACGGTGCCCGGGCGCCGACCGATGGCCAACGCGATGTCGCGTTCGCTCAGGTCGGCGTAGTAGCGCAGGACGACCGGGACACGGAGGGTGAGGGGCAGCTGCTGCAGCGCGGCGAGCACGGTCTCGGCCACCTCGCCCTGCTCGGCCCCGGTCTCGGGGTCGGCGCCGGGTGCGGGCACATGGGCCAGCGGCTCGTCACCGGCGCGTCGGTCGCGGTGCGGGATCTCGCGGCGCAGCTTGGAGTAGCACGAGTTGACGACGACCCGGTAGAGCCAGGGCCGGATGCTCGGCACGGCCGAGAGGGAGTCGCGGAAGCGCCAGGCCCGCAGGTAGGCGTCCTGCACGGCCTCTTCGGCGTCGGCCCGGTTGCCCAGGATCAGGCACGCAGTGCGGAAGGAGGCCACGTAGCCGTCCTCGAGCCAGTCTGCGAGCTGGTCCTCCACCATCCCCCCTCATGACGCAGCGCCGGCCGGATCGGTTCGATCAGCCGTGCACCGTGCCTCAGCGGGCTGCGGGACCCTCCGGGGCGCCGGTCGCCGGGTTGGCCGGCGGGGGCCACGGCGGGGGAGCCCACGCATCGGGCTCAGCCGGGCGGGCGGGCGGCGCCGGCGCGGCCGGGACGGCGACCGACCCCGGGGCAACGCCGGCATCGATGCCCGCATCGGCGTCGGCGTGCGAGGCATCCCCATTGCCACTGCCATTGGCGCCGTTGCTGGCCGGCGCGCTGATGGCCGCCTCGTGGAAGTGCGGCACCGACTTGGCGCCCTCGTCGTGCACGGGCGACCCGTGCGCCTCGTCGACCAGGCGGGCCACCTCGGCGCCGTCGATGATCTCGTTGTCGAGCAGCGCACGGGCGATGGCGTTGAGGCCACCGCGGTGCTTGCTCAGCACGTCCATGGCGCGCTGCTCCTCGACGCGCAGGATGCGCTCGACCTCGTCGTCGATGATCTTGGAGGTGTCCTCGGAGTAGTCACGCGTGTGCATGAGGTCCTCGCCCAGGAAGACCTGGCCGGCGGAGCCCCAGGCCATGGGGCCGATGGCGTCGCTCATGCCCCACTCGCGCACCATCTTGCGGGCGAGCTCGGTGTTGCCGACGAGGTCGTTGGCGGCGCCGGTCGAGAGGTCGCCGTAGACGAGCAGCTCGGCCACGCGGCCACCCATGCGGACGCAGAGCGAGTCCTCGATGTAGTCGCGGGGGTGGATGTGGCGCTCCTCCATCGGGAGCTGGTGGGTGACGCCGAGGGCCATGCCCGTCGGCAGGATGGTGACCTTGTGCACGGGGTCGGCGTGCTCGAGCACGTAGGCCAGCACGGCATGGCCACCCTCGTGGTAGGCGATGCGCTCCTTCTCGGCCTCCGAGAGCACCATGGACTCGCGCCGCTGACCGAGCAGCACGCGGTCGCGCGCCGTCTCGAAGTCGGCCATGGCGATGTCGAGGCTGCCCCGGCGCACGGCGTGGAGTGCCGCCTCGTTGACCAGGTTGGCCAGGTCGGCGCCGCTCATGCCCGGCGTGCCCCGGGCCACGACGCTGAGGTCGACGTCGGACGCCATCCGCTTGCCCTTGCAGTGCACGACCAGAATCGGGAGCCGCTCCTCGAGGTCGGGCAGGGGTACGACGATCTGGCGGTCGAAGCGGCCCGGCCGCAACAGCGCGGGGTCGAGGATGTCGGGCCGGTTGGTGGCGGCGATCATGACCACGCCCTCGGCGGTGTCGAAACCGTCCATCTCGGAGAGCATCTGGTTGAGCGTCTGCTCGCGCTCGTCGTGCCCGCCGCCGAGGCCTGCACCGCGCTTGCGGCCGATGGAGTCGATCTCGTCGACGAAGACGATGGCCGGAGCCTGCTTGCGGGCCGTCTGGAACAGGTCGCGCACCCGGCTGGCCCCGACGCCCACGAACATTTCCATGAAGTCCGAGCCGCTGACCGACATGAAGGGCACGCCGGCCTCGCCGGCGACGGCCCGGGCGATCAGGGTCTTGCCCGTTCCGGGTGGGCCGACCAGCAGCACGCCCTTGGGGATCTTGGCGCCGATCTCCTTGAAGCGGGCGGGTGTCTTGAGGAAGTCCACCACCTCGCTGATCTCCTGCTTGACCCCCGTGTAGCCCGCCACGTCCTCGAAAGTGGTCGAGGGACGGTCACTGCTGAAGGTCTTCGCCTTCGAGCGCCCGATCGACATGATGCCGGACATCTGGCCCCGGGTCTGGCGGCCGATGAAGTAGATGAAGGCGGCGCCGAGTCCGATGATGAAGAGGTAGGGCAGGAGGTCGGTGAACAGGTTCGACGACGGCGTGGGGAAGCTGACCTGGACGCCGTTGTCGCGCATCTCGGTGACGTCGTTGGGCAGGGAGGGGCTGGGACCCTGCACCGTGTAGGTCGACCCGTCCCTGAGCTTGCCATTGATCTGGCCGCTCGAGTTGGAGATCTGCGCGGTCGAGACCTGCTTGGAGGTCACGTCCTGGAGGAACTTGGTGTAGGTCATCGACTTGGCGTTGGTGGTCTTGATCGTGCCTACGGCGAGGAGGATGGCGATGATCCCGATGGCCAGGACGCCCCAGAGCCAGCGCCAGCTCTGTCCCGAGGACGATCCCTGTTGGGGGGTCCCGTCCCCGCCCGCGGGCGCGTTCTGCTTTCCGGCAGGCTTGTCCGTGCGCTGTGGGCTCACCCGTTCCATGCTAGGCGCCGTCCCTGGTCAGTGGTTACCGCCTCGTCGGTCACCGGGGTAGGGGTCCCCCTGCAGGTAGTGGGCGGTGCGGGCGCCGGTAACGTCTTTGTCGATGACCGATACCGAGCCCGGCGGGGCGGCTGCCGGGCCGCCGCGCCCCCCGCACGCCCGCCCGGGCCGGTTCCGGACGGGTACGTGCCCCGCGAGTGGCTCCAGCAGGCGCCTTCCGGGCCTCCCGTGGTGGTGCCGCCGGCGGCGGGCGCGGCGCAGCGGCCGTCCACGGCCGCCCCCGCAGCCGGGGCCACCGCCCCGGCGTTGTCGCCCCCGCCGCCCTACGACCCGACGTTCTCGAAGCTGGCCCCCCCGCCCTCCGTGGTGCCCGAGGGCGACGTCCCCTTCCTCGATACCCCGTGGGTCCCCCCGCAGACCAAGCGCCAGGCCTGGATGTGGCTCGTCTACGCCTTCGTCGGCTTCCTGGTCGGCCAGATCGGCGCCCTGATCTTCGGCTACATCGCCGGCACCATCGCCGGGAAGACGTCCGCGCAGATGACCGCCATCGCCTCGGCGTCCGTCCCACCCGAGTGGTACGTGGTGGCCACCCTGCTCGGCCTGTGGATCGGCTTCATCGGCGCGCCGTGGCTGGCCAGCCGGTACCAGGGCACGCGCCACTTCGCGCGCGACCTCGGGCTGCGCTTCCGGGTCATCGACCTGGTCGGGATCGCCATCGGCCTCGGCGGCCAGATCCTCGTCGCGGTGATGTACGCGCCCTTCCAGCACGACATCCACGACTTCAACGGGCCCTCGCAGAAGCTGACGGGGGGCTCGCACGGCGCCGGGTTCATCGTCATCGCCATCGCCACGGTGATCTTCGCTCCCGCCATGGAGGAGCTCTTCTTCCGGGGCCTGCTCTTCAAGGCGCTGGTACGCCTGTTCACGCGCCTGGGGGCAGCCGGCGGCGCCCGTGTCGCCGGAGTCGTCCTGGCCGTGATCGTCGACGGGCTCCTCTTCGGCCTGGCCCACGGCGAATGGGTGCAGCTGGCCGGCCTGGCCGTGTTCGGCATGATCCTGGCCGCGGTCTCGTACCGCACCGGGCGGTTGGGCATGAACATGGTCGCCCACGCCAGCTTCAACCTGGTCGCCATCATCGCCATCGCCGCCAACGGAAGCGGCGTCATTCACTGAGGCCCGGGGCGCGGAGCGCGGCGCGCCCGCCCCCTATGGTTGGGCCCGTGAGCCGCATGGACCAGGTCTTCAAGGCGTACGACGTGCGTGGCACGGTGCCCGACCAGCTCGACGCGGAGATGTGCCGGGCCATCGGCCGCGCCATGGCCCGCTTCGTCGGCGCCCCCCGGATCCTGGTGGCCCGCGACATGCGCGAGACCGGCGTGGAACTCTCGGCCGCCTTCTCCGACGGGGTACGGGCCGAGGGTGTCGACATCATCGACCTCGGCCTGGCCTCCACCGACTTCTTGTACTTCGCGTCGGGCCACCTCGACTCGCCCGGCGCCATGTTCACGGCCTCGCACAACCCGGCGCAGTACAACGGGCTCAAGCTCTGCCTCTCCGGGGCGCGGCCGATCGGGCGCGACACCGGCCTGGCCGACATCGAGGCCGGTGCCGAGGCGTTGCTCGGCCAGCCACTGCCGCCGTTGACGGGGACGTGGTCGGAGAAGAATCTGCTGGGCGAGTGGGCCGACCACGTGGTGTCCTTCGTCGACGTGGGGTCGCTCCGCCCGCTCACGGTGGTTGCCGACACGGCCAACGGGATGGGCGGGCTGGTGGTGCCGATCGTCTTCGAGCGGCTCCCGTTCTCGGTCGAGATCCTGTTCCCCGAGCTCGACGGCAGCTTCCCGAACCATCCGGCTGATCCCATTCAGCCCGAGAACCTCGTGCCGCTGAAGGCCGCCGTGCTCGAACAGGGTGCCGACATCGGTCTCGCCTTCGACGGTGACGCGGACCGCGTCTTCCTGGTCGACGAGAAGGCCGAGCCCGTGTCGGGCTCGCTGACTACCGCCCTCGTGGCCGCGTCCATGTTGGCCAAGCACCCCGGCGAGACGATCCTCTACAACCTCATCTGCTCGCACGTGGTGCCCGAGGTCGTGACGGAGATGGGCGGCAGGCCCGTGCGCACCCAGGTGGGACACTCCATCATCAAGAAGGTGATGGCCGAGACGGGGGCCGTCTTCGGCGGGGAGCACTCGGGCCACTACTACTACCGGGACAACTTCCGGGCCGACTCGGGCATCATCACCGCGCTGCTCGTGCTCGAGCTGCTCAGTCAGAGTGCGCAACCGCTCTCGGTGATGCTCGAGCCCTACCAGCGTTACGCCGACTCGGGGGAGATCAACACCGCGGTGACCAGTCCGGTGGCCACCGTCGCCGCCATCGCCGAGCACGAGCGCAAGGCCGGCGCGTCGGTCGACCGGCTGGACGGGCTCACCGTCGAGCACGCCGACTGGTGGTACAACGTCCGCCCCTCCAACACCGAGCCGCTCCTTCGTCTCAACGTGGAAGCACGGACACCCGCCCTCTGTGCCGCCCACGTGGCCGAGGTGCGGGAGCTCATTGCCGCCAACGCCGGCCTCGCCGCCGGCCCGAACTGAGGAGCTCACGATGAGCCTCGACCCGCTCCTGCTCGACGTCCTGGCCTGCCCGGTCGACAAGGGATCACTCCTGTGGTTCGAGGACGAGGACGTCCTCTACAACCCGCGGCTGAAGACGAGCTACGCCGTGGTCGATGGCGTGCCGGTGCTCCTCGTGGAGGAGGCGGTCACTGTCGGCGAGGCCGAGCACGAGCGACTGATGGCCAAGGCGGAGAGCGAAGGGGTGCGGGCCACCGGTCCGGCGTCTGGGTGAGCGAGCAGGCCCCCCTCGACTCGCTCGGGATGTGGGAGGCCGTCGCCGCCCTGCCCGAGCAGCTGTCCGGGGCGCTCCAGACGGCGGGTGACGCGTTCGGCGGGTCTCCTTCGTCGGACGGCACCGGGTTCCGGGCCGTCGCCGCGTTCGGCCTGGGCACCGGGGGCATGGCCGGCGCGGCGGCCGCCGCCCTCACTGCGCCCGACCTGCGCGTGCCCTTCTGGGTGCGCAACGGGTCCGACGTCCCGGCCTTCGTCGACGCCGACACGCTCGTCTTCGCCGTCTCGTCCTCGGGTGGCACCGCCGAGACGCTCAGCGCCGCCGCCGAGGCGGTCGAGCGCGGGGCGACGGTGGTGGCGGTCGGGGGCCAACCGGGGGGAGCACTGGCCCGCCTGGCCGACGACGCCGCGCTGCCGTGGTGCCCGGTGTCCACGGGCGGTCCGGCCCGCGCCGCACTGGGCGCGACCACGGTACCCCTGCTGGTCGCCCTGGCCCGAGCCGGGTTGGGGCCGGACTGCACCGCCGCGGTCAACGCGGCGTCGGTAGCGCTGGCCCGGCGGCGCGATGCCCTGATGGCGCCGGGTGGCGCGCCGGCGGAACTGGCGCGCCGGCTCGGGCGCACCATCCCCCTCGTCTACGGCGCCGCCGGCGTGGCCGCCGTGGCCGCCCGCTGGTGGAAGGCCCAGGTGAACCTCAACGCCAAGGCGCCGGCCTTCGCCGCGACGTTGCCGGAGCTGACCCATGACGAGCTGGCTGGCTGGGGCCAGGGCGGCGACGTGACGCGCCAGACGATGTCACTGGTGCTGCTGCGCCACGCCGGCGAGGGCGGGCACGCCGCCGGCTTGTTCGCCGCCGTGCGGGCCGCCACCGACGAGGTCATGGCCGAGATCCTCGAGGTGCACGGCGAGGGCGACGACGACCTGTCCCGCTTCTTCGACCTTACGCTCCTGGGCGGGCTCGTCTCGCTGCACCTGGCCGCCCGCGAAGGCGTCGACCCGGGCCCGGTGCCCGCCGTCGACGAGGCGCAGGCGGCCGCCTCGACCCCACTGTCGTAGGGGCACGCGTTGGTCGCCGGAACGGCGACGGTCGCCGGTTGGTGCCCGAACGGCGACGGTCCCGTTAGTTCAGGCGCTCCACGATCATGGCCATGCCCTGGCCGCCGCCGACGCACATGGACTCGAGGCCGAACGTCTTGCCGGTGTCCTCGAGCGCATTGAGGAGGGTCGTCATGATGCGCGCCCCGGTCTGGCCGAAGGGATGCCCGAGAGCGATGGCGCCACCCTTGACGTTGAGCTTGTCCCAGCTGATGCCGAGGTGCTTCGCCGAGGGGATCACCTGGGCGGCGAAGGCCTCGTTGATCTCGACCAGGTCGATGTCGTCGATGGTCATGCTCGCCCGGGCCAGGACCTGGCGGCAGGCGTCGACGGGTCCGAGGCCCATGATCTCGGGGTTGAGCCCCGACACGCCGCTGGCCACGATGCGCGCCAGGGGGGTGACACCCAGCGCCTTGGCCTTCGTGTCGCTCATGACGATGACCGCGGCGGCGCCGTCGTTGAGCGGGCAGGCGTTGCCGGCCGTCACGGTCCCGCCCTCGCGGAACACGGGCTTGAGGCTGGACAGACCCTCGAGCGTGGTGTTGGGCCGCGGCCCGTCGTCCTTGGTCACCACCGTGCCGTCCGACAGGGTGACCGGGATGATCTCGCGCTCGAAGAACCCGTTCTGCTGGGACTCGACCGCCCGCGTCTGCGAGAGCAGCGCGAATTCGTCCATCTCGGCCCGCCCGACCTTCTCGTACTCGGCCACGTTCTCCGCCGTCTGGCCCATGGCGATGTAGATGTCGGGCAGACCCGCCGGCGGCGTCCAGGGCTCCGTCACCGCGGGGCGCGGACCTTGGTCCGCTCCTCGGCGGCGGCGAATTCCGCGTTGTGCGGGCCGGTGTCCGAGGCGCCGTGCGAGTAGCGGCTGACCGTCTCGACGCCGGCCGCGATGAAGACGTCGCCCTCGCCGGCGCGGATGGCATGGGCGGCCATGCGGATCGTCTGCAGCGAGGAGGAGCAGTAGCGGTTCACCGTGACGCCGGGCACGTTGTCGAGCCCGGCCAGCAGAGCGGCCACGCGGGCGACGTTGTAGCCGGCCTCGCCTGCGGGCTGGCCGCAGCCGAGGATGACGTCCTCCACCTCGGCGGGGTTCAGCTGGGGCACCTGTTCCAGCACGGAACGGAGCACCAGCGCGCTCAGGTCGTCGGGCCGGCACTCGACGAGCGAGCCCTTGTTGGCCCGTCCGATCGGGGTGCGACCGGTGGCGACGATGACGGCTTCAGGCATGGCGACGGCTCCTCGGGTATCGATCGTGACCCCGGGGACCCGCCCGGGGCGGATTGCAGGTTACTTGGCGGTAGGGAGCGGCCCCCCGGTCCCATTGGCCGCCCGAGCGGGGTGGACTGTAACGTGTTCTAGCGCGGCGGGCCCACGCGGCCGGGCCGGCGCCGACGTGGCGCTGACGAGGGCCGATCCGGCCCCCGCCACCCGGGAGGGACACGATGGAGATTGCCTTAACCGAGGAGCAGCAGGCGCTGAAGAGCGAGCTGCGCGCCTACTACCAGAACCTGCTGACCCCCGAGCTCGAGCAGGAGCTGTCGCATTCGGGCGGCATCGGGCCCGTGGTGCGCAAGGTCGTCAAGCAGATGGGGAGCGACGGCTGGCTCGGCATCGGCTGGCCGACCGAATGGGGCGGGCAGGGGCGCTCCGCGGTCGAGCAGTTCATCTTCTTCGACGAATCCATGCGCAGCGGGGCGCCCGTGCCGATGCTCACCATCAACACGGTGGGACCGACGATCATGAACTTCGGCACGCAGGAGCAGAAGGAGTTCTTCCTGCCCAAGATCCTGGCCGGCGAGATCTCCTTCTGCATCGGCTACACCGAGCCGAACTCGGGTACCGACCTCGCGTCATTGACCACCCGGGCCGTGCGCGACGGCGACGAGTACGTCATCAACGGCGCCAAGATCTTCACCAGCCTCGCCGGCGACGCCGACTACGTCTGGCTGGCCACCCGCACAGACCCCAATGCCGCCAAGCACAAGGGGATCTCCATGTTCGTGATCCCCATGGACACGCCCGGCATCCGCGTGGTGCCCATGAAGCTCCTCGGCGACCACAACATCAACTACACCTTCTACGAGGACGTGCGGGTGCCGGCCACGTCCCTCGTCGGCGGTGAGAACCAGGGCTGGACCCTCATCACGAACCAGCTCAACCACGAGCGGGTCACCCTGTGCTCGCCCGGGATCATCGAGCGCGTCCTGACCGATGTCCGGGCCTGGGCCCAGGCCACCAAGCTGCCGGACGGTCGGCGGGTGATCGACCAGGAATGGGTGCAGGAGCATCTCGCCCGGGTGTACGCCGAGCTCGAGTTCCTCCGCCTCATCAACTGGAAGGTGGCGTGGCAGGCGACGCAGGGCCACCTCGACGTCGCCGACGCCTCGTCGATCAAGGTGTTCGGCACCGAGTTCTACCTGCGGGCCTTCCGCTCCCTCATGGAGATCATCGGACAGGCCGGCTACCTCACCCGCGGCTCACCCGCCGCGGTCGTCGCCGGCCGCCTGGAGATGTACGCCCGCTCCATGATCATCCTCACCTTCGGCGGCGGCACCAACGAGATCCAACGGGACCTCATCGCGATCTTCGGCCTCGGCATGCCGCGGTCGCTGCGCTGAGCCCGCCGACGAGCCAGGAGACCCCATGGACTTCAACTACAGCGAAGAGCAGGAGGCCGTCCGCCAGCTGGCGGGGCAGATCTTCGGCGACCGGTCGACGCATGACCGGCTCAAGGAGATCGAGGCGGCGGCCGGCGACGACGGGCCCTTCGACCGCGACCTCTGGAAGGAGCTGGCCGACGCCGGCCTGCTCGGCATCCACCTGCGCGAGGACGTCGGGGGCGCGGGACTCGACTTCGTGGCGGCCTGCCTGGTGGTGGAGGCGGCGGGCCGGACGGCGGCCTATGTCCCCGTGGTCGAGACAATGGTCTACGGCGCTCTGCCCGTCGACCGCTTCGGCACCGACGCGCAGCGCAAGACCTGGCTCACGGGGGTGGCCAGCGGCGAGACGATCCTGACCGCGGCCATGGCCGAGCTGGTGGGCGAAATGATCCTGCCCGGCGGGTCCGAGCCCGCCACCACGGCGACCGCGCAGTCCGACGGCTCGTGGATGCTGTCGGGCACCAAGGCCTGCGTGCCGGCGGCCTTCGTGGCCGACGCCATCCTGGTCCCGGCGACGTGCCAGACCGCCGACGGCTCGGCCACCGGTCCCGGTGTCTTCATCGTGGAGCGGGGTGCCGACGGTGTCTCCTTGACGCGGCAGGCGACGACGACGGGGCGCCCCGAGGCGATCGTCGAGGTCGACGGTGTGCGCGTCGGCGCGGACCGGCTCGTCGGCGACGGCGCGGACGGCGCCGCGGTGATCGACTGCATCACGGAGTTCGCCACGACGGCGCTCTGCATCGAGGAGGCCGGCGTCTGCGCCTCGGCCCTGGAGCTCACCGCGGAGTACACCAAGACGCGAGTCCAGTTCGAGAAGCCGATCGCCACCTTCCAGGCGGTCGGCCAGCGCGCCGCCGACGCCTACGTCGACACGGAGGCGATCAGGCTCACCGCGTGGCAGGCGGCAGCGCGGCTGGCGGCGGGACTCCCGGCGTCCGCCGAGGTGGCGATCGCCAAGTACTGGGCCGCCGAGGGCGGCCAGCGCGTGGTGCATGCGGCCTCCCACCTCCACGGCGGGGTCGGCGTCGACCGCGACTATCCGCTGCACCGCTTCTTCCTCCTCACCGAGCAGATCGAGCTCACGCTCGGCAGCGCGAACGAGAGCCTGCGCCGGCTGGGAAAGATTCTGGCGGACGAGCCGGTCTGAACGGGTCCGACGACGCCCCGTTCAGCTGGGGCTGGCGGTCTTCGTGGTGCTCAGGCGAGCCCTGAACCCGCCTTGTCCTTTGCGGAACTCTCAACCGTTGTGTGCATAGTTTTTCTGGCATCCCCGCGCTCGCGCGGCCTCGAAGCCGGCGCCACGCCAACGGAGCGACGGTGAACACCACGAGGTTCCGGTCGTCCCGGCCACCGGGCCGGGACGGTTTGACCCTGTCGGCCTGACCCTGTCGGCCGGCGGCTTCAGTCCGGCGGGTTCGGCGGGGCGGGATGCGAGAGGCCGAGGCCGTAGCCAGCCAGGAACACGCCCGCTTCCTTGTGGCGCGGGTAGGCGCCGGCCAGCTTGTGAAAGGCGCGGGAGTGGTCCGGATAGGTGAGGTGCGCCACCTCGTGCACCAACACCGAGTCGAGCACCCACTCGGGCACGACGCGCAGGCGGTGTGACACGCGGATCTCGCCCGAGTAGTACGAGCACGAGCCCCAGCGCGCCGTCTGGTTGGTGACCCACCGCACCGAGACGGGGCGTGCCCCGACGAGGTAGCGGTCGCTCAATTCGATGGCCCGCGCCAGCAGGCCCTCGTCGGTGAGACCGGACTGCAAGCGGTGGCGCGTGAGCAGCCGGTCC
The DNA here is from genome assembly GCA_963828825.1 of uncultured Acidimicrobiaceae bacterium. GTDB lineage: Bacteria > Actinomycetota > Acidimicrobiia > Acidimicrobiales > RAAP-2 > Bog-473. Next base: position 985,749 of record CAWHGF010000004.1, on the reverse strand, counting down.
ACCAACCAGTCGATCGTCTTCTGCCGGCTCGCGACGTCGAGATGGGCCGGCAGCGACACGACGATGCGCCCGCCCACCCACTTGGCTTCCGACGTCTTCTTTCGGCGCTTGCTGATGCGGACCTCGACCTCGGGCGGCGCCCCGGTATCGCCGACGTCGTCGCGGGGCAGTGTCGGCTCGTCCACCTCGGCCGCCTCGTCCACCTCGGTCGCCTCGGTCGCCTCGGTCGCCTCACGCGGTCCACGCGGTTTCGAACGCGCCGGCGGCTCGGACCCGAAGAGGTCGGTCACGTCGAACAGGGTCATGCACCGCATTGTGGCCGACCAGTGTGACCGGGTCGTGCATACCTGGTCAGCATCGCTGCATCCCCGCGTGCACAGGCGTCCCGCCCGGCCGCGCACAACGGAAGGCCGGCGTCGACCGGCGTGAGCGGGAGCCGGCGAAGGCGTCTCGGTCGTCTACATCGTCGAGGTCGCCGGCTGGTTCGCCAGCCGGTTGTCGGGGTCACGCAGCACCACGGTGCTGGCGATGTGGTCGGACAGGCACTTTCGCTCGCGCCCGGTTGCCATGAGGATGAACGAGACGACCTCGGTGATGATGCCCAAGATCCCGGTGACGAAGCCCCCGATGACCTCCCGCAGCACCATCCGCCACCAGCCGGCGTTGCGCCCCGTTTGGGGATGCCATGTCCGCATGCCCAGCACCTGCTGGGTGGGCGTCTGGCCCCGGCCCCAGACGATCAGACCCCAGATCAGGTAGCCGATGACGAGAGTGACGATGGCCAGGACAATGGACAAGAAATACGAGCCGATGCGCCGGCCGACAGTGGCCAGCTCGGTACCCTCGGGAAGATTGAGCCCGCTGGCCTGATCGAAGTACAGGCCGGGGGGCGAGGCGACAACCGCCCTCGGTCCTTCGCCATAGCCGGGAGGCGGAGGTGGAGGAGGGGCCGGCGGTGGCACCGCAGGAGGCGGACCTGCCGCAGGTTGTTCCGCCGGAGCGGGAGGTACGTCGGTCATCGTGGCCCCTCTCTAGACGCGATGACAGGACAGTAGCCCGCGTGCATTCGGATTGGGCTGATGAAGGCCGAACGGGAAGCGGGCCCCGCGCGAGCGGCCTACCCCCTCACGCCTCCCGAGCGGTTCAGCCGAGCACGAGCTCGGCCATCGTGCGCAAGGTGGCGACGTCGCCGTTGATGAGCATGGTGGTGGCGCGCGACTCGCGCCAGGCCTGGAGGTCGTCGCGGATCTTCGCCACGGGGCCCACCAGCGCGATGTCCTCCACCATGGCCGTGGGGACGGCGGCCGCGGCATCGTCCTTGCGCCCGTCGAGGTAGGCGTCCTGGATCTTGGTGGCCGCTTCCTCGTAGCCCATGCGCGCGAACACGTCGAAGTGGAAGTTCATCTCCTTGGCGCCCATGCCCCCGATGTAGAGAGCGAGATACGGCCGGAACCCGTCCGCGGCCGCCTCGGTGTCGTCGCTGATCACGGTCGGCGCGAACGCCAGCACCTCGAAGTCCGCCGCGCTGCGGCGGGACCCCGGGCGGGCGAAGCCCTCGTCGAGCGAGGCCTCGAAGGAGGACATGGCGCGGGGGGAGAAGAAGATGGGGAACCAGCCGTCGGCGATCTCGGCCGCCAGGGCGACGTTCTTCGGCCCCTCGGCCCCCAGAATGATCGGGATGTCGGCGCGCAGCGGGTGCACGATCGACTTGAGGGGCTTGCCCAGCCCGGTGCCGCCCGGATAGGGGAGCGGGTAGTGCGGGCCGTCGTTGGTCACGGGCTTCTCGCGGGCGAGCACCTGGCGCACGACGTCGACGTACTCGCGGGTGCGGGCCAGGGGAGCGGGGAAGGGCTGGCCGTACCAGCCCTCGACCACCTGGGGCCCCGAGACCCCGAGGCCCAGCACGAAGCGCTCGCCGGAGAGGTGGTCCATGGTCAGCGCGGCCATGGCCATGGCGGTCGGGGTGCGCGCCGAGAGCTGGCACAGCGAGGTGCCCAGCCGGACCCGCTGCGTCTGCGATCCCCACCAGGCCAGCGGGGTGAGTGCGTCGGAGCCGTAGGACTCCGCCGTCCAGACCGAGTCGAAGCCGAGGCGGTCGGCCTCTGTCACGAGCTCCACCGCGTTGGGTGGCGGCCCCGAGCTCCAGTAGCCCATCTGCAGGCCGATCTTCATCGTCTTCACGTGCGACTCCTCTCGGATTCTTGGCGCACTGGGCGGTGTGCTCGGGGCCGGTGTATTCGAGGCCGGTGTGTTCGACGCAGTGTCAGTGTGTCAGACCCGGGCGACGATCTCCTCGGCGAACCAGCGCACCGCACCCAGGCGGGCCTCCAGGGCCTCGTTGTCCGGTGTCCCCGGGGCCACGTCGGCGAACATCCACGGCGCGCACACGAAGTCGGTCACGCCGGCGTCGGCGAAGCGGCGGTAGAGGTCGACATCGGGCCGCTCGTTGAGCGAGAGGTAGACGGTGAAGTCCTCATTGTCCCGCCCCGCCTCCTTCAGCGCGTCGTGCAGCTCGGCGAGGTGGATCCACGCCTCGTCCTCGCTGTAGGCACCGGCGGCGATCCAGCCGTCGCACAGGGCCGCCGTGCGGCGCAGCGCCACGGGGGAGTGGCCGCCACCGATGATCGGGATCGGCTCGGTGGGGGCGGGTTCGATCTGGCACTCCGGGACGTCGTAGTAGTCCCCGTGGAACTCGACCCATCCGCCGCGCCACAGCGCGCGCAGTGCGACGATCATCTCGTCCAGCCGTTTGCCCCGCGAAGCGAAGTCCTGGCCGGTCTGGTCGAACTCCTCCTTGCACCAGCCCACCCCGACGCCCAGGCGCAACCGGTTGTCCGCCAGGACGGCGGTGGTGCCGACCGACTTGGCCACCGTCATGAGGTCGCGCAGCGGTGCGATGTAGACGCCGGTGGTGAAGAGCAGGTTCTCCGTGGCGCCGGCCAGCGCGGAGATGACGCTCATCGGGTCGGGCCACGCCGTCTCGGACCCCCAGCTCGGCGCGCCGTCCTCGCGGGCCGAGTAGGTGTAGCGCGATTCGAGCTGGCGAGGGTTGAACAGATGGTCCGAGACGTACATGCCGCCGTAGCCCAGCTCGTCGCTGGCCTTGGCCACGGGGATGATCTGGCGGGTCGGAAGGAAGGAGACGGCCTGGTGGAAGCGCACCGCGTGGTCGCTCACGGCGCGGGCCTTAGCGGGCCCGCGCGGGCAGCGGCGTACCCCCGACGGGGGTGGACGGGGCGAAGGCGACGGGGACGTGCTTGGTCCCGTTGATGAAGTTCGACTGCAGCCGCTGCACCTCGCCGTCCAGCCTGATGTCGGGCAGGCGGTCGAGGACGCGGTCGAACATGACCATGATCTCCATGCGGGCCAGGTTCGCTCCCAGGCAGAAGTGCGGGCCGCCGGCGCCGAACGCGATGTGGTTGTTGGGGGAGCGGGTGATTTCGAAGGAATTCGGGTTCTCGAAGGCCGACTCGTCGCGGTTGGCCGACGTGTGCCAGAAGACGATCTTGTCGCCCTCCTTGATCTCCTGCTCGTGCAGCTCCATGTCGCCGGTCGCCGTGCGACGGAAGTGCATGACGGGCGTCACGTAGCGGAGCATCTCTTCGACGGCGGCCGGCAGCAGCGAGCGGTCCCGGCGGACCAGCTCCCACTGGTCGGGGTGCTCGAAGAAGGCGGTCATCGCCCCCGACATGAGGTTCCGGGTCGTCTCGTTGCCGGCCACAATCAGCAGGAGGAAGAACAGGTCGAGCTCGAGCTGGTCGAGCTTCTCGCCCTCCACCTCGGCGTCGAGGAGGACCGAGACCAGATCTTGTTTGGGTTGGAGGCGCCGGCTGGATGCCAGCTCCTCGGCGTAGCTGTACACCTGCATGGCGGCCTCGCCGGGGTCAACGTCGGGCAGCTGGTACTCGGGGTCCTCGGCACCGATCATTCGGTTCGACCAGTCGAAGACCATGCGGCGGTCCTCCTGGGGCACGCCGAGGAGCTCGGCGATGACGAGGAGCGGGAGCTCGGCGGCGATCTCCTCCACGAAGTCGGCCGTGCCTCGTTCGCACACGGCGTCGACGATGCCGTCGGCGTACCCGACGATCTGCTGTTCCAGGTCCCGCACCATCTTGGGGGTGAAGCCCTTGTTGACCAGGCGCCGGTAACGCGTGTGCATGGTCGGGTCCATGTTCAGCATCATCAGCTGCTGCTGGGCCAGCTGGTCGTCGTCCATCTCGCTGAAGAGTGAGCCGCGCCGGGCCGAGGAGAAGTGCTCCCAGTCCCGGTTGACGTGGACGCAGTCGTCGTAGCGGGTGATGGCCCAGAAGCCGCCGCGGGGTGCGGCCGCCTCGGGGTGCCAGAAGACAGGCGCCTCCCGGCGGAGCTCGGCGAACCACTCGTGGGGCACGCCGGCCACGAAGTTGCGCCCGTCGGTGAGGTCGATCTCCTCGAGGCTCAAGGCCCCCCCTTTCGCGCACGCCGGCGACCCGCCCCACGTCGCCTGGCGCCTGCCCTGTTCGAGGCAATTTCTAGAACGTGTGTCAGTGATCATAGGCACAGTCCCGTGCCACCCGGCCGGTTTCGGGGGCGGGCCGGCCCAGCGGGTATGTTCGCCGGTCGCGCCCGTCGGAGTTCCCGACCCGGGCCGATAAAAGCGAGGACGGCGTCGTTGACCTACTGCCTGGCCCTACGTCTCCATGAGGGCATGCTCTTCCTGGCCGACACCCGCACCAACGCGGGTGTCGACGATGTCGGCACGTACCGCAAGATGCACGTGCTCCAACCGGCCGACGACCGCCTCTTCGTGATCGAGTCGGCCGGGAGCCTGGCCACCACCCAGGAGGTCCTCGACCGGATGGCGCGCGACCTGTCGGCCGGTGAGGGGACCGAGAGCCTCGCCACTGTCGGCCACCTGTTCGAGGCGGCGCTGTACCTGGGTCGCCTGGGCCGGGGGGTGGCGGCCGAGCACAAGGAAGGACTCGGCGCGGTGGGGGCCGACGGCACGGCGACGTTCATCCTCGGCGGTCACGTCGGCCACGAGGTGCCCGACATCCTGCTGGTGTACCCCGAGGGCAACTACATCCGGGCCTCGGACGACCGTCCGTTCCTGCAGATCGGCGAGAGCAAGTACGGCAAGTTCATGCTGGAGCTGGCGGTCGGGGCGCACGTCGACCTCGTCACGGCGGCCAAGATCGCGCTGGGGTCCATGCTGAGCACGGCGCGGGCCAACCTCTCGGTCGGACCGCCCTACGACATCGGGATCTACTTCAACGAGTCCCGCTCCCTCAGCCAGTTCCGCATCGAGAGCGACTCACCCCTGCTGGAGAAGCTGCGCAGGGTGTGGGAGCAACACCTCCTCAACGGCATTGCCGAGCTCCCGACGATCACGCAGGACGACCTGACAGAAGTAGACGACCCGACGTAGCCGTCCGGCGGAACCCGACGCGGCACCCGGCGGTGCCGGCGTGCTCGTATGGCTCATCCGCACCGAACGACGAGGAGACGCATGGACGACGGCAACGCTCGCCAGGAGCACCCGACACTCGAGTGGGTGTCGACCGGGTCCCTTCCGTCCGACGAGGAGGTGCGGGCGATCGTCTCGGCGGGCTACGAGCGCTTCCGCGACCTCGACGAGGGGAGCGTGGCGGACTACATCCCCGCGCTGGCCAAGGCCTCGCCGGCGGCCTTCGGCGTGTGCGTGGTCGGTGTGCAGGGACGGGTCTTCGCCATCGGCGACGCCGAGCACGAATTCACGATCCAGAGCATCTCCAAGCTCTTCGTGTTCGCCGTGGTGTGCGACACCCTCGGCCCGGACGAGGCCCGTCGCAAGCTGGGCGTCAACAGCACCGGGTTGCCGTTCGACTCGGTGATGGGCATTGAGCTCAACGAAGACCGCACCATGAACCCCATGGTCAACGCGGGTGCCCTCGCCACCACGAGCCTGATCCCTGGCGGTTCGCCCGAGGAGAAGTTCGAGTACATCGTCACCGCCCTGTCGGTGTTCGCCGGGCGGCGGCTGTCGATGGACGAGGAGGTCTACGAGTCAGAGGCGGCGACCAACGACCGCAATCGCGGCATCGCCCACCTGCTGAGCGGTTACGAGCGCCTGTACGGCGATCCCGATGTCACCACCGACATCTACACGAGGCAGTGCTCACTACGCGTCAGCGCGCGCGACCTGGCGGTCATGGGGGCGACGCTGGCCGACGGCGGGGTCAACCCGCTGACGGGGGAGCGCGCCATTGCGGCGGGCTGCTGCCGGCGGGTCCTGGCCGTCCTCGCCACCGCCGGCCTCTACGAGCGCTCGGGGGACTGGCTCTACGACGTGGGCCTGCCGGGGAAGAGCGGGGTGAGCGGGGGACTGGTGACCGTGTCCCCCGGGAAGGGCGGGGTCGGGACGTTCTCGCCGCCGCTCGACGAGGCGGGAAACAGTGTGCGTGGCCAACGCATGACGACGTATCTCTCGGAGCGGTTGGGCCTCAACCTCTTCGCCTCGACCCCCCGCGCCGCGGGACCCACCGAGCGAAGGGGTTGACATCCGGGCTTGACAAGTAAATACTTGTACAAGCACTCAATTGTGAATATCTGGAAAGGATGCCTCCCATGCCCACCGTCACCGACCGTACCGAGTCCGCCGAGCCCACCGAGGACTTCCGGCGCACGAAGACCTTCACCGCCTCTCCCGAGCAGGTGCTTGCTGCGCTGTGCACGACCGAGGGCGTAAACGGGTGGTGGGGTCCGACGATGGGGTCGCCGACGCAGGGCGGCACGTTCGCCGTCGGATTCGGCAGCGGTCGAAGGATCGACCTCGTCGCCGCATCGGTCCGGCCGGAGCGGGTCGAGTGGAAGGTCGAGGAGGCGCCGTTCACGCCGGAATGGGCGGGGACGAGCATCGTCTTCGACATTGCGCCGACGGAAGGTGGCTCAGAGTTGCGGTTCCGTCATGTCGGGCTGAACCCGCAGCTGGACTGCTTCGACATGTGCGAAGCCGGCTGGACGCACTACCTGGCCAGCTTGGTCGCCTATGTCGACAGTGGGGCGGGCGACGCGTACCGGCCGCAGTGACGGGCTCGACCCGGATCTCGACGACAACGGCGCCGTGATGACGGTGCCCGACGACACCGAGAGCCCCGCAGGAACAGACCTCGTCCTGCGGGCGCTCGCCGACCCGCACCGGCGCGACATCATCCGTCTCATCCGGGAGACAGAGCTCCCTGCTGGACAGATCGCGGCCAACTTCACGCTCACCCAGCAGGCCGTCAGCCAGCACATCACGGTGCTCAAGCGGGCCGGCTTGCTGGAGGAACGCCGTGAGGGCACCCGCCGGCTGTACCGGTTCCACTCCGACGCGCTGGCGCCGGTGCGCGACCTACTGGACGAGTTCTGGCCGGCCGCGTTGGAGCGGCTGAAGCGCGCCGTCGAACGTGATCACCCGAAGAGAGGAGGGACGCGGCCATGAACTCGCCGATGTCACCGGCGTCAAAGACGCCACCGATCACCGCCAGTGTGCGCATCGCGGCCCCGCCCGAAGTCGTGTTCCCCTACTTCACCGATCCGGCGTTGGCCACCAAGTGGATCGCCGACGCGGCGCATCTCGATGCCCGACCCGGAGGCACCCTCGCCCTCGACGTGCGCGGCAACCCGGCGCGGGGGGAGTACATCGAGGTCGATCCGCCGCACCGCGTGGTGTTCACCTGGGGCGTGGAGGGACGGGGTGACTTCCCCCCGGGGAGCAGCACGGTTGCGGTGGTCCTGGAAGCGGACGGGGACGAGACCGTCGTCACGCTCACGCACCGTGACCTACCCACCGAGGACGACCGCCGCTCGCACCGAGAGGGCTGGGAGGAATTCCTCGGCCTCCTGGCGGAGGTGGCCGGGTCGACCAGCTGACGCCACTGCTCCGCTGGTCTGCCTGCTCTTCGGGCTGACGTCGTCCCCCGCCGCGCCGGTTCAGGGCAGGTCGGGGCGGCGGCCTCACCGGCGCGGCCGGAGCTGCTGCGGACCGGCCCGCGCAAACAAGAACGTGTTACAGTTTTTCGCAGCGCGGCCTTGACCTGGCAGGGACCGCAGAGTGCACGCGAGGCTGCCCCACGATGTTCCTCGAAGAGAGCCCCGAACAGCAGCAGCTGCGTGCCGAGCTGCGTCAGTACTACGCCGCGCTCCTCACCGAGGAGGTGCGGGCGGGCCTGGCCGAGGGCGGCGAGGGCGGCGAGGCCTGGAGCCAGGTGGTGCGCCAGATCGGCAAGGACGGCTGGCTCGGCATCGGGTGGCCGAGCGAGTTCGGCGGGCAGGGCCGGCCGGCGACCGACCAGTTCATCTTCTTCGACGAGACGCGGCGCGCCGGCGCGCCGTTCCCCTTCGTCACCATCAACACCGTCGGGCCCACCATCATGCGCTTCGGCACCGACGAGCAGAAGTCGTTCTTCCTGCCGCAGATCCTGGCTGGCGAGCTGAACTTCGCCATCGGCTACACCGAGCCCGAGGCCGGCACCGACCTGGCGTCGTTGCGCACGCGGGCGACGCGCGACGGCGAGGAGTACGTCGTGAACGGGGCGAAGATCTTCACCAGCGGGGCCGATCAGGCCGACTACATCTGGCTGGCCGTGCGCACCGATCCCGAGGTGCCCAAGCACAAGGGCATCTCGATCCTGTGCGTGCCGACGACGTCACCGGGTTTCGAGTGGTCGATCATCCACACGGTCGGTGGGTTGACGACGACGCAGACCTTCTACGACAACGTGCGCGTGCCGGTGGGCAACCGCGTCGGGGACGAGAACGAGGGCTGGCGCATGATCACGACCCAGCTCAACCACGAGCGGGTGGGACTGGCCGCGTGGAGCGGCCTGGCCATCTCGCTCTACGAGGACATCGTGAACTGGGCGGCGGCCCAGCCCACCGACGACGGGAGGACTCTGATCGACCAGGGCTGGGTGCAGATGGATCTGGCCAAGTGCCACGCCGAGCTCCAAGCCATGTGGTTGCTCAACTGGCGCATGGCGGTGCACGTGGGCGACGGCGAGCTCACCGGCGCGGAATCGTCGTCGATCAAGGTCTTCGGGACCGAGCGGATTCTGGAGGTCGTGCGCCTGCTGCTGGGGGTGGCGGGCACGGCCGGCTACCTCGTCCCCGGCTCGCCCGGCGCGCTGCTGCGTGGCCGGCTCGAGGCCACGGCGCGCCAGGCGCAGGTCAACACGTTCGGCGGCGGGGTGAACGAGGTGCAGCGCGAGATCGTCGCCACGGCCGGGCTGGGCATGACGCGGGGGTCGCGGTGAGCACGCCGTCGGCCGGGTCGGGGTCGGCTGCGTCGGAGTCGTCTGCGTCGGAGTCGTCTGCGTCGGAGCGTTTCGAGGAGCTGGCGCCGTTCCCGGACCACAGTGCCGAGCTGGAGGCGCTGGTCGGGCAGGCAGCCGGTGCGCCGAGCCTGGCACCCGACGCCGTCAACGTGCCGATGATCCGGCACTGGGTCGAGGCGATGGGCGACCACAACTTGGTGTACGTGTCCGACGACGCGGCACGGGCGGCCGGCTACGACCAGCTGATCGCCCCGCCCACCATGCTGCAGGCCTGGATCATGCGGGGACTGCGCGCCTCGTTGCTCGTCGAGGAGTCCCGGGCCGAGGGCGGTGCCGGCGCCGACGGGGCGGCCTCGGCGGCCTCGGCGGACTCGGCGCAACACGAGAGCGGTCCCAACGAGACCATGATGAGCCTGCTCGATGACGAGGGGCTGACCTCCGTGGTGGCCACCAACTGCGATCAGCACTACGAGCGTCCCCTCGTGGTGGGCGACCGGCTCCTGGTGCGCTCGGTGATCGAGGCGATCTCGGACCCCAAGCGCACGGGGCTGGGCACCGGGCGCTTCGTCACCACCCGGCTCGACTACGTGGCGGTCCCCGACGCCGACGTGCCGGCCTGGCCGGCGTCGACCGACGAGGTGCAGGCTCTCTTCGACGCGGGGGATCCCGTCGCCACCATGCGTTTCCGCATCCTCAAGTACCTGCCGCCGGCCCGCGAGCCCGCCCGCCCGCCGCGCCCACGGCCTGCCATCACCCAGGACAACGCCTTCTGGTTCGAGGGCGCCCGCAAGCACGTGCTGTTGATTCAGCACTGCACCTCGTGCGGCACCCTGCGTCACCCACCGCTGCCCGCCTGCGCCGTCTGCGGTTCGCTCGAGTGGGACGCGGTGGAGTCGAGCGGCCGCGGCACCGTCTACTCCTACGTCGTGGTCCACTACCCCCAGGTGCCCTCGTTCGAGTACCCGCTGCCGATCGGCCTGATCGAGCTGGAGGAGGGGACGCGGGTGGTGGCCAACCTCGGCGACGTCGAGCCGGACGCCATCGCGGTCGGCATGGCGGTGCGGGCCGAGTTCGTCGACTACGACGAGGAGCTGTCCCTGCCCGTGTTCGTGCCGGCGTTCGTGCCGGCGGGAGGGGGGGCCTGATGGACTTCAAGATGAGCGACGAGCAGCTGGCGGTCACCGAGGCCGCCACCGGGCTCTTCTCGGGCCTGGTCGACGCCGAGCGGATCGCCGCGGTGGAAGCCAGCGATGCGCGCATCGACCGCGATCTGTGGCGGGCGCTGGCCGACGCCGACCTGTTGGGACTCGCCGTTCCCGAGCCCGACGGCGGTGCCGGCTACGGCCTGATGGAGCTCTGCCTGCTCCTGGAGGCCCAGGGCAACGCGGTGGCCCCTGTCCCGCTGTGGGCCACCCTCGTGCTGGGTGCACTGCCCCTCGCCCGCTTCGGTTCGGAGACCCAGCGCGCCCGCTGGTTGCCTGGCGTGGTCGCCGGCAACGTGGTCCTGACTGCGGCCCTGAACGGCAGCGTCACCAGCCCGACGTCGACCCCGCCCGTGCGGGCCGCGGCGTCGGGGGACGGGTGGGTGTTTGTTGGGACCGAGCTGGCCGTGCCCCAGGCGCACCTGGCGGACCGGATCATGGTGCCGGCCCGCACGGAGGACGGCGGCGTGCTCCTGGCCCTTGTCGATCCGCAGGCGTCGGGCGTGACGCTCGAGCGTGCGGCGACGACCAACCGCGAGATACACCCGCACGTACATCTCGCCGACGCGGCCGTGGCACCGGTCGACGTCCTCGTCGGGCCGGAGCTGGGGCGCTCCGCCCTCGACTTCGTGCTCGTGGCGGCCACCATCGCGTTGTGCGCGCTGCAGGTCGGCGTGTGCGAGGCGGCCCTCACGAAGACCGCGGCGTACCTCAACTCGCGTCAGCAGTTCGGCCGACCGCTCAGCACCTTCCAGGGCACCATGCTGCGGGCTGCCGATGCCGCCATCGACATCGAGGCGATGCGCGTCACCTGGCTGAACGCGGCGTGGCGCTTCGACACCGGCCGTGACGCCGCCGAGGCGGCGCGGGTGGCCAAGTGGCAGGCGGCCGAGCGCGGGCAGCGGGCGGTGCACGCCACCCAGCACCTGCACGGGGGCATGGGAGCGGACATCTCGTACCCGATCCACCGCTACTTCCTGTGGGGAAAGCAGATCGAACTGTTGCTGGGGGGCCCGAGCGCGCAGTTGGCGCGGCTGGGAGCCGACATCGCCGAGCAGGCGTTGGCGCGCGCCGAGGCGGCGCAGTGAGCGCCGCCGCGCCGGACCTGACCGGGCCGACATTCGCCGGGGTCGCGGTGGGCGACGAGCTCCCCATTCTGACGCTCCCGATCACGCGCACCTTGATAGTGTCGGGCGCGATTGCGAGCCGCGACTACCAGGACGTGCACCACGATTCCGTCCTGGCCCGGGAGCGGGGCTCCAAGGACATCTTCATGAACATCCTGACCACCAACGGACTGGTCGGGCGCTACGTCACGGACTGGTCGGGTCCACGCAGCCGCCTGGTGGACGTCAACATCCGGCTGGGCGCGCCCAACCATCCCGACTGCACCATGACGCTGACCGGGTCGGTCACGGAGAAGGGTTCGCTGAGCGAGGACGGCGCGTACGGCAGCGTGACCGTCTCCCTCCGGGGCGCCAACAATCTGGGCGACCACGTCACCGGCACGGTCACCGTGCTCCTCCCGGTCGGGGACCCTGCAGGTGTGGGTTCGGCCCGAGCGTGATGGCACATTCCCACTCCTTCTCGGGTTCGACCGCCATCGCCGGCATCGGGGCGACCGAGTTCTCCAAGGCCTCGGGCCGCTCGGAGCTCCGGCTGGCCGTCGAGGCGGTCGCCGCCGCGCTGGCCGATGCCGGCATCGCCGCGTCCGAGGTGCAGGGGATGGTGACGTTCAGTTCGGACACCAATCCCGACATCGACATCTCGCGCAGCCTGGGCATCGGCGACCTGACCTTCTTCAGCCGCATCCACTACGGCGGCGGGGCGGCCTGCGCCACCGTTCAGCAGGCGGCGCTGGCCGTCTCCTCGGGCGTGGCCGACGTCGTGGTCTGCTACCGCGCCTTCAACGAGCGCTCGGGCAGCCGCTTTGGCGCCGGCGTCCAGGGGCGGCCGCCGCTGCCGACCGCCGAGAACGCGCACATGGCGTCCTACCTGCCGGTCGGGCTGCTCACGCCGGCCTCGTGGGTGGCCATGGCGGCGCAGCGCTACCTGCACGAGACAGGGGCGACGAGCGAGGACCTCGGCCGGGTGGCGGTGGCCGACCGCAAGCATGCGGCGACCAACCCGAAAGCCTGGTTCTACGAGCAGCCGATCACGCTGGAAGAGCACCAGGCCAGCCGCTTCATCGTCGAGCCCCTGCACCTGCTCGACTGCTGCCAGGAGACCGACGGGGGACAGGCGCTGGTGGTGACGTCCCTCGAGCGCGCCCGCGACCTGCGCACCGACCCGGTCGTCATCCGGGCCGCGGCGCAGGGATCCGGGGCGGGCCAGGACATGATGACCAGCTATTACCGCGACGATCTCCTGGGGCTGCCCGAGATGGCGGTGGTGGCCCACCAGCTGTGGGAGACCTCAGGGCTCGGCCCGAGCGACATGCAGGCCGCCATCCTCTACGACCACTTCACCCCCTACGTCCTCTACCAGTTGGAGGAGCTCGGGTTCTGCGCCAAGGGCGACGCCAAGGACTTCGTGCGCGACGGCCGCCTCGAGCTCGGTGGGGCGCTCCCCATCAACACGCACGGGGGCCAGCTCGGCGAGGCCTACCTGCACGGCATGAACGGGATCGCCGAAGGCGCCCGGCTCGTGCGCGGCACCTCGGTCAATCAGGTACCCGGACTCGAGCACGTGGTGGTGACGGCGGGGACCGGCGTGCCGACCAGCGGGCTGGTTCTCGGCGTCGATCGCTGAACCGGAGCGGTGTCAGCCCCCGGACGATCCGCAGCTCCTGAGCGGCGAGGCAGCGTCAACCTCAGTTGGCGTGGAGTCCCGCGCTGCAAGCCAGCGAATTCGCAGATAGGTTTGCTCGTCGCGGAGGGTTTCCGAAGGTGGGACGGTCCAGGGAAGCCGGAATGGCAAACTTCTCGGATCATCGGCGAAGGGTCTACATGTTCGAAGGAATCGGGAAGCGACTTGCCGCACCAATTTGCCCGCGCCGGAGACCATTTGGCTATCCCGCTGAGTCATCGAACCCATGGCTCCGGCTCACAGCCATGAGGGGAATCGCCCATCGGAGCGGGACGGGACTGTCGGCCTTGCTCGTCCTTACCGGCCTCTCGATCGTTGCCGCAGCCTGTGGATCGTCGCCCCAATCTTCCAGCACGTCCAACCCGACCGGAACCAAGCCGGTGCGTATCGACGCGAAGTATCTGTCCCAGGCGAAGGCAACGGTGCTCGTCAACGCGTCAGGTTACGCGTTGTACATGTTCGTACCTGACCATCAAAAATCAGTGACCTGCAACGTGACCTGTATCGCCAGTTGGCCCCCTGCCACCATCTCCCCGGGCAGTCGCCCCGAAGCTGGACCCGGTGTCAAGAAGAGTCTTCTGGGCACAGTGCCTCTGTCGCCTGGCTATCGGGTCGTCACCTATAACCGATGGCCGCTGTACACATATCAAGATGACGTGAGCCCCGGCATGGTCACGGGTCAAGGCATCGACAACGACGGCGGCTATTGGTACCTCATGAGCCCTGATGGGACGCCGCTTGTGCCCGCCGGCGATCCCAACCCGTAGATTCGCTCGCCGGCAACTTCGACGATGGCCAGGCCAGACGATCCAGCGCAGGCAAATTCCCTCAGCCGAAGGCGGCTGCTTACGGCCGGTGGGATCGGGCTCGCTGTTGGCGTGGTTGGAACTGAGGTCGGCAATATCGTCGCTCAGTCCTCGCCTGTCTCACCGGACACCACCCCACCGGATGTGGACCTGATGCAGGAGCACGGAATTCTAAAGAGGGTGCTTCTCATCTACCAAGAGAGCATCGACCGCATAGCGAGCGGACAGCCGGCGCCCATGCCCTCCATCCACGACGGCGCCGAGATCATCCACGACTTCATCGAAGGCTTCCATGAGGCCTTGGAAGAGGGGTATGTCTTTCCAATGCTGAGGAAGGCGGGGCAACTCGTAAGCACGGTGGACACGCTGTTGATCCAACACGCACGAGGTCGACAGCTGACTCAGCTCATCCTCGCCGGGTCAAGCAACATGCCAACCGACGATGTGGAGCAGGTCAGCGCCGCCATGGCTGCGTTCGTACGGATGTACCAGCCTCACGAGGCCCGCGAGGATACGGTTGTCTTCCCCAGATTCCGCGCCATCTCGACCCCGGACCAACTCAATGAGCTGGGTGTCACGTTTGCTGACCTTCAGCGTCAACAGTTCGGCCCGAACGGCTTCACGGAGTACGTGACCAAGGTGGCAGCAATTGAGCAGAGTCTCGGTATCTATGACCTCAACCAGTTCACACCAGCCTCTACCGACTCGTGATGCACCACGCCACCAGAGTCGCATGGGCGGCGGCCGAAACCCTCCAACGTGAGCTACCATCCTCGCCCTTCGCGTCGATCGACGACTGACATCCCTGTGGCCGCCTGGAGAGAAGGGTGATGCATAGAAATCTCAAGCGATCTTCACTCGCGTTGATCGCGATCCTGATTGTCCAAGCCGTCGCCTCCGGCACTGCAGCGGCGACGTTGAAGCCTGCGTCGATAAGTAGCGTTCCGTCGGCGACCTACGACGGAAGCAACTCCCGCACCGGCTACACAACTGACACGTCGATCACGCCGGCGAACGTGGGAGGGCTCACGCAGCGATGGCGGATATCCGTCAGTGCTCCCATCTCAGGTCAGCCGATCGTCAACGACGGGGTCGTGTACTGGGGCGATTGGAACGGCAACATGCACGCCACGAGCCTGTCGTCCGGCAAGGCGCTGTGGTCGACGTCACTGGGCCGAACGTCCAAACCACCGGGCTGCATCTATGGCCTGGCAACTCTCGGAGTGGCGAGCACAGCCACGGTCGGCACCCTCAACGGACGGAGGGTGTTGTGGGTCGGTGGTGGTGCAGGGCAACTCGTTGCCCTCAACGCCTCGAACGGCAGCATCATCTGGCGAACACAACTTCGTACGGAACCCGGAGACTCGATTTGGAGCTCGCCAGCGCTCTACAAGGGGAGCATCTACGTAGGGGTAGCGTCATTCCAAGGTTGTCCCGACCATTTCGGCCGAATCGTACGGGTCAATGCCGCCACAGGTGCCCTCCAAAAGGCCATCAACTTCGCCTCTCTCTTGCCGGCCAAGTGCCAGGGACCGGGTGCGTGGTCGTCGCCCTCAGTCGACCCGACTCAGAACTCGGTCTTCATCGACACCTCCAATGACCTTTGCGAATCTCGGTATCAAGATGCCATTCTCGAGTTGGATCCTTCGACGTTGGCCATGAAGTCGATCTGGCAGGTACCAGAAAACCAGCACCCTGCCGATTCAGATATGGGTGCCTCTCCGATGTTGTTCACTGCGACCATTGACGGAGTACAACGCCAACTGGTGGGCGCGGAGAATAAGAACGGCGTCTACTACGTACTCGATCGGAACAACCTCGCGGCCGGACCGGTGTGGCAATACCAGGTCGAATCACCGGCGACATTCTCGGTGGGCCTGTCCGTCTTCAGCCAGAACTGCAACAACACCATCTCGACTTCCTCCTGGGCGGGAAATGGATCACCGATCATGGTGGCAGGCGTCTCGCTGAACGCCTCCGGCAAAGGTTGCATCGGCACGATGACGGCGCTCAACCCAGCCACGGGTCAAGCGATATGGCGGGTCTCTCTGGAGGGAGGGATAGAGGGGGCAGTCACCCAAATCCCCGGTCTGGTCGTTGTTGGAGCGGGCCGGGACTTCGACGTGCTGTCCAGCACCACCGGAACCACGCTGTTCTCGTATACGGAACCACCACTAAAAAACAGGAAGGACACCGGCCTTTTCGGTGCACCGACATACTGGTTCTGGGCTCCGCCGACGGTGTCTGGAAATACCATCCTCGTCGCGAACCAAGACGGGACACTGCGCGCCTTCAGAACGTCGCCAAAGTGAACTCGATGGAAGTGCTCCCAGGCACATTCCATGCGTGCACCCGTCCGGGGGCCCGCCCGAACTGTGCCGGAGTTCAACGTGCACGGCATGAAAGGATCGCCGAGTGCGCCCGACTGGTCGCGGCACCCCGGTCGACCATGTGCGTCGTGAAGGCCTTGGAGGTACTCGGCCAAGAACTGCCTGCGCCACTCGCCTATCGTGGCGCGGTCGAGTCCCAAACGACGGGCGACCTCGACGATGTAGCCACCGTTTGCGGATTCGAGAGCAATGCGGTACCGAAGCGCCAATGCTTGGGAAATCTTTGGTCGCCGGGTCCAGCCTTCGAGCTGCTCGCGCTCTTCTCGCTGAGCACTACCGGATCGAGAACCGAACGCCGCATCTGTGTCTCCCATCGTCGCTGACAAAGGGCACAACGCGCGGCCGGAGACCACATTCCCCGCGAGGATTTAATTCCTACTCAGATCATTAGGGGAAAGTCGACTCAGGCCAGCAGTCTCTCAAGATCGCTTTCCGAGCGGTTCGAGAAGAGGTAGTTGAGAAATTGGTGATCGCCTTCAATCTGCTCCTGCCGAACAGGACCGTGCTCGGTAAGCTTGTAAAACGTGTAGCCAGCCGGGGCCAACACGTCTTGTAGCGCCCCGCCGAGCGTCGGACTAGCCCACGCGGGCGGAAATACCTCGCAGATGATGTCTGGTCGGTACTCCTTTACGACTCGTGTCATACCCTCCAAGACGCTCAGTTCGGCCATCTCGACATCAATCTTGACTAGGTCGACCCTCTGCACCCCTCTCCAGTCAACGAGTTCATCGATAGCCAGAACTGGGGTGACACGACACGACCAGGGCCCCGGTCGAGATCCGAGACGATGGCTGGCGAACTGGCTCGAGTCAGTATCGATGCGCGCCGAGGCGTAGACAACGAGCGCTTGGCCGTCGCTCTTGCCAGCGGCGGCGTTCACCGCGAGGACGTTGCTGGCCTCGTTCAGTTGCAGGTTGTGTTCTAGCCGATCGAATATCTTGGGCACTGGCTCGAAAGCAACTACCTGTCCATCGGGATTCGCACGTGCCGCGGTCAGGCTAAAGGCCCCTATGTGAGCACCGACGTCGATAGTCACTTCCGAGATGGCGGCCAGGGCACGAAATACGCGCATGGTTTCCGGTTCATAGCTGTCGAATCCGTCTCGGGCCAGCTTGACGGTGAGCCAGTCGGGATCGTCGCCCGCCCAGAGGCGGAATGGTCTACCGTCTACGTCCGACGCAACCGGCACCTCTCCCCGCACGGGAACGCGGTGCCTCAGCCACTCTGAACCGGAAGGGCTGATGGCGGCGAGCGGAGCAATAGCCCAGTTCGCGCTATGGCGTATTGCGGATCGTCTCCCGATGGCGGTTGCTGCACGAGTGGCAATTTCCCGCGCCTTCGAGCCAGTCACAGCGTAGGCAGCTCGTCGCAAGGGCGGTACATGCACCCTTGTCTAGCAGCCCTTCTTCGCACGGCTGCGAACATCCGGATTGAGTGGTTGTGGCCAGCTGGGACCACCCATTTCGCCATCAGCCGTCCTCGCGATTGCGCCGATGAGAATCCGTGTGATGGCCTCCGCCGGCTCGAAGGGTCGCCTTCGGATTCGCCTCGCCGTCGCCTGCCGTCCAACTATCGTGTGGCCTCACCACCCACGATCGGTCCACCCGTGACGTGAGCCCTTCGCCCCGCAATCGTGGCGAAGGGAATTGTCACAGGTCAAGACGTGGACACACGCCCGAGTAGATCAGCTCAACGACTCGGTTGGACGAGTCGAGGGCCCAGACGACGTTGAGCCTGATCGGGCAGAAATCACTGACGGCCACCCCGCCGCCGCGCAGGGGTCGTTTGCACTTGCAATAGGGCGTACTTGACCGGCCCGCACTACATCGCCAACCCCAGCGGGGTCGGCGCACCGAGAAGTCACGCAAGAATGCCCGCCCGGGTGAGCTCTTCATCGCCAGGGACAGGTGCAGGGAGCCGCTGGGCGGAGCGGCCCTGCCCGACCACGCGACAGGCCCACGTTACGAGACCCCGGGCGGAGCCCGGCGGCGGGGGTCAGATGGGCCGGTCCCCCACCGCGCGCTCGAGCGTGGCGGCGTCCCGGGGGTCCAGCAGTTGGTACGCACCACCCCTCTCGGGCTGCCACAAGACGGGTTCGGCACAATTCCAGCGTTCGGCCCGCAGCGAGCGCTTGAGAACCTTGTTGGTGGCCGTGGCCGGCAGCGCGGCACTCATGCGCACGAAGCGCGGCGCCCACTTGGTGCCGAGGTCACGCTGTGCGGCCAGGAACCCGGCGAATTCGTCCGCGTTGAGCGTGTCGAGGCCCGGCCGCAGTTGTACGGCGGCCATCACCTGGTCGCCCACGACGGGGTCCGGTACGGCATAGACCGCCGCCAACACCACATCGGGGTGTCGCTGCAGGATCCGCTCGATCGGGGCCGATGCGAAGTTCTCGCCGTCGACGCGGAGCCAGTCGTGGTCCCGGCCGGCGAAGTAGAAGAAGCCGGCGTCGTCGCGGTAGGCGAGGTCGCCCGTCCAGTACCAGCCCTCCCGCAGCCGTGCCGTCTCGGCCTCACCGTTGCGCCAGTACCCCTCGAATCCGGCGCCCCCCGCCTTGGACACGAGCTCGCCGATCGCCTCCTCGGCGTTGAGCAGCCTTCCGTTGCCGTCGAAGCGGGCCGGGGGGCACTCGGCGCTCGTCGCCGGGTCCAGCACGACTGTTCCCTCCGGGGCCCGCCCCAAGGCGCCCGGCGGTGTGTCCGGCGTCCGCTGGACCGTGGCGCCGCCCTCGGTGGACCCGTAGGCATCGGTGACGGTGACGGCGAAGCGCTCGGCGAAGCGGGCCACGTCCTCAGGCGTCCCCTCGTTGCCGAAGGCGCGCACCAGGGGGTTGTCGGCGTCGTCGGGCTGCTCGGGCGTGGCCACGATGTAGGACAGGGGCTTCCCGACGTAGTTGAAGTAGGTCGCGCCAGCCGCCCGCACGTCAGGGAGGAACCCCGAGGCGGAGAAGCGGCCGGTGGCGGGGAGGGCGAAGGCCGAGCCCGCGATCAGCGCAGGGCCCCAGCCGGCCATCAGCGCGTTCGAGTGGAACAGGGGCATGGACAGGTAGCACACGTCGGCCGGCTCGAGTGCATACATCTGGGCCACGATGGCGCCGATGCGGGCCAGTCGTCCCTGACTGCACAGGCACGCCTTGGGCGCGCCGGACGTGCCCGAGGTGAAGAGGAGATAGCCCAGCGTCTCGGCGGTCACCGAGCGATCGACCACCCCCGCCGGGTCCGCTCCCGCGTAGGGCCCGAGCGCATCCTCGGCGTCCTTGGTGTCGAGCACGAGCACCCGGTCGTTGTGGCGTGCCACCTCTCCCAGCGTGTCGCCGATCCGGGCGCCCTCCACCAGAGGGAGGAACGTCGAGTCGGTGATGAGGAACTGGCACTCGGTGTGCGCGAGGTCCCGCACCAACTCGTCCCCCCGGTGCGTCGGATTGGCCCCGACCACCACCGCGCCCGCCAGTGCCGCCGCCTCGAGCCAGAAGACGAACTCGGGCACATTCTCGAGCATGACGGCGACGTGGAACGGGCCGTCCTGGCGGGTGGCCCGCAGCCACGCCGCCCGCGCCGCGGCCAGGCCGACCACCTCGGCGTGGCTGAGCCGCACGTTGCCGGCCACCAGGCCGAGTCCGTCGGCGTCGGTCAGGGCGAGGACGGCCGCGGTGATGGTTTCCGGTGGCGGCGCCGCTGTGGCGTCAGGGACCGCCGGTTGCGCCTCAGCAGGGGTCACTGCACACCTCCAAACGTCTCTGAGCTGGGATGGAAGTCCCATTATTGGAACACGTTGCATTTTAATCAGACCCGTGTTACCGTCGCAGGAACGCCGGCGGAACGGACCGCGGCACCGTAGACGAGGACGTGCGAAGGAATGGAATTCGGCATCTTCAACGCCGCGTGCGTATTGCCCCGGTACGTCGAGCGGCACGGAGTATCGGCGGAGCACGACCGCATCATGGACGAGGTCGCGTTCATCGTGGCGGCCGACAAGGCCGGCTTCAAGTACACCTGGGCCTCCGAGCACCACTTCCTGACCGAGTACTCGCACCTGTCCGCCTCCGAGTCCTTCCTCGCGTTCGTGGCGGCCAAGACCAGCAACATCCACATCGGCTCGGGCATCTTCAACATCACGCCGCCGGTGAACCATCCGGCCCGCATCGCGGAGCGGGTCGCCATGCTCGACCACCTCTCCGAGGGTCGCTTCGAGTTCGGCACCGGCCGGGGCTCGTCCACGACCGAGCAGCGTGGCTTCGGCATCGAGGACCCCGATCTCACCCGCGAGATGGTCGCCGAGACCCTGCCGCAGATCGTGCGCATGTGGAAGGACGAGGAGTACAGCTACGACGGCAAGTTCTTCTCCATGCCGTCCCGTAACGTCCTGCCCAAGCCCTACTCGAAGCCCCACCCGGCCATCTGGATGGCGGCCGGGAGCCCGTCCACCTTCGACCTGGCCGCCGATCTCGGCGTGGGCGTGCTGTGCTTCGGCTTCTCCACGCCCGATCAGCTCACCCCGCTGGTCAGCCGCTACAAGGAGAAGATCCAGGACTGCACCGACCCGGTGGGCGGCTTCGTGAACAACAACGTGATGATCACGACGCAGATGATCTGCATGGAGGACGGCGCCAAGGCGCGCAAGACCTTCCTCGAGGCCGACTCCAACTACCACCTGAGCCTGGTCTTCCGTTATCTCGACACGTTCCCCAGGCCTCCCGGCATCCCGGAGTGGCCCGAGATCATTCCCGGCATGGACGCGGCCACGCTCGACGCCGCCATCGCCGCGGGTGTCACCGCGATCGGCACTCCCGACGAGGTGGGCAAGGCCGTCGAGAGTTTCGTGGCGACCGGCGCCGACCAGCTTTCGTTCGGGATGCTCTCGACCTCCATGCCGATCGAGGCGTGCGAGGAGGCCACCGAGACGTTCGGCAAGCACGTGCTGAAGGACTTCGACAAGGACCCGGTGCACCTCACCACCAAGCAGCGCCTCGCCGCCGGCGGCTCCTAATCCCTCTTCCAGCCGTTTCGTGCGGCCCCCGGCTGGTCCTCGAGCCGGAATTCGTCGGTTTCCAGCCGGCGGTCGATCTCCTCGGCCACTTCGGCCGGCTCGCGGGCGCCCACGTCGACCCGGTGCCGCTCCTCGACGCCGTGGTTCTCGAACTGCGTCCACAGGTCCCCGACCACGGCGGCGTCGGCCAGCGCCCCGACATGCTCTGGTTCGATCCTGCGGTCCTGCACCCGTTGCTGTACAAGGTCGATCGGCGCCCGCAGCACCGCGTAGTGCATCGCGATGCCGCGCGGCTCGCACGCCGCTGCGAAGAGGTCGAGCATGAACGGGTAGAGGATGCCCTCGCCCACGGTGAAATAGCCGCCTTCGGCGAAGGAGGCCACCGCCTCGGCGGCGCCGTGCAGCACGACCCGGTTCTGGCGGTGCGCCTCCTCGCGCCACGGCTCGATCGCCCCCCGCCGCAGCTTGGCGAAGAACCAGTCCAGGTCGAGGCAGGCCGAGGGGTCGTGGCGATCCGCCACCAGCGGCGCCACCGTGGTCTTGCCGCAGCCGGGGGAGCCGGTTAGAAGGAGGAGGCGGCCCGTCGGCACCCATGCATCATCGCGTGGGGCGGGATTCGGTTGCTCTCCGATGGAACCGTCCTACCAATGCCGGCCGGCGTCATCGCACTGCGGGAGCGTTCAGCTCGCGGACGCCACGCCCACCACCGGTTTGTTGAGCACCACGCCTCCCTCGGACCCGTAGAAGTTGGCGTCCCCGTAGTTGAAGATGCCCCCGTCTGACGCGGTGATCCAATACCCGCGGCCGTTGGGCGTGGCCGCCATCCCGACGGCCGGCCTGTTCAACGGTGTCCCCCCGGCGGACCCGAAGAAGCCGGCGTCGCCGAAGCTGAAGATGCCACCGTCGGAGGCGACGAGCCAGTACCCCAGCCCGCTCGGCGTGGCCGCCATGCCGACGATGGGCTTGTTCAGCGGCTTGCCGCCCATGGAGCCGTGGAAGGCGGCGTCGCCGAAGCTGAAGATGCCACCGTCGGAGGCGACGAGCCAGTACCCCAGCCCGCTCGGCGTGGCCGCCATGCCGACGATGGGCTTGTTCAGCGGCTTGCCGCCCATGGAGCCGTGGAAGGCGGCGTCGCCGAAGCTGAAGATGCCACCGTCGGAGGCGACCAACCAGTACCCGCCTCCGTCAGGGGTGGCGGCCATGCCGACGATCGGCGCGTTGAGCGGCTTGCCACCCATGGAGCCGTGGAACGTGGCATCCCCGTAGCTGAAGATCCCCCCGTCGGAGGCCACCAGCCAGTAGCCGTCCTTGGATGCAGTCGGCGCCATCGCGACGACCGGCTTGTTCAGCGGCAGGCTGCCGGCAGAGCCGTAGAAGCCTGCGTTGCCGAAGGTGAAGATCCCCCCGTCGGAGGCGACCATCCAGTACGACGAGTTGGGCGGCGCCGGTGGCGGCGGCGAGGGCGGCCCCGGGAGACCGGCTGAGCCGGAGAAGGCAGAGACCTGATCGGTCGACGGGGCCAGCAGGAGCCCGTCGCCGACCGACGGGGTCGGGAAGTGGTTGGCCTCGCCGCCGACCGAGACCTGCTGCACCTCCGCCCCGTTCGTCGGGTTGAGGCCGTAGAGCGACGACCCACCGATCGACCACACGAGGCCGCCGGCCGTGATCGGAGGGCCGTGCGCCCCGGACGCCTGCCACACAGCGCCGAGCGGGCTGGTCTGAATCGCCTGCACACCCTTGCCGCAGGGGACGTAGACGACGGTCCCCGAGATGGCGTCCCCGCCGTCGGAGTCGCTGCCGCAGGCGCTGATTGGCGAGCCGATCTGCCCACCGATCCCTCCCAGCGAGGCCTGGTTCAGTAGGTAGGCGGTCGACGACTTACCCACCTGCAGGATGGTCCCGTTGGAGAGCAGTGCGGGCGAACTCGACCCGAGGTCGAAATCGCTGGAGTTGTCGGTCTGCCAGGTGCTCGGCGCGAAGTACTGCGTGCGAGTCAGGCCCGGCGACAGCTCCAGGACCGAGTCCCCGTAGTCGTAGGGGGTCGACGACGACCCGTTCCCGGTGGCCACCCAGATGTTGCCCGCCGAGTCGACCTCGGGCGCGGCGCCACCCATCCAGACGGCCCCGTCGTGGCCGATCGGCACCGCCTGGTAGTAGCCGGGCGTCCCGCCGCCCTCGGGCACCGAGACGACCCAGCCGCTATAGGTCGAGCAATCGCCGTCGTTGCCCCCGTAGCCGAAGACGACGTTGCCGTTGCTCAGGTTGAGACCGGTGCGCTGCAGGATGGCGGCCGGGCCTTGACCCGGCGGGTCGACGGCCACGTCGAGGTCGATGGTCCCGCTGTACATGTTGAACCCCAACAGGAAATGGGCGGGCGCACCGCCAACCAGCTCGTCGGCCACGGCGAAGATCTCCCCCCGCGCCGCGTCAACGACCGGGGTGCCGGTGATGCCGACATGGGGGCTGATGTCCCCGCAGGGGAGGTCACCTGACGGCACCGGGGTTCCGACGTGGGTGGACCACAACACCGCCCCGGTGTTGGCGGCCAGCGCGTACATTGTGTCGTTCTCCGTCGCCACGAAGACACGCCCGGTCGCCTCGAGGGGCTCGCCGTAGACCTGGCCGTCGAGGACCGGTGACGTCCATGCCGGGTTCGGCGGATTGAAGGTGACGCCCGAGGTGTCCGCGCCTGTGCCCAGCGGGTTGCCGTGGTACACGGTCCACGACGAGGTGGCGTCGACGTGCGCCACGCCGGCGGCAGCGGCCGCCGCCTGGAGCGCGGCCACGCCGGTCATTGCCATGAGCAGCGTGATCCCCGCACAGGCGGTGATCAGGGCGTGCGCCGTGCCTCGCTGCAGCGAGATCGATCGGTGGGTGGTGCGCTGGGTATCGGGTCCCCCGGTGATGCCCGCACCGTAACGCGCCCCGATGGAGCTGTCGAGAATGTTGTTCAGGACTTGGACGGGCTGGGCACTGTCGCACCGTCCTGGGCTCTCGGCGCGCCGCCGACGATCGCCGCCGCCCACGTGTAGTCGGGCTTGCCCGAAGGTGAGCGCTCCACGGCGTCGACGACATAGAGCCGGCGGGGCAGCTTGTAGCCGGCGATCGACTCCCGGCAGTGCTCCTGGAGGGAGTCCAGTGACGGCGCGTCATGGCCGACCCTCGGCTGCACGATGGCGGCCACGGTCTGGCCCCAGCGCTCGTCGGGCGCCCCGCACACGATGGCGTCCATGACGTCTGGATGGGAGCGCACCGCGGATTCGACCTCCTCGGGGAAGATCTTCTCGCCGCCGGAGTTGATCACGATCGACCCTCGACCGAGCAGGGTGATCGACCCGTCGGCCTCCACCGTGGCGTAGTCACCCGGCATGACGTAGCGGGTGCCGCGCACCTCGATGAAGACTTCCGCCGTCTTCTTCGGGTCGTTGTAGTAGCCGAGCGGGATGTCGCCCGACCGGGCGATCTTGCCGATGACGCCCGACCCCGGCTCCACCAGCTCCAGGTTCTCGTCGAAGACGACCGTCTCGCCCAGGAGGTGCACAGTCGGTCCGCTCCTCATGGCCGTGTTGCCGGCCGTGACCACGGTCATGCCGTTGTTCCCGCCCTCCGAGGAGCCGATGGCGTCGGTGATCACCAGAGTGGGGAGCTGCTCGAAGAACTGGTCCTTGACGGGGGCGGAGAAGAGAGCCGCCGACGACACCACGGCCACGAGCGACGACAGGTCGTGGTCCGTGCCCTCGTCGTCCAATGACTCGATCAACGGCTTGCCCATGGCGTCGCCGGTGATCATCACGGAGTTGACTTTCTCCTCGCCGACCAGCCGCCAGACCTCGTGCGGGTCGAACTTGGCCATCAGGACGATCTTGGAGCCGACGAAGCTCTGGCCCATGACGGACCACTGCGTGGCACCGTGCATGAGTGGTGCCACCGGGAGGTGCACCAGGCCCCCGCCGGCACCCTTGGCGACCATGGATGTCGGGTCCGTGGTGCGGACGTTCGTGACGGGGTCGGTGCCGCCGCCGAGGGCGTAGAACGCGTCTTTGTGGCGCCACACGACGCCCTTGGGCATCCCGGTCGTGCCACCGGTGTAGAGGATGTAGAGGTCGTCACCCGAACGCGGACCGAAGTCCCGTTCGTGTGACTGGCCCGCCAGTGCGTCCTCGTAGGCGACGGCACCCGGCGCCGGCTCCACGTCGCTGCCGTCCTCGATCACGATGACGTGCCGCAACAGCGGGAGCTCCGGGAGCAGCGCCGCCACCAGCGGGGAGAACTCACGCTGGTAGACGAGCGCCTGGAGGTTGGCGTTGGCCAGCAGGTAACGGAGCTCGTCTCTGACGTAGCGATAGTTGATGTTGATCCAGATCGCCCGCAGCTTGAAGACGGCCCAAGCGGTCTCGACCCATTCGACCGAGTTGTAGGCGTAAATCCCGACATGGTCTCCCGGACCGATCCCCTGGGCGGCCAAATGGTGCGCCAGCTGGTTGGCCCGGGCCTCCATCTCGGCGTAGGTCCGCCGCTTGCCGTTGGCCACGAGGTACTCCCGCTCGGGATAGGCATCGACGGCTGCCTCGAACAGGTCGGCGAGGTTGAACTCCATCGGCGCGAGATTAGAACACGTTCTCGTTCCGCGGGGAATCCGCCGTTCCCCTGCTTTGGGCAGGCCACCGCCGCTTGCCGGGAGGGGACCGCGCGGCGGACCGACCCCCTCCCGCCGGGCTTACCCGGAGATCCCCACGATCGGCTTGTTGAGCACGATCGAGCCCGTCGAGCCGTAGAAGGTCGGGCCATTCGTCGTTGGATAGGTGAAGACCCCGCCGTCCGAACCGCTCAGGTAGTAGCCGCCGGCGACCGCGGTCATCCCCACGATCGGCTTGTTGAGTTTGATCGAGCCCGTCGAGCCGTAGAAGGGCGGCCCTCCCGTTGTCGGGTAGGTGAAGATGCCGCCGTCGGTGGCCACCAGGTAGTAGCCGCCGCTCACGGGTGCGCTCATGCCGACCACTGGCTTGTTGAGGGTCAACGACCCGGCCGAGCCCTGGAACGTGGCGTCGCCGTAGTTGAAGATGCCGCCGTCGGAGGCCACCAGGTAGTAGCCCCGGCCATCCGGCGTGGCGGCCATGCCCACGATCGGCTTGTTCAAGTGGATCGATCCGGTCGACCCGTAGAACTGGGCGTCGCCGTAGCTGAAGATGCCGCCGTCGGAGGCCACGAGCCAGTAGCCGGCGCCATCGGCGGTCACCGCCATGCCGACGACCGGCGCGTTCAGGTGCACGCCCCCGGTCGAGCCGTAGAATTTGGCGGATCCATAGTTGAAGATGCCGCCGTCGGAGGCCACGAGGTAGTAGCCGTCCCCAGCGGGCATGACGGCCATGCCGACGATCGGCTGGTTGAGCGGCGACCCGCCCATGGAGCCGAGGAACGGTGCGCCGTTCCCGTAGGAGAAGACGCCGCCGTCGGATGCGACGAAGCGGTAGCCCGAGCGGGCGATCGGTGCGCTGGCCGCGTACGCGCTGCTGGTGACGCCGAGCGTGCTCGTGCCGAGTCCGACGCAGGCCCAGTCGGTGACGCACGAGACCGCGGCCAGTGCGGTGCTGTCCGCGCCGGGCTGGTTCGGCGTCGTCGGAATCGTCCACGTTGTGCCGTCCCAGGCGAGTGCCTCCGTGGCGTTGCCCGCTGACCCCACGGCCGAGCATGAGGTCATGCTGAAGCAGTCGATGCCGTAAAGTTGGTTGTCGACCGTGCCCGCATCCGGACTCGCGACGATCGACCAGCTGGAGCCGTTCCACTGCTCGATCAGCGTCTTGTACGCGGTGGTGCCGGAGTCATAGCCGACTGCCGTGCACCAGGCGGTGCCGACGCACGAGACGCCGACGAGGTCGACGGTGGTCTGTCCGGCGGGGTTCGGGGTCGATACGACGGACCAGGCGGTGCCGTTCCATTGCTCGGCCATGCTCGAGCTGATCCCGGCCGAGTTGCCGACGGCGATACACATCGTCGACGACGTGCAGGAAACGGCGTTGAACTGCGGGCCGCTGCCAAGACCGGTGGTCGGGACGGTCTGGGCCGTCCAGGCAGTCCCGTTCCAGCTCGCTGCCGTCGGGGCGTACGTGCTGCCGCTGCCGCTGGCCGTACCGACCGCCGTGCAGAAGGTGGTGCTGGGGCACGACACCCCGGCCAGGCCGTTGTCGGTGAAGCCGGCCAAGTTGGGACTGGTCACGACGGTCCACGAGGACCCGTTCCACTGCTCGATCAGCGTGTTCGAACCCACGAAACCAACCGCCATACACAGCGTCGCGGTGGCGCAGCTCACTGCGGAGAGACCACCTTCTCCACTTAGGGAGGGTGTCGTGACCAACGTCCATGTCGCGCCTGTCCACTGCTCAACCAGCGGCTCAAGGAGACCGGCCACGGTCTGATTGCCCACGCCCACGCAGAAGTCGGCGTTGGCACAGGAGACCCCGCCGAAGGAACCGTCGGTCACCGCCGGCGCGCTCGTGGCGGCCGTCCAGGTGGACGCGGTGACGGTGGCCGGCACCGTTGGGTTTGCCGCACCTCCGGGCGCAGTACCGAGGAACAGCCAGGCGCCCATGAGCGCGCAGGCCAAGACAGGAGCCGCAATGCGGACGGCAGATTTCATATGAACCCCTCTGATCCGGGACGCAGGGGAGCGCCTCGCAGTTGCGCAGACCCTACTGCGGGGCGTTGCCGGAAATGGGAATACCTTGGTTTCGGCCGAATTCGCCAGTTTTGTTCCTCCGTTGCGTGGCGAAACGAGGCGAAACGAGGCGAAACGAGGCGGGGGATCTACTCGATGAGATCGGGCTCGCTGCGCGAGATCTCGTCCCACAGCGGCTGGAACGAGAACCAGCCCGCGCCATGCGAGGCGCTGTGGTCGCGCGTGTAGCGCGCCCCCTCGTCGTCGATGAGCACCGGCGTGCCCGCCGCCTCGGCCAGCAGCTGCGCCTGGCAGGAGCGCTCCATGGTGATGAACCACCATGCGGCCTCGTCGACCGAGTGCCCGACGGTGAACAGTCCGTGGTTGCGGTGGATCGTGGCCTTGTGTGGACCGAGCGCGGCCGCCAGCGCCTTGGCCGCCGCCTCCTCGAGCACGATGGCGCCGCCGCCCTCCTCGCACACCGTGTGGTCCTCGTAGAACACGCACGCGTCCTGCGTGATGGGATCGAGCGGGCGCCCCAGGGCGGACCACGCCTTGCCGTAGACCGAGTGGGCGTGTGCGGCGGCGACGACGTCGGGCCGTGCCGCGTGCACGGCGGAATGGATGGCGAAAGCGGCCGGGTTGACCGGGCGGTTGCCCTCGACGACCTCTCCGGTGTGACTTACCAGGATCAGGTCGGAGACCCGGACGTGGCGGAAGCTCATGCCGAAGGGGTTCACCCAGAAGTGGTCGGTCAGTTCCGGGTCGCGGGCGGTGATGTGCCCTGCCACACCCTCGGAGAAGCCGAAGCGACCGAACAGCCGCAGTGCGCCGGCGAGCTTCTGCTTGCGGTGCAGGCGCTCCTCTTCAAGCGTGGCGAACTTCGGGGGGGCCGGCATGGCGAGCATGCGCTTGCCCTCCGTGGGTGCCCCGGTGGCCACCGGGGCAGTGTCGGAAAGGGCTTGTTCCATGGCTTCAAACTATCGTCTGCGCATGGCCTACCCCACCGCCGCCTCGCTGGACATCGCCGCGCCCGCCGAGAGGGTCTGGGCTCTGGTCGCTGACCTGCCCCGGATGGGGGAGTGGTCGCCCGAGAACGCCGGCGGCAAGTGGGTGAAGGGCGCCACGGGGCCGGCCCTCGGCGCCGTCTTCAAGGGCACAAACAAGAACGGGGTCCGTCGCTGGTCCA
This sequence comes from uncultured Acidimicrobiaceae bacterium, assembly GCA_963828825.1. Taxonomy (GTDB): domain Bacteria; phylum Actinomycetota; class Acidimicrobiia; order Acidimicrobiales; family RAAP-2; genus Bog-473. The sequence goes on along the minus strand of CAWHGF010000004.1, from coordinate 956,441 downwards.
CCACCGTGACCGTCATCGTCTGCGAGCCCAACAAGGTGTTCGAGTTCGCGGTGACGTCCGGCCCGTTGGCGGTGGCCAATTGGCGCTACGAGTTCGAGGAGACCGATGCCGGCTGCCGGGTGACCGAATCGTGGGCGGACCACCGCAAGCCCTGGTTCGTCACCGTGGCGCGGGTCATGGGTGACCACAGTGCCGAGCATGCCGAGCAGGAGATGGCGTCGACCCTGGCTAACCTGGCCGCCGCCGTCGCGTAGCCACCGCTACAGCCGCCGCCACGCGGAGTCCCAGCCCCCTGACTCAGCTCCGCAGCCGCCGCACCACGTGTTCTGCGGCGGCGGCGTCACCGGCCCCGCCGCGCTGATGCAGGTGTTCCACCACGGCCCGGCGGTGCGGCTCGTCGACATTGCCGCCGTACTTGAACTTGGCTGACACCTGCTCCACGGTGATCGCGATCCCGAGGATCCCGAGCAGCTTGGCGGCGTGGGACTCGCCCGGGTCGGCCACCTCGACGTCCGGTTGGAACGTCGCCAGCTGGCGCCGCAGAATTGCGGCCACGCTGCCTGGTTCCGTCCGTTCGTCGTGCACCCTTGCGGTGCCGGCCAGCTGCACCGCGCCGTAGTAGGTCGTCGGGATCCCGAGGGCCGGGTCCTCGTCACCGACCACCTTCCACGACGACGGGATGAAGGCCCAGTCGTCGGCCACGCTCAGCACCACCCGCGGGTTCTCGGCCAGCGCAGCGAACACCGGGTTGGCGCGCACGAGATGCAGCCACACGGTGTCGCCGTCGAGTACGAACTGCGTAGGCACGACGACAGGCAGGTCGCGCCCGGGGCCACCCGGCGCGACCAGGTGGCCGAACGGATGGGACGCCACGAAGGAGCGCCACTCGCCCTCGCCACGTGTGGCGTCGACCGGGGCGATGAACATACGCCTCATTCTGGCTCAGCGCGGTCCGGCTCAGCGTGGTCCGGCTCAGGGCGGTCCGGCTCAGCGCGGTCCGGCTCAGCGCGGTCCGGCTCAGCGCGGTCCGGCTCAGCGCGGTCCGGCTCAGCTCGGTGCAGGGGCCGGCCTGGCCGCAACCCGAGCCACCACGTTTCAGTTGGCGGCGACCCCGACCTCGTCCATCGACTCGGCCCGATGGCGCTTGTAGTCGACCTTGCCGTTGGGCGCCCGCCCGATGGTGGTGACGACGCGGACGCGCCGGGGTGCCTTGAACGAGGCCAGGTGTTCCTTCACGTGCGCAATCAGTTCGGCCTCCGTCGGCTCGGGGAAGCCGTCGTTCAGCTCGACCACAGCCACGATCTGCTCGCCGTATGTCGGGTGCGGGATCCCCACCACGATGGCGTCCCGCACGGCGTCGTGCGTCTTGAGCGCCTCCTCGACCTCCTCGGGGAAGATCTTCTCGCCGCCCGAGTTGATGGAGACCGACCCCCGGCCCAACAGGTGGATGGTCCCGTCGGCGTCCACCCGGGCGTAGTCGCCCGGGATGGAGTAGCGGACCCCGTCGATCTCCTTGAAGGTCCGGTCGGACTTCTCCTCGTCCTTGTAGTAGCCGAGCGGGTTGCGCCCACCCAGCGCCAGTACGCCCACCTCGTCGGAGCCGGGCTCCACCTGGCGGCCGTCCTCGGTGAGCACCCGGACGTCGGGGCCGAGGGTGAACGACGCCGTCTTGGCCGCCGCACCGCCACCCGACACGGACATGCCCATGCCGAGCGCCTCCGACGAGCTGAAGGCGTCGGCCAGGAGCATCGAGGGGTGGTGGGCGAGCAACTGTTGCTTCACCGGCTCGCTCCACATGGCCCCCGACGAGATCACCATGACGAGCGAGCTCAGGTCCCACTTCCCCGGATGCGTGTCGAGCACGGCCAGCAGGGGGACCGAGAACGGGTCGCCCACTATGACCAGGGCGTTGACCTTCTCGCGCTCGATCGTGTCGAGCATCTCGGTCGGGTCGTACCAGCGGGACTCGAGCAGGCAGATCCGGCCGCCCTCGGCGAGCACCGTGTGAGCGGTGAACGCCCCGGTCCCGTGCATGAGCGGGCAGGCCGGCAGCAGCGTGACCCCGCCGGGGCTCGCCTCCAGCGCGGCCCGCACCGGCTCGAGCCCGCCGTTGACGTCGTAGTGGCGCACGCCGCCGTCGATCAGCCGCGCGAAGAGGTCGTCCTGGCGCCACATCACACCCTTGGGCATGCCGGTCGTGCCGCCCGTGTAGAGCATGTAGAGGTCGTCGCCGCTGCGGCCCCACGGCGCGCGCACCCGCGCGATGGCCGACTTGGCGGCGTCCTCGTAGGGGGTGGCCCAGTCGGGACACGGGCCTGATCCGTCGTCGACCCAGAGCCAGCCCTTCACGCCGGGCACCCGATCGAGGATGCCCTCGATGCGGTCGGCGAACGCCCCGTGGAAGACGACGGCTATCGCGTCGGCGTTCTCCCACAGGTAGCTCAGCTCGTCGTCGCCGTAGCGGTAGTTGGTGTTGACGGGGACGAGACCGACCTTGACGGCCGCGAAGGTGGTCTGCAGGTACTCGGGGCAGTTGTAGAGGTAGATCGCCACCTTGTCCTGCTGCAGGGCGCCGAGATCGAGGAGGAACTGCGCGACGCCGTCGGCCCCGCGGTCGAAGTCCTGCCACGGAATGTTGCGGTCGCCCTGGGTGACGGCGATCGCCTCTGGCTGCACGTCCGCCACGATCTCCCAGACGTCTGCGTAGTTCCAGTCGCTCATGCCTCGCTCCATCCTGCCGCGCCGGCGAGACGGCGGTGCCGCTGCCGCATCCCGACCGCGCTGACCGATCCAACCCACCCAATCGATCCACCCCACCCAACCCCAACCGACTCAACCAATTCGACCACTCCAGTTGCTCCACGGACAAGTTTCCGGGACCCCCCGCCCCGCACAGATGCGTGAAGCGAGGCGATGAGCCTACGCTCCGCGCGTGGACCTCGGCCTCCCCGGCGACGACGATCCCCGCCGGCGCCAGGTGCGGGAATGGCTCGAGGAGCATCCGCACCCGACCGGGCGCCAGCTGGCCGAGGCCGGTTATGTGGCGCCCCACTGGGCCACCCCGTACGGGCTCGATGCCGATCCGCTGACCCAGCTGATGATCGACGAGGAGCTGCGGCGGTGCGGCGTCAGGCGCCCGATCAACCCGATCGGCATCGGCTGGGCGGGGCCCACCCTTATGTACGCCGGCACGGAGGAGCAGAAGGACCGCTGGCTCTGGCCGCTGCTCAGCGGGGAGGACTTCTGGTGCCAGCTGTTCTCCGAGCCCGGCGCCGGCTCCGACCTGGCCTCGCTCACGACCAGGGCCGAGCGCGACGGCGAGCATTGGGTCGTCAACGGGCAGAAGGTGTGGACGAGCTACGCGCATATCGCCAAGTGGGGGATCTTGCTCGCCCGAACCGATCCGACGGCGACGAAGCACATGGGGATCAGTTACTTCATCTGCCCCATGAATGCGACGGGCATCGACATCCGGCCGTTGATCGACATGACGGGGGAGCACGCCTTCAACGAGGTGTTCCTGACCGACGTGCGCATCCCGGCGGACCATCTCGTCGGGCCCGAGCACGCTGGATGGGAGCTGGCCAAGGTCACGCTGGGCAACGAGCGTGTCTCGCTGTCGGGCGAGGGTGCGCTGTGGGGGATGGGCCCGACGGCCGAGGATCTCGTGGATCTGATCCGGGGCGCCGGCGGGGCGCCCGATCCCTCGACCCGCGACCGCCTGGTCGACGTCTGGATAGAGGCCCAGATCCTCCGGGTGCTGCGCCTGCGGATGGTCTCGGCTGTCCTGGCGGGGCGGGCTCCGGGAGCCGAGGCCTCGGTCCGCAAGGCCATCGCCGACGCCCACGGCCAGCACATCATGGACCTGGGCCGGGATTTGGCCGGCCCCCACGCCATGCTGGCCGGGACCGGCCCGGTGGGCGGTTGGGGCCGATCCAGCGCCACCACGCCGGCGCCCGCCACGCCGCCCGCCACCACGCTGCCCGCCACCACGCCGCCCGCCACCACGCCGCCCGACTCGACCTGGTCCCGTGGCTTCCTGTTCGCCCCGGCCCTGACCGTCGGCGGCGGCACGGCCGAGGTCCAGCGCAACATCGTGGCCGAAAGGGTTCTCGGCCTGCCGCGAGATCCCTGATCCTCCGCCGTACCCACACGTACGGGGGTGCGTCGGCCGGCGCCGTGTGCCGCAGAGTGCGTGGCACGGCCGCAAGGGCCGTGGCCCATCCCGGGCCGGATGCGTCTGGTCTGGTGGGTATCGGCTCGAATGAGCCCACGATCGGGGGTGTTCACGCACAAAGTCCTTCTGCCGGCTGCCGCGTCGGCTCCAACTCGTGTGTCGGTCACGCTGATGATCAAGGACGCGACGGCCGGCTGGACGTTCTCGATCACGCAGACCGGAAGCTTCGCCCGGTGCTCGGCCGAGGTGATCGCCGAGGCGCCCTCCTCGTGCACCGTCCTGTTCTGCAGCGAGATGCCACTGGCCGACTTCGGCCAGGTCAACCACTCGGGCTCGGCGGTGATCGACGCGGCCGGGACGAAGGGATCGCCGGCGTCCTTCAACGCCAACTAGATCACCATGGCGGAGAACGGGAGGACGCTCGCCACGCTCAGCAGCCTGAGCTCGGACGGGTCGGCGTTCTCGGTGGCCTGGATCAACTCGTACGGGAGCGGCCCGCTTCGGCCTATGCCTAGACCTCGAGCGGCCCGGCGTGGACGAAGCCCTGGCGGATGCCCTGGCCGGCCCGGGCGGTGAGCTGCTCGGGCTCGTAGAGCATCAGATACGCGTTGCGGGCGTGGTCGCGCGAGCGGTTCTTGAACACCATGGCCAGCTCGGCCGGATCGTCGGACTCGTCCTCGTGGACGAAGACCTCCAGGATGGGCGTGTTCGTCATCAGCTGGGCCGTCATGATCCCGGTGGAGGCCTCGTGGGCGCAGACCTTGTCCACCTTCTCCCGGCCGGGCATGCCGAGGGCGACGACGATGCGGCAGCCGTCCTCCTCGATCATCTTCTTGGCCGCCACGGCCAGGTCCTTGAAGCCGGGGACTGTGCGGCGAAGAGTGGTGAATCGGGTGCCGTACCCAGGGCATTCGGACAGCTCATCGAGCGCCTCGGCGCCCATGTCGTAGCGGGCGAACATGGTGTCGACCACGCCGATCAGATCCATGATCCATTGTCGCGCACGGCGTCGCCTGGTCCGGCCGCCGCCGTCTGGTCCACAATTGGCGGGTGAACGGCCCTGATGCAGACGAGAAGCGTGGTGTGAGTCCCGATCCAGAAACCCGGACCTGGGTCGAGCGCGACGCCGCTGTGGTCTGGCACGGGTTCACCCAGATGGCGGCCTACGCCGGCAACGCGCCCCTCGTCATTGAGCGGGCTGAGGGGCGGGAGCTGATCGACGCCGACGGGGTCCGCTACCTCGATGCGATCTCCTCCCTGTGGGTGAACACGCTCGGGCACCGCGTCCCCGAGCTCGACGCCGCCCTGGCGGCCCAGGCGGCCAAGATCGCCCACTCCACCATGTTGGGCAACGGCAACACTGTCGTCGTTGAACTGGCCGAGGCCCTCGCCCCGGTGGTGCCGGTCGACGACCCTCACTTCCTGTTCGCCGCGGATGGCGCGGTCGCGGTCGAGCAGGCGCTCAAGGTCGCCTTCCAGTACTGGGTCAACCGCGGCGTCTCTGGGCGCAGCGCCTTCCTCGCGCTCGGCGATGCGTACCACGGCGACACCGTCGGCGCGCTCTCTCTCGGCGATGGCGGCGTGTTCAGTGCCGTGTTCGAGCCGCTCTGCTTCCCGGTCGTGCGCACACCGGGGTACGCGGATCCGGGTTGGGCGGACAAGGCGTGCGCGGCGATCGAGGCGCACGGCGGGGAGCTGGCTTCCGTCGTCATCGAGCCGCTGGTCCAGGGTGCATCGGGCATGCTGTGCGCCTCCGCGTCCGATGTGCGGCGGATCGGCGAGGCCTGCCGCCAGGCCGGCACGCTCTTGATCTGCGACGAGGTGGCGACCGGGTTCGGGCGCACCGGGACGTTGTTCGCCTCCGAGCAATGCGGCGTGCGGCCCGACCTCATGTGTGTGGGTAAGGGGATCACCGGCGGGTACCTGGCCATGTCGGCCACGGTGGCGTCGGGCGAGGTGTTCGGCGCGTTCCTCGGCGCCGACCTCGGGCCCGAGACCTTCTACCACGGTCACTCCTACGGGGGGAATGCCTTGGCGGCGGCGGTGGCGCTCGAGCATCTGCGCCTGATTGAGGCCTGGGATGTGCTGGGGAACGTGCGGGCGCGCGCCGACCAGCTTTCGTCCCTGTTGAGAGAACGGGTCGCCGGCCGGGCGGCGGTGCGCGAGATTCGCCAGCGCGGCCTGATGGTGGGTGTCGAGCTGGCCCCGCCCGAGCCGGGGCTGCGCTGGGGTCGCCGGGTGTGCGCGGGTGCTGTGTCCCGAGGCGTGTTGCTGCGTCCGCTGGGCGATGTCGTGGTGCTGATGCCGCCGCTGACGATCACGGGGGAGGAGATCGTGCGGGTCGTCGATGCCTTGGATGGGGGCCTGGAGGACGTGGCGGGCGCGGCCGCGCCATCCGCATGACCGACACCGACAACGACAACGACAACGGCACCCCGTGGGATGCTCGGATCCGGGGCCGGCTGGCCCAGCTCGTCGATGAGGGGCGCTGGCGCTCACCCCGGGAGTTCGACGCCCTCGGTCCATCCGGCGTGCTCGAAGGCGGGGGTGGGCCGGTCGTCTCGTTCGCGTCCAACGACTATCTCGGATTGAGTGCCCATCCGGCCGTGGTGGCGGCCGCCCACGATGCGCTCGCCCGCTGGGGCGCCGGCTCAGGCGCCTCCCGCCTGGTGACCGGGACGCGCCCAATCCACAGCGAGCTGGAGCGGGCGCTGGCCGAATGGAAGGGGACCGAGGCCGCCGTCTGCTTCCCGACCGGTTTCGCCGCCAACCTCGGGGTCTTGAGCACGCTCGGTGGCCCGGGCGTCCGCGTGTTGTCGGACGAGTTGAACCACGCCAGCATCATCGACGGGTGCCGGCTGTCTCGCTCCGCCCTGGCCGTCTACCGCCACCGGGACATGGATCACCTCGGGCAGCTGCTGGCCGACGGCAGCGGCACCGGCAGCGTCCCGGACGACACCGGCACCGGCTCCATCACGGGCACCGGACCCCCCACTGCGACCACCCCGGCGCCGACGATCGTCGTCACCGACTCGGTCTTCTCCATGGATGGGGACGTCGCCCCCGTCGATGAACTGGTCGCACTCTGCGACCGCCACAACGCTCTCCTCGTCCTCGATGAGGCCCACGCCGTCCTCGGCCCCAACCTCCCGGCGGCCACCGGGCGGGGCGGAGGCGGGGGGATGGGAGGCCGGGACCGGGCCGGCGTGCAAGGGAGAACGGTCGTGCGGGTCGGCACGCTGTCAAAGACATTGGGCTCGCTCGGCGGTTTCGTGGCGGCGTCGCGCGACATCGTCGACCTCATGGTCAACCGGGCCCGCTCGTACATCTTCTCGACCGCGCCCACGCCGGCCGACGCCGCCGCCGCACTCGCCGCGCTCCGCATCGTGCAATCAGCGGAGGGCGCCGCGCTGAAGGGTCGCCTCGCCGCACTGATCGACCGGGTCACGGAGGCCGGACTCGCACCGCCCGGACATCCGAGCCCCATCATCCCCGTCGTCCTCGGCAGCGAGCAGGCGGCGCTCACGGCATCGGCCGCGCTGTTGCAGGAGGGACTGTGGGTGCCTGCCATCCGCCCGCCCACGGTGCCGGTCGGCACCAGTCGGCTGCGAGTCACACTGTCGGCTGCACACAGCGACGAGGATGTCACTCGGTTGTTACACGCGCTGGTTCAGCTGCCGCGCCGACCGTCGCACCAGTTGCCGCACGCGACGTCGACGGCGACACCTGCCGCCCTCTGACCGGCGTGCGCCCCCGCCGTGTGGTCGCCGTCGTCGGCACCGGCACCGACGTCGGCAAGACGTGGGTGGCCGCCCGTCTTCTGGCCGATCTCCGTGCGGCGGGCCGACGCGTCGCCGCCCGCAAGCCGGCGCAATCCTTCGAACCGGACGACGACCCCGCCACTCGTGACGCGGCGGTGCTCGGCGCGGCCAGCGGCGAATCCGCCGAGGACGTCTGCCCGCCGCACCGCTGGTTCGACGTCGCCATGGCGCCACCCATGGCGGCCGAGTGGCTCGGCCGCCCGCCCTTCACCATTCAAGACCTCACGTCGGAGCTGCGTTGGCCGGCCGATCCCGTGGACGTGGGTCTGGTCGAGACGGCCGGCGGGGTGCGCTCGCCGTTGGCCGCCGACGGTGACTGTCTCGCGTTGTGCACGGCGTTGGACCCCGATGTCGTGGTGCTGGTGGCGGACGCGGGGCTGGGGACGATCAACGCGGTGCGGCTCACCGTCGATGCCCTGAGCGCTCTGTCTTTCGCGGTGGTGGTCGTACTCAACCGCTTCGATGCCGCCGTGGGCCTGCACACGCGCAACCGCGAGTGGTTGCAGGTGCGTGACGCACTGAGAGTTGTAGCGGTCCCCGGAGAGGAGCATGAGCTCTCTGCCTTGGTTTCTGGCGACGGCCGCTGACGCAGCAGCGAGCCGCCGGGTTGAGTTGACGGCGTGGAGCGTGACGGAGGCGACCGTTCACGATTGTGAAGGAACAGCGAGCGCCCGTGGGAGACCGGCAGCTGCGGCGTCGGCCGCCGTGCCGGAACTTCGGTGGCGACGCCCGTTCACAGGAATTGGCACGGCAGATCGTGGAGCGGACCGGGCGGATTTCTGCGCTGCACCGGGAGCAGCTGGCGGACATCGCCGAGTTCGATCGGGCCGAGGGCTGGCGTGGGGACGGTGCCATTTCGATGATCGCCTGGGTGACCGGGCAGTGCGGGGTCAGCACGTCGACGGCTCGGCAGTGGGTGCGGTCGGCGTCAAATCTGGAGTCGCTGCCGTGTTTGGCGGAGGGGCTGGCGTCGGGGGCCTTGTCGCTGGACCTGGTTGACCCATTGGCGGAGGTGGCGTCGCCGTCGAGCGATGCCGCACTGCGGGAGGCGTCGGCGCATTGGAGTGTGCGACAGGCGCGTGAGTTGGTGGTGTGGCATCGAGCGCAGATGGAGTCTGAGTCGGAGTCTCAGGCGGCGGCTGGGGCAGCGACAGGGACGGAGTCCGTGGCCGATGCTCCCGACGGCGATGAGGTGGTGGGTGGGACGGCGGCGCGGGAATTCGAGCGGCGCACATTGCGGTTCAACGACACCCGGCGGTCGGTGTGGGTTGCGTTCACCAGGGACGATTACGCAGTGGCGAAGTCGGTTCTGGTGGGGCGGGTGTCGGCGCAGCAGCGAGACCGACAGCGAGAGCGAGGGCCACAGGGTCGGCCGCCGTCGGTACATGATCCAGTCGGCTACACGCCGTACGACCAGCGGCTCTACGACGCATTGTTGGATCTGTTCCGGGCGGGGAGCGGGCCGGGGTGGGGCCCGGGCTCAGTGACCGGTCGGTCGGCTGGAGCGGTTCGGTCGGCTGGAGCGGTTCGGTCAGCTGGCGGCGGCGGCGGCGGTGCGGCCACGGGTGGTGGTGCATGCGCCGCTCGAGCTGCTCATCGGTTGCTCGGGTGAGGGCGTGGCCGAGATCGCCGGGGTGGGTCCCGTTCCGGTCGATGTCGTCCGGCGGCTGGCTTGCGATGCCAAGGTGGACCTCTCCGTGGAGGACCGGGAAGGGTCGATCCTCGACCAGGGACGGGCCCGGCGGGATCCGACGGCGGTGCAGCGGGTGGAGATCGATCGCAGGGACAAGGGATGTCGATTCCCCGGGTGCAATTTCACGGAGTTCACCGACGTGCACCACATTGAGCACTGGGTCGACGGTGGCCTGACGAACATGGACAACCTGGTCACGCTGTGCGGCCGGCACCATCGTGCGGTGCACGAATTGGGCTGGGCGGTCACCGGTGACGCCGATGCCGTGCTGACCTTCACGAGCCCCCACGGGCGGTCGATGCGGTCGGTACCGTCGCCGACGTGGCGAAGGTCGTCGGTGGTCAGAGCGGCGCAGCCGGGCCGCAATGCGCCGATGCGTCGTTGAGGGATTGCTTGGATCCGGCTAGTCGGAGTGCAGCTCGGGGTGGGCGGTGTCGCGGCAGCGCGCCATCCAGCCGGTGGGGACCACGGTGACGGTCATGCGACGCCCGCATTCGGGGCAGAAGCGGGGGGGATCAAACGCGCGCCCGCATCCGGGGCACTCGGTGCTGGGTTTGCCGCAGCCGGTGCAGTGGGTCGTCACGGAGAGGGGCACCGTGTTGGTCAGATCGCAGCGGTGAGGGCGCCGATGGGCATACGCAGGTCCTCGAGCATCTGGATGTCCTCATCGGCGGAACGGCCGAGCGTCGTCAGGTAGTTCCCGACGATGAGGGCGTTGATGCCGGCCGTCATGCCGATGGCCTGGAGGTCCCGAAGGGTGATTTCGCGACCGCCCGCGTAGCGCAGGATCACCGAAGGCAGGGCGAGGCGGAACAGTGCGATCCAGCGGACGGCGTCCCAGGGACTGAGGACCGGGCGCTCGCCGAGAGGGGTGCCGGGGCGGGGGTTGAGGAAGTTGAGCGGGACCTCGGTCGGGTCGAGCTCCTGGAGCTGGGTCAACAGCTCGACCCGCTGCGCGTCGTTCTCGCCCATGTTGATGAGGGCGCCGCAGCACAGCTCCATCCCGTACGCCTTGACGAGCCGGCAGGTGTCGGCCCGCTCGTCCCAGGTGTGCGTCGAGACGATGGTGGGGAAATACGAGCGGGCCGTCTCGACGTTGTGGTTGTAGCGGTGGACCCCCCCGTCGGCCAGCCGACGCGCCTGGTCCTCGGTCAGGATGCCGGCGCTCACGGCGACGTTCAGCCCGGTCTCGTCATGGATGCGGGGGACCAGGTCGAGGATGCGCTGGATGGTGCGCTCGTCGGGCCCGCGGACGGCGAGGACGATGCAGAACTCCGAGGCGCCGAGGGCGGCGGTCTCGCGGGCGGCGGCGAGGACGTCGTCGGTCTCGAGGAAAGGGGTGGCCTTGACCGGCGTGTCGAAGCGGGAGGACTGCGAGCAGAAATGGCAGTCCTCGGGGCAGCCGCCGGTCTTGGCCGAGAGGATGCCCTCGATCTCGACCTCGGGCCCGCACCAGGCCAGCCGAACCTGGTGGCCGAGCGAGGCCAGTGCCATCACTGCCCCGTCGGGGAGCGCGGCGAGGGCACTCAGCTCGTCCGCGGTGAGGAGGCGACGCTCGTCGAGGAGGGCGTGCTCAGCGGTGGCAATGACGGTCCGGTCCGCCGCACTCAGGGCGACTTGGGGAGGGGGCGGCGGCTCCGCGGCAGCGGAGGCACGGCGGAAGGCGACGGGGCTCGTGGTGGTCACGGCGCCCACGGTAGTGGCAGGGTGTGGGACTCCGGAAGTTGGCCGGAGCGCTGGGAGGAGCGGCCATGGCCTGGGATTTCTCGACCGAACCCGAGTTCGAGGAGAAGTTGGAGTGGATGCGTGGCTTCGTGCGTCAGGAGGTGTTCCCGCTCGAGACCCTGGATCTGACGTACGACCAGGTGCGGGTGCTGGTGCTGCCGCTGCAGGAGCGGGTCAAGGCCGAGGGGCTGTGGGCGGCGCACCTGCCGCCGGCACTGGGCGGCATGGGATTCGGGCAGGTGCGGCTGGGGCTGATGCACGAGATCCTGGGCCAGTCGCCGCTGGCGCCGGTGGTGTTCGGCAACAACGCACCCGACTCGGGGAACGCGGAGTTGTTGGCGGTCGGGATCGAGATGAGTGGCGACGAGGCGCAGCGGGAGCGGTGGCTGCAGCCGTTGCTGGATGGGGATCTGCGCTCGGCGTTTTCGATGACCGAGCCCGACACCGCTGGATCTGATCCGACGCTGTTGAAGACGTCGGCGCTGCGGGACGGCGACGAGTGGGTGATCAACGGGCACAAGTGGTTCACATCCAACGGGTCCGTGGCGGACTTCTTGATCGTGATGGCGGTGACCAATCCCGAGGTCCATCCGTACCAGGGGTCGTCCATGATCATCGTGCCGGTTGACACCCCCGGGGTCGACATCGTCCGGGATGTGTCCACCATGGAGGATCCCCACACGCCGTACGGGCGGTTCGGGAACCACGCCGAGATCAAGTACACCGATGTGCGGGTGCCGGTCGGGAACCTCGTCGGCAAGGAGGGATCGGGCTTCGTGCTGGCCCAGCACCGTTTGGGGCCCGGCCGGATCCATCACTGCATGCGCTGGTTGGGTCAGTCCCGGCGGGCGTTCGACATGTTGTGCGAGCGGGCCGTGTCCCGGTACGCGCACGGATCGATGCTGGCGGAGAAGCAGACCATCCAGAACTGGGTGGCGGACTCGATGGCCGAGATGGCCGCGGCCCGGCTCATGACGCTGCAGGCCGCCTGGAAGATGGATCAAGAAGGGGCGGCGGCGGCCAGAGTCGAGATCGCGATGATCAAGTACTTCGGGGCGAAGGTGCTCTACGACGTCATCGACCGCGCCATCCAGGTGCACGGGTCATTGGGCTTCTCGTCCGACCTGCCGCTGGAGTCGATGTACCGGGCGGCCCGGGCGGCCCGGATCTACGACGGGCCCGACGAGGTGCACCGCCAGACGGTGGCCCGGCGCGTGCTCAAGGGCTACGAGCCGCACGAGGTGCCGACCGAGCACATCCCGACCAGGCGGGTCGAGGCGCAGCGACGCTTCGCTGATCTGTTGGAGACGTTGACGGTCGACGCATAGGGCCCTGCAAGGGGGCATGCAGGAGGGGGCCGCCCCGGGTACTGCCGCCGGGCCGGGTGGCCGGGGGGTCACCCGGTGGTGTAGCAGACCGCCTCGATGTTGTTCCCATCCGGATCGCGCACGAACGCCCCGTAGTAGTCGGGGTGGTACTGGGGCCAGAGACGCGGCTCGTGGAGGGGCTCGGCACCGGTGGAGAGGGCGGTGTGGAAGAAGGCCCGCACCGCATTTCGGTCGGGAGCCTGGAAAGCGATGTGAGTCTCGCGGAAGCCGTCGCCCGTCTGCTGCTGCCCAATCCAGAAGGTGGCCGACGGCGGGACCCCGTAGCCGATGGCGTCGTCGACCTCCATGACGCGTACACCGAGAAGCGGGGCCAGCACGGCGTCGTAGAAGCGGACGCTGGCCCGCAGGTCGGCGCACTGGATGGAAACGTGGGCGAGCATGCCCGAGTCTGCCAGGGACCGATCGGTGTCGTGGCGGCCATCCCGATGCCGTCCCGGCGCCTGTCCCCGTGCTGTCCCGGCGCCCGTCCCCGTGCCGTCCCGATGGTGTGCGCTCTAATCTGCGGCGGTGATCGCGACCACGGACTGGGCCACCGTCGCGTCGTTCGCCACCGCCCTCGGGACGCTGGTGCTGGCGGTCGCCACCTTCTCCGCCGTTCGCTCCTCGAACCGCTCGGCCCGGATCGCCGAGGAGGCGTTCAAGGTGAACCTGCGGCCTGTCCTGGTCGCGTCCGCGCCTCGATGACCCAATCCAGAAGATCCGCTGGGTCGACGATCACTGGGCTCGCCTCGAAGGCAGCCGGGCCTCTGTCGAGCTCGTTGATGGGAGCATCTATCTCGCCATCTCGTTACGCAACGTGGGCTCAGGGCTCGCGGTGCCCTTTGGATGGTCGGTGCTGACCGAGCTCGCCCGGGCCGCCGACGTCCCGCACGCGGCGCCCGAAGATTTCCGCATGCAGACACGAGATCTCTACATCGCGCCCGGCGACATCGGGTTCTGGCAGGCCGCCATCCGGGAGGCGGGAGATCCGGACTACGCCGCGCTGAGCAAGGACATCCAGGATGTCCAGCCGTTCACGATCGACATCCTCTACGGCGACCACGAAGGCGGCCAGCGCACCATCACCCGCTTCGGGATGATCCCCCTGCAGACGGACAATGACACGAAATGGTTCCCGAATGTGGCGCGCCACTGGAACCTGGATCGCCCCGACCCTCGTTAGGACTTGTGCCGCGGCAGGCTGATGGATGGGCGGATCCGGTGGTCCCCGCCGGTAGGGGTCCAGGCGGTTAGGGGCGGAGACCGCGCAGCAGCGCCTCGCAGAGGCGGTCGTAGGCGCCGTCCTGATCTTCGACGAAGCCGAGGCCGAGCAGTTCGAGGGAGACCCAGCCGTGGATGGTCGCCCAGATCAGATGTGCCGTCTCGGTCGGCGGCCTGTCGGCGATGACGCCCGCCTGCATGGCGCGCTGCACGGCGGCGACGAGGCTCTCGAACGTTCCGGTGCAGACACCGAGGGCATTGTGGCTCGGCTCGAATCCGGGGACGGCCCGCAGGAACATCACCTGGTACGCCATGGGATGGGCGAGCGCGAGGGCCCGGTAGCGGCGGGCGCCCTCACGGAGCGCCTCGGAGGGATCCTCGATCTGCCCGATGGCCGCCATTTCGGCCCCGAGGCGTTCGAAGCCCTGAATGAAGAGGGCCTCGACGATCCCGAACTTCGACTCGAAGTGGTTGTAGACGCCCATGGGCGCGACGTTGGCGGCGGCGGCGATCCGGCGCACCGACAGGCCGTCGGGGCCCTCGGTCTCGAGGAGGTCGGCGGCTGAGCTGAGGAGGGCCGCCTCCATCCCGACGCTGGGCGTCCTGGTCCGGCGGATTTCCGTCATCTCAGTAGCGTACTGAAGAACATCGTGCTATAACTCTAGCACAGCGTTCTATAAGAGCGGATGTACCCATCCAAAGGAGCCGTCCGATGCCCGGATCCGCACTCGAAAACTCGGCCGTCGTGCTCGGCGCCCCCACCGACGCCGATACTGCGGGCGCCGCTGAAGGTGGATCCGGGGCCGCCGCCCCCCAATCCAAAGACCGCCGCTGGATAGTGCTCCCCGTCCTGTGCCTCTCCGTCTTCCTGGTCGTGGTGGACAACACCATCGTCAACGTGGCCCTCCCCACCTTGAACCGCACGCTGGGAGCGTCCATCACCTCGCTGCAGTGGATCGTCGACGCCTACAGCCTGGCCTTCGCCGGGCTGCTCCTGGCCGGTGGCGGCATCGGGGACCGCCTCGGTCGCAAAGGCACCATGCAGATCGGCCTGGTCTTCTTCGGCCTCTTCTCGGCGGCGGCGGCGTGGTCGCACACGACGGGCACGCTGATATCGACGCGGGCGCTGATGGGTGTGGCGGCCGCCTTCATCTTCCCGGCCAGCCTGGCCATCCTCACGAGTGTCTTCCCGGACCCATCCGAGCGGCAGAAGGCCCTCGGGATTTGGGGGGCGACGTCGGGCATCGCGGTGGCCTTCGGGCCGATCGTCGGCGGGGCCCTGCTCGAGCACTTCTGGTACGGGTCGATCTTCCTCGTCAACGTGCCGATCGTCATCGTGACCCTCGTCGCCGGCGGGTTCCTGATCCCCCGGCTGCCCAGGGTGGCCGAACACCACTTCGACATCCGGGGCGTGCTGATCTCCACCGTGGGGATCACGATGCTGGTGCTGGCCATCATCGAGGGGCCACAGTGGGGCTGGGCATCGGTGGGCACGCTGTCGTGCTTCGCGGCCGCCGCGGTCTTGTTGACCGTCTTTGCACTGCTCGAATTGCGCACCGAGGGGCCGCTGCTCGACGTCCGGGTCTTCAAGATCCCGCGCTTCACCGGTGGCGCGCTGTCGATCTCGGTGGCGTTCTTCTGCCTCTTCGGGTTCATCTTCCTCATTACGCAGTACTTCCAGTTCGTCAAGGGGTACTCGACGCTGTCCGCCGGCGTGCACACGCTGCCGTTCGCCATCGTCGCCGCGGTCTTCACGCCGATCGCCGCGGTGCTGGCGCTCAAGGTGGGGACACGCCTGGTTGTCACGATGGGCCTGCTGCTCATGGGGGGCGGGCTGATGGTGGCGGCCTTCAACTCGGAGCCCAACACGGCGTATTTCGGGCCGATCATGGTCGCGATGGTGCTCCTGGCGCTCGGTCTCTCCTCCATCACGGCACCGACGGCGGAAGCCGTGATGGGCTCGGTGGCCGACGAACAGCGTGGCGCCGCAGCCGGCGTCAACAACACGACCAGGGAGTTGGGTGGAACGCTCGGGGTGGCGGTGTTCGGCTCGATCTTCGCCTCGTCCTACGCCCCGCGCATCATCAGTGCGTTCCGCCGGCTCCCCATCCCGGCCGGTCCCAAGGCCGAGGCGCATCAGTCCATGGCAGCCGCGCTGGCGGTGGTCGCCCACGCGCCGCGTGCAGCGCAGCCGACGCTGCAGTCCATCGCCTTCACGGCGTTCCACAGCGGGTTGCGCGAGGCGTGCATCGTGGGGGCCGGTGTGGCTGTGCTGGGCGCAGTGGCCGCGCACAGGCTTCTGCCTGGACGGGGTGCTCCGGAGGTGGAGCTGCAGGCTGAGTCGGTGTCCGATCCGGAGCGCTATCCGGAGTATGTGCCGTACGCCACCACGTGAGCGTCTGAGCCGGAGGTCGCGCCCTCCGCCGCGCTGCGTTGCCTTTGGTGTCGCCCCGGCCCCGGCCCTGACCCGGCCCCGGCTCCGGCCCCGGACCGACCCCGGCCCCGGCTCCGAACCCAAGCCACGACCCGGCCCACGGGAACCGAATCAGACACGCCACCGAGGTGAGGCGGACCGCCCTGGACCGCCCTCTAGGAGAACACCAGCGAGGCGTGCCGGACGCCGGCGATCACCGGGCTCGGCGTCCGCTCCACCGGGCCGGCGGGCTCGAGCGTCTCGAAGCGGTCGAGGAGCTCGCCCAGGACGACACGGGCCTCGAGCCGAGCCAGCGCCGCACCGAGACAGAAGTGCGGGCCGAAGCCGAAGCTGACGTGTGGATTGGGGTGACGGTCGATGCGCAGCTCGCCGGCGTCGGCACCGAACACCTCCTCGTCCCGGTTGGCCGAGGCGTACACGAGCAGCACCGGATCCCCCTCGGCGACTGCCTGTCCCCGGATGGTGGCGGGTGCCGTCGCCGTGCGCATGAACGAGATCACCGGGGTCGTCCAACGGAGCAGCTCCTCGACGGCGCCGGGGATCAACGCCCGGTCCGCCCGCAGGGCCGCCCACTGGTCGGGCCGCTCGGAGAGGGCCACCAATCCACCCGAGATCAGGTTGCGCGTCGTCTCGTTCCCGGCGACAAGCAGCTGGATCAAGAACATGGCCAGCTCGGCCTCGCTCAGCTGATCCGCCTCGCCACCGCCCCCGCCCCCGACATTCGCCAACACCGACACCAGATCCTGAGCGGGCGACCCACGCCGCTCCTCGGCCACCCCGACGAGATACGCCCACATCTCCCCCTGCAATTCCGCCCGCTCGGACTCCGAGCGCTCGGATTCCCCGGGGATCACCGCCTCGGACCACTCGAAGAAGCGGGGCCACTGCGACCCGTCCACCCCCAGCAGCTCACAGATCACCTGCAGCGGGAACGGGATGGAGAGCGACTCGACCACGTCGAATGCCGCGCCGCTCTGGATTGGGGAGATCAGCGCCGAGGCCTTCGCCACCACCCCGGACTCCATCAGCCGCACCATCGACGGCTTGAACCCCGGCTGCACCATCCGGCGGTACCGGGTGTGCTGCGGCGGGTCGGTGTGCATCATCGTCGGCGGGGCGTCGTACACGGTGCCAATCTCCTCGACCAGGATCCCCCGCGAGGAGCAGAACCCGACCGGGTCGGCGCCGATCGACGACACCTCAGGGTGGGTGGTCACGGCCCAGAAACCGCCGCCGTCCTGCTCGACCCAGCACACGGGCGCGGCTCGTCGGAGCTCGGCATACAGGGCGAAGGGGTCGCCGACCGCATACAGCGTCGGGTCGGTGAGGCGGCCTGCATCGGCGGCCATGACTAGACGATCAGTCCATTGGGGCGCGGGTCGCCCTGCGCCTCGAGCAAGGCGTAGTACGCCTCCAGCGTCCCGGGGCCGTCGGAGACCGACTCAACGGACCCGTCCTCGGCCAGGTTCAACAGCGCGCCCTCGATGATGAAGCAAACATCCGTGTCCTCCGTGTTCTCCTGGGGCACGTGCAAGGTGTGCACCGAGTTGGCCGGTTCGTACAGATAGGAGCCGGGCGTCACATAGAAGTCGTACTCGAGGTAGTGCCAGCGTCCTGCCGACGTGAACGCGTCGACCGACCCGGTGTGGCGATGGGTCTGCAGCTGCACGCCCGGCTGGAACCGGTTGAGGATCACCCATGTCCCGTGCGAGGAGTCGAAGCGGACGACCTTGAGGAGCACACCCGTGCCGGTGTCGGCCCAGGGCGCGTCGTCGGTCGTGACGAGGCGGACGGTATCGGTGGGGTTGGCGGGAGTGGCGATCGACACGGATGGGGCTCCTTCTCAGTCTTGTTCGGTTTCTCAGTCTTGTTCGGTGTGATGCGGATTCAGTCGGGCAGGATGGCGAGCGGATCGAGGTCGATGGCCGCCTCCAGGGCGGCGGCGGTGCGCAGCACAACCAGGTCGCCGTGTTGCGGCCCCACCAGTTGCAGGCCGATCGGCAGGCCACCACCGCTCAGGGCAATCGGCACGCTGGCGGCGGGGGACCGGGTCATGTTGAAGGGGTAGGTGAACTGGACCCAATTCATCGTGTCCACCCCGTTGACCGAGCTTGCCATGTCGTCGGCGAACGGCGCCAGGGCCGAGCAGGTTGGCGTCACGAGGATGCGGCAGCTGCGGAACAGGTCGACCAGCCGCAGGTTCATGAGATGGAAGTGGTCGAAGACGCGGAGCAGCTGCTCGGCCGTGGTCGACCGCGCGGCGTCAACGGAGTGCCGCAGCACCGGATGGACCTCGTCCCAACGCGGGTGCCCCATGAAGGGCCGCAGGGTGCGCAAGGTGGCCGCCCCCGTCACTGTGAGGAAATCACCCACGGGGTCGGCTTCAAAAACGGAGTCCAACACCACGACCTCGGCGCCCAGCGACTCCAGCACCCCGACGGCGCGCTCGCAGGCGGCGGCCACCTCGGTGTCGACGGTGGCGTAGCCGAGGGTGGGGGCGTAGGCGATCCGGACCGGGACGTGGGGGTCGTCGAGGGCCGCCATCCAGTTGGCCTCCGGGCGGGGGAGGGCGCGCAGGTCGGTGGGGTCGGGGCCGACGGCGACGTCGAGGGCGCGGGTGACATCGGCGATCCGCCGGGCCATGGGGCCGTTGGTCGAGAGGTCTATCCAGCCTGGTGGGTTGGGGCCGCCGGCCGGCACCCGGCCGAGGCTCGGCTTCATGCCCGAGAGGCCGCAGCAGGCCGAGGGGATCCGGATGGATCCACCGCCGTCGGACCCGGTGGCGAGCGGCACCATCCCGGCCCCCAGCGCCGCCGCCGACCCGCCGGACGATCCGCCCGGTCCTCTGCGTGTGTCGAACGGGTTCAGTGAGGGGCCGAAGATGGCGTTGGTCGTGTTGCCCATCCAGCCGAACTCGGGCGTGTTGGTCTTGCCGACGACGACGCAGCCGGCGGCCCGCATCCGGGCCACGAAGGGGTCGTCGGCCGTGGCGGGTGGGTCGTCGGCGTGCAACGCCGAGCCGTAGGTGGTGCGGTAGCCGATGGCGTTCTGCAGGTCCTTGACCCCGAGCGGGATCCCGGCCAGCGGTCCGGGGTCGGCGCCGGCGGCGATGCGGCCGTCGACCCTCTCGGCCTCGGCCAGCGCCCGCTCCCCATCCACAGCGACGAAGGCGTTGTAGGTCGGGTCGAGCCTCTGGATCCGATCCAGGGCGGACTGGGTCAGCTCCCGTGCGCTGACCTCCTTGACCCGGACGGAGTGGGTGAGCTCGGCCAGCGATGTGGTGCGGAAGTCGATCTCTGTCATGTCGCCCCAATCCTCCGCTTCAGCTCTCGTTGCGTCCCTTGGGCGGCCCCGACCGCCGCCCCCAGCGCCGTGAACCGGGACCAGTCCCGGACCCGGCCGACTCGGTTACCCCGGCCACCACCCGAGGCCCCCGGCCGACTCGGTCACCCCGGCCCGGCCGACTGCGTTACCCGGCCGACGGCGTTACCCGGCCGACGGAGACAGACCAGCCACGGCCTCAGCCAGGTCTATCCCGAGGGGAATGACGGCGGGAGCCGGGACGGTGATGCCGTGGTCCACGTACCGCTGGACATGGGCCCGGCACTCCGCCACCGACCCGTGCACCACCAGATCGTCCACCACCTCGTCGGGGATGGCCTCGAGCGCGCCCTTGCGGTCGCCGGCGGCCCAGGCGTCCCACATCGGTTGGAGCGCCGGTCCCCGGCCCAGCCAGCGGTGGAACTCGGCGTAGGCCTCCACGTTGAGATAGGCCGTGATCATCCGTCGCCCCACCGTGCGGGCGAGCTTGGCGTCCTCGGTGACGATCACGAAGATCCGGGCGACGATCTCCCGCGGCGCCCCACCGGCCGCCTTCTCGACCTCGGCCACGGATGTGGCGACGTCCTCGGCGCTGAGCCAGTTCAAGATGGCCCCGTCGGCCTCCTTCCCGGCCAGGTGCAGCATGCCGGGACGCAGGGCCGCCAGGTAGACGGGGGGCAGCTGCTCGGGAATCCGGGCGAGGCGGAACCCCTTGACCCTGAACGTCTCGAAGTCCTCGGTCACCTTCTCGCCGCTGAAAGCCATGCGCAGGAACCGCAGCGTGTCCCGGACGCGCCGGTACTGGTTCTCGAAGGCGAGGCCGTTCCAGTTGGCCACGATCACCTGCGACGAGGCGCCGAGTCCGCAGAAGAAGCGTCCCGGGGCGGCGTCGGCCATGGAGGCGAGGCTCTGGGCCAGGAGCGCCGGTCCACGGGTGTAGGCGGGGGTTATGGCCACGCCGAGATTCAGCTCCGGCTCCCATGCGGCGGCCAGGGCGAGTGGCGTGAATCCGTCGGCGCCGTCGACCTCGGCCGACCACAGGTCCGTGTACCCGAGCTCCCGCAGGCGGGCGAACCACTCGCGGTGGGCGTGCAGCGGGATCCCGTCGAAAGGGATCGTGATGCCCGGCCTGGCGGGCGGCACTCCGGCGGGGGGGCTCATGCGCGGAGCCGCTCCTCTGCGCCCGCCCCATCGGCCGCACCCGCACCAACTGCCGCGCCCGCACCATCCGCACCATCCGGGCCGCCATTGGCCAATCCGGCCGGATCCTGCTGGAACTCGGCGTCGTCGAAGGACAGGGCGAGCTCGGTCTTCTCCTCGTCGTCACTGTGCGGCACCGGCACGCCCCAGCGCTCCATCCCCGCCTCCATGTGCCGGATCACCGTCTCGATCACCTCGACTCGCCCATTCCGCTTGTTCTCCGACGAGACCACGTCCCAGGGCGCCAGCGGTCCGTGCGTCAACCGCAGCATGTCCGACACCGCGTCGTCGTACTGGGGCCGCTTCTCCCGGTTGCGCCAGTCCTCGTCGGTCAACTTCCACGCCTTGAGCGGATCGTCCCGGCGCCGCACGAAGCGGCGCAACTGCTCCTCGTGCGACATGTGCATCCAGAGCTTGATCACGACCATCCCCTCTTCGGCCAAAGAGTGCTCGAAGTCGGTGATCTCCTCGTAGGCCCGGCGCCACTGCACCTCGGTGGCCAGGTTCTCCACCCGCTCGACGAGCACACGCCCGTACCAGCTGCGGTCGAAGATGGTCATGCCGCCCCAACCGGGCAACGGCGGCCAGAACCGCCACAGGAAGTGATGGCGCAGCTCGTCGGGCGTCGGCGCGGCGAACGGGGCGACGTGCACGTGGCGGGGGTCGAGCGGCTCGACCAGCCGCTTGATCGCACCGCCCTTGCCGGCGGCGTCCCACCCCTCGAAGACGACGCACACCGGAGGGCCGAGGTTGCCTTCGTTGAGCTGACCGCCATTGATCAGCCGCAAGTGGAGCAGGCGGCGCTGCGCCTTCCCGAGACGCTTGGCCTCCTCGTCTTTGGAGAGCTTCAGCGAGAGGTCGCAGTCCTCCAGCCGTGGATAGGCACGCCCATTTTTCTTGGTGCCGGCCGTGACGCCGCCAGTGACGCCACCTGTGACGCCGGCTGCGGCGCCGGCTGTGACCCCGGCTGTGGCCCCGGCTGTGACGCCCGCGGTGGCTTCGTCGCAGGAGCTGTCGTCATGGGAGCCGCTGCGGTGGCCGCCGTGATCGTGCTTGCTCACGTCGCCTGTTGTAGCCGATCCACCAGGCCCGCGGCGACCACGCTGGATGCAGCGCCGCTCGCCCCGCCGCTCGCCCCCGTGGTGGTGCCGCCACGACGGGAGGGACGGGGACCGGCGGGCGCCGCCGTGAGTGGCGCGTTCCCGACCGCCTCGACCACGCGCCGCACCAGCGCCGGCCTGCCGGCGATCACCAGCAGCTCCTGGTTGGAGAGGTGGCTCACCCGGCCCACCTTGCGCCCGGATGGGTCGAAGATGCCGATACGGGCTCCCACGTATCGAGTCGAGTCGAAGGCGAGTGTCGCCACCTCGCGCCGCGTGCCGCCGCCGGCAGATTCTCGCTGGATTGCGCACATCGCCTCGAGCTCCTCCAGCTCGAGCCACGACTCGTTGTTGTACGACAGCACCAGCACGTCGCAGTCCACCGATTGCACCACCGACGCCAGCGCCGCCGGCATGGTCCGCTTCGAGTTGAACGCGGAGTGCGTGGATGGGTCGCGGGCGTCCACCCGCTTGCGCGCCACGCCGTAGGCCTCGGGCGCATCCCAGGCCACCAGCGTCTCCCACACGTGATAGTTGGTGAAATACCGGTGCTGGTTGTACGGCGGATCCAGGTACGCCAAGTCGAAATGCCCGAGGCTGCCCTCCGGCTTCGACTCCGGCTCCAGCTCCGAACCCGAACCCGACGCCGAACCCGACCCCGAACCCGACCCCGACGCCGGCCCCGGCCCCGCAGTCAACGCCACCGCATCGCCCCGGATGGCGCGCCCCCGCCCCGCCAACAACTCCGGCACCCGCAACTCCAGCGGATTGGACGACCGCGGCGCCCACTGCTTCACGTACGCCATCTGCACGCCCGTCGTCGAGTCCACCCGGTCCGCCGCCTCGATGAGGGACGTCAACAGGAGTGGGAACAGGGGTGACCCCGCATACTCCGAGTCGATGGCGTCCCGCACGGCATCTATCCGAGCGGCGTTGCGCGGTTGGAAGAAGCGCGCCTGATGGCTGAAGGTCTCGGTGACGTAGCCCGGTTTGCCGCGGAGACCGTTCAGATGGGTGACTGCCGCCCGCAGCGCGCCGGAATCGGTGGCGGCGGCATCCGCCTCGATGTAGGTGCGGGCGAAGGTGTGCGCATAGCGGGCGCTGTCGACGGCGGTGACGTGCACCCCCTGGGCCTTGAAGGCCTGGGCGACGCGGGTGGTGCCGGTGAAGAGATCGAGCGCGGTGCGGGCGCCGGAGGCCTGGCAGATCCCGGTGAGGACGGGGACGAGGCGGCGCTTGGAGCCGAGGTATTTGATCATCGGGGCGTCACGTCGGACCACCCTACGATGGGCGATCATGGCGTCCGGGGACCATCTAGAAAGCGCGGGGGCGGGCACGGACTCGCACTGGGTGCGGTGGCATCGGCCCTACGAGGATCCGTCCTCGAACCTGTCGCAGCGCTTGTCGTTGGTGCAGTCCATGCTGTGCGCCGCGCTCGACGAGCTGCCGGCCCGGGCCCCGGCGTCGGCCCTGGATACCAATCCAGAGCCGATCCGGATCGTGAGCCTCTGTGCCGGCCTGGGGCGTGACGTGATCGATGTCGTGGCGACCCATCCAAGGGGTCCGGAGGTCTCGGCGCTTCTGGTCGAGCTCGATCCGGCCCTCGTCGCCTTCGCCCGGGACCGTGCCGCCGCGGCCGGCGCCGGCGTGGCCGATCGGATCCGGATCGTCGAGGGCGACGCCTCGCAGTCCCACCGGTACGCCGATTACGTGCCCGCCGACGTCGTGCTGGTGTGCGGCGTGTTCGGGAACATCAGCGCGGCCGACATCACGCACACGATCCAAGCGATGCGGGGCTTCTGCGTCCCGGGAGGCCATGTCGTGTGGACCCGGCACCGGCGCCCGCCGGACCACACGCCCGCCATCCGGGCCGACTTCGCCGCCGCCGGGTTCACGGAGCTCACCTTCGATGCCCCCGAGGGCACCGTCATGACGATCGGCCACCACCGTCTCGATGGGGCAACGGCGCCCTTCGACCCCGACCAGGTGCTCTTCGACTTCGTCGGCGACGGGTGCGATCCCGCATGAGCCGGATGATCCGGATGACCCGGATGACCCGGATGACCCGGATGGACGGGATGAGCCGTTTGACCAGCACGAACCCATGACCGCATGACCGCATGACCGCAGGGAGCACGGGAGGGCAGGGGCAGCCGACCGACCGGAGCGCATCGGCGCCGGACGAAAGGCCGCCCCGCCACCGCCTCCACCCGCTGGAGCTCACGTCGATGGCGTGGCGCACCGCCCGGATGGAGCCGGCCAGGGTCATCGTGCCCGCCCTGGTCATCTTCGGCCTCGATGCGATCGAGGGCACCTTCTTCACCGAGGTCGCCGTCGACCATCTGGGATGGGAGTCCCTCGCCGGCGTGTTCATCTTCGGCGCCTCCACGCTGGGGCTGACGTTCTACGCCGGCATGCTCGAGCGGCTGGTCGGCTCGGTGGAGCGCAACGAGCCCGCCCAACCGGTCTTCGTGGTGCTTCGGAGCCTGCCGTGGCTGCGCCTGCTGGCGGCGCAGGTGATTCTGATCGTGGTCGACGCCGCGGCCTCGCTGGTGTTGATCGTTCCGGGTCTGATCGTGGGCACGCTGTTCGCCCTGGTCGGACCGCTGATCAACCTCCTCGACACCTCGGTGCCCGAAGCCTTCCGGCGTTCGCTGAAGTTGGTGTGGCCGCATTTCATGTTGGTGTTCTGCTTCATCTCGCTGCCGTTGGCGGTCGAGCACGAGGTCGTTGTCCTGGTGGCCGACCTGGTGCCCCACGAGCACATCTGGGCCGTCTTCCTCACCACCTTCATCCTCGGCGACCTCTTCGGGATGGCGCTGGGCCTCATGGAGGTGACCCTGGCCGAGCGGCTCGTCTCGGAAGCGCACGGGCCCGGCGGCGACCTACTGTCGGCGGACGTGGGGCTGCCCAATCCAGAGCACCGACCCAATCCACGGAGGAGTCACGGCACGACCACCGCGTAACCGCCGGACGCCTCAGAACGTCTTGACTCCCACGCCGACAGCCCCACAGACAGCCGCACCGACAGCCGCACCGACAGCCGCACCCACAACCACAGCCACTCACACTCAAACCCTCCGAGGAGGCCCACCATGGAAGAGACGATCCACGGAACGACGATGCCGGTGCTCGAGCTCTCGCTCGCCGACGGCGAGTCCGTCGTGTCGGAGGCCGGCGAGTTCAGCTGGATGTCAGACGCAGTCCAAATGGCCACCAACACCGGCGGCGGCATGGGCGGCAAAGGCATCATGGGAGCCGTCAAGCGGGCCGTCTCCGGTGCCAGCTTCATGATGACGACGTACACCGCCCAGGGCGGCGCCGGCTCGATCGCCTTCGCCTCCAAGTTCCCCGGTCACATCCTGCCGATCGACGTGGCCCCGGGCAACGAGTTCATGGTCCATCGGCACGGCTTCATGGCGGCCACGCCCGGGATCGAGCTGTCCATGGGATTCCAGCAGTCGTTCCGCGGCGGGGTCTTCGGCGGCGAAGGCTTCATCCTCCAGAAGGTCGGCGGCAACGGCCGCGCCTTCATCGACCTCTCGGGCGAGGTGATCGTCTACGACCTGGCCGCCGGCCAGACGATGCGGGTGCACCCCGGTCACGCCGGCCTCTTTCAGGCCTCCGTCACCTTCTCCGTGCAGAGGGTGCCCGGCCTGGCCAACCGCTACATGGGCGCGGACGGGCACCACTTCGCCCTGCTGACGGGCCCGGGCCGGATCTGGCTGCAGTCGATGCCGCTGCCGATCCTGGCCGGCGTGATCGGCGAGTACATGCCCGACCGCGACGACCACCACGGCGTCGAGGGCGCGGCTGCGGGCGTCGGGGCGGCCAAGGTCCTCGGTGACATGTTCAAGTAGGCGTGTCGAAGTAGTTGCCGCCAGCGCGGAGGCATCCCTGGGGGGCCGCTGCGGTCCGTCCGCCGGGATCGGTCCGGCAGGAGGACCCGGCGACCCGCCCGGAGAGAGCGGTCCGGCCGGAGAGTCTCGCCTCCGAGAGACCTGATCGAAGAGGGCCTAGGAGAGGTTGATGGCGTTGGGCGGGACGCCGAGCGTGACGCCCTTGCCGTAGTCGGTGAAGACGACGGTGCTCACGTTGCCCGGGGTGTCGTCGACGATCTTGTACACGTAGGCCGGGCCGGTGGCGGCGATGTACATCAGGCCCGTGCTCCTCTTCCCTCCGCTCGTGACCGTGTCCTTGACGACCACCACCCTGTGGCCGGCGAACGTGGTGGGGCGGCCGAGGGTGAGCGGTGCCGTGTGGCCCTGGAAGGCCGCGACGACGAGGTCGGCCGCATCGAGGAACTGGTCGAAGGAGGTGAAGCGGGGGTCGACGGCGGAGAACTCGATCCACTTCCCCCCGAACTCCTTGGTCTGGGCGGCCGTGGCGTGGCTGGTCCAGAACTTCGTGGGCGCATTGAAGTAGAGGAGGGGGCCGACCCGCTCGATCTTGATGAGGTTGCCTTGTTGGACGAACTCGCCCCCGCCCTCGCCGTCACGATTCACGAGGAGGTCGAGGAGTATCTCGGACTTGCCCTGGGTGATCTTGCCGTCGACGTGGACGCTGCCGAAGGTCTGTTCTGCGGCGATGGCCTTGACGATCCAACGGTCGGCGGGGGTGGATCCGCTGGGGAGCGTGGTGGTGGTTCGTGGGTGGCGTGGTCGTGGGTGGCGTGGTCGTGGGTGGCGTGGTGGCGGCGGCCGTCGCTGTGGATCCCATCCAGAGAGTGGTGAGGGCGAGGGCGGCCAGGGGGAGGGTCGCAGCGATCAGGGGCCGGCGCCGGCGCGAGTGGCGGGGCGGGCGGGGGTGGCGACGGCGGCTCCCCAATCCGGAGCGTGCGTGTAGGGGCGAAGGTACACGGGACGATTCGACGGTTTCTGCTCGCACACGGGAAATTAACGACGGCCCGGTGTTGTACTTGCGCCGGCCGTGCCCGTGAAGGGGCGGCGGCCGTGGTCACACAGGGGTAGGGAGTTCAGGCGTTGTCGGTTGATTGTGCCGGGGGCGGGTCGGCGTCCGGCTGGTTCCACTCGATCCAACCCGCGCCCTGGCGGCCGTCGTCGGTGCGGCAGCGCACCATGGCTCGGGGGAACCGGCTGGTGCGGCCGTCGTCGTTGCGCAGGAGCACGGGTCCGAAGGAAACGGGAGTGACCTCGATCCCGAGGTCCAAGTCGGGGCCGGGGCCGGGGTCCGCGGCGATCTCGATACGCGCCCTGGATGGGAAGCCGTGCTCTCCCGCGTCCTCGGTCACGGTGAGGGCGGTGGCGGGGTACACCTGGCCCGACGTCTGGATGTATCCGAAGAACACGGGCACGTCCGGGATCATGCGGATGTCGGCCAGGTGGACCCGGGTGCCGTCCTCGAGGCGCATGGAGCACCAGCACCATCCAAAGGCCCACCAGTCCCGCACGCCCCAGGAGTGGTCGCGCTGGCCCTGCCCCTCGACCGTGAACGTCTCGCCGTCGACGGTGACCGTGCCGGCGACGAGGCACGGGATCTCGTAGCGAGTCGTCAGGTCGTAGTGGTACGGGACGCCGTCGGTCGTCCACGTGAGGTCGAGGTCGAGCCGGGCGGGGGTCCCGGTTCCCTCGCCGTGGGCGTAGACGTCCTCGGGTGGGTCGATCGTGCGGGCCGGGGCGCGGGCGGCGACGCGGAACTCCTCGAGGGGCCGGCGCAGGTCGATCTCGATCCGGTCGGAGGAGGCGGCGTCGGAGGAGGCGGCGTCGGAGGAGGCGGCGTCGGAGGTGGACTCCGAGATCAGGCCGTCACCGGGCGGGACCGGGGCCCGGTAGTCGACCGAGCAGACGCCCGCTCGGTCGGGCCAGACGATCCAGGTGGTCCACCAGGCGACCTGGCGGTTGGGATAGAGACCGAGCCGGAGCCAGCCGCCCATGGAGCCGTCGGACCGGACGAAGTCGCAGTAGTAGGACTCGTTCCACAGGTCCTCACCGTCGGGGATGTGCCGCCTTTCGTCGTCTGGCAGGACGACGTGGTCCGCCGTCACCGGCCCGGGCCCGGCTGCATCGCGGTGGCCCCCAAGGGACCCGGAACCTCGACAATGGGATCGTCGCGGTCGTCGAACTCCGTGCGGAGAGCCTTCGACATCACGGCGTGCTGGAAATACAGCGTCGTGATGTAGGTGAGCTCCAGGATGGCGACGTCGTCGAGGTGGCGTCGCAGCTCGGCGAAGAGCTCGTCGGGGACGCGGCCGTGGTCGTAGACGAGGCAGTCGGTGTAGGCGAGGACGGCCCGCTCGGCGGCGTCGTAGGTGCCCTCGGGGGCCGCGCTCCACGCCGGGATGTGCGTGATCTGCTCCTCGGGCATGCCGAGCCCGCGCATGGACTTGGCGTGCTGGCTGAAGACGAACTGGCTGGCCGCGGCGTAGCCGGCGCGTATCTGGCCGAGCTCTCGCAGTTTGGGGTCGAGGACCCGTGTGGGCGATTGGTAGAGGCCGAAACCCTTGACGCAGTGGTCGAGGATGTCGGGGCTGAGGGCAAACACGGTCCACCAGTCGCCGGTGGTGCCGTCCCAGCGGCCCGGCTCGGCCACGGGGTCACGGCCCTCGAAGAGCCACTCGTACATGGTGGTGACGATGGGCGCGGTGGCCTCGTCTTTGGGGACCTGGCGGAGGCGGGGCATGGGTCGGTGTCGGGTGTTGGGTGTCGGGTGTCGGGGATGGGGCGGGCTCGATCAGACCTGGATCGGTTGGGCCGGGAGCTCGGGCTCGGCGGCCAGGTTGGCGTCGACGGCCTTGGCCGGGACGTGCGAGACGTCGGTGAGGCGGAACTCGCGCATCCAGCAGGCGAACTCGAGCAGGATGCCGTCGGGATCCTGGAAGTAGATGCTGCGGACGAAGACGCCCGGGTGCATGGTGTCACTGATGCCCCATTCGGAGTCGTCGTGATTGGCGATCTCCGTGCAGTCGACGCCGGCGGCGACGAGCCGCTCGCGGTACTCCTCCATCTTGTCGGGAGCGACGTCGAAGGCGACGTGGTTCATGGAGCCGATGGCGCTCGTCAGATCACCCTGGTCGGGGCGGGCCGCCGGCGCGCTGATGCCCGGTACGCCATCGGGCACGTCGGGGAACCAGAAGAAGGCGAGGCAGTCTCCGCCACCGCAGTCGAAGAAGAAGTGCTGGCCCATCCCGGCCGGCAGCTCGATCGTCTTGACCAGCGGCATGCCCAGGACGTTGGTATAGAAGTCCACCGTTCGCTCCATGTCGCGGCAGACGAGGGCGAGATGGTTGATGCCCCGCAACTCGAATCCGCCCGTGCTGCCTGTCATGAGCCTGCCCTTCCGTGGCGGTGCCATATGTGTCGACGGCCGGTGTCGGCGGCCGGTCCCCGCGGTCGGCCCCGCGGTCGGCCCCGCGGTCGGCCCCGCGGCGCCGCCCCAGGATAGACCGCAACCCTGCGGGAGCCGCAGACCGTATGACCCTCGGGTGACCCTCGGGCAGGCGAACGCACCAAGGGTGGCCTCGCAACATCCAGGTGGCTGGAAGGCGGGAGAGTCCCGGTGCTCCGGGCCCGAGGTGTCTCGGGTCGGGCGTCGCCGGGGCTCTCTTCGCCGGCGGGTCAGGTCGCCGCGATGCCGACCATCGGTGCGTTGAGTGGTTGGCCGCCCATGGAGCCGTAGAACTCGGCGCTGCCGAAGGTGAAGATGCCCCCGTCGGCGCCCTGGAGCCAGTATCCAGTGGCGTTGGCGGCCATCCCGACGACGGGCGCGTTCAGGGGCCTGCCGATCATGGAGCCGTAGGGCGCCGCGTCACCGAAGTCCGCCACGTTGCCGTTCGCGCTGGCGAGCCAGTACCCGCCCGAGTTCTGCGTGCCCGCCATGCCGGTGATGCGGTATCCGCCTGGCGCGAAGACGGGTTGGCCCTCGTTCTGGGCGTCGCCGAAGTTGAAGACCTGGCCGTTGGCGTCGACGAGCCAGTAGCCGCCGCCCAGGAAGCTTGCCGCTGCCGCCGTCACCGGGTAGGGAAGCCCATCGCTGGCGGCGGAGCCGTAGAACTTGGCATCGCCGAAGGCGAACACCCCCCCGTCACTGGCGATCAGCCAATAGCCCCGCCCGTCGATGCTGGGGACCATGCCGATGATCGGTTTGTTCAGCGCGATGCTGCCCGTCGAGCCGTAGAAGCCGGCGTCCCCGTAGGCGAACACGCCGCCGTCGCTGGCCACCAGCCAGTAGCCGTTGCCGTCGGGGGTCGCCGCCATACCGACGACGGGCTTGTTCAGCCGCATGGAGCCGGTGGAGCCGTGGAACTGCGCGCCGCCGAAGCTGAAGACGCCTCCGTCCGCGCCCACCTGCCAGTATCCAGGAGCGGGGCCCGGCGATTGCGGGCAGGCCGGATTGGTGGCGGGTGACGCGCCGGGGTTGTACGGCGAGAGAGCGGGGGTGCCGTTCGCTTGGAAGCTCAAGTCGGCCAGGTACATGGGACGGATGCCACAGGAGAGGTAGCCGATCGTCGACCCCTGCCAGGCTGCGAAGGCCATGACGAGGTTCCCCGACGAGTGCTCGGTGAAGACGTCCGGTCCGCCGGGCCCCGACATCCCCGGGGACGTGGCGAGCAGGGGTCCCGTCGTCGACATGTCCGTGCAGGCGCCACTGGGGCCGGAGGGGCAATTGGCCCAGCCGATGGCGTAGGTGGAGGCGCCCTCGTCACTTCCGGAGTAGAAGAGGTCGTAGTTGTCGGATCCGGTTTCGAGCATGTCGGGGCCCTCGACGATGCCGCTCTGCCAGTTCTGCGTGTTCGCGGTCAGGAGGAGCGTCGGTGTGGTGAACACGGGCGTAAGAGCGGTGGTGAGTGGCGTCGACCAGATTGAGGTGGGGTCCTGGCCGATGTGGTTGCCGTCGTTCTTCCATATCAGCCAGGAGTCGCCCGAGGAGTTGGTGAAGATGTCAGGGTCGATGCTGCCGCCGTAGTTGCCGTTGTCGACAGTCTGGACCGGGTTGCCGACGTCGACCCCGTTCTGGCACACGACAGGCGCGGACCGGGTGTCCCGGTACGGGCCCAAGGGGCTGGACGAGGTCGCCAGGCCGATGCACTGGTCGCCGGACCAGGCCTCGGTGGCCGTGTAGTACATGACGAACTCGGTGCCGTTGTAGGCGACGCTGGGCGCCCACGTGTCACCGGGTGTGGCCCACGAACCGAGTGTGGGCAGCGCATCCGACCCGGTTGACTGAGTCCAGTTGACCCCATCCGAAGAGGTGGACACCTGGATGTTGACGGTCTGGCTCGCCGCCGCGAAATTCTGGGTGGCAAAGCCGTAGTAGACGCCGTTCCAATAGAGGATGCTCGGGTCGGGGAAGTCACCGGCGTGGACGGGGGACCAGTTCGCCGCACCGGCCGCGGGCGCGGCGACCGCGGCGATGCCGACGGAGGCGACCGCGCCGACGAGCACGATGAGGGCCGCGAGCAACGGACGGACCAGAGGGGGTTCCAGCCGGCGCACCAGAGGGGGTGCCGTGGTACGCGTCCGTGCGACGCCGACCGTTCCCGTTCCGGCACGGGCCCTGCGTCGTGTGTGCAGCGGTGAGAAGGTCACCGTCCTCCCAGGTTTGGATCCGTGATCGTCGTTCCCCAACCGCTGCCCTGCGGACTGCAGCGTGCATCGTATCGAGCGGGGGGCGGCCCCGTGGGGCATGGAGCGCCCCAGTGGAGCGGTTTCCGGCGTTCAGGGAGATTCACGGAGCTCATGCCGGAGGGAGCGTCGGGGCCGCTCACCCCCACCCGTTCCCTATAGGTTCGTCGGGAACAGGTTCGTCGGGCAACGGGGCAACGCGGCAACGGGGCAACCAGATGCAGGGTGAGCGTGGCTGCAGCCGACACGAACGACGGAGCGACGGAACGACGGAACGACGGAACGACGGAGCGAGGGTACAGACAAGGATGGCGATGACCGAACAACGCAAGCCCCTCGTCGACGCCGGGTTCAAGCTCTTGAACCTGACGCACAAGGCTGCACTGCGCGTGACGGGCGGCCGTTGGCCCAACGTCCTCTTCGGCATGCCGGGAGTGGAACTGGAGACGATCGGGCGAAAGTCGGGTCAGCCGCGCGTCACCATGCTCACCACGCCCATCAACGACGAGAGCCGGGTCGTGCTGATCGCCTCGAAGGGTGGCGACCACCGCGATCCCCAGTGGTACCGGAACCTGGTCGCCAACCCCGATGTGCGGATCACGATGAACGGCGAGACCCGCGCCATGCGGGCCCGGACGGCGTCGCCGGAGGAGAAGGCGGCACTGTGGCCGGACATCGTCGCCTCCTACAAGGGCTACGACAGCTATCAGAAGAAGGCCGGCCGGGAGATCCCGGTGGTGATCTGCGAGCCGCGTTCGGCCTGATCACCGGCCGGAGGGCCACCCCCGGAAGGTGGCGGTACGATCGCGGCCGATGTCAATGGAGCCCGCCGGCTCGCCAGGTGGTTCAATCGAAGGTACGGAGGCCGAGACCGGCGCGGGCATGAACGCGCTCTCAGGGGCGGGGTCAGGGGCCGGGGGGGACGACGCGGCCTTCGACCTGAGCATGGCCGTCTCGCAGCTGGCTTCGAACAGCACGGATCTGCGGATCATGCTCAAGCTCCTGGTGGCCCAGCTCTCCGAGGTGCTCGGCGGCCGGATCACGGTCGAACGGGCGGGACGCTTCCGCAAGTCCGACGAGATCAAGTCGGTGCGCGTCACCCTGGGTGACGACACCCTCGAGGCCAGCGTGGAGGGCGGCACCGTGCGCTGCAGCATCGGGCACTCCTCGGGCGGCATCCGCATCCGCAGCGAGCAGGTCGGCATGGACGTCTGGCTCACCCGGCTGCTGACCACCTTGCAATCGGAGGCGGCGCACAGCGACCAGACCCGTCAAGCGTTGGAGAACATCGTGATCGGAGGCCAATCGTGACCCAGGAAACGCCGCAGCCAACGGAGGCGGCGCCCGCCCCGGCGGCCACGCCGCCGCCCGCGCCGCCGCCCGTGCCGCGCGACCTGCCCAAGGACGCCGCCCACCGGCTCGAGGAGCTGGAGCACGGCCTCTTCACCTCCGACCTCTCGGTCAACGAGTTCCTGCTCGTCAAGGAGGCGGGCTTCCATCCGCTGGGGTTCGTGATGGGCTCGTCGATCTACCACATCGGCATTCAGACCCGGAAGTGGGGGCAGAGTCAGGAGCTGACCAAGCTCACCGAGGCCATGTACACCGCCCGCGAGCTGGCCATGAACCGGATGGAAGAGGAAGCCGAGGAGCTCGGGGCCGACGGCGTGGTCGGTGTGCGGCTCGACGTCAATTACTACGAGTGGGGCAAAGACTCGGCGGAGTTCATCGCCTTCGGCACGGCAGTCAAGGCAGAGGACGGGAACTCGTACCGCAACGTGCAGGGCAAGCCCTTCAGCTCGGACCTGTCGGGTCAGGACTTCTGGACCTTGATGCAGACCGGGCACGTGCCGCAGGGTCTCGTCATGGGGACGTGCGTCTTCCACATCGCGCACCGCAAGTTCACCCAGGCCCTGGGTTCGGTGGGGCAGAACGTCGAGCTGCCCAACTTCACCCAGGCGCTCTACGAGGCCCGGGAGCTGGCCATGACGCGCATGCAGGACGAGGCGGGCCGGTTGGAGTCCAGCGGAATCGTGGGGGTCCGCCTGGAGGAGAAGTCGCACCAGTGGGGCTCGCACACCATTGAGTTCCTGGCGCTCGGCACCGCCGTCACCAAGCGCAGCGGGGAGGTCACCCTGCCCAAACCGACCACGATCATCTCGCTCGACAACTGATGAGCGACCTCTCGGACCCGGGCACCCCAGACCCTGGGGCCGGCGACCTGCCGGAGGCGGCGGTCCGCCGCCTGGAGTCCAGCGCGTTCTCCTCGGGCCTGAGCGTGCCCGACTTCGCGGCCTGCCTCGACCTCGGTCTGCAGCCGGTGGCCCTGGTGCAGGGTTTCTGCGTCATGCAGTGGGGCTGGTACGGGCCGGGCTCGGGGGGCGGCACCATGCGCGGCATGTCGCCCTACGTCGGCGGGCAGCAGGCACCGGGGTCCTACTCGGAGACCTACCGCTGCCCGCATGGCTTCGTCTCGAGCGAGCACCGTATGTGGGGCCAGAACCTCGAACAGTCCTGGGTGGAGGAGGCCTGGGCCCAGGGCTACGGGACGGCCTACGCACGCATGCTCGAGGAGGCCGGCACGCTCGGCGCCCACGGGGTGATCGGCGTGACGGACCCGGTCTCCACCGTGGCCGACTCCGGGACGACCGAGTTCCACTTCCTGGGCACGGCGGTGACCGTGGAGGGCGGCTCGCCGCCCGCCGGGGGGGTGCCATGGAGCACCTACCTGGCGGGGCAGCGCCTGACCAAGTCGATAGAGGCGGGGTTCATGCCGGTGGCGGTGGTGGCGGCCCTGGCCTCGGTCCGGGTGTGGGCTTACTGCATGACGGAGTACTACATGGAGGGCTCCATGGGTGGCTGGGGGTCGACGACGGGCCCGGCGCTTGGTGGAGCAGGTGAGCAAGGCGCACATGGCGTCACGCCAGCTCGCCCGCAAGCACGTGCGCCAGCAGCTGGCGGGCGACGAACTGCACGGGGCGATGATGGACGTCGTCGCCCGGGAGCTCTCCGCGGGCGACGAGGTCATCGACTGCACCTTGCGGGGCAACCGGGTGCGACGCTTCAAGGACTTCGACCCGGTGGTCCTGCCGAGGCCCACGGTGCGGCTGGCATGAGCCCGGAGGCCGCCCCAACCCAGGACATCCGGGCCGAGATGCTCCGGGGGGCGCAGACCCTGGCCACCCCGGCGCCCCCATCCAAAGAACGCGGCATCACCTCGGACCTCTCGGTCGACGAGGCGCTCCTGTTGCACGCCGCCGGATGGGAGCCGCTCGACCTCGTGTGCGGCGTGGCCGTGGTGTCGGTGCCGGTCGGGGTCTGGAACTGGGGGAGGGGCGCCATCTCGCTCGCCTCCGACGCCCACAACGCCGCGGTGGACCAGGCAGTCCGCCTGCTGCGCGGGGAGTGCGGCAAGGTGCACGGGCACGGCGTGGTCGGGGTGCGCGTCGAGGTAACGGTGCGCACGCACCACATTGACGTCGAGCTCGTGGGCACGGCGGTACGCCCGATGAACGGGAAGGGCGGCCGGGGCACCGACGCCACCCTGGCCTTGCCCTTCGTGTCCGACCTGTCGGCCCGTGACTTCACGCTGCTGCAGCGGGCCGGCTGGATGCCCGTCGGCCTCGCCTTCGGCGCCAGCTTCGTCTACTCCCCGCGGCGCACCGCCGGCGCCGCCATGAAGCAGTCCACCCAGAACGTGGAGCTGACCAACTACACCGAGGCCATGTACTCGGCCCGCGAGTCGGCCATGGAGAAGATGCAGCGCTCCGCCCTGGAGGTGGGCGGGGAAGGCGTGGTCGAGGTCAAGATCACCGAGGGCCCGATGAACTTCGCCCGCCACGCCATCGGGTTTACGGCCTGGGGCACGGCGGTCAAGCTCGTGGCCGAGGCGCACCAGTTCGTCCAGCCCGAGGTGGTCCTCCCGCTCGACGATGCGGTGCTCACGTTCGAGGCCGAGAGCCTGCGTGGCGCCCAGGGAAAGGGACGCAGGCGATGAGCACGCAGCGGCGGAACACAGGGGAGCGAGATTGGGAGTCCTGGGCCCGCACGTTCGAGTCCATCGACGGTCCGGACGACTTCGCCGCGCTGTTCGCCCCGGGCGGTCGTTTCTGCGACCCCGTCACCCCGTGGACGACCGACCTGTACAAGGTGGCCCGGGACACCGACGCCGTCTTCCCGGACTGGAACCAGCGCGTGGATCGCATTCGCGGCGGTGAGGACTGGGCGGTCTTCGAGTGGACGGGCACGGCCACCTTCAATGCGGGCGAGGGCAAGGCCGGCATCCCCATCGAGATGACCGGCGCCACCGTGATCGACGTGGACGCCGACGGCAGGGTCACAGCCTGGCGCGATTATCTCGATACCAACGAGCCCACCCGGCAGATTCAGAACGGGCTCGAGCGGGCCGTGGAAGGCGGCTGAACCGAGCTCCTGCGCCGGCAGTCCCCTATCCCGAGATTCCCACGATGGGCTTGTTGAGGGTAAGAGACCCCGTTGAGCCCAAGAAGGGCGGCCCGCTGCTTGTGGTCGGATAGCTGAAGACCCCGCCATCGGAGCCACTCAGGTAGTAGCCCCCTGCCGCCGCCGTCATACCCACGATTGGCTTGTTGAGCTTGATCGACCCCGTCGAACCGAAGAAGGGTGGGCCGTTCGTCGTGGGGTAGGAGAAGATGCCCCCGTCGGAGGCGACCAGGTAGTAGCCGCCCGCGACCGGTGCGGCCATGCCGACGACGGGCTTGTTGAGGGTCAGCGACCCGGCCGAGCCCAAGAAGGCGGCGTCGCCGTAGTTGAAGATCCCCCCGTCGGACGCCACAAGCCAATAGCCGTTGCCGTCGGGGGTGGCCGCCATGCCGACGATGGGCTTGTTCAACTTCAGGGAACCCGTCGAGCCGTAGAACTGGGCGTTTCCGTAGCTGAAGATCCCGCCGTCAGAGGCGACCAGCCAGTAGCCCCCGCCATCGGCGGTCACCGCCATGCCCACGATCGGCGCGTTGAGGTGAAGACTCCCGGTCGAGCCGTAGAACTGGGCCGAGCCAAAGGTGTAGACCCCGCCGTCCGCGCCGACGAGGTAGTAGCCGTCCCCTGCCGGCATGACCGCGATGCCGACCACCGGCGCGTTTATCTGGATGCCGCCCATGGAGCCCAAGAACGGCGCTGCTGCGCCACCGAAACTGAAGACCCCGCCGTCGGATGCTACGAAACGGTAGCCACTTCGGGCGATGGAGGCGGTGGTGACGAAGGCCTGCTGGGCGGTCGCCGATCCGTAGCCTCCCACTGCCACGCACGACCAGTCGGTGAGACACGTCACCGCGTTCAAGGAGCTGGTGCTGCCTGGCGTGCTCGGAGAATGCACGATCGTCCAGTCCGTGTCGTTCCACATCAGCGCGAGGCTGCTGTTGCCTGCAAATCCGACCGCGCTGCACGCTGTGTGGCTGAAGCAGTCGACGCTCCCCAACCCGTTGTTGTCGCTCGCCGAGGTGTTCGGGCTCGGCACGAGGGTCCACGACGAGCCGTTCCAGCTCTCGATCAGCGTCTGTTCGGCACCCGATTGCGGACCGAAGTAGCCGACTGCTTCGCAGAACTGCACGCCGACGCAGGAGACAGAATTCAGACTGTCGGTGCCCTTCGGGGTGAGCTGCGGGCTATCCGGACTCGGCACGATGGACCAGACGGATCCGTTCCACTGCTCAACCAGCGTGGTATTCGCCGTTCCACCTCCAGTGTTCCCCTCACCCACCGCCACGCAGAACATGGCGCTGACACAGTCGACCCCGTTCAGGACGGCGAAGGTCGAAGACGAGGGATTGGGACTGGGCACGGCGGACCACGACGTCCCGTTCCACTGCTCGACGAGCGTGCCGTCGTTTGGCTGGTTCGCAAGACCGACGGCGGTGCACGAGCTGGCGCTCAGGCAGCTCACGTCAAGGAGTTCCCCGAGACCGTCCCCCGGTGGACTCGGGGTGGGCACGAGGGACCAGGACGCCCCGTTCCACTCCTCGGCGAGCGTGTCCGAGGCGTCGTTCGTCGCGCCAGTCGCCATACAGAAGGAGGGCCCGACGCACGAGACACCCGAGAGGAAGGTGATCCCCGAGGTGGCGGGCGGACTGGCAACGACCGACCAAGACGAGCCGTTCCACTGCTCGACCAACGTGCTGTACGGACTGGTTGCGGTAAATCCGACGGCGACGCAAAAGGTCGAGGTGGCGCACGATGTCGCCTCGAGGCCTGGGCCCCCCGAGGTCACCGCCGGCGAAAGCGCGAGGGCGGGCGTCCAGTTTGTGGCATCGACCGTCGGAGGGGAGCTGTACGTCGCGGCCCCGGCTGCTGGAACTGTACCCGTCGCGAGTCCCAGCGCGGCGAGGAGTCCAGCCGTGGCCAACGGGGTCAGGGTTCGCATGGAGCGACGCACAATCGCCTCCTTTGAGTTAGCCGGGAGACTAACCGACGAGGGACTGAATCGATGGAGGCTGCGCCGATCCAAACGTATGGGTCGCAGGTTCCTCATGGAGGCGCATCGAGCGCACAATCCCGAGCACGCTTTAGGTCGGTGCTTTAGGTCGGTGCTTTAGGTCGGTGCTCGTCCAGCGCGACGTGCAGCAGTCTCGAACTCATCGAACACCTGCGATGGGCTGCCGGCTCTCGTCGGAATGGCTACCAGATTGACAACCCCGGGGACTCAGCCTTGAGCCTGCTCGGCCACCGCCCTCACGTGGGCCATGCGGACGTCGCGGGCCTCGTCGAGATCCTGGGCCGCCTTCTCGTCGCTGGCCATCTCGGCGTCGATGTCCGCGTCGGCCCACGCGATCACGCCCATCTCCTCGAAGGCGGCGCGCAGCTTCGGGCCCCACAGCCCGATGTCGCGCAGGATGGGCACGATGCGCATGAAGAGGAAGTTGCGGAACTCGCGTAGCGACTCGCTCTGGTCGACGTAGGTGGTGAGCTCGGCCGGCAGCTCCAGGCGCTCGAAGACCTCTTCACCGAGGAACCGGTCGCGCATGAGGTAGCAGGCCTCGATGCAGAAGGCCTCGCGCTCGTCGCGCTCGGCCTGCGTCAGCTGGGGGTAGTAGTCGCGCAGCGCGAGGCGCCCGAACATGACGTGGCGTGCCTCGTCCTGCATGACGTAGGCGTTGAGCGCCTTGGCCAGAGGATCGGTGGCGTTGTTGCGGATGATCCCGAAGGCGGCCAGCGCCAGCCCCTCAATGAGCACCTGCATGCCGAGATACGTCATGTCCCAGCGGCTGTCCTCGATCACGTCGTCGAGCAGCGCCTTGAGGTGCGTGTTGAGCGGGTAGACGAGCTGCAATTTCTCGTGCAGGTACCGGCTGTACACCTCGACGTGGCGCGCCTCGTCGATGACCTGGGTGGCGGCGTAGAACTTGGAGTCGATGTCGGGGACGGTCTGCACGATCTTGGCCGTGCAGATGAGCGCGCCCTGCTCGCCGTGCATGAACTGGCTGAAGCGCCACGCCTCGACGTGCCGGCGGAACTCGCCTTTGCGCTCGTCGGACATGGCGTCCCACCACTTGGTGCCGAAGATGGGGAGGATCTCGTCGGGCATGCCGACCGGATTGCTCAGGTCGACCTCCTGGCTCCAGTCGAGTCGGTCGCTGCCGATCCACTGGCGCCGCGTGCCCTTGTCATAGAGGCGCAGCAGCTGCTCGCGGCCCCCCGTGTAATTGAAGTCGAACATGGTGGTCGACGGCGACTCGATGCCCCATTTCGGTTCGAAGGCGAGGTCCGAGTCGGTGATCGGGCTGGTGGTCATGAGGCCCCCTTGTGTCGCGTCTGCTGCAGCACGAGCGCGTTCCGCTCGGACGCGACGCTACCCCGTCGCAGGCCTGCAGTCAGGTGGTGGGGCCGCTCCGCTGCGACCGGGGCGACCGGATGCCGGGAGCCGGCGTCGTTCCTCCCACCGAGTCCCTCAGCGAAAGTCGAACGCGACCTTGATGGCCCCGCTCTCCTGCTGGTTCGCCAGCACCGTGAAGGCCTCGCGCCACTGCTCGAGCCGGTAGGTGTGGGTGAGCATGCCGGTCATGTCGATCCGGCCGTCCGCCGCCAGGCGCAGGTAGTGCGCGATGCCGTGCATGCGCACGCCGTCGACCTCCTCGACCCCGAAGGCGTTGGACCCCACCCACGAGATCTCCTTGAAGTAGAGCGGCGACCATTCCCAGCGCTCCGGTGCGTGCACCCCGCTCTTGACCATGGTGCCGCGGGCCTTGAGCAGGCGGACACCGATCTCGGCGGTCTGCGCGGTCCCCACCGTGTCGTAGACCACGTCGAAACCGCCGGGGTGCGCCATGGGCAGCGCGCTGCCGTCGAACTTCTGCAGCACGCCGCCGGACCACGCCGCCGCCTCCTCGAGCAGCAGCTCGACCGGGAAGGGGTCGACCACGGTCGCCCCGAGACTGCGGGCCAGCGCGGCCTGGGCGGGCCAGCGGGCCACCACCATCACATCGACGTCGGGGTAGAGCGCTTTGATGATGGCGACGGCCGTGCTGCCGAGGGCACCCCCGCCGTAGACGAGCACCTTGCCACCCGGCGGTGGCGGGTGGCGCGTCACCGAGTGCAGCGAGACGGCGAAGGGGTCACCGAGGACCGCCACCTCGTCGGTGACGCCCTCGGGGACCGGAATGAGCATCGACTCGTGGGCGGGCAGGAAGTCGGCGAAGCCACCGGGCGCGTCCTTGGACGTCCCCGTGTGGATGCCCGCGGCGATCGGGCCCTGCGTGAAGTGCCAGCACAGGCTGAAGTCGCCCTCCTGACACGCCGGGCAGGGCGGGTCGATGCCGCGTGGCCCGCAGGAGAGCCAGGGATTCAGGACGACCCGCTGGCCCACCGCGATGGCGGTGACGGCGGGGCCGACCTCGACGACGTCGGCCACCACCTCGTGCCCGAACACCGTCGGGAAGGAGAAGTACCCGTTCAGCGCGCTGTCGCCGAAGTCGTCGCCGAAGTCCATGAAGACCATCTTGGCGTCGGAGCCGCAGATGCCGGTCAGCCGCGTCCGAGCGACGCACCAGTCGTCCCGCAGGGGTGTCGGGCGGTCGAGCTCCTGCAGGCGCATCGGGGTCCGGGAGAGCCCGACCATGAGGGAGTTCGAGTCGTCCGGGGGCGTCCAGCGGTCGCCGCGGACGCCATAGAGCAGGCCTTGCATGTGTGCTCCTTACCTGAGGGCGGTGGCGAGAGTGACGACACCGACGACATCGTTGTTCTGTTTGTTGTCAGCTGCGATCGCGAGGACGACGATGACGAGTGCCACCACTGCGAAACCGACGATGATGCCCGCCATCGCCATGCCGCCGCCGCCCTGTGTCCCATGTGACCGGCGAATCTGTGACCGTGCGACAAAGCCGAAGATGATGCCCAAGACGGCCGGGATGCCGATCAGGAAGATCCCGGCGCAAGAGCAGACGAGGGACGCAATGGCCATCGCGTTGGTCTTCCGCTGGACGGCCTGGCCGTAGGGCGCGCCCTGGCCCCGCGGACGCGTACCGGCCGTAGCCATAGTTCGCGTCGGCGGTCCCGGAGCCGTAGGCGGATCCTTGTCCGGGGTACGCCGGCATCGTGGGTTGGGCCGCCGGCCCGACCGGTCCCGTGTTGGTCGGACCGGTCCACAGCTCAGGCGGGTACCACCTGCCATCAGAGGCCAACCACCATCCGGGACCCTGTGAGGTATCGCTCATGCCGTGACCGCTCTGTGCGCGCCGACTGTCGCCCGGAGCATACGAGGCATGCGCGCGGCATGCGGTGGCTCGCGGTCGATCAGGACGCGGTCGTTCAAGACACGGTCGTTCAAGACACGGTCGTTCAGGACACGGTCGTTCAGGACACGTAGGGGCAATGTCGGCACCCGGATTCGCAGCAAGAGCCGCGGCGAGCGAGGAAGCCGGCGCTGAGCACGGTCAACCCCGAGCGCGGATCGACGTAGGTATCGGCACCCGCGTGGAGGGCCTCGGTGTGCGCGCGGATGATCTCGGCGTAGGCGGGGTCGTCCGGCGGCAGCCGGTCGTGATGTGGCTCCGCTAGGGACCGGTCGGCCCGCGCTGGGGGAGTGGGACCCTCCCGACCGGCCGCTCCGGCAGATGCAGGCGGCTCGTCCATTGGACCCTGGCCGCAAGACCAAAAGCAGAAGCTCGGTCCCGGTGAGGGGACCGGGTTCGCTCGCTACCTCTTCGCGGCCTTCTTGGCGGGGGCCCGCTTGGCCGGGGCCTTCCTCGCCGGCGCCCGCTTGCCGGGCGCCTTGCGTGCCGATGCCTTCTTGGCGGCAGCCGGGGCGGCGGACTTGCCCGCGGAGGCGACAGCGGCGTCACTGGTCGGGTACGCACCCTTCACCAGCTTGGGTGCCGTGGCGGGAGCCAGGACGGCATCCTTGAACGCCTTCACCGGCGTGATGCGCGCCTTCTTGGACGCCTTGATCCGGATGGCTTCGCCCGTTGCCGGGTTCCGACCCATCCGCGCGGCGCGGTTGACCTTGACGAACTTGGCGAAGCCCGGAATGGAGACCGGCTCACCCTTCGAAACGACGGCGGTGACGACGTCGGTGAATCCGTCGATGACGGTGACCACGGTCTTCAACTCGATATCGGCCTGGACCGCGACTGCTTTTGCTAGTTCTCTCTTGTTCATGGCGCCCATTGTGGCCGACGCGCGCCCTGTGATGCACATCTTTCTGGGCACGAATGCAGATTTTTGTGCTCAAACCTTGCTTTGGTGGCCGTCAAAAGCGTCTTCTCCAACGGCAGTCACGGATTGCAGAGGCTCAGGTGACGGCGTTCACACCGGGCGAGGGCGACCACTGCCCCCAGTAGGGCCGGTCGTCGGTGCTCTTCTCCATGAGGATGATCACGGTCCCCCACGGGTCGCGGCACCAGGTCGTCTGCAGCCCAGCCACGTCGGCATTGCCCGCGGTGAGGAACTCCACACCGCGGTTCTCGAGCTCGACTCGCGTCGCGCCGATGTCGTCGCACAGCATGCCGATATGCGTGATGCCGACTCGGGTGACGACGGGTCGTCCTCTCTCCCGCGGAGCGACGTCGGCCGCCGGATACTCGATCAGCTCAATGACGCGGTCGTCCGCACCAAAGCCCACGATGGCCGCGTGGACGACCACGGGCGACGGGACGAGCTCACCCATGTCGTGCTCGATCTGCGCGCCCTGCATGCGGTAGGGCGGCGACAGCACCCTGAGGCCAAGGACGTCGCGGTACCAGCGGGTGGCTGCCTCCACGTCGGGAACGCAGACGGCGGTGTGGGCCATCCCGGTCAGCACCGGGTCAGCGTAGGCCGAGGGGAAACCGGCGGCGCGGCTCGTTCAGGACCAGCGGGCGATCTCGTGCTGCAGGCGCCGATTCCAGCGGCGGATCTGGGTACGCCCGCGGCGCTCGACCTTGCGGAAGACGATCACGCTCACGAAGACCAGCGGCGCCATGAACCCCGAGATTGCGCTGAGAGCGACGACGCGCGGCAGCACGCGAATTGCTGCTTTTTTGCTTCACCCCCCTGTCGTACACCCCGAAATGCGTGCGCACCAGTCCGATTGGCACTAGGCATTGGGGCAGTGAGAAGGCGCAGATGAGCGACTCGGAACCCCAGATGCCCGAGGACGGCGCCGGCGGGGCCGACTCCGTGCCTGCTGGGAAGCCG
Organism: uncultured Acidimicrobiaceae bacterium; assembly: GCA_963828825.1. GTDB lineage: Bacteria > Actinomycetota > Acidimicrobiia > Acidimicrobiales > RAAP-2 > Bog-473. Next base: position 913,161 of record CAWHGF010000004.1, on the reverse strand, counting down.
GATACGCCGGACGAGTCGGCGGCGCGGACCAAGACGAAGACGCGGTCGCGGACACCTGCCCCGCCGCATCTCGGCCTGGGTGCTTGTCGTGCTGGCGTCGATCTTGATCCCCGTGTCGGTGATCTCGGTCTGGGCGATCCAGACCGTGACCAACACGGATCAGTACGTCAACACCATGGCGCCGTTGGCGCGCAACCCGGTCATCGTGGATCACCTCGCGGCGAGAGCGACCGACGCGCTCTTCTCGACCCACCTCGTGCAGAAGAAGGTCACGGAGGCCCTGCCGGCCAAGGCGAAGCCGCTCGTGACACCCATCGTGAACGAGGTGCACACCTACGTCGAGGGCCTGGCGGTCAAGGTCTTCTCGAGCCCGCAGTTCGGCCGGCTGTGGGACGCGCTGAACCGGCACAGCCACGACGCCGTGATCAACATCCTCACCGGCAAGGAGACGCCGCTCCAGAAGAAACTCGCCAAGGGTGGACAGATCGCCCTCAACCTGTCGCCCGCACTCAACAACCTGATCTCGTCGGCCAACGCGCACGGCGTGACGCTGTTCAACCCGCTGAAGTCGGTCTCGAGCCAGACCCTGAGCTTCACCGTCGTGTCGCAGAAGCAGGTCTCGAAGTTCTCCGGGCTGTTCAACCTGATCGTCAAGCTCAAGTGGGCCATCCCGATCATCGCCCTCGTGCTGGCGATCCTCTCGGTGCTCCTCGCCGTGGAGCACCGCAAGACGCTGGTGCGGCTGGCGATCGGGGTGGCGCTGGTCACCTTGCTGTTGCTGGCTGGCCTGTCGCTGGGCCGCGTCACCTTCCTCAACCAGGCCGCCGGCGGCGGGTTCAACCGGCAGGCCGCGGCGGTGGTCTGGGACACGGTGCTGCGGTTCCTCAAGACAGACCTGCGCTGGCTGCTGCTGGCGGCGGTGCTGGTCGCCCTCGGCGCCTGGCTGGCCGGGCCTGCCCGCTACGCCGTGTGGATCCGCTCGACCTGCGCCAAGGGCGGCCGCTGGGTGGGCGCCCAGGCCCACGAGCTCTCGTCGGGGGCCGGGCGTGCCGCGGCCGAATCGGGCCGGGTCCGCCGCTCGGGTGGCTGGATCGTCGAGCACCTCAACGGCCTGCGTATCGTCGGGGTGATCGTGGCGGGGCTCTTCCTCGTCTTCGGCGGGAACCTGACGGGGTGGAGCCTGCTGGTCATCGTCATCGTGCTGGCGGTGTATCTCGGACTACTCCAACTCGTGGCGGCCTGGGCCCGCAAGGTCTCCGGGGCCGGCCCGACGGTGACGTCGGGCACCGCGTGAGGCCCGGGCGTGGCCCGGTTTCGTGCCAGCCGAAGAGAACGGGACATTGCCCCTGGTTACGGCGGGCTCGAAGCCGCACACTGGGTGTGGGGGTTCGTGAGGTCTGGGTGAGGCGGAGGGCGTTCCCGTCGCGGCCGTAGGTCTCACACGGAGGAGTTGATCGGTATGGCAGAGATCACGGTGACTCGCAGCCACACCGAGTAGCAGCCACACCGAGGAGCGCTCACACCGAGGAGCGCTTACACCGGCGCTCCGGCGCCCACAATTTGTCAATTCTTCGGGGCATGAGCCCAGCAGATTCTTATGGCGTGCTTATCCGGCCCCCATAACCTCCATGCCATGTCCTTGCGGTGGCGGGTCGGCCTGGTGGCGGTCATCGCCGCCGCGATCGTCGGTGGCTTCATGCCGCACGGCGTGCTCTCCGCCGCCGAGTCCTCCGCCACCCAGGTGGTGCAGGTCGCGGACGTCCCCCTGTCGGTCCCCGTGACTTGCCTCGATGCCACGTGCGGCAAGGGCAGCCCGGCTCCGGCCGCCCCGTCACCGGGCGTGGCGCTGTTTGCTCTCGTGGCGGGGATGGTGGCCGCCGCGGCGGCCGTCGCCGCTGTCCGTCGCCGGCGGGGACGGGGCGTGCCCCTGCCCGCCGGTGCACGAGACCCGCTGTTCCACCCGCCCCAGTTCTCCTAGCTCGACAACGCGCCTGGCGCGCATCCGGTCGCCCATTGCGTGGGCGCGGGGCGCGCCGTCATCAGCCCCGGAGACCGCTCCCGGCCTCCGTTTCGAGCCTCCGAGCGTGTGCGCCTCGCCGCCATCTCGGTCAACCCAGGAGAACACCATGTCAAAGTCCCCCATTGGCCCAACGGGCCCACCTCGGCCGTCGCGTTCGGCGCGGCCCACGACGAACACCAAGAAGTCTTTCACCACTCGCCCGGTCTCCAAGGCCCGGGCCTCGTCCACCGCCGGTGCACCGCGCGCCCGGTTCCGCTCCCGCCATCCGCTCATGACGGCCCTCGTGCCGGTCATTCTGGTGGTGGCCGCCATCGCCACCATGATCGTGGTCAAGGCGGCAGGGACCTCCAACCCGTCCGCCGCGGCGTCGTCGCACCTGACGGCGGGAGGGTCGTCGGCCAGGGCCGACCAGGGGACCACGGCGCTGTCACCGAGCGTCGTAGCCGCGCTCTCGGTGCCGGCCGCAACGCTCGATGCGGTGGGCAGCCCCGCGTCGGACGTCCTCCCCACCCGGGTCGGGAACGGCACCGTCCTCCGGGGCGCCGACAACAAGCCACTGATCACCTACGTCGGCGCCGAGTACTGCCCCTTCTGCGCCGCGGAGCGGTGGGCGCTGGCGGTCGCGCTGTCGCGCTTCGGGACGTTCTCGAACCTGTCGGGTACGCACTCGTCGGACTCGGACGTCTACCCCGATACGCAGACCCTCTCGTTCTACGGATCGAGCTACACCAGCCCGTACGTCGATTTCCAAGCCGTCGAGGAGGCCTCGAACCAGCAGGTCGGGGGCACCTACCAGACCCTGCAGACGCCGACGGCGGCGCAGAGCGCGCTGCTGGCCGAGTACGACGCGCAGGGGAGCATCCCGTTCCTCGACATCGCCAACCGCTACGTCGTCACGGGTGCGAGCTTCTCGCCCCAGGTGCTGCAGGGACTGTCCCGGAGCCAGATCGCCGCGCAGCTGGATGATCCCTCCAGCGCGGTGGCCCAGGCCATCGACGGGACGGCGAACGACATCACCGCGGCCATCGCCTCGGTCACCGGGAACCAGCCCAGCAGCGTGGGGAACTCGGCCGCCATTGCGGCGATCGCCCAGAAGCTGGGGGCGTGACGATGGCACCGCACACCGTTGCCCGGCGGATGCCGGGCTGGGTGCCGGTCACCTCGCTCGGGCTCTCGCTCGCCGTGGTGGCGATCGCGTCGTACCTCACCGTGGCGCACTACACCGACCCGGCCGCCCTGGCCTGCCCGGACACGGGGATCGTCAACTGCGCGCTGGTGACCACGAGCTCGTGGTCGGTGGTGCTGGGCGTCCCGCTGGCCGTCCTCGGTCTCGTGTGGGCCGTCGTGATGACCGGCCTCACCGCGCCCCGGGCCTGGCGCTCGGGGGCCGGATGGGTCGACGGCGCCCGGCTCGCAGTGTCGGGTGCCGGTGCCGCCATGGTGCTCTATCTCGTGTACGTCGAGCTCTTCCGGATCGGCGCCATCTGCCTGTGGTGCACGGCGGTGCACGTCACGGCCGTGTGCCTCTTCGGGGTGATCCTGGCCGGACGGGCCGCCTCGACGGACCCCATCCCGGCCGGTACCCGAGGACGGAACCGGAGCGGCCGTGGCCTTTCGTCCATTTGAGGACCTTCGCCTGACCGCGACACGGCACCTGACGTGACCTACGGGTCGAGGGATTGCACCCAGCGCTCGACGGTGCGCGCCAGTGCGGGGAGGGGAAGGATGCCCACCCGGAGCACGAGGTCATGGAACTCCCGGAGGTCGAAACGCGTACCGAGGCTCTCGCTGGCCCACTTTCGCAGCCGGACGATCTCGCGCCGGCCGACCATGTAGGCGAGGGCCTGGCCGGGGAACGAGATGTACCGGTCGATTTCGGTCTCGATCTCCAGGCGGGGGAGGGAGGTGTGCGCGGCCATCCAGTCGACGGCCTCCCCGCGGGTCCAGCCCAGGGCGTGGAGGCCGGTGTCGACGACCAGACGGCTGGCCCGCCACGAGTCCGCGGCGAACAGCCCCATGCGGGCGAGGTCGTCGCTGTACAGGCCCATCTCGTCCGCCAACCGTTCGCTGTAGAGGCCCCACCCCTCCGCACAGGCGGTGTCGAACAGCACCTGGCGGGCCGGCACCAGGTCCTTGGACTCCATCGCGATCGTGAGCTGGAAATGGTGGCCCGGTACGGCCTCGTGGAAGGCGATGTCCTCGGCCACGTAGCGGTGCCGCTTCTCGGGCTGCGACGTGTTCAGGTAGTAGGTCCCCGAGCGCGAGCCGTCGATCGCCCCGGGCATGTAATAGGCGGTCGCCATGCCGACTTCCTCCGCCTCGGGGACGGGCGCCACCGTGCACGGGGCGTCGGGGACGGTGGCGAACCATTTGGGTGCTTCCGCCTCGGCGGCGGCGACGACACGCCGGGCGTGCTCGAGCATCTCCTCGCGATTCTGGAACCGCAAGGATGGGTCGTTGGACAGGCGGTCGAAGATCTCGTGCACGTCGGCCGTGCCGAAGAGGCGGGATCCCGTCTCGACGATCTCCTCGTGCACCTGCCCAACGATCTCGCGGCCCATGGCATGCAGCTCGTCGGGGGTGTAGCTCATGGACGTGTGCTGCCGGGCCATGGCCCGGTACATCGCCTCCCCGTCGGGCAGGTAACAGATGCCGGGGTGGTCGTCGTCGCGGGCCGCGGGGAGCACCGAGGTGCGCAGCACGTCCCGGTAGGTCGCCAGGGCCGGTCGGGCATGCTCGTCGATGGCAACCGAGACCGCCTCGGCGAAGGCACCGTCCGCCTCGGTCCGGGCGATGGCTCCCAGCGCGGGATCCTCGATCATCAGGTCGAGTTGCGCGTGGGCGGACTCGACGAGCCGGGACACCGCCGTGCGGCCCGCTCGGGCACCCTCCTCATGACGCCGGGCCACCGTGGCGAGCATGCCCGGCAGGCCGCGCAACCGCATGAGGTACCCCTCGCGCCGCTCCTCGGTGTCGAGCGGGACCTTGGGCAGCGAGGTCAGCACGGCTCCGACCGGCGCGGCGAACGTGTCGCTGATGGTGAACTCGATCAGGGGCACGCCGGCGGCGTCGGCCAGGCCACGGGCCAGGCAGCGCACGAAGTCGAGCGTCTGCAGCTCTGTTTCCTCCAGCCCGACCTCGGGTGCCTGCTCGGCGCGTGCTGCAATGGAGGACAGCCGACGCCCACAGGCGGTCTCGGCCTCCTGGCTGAAGTCGGGCAGAAGCTCGTCGTAGCCGGGAAACCCGTAGAGCGATGCGCCCAGGGGATCGGCACCGAGGACGGCCGCGAGCAATTCGGCAGCAAGATCGTCCCCGGGCACCGGGGGAGGCTACCGCGGGCGACCCGGCGCGCCAGGGCGTGAGCAGGCATGGAGGTGCACCGCCGCCGTGTGGTGGTGGCGTCCGATGGTGCCTCGATCGGATTATTGCAGTGCGGCTGCAAGAACGTCGGTGCACGAGAACCGGCCGCGACCCCTCACGGCGCGGCTCGGATCGTGCTCAGCCGATGACGTCACCCCGCGCCGCCAGGATCCCCCGGAGGCGATCCTCGACCTCGCGCGTGCTGTGGTCGTCGGTGAAGACGTAGCTGCGCCGACGGCGGATGGCGTCAACCACGTTGGCCGCCACCGCGGCCGAGGACACCGTGCCGATGGGGTTCATGCCCGTCTTGATCATGCCGGGCATGACGACGCTCACCCCGACCGGCGCGTCGAGCGACGCGAACTCGGCGCGCAGGACGTCGGACAACCCCAGGACCCCGTGTTTGGCGACGGTATAGGGGCCGAGCCGGCCTAACGAGAGGACGGCCGCCATGGACGCGGTGTTGACGACATGACCCTCCTCACCCGACGCCAGGATACGCGGCACGAAGGAGCGGATGCCGTGGATGACGCCCCACAGGTCGATGTCGATGACCCGGTGCCAGTCCTCGAGCGGGATCTCCCACGAGTAGCCACCGTTGACGACGCCGGCGTTGTTCACCGCGACATTGAGCTCCCCGAACCGTTCCACCGTCGACGCACCGACGTGCTCGACGGCGTCGGGATCCCGGACGTCTGCGGTCACGGCATGGATCTCGGCACCCAGATCGGAGAGTCTCGCCGCGTGCGCCCGCAGGTTCTCCTCGTCGACGTCGGCCATGACGACGCGCATGCCCTCACCGGCGAAGGCCTCGACGACGGCCAGCCCGATTCCGCTGGCCGCCCCCGTCACGACGGCCACCCGTCCCTTGAGCTGCTCCATTGTGCGCCGATGGTATCCGGCGCTCCCAGCACTCCCAGTTGTGGCCCGCACCGCCCGCTCGGCGAAGATGGTGGGCGTCATGGAGCGGTGTGGCTGACACGACCGACGAGAATGCCGGACCGATGAGACCACCTCGCCGAGCGTTGGTGCCCATCGAGCTGGGTGGCGCGGGCTGGCGGCGGAAGGACACGCGCCATATCGACGAAGAGGGGGAGCTCCTGTCGGTGCCCTTCCCGCTCAGCTACCTGTGGCTCGTCCTGGGGGTGCTCACCGTCCTGGAGGCACTCAACGACCTGTTCGGCTTCGCCGGGCCGCACTGGCTCTACGACAACTGGATCCACAACGTGATCCTCGCCATCTGTGCGGTCCTCGTCCTGGCCCGCGCCGCGTACGAGCCGATTGCCCGGCCAGCCTGGCTGGCGTTCGGGATGGCGGTGCTGCTCTGGTTCGTCGGCAGTGCCGCCTGGGCAGTGGCCTACGGCGCGCAATCTCACGCTCCGTACCCGTCCTTCGCGGACATCTTCTGGTTGGCCTGGTACCCGTTGGTCGCGGTCGGGATCTTCTATCTGATCCGAGTCCGGGTCCCGCAGTTCGAGCTGCATCGTTGGATGGACGGGATCGCCGTGACCCTGCTGGTCCTCGCCGCCGGGTTCGCCCTGGTGATTCAGCCCGCGGCGCAACACAAGACGGTCGGGCTCCTCGCCGCGGTTGTCGCCTTCATCTATCCGATTCTCGATGTGCTCCTCATCGGGGCTGTCCTCGGTGTCTACGGGCTTCTCGGCTGGAAGCCCGACACCATGTGGCTGCTGATCGGGTTGGCGATCGTCAGCACGTCCGTCGCCGATGCTGTCTTTGCGGTCCAGGAAGCCGAGGCCCGAGCCGTCGTCTCCGGAGATCACTATGACTTCGTCTGGACGGCCGGCGCGGTCCTGATCGCTCTCGCCGCCTGGGCCGGGACTCTCGAAGCGGACGCGAACCCGGAGGCCGTCACCGGGATGCGGGCCGTGGCGCTTGCTCTGTTCGCCCAGGCCCTGGCGATCGGCATTCAGCTCTACGCGGTCTTCAGGGAGGTGGGCCGCAGCGAGCGGATCGTCACCATCGTGGTGCTGGTGGTGGCGTCCGTGCAGATCATCCTGACCAGGCCACGACGGAGAGAGCGCGACGTTCCCGAGAGGGCCGAGGCCGCTCCGGCGGCGCCGCTTCAGGAACGCGCGGATTCGTGAGCGACGCTCTGGCTCTCGATCCGCCCGGTGAGGAGGGCTCAGGGCTTCGGTGACGCTGCAGAACCAGGCGGACGGGTCGTCTGGAGGATGTCCTTCAACGCACTGGGCGTCCACTGCCCTCGCACTCCTGGAGCCTCGCCCAGGTACTCCACGACCTGCGTGGTGCTCAAGCCGTGGCATTCCTGCAGACCGCTCCCGATCACCCGGAGATATGCCGCGGACGGGGATCTGAAATCCGTCCGGTTCACCGAGGCGGTGAAACTCAGCAGTGGACGACCCTCTCGTTCGCCGCAGTAGACGAGCTCGCTGTACGAGCCCGTGGGCAGCAGGCGCGCGTGCCCGCACCGCCTGGCCCGCGCCACCGTGAGATCGAAGTCGTCAACCTCGGCCAGGTTGGCGTTCTCCTGCCGCACGACGTCGAGGAACTGGCCTGGCGCGATCAGGTACGCCCTGGCGAGCGCGGACGGAGCCCGCACGTCCAGAGTGATGAAGCCGGCTGACGTGCCTCCCCAGACCCGATCCGACCACCCGACGAAGTACAACGAGTTGGGGAGCTGGAGGGGGACGTCGTCGACCGGGGGAGAGGTGTCCGCGCAGCCCTCGTGGACGACGTCGTTCCCGGCGGTGCGGCCACCCCGTAGGTACGCCATGAACCGGGCTCTGCTGAGGTTCGAGCCGTAACTGACGTACCAGACAAACTCAGCAGCGCCCACCATCGCACCTTTCTCGTCAACTCTTTCTAGAGGCTCTCACGCAGTCCGGCGACTCAACGGCATCGAGCCGAAAACGCCCTTAGTGTGGCGTCGTGCCTTCCCAACGAATGCCAGCCGCCGTCTACGTGGGCGACGGCAGGATCGAGGTCGAGGAGGTCCCCCGTCCGGAGCCGGGACCGGGGGAGGTGCTCGTCGAGATCGCCGCGTGCGGGATCTGCGGGTCCGACCTGCACATGGCCCTGGAGCGCTACGCCAAGCCGGGTGCCATTCTGGGCCACGAGTGGTCGGGCATCGTGGCCGCCGCGCCGAGCGACTCGGGGTGGACCCCCGGTGATCGAGTGGTGGGGAACGCGGCCCCGGGGTGCGGCGTGTGCCGCCCGTGCCGACGGGGCCGCCCCTCGGTGTGCCTCACGCGCGCCACGGCGGACTTCGCCGGGTACCGGGGAGCGTTCTGCCAGTACAAGACCGTCGCGGCCGACGGGTTGATCCGGATTCCCGATTCTCTGCCGACCAGGGCGGCGGCGCTGGCCGAGCCGATGGCCATCACCCTGCACGCAGTCCGTCTCGCCGACGTCGGCCCCGATGATCGGGTCCTCGTCACCGGGGCGGGCCCGGTCGGACTGCTGATCATCGCGGCGTTGCGCGCGCGCAGGGGATCGCCGACATCACCGTGAGTGAACCGTCGCCGGTCCGACGGCAACAGGCGCTCGACGTCGGAGCCACCCGGGTCGTGGCACCCGACACGCTGGGGGACCCACCCATGACCCTGCCGGTGGCGGAGCCCTACGCCGTTGTCTTCGAGTGTTCAGGGCACGCCAGCGCGATCGAGGCAGGGTTCGCCCAGCTCCACTACGCGGGCACGCTGGTGATCGTCGGCACCGGGTTCGATCCGCCCCGGATCAACCAGAACCGCATGATCATCTTCGAGCTCGAGATCATCGGGGCGTACAATTACAACGACGAAGGCTTCCAGTCCGCAGTCGACCTCCTCGACAGCGGCACGCTGCCGCTCGAGTCGCTGATCGAACCCAACGGCGTTCCACTCAGCGAAGTGATGGTCTCCATGGAGCGGCTCGCCCGGGGCGAGATCCCCAGCAAGGTGATGGTCGAGCCGGGTCTCTCGTCATGAGCAGGACACCATTTGCCCCGCGGATCAACCACGTGGCGATCAGCGTGGATGCCGACATCATGGACGAGGCAGGCCGCGCCGCGCTCCTGGACTTCTACTCCGAGGTCTTCGGGTGGACCGAGGGAGACAACAGCACAGAAAAGGGGAATCCCCTCATCCTCTACACCGGGACATTGGGCCAGTTCCTCTACCTGCTGCCGGCCAAGGACGAATTCATGGTCACCCCGAACATGGACCACTTCGGGATGGAGGTGTCCTCCAAGGAGGAGTTGACGGAGATACTCGATCGGGTCAAGGCGTACCAGAGCAAGGACGACCGCGTCCGCGTGACCGACGTCGGCGCCATGGTGACCCGCTACGACGAGAACGAGTACACGCTCACCAACGCCTACATCTGGTTCCTGATCCCACTGTGGATCGAGCTCCAGCACGTGGAGCGGCGTACCCGAGACTGACCTCCGGTCCGGTCGCCGGAAATCCGATATCGATCGAGATCAGCTGGCCTGGGCCAGAAGCCGGGCAAATCTCGAGCTCGGCGCCGTCGCGGTCGGGTTGCGTAGAGGTGACGGCCGCCCCCACCCCTCCCCGACATCGATGAACACTGCACCCTCCCTGGGGCCAGGCGGTTGCTCGACCGCGAGATGTGTGTGCAGGTGTGCCGACGTGCTCGTCACGACGCGACGCTGGGTGTGTTGTACCCGCCGAACCCCAGATAGGGAAAGTTAGGAAGGCAGTTCTCCGTGGCACCGAGAGTCGTGTCGGTTCCCGGGGGACGAAGTCGTCGATGGCTCCCGTCGCTACCTTCGGCCAGGGTGTCCGTGGCCCGCGGCGCGAGCTGCTTCAGACGGGACGTTTGCACGCGACGTCGAGGTCTCGGTACTGCCCCAGCAAATTTCACCGTTGACCTACGCGCTCCGGCCGTCGCCCTTCCACATGCGGCTCGATGCGGCTCACTGATCTCGTTCGGTACCTCCCGGAGTCCAGTTGCGGTGGGCCGAGAATTTCGCCGAAAAATTTCGCGGCGCTGACATCCGACTCCCGTACGGCGCCGGATACTCCAGGAGAATGGAGGAAGGCCATGAGCCCTGATCTGCCTGACGAGCATGCCGCGGACGCCGATGGCTGGCGGGGAGCTCTGAGCCGCCGCAACTTCTTGCGCCGCGGCACGTTCACCGCCGCAGCCGTTGCCGTGGCCAGCAGTGTGCCCGGCATCTCCACGCTCGTCGCCAGCACCGCAGCGGACGCTCCGGCTGTCGACACCGGCGTCAGCGATGCCGCGGACGACAGCGGTGACCTCACGGAACCGCTGGTCGCTCAGGTCAAGGACCTCAACACCGGCGAGATCAGCCTGTTCCAGGGCGAGCGGGAGGTCGTCGTCCATTCCCCCGCACTCGCCAGAAGCTTGGCGTCCGCCGCCCGTCCGTAATCCCGTCCATCACACATTCAGGAGGAAACCATGTCGTCACACCGCGAAGCGCCCGAGATCTCGAAGGATCCCGTGGCCGACAGCACGGATGTCTATGCCTTCATGAGCCCCGACGCGGGTGCGGCAGGGACGGTCACGCTCATCGCGAACTACATCCCGCTCCAGGCTCCCGGCGGCGGCCCGAACTTCTACGAGTTCGCCGATGATGTGCTCTACGAGATCCACATTGACAACACCGGCGACGGTGTCCCGGACATCAGCTACCGGTTCAGTTTCACGACCGTCAACAACATCCCGTCATCCTTCCTCTACAACGACGGCCCGATTACGTCGTTGACACCCCCGTCGCCCTCGTCCAATTGGAACCGCCAGCAGACCTACACGCTGACCCGCATCGACCACAATCCGGCCAATCGCTGGGGAGGCTCGTCAGTCGTACTGGGTTCTGGCCTGCTGTCCCCGCCGTGCAACATCGGGCCGCTGTCCACCCCGAACTACGCGGGCCTGGCGTCCGCCGCCATCCACGCGGTGGGGGCGGGACCGTTCTCGGCTCAGGTGTTCGCCGGGCAGCGGGCGGAGGGCTTCTACGTGGACCTGGGCGCCCTCTTCGACCTGGGAGACCTGCGTCCCTTCGCCGGCGACCACGCCGGCGGTCCCGCCGCCGGCTTGATGAACGGTATGCCGGGCGTGAATTCGACGGCTGACGTCAACGTGCACACGTTGGCCCTGCAGATCCCCGCGGCCCAGCTCACCCGGTCCACGCCAACGGGCCCGGGGGACCCCGCCGCCGTCGTCGGCGTGTGGACGACGGCCAGCCGCCAACGCGTCCGGGTGTGGGGCAACTGGCTCAATGGAGGTGACCTCTGGAGCGGCCCGTGGACCCAGGTGTCGCGCCTTGGCAACCCGCTCACCAACGAGCTCCTCATCGGTATCGGCGCCAAGGACGTGTGGAACACGCAGCCGCCGACAACGGACGGTACGGAGTTCCTGAACTTCTTTGCCGAGCCGCTGCTGCCGCAGCTACTGCCGAGCCTGTACCCGGGCGTCTTCCCCAACCTCGCCAAGTACAACAGCGGCTCACCCAACACGCGGCCCGACATCGAGGCGATCTTCCTCACGGGGATCCCGGCGGGGGTGATCACCCCCGCCCCGACGTTCACGAACTTCAACGGCACCGGCGTCAAGGCCGACATGCTGCGCCTCAACACGGCGATCCCTCCGTCCTCGAGTCCAAACAGCCTGGGCCTCCTCGGACTCGACGTGGCCGGATGGCCCAACGGCCGCAGGGTGTTCGACGACGTGGCCACCATCGCTCTACGCGCGGTCGCCGGGGCCACGTTGGGATTCGTCGTGTCCTCGTTCACTGCTGACGCTTCGGCAGGAATGGTCGACTTCGGGCTCACGACCGGTGGCACTGGTACCGACCTCTCGGCGAAGGGCACCGAGAACTACCTGGACGTGTTCCCCTACCTGGGGACGCCCTACAGCGGATACTCGAATCCGTCCGTGACGCCAGTGTCGGTCGCGCCGTAAGCGTCATGGACACCCACCATCTACTCGGTCCCAGCGAAGAAGGGTCTGTCGTGCTCGACATCGGGGGTGATGTCGGCGCCGCTATCGTGCATGCGCCGGCGGCCCTCGCGGGCTCCGAAATCGAGATCCGCCGTGGCGGTGCTCCGTGGGACGGCACTCATGTCGCCGTCCGGGCCCGGCACATCCCCGATGGCGAGCTGTACGCCGCTCTGTTCCCTGCCCTCGGGCACGGGCGCTACGAGGTTCGCCTGCGCGGCGACACGAAGGGACCCGTGGCCTCCCTCGACGTGGAGGGAGGCCGGGTGGCCGAGACCCGTCTCGGGTAGGCCTAGGAGACGACCCGCCGGCGGTCGGAAGGCCCCCCGTGACGTGGGCGGCAATGACCTGACGCCCACCACCACGACGTCAAGTGGATTGCCGGTTGGTGGACGCGGCGTCTCCCTGCCGCGCGATCCCCTCGTATCGTCAGGAGGGATCGCCGAGCGCACCCACCAGCATCTGGTGGGTCTCGGGGCTGGCGTCGATGACGCGGTTCACGCGGCACGTGACGCGTCAACCATCTTGGGTGCGGCTGAACTCTGACCGAGCCGCCGTCATCGGTGCGCCGATACGGGCCGCGGATTCCTCCATCGTGGTGAGCTGACGAAGTGCGCAGATTTCACCGAGTTGTAGGCTTTCGCCGTGAGCGCACAAGGCGAAATTGAGTCGCTCATTGAGGCGGCTCAACGGAGTTACGACAATTCCCCCAGCATCACCACAAGAGCAGACTTGTTAGGACGCGAGGCCTTTCGGGGTCTCGCCACACTTGCGATGCACATCGACGTCATTTTGGAGAAGGTCGACGAGATCACCGCGAAGGTCGGCGAGGAGTCGACCAACAGCCGTGCAGAGCAGGCGGACTTGCTTCGTCGCGCGACCCTTTCTAGTCTTGTCATCTTCGCGAAACACATCGATGAGATCTCGGAGCGAGTTGAGAGGCTCTCGGAGCGAGTGGATGAAACCAGCCCAGAGGTCAGTAAACGATCGAACGACGTTCAGGCGGAGTTGGAGAACCTTCGTCGGCAAATGAAGCACCTGGCCAAGGCGGTTAAGAAGGCCCGCAAATAGCGATTTGAAGTGACACCGCCCTCGACGGCGGTGAACATGATCACTTGCGGCGGATTGCTCATTTGTCATTAACATTCCGGTGTTCGGTTGCTCGTTCTCGACATAAGCGGCTCTACGCGTTTGAGTGGGGAGAGCGGGTTCTGATCTTCGGTGGTGACGGAGGCCTGGGCCAGGTGACGCCGCCGGCGTGAAGGAGTACCCGCAGCCGGTAGTGGTCGAAGCGGGTGAAGCCCCGTCCGGCGCGCTTGACCTTCTTGACGCACAGGTTCAGGCCCTCGGTCGGGCCGTTGGAGGCTCCGGTGCGATGGTGGTTCAAGATCTCGGTACGCCAGCGCTCGAGTGTGGCACCGAGCGAGCGGATCTCTTCGACCTCGTCGCTCTTGCATCCGACGATGGCCTTGTCCAGGAGCACTCGGGCTTCCTTGGGGTCGTCGGTCAGGTAGATGTCGCGCACCGACTCCTTGGCCAGCCATGCTCCCAGGAGTTCGTCATGGGGATCGCCATGACGCAGCGCGAGCAGCACGCGTTCATGGCCACGCTCATCGAGTCGTTCATAGCCCGAGAGCAAGAGCTTGCGGATCCGATAGAGCGGGTCGGACTTCCTGCCCCGGTGCCCGAGCGTCTCGTTCTGGACGCGCCGGCGCACCTTGTCGACGCAGCGGTTGGCGACGCGCACGACGTGAAAGGGATCGGCTACCCGGATGGCATGGTCGAGGTGCGGGGATGTGCCGCTGCGATAGCTCTCAGCGAGATCCGTCGCCACGACGCGGATGGCACTCATCCAGGCGGGGTCCTGCTCGGCACACCATCTCCGCAGGTCAGCGGCAGCGTTTCCCTCCACCATGTCGATCATGTTCTTGCGGTTGAGGTCGACCAGGCCGGTCACGTAGATCGTTCGGTGCTCTCTGGTCGCAGACAGGAACGAGGTCTCGTCGATGCCGAGGGCCCGGACCCTCTTCACGCGTGTCGGGTCGTCGATGAGCGGTGTGCCATGGAGCACCACGGCGTCCATCACGGTCCACCAGCACACCCCGAGCTCGCGGGCGACGACAGCGACCGGCAGGGCGAGCTCGCCGACCTGGCGGGTGGCTTCTGCGCCTGCGCGCAACGTGAGCACGGCCCGTGGAGCGACGTGCTCGGTCCCTTCGGTCCACGTCTTGGCCGCACAGTCGGGATCGACGCAGCGCCAGCGGCGCTTCAACCAGACGAGGCGTGCCGGGCGTCCGAAGCAGGGCAAGTCCCGGATGTCGACCCGGATCCGATCCTTGGCCTCAGCGCGCACACCGCAGGTCGGACACCCAACGAAGTCCACCACCGTCTCGACGGTCACGACCACTTCGGAGGGGGTCTCTTCCACCGCCAGCACCCCGAAGCCGTCGAGTCCCAACAGAGCCTCAGCCAGACCGGTAGCGTCATCCATCGTCAGGGGTCCTCCTCGTTGAAGTCGTCAAGAAACCTCAACGATGTCGGGACCCCTGGCCGCGTACGCGGATACCTCGCTACCTCACGCTCCCCAGTTCAACGCGTAGAGCCACATAAGCCGTGCCATCGCCTCGTCGATTTCGTGATCGTGACTGTCGATCACGACTTTACGGATGGCTTCCCCTAAGTCAGTTGTCATCCCAGTCCTCTCCGGCTGCCTTGGCGAGATATGCCTGGCGGAGGACGAGATGGCTTGTCTGGTTCGCCTTGAAATTCCAGTCGGCTCTGATCTGGTCCTGGCGCGCCAGCTCAGCAGTGCGATGGATATCTCGCTGCTTGGTGGTTCCCCCATAGGCGACGTTCGGCATTGCGGTACACGACGTCGACCCGCTTACCCAGCTGACCGATCCGTTCAGTAAGCGCGGCCTGTTCCGCCACGAGATTGGGGAGAGCCTGCTCAGCCGTGGCCTTCCGCAGTGCTGGCCGTACGACGGATCTTCTTCGCCGACTTCCTCAAGCGCTTCGTCTCCTGCGGTCCGTTAGGCGTTGACGAGACGGAGCAGGCGGTCTTCGCGTGTCCACCTGCGGCTTGTCGGCGCACATCTTCCCGAAGTTGCCAAAGGCATCGGGCTTGTGCAGTGCCTTCCAGGTCTTGCTGCTGCCATCGTTGACCTTGTCGTCCAGGCAGTCAGCACAGATGCGGCCGACAAACACTAATGGCGCGTTCGCTTTCGGCTCCGGGGACAAGTGCCACGGTATTGCCCTCTTCGAATGGTGGCCATGAGTAACTGCGTGGGGGTTTGTGTTCAGGTGCATGCATCTCCTGCCGGTGGGCGTTGACCCTTTGACTCAGCCTCAGGTACGGGGGGTAACAGTGCAGGTCAGAGGGGGTGTGTCACCAACTTGTCACCGGGAGTGCCTTGTCGTTCGCGCACGCATCGTTCTGTGGGTGCGCAACTTGGCTCAAAATGCCGCACGGATCACCTGTTTGCATCAAATCGGATTCTTGTCGTTAATAGCCGCGCCGGGTTAGTGCGAGGGCAACGCCTAAACCGCGCAACATACCCGCAGATGTACGCACGGATCATCGCAACGTTTCCGCGGACGTTGTGCTCACGTTGTTTCAACTGGGGTGCAACTTGGGCAAGGTCTATTGATGTCGGTAACCGAAGCGAAGCAGATGGTTCTCTTCGATGAGTACACCTACGAAACTCGGCGCTGGCCGGAATCGCAGGAGGACTGGGAGTCCCGAAGCGCTTGGGGCATCGCGCTTGCAGTTGCGCTGATCCTTATTTCGTGGGCTCCGATTGCCTTACTGATCTGGATGCTGACGTAAGTCGGGACTCATTTCGCCAATCCTGGGTAGTTGCATATGGCGTCAGCAAAGGAGTGAGGCGATGCGACAAGTAGATTTGCCCGACTGTCGGTGCGGCGATTCATACGAGTCACACCAGCACTACCGCAGCGGCTCCGAATGTTCTCGCTGCCAATGTCCGAACTATCGGGTGCCTGATCCGCTCTGAAGGAGGGTAGGACCAGCATCTGGGTGACGCTGGTCACGCTGTCAAAGCAGCACGAATGGCGGCACGAGTTGTCCCTAGAACCCGAGCTATTGCGTGAACGTTGTGCAAAATCAGGCCGTTGGGATCGTTCCAATTCGTAAACCCCACGAGCCACGATTCGCATGCCATCGCGATCGGCAGTCTGCCCGGCTGAGGGGAGACCAGGCGGAGGTGGCCGATTCAACTCCTCCCGAGGGGGTTGAGTCGCGGACTGAAGCCGCCATTGCTCACGCGCACGCGAAATCCCCGCGGCCAGTGGGGCTCCCGGGACCTATCTGTCCTTTGGCAAAATAGACCCTCGCGGATGGATGGGTGCCGGCTATCTGGTGGCTCGGCGCCTCGACCCTGATGGTATTTCCGTCCGCTTCGTGGATCGTTTCGGACAGCTGTGACAGCCGACCGTCTGATGCCTCTTGCAGTAGTAGAGCGCTCTACTACTGCGACGAATTGGGTGGACGGGTGGAAACTGGATGGACGGAACAGCAAGCAAGGGGAGGGGACAAACTACTGAGACGAAAGATCACCTTGCCAATGTGATGGTGGACCACCAGTTAAGCGCACTAGGTCGTCGGCGGGATCGAGGCCCCAAACCATCCTGAAGCCGCAGCCATTTCTTGTCGTCACCTCCGTCAACAATGCGGACACCTCCGGATCACGTCAGGCGGTCTCACCAGTCGATCCCAGATCACAACGTGGCGCTCCGCACGGGTGCCGATCGACGACGACCTGTGGCCGATGTGACGGATCGCACTTCCATGCAGCGGCACAGGATGCAACGAGATCGTAGTGTCGGAGCATGAAAGAACAAGAGCTGATCGAGAAGGTGGCGATCGTGACGGGCGGAGCGGGCGGCATCGGTCGGGCGACTGCCGAAATGCTGGTGGTGGAAGGAGCACGGGTTGTTGTGGCAGACCTCGACGTGGAGCGAGGAAACGAGGTGGCCGAGCGCATCGGAGACGCAGCCGCTTTCAAACAGGTCGATGTGAGCGACGTCGAGCAGGTGCAGGCACTGGTCGACTTCGCCGTTGACCGCTTCGGCGGTCTGGACATCATGTTTAACAACGCAGGGATCGGCAGCCCGCTCAAGCGGTTTCTGCCGGACGACCTCGAGGACTTCAGCCGCATCATGAGCGTCAACCTCTTTGGGGTGATCGCCGGATCCCAGCGTGCCGGCCGGTACATGAAGGATCACGGCGGCGGCTGCATCATCAATAACGCCTCCATAGCGGCGCTCAACGCCGGCACCGGCATGATCTCATACCGGGCCTCGAAGGCCGCCGTTGCGCACGCCACAAAATGCATGGCGATCGACTTGGCGCCGTACGGTATCCGGGTCAACTGCCTCACGCCCGCTCACATCCGTACCGGTATCACTACCTACGAGATGGGCCCGGTGCTCCAGTACATGCAGCCCCTTGAGCGGGAGGCCCAGCCCGAGGACGTTGCGAACGCCGTGGTGTTCCTTTCCAGCGACCGCGCGGCGCAGATCACCGGGGTTGTACTGCCAATTGACGGCGGCACGACGGCGGGGCCGCCTTACGCGCAGACCAAGTTGATCATGTCGACGCTGAAGCCGGCAGGGGAGGCTCCGTCCGCCACATCGTGACCTGATGGGCCCGGCCAGTAGTTCCTACAGCTCGCTGGCCGGGGCCAGGTCGAGGCAGAGCTGCTCGAGTCCTCTCAGAAAGAAGGTGGGCAAGTACTCGTAGTGCCGCGCTCCGGCCGGACCGTGGTGCTCCTCAGAGATAGAGATGTTGCTCGTACGATCGAGGAAGCGATTGAGCGTCACCCGGCCCTCGGCGCGGGCGAGGGGCGCTCCCGCACAGGTGTGGATACCGAAACCGAATGCGATGTGTTGCCGCGCATTTGACCGGTCGATGTCGAGCTCGTAGGGGTTCTCAAACTTCCGCGGATCGCGGTTGCAAGCACCGGGCACGAGCATGAGTGATGCGCCGGCCGGGATATCGACTCCGCCGAGGTTCGTCGGGACTCGGGTCATCCGGAACTGCGTCCGTAGGGGGCTCTCGATGCGGAGCATTTCCTCAATGAAGTTGGGGATCCGGTCACGGTCCTCCCGGACGAGCTCCTGCAGGTCAGGTCGTTCGCCGAGGGTCCGCAGCGCGAAGGAGAGGAGCCGCACCGTCGTCTCCTGCCCGCCGGCGAAGAGGTTGGCGGCAATCAGTGCAGCATCCTTCACCTCGGGGGTCGAACCGTCCGGGAACGTCGCCGTGGCAAGGCCGGACAACACGTCGTTCCGCGGGTTCTGGCGGCGGTCTTCGATGTACTGCGTGAAGCGGTCGTAGAGGAACTCGAGGGGCTTATGGGCCACCTCTTGTTGGTGCACCGTGGACAGCCGCTCCCGGAAGAGGGAGTGGTCGGACTCCGGGACGCCTTCGAGGTCGGCGATGACGGTGAGGGTGAAGGGCTCCGCGTAGTCGTGCACCATCTCGCACGATCCCTGCTCCAGGAATCCATCGAGGAGGTGGTCGGCGAACTCCCACATGAACTCCTCGTTCTCCTTCAGCCGCTTCGGCGTGATCAGCCGCATCAAGAGGTGGCGGTGGGCCGTGTGGTCCGGAGGGTCGAACGAGGGGAGCTGATCGCTGAACGGCAGTTCGTAGCGGCAATTCTCGATGATCTCGGTGATGTCATCGCCCTCGAACGGCTTGGAGAGCTTGACGAACGATCCGCAGACCACATTGCAGGAGGAGAACGTGCCGGACGCCGGCTCGTTCTCTGGGAACGTGGCCGGGTCGTTGTAGACCGCCATTGCCTCCTGGTAACCGGTGATGATGAACATCCCGTAGTTCGGCTCTCGCCACACCGGGCTTTGGCTGCGCGCCCAGTCGAAGTACGGGTACGGATTGTCCTGGACGGCTCGGTCGATGAAGAAGTTGACGGACTCGAACTCAGTCATCCTCACCTCTCTCAGAAATGGGAGCCCACGATCGGCCCATGGGCCTCAAAGTCGAAATCCACCGCGACGCATGTATGGGGTCGGGAAACTGCGTGCACCCGGCGCGGGGCGTGTTCGATCTCGACGATGTTTCCGTGGCTTTCGTCGTCGATCCCACCGGCTCGGCTGAGGACAAGGTCGTTGCCGCGGCACGGAACTGCCACCACCCGATCACCGTCCGGCGTGATGGAGTGACACTGGTCTGAGCACCATCACGGGAGGGCGGGGGATTCTTGCGTGGCATGGCGGGCCGCCACATAGCCGAAGACCATGGTGTTGGCGATGCTCGCGCCAGGTCCGAGGTAGTGGCGACCCATGACGGTGGCGGTGCCGTTGCCGGTGGCGTAGAGGCCCGGGATCGGCCGGTCGTCCCCTCTGATGACCTGTGCGTCGGCATCGGTGAGCAGGCCACCGCAGGTTCCGATGTCTCCCGGCACGACCTGCACCGCGTAATACGGGGGTTCGTCGATCGGTCCCAGGCAGGGGTGCACCTTGTGGTTGGGATCGCCCAGGGCCCGGTTGTAGGCCGATTCGCCCCGCCCGTAGTCGGGATCGACACCCCGAGCGGCGTGCTCGTTGAACCGCTCGACCGTCTCGGACAATCCGGAGGAATCGATCCCGCACATGTTGGCGAGATCCTTGAGCGTCCACGCCTGCTTCAACATCCCGCTCTCGAGCAGCTTGCGCGGGAAGCGGCCGGGGCTGGACCGTTGGTGCGCGTAGCGCTTGCGATAGCGGTCGTCGAAGATCAGCCAGCAGGGCACTGCCCTGCTCGTCTTGTCGCGGGCGTACATTGCCTTACCAACTTCCATGTACGAGTTCGACTCGTTGACGAACCGTTGACCCGCGGCATCGACGTAGATCGTGCGTGGTCGCTGGCGTGCCTGGTCGAGCGTCGATTGCCCGAACCTGCCGGTGCGGGGCGACGGCAGCCACCAGGCTTCGTCCATCAGGTCGGTCCGTGCGCCGTGTCGCATCGCGATCTGTATGACCTCGCCGGTGTCGCCGGGGTTGGCGATCGACCACCGCGCCCGGTTCGGCTGATCGCCCCCGAACCGCTCACGCATCTCGGGGTTGTGGGCGAAGCCGCCGGAGGCCAGCACCACTCCCTTGCGGGCACGGACGAACACCGGAGCGCCGTCTCGAACGGTCCGCACGCCGACCACGCGTCCGTCCTCGAGGATCAGATCGTCGAGCGGCGCCTCTGTCCAGACCGGTATGCCACGGCCGATGGCGATGTGCAACATCTGCGCGATGAGCGACGCGCCGTTTGTCAACAGGGCCTGCTGTCTGAGCCGAGCGGCATAGGTCCGCAGCACCACGCGGGCTGAGACCGTGAACGCCTCGATGCTACGGTTGTAGTGCGAGAGCGAGCGTGCTTCGTTCGTCATCACCGCAAGGCCGAGGCTCTGCGCCAGGCCAGGTTGGAGCTTGCCGAGCCACTCGCCGAGCACGTGGCCGTCGAATGGCACGGGTTCGATGCCGCGCCCGATGTCGAGGCCACCCTTGGCGCTCGAGTAGTAGTCGCTGTAGCCGGGACAGAAGGCGAAGCGCACACCACGATCCTGGAGAAACGAGACCATCTCCGGACCCGCCGTCAAGAAGGCATGGCGACGCTCGAACGAAGAGGCCGGACCAACGTCGCCCACGACGGCTTCGAAGTGCGCCATGGCGTCCTCGTAGGAGTCCGCCACCCCTTCGGCACGCATGACGGGGTTGTTGGGTACCCAGAGGATCCCCCCGGACATGCAGGTCGAGCCGCCGACGCGCTCCTGTTTCTCGAGCACCAGCGCGCTCGCTCCCGCATCGACCGCGGTCAGCGCGGCGACCATGCCGCCACCACCGGATCCGATGATCACGAGGTCGACCGTGGTATCCCACGTCGTCATGTCACGCTCTCCGACCTCCCGAGGTCCTCCTGGCCAAGAGGAAGCTAGCAGGATCCGTTGACGATTGCTACGAAGCCGAAGTAATCTGCGATGGTCCGTCCATGAGGGAAGCGGGGGAGATGACCATTTCCAGGACGCCGCTGTACCCGCCCGAGGGCGTGGGCGCGCCCAAGGACCGCCATCCGGGCCCGCTCGTCGATTCCGGGCTGCCGGCGGGGACCGAGGTGTTCTCTGCGGACGACCACATCTCGCTCGCAGTCGACATCTTCTACGAGCGGTTCCCCGAGAGCATGAAAGAGCGCGCGCCCCGCGTGATGAACGTCGGTGGTGGATGGGTGATCGGCATGGACGGAAAGTCCATCCTCGTTCAGGAGTTCATTGACGTGCTCACACAGTACGACCCCGTCTCCGGATCCCATACCGGTGACGTCGATGCCCGGCTGGCGGCGCTTGACTCGGAAGGCGTCGCGAAGGAGCTCGCGTTCCCGAACTCCATCCTCGCCCTGTTCGGTTGGCCGGACCGGGAGGTCCGTGAGCTCTGCTTCCGGATTTACAATGAGCACATCGCCGAGATTCAGGAGCAGTCGAAAAATCGCATCTATGGCGTCGGCCTCATCAACTGGTGGGACGCCGACGGAGCGCGCCGGACGATCAACGAGCTGAAAGCGCTCGGCTTGAAGACGTTCCTCATGCCCCTTACGCCGGGTAAGGACCTGGAGAAGCGCCCGATCGACTACGCCAGCACCGCCATGGATGGCGTCTGGGACGCGATCGAAGAGGCGCAGATCCCGGTCTCACATCACATCGGCGAGAACCCGCCTGCGACCCCGAATGAGTTCAATGCCGTCAGCATCGGGATGCTCCAGTCCGTGGCACCGTTCCGCGACACCTTCGGCAAGTACATCTTCGGCGGGATCCTCGACCGTCACCCCGGGCTCAAGATCGGATTTTTCGAAGGTGGGATCAACTGGGTGCCCGCGGCCCTCCAGGACGCCGAGCACATTGCGGCGTCGTTTCAGCACCTCGCCAATCTGAACATCCAGCATGAGCCCACGTATTACTGGGACAACCACATGTGCGCGTCGTTCATGGTCGATCCCCTTGGCCTCGCACTGCTTCCCCGCATCGGGATCGATCGCGTGATGTGGTCCACGGACTTTCCCCACAACGAGAGCACGTACGGCTACAGCGGCAAATCGCTGGCCGCCGTCGTCGATGCGGTGGGTCCGGAAGCGGCGGTTGCCGTCGTAGGCGACAACATCAAGGGCTACCTCGGACTGGACGGCTGATGCCGGCGGGGCTCATGGCATCCGCGCCGTCGACACAGATCCCCACGCAGGCGGATATCCCGCGTATGCGCCGGGAACGGGTGCAGCGGATTCGTGGACTGATGCGCACGCAGGGTCTCGACGCGCTGATCCTGCTCGGCAACACGAACGTCGTCTACGCCACTGGTGCCATCTGGCCGCTGGCCGACTCGGGCCGGGCGAACTTCGAGCAGCCCGTCGCGGTGGTCACCACCGACGACGAGTGGCCACACCTCTTCTCTCCGATGCGAGAGGAGGACCGACTCCGGGTCGAGCTCCCATCCGATCATCTCCACGGTCCCGTGTACCTGGACTTCGACGAGGGTGTGGAACTCTTCGCCTCGCAACTGGCCGGTCTCGTGCCGGACAACGCGGCGATCGCCATCGACGAATGGACCAATGCCCTGCGTCGCGAGCGATCGATCCTGTTCGCGCCCGACGCCCCGGTTGACGGCGGGCGCATCATCAGCGCAGCCAAGGCGATCAAGACGCCCGACGAGCTGTCGTGCTTGCGCGAGGGCCTGCGGATCACCGAGCGCGGCATCGCTGCCGTCCAGGCTCGCGTTGCGCCGGGGGTCCGTCAGACCGATCTCACAGCGACGTTCTTGCGCACGATCTTCGACGCGGGCGCGGATGCCAACATCCTCGATCCGATCTGGCAGGTGATGCCCTCCCGCATCGCGGACGGGCCCTGGACGACGACCGGCGACCTGGCCTGCCCGCTCCTCTCGACCGAACGGGAGCTGGCCGAAGGCGATGTCCTCTGGGTTGACCTCGGCATCAGCTACGCCGGCTTCCACTCCGACTTCGGCCGGACCTGGATCGTCGGACGCGAGCCCGATGCTCGCCAGCGCGCCCAGTTCGAGCGGTGGATCGCGATCAGGGATGCCGTCCTCGACGTCACCCGTGCCGGAGCAACGGCCGCGGAGCTCACGGCGGCAGCCATCGACGCTGCCGGTGGTGTGAAGCCGTGGATGCCCCACTTCTACCTCGGCCACGGTCTCGGCATCGACAGCGCCGAGATGCCCTATGTGGGGAGTGACATCGGGGAGGCGTTCGACGCGTCGCTCGTCCTCGCGGCGGGGATGGTCCTGGTGATCGAGCCGATCGTCTGGGAGGATGGTGCGGCCGGGTATCGGTCCGAGGAAGTCCTGCTCATCACGGAGGACGGGTGGGACGCCATGACCGACTATCCCTACGATCCGTTCTAGGCACCGCGTGACCGTCACCGAGGTTCTTCCCGACGATGCCGCGTTGCGACTGGCCCGTCGATCGCGGTGCTGACCGAGATGGAGCTGGCAGACATCGATATGCTCGTCGTCGGGCGTGAAGGAAATGCCCGCTACGTCTCCGGCGCACCGCGGCTGTGGACCGCCGGCTCGCGGGCCTTCGGCCCCGGGTGTGTCCTCGTGCGCTCCTCCGGATCCGTGCACTTGCTCAGCACGTGGGACGAGGGGATCCCGGACGACATCCCTCACGAGAACCTGTACGGGATCTCGTTCAACTCGGAGAACTTCCTGAAGGTTCTGCAGGGGATCGAAGGTGCCGCCACGGTGCGGACGGTCGCCACCGATGCCATGACGCCGTCCGCGGCGCGGCTTCTCCCGAAGGCGTTCCCGTCGGCCCAGCTCATCGATGGTGAGCCGCTGCTGCGCCGGGCCCGCCGGGTCAAGTCGCCCGAGGAGGTGGACGCCATCCGGGCCTCGGTACGCATCGCCGAAGGAGCGCTCGATGAGGCCGTCGCAGCGCTGGCCACCGGGGTCACGGAACGGCAGCTCACGGGCGTGTTCATGGAGGCGATGGCCGTCGGCCGGCGTGACCACTCCCGCCACGCAGGACGTCGCGTGGATCACCTCGCGCGAGCACCCGTGGCGCCGTGCGAGTCGGGACGCGCCGGTCGGGCCGGGTGACCTCGTGGCGTTCGAGGCCGGGGTGATGCTCGGCGGGTACGTCGGCGAGCTCGGGCGGACCCGCTCGGTGGACGGCGACGCCGCCATCGATGGTCGGTTGTCCCAGCGCTGGAGCGAGCTCTGTGACCGGCTTCTGGCCGCGTGCCGGGTCGGCGCACCGCTGAGCGATCTTCTCGACGCCTACGACGCGGCGGAAATCCCGCTGCCCCCGATGCCGGTGGCGCGGGGTCTGGGTCTCGGGTACGACCTCCCGCTCGTGACGGGAGCGCTCCCGCGTACGGCGCGAGAGCAGACCTTCGAGGTGGGCATGGTGCTGACGCTGACCATCTACGTCTGGCAGGAAGGCGTCGGTGCCCTCTACGGCCAGGAACCAGTCGATGTCACCGCGACCGGCCCGGAGCCGCTCTCGACCAAACCGATCCGCGACGCAAGGAGCCCCCTCACGTGACCGAAACCGACATCCCTCCGCCGGAGGAGATCATCCTCTACGAGAAGGACCTGAGCACGCGTATCGCGACGATCACCCTGAACCGTCCCGACCAGCTCAACATCCCGACCATCGCCGCCCGCAAGCGGTACGCAGACCTCCTGTTCAAGGCGAGCATCGACGACGACGTCAAGGTCCTGGTCGTGCGGGGGTGGGCGATCACCTCGGAACGGGCGCCGACCTCGACGAGCTGATGGCCAAGCAGGCCGCTGGCGTCGCGCTGCAGGAGGAGTTCGGACTCGACAGACGATGACGACGTCACCATGCCCGAATGCACGCTCGTACCGGGCCGGGGCTTCGCTCCTTCATTGGTACGGCAACACCAGGTCCGGTTGCCGTACCCTCCAGGACTTCAAGAAGATCAGCATCCTCGAGGTCAAGGGCTACTGCTACGGCTGGCACTTCTACCAGGCGGCCGATGCTGACCTCGTGATCTCCTCGGACGACGCGCTGTTCGGACATCCTGCGTTCCGCTATGTCGGCTACGCCCCGCGCATGTGGCAGTGGGCGATGATGATGGGCCTGCGCAAGTTCCAGGAGATGGTCTTCACGGGCCGCCCCTTCACCGCAGAGCAGATGTACGACTGCAACTTCGTGAACAGCGTCGTGCCACGCGCTGAGCTCGAGGGAGAGGTGGAGAAGTACGCGCTCGCCTGTGCCCGCACGCGGCCGACCGACACGGTCTTCATGCAGAAGGTCTTCTTCGAAGTGATGAAGCAGCACCAGGGCGAGTACATGGGCAGCCTTCTCAGTGCGTGGCTCGAATCCATGGGCGGCATGCTCCGGGACGACGACGACGGGAAGCGGGCGACCCTGAGCAAGGAAACGATGGACGCGGGACTCAACCTCGCAGTGAAGGACAATGACAGCAGGTTCCCCCCTGACTGGCGGTTGAGCGGCTCCGGTCGCCGGCGCCCCGATATCGACTGACGGTGTCGGAGGCGCAGGACGGCGCGCCGAGGCCGCGCCCGTGGCAGTCACCCTGAGCGGGCTCCGCGTGGTCGATCTCTCGACGTGGATCGCGGGTGCGTACTGCACGAAGCTGCTGGCCGACGGTGGTGCAGAGGTGATCAAGGTCGAGCCACCCGAGGGGGATCCGTTGCGCCGCTGGTCGGCTTCCGGCGCGGTGGTCTCACCCGAGACCGACGGTGCGCTCTTCAACTTCCTCAGCGCGTCGAAGCAGAGCGTCGTTGTCGAAGCGAGAGCGCGGAGAACCTCGCGTCCTGGAGAGGCTGCTCGCATCGGCCGACGCCGTCGTGTGGTCGAAGGGTTCCTCGGTGGCGGAGCACGCGGCGCTGGCCCCCCGTGAGATCCTCGACCGGCACCCGCACCTGACCGTCACGAGCATCACGCCGTTCGGGCTCGAGGGCCCGTGGAGTGACAAGCCCGCCACCGAATTCACGCTGCAAGCGTGGTCCGGAGCGGTCGTGGGGTTGGCCCGCGGGAGACCCGACCGTGCGCCTGTCTTCGTCGGTGGCCAGATCGGGGAGTGGGTCGCCGGCGTTTTCGGCGCGATCGGGACCCTGGCCGCGGGTCGGCGCACCGACCCGGGCGGCGAGCTGATCGACGTGTCGATGCTCGAGGCGTTGGCGATGACCCTCACCTACTACCCCGTGACCTTCAACGACCAACTCGGCCGACCCATGCGCCGCAAGCGATTCGTGCCGACACCGGGCGTCGGGGCGGCCGGCGACGGGCTGGTCGGTCTCGGCTGTGGGACCGGGCAACAGTGGCTCGACTTCTGCGCGATGGTGGAACACCCCGAGTGGATGGAGGATCCGAAGCTCTTTCTGGACCGTACGGCGCTGGCGCCGACTATCGACGGATGGATCGCAGCGCACACGTGTCGAGGAGGTCCTCGACCTCGCGTCGGCCTTCCGGATCCCGAACGCACCGATCGCCAACGGCTCGAATGTCACTGCGTTCGAGCACTTTCGGAAGCGGGAGACCTTCGTCGAGAACCCGCGGGATGGCGCAATGAACCCACGACCGCCCTTCCGGCTCGGGGCAGGACGCCTGCGGCCTCCCGAAGCGGCCCCTCGGCTCGGAGGACACACCATTGACGAGCTCGTCCCACGCACGGCCCCTGCTCGCAGCCGCACGAGCACTGCGCAGGCTGCGCTTCCGTTCGCGGGGCTGCGCGTTCTGGACATGACGGCCTTCTGGGCCGGTCCGCTCACGGGCCATCTGCTCGCACTCCTGGGTGCAGAGGTCATCCACCTCGAATCACCATCCCGGCCGGACGGGGCAAGGCTGGTCGGTGGTGTGCCGCAGACGGAGGATCGCTTCTGGGAGCGAGGACCCATTTTCGCCGCGCTCAACACCAATAAGAAGAGCATGACGATCGACTTCCGCGATCCCCGCGGCCTCGATCTGGTGCGCCGATTGGTTGCGACCTGCGACGTGGTCGTCGAGAACTACACGCCACGGGTCCTCGACCAGCTCGGACTCGACTACGAGTCGCTCAGGGCCGATCGGCCCGATCTCATCATGTTGCGCATGCCCGGATTCGGGCTCGACGGGCCGTGGCGCGATCGGTCCGCGTTCGCCTTTGTGATCGAGGATGCCTCGGGGCTCACCTGGCTGACGGGACACCCCGACATCCTGCCGTTCGAGCCGTACACCATTGGTGACCCCAATGCCGGCCTCCATGCGCTGTTCGGCCTGATGGTCGCGCTCGAGCACCGTGCGAAGACAGGTGAAGGGGGTCTCGTGGAGGCCGCGATGGTCGATGCCGGGCTGAACGTGGCGGCAGAGCAGGTGATCGAAGCCTCCGCCTACGGCGCGCTCCTCGCCCGTGGCGGCAACCGCGGGCCCATGGCGGCACCGCAGAACCTCTATCAGGCCGCAGGCCCGGACGAGAACGGCCGGGATGACTCCTGGGTGGCCATCGCGGTCGCGACGGACCGGCAATGGGAGTCGCTCCGAGTTGCTCTGGGCGATCCGGAATGGGCGGCCGATCCCGCCCTGGCGACGGCGACGGGGCGGTTCAGTGCGCACGATCGGATCGACACGTTCCTGCAGGAATGGTGTCGGGCCCGGCCGGCCGACGAGCTCGTCGCACGGCTCTGGGATGCCGGCGTACCCGTCGCCAAGGTCGTCCAGCCCCATCACCAGTGTGAGCTGGCACAGCTCGCCTCCCGTGGATTCTTCGAGGAGATGGAGCATCCCGTGATCGGGCGCTCCCGCTACAGCACCATGCCAATGCGGTTCTCGCGCGGAGCGGGTCGGGTCCACCTGCGGCACGCGCCTCTCCTCGGTGAGCACAACGAGGAACTCCTCACTGAGCTCGGACTGACCGGGTCGGAGATCGACACACTCAAAGCGGATGGGATCATCGGTGACTCGCTCCTCCAAGACGACTAACAGCCCGCCACTGGCGTCGTATTCTTCCAGGATGGGATTCGAGGCGGCTCCATTCGACGTCGTCGAGGCATCTCGTCGGGTCTGGCTCGAGCGCTGGGATCCCGAGGCGGCCTCTGGCATGGCCGTCTTCACCGCCATCCTTCGCTCATATCAGCTGCTCAACGACCAGGTCACCAACGTCATGAAGAGCCATGACCTGACGTTCGCCCGTTACGAGGTGCTCACCTGGCTGGCGACTGATCCCGAGTCCTCGTTGACGCTCAGTTGGATCAGCAAGACGCTGCGCATCCCCCCGGCCACGGTGACGAACGTCATCGACCGGCTTGAGCACGACAAGCTCGTGAAACGGGTCCCGCACTCTTCAGATGCTCGGACCACGCTCGCGGTGATCACCGCACGTGGCAAGAAGGTCGCCATGGACGCGACCCGGGACCTCAACACTGTTGTGTACGAGCAGATCGGTCTGTCCGAGCCACAGCGGAGCCGGCTCCTCGACCTCCTCGCCGTCCTGCGGGCGAGCGGGAACGAGTTCGACGTCGATCGTTCGGGTGATGTCATTGAGGAAGTCGGTTCCCGCCAGGCACGCAAGAGCGGGGGCAACGGACGCAAGAGCCGCTTCGAAGTGGCCTAGAGCAGAAAGGAGAAAGGAGATGGCGCTCATGGGATCGGAGATGGTCGGCACTTCCGATGCCCCATGCGATGCAGGTCCCGGTCCGGGTCCCCAAAGAGCGCTATTTCGATCAGGGCTTCTACCAGATGGAGGCCGACCTGCTCTGGCCGCGGTCTGGCAGATGGCCTTTCCCTAGGGAAGCCCGTCCGGCCGCGCGTCGATGGCCTGGCGGATCAGCCCAATCACCCAGCTGATGCCGCGGGTGACCTCGGCGGGTTCGATCTCCCAGTCCACGACCATGCGCTCGTAGCTCGCCACGCTCCACAACACGTCAAGGACGGCGGCGGCGACCGTGTGGTCCACGGCGGACCATGTCCCGGCCCGTGCAGCAACGGCTGCCAGGAGCGCCCCGTGCTGGCGCTGCTTGGCATCGAGCAGCGTCGGGTCCAGTGGTTGACGCGTGTCCGGCGGGTAGGAGGAGACGTGGGCGAAAATGCGGGCCGTCACGTCGGCCACATCCTCGAGCTGCATGCCGCGCAGGTCGATCCCAGCTTCGTCCTCG
Source organism: uncultured Acidimicrobiaceae bacterium (assembly GCA_963828825.1). Classification (GTDB taxonomy): domain Bacteria; phylum Actinomycetota; class Acidimicrobiia; order Acidimicrobiales; family RAAP-2; genus Bog-473. Next base: position 883,697 of record CAWHGF010000004.1, on the reverse strand, counting down.
AACTGGTGCATGACTGCGTCGTGCAATCCCTGCTCGTTGGTGAAGTGACGGTAGACGGTGCGCTCATTGACACCGGCCCTCTCGGCGACGGCCCGGATCGTCAGGGCGTGCCAGTCCCGCACCGAGGAGCTGTGGAGCAACTCGGACCCCGCCGCGATGATGCGCGCCCGGGTCTCGGCGGCCCGTTGGCGCCGCAGGGCGCTGTCATACTGCCGGCGCCCTGGCTTTGCTGGCCGAAGGCTCTCCGTGGTGTGCATGGCCGTCATGATTTCAGGCCGGCTTGGCGGACCAGCCCCCGTCGACCGGGACGACGGCTCCGGTGACGAAGGACGCACGATCGGGCGAGGAAAGCGCCAACCTCGGCTAATTCCGGTGATTCGCCGGCTCGATTGAGGGTCGCCTCTGCCGCGATGTCGGGAATGAAGTCCTCGGCCCCCTGCGCCGTGATCTCAGTCAGGATGAAGCCGGTCATCACCGCCACCTTGCCGTTCAACATGCCCTTTTAGAGGTCCCCATTGCGATGCGGCCCAGGTCATGGGGCGGCCCACTACTTCGTGACCACTGGGAGCGTCTCCCAGCCCCGCACGGTCGAGGTGGGGGAGAGTCGCGCGTTGTCCATGTCGACGTCCCAGTGGGGGATGCGGGCCAGCACCTCTTCGAGGGCGATGACCCCCTCCATGCGGGCGAGGGCGGCGCCCATGCACAGATGGATGCCGTTGCCGAAGGTGAGGTGCCGGCCGTCGTTGCGGTGGATGTCGAAGCTGTCGCCGTCGGGGAAGCGATGATCGTCCCGGTTGGCCGAGCCGAGCAGGAAGAGCATCACGCTTCCGGCCGGGACTTCCGTGCCGTGGACCACGAGGTCCTGGCGCGCCACGCAGCGTCCGACGTGGGGTGCGGGCGACTCGTACCGCAGGATTTCCTCAATGGCATTCGGGATCAGCGACGGATCGGCGACGAGCTCGGCTCGCTGTTCGGGGTGGTCGGCCAGGACCTTGGCGGTCCAACCGATCAGGCGGGTCGTGGTCTCGTTTCCGGCACCGGCCAGCACCTCGAGGTACGTGAGCAACTCGTTGCGCGTCAGCTTGCGGAGGGTGTCCGTCTCGTCGACGAACTCGACGTTCAAGAGCTCGGTCATGATGTCGTCCGAGGGATGCTCGGCCCGCCAATCGACGTAGTCGGCGAACATCGCGCCGGTCACGAAGTTCTCGGAGACCTGCATCGGTTCGCCCGCCTCGGTGCGCAGGTTGGCGTCGACATGGTCGCGGACTGCCTCCTGGTCGCTCTCGGGAATGCCGAGGAGCATGCTGATCACCCGCATCGGCATCTGCGCACCCAGGTCGGCAATGAAGTCGAAGCGCTCGGCCCCCACCAACGGTTCGAGGCTCTGTGCGCAGAATTCGCGGATTTTCGGCGCCAGCTCCGCCACCCGCCGCGTGGTGAAGGCACGCGAGAGCAGGCGGCGATGGATGGTGTGAGTCGGGGGGTCCTCGAAGATGATGACGCCGGGCGGCATCTCGATGTCCGCCTTGATCAGCTCGATGATCCCGCCCTTGCCCGAGATGTAGGTCTGGGCGTCGAGGAGGCCCTTCTCCACGTCGGCGAAATGGCTCACGGCGAAGAAGTCGTGCGTGTCGTTGTAATAGACGGGCGCCTCCTCGCGGAGCCGCCGGTAGACGGGATACGGATCGGCATTGATTTCGACGTCGTAGGTGTCGTAGTAGACGTCGCCGCTGCTGGTCGTGGTCACGGCGTACCCCCGAGGAAGTATTAGTGTCAGAACTATGACACCAATATCCGTAGAGGGTCGAATCGCGATCGAAGGCGCCGCCCGGCTAACCCACGTCTGCAAGGTCAGTGGTTGCGATCAGACACCCCGTGGGCGAGATCCTGGTGCATTGTGGCGACTTTTGCGATAGGTCACTGTGGACCCTGCGAACAGTCGGAATCTGGCATTTCCTGCCTATGTTCAAGCCTTTCCCGCTACCGGCCGATGATCTCTTCAGGTCCTCTCAAGCGTTAGGCAGGGGATGACGATGACCTACTCAAACGAACCGACCACGGAGCAGGTCGGCGCTCCTCAGCCAGCGCCTCTGTCAAATCAACAGAGTGTGGTTGAGTTCGGGTTCCCGGTTGTGGCCGTCGGCATCATTGCCGTGCTCGTGCTCGTGCTCGTGCTAATCGGGATCGGCCTGGCGGCCGACCTGCCCGCGGGAGCTGTCGGTCAAGCACAACTTAAGACGAAGGCACTGTCGCTGTCTGACATGCCACCGGTTGGTCCGTGGACAACTCTTCCTCTGGTGCAACCTCCAACTTTGGCGGTTGCCTCAAGAATCTCTGGGCCTCCCCCCAAATCGTGGAGTCGGTTGGATAGTTGACTGAGCCTGTCACCAGCCACTCTCGGTGCGCCACTTCGGCCGAGGTGCTCACCGGCCCGAGTCGCATTGAGGGAAGGCCTATGCCGCCCTTGTCGTCGCGGTCGACCCACCTCGGCGCTCAGCGAGGATCGCCTCGAACTCGACAGGGGATTTCATCTCGCACGAGTAGTGCCGGCGGACACGGTTGTACCAGTCGATGAACTCGGCCACGGCACGTCGCGTGTCCGCCTTTGTGGGGAAGCGCCGTCGCGACAGGAGCTCGAACTCAAGCGTCGAGTTGAAGCTCTCGGCAGCAGCATTGTCGTATGCCGACCCGACGCGGCCCATCGACTGAGTGATACCGAGTCGTGTGCATGCTTCGTGGAACGTCGACGCTGTGTATTCGGACCCCTTGTCGCTATGGAATATCACCCCGCGTATCTCACCACCGCGGACCGCTGCCGCCATCTGGATTGCTGCGATGGCAACCTCTGCGTCGTGATGTTCGGACATCGAGAAGCCCGGTACGCGTCTCGACGACAGGTCTTCGACGGTCGCCAAGTAGAGCTTGCCTTCGTCAGTGGGGATCTCGGTCAAGTCCCCGCACCATTTCTGGTCCACGTCGTCGGCCGAAAAGTCCCGTTCTACAAGGTCGGGGGTGGGTTTTGCCGCCTTGTCGGGACGGGTGAGGTTGCGTCCCTTCTTCTTCGGGCGAGCGTTGAGTCCCTGGCGCGCCATGGAATCGGCCACCGACTTCTGCGACACCTTCCAGCCGTCCTCGATCAAGTCCTCGTGGATCTTCGGAGAGCCGTAACGACCGCCCGAATCATCGAAGAACTTCTTGACCGCCTCGTCGAGCTCCTGGCGGCGCAGAGCCCGCTTCGTCGGTGGACGGTCCTTCCACTTGTAGAACCACGATTCGGACACGTCGAGCGCTCGGCACGAGAGCACGTGAGGAACGTCGTGCTCGGCCCTCTGGGAGGCGATGAACGATGCCACGGTCATCGCGTCGCCTCTTTGACCCAGAGGACCACAGATCGCTTGAGGACATCACGCTCCATGGTCAGCTCGGCGATCTTGGCCTCGAGCTGGCGTACGACCTCGGCGTCGACCTTGGTCGGGTCGAGTTTCTCGCCGCGGGCGAGCTTGTCCTTGGCCACCCAGTTGGCCAACGTCCCGGGGTTGATCCCGAGATCCCGGGCCACCTGGGCTATGGGCTTTCCCGTCTCCCGGACGATCCCGACGGCTCCCTCACGGAAGTCCCGGTCGTACCGGCGTCTCTTCTCTGGCATGCCATCTCCTTACGCGATGGCTCCACGCAAAGGGGGGATTCCCACTCCAAGCTCTCGGCCACCCCGCCAAAGGCATCAACAGGGTAAAGGTCAACTACGCCGACCAGCAGCTACCCCAGCTCAACGAGACGATCGAAAGCGGAAAGGGAGCGTTGCAGCGATACAGGAAGTATCTGGCGGATCTTAATGGTTCTAAGTCAATCTCTTTCTCCGAGTCAGACGGAATGCAAGTAACAGGATCCGTTGGCGCGATGTCGTTTCCCGCGCTCGGTCCTCCATCGTCGGTTCAGTCAGACGCTTTCGCCATCACCTTGACCATCAAGGGCATTAACGCTGACTTGGAAGTCGTTCTGTTCCGCGTCTGGCAGATAGACGGTGAACTGGGGTATGGGGACATTTCGCCTGACACGGCCACGGTTCAGGCATTTGCGACCGAAGCGGTGAACAAGATTGAGGGTAAGTCGGTCACGCCTCCAACGGGAAATTCATAAAACGAGGTTTGTCAATCGGTACGCTTTGTGCGGGTGACTTTGGCGGTGGACTCCCATGCGGCGTCCGCTGGTTGCGAGTCTGGGCGTGGTGGGGCGCACCTTGGATCGCGATTCCCCCCGGCTCCCTGAACGCGGGTTACTGAAAAGCTGAAGGGTCAAGGCTGGACCGGCACCAAAGCCCTCAGCGGGCTTCAGCGGCGCCACGTCGGTACAGCATGCTCACCGCTTGCCCTCGCTCGCTCCTAGTTTGTCCAGAAGCTCCTCTGCGGACATAGTTTCATGCACTGAGTAGCGCAATGAGTAGTGACGGTTCGGAGCGAGGGTCCTGGTCAAAGATATATCGGAATGAATATTCCCAGTTAAAATGGACATATTATCGGGGTGAGAGCGTGTCACCTGGGGATAAGGCTGGAACATATTTCCTGTTACCCTAAATGACGCGCAAGGGGTCTGGAGGTTCGAGTCTTCTACGGCCCACCGATACAATCCCACCTCAGAAGCGGATTAGTTGATGACTTCCGAAAGATGAGACAGCCATGTCCCAGATGGTCTGTCTCTCAACCTCGCTGAACCGCCCCACCGCTGAACCTCCTGATCGACGACATCACTGCTCGCCGATCAAGCTGGATGTTGCAACGAGCCCTTGAGGACGCAGGTCGTTCGGTGCTACCCATACAGCGCTGCAACCACTCGGGGCGGTTTTCCCAGGGCAGATCCAGCTCGCGATCAAAGCGCTTCAGTTCGCTACGGAAACCTGAACAGGGGCGCTCCAAGTGCCAGGGCCCACAAGGGTGTAAGCAACGCTCCGAATTGTGTAGATCCCATTCGAAACAGTGGTGGTATTCCAGCCGCCGAGCCACCCGAATGAAGTATGCGTCGCTCGGAAGACCAGTGCCTTGTGCAACGTTCTGCCTGTCACATAAAAGTTGACCCTCGACGCGCCGAGGTCTGCTGTGCTTGTCAATGAGCTTTCTGCCAGTAGCCATTGGAAGCCCCGCAATCTCGCACCGTTGACGGGCTTTGGCACCCATGTGTACATGGAGAGTGCGGAGACGGGGATGGCCCGCCATCCCTCTCTCGCATATTGATCGACGGCGCTTGTGGCGAACAAGCTGAGATGGTGTGCGCGGATAAAATTAATACGTTGCCGAATAAAACTAAAACAGAAGTCCTCACACAACGCGCTGTAGATCAGATAGCCAGGAGCTTTGTCAATGTTCACAGTGAGATCCGCAGCGAGTATTTGAGATTCGTACCAGGCTCTGGCCTGCGATATGCCGTTTACCGTACCGAAAAGGACCTGCAGACCGATCGCCGCGGTGAGAAACACAGCGACCCCGATCCGGATGGTCTCATCCCATGCTCTACCTGCCGATCGAACGTCCTTCGGGACTGCCATCATCAGACGCACCAGTTTCTGGACGCTACGAGGGGCATGCTGAGCGGGCCTGTTCAAGACGACCACGTAGCACCCCACGAGTACGACGAGGTCGTAGGTGGTGTACCGGGACCAGCCCGCTTGGTCCCCTCCAAACCAAGCGCGTCCCAGCGTCAGGAAGGCACAGAACAAGAGCCCGAAACAGATCATGACGATACCTATTGGGCTCCCACTCGATTCGTCCCCGCGACGACCGTAGGTGATCAATACCCAACAGGAGATGGCAAAGATAGCGAATCCGAAGAGGGCCATGTCGTTGTAGAACACGCTTGACCCCGGAATGCCCAACCCGTCACCAAGCGCAATGAAGAAGAAGTTGATCGTGGCGGACGGATGGGAGAGTACGTATCCGTTGTTCCCCCTTGCCGCCTGAAAATTGAAACCAATGAAGTACACCGCGCCGGTCACTAGTGCAGAGACAACCCAGGTGAACACAAGTGCGCGAGGTCTGCGCCGTAAGTAAAACAGCACCAGCATCGCTGGCCAGATCAGCAAGCCGTAAAGATTCGAGTAACTTCCAACGACGGCGATGACGATGCCACCGGCGAGGGTGGGCCATGTCAGTGTCGGTCGATCCAAGAGATAGGTAGCGCCAGCCAGTGCCAAGAGGACGATGTACCAGCCAATTGCGTAGCCGTATAACGTATTGCCCTCCTGCACGAGGGACAACATGACCAGAGCGACGGGTACGTAGTACACCCACGGCGTCGATGGCGAACGGCGATGATGGGCCAAGATGAACAACCCGGTCGCTGCGACGGCCATCACACCGCTGAGGTACTCCTCTACAACGACGTTGTAATGGGTTGAGTAGGCGAGAAGAAGCGCGATCAGGTTCTGGAAGAAAATTCTATTTTCGCCGTGCTGGGCCCAGAGGCTTGCCAGCGTGAGGTGGCCGGTGGATGCAAGCTTGATCAGGGGGATGTCGCTCCATTGATCGACCCAGATCGTGTTGACGCTGTAATGCTGGATGAACCAGAAATAGAGGGAAATTATTAGGGCGAATGCAAATATTGCGAGGGCGGTGGCTGGACGCTGCTGAAGAGGAGAGAAGTTCCTTTTGGAAAGGGTCTCAGCGTCGGGGGACGTGCCGCCGGTGTCCCGAGACTGTTCTTTCAGAGTGCTGGCTAGGCCGGTCATCCCAAGTCTCCCTCACCTGACGGATGTCGGAGTGGGAGCATAGCGTTAGGTGGTCAACGCGACCTCTCGGTGTCATCCGTTTGCAGACTTAGTGGACCCACCGGGTAGGTGCCACGGGTCCGACCCGCCGGATATGCGGCATTTGGTCCTTCCGGGATGCCAAGGCCGACGATCGGGCTCATATCGCTTACCAGGTATTCGGCCGGTCCGATTGATCTGGTGGTTATGGCGAACGGCCAGCGTCATCTCCCCGCTGAAATCCGAAGATCCACAAACACGGTTCTTTGGATTCTGGCGCGGTCCTGCGTGTCACCGGACGACGATCGAACCGAGCACACGCCAGTTGGGCTTGCCGGCGGAGAGCACGGCACGGATCCGATAGTTCTCGAAGTTGCCGAAGCCGAAGCCGATCCGTTTTATCCGCTTGATCAGGTCGTTGAGTGCTTCGGTCGGTCCGTTAGAGACGCGGGCCACGTGGAAGCTGGCGATCTTGTCGAACCAGGCCCCGATGCCTCGCCCGAGCTTTTGGATCTCGGGCGGCATGGTGCGTCGGCGACAGTGCTCCTCGAGGCTCTCTGAGCATCGCTCGGGCCTCGTCGGGGTCACTCGTTCGATAGAACTCACGAAGGCGCTCTTTGACCTGGTAGGCGATGGCCACCTCGGCGTTCGGTCGCCCAACGCGAGCAGTGAGGCCAGGCGCTCGGTGGCTTCGGCACTGAGCTTCTCTTCGCCGACCAGCAGGACGCGTCGGGCCCGATTGAGCGGATCGTGGCGCCGGCCCCGGTGTCCCGTCTGCTCGTTCTGCACCCGAGCGCCGGACCGCGTCGAGGCTGCGATTGGCGAGCGAGATGACGTGGAAAGGGTCCACCAGTGGGCCGCTTTGGGCAAGATCACCGTGTAGACCGCCGCGTAGGTCTGCGACATGTCGAGCGCCGCCGAAGCGGATCCGCTCCTTGCACGCTCGCGGCTGCTTGTCGATCCAGCCCGCCACGTCGGTGTAATAAGGCGTCGGCAAGATGTCGATGATCTGGTGGTTCTCCACATCGGCCACCGTCGTGGCGTAGTCGGTGTGGATTCTCTTGCCCAGCATGACGAAGGAGGTCTCGTCGAGGCCGATGGCACTTGTCTAAGCCCATCTCGGCCACACCACCCACGTTCAGAGTTGGTGCCTACAAACGCGGCTACACGCAAGGGACCGTCAACAACAATGGGAGCACCTGAAGGCGATTGAGCTGGTACTCCCAAGTGGAGGCGATGGGACTTGAACCCACGAACCTCCTGACTGCCAGTCAGGCGCTCTACCAGCTGAGCTACGCCCCCAGTGGTGGGGGATCACGATAGCAGTCGGGAGCACGGACCCTCTCCCGTTCCGGGACTCGGAGACGGTCCGAAATGGACGGCCCGGTGGCGCCAGGGGACTCCCGCACCCTGCTCAGAGGCCACCGGGGTGTCGCCTACCCTGGTGGCATGGCACGCGCCTACGACGTCGATTCGGTTGAGCGCAAGTGGCAGCGCCACTGGGACGACGAGGGCACCTACCAGATCGACAACGACGACCCCCGGGAGAAGTTCTATGCGCTGTGCATGTACCCCTATCCGTCCGGGGCGGCGCACCAGGGCCACGTCCGGAACTACACCTTCGGCGACCTGACGGTCCGCTACCAGACCATGCGGGGCAAAGGCGTCCTGAGTCCGATCGGGTTCGACTCCTTCGGCCTGCCGGCCGAGAACGCCGCCATCAAGACCGGGACGCACCCGCGGATCTTCACCGACGCCCGCATCGCCGAGCTCACGGCCTCACTCCGGCGGCTCGGCGCGGTCTACGACTGGCGCCGGGAGATCCACAGCCACGACCCCGCCTACATCAAGTGGAGCCAGGTCATCTTCCTGCGGTTCTGGGAGGCGGGCCTGGCCTACCGGGCCCTGGCCCCGGTCAACTGGTGTCCCGGTTGTCAGACCGTGCTGGCCAACGAGCAGGTGCTCCCCGACGGCACCTGTGAACGTTCGGGCGACGTCGTCATCAAGCGCGACCTTGAGCAGTGGTTCTTCCGCATCACCCAGTACGCCGACGAGCTGCTCGAGGCCCTCGACGACCTCGAGTGGCCCGAGCGGGCCAAGCTGATGCAGCGCAACTGGATCGGGCGGTCCGAGGGCGCCGAGTTCGAGCTTCCCGTGGAGGGGCGCCCGGAGGTGACCGTACGGGTGTTCACCACCCGTCCCGACACCAGCTTCGGCATGACCTATGCCGTCATGGCCCCCGAGCATCCGCTCGTCGACGAGCTGACCACCGCGGACCGGCGGGACGCCGTCGACGCGTTACGCACCCGGGCCGCCGCCGCCACCGACATCGAGCGCATGGCTGAGGGCGATGTCGGGGCCCTCGGCACGCGCGGCGCCTACACCGGCAGCAATGTCATCAACCCGTTCACCGACCGTCCGGTCCCGCTCTACGTGGCCGACTACGTGCTCATGGGCTACGGGACGGGGGCGATCATGGCCGTGCCCGCCGAGGACCAGCGCGACTGGGCCTTCGCAACCCAGCACCAGCTCCCGATCGTGCGCACCGTGCAGCCCCCCGAGGACTGGAACGCCAACGGGGGCGAGGCGTATACGGGCGACGGCGTCAAGATCAACAGCGGCTTCCTTGACGGTCTCGACATCGAGACGGCAAAGGCCCTGGCCGTCGACTGGCTCGGAGAACAGGGTCTCGGCGAACGCAAGGTCAACTACCGCCTGCGCGACTGGCTGGTGTCCCGACAGCGCTTCTGGGGTTGCCCGATCCCGGCCGTGTACTGCCCCGATCACGGCGTAGTGCCGGTGCCCGAGGACCAGCTGCCGATTGTGGCTCCGGACGACGTCGAATTCCTGCCGACGGGGCAGTCGCCCCTTGCCTTCCACGAGGGCTTCCTCCACACCACCTGCCCGGTCTGCGGCGGTCCGGCCCGTCGCGAGACCGACACCATGGACACCTTCGTCGACTCCTCGTGGTACTTCCTGCGCTTCTGCGATCCGTGGAACACCGAGCAGCCGTTCGCGCCCGTCGCGGCGCAGCACTTCATGCCTGTCGACCAGTACATCGGCGGGATCGAGCACGCCATCCTCCACCTGCTCTACGCCCGGTTCTACACGCGCGCCCTAATCGACGTCGGGCTGGCGCCAGGACTCGACCCGGAGCCCTTCAGGCATTACCTGGCACAGGGCATGATCCGCATGGACGGGACCAAGATGTCCAAGTCCAGGGGCAACCTCATCGCGCCCGAGCACTACTTCGACACGGTCGGTGCGGACGCTCTGCGCCTGTTCCACCTCTTCGCGGGGCCGCCGTTCGACGACATGGACTGGTCCGACCAGACCGACCAGGTCATCGACGGTTGCGGCCGCTTCCTCGACCGGTTGTGGCGCACCTGCACCGCCGACCAGGCACTCCGCAGCGGGGAGCAGACGGATGCCGATCGAGCGGTACGCCAGGCCGTGCACCGCACCATCGCCGACGTCACGCGCGACGTGGAGCGCTGGTCCTACAACACGGCAGTGGCGCACTGCATGGAACTGCTGAACCTGGTGCAGCGCTACGGGCGCCCCACAGACTCCGACACAGGCGAGAGCGGCAACGGCAAGAAGGCGACCGCCGCGCCCCACGTCGACATCTGGAACGAGGCGCTCGATTCGCTCCTCTTGCTCCTCGCGGTGATGTCCCCACACGTCACGGCCGAGCTCTGGGAGCACCGTCACCCCGGCGAGGCCTCGGTTCACTTGCAGCGCTGGCCGACCTTCGACCCCGACCTCGTCCGCCAGGACACCGTGACGATGGTGGTCCAGGTCAACGGGAAGGTGCGCGACCGCATCGATGTGGATGCCGACATCTCTGAGGGTGATGCCGAGGAGGTCGCGCTGGCATCGGCGAAGGTGATCGACGCACTGGACGGGGCCGCACCCAGGCGTGTCGTGGTCCGCCCGCCGCGCCTCGTCAACGTCGTCGCCTGACTCCCGAGGACGCGAGTGGGCGTGTCAGCCGCTGATGCGGTATTGGAGGTAGACAACTCCGCCCTTGAAGCGGTCCATGTCCACCAACTCGAGGTCGGAGCGGAAGTGGACGGGGAGCGCGGGCGTCGTGCCGCCCCCGACCGTGGGGGGTGTGACGAACAGATGTATCTCGTCGACCAAGCCAGCCGCCATCGCCTGACTCGCTAGGTCCGGGCCGCCGACGGAGAAGGTGATTGCGGAGTACATCAACTTCGACACGGCGTTCACACCCTGTGAGCCCTAGTGCAGCCCGGCCAGCATGTCCTTCCACAGCTCGGGGTCCACCTTGTACGGGGCGTAGAAGCTGAAGCGGTCGACCATGCCCTCGAAGCGGTTGCGCAACTCAGTGGCGATCTTGTCGGGCGGGCCTACGACGGCAAAGGCGTTCAGTACGTCGTCGTCGATCAGCTCGCCCATCTTCACCCAGTCGCCCCGCTTGGAGAGCGTGTTGAGCTCGGGCTGCAGGTCGCCCCAACCGTGGAGCTCCAGCACCGGACGGTAGGCCGGCGTCGATCCGTAGAAGGCGATCTGCTGGCGCACCCCCGTGATCGCCGCCTCCATGCTCTGCTCGTCGGGCCCGGTGGCGACGAAGCCCGGGTACGACACCGTCAGATCGAGGCGCGTCTTGCCCGCCTTGGCCGCGCCCCGCTCCAGTGCCGGCAGGCTCACCTCCCGCAGGTAGCGCTCGGTGGAGAACGCGTGGACCAGGAACCCGTCCGCGACCTCGCCGGCGACCTCGGTCATGTGCTCGCCCACCCCGGCCAGCAGGATCTTGGGATTTCCGTGCGGGTTCGGCCCCGGGTCGAAGAAGGGCGTCATCAACGTGTGCGTGTAGAACTCACCCCGGAACGCGAGCGGCTCGCCCGTCTCCCATGTTTTCCAGATGGCCCGGATCGCCAGGACGAGCTCGCGCATGCGTGGCGCGGGGTGCGACCACGGCATGGAGAAGCGCTTCGTGATGTGCGGCTTGATCTGGCTGCCCATGCCGAGCATGAAGCGTCCCTTGGTCAGCAGTTGCAGGTCGTTGGCCACCACGGCAAGCGTCATGGGGTTGCGGGCGAAGGCCACGGCGATCCCGGTGCCGAACTCCAGCTTCTCCGTGGCCGCCGCGCCGACCGCGATGGGCAGGAACGGGTCGTGGTTCGTCTCGGCCGACCAGACTCCGTCGTAGCCGGTCCGCTCCGCCTTGACCGCCTGGGCGGCAATGCCGTCCGGGTCGAACCCGATGCCGCCGTCGACCTTCATGTGGCCCTTCTCCTCACTGTTCCTCACCCCGCAAGAAGCGCTCCAGCTCCGCGGCGATCTCGTCGCCGGACGGCACCGCGTCGACCCCCATCGCGTTGCCCTCCGAGGCGTCGATGTTCTCCTCGAGCTTGCGCACCATGGCCTGGTGCTCGGCGTTGTCGGCGATGAGCTGGTCGACCTGCCGCCGGGAGCTGTCGCCCGCCCGGCGCAGCGCGGACGAGTCCAGCGACAACGAACCCACCGCGGCCAGCCCCTCGATCAGCGCGGCACTCGCCTCGGGGAACGGCATGCCCGCCACGTAGTGGGGGACCCGCGCCCACAGGCTGACGGCGGGCGTCCCCTCGGCTCCGAACGCCATCTCCAGGGCGGCCAGGACGCCGGCGGGTACCTCGAGCTCGCCCTGCACGATTCCCACCTGCTCAATGAGATCGGCCGAGCCCGATGGCGCGGTGGCGGCCAGTTTCACGGGCCGCGTGTGGGGGGCCGGCGCCGGGAAGGCTCCCAGGCCCACCACCATGCGCACGCGCCACGAGCGGGCCAGTCCCACCACCGCGTCGGTGAAGGCGCGCCAGTGGAAGTCGGGCTCGGGCCCGACCAAAAAGAGCATGTCCCGCCCTGATTCGTCGGTCCCCTGCCGGACGACGGTGCGCGGCCAGGTCAGGTCGGTCGTGATCCCGTTGACGATGCGGGCCACCGGGCGCCGGGCCCGCTGGTCGAGGAAATGCTCGCCGTTGAACGTCACGATCGGCTCGGTATGCCCCTGCCCGAGCAGCGTGGCGATGGCCGTCGTGGCGCCGAGGCCGGCGTCGACCCAGCCCTCGAGCGCCACGACCAGGATCGGCTCGCGCAGGACGGGTTCCTGGTGGACCTCGAAGATCTCGGTCAGACCGTTACCGTCGGGGCTCACGGAACCGTCTCCAGCGCCTCGGCCGCCATCTCGAAGAGCCGGCCGATCTGTACCGGGAACCCCTCGACGCTGCCCTGGTCACCCGCACCGGCGCCGGCGACGTAGCGGGCGTAGACGCCCTGCAGAATGCAGCCCAGCTTCCAGTACCCGAAGGCCGTGTAGTAGCCCACGCCCGAGATGTCGAGATCGGACACCGAGCCGTAGCGCTCCAGGATCTGGGCCCGGGTGGAGAACCCGGGCGCCGTCGTCGGTGAGAGCCCGAGCACGGCCGTGGAGTCGTCCGGGTCGGCCCAGTAGACCATCAGCAGCCCGAGATCGGCCAGGGGGTCGCCGAGGGTGCAGATCTCCCAGTCGAGGATGGCCCGGACGGTTCCGTCGTCGGCCAACACCACGTTGTCCATCCGGTAGTCCCCGTGCACGACGGACGTCCGCTGCTGCTTGGGGATGCGCCGGGCCAAGTCGTCGCTGACCCGCTCGACGAGCGCGCCGTGGTCCACGCCCTCCACCTGCATCTGGTCGTACTGCCCGCGCCAGCGCTTGAGTTGGCGCTCGATGTACCCGTCGTGCCGTCCCAGATCTCCCAGGCCCACCGCGTCGGGGTCGACGTCGTGCAGCGCGGCCAGCGTGTCGGCCATGTGGTCGCCCACGGCGCGCCGGGTCGCCTCGTCGAACGCAGCCTCGGCCTCGGGTGCGCTGCGCAGGATGTGGCCCTCCACGAACTCCATCACGAAGAACGGGCGCTCGTTGACCGTCTCGTCGATGCACAGCCCGACGGTGACGGGAACAGGGATTCCCACCGGCCCGAGCGAGTGCATCAGCCGGTACTCGCGGGACATGTCGTGTGCCGTGGGCAGCACGTGGTGCAACGGGGGCCGGCGCAGGGCCCAGGCCCGTCCCTCCGTGTCCTCCACACGATAGGTGAGGTTGGAGCGGCCACCTGCGATCAGGGTGAAAGTGAGCGGTGTGCTGATCTCGGGAAGGTGGGCCACCATCCACTCCGTGACCTCGGTCTGGTGAATGCCCTCGGGTGCCTGCGACACGCGAACGACGCTAATCGGTGCCGTGTCACCCGGTCGGACACCACGGTCTTCAGCGGCCACTCTGAACCGACCGCCCTGCTGGTTGCCCCTGTATCCACGTGGGGCGTCGTTCCCGCCCGGAACAGCCATTAGCGTCTTGGCCGATGGACGTCACAGACCAGACATTCCAGGCCGAGGTGATCGACCGCAGTGCAGCCGTGCCGGTGGTCGTGGACCTCTGGGCCCCGTGGTGCGGACCCTGCAAGACCCTCGGACCCATGATCGAGAAGGCCGTGGCCGACACCGGTGGCGCGGTCGAGCTGGCCAAGGTCAACGTCGACGACAACCCGGCGGTGGCACGGGCCTTCAACGTGCAATCCATCCCGGCGGTCTTCGCCATTCGCGAGGGCCAGGTGGTGGACCAGTTCATCGGCGCGGTGCCCGAGGCGCAGATCACCGCCTTCGTCCAGCGGCTGGCGCCCGCGCCGAGCGAGGCGGACACCCTCGCCGCCGCGGGCGACGAGACATCCTTGCGCCGGGCCCTCGAACTCGAGCCGGATCACGCGGCGGCCACCGAGGGTCTCGCCCGCATCCTGATCGACCGCGGCGAGGCGGCGGACGCGCTCGCCCTGCTGCAGCGCCTGCCCGAGACCGAGGCGGGCCGGGTGCTGGCCGCCGAGGCCCGCCTGCTCGAAGCGGGGGTCGATGTGTCGGGTACGGGCCGCGAGGAGATCGAGACCAAGCTCAACGAGCTGCTGGACCGGGTGCACGACGACGACGCCGCCCGCCAGGAGTTCGTGGATCTGCTGGAGGCCATGGGTGCCGACGACCCGCGCACCAAGGAGTACCGGCGGGCGTTGACCGCGCGCCTGTACTGATGGCCCCGCCGGCCACCGGGACGCCGACGACCGGCACCACGACGACCGGCACCACGACCGAGCTCGCCCCGCTGCTCGACCTCGGCGGCCGCCGCTACGACCTCACCCACCGGGCGCTCGTGATGGGCATCCTCAACCGCACCCCGGACTCCTTCTACGACAAGGGCGCCACCTTCGAGCTCGACAGGCTGTACCGGCGGGCCGAGCAATTGGTGGCCGACGGGGCGGACATCCTCGATATCGGCGGGGTCAAGGCGGGACCCGGGCCCGAGGTCGCCGAGCCCGAGGAGCTCGACCGCGTCGTCCCGGTCGTCGCCGGCCTGGTGGCGCGCTTCGACACAGCGGTCTCGGTCGACACGTGGCGCGCCTCGGTCGCACGCGCTTCCTATGCGGAGGGCGCGGTGATGGGCAACGACATCAGCGGCCTTTCCGACCCCGACTACGCGGTGGCGGCGGCCGAGCACCATGCCGCCGTCGTCATCACGCACATCCGCCTCGCCCCGCGGGTGGCCGATCCCGACCCGCACTACGACGACGTGGTGGCTGACGTGGCCCGGTTCCTCGCCGAACGTGCCGCCGGTGCGCGCGCGGTCGGCATGCCCGCCGAGCGGATCGTGCTCGATGCGGGCCTCGACCTCGGCAAGACGGCCGAGCAGTCACTGGCTCTGTTGCGGGCGTCGTCGACGTTGGCCGCGCTGGGCTACCCGCTCCTGCTCTCGGCTTCCAACAAGACCTTCCTCGGCGAGGTCCTCGATCTGGAGCTCACCGAGCGGCGTCAGGCTTCCATCGGCGCGGCGGCGCTCGGTATCGCCTGGGGCTGCCGCATCGTGCGCGTGCACGACGTCAAGGGCACCTGCCGGGCCCGCGACGTGCTCGCCGCGGTGAGCGAGGCGGAGTGAGCGCGGCCGCGACCTCCTCCGTCTATCTGGTCAAGGGGGACGACGCCGCCCTGGTGGCCCAGGCCGTGCGCGGGCTCCTCGACGAGGTGGTGGGTGACGGTGACCATGCGCTCATCGTGGAGGAGATCGGGGGCGGTCCCGGCGACGAGCTGAGTGTCGGCGCCGTCGTGGACGCCTGCTTGACCCCACCCTTCCTGGTGGACCGGCGGGTCGTCGTGGTGCGCGAGGTGGGACGGCTGCTCACCGCCGACGCCCCGCGTCTGGTCGAGGTCGTGCAGGACCCCCTCCCGACGACGGTGCTCATCCTGGTCGGAGGGGGCGGCACCATCCCCGCGCCGCTGGTCAAGGCGGTGGGCGCGGCGGGCCAGGTGATCGACGTCACCACGAGCAAGGCGGGGGAGCGCAAGGCGTGGTTGCACGACCATCTGCGGGCGGCACCGGTGAAGCTCGAGCCGCGGGCTGCCGATCTGCTGGCGGGCCACGTCGGAGAGGATCTCGGCCGGGTCGAGGGATTGCTCGAGCGCGCTGAGCGCGGCCTACGGCGAGGGTGCCAGGGTCACCGCCGACGATCTCGCTCCCTATCTCGGCGAGGCGGGCAACGTCCCTCGCTACGAGCTGACCGACGCCATCGACAAGGGTGAGCCGGGCCGGGCGCTGATGGTGCTCCGGCGCATGCTCGAGGCGGGCGGCCTGGCCCCCGTGCAGGTGCTCGCCACCCTGCACGGCCATTTCTCCAACATGCTGGCGCTCGACGGCGACGACGTCAGCACGGACCGGGACGCGGCCGCCGTGCTCGGCACGGCTCCCTTCGTGGCCAAGAAGGCGTTGGAGCAATCAAGGCGCCTCGGCAGCACGAGGATCGCCGAGGCCGTCAACCTCATCGCGGCCGCCGACCTCGATGTGCGCGGGGCCAGCGGCATGGACCCCGAGGTCGTCATCGAGATCCTGGTGGCCCGGTTGGCCCGCCAGACCGCGCCCGGCCCGGACGTCGCGCCCGCGGGCCGGGTCTCGAACCTGACCCGACGGCGTCCCGCCGGTCCGACGCGTCAGTCCAGCGGCGACGAGAACCACCACCGGTGGTTCTCGGGATCCCGGACCCCGTACTCGCGCAGGCCGTAGGCCTGGTCGCTGGGCTCGCGGTCGATCCGTGCCCCGGCTGCCCTGACGCGGGCATAGTGCGCGTCGACGTCGGGCACGCGGACCGACAACCCGCCATGCGACATCGGGGCGTCGCGGGGGGAGTCCATCTCGCTCTCGGGGAGGACGCTATGCAGCCAGATGGGCGCGTCGCCGTTGCGGACCTCGGCGTGGACGACCATGCCGTTGTCGAGGCGATGCAGTCCTCCCGAGGTCAGGCCAAACGTCCCGACGAGGAAGTCATGGGCCGCCTCAATGTCCTCGTAGACGAGGATGGGGATGACGGCAGTGCTGGTCGTGGTGCTCGCGCTCATGACACAACTCTGCGCCATGTCCCCGCCGCTGTACACCCCGCATCGTCGATTCGATCAGCACCGATTTCGCGAGTGGGACGAGACTCCGACTCGAACGACTGTTGTGGTTGTCCTTGGCACAGCTACCTACTGATCAGCGTTTACTATTCGTCCACAATGCGGTATCTCGTCGTCGACACCGAAGGCACCCGGCGGGGCGCGCCGTGAACCCCGAGTCGATTCTCGATGAGTACGTGGTGGGGACGATCAAGGAGGAGGTCCGTGCGCGGGAGCAGGAGCTGATCGAACTGCGCCGGGACCTCCATGCGCATCCCGAGACGGCTTGGAACGAAACCCGCACCACCCGAATCGTGGCCGAACGACTGGGCCGAGTCGGGCTGGCGACCCACGTGTTCGAGGGTGGGACGGGGGCTGTGGCCGACGTCGTCGGCGACCCGTCCGGGCCGGTGGTCGCGTTGCGAGCCGACCTGGATGCGTTGCCTGTCCAGGACCTGAAGGAAGTGCCCTACAAGTCAGCCCATGCGGGTGTGGCCCATGCCTGCGGACATGACGTGCACACCTCTGCTCTGGTCGGCGCAGCGGAGGTCCTGTCCTGCCTGGCCGATTCGGGGCGGCTGCCGGGTACAGTCCGGTTGCTGTTCCAGCCGGCTGAGGAGGTGGCTCCCGGCGGCGCGCTCTCGCTGATCGAAAACGGAGCCCTGCGTGACGTGAGTCGAGTGTTCGCTCTGCACTGCGACCCTCATCTGGAGGTTGGTCGCCTGGGGGCCCGTATCGGCCCTCTCACTGCGGCCGTCGACTCGCTCCTCGTTCGTCTGGTCGGACCGGGCGGTCACACCGCCCGTCCGCACCTGACGTCCGACCTCGTCGGTGCTCTGGCCGACGTGGTGTCGCGCCTGCCGACTCTGTTGTCACGGCGGGTGGACCCCCGGGCCGGAGCATCCGTGGTGTGGGGGTCTATCCACGCCGGGTCGGCCGGGAACGCAGTCCCCACCACCGCTGAGGCGTCGGCCAGCGTCCGGGTCTTCGAGCGCCAAGCATGGATTTCGATGCGCGATCTTGTTCCGGAGCTCGTACGGCAGATCGCCGCCCCCTACAACGCCGAGGTCGAGGTCCGCTACGAGGTCGGGGTACCCCCGGCGGTCAACGACGCCGTCTCCACGGCTCTGGTTCGCCAAGCCGGCGAGGCGGTTCTGGGCATCGGACACGTGGACGAGACACCGCGCAGCATGGGAGGAGAGGACTTCGCCTGGATGCTCGAGGAGGTGCCGGGATCGCTGGCTCGGCTGGGTGTGCGCCCCCCGGCGCGGTTCGCGTGGTGGACCTGCACCGGGGAGAGTTCGACGTCGATGAGAGAGCCATCGCCGGTGGCGCCATGGTTCTTGCGGCCACCGCCGCCGTCGCCCTGGCCACGCCCTAGTCGAAAACCCGGTCGAGGAATGAGACCGTCCGTCGGTCCACCGCCAATTTGGCCTCCCGGCTCCGGAACTCGTGTCCCTCCCCGTCGACCTCCATGTACTCGACATCGCGGCCCAGACGGGACAGGACATCGGCAAGCCGTCGGGACTCGGCGACCGGGACATTGGTGTCGAGCGCCCCATGCACGATCAGCAGGGGCACCTCGATTGCCGCCACGTGCTGCGAGGGCGAGAGTGCTTGCAAGAGTCGAGCGTCGTTCGCTGGGTCGCCATACTTGGTGACCGCGGCCTCGGCGATCCACGGCTCTGACTCGGCAAAGAACGACAGCAGGTCGGACATGCCGCAGACGTCGATGCCGGCGTGGAATAACCGGCGGTGGCGGATCAGCGCCATCAGCGCGGCATAACCACCGTACGAGCGGCCGGCCACGGCAATTCGGCCCGGGTCGGCCAGACCCGAGGCTAGGAGGTGTTCCGCACAACTGGCCACATCCTCGATGGCGTCATTGCGGCCGTAGCGGTCGTCGGCGTGTTCGAACAGCCGCCCGAAACCCGAAGATCCGCGGATGTTGGGGGCGAAGACGCTGAAACCGCTCGCCGCGAGGATCTGGTGCTCGGGGTGGAAGCCGGGGCGCTCTTGAGCCTCCGGACCCCCGTGCAACACCACCACGGTCCCGCGGGCGGAACCGGCATCCATGCTCCCTGGATACAGCCATCCCATGAGTGCCAAACCGTCATGGGACTCGAAGCATCGCATGGTTGGTTCTACCAACTCGGGGATCTGGGCGGGTTCCTGCAACGGCCGCCAATGGTTCGGGTGGGGGGTCTCCAGATCCAGGCACCACAGGCTGCGAGGCTGAAGTGGACCCTCGGCCGAGATCACCGCGCAGCTGCCGTCACGGGCGACGATCGTGGACGACACCACCGTGCCCGGAATGGGTAGCGGCGAGCGTCTCCCGGTCGCAGGGTTGTAGCGCTCCATCTCGCTGCGACCGTCGACGTTCCACAGCAAGATGAGCGTCTGCCCGGCACGATCCGAGACCACCGCTTCGAGATCCGCGTCGTTGCGTTGAGCGAGTGTGCCCGCTTGGCCGACCCGGCCGTGGCCCCCAAAGGGGACGGCCACCAGCGCGCGGCGAGCCGATCCCGTGTCGGTGAGCATGTAGGCCACCCATGCTGCGACGCCGGACGGATCCGCTCTGATCAGGCCGTCGTCCGTACTGCCTGCATGGGGCACGGGGAGGAGCTCGTGCGACACCGCCCGTTGGCGGTCGAACACCCGGCAGCCGTACGCACCGCGCGTGCCGGTCCGGACCAGCACGAAACGGTCGTCGGCCGAGAGGCTGAGCGCGACCGCCGTCGGTTGACGCAGGAGCAGCTCGCGTTTTCCAGTCGCGACGTCCACGATCGCGCACTCGTTCCCACGTCCGGGGGTTAAAGGGCAGATCGTCACCAACAGCTCGTGGCCGTGCTGCCCCCAGGGACCCAAGATGGCGTGGGCCGGATTGCCCGCCACGACTCGGGCCCTGCTTCCGTCGACACGCGTCGCGGTCACCTCGCTCCGCACCCCCCCGCCGATGGCCGAGGTGTAGGCGAGCCACTCACCGTCGGGGGACCAGGAGACAGCGAGCACGGGATCGGGAGTCGAGCTGATCCGGTGGGCCGCGGCACCGCCGGTCTGGTCGGCCACCCAGAGCGACGGGACGCCGCCGCTGTCGGATATATAGGCCACCGCCGAGCCGTCCGGCGAGATCGCCGGCGACCAGGCCTGCGGCGCAAAGCGCAGATCACGGGCGAGTCGTTCCACCCCGGTCCATGCAGCCAGCGGCCGCTGTCGGGTCGTCATCCCACGTCGTGTGACTGCAACCACATCTCCAGCAGCGCCAGCTGCCACAGGGCGTTGGATCCCAGCGTGGTGCGCTCTCGGTTGGGGGATTGGAGCATCCGCTCCACCGGGCCGGATCGGAACAGGCCCCGACGTTTGGCCTCTGGCGACAGCAGCGCCTGGCGCACCCGGTCCAGGTACGGACCCTCGAGCTGGCGGATGGCGGGTACGGGGAAGTAACCCTTGGTCCGGTCGATGACGGCGTCGGGCACCAACCCGCGGCAGGCGTCCTTGAGAATGCCCTTGCCACCCTGCTCGAGCTTCAGCGCCGGCGGGATGGCTGCGGCCAGCTCGACGAACTCGTGATCGAGAAAGGGAACGCGCGCCTCGAGGCCCCAGCCCATGGTCATGTTGTCGACCCGCTTGACCGGGTCGTCAATCAGCATGACGGTGGTGTCGTTGCGCAGGGCGGCGTCGAGTGCCGAGTCGGCTCCGGGTCTGGCGAACTGTCCGTTGACGAACTCGAACGGGTGGTCCTCGGGTTGGAACCATTCGTCGCAGACCAGCTCCCCGAGCGGGCCGTGACGGCGATCGAAGAAGACCTGGGCGTAGGCCTCCGCGGCGGCGTCCCGCTCCACCGGCGCCAGAGGCGGATACCAGTCGTACCCGCCGAGGATCTCATCGGCGCCCTGACCCGACTGGACCACCTTCACGTGGCGGGACACCTCTTCGGACAACAAGAAGAACGCCACGCAATCATGGCTCACCATTGGCTCGCTCATCGCCGTCACGGCGCCGTCAATGGCCGGGAGCAGACGGGAGCTGCTGATCTCGATGCGGTGGTGCTTGGTGCCGAACTGGTGCGCCACGATGTCGGAGTACTCGAATTCGTCGCCCGATTCTCCTCCTGCGGATTCGAAGCCGATGCTGAAAGTCTGCAAGGAGTGCTGGCCGGCTTCAGCGAGCAGTCGCCACCACGACGGAGGAATCGATCCCGCCCGACAGCAGCACGCCGACCGGGACGTCCGCCTCCATTCGACGCTCCACGGCAATGCGCAGACGGTCCAGCAGCGCTTCCGCCCATTGTGGGCTGTCCCAGGAAGCCTTGTCGGGGTCGCGCCGGAACGATGGCTCCCAGTAGAGGGCAGTCGGTGTGACGACCCGTCCGGATTCACCGTGCGGACCGTTGCCGGGGGCAGCTTTTCGATCCCGTTGAGGATGGTCCGGGGCGATGGCACGACCGAGTGGAAGGTCATGTAGTAGGAGAAGGCCACACGGTCGATCGAGGTATCGACCCCACCGGCGGCGACCAAGGCGGGCAGCGTGGATGCGAATCGCAGCTTGTCTGGTGACGAGTCCACGTACAGCGGCTTGATCCCCAGCCGGTCCCGGATCAGCACCAGGCGGCCGCTGTCCCGTTCAGCGATGGCGATAGCGAACATACCGGCGAAGCGCTGGACCGCGGCCGCCCCCCACTCGGCGTAGGCCTTGATGATCACCTCCGTGTCGGAGTGGGAGAAGAACCGGTACCCCTTGGCGATCAACTGGTCCCGCAACTGGCGATAGTTGTAGATGCATCCGTTGAACACCGCGGCCAGCCCGAGGTCGGCGTCCACCATGGGCTGGTTGCCCGCGGGGGACAGGTCGATGATCGACAGGCGGCGGTGCCCGAGGGCGAGCGGCCCGCTCGTCCAGATGCCGTTGCCGTCCGGTCCCCGGCTGGCCATACGCTCACAGGCCCGATCGATCGCACCCAGGTCTGCCCTCCGCCGATCGAATCGGATTTCGCCCGCTATTCCGCACATGGTCGGATCCCGGTCGCCGGCTCCATCGGCCGGGTCACAGCCCTTCCACTGACTCAAGGATCCACGTGTCCTTGGCCCCGCCCCCCCGGGACGAATTGACCACCCGGCTGCCGGCGGGGGCCACCCGCGTCAGAGCCACGGTCGGGCACGCGGGCCTTCTCGGCACGCGTGCCGGTCAAGAGGACGAACGCCCGCAGGTCCACGTGGCGAGGCTCGAGCCCACCGGCGCCCAGCGTCGGCACCGTGGAGAGGTCGAGCGTTTCCTGGGCCACCCAGCCCTCCACATCCTCTCGAATTTCTCGCGCCCGTTCGCGCAGTTCGCGCTGGGCCGGCGTCGGGACCGATCAAGATGCCGTGGCCCCCATAGCCGTCCACCGGCTTGGTGACCAGCTCGTGGACGCGGGCCAACACGATCTCGCACTCTTCGGGATCTGAGCAGCGGTAGGTGGGCACAGACGGGATCTTCGGCCTCTCCCCAAGGTAGAAGTTGATCATGTCCGGTACATAGCAGTACATGGCCTTGTCGTCCGCCACTCCATTGCCCGGCGCGTTGACCACCGACACGCGGCCGGCCGCCGCCGCCTCAAGGATGCGCGCTGCCCAGCGGCTCGCCCGCGGGACCCGTCAGGTCCGCGAGCTCGACGTTCAACCGGTGGTAGAGCACGTCCACGGGCCGGCCGCGAGCAATGACTGTCCCGCCCGCCACGCCCAGTTCCGAGGGCGTCACGAGCAGCAGCCCGGCCTCCTCTGCCAGCATCCGGTGTTCGAACCACGCCGAGCTGTGGCTCCCCTCCGAGACGAGCACGATGAGCGGGTCGTCCTTTTCGCTGCAGGCGCGCAGGGTATCGCCCAGAAGACCCATCACGTCGTCGGGCTGGCGCAGCGGCACGCCCTCAGAGAACTCGGGAAACGACTCAGCGACCAGCCTGCGCAGGCTGATGGCATAGCCCAAGCCTGAAGGCGTCCGCACGTTGTCCTCAATGACCTTCCACCCTCCAAGGGGGTCACGCACGAGGTCGAAGCCACACACCGCTGCTCGGATCGTGTCGGCAGGGAGGTTGGCGGCTTCGGGACGGTAGCCGGGCCTCGCCCGGACGAACGCCTCGGTCATCACCCCCTCGTGGACGATGTGCGCGGGACCGTAGATGTCGCGGAGAAAGTGCTCGATCGCCCGAGCCCGCTGGGTCAAGCCCTCGACCAGGGACTCCCACTCGTACGATGCGACGACCCGCGGCAGGGCGTCGATGGGGAACGCCCGATGGCCCCCGGTCACCCCGAAGGTCATGCCCAGGCTCTCGGCTTTCTCTCGCATGTCCGCTTCTCGCCGGTGTGCTTCTTCGGCGCCCATGGCATCGAGCGTCCGTAGGAGTGGACCGTAGGAACGGGCCAGGAAGCCGCCGAAGAGGACCGCCTCGTCCGAGTCGGTAGTGGGGTACGCCGCCACGGAGGGCAGGCGGGACGGCACCGGCTGGGAGCGTCCCGCCGTCTCGTCGACGACCATTTGGGTGGCGTCGCGGAGGTTACCGCTTTCAGTCACGGCCAACCGCTGACGGTCGGCGCTCGAGCCACGAGCCAAGGTGGCCTCGCAAAGCTCGGACACCATGACCCAGTCCCCGGAGTCCTCCAGGTAGGGACGGAGATCGTCGACGAGGCTGCGAATGACCTCCCGGGCTGGGAGGCGCCATGGGTCGGTTTCAGAGACCAGGTCTCCCGACAACCCGCTGCGGGCGGCGCGCCACATCGCCGCACGGTGCAGGGGTCCCGGCGGTCCGGGCAGTGGCATCCCTGCTGCATCGCGTTCGGCTTCTCTCTCGACCGCAGCACGGAACAGGCCCGCTATGAGGAGCGCGTCATCGACGAGCGGACAGGCGTCACAGACTCGGAGCTCAACGGTGGGGTAGTCATGACCCGGACGGACGTCCCAGTAGCTCATCTTGGTGTCGGTGATCACTCCTGTGGCAATGAGTCTGTCCAACAGGCGGTCGTAGTCGTCAGCGGTCTCGACCGGGCCGAAATCACCGGTGGTCGGCCACCGTTGCCAGGCCATGGTCCGCATGCTGGCGTAGCCGGTGTCTTCGCCTCGCCAGAAGGGAGATGAGGCCGAGAGAGCGAGCAACACCGGGGTGACCGAGCGCAGGCGCTGCGACAGCCGAACGGCCAGGTCCCGGTTGGCCACTCCAACATGGATCTGTACCCCGCAAATCAGGTGCTCCTTGACAAGGATCCGGTAGTCGTCCTGCATCCGTGAGAAGCGGCCTGTGTTCGTCAGCTCAAAGTCGTCACTGCCGGCCGCGGGGACGATGCCGACCGCAGCAACCACCAGCCCCACTTCCCGGGCGGCTGTGATCAGGGTTTGGCGTAGGGACATCACCTCCTCGCCGAGTGTGACCAACGAAGTGTGCACCGCGGTGCGCGTCTCAACCGTGGAACGCTGCAACTCGAAACCGAATACATCGTCCGACAGCCGCCCAAGGAGGCGCGGTGCACTGGGAGCGAGGTACCCGGATCGAGGGTCTACGAGCTGCAACTCTTCCTCCGCGCCCAGAGTTCTGGCCGCCATGGAGAGAGACATTAGGCAGTTGCCCTGTTACGGCGTTGTTAAGGCTGAGTCAGTGGCAATTGGGGAGGCGGCGGCAGAAACTCTGATCTGCCGCGCTTGTGACGACGTTGCTGCGACGTATCGCCGGACGGAACCGTCATGAGGCAATCGGTATGGATTGCGCACCCGATCTGAGCTGGCCAAATGACTCAGCTGGATCGGTGAGGCGATCCGCAGGGCTCTGCGGAAGAAGAGGGAGAGCGGAGAGGGCCTGCCAAAGCGGGCGGCAGCAGGCTGAGGGTGCGCCGCTACTCGGCGGCCGACGCCTCGATAGCCGCGACCCGCCGCACCAACCGCGACTTGTGATTGGCGGCGGTGTTCTTGTGGATGACGCCCTGGGCGGCCGCCTTGTCGATCCGCTTCACGGCCAGACGGAGGGCCTCGGCGCTGTCCTCGGCACCGACCTCGGCGGCCGTGACGGCCGTCTTCGAGCGGGTGCGCAGCTCGGCCCGCACCGACTTGTTGCGCAGCCGGCGCTTCTCGTTCTGGCGGTTCCGCTTGATCTGGCTCTTGATGTTGGCCACGTGTCGATCCTCAGTCTTCTTCGAAAGTGTGCCGTGATGGGCCGGGGCCCCACCGGTGCGGACGACAACTGTAGCAGGTGGCGGGGCGATTTCGGCCGGCGCCACGCCACCGGGGCGGTCGCAAGTTGCCTGGCCAGACGACCGTGGTCGCTTACCTGGGCCGGTACGATCGACGGACCGTGCCGCCCCCCGTCACCGCTTCTGGCCCTGTTGCGGTCGAGCGCATTCGCAACTTCTCCATCATCAGCCATGTCGACCACGGCAAGTCGACCCTCTCCGACCGCATTCTCGAGATCACCGGGGCCGTCGATCCCCGCCTCATGCGGGAGCAGTACCTCGACTCCATGGACATCGAGCGGGAGCGGGGCATCACCATCAAGGCCCAGAACGTCCGGGTCGTGTACGCCGGCCACATCCTCCACCTGATCGACACCCCCGGCCACGTCGACTTCGGCTATGAGGTCTCCCGTTCGCTGGCCGCCTGCGAGGGAGCCGTCCTCCTGGTAGACGCGTCGCAGGGCATTCAGGCCCAGACGCTGGCCAACTGCTACCAGGCCATTGAGAACGACCTCGAGATCGTGCCGGTGCTCAACAAGATCGACCTCCCGGCGGCCGACCCCGTCCGCTGCGCGCTCGAGATCGAGCACGTGCTGGGCCTGCCGGCCGAGGACATCCTCCAGATCTCGGCCAAGACCGGGGACGGGGTGCCCGAACTGCTCGACGCCATCATCGCCCGCGTCCCTCCGCCCACGGGCGACCCCGAGGCACCGTTGCGGGCCCTGATCTTCGACTCCTCCTATGACCAGTACCGGGGCGTCGTCAGCTCCATCCGGATCGTCGACGGCTCGCTGCACAGCGGGGCGCGCCTACGTTTCATGCAGGCCAACGCCGTGCACGACATGGAGGAGGTCGGCGTGCGGACGCCCGAGGCCGTTCCCGTGCAGGGGCTCGGGCCTGGCGAGGTGGGCTATCTGATCGCGGGGATCAAGGACGTCGGCGAGGCCCGCTCGGGTGAGACCGTCACCACGGCGCAGCACGGTGCGACCGAGGCGCTGGCCGGCTACCGGGACCCCAAGCCGATGGTCTTCTGCGGCCTCTACCCGGTCGACGGCGACGAGCTCCCCGACCTGCGCGATGCCCTCGACCGGCTCAAGCTCAACGACGCCAGCTTCACCTTCGAGCCCGAGTCCTCCCATGCCCTGGGGATCGGCTTCCGCTGCGGCTTCCTGGGCCTGCTGCACATGGAGATCGTGCGCGAGCGCCTCGAGCGTGAGTTCGACCTGTCCCTCATCGCTACCGCGCCCAGCGTGGAGTACCGGGCCTTCCTCACCGACGGAACGGAGCTCGACGTGGACAACCCGACCGAGCTGCCCGACGCCAGCCGCATCGACCACATCGACGAGCCGATGCTGTCGGCCACCATCATCACGCCCACCGAGTACACGGGCACCGTCATGGAGCTCTGCCAGAGCCGGCGGGGGGAGATGACCCGCATGGAGTACCTCTCACCCGAACGGGTCGAGCTCGTCTACACGCTGCCCCTGGCCGAGGTAGTCATCGACTTCTTCGACCAGCTGAAGAGCCGGACCAAGGGGTACGCGAGCTTGGACTACGAACCCGAGGACTACGCCACCGGCAATCTGGTGCGGGTCGACATCCTGATCAACCACGCGCCCGTCGACGCCTTCTCGACCATCGTGCACCGGGCCAACGCCGACGTCTACGGCCGCAAGATGGCCGAGAAGCTGCGCGAGCTGATCCCGCGGCAGCTCTTCGACGTCCCGATCCAGGCGGCCATCGGCGGGCGCATCGTCGCTCGGGAGACGGTCAAGGCCAAGCGTAAGGATGTCCTGGCCAAGTGCTACGGCGGCGACATCACCCGCAAGCGCAAGCTCCTCGAGAGGCAGAAGGAGGGCAAGAAGCGGATGAAGACCATCGGGCGGGTCGACGTGCCCCAGGAGGCCTTCATCTCCGCCTTGCGCCTAGGTGACGACTGAACCGGAGCGACGGCGGCCCTCCCTGCGCCCGGAGACCCGGTGCTGCCAGCGGCTGTGACCCTGGCACTCGGTAGACTTGAGTGCTAGGCATCCAATGAATCCGCGCACCGACCCCGCCCCGCTCACCGACGTTGCCGCCGACGAGCGCGCCCTCAACGCCCGTCGGGCCGCCATCCTTGAGGCCGTGGTCACCGAGTACATCGGGACCGCCGAGCCGGTGGGCTCCTCGCACGTGGCCAATTCACCCGGGGTGCAGGTGTCCTCGGCCACCGTCCGTTCGGAAATGGTGGCGCTCGAGAGCGAGGGTTACCTCGTCCAGCCCCACACCAGCGCGGGGCGCATCCCGACCGACAAGGGCTACCGCTTCTTCGTCGACCACCTGACCGGGCCCGGCGTGCTCGGGCCCGTGCAGCGCAAGCAGGTCACGCAGTTCTTCGAACAGGTCCACGGGGAAATGGAGACGGTGCTCGAGCGCGCCTCAGGGCTGCTCTCCGAGTTGACCTCCTACGCGGCCGTCGTGGTCGGTCCCTCGCACGAAACCGCCTTCATCCGTTCCGTCCAACTCGTCGGCCTGTCGCCCCTGCATGCGCTGTTGGTGGTGGTGCTCTCCGACGGTGCCGTGGAGAAGCGGACCATCGACCTCGAGGCCGAGATCTCCGAGGACACGCTGGTAAGCGCCGGAGCACTGCTCTCTTCGCACCTGGTCGGGCGCACCCTCACCCAGCCCTGGGCCGTCCCCGCCAGTGGGTCCACCCAGGTCGACCGGCTGGTCACCTCGGCGCACATGGCCTTCGACTCCCTGGAGGGCTCCATGGACGCCGACCAGGTGTTCGTGGGCGGCCCGGCACGCCTGGCCGAGTCCTTCGACGCCGTCGAGACGGTGCGCTCGGTCCTCGCCATCCTCGAGCAGCAGCTGGTCGTCGTCAGCCTTCTACGCGACGTCCTCGACCGCGGGCTCTCGGTGGCCATCGGCACCGAGCACGGTTTCGAGCCGCTGTCATCGTGTGCGGTCGTCGTGGCGCCGGTCTCCATCGACGGGCAGGACCTCGGCGCAGTGGGGCTACTCGGCCCGACGCGGATGGACTACGCCCGGGCCATGGCCGCGGCCCACGTGGTGGGCGAGCGCCTCGGCCAACGCATCGGCGGGGGGCACGATGGCCGTCACTGACGGATTGGGCGACCTCTACGCGCTGCTCGGGGTCAGCCCCGATGCGAGCGACGACGAGATCAAGCGGGCCTACCGCGCCCGTGCCCGCGAGCTGCATCCCGACACCAACCACGGCGACCCCGCAGCGGAGGCGCGCTTCAAGGAGGTGACGGTCGCCTACGAGGTCCTGCGCGACCCCGAGCGGCGGGCGCGCTACGACCGCTTCGGTCCCGAGGGTGTCTTCGGCGCCCAGGCCGGCGGCGGCATGGGCGGCTTCGGCTTCGAAGGAGGCCTGGGGGACATCTTCGAGGCGTTCTTCGGCCAGATGGGTGGGACCGGCAACCGCCGCCGCGGCCCTCAGGT
The DNA here is from genome assembly GCA_963828825.1 of uncultured Acidimicrobiaceae bacterium. Classification (GTDB taxonomy): domain Bacteria; phylum Actinomycetota; class Acidimicrobiia; order Acidimicrobiales; family RAAP-2; genus Bog-473. The sequence continues at coordinate 854,885 of CAWHGF010000004.1, read as the reverse complement.
CGGCGCGGACGCCGAGGTGCGTCTTGACCTCGAGTTCGCCGAGGCCGTGTTCGGCAGCCGCAAGGAGATCTCCGTCCGTCTCCCAGCCACCTGCACGACGTGTGAGGGCAGGGGCACGGCTGCCGGGACCGAGGCCGTCACCTGCGTCGACTGCCAGGGCAGTGGCGAGCTGCGCCGGGTGCGCCAATCCCTGCTGGGGCAGGTGGTGACCAGCGTCGCCTGCACGCGCTGCAGCGGAACGGGCGAGATGATCCCCAACCCCTGTGCCGATTGCCGTGGTGAGGGGCGTCGCATGCAGGAGAACACGTTCACGGTGGAGGTGCCCGCAGGAGTCGAGGAGGGGTCGACCCTGCGGCTGGCCGACCGCGGCGCGGCCGGCCAGCGGGGGGGACCGAGTGGCTCGCTCTTCGTGCACCTGGTGATCAACCCTGACCCGCGCTTCGAGCGCCAGGCCGACAACCTCCACACCACCCTCTCCATCAGTGTCGCCCAGGCGGCCCTCGGCACCAAGACCGACGTCGAGACGCTGGACGGCCCGCAGCACCTGACGATCGGCCCGGGCACCCAGCACGGGCACATCGAGCGGCTCCGCAACCTCGGCGTGCCCCACCTACGCGGCCGCGGCCGGGGTGACTTCTACGTGCACGTGCTGGTGGTCACCCCGACCGATCTCAGTCCCGAGCAGGACGAGCTCCTGCGGCAGTTCGCCGCATCGCGCGGCGAGGAGGTCTCCGCCCCGGGCACGGCGGGCGGCGAGGGCGTGTTCTCCCGCCTGCGCTCTGCCTTTGGCTAGCCCGGGCGTCACCTACGCCGCCATCGCCGTGCGGGCGGCCGCGGCCGGCCAGGTGTTCGTGGACGACCCCGGCCAGCCGGTCCTGTCCGACGAAGACGCGCACCACCTGGGCCGGGTGTTGCGACTGCGCGATGGCGAGGAGGTCATTGCCACCGACGGGCGCGGACGCTGGGCGCGTACAACGTGGCGCGGCCCGGCGACCCTCGAGCCGCTCCGCACCGGTAGCGGTGTCGGCGGCGACGGCACCGTGCAGTCGGAGGCCCGCGCCGAGCCGGCCCTCACCGTCGCCTTTGCGCCGGTCAAGGGAGAGCGCCCCGACTGGGTGGTCCAGAAGCTGACCGAGCTGGGCATCGACCGGATCGTGCCGCTTCGCACCGAGCGCAGCGTGGTCCGCTGGAACGGTGCGCGCGGGTTGGCCACCGTCGAGAAGCTGCGCCGGGTGGCGAGCGAAGCCGCCGCCCAGTGCCGCCGCGTCTGGCTGCCCGAGGTCGGCGACACGGTGGCCTTCGCCGACCTGCCGGCTCTGGGCGGGCCCGGCGAGGTCGTCCTGGCTCAGCTGAGCGGGGACCGACCCACGGTGGCGCGGCGCGTCGTGGCCGTCGGCCCCGAGGGCGGCTGGAGCACGGACGAGCTCGCGTCGGGCCTACCCACGGTGGGGTTCGGGCTGAGCGTCCTGCGGGCCGAGACGGCTGCCGTCACCGCCGGAGCCCTCCTGGCCTCGTTGCGCACCGGGACCGTGGCAGCGGCGGAGGGCTCGGCGGAATGACGGGCGCCCATGGTCACGGCCATGACCCGGGGGCCGGTATGTTCGGACCAGTGATCAGGCTGGCGCAGAGACGGGGCGACCCCCGGGCATGACCGACCCCAGCGACTGCCTGTTCTGCAAGATCGTGGCAGGTGAGGTGCCGTCCGAGACGGTGCACGAGACCCCCACCACCCTGGCCTTCAAGGACATCCATCCCGCCGCTCCGCTCCACGTCCTCGTCGTGCCCCGGCGCCACATCGAGGACGCCTCCACGGTCACCGCCGAGGACGGTCCCGTCCTGGCCGACATGCTCCTGGCCGCCCGGGCCGTGGCCGACGCAGCGGGCTTGGCGGTCCCGGAACGGGGCTACCGCCTCATGTTCAACGTCGGGCCCGACGCCATGAACTCAATCCCACACCTCCACCTCCACGTCCTTGGGGGCGAACCCTTGAAGGGGCACTTTGGCATCACATGACCGCATCATGACCACCGCCTTGCGCGCCGAGTGCTTCGTCCCCGGCAATCACCTCATGGCCGGTCTGCTCGGATCCCGCGACGAGCACCTCCGGCAGATTGAGCAGGCGTTCCCGGACGACCAGATCGTGGTGCACGGAGACCGCATCTCCGTGGAGGGTCCAGACGCCGAACGGGTGGCGCAGCTCTTCGAGGAGCTCATCCTCATGGTGCAGGCCGGCCGGAACCTCGACCTTTCGACTTTGGCCCGCGCCATCGACATGGTGCGCGACGACATCCGCCCGAGCGACGTCCTTCGCTCCGAAGTGGTGCGGGCCGCCGGCGGCAAGACGGTACGCCCCAACACGGCTGGGCAGAAGCGCTACGTCGATGCCATCTCGCAGAGCATCATCACGTTCGGCATCGGGCCGGCGGGAACGGGCAAGTCGTATCTCGCGGTGGCCCAGGCGGTGCACGCCCTGCAGTCGCGCCAGGTCACTCGCATCATCCTGACCCGGCCCGCCGTCGAAGCCGGGGAACGGCTCGGTTTCCTGCCGGGCGACCTCATGGCCAAGGTCGACCCCTACCTCCGTCCCCTCTACGACGCCCTCTACGACCTGCTCGAGCCCGAGGGAGCGCAGCGGTTGCTCGACCGCGGGACCATCGAGGTGGCGCCGCTCGCCTTCATGCGGGGTCGGACGCTCAACAGCTCGTTCATCATCCTGGACGAGGCGCAGAACACGACGCCCGAGCAGATGAAGATGTTCCTGACCCGCATCGGGTTCGGCTCCAAGTGCGTGGTGACCGGTGACGTGACCCAGATCGACGTGCAGGGGGGCCGCTCGGGACTGGTCGGCCTGGAGCCGGTGCTCGGCGGGATCGACGACATCACATTCGTCCACCTGACCCGCCGCGATGTCGTCCGGCACAAGATCGTGGCCGACATCGTCGATGCCTACGAGGTGGCAGAAGGGCGGGCGGGTTCTACGCAGTGACGATCGACGTCTTCGCCGCTGACGAGCAGCAGGATCACCCGATGGACGTCGCGTACTGGGCGGGGTTGGCCCGCCAGGTCCTCGAGGCGCGTGGGATCAAGGGGGAGACCGAGGTCTCGCTCCTCTTCGTCGACGAGGAGGCCATCGCCGCGCTGAACGGGCAGTTCCTGGGCGAGACCGGGCCGACCGACGTGCTGTCGTTTCCCATCGAGGACGAGCCAGGACCCACCGGCCGGTCCCCCGACTTCGGGGGCAGCGGACCGGGGACGTCGCCCGATCAGGGTGCGCTCACACTGCTGGGCGATGTCGTGATCTGCCCGGCGGTGGCGTCCCGCAACGCGGTCGAGCACGGAGTGTCCCTCGAGGACGAGGTGGCACTGCTGGTCGTCCACGGGTTGTTGCACCTGCTCGGCATGGACCACGAGAACGAGGCGGAGGCAGAACGGATGGAGGCGCTCGAGCAGCAGCTGCTCCGGCGCTTCTACCGGGTCAGCCGCGGGGCCTGAGCATGTCCACCCTGCTGGCGGCATCGGGGTTCCACGCCGAGGACGCCATCCTCATCGTCGTCATCGCGATCCTGCTGGCCGGCTCGGGCGTCCTGGCCATGGCCGAGACCAGCCTCGTGCGCATGAACCGGATCAAGGCCAAGGCGCTGGTCGACGAGAAGAAGCGCGGCGCCCGGCAGCTAGCCCGGCTGGTCGAGAACCCGGCCAACTTCCTGAACCCCATTCTCCTGCTGGTGCTGATCTGCCAGCTGGTCTCCGCCACCCTGGTCGGCATTGTCGCCGAGCATCTCTTCGGCGGCCTCGGCGTCCTCCTGGGCATCGTCTTCGAAATCGTCGTGATCTTCGTCTTCTTCGAGGCCGTGCCGAAGAACTGGGCGGTGCAGCACGCGGACCGGGCGGCCCTGCTCAGCGCGCCCATCGTCAGCACGCTGATCCGCCTCCCGCCCATCCGGTGGCTCTCCGCCGTCCTGATCGGCCTGGCCAACCGGATCATCGGCGCCAGCGACGACGAGGAGGGACTGCGGCACTCCTACATCACCGACTCCGAGCTCAAGGCCATGGCCGACGTGGCGCACGAGGAGAACGTGATCGAGCACGACGAGCGGACCTTCATCCATTCCATCATCGACTTCGGCGACACGGTGGCCCGCGAGGTGATGACGCCCCGCCCCGACATGGTCACGGTCGAGTCCGACGTCACGGTGCGGGACGCGCTCGAGGCTGCGCTCAGCGCGGGCTACAGCCGGATACCCGTGGAGGCCAACGGGATCGACGACATCATCGGGATCGCCTACGCCAAGGATCTCGTGCGCGCCGAGCGGGTGGGCAAGGCCGGACAGCCTGTGCGCGACAGCATGCGGCCGGCCAAATTCATCCCCGAGTCCAAGGAGGTCTCGGATCTCCTGCGCGAGATGCAGGAAGAGAAATTCCACATGGCGATCGTCGTCGACGAGTACGGCGGCACGGCCGGGCTGATCACGCTCGAGGATCTGCTCGAGGAGCTCGTCGGCGACATCGTCGACGAGTTCGACGTGGAGGAACCCACCGTGGAGCGGCGCGATGACGGCTCGGTGGTCGTCAGCGCCCTGTACTCGATGGACGACGCCGACGAGTTGTTGGACGCCGAACTCCCCCACGGCACATGGGACACCGTCGGCGGGCTCATGCTGGACCTGGCCGGCCGGGTGCCCGATCCCGGCGACTCGGTCGAGGTCGACGGGTTCCGCCTGACGGCGGTCGACGTGCGCGGGCGCCGCATCGGGCGCGTCCGGATCGAGCCGACCGGTGCACGCAGCGACACCGGGGCTGATCGCGACGACGACAGCGCGGGCAGCGTTTCGCACAACGGGAGCTGAGGACGGTGCGCTCGGGTTTCGTGGCCGTGGTCGGCCGCCCCAATGTCGGCAAGTCCACGCTCGTGAACTCCATGGTCGGGACGAAGGTGGCGATCACCTCGTCACGGCCCAATACGACACGGCACCGCATCCTCGGCGTTCTGCACGACCCGGGCGCCGACGCCCAGGTGGTCTTCGTCGACACGCCGGGCATCCACCGCCCCCGCAGCACCTTGGGAACTCGGCTCAACGAGACGGCGACCGACGCGCTGAACGATGTCGACGTGATCATGGTGATCGTCGACGGGACGGCGGCGATCGGGCCGGGGGACCGTACCGTGCTGGAGCGCTCGGTGCGCCAGGTGCAGCGGGTTACCGCGGCAGCAGGCAGGTCCCGTGGCCTCGAAGACATCGACCCCGATGACGACAATGACGGCAACGACGACGACACCATCGAGGAGGTCGACGCACCACCGGGCCTGATCGTCGTCGTGAACAAGGTCGACAAGGCCAACGGCGCCCAGGTGATGGAACGCCTTACCCAGGCCAAGGCGGCCGTCGACGCGCTGACCGCTCCGGTCGAGCTGGCCGACGTCGAGTACTTCCCGGTCTCCGCTCGCACCGGGAAAGGCGTGGACGGATTGATCGCCCACCTCGTCGCCCGGCTGCCCGAGGGCCCCCCGTTCTTCCCACCTGACGTCATCACCGACACGCCTGAGGCGCTCTGGGTGGCCGAGCTCGTGCGCGAGCAGCTGCTGGCGAAGACCAGGGACGAGCTCCCGCACGCCATCACCTGCCGCGTGACGGAGTGGGAGTGGCCGCACATCCGCGTCGAGATCATCGTCGAGCGCGACTCGCAGAAAGCCATCGTCATCGGCAAGGGGGGCGAGGTCCTCAAGGCCGTCGGGATCGCCGTGCGCGAGGAATTGCCGGAGGGTACGTACCTCGACCTCCACGTGAAAGTGGAACGCCACTGGCAGAACCGCGACGAGATGCTCAACCGCCTGGGCTACTGATCCCGGCCCCGGTCAGTGGCGCTCAGGCGCAAACCAGGAGGCCCCACCCCGGCCCTTGGCCCTTTATTCCAACTCTAAGCATGCTCGTTTATAGTTTTCAGAGATGTCGGCCGCCTCCACCGCCCGATCCAGCGTCCCGGCTTTCCGCGTGGGGCGGACCGACCCCCCGAGCCTCCGCGAGGTCGCCGATCCCGACGCGCTGGACCGGGTGTTCGAGGCGCTGGCGAATCGGATTCGACGGGGGATTCTCGCTGCCCTGCACGACCATGGCGGGTACCTGAGCTCCCACGACATCGCGAGCCGGTTCGACATCTCGTGGCAGGGCATCTCGCGCCATCTGCGGATCCTCATCGAGGCCGGGCTGCTCGACTGCGATGTACGCAGGAACGAGCGCGCCTACACCCTCAACAGGAGTCAGCTTCAGCGGGTGCCGGGTCGTTGGATCATGCGGGTCGCGACGGAGGGAACCCGTGACAAGGACGGCCGGCTCGTGTTCGACTTCGAGGAGTAGCGAGTAGGCGAGTAGGCGAGCAGGCGAGAACGCGGGCCGGCGGACGGGCGGACCGGCACAGCAGCGACGTGGGCACGTCCGGTCCAGCGCCCACAGCGGACCTACGCCGTCGAGTCCTCCAACGCCCGCCGCAAGAACGACTCCACCTCGTGGATGTCGATCGAGCGCCGCATGGGAGGCAGGGTTGACAGCAGGACACCGCGGTAGGACGCCGTCGCCAGCCGCGGGTCGAGCACCGCGACCACACCGCGGTCATCGGCGTTGCGGATGAGCCGGCCCGAGCCCTGGGCCAGCAACGTGGCCGCCCGGGGCAGGTCGACCAGCGAGAAGGCGCGTCCACCGGCCCGGTCCCGGCGGGCCTGTAGCAGCGGGTCGTCGGGCCGCGGGAACGGGAGCTTGTCGATGGTCACGAGCGACAGGGCCCGGCCCGGGATGTCCACGCCCTGCCAGAACCCCATGGTGGCGAAAAGGCAGGAGGTCTCGTCGGAGGCGAACTCCTCGAGCAACCGGTTTTTCGGGAGATCGCCCTGCAGGAGGAGGGTGTAGGGGAGCTCGGGCGCCAGTGCGGCCGCCGCCGCCTCGGTGGCCCGCCTGCTCGTGAAGAGCGCCAAGGTTCGGCCGCCGGCCGCCTCCAGCAGCTGCGAAAGCTCCTCGTGCAGGGCCTCTTCCGCCCCGGCGGCCCGTCGGTCCGGCAGGTGGCGGGCGACGTAGAGCAGCGCGTGCGAGCGGTAGTCGAACGGGCTGCCCACGTTGAGCTCCTCGGTGCGGAACGCCTCCAGCCCGACCCGCTCCACGATCCGCGGCGGGATGGTGGCGCTGGTCAGCACCGACGTGACCTCCCCCCAGAGCATCGTCGAGAGCACCGGACCCACGTCAATGGGGGAGAGGCGGAGGCGGACGTTGCGCCGCGTCCCGTCCACCCAGGCGATCTCGCCGTCACCGCGCGACTCGAACCGGTGCAGGTCCTCGGCGAGGTGCACGGCGGCCTGCAAGGTGCGCGTCTTGCGGCTGGCCCGGTCGGGATCGATCTGGGATCCGCCGTCCTCGGCGAGAAAGGAGCGCTGCGCCCCACCGCGGCGCAGCGCGTCGGTGACGCGCCGGCTCGTATCGGCGGCGCGGGCGAGCAACTCGGCCAGCTCGCGGTCGTCGATGGGCGGCCGTGCGTCGTCGTGCAGGACGCGCGTCCCGACCCGATCGCCCAGGATCATGCCGAGCTGGTCGCCCACCGAGGCGAGGGAGTCGAGCAGATCGGCGTCGCGCGCCTCGACGAGGGACCGTGCGGAGGTCACGAGGGAACGAATGCGGCCCGGTGTCACCTCGACGCCGAGGCTCGATGTCATGACCTCTTCGAGTTCGTGGGCTTCGTCGAAGATGACCACGTCGTGCTCGGGCAACACCACGCCGCCGCTGGCCAGGTGTGCCCCGTAGAGGTGCGTGTTCACCACCACGATGTCGGCCACCGACGCCCGTTCGCGGGCGGCCTCGGCGAAGCAGCGACCGCCCGACGGGCAGTTGTGCATGCCCGGGCACTCCCGCGGGCCGACACTCACCATGTTCCAGGCCCGGTCGGACGGTTCGAAGCTCAGGTCGGCCCGGTCACCGCTCTGCGACGTCTGCGACCACGCCACCAGCTGCCGCACTTCCTCGACGATGCCCTCCGGTGGTGCGCCAGCACGCGCCGGCTTCTCGGCCTCCTCCACTTGCTCCGGTTCGTCGGCCCGCCCGAGCCCCTGGTCACCGAGCTCGGCCTGGATCCCACCCGAGCCCACTTCGGACACCCGCTGGCGACAGACATAGTTGCTGCGCCCCTTGAGCACAGCGAAGTCCAGCGGCGTCGGCAGCCCGAGACCCGAATCGACCGAGGGCAGGTCCTTCTCGGCCAGCTGGTCCTGCAGCGCCTTCGTCGCCGTGGCCACGACTGTTTTGACACCTGAGAGCGCCAGAGGAACGAGGTAGGCGAGGGACTTGCCGGTTCCCGTCCCGGCCTGGACTACCAGGTGGGTGCGGGTGGCCACGGCCTCGGCGACCGCACGGCACATCTCCTGTTGCTCGGGCCGGTGCTCACCGCCGGACATCTGGGCCGTGATCTTGTCGAGTCCGGCGACAGCGTCGTCGCCCGCCTGACGTGCATCCCCAGCCGACCCGCCCCCAACGTCGATGTCGAGATCGTCCAGGTCCTCAGTGCCATCCCAGCTCTCCTCCATGCACCGATCATGCCCGCGGCGAGGACCCCCGCGGCGCTCCCGAGGGCAAATCGAGGCCAACCTGCACAGGGGCAGTCCGGGAGCCGGTGTCAAATGGCCACGGGCAAGGTGAGCGCGCCCCATCCCGGCGACGACGGGGGCGCCCATGATCGACAAACGAAGGCGCCTACTCCGGTACTGAGTCTCAGCTCACCATCCCTAGACATTGCCGTACGGGCCAGCTCGCTGACACGGTTCACGACCTCCGACCAGGGAACGCCCACCTGACCTTCGTACGGGTCGGCCACGCTGGCCACATAGTCGGTCAATTTGTTGACGTCTGTCACCACGAGATGGCCAGGAGGGCAGTCCAGACGCACAACGGACTCGAACGCTGTTGAGAGCAACGCGGCTCCACCCTCCAGATTGAAGTGCCGGGCTGACGATTGGACCATCTTCCAGCCCGTACCGACAGCTGCTTCCACCAAAGCTCGGAGTTCTTGGAGGTTCGAGACGCTGTTCGTGACCGCGACGAAGAGACCTTCGGGATTGAGGACACGCCGTATCTCATTGGCCGCGGCTTCGATGTCAGGCACGTGATACAGCATGTGCGGAGCCAGGACGAGGTCGAAGCATCTGGGCGAGAAGGGAAGGCTCTGCACGTCCGCCACGACGACTGCCGCATTCGTCACGAGCCGCACCATCCCAGCGGAGAGGTCTGCCGCCACTCGCGGACCTCGGTGTCCTCTCTGGGCGAGTGCACGCTCGTATATCCCATTGCCGCAGCCGACATCGAGGACACTCTCGGTCCCTCCCTGGGTGACGTTCATGAGATCGAGAACCCAGGAGACAAGATCAAAGTCGGGTACTCGATGGCTGCTTGACCACAGTCGCTGGCGTGAGGCGAGATTGCGGTCAGTCGCATATTGGCCAGCGGGCCCTGTTGCCATGACGACAGCTTGCCCTCTCGGACGTGGAAATCGAGCCGATCACTGCCCACCGTCCCGATGCGTATGGGGGGCTACCCACGCTCCGGGCACCTCGAGGACTGCTACGTGCAGTTCCGGCAGCGTCCGAGGATTGCGAAGTGATGTGGCTCTATCTCGAAGCCGAACCGGGCCTTGGCGCTCTTGGACAAGTTCTGGAATAGCTCGTCCGGAGCCTCGAATGTTGCATTGCACTTTTCGCACACGAAATGGGCGTGCGCACCAGCCGCGAGGTGATATGTGGCAGGACCGTGGCCCAAGTGGGCATGGACGATGACGCCCATCTGCTCGAACTCTTCGAGGTTCCGATAGACCGTCGACAGGGAGATGTCGGGAGCCTGCGCCTGGACCACCTCGGTCAATTCCTCTGCGGTCCAATGACGAGGAGCATCGAAGAGGGCGTGGAGGAGAAGCCGCCGTGAGCTGGTGACCCGTCCTCCCTGCTCCCTGACCAGGGCCAATACGTCGTCGACGGTCTCCCTGCCTGCCAAAGACCCTGGAGAGGCGCTCCGACCCATCAAGTCAACGGTAATCGCTCATCCAAGGCTAGAACGACTACGAACTAGTTGCGAGAAGGTCGCATCTGCTTTACCGTCCCACTTGGTCCCTTCGCCTATCCGCAGTGGAGGAAGTCAGCCATGGTCGCCACCAGCACCCTGCCCGCCCGGTCGGGTCCCGTCGAGAAGCTCAGGCAGTTCCGGCGGGACATGTCCCCGACGCAATGGCTCCAGACCAAGCTGATGTTCGCCTCCATCTTCTTGCTCCACGTGATCGGGTTCGGGGTGTTCATCATCTTCGTCGTCCCCGGCCACTACAAGGGGCTTGGGATCGGGGTGTCGGTGTTGGCCTACACGCTCGGACTCCGCCACGCCTTCGACGCTGACCACATTTCGGCGATCGACAACACCACTCGCAAGCTCATGAACGAGGGCAAGAAACCGCTGAGCGTCGGCTACTTCTTCTCCCTGGGCCATTCTACGATCGTGATCGCCATCGGAGCGGGCATCGTGATCGCCGAGAAGGCGGTGTATGGGGCAGTCTCGAACAGCGGCTCGGGACTTGAGCAGTTCGGCGGGATCTTCGGCACCATTGTCTCTGCCGGGTTCCTCTACCTCATCGCCTTCCTCAACATTGTGATCCTGGCGGGCATCATCGCCGTGTTCCGCAAGATGCGCCTTGGCGAATTCAACGAGGAAGAGCTTGAGAAGCAGTTGGAGAACCGGGGCTTCATGTACCGGATGTTCGGCCCGTGGATGAAGTCGATCACCAAGGAATGGCAGATGTACCCCGTGGGCGTCGTCTTCGGCATGGGCTTCGACACCGCGACCGAAGTCGCCCTACTCGCCACGACGGCCCTGCTCGCCACCCAGGCCCTGCCGTGGTACTCGATCATGTGTCTCCCGATCCTCTTCACCGCCGGGATGAGCCTGATGGACACGCTCGACGGTGTGTTCATGAACGTGGCTTACGGCTGGGCGTTCTTCAACCCGGTGCGCAAGGTCTATTACAACCTCGCCATCACTGGACTCTCCGTCTTCATCTGTTTCTTCATCGGCACCATCGAGGTGCTCGGACTCTTGCCCATGGAACTGCACCTCAATGGCGGCTTCTGGAACTTCATGGCCAACTTCGACATCAACAAGGCCGGGTTCGTGATTGTGGGGATGTTCATCGTCACGTGGGTGACGGCGTTGATGATCTGGAAGTACGGGCATGTGGAAGAGAAATGGACGGCCAAACTCAGCCAGAAGACCGATGCGGGCCAGTTCGAGAAGGACCTTGCGCTTCAATACGAAGCCGATGCCGCCGCCGGTCGGATATAGCCCCGAAGCGATGGCCTGCTCGGATGGGGCACCTCTCGTGTCCGTCAGATAGAGGCGGTGGTCGCCGTGGCCACGACGACCTTTTTGCCGCTGTGCGCCGTCGGCACGAGCTACGCGAGCGACTTGCCGGCCCCTGTCCCGGCCTGGACGACGAGGTGGGGCTCGGCGAAGAATCCGCCGTCCTCGCCGTCCGCCATCGGAGATGACGCTACTGCCGTGGTGTACCTGGCTCGCTCCGGTCCTGGTCGTGCCCTTGCCGGACCGGGGGGACCGCGACGGGAACGGTCCGGAGAACCACTCAGGCGTGGTTGACGACCTCCACCGCGACCACCGACGAGTAGTCCTTGAACGCCTGCTCGCCGAAACCGGTCCACATCTCGAGTGCGGGCGGCGGCATGTGCGCCATCATCGCGGCGCGCTGCTCGTCGGTCATGCGCTCCCGGATGAGGCCCAGGATCAGCCAGATCTTGTCGCCGTGGAAATTGGCCAGGCCGTGTCCCGGCAGGGCGCCCCACTCCTCCATGGAGAGGTGCTCGGCCGCCAGGGGAAGCACCTTCTGCTCCTCCTCGTTGAGATGCTCGAGCAGGTGGCTGCACAGTTCGTCCAACCGCTGCTGCGCCGCCTTCTGCGCCGCGGCGTCACCCCCGGGCCACGCGGCCAACGAGGTCTTGGCCTCCTCCAGCAGCGCCAGCGCCTCGTGGTGCTGCTCGGCCATGTGGTCGATCAAGGCGTCGTCGCCGGCGCAGCGCTCACGCAGGAGCGGGAAGACCAGCTTCTCCTCGCCGTCGTGGTGGGCCTCCAGGAAGGACAAGATGTTCTCGTAGTAGTTGGCGATCAGCGCCACCCGCTCGGCGTCGCCGGGCGCGATGCCCCCCACCAGCGTGGGCGCGGCGCCAAGACTGTCCCGGAAGACGCCGTGGACCGCGAACATGTCGTTGGTGTCGGGGTGTGGTGCAACTGCTGGCTCGGACATGGCTCCTCCTACCTCCTCCATCCCGTACCGCCTGGCCGGGGTGCCGATACTTGAACACGAAACGGCGCCCCGTGCCAGCGGTCCGAGGGGCAGGCCGCGGTAGGTTCATCCGGTGACCTCCGCCGTCCGCGACCCGGGGGGTGTCCCGCGCCGGGACCAGGATCAGAACCAGGACCCCGGCCAGGGCGCCTCCTCGGAGACGCCCGATCCGGTCCCGTCCGAGCTGGACCTCTCCCGCGTGCCCGTCCATGTCGGCTGCGTGATGGACGGGAACGGCCGCTGGGCCAGTGCCCGCGGCCTGCCCCGTACCGAGGGCCACGGGGCCGGCGAGACCGCGCTGCTCGACGTGGTGAACGGCGCCCTCGAGATCGGTGTGAAGTGGATCACCCTCTACGCCTTCTCCACGGAGAACTGGCGCCGGCCGCCCGACGAGGTGCGCTACCTCATGAACTTCAACCAGTCGCTGCTCATGCGCCGCCGCGACGAGCTCAACGAGAAGGGCGTGCAGATCCGCTTTGCCGGCCGGCGTGACTGGCGGGTGCCCCGCCGGGTGCTCAGGCGCATGGACGAGTCCATCGAGCTCACCAAGCACAACCGGCGCATGGTGATGACGATGGCGTTCAACTACGGCGGCCGCGCCGAGATCGTCGACGCCGTGCGCGCCCTCGTGGCCGAGGGCACGCCCGCCTCCAAGGTGGACGAGAAGGCGATCGCCCGCCACCTCTACTTCCCCGACATGCCCGACCCCGACCTGGTGATCCGGACGTCGGGCGAGACCCGCATCTCGAACTTCTTGCTGTGGGAGATCGCCTACAGCGAGCTGGTCTTTCCCGAGATCCTCTGGCCCGACATGCGGCGCCGCCACCTCTACCAGGCGGTCATCGACTACCAGCGCCGGGTGCGCCGCTTCGGGGCCGTCAACCCCTGATCCCGTCGCCGGCGGCCGGGCGGCCGGCGACCCGCCCGGCCGCGGGGAGCTGCGAGAATGGTTCCGCTATGACCTTCAGCCGGATCGCGGTGGCGGTCGGGATCGCCCTGCTCGCCATCTTCGCCGTCGTGGTGATCCTGGTCGGGCAGTCCGGCGCCGGCGCGGCCATCGTCGCGTTTATCGCCATCGCGGCGCTGGTGGGCGCCGGGAACGCCCTCTACGGCCGCCACTCGCACGGGGCGACCGCCGTGGCCCGGGTCCGGCCCGCCCAGGAGGCCCAGAACCGGGCGGCCGACGTGGCCGCCGAGGCCCGCCGGGCCGTGGCCCAAGCCGAGCGCCGGGGCGAGCGCTACTGCCCGCTCGACCCCGCCCATCGACAGGCCCACGCCGAGGCCGGTGGCACCACCGCGTGAGCCTCTTCCGCGACAAGGGCGTCGTTCTGCGCACCTACCGCCTCGGTGAGGCCGACAAGATCATCGTCTTCCTCACCGAGCGCCACGGCAAGGTGCGCGCCGTCGCCAAGGGCCTGCGCAAGACCACCTCGAAGTTCGGCGGCCGCCTGGAGCCGCTGACCCAGGTCGACCTCCTCCTGTGGCAGGGGAGGAGCGACCTCGACATCGTGAACCAGGTGGAGGTGGTGAATGCCTTCAGGCTCATCCGAGAGGACCTCGACCGCATGCCCCGGGGCATCGCGCTCCTGGAGGTGAGCGACCAGATGGCCCAGGAGCGCCATCCCGACCCCCGCCTCTACTCCATGCTGGTGGGCGCCCTCGGCGCCCTGGCCGACGAGCGGGCCGACCCGACGCTGCTCGCGCCGTCCTTCTTCTTGAAGGCGCTCGTCCTCGAGGGCGCCGGCCCTGTCCTCGATGCGTGTGCCTCGTGCGGCGAGCCCGACGGCGTGGTGGAGCTGGTGGCCTTCGACCTCATCGCGGGGGGCACCCTGTGCCGGGCCCATCGCAGCGGACGCCACATGAGCCCGGACGCGCTGGTCCTCCTGCGGCGCATCTTGGGCGGCGACCTGGCCTCGGTGCTGTCGGGGCCGCCGCCTCCGGCCGCCGACGAGGTGGCCGAGCTGGCCACCGAGGCGATGGAGGCGCACCTCGACCGGCGCATCCGCTCGGTGCGCTCGACCGCCGGCCTTTGACCGCCTTCGGCGTCTACGTCCACGTCCCGTTCTGCCGGGAGCGCTGCGACTACTGCGCCTTCGCCACCTACACCGACCGCGACCACCTCATGGAGCGCTATGCGGAGGCTTGCGTGCGCGAGCTGCACCAGGCCGTCGGGGCGGGCCACCTCGCCCCCGCCACCTCGGTCTTCTTCGGAGGGGGCACCCCATCCCGCCTCCACCCCGAGACCCTGTGGCACATCCTCGACGCCATCCCGCGCGCGCCCGGCGCCGAGGTGACCGTCGAGTGCAATCCCGAGGACGCCGACGACGCGCACCTCGGGACGTACCGGCGCGCCGGCGTCACCCGCGTCTCCTGCGGCCTGCAGTCCACCGAGGCCCACGTGTTGGCCGGCCTCGGCCGGCGCCACGTGCCGCACGCGGCCGAGACCGTCGCCGGCGCCGTCCACGCCGCCGGGTTCACCACCTGGAACCTCGATCTCATCTTCGGCGCCGTCACCGAGAGCGACGGCGACTGGGCCGCCACGCTGGACCACGTCCTCGCGCTCGACCACCCGCCGCCGCACCTGAGCGCCTACGGCCTCACGGTCGAGCCGGGCACGCCGCTCGCCGCGGACCCGGCCCGCCACCCCGACGACGATGTCGAGGCCCGGCGCTACAAGCACGCCGAAGCCGTCCTCACCGCGGCGGGCTACACCTGGGAGGAGATCTCCAACTGGGCCCGGCCCGGCCACGAGTGCCGGCACAACCACCTCTACTGGGAGCAGGGCGACTACGTGGGCATCGGCTCGGCCGCGCATTCGCACCGCGACGGCACGCGCTGGTGGAACGTGCGGACACCGGACCGCTACATCGACGCCGTCGAAGCCGGGCGCTCGCCCCAGGCGGGGCGGGAGGAGCTGACGCCGGACCAGCGGCAGTTCGAGGCGCGCTCGCTCTCACTGCGCACCCCGCGCGGCGTGCCGTGGGACGGCCTCGAGCGGCCCGAGGAGCTGGAGGGCCTCGTCGAAGACGTCGACGGCCGGGCCGTGCTGACAGTGCGGGGTCGGCTGCTGGCCAACGAGGTCAGCGCCAGAATCCGCTCCGGTATCCTGCACCGATGACAGAGACCGCCGAGGCGCCCGAGGACGGCACCGACGACGTGATGGAGAAGGTGGTGCGGCTGTGCCGCCACCGCGGCTTCATCTTCCCGTCGGCCGAGATCTACGGCGGCTTCCGCTCCACCTATGACTACGGCCCGCTCGGGGTCAACATGCTGCGCAACGTCAAGGACGCCTGGTGGCGCGCCATGGTCCAGCTGCGCGACGACGTCGTCGGCCTCGATGCGGCCATCCTCGGCCCGCCGGCCGTGTGGGCGGCCTCGGGCCACCTCGCCACCTTCACCGACCCCCTGGTCGACTGCCGGAACTGCCACGAGCGCTGGCGGGCCGACAAGATCGAGGGCGTCTGCCCTAATTGCGGCTCCACGGACCTCACCGAGGCCCGGGCCTTCAACCTGATGTTCAAGACCCACGCCGGTCCGGTGGAGGACGAGGGGCACGTGGCCTATCTGCGGCCCGAGACGGCACAGGGCATGTTCACCAACTTCGCCAACGTGCTCGGGACCACGCGCAAGAAGCCGCCCTTCGGCATCGCACAGGTCGGCAAGTCCTTCCGCAACGAGATCACGCCGCAGAACTTCGTCTTCCGCACCCGCGAGTTCGAGCAGATGGAGATGGAGTACTTCGTCCCGCCCGACGAGAGCCAGAAGTGGTTCGACTACTGGCTGTCCGAGCGCATGGCCTGGTACCTGGACCTCGGCATCCCGCCCGAGAAGCTCCGCCTGCGCCACCACGACCAGAGTGAGCTGTCGCACTACTCGCGCGGCACGGCCGACGTGGAGTTCCTCTTCCCCTGGGGTTGGGACGAGCTCGAGGGGATCGCCAACCGGGGTGATTTCGACCTGACGGCTCACGCCAAGGCGTCGGGCGTGTCGCTCGACTACTTCGACCAGCAGACCAACGAGCGCTACACGCCGCACGTGATCGAGCCGGCGGCCGGCGCCACCCGGACCATGATGGCCTTCCTCCTCGCCGCCTACACCGAGGACGAGGTCGGGGGAGAGGCCCGCACCGTGCTCCGGCTGCACTGGCGCTTGGCGCCCTACCAGGTGGCCGTGCTGCCGCTGTCGAAGAAGGACACCCTCGAGCCCCTGGCCCGCCAGGTGCTGTCGACCCTGCAGCCGCACTTCATGTGCGACTACGACGTCACCCAGAGCATCGGGCGCCGCTACCGACGCCAGGACGAGGTGGGGACGCCGTGGTGCGTGACGGTCGACTTCGACTCGCTCGAGGACGACGCCGTCACCATCCGCGACCGCGACACCACCGAGCAGGTGCGGGTTCCCATCGCCGAACTCGTCGCCGAGCTGCGCCGGCGCACCGGCGAGGAGTAGGGCAGCGGCCCCTCAGGCGACCTTGCGGTACTTGCGCACCGCGATCGGGGCCAGGACCACCAGCAGACCGGCGCACCACAACAGGGCGGCCACCACCGCGCCCGAGTCGTGCAGCACGCCACCGACCATGAGCGACCGCGCGCCGTCGACCACCTGGGTCACGGGTTGATGCTTGGCGAAAGCCTGGAGCCAACCGGGCATGCTGGCGACCGGGACGAAGGCCGACGAGGCGAAGAGCAGTGGGAAGATCAGGGGAAAGACCATGACCTGCGCCGTCTCCGCGTTGGGCGCGGAGAGGCCGATGATGGCGAACCCCCAGCTCAACGCGTAGGCGAAGAGCAGCACCAGGAGTGCCCCGCACAGGAACAGCGCCACGTTGGTCCCGATCCGAAAGCCCACGGCGTAGCCGACGATCGTGATCAGCACGACCACGAACACATTGCGGACCAGGTCGGAGGTGGTGCGTCCGGCCAGCACGGCGGACCGGCTCATCGGCAGGGCGCGGAAGCGCTCGATCAGACCTTTGTGCAGGTCCTCGGAGAGCCCCGCCGACGTGCTCATGGCCCCGAAGATGACGGTCTGCACGAAGATCCCCGGCATCAGGAACTCGATGTAGTGGCCGCCGGGGACGTGGATGGCTCCACCGAAGACGTAGGTGAAGAGCAGCGTGAACATGATGGGCTGCAACGTGGTGAAGAAGAGCGCCTCGGGCGTCCGCATGAGCGCGAGGAGGTTGCGCTTCGTCATCGTCACGATGTCCGCCAGGACCCACGACAGGCGATGGCCCTGACTGGGCTCAATGAGACGAACCGGTGCGGTGATGGTGGTCGTGGTCATGCGGCATCCTTCCCGTCGGCGACGTCGCCCTTGCGCGCCCGACCAAAACCCCGCTTCGGCTTCACCGCCGAGTCCTCCGTCTCCTCGATCGTGGTCTTGTGGCCGGTCAGGCTAAGGAAGACGTCGTCGAGACTGGGCTCGCGCAGGGCCAGACCGGCGATGGGGATCTGTGCCGCGTCGAGCGAGCGGAGCACATCGGCCCCTGCTTTTGGCCCGTCCGTGACCGTCAGCTCGATCACGAGGTCCTCGACGATTGGCGGCTTCTCCGAGAGCGGCGTGAGCAGCTGGAGCGCCCGGCCGAGCGAATCCCGATCGCCGACGGTCACGGAGACGACGGAGGTGCCCAGGTCGGCCTTGAGCTGAGCCGGCGTCCCCTCGGCGATGACGCGCCCGTGGTCGATCACCACGATGTCGCGGGCCAGCCTGTCGGCTTCCTCGAGGTACTGCGTCGTCAACAGGACGGTCGTGCCGTCGCGGACCAGCTCCTCGATGGCTGCCCAGAGGCCCTGGCGGCTCTGGGGGTCCAATCCGGTGGTCGGCTCGTCGAGGAAGAGGACCGGCGGGTTCGCGACCAGTGCGGCAGCGAGATCCAGCCGCCGGCGCATGCCTCCCGAGTAGGTCTTCAGGACGCGGTCACCGGCGCCGGTCAGGCCGAACTCTTCGAGCAGCTCGTCGGCCCGGCGCGACGACACCTTGCGGCTCAGGTGGGAGAGGCGCGCCACCATGTGAATGTTCTCCCGGCCCGTCAGGTTCTCGTCCACCGCGGCGTACTGGCCGGCCAGCCCGACGATGCGACGCACCGCATCGGGCTGGGAGACCACGTCGTGGCCGAGTACCGAGGCGCGACCCGAGTCGGGGCCCAGGATGGTGGACAGGATGCGCACGATGGTGGTCTTGCCCGCCCCATTCGGGCCGAGCAGCCCGAGGACGGTGCCGGCCTCCACCTCGAGCGAGACGCCGTCGAGGGCGCGCACGTTGCCGCGGGGGAAGACCTTGACGAGGTCATGCGCCTCCACCGCCAGCGCAGGGTGCGAAGAATTAGCCATTACCAAAGAAACTTAGTGATAAAGTTACTTACGTGTCAAGACAATGGTCGCGCTCGGAGCTGGCCCAGCAGCTGCGCTCGGAGATCATGGGGTACCTCGGCGCGGCCAGCGAGTTCGACGAGGGCATGGCCAAGAAGCTGAAGCTGAGCCGGACCGACATGCGTTGCCTCGACCTTATTGGCCGCCTCGGGCCGATGACCGCGGGGCATCTCGCGGTGGAGAGCGGGCTCACCACCGGGGCGGTGACGTTCATCCTTGACCGCCTGGAGGAGGCGGGCATGGTGACGCGCCGCCGCGACACCGAGGACCGCCGGCGGGTGTGGGTCGAGATCGTCCCGGCGGCGCAGCAGCGCCTGCAGGGCCTGCAACAGCCGGTCGCCGAGGAGATGCGTCAGGTGGCGCAGCGCTTCAAGGCCGACGAGCTCGCCGTCGTACGCGACTTCATGCGTCAGGCCAAGGAAGTCTTCCAGCGCCAGGTGACCGGCGTCGTCAACGCGGACAGCCGGACGTCGAAGGAGGATCCGGGCGGCGCTCCTGGGCGCTGAACCCGCTCCGGAGTATCGCCGGGGGGAAACTAGGCTGGCTTAGCCCGTCCCAAGTGGGGAAGGGCGACCACTCGAGTGGCCGCGTCGCCACGCGGTCCGCCCGTCCAGGGCAAGGAGGCCCGATGCCGTTCGTCTTCGATTTCGACCATTCGCACGCCCGCCCGCCGATGGAGCTCAAGGACCTCCTGGGTGGCAAGGGCGCCAACCTGGCCGAGATGACATCGGTGCTCCAACTCCCAGTGCCACCGGGCTTCACGATCTCGACCGACGCCTGCCGCGCCTACATGGCTGGGGGATGGCCCAAGGAACTCGATGCCGAGGTGGCGGGCGCCCGCGCCCGGCTCGAGCAGGCCATGGGCAAGGCCATCGGCGACGGCGCCGACCCGCTGCTGGTGTCGGTGCGTTCGGGCGCCAAGTTCTCCATGCCCGGGATGATGGACACCGTCCTCAACCTCGGCCTCAACGACGAGTCGGTGGAGGGACTGGCCAAGCAGACAGGAGATGAGCGCTTCGCGTTCGACTCCTACCGGCGCTTCATCGCGATGTACGCCCGCATCGTCCTGGAGCTCCCCGGCGAGGAGTTCGACTCGCTCTTCGACGCCGCCAAGGAGCTGGCCGGAACGACGTCGGACGCCAAGGTCCCCACCGAGTTGCTGCGCTATCTGGTCGACTCGTACCTGCAGATCGTCGAGCGCCACAGCGGCAAGCCCTTCCCCCAGGAGCCGACGGAGCAGCTGCGCGGCGCCATCGAGGCCGTGTTCCGCAGCTGGGACGGGCCCCGCGCCATCGCCTACCGCGACCGGGAGCGCATCGCCCACGACCTCGGCACCGCCGTGAACGTGCAGGCCATGGTCTTCGGCAATCGTGACGACAACTCGGGCACGGGCGTGGGCTTCACCCGCGACCCCGCCACCGGCACCAAGGGCGCCTACGGGGACTTCCTAGTCAACGCCCAGGGCGAGGACGTCGTGGCCGGCATCCGCAACACCGAGCCCATCTCTGACCTCAAGAAGAAGTTCCCCAAGGTGCACGCCGAGCTGCTGAAGATCTTCACCCGGCTCGAGGGGCACTACGCCGACATGTGCGACACCGAGTTCACCATCGAGCAGGGCAAGCTCTGGATGCTCCAGACCCGCGTGGGCAAGCGCACCGGTGCCGCCGCGCTGAAGATGGCGGTGGACATGGTGCGCCCGAGCGACCTCGGGATCTCCAAGGCCGAGGCGGTGTCGCGCATCACGGAGGACCACCTCGACTCGGTCCTGCACCCCCAATTCGCCAGCTCCGGTCACGGCACCTGGGCCAAGGGTCTTGGCGCCAGCCCCGGTGCTGCCGTGGGGCGCATCTACTTCACGGCCGACGACGCCGCCGAGGCGGCCGAGCGGGGCGAGTCCGTCGTGCTGGTGCGCAACGAGACCTCCCCCGAGGACGTGCACGGCATGCTCGCATCCGAGGGGATCCTCACCGCGCGCGGCGGGCTGGTCAGCCACGCCGCCGTGGTGGCCCGCGGCTGGGGCAAGCCGGCGGTCGTGGGCGCCGAAGTGCTGCGCCTCGGCGACCACCAGGTGACGGCGAGCGGCGTCACGCTTTACGAGGGGGACTGGGTCTCGCTCGACGGGGGCGCCGGTGTGGTCGTGGCCGGGCAGGTGCCGCTGACGGCGGCCAAGCCGCCGGCCGCGTTCACCACCGTCCTGTCCTGGGCCGACGCCATCCGGAAGGGCCACCTGGCTGTCCGGGCCAACGCCGACACCGGCGACGATGCCGCCAACGCACGCAACCTGGGTGCGGAGGGCATCGGCCTTTGCCGCACCGAGCACATGTTCCTGGGGGAGGACCGCCTCCCCGTGGTGCGCCGGATGATCCTGGCCCAGTCGCCGGCCGAGGAGGCTGACGCGCTCGAGGAGCTGCGAATCGTCCAGCGCGAGGACTTCATCGCCATCCTGGCCGCCATGGACGGGCTGCCGGTGACGGTGCGCCTCCTGGACCCACCGTTGCACGAGTTCCTGCCGTCGACCGAGGAGCTGGCCCACAAGGAGGCCACCGTCGGGTTGAACGCCGAGGAGCGTCGTCTCTACGAGGCCGCACTGTCCTGGCGTGAGTCCAATCCCATGCTCGGGACGCGCGGCGTGCGGCTCGGGGTGATCAAGCCCGGCCTCTATGCCATGCAGGCGCGCGCGCTCATGGAGGCGGCCCGCCAGCGGGTGGCCGACGGCGGGCACCCCATCGTCGAGATCATGATCCCGCTGACGGTGACCCGCGCCGAGCTGGCTCTGGCCCGCGGGTGGGTCGAGGACGCCGTGGCCGAGGTCAACAAGGAGCGGGCGCCGCGCCCCTCGAAGGGGGCGGCCAGGTCCGGCACCCCCACGCGCGGGCAGCTCGAGGTGACCATCGGGACGATGATCGAGACGCCCCGGGCGGCCCTCAGGGCCGCCGAGATCGCCGAGGTGGCCGACTTCTTCTCCTTCGGGACCAACGATCTGACTCAGATGACCTTCGGCTTCTCCCGCGACGACGTCGAGGGCCGCATGATGGACGCCTACCTGGAGCTCGGCCTGCTGCCGCGCAACCCCTTCGAGGTGGTCGACTTCGACGGGGTGGGGGAGCTGGTGCGCCTGGGGACGGAGCGGGGTCGGGCCACCCGGCCGGGCCTGAAGGTCGGGGTGTGCGGCGAGCACGGCGGGGACCCCCAGTCCATCGGCCTCTTCTACGATGCCGGGCTCGACTACGTGAGTTGCTCGCCTTTCCGGGTCCCTGTCGCCCGCCTGGCCGCGGCGCAGGCCGTCCTGGCCGAGAAGGAGTAGCCGGGGCGGGCTTCGGCCCGGACGGATCGGGGACAGCGCCGCGGTACCGTCATGACGTGGGGATACCGGACGAGGAGGTGGCCCAGGTCCGGGCGGCCACTGACATCGTGGCGCTGATCAGCGAGCACGCGCTGTTGAAGAAGGTCGGCCGGCGCTGGAGCGGGCTCTGCCCCTTCCACACCGAGAAGACGCCCTCCTTCAGCGTCAACGCCGAGGAGGGCTTCTACTACTGCTTCGGCTGTCAGGAATCGGGCGACGCCATCACCTTCGTGCGTGCCATGGACCACCTCGACTTCGTCGACGCCGTGCGCTTCCTGGCCGACCGGGCCGGCATCACGCTGCACGAGGACCAGGAGATGGGGCGCGACCACAAGCGCCGTTCCGAGCTGCTCGACGCCATGGAGCGCGCCGTTGCGTGGTATCACGAACGCCTCCTTCGTGCGCCCGACGCCGGACCCGCGCGTGACTACCTCCGCTCGCGCGGCTACGACGGCGATGTCGTGCGTCAATTCCGGCTTGGTTGGGCGCCCGACGACTGGGACGCCATGGCCACGTCGCTGCGACTGCCCGAGAACGTCCTGTCCGATTCGGGCCTCGGCTTCGTCAACCGGCGCGGTCGGGTACAGGACTCCTTCCGGGGTCGCGTGCTCTTCCCGATCTGCGACCCGTCGGGGCGCCCGGTCGCTCTCGGCGGGCGGATCCTGCCGCCCCGGCCGGGCCAGGCTCCGCCTGATCGGCCGGAGCCCAAGTACAAGAACTCGCAGGAATCGCCGATCTACTCGAAGCGTCGGACCCTCTACGCGCTCAACTGGGCCAAGAAGGGAGTCATCGCCCAGGGTGAGGTCGTGGTCTGCGAGGGCTACACCGACGTCATCGGCTCCTTCCAGGCCGGCGTGCCGTGGGCGGTCGCCACCTGTGGCACCGCGTTGGCCGAGGAGCATTTCACCCTGCTGCGCAACTTCGCCAAGCGCATCGTGCTGGCATATGACGCGGATGCCGCAGGGCAGAGCGCCACGTCGCGCGCGTCTATGAGTGGGAGCGCAAGCACGAGGTCGACGTGGTGGTGGCGGACCTCCCCGGCGGCAGTGATCCCGGGGAGCTGGCCCGCACCGACCCCGGGGAGCTGGCCCGAGCGATCAAAGAGGCCCGGCCGTTCCTGCAGTTCCGGGTGGACCGCATGCTGAATGCGGGCGACCTCACGACCGCCGAGGGCAGAGCCCGGGCGGCCGATGCCGCGCTGACGACTGTCGCGGAACACCCTGACGACCTGGTGCGCGACCAATACGTCATGCAGCTGGCCGACCGGTGTCGCGTCGATCCCGCCAAGCTCCGGGAGCGTCTGGACCACCTCCGGACCCACCCCCCCGCCGAGCGGCCGACCCGGCGCACCCGCCGGTCTCAGGAGGAGCCCCCGTTACGCGACTATCCCGAAGACGATGGCGACCGCATGGCGCCCGCTGGCGGTGGTGGGAGCGGATCCGCCCCAACCACGGCGCTGCGACCTGGGCCTGGTCTAGAGGCACTCAAGTTGGCCGTCCACCGACCCGAAGATGTAGTGGACCGTGTGCATGCTGTCTTGTTTACCGATCGCGTGCAACGGCAGGCGTTTGTCGCGCTCTTGGAACACGACAGCGTGCAAGAAGCGGTGGAGTCCGCGTCACCGGAGGTGGCCAGCCTGTTGCGACGCGTCATAGTCGAAGAGCCGATGTCGGGTGACCCTGACCTGGGCGATCCCGTCGACTCAGTCGTTGCCGTGATGTTGCGCGGCGCGGCACGGCGCGCGCTCGGTGACGTCGAGATCGAATCGCGGGTCGGTGACGACTCCTGGCAGGCCCGGGCGGCCGAGACCGTCCAGGTGCGGCTCTGGCTGGACGAACTCGAGGAATCCGGCTCTGGACGCGACGCCGCCGATCGGTTGGTAGCGTGGTTGATTCAGAGGGAACCCGAGGAGTGACAACGGTGGCAGGGCGAGGGTGAGCGAAGAATCTGCAATCGCGATCGACGATGGGGAGGTCGACCTGCCCGACGCGCCCTCTGGAACACTGGCGCCTATCGCGCATGTCGCGCTCCCACCCGGCGTGTCACAGGTCGACTTCGAAGCAGCGCTGGCGGCGGGTCGCGAGAAGGGACAGCTCACGCAAGCAGAGCTGATCGAGGCGCTGCACACCGTGGAGTTGACACCAGAGGTGCTCACGACATTGATCGATCGCGTCACCGCCGAAGGCGTCGCGCTCGTGGCGGATGAAGAGGAAGATCTCGTCCTCGAAGTGGCTCCACCGAAGGAAACGCGGGCTGTCCCGAAGTCGAACGGCGCCGTCCGCGCGGACGCGCGTCGCGAGGCGAACGGAAAGCGAACCGCCTCCAGCGGCGATACGGGAGGCAGTTCGGAAGACCCGGTACACACCTATCTCAAGGAGATCGGGCGGGTGCCGCTGCTCAACGCCGAGCTCGAAGTGGAGATCGCCAAGACCATTGAAGAGGGCAACGCCTCGGCGGCGAGGTTGGCTGTCCACGAGCTCGCCGTGGCAGGGGAGGGTCCGGAGCAGGATCTGCTCGACGCCGGTGGCCTGGCCCGGAACAAGCGGTTGATGCGGAACGGGCTCAAGGCGAAGGACGAGCTCATTGAGGCCAACCTTCGCCTGGTGGTTTCGATCGCCAAGCGCTATCGGAACCGAGGGCTGGCCTTCCTCGATCTGATTCAGGAGGGCAACCTCGGCCTGATGCGGGCGGTCGACAAGTTCGACCACACGAAGGGGTTCAAGTTCTCCACCTACGCCACGTGGTGGATCCGCCAGGCCATCACCCGGGCGATCGCGGACCAGGCGCGCACGATTCGGATTCCGGTTCACATGGTCGAGACGATCAACAAGGTGGTGTGGGCGCAACGTCAGCTGTTGCAGGAACTCGGTCGTGAGCCGACGATCGAGGAAGTGGCGCACCGCGTCGAGCTCCCGATCGAGCGCGTGCGCGAGATCCTTCGCATCAACCAGGACACGGTCTCACTCGAGCAACCCGTGGGCGATGAGGATGACTTCAATCTGTCCGATCTGATCGAGGACAGGGGAGCGGTCGTGCCCGACGACGCGGCGACGCGCTCCCTGTTGGACGCCGCGGTCCGCGAGGCGCTCGGGCATCTCTCCGAACGCGAGCAGGACGTCGTGCGGCTGCGCTTCGGTCTCGACGACGGCAAGATCCGCACGCTCGAAGAGGTCGGCCGGGAGTTCGGGGTGACCCGGGAGCGGGTCCGCCAGATCGAGTCCAAGACGCTCGCCAAGCTGCGCCGGCCCGACGCAGCGCACCTTCTGAGGGACTACCTCGAAGAGTCCTAATCGCTCCTGCATTTCGGGGCGAAGCCTCAACAATGACGTGGCGGTCCACTGATATCGTTCGGGGTCTGTTTTCTCGATCCTTCCGGGGTAGCTCAATGGCAGAGCAAGCGGCTGTTAACCGCTAGGTTGAGAGTTCGAGTCTCTCCCCCGGAGCATTTCTCTTCGTGTTGGCTGGTCAGGGCGTCACCCAGCGTGAAGGGTCGAGTCGACAACTCGTTCGGGCGCGATCTGGGCGCGATCTCGTCCCCCGGCAGCGGCATGTACGCAGCAGTCTTCTGAGCCAGATAGTCGTCCCGCTCCATGGTGGCATGCTGGTAGCGGACGGGCATTGCCGTTGACTTCCATCGTCCGCGCTTCTGGATCTCCGACACACTGGCACCGTTGGACGCAAGCGTCGTCCCGGCGTAGTGGCGAAGGTCATGGAAGTGATACCTCATGAGCCCGGTCTGCTTGCGCGCCCTCGTCCAGAAGCGCCAGAACGAACTCGGGCGAAGTGGTTGACCATTTCGAGCCGGAAAGAGCGGAGCGCAGGGATCGCGGTCAACGAAGCGTTCTATGTGGTCCTGGACCACCGACATGACTTGCGGGGAAAGTCGAACCGTCCCAGTCTCCCCGTTTTTTTTTCGTTCGGTATTTCAACTCCTTACGGCCAGGACACTCTTCAATCTGGCGTTGGATGGAGATGGTGCATTCACGCAAGGGGCGGGCGAATCGGGCCGCACCTTTGCCAGGAGCGCCTCGGCGTCAGAGACGTACATTTCCTTGGCAATTCCGCCCCGGGGAGAGCTCGGCGAAGAGGGAGTGCAGACGACAGAGCACCCGAGATCGCTGGCGCCCGAGATCACGGTTGCGCTTCGAGAGCAGTCGCAGGACCTCGCCGTGATCGGCCGGTTCGACCGAGCACAGCGCCGGTGCCCGCAGGGCGGCGACGGCGATCGAGTGGGCGTCGTTGGGTCGTTCTTGTTGGAGCGCCCGGTGGCCAGCACCCGGATCCGCGAGGCCAAGGTGGCCGGGACGTCGAGCACCTCCTCGCCCTCGGCGACCAGCTGCTGGGCCAGCAGGTAGCCCAACCCACCCACCGATTCGATGGCCCAGGTGCGCTTCTCGAAGGGCTCGGCCCAGGTCAAAAGCTGGTCCACCTGGCGGCTAGTCGCCCGCACTTTGACGCGGGTGATCTGGTCCTCGTCCCAACCAATCGCCACCGCGGTGTGCGACGCCTTGTGGGGGTCGATCCCGATCATCACATTCATGACTTGCCTCCTTGGTTGTAAGAACCACGGGGGCACTCCTGCTTGCAGACTGTTTGTGATCGATCCTCTTTTGAGCCACTCCGGGGCGAAACCCAGACGGGACACTCTTCGAACGAAAGCCAGCCGGCTATGCCGGCGGCAGGCACTACGAGAGCGACCCCGTCAGGGCCTCTAAACGCTACGGACGAACCTCAGCGCCTGCACCAAGTCTCAAGCAGGCACCATGGGGGCAGTCGGGTGAACGCCTCACGACGCCCGGAATCTGGCAAATGCCGGACGCCCGCACGTGTCTGGTCTTCGTGAGCTTCAGCCGCTACTGCTGGACAAAGTCCACAATCGGCATGATGACAGGTGGCTGCCCAAGCTCGATGCCCAGCTCCCCCATGACCGGTCCGAGGTATGTCAGGAACTCATCGAACGCTTCCTGGCTCTCCCAGACATCGAAGACCTGAAGCTCGCCATCTTCACCGAAGCACGAGTGGAGTTTCATAGCGCTTTCGGGCGCCCCGGCCTCACGGAGACGTTCGCGCCCTTTGGTGTGTTGATCAAGCGTCATGTTCTTGGTCACGATGTAGACGGCAATCACGGGAAGTGAACTCCTTGTTGGTTGTCTACGCGCACCGTTCGTCGGTGGGCGCGCTGAAATTACCGCATTCCAAGGGAGGTAAATCCGCCTCGTCCAGGAGGAGCACCTGCGGACTTCCCTGGATCGGTCATCGCAGGGCGGTGTTGATCACCCCTCGCCTTGCATCTCCTCCATGCGGAGATGGTCAACTCGTCAGTCGGACTGAACTGGACGAACTCGGTGCCAGCGTCCGCGGCGGGAGTATGTCCGGGTGGCATGTAGAACGCCTCGCCGGGTCCGACTACTTCGTCATGGTCGGCGTAGTGAACTGTCATCTTTCCCTTGAACGCATATCCCCAGTGTGGGCATTGGCAGCGGTCGTCGGGCAGGTCCTTCAGCATCAGCGCAAGGTCACGTCTTGGCGAATGGTCACAAAGTTGACGGTGTAGCCATCGCCTTCCCTCGGTCCGTTCCTCGCCAATGCCATAGTCGCTGACCTTTGAGGCGCTTTCCTTCGATACCTTCGACATGCTGAGTCGCCTTCCGTTTTTGCCGCCATCAGCGGTCCGTGCCTTCAGTATGAGACTCCGCGGAGACTGTGGATCGGATTGTCAGCGATTGGCTCAGCTTGTAACGAAAAACTCAGAACGATTTCAGCTCACTCCAAGTTTGGGCATCTCACGATCCTCTTTCTGAGCACGACCTGAGCACCGTGTTTCAGATACCGAGAAGGGCTTAGCTGACCGAATGGTGGAGATGACCTCGGACCTGATCAAACGGATCGGTCTACTTTGGGATTGTGTCCGGTCGCTAGCACCTTGGGTGTACCAGTACGCCGGGAAGGAGAGAGACCTCGTTGTGAAGTGACGCGACGTCAGAACCATTCCTCGCAAGCGTTCCGAGCCCTTCGGGTGCGATCCGACGAGCAGGCCTCGGGCCGTCCATCTACGCTCTGCTCCGATGGAGAGGAGTTCCAATGGCATTTGTCCAGATAATCGAGTATCGGACTTCTAAGGCCGCCGAGATGCAGGCAGTGGGCGACGAATGGGAGAAGGCAACCGAAGGTAAGCGTAAGGCGGGCAGACGCGTTCTCTGCCAAGACCGGGACGACCCGGAGCGGTATTTCAACGTCGTCTTCTTCGATTCCTATGAAGACGCAATGAAGAACTCGGCACTTCCTGAGACCGATTCATTTTCGAAGAAAATGATGGGCTTAGCCAACGGGCCGCCTACCTTCTACAACCTCGACGTCGTCGACGATAGAGGGTAGATCCAGCTAGAGAACCAACGAGCCGCTTGCGGTGAGTCCCCTATCGCCGGGCCGGTGAGAGCCTGCGTCACGATGGGGCTAGCCCCATTGAGCTGAGAGAGCCCCCTCTATAAGGTGATGGAGTGAGTCGCTGTGCTCGAGCGAGGACGTCAGGACCGTCAGTCCTCGCTCTCGTGCTGGCAGCGACCCTTGTGGCGTTTTCATTGACCGGCGTGGCCTCCGCGGCTCCCGTGAGCCAACCCCAGCCAACAAGTACCTACAACGCCTTCAGCGATCCTCAGATGGTAACGATTCGCGGTTACTCCACCAGTGCCATGGAGCCCTTCATCTCGGCGGATGGGTCGTACCTCTTCTTCAATACTTCGAACGTGGCACCGAGCATTCCCACCCTTCAGTTTGCCACCCGAGTCGGTACCGATACCTTTCAATACGAGGGTGCGGTTGCCGGAGCCAATCAGCCGGGATATCTGTCGGGAACTCCGTCCATGGACGAAAACGGGAACCTGTACTTCGTCTCGACCCGTAGCTACACCCAGACGTTGTCGACCATCTATTCCGGGCACTTCGCCTCCGGCACTGTGACGGGCGTCCACCTGATTCCCGGTATCTCAGGTGGTGCACTGGGGACCATCGACTTCGATGCTGACGTGAGCCCCGGCGGATCCAAGCTCTATATCAGTGTGGGTCACTTCGACGGAGGTCCGCCGACCAGCGCCAGTATCGCCATCTTCGACAGGATTAGGGGCGGTTTCGTTCCGGACCCGCGCAGCGCAGCAATCCTCGGTGCCATCAACAAGACGGGCCTGCTCACCTACGCAGCCTCGATCTCCGCCAACGGACTGGAGCTCTTCTTCACGCAGGCGAACCCTGGGGGTGGAGATCCGGCCATCTATCGAGCGATGCGGCTGAGGGTCGGTCAGCCGTTCGGCGATGTGCAGCGGGTTGGCGCCATCACTGGATTCGCAGAAGCTCCCACCATCAGCGCTGACGGCACCACGCTCTACTATCACCAGCTGGTCGGAAGCACGTTCCAGATCTGGACCGTGACCCGGCCCTAGCGCGGGTCCTGCCGGTCTGCACCGCAACGACACCGGGCCGAAGAAGACAAAACTCCAGCGATGATTCTCAGCCGCCCGAGCGAGTGAATGGATCGAGAACGCCATCCCCGACGCTGCGATCACCTTTGTTCGATTGTCCGCTGAGCAAAGCACCCGAGCGCAACGCCTACGTAACCGAGAAGTCGGAAGCGGGTTTGACCACGAAATGGAAGCGTCAGATGAAGCAGCCGGTATATCGAGGACCACGATCAGCCTGGGACACACACCGTCAAAACGGATGGAAAGGCGGTGAGTGAAGTGGCCGCCGAGGCGCTCGATGTCACGAACTGGCTCACGTAGCTTCGCCTCTCCTATCTGACCGCCTCAGTTCGCCGGGGACTGTGGCGCAGGTCAACGGAGGTCCCGGAGGGGAGTCAAGTGGCCACTTTCGGATGAATCGAACACCCGATCAAATGTGGTGGTGGACGAACTGGTCGAGGTCGAACGCTGGGAGTTGGATCGTTGGTGTCGGAATCATCTCGGTTCCGGGATCGATGCGGAACTGTTCCGCTATGGCCATCTGTCCGCCGTCATTGGGATCAGGCTGAACTCGGGTTCACAGGTTGTAGTGAAGGTCCGTCGAGCGTCGGATCGTCTCATGGCATGTGCATCGGCACACCGTGTCCTGTTTGAACGAGGATTCCCGTGCCCCGAACCTCTCGTCGATTTGGCGCCCTTGAGTGCGGGGGTTGCGAGCGTTGAGGAGTTGACCGTTGGCGGTGACCTCTTCCCCGGCTCAGGGCGGTCTCCGGAACCCTTCGCTGAAGCACTGGCCCATCTGGTTGCTCTGGCTCCCAAGCCGGAAGAGTTGGGCACGCTGGAGCCAGCGCCCCCATGGACATTCCCCCCGTTCGGCACAGACCTATGGCCGTGGCCCGATGATCGAGACATTGATCTGAATGAGATGAATGGACCGGCCTGGATCGACGAATCGGGCTGGGCGGCCCGTGATCGACTTCAAGCCCATGGGGGACCACCGATCATCGGACACGGGGATTGGTACACGGCCAACCTCCGTTGGGCGGGTGACGGTTTGCTTGCTGCATTCGACTGGGACAGCGTGATTGCAGCTCCTGAGCCGGTCATCGTCGGCCTCGCAGCAGCGGTGTACCCAACCACCTTCGCCGGAACCGAGGCGAGCATCGACGAGACCCAGGATTTCCTCGATGCCTACATGTCCGCCCGGGCCAGGAGCTTCAGCGATGAGGAACTGGAGCAGGCTTGGGCGGCTGGACTGTGGAATAGAAGCTTCGACGCTAAGAAGCAGTTCTCCACCAAAGGAAAGATCGAATCGTTGACAGAGAGCGAATCGCTTGAGCGGCAACGTCGGGCGGGAGTAGGCCGAGTTTGATTGAGACACGAGGGACGCTCAAGCAGGCTGTCGTGGCGGCATGGGCCAAGGAGGTTCCAACAGTGCTGGAGATCCCGATCTCCTCCCAGGTGCCTCCGCTAGTCTGACAAGGCCATGGTCACCCGGTCGCCCGAGGAGCGTAAGGCGGATGCGCTGGCGAAGTTGACGGCGGTTAACGCCAACGTTTGGGTCGCGTCCTCTTCGCCCACAGGTGCCGTCCACTTGGTACCGGTAAGCCACACATGGAACGGCAACCAGATCGTTCTGGCCACGGAGCCGGAATCGCGTACGGTAGCCAACGTCGCAGCCAACCCGCGAGTCCGCCTCGCCTT
This sequence comes from uncultured Acidimicrobiaceae bacterium, assembly GCA_963828825.1. GTDB lineage: Bacteria > Actinomycetota > Acidimicrobiia > Acidimicrobiales > RAAP-2 > Bog-473. The sequence continues at coordinate 823,659 of CAWHGF010000004.1, read as the reverse complement.
GGGCGACACCCGAGACGTGGTCATGATCGATGCGGTCCTGACTGAAATCGTTCCCGAGTCCAAGGCCCCGGAGGCGTTAGCCGAAGGGTATGCGGCGCAGGCGGGCTGGGACCCCCGGACTGACCGCGGCGACTACGTCTATCTGGTCCTCGGACCCGAGCGCATCCAGGTCTGGCGAGAGGCCGAGGACTTGGCCGGGCGAACAGTAATGCGCAACGGGGCCTGGGTCGCCTGAATCGAACGACCGGGACGATCCTCCGAAGAACTATCCCCGAATGCCCGTGAGGTAGTGCCCGTTCTGGCTCGGAGCCTGCTCACTTTGTGGATGCGCTGCTTTATCAGGAGGTCGTCGCGTATATGCCGATTAAGCAGCGAGTTCGTGGTGGCGTTCCTGGCCGACGGAACTCTGAACGGCGCTGTGCGCGGGTTGTCATATTCAGTTGCGGGACGAAAGGGACAGCCATCAGCGCGGCATGTCGATCCTGACCGCGGGCTGCTCGGTGGCCCGACACAAGGAGGCTGTCGATGCCACGATTGCAAGATTGGACGACCGAAAGGGACGATCCAGAACGTGCCGAGGCGCATTCCTGGTCACCAGAGGCCGCTCCCAAGCCCTCCCAATCCCAAAGGTTCAACCAGAAAGGGGCACAACTGTTTCAGGTGTTCTTTGAGGACGGTCGAGAGGAGGTAGTGCCAGGTGACCGCCCAAAAGCGCAAGCTGAGGATCTGGGTTTGTCCTCGTGACCGATGAAGGCAATCTCGTCGAGTGGGTCCGGGAGGAGCCCTAGGTGTTCAACCACCGTCCTAATCTGCATTCCGCGGGAGCCTCGACGCAAGGACCCTCGCCCAACCGCTGCCGAGTTGATCGCCGATCTGGGGCCGCTAGGAGAGCGTCTGGCGGTAGAGGACTGTGAGTGTGGGCCAGACGAGTTGGCGGAGCCACGACATGGATGGAGCCATGTGTTGAACTTTGCGCTCAGGCCTTGGATCAGTGGAGGAGGGGGAGGATAACTTGCCACCTGAGGACGTTCGACTCGTGCAGCGGACCAGGGAGCGGGTCATCACAATATTGCAGTGCTAATGAAGATAGTTCGGTAAGTACGCGCGTCACCGCCTGGCGAGTACGTGTGCTGCGGACAATCAGATAGACGGAAGCCCAAGATCCCTTCGCAGGTCACCAACAGCGCGTGGCGAGGACGAGTCGTCAAAGATGGCATCAAGTTGATGCAGTGAATGCTCGGTGCCTCCAGTCCAAGCGGACAAGGCGCTGGCAAGGTCGTGCTGAGTTGTCACGAATCGGCTGACTTCTGGATGAACCGATCGAGGCCAGGACTGTGCCTCAACCTTGTTAGCTGACGCCAGGTACAAGAGGGCTATCTCGTGTAACTCGCGTACCTGGGCGGGGGTTGCCTTACCTTCAGCGTGATAGGTCAATGAGGTTTCAGCGCCGATACGGACCAGACTTGAGTCCACTTGCTGCGCGTCTGTGAGGTACTGGAGCGCGAAACCCGTTGGGGGCACGAGGGAGAACCCATCATGGGTCATCGGGGTCGGAACGAGATAGACCCCATTCTGGGTCGACAGAGCGCCCTCATCGGCGTAGCGCAGGTGCGGAGCTTTGCCGTTGACCAGGACCTGCTGAAAAGACACTGGCGACGTCTCGGCGTAAGGGAGGTCGGTGCCGGGGGAGTATCCAGCAGCCGGATCCTCCTGAGTCCACTCTCCTTCGGAGAAGGTGTCTCGCTGCCCATAGGCGATGGTCACCGAACGACTCCAACCGTAGGTGAGGTTCTTGACGCTCAGCCTCCAACCTTCGCTGACCCTGACCATCTTGAACTGAATCAGATCGCCTGGGTGTCGCAGTCCGACGATTGGAATGGGTCGGAACCCCCTGGCCGTGTCGCTCCAGAAGACCTCGTAGCCGCTTGTCTGGTTGGCCGAGACACTTCCCGTCGTTCCCAGCTGAATGAAGGGTTCGTCCGCGCTTCGGCCCTGCGCACCGATCCAGGTGGCTTCCGCTCCGAACTGACGAGTATTGGTGATCGTGGGCACACGCCAATCGGCCTGGATCTTCTTGACGGTCCCCGGCCAGTGGTAACCCCCAAAGCCGGTCGGGGGAGCGTCGACTGTCGGCGGGGTTGTGGTCTTGACGGCAGTTTGGCGGGCGGCAAGACCCACGGCTGCAGCCCCAGCGGCGAGAACCAGGACCGCGGCCAGGAGTAGCCAGGGGACGACCATCCGCCTGGATGTTGGTCCTCTGACAGACACCATCCGATGTGAACCGCCTTCTTCGCTTCCGCCACACTCACCTTGCCCTGGGGCGGGCAATGAGTCAAAGCGCGGTTGAAGCTGTTGTTGGCAAATTGAGATGGTGAAGCGCCAGAAGGCGAATGGTTCGGACTGGTGCCAGCTGATCTCGCCCTTGAGTCAGGGGTGCGTCGGACCGGCTCATCCTCATTGGGCTGCAGACTGAGCGAACGCCTGGCGCGCGCAGCGATGCGGATCCATCCGCAAAGAGCCGGTAGGCCCTGCCCCCGTCCGCACAACGGAGGCATGCCCACTTGCTTATTGCACCGTCAAAGCGGGACACCTTGATGGAGTTGCTGGAGTCGAACGTTGCCGACGTATGCCACTTCCTCGTTCACAATCTGGCAGCCGTCGGCGAGACGTTCGGCCCTCCGAGGAGCTTGTGGGGACCCAGTGCTGGCGAATGTTCACCGACCAGATCCGGCCCGATCCGAACACCTTCGCTCGAAGTTGTGAACGTCGCTGGGGACTCAGCTGTCGGGCGTGACCGTATCCAATCGGCGCCGAACCTCCGACGTGTTCACGCCGAGAGCGCCCAGCAGCACCGCCGCAGGATCTGGCGGTTGGAGAGCGAGGATCTGCGCCAGCACCTGCTGGGCCGTGACCTGAGTCTTCCGGCGATTGGGCTTGACCGCATCCTGAAGCACTTTCTTTGCCGCGGGGGTTAGGCGGCGGCGATCTTTTTGCGCGACGTCTCTGAGCCTCGGCTTCTTCGGCACGGCGCGCATCGGCAGTGCGGGAGCGTCGGCGCCGGATCCCAGGCCCAGGGCGCCCAGGGCTTCGCGATCGAGCGACTCCTGGGCCTGGCGAGCTTGCTGCAGGCTCACGCCCAACACGACCTCGATCGAGGGATCCTCCAACAAAGCGATCAAGAGGTGATCGGTGCCCGTTCGGCGATCACCTCGGCGACGGGCCTCCTCACTGGCCTGCAAGTAGATGGCCCAGGGGTGCAGCACTTCTGGTGCCACGGATTCGGCGGTCATGATGACTCCTTGTTGTATTTGGTGTGCACGGATTGGCGGGTGACGCCCAAGGCGTCTCCGATCTGCTGCCACGACCAGCCCTTTTCCCGGGCGGCCGCGACGTGATTCGCTTCGACCCTCTCAGCCAGGCGATGCAGCGCCAACGAGGCGCGAAGCCCAATGGCCGGGTCGTCCGACGAGAGATTCACGCTGAGTTCTTCGATGTCCACGCCTGTCAGTATAGACTGACACACACTGTTTTGTCAAGCTAAACTGACACCACAGCAGATCGCCACACCGGAGCCATTTGGCCGGGTTACGTGAACATTTTTCAGAGCCAGGACGGCCGAATGCTTGTTCCGTCTGGCGAAATCCGGCCGACCTGGTGTTCACATCGACGATCGGCACACCGCTCGATCTGGAGGTCTTCGGAAAGTCGGTGCCGAGGATCTGCACGGCGGCAGGTCTCGGGCATCCATGAGCTCCGGCACTCGTGTGCGTCGCTTTTGCTCGCGAGAGGGGTACCGCTCGAGGTGGTGTCCGACACCCTCGGACACGCGTCGATTCGTGTCACCATGGACGTGTACGGGCACTTGCTGGCGCCGGCGAAGATGCAAGCCGCCGATGCGATGCGGCGAGCTTTATGGCTCGACGAGCTGCCGGACTTCGATCCGTTGGCTACAAGTTTGGCTGTAGACGATGGGACCGAAACACGAAACAACGCCGTGACCTCGGATTCAGTGGGCCGCCCGGGTCTCGACCCCGGCACCTTGGGATCAAAAGTCCACTCTGTTCGTTTTCACGGTTGGCCGACGTTTACCGATATCCGTTGCGACCTGCAGCGATGCTGTCACCGTGAACCGACCTTCGCGACCGTTGGCCAGGAGCCGTAGTCACGGTGCAGTAACGGGTGTCAGGTCTGGCTCGGTGTGTAGTCGTCGAACCCCGCCAGTTCGTCAAGGTACTCGGAGCTGACCGCCAGGGGCAGGCCGCCCATTGCCCAGAGCCGCCGTCGTGGACCGGGAGGTGGTTCTCGCCTCCAGGCCACGGATGGTGGCGTGCATGGAGCTGCCCTGAGCACCTCGAGGGCCTGATGGGGCTTCGGGAGTTCGCCGGCCGAGGGGCTAACCGGCGTTGTGGGAAAGTTGTGCAAAATAGGGCCGTTCGTATCGTTCCATTGATGGCTCGCACGAGGCAGCATTCACGGCGCTACCTTGATCGGCAGGCCCTTGGTGAGGGGCGATCGGCGGGAGGTGGCCGATTCAGCCCCCGGTAGGGCTGAATCGCGGCCACTCTCCTCCATCCCCGATGGTCGCTTCGCGGCCGTGCATCTCATTTCCCCTGGTGCAGCCGTTTCGCGCCTGCCAGACTGGATGGAGGCACCAGGGTTTCGCCAAGTCCCGTCAGTGCCTACTGGACTGGCACAGCAGGGTTCCCGCCTTTCCCTGCAACGTGCGCAGCCAGCGAGACGACCCCGGCCCGTCGTATCGGACCGGGGTCGCTTCGTACAGGGAACGGGAACCGACCGGCTTTAGATTGCACGAAAGCGACAAGGGTGGATCGCCGATAAGTAGAGGACGAGCGGCGCCGGCGCCATCCTCTCCTTCTCCCCTCTAGATGGCGCCGGCCCGTTCGCGTTCGGGTCGATATCCGAGGCTCGGCGGGGCCGCTCGGGTCTGGCGGCACTTCGGGATGGCTCTTCGCGTCACTGTTCGCGGGCCTGTCACCAGGCACTTTCGGGGTAGGGCAAGACTGGCGTTGCGTCCATCTCTGGAGCCTGGATGCTGACAACGAATCTGAAGGCCCAACCGCCTGAGCGCGAGGGGCGCTTCGACCTGTTGAAGATCCGGCAGTTCATCACCCTGGTTCGTTCATCAGTTCGCAACGGCGACCGAGACGCTTGTGCCCTTCCCAGTTCCATTGTCGGGGTACGTCGCTGAGCAGTAGAGCGGGTACGTCCCATTGGCCACGCTCGCTGTATTCCAGTCATAGAGCCAGCCGTCGGTCGCGGTGGCTGTACCCAGCAACTGTGGGACGTTCGATTCAAATGCTCAGAATTGGACTGGTCCGCTGAGTCGAGAGGGGATCGTGCAGTGTCCAGCCACTGAGAGCCCGATACCGTCGCGTTCTTGGTCGGAACAACAACCGCCGGGACTGAGGCAGTACAGCATCCGAGACAGTCGTCGTTCGACTCTGGGTCGTAGAAGCAGTGATTAGTTCGACACGGTCACGGAGATACTCGGGCTAAGCCCGGCGCCGTCACCGTCGGGGTACTCGACGCCGCAGGTGAGGGAGTAGGCACCGTTAGCCACATCTGTCGAGTTCCATTCGTACAGCCAGCCACATTCGGTCGGCGTGGCGTATCCGAGTACCGCGGACCTACTGAGTGATCCACCGGAGAGCAAGAAGTACACCTCGTTGGCGCTGACCGGGGACGTGCAACCGAGGATCTGTGAGCCCGACACGGTCGAATCGTTCTTCGGCACCACAATGGTCGGTGTTGGGTTGGTCACCGCCACTTCGCTGATGGCGACCGCGTCATAGCCCACCGCGTTGGCCGCTACGGCGACGATTTCGGTGTTCCCGTTTGGGACTTGGGTGCTGTTCCATTCGCCAATCCACCCGTACTCGGTGGGCGTGGCGGATCCGATCATGCATATGTCGACGTGGTCGTTTTGCGGACAGCCCGAGGCTACGAAACCGAACGCGACGGAGGTGACATCTGGCGACGTGACAGCATCGAGGACGACGTTGGTGCCGGAGACGCTGGCTCCGTCCGAGGGCGCCGTTCCGACCAGAGCAATACTTCTTGCTCGCATGGCGCACCTCCAAGGAAGCCGGACCAACGAAAGGAGCGAGTGACCCTGCCGAAATAGGCATAACACGAGCCCGGGTCGGGTTCAAACAGATTCCGCTTCTCGCACGGCGAGGGTTCCTGTCAGCAGTGTCACCTACCGCCCTTCATCGCATCAGGTCGAGGGCAGTCTTTCGTTGGTCACGCGGTAGTGGAGGTGGACCACACCGTTGCCAAATCGTCCCTCATCGAGCAAATCAAGTCGGGTGCGGACCTTGCTCGGAAGAGCCTGCTTCCCACCTCCCACCACGATCGGATTGAGAAACAGATGACACTCGTCGATCAAGTTGGCGCGAAACGCGAGTGTTGCGAGCTGAGCACCACCAATGGACAGGTCACCTCTTGCTGCCGCCTTTCTCTGCCGGATCATCTCGGTGTCGAAAGTGGCCTCGATCCTGGTTCTTGCGCTGGATGCCATTTCCAACGTTCTAGAGAAGACGACCTTCTCGGCCCCCCGCCAGATCTCGGCGTAGTCCCGGAATATTGCGGACTGATCCTCGCCGCTGGCCGCCGTCTCCCAGAACACCATGGTCTCGTACATGCGTCGGCCGTAGAGATAGGTGCCGATGGGCCGCTCGAGGTCGTTCACAAAAGCGTGCACCTCTTCGTCGGGGGCCGCCCAATCAAAACGGCCGTCCTCGTCCTCTATAAAGCCATCGAGAGATGTGATCGCTGAATAGATCAGTTTGCCCATGGCCGGAGGCGACTCCTCAGTTCGGATCTTGGAGCTCATCCTGGCACCTGAGAACCACCGACTGCCCCGTACATTGCCGGGACTGTGTGCCACCCTGCGGCACGAGAGGGCACCTCAGGGCTCACCATGCTCTGGGTCTGCGCAATGCGCGTCTCTATTGGCGCGCCACACGTTGGTCCCTATTAGGGGAGGGGCTTCCAGAGGAAGTGACGCGCCGAACCTGGCGGAAATTCCTCTAGCCGCCCAAACTCTTGATAACCGACCCGCTCGTAAAAGATCGGCGCTTGGAATCCATAGGTATCAACCCAGGCTCCACGACAACCTCGCGCAAATCCCTCGGCCTCAAAGAGTTCAATCAGCCGGCTACCCCACCCTTCGCCTCGAACCTGTTCGTGCACCCAAAGCGCTCTGAGATAGAGCCAGCCGTAGTAGGTATCTCCGTAGGCGCCACCGAGTACGCGCCCGCGCCGACGCAGCCAAACGGCCACAGGGATCTTGATGCGATCTCGACCAAATGGCGTCGAGTGATTGAACTGTTCGAGTCCGTCGTCGAGAACCTGGATATCGATTTTGCTGGGATTGGCGTCCAATTCGAGACTGAGATCCTCTGTTTCTGGCTGGTCATTTCCCACGAAGGAATGGTTTCACAGCCCCCGATCCCGGCCGCCACCGCCAGATCACCCGCCTGCCTGGTGTGGCTGCCCCAGTTCACTCGCTGCCCGGTGGTGGGGCCCCGAAGCAGCATTCGGGTCCATGATGGAAGGGTGAAGCGCTCCACGATCATCATCTCAGCCGTCTCTCTTGCCACCGAGCTGTGGCGATATGGAGAGGACGATCTATGGCCGAGGGCACTTCTCCTCTCGGCGTCCGAGATGGTGGACATTGGTGAGCGGGCGGCGGAGCTACTGGGGACGAACGGCATTGCACTGTGGCCGGACGGGCCTCGGGGGAGCCGACCCGTTCTCCTGGCTGGCATTGAGTATTTGGAAGGCCACGTCCGTCCAGCCAGCCGCAAATCGAAGTCGGCCGATCCGAGAGATGCCCAATGAGCTACGGAGCACTGAGGCAGAGCGACTGGCGGCGTCCAACGAGGTGGCTAAGGAGTTGGATCGCCCACTGCCCGAATAGGAGCAACCTCACTCGACGGACGGACGTCAGGAAGGTTCTCTAGGAGCCCCCGAACGCCGTACATGAAGGGGACGGTGCGTCCACCCTGAAGTGACCCCCGTTGACGGGCCAGCTGGCTATATCCGGCCGGGCGCCTCAAATCCGTTGTATATCGTAACGGTGGGTGGGCCGGTGACGCCGACAAGTTCAGTGACCTTCTGGACCTTGGGGTTGCCCTCGAAGAAGCTCTGGAACTGTTCAGCCGTTTCCCACTCGTCAATGACGACGAGTTCGCCCTCGCCCGCCACGAAGGTGTGGTGGATGATCCCACTGCCCTTGGTGTCCTCGGTGATCTCCTCTAGGAGCGCTGCGTTGGCCTGCAAGCCGGCTATGGCCTTCTCGACGTCGGCAACTGGGAAGTGGGCGATGACGGTGACACTCATGACGGAAACCTCTCTTCGTATGGCCGGACCACCCCAACAGAGGCGGTCCGGCCAAGTTAGGACATTTCTGCTGTGCCCGCTCTGCGGTCCTTTCGCGGTAGTCCCCCTTTCGGGACGCTGATCGAGGGTGCCCAACTTCATCGCCGCCCGGTAGTAGTGGTCACTTAGAACGACCGCGGACCTATGCTCCCTCGCGGTGAATGAAGTCGAATCCCAACCGGGTAACCCGTTATCCGTGAGAGGTCGTCTCCGTGTCGGAGACCGAGGGAAAGAACTTGCTCCCGGCTTCTTCAGCGAGCGTTTGCAAAAGGGCAGTTGTCGAAAGATGACTTGGACCATCGCCTATCCGTCGTACTAGAGGCCCGCATCCGTAACGACCTCAGACCGGCGCTCGAAGACCTTGAGGAGTACCAACTGGTACGGCTAAACCCACGGCTGTGGGCGTACTGGCTCGATTGAATACTCAGATACGGATCGACTCATTAGGGCGTGCCCCGTTCGCCGAGACGGAGGGGCAGTTTGGCAAAACGGTCGCGGGTCGAGGAGTCTCTTTCAAATACCGACTCGGAGAAGCGGGCAGAATCGACGGTGTTGTGGACTTTGAACGGTGCGAGTGTGGGTTCAACGGCGAGGAGTGGAGCGATGCGGCAGCCATCTCGGCGATAGCAGGCCTACCCACTCGGTTCGCCAACGCTGTCGCAGGTCTCGGATCTGACGATCTACTCCGGCGACAAGTGGATGGCCAGTGGTCCATCGCTGAATACGCAGACCACGTGCGAGAGGTCCTTTTTGGAATGAGGTTTCTGCTGGACATTACGGTCACACAGCCAGGAGCCGACCTCGGTGAGTCGCCTTATTCATCATTCGAACCCGATCCTCGTCAGATCGACATCGATGCAGCGTTGCTCGGCATTGAGCGAGAAGCGACATCGTTTCTCGACTCTCTTGCGGCACTGGCTCCTAACCAGTGGGACGCGATTGTGACGCTCGATCGGACCGACGTAGATCCGCACTGGATCGTTCGTCACGCCGTTCATGACTCAAATCATCACCTTCTCGATATAGAGCGCCTTCGCTTAGCTCTTTGACGACGAGGTGTCCCCATGCGCCATCGGGATGGGGTGGCGATTGGCTCAACTGCGTCAATGAGACGTTGGCCGGAACCCGCTCCCGCAACTCTCCTCCGCCCGGGAATAGCTCACGCGCCGACCTGCCGCCGTCAGACGACGCGATCAGATTGCCATCAATGGGTTAAGCGTTGAACGAGTGGCTAAGTAAATGAATGAGCCATCGGGGCTCATCATGAAATTGGCGAGTACACCGCTACCCAGTCGATCTGCATGTCAACCTCGGGAGCCGTCGATGAGCTCGGGCAGGCCTCATAGGGGTCTGCACACGGCCAGATCATTTGCTGAAGAGTGAGGTGCGTGGGCGTCGTGACGTAGTTGGGCATCGTCGCCCAGACCCTTCCGTCAACGGTGTAGGTGATCGTGCTCGGGGTGGTGATGACGCCCCATGTGTGCCACTGAGTCAGGTCCACCCCGGACGGCACTCCCGGCTGCAATGCGTCGGCCCGTTCGGTCCGTTGTACCACTCGGTGGCCCCAGACGAGTTGGTGCCGTTGGACTCGTTGAAATCGATCTCTGGTGGCCATGTGGTGTCTGTCCAGAGCGTCATCACTTGCGTCACGCCGGTCGCAGAGGTCACTCGTGAGCGAACGAGATACTCACCGTAAGTGGGATCGCTCGCTCCGTTGACGTTGAGCCACAAAGCGACGCCACCCTCGACCCACGGACTGTTCGGCCCAGCGTGAGCGGGATCCTGGTACGTGCGCAACGTGAGAAGGCCATTGCCGACTGTCACGTGCGACGGATCCCACGTCGTGCCTGCCTGCCCGTTATAGACGCCAAAGTCGTCGCCGCTGTATTCATGCCAGTTGCTGCCCAAAGTGGAGCTTGTGAAGTCGTCCGCAAATATCTGTTGGTAGCCGGTGGGTGGCGTCGTCGGCATTGGTTGACCCGAGGGATCGTCGGGTGGCGGCGTCGTCGTCGTGGCAGTCGTGCTAGTGGTCGCTGTAGTGGTTGTAGGAGACGCAGAAGGCGTCGTAGGGTCGGCGGGTGCAGGTGAACCTGCGAACGGGTAGAGCGTGCCGTCCTGGGAGACCAGGGTGTAGCCGGTGCCGTTAGCGAACATCCCAGCAATCGGAGATGCGAGGTGCTGGCTACCGAGCGACCCCAGGAACGGGGCGTCTCCGAAGGTGAAGATCCCTCCATCAGCGGCCACCATCCAATAGCCACCACCATCCGGTGTCGTCACGATCCCTTCGATGGGTGAGTTGAGCGTCTGGCCAGGCTTCAACACACCGGGCAGCGACCCATAGAAGTGAGCGTCACCGTAGGTGAACACTCCACCGTCTGATGCCACCAGTGTGTAACCCTGACCATCAGGACTCACCGACATGCCCACGATGGGCTGATTCAGGTGAATCGACCCGGCAGAGCCGTAGAAGCCAGCATCCCCGTAGTCGAAGATCCCACCGTCAGCAGCCACGAGCCAGTAGCCCTGACCATCCGAGGTCGGAGTCATGCCCACGATTGGCTGGTTGAGCATGAGGTTCGATGCATCCCCGAAGTTGTTCGCAGGAGGCCCCGACAAGTCGCTCTGCCCAAAGACATGACCCGTGGAGTCCACGACCCAGGCGTTACGAGAGATGTCACCGTCGCTGTCGGCAGCACCCCCACAGTCGGTGCTGTTGTCCCATGCGGCCACAAGGTGGTCGGTCGTGCCGACCTCGTTGATGTTGCCGATGATCTGTGGTTCTTGGGTCTGAGCGTTGAAGCCATATGCCGTGTAGGTGACCGGCACGAATGGCCAACCAGAGAAGTCGGGCACGATGATGCCAGGCTGTACCGAGGCATCGTAGGTGGAGCGGTCATCTCCATAGGGGCACACGAGCGGAACCGTCCGTGGCGGTACCGACGCAGCCCTGGCCGTCGTGATCAAGACGGCGGCACTCATCGGCAACAGCACGGCGGCAACAGCCACAAACAGTGCAGTAGGGAACTTCTTCATTGTGAATCTCATTTGGTTTCCGGGACCTAGCCCCCGACTAGCTACCGCCCACAACCACCAAGAGGCACCGGGATCTCTCACCACAGGTGCAGAACTCGCCATCCGATACCTGAATGGGTTATCGACGCCGATACTTAGAACGTGTCACCACACTTGAACAACCTTTGAGCGGACGCCGACGAGAGATCGACCCCGATAGCTAGAGCCGTTCCCCGGACAACGAGCGGTCCCGGAGCGGTGGGTCATATCGGACCCATTTCGCACGTCCGATTGCCCTCAGAATATGACCGAGGATTGCCCGAAGGTCCGTCGGGCACTAGTTCGGCGGCGACCCCTCAGGTTCGGGACTCAGGCTGGCGTTTGACATCCGATGCCGCCCTAAAAGCACCCAACCCGATGCCGAGACACCAAGGGCAACGAGGATGGCGAATCCAAGCACCGTGTTGGGGATGCTCCGGCCCGCCATCTCACCGATTGCCGTCGGCTGCTGCGGCAGCTTTTCTCCGCGTCCGCCACGCCCACGTCGTCGGTGTGCTGCGGAACCTCTCGGAAGTACCAATGGATGACCTCCAGGGCCGGCGCGGCGAGAGGACCGGCCCAATCTCGGAAGAGTTCCGTAACCACGGCGAGCGCCGTCGTCGGTACGGCGCCAGCGTGAGCAAGCCGGTCGATCGCCGTGCGGTGCGCCACCTCGGACCGCCCTCCGACAGCGTCGGTGACGTACAGCACGTCGTAGCCGTCCTTCAAGGCTTGCACCGTGGCGAACGTGAGGCAGATCTCCGTGTGGAGACCGGCGATGATCAGTCGCTTGCGCCCGGTTGCCGCGACGGCCTCACGGAAGGCCTGGTCTTCGAACGCGTCCATCGAGGAACGGTCGATCGCCTCCCTACCGTCAAGCTCGGAAAGAATCGATGGGAGGGTCGGTCCGTTGAACCCATACCCGACACCGACGGTCGACAGCACAATCGGCATCCCGAACGCCTTGGCAGTCTTGGCCAATAGCCGGACGTGCAGTTCGACCAGGTCGGCGTTCGTCTCGGACCGTATGACCTCGAACATCTCGTTCTGGTAGTCGATCAACACCAAGGCACAGTCCTCGGCCTTCCACACGCCCAGCTGACTGGTCATCGTGTTCTCCTTCCTCTCCCAACCGCGGTCGCCCCCGTGGGGTAGTCCGGGCCGGTCGCAGAGGCCAATAACTCGGTCGGTCACCCACGACAGCAACAGGGGCACCCGGCCGGTCACGCCCTTCGGCGTCCGGCTGGCTCGTGTTCAAGTTGAGCGTAACGAATTATAATTGCGTTGGCAAGCAATTATTCTGCCCAGATCGCAGAGCTCCATTGCTGAAATGAGCGTCGGAATTCGGAGGGAGAATCGACGGGTGTCCTCGGAAAAGATCTCTCGACCGGTTCCTAGCAGACAGGCAACGAGGTATTCTCTCGGCCAGGACCATCTGCGCAAAGTCGACCCCGTGATCAGACAGCTGGTCGAGCAACGGCCGGACTTCGATCCGCACGCGCGGCTCAGCGAACTTCCGCCGATGGACCTATTCGGGTCTCTCCTCTTTCAGGTCACCGGACAACAGCTCTCCGTCGCTGCGACAAGGCGGACCATCGCCCGCGTCACCTCGCTCTTCGGTGGCCATATTCCATCGCCCGACCAGCTGTTGGCCGGTGATCCGAACGACCTGCGAGCGGCGGGTCTTTCGTGGCGAAAGGTCAACACGCTGCGGGATCTCGCCGAGCGGTTTGTGGATAGCCGATTGGATGTCGAGCGCCTGCGAGGGATGTCGGACGACGAGTTCATCGCCGAGCTGACGGCCGTACCCGGTATCGGCCCGTGGACCGCGCAAGGCGCTTTGCTCGTCGCTCTTCGACGGGAGGACATCGTGTTGGCAGGAGACCTCGCGTTGCGCAAAGCGATCCGCGATGCGTATCACCTAGGTCATCTACCGAGCCAAGAGGAGGTCCTCGACATCGCCGAGAAGTGGCGCCCGTTCCGGAGCCTTGCCACGTCCTATCTCTTTCAACTGCGCCGGAGTCAGACCAACCCGGTCCGTGAGGTGTAGGAGAGGTCGATGGATCCCGATTCCGTGATCCGTCAGGCCCACTGACTACAATTGCTTCGTAGAGCAAGTTATCCTCGGTCGATGGCCAAGGTCGCTCCGCTTTCCCCAGCGGAAGAAACGCTCTGGCGGGCAATCATGCGCCTCGTCAAGACGCTCCCACGGGACCTCGACTCAGACCTGATCCACGGCGCGGGTTTGAGCGCCAGCGACTACACCACCCTCATGCACCTTTCCGAGGCATCCAGCGTCCGATCGAACTTCTTCGATCACATGGACCCTGCCGTGGTATCGGTGGTTGCGTCCGCCATTTCGGGCGTAGCCAATCACGTCGAGGACCGTTAACCCGCGATCGGTCCTGAGGGTCTTGTCCGAACGTTCTTCGGCGGCAGCCCGTCCGAACACCTCGCTCAGAGTCGCCGAGAGTACTGGGCTCGACCCGGTGAGATGACCAGAAGAGTGCCCGAAAGTCCGTGGGGTCCCACGAAATCAAGCGGATTCAGATCTCAGTGTCGGATGCCCGCTTCCCGGCTCGAGGCGGGTGGCATCGCCTTTACTCAGGCAAAAATCTAAAGATGGACCGACGTTGTCCTGAGCGGCGCGGCCAGCGTCCGGGCACTCCAACTCGAGGCCCAACTCGGTCGGGAGCTACCCCGACACCGAGAGCCCGGCGAAGTCATCGGGCGCACAGGTGTTGAGGGGAGCCGAAACGGTGCCGTGCACCGTGTCCTTGTTCCAAGCCACGATCTGAGGGAGAAAGGCGATTGGCACTTCGAGCGCCTCATCGACGTCGACCTTGTTGCCCTGACGGCCGAATGCATCGATGGTCGACAGGCTCGTGGAGTTGTCTGCCTGGGTGAGAATGGCATTGATCTGGGGGTTCACCGCGTTCAGCTGCACCGCAGCGAAATCGTTGGATGCGAACTGACCGAGGAGAAGAGGAGGGTAAGGGTTGTCGGTGTCCTCCGCCGCCAGGGCGTTGCCTTGCTTTTGGACGAGAAAGCTCGTATAGAGATCGTCGCCCAGGACGCGCTGGATCTTGACGTTGATGCCGACAGCGCCCAGCTCGGCCTGAACCAGCGTCGCGAGGCGCTCCTCAATTGCAATACCGCCTCCGGGTATCACGAGCGTGAAGCTGAAGCCATGGGGATAGCCCGCGGCGGCGAGGTCCTTCTTCGCGAGCGAAGGATCGTAACGATTTGAACCCACGAGGCCGGCCACATGGACCGGTGAAGATGGCGGGAACGGTTGGGTGGCGACCTGGCCCTGTCCATCGAGCACCACCGTGTTGATGTCATTGCGGTTGATGGCCAGATTCACCGCTTGACGGACCAGCGTCTTGGTGAACGGCCCTGAGAATCGGAACTCGAGCTGCAGGTAGTCACTCGAGGGACGCGACACGACACCGTAATTCGATCCCTTGGGCACGGCGGCGTAGGAGTCCGGTTCCAGTCGCACGTAGTCCACCGAGCCGGACAACAGGGCCGTGACGGAGGGCGGCCCGGAACCGACTTGCACGAATCGAAGACCGCCGAGCTTGTACGTCGAGGCGGCGTAGTAGGTGGGCGAGCGGGCCAATGTCAGATTCGAACCTTCCGTGTAGGAGACGAACTCGAACGGTCCTGCACCGATCGGATGGGCGAAGGAGCCGTTCAGGGTGGACGGGGCCGGAATCTCGCCTGAGCTCTGCGTCAAGGCATAGGTGAGTCGGACGCCGCTGTTGTCCTTCAGGTCGATCCGGGCAGTGGTGGGGTTGAGGACGTCAACACCGGTCACGGCATGGAGCTCGGTGAACATGGTGTTCGATTGATTGTGCAAGATCCCGTCCTTCACCGCCTGGGCATCGAAGGGTTCGCCGTCGGAGAAGGTCAGACCGGGTCGAAGAGTGAGTGTGAGACTGTCAGTGCCGATGGTCCACGCCGAGGCGAGCCCCGGTTCTATCTGGTCCTTGACGTTCCGTGTCAGCAAGAACCCATAGATCTGTTCGGCCACCAAGGAGTCACATTCGCTCTGGCTCTTTGCCGGGTCGAAGGTGTTCGAGAACTCCGAGGAGAAGTCGTAGCCGAGGTTCAAGGTATTCCCTGTCGCTGCCGCGGCCACGCCCGACAGCACGGGCACGGCCGCCGTGAGCCCCACGGTCAGGGCGACAAGCGGGACGATGGCAAGACAGCAACGCACCAATCCGAGCGGCCTCGTCGCTGCTGCGGCACTTTTCGGGATCATTTTCAAACAATAACAAGCGAATTGGTGAACTATCGGTTCACGTACCGCTGGAGAGGGATGCCCACGCGGCGACACCTGCTGGCGGAATCGAGTGCCACGCTCCTATCGTTTCGGGTCAGGGGTCTGCAACAGGGTGACGGGCTGCCCGGCGAGCGTTGGTCCTTCGGTGTGGAGATGGCATGTCACGGTGCTCCCCGCCGGAGCGAGGAACGGCGTCGGTGTGACGTGAGCACAGACGTCCATGGCGTATGGACACCGGGTCCGAAAGTGACAGCCCGACGGCGGATTGAGAGGGCTCGGCACGTCACCGGCGAGCACGACCCGCCCCGGTCGACTTCGTCGCCGCGGATCTGGTATCGCCGACAAGAGCGCGTGGGTATACGGGTGCCTGGGGCGCTCGCACACCTCGATTGCCGGTCCTTCCTCGACGATCCGGCCCAGGTACATGACGGCGATCCGGTTGCTGATGTGGCGTACCACGGAAAGGTCGTGTGCAATGAAGAGGTAGGCAGTCCCCAGGCTCTCCTGGAGTTCGGCCAAGAGGTTGATCACCTGGGACTGGGTCGAGACGTCGAGGGAGCTCACGGGCTCGTCGCACACCACCAATCGGGGACGCAGAGCGATGGCCCGGGCGATCGCGATGCGCTGGCGCTGGCCGCCGGAGAACGACTGCGGATAGCGGCGGGCCATATCCCGACTCAGTCCGACCTGGGTCAACAGCTCGGCAACCCTTTCGTCTCGGTTCGTTCCGCGCAATCCTTCGTGGACGGTCAACGGCTCACCGATCGCTGACCCAACCGTGGTCTTGGGATCGAGCGAGGAGTAGGGGTCCTGGAAGACCATCTGGAAGTCCCGCCGAGCGCGACGGAGCGACCTGGACGAGAGTGACGTGAGATCCACATCACCGAGGCGCACCTCGCCTGCGGTCGGGTCAATCAGCTTGGTGACCAGTCGAGCAACCGTCGACTTGCCCGAGCCGCTCTCGCCCACCAGACCCAGCGTCTCGCCCTCTCGGATGATGAAATTGATCTCGTCGACGGCTCTGATGTGGCCAGCCACCCGACGGAGGACGCCACGACGGACCGGGAACACCTTGGTAAGCCCCTTCGCCTGGAGGAGGATCTCCGCCGTGTCGCCGGCCGTCGCAGTCGCCTGCGCTTCGGTCTTGTCCGGCTGGTGGCGATCACGGGGCTCGCGATCTTCGGTGAGCACACGCAAGTCGAGATCTCGCTCGTGAATGCAACGCACGAGCACATCGGGAGACCCGGCGCTCACATCAAGCTGGACGGGATCACTCGAACATTCGGCGGTGGCGTAACGACAGCGTGGGTTGAATCGGCAGCCCGTTGGGCTCCGCCCGGCCCGAGGGACCTCACCGGGGATGGTATGGAGCGATTCCCCGACGGGGGTCATCTGTGGCATCGACTCGAGGAGACCCTGGGAATAGGGATGACGAGGCCGTTCGAAGAACCTGTCGACGTGGGCCTCCTCCACCATCTGGCCGGCATAGAGCACGACCACCTTCTGGCATACCTGGGCCACGATGCCGAGATCGTGGGTCACGAAGAGGACCGCCATGCCGAGCTCCTGTTGGAGCCTCGCCAGCAGATCGAGGATCTGAGCTTGAATCGTGACGTCAAGGGCCGTGGTGGGCTCGTCGGCGATGAGCAGGCGCGGGCCGCATGCGATGGCCATGGCGATCATGGCCCGCTGTCGCATGCCACCGGAGAAGGCGTGGGGGTAGTCCTTGACCCGGCGGTGCGCGTCGGGAATCCCCACCAGGTCGAGCAGCTCGGCCGCTCTCTCCCTCGCGGCGCGCCGCGAGAGGCCGAGGTGGATCCGCACCGCCTCGCCGATCTGGTTTCCCACCGTGAACACGGGGTTGAGGCTGGTCATCGGTTCCTGGAAAACCATCGCGATCTCGTTGCCCCGGATGTCACGCAGCTCAGCGGTGGATGCCCCCACGAGCTCCCTGGTCCCGAATCGAACGGATCCCGCTGCAATCCGGGCGCTGCGCGCGGGGAGGAGTCCCATGATTGCCAGCGATGTCACGGTCTTTCCCGAACCGCTTTCCCCCACGAATCCGGCCATCTCACCCCGGTCGAGGTCAAAGCTCACGTCGTCCACGACTCGCGGGGCCCGTCAGGCATCCAGAAGTCGACCGACAACCCCTTGACCGAGAGCACGGTCCTTTCGTCCGCAGGAGCGGTCGGCGTCTCGATGGCCTCGTGCAAGTTCATCGACCCGACTGAGCGATGATGGCGTCGCGCCCGAGCGCGTCCCGCAGCCCGTCACCGACGAGGTTGAAGGCGAGCACCGTCAGGACGATGGCGACTCCCGGAGGGATCATCGGCCAAGGACTCGAAAGCACGAATTGATAGGCGCTCTGGAGCATCGTCCCCCAACTCGCCGCAGGGGACTGGACGCCGAACCCGAGGAAGCTGAGACCGGCCTCGGCCAACAGGGCGTAGCCGAAGCTGATGGCGACCTGCACGATCAGGGGTGACGTCACGTTCATGAGCACCGGCCCCCGGAGGATCCGCCCGGTGCCCGAACCCACCGAGCGGGCCGCCTCGACGAAGGTCTCTTCCTTGACGGCCAGCACTTGTGCTCTGATGATCCTGACGAAGCCGGGGACAAACACGACGGCGATGGCGACCGAGATGGTGAAGGTGCCCGCGCCCAGTAGTGCCGCCACGGCCAACGCCAGCGTGAGGGGCGGGAAGGCGAACATCGCATCCATGAACCGCATGATGACCGAGTCGGTGTACCGACCCCGGTAGCCGGCGAGCAGGCCGAGTGGGAGGGCGACGAGCAGGGCAAGGAGGACGACTTGGAACGACACTTGCATGGAGATACGCGCTCCCCAGATCAACCGGCTGAGTGTGTCGCGGCCGACGTCGTCGGTTCCAAGCCAATGGGCGAAGGACGGCCCGGCGTTGATCGACGAGGTCAGCGTGTCGGGGTTCTGTGGCGAGACCAGTGGGGCCAGAATTGCGGCCACCACGACGAGGAGGACGAAGATGAGTGCGACCATCGCAACCCGGTTGCGCCGAAACCTCCTTGTGGTCTGACGCCAGGGCCCAACCAACTCCGGATCGAAGGCGCCGACGGTGGTCTCCATGTCGGCATCGGGACGGAACTCCTTGGCCGCGCCATCGGCGCCCATCCAGCTCATCCGAGCCGAACCTTGGGGTTCAGGTAGGCGTAGAGGACGTCCACCGCAAGGTTCACGACGACGAAGATGATTGCCACCAGGAGCGTGACCCCCTGGATCGCAGGCACGTCCTTGGCGTTCAGCGCCTGGTAGTAGTACTGCCCCATCCCCGGAATCGAGAAGATGTACTCAAGGATCACCGTGCCTCCGAGGGTGTACGCAAAGATGATGCTCACCACGGTCACCGGCGCGATCGACGCATTCTTGAGGGCGTGCTTCAAGACGATCACCGACCCGCTCACCCCCTTCGCATTTGCCGTGCGCACGTAGTCCTGTTCCAGGGCGTCGGCCAGCGATCCGCGCAGTTGTCGAGCAAGCGTGGCGGCACCGCCCACACCTGCCGCGAGGCAGGGCAGCACGAGGTGCTGCGCCCACGAGACCGGGGACACGCTGAACGGAACGTAGCCGATCGCCGGGAGAACGTGAAGCTTGACCGAGAACAACAGCACCAACAAGATCGCCAGCCAGAAGTCCGGCACAGACAAGAGCACGCTCGTGCCCATGGTCACTATGCGGTCAGCGAGCGACCCGGGTCGGGTCCCCGCCACGAGACCGAGGGGGAGGCCGAGGACGACGGTGACCACCAGAGCGCCGATGGCGATGGAACAGGTGACAGGGAACCTGTGGGCGATCTCGTGGGCGACCGACGAGTTGGTCTGCACGGACTGACCCAGGTTCCCGTGGAGGAGCCCGACGACCCAGTGCCAGTACTGCTCGAAGAACGGCCGATCCAGGCCGAGTTGGTGCCGGAGGCGATTCACGTCAGCGATCGGCGCGTTCGGGCCGAGTATCTGGCGGGCGGGATCTCCGGGAATGAGGTAGGTGAGACAGAACACGACAAAGGAGATCAGAAGCAACAGCGGCAGGGCGAGGAGGAGCCGCCGGACGACATACGTAATCACGCCACTCCACCAGTGAAGTAGTCGTCAGGCTGCGACAACATCGACATACTCTACGACCGGGGAGGCTGAAACTTCCTCTTGCTCCACGCGCCCGGGCCAACGCATTGCCGGCTCTCGCCGATCATGACGACGTTGGTTGCCCCAGGGGCTGGATCCGCAACGACCTCGAGCCAGACGCCCCGGCGAGACTCAGTCCACTGTCAGATGCTTGCCGAGAAATTGGAGTGATGGCGGCTCTTGCGCGGTGAAGAAGGACCCCGTGTGGCATCCCTGGCACAGCTCGGCCTGCGCTGTCGCGGGCAGCGCCCTGACAGGGCGTGATGTCTCGAGACGGTTCTGGAGTCAGCTTCTAACGTGGCTGTCCGTGGCTGGGCGATCCGATATCCAGTACCGGCGTGCGTACGAGTTCGCATGCACTCCCCAGGAGCTGTGGGATGCCATGCAGGAGGTCGATCAGTTCGAAGCATGGTGGCCCTGGCTCGCGGAGTTCCGGGTTGAAGGGGGCGCCCTGAAGGCGGGCTCGGTTCTGCACGGTGTCGTGTCTCCGCCATTGCCCTACCGGATGCGCCTCCGGATCGAGCTCACTCGCTACGAGCCGCCCACAGAGATCGACGCGGTCATCCAGGGCGACCTCGAGGGCCTGGCCAGCATCAAAATCCGTCCAAGCGAGGGTGGTGCGGTGGCGGAGGTTGAGTGGACGGTCGAAATGATGCAGCGCCCGATGCGTCTGGCCTGTCGTTTCGGACGCCCCCTCATGCAGTGGGGTCATGACCGGGTGGTCGAGATGACCGTGGCGGGCTTCCGACGGCGGCTCGCGTCTGGCGACCACAGCTAGCCGAAGCGCGATACGGCCAACGACGCAGCCAGAAGCACGACAGCCCACGACATCGCAAGCAGGGCCCGCTCCAGCGGAGCCAGCAGCATCCGCTCATCGATCGGGAGCACCTCACCGCTCGCCAGCGTGATCTGACCTCCCACCGCCGCGGCGCGGCGGCGGATGAGCCGTGCCCGTGTGCTCAGTTGGCGCTGCGCGGCCGAAAGCGCAAAAGTCGCTGCCGCAGCGATCACCGGAGCGATCGCCAAACGCCCGGTTTGCGCCACGTAGGCGACCAGTACCGGGAAGGAACCCCACGCCAAGGCGAAGCCCGCATCGTTGTGGATCACACCGCCGAACAGCTCAAAGTTGTAGGCGACGACGAGAAAAGGCCCAAGAACCAAGAAAGGAACCAGGGCCCAACCGACACAGGACACTCCGGCAATGCCGAGAGCAACCGCAGCGGCCAGACCGATCACGGTGACGGCAACGAGGACCCCGTTCGGGATATGGGTTCCCAGGGGACGACCGTTCAATTCGTCGAGGGAGTGTGCGGCAAGCCCAACCGCGAAGAAGAATGCCAACAACGTGGCCACCAGCCGCGTCACGTTGACGGTTGGCGCCAGGCAGGCACCTATGACGACGTAGGCCAAATGCCACGCCGTGTAGGGGGGATGGAGCAGGGTCCACCAGTCGCGCCAGCCGCCGGCACGGGCGGCGTAGAAGGCCGGCCGTACCTCCTTGGAGGCCTCGGCGTGTGGTTCTCTGAGCGGAGCCCCTGCAGTGTCTGCGCCGCTGGCGTCCTCTGACGGCTCCTCAGTCACGCCTGCGTGTCCCCCACATGATCAGACCGCCCCCGAGACTCATGACGCGGACGCCGACATCCTCGAACCCCGCTTTCCGCCACGCCGCCTCAGTCCACGACAAGGGATACGTCCGGTAGTGCTGCGAGATGTTGGGACCGAGGAACCGTCCCACTCGGAACCACTCGCGGCCTCCGGTGATCCAGCCGCCGACGGGGAGGACGATACGGGTGTAGAGCCACCACCAGAATCGCCAGAATCGACCCGGTGGCAGGAGGAACTCGAGGCTGGCGACCGCACCTCCGGGCTTCACGACCCTGGCCAGCTCACACAGCGTGTCCTGGGGATCGTCGACGTAGCGAAGCAGGTAGGTGAAGGTGAGCGCGTCGAAGGTTGCATCGGGAAACGGCAATTGCTCGGCTCGACCGGCAACAAGGCTGATCCGTCCGCTCATTCCGGCTTCGGCCACGTTCGCCTGACCTCGAGCGAGCATGTTCCAGGACAGATCTGCGCCAACAACGTCGGAAGAGGTTCGCGCCGCCAGCTGCAGGGCAACCCCGGCGGTCCCCGACGCGACGTCCAGCGTTCGGGCGGGCGAGGCAGGCGCAATGTGGTCGACCATGGCCCGTCTCCATCGGCCGTTCTGGCCCATGGAGAGGAGCTCCGCCAATTGGTCGTAACGCTTCGGGAGGGCTGCGAACAATTGTTGCGCGAACCGGTTCCGATCACCGGCCATGTCCGTCGGCATGCGTTCCTCCAGGAGTGAGAAGATGTCACTGTAGATCCGAGCCGGCGGAAGGAGCAGGGTGAGCATGTCCCGGTTTGACGTGCTCGTCGTCGGGGGCGGACCGGCCGGCAGCGTGGCCTCTCTTGTGCTTGCCCGGGGTGGGGTGAAAGTCGCCTCGGTCGACAAATCGACCTTTCCACGAGACAAGGCGTGCGGCGACGTGGTCGGGCCGCGAGGTCTTCAGGTCCTGAGCGATCTCGGGCTGGCTCCGCCGGTCGGGCGTGATGTCGGCGACATGCTGGTCGTTGGTCCGACCGGTCGCCGGGTGCGACTCCCGTGTGCTGATGGGCTGACGTACCCCGGACATGGGACTGCGGTCGCGAGGACGGTGTTCGACGCCATGCTCCACGCGGCCGCGGTCGATGCAGGGACGACACCGTTCGTCGGGCGGGCACAGGAGCCCCTGGAAGAGGACGGACGGATCGTTGGCTACAGGCTGAGCACCGGTGAAACGCTGTACGCCGACTTCGTGATCGGCGCCGACGGTGCCACGAGCGAAGTCGCCGCGGCTGCGAATCTCGTCGATCCGAACTCGGTTCTCTGGGGTTTCGCCGTGCGCACGTACCTGTCACAGGTGGTCGATCTCCCGGCCATCGTCTTGTGGGAGCCGACGCCGTGGCACGCGTTCCCCGGATACGGCTGGATCTTTCCCGGGGATCAGGGCGGCGCCAACGTCGGGCTCGGCATAGGGACACGGTCAGATCGCAAGGCGGGCGCACAGGCAGTTCGGGCGCTACCCGCTTTCCTCGTGCACCTGCGCGCGCTCGGTCTCCTCGACGAATCGGCTCCACCGGTGGCGCCGCGCAGCCTCGGCGGCTGGCTCAAAATGGGGATCGTCGGGACCACGCCAGCGAGGGGGCGGGTCCTTCTCGTCGGCGATGCTGCAGGTCTCGTCAACCCGATGCAAGGCGAGGGGATCTCCCAGGCCATGACGAGTGGTCGTGCCGCGGCCGAGACGATCCTCGCGTCGCCGAGTCACGCAGCCGAAAGCTATCGAGCCAGACTTGCGGCCGAACACCTCCCGTATCACCGGGTCACCGCCGCGGTGCACGCCGGGCTGGTGGGAAGGCCCCGGGCAACGGCGGCGGTCGCTCGGCTTTTGACGGCGGCTGGCGATGGCGATGCGCTCTCCGGCGGCTGGGCGGTCTTCTGGAACGAGCTCCTCGATGGTGCACCACCTAACCGGCATCGTTCGGTGGCGAACGCGGTGACGCAAATCGGCCGGGTCGTGACCGCCCGGGGTGCGATGGCCAAGTGGTTCAAGACTTCACTGTGTTGAACGACAGGGTCGCGACGGACGAGCCTCATCTTGGCCGGGTGTCGGAGCCCGAAGGTTCGGAGAGGTGACTCGACCAAAGGGTTCGGATGCACTCGACGCCGCGCTTTGCCCGCGCGGTGTGGCGGTGGTGGACGATCTCGAGAGCGCCCGGCGATCGGTCCGACTCAGTCAGCCGGACTTCGACATCAGCATCAGCGCCGCGCCCTTCGAGCCCGGGATCTCCACGATCGGGGAGAACTCGAGGGTTGCGCCGCCCAAAATCCACTCCTGGAGGTCCTCGGCCTTCTGGGGCTTGGACAGGTAGTAGCCCTGAATGAAGTCGCATTCGGCTTCCGCCAGCATGGCGCAGGTGAGCTCGTCCTCGGCCCCTTCGGCGATCACGTAGAGACCGAGCGAGTGCGCCATCTGGATGGAAGAGCGCACGATGATGCGGTTGCTCGCCTCGTTGGGCAGGTTGGTGACGAAGGAACGGTCGATCTTCAACTCGTTCACCGGCAGTTTGTGGAGATACTGCAGGGAGGAGTAGCCGGTGCCGTAGTCGTCGATGCCGAGCTTGATCCCCCGGGCGGACAGCTCGTAGAGCACCTTGGTCGCCGCGCCGAGGTCGGCCATGATCTCGGTCTCGGTCACTTCCAGCGTGAGGAGGTGGGCCGGGATGTCGTACCGCCGGAGGCAGGCCTCCACTCGGTCGACCAGGTTGATGTCGGCGAACTCCCGCCCGGACACGTTCACCGCCAGACCGATGGTGATACCCGCCTCGCGCCAGCGGGCCAGCTGGGCGCAGCCCTCGTCCAGGACGAAGTCGGTGATCTGGGGGATCAGGCCCATCTGCTCGGCGATCCCGATGAACTCTTCCGGTGGGATGAACCCCTGCACCGAATGGTTCCAGCGGCACAGGGCCTCGACCTGCGTGATCTGTCGGGACTGGACGTCCCCGATCGGCTGGTACATCAGGCTGAGCTCCGTCCCGGTCTCGAGCGCGTGCGTCAGGAGCCCGCCGAGCATGAGCCAGCGCTGCATGCTCTGGTCGTGCTCGACCGAGTACACCTCCACGGTGCTGCGGCGCTCCTTGGCCAGGTACATGGCGATGTCGGCCCGCTGCAACAGCAGGGCCGCGTCGTCACCGTGCTCGGGCGCCATGGCGATGCCGGCACTGGCGGTGACCGCGAGGGTGAGGCCGTCCATCTTGATCGGGCGCTGCATCTCGAGGTTGAGGTCCTCCACGATGGCGACGGCCTGCTCCGCCTCATTCACGTCGGCGATGACCAGGGCGAACTCGTCACCACCGAGGCGGGCCACGGTGGCACGCCCGGAGACGGTCCGGAGCAGGCGTTCGGCGATCTCGCACAGGAGGCGGTCGCCGATGGCATGACCGAGCGTGTCGTTCACGTCCTTGAAGCGGTCGATGTCGAGCAGCACGATCGCCACCCCGCCGCTCTCGCTCAGGGCGGCCGCAGCGCGGGTCAGGAACAACATCCGGTTGGGCAACCCGGTCAGCATGTCGTGGGTGGCCTGGTGCGACTTGCTGTCGACCTCGTAGCGCAGCTCCTCGACCAGCCGGGCGCGCTCGAGGCTGGCACTGGCGTGGGCGACCAACGTCTCGAACAGGCGGAGGTCGTCGTCGTCGAAGCTGTCCAACTCCTCGTCGCGATCGATGGCAATGATGGCGCCGATCGTGGTGTGCCGGTTCATCAGGGGCGCGACGATGGCCTCGTGGTACTCGCCGACGATGGGATCCATGCTGACGGATTCGCCTTTTTCAGCTGCCGTGTGGAGAGACGCCTCGCCTGAGGCGACAGCCTCGGTCACGATCGATGTCTCATGGAGGGTGATCGATTCGATGCCGGAAGCACCGCGCTCGTCGAAGGTGATCCGTCGGGGGATACCCGACGGCTCGGCCAGGATGAGCTCGGCGCGGCGGGTCCGCATGACGGTGCAGACCTTCTTCAGGACGTCCACGCTCATGGACGAGGGTTCGAGGCTCGCCGTACCCATCGTTCGACTGAAGTCGTAGAGGTACTCCAGAGCGGAGAAGCGGAGGGAAAGGCGGTTGTAACCCCGGTAGGCCACGATGATCAGCGCGGCGACCAGGAGCAGGGGCAGCGTTGTCCATGGGTCGAACCACGCGGCGTCAAGGAACGCCAAGGCGAGGCACATGCTCGCTGCGATCAGCATGGCATGGATGGCCAGATGGGTGAGTCGCTTCCGCTTCTGTGCCGCCAGGCCCGCCAGCAGCGTGACGACCCGCAGTGTCATAACCGCAACGATCTGGTAAGCGATCATTGCCGCCACCGCCGCAGCCCAGCCCACGAGGCTGACCGGACTGTTGGTCCCCAGGAGCTCACGGAAGACGACGGCGGCGACCGCGACTCGCAACCCAGTGGCGGCCACGTTGAACGTCACCTTCATCGCTGCCTGCCTGCGCACGGCGGCGAAGACGAAGAAGGCGCCGGCGGCGGCGCTGAGGACGAGCAGGTTGGGGGTCAAGAAAGCCAAGCCGATGAGAAGTGGCCCGTCCTCCAGCGGAACCAGCGTGGTGTTGCCGCGGAAGTGCAATGACACCGGCGCCCAGTTCGCGGCCGCCCAGAGCACACAGATGATGCCGAACATCGCGCCCTGGGGGAACAGCTCTCGGACGGGCCCGAGGCCCTGCAGTGGGCCCTTCAGGCAGATTGCTGCCGCGCTCAGGGCAAGGGAGACGGAAAAGGCGTAGATGGCGGCGGTGGTGTGCCAGCCCGACGATTCACGCATTTGAGCCATCTGGCCCGCAGCGGGACCATCGCTCGCGTCGGGGCCGACAGGGAGCGTCTCAGGCTTGACGGACCCGTCTTCGAGAACATTCGTCGCATCCATGGAGCCCACCGACCTTGTGCACGTGGTGATGGCTTGGGCGCCATCCGCGAACACGGTTCAAATATCGGCGGAATGTGTTCAAGACTTGAGATTCCACGTGCCTGCTGAATCCGCTGTGGACCGCCCATGAGGCTCGCCGGCGACCATCGCGATTCGCGCCACCCCGAACTGGACCCTTCCGGGGGTCGACGACGGAATTCGTCGCGCGTGCAGGCCACGCAGGGTGTCGGGGACGCGGTGTTCAACTTCGTTGCGGCAGCGAGGGTGACCGGAGTTGTCACGGCGTTGACAATTCGAGCGCCGCGCGAACTGCTATGCGGTCTGGGCGCTGCCCTCCCGGAGGCTGCGGAGAAGGGGGCGCGCCAGCAGCACCCCCACCGCACACTGCAGCACCCCTGCGAGCACCAATGGCAATCGGAGGCCCCCGAAGGCGGCCAGGCCCCCGGCCACCAGTGCACCAACCGGAGCGGCGCCCCATACGAGGCCGCGCCAGGCGCCGCCGACCCGTCCCATGAGATCAGGAGGGGTGAGCCGCTGGCGAAGGGAAATGGCCACGACGGACCCTGCACCTATCGCCAGACCGACCACGGCGAAAGCGGGGCCGGCCAGCTCCCAGCCGTGAGACAGTGCCATGATCAGGTATCCGACGCCGGATACGAGCGCGGCGCCGATCAGGGTCCGGCCATTCCCGAAACGGCGGACCGACCGGTTTGCGCCCAGGCTCCCGACGAGGGTCCCGACCGCTCCGGCGGCCAGGAAGAGCCCGTAGGCGCCCTCCCGGACCCCCCACTCCGTGGTCGCCAGCAGCACCAGGATGCCGCTCTCCATCCCCTGGAGACCGGCCAGGGAGCCCACCATCAGGAGCAGAAGCCGCAGCCGGTGGTCGGCGAAAAGGAACCGGGCACCCTCCCACGCCGACGTCGACGCCCCTTCCGGTTGCGGCGCTTTCGAGCGGAAGCCGACGAGGGGTACGCAGGACAACACCATCACAACGGCATCGGCGAAGAAGGGGATCGCCCTGCTCACGGCGAAGAGCCACGTGCCGACCACCGGCCCAGCGAGCTGCTCGGCGCCCGCCTCGGTACCGCTGAGAACGCCGTTGGCATGCTCGAGCGCATCCGACTCCACTAGCTCAGGCACGATCGCCTGGAGCGCGGAGTAGTACATGGCCCGCCCGCCGGCGTTGATCAGCACGACCACGATCAGGATCGCCAGCGTCATCCGGTCGCTCAGAATGAGGAATGCACCCGCTGCGATGGCAAGCGCACGGGCGACGTTCGAGATGGCCATGAGCGGGCCGCGCGCGAAGCGGTCGGCGAACGCGCCCGCCGGCAACGCCAAAAGGAGCCACGGCAGACTGTCGGCGGCGACCACACTGGAGACGGCCAGCGGGTGCGGATCGACGACGACGGCCATGAGGGGCACCGCCCCGGCCATCAGTCCATCGCCCGAGCTGGCCAGGGTGAACCCGGCCCACAGGCGAACAAAGTGACGGCCGAGCGGTTTCCTCCGAATGCTGTGCTTGGCCCGGCTACGGACGCTCACTGAGTGCGCCGTCGCCTGCAGTCCCAGCAATTGTCAGGCCCTCGCATGGATGCCGGCTTGGTCCCCTCTGGTTTCTGGCGCGACAACGGCGGGCCACCTCAGCGTAAAACAAATTCACTAAAGGCGACGGCCCGCCGTGTCGAAACCACAAGTGCAACACTCCGTACCAACGTCAGGACGGGCGATCGCACCTTGTTCTGTATGGGCTAGCCCCAGTTCCGTTCACAGGTCATCGGCCACCTCCTTCGTACGTGGTACTGGTAGGGGGAGAAGAGGGCGAAACACCGTGCTACCGGTGCCCTCCTTTCCCTCGCACAAGTTTTACCCAACTTGCAACCGTCCTGCAACCAGTCGCAGCGCCGTCACCAGGTGAATTACGTCGCCGGGTTGCAGCGAAGCCCCGTTTTACGAACGGATTTGGCCGTCCTGGGACGTCCGTTGTCCACAACCTTCCCACAAATTATTTTCCGGGAGAGGCCCATCGCGGTACGAACTCGCCCTCTGCACGTCCGCGAACTTCGAGTTACATCGGTGTATTTTGGGGAGTTCGCCCGTCGGCGGAGGAGGGTTCGCCCCGGCCGGCGTCGCCTTGGCTTCCTCTTCGACTTTGGACGCCTCAGTTGTTGTCGCGGCAGGATTCGCGCGCCCCGGTCGCGCCGTGGCCGAGAATCGCACCGGGGCGGCGCGCCACACAACGGGCCGACAATGGATCGACAACGTATGGAGACACTCCGGTGCCGCCGACCACGCGCGTGACGCGACTCCGGCGCACCACGCCGAGCGCGCACAGCAGTCGAGTTCAGTTCATCGCACCGCGGTGGGCGGCGCTCAGGCGGTGAAGATCGGGAGGCGGTCCGGCGTGGCGGACGAATCGGCCCGCGCCACCCAGACCCGCTGCCCCGCCTGCAGGCCGAGTTCCGCCGCGCTGCCCCGGCTGAGTTGGACCCAGCACGCCTCGGCACCGGCGAGATCGACGTCGACCTTGACCTCGAAACCGAGGTGGGTGACCCGGGCCACCGTGCCCTCCACCGCCCGGTGGCTCGGCTTGCCGTCGTCAACCGGGTGCACGACGAGGTCGTGCGGGCGGACCCACTCGCCGTCGAGCCGCGTCGCGGGGCCCAGGAAGGTCAGGACGAACTCGTTGGCCGGGCGCTCGTACATATCCGCCGGCGCGCCCACCTGCTCCAGGTGGCCGTGGTTGATGACGGCCAGGCGGTCGGCCACCTCCATGGCCTCCTCCTGGTCGTGGGTGACCAGCACCGTGGTGACGGGCAGCGTGTCGTGCAGGTCGCGCAGCCAGCGGCGCAGCTGCGTCCGCACCTGGGCGTCGAGCGCGCCGAAGGGCTCGTCGAGCAGCAGGACCTTGGGCTCGATGGCCAGCGCCCGGGCCAGGGCCATGCGCTGGCGCTGACCGCCCGAGAGCTGCGACGGGTAGCGCTCGCCGAGGTGGGCCAGGCCCACCAGATCGAGCAACTCGTCCACCCGCGCCTTGACCTCGGCCTTGGGCCGGTGCCGGATCTCGAGGCCGAAGGCCACGTTGCGCCGCACGCTGAGGTGGCGGAAGGGCGCGTAGTGCTGGAAGCAGAAGCCCACGCCACGGCTGCGGGCCGGGGTGGTCGTCAGGTCCTCGCCCTCGATACGGACGATGCCGGTGTCGGGCGTGTCGAGCCCGGCGATGATGCGCAGCAGCGTCGACTTGCCCCCGCCGCTCGGGCCGAGCAGGGCGGTCAGCGAGCCCGCCGGCACCTCCAGCGACACGTTGTCGAGGGCCACGGCGTCGCCGAACCGCTTCGAGATGGACTCGACCGCAATGCTCACTGGTCCACCATTTCTTTGTTGTCGGTCGCAAGGCTGGCAACGCACCCCTGGTGACCGTCGGCCCATCGCCTGCAGTGCTTGCGGTTCGACCGCCAGCATGAGACCCGCGAGGGCCGGCGGCCCAGGACGTGCCGACTGGCAATAGGGCTGAGCGCCCCAGAGCGCCGATCAGTGAGCGACCGGCAGACACGTCCATGGACCACCGGGTGCTTCCCCACTGGGCTATCAGCGAGGAGGCTGACATGGAGAATGACACGTCCCGCTTCGGCGGGGTGGACTGGGCGACCGACGCCCATGCAGTAGCAGTTGTCGATCAGACAGGCGCAGTGGCCGACGAGTTCGAAGTCGACAACAGCGGCCCGGGACTCGAGGAGCTCTGTCGACGGCTGGTCACCCACCGGGTTGCCCGGGTGGCCATCGAGCGCCCGGACGGACCCGTTGTCGAGGCTCTGCTCGGCGCGGGCTTTGAGGTGGTGGTGGTCCCCAGTCGCTCGGTCAAGGCCCTGCGTGAGCGCTACGGGCTGGCTGGGAACAAATCGGACCGCCGTGACGCCTATGTGCTGGCCGACTGCCTGCGCACCGATGGGCATCGCTGGCGCTCCTTGGAATCGGACTCGCCAGCCACCGTCACCCTGCGCAGCACCGTGCGGGCCAGAAGGGACCTGGTCGAGACCAGAGTGGCCCTGGCCAACCAACTGCGAGCCCATTTCCGCGTGGCGTCGCCCGGCGCGGTCGGGCTCTTCAGAGACATCGACAGTCCCATCAGCCTGCGCTTCTTGGAGCGTTTCCCCTCGGCCACCAAGGTGGCGTGGCTGTCGGAGAAGCGCCTCGGCGTGTGGCTCAAGGCCAACGGCTACAGCGGACGCAAGAGCCCCGTCGATCTCTACCGGCGTCTGCGCGAAGCTCCGGCGGGCCTCAGCGCCGACGCGACCCGTGCAGTGGTACTGGCCCTCGTCGAGGTGCTCAAGAGCGTCCGGACTCAGATCGACGAACTCACCGCACGCATCGCCGAGCAACTTGACGCCCACCCCGACGCCAAGATCTTCACGTCGCTTCCCCGGGCCGGTGCCGTGCGGGCCGCCACTCTGCTGGCCGAGATCGGTGACTGCCGGGCCCGGTTCCCCGATCCCGAGAGCCTGGCCGGCCTGGCGGGAGTGGCTCCGTCGACTCGTCATTCCGGACGTCTCCGCATCGTCGAGTTCCGCTGGAGCAGCGACAAGAAGCTCCGAGACGCACTGTGTGACTTCGCAGGAGACTCGTGGCAAGGAAACACGTGGGCGGAACGCCGTTACCGAGAGCTGCGCAAGACCAAGAGCCACCCCCACGCCACCCGGATCCTCGCTCGATCCTGGGTCCAGATCATCTGGCGTTGTTGGCAGGACCGGATGCCCTACGACCCAGCCCTCCACGGAGGCTTTCAGCGACTCTCCAATGAGGTTGCTTGACATAGGGCGTCTCATGCGGCGGCCGTGCCGTGCCAGGCGTCCCGGTTGCGGTCGGTCAACGTCAGGAGGGTGAGCACGATGAGTGCGGCCAGGCACAGGGCCACCGCGCCGACGTAGGCGCTCTGCGGTTGGAGGTTGTCGATGCTGTCGGAGATGAACAGAGTGTAGGTCTCGGTCTTGCCCCCTATGGCGCCCGAGACGATAGCGACGGCGCCGAACTCGCCCAGGACGCGGGCCGTGGTGAGCGTCACCCCGTAGGCGAGGCCACGTCGGATGCTCGGCAGCGTGATGCGGCGGAACACGGTGAACGGGCCCGCACCGAGGGTCCGTGCCGCCTGCTCCTGCTCGGTGCCGATCTCCTGGAGGACCGGCAGCACCTCGCGCACGACGTAGGGCAGCGAGACGGCCGCCGAGGCCATCACGATGCCGGGGACGGAGAAGATGACGGTGATGCCGTGCTGGGCCAGCCAGTTGCCGAACCAGCCCGTCTTGCCGTACACGAGGATGAGCGACAGGCCGATGACGACGGGGGAGATGGCGAGCGGGATGTCGACGAGCGCGTCGAGCAGCCAGGCCCCCGGGAAGCGGTAACGGGCGAGCAGGAGTGACACGCCGACGCCGAAGATGGTGTTGAGCGGCACGGCGATGGCCACCACGAGCAGCGTGAGCCACAGCGCGTGCAGGGCGTCCGGCGCGGTGAACGCGTCCCACGCCTCGCCGAGCCCGGGCGCGAAGGCGTGGTAGAAGACCGCACCCACCGGTACCACGACGAGCAGCGCCAGATACACGAGCACCACGACGCGCAGCGGCAGCCGCCAGCGCGAGCCCTTCACACCCTCTCCGGGATGTCGAAGCGCCGGCGGGCCCAGCCGAGGCCGACGAGCACGAGGAGCGCGATGGCCACCAGCACGATGGAGACCGCGCTGGCGCCCTGGAGGTCGTCGCTCTGGGACAGCCCGAAGATGTACGACGAGGCGACCTCGGTCTTGAACGGGAGATTGCCCGAAATGAGGACGATCGACCCGTACTCGCCCACGGCCCGGGCGAAGGCGAGGCCGGCCCCGGCCAGCACCGAGGGCAGCACGCTCGGGAGGACGATGCGGCCCAAGACCTGGCGCCGCGTCGCCCCGAGGGAGGCGGCGGCGTCCTCGACCTCGGCATCGAGCTCGGCCAACACCGGCTGGACGCTGCGGACGCAGAAGGGCAGGGTCACGAAGAGGAGCGCGGCAGCCACGCCGAGGCGGGTGCCCGCCAGGTCGACGTGCAGCGGGCTGTCGACGCCGTAGAGCGTGAGCAGCGTGAGACCGGCCACGACCGTCGGCAGCGCGAAGGGCAGGTCGATGACGGCGCTCACGAGCGCCTTGCCGCGGAAGTCGTCGCGCACGAGCACGAAGGCGATGGCCAGTCCGGCGACGGAGTTGACCACCGCCACGATGCCGGCGATGGCCAGCGTCAGCTCGAGCGCGGACAGCGCCACCGGGTTGGTGACGGCGCTCCAGAACGCGCTCCAGCCGCCGCTGAACGCCTTGGTGACGAGTGCGGCGAGGGGCAGCAGGACCAGGAGCGACAGGTAGGTGACGGCGAGTGCCGGGCCGCCGACGCGGCCGGCCACCCGACCCGCCGCGACCAGGGCCGGGGGAGGCGCCGAGGGGGGAGTGCGGCGCCAGCGTCCCCGCCCTGGCCGGGGGTCGGCGGGTGCACCGCTGCCGCCCGGGAGCCCCAGGTCGGCAACGGAGGCGCCCGCGCTACTCACGGGCGACTACGAGCTCGCGGTCGAGACGCCCAGCGACTGCTCGTCCTTGGCCACGATGCCGGTCGTGGGGTCGAAGAACTTGGTGTTCACCGCGGTCCAGCCCCCGAACTTGGCGATGGTGAACAGCGTCTCGGGCTTGGGGAACTTGAACTTGGCCGCCACCGACGGGAGCACGGGTCGATAGCCCTGTTGGCCCCACACGGTCTGGCCGGCGGGGGAGAGGAGGTAGGCGACGAAGGCATTGGCGGCGGGGCTCGCCGTCTTGGTCACCGCGATCGGGTTCTGGATCAGGATCGTCTGCGGTGGGGTGACGACGTCGACCGGCTCGCCCTGGCTCTTGGCGTAGAGCCCGTCGTCCTCGTAGTCGAGCAGCACGTCACCCTGTCCGGCCAGGAAGGTCTGCAGCGCGGCGCTGGCGCTCGAGGGCTGGGCCACCGCGTTCTGCAGCAACTTCGAGAGGTACGCCTGGGCCTGCGCCGGCGACTTGCCCAGCGAGATCTCGGCGCCGTAGGCCGCCATGAGGTTCCACTTGGCGCTGCCCGAGCTGAAGACGTTGGGCGTGATCACCTTGACACCCGGCTTCACCAGGTCGGCCCAGGTGGTGATGTGCTTGGGATTGCCGGGGCGGACGATGAACGAGACGATGGAGTCGGTGACGATGCCCTTGGTCGGGCCTTTGTCCCACGAGCTGGAGACCAGGCCGGCCTTGACGACCTTGCTCATATCGGGCTCCAGGGAGAAGTTCACGACGTCGGCCGGGAGCCCGTCGACCACCGACGTGGCCTGGGTGCCCGACGGCCCGAAGGACGAGGAGACGGTGACGCCCGCCCCCGCCTTGGTCTTGGCGAAATCCTTGGCCAGAACCGTGTAGGCGGCCTTGGGGGTCGAGTAGGCCACCAGGTTGACGGACCCGCCCTGGGCTCCGGCCGGCAGGGCCGTGAAGGCCAGGCCGCAGAGGGCCAGGGTGCCGATGGCGGCGCTGCGGCCGACCCGGGGGCGGCGAGGGGCGCCAGTGGGCGCGTCGGAGAGCAGGGGCTTTTTGTGCATCCGTTCAATGTAATACACTCGGATTGCTAAATCCAAGCAGCTTGGTCAGGAATGGCCTTCAGCCGGGTGGAGCGGCAAGATCCCTGCTCAGGGGGCCTCTGGCGCGGCGGGGAAGGGTCGGGCCGCGAAGGCCGAAGCGTCAGCCGCCGGCGGCCTGGAACGACCCGAAGGCGGCCCGGCGACCATCCCGGGACTCCAGCATGGCCCAGTCGGACCGGGCCACCAGTTCCTCCAGCGACATGCGGTCGCCGCCCGGGCGGGTCGTCCAGCCGCAGTAGACCTCGACGGGGGCGCCGACGAAACCCCTCGTCTCCGGTGCGCCGAGGTGGTCCCGGATCCGGCTGGTGACGGTGCCGCAGTCGGACTGGGCCAGGTGGAGGGTCAACGCCAGGAATTGGGTCCCCCCGACGCGGGCGAGCACGTCGCTCTTACGGAACGTCACCGACAGCGCGCGGGCCACGGCCTGCAGCGCGGCGTCGCCGGCGTGGTGGCCGTGGCGCTCGTTCAGCTCCTGCACGTTGCTGACGTCGACGAAGAGTGCGTGCACCGGCGCACCCTCGCGGTCGGCGAACTGCAACAGCTGGGTCCCCGCCGCGATCAGCCCGCGGCGGTTCTGCAAGCCGGTCAGCTCATCGCCCCGCGACAGCTGCAGCAGCCGCGCGCTCAGCTCCTCGATCTCGCGCTCAATGGCGATGCGCCCGGTCAGGTCGTGCATGATGCAGCACATCTGGGGCGCGCCATCCTCGTCGCGGAACTGCAGCACCGACATCTCTATCTCCACGTAGCGGCCGTCGCCCCGGCGCAGCCGGGCCACGCCCACGGCCGACCCGGTCCGCTCCCGCTCGGCCACGGCGATGCGCCAGCGGGGGTCCTCCTGGTCGACGAGCCCGTCGCGGCCGAGGCCGCAGATCTCCTCGATGCTCATGTCGAGCATGGCGCAGGCGGCCGGGTTGGCGGTGGTGATCCGGCCGTCACGGGTGCAGAAGAGCACGCCCTCGGAGCTGTGCGTGAACAGGGCGCGGTAGGCCACGAGGCCGACGGTGCCTGTGTCCTGAACCACCATGCCGTTCCTCCAGAGCCGTGCCGGCCCGGCGCTCACCACGGAGCGCACCGCTGGAAGGATGAGAATACCGAAGCGCTCCCCTGAACTGCGGTTCTTCGCTCAGCGTTGTGACTTTCGGCTCTATTGAGGAATGGCTCCGGCGCGCCGATGTGGCGGGGGGAGCGTCTGCCCGGTCCCCGATTCGTGCCTGCGGACGGCGTCTACGAACCCAGCCGGCTGTTATAGCTCGAGAGCGTGCTGTTCACGTTCTGCTCCGCCGAGCTCACCGCCTTGGCGGGCGAGACGCCCTGGGTGAACATGGAGATCTCGGCGTTGAGGACGTCGGTGCGGACGTCGTCGTAGGGACCGATCACCGACCCGGAGGTGGCCGGGGTGCTGGCGCCGTTGTTGATCTCGTTGTAGGCCACCTTGTACTCGGGGTACGTGGCCCACAGGTGCTGGATCGTCGCCGTCTGCACCGACGACTTGCGGACGGGGATGTACCCGGTGCCGGCCGCCCACGTGGCCTGGCTCTGGGTGTTACAGAGGTAGGACAGATAGTCCCAGGCCGCCGCCTGCTCGAGGGCCGGGACCTTGTCGGAGATGTACACCCCCGAGCCGCCCGGCTCGAGGCCGCCCCGGACCGACGAGCTGTAGACGGGGAAAGCGCCGACCCCGGCCTTAACGCTGGAATACTGCCCGCTCTGGAGCAGCTTGGTCACGGTGCCCAGGGCAGCCGACGTGTCGATGGTCATGCCGTACTTCCCACTCCCCATGCCGAGCAGGTTGTCGTACTGGTCCGGGCCCGTCGACTCGTTGGTGGTGGCATCACCGGAGCTCACGAGCTGGTCGAGATCGGTGAACACGTTCAATGCCACCTTCGTGTTGAACACGGCCTTGGTGGCACGGGCACTCCGCCCGTTGTTGTTGTTGACGAAGAGCTGGTTGGCCGTGGCGAGCCACCCTTCGATCTCCGACGGGTCGAGCAGGAGGCCCATGCCGCTGCCCGACGCCTTGAGCGCCTTGGAGTCGGCGAGCAGCTGTGCGAGCGTCGTTGGCGGGTCGTCGGGGTTGAGGCCCGCCTTGGTGAACGCGGCCTCGTTGTAGTACAGGATCGGGGCCGAGACGGCGAAGGGGAGCGCCCACTGGACGCCG
Organism: uncultured Acidimicrobiaceae bacterium; assembly: GCA_963828825.1. GTDB lineage: Bacteria > Actinomycetota > Acidimicrobiia > Acidimicrobiales > RAAP-2 > Bog-473. The sequence continues at coordinate 787,472 of CAWHGF010000004.1, read as the reverse complement.
TTGACCTTCCAGTACGCCAGCGGTCGCGACAGGTAGTCGCTGGTCGAGTACTTGGCAGCGTTCATGCAGGACTGCACGGGCAGGAAGGAGTCGGTGTCGATGGCCGCCTGCGTGCGCTCGTCCTCGAGCTGCACGGCCGCCGGCAGCTGGCCGTTCGTCAGGCCTGCGAGGTACTTGTTCCAGGTGTCGTCGTAGCCCGCCTGCGTCACCAGCGTGACGTGGACCTTCGACTGAGACGAATTGAAGGTGCTCGTGATGGATTGGAGGGTGGTGAGGTTGGCCTCCGCGGCGGACTCCCAGAAGGTGATGTCAACCGCGCCCTTGTGGTTGGCGAGCGCAGTGAGGTTGCAACGGGGGAGGCTGGCCGCGCCGGCGGTCGTGCTGCCGACGGCGAGCGTCACCGAGGTCGTGGCCGTCGTGGCCGCCGCTGCGCAGAGCGCGGCGGCGGCGAGCCGGGAAAGAGAGAGACGACGAGCGCGCATGGGTATTGCCTACCACTCGGAGGGTCGCCGGAGCCGACACCCTCGTCGAGTTCGCCTGGTGTTCACGGTCCGGCAATCACTTCACGGCGCCGGTGGTGAGGCTGCGCACCAGCTGCTTCTGGAAGATGACAAGCAGGATCAGCAGCGGCACGAACGCGATCACCGCCCCGGCGAGCGACACCGGGATCTGGCTGACCTGGGTCCCGAGGAGCTCCTTCAACCCGATCTGGATGGTGTAGAGCGGCGTCGTGCCCCCGGTCGACACCAGCGGCCAGAGGTACTGGTTCCACGCGCCCAGGAACGAGAACACGGCCAGGGCGGCGAGCGACGGCCGGGCCAGCGGTACGGCGACGCGCGTCATGAAGCGCAGGTGCCCGTACCCGTCCAGGATCGCGGCCTCCTGCAGGTCGCGCGGGATCTGCAGGAAGGCCTGGCGGAGCAGGAAGATCCCGAATCCGGTGGCGAGGAAGGGGATGGACAGGCCGGCATAGGTGTTGAACCAGTGGAGAGACGTGATGGTGTCGAGGTTGGTGATGAAGGTCACCTCGAGCGGGATCATCAGCGTGATCAGGCAGAGCACGAAGAGTGTCCGCTTGAACGGAAAGCGCAGGAAAGCGAAGGCGTAGCCGGCCAAGATGGAGGTGACCAGCTGCCCGGTCACGATGATGGCCGTCATGATGAGCGAGGTCACCATGTACTTCGAGATCTGACCCGTGGTCCATGCCGCCGTGTAGTCGTGCCACTGGGGGTGGGTCGGGATGAGCGGGGGCGGCTGCTCCACGAGCTGATCCGGGATGAGCAGTGAGTTGACGATCGTCACGTAGATCGGGAAGAGGACGACGACCGCCGCCGCGGTGAGGATGGTGTAGCTGCCGATTGTGCGCAGCCGGCGCCTGGGCCGCCGCCGCAGGGGCGCGCCGGCTGTTCCGGCCGATCGGACGGTGGAGGCCGGAGCGAACTCCGAGACCGCCGTCGAGGCGTGCCACCCCCCCGCTGTCGGCGTGTCCTCAGCGGGCATAGTGCACCCTCCGCTCCAGGAAGCGCATCTGCAAGACCGTGAGCCCGAGCAGGAGGAGGAACAGGACGGTGGCCATGATCGCCGCCGCGCCGGGGTTGTTGTCGACCTGCAAGGTGTTGATGATGTTGTAGATGAAGACGTTCGTGTGGAGGCGGACGGCGTTCTCCGACGTGATGAGGATGTCGACGGCGCCGAAGGACTGGAAGGCGAAGATCGTCCCGACCACCACGGCGAAGAAGATGGTGGGGGAGAGCAGGGGCACCGTCATGCGCCAGAACCGGGTCCAGGCGCCGGCGCCGTCGATACGCGCCGCCTCGAGCAGCTCGTCGGGGACCGTCTGCAGGCCGGCCAACATGATGATGAAGGACAGGCCGAGGAATTGCCAGATGGAGATCAGCGCCACCGCGGGCAGGGCCCACGTCGTGCTCTCGAGCGCGGGGGGGTTGGGGTTGATGCCGAGCCAGGGCAGGAAGCCCACCACCGGATTGAGCAAGGTCCCGAAGATCACGGAGGCGACGGCGACCGAGCTGACAACGGTCGAGGAGAAGATCACCCGGTAGACGGCGATCCCCTTGAGCTTGCGGTGGGCGGCGACGGCGAGCAGCAGGCCGAACAGCAGGCTGATCGGCACCACGAGGACCACGAAGATGATCGTCGTGACGAGGCTCTGGGTGAACTGGGTCGAGGTGACTGTCGGGATGATCTGGCTCAGCCCGACAAAGTGCGCCGGCAGGCCGGGCACCGGGGGTGTCTCGTAGAGCATCAGCTTGAAGTTGCGGAAGAAGGGATAAAAGGAGAAGACGATGAAGACGGCCATCGCCGGGACCAGCAGCAGGTAGCCGAGTCCCGCCTCCCGGCGCCGTCGTGCTCGCAGGCCGTGCCTCGGCGCGCCCCTCCCGGCTTGCCCCTCTGGCTTCGGTCCCGTGGCCTCGGTCACCGTCGTCACCGTACGTCCCCGAGACGGACGCCGGAGGTGGCGTCGAAGAGGTGGTAGGCGCTCGGATCGGGGTCGATCGCGATGCGGACGGCCTCGCCCAGCCCGGGTTTGGGCGCGCTCGGTCCCTGGCGCACGATGATCCGCTCGTCGTTCTCGGTGTGGCAGATCACGTGCGTCTCGGCGCCGAGCAACTCGACGAGGATCACGGTCGCCTCGATCGACCCGTCGGGGCTGAGGTGCAGCGCTTCGGGACGCACCCCGAGCACCACGTCTGGCCCGGCGCCGCGGACGGCGTCGGCCACCGGTGGCGGCAACGGCACCGAGGCACCCGGGAAGGCCACGCAGAGGGCGCCGTGTGTGCTCGCCTCGTGTGGGGGGTCACCTTGCGCGCGACCGCTCTCGACGAGCATGCCCTTCAGCAGGTTCATACCGGGACTGCCGAGGAAGTGGGCGACGAAGGAATTGGCCGGCCGGGCGTAGAGGGCCTCGGGCGTCGCCACCTGTTGCAGCCTGCCCTCGCTCATCACGGCGATGCGGTGGCCCATCGTCATCGCCTCGACCTGGTCGTGGGTGACGTAGATCGTCGTGGTCGACAGCCGCGACTGCAGCTCCGCGATCTCGGCGCGCGTCTGGACGCGCAGCGCCGCGTCGAGGTTGGACAGCGGCTCGTCCATCAGGAAGACGAGCGGCTCGCGCACGATGGCCCGGGCCAGCGCGACCCGCTGTCGCTGGCCGCCCGAGAGCTGGCTCGGCTTGCGGTCGAGCAGCGTGCCGAGGCCGAGCGTCTCCGCGGCACGCTTCACCTTGGTCCGACGCTCTTCCTTTTCGACGTTGCGTTGGCGCAGCGGGAACTCGATGTTCTTCGCCACCGTCAAGTGCGGGTACAGCGCGTAGCTCTGGAAGACCATGGCGACGTCGCGGTCCTTAGGGTCGACGTCGTTCACGACCAGGTCACCGATGGAGACGGTGCCGCCGCTCACCTCCTCGAGGCCGGCCACCAGGCGCAGGGCCGTTGTCTTGCCGCACCCCGACGAGCCCAGCAGCACGAGCAGCTCGCCGTCGGCCACGTGCAGGGTCAGGTCGTCCACCGCGGTGGTGTCGCCGAACTGCTTGGTGACCCCGTCGAAGCTGACCTGTGCCAACGTGCTCCCCTCGGGCGGCCCGCCTTCGGCCACGGATCATCGGTTCAGTGGCACGGTAGCGAACGGGCCGGGTCAACGGCACGCAACACAGGTCAGGCCTCAGCCGGCCGGGATCTTCCACCCCAGGGATTCGGCGATCTCCTTGCAGGTCGGGCACAGGCCGTAGCGCCTCGGGTCCCGCCCCGGCACCCATTCCTTGCCGCAGAGGGCCCGCACCGCGGTGCGGTTGACGATGCCCTCGACCACGCTGGGCCCGGCGGAGACGAAGTCGCCCCCCTTGGGGGTGTAGCCCTCCAGGACGATGTGGGCCATCCGGTCGTGATCGCCGTCGTCGAGATCAGGTGCCGGCCGCGCCGGGGCCAGGGTCGTTCCCCCCGCCTCTCCCGGGCGGGGGGCTGTCTCCGTACCGCTCACGGCCTCAGCGTAGGCCCTGGCGAGGCCACCCCGTCGCCCTCCCCGGCCTCCGACCAGGGGCCGGACCCGCTCGGGAATGACCTTCTCCCTCATATGGTTGACCAGTCAGAGGAATTGCCATTACGGCATTACAGAAGGGCACCCCGATGACCAACGAGAACGTGACACTCCCATTGCTCCCCCTCACCTCAGGGGTCGTGCTGCCCGGGATGGTCTTCACCATGGCGCTGGAGTCCGATGAGGCCCGCGCCGCTGTCGACTCGGCCCGCTTGGCCGGGGGGCGCCTCCTGCTGGTGCCCCACATCGAGGGCCGCTTCGCCGCGGTGGGTGTGATCGCCGAGGTGATGGAGGAGGGCGACCTCCCCGGCGGCCTGCCCGCCGTGGCCATCCGCGGTGACCGCCGCGCCGTCATCGGCACCGGAGTTCCGGGCACCGGCGACGCCCTCTGGGTGGAGGCCGAGCCCCTCGACGAGCCCGAGCCGACTCCCGCCGCCAACGAGCTGGCCCGGGAGTACCGCGCCGTGATGGAGAACATCTTGCACAGCCGCGGCGCCGGCCGTATCGCCGCGCAGTTGCGCGAGATCACCGAGCCGAGCCGCCTGGCCGACATGTCGGGGTACTCACCCGACCTCTCCCTCACGCAGAAGGTGGAGGTGCTCGAGACGCGCGACGTCGAAGCGCGGCTGCGCCTCGTCCTGGGCTGGGCCCGCGACACGCTGGCCGACGTGACGCTGCGCGAGAAGATCAAGACCGACGTCGAAGAGGGCATGGAGAAGACGCAGCGCGAATTCCTGCTGCGGCGCCAGCTCGATGCGATCCGCAAGGAGCTCGGGCAACTGAGCGACGGCGACGACGCCGACCCCGACGACTACCGGGCCAAGCTCGAGGCGCGTGAGCTGCCCGAGCATGTCCGCAAGGCGGTCGAGCGCGAGGTCGACAAGCTCGAGCGCACCAGCGACCAGAGCCCCGAGACGGGCTGGATCCGCACGTGGCTCGACACGGTGCTCGAGGTCCCCTGGGGCGTCGAGTCCGAGGACCGGCTCGACATCGTCGAAGCGTCGCGCATTCTGGAGGCCGACCACGACGGTCTGGCCGACGTGAAGGAGCGCATCCTCGAGCACCTGGCGGTGCGCAAGCTGCAGGCCGAGCGCGGCCTGTCGTCGGTCGACGGGCGCGGCTCGGGGGCCATCCTGGCCCTCGTCGGGCCTCCCGGTGTCGGCAAGACGTCGCTCGGCGAGTCGGTCGCCAACGCCCTCGGGCGCAAGTTCGTCCGCGTGTCTCTGGGCGGCGTGCGCGACGAGGCCGAGATCCGTGGCCACCGGCGCACCTACGTGGGGGCCCAACCGGGCCGCCTGGTGCGCGCCCTGCGCGAAGCCGGGACCATGAACCCGGTCATCGTCCTCGACGAGGTCGACAAGATCGGCGCGGACTACCGGGGCGACCCGTCTTCGGCGCTGCTCGAAGTGCTCGACCCGGCGCAGAACCACACGTTCCGTGACCACTACCTCGAGGTCGACCTCGACCTTTCGCGGGTGCTGTTCATCGCCACGGCCAACGTGGTCGACACCATCCCGGGAGCGTTGCTCGACCGCATGGAGGTCATCCGGATTGACGGGTACACCGAGTCCGAGAAGGTCTCCATCGCCAAGCACCACCTGGTGGGCCGCCAGCTCACCCGGGCGGCGCTGCGCGAGGACGAGGTGCAGATCAGCGACGATGCGCTGCGCGCCATTGTGGCCGACTACACCCGGGAAGCGGGCGTGCGGAATCTGGAGCGCGAGCTCGGCAAGCTGCTGCGCAAGGTGGCCACGAAGCTCGCCTCGGGCGAGCGTCAGGCTCCGGTCGTCGTCGAGGCCGACGACGTGCGGGGCTGGCTCGGCCGGCCGCACTTCTTCTTCGAGGCGGCCGATCGCACCAGCGTGCCCGGTGTCGTCACCGGCCTGGCCGTGACCGGGGCGGGCGGCGACGTCCTCTACGTCGAGGCCAGCGTCTCCGACGGCCCCGAGGGGCTCACCCTCACGGGCCAGCTCGGTGACGTGATGAAGGAGTCGGCGGAGATCGCGCTCTCCTACGTGCGCTCGCACGCCGAGGAGCTCGGGATCGACCCGACGGCCTTCAGCGGCAAGCGGTTCCACGTGCACGTCCCTGCCGGCGCCGTCCCCAAGGACGGACCCTCCGCGGGTGTCACCATGACGACCGCGCTGGTCAGCCTCCTGCGTGGCGTGCCCGTCCGCTCGGTGGTCGGCATGACCGGTGAGGTCACACTGCAGGGCCGCGTGCTGCCCATCGGTGGGGTCAAGCAGAAGGTGCTGGCCGCCCACCGGGCCGGGCTGACCGAGGTCATCCTGCCGGAACGCAACGGCAACGACCTCGAGGATGTCCCCGAGGAGGTGCGTGACGTCATGACGTTCCACCTCGCGGCCACCATCGCCGACGTGCTCACCCCGGCCTTGTCGGGGACGGGCACGGCGGCGTCGGATGGCGCCGACGGGAGCGCGCTGGGCGCCGCGGCCTGAGGCCGGGCAAACTGGGCCCGGCCCGGGAACACCGGCACAGGGACGCGTCGATCGGAGCTGACCGTGGACGACAAGGACATCGTGGAGCAGATCGGCGAGCTCGCCGCCGAGGAGCAGCGCCTTGAGGAGGCGCACGTCGGCGAAGGGCTGAGCGACGACGAGCTGGCGCGCAAGCGCGACCTCGAGATCACCTTGGACCAGCTGTGGGACGTCCTGCGCCAGCGCCGCGCCAAGCGCTCCGCCGGCCAGGACCCCGACGCGGCCACCCAGCGGCCGGCCGGGACGGTCGAGGGCTACCTGCAGTAACGGGCACGGCAGGCCGCCGTCCGGGCCCCCTCGGTCGGCGGTCCCGGCCCGGTGGTCGCGGCCCCGTGGTGAGGATCACATGTCGACTCCTCGAGGCCGCCCCGCGGTTTGCAGAACTCTAAACCGTCGTGTGCGTGGTTTTTTCAGGCATCCCCGCGGGCTCGTGGTCCCGCGCCCGCCGCCACACCAGGGAAGCGACGGCAAGGACGACGAAGACCGCGAGCGCCAGAACGAACAGCGCGTCGTAGGACCCGTAGCCGGTGTAGTTGAACGTCACCGTGTGCACGCCCGGGCCCACCACGACGCCGACCAGCGCCGGCGCCACCATGACGGTCGGGACCGGCCGGCCGTTCACGGTGGCGTGCCAGCCCGGGTCGTAGGAGGCACTCAGGACCACCGTGGCGCGGCGGTTCATCTGCACCACGGCGCGGGCCGCGCCGTTTTCGAGGTCGGCGTGCTCCACCACGACGTGCCCAGGCGAGCCGACGAGCGTCGACGCGTCGGACGCGGTCGGGGGCGACGCCGCCTGCCCGTTGAAGGCCACGGTGAGGTCGCGCTGCTGGTCGAGGAGTGGTGATTCGAGCAGGGTCGTGCTCTGGGAGCCGACGTCGGCCCGGGTCGCCGTGAGCTCGCCGGTCGTGTCGTAGACGTGGATGTACCCAGGGTCGGGGAGCGCCCACAGGCAGTAATCACCTGAGCACCCGACCTTGTGGGCTTGGACCGGGGCGGCCATGTCGGCGGGGGTGATGATGTAGCCGATGCCGAACAGCGGGTAGTCGCCCGGGTTGGTCTCGTCGAAGTCGTACTCAGGGTCGGTCATGAGGGACGCCGTCCGCAGCGTGTACCCCACCTCGTCGATGTCCTTGCTCTCGAGGTACTTGAACACCGGCACGGCCCCCACCCCGAAGTCCTGCCCCCAGTTGGTCGGCGAGCCCGCGTAGACGCGGCCCTTGGGGTGGGCGCGCACGTAGGCCAACAGCTGGTCGATCTGGGGGCCTTGCTGCGCGTCCGCTTCGGCCTGCAGATCGATGTTCGTCTTGTTGTGGGCGTCGTACGTGTCCAGGTCGCTCCAGGCGGGCGCCAGCAGGACGATCAGCCCCACGACGCACAGCCCCGCGACGATGCCCCGGCCGGCCGGCCGGGCCGACCACCCGCGGCGCGCCGGTGGAAAGAGCGCCAGCGCGCCGCGCAGGACCAGACGTCCCAGGAAGACGAAGCCGATGCCGGCCAGCAGGATGCCCGAAAGCTGCACACCCATCTGGAAGCGCCTGATGAAGATGTCGCTGCTGCCAGGCACGATTTCGTAGAGGGACCCGAAGGTCGTGCGCCCGAACGTCATGATGAGCGTGACCACCAAGATGGTCAGGAGGGCGCGGCCCGCCATGAAGGAGCGCCAGCGCGCGATGCACAGCCCGATGCCGACGGCCACGAGCACTGTGACGATCGGCCAGCGCCCGTTGTCGTAGAGGTTGCCGGTGAACAGCCACGACAGCATCTGGTTGGCGCCGTAGCCGTTCTCGAGCCCCGTGCCTTCGAGCACCTGGTTGCGCGCCGCCCAATGTGACTGCTGGACCAGCGGGACGATGACCCAGGCCGACGCCAGGAGCGCAGCCGCGCCGAGCGCCACCGCGCGGCCGAGCCGGCGCCACAGCTCGGAGGGGACGATGAACGGCCACACGACGAGCGGCACGAAGGCCAGGTAGCCCGTCTCGTAGTGCAGCGCGACAGTCAGCATGATGAAGAGGACGGCGAGCAGCGCGGCCCGCAGCGACGACAGCGCCCGGTAGGTGAAGCCCCAGGCCAGCGGGAGCGTCCACGACGCCCAGAGCTGGGTCCACACGCCGTAGCCGACCCAGACGTAGGCCTTGGTCTCGTAGCCGATGCCGGCGGCCGAGGCGAGGAAGGGCGCGACCGCCGCAGCCGCAGCGGCGGTCCAGCGACTGAGCCCGAACAGCCGGCCGCTCCAGTAGACGGCGAGCGGCCACAGCGCGAGCAGCAGGTACAGGGACCAGCGGAACACCGTGTCGGGGTCCACGGCCGTGCCGATGACGCCTGAGATCATGGACGGCAGGCTCTGGTAGTGCAGGAACTGGGGTGAGCCGAGCCCGAGATAGGGGAACCAACTCGTCAGGGGGAGGTGGCCCTGGCTGATGCGGGTGGCGGCGGCGCGCACCATCTGCTCGTGCAGTGAGCTGTCGTCGAGGTACGGCACCGCCCGCAGTTCGGGCCGGAGCTCCCAGAGCCCCCAGCCGATCGAGAGGGCGAGCAGGATCCAGGGCCCGAACCGGGCCGGCGGCCCGGCCTCGGGCGTCGCTGGCTCAGGTCCCGGCGCGACCGGAGCGGATCCCGGCGTCTCCTGCTGGACCACGGCCACGGCGCACCATGATGCCGAGTCCGCTACACCGTTGTCTGATCGCGTTGCAGCACCCGGAGGAGTTCCTCGTAGGGGCCGAGCAGGAACGCGGTGTCGCCGCCGGCGAAGACGGTGCCCCGGCGAGGCGGATGTTCGAGCACGCCGTCGGCGGCGCGGCTGAGTGCGATGACTCTGGTCCGCGACGAAAGATCCTGCATGGCGAGTCCCTGCAGGCCGCCGTTCGGCGCCACCGAGAGGCCGGCCACCAGGAACGGCTGTTGGTCGACGTAGAACGTGCTGAGGACATCGAGGCCGAGGGCGGCGCCGACGAACCACGGTGCGGCGAGGGCCGAAGTGGAGCGGACATGCCGGAACCCGAAGCTGCGCTCCATCATCTGCGCCAACTCGCGGTCGAAGACGCGCAAGACGACGGGGACGTCGTCCCACCGCTTGCCCAGCGACTCGCGGACCGACAGCCCGGTCTCGATGTTCGTCAGGTCGGCGCTCGTCAACACGGCGACGGCCTTGGCGTCGGCGATGTTGACCATGCGGTGGGTCTGGGACTGCGTGGCGTCGGCGATGACGACGGGGACACCCAGCGCACGAGCCTGCGCCAGGTAGCGGTTGTCGGCGTCCCGCTCGATCACGACGACGGATTCTCCCTCGGCCACCAGGCCCCGCACGACGCTGATACCGACGGCGCCCAGGCCGATGACGATCACATGATCCACCATCCCCGGTACCTGCCGCCGTCCGAGCGACCGTTCAATGCGCCGGCTCACCAAGATGTTGGTGAAGAGCGCGAACGCGGTCGACACCAGGGCCACACCCGAGACGATCAGCACGATCCCGCCGGCCAGGAGCCACGGGCTCTGCCGGGAGAAGGTGTAGTCCCCGTACCCGACGGTCGCCACAGTCTCCACGGTGAAGTACAGGGAAGAGAGGAAGCCGAGGTGGGCTTGCGAGCCGCCGGGACGGAAGGCGAAGTGCAGCACGATCGTCGCCACCACGATCAACGCGAACAGCGCAGAGGCGACGACGGCGAGGGCGCGGTTGCCCTCCTCGAGGGCGATGCCGACCTGGAGCCGGATACGGCGCGCCAAACCCACGGGCCGCGTGGGACCGTGCGCCGCCTGCGTCGTGCTGATTCCGGTCTCTCGCAAGTCGTCACGCGTGCCTAGGAGGGCCACCCGATCGCCTGCATGGAGCGGATGGTCGCGGCCGGGGCATGTCGCCATCGGAGCATCGCCGACGGGCATGATCGCCACCGGGGCGAGGTGACCGAAGTGCCCCCGGAAGGTGTCGTGTGCGTGCTCGGATGCCTCGACCTCGAGCTGGACGACAGCGAAATCGATCCCAGCCAGTTCTATGGCGTGCGAGGGCCGCCCCAGGCAGGCCTCGACGAAGGAGGGCGCGGCCAACGACGCGACGTCCAGCACGCTGCCGGGGCCCGAGACCCGTTCGAGCGCCTGGGCCACCGAGGGGTTGGCCAGTTGCACCACGAGGGGCAGGCCCGGCCGAATCTCTTTGATGCGGAGGGCGGTTTCGAGCGTATGGATCTCGTCGACCTCGACACACACCACCGAGGCGGCGCGCGCCAGACCCGCTTCCTCGAATCCCTCGCCTCGGTGGGCGTGGCGCCGGACATGGGGAACGCCCCAGTCGTTCAGGGTCCGCCAGAAGCGGGGATCGGCGTCATCGTCGATGACGACGACCTGGGTGCCGCTCAAGTGGAACTGTTCCACGGCGCGCAGGCCGACGCCCTGGAGCCCGCAGACGATCACGTGATCCTGCATGCCATCCGGCTCCACGCGATCCATCCAGGCATGTTGCCGGTCCGGCTGGCCGTGGAGGTTGCTGCAGCGTTAAATGTCGGCGCCCGTGGTCTCCGTCGGCTAGAACCCCTTCGGGGCTGTAGCTCAGTGGTCAGAGCAGAGGACTCATAATCCTTGGGTCGTGGGTTCGATCCCCACCAGCCCTACCGATCGTCGGCTCGACATGGGTGCACACGTTGGCGCGCTCCGTGTCGGCACCCCTGACGTCGTACGTTCCCGAGATGCGACGTCATGGGACAAGGACACAAGTCTGATGCAGGCCGTGCCACCGGCCCGGCGCCGAGGACGTCTGTGCGCTCTTCCCTGGGTCGGCCGCCGAGACCACGACAGTCACTTCAGCAGTAGGGAATGAGGCGCTTCGTGCTCACGGCTCTCCGGCCGCCCAGGCGACCGCGCCACCGGTCAGGTTCTCGGCCGTCCACCCGGCGTCGCTGAGCGCTTGGGCCGCCACGGCGGAACGTCCCCCGACGTGGCAGGCCACGACGATGGTGACGTCCTGCGGGAGCTCGTCGAGGCGGTCGCCCAGCTGCCCGAGCGGGATGTTGACGCCGATGGGGTAGGCCCAGGCCTCGACCTCGTCCGGCTCGCGCACGTCCAGGAGGAACACGTCCTCGCCACGGGCGATCCGTGCTTTGACCTCGTCGGTTTCCACTTCGGCGTAGGGCATGTCTGCAGCCTATGGCGCGCCGCCACCGTGCCCCAGGCCGGCCGGCGACCGCCGGTACGCTTGGGTCGTGGCCCTCCCTCGCAAGTTCCTCAACGAGGACGAGGAGCTGCTGGCCGAGCTGCGCCCGCACTGGATCTTCCTCTTCGGCCCGCTCTTCACCTCCATCGGCGTGTGGGTGGCACTGATCGTCCTGGTGATCTTGTGGCAGAAAGCGCCCAGCTGGACGAACTACCCCATCCTCATCCTCGCCCTCATTCCCGGCCTGTGGTTGCTCGGCCGGTTCGTCCGCTGGCGGTCCTACGTCGTCGCGCTGACCTCGACCCGGATCCTCGTGCGCCAGGGCATCATGGGGCGCGACACCGTGCAGCTGCGCCTGCAGCGCATCACCGAGGTCAACATTCGTCAGCGCTTGATCGAGAGGGTGCTCGGGACGGGCTCGCTGATCATCGACGTGCAGGGCGAGGACGACTCGTTGACCCTGGAGTACATGCGCAAGCCGGCGGTCGTCCAGCGCGTCATCAACTCGCAGATCAACGAGATCGTCGGCGGTGGCCGGCGCGAGCAGATCCCGCACGACATGCAGCCGCACGATCGGTACGGCGCCCCGTACGCCGACCAGGACTATGGCGATCGGGTCCACGACGACGCCCACGACACGCCGCCCTTCGGCGTCGCCGGGGGCTCAGCGGCGCGGGCCCCGACCACGAGCGCGGCCGACCCGGCGCCGGGCGCCGGCTCCGCGCCCTTCGAGATACGGGACCGGCTCATCGAGCTCGACGACCTGCGCCGCCGCGGCATCCTGTCCGAGGAGGAGTTCGCCGCCAAGAAGAGCGAGCTCCTCAACCGGATCTAGGGATCGCCTGAGGCAGGAGAGGCGCGCCGGGCCGCGGACTACCGTGGTGCGGGTGAGCGCCCCTCGATACCGGTGCGACGGGTGCGGCAACCTCACCCGCTTCGACGTCACCATCTCGCAGAAGACAAAGGCCTTCCACCACTACTCCGTCGGCGGCGACCTCGTGGTCGAGGAGGAGGAGGTGCTCGTGCGCAATGTCGACGAGGTGGTGTGCCGCTGGTGCGGCCACGGGCGCAGCATCGTGGAGATCACCGGCGGCGAGCTCGAGGAGCCGGGCGCGCCGTCGAAGGTGCCGTGAGCGATCCGCCGGCTGACATCCTGCGCCGGCTCACGCCCATCCCCACCTTCACGGACCACCCCACCACGACGCCCCACGACCTCGTCGGCGTCGCACCGGACGGCACCGCGTGCCGGGTTGACGTGGTGGAGGCCGCCGCGCCGGTGTTGCTCCTGTTCCTCTCGGCGGCCTGCCTCGGCTGCCGGGACCTCTGGGAGGGCCTGCCCGACCTGCAGGCCGGCCTGGACGGCACCGCCCGCCTGGTCGTGGTGACGAGGAGCCCCGGCGAGGAGAGCCCCGAGGCGATCACGGCCCTGGCCGGGGACGCCCCGGCCAGGTGGGGGATCGACCTGGTGATGAGCTCGGACGCCTTCCGGGACTACCGGGTGGGCGGGCCGCCGTTCCTCACGGTCGCCGCCGCCGACGGCGTGCGCACCGAGAGCGTGGCCTGGGGCCTGCAGCAGACGCTGCAGACCGCCCTCGGCTCCCTGCGCGACGGGTAGCCCGATGGCAGTGGGTGTCACACCCCTCCTCCATGCTTGGCCCCGACAGAGAGGGCCATCGTCATGCCGACTTCCAGGGACACTGAGACTTTCAGGGAAACCGAGCTTTCCGGGTCTCCTGACACCGAGCCCGCGGGTGGGCTCACCATCGACTGCGACTGCTGTGCACTGCGGAACACCACCGCCTGCGACGACTGCGTCGTCAGCTTCCTCCTCGAGCGGGAGGCCGATGACGCCGTGGTCATCGACGCCGACGAGGCGCGGGCCATGCGCATGCTCGAGCGCGCGGGACTGGTGCCGACGCTGCGCTTCAGCTCCCGAGCAGGCTGACCGGGGCCGGGCGCCGTCCCGGCCGCAACGACGCGCCGGTGGCCCGTCATGAAACGCCATCTCCTCGTCACCAACGACTTCCCGCCCAAGGTCGGTGGCATCCAGAACTACCTCTGGGACCTGTGGAGCCGGCTCGACCCGGCCTCCTTCGTCGTGCTCACCGCGTCCTCCGACAACGGCGCCGCCGCGTTCGATGCGGCGCAGGCCGAGCGGGGCATCCGCATTGAGCGGGTGCCCGGCGGCATCCTCTTCTTCCCGACGCCGGCTGCACTCGATGCCGTGCGCTCCGCCGTCAAGGAGCACGGGGTCGACCTGGTCCTGTTCGACCCTGCACTCCCGCTCGGTCTCCTGGGGCCGCACCTCGACGTCCCCTACGGCGTCATCCTCCACGGGGCCGAGGTCACGGTGCCCGGACGGCTCCCCGGCTCGCCGCGCTGCGCTCGGCCGTGTGCTGCGCGGGGCCCGGCTCGTCGTGTCTGCCGGTGGCTACCCGGCGGCCGAGGCCCGGCGCGCCGTCCCGAACCTCACGGCCACCCTGGTCGAGATCCCGCCCGGCGTCGACGCCGGCGCCATCGTCCCGCTCAAGGCGGCCGAGCGGCGGGCGGCGCGGGCCGCGCTCGGGCTGCCGGCCCGCGGTCCCCTGGTCTCGAGCGTCAGCCGCCTCGTCCCGCGCAAAGGCATGGACGTGCTCATCGAGGCGGCCAACCGCCTCGCCCCCTCGTACCCGGACCTCGTGCTGGCCATCGCCGGTGACGGCCGCGAGCTGGCCCGTCTGCGGCGGCTGGCGGGACGGAGTCCGGTGACGGTGGAGGTCCTCGGACGGGTGAGCCAGGAGGACCGGGCCGCCCTCCTCGGTGCCGCCGACGTGTTCGTCATGGCCTGTCGCAACCGCTGGCTGGGCCTGGAGCAGGAGGGCTTCGGGATCGTCTTCCTGGAGGCGGCCGCGGCCGGGGTGCCCCAGGTGGCCGGGGAGAGCGGCGGCGCGGCCGAGGCCGTGCTCCACGGCGAGACGGGCCTGGTAGTGGCGGACCCGGGCGATCCCGGCGCCGTGGCCGAGGCTCTGCGCAGCCTCCTCGCCGACCCCAACCGGCGTCGCAGGATGGGGAAAGCCGCCCGATCTAGGGTGCAGAAAGCCTTCGACAACGACGTTCTCGCTTCTAGGCTGGCCGAGGCGCTGGCCGGAGTGGCATTCTGACGCATCGCCGCGCTGGCAGTACCGACAGGAGGGAAGCACGTTCGTGGCCGATCAAGCCACAGAGAAGATCTCGGTAGCAGCGCCACCCGAGCGCTGCTTTACGGTCGCGGCTGATCTCGAGCGGTACCCGGAGTGGGCGGCCGACATCAAGGAGGTCGAGATCAAGGAGCGCGACGACCTGGGCCGCCCGCTGCTGGTCACCTTCCGTGCCGCCGCCTTCGGGCGGAGCACGAGCTACACGCTGGCCTACGATTACGCCGAGGCGCCGCACGTCCTGGCCTGGAAGCTCACCCAGGGCGACATCACCACCAAGCTGGACGGGAGCTACATCTTCGACCCCGGCGCGGGCGGGGGCACCGACGTGACCTACCACCTGGAGGCGGAGCTGCGCGTGCCCATCCCGGGATTCATCAAGATGCGGGCCACCAGCCGCATCATGGCCACCGCCATGCGAGAGCTGAAGGCGCGGGTCGAGTCGACCTCGTGACTCCCGACGGTGGCCCGCGGGCCGCCGACGTCAGCCACGGCATCGACATCGGCGGGACCAAGGTCCTCGGCGTCTCGCTGGGCCGGGCCGACGACATCGTGGCCGAGGCCCGGGTCGCCACCCCGAAGGGGACCCGCAACATCATCGGCAGCCACGTCTCGGCGGCCGTGGCCGAGGTGGTCGCCGACCTCGATCGGAGGGTCGCCGCCACCACACCGACGCCCGTGGGCGTGGGCGCGCCGGGCATGGTGGATCGTCAGGGCCGGCTCTGCTTCGCCCCCAACCTCCCGCAGGCTCAGGGCGTCGACTGGAACGTGCTGATCGGGGAGCGACTGCCGGGCCGGACCGTCCTGATTGAGAACGACGCCAACTTCGCCGTGCTGGCCGAGCACCGGTTGGGGGCCGCCCGGGGCTACGGCCACGTCGTCATGGTCACGCTGGGGACCGGCATCGGCGGCGGCATCGTGCTCGACGGGCGCGTGCAGGTCGGGTCGGCGGGATTCGCCGGCGAAATCGGCCACATGGTGGTGGACCCGAACGGCCCCGCCTGCCCGTGCGGGCGCCGTGGCTGTTGGGAGCGCTTCGCCTCGGGTGCCGGTCTCGGCGTCCTCGCCCGCGAGGCGGCGTTGGCGGGTCGCTTGAGCGAGGTCGTCCGGCTCGCCGGCGGCGACCCCGAGAGTGTGCGCGGCGAGGACATCTCCGCCGCGGCCGCCTCCGGCGACACGGCGGCGCAGCAGGTCATCAAAGAGGTCGGGTGGTGGATCGGCTTCGGGCTGGCCAACCTGGCCGCGGTGCTCGACCCGGAGTGCTTCGTGCTCGGTGGCGGAGTGGTGCAGGCCGGTGATCTCCTGGTCGATTCCGCCCGCGCCACGTTCGCCGAACTCGTCGAGGCAGGTGACCGGCGACCCGTGGCGGCGATCGTGCCGGCGGCCTTCGGGGAACGGGCCGGTGCGGTCGGCGCGGCACTGGCGGTGCGCCAGGGCGGTTTGGGCTGATGCGGACGGGCGTCGTCCTGCCGACCTTTCGTGACACGCCCGAGGCGGCGTTCGCCGCCGCCGCGGCGGCGGTCACGGCGGGGGTGGACGGCGTGTTCTGTTACGACCACATCTGGCCCATCGGCCAGCCCGAGCGACCGGCGCTGGCCCCCTTTCCCATCCTCGGCGCGTTGGCCACGATGCTCGGTCCGTCGCGTGGCCCGGGGGAGGGGCCCTACCTCGGGACCCTCGTGGCGCGTATCGGCTTGGTCGCCAACGCGGTGCTCGCCGCGCAGTTCCTCGCGCTCGAAGGATTGGCCCCGGGGCGGGTGATCGCCGGGCTCGGTACCGGCGACAAGCTGAGCGAGCAGGAGAACCGCGCCTACGGCATCCCGTTCGCGCCGGCGGCCGAGCGCCGGGCCGACATGGTCGAGCTGGGGCGCGAGCTGGCCCGGGCGGGACTCCCCGTGTGGATGGCCGGCGGCCCGGCCGGGCGGACGGAGGAGCCGCGGGCCGCGGGCGCCGCGCTCAACGTGTGGGACGCCGAGCCCGCGCTGGTGGCCGAGCGGAGGGCGGGACCCGACGGCGTGGAGGTCACCTGGGCCGGGCCGCCGCCCTCGGCGTCGCCACCGATGGCCGAGAGGCTGCGGGCGCTCCACCACGCCGGCGCCAGCTGGGTCGTGTTCGGCTGGCCCGTCGACGTCGAGGAGCTGGCCGCAGCGGCGCGCCACCTCGGTGAGGACCCCGGGTCCGGTGGAGCGCAACCCGGGTCCTAGACTTCCACGATGGAGTTCCGCCGCATCAACGGGTTGCCGCCCTACGTCTTCGCCACGATCAACGACCTCAAGGCAGCGGCGCGGCGAAGCGGGCGCGACGTCATCGACCTCGGCTTCGGGAATCCCGACCTGCCCTCGCCGGACGTGGCGGTGAGCAAGCTGGCCGAGGCCGCCCAGAACCCGCGCAACCACCGTTACTCCGCGTCCCGCGGCATCCCGAAATTGCGCAGCGCCATCACCGACCTCTATCAGCGCAAGTTCGCCGTCGAGCTCGACCCCGAGACCCAGGTGGTCACCACCATCGGGGCCAAGGAGGGCTTCTCGCACCTGATGTGGGTGCTGGTCGGCCCGGGCGACACCGCACTGGTGCCGTCGCCGTCGTACCCGATCCACATCTGGGGGCCCCTGTTCGCCGGGGCGGACGTGCGCCAGGTTCCGCTGCAGGGACCGGACGTGGAGTCGGACGACGTGCCCGATCCGGGCGAGGCGTTCTTCGAAGGGCTCATGCACGCCTGGGAGGAGTCCTGGCCCAAGCCGCGCGTCATTGTGCTCTCGTTCCCGCACAACCCGACCACCGCCTGTGTCGACCTGTCCTTCATGGAGCGCCTGGTGGGCTTCGCCCGCGAGCACGAGGTCGTCCTGGTGCACGACTTCGCCTACGCGGACCTCGGGTTCGACGGCTACGACCCGCCGTCCATCCTGCAGGTGCCCGGCGCCACCGATGTGGCGGTGGAGATCTACACCATGACCAAGTCGTTCTCCATGGCCGGGTGGCGCGTCGGCTTCGTCGTCGGCAACCAGGAGATCGTCCAGGCGCTGACCAAGCTCAAGACGTATCTCGACTACGGGACGTTCCAGCCCATTCAGATCGCCGCCATCGTGGCCATGAACGAGGCGCCGGACTACCCCAAGGAGATCAACGCCATCTACCGGGCGCGGCGCGACACGCTCTGCGACGGTCTCAATCGCATCGGGTGGCGCCTGGCGCCACCCAAGGGAACGATGTTCGTGTGGGCCCCGATCCCCGAGCCGTACCGCGAGATGGGCTCGCTGGAGTTCTCGAAGTACTTGGTGAGCGAGGCGGGCGTCGCCACCTCGCCCGGCATCGGGTTCGGGCCCGGCGGCGACGGCCACGTCCGCTTCGCCCTCATCGAGAACGAGCAGCGCATCGGCCAGGCCGTGCGCCACCTGCGCGCCGCGCTGACGAAACTGGGGTAGCTGGACGCGTTTCCCGGCGTGTTCACAGTTTGGTTTGAGGCTCGTGGTGCAGGATCCCCGCCATGGCGTCCGTGGACCAGCCGGACGTACTGCCGGAGGCGCCGGCGAACGGCGCCCTCCCGGGCACCGGCGGCTACATCGGTCAATTCGACTCGTTCCGGGTGATCGCCTGCTGCGCTGTCGTACTCCAGCACTCGCTCCTGTGGACCATCGCGGCCGGCAACACCACGGCCTGGGCCTTCGTCATGCTCCTGCACTTCAGCCGGACGGCATTCTTCTTCCTCGCCGCCTTCCTGTTGACCTACTCGCAGATCACACGGCCCCGCTCCACCCTCGGGTTCTGGCGCCGGCGCTACGTGCAGATCGGCGTGCCGTTCCTGGCGTGGACCGGGATCTATTGGGTCTTCACCATGGTCTCCGACGGGACGTGGAACCAGGCGTGGCCGCTCCTCTGGAACGACGTGGTGTACGGCTACTACCAGCTCTACTTCGTCGTCGTCCTGCTGCTCCTGTATCTCGTCTTCCCGCCGGTGCTCCGGGTGCTCCGGGCCTCCTCGCACCACGCCGCCATCATGGTGGTGAGTCTCCTGTTCGCCCTGGTTCTTGCCGCGGACCTGCACTACACGGCCTCCTTCGGAGTCGTGGGGGACTGGACACGTGACATCGCCTCCGCGTGGCCCTGGGCCCGGGATCCCATCACCTACCAGGAGCAGTTCGTGGCGGGGATCCTCGTCGCCCTCCATTTCGACGAGGTCCGGGCCTTCGTGGAGCGTTGGTACCGCCAGGTGATCGCCGGCGCCGTCCTCATGGGGGTCGCAGCCACGCTGTGGTACCTGGTCGCGGTCTGGACCGGTTCGACGCCGGGTCGCGCCTCCGACCTCTACCAGCCGATCGCCTTCCTCTGGTTCACCGCCGCCGTGGCGGCCCTCGAGTGTGCCGCGTGGATGTGGTACCGGCGCCGCCTGCGCCGACCGGCGCGCCCGGGAGGAGTCCTCTCTGCCGAATACCTGGCCGGCCTGACCGGCGGCATCTTCCTGTGTCACGTCCTCTTCCTCACCCTCGTGCGCACCGGCCTCGGTGCGGCGGGTCTCACGCCACACCTTGGGTGGGCCGGCATGGTGGCGGTCACCTTCGTGCTCACCATGGGGAGTGCGGCGCTCTTCACCGCGCTCGTGCTGCGCACGCCGGCGCGTTGGGTGCTCGCTGGTCCGGTGCGCGCCGAGCAGCGGGCGCGCCTGGGTCCCTTCGTACCGGCGACGAGCCGGTCCGTCCCCTCGCGCGGACTCGTCGTCGCACCGGAGCGCGAGCCCGTATCCGTCTGAAGGCCGGCGCGACGCGCGTCATCGCGCCGCGCCGGCGTCGCACACTCAGCGTCGTCTCAGGTACCGGACGCGCGCGGCGAACTTTCTCATTGTTTCCTTACATTTCCTCATGAACTTCTTCTCTCGTTCCCAGTAGGGGCTCAGCGGACGTGGGCATTGTTGTAAGAGATGAACGATCGAACCGCCAACTGTGCGCTGTGGCTCGTGCGTCATGGGGAGAGCACCTGGAACGCATCCGGGTTGGTACAGGGGCAGGCGGATGGACCTGTTCTCACGGCCAAAGGCCGCCGTGAGGCCGCTCGTGTGGCCGAACGCCTCGGCGACATCCGCGTCGGTGCGATCTACACGAGCGATCTCGCCCGGGCGCGCGAGACGGCATCGATCGTCGAATGCGCGCTGGACCTGCCGTTGCACATCGACCCCGCACTGCGTGAGCGGAGCTTCGGTGTGGCAGAGGGTCACCCACTCAGCGAGCTCGACCCAGCGGCGTCCGGCATCGAGTTCGATCGGGTCGTCGACGTACAGGCCCGGCCTCCGGCCGGTGAATCCCTCAGCGAGCTGTACGGACGCGTGCGGGACTTCATCACCGAATTGGAGACTGAGACGGACGGCGACGTCCTCGTCGTCACGCATGGGGGCGTCATCCGGGTCGCCGACGCCTACTGCAACGGCATCGGAGTCGACGACATGGTCTGGGGTCCCGTCCCCAACACAAGTGTCCGGCGCGTCAGCCGGCCTCATCCGTCCGTCGCAATCGTGCAGTAGGCGGCTGAGAGATCACAGCGAGGAGCGTGTTATGCGGCCCACAATGTTGCAACTACCCCCGAGGACCAACAAGCCGAGGACCAACGGCCTGACCATGATGGTCGACGGTGGGCTCGCGACGCGCACCTTCGAAGACGTCGTGCGGAGCGTGGCCGAGTTCCTCGACTTCGTGAAGTTCGGCTGGGGGACGGCGATCGTGACCAGCGACCTGCAGCGCAAGATCGACGTCCTGGCCGACGTCGGCATCGACTTCTACTTCGGAGGCACCCTGTTCGAGAAGTTCGTGCTGCAGGACCGCTTCGACGACTTCCGGGACCTGTGCGAGAGCTACGGGTGCCAGTACGTGGAGGTCTCGAACGGCACCATCGACCTTCCCCACATTGAGAAGGCCGGCTACGTCAGGAAGCTGGCGGCTGAGTTCAAGGTGGTCTCCGAGGTCGGCTTCAAGGACTCGGAGCGCTCCGAGCGCCTGGCGCCGAACCGCTGGATCGAGTGCATCCACGAGGACCTGGAGGCCGGCGCGTTCCTGGTGACTCTGGAGGCCCGGGAGAGTGGCAGTGCCGGCATCTGCCGGCCCAACGGTGAGCTCCGCTTCGGTCTCATTGAGGAGATCCTCGCCAGCGACGTCCCGCCCGAGCACCTGCTCTTCGAGGCGCCATCGAACCAGCTCCAGTGCTACTTCGTGCGGCGGATCGGTTCCGACGTCAACCTCGGGAACATCCCCTCGACGGGGATCCTGGGGCTCGAGACGATCCGGCTCGGCCTCCGTGCCGACACGCTCGAGTGCTTCGAAGGCGCGGTGTCGTGAGGGAGATCAGCGACGTCTTCCATCTGGCGATCCCGGTCCACGACCTGGACGAGGCGGAGGCGTTCTACGGCGCCGCGCTCGGCTGCAAGCTGGCCCGGCGGTATGCCGACCGCATCACGATCGACTTCTTCGGAGATCAGCTGGTCTGCCATCTCGTCGAGCATCCGGGCCCACGTGACTCGGAGCTGAGTCTGTACCCGAGGCATTTCGGCGTCACCTTCCGCGAGGGCCGGGACTTCGATGCGCTCTACGAGTTGTGCGTGCAGCGCAAGATCGAGTTCTTCGCCGACGTGCGCAGCCGGTTCGAGGGACTCGTCGAGGTGCACCGGACGTTCGTGCTCCGGGACCCCTCGGACAACCTCGTCGAGTTCAAGCACTACGCGGACCCGCGGATGATGTACTGATGCAGGCCGTCGCATCGAAGTCGCCTCGGACCCTTGTGAAGGGGGACCCGCCACAGCAGGAGTCGGACCTCCCACTGTGCGACATCATCCGTGGGCGATCGGTGACCCTGGGCGAGCGGGCCTATGTCGAGCACGCCCGTGACGCGAGGGCGATGTCCTTCCGTCAGCTCGAAGGGGGCGTGGAGCGCTGGAGGGCCCTGCTCGGAGAGGCCCGCGCCGGTGGTCTGACGACCATCGCCCTCGCCATCAGTGACCCCATGGCGTTCACGGACGCCTTCCTCGGGGTCATGGCCGCCGGGTTCTGGGTGGCGCCGCTCGACCCGTCCCTGCCCTCGGGTGGGAGCGGCGGTGCCGCGGCGACCGTGGCGCGCACCGGTGCGGATGTGGTGGTGGCGGATCGCCCCGCTCCGGCCGGCATGGACGGCGCATGGGTCCAGCTCGAGCACCTCGACCGCCTCGGTGCGAACACGGTGACAGGACCCGGGGCGACGGCCCCGTTCCGGGCCGGTGCTGGGGGTGTCGTCCTGTCGTCGTCGGGCACGACCGGGGCCCCCAAGGTCGTCCGGTTGGCCCAGGAGAAGTTGCTCCGCACCGCGCGCTCCGTGGGATCACACCTGCAGCTCGGCTCCGATGACCGCGGTTTCAACCCGCTCCCTTTGTTCCACATCAACGCCGAAGTGGTGGGGTTGTTGTCGGCGTTGGTGGCCGGTTCGTGCCTCGTCCTCGACGACCGGTTTCACCGGGGAGCCTTCTGGGACCTCATGGCCCGGCGGTCGATCACGTGGATCAACGCTGTCCCCGCCATCATCTCTCGCCTGGGCGCTCTCGGGCCAGGCGAGACGGTCCCCAGCGGCATCCGGTTCATCCGCTCCGCGTCGGCGCCGTTGTCGGTGGCCGCTGCTGACCGGTTCGAGGCGAGTACGGGGATCCCGGTGATTGAGACCTACGGGATGACCGAGGCGGCCAGTCAGATCACCGCCCATCCACTGTCGGTCCCACGCCGTCCCGGCTCGGTGGGGCGGCCGGTCGGGGTCGAGCTCCGGATCGTCCGCGAGGCGGAGCCGGTGGGCAGTCCGCGCGAGGCGCCGGAGTTCCACATCGGCCACGTGGAGATCCGTGGGCCGTCGGTGGTCGAGGGCTACGTCGGCGACGTGCACCGGGATTGTTTCCACCCGGACGGCTGGTTGCGGACCGGTGACCTCGGGCATCGGGATGCCGACGGGTTCGTCTACCTCGACGCCAGAACGGACGACGTCATCAACCGCGGGGGCGAGAAGGTGTTCCCCCGCGAGATCGAAGAGGTCATCAGTGCAGACCCGATGGTCGCATCCGTGGCCGTGGTCGGTCGGGACGATCCCGAGTTGGGCCAGGTGCCGGTCGCCTACGTGGTGTTGCGCGGCGTAGACGGTCTCGGTGGCCCCGACCTCGAGGCCAACGAGGTCGAGGACGCGGCGGGGCGGATCGGGCTGGCGCTCGAGCGGTGCCTCGTGCGCACCAAGCGGCCCGTGGCCCTGTGCGTCGTGCGGGAGCTGCCGGCCGGCGCCACCGGCAAGGTGCGCCGCCGATCACTGGGCGCGCCCGAGGTGCCTGTCCTGCACACCTTCGATCTGCGGTGACCGCGGTCGAGTCGCCGCTCGCCCCCGCCCAGCCCGTCCGCGGCACCCGGAAGAGGCTCGATCACGTCGACGCCATGCGACCGGTGAAGCAGGCGGGCGTCGTTTCGACGCACACGCTCCTGGCCTTCGCGCCGGTGGCGGCGTGGCTGACCGTCGGGGCGTCGTTGCAGCTGCTTCATGTCACGCGCGAGGCGTTCCTCTTCGTCTCGGCCTGCATGCTCGCCTACAGCGTCCGGGACCTGCCGGGCATCGACCACCGCACATTCTGGCGCCGTCGCTTCGCCCTGGTCGCGGTGCCGTACCTGTGCTGGACCGTCATCTACTTCTTCGTCGGCCTCCCGGGCGAGGCCGGAACGCCGAGAGGCGACCTGCTCCACCTGCTCTACCTGTTCGGCACCGGGTACTACCAGCTCTACTACCTGCTCGTCCTCCTGGAGTTCTACGCGCTGTTCCCGCTCCTCCTGGTGCTGCTCCGCAGGACGGCCGGGCACCACGGTCTCGTTCTCCTCGTGAGCGGTGTGGTGCAGATCCTGCTGGTGTCGTCCATGCACTGGGGCCTGGCGCCGGCATGGATGCAGGGCTACTGGGCCACGCGCGAGGTCACTTCGTACCAGTTCTATCTCGTTGCCGGCATGGTGGTCGCGCTGCATCTCGACGAGTTCCACGCGTGGCTCTGTTCGCACGTGCGTCTCATTGTGGCCGGCACGCTGGCCGCGGCTGTCGTCGCCGAGGTCTGGTACTACCTGGCGGCCGATCACGTGGTGTCGTGGCTGGGTTCGAGCTCCGACCCCTTCCAGCCGATCGTCATCCCGTTCAACATCGGTGCGATCGCCTGCATCTACCTGATCGGCGTCGCGTTGGTCCATCGACGCTGGTCGAGCAGGACCCGGACCATCGTGCGGTCGGGCTCGGACAACTCCTACGGGATCTATCTGGCCCAGCTCCTCTTCATCACGGTCTTGGGCTGGCTCGGGTGGCGGCATCTCAACGGGTACCTGCCCTGGCCGCTGGTCAGCGTGATCACGGTGGTGATCGTCTTCGTGGCCTGCATCGGGCTGACGGAACTGCTGGCCCGCACGCCGCTGGCCAGACCCCTGACCGGCCGGACCCGGGTCCCGTGGCGACGTGCGAAGGCGACGGTGACCGAAGCCGCACCGCGTCTGCTCGACGTGGTCGGCAGCTCGGACCGCGATCAGGAGATGCCGGTCTCCTCGCCGGAGGGGTCGGCGACGGCCTCGGCGATGGCGGCCGCGATCGTGCGGTAGCCCGCGTCGTCGGGGTGGGGGTTGTGTCCCAGGGGCGGGGGATCACACATCCAGGTCAGCGTGCAGGTCCGCGCCACGTCCATCGGCACCGTGCCCGTGCCGGACCACGTCACCTGGTCACGGTCCGTGAGATCGAAGGCCGAGGCGACGTCGGCCATGGGCACCCCGGCCGATCGGTAGCTCGCTCGCAGGCTGTCGTCGAGCCGCTCCATGACACCGAGGCTGGTGGCCGAGAAGGATTGCCCGCCTGCACCCTCGATGTAGTCCCCCAAGAAGGGGTCGTAGTGTCCGACCCCGACGATCAGGGCCCCCGACGGTGCGGCTTCCCTGATCCCCGCCAGGATCTGACCCAGCTGGTCGTGGACCGTGGCGAGCGCGCCGTCCACGCAGGTCGCATCGACGACCTCGTGTCGCATGCAGCGCAGCAGGTCGTTGAAACCCAGATCAACGGTCACGAGCACGGTCGTGGGATGAGCCCGGAGAAACGCCTCTGCCGTGCTGAGTTGGGTCCCCTCGGGGTAATGGCAATGCCCGCCGCCGTCGAGCACGGTGACCGTGGTGGCCCCCGGACATCCGAGGTGCGCGACCATGAGCCCAGGCCATCTCCGCTGTTCCAGAGGCACGAGGTCCTCGGCGTAGCCCGAGCTCGTGGGCTGACCACGAGGATGGGCGGCCGTGGGTTGGAACCCGACCGAGGCCGAACCGCCGAGGGCCAGGAGGTAGGGGGGTGCCACCGCCGCGCCCGCCGGCGGTCCGGACCCGACGCCGATGAGGGTGGCCACAGCTGCGACGGCAAGCGCCCAGGCCACAGCCCTGGCGAGCGATGCCGCTCCGCCCTGCCGCCGCGACGGCCCTCCCTCCTCGCCCCCGCCCCGTGGACGGCGGCCCACCCGCATCACGGCAAGCCGGCTCCGGGCACCGTCGTCCGCACCTTTTCGAGCGCGCCGTTGCGGGTCGCCCGCGCCGTGGTGGCGTTGCTGTCGACGGCCGTGACCATGTAGAGCGTGGACCGGTCGTCGTCGCCCAGCATGCAGGCGTAGCAGTTCATGGACGTCGTCACGCGCTCGAGGACCTCTCCGCCCTCGGCGACCCGCACGCATTCCGGCGCCAGCGCGTTGGCCACCCAGACGGAGCCGTCGGCACAGAGGCAGATGCCGTCGGGGGCGATGCGCTCCAACGCCGCCCACACGCGTCGGTTGGCGAGCGTGCCGTCGGTGGCGCGGTCGAACGCGCTCAGCCGGCCGCCGAAGCTCTCAGCGATGATGAGCGTGCCACCGTCCTCAGTGATGACCGTGCCGTTCGGGAACTGGAGGTCGTCGGCCGCTTCGCGGCTGGTGCCGTCGGGATCCACGCGCACCAGGGATGCGGGGGCGATGGCGCTCGACTCGACCGACCCGTCGTACAGGCCGTCGAGGTCGAAACCGAAGTTGCCCGAGTAGGCCTGGCCGTTGGACGCCACCACCATGTCGTTGGCGTGCCACGTCGCCCACGGCTTGAGGTCGCCGTGCTCCACGAGCGTCCCGTCCTCCTCACGACGCATCACGACGCGGTCGAGGCGAGAGTTGAACAGCAGGCGCCCGTCGGGGAGCCAGCCCAGGCCCGCCGGCTCACCGTCGAAGTCCACCTCGACCCGGCGCTCGCCGTTGGGCGCCACCGAGAAGATGGCGTTGTCGAAGAAGTCCGAGTACCAGAGGCGGCCGTCGTGCCAGCGCGGGCACTCGCCGAAAAAGAGGCCCGCGACGAACGGCTCGGCTGTCAGGGTCTCACTCGTCACGATGCGCACCTCCATTCCCGGCCGAATCCGGCACCGCAGTTCAGCACAGCCGGGGCCCGGTGCGGACAGCGCCCGTCGGGGGTACCTTTGGCCCGTGACGTACTGGGTGCTCAAGGCGATCCTGACCCCGGTCTTCTACGTGTTCTTCCGCGTGAGGGTCGAAGGTCGGGAGAACATCCCCACGCACGGCCCGGCCGTGCTGGCGGCCAACCATCAGTCCTTCTGCGATTCCTTCTTCATCCCCCTGGTGGTCCGGCGCAAGGTCACGTTCCTGGCCAAGGCGGAGTACTTCGACTCGTGGAAGACGGCATGGTTCTTCCGGGCGGCCGGGCAGATCCCGATCCGGCGCACCGGGGGCAGTGCCTCAGAACGGGCACTCGAGACGGCGCGCAACGACGTCCTCGGTCAGGGGCGCATCCTGGGCCTGTACCCGGAGGGCACGCGCACCCTTGACCCCTACGTGCACAAGGGACGGACGGGAGTCACGAGGCTGTCGCGTGAGTGCGGGGTGCCCATCATTCCGGTGGGCGTGATCGGGACGGTCGACGTGCAGCCGGTGAACTCCAACTTCATGCGGCCGTTCAAGACCGTCATCATCCGCTTCGGCAAGCCCCTGCAGATGGACCCGCCGGAGAACCCCGACGACCCGTTGGCGAACCACGACCACACCCAGTGCCGGGCCTTCACCGATGAGCTGATGCATGAGATCGCCCGCCTCTCCGAGCGTGCGTACGTCGACGAGTACGTCCCGACCCGGGCGAGCGTGGCCTCGGCCTGAGCACGCCCTCGGGCGATCGTGCCTGAGCGAGTGCCCAGCACGGGCTACTCGTAAGCAATCTGAAACAAGCAGTTCACACTGACCGCCTAACGTTGGGCCCATGGCTGGCTACGTGGTGCGGATCGCACTGCCGGACCGCCCCGGGGCGCTGGGTCTGGTGGCGAGTCGGATCGGGGCCGTCGGGGGCGACATCGTGGCGATCAATATCCTCGAGCGCGACGGTGGCCAGGCCGTGGACGAGTTCCTTGTCGAGATCGGCGGAGAACACCTCGTGGAGCTGCTGCGGAGCGAGATCCACGAGGTGGACGGCGTCTCCGTGCTGGAGATCAGGTCGGCGGACTCGACGACTCCGGCGGGCTGACCACGTAGGCGCACACGTGCGCCCCGTCCATGAGATGCGCCACCCGGCGCACGGTCGCTCCGGGGAGCGCGTCGCGGATGAAGGCGAGCTCGCTGGTGCACGCCTGTGCGAACCCATGGGCGACCGTGAGGATGGCGCAATTGTGCTCGGTGATCCGCCAGCTCCCGTCGTCGAGGCGCTCCGCCTCGGCCAGGTACCCGTCCTCGTCGAGGATGGCGGTGAGCGCGGCGACCTGTTCGTCGAAGGGGAGGTGCGCCGTCTTTGGGAGCGCGCCAGCGACGCGTCGCTGGCGCCGTTGCTCGAAGAGCTCGTCGACCTGGCTGGCGCCCGGGCCACCGAGGTAGCCGAGGAGCTCGGTCGTCAGGTCGCCGTAGCGCTTCGGGTAGAGCGCCTCGGCCGCCGAGGCCAGCTCGTACACGTGACGGGGACGGCCGCGCCGCGCCCCTTCGGCAACCTCGTCGAAATGGGTCAGGAGCCCGTCGTCTTCCAGGTGGCTCAACTGCAGCCGGATGGCGGCGGGGGTGAGGGCCAGCGCACCGGCGACGGCCGAGGCGTCCAGGGGGCCCTGGCGCTTCAGCAGGTTGAGGATGGCCCGCCTCGTCGTCGGCAGCTGTTGCAGGGGTGACTCGGGTTCGGCCGTCCCGGTGACGGCGTCGGTCTCGGTCGACAGGGCGGGCTCGGCGTTCACGGCAGGATCAGGTGGACGTCGCCGAACTCGTGCCACAGGTACCCCTCTTCCAGCGCGGCGGCGTAGGACGCCTCGAGCAGCGGCCGGCCTGCGATGGCCTCGAGCATGGCGAGGTGCGAGGCCTCCGGCTCGTGCCATCCGGTGAGGAACCCGTCGATCGACCGCACGGGGTGCTCGGGTGACACCACCGTCTCGGTCCAGCCTTCGCTCGGGTGCACGTGGCCATGTTCGTCGACCACGGACTCGAGCGCGCGTACCACGGTCGTGCCGACGGCGATGACGCGGCCCCCGGAGCGCCGGGTGTCGTTGATCCGGTGTGCCGTGGGCAGCGAGACGCGGAAGTACTCGGCGTAGGGCGGCTCTCTGGCCTCGAGCGAGGCGACCCCAGTGTGGAGCAGGAGTGGCGCGACGCCGACTCCCTTGGACACCAGGCGCGTGAGCACCTCCGGCGTGAAGGGGCGCCCGGCGCTGGGCATCTCGGCCGACCCCGGCTCGGTGGCGTAGACGTTCTGGTAGGCCCCGATCGGGTAGCTGCCCTGGACGTAGCCGTAGCGGATGGGGCGGCCGTGACGGGCCAGGAAGCTGTGCAGGCGCTCGGGTGTCTGGAGGGTGGAGACCCACAGCCGCACACCGAATCCGCCGGGGCCGGGGGCGTACGGGGACAACAGCGCCACGCGGCCCCCGCCGGGCAGCTCGATGGTGTCACCCGGTTCGGCGCCGAGGTGGGCCCGCCCGTCGCGGCGGACCTCCACGGTCCACAGTCCGGCGGGCAAGCTGGTCGAGAGGTGGACCTGCACGGCCGAGCCGTCGGGCGCCGTGCCGTCGAGCTCGGCGGCGAGAGTGCCCGATGTGTTGATCACCACCAGATCGCCCTCGTCGAGGAAGCGAGGGAGCTCGGAGAAGGTGGAGTGCACCAGCGCGCCGTCGGAGCGGGTGGCCACCAGCATGCGGACGGCGTCGCGGGTCATGCCGCGGTACTCGGGCGGGGAGGGGGCCTCGAGCTCGGGGGGAAGGGAGAACGACAGCGGGTGTAGTTCAGACAGACGGGCCGTCACCGGGTGTTCCAGGCCTGGCGCCGGCAGCGCGCTCACGCCACCGCTCCCGTCGAGAGTAACTCCGTGGCGCGGAAGCGGCCGCTCGGGCGATCACTGCCGATGAGCTCCAGGAATGCCGGCACCACCGTGTTCGGCTCGGGCCGATCCGAGATGTCCTCACCGGGGAACGCGGCCTGATGCATGGCCGTGCGCAGATCCCCCGGATCGACCGACCAGACGGTCAAGGCCGGGAACTCGACTGCGAGCACCGCACCGAGATGCTCGAGCGCCGCTTTGCCGGCGCCGTAGCCTCCCCAGCCCTCGTAGGCCTCCACCGCGGCGTCCGACGTCACGTTGAGCACGCGCGGATGCGGCGCTTGGAGCAGGAGTGGGAGCGCGTCCTGCAGCAGGCCCAGTGGGGCCACGACGTTGACCTCGAACGCGACGCGCAGATCACTCAGGGGGTAGTCGGCCAGAGAGGGGAGCGGCGACGTGCCCAGTGTCCCGGCGTTGTTCACGACGAGGTCGAGGCCGCCCAACTCGAAGGCGGCGGCGGTCAAGTCGTGGCGGTGGTCGCGATCGGTGATGTCGCCCACGACGCCGACGACGCGTGCGCCGCCTGTCGCCTGCGCGCGGATGCGGTCGGCGGCCGCGTCCAACGTGGCCGGGTCCCGCCCGTCGACCACGAGCGACCAGCCGGCCCCGGCCAGGCCCGTCGCCAGCGCCTCCCCGAGTCCCCGGGATGCTCCTGTCACGATCGCCACGCTCATGGCTGCCCACCCTTCCGAGCGGCGGTCCGCTCTTCCAGGCAATATAACAAGGATTTCCTTGCTTTATTTCTCTTGATCCTGGTTCAGAGGGAATTCCTGTCTCATGATCCTGCGTCCTCATGATCCTGCGTCGAGGTCGGCCCAGCCCATGGATTTCTCCACGGCACGGCGCCACACGGCGTGGGTGGCGTCGGCCAGCTCGGCCGGCAGCTGTGGCTCGAAGACCGCCTCGGCCTCCCAGAGCGCGGCCAATTCGGAGAGCGACGACCACACCCCTTCGGCTAATCCGGCCACGGTGGCCGCACCGAGCGCGGTCGACTCGAGGGAGCGCGGCCGCGCCACCGGCATGCGGCTCTGCTCGGCCTGCAGCTCGAGGAGGAGGTCCATGCCGGCGGCACCCCCGTCCGCCCGCAGCGCGGAGAGTGGGTGGGACGACGCGGCGGCCATGGCATCGGTCATGTCGCGCACTTGGAACGCCATGCCCTCGACACACGCCCGCGCCAGCTGGGCGCGGCCGGCGCCGCGGGTGAGGCCGGTGACGATGCCGCGCGCCTGCGGATCCCACCACGGGCTGCCGAGGCCGGTCAGCGCGGGGACGAAGGTGACGCCGCCGCTATCGGGCACCGATGCCGCGAGGGGACCGACCTCGGCGGCCGTGGAGATGATGCCGAGCCCGTCGCGCAGCCACTGGATGGCGGCGCCCGAGACGAAGGCCGAGCCCTCGAGCACGTAGGCGACGCGTTGCGCGGGCGCGGGCGCGTGCAGGCCAAGGTCCCAGGCGCAACTGACCGTGAGCCCGTCGGGCGCGGGCGGGCGTTCCGGGCCGGCGTTGGCCAGCGCGAAGCTGCCGGTGCCATAGGTGACCTTGACCATGCCGGGCTCGAAGCCGGCCTGCCCGAAGAGCGCGGCCTGCTGGTCACCGAGCACGCCCGAGACGGGGACGCCGTCGAGGGCCGCGGCTGCCCGTCCGAGGTCGCCCAGTGACGCCGTGCCGAAGCGGCCGGCCGACGGTCGCACCTCGGGGAGGGTGTGTGGGGGCACGCCGAAGAGGTCGCAGAGCTCGGGGGACCAGGAGAGCGTGGCCGTATCGAGCAGGAGGGTGCGGCTGGCGTTGGACGGGTCGGTGGCGTAGGTGCCGCCGCGGGCGCCCCCCGTGAGGTTCCACAGCACCCAGCTGTCCACCGTGCAGAAGGAGAGGTCCGGATCGTCGGGGGCAAGCGGGAGGTCGCCCTGGCGGAGCAGCCAGGCCGCCTTGGTGGCGCTGAAGTAGGGGTCGAGCACGAGCCCGGTGGTGGCGCGCACGAGGGGGAGGCGGCCGGCCGCGGTGAGCTCGGCGCACAGGGCCGCCGTGCGGCGGTCCTGCCAGACGATGGCGCGGTGCAGCGGCCCTCCCGTCGAACGGTCGAACGCCACGAGCGTCTCGCGCTGGTTGGTGATGCCGATGGCGGCGACGGTGTCACCGGCCTCGGCCAGGCGCGCCCCGACCTCCGCCAGGGTGGCCCGCACGGCACCCCAGATCTCGGCCGCATCGTGCTCGACCCATCCGGGCCGGGGGAAGTGCTGGGTCAGCTCCCGGTAGGCGACGTCGGCCACCCGAGCCTCGTCGTCCACGGCGAGGGCGCGCACCCCGGTCGTGCCCGCATCGATGGCGACGACGACCCTGGCCATGGGGTGTTGACGCTAACCCTTCGGGGCTCGTCGTCGCCGGGGCGACCCCGTTTGGCGGGCTTCTCGCGCAAACAATCGCGAGCGGCCCGTGACCTGCATGAATACGGCATGCATGTTGTTGACAACCACGTAACTACAGTGCTGTAATAACACAGCATCTCGTGTCTCGGGGAGGGGCCAACCACTATATATTGTGGTGAGGCGACTGAAGCCCCTTTCGGACGCTGGATCGGGAGACGCGCCGTGAGACACCGCTCCGCTGGACTGGGGGTGGGGTGACGGCGCCGACCAGCAGGTAGCAGCAACCACAGGCAAGCAGCGAAACCCCTCAGAACGAGCCAACAGGAGGACCCCAAGGCCATGGCCATCGCCCCCCAGCGATCCGAGATCGGCATCCGCCGGCACTTCACCACCGAAGGCGTGCACCCCTACGACGAGGTCACCTGGGAGCGGCGCGACGCCCGCATCACGAATTTCCGGGACGGCACAGTGGCCTTCGAGCAGCTCGGCGTCGAGGTGCCCGAGTCCTGGAGCGTGAACGCCACCAACATCTTGGCGCAGAAGTACTTCCGGGGGACCCTCGGCACCGAGGAGCGCGAGTGGTCGCTGCGCCAGGTGGCCGACCGGGTGGCCGACACGCTGACGGCGTGGGGGATCAAGGACGGCTACTTCGTCGACGACGAGGAGGCCCTGGTCTTCAACCACGAGCTCAAGTACCTCATCATCCACCAGAAGGCGGCGTTCAACTCGCCGGTCTGGTTCAACATCGGCGTGCAGGGCGTGCCTCAGCAGGGGTCCGCCTGTTTCATCCTCTCGGTCGAGGACACGATGGACTCGATCCTCCACTGGTACACCGAGGAGGGCATCATCTTCAAGGGCGGTTCGGGCGCCGGCGTCAACCTGTCGCGCATCCGCTCATCGCACGAGCTGTTGAAGGGCGGCGGAACGGCGTCGGGCCCGGTCAGCTTCATGCGCGGTGCGGACGCCTCGGCCGGCACGATCAAGTCCGGAGGCAAGACGCGCCGCGCCGCCAAGATGGTGATCCTCGACTCCGACCATCCCGACGTCGAGGACTTCATCTGGTGCAAGGCGATCGAGGAGCGCAAGGCCCGGGTGCTGCGTGACGCCGGCTTCGACATGGACCTCGACGGGGCGGACAGCCACTCGACCCAGTATCAGAACGCCAACAACTCCGTGCGGGTGACCGACGAGTTCATGGAGGCCGTGATCGACGGGCGCGACTGGAACCTGACGGCGCGGACCGACGGCTCGGTCGTGCGGACGGTGCCCGCCCGCGACCTGTTCCGCCAGATCGCCCATTCGGCCTGGGAATGTGCCGACCCGGGACTGCAGTACGACACCACCATCAACCGCTGGCACACGGCGTCCAATACGGGCCCGATCAGAGGAAGCAACCCATGCTCCGAGTACGTTCACCTGGATAATTCAGCCTGTAATCTCGCTTCGCTCAATCTGCTGACGTTCCTCGACGAGAACGACGAGTTCGACGTGGATGGCTTCAAGGCAGGGGTGGCGGTCATGTTCACCGGGCAGGAGATCATCGTCGGTAACGCCGACTATCCGACCGAGAAGATCGGGGAGACCACACGTGCCTTCCGCCAACTCGGCATCGGCTACGCCAACCTGGGTGCCCTGCTCATGGCGCAGGGCCTGCCCTACGACTCCGACGCCGGGCGGGCCTGGGCGGCGGCCATCACGGCGCTGTTGACGGGACACGCCTACGCCACCTCGGCCCGCACCGCGGCCCGCATGGGACCGTTCGCCGGCTACCACGACAACGCGGAGCCGATGCTCAACGTCCTGCGCATGCACCAGGCCGCGGCGGCCCGCATCGACGAGGACGTCGTGCCGCCCGAATTGCTCTCGGCGGCCCAGGAGGCCTGGGACCGGGCGGTCGACCTGGCCGAGGCCTACGGTGTGCGCAACTCGCAGGCCAGCGTTTTGGCGCCAACCGGAACCATCGGCTTGCTCATGGATTGCGATACCACCGGCGTCGAGCCCGACCTCGGCCTGGTCAAGACCAAGAAGCTGGTCGGTGGCGGCACGATGTCGATCGTCAACCAGACGGTGCCCCGGGCGCTGGCCAAGTTGGGTTACGGAGTCGAGCAGGCCGAGGACATCGTGGCCTACGTCAACGAGCACATGTCGATCCTCGGCGCCCCGCACCTGGCCCCTGAGCACCTGCCCGTCTTCGCCTGCTCCATGGGCGACAACACCATCCACTACACGGGCCACATCCGCATGATGGGGGCGGTGCAGCCCTTCATCAGCGGCGCCATCTCCAAGACGGTCAACATGCCCGAGGACGTGACCGTCGAGGACGTGGAGCAGCTGCACATCGAGGCATGGCGCCTGGGAATCAAGGCGGTGGCCATCTACCGGGACAACTGCAAGGTGGCCCAGCCCCTCTCGACGACCAAGAAGGAGCCTACGGTGGAGGGCGGCGACGTTGCCCCGCCGGGCTCGGAGGCCGAGGCGAGGGCCCGGGCGACCGCCGAACGCATCGCCGAGCTCGAAGCGGCGCTGGTGCACGAGCAGCAGCGGGCGACGTCGTCCGTGGTGGTCGGCGCGGTGCGCGAGCGCCTGCCCCGGAAGCGCAATTCGAAGACGTTCTCGTTCCGGGTGGCCGACTGCGAGGGCTACGTGACGGTCGGCGAGTACGAGGACGGGCGCCCGGGCGAGGTGTTCATCAAGGTCTCCAAGCAGGGGTCGACCCTGGCGGGGATCATGGACGCCTTCTCCATTTCGATCAGCCTCGGGCTGCAGCACGGCGTGCCGCTGGCCACCTTCGTGCGCAAGTTCGCCAACATGAAGTTCGAGCCGGCCGGCATCACCGACGACCCGGAGCTGCGGATCGCCACCAGCCTCATCGACTACATCTTCCGCCGGTTGGCGCTGGACTTCCTGCCGGTGGAGGAGCGTTCGGAACTCGGCATCCTCTCCACCCAGGAGCGGACACAGCCGACGTTGCCTGGCGTGGAGGAGATGGCGACGCCCTCCGTCGGGCTCGTCGACGATGGGCTCAGCAACGGCGTTGCGGCAGTGACCGGTGCGGCACTTCCGGCCGAGCGGTCGGTGGGACGCGCGGAGCAGCTCGACGCGCCGCTCTGTTACAACTGCGGCAACACCATGCAGCGGGCCGGTTCGTGCTACGTCTGCGGGAGCTGCGGGTCGACCAGCGGGTGCTCGTAATGAGAATTCGCCGCGTTTGGTGACACGGAATTTCGCGAGGGGTGTCACCAGATTTCGCCTTTCGTGACACCAGCGCGCTTGCTCGCAACAAGCAACAGCCCTCACCCCGACCGGGCGAAGGCTGTTGTGCGCTGTCGGACGACTGACCCATACGCCAGGCATGCTGTTGCTTCCGACGAGCTCCTCCTCGAGCCGTATGCTTAGGCGCGAGCAATGCCACCGCAGAGTGCCGCTCTCGGTCAACCGCACCTCCATCCGTCGTCGGTCCACTGCATCGTTGCGGCGCTCGAGATAGTTCCGAAGGATCGGGTGTCGATCAGCTGGCTGGCCGTCTGTTTGCTCAACCCAGCGATGCGACGACATCGGCCTGTGAGCTGAACGCCGGCTCCCGCGCGGTGGTCCAAGCAGGCGAGCACGAACCGGCGGCGGGTATTCGGTTCGCGGGCCAGATGCCTCGGTGCCCGCTTGGGGCTGTCGGGTCAGCTCTTGACGAGGAACTGGTAGCTGAAAGGTGCCGAGGCGGGAGTCAACGTGGCGGTCCGCTTCCCCGACGTCAGGGTCACCTTCGTCCCGCCCGCGCCGACGTCCACCTGGGAGGGTCCGAGAAGGACCTCCTTCTGGGAGCTGTTGGGGTTGAGGATGCCCTCGAAGTTAGGGTGCTGTGCAGTGGCGGTCCCGATGCTCACCCACGAACGGCCCGTCGACGTCGTCACCGTCACCGTATAGGCGGCGATGGCGACCCGGTAGGTGGCGGTGCCCGAGCCGGTCGAGACCGGGGTGACCAGAGGTGCCGCGGACCTGGCAGCGGATGTGGGGTGCTGCGTCGTCTGCGTCGTGCCCGTGCCACTCGGCCCGCCCTTGTCGATGACGCCGGCCTTGACGAGCCCGAGCGTCGCCCCGGCGGCGACAACGGCCAGCGCGACCACGGCCACGAGGACGCGCAGCCAGCGGGCCGGGCCGGGCCGGGCCGGGCCGCCACGGACGGCGGGGATCCTGTCGGTGTCCTCGTAGGTCGGGGAGGCGTCGCGGAAGAGCTGGCCTTGGGCGTCCGTCACCGGCCGCTCCACGATGGCCGTAGCGGACGGATCGGGCCGGAGCCTTGCCTCGTCGGCTTGCACGTCCATGGCCGTTCTTTCGACCTCCTCCGCCCCGAACTTGAACTTCGCAATCATTATGCGGCCCCGACACGCCCCCGTGGGGCCCGGTGCCCTCGTTTCACGGTACCGCCTGCTCCAGGGAACAGGATCGCACACGCGGGGGGTCGAATGGGCGCAGGCCCGTCCCGGCCCGGGTCGGACGCCCGGGATCGGCGATCCGCTCGGTCTCGACGACCGAATCGGGCGGAACGGCCCGGTGAAGGCGACCCCAGAACGACCCCGAACCCCACTCCGGGTCCCCGAGGGGACCGATATCGGCGCCGACGAGTTGGAGGGCTGTCCGGGCCCGCCGCTCCGCGGGCATCAGTGCCAGATTGTACGAGGCGATCAGCGGGGAAATCTCTCTCGCCCCGTCACATCCGGCGTCCGCGAGGCGTCATACCCACCGTCGGGTAAGAACCCCCAGAGGAAAGAACTGGCCACACAAGGAGACCACCAGTGAAGATGGATATCGTCATCTACCCCGTCAAGGACCTGGACGCGTCCAAGGCGCTCTTCCGCACGCTACTGGGTGCCGAGCCCTACGCGGACGAGCCCTACTACGTGGGCTTCCGCGTCGACGGCCAGGAGTTCGGCCTGAACCCTCATGGCCACGCTCAGGGGATGACCGGCCCCGTCGGCTACGTCGCCGTCGACGACATCAAATCGAGCCTGCAGGCGCTCCTCGACCACGGGGCGCAGGTGCAGCTTGACGTGACCGACGTGGGCGGCGGCAAGCTCACGGCCGTCGTCACCGACGGCGATGGCAACCCGCTCGGTCTGGTGCAGTCACCGTGACGGAGGGTCTCAGCGGCCCACGCTCCCGTCGAGCATCTCGCGGGTGATGTCCATGTGCCCGACATGGCGAGCTGTCTCCTCAAGGAGGTGGAACACTGCCCAACGGAACGTCGTCGGGCGGAAGTCGCCCCGCGAGGGGGGGTCGAGCGAGCCGGCCTGATCGAGGACGGCGTCAGCCAGAGCGCTCTCGGCGCGGTAGAAGGCGACGGCGTCCTCCACGACCCAGCCTTCCGGCAGCTCGAACATCTGGGCGCGCCAGGCCATGTCCATCCGCTCGCCGGCGCAGATGGCGCGGAGCCAGAGTCGCTCGGAGTACCCGAGATGGACCACAACGACCCCGAGCGAATTGGCCGTCGGTGAGGGCTGCCAGCGCAGCTGCACGGCATTCAGACCCTCAACCTTGAAGATGGCGCTCTCGCGCAGGTGCTGGAGCCAGGCCCGCGCCATGGCCATCTCGTCCAGCGGTTGGGCCTCGTCGGGCCGCGCCACCTTGAGGCGCGGCGGTGTCTCGGGCACGACGGGACGCGGATGGGATCGCTACGGGACGCTCACTGTGGTCGGCGTGACCAAGGTGCCGCCGCAGACCGACGTGTACCAGTTGGCGATGGTCGTACCATCGGTCTCCAGCTGCGTGTTCTTGCCCAGGGTGGCGAAGGATGCGACGAGGCCCTGCAGGCTCGACGCGTTCTGGATGTCCGTCCTGATCTGCTTGACGAACGACAACAAGTTGCTGAAGGCGGATTGCACGTTGGCCGGGGCGGTCCTGATCACGGCCAGAGCCTTCTGCACGTTGCCCTCGTCGACGTTGTAGGCGTTGAGCATGGCCTGCTTCGCCTGGGCGAAGTTGCCCGACGTCATCGCCTTCTCGATGGCGGTGCTGACCGAGTTGGAGCCCGACTGCTCGGTCTTGACGTCCTTGCACATGGCGCTGTTGGGATTCGATCCCTTGGTCGACGTGGAGTGGTTCTTCGCCTTGTGGTTGGTGGCGGAGGCCGCGGTCAGCGGGGCCAGGGACAACGTGACGCCGAGCACCCCGGCACAGATTCCAACCCACTTCGATCGCTGCCCCACGGTCGCCACCTCCATGTCTCGAACGAGAAGATCGACGCTACAACACCCGTTTCGGTTACACGGGGACCTGGAAGACCGTTTGGCCTGCTCCGAGACGGCTTCGGGCCGAACCAGCGACGGGCGGGGGTTATGGTGGGCGCCTGACGGGGCGTCAGAAACTGGGGGCACGCGTTGGATGATCTGAACGGCAGGGTTGCCGTCGTCACCGGGGGAGCGGCCGGCATCGGCCGCGGCATTACCGAGTCCCTCCTGGAGGAGGGCGCACGGGTGGTCATCGCCGACGTCGAGGAGCCGGTGCTCCAGGCGGCGG
This sequence comes from uncultured Acidimicrobiaceae bacterium, assembly GCA_963828825.1. Lineage (GTDB taxonomy): Bacteria > Actinomycetota > Acidimicrobiia > Acidimicrobiales > RAAP-2 > Bog-473. Next base: position 749,408 of record CAWHGF010000004.1, on the reverse strand, counting down.
TGAAGGAGCTGACCGAGGCCGGCGCCGTACGCGGCGTCGTGACCGACGTCTCCTCGGCGCACTCGGTGGAGGCGCTGGCGGCCGACGTCTTCGCCCACGAAGGCGCCTGCCACCTGCTCTTCAACAACGCCGGGGTGACGTCGGGCGGCGGAGGGCGGCCCTGGGAGCAGGAGCCCAACGACTGGGCCTGGTGCTTCTCGGTCAACGTCTTCGGCGTGGCCAACGGCATGCTGTCGTTCGTGCCCCGCATGATTGCGTCGGGGGAGCCGGGCGTGGTGATCAACACGTCGAGCATGGACGGGGGCATCGCACCCGTGCCCTACGCGTCGGTCTACGCCTCGAGCAAAGCGGCCGTCTCGTGCCTCACCGAGGCGCTGGCCCACCAGCTGATCGCCGCCGGCACCGACCTGCGGGCTGCCGTGTTCTATCCCTCGGGGGGCCTGCTCGACACCGGCCTGTGGACAGCGCAGCGCAACCGCCCCGAGGCCCTGCAGCGGACGCGGCCGCGGGCGCCGGCGCCGGGTACGACCTTCGAGGAGTTCAAGATGCAGCTCGAGGCGGCGGGCCGCTCGGTCGAGGTCATGGACCTGCGCGAGCTCGGCCGCTTCTGCGTGCAGGGCGTCAAGAAGGGTGACTTCATCATCGGGTACGGGCTCGAGGAGGCCGCGTCCATGCTGCACCGCAGGGCCGACGCGATCGGCGCGGGGCAGCTTCCCCCGGCGGCGTTGAGCTGATGACGGCGACCGCACCCGACCGCGAGCGCTACACGATCGTCTCGGCGGACGGCCACGCCGGCGGCGACATTCAGGATTACCGGCCCTATCTGGCCAGCCGCTGGCACGACGAGTTCGACGCCTGGGCGGCCGAGTACGTCAACCCGTACGCGGACCTCATCGCGCCCATCGCCTACCGCAGCTGGGACAGCGAGCGGCGCCTCGCCGAGACCGAGTCCGACGGAATCGCGGCCGAGGTGCTCTTCCCCAACACGGTCCCACCCTTCTTCGCCGAGGGGAACCTGGTGGCCCTACCCCCCTCACCCGAGGACTACGAGCGGCGCTGGGCCGGCGTGCAGGCCCACAACCGATGGCTGGCCGACTTCTGCGCGGCCACGCCGGGCCGCCGGGCCGGCATCGTGCAGGTCTTCGCCAACGACATAGCGGACGCCGTCGCGGAAGTGCGCTGGGCCGCCTCCACCTTCGACCCCTTCGGCGGCATCCTGCTGCCGTCCATCCCGCCCAACTCCCACCTGCCGCCCCTGTGGGAGGACCACTATGAGCCGCTGTGGCAGGTGTGCGCTGAACTCCACGTGCCCGTCAACATCCACGGGGGCAGCGCGTTGCCCGACTACGGGGAGCACGAGGCGGCGCGGGCGATGATGCTGATCGAGATCCCCTGGTTCAGCCATCGATCGGTCTGGCACCTCATCTTCTCCGGGGTGCTCGAGCGCCACCCCGCGCTGCGCTTCGCCGTCACCGAGCAGGGGGTGGCCTGGCTTCCCCGTGGGCTGCAGACGCTGGACTGGTTTTACGGCCGCATGACGACGGCCAACGCGGCCGAGGCGAACTTCTTCGGTGCCGCCGCAGCCAAGATGACGATGACCCCGACGGAGTACTTCGCCGCGCAACTTCTGGATCGGGGCCAGCTTCTTACGCCCGAGCGAGGCGCCGCTCTGCCGCGACCTCGGGATCGAGCACGTCATGTGGGGGGCGGACTACCCGCACTCCGAGGGCAGCTACCCGTACACCACCGAAGCGCTCCGGGTCGCCTTCGCGGACTACCCCGAGCCCGAGGTGCGCGCCATGGTGGAGTCGACGGCGGCGTCCTTCTACGGGTTCGACCTCGACCGGCTGCGGCCCGTCGGCGACCGCATCGGCCCGCAGGTGGCCGACGTCGCCCGGCCGCTGGCGCCCGAGAACTGGCCGACCACCACGACCTGTAACGCGTTCGACCCCACGCAGATCCTGCGTGCCTGGTGAGCAGACGGGAGGACACATGACGACGGTCCGCTACGGCGCCCGAGCCACGCAAGTGAACCGCGAGATGGAAGCCAAGAAGGCCGACATCTGGTCCGAGGCGGTTACGGCCGTCTACGAGACCGAGCCTGAGATCGTGGCGGCGATTCTGCCGCCGCCCCTCGAACCGGGCCCCGATCCGCTGGTCCGCATCACCATCACCAGGGTCGAGATGCCCGGGCTGCCCGTCTTCGGTGCGGGCTGGATCGGTGTGCAGGCGCGGCACGAGGACCGACTGGGGGAGTACCCGATCTTCATGCCCATGACGACCGAGCAGTCGCTCATCGGTGGCCGAGAGATCAACGGCGAGCCCAAGAAGCTGGCCGAGGTCGAGGTCGCCCGCGACGGCGCCAACGTGTCGGCCCGCATCGCGCGCATGGGCTCGGTGATCTGTGAGATCACGGGCAAGGTGAGCGGGACCCGGGAGAACTACGAGCTGGAGAAGACCGACTTCTGGTTCAAACTGTCGCCCTCGTGCGAGGAGGCCGGCGTGCTCGACCACGACCCCCTCCTCGTCTACGGAGAGAAGACCGAGCGGACGAGGCTGCACGAGTCGATTGAGGGCGAGCTGATCTTGAAGGAGGCGCCCCTCGATCCGGTGGCGGACCTCGTCGTGCGGCGCATGGTGGACCTCAACTGGACGGAGCGGGCCTCCACCCAGGTGGGGCGGATCATCGGGCCCGTGCCGCGGGCGGGGCTCGAGCCGTTCATCCATCAGCGCTATGACGACCTCTCGGTGCTCGGGGCGAAGCGATGAGCGACCGCTACCTGATCATCTCCGCCGACGCCCACGCGGGCTTGCCCTGCGAGCGCTACCGGCCCTACCTCGACGCGGCCTACCACCGTCAGTTCGACGAGTACCTGGCCGAGCGCCACGCCAACCGTGACCAGCAGCTCCAGATGAATTACGACTACATCATGGGGTGGGAGACCGACAACGAGGAGGGCCTGCGCGGCGCCTGGGACATCGACCAGCGCGACAAGGAGCTCGACGCCGACGGTGTCACCGCAGAAGTCATGTTCGCCGACGCCGACGCCATCACGGGCATGGCCTCGCCGCCCTTCGGCGCCGGGCTTTCGGCGGGAGCCATCGCCGACCCCGAGCTGGCCTTCGCCGGGGCGCGGGCCCACAACCGCTTCCTGGCCGAGATGTGCAGCCGCAGCCCGGAACGCCATGGCGGCATCGCCCTGGTGCCCATCACGCATGGCGTCGAGCGCTCGGTGGCCGAGATCGAGTGGCTGGCCGAGCAACCGGGCATCCGGGGGATCATGGTGCCGACCATGTGGCACGACCTCATGCCCTACAACCACCCCGACTACGACCCGGTGTGGGCGGCCTGCCAGGAGACCGGCTTCCCGGTGCACACGCACTCGGGCGAGGCACCCCAGGACGAGTACAACGACAACATCGGGATCTACCTCGCCGAGGTGGTGTGGTGGGCCGCCCGGCCGATGTGGCACCTGCTGTTCTCCGGCGCATTCGAACGGTTCCCGCGCCTGAAGTACGTCGTGACCGAGGCCGCCGCCTACTGGGCGGCCGACATGATGTGGAAGTGGGACCAGTACATGGGCGGAGGCCACACCACCAAGAAGATGGCCGCGCTCCTCAAGGGCAAGATCTCCAAGCTGCCCTCGGACTACTTCGGGGAGAACATCTTCATCGGCGCGTCCACCATGTCGCGGGAGGAGATCCGGCGTCGCCACGTCCTTGGCTGCGACGTCGTCATGTGGGGGACGGACTACCCGCACCCGGAGGGCACCTGGCCCCACACCCAGGAACGCCTGCGCGGCGACTTCGGTGGCATTCCGGTGGAGGACGCCCGGAAGCTGCTGGGCGAGACGGCCGCCCACTGTTACGACTTCGACCTCGACGCGCTGCGCCCGGTGGCCGATCGCATCGGCCCCACACCCGCCGACCTCGGGCAGGACCCCGAACTGCGGACCGACCCCGAGGAGGTGCGCACGGCGCGCTGGTGGAAGGACGAGTACCAGGTTCAGGCACCGGGCTGAGCCTCGCCGCATGAACCCGGCCCACATGGAGTACTGCGCCAGCGAGGACTGGCGGAACCTCGTGCACGAGACGATCCTCCCCGTCGCGCTGCACAACGTCGAGCTGGGCGACGACGCGATCGAGATCGGCCCCGGACCCGGGTTCACGACCGACATCCTGCGCACCAAGACGACGCATCTCACCGCGGTGGAACTGGACGAGGGGCTGGCGGCGAGCCTGGCGGCGCGGCTGGCCGGCGGCAACGTGGAGGTGGTCGTGGGCGACGCCACGGCGCTCGACTTCGCGCCGGGGCGCTTCACCGGTGCCGCCTCCTTCCACATGCTCCATCACATCGCGCCCACCGCAGCGCAGGACCGGGTGTTCGCCGAGTTGGCCCGGGTTCTGGTCCCCGGGAGCGCGCTCGTGGCGGCCGACGGGGTCTACAGCGAGGGCAGTGCGCTCTTCCACGAGAACGACACCTTCAACCCGATCGATCCCGAGGAGCTGGAGCCCCGCCTGACCGCAGTCGGCTTCGGCTCGGTGCTGGTGCGCACGTACGACCTCGGGTGGGTGTGCACGGCTCGACTCACCTGATTGCCGCGGCTCGCCCGTGGTGACGATCCTGTTCGCGTTGGGCGCGGCGTTCTCCAACGCGCTGAACCTCATCACCCAGCACATCGCCAGCATCAGCGACCCGGGCCACTCCAAGGGATGGCGCTTCGTCCGCTACCTGGTGTCGAACCCGTTGTGGCTGTTCGGCTGGCTGGCCCTGGGCGGGTCCTTCGTCTTCCAGGCCCTCGCCCTGCACAACGGGCAGATGTCGGTGGTCCAGCCCCTCCTGGTGACGGAGCTGGTCTTCGCCCTCGTGCTGCGCCGCCTGTGGGTCCACCAGCAGATCCGGGACGTTACCTGGTGGGCCGCCGCCGTCACCTGCGGGTCGCTGGCGCTCTTCGTGGCGGTGTCCGAGCCCACCGGAGGCCACGCCCAGCCGACCAGCTCCGCCTGGATCGGTGCCACCGTCGCCACCGGTGGGGCGGCCGCGATCCTGGCTCTCGTGGGACGGAGCGGTTCGCCGGTGCGCCGGGCGGCGGCGCTCGGCGCGGCGACCGCCATCCTGTGGGCGCTGGTGGCCACCTTCATCAAGGCGATGACGGACACGCTCACCCAGTTCGGGCCGGTGGGGATGTTCACCCACTGGCCGGTCTACGCGCTGATCGTGGTCAGCATCGCGGCCGAGCTCCTCGACCAGGCCGCGCTGCACGTCGGCCCGCTCAGCATCTCGCAACCGTTCATCGTGATCGTCGACCCGATCGTGAGCATCGTGCTCAGCGTCTGGGTCTTCGCCGAGGTCTTCACCGAGAACGCCTTCCGGCTCGCCGTCGGCGTCGTCGCCTTCGCGGTCATGTGCGCGGCGGCGGCGGTGCTGGCCCGGACCACGCCCGCCACCATGGACCGCGGGCCGAGCCCCGCGACATCGCCTCCTCCGGGCAGCGGCTGAGGAGCACACAGAGAGGCCGCCGGGCCCGCCTCCCGGCTCGCCCCGTCGTCAGCCGGCGAAGTCCCAGCTCTCGCCCTTCTCGTAGTGGTGCAGCACGTTCTTGGCGATGAGGATGCGGTGGACCTCGTCGGGACCATCGGCCAGGCGCAGCGTGCGGGCGCCGAGGTACATCTGGGCCAGCGGGAGGTCACTGGTCACCCCCGCCGCCCCCCAGACCTGGATGGCCCGGTCGACGACCCGGCTGTAGGCCGCCGGCACGAAGACCTTGATGGCGCTGATCTCGGTGCGTGCCTGGGGGTCACCCTTGTCCACCTTCTCGGCGGCGTGGATCGTCATCAGCCGCGCCGCCTGCAGGTCCATGTAGCTGTCGGCCACGAAGCCCTGCATGAATTGCTTGTCCTTGAGGAGCCCCCCGTGCACCTCGCGCGTGAGCAGGCGCTCGACCATGAGGTCGAAGGCGCGCCACATCTGGCCCACCGAATTCATGCAGTGGAAGATCCGGCCGGCACCCAGCCGGTCCTGCGCCGCCCGGTGCCCGTCCCCGACCTGGCCCAGCAGGTTCTCCTGGGGCACACGGACCTGGTCGTAGCGCACCTCGCAGTGGTCCGACTTGGCGCTGCCCCAGATCCCGATCCCGCGCTCGATGATGACGCCGGGGTTCGAGGTCGGCACGATGATCTGGACCATCCGCCCCGGCCCCTCGTCGTCCTTGGACTCCTTGGCCCGGCACATCACGATGAAGAAGTCCGCCGCCAGCCCGTTGGAGGTGAACCACTTGTGCCCGTTGATCACCCACTCGTCACCCTCGCGGATGGCGGTGGTCTGAATGGAGCGCGGGTCCGAGCCGGCGTTCTCGGGTTCGGTCATGGAGAAGCCCGACTGCATGGTCCCCTCGATGAGCGGCAGGAGCCACTTCTGCTTCTGCTCCTCCGTCCCGTACTTGACCAGGATCGTCTGGTTGCCCGAGTTCGGCGCCACCACGCCGAACAGCGACGCCGCACCGACGGCGTAGGCGAGGATCTCGTTCATGTAGGCGTGCGCCATGAAGTCGAGGCCCATCCCGCCGTACTCAGGCGGGAGGTGGGGCGCCCAGAGCCCCTCGCTCTTCACCTCGTCCTGGATCTGCTGCCGCAGCGCCTTGGCCTGGGCGCGCTGTTCGTCGCTGGAGCTGGCGCCCCGGGCCTGCCACAGCTGGGACTCGTTGGGAAGGATCCGCTCGTTGACGATCCGGGCCGTACGGAGACGGACGTCGTTGATGTGGTCACTGAGCCCTTCAATGGGCGTGACGTTGATGGGCATGGGTCGATCCCCCGTTTCGTCGTCTGTTCCGGCCCGAACCTTAGGCAGATCCGGTGGTCCCCTTGGCCCGGGCCACCCAGCGGCCGGTGAGCGCCCGCTCGTAGCGCCCCCGCCCGACGAAGCTGACGACCCAGCGGGCCAACGCGCCGAACCGGTTCTTGAAACCGGTCAGGAAGGTGATGTGCACGACGAGCCACAGCAACCATCCCACGATGCCGCCCACGCGCAGCGGGCCGATTTCGGCCACGGCCCGGAAGCGTGAGATCACGGCCAGCGTGCCGAGGTCCCGGTAATGGAAGGGCTTGGTGGGCTTGCCCTCCAGACGCCGCACGATGGAGCGGGCCGCGTGCGCCCCCGATTGCATCGCCACCTCGGCCACGCCCGGCAGCTCGTCACGGTGCGCCATGAGGTCGCCCACGACGAACACCTCGGGATGGGAGGGGAGCGAGCAGTCGGGGTTGACCATGACCCGGCCGGCCTTGTCGGTCTGCGCGCCGGCGGCCTCGGCGACGGTGATCCCGAGGCCGGCGGCGCGGGTGCCGGCGGCCCACACCTTGGTGGCGGCGGGGATCCGCTCGGTGCTGCCATCCTGCTTGGTGATCTCGACCCCGTCCTCGTCCATGTTGGTGACCTTGGCCCCGAGGTGGATCTCCACGCCCATTCGGGTGAGATCGCGCGCTGTCAGGCGAGACAGGTACGGACCCATCGACCCGATGAGCCGGTCGAGGCCCTCCACCAGGACGACCCGGGTGTCGACGGGGTCGATCATGCGGTAGTTGCGCCGGAGCGCCCGCCGCGAGAGCTCGCGCAGCTGGCCCGCCATCTCCACGCCGGTCGGGCCGCCTCCGACGACGACGAACGTCATGAGCCGCCGGCGCTTCTCGGGGTCCTTCTCGGCCTCGGCCAGCTCGAAGGAGCCGAAGATCTGTCCCCGCAGCGCCAGGGCGTCGTCGAGGCTCTTCATGCCGCACGAGTTGGCACTGAATTCGTCGTGACCGAAGTAGGAGCTCGCCGCCCCGCCGGCGACGATGAGGCTGTCGTAGCCGATGGTGAGCGGCTTGCCGAATTCGTCGGCGTGGACCTGGCGGGCCTCGATGTCGACATGCTCCACTTCACCGAGGATCACGCGCAGGGACGGGTAGTTCCGCAGGACGTCGCGGATGGCGGGCGCGATCTGGCCCTCCGAGAGGATCCCCGTGGCCACCTGGTAGAGCAGGGGCTGGAAGAGATGGTGGTTGGTCCGGTCGATGAGGGTGATCCGCACGGGCGCCCGCTTGAGGGCGCGGGCGGCGAAGAGCCCGCCGAAGCCGCAGCCGATGATGACGACATGGTGCCGCCCGTCGGCGGCGGCGGACCCGCTCACAGCAGCCGGTCCACGACGGTCTGGACATAGTGCGCCAGCGGCAGGGTGCGCACCTCCTCGAGGGTGAACCATCCGACGGCGTCCGTCGTGCCGTCGGTCTCGGGCCTGAGCGTCCCCGTCCAGGAGTCGACGCGGTAGATGAGGCGCACGGTGTGCAGGTTCGTGCCGTCCGGGATCGTCCGCACGTCCGAGAGGACGTCGAGCAACGGCCCGGCGGACACGGTCAGGCCTGATTCCTCCTCGATCTCCCGGGCGAGTGACTCGGTCGGGTCCTCTCCGTGCTCCACGCCGCCACCCGGCAGGAACCAGCGGCCCTGCAGGGTGATGGACGGCGAGGCCCGCGCCAGCAGAAGGCGCCCCTCAGCGTCCCGGCAGACTCCATAGACGGCGATGCGCTGGCGCTTGCGGTCCGGGTGCACCCCCGAGATGCTGCTCTCGAAGCGGTCAGCCCGCCAACTCCGATGCAAAGTACCCTGGCCGCGGCCCGCACGGGCCGGACCGAAAGGAGTGCATCCGTGGATACCGCGGCCGAGCTCGAAGCCATACGCCGCCTGAAGTACGCCTACTTCCGGACACTCGACCTCAAGCAGTTCGACGAGCTCGGCGCGCTGTTGACTGAGGACGTCACCGCGTCCTACGAGGACGGCAGAACCGTGTTGGAGGGCCGGACCGCCATCGTCACCTGGCTCGGGTCGGTCCTCGGTGACACCGGCATGGTGACCCAGCACCACGGCCATCATCCGGAGATCACCTTCACCTCGGCGACCACGGCCGAAGGCACCTGGTACCTGCAGGACCGTGTGATCGTGCCGGCCGCCGACCTCGAGATCGCCGGGACCGCCTTCTACGCCGACCGCTACCGGTTGACGGACGACGGCTGGCGCATCGCACACACCGGCTATATCCGGGTCTTCGAGGAGCACCGCACCCACACCACGCTGCAGGTGCGCTCGTTCACCTCTCGCTTCGGTCCGCCGGACTGAACCGCCCGACCCGCGTCAGGGCCGGGTGTCCGGGCTCAGGGTGAAGCCGGGGTCGAACAGCGTCGTGGGTGCCAGCAGCTTCTCGATCGCCTCGACGAAATCGGGTTCGAGCACGACGTCGAGCGCCTTGACGTTCTCGGCGATCTGCTCGGGCCGACTGGCGCCGACGATGGCGCTGCTCACGTTCTCGTTGCGGAGCACCCACGCCAATGCCACCGACGCGGGGGTGTACCCCGCCTCGCGGCACAGCGCCGCGTAAGCCTGGACCGGCTCGAGCACCTCGTCGCGGAGCAGCCAGCTCATCTCGCCACCCTCGGGACCGGTGGCCCGCGAGCCCGCCGGCGGACCGGAGGTACCCGGGAGGTACTTGCCGGTGAGGATGCCCTGGGCCAGGGGGGACCAGACGATCTGGCCGACGCCTTCCTTCAGGCAGAGCGGGACCACCTCGGCCTCGATCACCCGCCAGATGAGGGAGTACTGGGGCTGGTTGGAGACGATGCGGTCGAAGCCCATTTCGTCGGCCAGGCGGAGCGCATCCTGAATCTGGTCAGCCGTCCACTCCGAGACGCCGATGTAGTGGACCTTGCCCTGACGCACCAAGTCGTCGAAGGCCCGCAGGGTCTCCTCCAGCGGGGCCTCGTAGTCGTAGCGGTGTGCCTGCAGCAGATCGACGTGGTCGGTCTGCAGCCGCACGAGCGACGAGTGGAGCGACTCAATGATGTGCTTGCGCGACAGGCCGCGGTCGTTGGGGTTGGGCCCGGTCGGCCAATAGACCTTGGTGAAGATCTCGATCGACTCGCGCCGCACGTGCTTGAGCGCCCGGCCCAGCACGGATTCGGCGGCGCCGATGGCGTACACGTCGGCCGTGTCGAAGGTCGTGATGCCGGCCTCGAGTGCCGCCTTCACGCACGCCGCTGCCGCGTCCTCCTCAATCTGGCTGCCGTGGGTGATCCAGTTCCCGTAGGAGAGGGCGGAGACGAGCATGCCCGAGCGTCCGAGGTGTCGGTAGTCCATGGCCACGGAGCGTACCCGGCCCCTCGTACGCTCGTCGGGTGGCCGGTGACGAAATGCTGCACGTGCACCGAGGGCTCGATCTGCCCCTCTCGGAGATCTCCTGGCGGGCCACGACGTCAGGCGGACCCGGGGGGCAGCACGCCAACCGCACCCTCAGTCGGGTCGAGGTGCAGTTCGACGTCGCCGCCTCCCAGACACTCGGCCCGCGCCAGCGGGCCCGGCTCCTGGAGCGGGTGGGCCCGGTCGTGCGGGCGAGCGCCTCCGACTCGCGGTCACAGGCGCGCAACCGCGAGCTGGCACTCCAGCGCCTGGCGACCAAGCTGGACGCCGGCCTCCGCGTCCAGCCGACACGGGCGCCGACCCGGCCGACGAAGAGGTCGCAGGTCCGCCGGGTCGACGCCAAGCGGCGGCGTTCAGAGATCAAGAAGCGCCGGCGTCCGCCCGGTGAGGATGACTAACTACGAACGAAATCGACGAGCAGCCAGCCCGATCGTGCGTCCGCCGGGTCTCCAGGGCACGACGTGGTGGACATTGGTGAAGGTGACGTTGGTCGTCGACGTGGCGCCCTCGCTCCGGTAGGCCTGGCGCCGGGCGAGGTCGCCCGGCAACACCACGATGGAGCCCTCCACGGCCGCCTTCTGGCGGAAGAGCCCATCGAGGCGTCCGGCGATCTCCTCGTCGGACAAGGCGGCCGCCGCCCCGATGGGATCCGCACCACCGGGGCTGACCTCTCGAGCAGTCTTGATCATTGGAGGCAGAACGGTCGGCGCCCGCCGGAAGGGAGTGCGCAGGTCGCGGGCGGCGACCCGGGATACGAGCCGTCCGTCAGGCCGTGAAGTCGAAGTCCGAGAGCGCCGGCCCGAGCCCCTCGTCGAGACGCGCCAGCAGCTCCTGGTCGTCCTCGGCTCGTGGTCCCCGGAGCGCGGTCAGGGCGGCGTAGCCCTGGGCCACCAGGGTGGCGTCCTCGGCTCCGGAGTCGGTCAGCCCGAGATCGCCCGAATGCGGGAAGGGCGAGCCCACGGTCAGCACGATCTCGCCCTTCTCGTCGGGTTCGCCCTCCATGACCGAGCGCGCCGCCTCGGCCGCTGCGGGCCCCTCGATCTCCTCGATGTTGGGTGCCTCCCAATTCCCGGCGCCCTGCGCCGACTTGATCAGGCCGGCCCCGCTCACCCGGGCCCAGCGCAGTCCGCGGATCTCCGCCAGCGGAAGGTGCGGCACGTTCAGATTGAGCACCGTGCGGACCGGCGCGGCCACCAGCATCGGGATGAGCGCCACCGCGAGGTCGGCGGCCGACTCCCAGGGGTCGGGTTCGGCGCCGACGCGCAGCGAGACCGCGAGCGCGCTGATCCCCAATTGGCTGGCGGTGAGCGCCGCGCCGACCGTGCCGGAGTGGAGCACCGAGCGCCCCACGTTGACGCCGTGGTTGATCCCGGAGAGCACCAGGTCTGGCTTGGGCCCCACCGCCCCGAGCGCACCGGCGATGACCGACAGGGCGGGGGAGGCATCGAGGCCGTACGCCTCGACACCGTCGGCACCCTCCACGTAGGCACGCTGATAGGTGATGCTCGTGTGATCGGTGACCGAGCCGACCGCGGCGCCCGCCCCGCTGTAATTGGAGCTCGGCGCCATCACGATGATCTCGTGCGCCGGGTTGCCGCCGCCGCCGGCTGCATCCGCTGCGCCGGCCCAGGCCACCAGCGTCCTCGTGAGTGCCGCCAGCCCCGGGGCGCTCACCCCGTCGTCGTTGGTGACGAGAACTCTCACGGTGTGCTCACCCTACCGCCCACCGTCCGGGGCCCCCGGTTCGTCCACCCCCGATGTCACCCCGGCGTCACGCCCATCCCTGAACGGCCCCTCACCCATGCCGCGGCCCTGGTCTGCTTCAATTCACTCGCAATGCCGGCCCACTCGCCCAGGATCTCCATCGCCTCGCCCACCGGTCAGCAGTGGCGCATCGGTCACGGCCGCCAGGAAGTCATCGTCTGCGAGGTGGGCGCCACCCTGCGGTCCTACTCCGTCGGCTCGACCACCGTCCTCGACGGGTTCGGCGCCGACGAGTGGTCCCATTCGGGCCGGGGACAGGTCCTCGCCCCGTGGCCCAACCGCCTGGCCGACGGCCGCTACGAGTTCAACGGGGTGCGGGCCCAGGCCGCCCTGGACGAGCCGGAGCGCCGCAACGCCATCCACGGCCTGGTGCGCTGGATGCCCTGGACGCTCCAGACCCGCCATCAGAACCAGCTCTCCCTCCGGCTGCAACTCCATCCCTCGCCCGGCTACCCCTTCTCCCTGCTGCTGGAGCTCGAGTACCACGTGGGCCGGGAGGGCCTGACGGTGACGACAAGGGCACAATCGCTGGAGGAGGGCGCGATCCCCTTCGGGATCGGCTTCCACCCCTACCTGACCGCCGGGCCCGAGACGGTCGACGGTGCGATCCTGCACGTGCCGGCGCGCCATACCCTCGACGTGGACGACCGGGGACTCCCGACAGGAGCGCGCACGCCGGTCGAGGGCACCGACCGGGACTTCACGACGGCCCGCTTCGTGGGGCCGGTCGTGCTCGACACGGCCTTCACCACCTTGGACCGTGACGCGGAAGGGTTGGCCCGGGCGACCCTCGATGCTCCCCGTGGCGTGGGCGGGGCCGCCCTGTGGGTGGATGACGCCTTTCCCTATCTCATGGTGTACACGGGCGACACGCTCGGCGAGGTGCAGCGCCGGCGGCGGGCGGTGGCCATTGAGCCCATGACCTGCCCGCCCAATGCGCTGCGGACCGGCACGGACGTCGTTGCGCTCCAGCCGGGGCAGGAGTGGACGGCCCGGTGGGGGATTGAACCCCAGTGACGGCACCGCGGTGAGCGGCGCCTCCCTGCAGGGACAGGTCGTGGTCGTGACGGGTTCCTCCAGCGGCATCGGAGCCGCCACGGCGCGGGCCTTCGCCGCCGAGGGGGCCGCCGTCCTCGTCAACTCGGCGCGCTCCGTCGAGCAGGGCGAGGCAGTCGCCGCCTCCCTGCCCGACGCGCTCTACCTGCAGGGGGACATCACAGACCCGGGCGTGCCCGAACGAATGGTCGCCGCCGCGCTCCATCGGTGGGGTCGGCTCGACACGCTCGTGAACAACGCGGGGACCACCGCGGTGATTCCGCATCACGACCTTGCGGCGGCGACCGTCGATGTGTGGCGCCGCATCTTCGAGGTCAACGTCTTTGGGACCTGGGCCATGTCGGTGGCGGCGATCCCGGTCGCTACGCGAGGCCCACGGGTCGGTGGTCAACGTCGCCTCGGTGGCCGGCGTGCGCCCGACCGGCTCCTCCATCCCCTACGCCGCCAGCAAGGCCGCTCTCAATCACATGACCGTGCTGCTGGCCAAGGTGGTCGGACCCGAGGTGCGGGTCAACGCCGTGGCGCCTGGCCTGGTCGACACGCCGTGGACGGCGGACTGGGATGTCGTCCGCGAGGTGGTCTCCCAGGTGGCTCCGCTCAAGCGCTCGGGCCAACCCGAGGACGTCGCCGAGGTGATCCTGTCGCTGGCACGCGCCAGCTACGTCACGGGCCAGGTCGTGGTCGTCGACGGCGGGCTCTCCCTGGCCACCTGAGCCGGGTCACTCGGGCGGGGCGACCATCCAGCGCAGCGCGGCGGACAGCCCGCGCGTCAGCGGTGTCACCGCCGCGGTGTCGACGAGCAGGTCCAGCGGTCCGGCGATGGACAGCCCGAGCTCCCGTCGGGCCCACCCCGGCAGGACGCCGATGGCGGCCGCCACCACGAGCGAGTAGACGGCGCGCTCGCTCGGCCGCCGGGCCACCCCACGCAGGAGCCAGTCCCGGGCCGCTCTGGCCTGCGGACCGGCGTACAGCTCGGGCCGTAGCCGCAGGAGGTAGCTCTCCACCTCGGCCGACGAGCGCGGGGCCCAGGTCGCCCCGAGTGCCAGCGCCACCGGCGCCACCTCCTCGTAGTAGCGATCGCACTCGTCGGGGGTCAAGGCCCGGGTCCCGTAACGCTGTGACGACGCCAGGAAGCTGGCCACCTCGGCCACGTGGATGAAGGTCACCAGCTCGGGATCGGCGGCCGAGTAGGGCCGCCCGTCGGGGGCGATGCCCTTGACGCGGCGGTGGACCCGGTGCACCTGGGCGATGGCCGCCTCGGCCTGGTCCACCGTGCCGAAGGTCGTCGTGCCGACGAAGGACGCCGTCCGGCGCAGGCGGCCCAGCGGGTCCTCCTGATAGCTGGAGTGCTCCGCCACTCCCGCCATGGCGAGCGGGTGCAGCGCCTGGAGCAAGAGTGCGGTGACGCCGCCGATCAACATGACGGGCAGGTCGGCGTGGATCCTCCGGGCCATCCCGCCGGGCGGCAGAAAGGCCTCGTCCGGGTCGTTGGCGATCGGGGCCGGCCGTTCTCTGATGCCGATGGCGCGCCGCACGTTCCGGGCCATGTCGCCGCGGGCCGGGGCCGTCAGTCCACCGACGAGGCGCAGCGGGGCGCCCGCCACCGTGCCGCCCAACGCGGTCGCGCGCTCCACCGGGTTCAACGACGTCACGGGGAAAGCTTGGCACGTGGCAGAGTGGCTTCCATGCGCTTCGTCGTGCTCGGGGCCGGTGCCATCGGGGGCGCGGTCGGCGCCCGCCTGTTCCAGAGGGGCTACGACGTCACCCTGGTGGCCCGGGGCGAGCACGGCCGCGCCCTGCAGTCGGGCCTCGTCCTCGAAGCGCCGGGCGAGACGGTCACCCTGCCCATCCCGGTCGTCGCGGATCCGGCGCAGGCGTCGTGGGACGGCGACGCCGTCGTCCTGCTGGCCGTGAAGGGCCAGGACACCGACCATGCGCTCACGCAGCTCGGTGCGGCGCCCCCGTCGACCCCGGTGGTCTGCATGCAGAACGGGGTGGAGAACGAGCGCCGTGTGCTGCGCCACTTCCCGCACACCTATGGCGTGTGCGTCATGTGCCCGGCCACCCAACTGCGCCCCGGTGTCGTCCAGGTCCACTCGGCCCCCGTCTCGGGGATGCTCGATCTGGGCCGTTTCCCCTCTGGCCTGGACGACCGGGGCCGGGCGATCGCGGACGCCATCGCGACGACGACATTCCAGTCGGTGGCCCGGCCGGACATCATGCGCTGGAAGTACCGCAAGCTCCTGATGAACCTGGCCAACGCGGTCGAGGCTCTGGCCGGACCCGAGGGCAGGTCCTCCCCACTGGCGCGTGAGGCGCAGCGCGAGGGCACGGAGGCGTTGGCCGCAGCGGGGATCGCCGTGGCGACCTCCGAGGAGGACCGCGAACGCAGGGACGGCTACTTGCAGCTGGCGCCGACGTCCTCAGGGGAGTGGCAGGGCGGTTCCAGCTGGCAGAGCCTCGCCCGTGGGACCGGGTCGATCGAGGCCGAGTTCCTCAACGGCGAGATCGTGCTCATGGGTGCGCTCCACGGCGTGCCGACCCCGGTGAACGCGCTGCTGCAGCGCCTGGCCATCCGGGCCGCCGACGAGGGCGCCGCTCCCGGCGCATGGGGTATCGAGGAGCTGAGCGCGCTGGCCGGGTTGCCACATGGCGAGTGAGAGGGCGGCCGCGCTCGCCGACGATTTCGCACGCGCCAATGCGCAGGCGCTGGCGTTCGCCCGATCGTGCCACGACGATGCGTGGGTGCGGCCTGTGCCGGGCGAAGGGTGGACGGTCGGCGTGGTCCTCCATCACATTGCCGAGTCGCACGGGATCAGCCGGCGCTGGTTGGAGGAGATGGCTCAGGGCGACGGCGTCACCGACACCACCGCCATGATCGACCAGGCCAATGCCGAGCACGCGGTGCGAGCCGCGTCCGTCACGCCGGCCGAGACGCTGACGCTGCTCGAGGACAGCGGTGCCCGACTGGAGGCGGCGCTTCGGGAGTTCAGCGACGAGGAGCTCGACCGCAGCGCCCCGTTCGGGCCGGCCGGGGGCCGCATCCTTCCCACCGTCGAGCTGGCGGCTGTGCCGGCGCGCCACACCCGTGAGCACCTGTCGCACGCCCGCAGCGCGGCCGCCGAAGCCTGAGTTCCAGACCCGCAGCTAATCGGCGTGGAGCGCGGCGCGCACCTCGTCGGCCGCGTCCGGCCGCCGCGAGCCCGGGGTGTCGATCCGGACCCCGTGCACCGTCCCCATGAAGGGTGCCGGTGGGCTGTAGCGCGCTGACACGGGGAACCCACTGTCCCGGCCCAGTCGCAATCCCGCCCCGCCGTGCTGGACGGCGACGGGGAGCATCCCCTCGACGGCCGCCTCGTCGACCTGCGCCCCGTCGACCAGCAGGACCATGCGGCCCGCCCCGCCACCTTCACCCACTGCATAGGAGACGCCGATCTCGTGGTGTCCGGCGCCGAGGACCGACGGCATCGCCAGCTCGAGCGCGTCCGCGGCCCGTGCGAAGGTGAAGTGCGCGCGCCCACCCACCAGGTAGAGGGCGTAGCCCCCGAACCAGTCGCCGAGGGCGAAGACGACGCCGTCGGCCCCGTCGCGGTCGGTGTCGATGTCGGCCGTGATGTCGAATCCTCCCCAGAGCATGGGGACCGATTCGTCGGCGACCGCACCGCCACCGGGACGGAACGTCCGCGACGGCCCGGCGGGCCACAGGGGAGGGATGAAGCCCCCGAGGCGGTCGACCAGGCCGTCGGAAACGGGAAGGACGTTGTTACGGTGCGCCTCGGCGTCCCACAGGTCGCGCATGCGCTCGAGCCGGTCGGGCTCGTCGTCGGCGCGGTCGGTTGCCTCCGAGAAGTCCGCCGTGAGGTCGAAGAGCTCCCAACGGTCCTCTTCGAAGTTGCGGCTGCCGACCGCGAGCTCCTCTTCGTCGAGGATGCCGGTGCTGATGTGATTGGTCGTCGCCTTCCACCCATCGTGGTAGATGGAGCGCGACCCCATCATCTCGAAGTACTGCGTCTGGTGCAGCTCGGGGGCGGCCGGGTCCCCGAGCGCGGACAGGAGGCTGACACCGTCCAACGGCTGCTGGGCCACGCCGTCCACCTCGTCCGGGATTTCGAGGCCGGCGGCGCCCATGATCGTCGGCATGAGGTCGATGGCGTGGGCGAATTGGCCACGCACGGTGCCCGGACCGGCGATCCGTCCGGGCCAGTGCACGATGAGGGGCGTGCGCGTCCCGCCCAGCCACGTGTAGCGCTTCCAGAGCTTGTGCGGCGTGTTGCCGGCCCAGGCCCACGCCCAGGAGTAGTGGTTGTAGGTGCTGAATCCGCCCCAGTCGTCGTAGTGGGCGAGGTTCTCCGCCATTGACTCCCGGATGTGCGCGGTGAACCGGTGTTCGTTGACGCTGCCGGCCCGGCCCCCCTCTGCGCTGGCGCCGTTGTCGGAGAAGACCATGACCAGCGTGTTGTCCAGCGCCCCGAGGTCTTCCAGCGACGACAGGACCCGGCCGACCTGGGCATCGGTATGAGTCAGGAAGCCGGCGAAGACCTCTTGCTGGCGAGCGAGCATGCGGCGCTCCTCACCCGTCAGGTCGTCCCAGGCCTGGACCCAGCCGGGCCGCTCCGTCAGCACGGTGCCCTCCGGCACCATGCCCGACGCGCACTGGCGTGCGAACAGCTCCGCCCGCCAGGCGTCCCATCCCTTGTCGAACACGCCCCGGTACGGGTCGACCCACTCGGGTGCCACGTGGTGGGGGGCGTGCATGGCGCCGAGGGCGAAGTACAAGAAGAAGGGCTTTCCCGGCGTCCCCTGCTGTTGGTCCTGCACCATGCGGACGGCCTGATCGGCCAGGTCCTCGCTCAGGTGGTAGCCCTCCTCGGGCCGCCGTGGCGGCTCGATGTAGTGATTGTCGCAGACGAGATTCGGGGTCCAGTGGTTGGTGTCGCCCTGCAGGAACCCGTAGTAGCGCTCGAACCCGAGGCCGAGGGGCCAGCTGTCGAAGGGCCCCGCCGCCGAGCGCTGCCAGCGCGGTGTGAGGTGCCACTTGCCGACGGCCATCGTCGAGTACCCGGCGTCGCGCAGGAGGCGGGGAAGCGGGGCAGCTGTCTTGGGCAACCGGGCGTGGTAGCCCGGAAAGGCGAGCGGGATGTCGGCCAGGAAACCCATCCCGACGGCGTGGTGGTTGCGGCCGGTGAAGAACGACGCCCTCGTCGGCGAGCACAGCGAGGTCACGTGGAAGCGGTTGAACGGCGCACCGCCCGCTGCCAGACCGTCGAGGTGCGGCGTCCCGATGTCCGAGCCGAAGGCGCCCAGGTGGCCGAAGCCGGTGTCGTCGAGCACGATGGCGATGACGTTGGGGGCACCCTGCGGGGGCTTGGGGTCGTGTGGGAAGCGAGGCGTCGACTCGGCCGCGGTGAAGCCGATCTGCTGGGGTTCGTCCATGGGTCGAGAGGGTAGACGTCGGCTGCCGGCGACGGCACATGCAGCGCTAACGTGGCCGCTGATGCAGGGTCACGTTCCCGGACCGCCGCAGCCCCACTTTCCAGAGGGGCTGGGCCCGTTCGTCGGGTACCTGGTGACCCGCGAGCCACGTCCCCTCGGCGACCGCCCTCCCGGGGAGGCGGCGTGGGCAGACGCCGACGGCACCGTGCTGGACCAGTTCGCCGACGTCGGCGATTGGGAGCCCATGCATCGGCCACTGATACAGGTGATGGCGGTCATCGTGTCGATCTCGCTGGTCGTGGCCGGCGTGGGCACCCTGCTCGAGATCATGCTTTCCGCTCGTTAACGCCGCGCCCTGTGCCGGCGCCGCAGGAACCAGGTCACGCCGGCGAGGACAACGAGGCTGGCGACAACGGCCGCCGCGATCACCCATGGGTTCGTCGAGCCCGAATGGGCCGGCAGCGTGGTCGTCGTCGTGGCGCGCCCGGTCGTCGTCGTGGGAGCCGTCGTGGTCGTCGTGCTCGGGGCGGCGGCCGCGGACGCCGTGAAGGCCACGACGCGGTCCGCGGCGGGTGCCAGGAGGAGGCCCGCTCCCACCGAAGGGGTGGGGAAATGGTTGGCTGGCGTGCCGATGCTCGCGCGTTCCACCACGGCGCCGGTGGACGGGTTGAGGCCGTAGAGGACGCCGTCCTGGCCGATGGTCCAGACCAGCCCGGCGGCCACGATGGGCGGTCCGCCGCCGACCGAGGCGCTCCACAGGAGACGGGCCCCGGCGGGGGAGGCCGACGCCTGCACGGCGATGGGCCCGCTCACGCAGGGGAGGTAGACGGTCGTGCCCACCACGGCGACCCCGCCGTCGATGTCGTCGCCGCAGGCCGCCGGCAACGTCGCCTCCTGATCCCCGATCCCACCGAGGGTGGCCCGGTCGAGTAGGTAGACGATGCGTGACTTGCCGGCTGCCACGACCTGGCCGTCCGAGAGCAGGGCCGGGGCGGTTGACATGTCGAGGTCGTGCGCGTTGTTGGTGGGCCACGAAGAGGGCGCGAAGTACTGGAGGAGCGTGAGCGACGGTGAGAGCTCGAGCACCGAGTCGCTGTCGTCATAGGCCTGTGAAGACGAGTACACCGAGCCGTTGCCGGCCTCCACCCATATGTTGCCGCTGGCGTCCACGACCGGCGCGGCGCCTCCCATCCAGATGGCGCCCTGGCTGTCCCCGGGCGCCGAGTCGACGGTGAAGACGTCCGGCGTGCCGCCGACTTCGGGCACGGAGACCACTCGGCCGCGGTAGGAGGCGCAGTCGCCGTAGTTGCCGCCGTAGCCGAAGACCACCCGGCCGGCGTCGAGCGTCAGCCCGGTGCGCTGGAGTAGCGCGGTCGGGGTGGACCCCGCGGGGTCGACGCCCTGGGTCAGCTCGGTCTTCCCGGTGACGGTGCTCAGTCCGACCAGCTCGTGTGCCGCGCTGCCGTTGACCAGCTCGTCGGCCACCACGAAGATCTCGGAACGCGTCTCGTCGATCACCGGCGTTCCGGTGATGCCGACGGTCGGGGTGATGTCACCACAGGGGAGCGATCCCGCCGGCACCGGCGTGCCGAGGTGGCTCGACCAGACCACAGCGCCCGTTGTCGCCGACAGGGCGTAGACGGTGTCGTTCTCGGTGGCCACGAAGACCTGACCGCCCGACACCAGCGGTTCACCGTAGAGCTGGCCATCGAGGTTAGGTGAGGTCCAGGCGGGTGAATGGACGTTGACGGATGTGACCGACGCGGCGAGCCCGCTGCCTTCGGCGCTGCCGTGGTAAACGGACCACGACGGCGTCGAGGTCGCCGTGGTCGTCGTGGGCGTTGTGGTCGCGGCAAGTGCCGGTCCGCCCCCGGCGAGCGCGAGCAACGCGATCGCCGCACCGGTGATGCCGTGCCGGCGGCGTCGCACAGAAGTGCCCGGGCCGTCGCCGAGGGGTCAGGCCGTCCGGCCGCGGCGCCGCAGCGTCGCATCGACGGCAACGGCGACGATCAGCACGGCCGCAGTGGCGATGTCGGTGCCGGCGGTCGTGATGTTGAGGAGGGCCAGGCCGTTCGTGAGGGTGGCGATCACGAGGCCTCCCAGGAGGGGGTGGATAGGTTTGCCGTATCCGCCGAAGAGGCTGGCGCCGCCGATGACGGCCGCGGCGACGGCGTACAGCACGTAGGTGCCGCCGTCGAAGCCGACGGAGATGGAGCCCAGCCGCGACGCGTACGCCACTGCAGCCAGGCCGGCGGTGAAGCTGCAGAGGGCGAACGCGATCGTCCGGATCCGCGCCACTTTGATGCCCGCCCGGCGGGCCGCCTCGGGGCTGGCGCCGATGGCATAGATGTACCGGCCGAGGCGGGTGCGCGACAGCAGGAACGACGAGGCGACGAGGATGGCGATGACGATGGGAAGGACCCAGGGAACCCCCTGCACCGGCGTAACGACGCCTCGGTTGAGATTGCACACCCACACCAGCACGACACCCGCCACCGTGACTGCGCCGACCATCAGCAGTGAGATGCCCAACGGCGGCGCGGCGAGCCCCTGGGCCCGTCGACGGGAGGAGCGCAGCAGTGTGGTCAACGCGAAGAGGCCGACCGACACGACCAGGATGATCCAGGCCACCGCCGGTGTCATGGTGCCGCTGACGAGGTCGTCGATCACGCTGTTGGAGATGGTGATCACCCCGCCGACGGCACCCTTGTCCACGTCGAAGACGTAGATGAGTACTCCCTGCCAGCCCAGGAGGCCGGCCAGTGTGACGACGAAGGAGGGGATTCTGAGTCTCGTGATGAGCGCACCCTGGAAGGCGCCGATGATGGCGCACGCGGCCAGGCCGACGATCAGCGCAGCCCACCAGGGCCAGTTCTGGGGTGCGCCCATCAGCGCGAGTGCGATGGCGGCCCCGACCGCACCCACGAAGCCCACCGAGAGGTCGATTTCGCTCAGAATGAGGGCGTAGAGCTCGGCCAGGCCGAGCAGGATGATGAAGGCCGCCTGCACGAACAGGTTGACGATGTTGCCCGCAGTCAGAAAGGCGCTCGACTGCACGTCGAAGAAAATGCAGATGACGATGAGCCCGATGATGATGGGGAGCGCCCCGCTCTCGCCCCCGCGGATGCGCTTCCACCATGCCCGGAGATAGTCGCCCAGGGAGTCGGCGAGGACGTCGGGGGCGAGGACGACGAGCTCCTCGTGGTCGAGCGCCACAGCCGGCGTGCCGCTGGCCGGCTGCCCCTCCGGGCTCTCTCCGGTAGCGATCGGATCGTCGACGGTGTCGGTCATCGCTTGCTCACCCGGCCTTGGTCCGGGTGGATGCGCCCGAGGTCATGTACTCGACGACCACCTGTGTGTCGAAGTCAGACGCCGGGCCCTGGGCCACCATCTGGCCCAGGTAGAGGATGGCGATCTCGTCGGCTACCTGGAAGACGTCGGGCAGATTGTGTGAGACGAGGATCACCGCCGTGCCCTGGCTCGATAGGCGCTTGATGAGGTCGAGCACCATGCGGGTCTGGGCCACACCGAGGGCGGCGGTGGGCTCGTCCATGATCACCAGCTTGGCGGCCGACATCACCGCCTTGGCCACGGCGACGGACTGGCGCTGACCGCCGGAGAGCGACGCGACCGGCTGGCGGATGGAGCGGACGGTCGTCACGTGGAGGTCGGCCAGGATCTTGCGCGCTTCCAGCTCCATGGAGCTCTCGTCCAGCAGGCCGTGGCGCAACGTCTCGTGGCCGAGGAACATGTTCTGCACGATGTCGAGGTTGTCGCACAGCGCCAGGTCTTGATAGATCGTCGTGATCCCGCTCGCCTCGGCATCGTTCGGGCTGTGAAAGTGAACCGGGTTGCCCTCCCAGAGGATCTGCCCCTCGGTGGGTCCCCAGAGCCCCGACACGGTCTTGATCAACGACGACTTGCCGGCGCCGTTGTCGCCGACCAGGGCGGTGACCTTACCCTGCTCTGCGGTGAAGTTGACGCCGTTGAGTGCCCTGACCGCCCCGAACACCTTGCTGACGCCCCGCAGCTCCAGCAGCGGCGCACCCTCGGTCATATTTGGCACCCCCTGTAGCGACGGCTCCCGGCCCGGGTGTTCTCCCAGTCACCGACCCCCGCCCCGGATCGGGACGGAGGTCGGCCTGGAAGTTACTTCGTTTGGATCGACATTACCCAGATGGTGCTGCCGATCAGGCGCCCGTTACGGCGTGATGCCGGCCGCCTTGCAATCGGCCGCGTACGAACCGGCACACAACTGCGACGCCGGCACGAAGTTGTCCTTGATGATGGTCGCATTCATGTTCGTGGGGGTGACCCATTCGGGCGTCTCGAGTACAGAAGGGACGCTGACGCTCGACGTCGTGTCCTCGGTCGTGCCATTGACCAGGGACTTCGGCGGCGTCTTGCCCGCACGAAGGTACAGGGCCAACGAGACCGCGGCCTGTGCCTCCAGGTAGATCGGCTTGTATGCCGTGCCGCACTGGTACCCGGACAGCACGTTCTGCAGGCCCGTCAGCGTCGCGTCCTGCCCGGTGGTCGGGAAGGTCTTGGGCTTGATGTGGAGGGACTGCAGGTAGGTGATGATCGGGGCTCCTGTCTCGTCATTGGGGATCAATGCCGAGTTGGTGCTGGGGTGCGCCGTGTAAACAGCCTGGAATTCGGTCTCGGCCGTCGGAGGGTCCCATGTCCCTGCGGTGTGGGCCAGCGCGGTCCACTTGCCCGACTTGAAGTATGGGTTGATGACGGCGTCGTAGCCCTGCGCGAACAGGGTCGCGTTGTTGTCGGTCACGGCGCCGTGCATGACGACGACCTGTGGCTTCTTCACGTGCCACGCGGCGACACAGCTCACGAGGCCCTGCCCGATCAGTTTGCCGACGGCAACGTTGTTGAAGCTGACGTAGTAGGCGCGGCTGCCGCCGAGCGTGAGGCGGTCGTAGTCGATGACCTTGACGCCTCGGGCCTTGGCGTAGCTCTCAATCTGCGTCCCCACGCCCGAGTCGAGCGGGTCGACCAGGAGCACGGTGGCACCGTTCGAGATGTCGGTCTGTGCGTCCGTCAACTGCGTGGCGTCGCTGCCGAGGGCGTTCTGCACCACGTACTGCGACGAGCTCAATCCGGCCGTCTGCAGCGCCTTGGTGATGTCGGGCTGGTCGAACTCGACGTAGCGCGTCGAGCTGACCGTGTCGGGCATGATCGCTGCCACCTTCCCCTTTCCGGCGGCGGCCAATGATTTGAACTGCTTCATGAAGCTGAAGTTGTTCGTGAACGAACTGGTCGAGACGTTGGACGGCACGGTGGCCCGGACCGAGGCCGAGGCCCCGCCGCCACCCCCACCGACCAGCGTCGCCGACAAAACGAGGGAGAGCCCCCCGAGCATGCCAACCCTGCTGAAACGCACATTGTCTCCTTTGGTTCTGGTTCGCCCATCTTGGGCGAGCCCCCCTGCTACTGCCTTCTACCCGTATGTCGCGGGTTGTGTTGCGATTTTGTTGCAACTTCGAGAACGATACAGAGATCGGTGGGCGCATGCTGGGCATGCCCTGTGAAGATCCCGCTAAGGCCGCTCAGGCCGGCTTCGTCGCCCCAGCCCAGGCGGCTGCTCCGGACAGACCGGCGTCGTCTCCGAGGGTGGACCGGACAATCGTCAAGTCGTCGGGGTGGTGACCAGGCCGTTGCAGAACCATCTCGCGCAGTGGTCCGAAGAAGTCGTCCTGCCTCCCCAGCCCACCGCCGATGACGACGGTGCTCGGGTAGAAGGACATCACCAGGTTCGACACGCCGGCGGCACAGGCCGCGATGGCCTGCTGCCAAATAGCGGCGGCCCGTGGCTCGCCCGCGTCAGCGCGGGCCTGCACCTCGCGCGCACCGAGGTCCCCGAGCCCGGCATCACGGGCGAGCCGGGCCAGGCCACTGCCCGAACCGAGCTCCTCGAGTGTGCAGGGCGCCCCTTCGCGCCAGGCGCGCCAGTCGATGACAACGTGACCGAGCTCGGCCAGCGAGCGCGTGCCGCGCAGCACGCGCCCACCGTGGACCACGCCTGCCCCGATGCCGGTCGAGATCGTCAGATAGGCGACGGCAGGGCTCGCCGCACCCGCACCGAACGACGTTTCGCCGACTGCCGCAAGATCAGCGTCGTTGGCGATGCTGACGGGCATGTCGAGGAGCGCGGTCAAGGCGTCCGTGGACAGCAGATCGGGCCACTGCTCGGGGAGGTGGGGAGCCCAGAGGAGCCGGCCGGCTGCGTAGTCGACTGCGCCGGGGAGCCCGACCACGGCGTGCGAGGCCGCACCGTGGCTGCGCTCCGCCGCCACGGTGGCGATGAGATCGATCAACGCGGCGGGAACGTCAGATTGCGAGGGGGTGGCGACGGATCGGCGCAGCAGAACCCGGCCATCCGGGTGGACCAGCGCAGCGCGCATCTGCGTTCCGCCGACGTCGGCCGCCAGGACGGGCCGCCAGGTCACTCCCGGGTCCTCATGTCCGCCAGTCTCCCTCGTCGTGCGTGACTGACGCGGGCCATTCCGTGGTGGCTAGGCCGGGACCTCTCCGGGCCCGTATCCCGACTCGCGGAGGAGTCGGCGGAGATTGGTCAGCTGCGCCGCGTCGATGTCCTTGTGGCGCTGGGGATCGAAGGTCTCGCTCTGGTCTCCGATGGTGACCACGACGTGGCCCTTGTGCGTCTCCTGGACCGTGGCGACCGCGTGAAGCAGTGCCAGGATGGAGTGCCACTCGATGTTGTGGCTCAACGGGTGCCGGAAGATCTGCGCCAGCGTGTCGCGCTGATGGCTGTTCAAGTGCCCGGGCTCTGCCACGTGGACTCCTCTCGGTCTTCGCCGCCGGGCGAACGCCCGCGGGGTCCATCCTCCCACTCGCCGCGACCGGCAAGGCCACGTCGCCGGGGTTCTGGTGGCCGCGCGGGCGAGGAGGGAGACTGCAGTGTCAAGGAGGTGAAGACCATGTTCCGCAATCGTGTGGATGCCGGTCGTCACCTGGCTGAAGTGGTGCGGGGCGCCGGCATCGGAGGAGACGGGCTCGTGGTACTCGGACTGCCCCGGGGCGGGGTCCCCGTTGCCGATGAGGTTCGGCGGGCTCTCGGCGCACCCCTCGACGTCATCGTCGTGCGAAAGCTCGGCGTGCCGTTCCAGCCTGAGCTGGCGATGGGGGCCATCGGCGAGGACGGGGTACGCGTGGACAACGAAGGTGTCGTGGAGTCGATTGCCCTTGACGCCTTCGACATCGACGCCATTGAGCAGCGGGAGCGCGTGGAGCTCGACCGGCGGGCTCGGCGGTACCGGGGGGACCGCCCGCGACTCGACCTGCGGGGTCGCTGCGTTGTGATCGTGGACGACGGAATCGCGACCGGCTCATCCGCGCGCGCCGCCTGCCAGGTCGCACGTGCCCACGGCGCGTCACGGCTTGTCCTGGCCGTCCCGGTCGCTCCGAAGGCGGCAGTCTCAGCGCTCCGCGATGTCTGTGACGACATACTCTGCGTGGCCGTCCCGGAGCCGTTCTACGCGGTGGGCGAGTGGTACGACGACTTCTCCCCGACGTCCGAGGACGAGGTGGTCGAGCTGCTCCGCCGGGGCGCTCAGCTGTAGGTGAATGTCACCGAGTTGGATGTGCCACCTGAGGTGGTGATCACCACCTGCGCCGAGGGTGAAGTCGAGGAGGGCACGGTGATGGTGCAGGTGTTCTGCGCCGGGCAGCTCGTCGGCGCCACCTGGCCGTTGAAGGTGGCCACGATCTGACCACTCGTGCTCAAGAAGTTGGCGCCGGCCACTGTGACGCTCTGGCCGGCGGAGCCCCTTGAGGGGTCTAGCGAAGAGATGACCGGAGGGCCGCCGGGAGCAACGGCCACGGTGGTCGAAGTGGTCGAGCTGGTCCTGGAGGTGCTGGCACCGGCCTGGGCCTTGGTCGAGGGAGGACGAGACGCCGGCGCTGTGCTGGTGCGGGTCCCACCCGCCGCGGTCGAGGACGGGGGAGGCGAGCTGCCACTCACTGAGACGATCAACGCAATGGCGGCTGCCACGACGAGGGCCGCCACGACGGCGACAGAGCGGATCAGCCAGCGGTCGGGCCGGGCGGACCCAGGGTCGCTCCGGGGCGGGGGAGACGCATCGACAGGCCGCGCCGGGGGACGGGCACCGGGCGACGGGGGATGGGGCAGCGGAGGGGCGCCCGCCGTCTCACGGGCGCGACGTACGGCACTCTCCATGGCCCCCAGGGCGCGTTGACCGGGGTTGCCCGGAGGCGGCTCGGCCGCGTGCTCGTCTGACATCAGATCCTCTGACGCGTACTTGTTCCCCGAACCGTGCCTTCCATTCCCACCGTAGGATTGACGTCCTTCACAATTGAGGCTCTTGATCGGGAGACGGACATGAAATCGGACCTCATCTCCAGGCCGCGCCCGTTGCGGCCCAAGCAGCACCAGCCCCCAGCAGCGGAGCCCGACTCCGGGGTCGGTGTGGCGCCCGCGGTGGCGCCCCTCCTGGCCCACTTCTTCGGCGGTGCGCCGCCGGTGCGGTTCGAGTTCTGGGACGGGACCTCCCTCGGGCCGACGCTCGGCGGCACACTCCAGGTGCGGTCCCCGGACGCCGTTCGGAGGCTGCTCTGGGCACCCGGCGAGCTGGGTCTGGCCCGGGCCTTCGTCATGGGTGATCTGGCCTTCGAGGGCGATCTCTTCGAGATGCTGGCGCTGCTGCACGCAGCCTCGCCGCCCAACCTCCACGTCGGCTCACGGATGCCCTGGCAGGCGCTGCAGGCGGCGCGACGCCTCGGGATCCTCGGCGGGCCGCTCCCCCATCCGCCCGAAGAGGCGGCACCGCGGGGCCGCCTGCATTCTCGGAGTCGCGATGCCCAGGCGGTGCAGCACCACTACGACGTCAGCAACGACTTCTACGCCATGGTGCTCGGGCCCGCCATGACGTACTCGTGCGCTCGGTTCGCCCCGGGCGTCGACACCCTTGAGGCCGCCCAGGAGTCGAAGCACGACCTCGTCTGCCACAAGCTCGGGCTGGCGGAGCAGCCGGGACAGCGGATCCTCGACGTCGGGTGCGGGTGGGGATCCTTCGCGATCCATGCAGCCGGGCACTACGGCGCCGAGGTGGTCGGGGTGACCCTCAGCCCGGCGCAGGCGCGGTGGGCCCGCGACCGGCTCGTGGCCGCCGGATTGGAGCATCAGATCGAGATCCGGCTGCAGGACTACCGGGACGTGCGGGACGGGCCGTTCGACGGTATCGCGTCCGTCGGAATGTTCGAACACGTCGGGTCCTCGAAGAGCGCCGAGTACTTCTCCGCCATGCGAAGGCTGCTCGGACCCGAAGGCCGGCTCCTCAATCACGCCATCTCGAGTGTGGGCGGATCTCGCATCGGCCCGCGCACCTTCATCGGGCGCTACGTGTTCCCCGACGGTGAACTCGTCGATGTCGGCCGGGTCGTCCTGGCTATGGAGGAGGCCGGATTCGAGGTACGCGACGTCGAGTCCCTCCGCGAGCACTACGCCAAGACGCTCCGGGCCTGGGTCGGGAACCTCCAGCGGCACTGGGATGCGGCCGTTGCCGAAGTCGGGGTGCGACGGGCCCGGGTCTGGCAGCTCTACATGGCGGCATCGGCGAACGGGTTCGAAGACGGCGGGATCTCCATCCACCAGGTGCTGGGCGTCGTGCCCGGGCCGGAGGGTCGAAGCGGCATGCCGCCCACACGGAGCGCGTGGGTCTGAGCCGCGTCGGGCAGCGTGCTGGCACGCGCCGACATTTCGCGCGACTCTGAACCGTGTGTCGAGCGGCCGCCAGATCGTCGTCTGCGACGGTGACGAGACCGGGCAGGAGCTGCTCGATGAGGCGCTGCGGGTACTCGATCCCGGAGTACTCGGGTTCGATCTCGAGCTGCCGCGCTTCGACCTGTCGCTCGGCAACCGTCGTGCCACGGCCAACGAGGTCGTCCGCGACGCCGCCGCCTCCATGCGCGAGACGGGTCTGGGCCTTAAGGCGGCCACTATCACCCCCGGGACGACGGGCGACGTCGGCAGCCCAAACCGCATCCTGCGAGAAGGCGTGGGCGGGTCGGTCATCGTGCGGACCGGCCGGCGCATTCCCGGCGTGGCCCCTCCGGCGTCGGTGGTCCACCCGATCGTCGTGGTCCGCATGGCGGTCGGCGACGCCTATGGGGCGGAGGAACACCGGACCGGCGATCCCGGCAGCGCCGCTGAGCAGGCTTGGCGAACCGAGCGCATCGACCGATCGACCTGCCGCTCCGTGGCCGAGTTCTCGTTCCGGACTGCCTTCCAACTCGATGCGTGTGTCTACGGGGGTCCGAAGTGGACAGTGTCGACGGTCTACGAGGGGATGTTGAAGGAGGAGATGGACGCCGCGGCGGCCCGCTATCCCGACGTGCCCTACCGTCCCACGCTGATCGACGCCGCCTACGCCGGCCTGATCACCGAGTCGAGTGGCAGCCCGCTTGTGGTCCCGGCCCTCAATCGCGACGGGGACTGCCTGTCGGATCTGGTGCTGGCCCTGTTCGGTTCCATCGCCGGTGCGGAATCGGTGCTGCTGGCGCTCGACGACCACCTGCACCCCACTGTCGCCATGGCCGAGGCTCCACACGGGACGGCGCCGTCGCTCATGGGCAAGAACGTCGCCAACCCGATGGCGATGCTCCTGGCCTGCGCCGCGGTCCTCGACTATGCCGCGCGCGGGGATGCCGTGGTGGCCGAGGCCGCCACCGCCATCCGCCGGGCCACGCTCGGCGCAGCGGCCGACGGGATCCGGACCTTCGATCTGGGCGGGGACGCCACCACCTCCGAGGTGGTCGACGAGGTCCTACTGCGCCTGCGCGCCGGCACCGGAGGCTGAACTCCAGGTTCGCCTCGCCGCAGGGGTTTGCCACCGCCGGTGCCGGGGCATCTACACCGTGGAAAGCGCCCAACCTGGCCAGGGGGCTGGCGCTCCCTAAGCGCATCGGACGAAGAGGGCATGTTCGCGCCCCGAGCCCGCTCGCGTTCCCACCTGAGGGAAGCGCATGTGGAGATGCTTCGGGCCGTGACGCGCATGCGGGAATGCCCTCGCCCCGGTGGGCAGCGCGCGCTGTCTTCGTGGCGGATTGGCGAAGTCAGCGGCATCTCGCAACATGTAAACGGTGCGGCACGTCAGCGGGAGAGCCACTGATCATTGCGTTGACCCTTTGCGGATCGGCGTTGGACGCAAAAAGACCAGTTTCGTCCACAGGCTTTCCCCCGTTCGTGTGGATTTCTCTGAACGGCGGCGAAGGAAGCCGCAACCTGCCCGTCGTCGTGTGACGTCAGTCCAAGCCGAGCGGCGCGAAAAGATCGCCGTCCTTCTCGATGCGCCG
Source organism: uncultured Acidimicrobiaceae bacterium (assembly GCA_963828825.1). GTDB lineage: Bacteria > Actinomycetota > Acidimicrobiia > Acidimicrobiales > RAAP-2 > Bog-473. The sequence continues at coordinate 719,587 of CAWHGF010000004.1, read as the reverse complement.
GAGCACGTCGGTGGTCTCGAAGCGAAGAACGCGGGGATCGCTCCGTGCCGCGCACCGCTGCACCTCGGCCGGACTGACGGGCGTTGACACCGTCGGTGTCGCCATCGCGCGGACCGAGTAGACGGCGACGGTCGTCTTGGCCGAGTGGTTCTGACTCCAGTCGATGAGCACTCGGCCCCGGCGCAACGACTTGCGCATGTTGGAGACCACGAGGTCCGGGTGTTCGGACTCCAACTTGCGGGCGATCTCATGGGTACGGTCCCGCAGACTGTCCCAGGTCGTCTTCGGCCCGACGGCTGCGTACAGCTGCAGACCCTTCGACCCGCTCGTCTTGGCAAACGACTCCGTTCCCTGCCGAGCGAGCTCGTCCATGACGTAACGGGCCACCACACAACATTCGACGATCGACGTTCCCTCGCCTGGGTCGAGATCGAACACCATGTGGTCCGGATTCGCCGGGAGCCTGCGATGCCGCCCGACGTGCCAGAGCGGCACGTGGAGTTCAATCGTCCCGAGATTTGCCGCCCAGGCCAAGGTGGGAACGTCATTGACCATGGCGTAGGGGATGACGTCCCGACCGTCGTTCGAAGAGACGTCCACCGAGCGCACCCAATCAGGGGCGTGGGAGGGGATGTGCTTCTCGAAGAAGGATTTGCCCTCGACTCCGTCGGGGTACCGCTTCATGGTCAACGGCCTCTCCCGAATGTGGGGCAGCATCACCGGGGCGATGCGCACGTAGTAGTCGATGAGTTGGCCCTTGGTGAAGGCGCTCTGGGGAAAGAGAACCTTCTCGAGATTGGAGACGGCGAGTTCCCGCCCTGCAATCGTCGTACGGGTGGAGGCAGCCATCACGTCCCCGTCCTGAACGAGAGCACGGCTCGATTCTTACCGGCACGACCCCAGCCCGGCGCGTTCACTCCACGACGACTTCGTGTGGTGCTTTGTCGGGGCGCAGGCCCCTCCAGGTCGGGTGGCGAAGCCGGCCTGCTGCGGTCCACTCGCCGAACTCCACCTCTCCCACCAGCTGGGGGCGTACGAAGTGTGCCTTGGCCGCCTCACCGGCCGGGAGCGCAGAGACGAACGGGCTGTCAGCCGTTGCCAGTGCCCTGAGGTCGTGGAGGAGGTCATCGCGGGCGGTGGTGCTGAAGCCGGTCCCGACTTTGCCGACATAGCGCAGCCCGCCAACGTCCGGGATCCCGAGCAGCAGTGCGCCCAGGCTGTCCTGCCGCTCACCTCGCCCATCCGTCCAGGCCCCAACGACAACCTCCTGCGTTCTCAGGGATTTCACCTTCGTCCAGTCGGGATGTCGCCTGCCTGCTCGATACGGCGAGCCACGTCGCTTGGCAACGATGCCTTCCAGGCCGTTCTCCAACGTCGCCGTCAGAATGTCCTGACCAGAGACGTCACGGAATGAATCAGTCGTGGTGAAGGTCTCGCCCGAGAGACCGAGCGACTCGAGCCGTGCCCTTCGCTCGTCGTAGGGTGCGTCCATCAACGAGTGCCCGTCAATATAGAGAAGGTCGAACGCGACGTAGCTGACCGGGTCCGTCGCAGCCCGTCGTTTCGCTTCCCTTTGATTCGCGACGTGCATGCGCCGCTGCAGCCTGGAAAAGCTTGGTCGGCCGTCCTCGCCCAGCGCGACGATCTCGCCGTCGATGACACAGGTGGTCATTCCCAAGAACTTCCCGATGTCCGCCAGCTCTGGGAACGAGACTGTCACATCGAGATCGTTCCGGCTGTGGGCTCGGACGCGCCCGCCTTCGACGAACAGCACGGCCCGGACCCCGTCCCACTTGATTTCGAACGCCCAATTCTCGCTGTCGGTCGGGAGGTTCCCGGCGACGGCCAGCATGGGCTTAATTGAATCGGGCAGTGGATCGGTGCGGGTCGACGGACCGTGCCGGTGGATCATCCAGTCGCGATCCTTCGTTTGGAACAGCACGAAGCTTCCGGCGGCCCTCGCCCCATGGAGCACGAACTTGACCTCGGTATCGGACCATTTCTCCACGTCGTACTGACCCGTGTCCCAGATCGTCATACGGCCGCCCCCGTATTCGCCTTGAGGGATCTGGCCCTCGAAGGTCGCATACTCAAGGGGATGATCCTCGGTGTGCACGGCGAGATGGTTCTTTTCCGGGGTCTCGGGAAGACCCTTGGGGAGAGCCCACGATGCGAGCACACCCTCTCGCTCGAGCCGGAGGTCCCAGTGGAGACTGCGCGCGTGGTGTTCCTGGATCACAAATCTCTGTTCGGACGGGTGCTTCTGCGACCGCACACCCATCGGCTCCGGTGTCTTCTGGGGATCTCGCTTGGTCCGGTAGGTGCCGAGCTTCCCCGCCTTGCCCGCCGCACCCTGACCCGTGGACCTCGGCGTCACCGGACACCACCGTACCCATAGTCTCGGGTTGGCCGCTGCAACACGGGGTATGAGAAACATTAGGGATTGGGGAGGGAGACGTGGTGACGGCGAGACGGCTGAGTTGCGGGTGTGTCCACTGCCTGCTGGTCACAATTCCGCGTGGATCGTATGAACTTCGTTGAGCGGATCGCTCGGAGGGCGGACAGGACACAACAGGGTATCCGTCCGGTTGCCTTTGCCGTCGGCGTGTTCAAGAAGTTCGGCGACGATCGGGGCAGCTCGCTGGCCGCGCTCTTGACCTTCTACGGGTTCTTGTCCTTGTTCCCGCTGCTGCTGCTCCTGGTGACGATTCTCGGGTTTTTTGGCGGCGGTGAGCATTCGTTGGTCCGCCGGGTGGAGAACTCGGCCTTCTCCCAGTTTCCGGTCGTTGGAACCAAATTGAGCACCAATATTCACGGCCTGCAGGGTCGCAGCATCCTGGGCCTCGTCGTGGGGATCGTCGTCGTGCTGTGGGGCTCACAAGGTGCGATTCAGACCGCGCAGTACGCGCAGTCGGAGATCTGGAACATCCCCGGGGTGAACCGTCCGAGCTTCTGGGCCCGCCTCGGGAGGACGTACTCCATGATCGTGGTGCTCGGTCTCTTTCTCCTCGTGAGCACGCTGGCGGCCGGTCTCGTGACGATCGGGCATCACGGCGGCCTGGCCGTGGCCGGAGCAGTTGTGGCGTCGCTTGCCGTGAACATCGGTCTTTTCGTCGTCGCCTTCAGGCTGCTCACGCCGAAGCAGATTCCCTGGAACGACATGGTGTACGGAGCAATCATCGGCGCGGCGGGATGGACCGTGCTGCAGTACCTCGGTGGTGTTCTGGTCGAGCATTCGCTGCGGAACACGAGCAAGGAGTACGGCACCTTCGCGCTTGTTCTGGGGCTGATCGGGTTCCTCTATCTGGCCGCTCAGGTCACCCTCTACGCCTCTGAATTCAATGTGGTCCGCGCGCGGCACCTCTGGCCCAGGGGAATGGTGCAACCTCCGCTGACTGCGGCGGACAAGGAGGTGCTGTCCTCGATCGCGCTCGAGGGAAAACGGCGGCCGGAGCAATACGTCACGACGGGTTTTCAGGTCGACGGAGGCGTGGTGGAGGAGCGGCAAGAGACGACGTAGCGCGCCAGGTCGGCGATGATCAGTTTCTGCCTTGTGCCTGTGGGGATTGCCCTTCTCACGCAGCTGAGTGTCGAGAGAAGGGCACCACGATGTCGACGAGTACTCTGGCCGGCAATCACCGCAACACGACAGGGACAGCTGAGCAGCCACGCCAGCGCAATCCCGTGCACCCGCGCCGACCAATCTCCACCCCGACGGGCCACGGTGGTGGGAGCGGGCGCCGATCATCTCGCGTCTGATGACCGTCTACGACCGGCTACGGGACTTTCCCCGAGAGGCGGTGCGCCGCTAGGCCTCCTGGTTGCTCCCCGGATCCAGTCGGGTCACATACCCGAGGCGGCCCGTGACAATCCACCGGGAGCAGGGCCCTCGTCGATGTGATTCGGAATGGAGGCCCGTCGGCGCGTAGAGTCTGCTCACGTCCCAGTGCGGCCTGGGGCGGGGGACTGGGGGACATGCAGATACACGTCGATCAACTGGTCGAGACCGCCATCGCGCGGGCGGAGTCGGACGACTTCGGTGGAGACACATGGCGGGAAGGCCTTGACGTGCTGGTCGATTCGCTCATTGCAGAGTCGGCGCTCAACGAGTTGGGCGAGAGCGTGATGATCGACCAGATCGTGGGTCTTCTGGTCAACCGGCTCGAGGTGGAGCAATGGTACGCCCGATACCCAGAGATCGACGAACAGGAGATCGTGGCTCCTTTGTTCGGGCTGGGGCTTCCCCGCACGGGCTCCACCGCCTTGAGCTTCCTCCTCGCCAGCGACACGGCCCGGCGATCGTTGCGCACCTGGGAGGCCGCCAAGCCATGCCCGCCACCAGAGACGGCGACCGAGTACACCGATCCGCGGATCGCCGAGACGCAGGTCGGCATCGACATGACGAACGAGATGTTCCCCGGATTCGTGGGGATGCTGCCGACCTCCGCCACCGGCCCGCAGGAATGCATACTGCTCATGGCCTTGGACTTCAGATCGCAACTCTTCGAGGGTATGGCCCATATTCCCGCCTACAGCTCCTGGCTCCTCAGCTGCGACATGGAACCGGCCTATCGCTATCACCGACGGGTCTTGCAGTTGCTGCAGTGGCGCTGCCCGCCCGAGCGATGGTGGCTCAAGACGCCGGCACACATGCACTCGATCGATGCGCTGGACCGGGTCTACCCCGACGCCCGTTTCGTCATGACCCACCGTGATGTGGGCAAGGTGCTGCCGTCGGTGTGTGCCCTGTTCGAGGCCTTCTCGAACGTGTTGACCGAGCACCCGGATCTGATGGCCATCGGCACCCACAACTGCGAACTCTGGCGCTATTCACTGCAACGCCTTATTGAGTTTCGGGATAGCGGCAACGAGAGCCGGTTCTTCGACATCTCGTTCGCGGCCGTGCAGCGCGATCCGATTAACGCGGTGGCACAGCTCTACGCCGAGCTCGGTGACGATCTCAGCGGCGATGCTCGGCGACGCATGCAGGACTGGTGGCTGGAGAGCTCAAAAGAGCGTTCCGGACCGCACACCTACAAGGCCGAGACTTTCGGTCTGCATCCTGCGGACATTCGAGAGCAGTTCGCCTTCTACTACGAGAGATTCGACATCACTCTCGAGGATCGGGGTCCGGCGTGACCACCGGACTCGAGGAGTGAGATTTCTCTATCGCCGGTCAGGGCTGCCGGTGCCCTCCAAAACCGATTCCTCGCCAGGGTTACCCGTAGTTGGAACTGGCGGATCTCATGAGTTTGACATGACGAGGCGTGAGATCAACCGATGTGTTGCGAGGGGCCCCTAGGGGGCGCACCAGATCGACGGATCGGGCGCGTGTGCTCAAGCGCTGAGGGGGATTTGTCGATCTCTTGTCTGATGAGTAGACAGCGGGTCCGCGCAGCCGCGCCGACGGGCCTGATCCGCAACGAACTGGTCATTCGCGGCGTTGCGATGATCGCTCTCGTGTGGGGCGCGGCCTACCTGGGGTGGCGAGCCCTCGACACATGGGACAGGACAGACCCGGCACTGTTCCTCCTGCTCTACGCGTGTGAGCTCTTCGGGTGGGCGATGCTGGTTTCTTTCTACTTTTTGGCGTGGCGCATACCGGCCTCGAAACGACCTCCGATTCGCCGACCGCACAGCGTGGACGTGCTGATCTGCACCTACGACGAGGGACACGACGTCCTGGAGGCCACGCTCCTGGGCTGCGCCGGGATCACATACCCGCACGTGACTTGGGTGCTCGACGACGGCCGCCGGCAGTCAATTCGTTCTCTGGCGGAACGGACGGGCGCCCGATATGTCACACGCCCGGACAACCGACACGCCAAGGCGGGGAACATCAACCATGCCCTGGAAGTGGTGAACGCCGAGTTGCTCCTCGTCCTCGATGCCGACCATGTCCCACAGCCCGACATCCTGGACGCGACGGTCGGCTACTTCGATGAGCCCAAAGTGGCAGTGGTCCAGACCCCTCACGACTTTGGCAATCACGACTCATTCCAGCACTTTGAGACCGGTCGCCACGACCAGAGCATGTTCTTCGATGTGATCCTGCCCGGTAAGGATCGTCACAACGGTGTGTTCTGGTGCGGGTCCGCGGCGGTCATCCGACGAGAAGCGCTCATGGAGGTCGGGGGAGTGGCGACCGAGACCATCGCCGAGGACTTCCACACCACCATCAAGCTGCACGCCCGCGGCTGGCGGTCCCGCTACCACGGGGAGACGCTGGTCCAGGGGCTCGCTCCACACGACCTGTCGTCGTATCTGCTGCAGCGTGACCGCTGGGCACGCGGCAACCTCGCGGTCTTTCGGACCGCTGAGAACCCGCTGCGCACGCCCAACCTGTCGCTCGCGCAGAGAGTCAGCTACCTGTCGTCCCTCCTCGCGTACTTCGTGCCTCTGCAGCGACTAGGCCTCTTGACCGTGCTGACCGTCATGCTTGTGAGCGGCCAGCTCCCCATGCACGCCACGCTGTCAGGGTTCCTCATCTTCTGGTTCCCCTGGATCGCCTTGGACCTTGCTGCCTCGGCTTTGCTGTGTCGGGGACGGGCCACCCTGTGGGACGGGACCTACTCGCTGCTGCTCACACTCGAGATCTTCGCCAGAGCAGCCAGGGTGGTTATCAGTCCCACGCCGTCGACATTCAAGGTCACCCCGAAGGACGGAATCGACGACGGGGGGTGGCATGCCCTGCGCCAGCTCCACTTGGTGGTGGCCATCGGAGTGATCTTGCTGTCCGCCCTGGCGCTCCACGCGTTGGCGGCGGTCGGCGTCTTCCCCCTGCCGCATCTGGCCGGGGCGCCATTTGCCATCGGCATGGCGCTGGGTTTCTGGGAGCTGGCGCTGGTCACTGCGGCGCTGGGCAAGGTCAGTCTGCGCCGGCAGCAGCGCCACCACTACCGAACGCCGACTGATGTGGCGGCGTTCGTCGACGACGTCATCGTCCGGATGGTGGACCTGACCCCAGCTGGGGCGGGAATACTCAGTCCTCGGAGCATCGAGGCTGGAAAACAGGTCTATCTCCTGGCCGACCTGCCCATGGTCGACGGTGTCACGCGACCGGTCCGGCTCCACCTGACGGTCGCAACGTGCCACCTCGACCACGAGTCGACGCAGGGATGGCGGATCGGTGGACCCGTTGTACCCGCCGGCGACGAGGACCGCGAGACTCTTGTGGAGTATTGCCATGTCGTCGCTGCCCGGTCCCGCCTCACCGGGGACGGTCGCCTGTTGGCACGGATCGAGGTGCTGGAAAACGCGCCATCGGCTGCCGCATCCCCCTCTGGGGGTCGGCCGTTGGTAGGCGGACCGACCGAAGTCGACGCCCTCAAAGGTTGATCCGCTGGCCCGGTCGCACCGGCTGTGTCATCGCTTCCACCGTCATCGCGGAAAGTGTCGGCCGTTCACGCGCAAGAGAAGAGCCGCCGACGAAATGACAAGCTCACACCGGTTACTATCCCGGCGTGGCTGGCCGCCCCGACACCCCGACCGTGCGCCGAGCGACGACGGCGGACTCGCCGGCCATCACGGACATGTTGGTCCGGGCCTTCGACGACGATCCCGTCGCGGACTACATGTTCGCCGGGTACCGTCGCCGCCTCAGGGGGTTGCACTCCTTCTTCAGCACCGAGTTACAACGTCACTACCTACCGCACGGCCACGTCTACACGACAGATGATCTCAGCGGCGCCGCGCTGTGGGGACCACCCGATCCGGAGCGCCATCCCGTGCACGAGTTACTCGAGCTCTTACCGACGGCGCCCTACCTGCTGAGCCCGCACGTTCTCGGAGCCCTCCGGCTGATGTTCACGGTGGAGGGACTGCACCCGAAGGAGCCGCACTGGTATCTCTTCACCCTGGGCACCGCGCCGGAGCGCCAGGGCAAGGGCGTGGGCTCGGCTCTTCTGCGCTCCATGCTCCGTCACGTCGACCTGGAGGGCCAGTGCGCATACCTCGAGTCCTCCAAAGAGCGGAACGTGCCCCTTTACGCCCGCTTCGGTTTCGAGGTCATCGATGTGCTGGCGCCGACGTGGGGCAGTCCTACCCTGTGGCGAATGTGGCGAGAACCCCGACCTCCCGAGCGATAGGTAGGACAGGAGCTCATTTGACTACGGGGACGCTCAAGGCTGGGTGATTGCTCGAATCCTGAACGCTTCGCTGGCCGTGTCACACTATTTTCGCATATGGCTAGAACGTTTCTGCTTGACATCGATGGGGTTCTCACCGTGTCGTGGAGACCTCTGCCCGGCGCCGTCGAGACGCTGCAATGGCTGAAGGACCAAGGCATCGCGTTCGGTCTGGTCACGAATACCTCGTCAAGGCCTCGGCGTGAGATCGCCGCAATCCTCAATGAAGCCGGCATGGATGTGAGCGCCTCGCGGATATTTACCGCAGTGTCCAGCGCGGCGCGATTCCTGGCCGCTCGGTATCCGGACGCGAGGTGCCTGGTCATAAATGAGGGTTCGCTCGACGAGGATCTGGTTGGGGTCGAAATGGCCGGTGCCGGGTCTCCAGGCGTCGTCTTACTGGGCGGTGCCGGTCCAAGTGTCGGCTATCGGGAGCTGGACCACGTATTCAAGCTCGCGGCCGACGGTATCCCGGTGGTCGCCCTGCACCGGAACACTCGCTTTGAGACTGCCGACGGCCCGGCGTTGGACATGGGGGCGTTCATCGTCGGCCTCGAAGCGGCAGCCGGCATTGAGATCCCAGTCGTCGGCAAACCGGCCCGCGAAATTCTTCTTGGGAGCCCTGCTCGAGATGGGGGCTGAGGCGACCGAGGCGATGATCGTCGGTGATGACATCGATTCCGATGTCCGCGGCGGGCAGTCGGTTGGCATGACCGGCGTTCTTGTCAAAACCGGGAAGTTTCGTCCACGCGACCTCAGAACCGAGGGCCCGTTGCCCGATCACGTGATCGACGATGTCCGGCAACTCTCTGAGCTCGTGTGAGAATCGGAGAGATGTCGACTTGGCCTGCATCGGCTATCGAATGACCCCGGCCTAGCTGCAGAAGTGTCATGCGCTCTTGAACGGGCATCGGTGTGCAACATGCGCACGCCTGGAATCCATGGAAGGGGAGCCAACTGTTCGACACTTTGACGGCGGCGAGAGCTTGCCCAGCAAGGCCTCCACGAGGGTCAGACCGTCATTTCCCCACTTGGGTCCGCGGAGCCTCGTTCATGAGAGAGTCTGGCGACTGAAAATTGTCCAGCGATTGAAACGGAGAACAGGGTGAGCGATGTTCAGATAGCAAGGCCAGTCAAAACACACCGCCACATTGGTCAAGCGATCAGCATTCGCGGGTTGCGCGAGGACGTCCAAAGAGCCGACGGAGTCAACGCCAAGATCGCCGTCTTCCTCACCAATATCGTCGGATCGATGTGGTGCGCGTACGCATTTGGGGTCATCGCACTGTTAGGACTGCGACCGGCATTGAAACCGGGCGGCGAGGGCATCATTGCGTGGATCGCGCAGACGTTTCTCCAATTGGTACTGTTGTCGGTCATCATGGTGGGCCAGAACGTGCAGAGCGTCGCGAGCGATGTCCGATCACAACACACCTACGATGACGCGGTTCTGATTCTCGACCGGCTCGATGTCCACACCACAGGTGGGCTCAAGGATCTGGCCGACCGAATCGACCAATTGGAAACCACCATTAATCAACAAGGCAAATGAGTGTGGGACGAAACCAGGGCCGCATGAGTCAAACTCACTTGTGCTGACGCTTCTCCACCCGTGCAGTCCGTTGTGCCCATCTGTCACAGTGCCGTGAATTGGTCGTGACTCCAGCCGATCCGTCGTGTCTTCGGACCAATCGGGCCTCGCTGCGGTGCGAGTGCCGGCCGAAGGATTCCTTTGGATGTCCTCCGGACGGAGGTCAGCCCTTGCCGTTCACGCCGAGTTCAATCGCCTTCACCAGCAGGAGGACGACGGCGACGACCAAATAGGCGCGCAGTGCGTACATGCCCATCACCCGTCCCCGGGACCACGTGGGTCGGTTAAGCAGGTTCAGCGGCGGCATGCGCCAGTTCGACTTCTCCTCGGGCGAGACCACGACCCGTGGCGGGCGGGCATGCCGGTTACGAAGCATCGCAACACCACCGATCAGGTAGACGACGAGCAGAATGCCCCCGAGAACGAAGGCTAGGTCGTTGACGTTAACGGTCGTGAAGAGCGTCGTGATCATGAGCACGAACGACATCATCAAGAGAATGGAGACGATGACGCCTGCCACGGCGTTGAGCCACCGTCGGTTCACCCAGGGCCCTAACACGTCCTTGTCGTTGCAGAGCAGCAGCAAGAAAACGGTGGCCGAGGGAAGCAGCACGCCGGCCAGCGCTTGGACCCCGGTCGTGATGACGCCAAGCGGGGCGCCGGGGATGATCACGATGCCGGCGGCGAGGACGACCATGCTAGTAAAGGCGCCGTAGAAGAACTTCGCCTCCCGCCATGAGCGATGCAGGGAGTGCCGCGCCCCGAACACGTCACCGAAGGCGTACGACGTGGACAAAGTCACCGCGGCAGCACCGATGATGGAGGCGTTCAACAGCACGATGGCGAAAATGGTTCCGGCCGCACTGCCGACATAGTGCTTGAGGCCTTCGGCCACACCGCCGGCGTTGGTGAACTGGCCGAAGAGGTGGGTGTGAGCGAACGCTGCGGTGGGTACCGCGATGAGCAAAGAGGCGGCAAAGACCACGACCAGCGAGCCGACGACCGTGTCGGCTCGTTCGTAGTTGATCCAGCGCGGTGTGATGCGCTTGTCCACAATGTTCGATTGCTGGAAGAAGAGCTGCCAAGGGGCGACGGTCGTGCCCACGATTGCGATGATCAGCAGTACGGAGGTGGAGTTGAAACCGCCCTGCACGCCCGGGGTCACGAAGCCCTTGAAGAACGGGCCCGCCGGCGGGTGGCTCATGACGGCGAGGGGGATCACAAGGAAGTTCGCGAAGATGAAAACGAACATGAAGCGCTCCCAGCGCCGGAAGCTGCCTGTGGCGGTCATGGCGACAAGACTCACCGCGGCGATGGGTACAGAGATGTACTCGCTCACACCGAAGTAACCGAGGGCGAGGCTGACGCCGATGAACTCGGTCGCGATGGTCAGGAAATTGAGAATGAAGAGGTCCCCGACAGAGAACATGCCCCAGAATTTGCCGAATCGCTCGTTGATGAGCCGGGCGTGGCCTACGCCGGTGACCGCTCCGAGACGCACCACCATCTCCTGGTTCACGATGAGGACCGGAATCAGCAGCGGGAGGGTCCACAAGAGGGTGAGGCCGAAGTTCTGACCCGCCTGCGCGTAGGTGGAGACGCCGCCAGCGTCGTTGTCGCCGACCATCACGATCAGCCCGGGCCCCATGATGGCAAGGAGGGTCAAGAGGCGCGCCGTCCACGACCGCCGCGATCCGGTGTCGTGCTGGCGGATGGTGCCGAACGCCCCCTGGATGTCGCCGACGTGGGCTGCGTCGAGCACCGCTGTACGGTGCTCGGAGTCCGGTGTGTCGGCCATGCTCACCTCCCTCTTGCGTCCTTGTGCCTCGCGCCGCAACCGGATTTGGTCATGTCGCGCTTCGGTTCGTCATCCATCGAGTCGGAGGTGGTCGTGCGCGACGCCCACTCGGAGAGACTCAAGTCGTACTTCACGGTGCTGGTGGAGCCGGCGGGAAGCGCCGCGCCGAATCGGCTCGGGTGATCGATCGGCTAGCGCGACGCGCAGGCGTTGCGTAGGCAGGCGGTCGGACTGGGTCTTCGTCGCCGGAACACGATCACTCCTCGACCGCCGTCACGCCGTAGTCGCGTCGGAATCCCGACGGCAACAGCAGCTCGAGGACGTCGTCGACCGTGATCACCCCCATGATCGACCCGTGCTCGTGGTCGAGTACCGGTGCGACCGTCAGATTGAAGTCGGACATCTTTCGGACAACTGCGCCCAGGTCCCAGTCGGGATGGACGTGCTCCAGACCTTCCGTCGACACGGCCGAAAGCGGAGCATCGGCGGGCGCCTGGATCAGGTGCACGGCGGACACCGAGCCGCTCGGGTGACCCTGGGCATCGGCGACGAAGACGACGCTCAGTGCCTCCCGCGGCGCCGTACTGGAACGGATCGCCTCAAGGGCGTCGGTCACCGTCGAGGTTTCGGGTACGAGAACAAAGTCGAGACTCATGAGCCCGCCCGCCGTCTCGGGGTTGTAGCTCAACAGCGAACGCACCTTGCGGCGCTGGGGTTCGGGCAGGAGTTCGAGGATCGGGGACCGGCGATCCTGATCGATCTCGGTGATCAGATCCGCCGCGTCGTCTGCCGCCATCGATCCGAGCACCTTGGCGGCATCGGCGTCGGAGCGGGCCTCGATGAACTCGACCTGGTGCTCGGGGTCGAGTTCCTCGAAGACGTCGGCCTCGAGTTCGCGGTCCTGTCCGACGGCCTCGATGATCTCTTCACCCTCCTCGTGAGAGGCCGCCTCAACGAGGTCCGCGATCTGGGCCGGGTGCAGCCGGGCCAGCTTGCGATAGGGGATGCGCAGGTGGGCGGACGGCACGTGGGAGACGAATGGCTCGATACTGCCCCAGTCGACGATGCCCCCCGCACGGGTACGCTGCCCCAGGCGGCCCGGCAGCAGGCGACGGAGCACACCCCGCGTCGAGGGGTCGACCCCCATGACCTCCCAGCCGCCGTTGTTTCGGGACAGCTCGATCTCGTTGGCCCGGATCAGTCGGCCGCCTACGAAATTGATGAGATGGCGGGCCTTGAGGTCCTGGGCCAAGAGCAGCTCGCCAGGCCGGCGCTCGAAGCGGCGTAGGTCGACCCGGTCGCCGTCGAACCTGACCCGTCCGGGCTCGATGGCAGAGATCTTGCGCACGGGCACGAAGAGATCACGTCCAGCGATCGTGACGACCGCACCGACAATCGGTGGATGCGGGCTGTCCCCGATTCGCACGATGAGGTCGCGGACACGCCCGAGTCGGTCACCGTTCCGGTCGACGAGAGGCCGGTTGATCACGCCGGAGAGGTGAATGAGCTCAGTCGCCACCATCATGCCCCCAGTGATAGCTCATGGCCGCCGCCGCTCGCGACGGTTGATAGGTACGAGGCGCGTAGTCTCGACAAGACCACGACGCATCACCTCAGCCGCGTCGTGGCGGAGCCGGCGGCGGCCGACTGGGTGGTCAGACAGGCCGAGGACCTGGTGGTCGGCGTGAAAGACCGCCTCGGCCGGCAGCTGGGCCACGTGGTCATTGCTGCCGAGTAGTAGGCGTAGGTGCCTTCCCGACGGACCCGCACGAGCTTGTCCCAGCGCAGCTTGGAGAGGTGCTGGGATACCGGAGTGGGCGAGGCCGCCACGAGGTCGGCCAGCCCCGACACCGAGGACTCGCCCTGGTGCAAGGCCCGGAGCAGCTTGATCCGAGTCGGGTCGGCCAGCAGACGGAAGGCGTTGCTCGCGATCTCGACCTGGGCCTCGGTCGGCACCTCAAAGTCCTGCGAATCGTGCATATGACGCTAATGATAGAAAAAGCCAAGTGGGCGTCGCTTGCCCGGATGGACGGGGACTTGCCGAACGACTTGAACAGTCAAGCACCAGGCCGCAGCTCGACGAGCCCGTCGACGATGACACGTTGGGCCCTTTGCCCGCTGACGCCGCTGCCGTTACGAGATGGTCGAGCTGTCACCGTATTGGCGACCGCTGCGGCGACCTGCGGCGACCGAATCCCCCCCGGCGCATTGCCTTGGCATCGTGGAGGAAGGCGTGCGGATTCGCCAGGTCACCTCAAGGCGCGGCGACTGCGGGGGCCCTTCGCTCTCACCCCGGCAAGAGCCTCATTGATCTTGTATATAGACAAACCTATATACATAGTCCTATGCTCAGAGGCATGCGCACCAACGTCCGAGTTCCCCGAAGGACCCGGAGAACCGAGAGTCGGGCAGTCGGTCAAGCGCTGTACGGCCTCATGGCCGCCGCGGTGAGGAGTCAGCCCCGCGACATAAGCCTGACGTCATTGTCGACGCTGGCAACCCTGGAACGAACGGGGCCACGCCGCATCACCGACCTGGCCGCATCCGAAGGCGTGATGCAGCCGTCCATGACTGCACTCGTGAACGCGCTGCAACGTTCTGGCCTCGTCGAGAGGCACACAGACCGCACCGACAGACGCGTTGCTCTCGTTGCCCTCACCTCCGAAGGTTCGGATTACATCAGAGCCAGACGGCAAGCCGGTGTGGAGGCCTTCATGCAGCTCATCGAGGAACTTCCCGCAGACGAAGCGGATGCTCTGGCTGCCGTGATCCCAGCTCTCGAACACATCGAGAAACTGGATGAAAAGCGACGAACCCGATTCAACGGCTCGACTCGTTCCATATCTGGCGAGACCCACATGTGATCATGGCGCACTCTGACGAAATGGACCCTGGCCTGCGCCATGGGGACCGTGACCAGGACGCCTTTTGCAGCACCGCTACCGCTGTCGTTGTCGTGGGGATCGACGGGTCCGACACGTCATGGGATGCCTTCTGGTGGGCCTGCGGAGAAACGAAGCGTCTCGGGGGCCGCACCGTCGCCGTGTTCGTGGGTCCAACGTCGACTGCCGTGTCGGTCGCTGCGACCGCCACTCTTACCGGCGCCAGCGCCTACGGAGAAATCCAACAGACGATGAACGATCAGGCGCAGGAGCTGTGCCGTCAGGTCCGCGGGTACGCGCGTGAGCATGAGGTCGAACTCACCTTCGTCCATACGCATGGGGACACGGCCAAGGAGCTTATACGGATTGCTGATGACGATCATGCCGATCTGATCGTCGTTGGGAGATCTGCAAAGGCTCGCCACCATCTCGCCGGCTCCCTGGGTCGACGACTGGTCGGACGACGCGATGCACCCATCGTCGTTGTCGTGCCCTGATTGGAGATCACGGAGATCCAGCTCGAAGAAAAGTACAAGCTTGACGCAAACGGAAACGTCATCGGTGGTGTCCGAACTCCAGAGGTCGACGCGCCGATCGCTGCACAGGGCAGCCAAGGCAACAGCGGGGCTTCTGCTTTCTTTTCGGCTCCACCGTCCCGTACAGCGCGGCTCACCTCGCCAGCCTCTCCAAGACGCATGGGCGCGATTGTGGGTGCGCATCTCTGGCGATGACGAGGGGCGTCAGTCGTAGTCAGCGATCAATCAGGCCTGGGCAGACCATCGCGGTCATGAGAGCGTTGGTCGTGATGATCGGATGGGTCCAGACTTCCGGTCATGGGGCCCTTCGATGTGGCAGCGGTAAGAGCCGCCTACGACGTCACCGCGGAAGACTATGAAGAGGCATTCGCCGACGACCTCCTACGCCTCCCGATAGATCGAGAGGTGCTCGATTCGGTAGCCGAACGGTCAGGCGAAAGCTCGCTAGTCCTCGACCTTGGGTGCGGACCCGGCCAGGTCGGCCAGTACCTCACCGAGCGTGGCCTTCGGGTGGTCGGCCTGGACCTGGCTCTCCAGATGCTCTTTGTTGCACGGCGACGCACCGGGAACCGCAGCCTCGCGTGCGGTGATATGCGTTCCGCTCCCTTCGGGTCAGAGTCGTTCTCTGGGGTTGTCGCGTTCTACTCCATTCATCACCTCCCACGATCGGCGCTCGGAATCGCGTTGGCTGAGATCCGCAGACTTCTCAAACCGGCTGGACTGTTCGTGGTCGCAACCCACCTCGGTGAATCAGAGGTCTACAGCAGCGAGTTCCTGGGCCATCACACAGAGACTGTCGGAGGCACCCTCTACAGGAATGACGAACTTCTCGACGAACTTCAGAGCCAATCGTTTGTGGTTGAAGACGTCCGCTATCGCGACCCGCTTCCCAATGAGCATGAATCCAAGAGGATATATGTGACGTCCCGCTCTTCTGGCCGCTGATTCTCCACGCGGCGCCGAGTGCGGGAGCCCCGGCGACCTCTACCCTCGAGCCCGGTTCTTGGGCTGTAAGGGACGGCAACGTACAGTGTCATCAATCCTGCATACGGGGCTCACCCGGGATGCTCGACAAATTCACGACTTGAGTAATGACCAAAAAGGTCCGTTCGTACAACACCGTTCCACTGTTGGAAGCGACAGGCCCCGCCGGGGTCAAGTCGCCAACGCCACACGACCCTTCTTCGCGTTGTACGTGATGGTGAAGTTATAGAACGCTTGCACGCCACTATTGAAGAATGGGCTCTGATCACTGATGACTCGCACGAAGTCCGCAGACTTCTCGCTCCCTGCCGTGAAGGACCAGAAGGGCGGCTCGCCACTCGAGGCAACCGCGATCGGCGTTCCAGAGACAACCTGGCTGGTTCCCGGCACGACTGGGACTTGATTGAGAGGCGATCCCGAGATCTGGACTTCGGGCGTTCCTGAGTCGAAGAGTGCTGGTACGCACGCATCAATCGACCCAGCCGACAGGCACAACGGGATTTTGCTGTCCCCCCACAGCGGATGGCCGTCGGACGTTCCATCGGGCTGAAGCTGGAACCGCGCGACGAGCTTCCCGCTGCCGATCACTCGACCGCCCAGGACGAGCTCTCCCGAGCTCCCGTCGAGATGCAGACTCCACCTCCTACTCAGTGACCCAGCCATGCCGAGGATGGGACTCGTCACAGCTCCCTGGCTACTCTGCATTCCGATGCCGAGGATGCCGTCAACACCCCGGTCCGACTCGAATCCCTCGATTCCGTTGGCCGCTGGGCAATCCGGCTTCGAGGCGATACACGTGGCACTTTGTACGAGCGCAAACGAAACGGGTCCGGTTGTCTTCGCTGCTCCGAGTTGCATAACGGCGGATGCAACGACCCCTTTGAACCGGTAGCCGCCCGAGTAGGTGATATTGGTCGCTTGATTGGTCACGGTCACCCCGGATCCGGCATTCACCGCGCCGGCGAAGACGTGGAGGCCCGAGGACCCGGTATCGAGGACGACGCGTAGAGGTCCCCATCCGCCGACCGTGATCTGCACCGTGGGAGAAGCGCCTCCTGGCGCGCCCTGGCCCCCGAGCACTGAGACTGGGACAGAAACCGAAGAAAGGGACCCCGCAAGCGCCGCCGTTGTCCCCGTGACCGGGATTGCTGCGAGGCCGATGCCGAGAAGGGCGGCGGTTGCCACAGCGATGGTCCCTCTCATGCATTTCGTCCGAGCCGTTCCTTTCGCGGGGCCGCTCCGCGCCCATGCACGGCGATGTCGCG
Source organism: uncultured Acidimicrobiaceae bacterium (assembly GCA_963828825.1). GTDB lineage: Bacteria > Actinomycetota > Acidimicrobiia > Acidimicrobiales > RAAP-2 > Bog-473. The sequence goes on along the minus strand of CAWHGF010000004.1, from coordinate 702,405 downwards.
CCTTCACAATGACATCGTGGCACGCAAATGTTATGGAGCCATGAACCCCGGACCAGCGGTGAACCAGGCTCGCCCTGAGGACGCAAAGGTATGGGCCATGCGGGTCTGGAAGTTCGGCCAACGACCCTGCCTAGCATGTCTCCATGGCGCCGGCTGGTGAACCCCCGACACCAGATCCCGTGTGGGTCGGTGACATCCAAATACGCATGCTCGGCGCCTCCGAATCGGCCCGCCTCGGCGATGCTGTCCGGGCTGTGTACGGTGAGACGTATCCCGTTCTGTGGGCTTACGACGCCGATGAAGTGGCAAGGAGGATCTCGGCGGGCCTCCTGATCTCCGCGATCGCCGAGACATCCGACGGTGAGCTGCTGTGTCATTCCGGCCTCTCGCTCGCTGCTCCAGAGGACGTCGTTGGTCACGCCGGCCAAGCGCTGACGCTGCCAGCAGCCCGAGGACGGCACGTCTTTACGGCGGTGAAGCGGTATCTGGTCGAGTGGGTGACGTCGCGCGGGCTTGTCGGCATGTACAGCGAAGCCACCGCTGCCCATCCCTACAGCCAGCAGGCCCTGCTCGACCTCGGCGGGCACGAGACCGGGTTCTTGCTCGGCTTCATCCCCGAGTCAGTTGACAACAGCGTGTCGGCGCCGAGTCCCGGCCGGCAATCGGCCGCTCTCTTCTTCCTCCGCATGCGGCCGGGTAAGGAACGCAGGCTGTATGCGCCGAGTCGTCATCGGGAGATCGTGCGGGACACGATCGAGATCTGTGCCTTTCGGTCCCAACTCGCCGATGCCCCGGTCCGCGCCGATCTTCCCTCAAGCTCGCAGCTCCATGTTCAGACCCGACCCGGCGACAACGTCGCCATACTTACCGTGAGCCAGGCGGGCGACGACCTGACGGCCCGGGTCGATGCAGAGCGCTCCCGCCTGTTCTCCGATGGCGTCGACGCCCTCTATGTTGACCTCCCGCTGCACCGGCCCGAGTCGGCGCACGTGAGCGAATCACTCGAGGAGCTCAAGCTGTCCTACTCGGGCATCTTTCCCAACAACGAGGCGGCCGGGGACGTTCTCCGACTGCAATGTCTACGCAAGGCCACCGCGTTGAGCCACGAAGTGGTGGTGGCATCTCCCCACGGCGCCGCGCTGCTCGAATACGTCGTCGCAGACATGGAGGCGGCTGGCCAGCCCGTGCTGCGGACCCATGACCCGCCGCCAGGAATGACGAGTGAAGGCTTATCCGCCACGAGCATCCCGCTGGTGACGGCGCTCTAAGAGATCTCCGACGGGAGACTCAGCCCCCGGCCAGTAGCGGGAAGCTCCCTCCCACCAACGAACTGCTCAGTTCAGTTGGACGCTTCGGATTTTGCTTGACTTCCGAATCGGCCCAGGCAGATGATGAACGCCAACACGAACAGATCGCCATGGGACCCCGTCTCTCCCCCTCAGCTTGCCGCCACCCGGCGCGTGCCGTGCGATGTTTGTTTGACCTCACGTTGCGCTGCTGTCAAGGCATCCGTTGTGCTGCTCGGGTGGAAGTCGACAGTGCTGGCGACGGCTCAAGCCGTTCTGAGGGGATCCTCTTGTGACCGCACGGAGCGATGGAGGGATGCGAGTAGCGAAGCCCTGCTTCGACTGCCTCGATGAGGCGATCGCCGTTGATCGCCCGCACCTACGAGCGACCAACGAGGCGGCGTTCTGGCTGATCGCCTACGTGTTCGCCGCCATCATGCTGGGGACGACACTACCTACCCCTCTTTACGTGATCTACCAGAGTCAGTGGCACTTTTCGTCGGAAGTAATCACTTTCATCTACGCGGTCTACGCCGCAGGTGTGCTCACCGCGCTTGTGTTCGCGGGACGCGCCTCGGATCAGGTCGGGCGGAGGCCGGTACTAGCGGTCGTTCTCGCTCTCAGCGCACTGAGCACCGTCGTGTTCATCACCGCGTCATCGGTCGGGTGGCTCTTCGTGGGTCGAGTGCTGTCCGGCTTCTCTGCCGGCCTCATGACGGGGACCGGAACTGCGGCATTGACCGAAATGCTCGGGCCGGCAAAGCCGCGCCGGGCATCGCTTGTCGCCACAGTCGTCAACATAGGCGGCCTCGGCCTCGGTCCCCTCGTTGCCGGTCTGTTCGCGCAATTTGCGCCGAATCTGACGGTGCTCGTCTTCGAGGTGTACTTGGTCTTGCTGGCGGTTGGAGCCGTTGCAGTGGCCTCGGTACCCGAGACCGTGTCGCCACGTCGACCGCTGTCCCTTCGCTTCGCCGGCTTCGGCCTCCCAGCCGCAGGAAGACGCGAGTTCTTGGCGGCCGGAATAGCTGGATTCACGGCATTCGGTCTGCTTGGGATCTTCAGTGCGTTGGCACCAACGTTTCTCCGCGTTGTCCTGCATCAGGACAATTACGCCATCGCGGGCGTAGTGGTATTCATGTTGTTCGGTATAGCCGCGATCACTGAGGTCGGCGCGGGTCGCCTGGAGGACCGCAAGGTCATCTCTTTCGGCCTCGCGCTCTTCCTCTCGGTCCTCGCCCTCATTGTCGCTGGGTTGTCGCAGGCCTCAATGGGGCTCTTTTTGGCGGGTACCGCCGCAGGGGGGATCGCGGTCGGCTGCGTCTTCATGGGGAGTCTCTCGACCGCCAACCGGTTGGCTCCGGCGGAGAGAAGAGGACAGGTCATTTCCTCGTATTTCGTGCTGTGCTACTTGGGGCTCACGATCCCCGTCATCGGTGTCGGCATCTCCTCTCAGTACTTTGGCATCTTCCGGTCTGTGCTCGTCTGTTCGATCGGTCTCGCGGTTCTGTCAGTCCTTTCGTTCGCCGTCCTGCGAATGGATGAGATGGCGACGAGCGGAGGGAAGGGAGTCGACCTGGGTCACCACCGGGAAGGTCACGCTGGCCACGCACAGCGTGAGTAGTCGTCGTCGACGCTGAGAAGATTGAGCACGCGTTCCGAGCGTTATGAAAAGATGGGCCATACGGCCGCCGACGATTCGGACGAAGAAGGCCCTTTCCTCTTGATGCCGGAGTGAACGAGAGCACACCCATGATCGCGCGCTGGGTTTGGTTCGTCATGATGATCGGCATCGGCATCGAGTTCGCGCTCGGTGTGGCGTGCTTGGTGCTCGTCCCGGTCAGACGACCCGATCAGTGGCTACCTCCGCAGAGCAGGGGTGTGTACGTCGCCCACGCTGTTCTCGGGGGGCTACTGGCGATCGGGGCGCTGGCCATCCTCATTGCGGTTCTCGATGGGGCGAGGTTCGTGCGCCTCGGCGCGCAGGTCGGCCTCGTCGGGCTTGTGCTTGGCGCCGGCGGCGGGATGCTGTCTGTGTCGCACCCTTGGAGGCTGACAGGCATGGGGCTGATGTTCGTTGGGGCGCTCGTCGCCTTCTTCGGATATGTCCTTCCCCTTGCTGATGTTCCGGTGCAGGAACCGCCGGGCTGACTTCTCAGACGGATCATCTAGCAGAACTGCAGTTCAATGTCGACGATTGCGAGCGGAGGATCCACGATGCCCAGCTCCCTCTTCTAGCCGACTGAGAGCGCTCCTGGTCTCATGCCCTTCAGCGAGGAACCCGGCATCAATCTGGAGATTGCAGATGCCAGCAACGTGGTTGGTACCCTGGCCTGGTCCGCGGAGCGATGCACCACCGACGGAATCCTCCATGGTGGCGCCATCATGGACCTGGCGGACGCCGTCGGAACTGTTTGTGCGCACGTGAGTCTGCCGGAGGGCGCGACCACGGCAACGATTGAGTCCAAGACGAACTTCTTCCGTGGCGTGTCGCTCAGGTCTCGTACGAGCATTCGGAAAGCCAGTACACACCGGAAATCGCACATCGTCGTTCAGATCGACGATCAGGATCGATCGGTCCATCTCGTCATCCAGACCCAGGCCGTGTGACACCGGGCTTAACCCAGTTCGTGCGTCTGCTGGCTGCCCCGTTTGCCCCATCGTCCGGGCCATCGAGCACGCCCCGATCATCGGAAAGGGCTTGTTTGTCCGCATCGAACAAGGAAAGGAGAATTCCGTCCCGCCATTCTCAATGTAGCGCGCACAAGGCGCTTGCAGCAAGGCGCCGGTCGGTGCGCACAATCTCCGGCCCGAACCAGAACGCACGGAAAGAGGAGGGGTGGCGTATGGCCAAGCATGCGGTGGTGATCGCCGGAGGTGGTCCGACGGGGATGATGTTGGCGGTTGAGTTGGCGTTGGCGAAAGTCGACGTCGCGATCGTCGAGCGGCGTTCCGATCACGTGCTCGTCGGCTCACGGGCCGGTGGTTTTCACTCGCGCACGATCGAAGTGCTGGATCAGCGTGGGGTCGCTGATCGGTTCCTCGCGGAGGGTCAGGTGGCTCAGGCCGCGATGATCGGCACGACCGTGTTGGACATGAGCGACTTCCCGACGCGCCATCCGTATTCGCTCGGGATTTGGCAGACCCAGATCGAGCGGATCATGGCCGCCTGGATCGCCGAGCTCTCAGTGCGGATCTACTACGGATGTGAGGCGACGGGCTTCGCGCAGGACGACGCGGGCGTCGAGGTCGAGCTGTCCGACGGCGAGTCGCTGCGGGCGCAGTATCTCGTCGGGTGCGACGGTGGACGCAGCGTTATCCGTAGAGCGGCCGGCATCGAATTCCCGGGGTGGGATCCGACCAGGAGCAACCTCATCGCCGAGGTCGAGGTGACCGAGGAACCGCCTCGGGGCATTCGTCACGACGCTACGGGCATCCACGCCCTTCAAAGGTTGGAGGACGGCAAGACGTTCCGCGTGATCGTGACCGAGCAACAGCTCGGACCGAGCAGCGAGCCCACCCTGCGCGATCTGAGCGAGGCGCTCAGCGCCGTGTACGGCACCGACTTCGGGATCCACAGTCCCACGTGGATCTCCAGGTTCACCGACATGACACGTCAGGCGGCCTCCTACCGCGACAGAAGGGTGCTACTCGCCGGCGACTCGGCACACGTGCACTACCCGGCGGGAGGACAGGGCCTCAGCCTCGGTGTGCAGGATGCGGTAAATCTGGGATGGAAGCTGGCTCAGGTGGTCAACCGGACGTCCCCGGAGAGCCTCCTGGACACGTATCAGGACGAGCGCCACCCGGTCGCTGCCCGCGCGCTTCAGCACACGATGGCTCAGGGCGTACTGCAGCGCCCGGACGGCCGCATCAAGGCCCTGGTCGATATGGTGTCGGAGTTGGCGGTCATGGACGAGCCTCGAAAACGGCTCGCCGGGATCATCTCGGGGCTGGACATTCATTACGACCTCGGCGAGGGCCACCCCCTGCTCGGACGCCGCATGCCGGATCTGGACCTCGTGGCCGCCGACGGCCCGCTGCGGGTCTTCACGCTGCTGCACAAGGCCAAGCCGGTGCTGCTCAACCTCGGTGAGCGGGGGCGCGTTGAGATCACGCCGTGGGCTGACCGGGTCCAGCTGATCGATGCTGAGTATGTCGGCCCGTGGGAGCTTCCGGTACTTGGCGAGGTCACCGCTCCTACAGCCGTGTTGATCCGGCCCGACGGATATGTCGCCTGGGTGGGGGACGGTACGGATACCGGATTGCGTGACGCCCTGACTAACTGGTTCGGAACACCATGACGAGACGCAAGGCTCAGCAGTTTCGCCGACGATCGGACGTCCGACGAGGATTTAGGGAGACCCCTCCGCCGGTACGCCGCTCGGTCCCCAAACGCGCGACAGACCTCGGGTCCGGCTTTAGCCACGAGGACTGGTGGCCGCGGCTCCTGCGACATCCTGCGATCCCGTCAACCCGGCGAAGTCGATCTTTGCGGCTCGACACGGAGCCTGAATCGCGAAACCCTGTCCCGAGTCGCACCCGAGGCTAGCCAGAACATTGACGAAGTCGAGCCGCTCGATACCCTCGGCAACCACGCGCAACCCGAGCGCGTGGCCGAGGTCGATGACCGAGCGGACGAGGTTCTCATCTCGCGTGTCTGCCTCACCGAGCTGGAGGCGTGACGTGAACGTGCGATCCAGCTTGACCTCGCCGACAGCAAGGTCGCTCAGGTGCGAGAGCGACGAGAACCCGGTGCCGAAATCATCGATCGAGACCATAATTCCCGAGTCCGCCAGGCTCTGAATGACGCGCTTGGACCGGGTCAGGTCGGCCATGACCATCCGCTCGGTGATCTCAAGGACGAGGGCCTCCGACCCCAGGCCAACATTATTCAAGAGCGCGCCCATTCGCTGCGGCAGTGCCGAATCCAAGAGGTCGGTGGCCAGCAGATTGACCGCGACGGCCACTTGGTGCCCCTCGCGCCACCACCGGGCACAATCAGCGACCGCTTGGTCGAAGACCCATGTGGTCAAGGGGTGGATGAGCCCGCTCTCCTCGGCCAGGGCCAAGAGGTGCTCGGGAGGGATGAGGCCGAGGGTTGGATGGGGCCAACGCAGGAACGCTTCCACGGTGACCACCCTGCCCGTCCGTAGGTCGATCTCCGGCTGGTAGTGCAGTGCGAGTGAGCCGTTGGCCATGGCCTGGCGCAGGTCCTCGATGAGAGCGAATCGGTCAGCCTCGTCGTCGAGGGCGGCCTCGTAGACGTCGAAAGACCCGCGCTCGTTCTTGGCCCGGTACATGGCGATGTCCGCGCAGCGCAGCAGATCGGTAGAACTCAGGGCATGTTCTGGCGCCAGCGCCACGCCGATACTCGCCCCGACACGCAGGCTCGCTGTACCAACGTCGATCGGCTCTTCGAGCAATGTCGAGATACGCTGTGCCACCTTCGCGGCCTTGAAGGTGTCCGCACCGTGAAGAAGGACGGCGAACTCGTCGCCGCCGAGGCGCGCCACCAGGTCGCTGTGACGGACGACCTGGCGAATGCGGGGGCCGATCTGGCGCAACAGCGCATCCCCGGTGTGGTGACCGAAGGAGTCGTTGATCTCCTTGAAATGATCCAGGTCGATCAGGAGCAGGGCCAGGTTGCCGACCTGAGGGCCTTCGTAGGACAGGGCGGCCAGGGCCTCCTCGAGCTCGTCGAGGAGCCGTCGGCGGTTACCGAGCCCGGTGAGCTCGTCGGTTACCGCCAGGTGCTGGCGTGACTCATTGAGAGCCCTTTGTTTGCGCAACGACAAGGCCATGCGAGCGGTCGCCGCCAACAGCGTGGCCCCGACAAGCGCGAGGGCGATCGTGTTGACGTGTTCGATGTTGCCGAGCACCACAATCACCAAGCTCGCCACCGAGACAAGGCCCAAGATGATTTCCAACGTATGCACCACCAAGAGGCAATCGGCGTTTCAACCTCGGTGCTTGACAAAATGGTGCAGGGTCGTGCGCAGCTCGGAAGGCTGACGAATCGCAAGGCGCCCCTGACTACCAGGGACTATGGCAGCCATGGTGGCGGATTGATCGTCTTGTGGCTCCTTCAGCTGGCCGGATCAGGGCAGTGGCATCTGTACCCGCCATCCTCACGGCACGGCATGATTGGCGCAGGGAAAGGCCGCCCCTTTACTGGCTGAGCGACGACGCTGCCGAGTTTCGCTTGTACGTTGGCTGGCGCCTGCGACCTGCCCTCACCACGAGAAGAAGCGTTCGAAGGCTTCCGGATCGCTGTAGAAGCACTCCACGCGTGCGATCTTTACGTTGGGGGAGACCTCGACGAGAAGACAACGCGGAACTCTTGGATCCGTCCCGGCCGTTGGAGATGCAGGCGCACGACGCTGGCGATATCGGTGGTGCCGATGAGCCAATCATCCCAACTGAGTACGTCGATCGAGCCTTCCGTCAGCTTCAGGAAGTTCTGGAGGTGCTCGGCCACAGCGGTCGGGCCCACGAAGTCGCCCGTCGGGCCAGTCCGGCCCGGGAGGTGGTACACGACACTGGGTTCCAGAAGTGCCACCGCTTCGTCGACGTGGCCGTCGAAGTAGCGCGTGAAGAAGGTTTGAACCATTTCCAGTCTGTCATCGGACATCAGATGCTTCTCCCTCGGCGATATGTCCGTGTTGCCGCCATGCTAGGCCCTCGGGCCACGGGCTCACGTTCTCGCCGGCGACGAGACGCTCACAGCGATACTCCCCTTAAGAGACCGCTTCCCGGTGAATCGGCGTAGCAATCTGTCAGGCTCTGTTGGCATTGGACCTGCCATTGCCTAGCTCTGCGACAGGTCGACACGACGCCCGGGTGCTTGCATCTGCAACGCCGCATCGACACGTTTTCGATATGCCAGGTATTGCTTCTGGGCCCGCCAGGGGAATTCGGGTGCGCGTTCGATCACCCGCGGTTCTTGCAGAACTTCCTCGCTCGTGAATTGCTCCCTGGTGAGGTCTACATCGATCCCAGCCAGTCGGTTCCAGTAGTGGAATCCCTGTCGTGAGCCGTCTTGGAAGTGCACCTCGGCCTCGAGCAGCTGGCCGCCGAGCAGGTCGTGTACGACCAGGGCGGTAACCGCACATTGACCTCGAGACGGGTTTTCGGCCGTCCATTCCGCTACGTCGCTCGGGTCGCAGGTCTCGACACTCCAAGACGACCTGATAGCGGTATGGAGAGCCTCGAGCGTGACCACATCGTTCCTCTCGCCGGGGAGGTTCTCCATTGACCCAGTTAACACCGGTCTTGGGGATCGTCCTGCGGGCGACGGGGCAGTCCGAGGGGACGTCCCTCGTCGACCGCTCGAAACGACGGCGAAACCGGTCAATCGATTCGTGCGAAAGGTGGTCTGCCGGTCTTCACTCCGGCGTGTCGGTGGCCACTGTGGTAGTCACGTCTGCGTGAATGGCCGTTCCACGCCTCCTCCCGAAGGGCGCTCATCCCGTCCACCCCACGACTTCGATGCCATCTACGTGGCCGGCATCGCTGCGTGGGACATTGGCCGACCCCAGCCAGCTTTCGAGCACCTGGCCACGGCCGGGGAGCTGGTGGGCCGTGTGCTCGATGTCGGCTGTGGCACCGGCGAGCACGCCCTTATGGCGGCCCTGCTCGGACACGAAACGGTGGGGATCGACATGTCGACTCGAGCCGTCGAGCTGGCCAGGACGAAGGGGGCCGAACGGGGCGTGGAGGCACGCTTCGTCGTCGCAGATGCTCTTCGCCTCGCTGATCTGGGTGAACAGTTCGACACTGTGCTCGACTGCGGGCTCTTCCATGTCCTCGATGACGGGGAGCGCGAGCGCTACGTCGCCAGCCTGGCAGAAGTAATCCCCCCGGGTGGTCGCTATCACATGCTCTGCTTCAGCGATCGCCAGCCGGGTGACTGGGGGCCACGCCGGGTGACGCAAGACGAGATTCGTGTCGCGTTTTCCGTGGGATGGAGAATCGAGTCCATCGAGTCCGCCGTCATCGACATCACCTGGGACCCCGCGGGAGCCATGGCCTGGCAGGTCGCGGCCGCCCGCAGGTAGAGGCTGACGCGACTGTCTTCCGCCGGACGCGCGAGCTGCGTCGGGCCGGCCTCTCGGTGTCGGCGGTCAACAGGGGCACCGTCCAATCAGGAGGAGGGCCCTGGTGGCTGCATGGTGGTAGGGAAGGAAGAGGAATCGGGTGTGTAACTCCACTTCGCCATCGCCGAAATCCGATGCTTGGGCCTCCGATAGCGTGCCTCAAGAGGCGCCGCCTATTCCAATGATTGCTTGGAGAAGCAAGTTATTGTGGAGGGCATGGCCACCGTCGAGCCACTCTCACCGACCGAGGAAGAGCTTTGGCGAGCAGTCATGCGAATTGTCAAAGTCATCCCGCGACATCTCGACAGCGACCTGATCAGGGATGCTGGCCTCACGGCGAGCGGCTACACGACGATTATGCACCTTTCCGAAGCTCCCAATCGAGAGCTGCGGATGGCAGACCTCGCCAGCGCGACCGACCTGTCGGCGAGCCGCATGACCCGCCTGGTGGACGATCTCCAATCGCGTGGCCTCGTGACGAAGACGGCAAGCTCCTCCGACGCACGGGGCAATGTCGCGAGGCTCACTCCCCAGGGCATGGCCAAACTGAAATCGGCATGGCCGGTACACCTCGCGAGCGTTCGGAGTCGCTTCTTCGACCACCTCGATGCTTCGACCATTGAGACAGTCGCGAGAGCCTTGTCCGAAGTGGCCGCCCACCTCGAGGACACGCCCGCCGAACCTCGAGTGCCGAGGTAGCGCCTCGACTATCCAGCGAACAGTGCCCGGAAGGCGAGGCACGGGAGGAAGCAGCGTCGATCGACGCAGCGGTTCAGAGCCCTTTGGTGAGCCGAGAAGTGAGCACGATGTCGACCACTTCGGGGACGGTAGCCGTCCGAGCCCAGTCGCGTTGCAACTCGCAGGCCAGGGATACCCAGCCGATGGGCTGTGCGCGCCTGGACGATGCGCTCGAGCCCCGCCCGGTGCGCCTCCGGGGTGGTCCCGCCCACTGCATCGACGACCGGGAACACCTCTTAGCCCTCGCGGAGCGCGTCCAAAGCCGGGAAGGCCAGGCGCACCTCCGTCCACAGCGCTGTCATCAACGGCTTCTTCCGGCCCGTCGCCTCGACTGCCTGTCGGAAATCGCTGTCCTCCCAGGAGTTGATCTGGGTGCGGTCGATCTCGATTAAGTCGGAGAGGAGTCTCCTCAGTTCCGGGATCGTCGGAGGTTGCCCGTTGGCGACGACATTCACGGTCGAGAGCACGATCGGAAGCCCGTAGGTCTTGGCGAGCCGCGCCACTGACACGATGTTCCGAGCCAGCAGATCGCGATCGATCGATGTCACCGTCGCAAACTGGCTCGGCTGGTAGTCGATGACGAGGAGCGCGCAATTCTGCGGTGTGAGCAAGGGATCGGTTTCCGGATCACGCATCGATTCACTCGTCACGTTCGTGGCTCCTCTCATGCAAGGACGGCCAGGCTGGTTGCCGTACGATTCGGCAGCCTAACCGATTTGCTTGCCCACGCAAACAAAAAGTGGTATCCTCCGGATTGGTCGGGAACGTTGCCACGGGCGGGGGGCTGTACCGGCCAGAGAAAGAGGAACCTCAACTGACTGGCGCTCGAAGGGAGACCAGGTGGCTCTGTTGTTCAGGCTCTATGCCGGCAGCCACGTAGAGGGGACTGCGGCATCGCAGCCCCCGGCCGCCTGATCAACCAGGCACGACTTCGGAGGTAGACGAAATGAACATCGCACTCACGGGCAGTTCCGGGTTCATCGGATCCCATGTCCTCACCGAACTCGTGGCACACGGTCACGAGGTAACCGCCTTGGTCCGCGGCGAGGAGGATGCGATCGCCGTTGCCGCCCAAGGTGCCAGTGCGACCGTTGTCGATCTGTACGACCAAGCTGCAGTCGTGAATTTGTTGGTGGACTTAGACGGATCGATTCACACGGCGAGTCCCGGCGACGCCACGAGTGCGGACCTCGATTCCGCCATGGCAGATGCTGTGATCGAGGCGTTTTCCGGAACTGCCAAGCCACACATTCAGATCAGCGGTCTCTGGGTTTACGGAACCAACACCGCCATCACTGAAGACTCTCCCCGCAACCCGCCACCGATGGTGGCGTGGAAAGAGCCGATTGAACGGCGTCTGCTCAGTGCGGAAGGAGTAAGGGCAATCGTCCCGGTCTCCGGCTCCGCCTACGGCGACGCCGGAGGTGGGATCCCCGGACTGCTTCTCGGTTCTCCACGAGACGACGCCGGAAATCTGATCATGATCGGCGAAGGACGACAGCATTGGGCGACCGTGCACGTCGCGGACCTGGCGGATTTCTTCCGCCTTGCTCTCGAGCAGGACTCGGCCCATGGTTATTACGCGATCGGGAACGGGCTCGCCCCGACGGTCGCAGAACTCACTGAGGCGGCTGCCGTCGCGGCCGGTGCATCGGGTGCCGTCCCCGGGTCCGACACCGAGGCGCGTTCGCGTCTCGGTGATTACTTCGCGGAGGTGCTCCTCCTCGACCAGGGCACCCAGGCGACCAGGGCCCGCGTCGAGCTGGGCTGGAAACCCTCCCATCTCGGACTCATCGAGGAGTTCCGCACTGGCAGCTACCGGAAGTAGTGCGCCTCTCGACGCTGAAATAACTCCCCATCGTGCGACCTGTGGATGTGCAAGCCTGACGTGGTGAAGGTGGTGCCAGCGCCATGTCGATGATCGACTACGACGCGAAGCCCGTCACTCCTCAGGTTTTACTGGTCGGGCAGCGGGCATCCTCTGTGGGCTACAGCCTCCGTGACTTCCTCAGCCGCAATGGAGTCCCCTATGAATGGGTCGACGTGGACGACGCAGCGCGGGTCGAACCGTTGCTGTCCGCAGGTGAAACGGGAGTGGACCAGCTACCTCTCTGCATCCTCCCCAACGGAACACGGCTTGCTCCGGCCACGCTGGAAGGGGTGGCGGCAGGGCTGGGGATGGTATCGGCGCCCTCGCTTTCCGAGTACGACCTCATAATCGTGGGCGCCGGCCCCGCCGGGCTGGCTGCCGCCGTGTACGCCGCATCTGAGGGCTTACGTGCCGTGGCCATCGAAGCAGTGGCGCCTGGAGGTCAGGCTGGGACCACCTCCATGATCGAGAACTATCTCGGATTCCCACAGGGGATCAGCGGAAGCGAATTGGCGACGCGGGCGACAGCACAGGCGAAAAGATTCGGGGCCGAGGTTCTCCTCGCTCGCCGTCTCTCTGACGTCACCAGGGACGGCTCGGGCTATGTCGCCCACCTTTCCGACGGCACGGCCCTGCCCTCACGGGCCCTGCTCGTAGCAAGCGGCGTCGACTGGCGTCGCCTCGAAGTTCCGGGCATCGATGAACTCTTAGGATCCGGTGTGTACTACGGCGCCGGCCCGAGCGAGGCGGTCACCTGCAGTGGGTGTCGAGTGGTCATCGTCGGGGGAGGGAACTCGGCTGGCCAGGCAGTCATCCGCTTTTCGCGCTACGCCACGCAGGTGACCCTGCTGGTCCGGGGTCGCACGCTCGAGGCATCGATGTCCCAGTACTTGATCAGCCAGGTGACGGGATTACGCAACGTCGAGGTTCGGACAAACACGGAAGTGGTCGGTCTGGAATCCGATACTCGTCTGCGAGCACTCGTGGTCTCGTCAGAAGGCACCGTTGCTCGATTGTCCGCCGACGCGCTTTTCGTTTGCATCGGGGGGGTGCCGCGCACCCAAGGAGCAGCCAACGTGGGAGTTGTTCTCGACGGCGCCGGATACGTGCGCACCGGGACCGAACTCAGCTCATCACCTGACGCAATCGACGGGTGGTCGCTATCTCGTCAACCCCTACCTCTCGAAACAAGCCTGCCTGGGCTGTTCGCTGCAGGCGATGTCAGGAGTGGCTCCATCAAGCGCTGCGCGGCAGCCATAGGCGAGGGCTCGATGGCTGTTGCGTTGGTCCACCAGCGCCTCGCTGAGGTCGGCGGTGAGTGACGTGGGTGCTCCACCAGCCACCGGCCCACCCGGGGATTCCTCGGTGGCGGGTCCCAGCAAGGAGGCAGAGGCGAGGTTCTCTCGAGTGGCCCCAAGAGAGAAAATCCGCGCTGTAGCTGGCGCCCTTGAACGCAACGGAATCACTGGCGCGGTGGTTGACTCCGCCGAGGAGGCGAGAGAAGTTGTGCGCTCCATTCTCCCGGTGGGAGCCGAGGTCTACAACAACACCTCTCGCACGCTTGAAGTCATCGGCGTCTCCGAGGACATCGAGCGATCCGGTCTCTATCAGCCGCTTCGCCCTCGTCTCTACCAGATGGACCGCGAAATGCAGGGTCGTGAGATGCGGCAATTGTCCGCTTCCCCCGATTGGGTCGTCGGGAGCGTCCACGCCCTGACAGAGGAAGGCTCACTTCTTATTGCGTCCGCGAGCGGCAGCCAGCTCGGTCCGATCGTTTCCGGAGCGGGTCACGTAATACTCGTCGTCGGTGCGCAGAAGATCGTTCCCGATCTCGACACTGGACTGCGACGAATCTCTGATTACTGCTTCCCTCTTGAGGATCGTCGGGCCAGGCTGGCCTACGGCGTTCCCAGCGGAGTGAATAACGTCCTCATCATCAACAAGGCGATCGCCCACGGCCGAATTACCGCGATCTTGGTGAATGAACCGCTTGGGTTCTGAACCCAACACCATTCCCGCTCTGGCGCAGCATCACACATGAGGGTTCGCGTGACGCCCCAATCGCCGAAACTCTCAGCAGCTTCTTCCGGGATTTCGGTACGTCCGAAAACACTGTCAAGGCCAGCGGCTCTGCGGATGAACATTTCCGAGTCCGTGGCGGCATCCTCTGCCAGAGCCTTCGCGGACAGCTCCGACCTGATCCGGGAACGCCAGATTCGCGAGTCAGCGGAGCGCATCGATCGAGCGGGCCAACGCCGCCGAGACAAAGGGCCTCCAGAACGCCTCGCTTCAGGAGCTGGAGGCCTTGGCCGTCCTCACCTACGGCCAGCGGTAGGCCGTCGCCCCGTACGAATCAGGCACTATGGGGGCAGTGCGGACTCGCGGCAGGAGCAGCTGCAATCATGGATGTGTGGTATCTGGATGATGGCGATCCGTCGGTGATCGGAAAATCGTCCGACGAACGAGCAGTATCGTCGATCACTCTGGGCGTACTACGACCAGCGGGTGACTGGACGCTTGCCTGGCTTGGCCAACGCCCACGCCTACTGGACGGGTCTAGGCGTCACTGTCGAGATCGAAGACATCGCCGCTGAAGCTGCGCAGCTTGAACGCCTACTTCGTGAACTCTCTGCGGTCCGCTTTGTCGAGGTAGGTGCCGGGCCAGGCACTTTCACCCGATACCTTTCAGGGAGTGGCATCGCCATCGACCAGAGTCGAAAGGCGCTCGACGTTCTGCGCACCGAAGCTCCGGGGGTACCTGTGATCCAGGCAGATGCCACAGCCCTACCCGTAGGATCCCACGCCGTCGACCGCTGCCTCAGCCACGTCGGACCTCCGCTTCGCACGTGACCCAGTTCGCTGCCGGTTCGGGGCGACCCACGAAACGGCGGCTAGGAAGCGTCCCGGAGGTCGACCAGCTCCACCCATTCCGCCTCTGGAATGTTCCGACACACGACGAACCACGTCGCAGGGCCACCGTTGCCGTGGAACCGGGCAGACGTTTCTAGGCCACTGACTGGTCCGGGAGGTAGCTGTTGGCGGTACTCGAACCAGGCAACCACTTCATCTTCGGGAACCTCCACAGCGATGTACGCACAAAGACCCTTGTTGATGCTCCAGCCCTGATCTGTGTCGGTCCGCGTCGTCGCCCACGCGACACGGCTCGGAAGTCGTCCGAGACGATCTCCGGCCAGGTCGCACGAATGAGGCGATCCCTCAGGATTCCCTCCAGGCCCTGACGTTGGTCCAGTGGTTGAGATGCACCAGAACACGGTAAGCCCCAGGCCCGAGCACCCGGGTTGTACGCTTTTTCTACAGCTCAGACGCAAGTGCGGGCAGTCGGTCCTCTGGTCGGCGGAGGTTTGAACAAGCACTCCAGGTACCACGGGTTCCCTCGCTGTTAGTTCAGCGAAAGGAGGGAAATCCCATGAGACACCCCGATGACGACCACCGCGACCTTTCGTGGCGTATGTGTTCCGCGTGTCAGCACCAATGCTCAGAGGCGCTTCACGCCTCGTTCCGCTGTCCGCAGTGTCGGCACGCTCACAGCCTCCAGGCTTGCGGTCATTTCCTGCCGGATTAGGTCACAACCGGGTCACACACGACCTCGGATGACCCCGGACCAGCCATCACGGTCCCCTCCGGTCGACTTCGTAATCCTGCCGTTCATCGGACGATTGCGGATGAGACCGGACGGGCCGGATGGCCCCGGCGGGAGTTCGAGTCCCGCTCCGGGCACGGCCGTTCCCTCGTCGAAGACAGCGAGCTAGAGTCTGTGGCGCACTGTCTCCACCATTTCGCAAGGACGTCATGACAGGCCCTTGGCAGTGGCCGCAATCTGCGCACCAGCCACTGGGCCACCCATAGCGACCCAGGCGGCAGATAGTGCAGATCGTCTGGCCGCAAAATCTGATCCGCCGTTGCGGGTGTCGGGTCGAACGCTTTCACCACATACGGGCAACCCGGACCGGAAGGGCACACCCGCGCCCCGAGATTGATAACCGCGACCTTCTGCGGATGCCGTGCGGCAACCTCCCTCAGCAGCGCGTTCATCCGTTCGTACTGCTCGTCGTTCCGTTCGGCGGGCCGCCATCGCACGCCGCACGCGTCTTCAGCAATGCGCCGAGGTTGGCGCTGTCCACCCCGCTGAGGCTATGCGGAGACGGGGGCTCGGCCAAGAGGATGACCCTGGCCCCGGTCGCAACGAATTGTTCCACGCGACCGTCGATTCGCTGCAGCATGACCGCTTTCCACTCCGGAGATCCCGTGTCGAGGACCTTGCTCCCGGTCGGAGTGTTGACCACGATCGAACTGCGCTCGTCCGTGCTCCCCCACACGATGAGGCTCGGACGGTAGCGCTCGATGGCCTGGGTTTCCGCAAGGTTGGCTTCACCCTGACATTTCGCGGTATAGGCGGACGACGTTCACGGTGCCGAAGATACAGAGGGGCGATCACGCCACTGACCACCCCGCATCCGATGACGGCACCGTTCTCGAACTGCAATCCATAGGACGGACCGACTGCTTGGAGTCCCGGAAGCAGCGTGCAAGCGGTCGAGTCCCCGATGACGACCGGCCGTTCCAGGTCGGCATCCTTCGTCTTCTGAGTGGGACCGGACGTATAGGTCGATCTCAACTTGGACACGACGCTCGCTGATGGCGAGGGGCAGATGGAGCCCGAGGTGGCCGTCGCGAGGTTCCCAGATCCACCGTGGGCCGGTGTTGCTCGTACGTCGTCACGGCGAGCGTGGCAGCGATGAGGCACAGGCCCATGACGAGGCTCGCCCATCGGCGCCGCCCCAAGAATCGAGAGTGACGTATCGGGTTCTCGAAGAAGTAGTAGGTCAGCGTCGCCAGGACGCCCGCCACGAGCAACAGCAAGATGTTGTCCCACACCGGCAGGCTCGTCACCCCACGGCTCTGGGCGGCGATCTCGAGGATCGGCCAGTGCCACAGGTAGAGCGGGAAGGAGATGGCCGCGAGGAACTGGAAGGACCTGCGCCGGAGCAGGCGCTCGACTCCCCACGTGGGCTGCGCCGCGCCCGCGGCGATGACGAGCCCGGCACCGAGGGTCGGGATGGCCACGAGCGCCCCGGGGTACACGCTGGAGCCGGTCAGAGTGACACTGGCCACCAGGATCACCGCCAGCCCCACCCAGGATGCGACGGCCGCCCAGGCTTGAGGAATGCGCTGGAGATGCCGTCCGTGCACGGCGATGAGTCCGCCCAGAGCCAGCTCCCAGGACCGGGTCAGCAGCGAGAAGTACGCGCTCTGCGCGTCCACCGACGTGAGCACGATCGAATACGCGTAGGAGGCGACGATGACGGCGACCAGGACGACGGTGAGTCGCACCCTGAACGACCCCTTCCGCGCCCACCACCCGATGAACAGGAAGAGCGTCGGATACACGATGTAGAACTGCTCCTCGACGCCCAGCGACCAGTAGTTCAAGAGCGGCGATGGCGGCGCCTGCGCAACGAGGTAATTCGTGTGGACGGCCTCGAAGTGGACGTTGGCGAGAAAGAGGGCGGCCCATTGGCCGTCGACCGCCGTTTCGTGGCCGACGAGGGGTCCGAGCGAGTGGTAGGTGACGATGACAGTGACGATGATGACGAGCGTCGCCGCCGGGATGATCCGCCGGGCACGCCGTCCGTAGAAGCTGCGGAGGGACGTGCGCCCGGTCCCTTCGCGCTCACGCAACAACAGCCCGGTGATGACGAACCCCGAGATGACGAAGAAGACCTCGATGCCGACGTAGCCGCCGCTGAATCCGGGTACGCCGGCGTGGTACACGAGGGCGAGGAAGATGGCGATGGCGCGCATCCCCTGCACATCGGGACGGAATTTCCGGTCACCGGGCGGGGTTCCCGCCTCGTCCCCGGTGGCGGTGTAGCGATCGGTCGCGACTGACATCACACCAGAGAGGGCACACCGCCACGGGCCTTGACCCTGCCAACAGTGCTCCCCAACTCGCCACCACGGCCTGACCATAGTTCGGCAGCTGTACCGCCAACCACCACCTTCTCGATCTTCTGTGGGCCGCCCCTCTGCCAGGCTCACCCAACCGTGCCAACAGTTGGGATCGGGGACAGCACTCCTTGCCCACCAAGTCAAAGAGTCGTCGTGTCAACAGATCTGCTCCGAGCGCATCCGGGTGGTTTTCCGACGACCACAAACACCATTTTCCTGAACCACATTCCCTAGGACGGTCCGATCGTTTGGACTCCGGAACCAGCAAGGGTCAGTTCCCCTTCTATGTTTCGACGTCTGGGAACACGCTCTCTCTCTGCAATACCAGCCGTGAAGGCGGACTATGTGTCTGCCCTCTGGAAAATTGTGAACTGGAGAGACGTCACCAGACGACTATTCCAGGCAAAGTCGCTGTCGATTTTCTAAGTGTGGCTTTGCGCACGCCATGGCAACCGACCTCTGCCCATTGACGCCGAAGGAGGAAGTGTCACGTCAGAAACCTCGCCGAAACGTCTACAGCTCGCTCAACGCTTCATGGTTCCCTAGTCGATGATGACGTCGGCGTAGGCGACTGCTTTCGTGCGATGTCATTGTCTAGCGCCCACGCTTCTGGCCGCCGTTGCCCTGGGCTTCGCAGCGGTTGCTACCGCCCCACCTCCGTTTGCGCTCATGCGATTGCGGGACAGAGGAGCGCCTGCCCGCCGGTCAGGTGAGGGCCAGCGGACCCGTTTAGCCGAGCTCTCCGTCGGACCGTTCAGTGCACCCATGTGCCCTTTCGCCATGGGTGGTGCCGATCGACGGGATTGCGCCAAGAGGTAGTTCGCCGAGGTGAGACCCGGGCTACCGATCTGCGTCCCCGTCTTGGCAACCCCGTTGCTAGGTGCCTCAACCGGCGCCCGTATCGTTCTCCAGGTGTCCGTCGACGCTCCCAGTACCGCCTTGCCGACCAAGACGCCGCACGGCAAGCTACCGATTCGCAGAGACTGGTGACCGGGCCGGACAGCTCGGCCCCCGAGCTCGAGGAGCGTTCGCCGGCCTACCTCCGACTGCTGCTGTCCTTGCTGCTGCCTGCCGCGATGTTCAACGCGTATGACGCCGAGCTCCGGGCGGTTCTGCTCACCCAGCTCAAGGAGAGTTTCCACGTCGGCACCGCGGCCATCGGGCTGGCCAACATCCCGATCGGGGTTGGGCAGTTCGTGGCCTTCTTCGTCGTGATCCAGGCCGACCGAGTCGGCAGGCGGCCGATCTTGTTGTGGTCGATCCTCGGCTACACGGTCTTCACCACGCTCACCGCTGCATCTTGGAGCATCTGGTCGTTTGCAGCCTTCCAATTTCGGCGCTCAGGTGTTCATCGGGACGGAGTTCGGCGTCGCCATTACGTTGCTCGCCGAGGAGGCGCCGGCGGAGCAGCGGGGGAGGTATCTATCCTGGCTGTTGCTGGTGAGCCCGCTGGGAGCGGTCCTCGGAGGGGTGCTGGTGGCCGTCGGCTTCCTCCACAACCCGCTCGGCTGGAGGGCGTTCTTCCTCATCGCCGCCGTCCCTCTTCTGGTGGTGTCCGTCGCCCGTCGCCGCCTGCAGGAGAGCAGGGTTTATGTGCAGATGGCACGCCGGCGCGGGGCGCAACCGACACTGACGCTCCACCAGCGCCTCGCCGCAGCCTCGACAATCTGGCGGGGACGGGACAGGGGGCACGTCGGCGCGGTCTCAGCCATCGCCTTTCTCCAGGGACTCGTCTCTGCCGGTGCGATCGGCTGGTGGACCTACTACGCCGAGCACGAACGCCATTTCAGCACGACGACAGCAGGGGCCTTTTTTGCCGCTGCGGCGTTGTTCAGCGTCGGCGGCTACGCACTGGCGGGGTACCTCATGGACCAGATCGGCCGCCGTCCCACGGCAGCCCTCTATGTGATCGCCGCGGTCATTTGCGCCGCCGCCACCTTCCAGGTGAGGAGTCCCTGGGTCATGCTGCCGTTCCTGATGGGTACGGCCTTCTTCGGTATCGGGGTGGCTCCCGTTCTATCGGCCTTCGCCACGGAGCTGTTCCCTACCGAGATCCGAGCTCAGGCATCCGCATGGATCAGAAACGGTTTCGGAAACGCCGGCTCGGTCCTGGGTCCCGCGATCGTCGGGATCGTGGGCGCCACCACCGGTCTGTTTGGCAGCATCGGGGCCGCTGTGAGCGTTCTGGCGCTGATCTACTTGGCTGTTCTGCCGATTGTTTGGCTGGCCATTCCCGAGACCCGCGATTTGGCGCTCGATCGCGGTGGCTGAGTCGCCCGCACCGGTCGATGAAGGACGGTGCTGACACCGATGCATCGCAGCTGATCATGAGCGACAGTCGGGACACGGCGGCCTACAGTCGCGTCAGCACGGGTGCGACGATGGACTCAAGATGCTCTTCTCTGCTCGAAACAGTGTCGGCCGAGCACTGAAGCCGTGTTCCTTCGTCATGTGGCGACGAACGGCGCGTGGGGCAACGTCGCCGCACTTGACAACCGGTAGCCGTTGGCGCCGGACCACCTGAAGAGGTTGGGCCGGGCGCCTTCGCGCCGGCCATCGCCGATGCGAGCGACCCCACCTTGGCCACTTTGGGCCTCTGGAAGACCCGGCCGCCATCGTCGAGAACGTGTCCGCTTTGGTCCACGCCCACCCGTAAGCGTGAGCGTGAGCGTCGGACCTTTCGTTCGACCCCCATTAGCATGGAGACAGTTTTCCCGCATACAACCATCCGAGTGAGAAGGGTCGTTCTGCATGCTGTTTTCTTTTCCGCCGCGTAGCCTCCCTGGGCGCGCGGCAACAGGCGCGTTCATCCTCCACACGGGGATCGAGAAGTGGAACGGTCCGTCTACGCAGGCAGAGGGTGTTCACGCCATGGCGGCAGGTGCCTTCCCCTTCCTCAAGTCGATCCCGCCCGAGCGTTTTCTCAAGGTATTGGCGGCCGGCGAGGTTCTGACCGGCGCGCTCCTCCTGGCCCCTTTCGTCTCGAACGCGGTGGCCGGTGCCGCTCTCACCGGGTTCTCGGGTTCCCTGCTGACCATGTACGCCCGGACCCCGGCCCTGCGCAAGCCGGGGAGCGTCTGGCCGGCGCCGGCAGGAATAGCCGTGAGTAAGGACGTGTGGATGCTGGGCATCGGCCTCGGGTTACTCGCCGACGCAGCCAAACGAAGGAACCGCTCTGGCAGGCCCGCGTAGGACTCGGCGGGCGTCTGCCAAAATCCACGCAGGGCCCGCCGTATGACACCTCCTCGGGCTGCAAGTGAAAACCCGCTCTTCCTGTCCACACAGGGTTGAATGCTGAAACAGGCGCGGTGGAGCGTGTGAGGCGAAGATGCTGAGGGCGGCTGCCCGAGTAGGTCACGACCTCCAGGAGCAGAGACTGCACTTACGCCACGCGTCGCGGTGGCGGGTTGAGACTCTGAGGGACGGTTCGAGGACACGCAAAACTTGTCCAGAAATGTACTGGTGCGCTGATCGGGTCTTTCCCATCATTCTCCATAGCTCGGACTAGTCGGACATGTCCCGTTCGCCAATAACGCTGGGATGCCTGACTTCACCTAGTCAGGCATCACTCGGACCCGTAGTTCCTCCAGGCTCGCAATAAGTTGATCCACCAGCTCCAGAGATGTCTCGAAGTCGAAGCCACGTTCCACGTCAGTGTCCAGCAGTTGATTGCGAAGTTCAATCGCACGTTGATGGGTTATAGCCACGCTGCAATCCTAGGTTCCGCTAAGGGTGGGTCCCAGTTCAATGCTGCCGGGATGGTGTGGATAGTGGACACGGATAGTGGAGTGGAGGCGGTTACCTCCGGATCTTGAGCTTCGTGTAGCGCCCGCCGATGAGCCACTCCGAGACGTAGAGATTGCCGTCCGCGTCTGTGGCCAGTGAGTGCGGCGAGTTGAACTCACTCGGGAACGGGAAAGTGCGCCCGCGCGACTCGCGCATCGCCGCTCAAGGCATTCGGCCATCCTGGGCGTTCAGGCCATCCGAGGCCCTCTCGGGCGCTGTCACTGGCACCGACGTAGCCAACGAAGCGGTCCTCAGCATCGACGACCGTGAGCCGTGAGTACAACTCGGCCACGATGAGCAGGTCGTTCCGGACTGCGAAGCAACTGGGGCTGTTCAGGAACGTATCTCCGAAGGTTCGCAGGTACCGACCCTTGAGGTCATACACCTGAACGCGCTTGTTCTCGCGGTCGGCGATGTAGAGCTCGGGTGTCTTCCCGCCGCGCCGGTCGATGAACACGGCGTGCGGGCACAAGAACCGTCCACCCCCTTCCTCACCGGTCAGGGTCGCTCGATGGTTGCCGTGCTTGTCGAAGCAATGGACCAAGCTCGATCCATACCCGTCCGCCACCCAGATGTCGCCGGAGCCCTCGAACCTCTCTTCGTCCACGGCCGTGCCGCAGGGGCAGTAGTCGCCCATCATGCCCGGCGGCGATCCGGGCTCTCTTGGCGGGATGGGCAGCTCGACCAGGATCTCGCCGTCGAGGGTCATCTTCACGACTCTGGGTGGGCGCGATTCGACATGGACGCCCTTACCGAAGACGGGTGTCCACGCCTTATCGCCCTCCTCAGGGCCGACCTCGAAGACGAAGCCCGGGTCGCTCACCCAGAGGAACTCGCCGTCGCCCTCTCGCACCAGGGTGATGCCGTGTCCCTCGGTGAGCCCGGGCCTGACCGACCTCGAGATATGGCCGCTGCGGTCGAACCCCACCAGCAGCCCGGCATGAAAACCAATGAGCTCCCCGGCACCTGTGACGACGATCCCGTTGTGCGCCCATGAGCTCACCGCCTCGGGGACCGCGGAGAGATCGGCCCAATCGAACGTCATGTCATGTGTGTCCACGTCACCTCCTTGGTTACCGGCCCGGCTGACCCGAAGCCGGCGGTCGCCGGGGCTCCCTTGTGGCCGTCCTCACTCATACGGTCACGACGGCAGAAATTTGCGCTTCAGCCCCTCCATGACAGCGTCGTAGCCGAGGTCGAAGAGCTCCTCACGTGAGAACCGCGCAGCGCTGATCACGTTGTCCAAGGTTGCCGTTGAGACACCGTGTGCGACGAAGTGCGACATCGCGTCGAGGTCGATTTGTCCCGTCATGAACGTGAACAGCGTCGCGAAGCACACGACAGCGGCGTCTTGGTCGAAACCGCCTTCGGCCAGGATCGTGAGCACGCCGTCCGCCGAGTCGAGCGCCCTCACGTGATCCTCCGTCCCCAATGTGCGCCGACACCCCGGGGTGCGCTGCGAACACCCGACGGGCGTCGGAGTGGAGCGTCCGGAGCCGTTCCTCCCAGCTGCCCTCATCGGGTCCCGGGACGCAAATCTCGCCCAGGATGTCGTCGACCACCAGCGCATGGAGGTATTCCCGGCTCGGCGCGTAGTGATAGATCGTCATCGGCGGGACGCCGAGCTCCCGGGCCAGCGCCCGCATCGAGAGGTTGTCGAGGCCGACCTCGCGTGTCACCCGAAGGGCCGCCTCGACGACCTGGTGTGTGCTCAGCGACGGCGGGCGCCCCCTCGAACGAGGTCTGTCACTCGCCGCGGGCCGTGAGCGGGTGGTGGGGGAGTGGTTACTCGTCACGCTTGCTCACCCCCTCAGGTTATTTCTAGTATGCCGTACGACAATACTGCCGCTTCGGACTCTGGGCGCGAATCGGACGCTCCAGCCAGGGTTCCGGCGGAAGAAAGGACCAGGTGGACCAGGAGATCCCCGGAACGCTGCTGCTGGACCCGGAGGTGCTCGGTGACCCGTACCCCCTCTACAGGCGGCTGCGCGAGCACGCCCCGGTGTGGGACATAGCTGGGACCGAGGTCTTCATCGTCAGCACGTTCGAGCTCCTGGTCGAGGCAAGCGCTCGGGTCACGGACTTCTCGTCGAACATGAAGTGCCTGCTCTATCGCGACGACGACGGATTGCCGGGCCGGTTCACGTTCGGGGACGGCGGCGGTCAGGCGCTGGCGACCGCGGATCCGCCGTTGCACGAGATCCATCGCCGGGCCGTCTTTCCCGAATTGGTGACGAAGCGGATGGAGGCGCTCGATCCGGAGATCCGCGACCTCGCAGACGGGCTCGTGACTCGTGCATTGCAGGGCGGGACGATCGAGTTCATGAGTGCCATCGGCAACGAAGTGCCGATCACGATGATCAGCCGACTCATTGGGTTTCGCGGCAGCAATCTCGACGAGCTCTGGCGCTCGGCAGTGCACATGACCAGGTTGGTTGGGTCGACACTGACGCTCGACGAGCTCGTGAATTACGCGGCCGGTGGTGACGAGGTCCAAGCCTGGATCGCCGACCAGGTGGCTGCAGCCGTCGAGGAACCGAGCGAGGACCTACTGGGCGCCGTTGCTCGCAGCATCAATGACGGGATCCTCACGGCGTCCGAGGGAGCCGGCATCCTGACGATCCTGTTGAGCGCGGGTGGAGAGTCCACCACGAGCCTGCTCGGGAACGCAGTGCGCATGCTCGCGGAAGACCCGGAGCTACAAGAACATCTCCGCCGAAACCTCGATCAAGTGCCGCTCTTCGTCGAGGAGGCCCTCCGGCTGGAGTCCCCATTTCGCTACATGATGCGAACCGTGCCAGCGGACACGTCGCTGGGCGGCGTCGAGATTCGGGCCGGGGCCACGGTGTTGTTGCTCTGGGCCTCGGGCAACCGCGACGAACAGGAATTCGAGCAACCCGACGAGGTCGACCTGAACCGGAAGGTCCCTCGTCGCCATGTGGCGTTCGGGCGGGGGATCCATCACTGCGTCGGCGCACCTCTGGCCAGAATCGAGGCACGCAACGTGCTCTCCGTGCTGCTCGATCGCACGAGCAGCATCTCCCTCGACCGCGAGCATCCACCGCGCTGGGTCGACAGTCTCTTGGTCAGACGTCATCAAGAGTTGCCCGTGCGGCTCCGGGCCCGTTGAGCCGAGTGAGGATCCATCTACAGCAGTACCGGGGAGGAACTATGCGCCTACGCCGCGGCATGCGCGCTTCACTGCTGACGGCCATTGCCAGCTTGCCGTTCGTCTCATTCGGGATGGAGGCAACGACAGCGGCGGCGTCCCCTGCGCCGATCACCATCGCCTACATCACCGACGTGACGGGCGAGGCCGCGGCCGAGAACGGGACGTCGCCGGCGGCATTCGAGGCGCGGCTCGACCTTCAGAATGCAGAAGGTGGTGTGAACGGGCACAGGCTCGTGCCCCTGGTCATTGACGACCAGACGAATCCTTCCGAGATCGCGACCGCCGTGCAGGACGCAATCTCGAAGGGGGCATTGGGCATCGTCTCCAACAGTGTCCTGATGTTCCTCGCGGCCAAGTACCCGCAGCAGGCGGGAGTGCCCGTGACCGGCTCCTACACCGACGGTCCCGAATGGGGCACGCAGCCCTACACGAACATGTTCGCCTCTGACGAAGGCAGTGTGAACCCGAAGTACCCGGCCAACACGACGATTGACAGCATCTTGAAGGCGCACGGCGGTACGGTGCTCGGCGCCTACGGGTACAGCATCTCGCCGACCTCTACCCGAGCCGCCGAGGGCGACGCACAAGCCGCGACCCACCTGGGCATGAAGGTGGGCGTGCTGGACACCACGGTTCCCTTAGGAAGCGTCGCGTTCACGAGTGACGCACTCATTGCAAAGCAGGACCATGTCAACGCGCTCGTGCCATCGCTCGACAACAATTCCAACTACGCCATGGCGGAAGCGTTGAAGCAAGCCGGCGTGAAGCTGAAGGCGGTGGTCTTCGCCACCGGGTACCAGCCGGACGTGATCCACTCTCCCGCCTGGAGTGCCCTGCAGGGCGACTACTTCGTGTCGTTGTACCGTCCCTGGGTTCTTCCGGACGCAGGCACGGAGCAGATGCAGGCCGCGATGGAGAAGTACGCGCACTTCACCAAGAGCGACTTTCCGAGCTTCGGGCAGTATGAGGCGTGGGCGGGGGCCGACCTCATGATCAAGGGCCTGGAACTGGCGGGCAAGAATCCGACGCGCGCCGCCGTCATCAAGGACCTCCGGGGTCTGAAGTCCTACACGGCGAACGGCCTTCTCGCCGAGCCCATCAACTACTCCACGATCTTTGGGCACGACCTGCCACGTCAATGCTCGTGGGTCATGCAGGCAGTGAAGAATGGTTTCGTACCCATATCGTCGCAGCCGGTCTGTGGAATGGACATCCCCGGGACCTCGACGGCGGGCTAGCTGCAGTAGCCCCGGCCGAACGGCGAAGCGGCCTTGCTCAGAGAGTGCGAAACCCGCATCGCGTCGATCCAATCGATCACCCGACCGGATAACGGCACGGCCGGCTGTCAGCGGACGGTTACCTCCGTGCGGCTCGCTCGTTGACGACCCTTTGTCACGACGTCGCCGGAATCAGCCCGATGGCTGTGTAGGCGGATCGGATCGCTGCCTTCTGTGCCTCGGGCAACGGCGGCTGGGGAGGACGGGAGCGGGCGTAGTTGCCTACCGGAAGACCGAGTTCTTGCGCGGCAGCCTTGAAGGCCGAGCCCCAGTGGGTGTAGACGGCTTCCACATTGGAGGCACCGAACGCGCCATGGAGGCGGGCTACCAGATCGTCGAGGCCTGACTCGTACCAATGGTCGATGGCCTCCGACAGCTTGTCGGACACCAGCAGATCCCACTGCGCGCTGTAAAGACGGTTGTCGGGCAGTTCGTAGAGGTAACCCGAGCCGCCCAGGATCCCGGCCGCCGTGATGCCGCGACGCAAGAAGCCACCGCGGTAGGCGAGCATGTCACATTCCCAGATCACCAGCTCCGGTACGAGGCGATGCAGCGCGGCGGAGTGGCTCGGACGGAACATCCCGTTCTTGACCGCGCAGATGGCGGGGAATTCGTCGACCAGTCGAGCACATTCGTCCGGCGTCAGTATCCAGCCGGCCGCGTGAGTGTTGAACAGACCGAGCGCGATATCCGTCCGGTCCGAGACGTAGCGCAGCAACTCCCTCGTCGACTCGTAGCCCCGGGCCTCAAAGTACGGCGGAATCAAGAAGCAGATGTCCGCTCCCGTTGCCGCCGCGTGCTGGGCTAGCTCGACCGTCTCGAAGACGTTCGTGCTGGCCGGGCAGGCCTCGATGAGTGCGCCCGGCTTGATGGCCTGAACCTCTTCGACCGCTACCTCCAACAGTCGCTTGCGCTCCGACGTCGACAGCGCCCAGTACTCCCCGACGAGTCCGCCCACCCAGATCCCGTCGTGGTCCAGGGCTCCGATGCAGTGGGCCACGAGCGCACGCAGCGCCTGCTCGTCCACCTCCTCACCTCCGGGTCCGCTGAACGGGGTGTACAGCGAGTCGATCATCCCCCGCAGGGCTCCCGGTGCCCACTCTCGGGCCTCTGCTGCGTGTGCCACGTCTATTCCTCCCCGTGGTGATTTCGCCACATCGGCGGGTACGCCACTACGTCTTGGGCCGGCTCCGGGGCAGTCCGAGGAGCTGCTCCGCGATCAAGCTGCGCAGGACCTCACTCGAACCGCCGTAGATCGTGCTCGCCACCGAGCACCGGAAGTGGTACTCGAAGGTCCCCCCGAGGACGGCGTCGGGATCGGTCCAGTCGGCCATGGCCGCCGGGCCGACCATGTCCATGACTTCCTTGGACCAATGGACGTAGGTCTCGGGGCCGAAGAGTGCGGCGTGGGGTCCCGGTTTGGCGCCCAGCTGCTCCAGGAATCCGACCCGGGTGCCCAACAGGTCCGCCACCTCGGCATCGATCGCCATGCGGGCCAGGCGCCGGCGCACGGACGGATCGTCCAGCATGGTCGTGTCGCCGTCCGGAGCGGGCGTCTCCCGGGCCCACGCCACCGCGGCGTCGTACAGCTGGGACGTGCGTGACGACGGCGCCACGTTCTGCTCCGCCTCCAGTGCCGCCCGCATCACGTGGAGTCCCTGCTCGGGTTCGCCGACCCGGAGGTCGTCGCTCACGCGGACGTCGTTGTAGAAGACGATGTTGGTGCGCTCGTAGCCCATGGTCCGCAACGGCTGGATCTCAATGCCGGGTGTCCCCATGGGAACGAGGAACATCGTCAAGCCGCGCGGCCCACGCGAGGCCGGGTCACTCCGGGTCAGGAGGAAGCAATAGTCGGCCCTGTGGGCGAATGTCGTGAACATCTTTTGGCCGTTGATGACCCATTCGTCGCCGTCGCGGACCGAACGGGTCTTGCAGGCGAAGACATCGGAGCCGCCTTCGGGCTCGGTGTACCCCAGGCAGATCAGCGTCTCGCCGGCGGCGATGCCGGGCAGGATCCTGGCCTGGAGCGCCGGTGAGCCCAATGCCCTGATCGCGTTGGCGGTGAGCATCGTGGTTCCCGGGCCGACGGTGGGCCCACCCCCGGCGCGGATCGCGTTCAGCATGGCGGAGGCCTCGAAGGGGTCAAGCCCCGCCCCGCCTTCCTCGGGCGGCCACAGGGGAGCCACCCAGCCCTTGGCGCCCATCGCCCGCAGCAGCGGACGGCTCACGCCGTCGCCCGTGCGGAGCTCCTCCTCGACCACGTCGGCCGTAACGTGCTCGGCCGCAAAGGCCTCGGCTTCTGCTTGGATCGCCTCGAGTTGCGGAGGCGCACGGAAATCCATTAGCCACCCCCCGGAGTGGCGGCGCTGGCTGCGCCCGGCCGCCTGGTCCGAGCGGGGCCGTACATCCCGTCGGCCACCACGTCGAGCTCACGCTCCGGATCGGCGAAGGCGGTGACCCAGGCCTTGGCCCGTCGGTAGTAGAGCTGAATGTCGCATTCGACCGTGAAGCCGTAGCCGCCGTGAATGTGGAGACTGTGCTGCGTGGCTGCGTACGCCGTCTCGGCGGCGAAGACGAACGCCATGGAGGCGAGCGCCGTCGCGTCGGGGAGCCCCTCTTCGAGGGCCCAGCACGCCTTCCAGGTCAAGAGCTGTGCTCCGTCCTTGGCCACCAACGCGTCCGCCAAGGGGTGGGCTACAGCCTGATAGGTGCCGATCCGGGTACCGAACGCCTCGCGCTGACGCGCGTACGCCGCACCGATCTCGATCGCCTCGCTGGCCAGGCCGACCAGTGCGGCGGCGCGCAGGATCCGCACCTCATTGAGGGCGGCGGTGAACAATTGGCGGGCCTGATCTCCTTCCGCCAAGACCTCGACTTCACCGGCATCGCTCCAGCGGGCCAACGGCAGGGCGCCCATGTTGGACGTGGGGCGCACGTCGGGGGGCCGGTGCACGGCGACGACCTGGTCGCCCAGCAGCGCGACGATGACGTCGGCAACGGCCCCATCGGTCAGGAGATGGCGCGCCACGGGGCCGGGACGAGTGGCGAGCGACACGATGCGGGCGCCACCCAGTGCATCGTCGAGCAGGATCCGCGTGCCGCACGCGGCGAGGAGGCGCGCGGCCGCGGCCGGTTCGGCGAAGGGGACGGGGGCGACGCGACGGCCGGCTTCTTCGGCAATCAGCGCGAGCTCGAGGAGGCCGCCCCCGCCGCCGCCGATGTCTTCGGGGATGCCCACCCCCAGGGCGCCGGTGGCGATCAGGTGGGCCCAGAGGTCGGGGTCATGGCCGAGGGGCTCGGCGGCGCGCACTCGGGCCGAATCCGCTTCCTTGCCGAAGAGGGCGAAAAACGTCTGCCGGACGAACTGCTGCTCCTCGGTCAGCGCAAGGTTCACGTGGGCAATCCCCTCTTCACGGCAATTCGGTCCTTGACGCCTGCAGGCACGAGAATATGCTTCTCTTCTTACAAAAGTCAAGACTGTGCTGTTTACGCTGTACCGTGTATACACGGAGACCTGGCCAGTCTCGCGTGGGGGTTTTCGTGTCGCACGGCAGCATCGAGTTCGATCCGTTTTCCGACCCGTTGGCCACACTTCGAGGTGCGGCACGACGGGTTGCGCAGGGTCAACATGGCGAACGTCGCTGGGTACTCCAACCTCCCGGTGTTTGTGGCGTCGCTCGGCGGCGCCGATGACAGCGATGACCGGTCCACTGCGCCGCCATGGCCTGCCCCCCGAACTCCTGGGCCTCCCTGCATCCGTGCCCGAAGCGTTGCAACGACGCGTCGCGAACGGAACCGATCCCTTCGTCGTGGGCGTCGACTTTCGATTGACCTTTGCGGAGGCGGAGTCCCGGAGTGCGGAGTTGGCCGGCCGGCTGTTGGCCAGCGGCGTCGGCAAGGGAACTCGGGTCGGGCTCCTCTTTGCGAACGGACCGGCGTGGGCGGTGACCTGGCTCGCCCTGGCTCGTATCGGCGCCCTCAGCGTCCCCCTCTCCACCTTCGCCCCGGGGCCCGAGCTGGCCCGGATGGTCCGCCAGACCGACCTCCATGCGCTGTTGATGGGCGCGACGTTCGGCGGCGAGCGCCTGACGACCCGGCTCGAGTCCGGGCTGGTCGACCTGGACCAGAGCCCCGCCGATTTGCAGCTCGAGGACGTACCGTTCCTGCGCTGGATCCACGTCGAGGGCGCGCAGCCGCCCAGCTGGTCGCGCGCCCTCCCGGCCCCGCTCGCGGGGCCCCTGGTGCACGCGGCCGAATTCGAGGTCACTCCCGCCGACGACCTGGTGATCATCAACACCTCGGGTGCGACGTCGGCCCCGAAGTCCGTCGTGCACACGCACGGGTCGCTGGTCCGTCACGCCGCGCTCTTGGCCGAGCGGCGCAGGCTGACCAGCGAGGACCGCATCTATTCGCCGATGCCCTTCTTCTGGGTCGGGGGCCTCACCATGGTGCTGCTCGCCGCCCTGGTTTCCGGGGCGGCCGCCGTCGTGCAGGAGCGCTTCGAGCCGGGGGAGGCGCTCGACCTGATTGAACGGGAGCGGGTCACGCAGGTGTCGTGCTGGCCCAACGCCTCGCGGCAGATGGCCGACCACCCGACCTTCGCCGGGCGGGACCTCCGCTCGGTGCGCGGCGGCACGCTCGTCGAGGCGCTGCCCACCGAGTACCGCCCGCCCTCGGCCGATCGGGCCCCGAACGTGCTCGGGATGACGGAGACCGGAGGACCGCACACGGGCCCCGACGATGCCTACGCCGTGCTGCCCGAGTCACTGCGGGGGACGATGGGTCGCTCCGTGCCCGGGATGGAGCACGTCGTCGTCGACGCCGACACCGGCGCGGCAGTGCCGATCGGCGACGAGGGCGAGCTGTTGGTCCGAGGAGCCTTCCTGATGGACCGGTTCTACAAGCGGGAGCGCCACGAGACGTTCACGCCCGACGGGTGGTACGCCACCAGCGACCTGGGGTGGTTCGGGGCGGGCGGCCATCTCCGCTTTTCTGGCCGCCGGACGGCCACGATCAAGACGGGTGGATCCAATGTGTCGCCGGCCGAGGTCGAGCACGCCTTGCGGGGGCTGCCGGCGGTGCGCGAGGCGTTCGTGTTCGGGATCCCGGCGGGGAGCGCGGCGAGGATGTGGCCGCCGTGGTGGTGGCGGAGGGCTCGGGTGCCGTCGAGATCACCGCACTCACCGCGTCGCTCCGGGACGAGCTCTCGAGTTACAAGGTCCCGAGACACCTGCGCATCATGGAGGAAAGGGATCTCCCGAAGCTCCCGACGGGGAAAGTCGACCTGGCCTCCCTGCGCGACCTCTTCGAGGGTGCCTGAGTCTCTACAGGCCCATGCCGAGGCCGCCGTCGACGGCGATCACCGCACCGGTGACGTAGGAGGCGTCGTCGTGCACGAGGGAGGCGACCACATGCGCCAACTCCTCGGGCCGGCCGTATCGCCCGACCGGCACGCTGCGCTCGACGGCCTCCGCATCGGTCAAGGTGAGCTGGCTGAGGAGGTCGGTCGAGAAGCCGCCGGGGATCACGCAGTTGACGGTGATGCCGGCGCGGGCCACCGAGCGGGCGAGCGACCGGGTCAGGCCGACCAGGCCCGCCTTGGCGGCGGCGTAGTCGATCTGGAACGGGCTTCCCATGACGGCCGTCACGGAGCCGATGTTGACGATCCGGCCGAAGCGTTCCTGCCGCATGGGGACGATCGCGGCCTGCGACAAGTGGAACGCTCCCGAGAGATTGACGCGCAGCGTGTCGTCCCAGTCCTTGCCACTGAGATCGGCCAACGTGTGCTCCTGCAGTGACCCGGCGTTGTTGACGAGATAATCGACGCGCCCATTCTTCGCGAGCACCTCAGCGATGAGTGCCCGACAGGAGTCGGGGTCCCCGACGTCGCAACGGTGCGTGGTCATGACGCCGTCGGACCGGTGTTGCGCCACGAAGTGCTCGGCGGCTGCGTCCTCCTCGTGGTAGGCCGCCGCCACAATCGTCCCCTCGGCGGCCAGGCGGGTGGCAATGGCCGCGCCGAGCCCGCGGGTACCTCCGGTCACCACGGCGACGCGCGCGCTCGCGTCACCCATCCCGTCCGCCCGCCGCGCGTTGGGAGTGCTGTCGAACCGTTGCTTGCAGCTCCGGGGTCTCGAAGCTCTGCGACTCCGCGTCGAGCGCGAACTCGAATCCGGCCAGGGCCGCGGACTCCACTTGGAGGTTGATGAGCGCGTTTCGTCGCACGGACAGCATGGGGGGAGAGCCCGGCCAGGCGATCGGCCAGCGTCATGGCCTCCGTCAGCAGGTCGTCGCGCCCCATTACTCGGTGGACCAGGCCCAGGCGGTGGGCCTCGGCTGCCGGCATGCGATCGCCGGTGAGGAGATAGGCGCGCGCCGCAGGGACACCAGCCAGCAAAGGCCAGACGATCGCGCTGCCGTCGCCGGGCACCAGGCCGATGCTCACCCTGGGTTCGGCCAGGTACGCCTGCTGCGCCATGAGCACGATGTCACAGAGCAGGGCCAGCGTGGCCCCGGCGCCGACCGCCGGGCCGTTCACCGCCGCGATCACCGGGACCTCGAGTGCGACCAGCGACCAGAAGAGGGTTCGGCCTCGGTTGAGCGTGGTCCGACGCAGGTCGGCGTCCTCCTGCATCTGCTCAATGAGACCGAGGTCGCCACCGGCGCTGAAGGCGTCGCCGGCTCCGGTGAGGACGACGGCGCGGACCTCGGGCTCGTCGGCCACCGTGCGCACGGCCGAGAGCATCGCCGCGTGCAGAGCACCGTCGAGGGCGTTGCGGCTGGCCGGGCGGTTGAGCGTCAGGACCCGGACCCGGGACCCCTCGCTCCGAAGGATGGCCTCGTCGGTGCCCGGCACGTTCACAGCTGCACTAGGCGGGGCGCCTCGCCCCGATCGACGAGCCGCCAGCCCACCTCTGGCGCCAGCTCCGCCCCGCTCCCGAGCATCCGTTCGAGCACGACGGCGCGCTTCATGAAGCGGTGGAACGGGTGTTCCGCGGTGAACCCGACCCCGGCCAGGAGCTGCTGGGTGTGGGCCGCCGTCACCGCGACGGCCTTGCCGGTCACCACCTTGGCGGTTGCGGCGGCCAGCGGTAGGTCGTCGCTCTCCCAGGCCGACGTGGTGGCGCAGTCGGCCGCCGTTGTGGCGACGTGGGCCTCCACCAGCTTGTGGCGCACGGCCTGGAAGGTCCCGACCAGCCGGCCGAACTGCACTCGCTCGGAGACGTGTGCGCGAGCCTGCTCGATCATGACGGACAGGGCAGCCACGATCTGCCGGCACAAGGCCAACCTCCCTCGAGCTTGTGCCGCCTCCCACCACCCCTCCGCCCGGTCGCCTTCGGCGAGCACCGTCATCCGGCCCGTGGTCCCCGACACGGCGTAGACGCCGAGGCCGGGATCGAGGCCCCGTCGCCGCTCGAGCTGCAGTTCCTCGGCCTCCACGGCGACGACGAGCCTTTCTCGACGACCACAGCCCACGGCGATCACGAGCATGGCGGTCTCGTCGCGCGGCCCGAGGAGGATTCCGTCGACGCTCACCCTTCCGTCGGGCGCCGCGCCTGGCACGCGCGGCCCGGCCGGGGCAGGACGACGCTGACTGCGGTCGCGATGCCGAAGGTCTCCACATCAGCCGCCAAGACGTCGTGCAGCGCCGCCGACCACGTCCCGGTCCGTCCCTGTGCGTCGAACAATGTGGAGATGGCCTCCTCGGGATGGGCGGCGAGCACGTCGCGCCACCCGAACGCGTCCAACGCGGGAGTGAGCAGGCCGTCCCGTTCTCCTGCGGCCAGCCCGAGCAATGTCTCGTTGAGGAGCTGCAGCTCGTCGGCGTCCATCAGGGCACCTTGGGCAGGTTCAGCAGGCGCGAGGCCACAATGTCCCTCTGGATCTCACTGGTGCCCCCGTAAATCGTTGCGGCACGCGAGTAGACCCACTCCTTGCGGTAGCGGTCGGCGAGAGGTGAGTCGTCCAGCTCGATCACGCCGGGAAGAACGCACCGGGCGGCGTCGAACACCGCCTGGTCCGCGGCGGCAATGAGGATCTTGTCGACGGAGGATTCGGCCGTCCGCAGGTCGCCTGCGGCCACCTGCCGCTGGGTGGATCGTGAGCGGGCCCGCAGTGCGGACACCTCGGCGAAGGCCAGCCCGATGAGGCGCTGCGCCGCGACGTCGCCGCCATCGGCTACGGAGGCGATCTCTCCGAGGTGGTGGAGGAGCCAACTGGCCCGCTGCCAGAAGATCGGTCCGCGTTCGCAGGCGAGGATGTGCTGCGCGACCCTCCAGCCTTGCCCCGGAGCGCCGAGCAGCCGGTCGGCCGGGACGCGCACCTCGTCGAAGAAGGTCTCACAGAACTCGTCGACGCCGGCCATCGTGTCGAGCGGGTGCACGCCGATGCCAGGGCTGTCCATGTCCACGAAGAACGCGCTGATCCCGCGTGAACCCGTCCCGGGTCCCTCCGTGCGCGCCAACACGACGCACCGGGTGGCGTGGTGGGCCCAGCTCGTCCAGAGCTTCTGCCCCTGCAGGATCCAGGCATCGCCATCCGTGACTGCGGTTGTTCGCAAAGATCCGAGATCGCTTCCCGCCTCTGGCTCGGAGAACCCCTGGCACCAAGTCTCATCACCGCGGAGCATGGGCGGCACCACCTCCCCCGCGAGCCTGGCGTCGGCGTACTCGATCACAGCGGGACCCAGGACCTCGGTCATGGAGTAGGCGGCGCTGTGCACCAGGCCACGGCCAGTCAGCTCCTCCCCCAGGACCGCACGGAACAGGGGGCTCCCCCCGAGGCCCCCCACCTCGGCGGGCCAGCCCCAACGCATGAAGCCGTGGTCGAAGAGCAGCCGCTGCACCCGGCGCTGATGGGAGAGGAGTTCCTCGAGGCTCCCGTGATCGTGATAGGGCGGCTCCAGCTCAATTCGCCGATCATCGATCCACGCCACGACTGCCGTCGCGGAACTCAGCTGTCGAGGCAGTTCCGAAATCCCTGATTTCTTCGATGCCGCCGCTCATCGTCCACCCCTCGATCCGACGCGGACCGCGCGATTGTGCTTGAGCCACCTGGGCCCAGCAGGTATGCATGTGACTATACTCAACGGATCATCCTATTCTCGTCCCGGGGACACCAAGCTCGCGGCACGGCCGAGCGCTTCGGGTTGCGACACCGGAGATCCTGGTCGCCGGCTCACGTGAAGTCGGTACCCCCGTCGACATTGAGGTGCGCCCCGGTCATGTAGGTGTTCGCCGCCGAGGCGCAGAAGGCGACCACCTCTGCGACCTCGGCCGGATCCGCGACCCGTCCGAGGTCCACCGCGGAGCCATAGCGCTCCGCCATGACGCGGTAGGCGTCGTGCCGGTCGTCAGGGTCACCGTGCACCGCTCGGACGGCGGCCTGGATCGGACCGGTGAGGACAGGGCCCGGTGCGACTGCGTTCACGAGGATCCCGTCGGCAGCCAGGCTGCGGGCCAGATTCTTCGTGATGCTGGCCAGAGCCGCCTTGCTCGCCGTATACGCGATCAGGCCGGTGCTCTGGTGCTGGACGGAGACTGCCGTGATGTTGACGATCCGGCCCCATTCCGCCCGCCGCAGCAGCGGGAGACCGTGGCGGATGCAGCGGACCGACGTGAGCGCACCCTGGTCGAACGCGCGCACCCAGGCCTCGTCGGACAGATCCTCGAACCGCCCGGCCCCGGAAGGCCCGACCGCGTTGATCAGCGCGTGCACCTCGCCCCACGTCGCGTCGATCTCCTGGAACGCGGCGGCGACCTCGTCGTCCTTGCTCACATCGGCCCGGAGGGCCAGGACTGCGTCCGCCCCCGCTTCCTCCAACGTCCCCTTCGCCACCACGAGCTTCTCGCGGTCACGGCCGAGGACGGCGATGCGCCCACCTCCGCCGGCGAGGCGCTCCGCCACGGCCAGTCCGATGCCGCTCGACCCACCGCTGATGACGCCGACCGCCCCCGTAGTCATGGCTTTTCTTCAAGGAAAGTGATGTCCTACCATATCGACATTCACCTTCTCTGAGAGGGTGGGGCATGGGAGCACGGTCAGGGCCTGCGCCGGCGCCGGGCCTCATTCCTGCGTCAGTCGGCAATGTGCTGGAGCGGGCGCTCGGGCGCGATCCGTGCGCAGGTGGCCCTGGTCTGCGCCGACGCCCGACTGACGTACGAGGAGCTCGACCGGGACGTCGAACGAGCGGCCGGCGCGCTCGCAGCCATGGGAATCGGGAGAGACGACGTTGTCGCCGTCAGCCTGCCCAATGCGAGCGACGTTGTCATCACCTTTCACGCCGTGGCGCGACTGGGAGCCATCTGGTTGGGGGTCAATCGCAACCTGGCACCTCCGGAGAAGCGCTTCATCCTTGGCGACGCGGACGCTCGCATCCTCCTGGCCTCCCCCGATGTCGCGGATGGCCTCGCTGACGATTCTCACGGCCACACGACGCCACTGACCCTGGTCGTCGGTGACGACGGTGCCTGGCGGGACATGGTCGACAGCAGCCAGGCCAGCTACCAACGGCCGATCCGGCGAGACACGGACCCGGCCGCGATCGCCTACACCAGTGGCACCACCGGTCGGCCCAAGGGCGTCGTGCACTCCCATCGGAACCTGCTCCTTCCCGGGGCGATGCTGGCGGCGGCACGGGACTTCGGTCCCGACCTGAGGAAGGGTGACTGCGCCGCGTTGACCATCCTCAACATGCAGGTCACGAGCACGCTGCTCGCCGCCCAGGCCGGCGGCACGCAGGTCGTCATGGACCGGGTCGACCCCGTCGGTGTCGCAGCCTGGGTGAAGAGCGAAGCGGTGAACTCGTGGTTCGGTGTTCCCACGATCCTGCAAGGTCTCGCGAGCTCGGAGGAGGTGGCGGTCGGGGATCTGGCGTCGCTGACCGACGTGTGGACGGGCGGGACCTACCTTTCCGAGTCGGTACGTGACGCGTTCGAAGGACGCTTCGGATGTCGGGTGTCAGCGACGTACGGGCTCACCGAGGCGCCAACGGTGGTCACTATCGAAGACCGCCGAGACGAGCGAGTACCGGGAGGGAGCGGCCCGCCACTGCCGCATTTGGTCGTGGAGATCCGCGACGGCGAGAAGGTGCTGCCGGTGGGTGAGACGGGCGAAATCACCGTCCGCGCCCAGGAGGACGGCCCGTGGGCCCAGTTGTATCGACCCATGCTCGGCTACTTGGGGCATCCGGAATCGACGGCCGAGACGGTCCGGGACGGCGTGCTCTATACGGGAGACATCGGGTATCTCGACCCCCTGGGACGACTGTTCGTCCGAGACCGGAGGAACGCGCTGATCCTCCGCGGCGGGGCCAACGTCTACCCGGCCGAGATCGAGCGGGTCCTGCTCGAGGTACCGGGCGTGCGGGGTGCCGCGGTGGTGGGCGTCCCCGATGAGCGCCTCGGGCAGCGCGTGGCGGCAGCCGTCGAGGCCGACGAAGGATGCACGCTCGACATCGACACCCTGTCCCGCCATTGCGCGTCGCAGTTGGCGCGCTACAAGGTGCCCGACATCTGGAGGCTCGGGACCTTGCCCCGCAACGCCATGGGGAAGGTCGTGCGCACCGAGCTCGAGAGCTGGTTCGCCGACCGCGAAGGGCGCACGCCCTGACTCACTCGGTGGAGCGGCGGCTCAGTCTCCCGTGACGCCGATGCCCGAGGAGCAGAACGTCCACAGATCGTCAGCGCTGATGCGATCCTCCCCTTCGGCCCCGAGGATCCGCGCGTGGACGGTCGCCAGAACGGTGTGGTGCAAGAGAAGTGCCGCCGCTTCAATGCTGAGGGAGGGATGCAGGCGGCCGGACGCCTTGGCGTCCCGGATGAGCTCGACCACGAGGTCGATCTGCGGCTTGAAGGCTCGTTCCAGGTCCTCGGGCCGGGTCTCGAGCAGCCGGTTGCTGTAGGTCGTCAGTGCCCGTGACGCGGGCCCGGGATTCGACGTCAGCTCGTAGATCCCCAGGACGTAGGCCTTGACCCGTGCAATGGGGTCGCTCAGGGCCTCGCACTTGGCGCGCATGCGCGGCACGACCTCGGTGGCCAGGATCGTCTCGTGCACGGCGACGAGGAGGTCGTCCTTGCTGGCGAAGAAGTTGTAGAACGTCCGGATTGACATCTTGGAGCGGTCGACGACCTCCTGCACCGTGAAGTCGATGCTGCCGCGCTCGGCCATCAGCTCCATGGCGGCTCCCACGAAGCGATCGGTCCGCTCCTGCGCCCTGGCACGTGGACCTTGCAGGGAGCGCTCGATGCTCAGGCGCTTCCATTCGGGCATGTCGCCGTCGCCGTCGACCTCCTCGACCGGCTTGGTCACCTTGACAGCTGCCATCTCACCTGCATCCTCCGGATGTGCCGACGAGAAATATCCGCCAATCGTGGTTTTTCACCAGCGGATATCTCATTTCCGATCCTACTGCGCGCATTGTCGTGCTCCGAGCATCCCTCACGTCCGCGGATTGCGGACTGCCCCCGCGACCCGGGCGAGAAACGCGTCCATGGCGGCCACGACCTCCGTCGTGTGGTCCTTGTGCACGGCGTGGCGGCCGCCCTCGACGACGACCATCTCGGTCCGGTCGTGTGCATCCCGCATGACCTCCGCTTGCCGCAGGCGACGCGGGTCGTCGTCGCTGCCGAGCACGAGAAGCACCGGACAGCCGATCCTTCCGATGGCGCCCATGTCTGCCTTCGGCCGTCTCGCCGCCCGGTCGCAGAGCTCGAGCATCACGTCCAACCAGTGGTCCTGCCCGTGCCGCTCCGCATGCAGGGCGCGGAGCGTGGCGGGCCAGCGCGCCTCCAGCTGTGCGCGCGTGGGCACGCTCGACCTCGGGTCGCCGAGCCCGGGGCTCACCAGGATCAGGCTGGCGGCCGTACCCGGATACATCAGCTCCAGTTCGAGCGCCGCCTCAGCACCGAAGGAGAACGCCAACACGTGTGGTGGCTCGAGCTGCTCATGGGCGGTCAGCCCCAACAGGTCCGCGTTGACCGCTTCGATGCTCATCTCCCCGGCCCGATAGTCCGACGCGCCGTGTCCCCGCAGGTCGGGGATGATGAACCGGTAGCGGTGCTCGAGTGCATCAGCCACCTTCGACCACTCGTAGGCACCCGCTCCGGTCGCACCGTGCACACAGAGCACCGGGGGACCAGCCCCTCGGACTTCGTAGTGGAGCTCCAACCCATCTCGCTCGTAGGTCGACACAGCGGCCCCGCTCCTCAGAGAGTTGCGTCCGAGGACGCGGCGCTGACGTCCTCCCACGCTCGATGCCGACGCAGCCTGCCCCTCATGTCGTACGGGCCTTCATGCCAGCCAGATCGTCCATGACCGATGTCGTCCCGTTGGTGTGGGCGATGGCGCGGGCATGACCGAGGTGATGGATGTCGAAGTTGGTCGAGATGGTCTGCGAGAACCCCATCGCATCGACTGCGCTGTTGATGGCGCGCTTGGCGAGCCGCACGGCCCACGGGTCCATTGCGGCGACCTCGGCCGCCAGGCTCAAGGTTCGTTCCTGCAGCGTGTCGAGCGGCACGACCTCGTTCACCATTCCGCACTCTCGCGCTTGCTCCGCCGAGAGCGAAGACGCGGTGAACAGGATGTGCTTCGCTCGTCGGGGACCGAATTCCCATGGGTGGGCGAAGAACTCGACGCCAGGCATGCCCATCAGCCCGACGGGGTCGGAGAACTGCGCGTTGTCCGCCGCGATGATGAGATCACAGGGCCAGCAGAGCATGAGGCCGGCGGCGATGCACTTCCCCTGCACGGCGGCAATCGAGGGTTTGACCAGATCGCGCCACCGCTTGGCGTAGTGCAGGTACCCGCGTTCTTCCCAATCGAAGTAGGTGTCTACGGTCAGTGCTCCGTCGACCCGTTGTGGGCCCAGTGAGGGGTCACCGCCTCTCTGCATGTCGTGCCCGGCCGAAAAGTGCTTCCCCTCGCTGCGCAACACCACGACCCTGACCTCAGGATCACCGTCTGAGAGGCTCCAGGCCTGATCGAGCTCCTGGAGCATTTGGGGATTCTGGGCGTTTGCCGCCTGTGGGCGATCAATGGCGATGACGGCAACACAATTGTCGACCGTGTAGCGAACGAACTCGGCTTCCACAGCGCCTCCCGGAACCAGCTGGCCGTTGCTGCTACGCCGCATGAGCGAAAGGCACACAGCGCCCTCGGTCTTTTTGACGAAGTAGAACAGCCCTAGCTAGAGGCCATCGTGTTGAGAACTGTACGGCAGCCCACGTTGTGGGAAGCGATCCTCCCCGAGATGTGCCTCGGGATGCCCGCCGAGCTCGTGGCCGTTGACCGCCTGCTCGACGATCCGGCTTTCTTCGAGCCGTTCCGGACACACTTTCACGCTGGCCTCGGGCGCCCATCGGTGCCGATCGAGACGTACTTGCGTCTGATGTTCTTGAAGTACCGCTATCGCTTGGGCTTCGAACCATTGTGCCGAGAGGTCGCTGATTCGATCTCGTGGCAGCGCTTTTGTCGGATCCCGCTGGGCGTAGCGGTGCCGCACCCGAGCACCTTGATGAAGATCACCACCCGGTGCGGGTCATCGGCGGTCGACGGCCTGAACGAGGCATTGTTGGCCAAGGCCTCAGGCCGCCAAGGTCTTGAAGACCAACAAGGTCCGTGCCGACACCACGGTGGTCCCCGCCAACGTCGCCTATCCGACGGACTCGGGTCTTTTGGCCAAGGGCGTGGCCAAGATGGCCAAGGGAATCGAGAAGCTCAAGGGTGCGGGACTGGCTTCGAAGACCACCTCGCGGGACCGGACTCAGATGATGCGGGCCCGGGCCCGATCCATCGGCGCCAACCTTCAACAGCGCAGCGGCGAGGCAAAAGACGAGGTCCTGGCCATAAACGCCGAGATGGTCCGCATCGCTACAGAGGGCGGTCACCGAGGCCCGACACGTTGCCGCCAACGCCCGCCGGACACTGAAGCGACTGGGAGAAGCTGCTCGGGGAAAGCTCTGCGCTCATTGCCCGCGACCTCGAGCTCACTGCTGATCGGGTCGCACAGATTGCCGAGCAGACCGAGAAGCGACTCCGTGGTGACGATCCCCGACGGAGCGACAAGATCGGTGTCACTGCACGACCCCGACGCCCGTCCCATCCGAAAGGGTCGGCTCGGCAAGCCCGTCGAGTTCGGTTACAAGGCCCAGGTCGTCGTCAATGAGGACGGCGTCGTCATCGACCACAACGTCGAAAATAGAAACAGTTTGATATTCTTCTGACAAGAAGAATACTTTACGCAGTCCCTGCCGTTGCCTCGGCATTATTGGGTGGCTCGATCGATGAAAGGCCCGCTTCGCTCGACGAGAACGCCATGCGGCCACCCCAGCGCGCGAACTGGGGCAGGCGCCCTTTTGGCGATCCTCAATTTCGCCCTGGCTTGATTTTTTTCGCCCGGCACTCCGACTCGCCATGGGACTCATCCGCATCAGCAAGACTCGAGCTGCCCATCTTGAGTCACACGATGCACCTTCGTGGGCCAGCTCGAACTGAAATTCCAGTCGGCAATCCGACCGACGGCGTATCAGTCAGTCGTGAGGAAGTTTGTCTCGAGCAGCGGATCCAGGTCAGCCACGCCTTAGGCGGGGACGTCGCTGGGACCGTCCACGGAATCGCGTAGGACGACGCGGTCGCGCCCCTGACGCTTGGCCCGCATCAGCGCGTCATCGGCCCGGCGGAGCACGGCCTCGAGTTCCTCGCCCCGGTCGGCCTCAGAGATGCCGAAGCGCACGGTGAACTTCGGTAGCCGCCGACCATAAGGGCGGCGGCAAGCTGAGTGCGGACGGTGTTGACCGCCTGCGTGGCGTGGACAGCCGAACAGTCCGCAAAGGCAATGGCGAACTCTTCGCCGCCGTAACGTGACACCACATCGCTCGTCCGCAACGAGTCGCGCAGCACGCGCGAGAAGAGACGCAGGGTTCGGTCGCACGTCTCGTGTCCGTAGGTGTCGTTGAGCGTCTTGAAGTGGTCGAGGTCGACCATGGCCACGGCGACCGGGTGCATCTGCGTCTGCACGGCGGCGAATCGTTCGGAGAACGACCGGCGGTTGAGAAGTCCGGTGAGCGTGTCGGTCGAGTGGCTGTTGTCGGCCAAAAGGAGCTCCGCCGGGGCCTCGGGTAGCACGCTGAGAAGGAGCGCTCAATGACGTCGATGACCTCGGGCTCACCCTCGGCCATCTCGAGCGCGCTGGCCAAGCGACTCTCGAAGCGCTGGCGTTGGACCCCTGCGGACAAGGAGTCCTATGCAGGAGCCCGGGGAGCAACGCTCAGACCCGCCGAGCGGCGGTGACGTCTGGACCTCGTCCATGAAGTTCGGTGTATCGCGGCGCCCT
Organism: uncultured Acidimicrobiaceae bacterium; assembly: GCA_963828825.1. GTDB lineage: Bacteria > Actinomycetota > Acidimicrobiia > Acidimicrobiales > RAAP-2 > Bog-473. The sequence goes on along the minus strand of CAWHGF010000004.1, from coordinate 659,877 downwards.
ACGTTGAGATGCTGGGACGGCTCGAGGGTCGTGTCCACGAATTCCGAACGAGCGTCCGTGGCACAGCATCCTGAGATGGCTGGTGTCCCTTCCTGTGGTGCTCGAATCGAGTCCCATTGTCGGTGAGAGCCCGTCTCCTCGTCGATCCCGACCCATCGACGTGATGAAAGTCTCAAGACGCCTCGCTCAGCTGACGATAGGTCCCAGATACATATTTGGCGATATGCGAGGCGGTATCAGGTGAGGCGTGTGAGTCGCCCGGATCACGGTGCTACACCAGGGCGCGCCGCGGCGGCTCTACGTGGCTGTGGTATTGGTCGCCGCTCCACCATCATCGTCGCCGCGATCGCGTTGTTGGGCGGACTCGGTGCCGCTTTCTCGTTCGCCGACCCGGCCGGAGCCAGCGGAGACGTCCTCTACGTATCGAGCGGCGGCACCGATGCCGGCGATTGCCTGTCGCCGGCCAGTGCGTGCGCAACCATCTCCTATGCCCTGACCCAAGCGAACTCCGATGACACCATCGAGGTGTCAGGCACCATCGACGACAATCCGACGGTCAATATTCCGGTGACCATCACCCAGATGTCGGGAGGCAACCCGGCCGTAATCGATGGCGGGACCAACGGGAGCGTCTTCGTCATCGCCAACAAGCAGGGTATTGCGGTGACGCTCGACGGCTTGATGGTCGAGAACGGTGATTCGAATGACGGTGGCGGCATCGCCGTCTATGGCAATCCCACTGTGACGGTCACCGACTCGGTCATCTCGGGGAACACGGCTACGGGCGGTGGCCAGGGTGGCGGCATCTACAACGCCGGCAACTCCACTGTGAACATCGTCGACTCGACCGTCTCCGGGAACACGGGCTCAGCGGGTGGCCAGGGCGCCGGCATCTACAGCGACGGAACGGTAACTCTCACCAATTCCACGATCTCAGCGAACACCGCCGAGGGCGGCGGGCAGGGCGCCGGCATCTATTCCGACGGCACTGCCACCGTCACCGACTCCACATTGTCGGGAAACACGGCCCCGGGTGGTGGCCAAGGGGCAGGGATCTACAACAGCGGCACTGCCACCGTCACCGATTCCACCATCGCAGACAACACCCTCCCCGGCCCGAGCGCCGGTGAGGGTGGCGGCGTCTACAACAGCGGCGCTGCCATCATCGCCGACTCGACCATCTCGGAGAACGCTGCTCCAGATGGCGGCCAGGGTGGTGCTATCTACTCCGGGCCCGGCAATGTCCTTCAGCTTCTGCATCAGGTGGCGTTGCCGAGCAATCAGCAACAGTGCTTGAACTGCGCCCCCCAAGCTGCGGCACAGTCCGCGGTGCTCGCGGGTGACATCGTGGCGACACCCGGGGGCGCCCCGGCGGGCAGTGAGTGCGCCGGTGGGGGATTCACCGACGCGGGCTACAACGTGGACGACGACGGGACCTGCGGTCTGTCCGACCCCAGTGTCAGCGACTCTGCGACCATTGACAGTTTTTTGGGTCCGTTGGCTGACAACGGCGGCCCGACCGACACCATCGCACTGCTTCCGGGCTCCCTGGCCGCACCCAATCCGGCGCAGGCGGTCATTCCGGCCAGCTTCACGGCGTCGGGATTGACGACTTCCTCGTGCAGCCAGTTTGACCAGCGAGGGATCGGCCGGGGCACACCGTGCGACATGGGGGCGTATGCGCTCACCACGCCCTCGATCACCAGCGCCGACACGACCACATTCACCGTGGGCAATGCGGGGACCTTCCAGATCTTGACCAACGCTTCCTCGCCGACGACCTTCTCCGAGACTGGAACCCTCCCTTCGGGTGTGTCCTTGTCACCCGCCGGGCTTCTCTCGGGCACGCCGGGTCCGGGTACGGGCGGTTCATACCCGGTCACGGTGACCGCGTCCGACGGGCCGCTGACCGAGACCACCCAAGCCTTCACTCTCATCGTCGGGGGGCTCCCGGCCATCACCAGTTCCGACAGTGTCACCTTCACGGTCGGAGAGCCGGGCGCGTTTTTGGTGACCAGCGCGGGAGATCCGACGCCGGCGTTGAGCGAGATCGGCGTCTTACCGCCAGGCGTCACCTTCACCGACAACAACGACGGCACCGCCACCCTGGCCGGAACCCCGAGTCCCGGAACCGATGGTCCGTACTCCATTGCGATCGTGGCCATCAACGGGACCAACCCGCCGGTGCTGCAGACCCTTACACTGACCGTTGAAGAGGAGCCGTCCGTCACCAGTGGGGAACAGGCCGGATTCACTCTCGGTCAGCCAGGGTCCTTCACCATCACGACCACCGGGTACCCGGCAGCTGGTCTCAAGATGAACGGCGTCCTTCCGGACGGTCTCAGCATCATCGACAACGGGGACGGGAGCGCCACGATCTCGGGGACTCCCCGCCACCTAACCGGGAGTCCGGTCAACTTGAGTGTGCAGGCGACCAATGCGGCAGGATCAGTCACCTCGCCACTCGGGGTGACCGTGTCGAGCGGCAAGGCTTGGCTGGCCGGAAGCGACGGCGCCGTCTACTCCGTGGGCACCGCGACCTCATTCGGGTCCATGCAGGCCTACAAGCTGAACAAACCCGTCGTCGACATGGCGGCCAGCCCCGACGGGGGCGGCTACTGGCTGGTGGCGTCCGACGGGGGAGTCTTCAACTTTGGCGATGCCGGCTTCTACGGCTCTCGGGGAGGCCAGCCGCTCAACGCGCCCATCGTCGGCATGGCGGCCACGCCGGACGGCGGCGGCTACTGGCTGGTGGCCTCCGACGGAGGAATCTTCAACTACGGCGATGCCGGCTTCTACGGCTCCCGGGGTGGCCAGCCGCTCAACGCGCCCATCGTCGGCATAGCGGCCACGCCGGACGGCGGCGGCTACTGGCTGGTGGCCTCCGACGGAGGAATTTTCAACTATGGCGATGCTGGCTTCTACGGCTCGACCGGAGGCATCCATCTCAACAAGCCCATCGTCGGCATAGCGGCCACGCCGGACGGCGGCGGCTACTGGCTGGTGGCCTCCGACGGGGGAGTCTTCAACTACGGCGATGCCGCCTTCTTCGGATCCGTGCCCGCAGGTGGATCCGGTTCGTTGATCGCCCCGGTGGTCGGAATCACCTCCTCTGCCGACGGCCGCGGGTACTCACTCGCCACGTCGAGCGAAGATGTGATTCCCTTCGGTGACGGGCTGGCCGGCGGCGGGCTTAACGCACCGGACTCGGTCGTCGGGATTTCGAGCCCGTAGTCAGCAATCCTGGGGTACCCGTTCCAAGGCTCTGGAGGGCCATTCCAGACAACACGACAACGCCTCGGCCAAATTCCAACTGTCCTGGCCGAAGGATCACGAGACGTCGCCGCCACGGGAGCTGTTTCGGAGTGTCCAACGACATTCCGGCCAGCCGCGGTCTCCCCAAATCGAGCCCCGGTCTCCCCAGATCGAGCGCCGGTCAATCAGTCCTTTGATGAGGACCCGGACCCTCACACCTCGCCGAGAGGCCTCGGCTTCGACCCAAGCGGGCGGTCGTGGTCGAGCCGGAGGTCGAGAACGGACGTGGACTCAGACGTGCTCAAGTGCGTCAGCGGTAGCTGGCTCGCGAACGGGAGTGGTGTTAACACCTTGCGAGTCGGGCATGCGACTCCTTGCAACACGGTGGGTGCGAACTGGGCACACTGCAGGTTTTCCCGGGCAGTTAGCGCCAGGCTTGTGTTAACACCCTACGGGACGAGGTGTTAACACCCTGGAGGGTATCTTTGGATACTCGTCGAGTGTTGCGGTTCCGGCACACGCTTCGCCATGGGGGTGATGGCACAAGAGGAGTACCGACTCGGCTGCGTTGGTCCCCCGAACGACTTGGCGATGCGAACCAAGGACCCACGGCAGTTCGACCGGTGCAAGTTCTCCACACCATGCTCTGTTCATTCCGCGAGCCTCACGCGTCGCTTGTCGCGTTGGCGCCGACCCAAGTAAAGAGCAAAGAAACGGGTGTTTCAGCGAAGAGCGCGAGTGCAGGCCCCGCGGCGAGTGTCATGCCGGCGGATTGATGTGTGCGCGACGCGATGTGACTGCGGGGGACTCCCGAGCGGTCCTGGACGGGCACAGGGTGAGAATCGCGTTTCCGGCCGAGCCACACGGACGTGCTTGCACTGAGTGCGCAAGCGCTGTCAACCGCCTATTTCTCATTTTGCAGTTCGTCTCGAAGGGCTTAATGTCTACGTGGGGAGTAGGACTGAAGAGCCTATTGAGGGGGCCCTACCTTGGCGATAGGGCAGGAGAAAATCAATGGGCAGGGTTCAGACGGTCGGACGTCGGTATCCGATACTGGCCGCGGCACGCCGGTTTCTCAACTTTCCCGTGTTCATCCGGGGCATCGTGTCGACGGCGATTGTGGGTGCGATGATTTTGAGCTTTAGCGCGCTGCAGTCCCCGTCGGCCGGGGCCGACGGGGTCAGCTCGGCCACGCCGACGCTCACCACGACGGTGATCGCCCCAATGAACACGACTGTCGGCAACTCATGGAACGACGCGGCGACGGTCACGGGCAACGCTGCCGGGGGGGCGCCCACCGGATCTGTCGCCTTCAGCTTGTGCGAGGAGACCGCACCGTCGACCCCGTGTAGCGGGGGGACCCCGGTCGGAACCGTCGAGCGCGCCGACCAGCGTCGGCGACGTCTCGACCTTCACCCTGCCCACCAGTGACGCCCAGACCCCGACGAGCCCCGGCACCTACTGCTACAACGCGTCCTACACCGCGACCCCCGGTGGGAACTACTCCTCGGTGTGGCAGCAGAGCGACAGCGAGTGCTTCACGGTCTGCCCGGGCCCGGCCTCGGCCACGCCGACGCTCACCACGACGGTGATCGCCCCAATGAACACGACTGTCGGCAACTCATGGAACGACGCGGCGACGGTCACGGGCAACGCTGCCGGGGGGGCGCCCACCGGATCTGTCGCCTTCAGCTTGTGCGAGGAGACCGCACCGTCGACCCCGTGTAGCGGGGGGACCCCGGTCGGAACCGTCAGCGCGCCGACCAGCGTCGGCGACGTCTCGACCTTCACCCTGCCCACCAGTGACGCCCAGACCCCGACGAGCCCCGGCACCTACTGCTACAACGCGTCCTACACCGCGACCCCCGGTGGGAACTACTCCTCGGTGTGGCAGCAGAGCGACAGCGAGTGCTTCACGGTCTGCCCGGGCCCGGCCTCGGCCACGCCGACGCTCACCACGACGGTGATCGCCCCAATGAACACGACTGTCGGCAACTCATGGAACGACGCGGCGACGGTCACGGGCAACGCTGCCGGGGGGGCGCCCACCGGATCTGTCGCCTTCAGCTTGTGCGAGGAGACCGCACCGTCGACCCCGTGTAGCGGGGGGACCCCGGTCGGAACCGTCAGCGCGCCGACCAGCGTCGGCGACGTCTCGACCTTCACCCTGCCCACCAGTGACGCCCAGACCCCGACGAGCCCCGGCACCTACTGCTACAACGCGTCCTACACCGCGACCCCCGGTGGGAACTACTCCTCGGTGTGGCAGCAGAGCGACAGCGAGTGCTTCACGGTCTGCCCGGGCCCGGCCTCGGCCACGCCGACGCTCACCACGACGGTGATCGCCCCAATGAACACGACTGTCGGCAACTCATGGAACGACGCGGCGACGGTCACGGGCAACGCTGCCGGGGGGGCGCCCACCGGATCTGTCGCCTTCAGCTTGTGCGAGGAGACCGCACCGTCGACCCCGTGTAGCGGGGGGACCCCGGTCGGAACCGTCAGCGCGCCGACCAGCGTCGGCGACGTCTCGACCTTCACCCTGCCCACCAGTGACGCCCAGACCCCGACGAGCCCCGGCACCTACTGCTACAACGCGTCCTACACCGCGACCCCCGGTGGGAACTACTCCTCGGTGTGGCAGCAGAGCGACAGCGAGTGCTTCACGGTCTGCCCGGGCCCGGCCTCGGCCACGCCGACGCTCACCACGACGGTGATCGCCCCAATGAACACGACTGTCGGCAACTCATGGAACGACGCGGCGACGGTCACGGGCAACGCTGCCGGGGGGGCGCCCACCGGATCTGTCGCCTTCAGCTTGTGCGAGGAGACCGCACCGTCGACCCCGTGTAGCGGGGGGACCCCGGTCGGAACCGTCAGCGCGCCGACCAGCGTCGGCGACGTCTCGACCTTCACCCTGCCCACCAGTGACGCCCAGACCCCGACGAGCCCCGGCACCTACTGCTACAACGCGTCCTACACCGCGACCCCCGGTGGGAACTACTCCTCGGTGGGTGTCCAAAGTGACACCGAGTGCTTCAGCGTGACTCCCGCACTCTCGGTGACGACCACCCAGCAGTCGACTTCTCTGTCCGGCTCGGGCTCCATCGTGCTCGGCGGCTCCGTCACCGACACGGCCACGGTAACGGGCAATACGGCGGGGGGTGTTCCCACGGGCACCGTCACCTTCTTCGAGTGCGGTCCCACGGCCTCGCCCGCTCCGTGCTCGAGTGGCACCCAGGTGGGCACGCCGATGACCTTAGGTTCGCCGAATGGGGACACCTCGAGCGCCACCTCGACAGCGATCACGCCGACCGCCGCGGGTACGTACTGCTTCGCGGCCGTTTACAGCCCCAACGGCATCGCTAACTACACGACCTCGAACGACAACGTGAGCGGTCCCGTCCAGGCTGACGAGTGCTTCGTGGTCACGGTCGTGGTCACCGGGGCGGCGGCCACGACGCCGACAACGACCACCACGACGCCGACAACGACCACCACGACGCCGCCATCGGTCGCCGTGCCTGCCATGGCCTTTACCGGCGCCGACCTCTCGGCCATGGTGGCCTCCGGGCTCGGGTTCCTCGGCCTCGGCGCGTTCTTGGTGCTTATACCGCGGCGGCGGGAAGGGAACCCCTCAGGCTGAGAAGAAGAGAACAATCCCTCCGGCCAGGCAGGCCAACTCAGCAAGCTTGGCTGTGCCGATACCGTTCTGATGCCGGGAGAGGTGCGCACCACAAGGCCGCCCGCCAACTGCATATCAGCCGATTCGACACAAACGATGTCGCGGATCGTCCGCGTGTCGGTCGAGACGATGCGGATCGTGAGTCACGTGCGCCCTCGGCATTCGAACCCCAAACCTGCGTATTGAGAGTCCGATGCCGGGGAGTTTAGGGCGTTCGTTCTGGCCTATTGACCTGGGATCACGTCTTGGCCTCGTCCACGGAGTTGGGTGTGTCGCGGCCCAGTATGGCTGAGATCGTGGGGCGGATACTGGGGGATGGGTAGTGGGGTGAAGCGCTGGCCCTGGTGATCGTTCGACACTGTTAATCGTTCGACACTGTTAGGCGACGACGCCGGCGGCGCGGAATTCTTCGATGCGGTCGCAGAGGCCGAGCTGGGTCAGCACTTCGTCAGTGTGCTCGCCAAGGTCCGGGGCGAGGCGGCCGAGTGCGGCGGGGGTGCTGTGGAAGTTGGTGGGGTGGCGGGGGAGACGTGCCCGGCCCACAATCGGATGCTCGAACTCGGTGAACATTCCGATCGCCTGGGCGTGGGGGTCATCGACGATTTCGGCGGTAGAGAGCACCATCGCGAAAGCGACGCGTTCGCGTTCGAAGCGTGCGGTGGCCTCCGCCTGGGTGAGGTTGGCGGCCATCGCGTAGCACATGTCAATGACGGGCTCGAGTACGTCGCGGTTCAGGCGTCGCTGGGCAATGGTGGCGATGCGGGGGTCGTCGAATCCTTCAACGTTCAGGGCCCTGCACATTCCGGCGAAGTCCGCGTCGGTTGTGGGCACGACGATGCCCCAACCGTCGTGGAAGCGCATGGGTTCGAAGCCGGCGTTGAAGCTTGAGCGTTGCGAGCCGTCGGACTCGACCAACACTTCGTTGCCGGCGGACTCGGCCCACAGGAACGACACGCAGGCATCTGCCATACCCATCTCGAGGTGTTGCCCGCCATGGCCCGTGGCCCGCGCGTAGAGGGCTGCGGTGATGGCCTGGCTGGCGTAGAGGGCACTGACCTTGTCAGCCGCGTTCTGGTGCAGGAAGGTGGGCGGACCGTTGTCGGGATCGGCCTGGTTGGCTGCGAAGCCGGCGTAGGCCTGGATCGACGTGTCGTAGGCACTGCGGTGGCTGTACGGGCCCTCTGGTCCGTAGCCGGAGACCGAGCAGTAGATGACCTCGGGGTTCAGGGCCCGCACCGCCTCGTAGCCCAATCCCAGCCGGTCGATGACCCCGGGCCGGAAGTTCTGGACGATCACGTCCGCCTGGGCGGCGAGTGCCATCACGATCTGTTGGCCCGCGTCGGTCGCCAGGTCGACGGCGATGCACCGTTTCCCTCTGTTGCAGGCCAGGTAAAACGCGCTCATACCGTTGACGGACACGCCGATCCAGCGGGCGATGTCGCCGATCCCGGGTCGCTCGACCTTGACGACCTCGGCTCCCTGGTCGGCCAGCAGTGCGACGGCGTAGGGGCCAGTGAGAGCAATCGAGAGGTCGAGCACCTTCACCCCAGCCAGCGGTCCCGTCGAGGTGCTCTCGCAGGCGGCGGCTGTACTTCGAGACATGTCCTTCATCCCTTGGTGGACGAACTCCCGGTGAGACAAAGACTTTACAGGGTGCCCAGAGTGTAAGGTGCACATCCGTGTCCGGCCACAGCGCAACAAAGATCGCCCCCAGCTGGTCCGGCCGACCGCCGGCGGACGACGCCGAAGCGAGTCAGCGGATTCGCGACGCTGCTCGCCGGTGCATCGACCGCAACGGGGTCAACGTGCGGATCGCCGAGGTGGCACGCGAGCTGGGCGTGAGCCGCCCCACCATCTATCGGCACTACTCCAGCGGGCGGGCCGTGCTCCTGGCGGTCGCGCTGGAGTCGATCGAACCGCTCCTGGCCGGTGTCGCTTCCATGGAAGTCGATCTTCGTACCACTCCCGCCGAGGTCGTGGCCGAGGTTGGCTGCCTGCTCTTCGAGTGGCTCGGTCGGGACCCCCAGCTCCGGCGGCTGACGAGGTTTGGTGCCGGTGCAGCCACCGATGAGGTGACGAGCAGCGCGGCGTTACTGCTCACCCGTGGGTTGATCGAGCGGGCCTGGGCCTCGTTCGACGGGCCGGCCGACTCGGACGACCTCGACGAGATCGCCGAGCTCGTCACGCGGTTGGTCCATTCGATGATCGAACGGCCCACTCTTGCCAATCGAACGGGCGAGCCCTGCGAGCCCCTGCGCCGATGGGTCATCGCCGCCCTCGGTGGGATCCTCGCGGGGAATGCCGAATCCGCCAGAGACCTGGATCGGCAGTAATGAAGCCGGCGACCCGACGCGATGACGGAGGAAGGCCTCGGCAATGAGACGACGACGGCACATGGATCGACGACGTCAAGGGAGGAGGTAGCCGTGGTCAGGTTCGAGGAGAGCAGCATCACGTTCCCGTACAAACGGTCGCTTGGACCAGTGATCGGGGCGTTCATGACGGCGCTCACCGAGAAGAGGATCCTCGGGATCCGCAACGGTGACGGGGTGCTGGTACCGCCGATGGAATGGGATCCGGCGACCGGGACCGAACTGCCTCGCGAGCTCGTCGAGGTCGGCCCTGCCGGTACGGTCCAGTCGTGGACGTGGGTGACTGATCCCACGGAGCAGCACCCGCTCGACTGGCCGTTCGCCTTTGCGTTTATCCGGCTGGACGGAGCATCGACACCGTTGCTTCACGCCGTCGATGCTGGCTCGCCGGGCGCCATGACCGACGGCATGAGGGTGGCGCCGCGGTGGAAGGGCAAGCGGATTGGCCACATCACCGACATCACCTGCTTCGTGCCGGGCGAGGAAGCCGAAGTCGACGGCGAGGAATTGGGTCCGGCCGCCGAGCCGGTAGAGATGATGGACTACCTCGCCTCCATCACCTACCGGAATCCGGTACCCGCGACGAACGATCTCGTGGTCGACGCGTCCCGGCAGCACCGCCTGGTCGGCTTCCGCTGCCCCGAGTGCGGCAAGACCTACGCGGGCGGCCGGGGCGTGTGCCCCATCGACTCGCTCGAACTCGACGAAGAGCACTTGGTTGACCTGCCGGCCGACGGGACGATCACGAACTTCGTGATCGTCACACCGGTGCAGTATCCGGGGCAGACCGAGACCGAGCCGTTCGCCCGGGTTTTCGTGTTACTCGATAACACGGACGTGGTGCTCAGCTACCAGCCGGTCGTGGAGCTGCCCGTCCTTGACGTGGCGGTCGGTGTCCGGGTGAGCGCGGTCTGGGCGTCCGTGGCGGAGGAGACCGAGGGCAACCCGTACGGGAGCCTGATCGGCTGGATCCCGAACGGCGAGCCAAAGGTGGACGAGCCCGATCTCGTGAACAGGATCTTCTGATGTCGACTTCGACCGACATAGCCGTGGTGGGCTGGGCGCAGACGCCGATGGTCCGCCACACCGAACTGAGCGAAGCCCAGCTGTTGCTCCGCGTGATCACCGATGCGCTGGAGCCGCTTGGGCTGTCCCGGTCCGACGTCGATTTCACCTGCCTCGGCTCGTGCGACTACATCACCGGCCAGGCCTTCTCATTCGTCGGGAATCTCGATGCCATCGGCGCGTGGCCGCCCAAGCGCGACTCCCACGTGGAGATGGACGGGGCCTGGGCGCTCTACGAGGCCTGGTTGCGTCTGCACGAAGGTGATATCGACATCGCCGTCGTGACCGGATCTGGCCGCTCCTCGACCGGAAACCCGGCCCTGATCTACCCGATGGAGATGGACCCCTTCTACCTGGCGCCCATCGGTGCCGACCCAGTCTCCTTCGCCGCGCTGCAGGCCCGTGCTGTGATCGCAGCCGGCATCGCCGACGAGCGTTCGATGGCCGAAGTGGCCGTCCGCTCGCGCGGCAAAGGGACGGTTGACGAGCTGCTGGCCGGCGACTATGTGCGCGAGCCCTTGCGCCGTCACGACCTGCCGCCGATCACCGACGGCGCCGCCGCCATGGTTCTGGCCCGAGGTGACCGTGCCCGCCAGCTCGTAGAGCGGCCGGCGTATATCACCGGTTTCGATCATCGCACCGAGTGTCACAACCCGTCCTTCCGGGCTCTCGACGACTCACCGTCGACCCGTATCGCGGCGGAGGCGGCCGGACTCGGTGACAAGCCGGTGGAGGTGGCCGAGTTGCAGACCGCGTTCACACACGAGGAACTGCTCCTACGCTCGGTGCTCGGCCTCGGTGACGAGATCACCGTCAACGCCTCTGGTGGCGCGCTCAAGGCCAATCCGATCATGGCCACCGGTCTCAGCCGTATCGGTTATGCCGCCGAGCACATTTTCGGTGGTGGCGCCCGGTCGCTGGCGCACTCCACAAGCGGACCGTGCCTACAACAGAACCTCATCTGCATTCTGGAGGGACGGTCATGATTCCCGTAGCTGTCGTCGGGGTCGGTCAGACCCATCACGCGACCCGCCGCCGTGACGTGTCCGTGGGCGGAATGGTGCGCGAGGCCGTCTTTCGGGCGCTCGAGGACGCGCAGATGACGATGGACGACATAGACGCCGTCGTCCTCGGCAAGGCCCCGGACCTGTTCGAAGGCATCATGAAGCCGGAGCTCTACCTTTCCGACGCACTTGGAGCGATCGGCAAGCCGATGTTCCGGGTGCACACCGCCGGTTCGGTGGGTGGGACGACTGGCATCGTCGCCGCGTCGCACGTGCAGGCCGGCAAGCACAAACGAGTGCTGGCCGTCGCCTTCGAGAAGCAGTCAGAGGGCAATGCCCAGTTCGCACTGGGGTCCGGCAAGGGTGCCTCGCTGGGGGCCGGCGGTGCGTTCGCCCCGTTCATTCGCGCCTACATCCACCGGTCGCGCGCTCCCGAACACATCGGCTGGAAGGTCGCGGTGAAGGACCGGCAGAACGCCCTCAGGAATCCCTATGCCCACCTGAAGATCGAGGACATCTCCATCGAGAAAGTGCGGAACAGCCCCATGATGTGGGAGCCGATTCGCTTTCTCGAGTCGTGCCCTTCCTCCGACGGCGCCTGCGCCGTGATCATCACCGACGAAGTGGGCGCGCGAGGCCGCAATCCTGCATGGATACTTGGCGCCTCGTCTCGCTCTGAGCCGCCGTCGTTCCCCGGTCGCGACCCGGTACGACCTGCGGCCTGCATGCAGTGCGCCAAGGACGTCTACGCCCAGGCTGGCATCACCCGTCCGCGCCAGCAGCTCGACATGGCCGAGCTGTACGTACCGTTTTCCTGGCACGAACCCCTGTGGCTCGAGGCGCAACTCATCGCCGAGGAGGGCGAGGGCTGGAAGATGACTGATGCTGGCGACACCGAGATCGGTGGTTCGTTTCCTGTCAACTGCTCAGGCGGTGTGCTCTCGTCGAACCCTATTGGCGCTTCCGGTCTGCTCCGCTTTGCAGAAGCGGCCAACCAGGTGCGTAGCGTCGCCGGTGAGCATCAGGTCGATGGGGCTAAGACGGCCCTCGCTATGGCCTATGGCGCAAACTCGCAGTACTTCAGCATGTGGGTGGTAGCTAACAGCCAGCAGCCGTTCGGCTGAGGAGGCACTCCCGATGCTCCGGATCGCCGACCAGAATCGGTCCGCGTCCTCACCGATGTGCGCCCGTTCCGACGTCGAGAGCAACTGAGGGGATCGACATGGACGCCGACGTAGTGGCAAGGTTCCAGTTCACCGGTCAGGACATCCCGTGGCTGTTGGCGAAGTGGGCCGAGGCCCAGCCCGACACAATGCTGCTGATCTGGGAGTCGAAGGAGGGCGACCGCCCGGTGGGCCTAAGTGAGTTCCAGACCGCCGCGGTACCCCCACGAAGGCGAACCAGCGGCGGCCAGTCCCGTGATGTCCGTGAGCATCAAGTCGTGGGCCATGGACACGTTGTTGCACTCCACGACGACGGTTCCGTTGAAGCGCGACGGATCCACTGGGCGCCGCACCACGATCCTCGTCCGGAATGGCACCACCTGAGACCGCTCAGCGCTCCATCGCCCGTCCCGGGTGTACGCAGAATTGGGAGCGAGTGCATACGTTGAAGCCATACCTGCGATGAAGTACTCCTCCTCCACGTACCCAAGCGCCGCGAGGTCCTCGACGCTCGCCCCGAAGGGCACGAGCGCCTTCGGGAGTATCCATCTGCTCCACACCCACTGCTTTCACGATCGCGATGCAGGAGCAGGCACCAACTGGCCGGACCGAGGGTCATAGACGACGACGTTCGCCTTTCCTATGGCGTAGGGCTGATCGGGTCCGAACGAGACATGTCCATCACTACCGGGAAGTGTGACATTTCGGAGCCCATAGCCCGCCTTGGTGAAGCTCGCCACCGTCAGATTCTTCCCGGCCGCGTCGGCGATCTTGGCAAAGAGGGCCAGGTACACACAGGCGGCCTCCACTGCGGCATATGTCGTGTCCGAACCACTCGACGCAGCCTGAGGACTGTTCGGATTGGCGGGCGGGGCAATGGCATCTGATGGGTACGCCTTGCGAACGATGGCCGCGCATTTTTGCATCGCCGGATCCATCCACACCTGGGGGGCGGACGGCATCGTTGTCGCAGCCATCACGTTGTCCAGGTAAGGATTCTTCCCTTTGGCGGATGCGACGTAGGAGGAGAGTGCCGTCTCGTTCGTGGCGATCCAGGGGGGCTTGTACGTGCTCTGATTGTCCTGAAGCGCCCGGGGCCAGGTCGTCGCACCGGTACCACCGACCCCGATCACCTCATTCACACCGGCGTCCTGGAACCGAAGAGCAATGGTCTGAGCTTCCTGGTCGACCGCCACGGTATCCGTCGCCGTCACGCCGTCCTCGGCGGACACTACGACGTCGACGTGTAGTTTCTTGAGGTCCGACTGGACGACTTTCGCTTCGGATGTGTCATCTGCACCGTAGAAGAGGCCCACCTTTTTGCCCTTGAACGCCCCCCGCTTGTCGAACGCGGCCAGCTGCACAGGGTCATAGGCGGCGTCCGGCGGCGTGAGACTGAAGTCAGCAGCAGCGCTCGCCGGCAATGTGCCCGGTAACACTCCCCCTATGACGGGCGTGTCGTAGGTCTGCTGGAAGCAATCCGGATAGACCGGGAAGAGGACGATGAAGACCTTGTCGTCTTCGGTGAGCTCCGAGCACGAGGAATTGATCGATGAAGCTGAGGCCGGGTTCATCTCAACGAAGTAGGGGACGACCTTTCGACCGTCAACCCCTCCATGGGCGTTCATGTTGGCCGTCAGCGCGTTGACGGCGTCTTGATAGTTGCCATCGTTCAGTGTCACGCCGACGGCTTGCAACGCGGCAAAATCGATCACCGATATGCCGATCCTGATGGTGGTCGACGTCACACCTTGGTCGGCGGGGCTCGACGCTCCGGCCTGCGTCGGACCGGAAACGAGCATGGCCCCCAGCACGACAACGACGCTTGCAATGGTCGCGAACGTATTTCGAATGCGACTGGGTCGCTGCTTCAGAAGGAGTGGATCCGTTCGGTCACCGCGGCAAACCTCTACCGCTACCTCGAGCGCTGACCCCATTATTTCTACGTCCCCTTCTGGGAGGCTCACAACCGTGGACTCACCACTGTCCACCCGCAAAAGTCAATATAGTATACGATTTCGAGGGTGTCGACGGCACCGCGGCCTACATCACGGGGCCTTCATAGCCTCGTACGGGGCGGGTCATGAACCGAGCTGCGGTGTGCACGGCGCTGACAGCTGAGGACGCGATCGAGGTGCGGGACTGGGACGTCCCACCGCTCGGTCCTACGTCCCTTCGCATCGCCGTGGCGGCGACATCGGTCAACTTCCCCGACGTGCTCACCGTCGGCGGCGAGTCGCAACTCGGAGCGTTCTCGAGCGCTCGGGCGCGCCCTCCGGCATCGGCGATGAACTTGCGCAGCGACCCGTTCCGCCTGCCCAGATGCTTGGTGATGCGCTTGATGGGTACTCCCGCCTCAGGCATGTCCCAGATCGTCTGGCGCTCTTCCTCGCTAAAGCGTCTCCACATCTGCACGGCTCCTGATCGGCGACATCACTGTTCGCCAATCAGGCTGGTGTTGCAATGACCGCTTGAGCCCACAGCCGTTGTGAGGCACCCTTCGCACCCGCTCGGTATCGGCACGTGGCGCTCGGTTCAATCCGATACAACGTGTGATCTGGATCGTCCGTTACCGGATTGGTGGCTCGTCAACCTATTGCGCGTCACGCATCAACCGGACAAGCTCAAGTACGCTTTCAGCCTGACGAAGGGAGGACGCGTGCGCCTGGTCGAGACCGACTACCTCGTTGTGGGCGCTGGTGCCACTGGGATGGCGTTCGTCGACACGTTGGTCGCCGAGTCGGATGTCGACGTGGTCATGGTTGACCGGCGGCATCGTCCTGGTGGTCACTGGCTCGATGCCTATCCGTTCGTACGTCTCCATCAACCGTCGGCGTACTACGGAGTCAATTCGCGTGTGCTTGGCAACGATCGCGTCGACGACTCCGGTCCAAACGCCGGCTTCTACGAGCGGTCCACGGCCGCAGAGATCTGTGATTACTACAACCGCGTGCTCCAAGAACACCTCCTTGCCTCGGGACGCGTGCGTTTCTTCCCGATGTCTGATTATCGCGGCAGCGATGCGGATGGCCATCACTTCGTATCCCGGCTGACTGGTGTCGAGACGACCGCGAAGGTGCGCCGCAAGTTCGTCGATGCCACCTATGTCGAGTCATCGATACCCTCGCGGCATAACCCGATGTACGAGATCGACCCGGGCGTGCATGTGATCCCGCCGAACGCGCTTGTCGACCTCGACGAGCGGGCAACGGGGTTCACGGTCATCGGCGCGGGCAAGACCGCGATGGATACCTGCAGCTGGCTCCTCGATGCGGGCGTCGACCCAGACCACATCCGTTGGATCCGGCCGCGCGATGGGTGGTTCTTAAACCGCGCCTTCACGCAGCCTCTCGAGCTGGTCGCGTCGTACATGCAGCTTCAAGCGCGTTGGGTGGAAGCTGCCGCGGCTTGCGGTGACGCGACCGACTTTGTCCACCGGCTTGAGGCTGACGGCGGAATGATCAGGATCGACTCGAACGTGGAGCCGGGGGTGTTCCGTGGCGCCACGCTTAGCCTGCTGGAGCTGGATGCTCTTCGCAGCATCGAGAACGTCGTTCGGCTCGGCCGTGTCCAACGCATTGGAACCAAACACATCGTGTTCGACGAAACTTCTCTCTCCACGGATGCAAAGCAGGTCTACGTCGATTGCACTGCTGAGGGTCTGCCACCAGTGCCTCAGCGTCCCGTTTTTGAGACCGATCGAATCACCCCTCAGTACGTCACGATCGGCGTTGCCCCCTGGAGTGCGGCTACCATCGCGGCCGTTGAGGCATCGGGCCGAGACGAGACTCGCAAGAACGAGCTGTGCCCACCAGTCGTCTTCACGGGCGAAACATCTTCTCTCCTACCTATCTCGCGCGCCGGCATTGCAGGTCTTGTCGCGCGCTCTGCTGAACCCGAGCTTTCGGCATGGACCGAACACAGTCGGCTCAACCCGGCACGCGA
Source organism: uncultured Acidimicrobiaceae bacterium (assembly GCA_963828825.1). Classification (GTDB taxonomy): domain Bacteria; phylum Actinomycetota; class Acidimicrobiia; order Acidimicrobiales; family RAAP-2; genus Bog-473. The sequence goes on along the minus strand of CAWHGF010000004.1, from coordinate 643,388 downwards.
AGCAGCTGAACACCTTGACGACCCCAAGGTGCAAGATGCGTTCACCTCGCTCGCTGCCAACATCGGATCCGCGATGGAGAATCTCGAACGCGTGCTCGCCTGAACACGAGACGGCGATAGGGCGAAGGGGCCACAGGCCTCAACTCGTCACGAAGCCAAGACGTGAGTCGTTGACCGGACCGCTCGGTATTGTCAGGCGACTCGACGGGCCAACGGGCTGGTCAACCGCCCGACTCTGCCGGGGACCCGGATGTTCCCGCTGGGCTGCTCCCACCGGCCTGGTACCCGGTCGGAATCGCCCGAGCGATAACAACGGAGCCCCTGCGCGAGATTGCTGGATACCGGCCTGCCCGCCGCCATGAAGTCCCTGCCAACGATAACGCTCTGACGGCGGGCCGTTCAGGCCACTCTGCGCTGCCCCCATGGTGCGGAGTGTGGCACCGTCCCGGCGACGGGGGCACTGGACCTCGGCTGAGGCCGCCAGATCATCCCGTCTCGAGCGAGATCATCAGAAACCGCAAAAAAGGTAAGCGGGGCCGCAAGCAGGGTATTGCTTCGGGGGTGGAAGGTGTTAGTCCAAGTTTCGCAACGCCGCTGGGAATCGCGGAGGTGCCCCGATGATGAACCGATCACGTAGTTGGCTGTACCTACGAGTGTGCGTGGCTGCACTTCTGGCTGGCCTGGTGTTGGGGCTGGGGCTGGTCGCAGAGTCTCCGGCCACGGCGACGACGACGCCGACCACGAGCGTGCTCGTACCCGCCGCCGGGGCGAAGCTGTCGGGAACCACCGCCTTGGACGCCTTAGCCTCCGATGCCACCAGCGTGGAGTTCTGGCTCTTGGGCGGTTCGTACGGCTTCACCGGCGACATGATCGGCAAGGCCACCCTCACCTCTTACGGATGGTATTCCAGCTGGAACACCACGACAGTCCCCAACGCCTCATACGCTCTGCTCTCCGAAGCGTTCAACGCCGGTCGCATTGCCTTCAGCGCCGCCATTACCGTTACCGTGGACAATCCGCCGCCGTCCATGCCGCCGCCGGCCTGGTACACGAGCCAGCAGATGATCCTCGATGACCAGTTCTCTGGCACCTCGCTCGACACTGACAACTGGACGACGTACCTGGGCGCGGACGGTCAGGTCTGGAACAATCTCGGGAGCCTGCCGTTGCCGTACAGCGCCGGCAACTCGGTCGCGAACGGCGGGTCGGGCGACGCCATCTCCATGTACAGCCCGAGCCAGGTGACGGTGAACAACGGCCTGACCCTCACCGCCCGGCGCAACACGAACCAGTGGTCCTCGACCTACCCATGGATCAGCGGTGTGGTCACGACCGAAGGGAAGTTCACGTTGCCGACGAGTGGCTGGTACGTCCAGGTGAAGGCCGAGATGCCCGACCAGTCTCGGGGCATGTGGCCTGCCATCTGGTTCCTGTGCGGGACCAGCTGTCCGGATGAGAACGAGTTGGACGGCTATGAGGGCGGGTTCCTCCTCGACGGCACGAACCCGAACGACGTTATGCACTCGGACTACTTCGCCGACCAGGGCCAGCAGCAGTCCGCCTTCGACCTGGATACCGACGTTACCGCCGGCTACAACGTCTACGGCTTCCAGTTCATCCCGGGCCAGTCGATCACCGCATACTTGAACGGGACGCAGGTGTGGCAGGTCAATGCTTCGAGCGGCGTCACCATCGCCTCCGAGCCATACCAGATCATGCTTGAACTTCAGGTGGCTGGGACGCCGACCTCGGGCTGGCACACGGTCGCTAGGAGACTGTTGAACAATCGCATTTCGAGGCGTATGTTCGCCTCAGCAAGTCCGGGATATGTCCGCACCGAAGCGCCGGCGTGAAAATGGGTTGAAGCCGGCCACCCTGGATGGGCAGTGCCCGAGGTGAGGTCCCATTTTTGACGACCCGGACTTGCGCGCCCGAACTCAGGCGGAGCCGAGCCGCCACTCTCCGTCGTGATCGAGACCGAGGTTGATCATCCGTCTGAGATTGATGGCAGCGATGCGGAGTGAGAGTCCCAGTTGGTTCCGCTCGACACCACGGAATCGGACCCGTCGGCCGTTGTCGGCCACCATCCATGCGATCGTGCGCTCCACCATCGGTCGCCACCGTCGGTAATCCTCCGCGAAATCGCCATCCCGCCAGGCCCGTCGAGACTCGACGAGTACCTCGTCGTCAGCGGTGAGGTGGAACTGTCTCCCTGCCTTGTTGTTCGTGCAGCGGGATCGCAGCAGACAGTTACGACACCGTGCCTTGAAATGTGCGTTCCTCTTGGCCGTGATCGGGACGGTTTGCCCCGCCGGACAGGTCACCGTGGCGGCGCCATGGTCGACGATGAAGTCATCGCGATGAAAGGCCCCCGGGAAGGCAGCGTGTATCGGGAACGGTTTGATGGCTGGGATGTGGTTGGCCTCGTGCAGTGCGGCAAGGGATTCACCCGACCCATAAGCCCCGTCCCCCAGCACCTGGAGCCCGGGCTCCTCATCGGCCAACAGTGTGACCCCGGTCCGCCCGTCCGAAGCGTTGGCCGGCGTGAGGGCGGCGGCGGTCACCAGTCCAGTCTCGGGCTCGACGGCGATGTGAGCCTTGTAGCCGTCCCGGTACTCGGAGCGGGACTTGTGCATGTGGCGGGCTTCGGGATCGACAACGGAAATGACCCGGTCAGGAGCCACCTTTTGGGCGATGCGCCAGTTGCCGTCTTCTCCTTGTTCGACGTCCTGGCCGGCGACGAGGGCCAGCAACCCGAGGGCCGAGTTGGCCTCGGGCACTTCGCTCTCGTTCTCCAAGGCAGCCAACAGAGCCAGGGCGTCGCCCACCAGCGCGTCGACCAGGGCCGCCTTGGCCACCGCGTCGTCCCAGGCGATTAGGGGCTTGCCCGCTGACTCGTAGTCATGCGCGGACACCGGCACCACGTCAGCTCCCGGGACGACCCGGCGCACCCGGCGGATGGCGGCGATCAGCTGTGTCACGGTGTCCTGAGTGGCCACGGCGTCATCGAGCAGGGTCGAGTCGAGAGCTCGACGGGTCTTTCCCTTCAGCACCCCGGTGGCATCGATCACCGAGCGCACGGCATCGAAGATCCGCTCAGGACGCTCGGACTTGCGCAGCCTGGTCCGCCAAAAGGTGAGCACCGAGAAGTCGAATCCCTCGTCATCGAGTGCGAGGCCGCAAGCCACCTTCCAGCTGATCCGGTCCCGCAGGGCCCGAGCCGCATCTCGATCAGAGAGACCCTCGAGGGCCTGGAGAACCATGACCGAGGCCACCACGTCGGCAGGGATCGACGGTCGACCGCGACCCGAGGGGAACAGGTCTTCGAACATCTCGTCAGGAAACAGATCATGTCGGTGATCGGCCAGGAATGCTTCGACGCTTCCCTCTGGGACCAACTGGCGACACAGTGCTGCCGCATCGAGCAGCTCAGGATTGGATTCGCTTTGTCCTTGCACCTGCCAATTCTCGACGATCCTGACTCAAATCGCGAGTATCAAGTGGGGTTTTTTCAACAGGCTTCTAGTTCCAGCACGCCGACGTCCTCGATGAAAGTGGCCGAGGTGCAGGTCTACAGTGCGCCTTAGAGGACGTATCGCCGTCGTGCTCCTCGAGCCCGACACCGACGGCGCAAGCCAAGGCACCCGCCGTCAAGGCCGTCGAGTTGCCGTCGATGTTCATTTCCTGACGGCACTCCAACCCCTGAGCGTCTGACCGGGCCAGGTCCAGTGACCGTCCGGAGTCTCGTGAATCCGGCTCAGCCACCGACGTGCCGCCCGGGCGACGGCCTCGCTCCGTTGGTCGGTGGCGGTCACCTGTTCATCGGTCGATCGCTCCTCAGTGATTGTCATAGTTCCTCAGTCCTTCCGTACTCCGACGCGCCGCCACGCGTCCTGATGTGCTGCTTCCCCTCTCCGTTTCGTCCCCGAAGGGATTTCATTATGGGCACTGGTGATTCCCTGGTATTCGGCCCGACCCATCCAGCGTTCGTCCACCGGGTGGAAATGACCTCAGTGCTCGCTCGCCTCAGGGCCAACCGACACATCAGCAACGCGTTGAAGTCACGCAACACCGGCTCGACGGTGTTCACCTTCAGGCCGACGCCATCGATGACCCAGTGCCGCGGACCATTGAGCTTGACCACCAATGCGCCGAGCTCGGCCGCGATGGCTGTGAGGTCGAGAGTGCCCCACAGTTCCTCGGGGCAGTCATTCAGGAACTGGGTGCCGAACACCTCGGCCTCGGAGTAGCCGTCGCGAGGAGAACACCGCGATGACCTCGCCCTAGCGGACACCGCGGACGTTGTCGATCAGCCTGCGGGTGTCCCGTGTCGAGTAATTCACCATGTCGGGGTCGTTCTTCTGCGTTCGTAACGGTGACAAACAGCAGGCAGCCGAGCGCAAAATAGCTGATTTCCCCAACCGAATTTAGTCGGAAATAGAGTCTGGTCATGGGTGTATCGTTTGAGGGACAGATCGGTAGGACGTTTGCCGACTCGAGAGCCTGGTGGCCGCCGCTTTTTGCTCCGCCGGCAGGCGCGCCCAACGTGGTGGTCGTGCTCCTCGACGACGTGGGCTACGCGCAGTTCGGGGCTTACGGCTCGGACGTAGCCACGCCGACCTTCGACCGCCTCGCCGCAGGCGGACGACGTTACGCGAACTTCCACACGACCGCACTCTGCTCCCCGACACGAGCGTGCTTGCTCACCGGTCGCAACCACCACTCGAACGGCATGGCTCGGGTTGTGGAGTTGGCCTCGGGGTTCCCGGGGTACAACGCCAGCATCCCGAAGGAGAACGGTTTCCTCTCAGAAATCCTGCGCCTCCACGGGTACGCCACTTTCGCCATCGGCAAGTGGCACCTGACCCCGGCCACCCAGATGTCGGCCGGCAGCCCGCGCGACAAGTGGCCGCTCGGGCGGGGTTTCGACCGTTACTACGGGTTCATGGGCGGCGAGACTGATCAGTTTCACCCTGAGCTGGTGTGCGACAACCAGCCGATCGAACCTCCCCGCACCCCGGAAGAGGGCTACCACCTGAGCGAGGATTTGGCCGACCACGCGATCCGATATGTGGCCGATCTGCGGGGCGCGTCGCCTTCCACGCCGTTCCTACTGTGGTTCGCTCCGGGTGCTTGCCACGCCCCGCATCAGGCGCCGAAGGACTACATCGAGCGCTACCGCGGATATTTCGACAAGGGATGGGACCAGTGGAGGCAGGAGGTGTTTGCCCGTCAGCTCGCGTCGGGACTGTTGCCGGAGGGCACACAGCTATCGGAGCGGCCGTCGTGGGTGGCGGCCTGGGACAGCCTGAACGCCGACGAACAGCGTTTGGCGGCCCGGATGATGGAGGTCTACGCCGGCTTTCTCACCCATACCGACGCGCAGGTGGCGCGGATCCTCGACTTCCTCGATGACCTGGGCGAGACCGACAACACCATCGTCATCGTCATGAGCGACAACGGGGCATCGGCCGAGGGTGGGGCGAAAGGGTCATTCAACGAGCAGTACTTCTTCAACTTCATCCCCGAGAGCCTGGAGGAGAATCTGCGGCGAATCGAGGATCTTGGCACTCCGAGGGCCAACAACCACTACCCCTGGGGCTGGGCGTGGGCTGGGAACACGCCCCTGAAACGCTTCAAGCGCGACACCCACGAGGGGGGAGTGGCAGACCCGCTGATCTTCCATTGGCCGGCCCGGATCGGTACCGAAGGCGGCACCCGCCACCAGTACATCCACGCCATCGATGTCCTACCGACCCTGCTCGATCTGATAGGGATCGACCCGCCCCGTAGCATCGCCGGGGTCGAGCAGTCGCCAATCGAGGGGGTGAGCTTCGTTCGGACCCTCGACGACCCACGGGTCCCGTCCGCGCACGTCACCCAGTACTACGAGATGCTCGGCTCGCGCGCCCTCTACCACGATGGCTGGAAGGCGGTGGTCTTCCACACCCCGCCGTTCATCGCCTACGACGGCTCAGACACGACCAAGCCCTTCGACGAGGATGTATGGGAGCTCTATCACGTCGTCGAGGACTTCTCGGAAGTCAAGGATCTGGCCGAAACGCATCCCGACAAACTCGCTGAGCTCAAGGACCTGTGGTGGCGTGAAGCCGAGAGGTTCCAGGCCCTCCCGCTCAACAACCAGCCTGGGCGCTTCGGCGATCCTCGCTACCGCCGCGACCGCCATGAGTTCGTCGGGCCGGTCGGCCCATTGCCAGAGGCACTTGCCCCCAACCTCAAGAACCGATCCTTCGTCATCGCCGCCGAGCTGGCGACCCACCACGCCGAGGCCCTCCGCGGCATGATCGTGGCCCATGGCGGCCACGCCGGCGGGTACGCCATGTTCATCGACGAGAACCGACTCCACTTCACCTATAACTACGTGGCGACTGAGATCACGACGGTGACCGCCGAAGTGACGATACCGCCGGAACCGGTCGTCGTGAAGGCGAGCTTCACCCGTACGGGAGTTGGCGGCGACCTGGAGTTGTTCTATGGCGACGTTCCGGTCGGCCAGGGTCACGTTCCGACCACGACCCCGCTCACCTATGGCACCCCTGGGTTCGCGGTCGGCTTCCAGCCGGCCGGGTCGGTGCATCCCGGTCTGGATGGACGCGCCGAGCTTCCACCCTCCCTGTTGCGGCGCGTCGTCGTGGAAGCGTCCGGCCGGGACCCGATACGCGACGCGCTCGTCCAGCAGCGGGTCGACCTGGCCACCCAGTAGCCCCGATACCCTTAATCCGAAAGCCGTGCGGGGCTTCTACCTGTGTTTTCTAGGCCACGGTGCCCCTCGGGATTGGAACACGAAACCTGCGGATTAAGAGTCCGAGGCCGGGGAGTCCAGGGCTTGGTTTCTAGTCCACTGAACTGCGGTTACGTCCAGACTCCGTCCATGGAATTAGGTGTATCGCGACCCCGTATCGCTCAGATAGTGGGGTGGATAAGGGGGGAGCAATAGTGGGTGGGGGTGTGGGTCCGGGGTTCGCCAGGTCTCATTGAGCGACCAATGCCGTTCAGAGGCCGGCTGGACCCGAGGCTGACCTTCGGTATCCGACGACCAGTTGCGATCGGTGACGGCGTACGGACTTCGCTGAGGCCTTCAGGCAGCCGGTGCAGAATCCCCTCGGTGATGTGCAAGTGCCCCGGGCCTTCATTGGTCTTTCATGGCGCACGTTGAAACATCATTCGGTGCACGCGGCCGCCGTAAGCAGGCCAGGGTCTCGGGTCAAGCTCTCTAAGACCAGACATGCCTTGTTCTTCTGGTTCGTGGCCACCGTGACCCGTTGCTGGCTGGCAAGAAGCGATACAAACAGGCTCGCACTCTCGTGGGCTTCAGAGCGGTCGTCGGTGACTGCCGCGTGATACTTGGTCATCCATTTGTTCGCCTCGTTGTGCTGTTGGATCGCGAAGACGCTCGCTGCGACGAGGAACACAAGAAGCAGGCACGTAGTGATGATTAGCCACCAAGGCCGAGGCACAATCGAGTCCGACCTTGCCTGCTGGCTGGCAACCGCTGTCGTTTGCTGTGTAGGTGCATCCTGTGTCGAGTCGACATCTGCGGGAGCGGCGTATCGGGTGACTAGGACCCGTTGAGCGCCATCTGGCCGCGCTCGGGGGATGGCGACCTCCGAAGGGCTGGTCGTCGACGATGGCTCTGAGATTCTCCGGGCGACGACCCTTGGGTGGCCTTGATGAGTCGCCGCCGACTCCACGCGGTCTTCATCGGTGGACTCGATCCCGCCGTCCCGAACATGATCGGTCGGGATGCCGTTGGCGCGGAAGTACCTTTCCTGATGGCGTCCGGTTGGATCAGGGCGCCAGCCCGACTGGTCGTCCATGCTTACTCTCCCTTTGTGTGGTGCCGCGTCAGACTACGGAGGCCAGCTAGGGCGTGCCGCACGAGGAGGCTGCCGCGGCAGGGACGGGATGGCCGAGCGAGCGGGTATCCCCGTTCGCGACAGCGGGGGGGGGGGCCGCACATCGGTGGCATGCCCCACTTGGATATGAGTTCGTCAAAGTCGGACACCTGAACCTTCTCGGACGAGCCCGATCTCCTTCTGGCGTCCCGTCAAGGCACAGGTACTGAGTTCTGTTGTGCACCGCGCAACCGCGTGGCGTCGGCGCGTGGGGGCGCACCGAAGAGCCGGCGGTGCTCTCGACTGAACTGTGATGCGCTGTCGTAACCGACAAGGTGCGCGACCTCCGCAACATCACCCGGATTGGCCATCAGAGCGAGACGTGCTTCTTGTAGGCGGATGGCCCTCTGGTGCTGGATCGGCGTCGTCCGAGTTGCTGATCGGAAGTGCCGATGGAAGGTCGATGAACTCATGCCAGCGAGATCGGCCAGGGGTCAGTCTGGTCCGAGGTTTCGCATCGGAGGGGTCGCCCTAACGCATCGGGATGGTGGGACAGGGATCACGGGGGAGGGTTTAGGTCGCTTCGACCCACGCCACTCGCCACTGGCATCCGTCCTGTTCGAAGTCGTCTCGCCATTCGAACTCAACCGAGCTACCCGGAGTGAGTTTTCTGAAGCCCTCGCCCCTGACATTTGAGAAGTGGACAAAACCGAGACCTGGCCGGGCAGGAGTTGAGACGGCTCCCCGCCCTCTTCTCTATGCCAAAACGCGACGGTTCCAAGCGACCCTTCAGGCACAACGGGGCAGTCGTCCTCGCGGCTACTTGTCGGGTGTTGAGTGCTCGGGGTGCCCAGGATGCTCGTGAGACGGTCCGACATGGCCTCTCTGACTCGTCGGCGGGGCGACCCGACCCCGGAAACCCAGCACTTTGAGGAAGAAGAGTCCAATCCGGTTTGGGCGTTTGCGCAACTGCGCCGCCTTGGCCTCCGCCTCGTGACCGTCAGTCACGCGAATCTTGTGGGCCTGATTCGCATACCGCGCCCGTCCACTCACCCTTACAAACGCTACTGGAGAACAGTTCTTGCCGCACTCTATTTCGGCTCTCTCCAGGGTGACCCCATACGCCAATCGGCCTGGGCGATAGGACGTTACACAGGCCGAGGTACCGAAGCGAACACGGACAGCGTGAACCATCGCGGCAGGTCCCGACGGAGCTTTTCGGGACCGCTCTCTTCGATTTCACCCGAACCAAGTGCATCGGACCACCCTGAGTCGCCCCGCCAGACCTCGACCATCCGACGCAAGCTGCCCCTCCCTGTCAAAGCCACCGGGTGACCGGGGTCCACATCGCAGACGTCGGCGTCATCGGCGGTGATCACCATCCACCAATCACGGGCCTTGACTGGTGCGTCGGGGAATCTGAACTGGACCACGGTTCTCCCCTCCGGGACGGCGCTGTGGTCGATGTTGCGGTGCATGTCCCACAGCAGGAGTTTCGGATCGAGGTCCTCGTCGCCGAGTTCGCCGATCCAACGGGTGCCCCATATTCCCAGCGCCTCGACAACCGGCCTCAGTTCCTGGCCCGCCGGGGTCAGCACGTAGCGTACGTCGCTCCCTTCCGCCTGCCTCTCGACGATTCCAGAACGTGCCAGCTGTTGCAGCCGCTTGGAGAGCAACGACGGCGATATGCGCGGCAGACCGTGGCGCAGCTCGTTGAACTGCCGGCTCCCGCTCGCCAGCTCGCGGACGATGAGCAAAGTCCAGCGCTCGTCGAGCAGTTCCATCGCCTTGGCGTACCTTCTGTTCACCGCCCGCACTCGCAGCTGATGAAAGGCCTGATTTGCAGGCGGCGGGGCTAAATGTCCCCGAACGCCGTACCGGGGCGGGTTGATAGCGAGTCGGACAGGCGGGTTCGAGCCAACGACCTCGTGATCGTCTTTTAGCTGATGGACCCCCTTGCCCTCGCAGAAATATAGTTCTACTATCAGTAGTACCATGATCGAAGTCAAGATTGACCGGTCCGAACCCGTGCCGTTACATGATCAAGTCGCAGCCGAGATCCGTAAGGCGATTACTGATGGCGAGGCCGGCCCAGGCGATCGACTTCCCTTGGCCAAGGACCTTGCCGCAGTCCTCGGGGTGAACAAGAACACTGTGCTTCGTGCGCTGCACATCTTGCGAGACGAAGGGTTGCTCGAGTTTCGTCGAGGTCGTGGCGTGACGGTCGTCGGCACACCAGAACGCAGTGCCCTGGTCGAACGCGTCAGGGAGCTGCTCGAATTCGCTCGTCGCCAGGGATATCGACCAGATGACGTTGTCGGGCTCATCGCTACCGTTTCGCGGAGCGCCTCGTGACCTTGATGCACAGCCGGTCAGAGACAACGTCAACGAGCGGTCCAGCAGTGGACCCCGAGGCGCTCTTCAAAGAGGCTCGTCAACGCCGACGCCGCAGGTGGATACTCAGCTCAGGCGTGGTGGGTCTTCTTGCGTTGTCGCTTGGTGTTGGTGTTTTGGTTGCAGGGGGAACTGGCGGTGGAGGGGGGCCCAGTTCCGTGGTCCCAAGGCCACACCCACGCCACAGCGGCCCCGGTACGTCTGTTTCGCCTGGTTCTACGGGTTCCTTTGCGGTGGTGGCTACCGGAGTTCTGGCCGACGCGTTCGACTGTGCTTCGGAGAGGACTTGCTTCGCCGTCGCCTATCCCCAGCCCGGTGACGCCCTTCATGATTGGTTGAGCTCCCAAGGAAGAGACCAAGTCGCCAAGACGGCTGATGGAGGGGCGATGTGGAAGCGGATTGCCGATTTTCCCGACCAATGGACTCCCGAGGCAGTCATGTCATGTCCCACCGTTGCGATGTGCGCCGTCGCCGTGCAGCCAGTCGCTCCACACAACGACGCGCTTCCATCTCGAGCGATTGCGATCACCCGAGATGGTGGTTCGAGCTGGATCGTTCATGAGCTACCCCTGCCCCCCGATCTGATCGACGGTTCGGTGCACAAATTGACGTGTACAGACGGATCGCATTGCCTTGCCTACGTCGTAGGGAAAGACTCTTCGGGGCCACACGGATCCTTTCTTTCGAGCAGTGACGGCGGGGCCCGCTGGGTCGACTCCGACACCATCGTGCCCGCAACCGAGGTCGTTCGGATTCTGCGTTGCGACCTCGACGGGCGATGCATCGCACTGGCCACATCGGGGCCGGGGATGGCCACCCTCACAAGCGCAGATTTCGGTGCCTCTTGGACGCAGGGCACTGAATCCTCCGTCCCTACGAGCGCCATAATCACTGCCTCGTGCGGAGATGCGACGCACTGTATGTATTCGACCGTTGAAGGAGGCCTTGAGTCTACGGAAAACGGGGGCGAGACCTGGGAGGTGTCACGTGTCTCGATACCCAGCGGTCAAATTATCACTGCGCTGGACTGCGCCAACGGAAGGGACTGCTTTGCTGCCGCGGCTCGGTGGCACGAGGGTAACTACACGAGCCCAGTTGTTTACCGGACCTCCAGTGGGGGACAGGCCTGGACGAGTCTCGAAGTGCCATCTCGGGCGGATGGGTGGTTCGTTTCGACCGTTGTCCCATTGAGTTGCCCCACTCCGGGCGGCTGCATCGGCATCGCACAAGCGAGCCCTCCGTCATCCCGACCGATGACCCGTCGGCTTGTCGTCTCAACCTTCCGATGAAGTTCGGCGTCGAGGCCATACGACGTTAGACCACGACAGTATGGCTCTAGGTCCGTGCTGCTGATGAAGATAGATTTTGCATGACTCTCACCCACGAGGCGAGGCATGACTGACCAAGAGTCCCTTGCGTTCTCGAGTGCCGCCGACGGAGCACTGCGTCGAAAGAGGATTGGGTCGTCTGCTGAACTTGGACGAGAGTGTGTCGTCGAGGTCGAAGATCACAACCGAGAGTGCGATTAGTTAGATGCTATCGAGGGAGTCGAGGGTGCCCACAACACCGGGAGCGGGACACCGGCTTCTTTGCGGAACCTTTCTTCCGTGCTTACCCGGCAGCAACGGTGATTCGGTGTCTCTAGAGCCCAGAGTAGGCAGTCGGGTCGGACTTGCCCGTCCCCCCCTTCTGCAGTTCGAGTGCCTAGCCTTGTGGGATGGCAAGCTGGCAGGAACAGGACGATGCCTTCAGGAGCCTCACAGAGCTTCAGGCAAAGATGCGCGATTACTACGAACACGTCCGCAAACCAATGTCAGGGGCTGAGCGCCTCGCGGGCGAAGGGGTAGCTGAGCCATTGCGTGGGAAGACGTTCCAATAGAACCGTAGGAGATTGCCCGCGCACGCTTCCGCCGGTCTTCTAGGCGGTCTGGCGGCCGGGTGGTGTGACTACCCAACGGTACTTAGTGGGCATGGCGAGTGAGCAGCCCACGGAGTGCGCCCCACGGAGTGCGCCACTCGGTGCGCCCCTCGGGATTCGAACCCGAAACCTGCGGATTAAGAGTCCGTTGCTCTGCCGTTGAGCTAGAGGCGCACCGCAGAGTGTAGGCGAGCGGCCTCGACCGTCCGGGAGGGCGGGTCCGGGATCACCCCACCCCCCGCGTCGCCGGCCCGGGCTTGCGCCACGGGCCGGCGACCCCCCACGGGGCACACCCAACCACGTCCTTCCCAGAAAACGGGGCGGCGTGAAGGTAGCACACAACCTCTGAGACTGACATGGGCGTCAGGTACACTCGCCCCGATCTGCCGGTGCCGAGGGCGGCGCGGAACGGAGTCGGAGAGGCAACCGGCGGGGTCAGGAAGGGAGTGCAGTGGAGCTCGAGTTCACGGGTGAGCAGGAAGAGCTGCGTGCCTCGGTCCGATCGTTCCTTGAAAAGGAGTGCCCCGTCGACGTGGTGCGCGCCGTCGTCGAGACCGGCGAGGCCCCCGAAAAGCTGTGGGGCTCCATGGTGGCCCTCGACTGGCCGGCCCTGGCCATCCCTGAAGAGTACGGCGGGGTCGGCCTCAGTGTGCTCGAGACGGCCGTTGTCGTGGAGGAGCTGGGTCGGGCCATCGCCCCCGGGCCCCTCCTGGCCACGGTCACCCAGTTCGCCCCCATGGTCCGCGAGGTCGGCCTACCCGAGCAGCAGCAACGCTTCTTGTCCCAGGTCGCCGCCGGCACCATCGTCGGGACCGTGGCGCTGGCCGACCACCCGCGGGCCTGGGCGTTGGACGACGTCACCATGATCGCCGACCACGTCGAGGACGGCTGGGTCCTCAACGGCACGAAGGTCGGCGTGCTGGCCGACGAGGGCACCACCGAGGTCGCCGTTGTCGCCCGTGCGGGCGACGGCATGGGCGCGTTCGTCGTGCCGGTCGACGAGGCGGGACTCGGTGCCGTGCACTCGCTCGATGCGAGTCGTCCCCTTGCCACCGCCACGCTCGACCGGGTCCTCGTGCCGCCTGAGCGCGCCCTCGGCGAGCCCGGCAGCGCGGCCTCCACGCGCGCGATCTCCCGCGCACTCCAGGAGGCGACGGTCGGGCTGGCGCTCGAGACGGTGGGCGCGTGTGACGCCCTCTTCCAGATGGTGTTGGCCTACGTCAAGGACCGCAAGCAGTTCGACGTCCCCATCGGCTCGTTCCAGGCGATCAAGCACAAAATGAGCAACATGTTCCTGGCCATCGAGCGAGCCCGTTCCCTCTCCTATTTCGCTGTCGCCTCCATCAACGAGGACACCCCGGCACGGGCGACGGCGGTCTCCATGGCCAAGGCCGCCAGTGACGACTGCCAGCGCCTGGTCTGCCGCGAATCGATCCAGTCCTTCGGCGGTATCGGTTACACCTGGGAACACGACGGCCACCTCTTCGTCAAGAGGGCGGAGAGCAGTGGCGCCCTCTTCGGCGGCGCGGCTGCCCATTCCGTCGCCGTCGCCGGCGCCCTGGGCCTGGCCTCCGACTGAGGCACGGCAGACTGGCGCGGTGCGCCCCGGAGAATCGCTCATTGCCGCGCTCCATCTCGCACCGCACCCCGAGGGCGGCTGGTATCGCCGCACCTGGGTGGCCGAGGCCACGGACGGGGCACGGCCGGCCGGCAGCGCCATCTACTACCTCCTCTTGGCGGGCGAGGTCTCGGTACCGCACCGGGTGGACGCCACCGAGCTCTGGCACTTCTACGACGGCGACCCGCTCGAGCTCCACCGCGAGTGGCCCGACGGCCGCCGCGACGCGCTGGTGCTGGGGCCCGACGTGGCCTCCGGTCAGGCTCCCCAGGTCGTGGTGGACGCCGGTGTGTGGCAGTCGGCGCGGCCGCTCGGGCGCTACTCCCTCGTCGGGGCGACGGTGACGCCGGCGTTCACCTTCGAGGGGTTCGAGCTCCGGTAGGACCCCGGCCGTTCGTTCGTCGGACCGGTCCGAGCCGTTGTCACTGCAGGCTGCGGGTAGTAATGATCACGGGCAGGTCGTCGGGGCCGGACGGGCCCGAGAGGAGGCAGCAGTGAGCGAGACCCGAGAGGAAGGGCTGTCCGCCCTGCTCCACGAGACGAGGATCTTCGCCCCTCCGGAGGAACTCGCCAAGGAGGCCAACGCGCAGCCGGGGATCTACGCGGACGCGGAAGCCGACCCCCTGGCGTTCTGGGCCTCCCAGGCGAAGCGGCTCACCTGGGACAGGCCATGGACGGAGGTGCTGGAGTGGAACCTGCCGTTCGCCAAGTGGTTCGTCGGCGGCACGCTCAACGTGGCGGTCAACTGTGTCGACCGCCACGTTGCCGCCGGCCTCGGCGATCGGGTCGCCTTCCACTGGGAGGGCGAGCCGGGGGATACCCGGACCATCACCTACTCCGACCTCCTGACCATGGTGTCCCAGGCCGCTAACGGCCTGACCGAGCTGGGGGTCCGGGCGGGGGACAAGGTGGCCATCTACATGCCCATGATCCCCGAGACGGTGGTCGCCATGTTGGCCTGCGCCCGCCTGGGTGCTCCCCACACGGTGGTGTTCGGCGGCTTCTCGTCGGACGCTCTGCGGGGACGGATCCTCGACTGCGACGCCCACTTCGTCATCACCGCCGACGGCGGGTACCGCCGGGGCGCGCCGAGCGCCCTGAAGCCGGCGGTCGACGAGGCGGTGCAGGAGTGCCCGGACGTGCAGCACGTGCTGGTGGTGCGGCGGACCGGGCAGGAGGTTGCGTGGGACAGTTCACGTGACGTCTGGTGGGACGACCTGGTGCCGCGCCAGCCCGCCACCCATGTGGCCGAGGCCTTCGATGCCGAGCAGCCCCTCTACATCATGTACACCAGCGGCACCACGGCGAAGCCCAAGGGCATCCTGCACACCAGTGGCGGGTACCTGACCCACGTCTCGGCCACCCACCGCCTCATCTTCGACATCAAGCCGGAGACGGACGTGTTCTGGACGGCGGCCGACATCGGCTGGGTGACCGGGCACAGCTACATCGTCTACGGCCCGTTGGCGAACGGCACGACCTCGGTCATGTACGAGGGCACGCCGGACACGCCGACCCGCGACCGTTGGTGGCAGATCGTCGAGAAGTACAAGGTCAACATCCTCTACACGGCGCCGACCACCATCCGGACCTTCATGAAGTGGGGGGAGGATCTTCCGGCCGCGCACGACCTGACGAGCCTGCGACTGCTTGGCTCGGTGGGCGAGCCCATCAATCCCGAAGCCTGGATCTGGTACCGCGTCCACATCGGCGGCGAGCGCTGTCCGATCGTGGACACGTGGTGGCAGACCGAGACCGGCGGCATCCTCATCTCGCCGCTCCCGGGCATCACCGCCACCAAGCCTGGAGCCGCCATGACACCCTTCCCCGGCGTCGCCGCGGACGTCATCGACGACGATGGCAACTCGGTGGGCAACGATGAGGGCGGGTATCTCGTGATCACGGAGCCCTGGCCCGGCATGACGAGGGGTATCTACGGGGACGACGAGCGGTTCATGGAGACGTACTGGACGCGTTTCCCCGGCCGCTACTTCGCGGGCGACGGTGCCAAGCGCGACGAGGACGGCGACCTGTGGCTGCTCGGGCGTGTCGACGACGTCATGAACATCTCGGGACACCGGATCTCGACCACCGAGGTCGAGCACGCCCTCGTCGGCCATCCGGCCGTGGCCGAGGCCGCGGTGGTGGGTGCCAACGACGCCACCACCGGGCAGGCCATCGTGGCCTTCGTCACCCTGAAGGGGGCGAGCGACGTCGACGGGGCCGCGGGAGAGCGGCTGGTGGCCGAGCTCCGCGACCATGTGGCGCGCGAGATCGGCCCGATCGCCAAGCCGCGCCAGATCATGCTGACACCCGAGCTCCCCAAGACGCGCAGCGGCAAGATCATGCGCCGGCTCCTGCGCGACGTGGCCGACGACCGGCCGCTGGGCGACGTCACCACCCTGCTCGACCCGACGGTGGTCAACGCCATCAAGGATCACATGACTGACGGAGCGCACGAGAAGGAATAGCCTTCGTCCCCATCGTGGTGACACTGGACCATCTCATCCTCACGGTGAACGACCGTGAGGCCAGCGTCCTCTTCTACACCGAGATCATGGGTTTCGGTCACGAGGGTGAGGACGGTCCGTTCTCGGTCATCCGCGTCAGCCCGGAGACCACGTTGCAGCTGGCGCCCTGGGGCACCGAGGGTGGCGAGCACCTGGCCTTTGCGCTCTCACCCGGGGAGTTCGACGCCGCCTTCACCCGGGTGCGGGCTGCCGGGTTGCCCTTTGGCGACTCGTTCCACGACGTGGGCAACATGCAAGGCCCGGGCGAGGAAGCCGGGGCGCGGGGCCCGGGCCCCACCGTCTACCTCTTCGATCCTAACGGCCACCTGGTCGAGCTGCGCCACTACTGACACCGCGCGCCACCCGGCTCGCGATCAGGCGGGCGCGTGCACCTCGAGGACCGTGGCCGAGCCCATGCCGCCTCCGGCGCACAGGGTCCCGACCCCGATGCCGCCGCCGCGCCGGCGCAATTCGTGGATCAGGGTGACCAGGATGCGGGCGCCTGACGCCCCCACCGGGTGCCCGATGCCGACCGCCCCACCGTTGACGTTGACGATGTCGTGGGGGAAGCCGAGCTTGCGGGAGCAGGCCACCGACATGGTGGCGAAGGCCTCGTTGATCTCGACCAGGTCCACGTCGGACTCGCTCAGCCCGGCCCGGTTCAGCGCCCGGGGGACGCAGACCGTGGGGGCCAACCCGGTGCGGGCCGGCTCGATACCGCAGGAGTTCCACGACCGCACCGTCGCCAGCGGCGCCATCCCGTGGGCCTCGGCGTAGGACCGGGCCACCACGACGAGAGCGGCGCCCCCGTCCGCGATGCCCGAGGAGTTCCCCGCGGTGACCTGGCCGTCGGGCCCGGTCAGCGAGGGCAGGGCGGCGAGCTTCTCGGGTGTGGTGTCGCGGCGCGGGTGCTCGTCCACGCTGACCGTCATGGTCTTGCCCCGGCCCGCCGGCACCGTCACCGGCACGATCTCCTCGGCGAAACGGCCGTCGTCGGTGGCGGCCACGGCCCGGATGTTGGAGTGGTACGACCAGTCGTCGGACTCCTCGCGGGTGATGCCGCACTCACGGGCGGTGTTCTCACCGACCGTGATGAGCATGTTCATGTTGGGCGCCTCGGCCGAGTCGGGGTGGCTCGGAGGGATGAAGCGCTCGACGCCCCCGAAGGGGAAGGGTGACTTCTCGAAGAGGAGCGGGGAGCGGGTCATCGACTCCACGCCGCCGGCGATCACGGCGTCGGCCATGCCGGAGCGGATGTTGGCCGCTGCCTCCTGCACCGCCATCATGCCGGTGGCGCACTGGCGCTGCACGGTCCCGCCGGGCGTGTCGGGCGGCAGGCCGAGGGCGTTGGCCACGTAGCGGGCGGTGCAGCCGCCCCCCTGGAGGACCTCACCGAGGAGCAGGTCGTCGATGTCGCCCGGGTCCAGGCGGGCCG
Source organism: uncultured Acidimicrobiaceae bacterium (assembly GCA_963828825.1). GTDB lineage: Bacteria > Actinomycetota > Acidimicrobiia > Acidimicrobiales > RAAP-2 > Bog-473. The sequence continues at coordinate 625,657 of CAWHGF010000004.1, read as the reverse complement.
CGGCGATGGCGCCGGCCACCGTCTGCATGCCGAGGTCCTGAATCGTCAGCCCGGCCAGGGAGCGGCCGGAGCGCCCGATCGGCGTGCGGACGGCGGCAACGATGACGGCGTCGTTGGCAGCGTCGTTGGCAGGGGTGGTCATGGGTGTGCCTCCTCAGGCCCGCACGAAGACGGGGATCGTGAACTCGTCGGAGATGGGTTGGAACGTGACCCGCAGGGGCATGCCGATCCGCAGGTCCTCGAAGGGGCAGTCGACGACATTGGTCATCATGCGCGGCCCCTCGGCCAGGTCGACGATGGCGGCCACGTAGGGCACCCGGTCGCGGAAAGGGGGCATGTCGTTGCTGTAGATCACCGACCAGGTGTAGAGCGTGCCCTTGCCGCTGGCCTCGAACCACTCCACCTGCTCGCTCCAGCACTTCGGGCAGAAGGGCCGCGGGTAATAGGAGTAGGCGTCACAATCGAGACAGTGCTTGATGAGGAGGCGCTCCTCCTTCGCGGCCTCCCAGAACTCGATGGTGTCGCCCTCCGGCGTGGGGAGGTCGAAACGGACCGTGCTCATGGCGCCTCTTCCCTAAGGTCAGTGCCCAGCGGCCGCGCCGCCGGGCCAGCAAACTTGTCACGTGAATTGGAGTGGCCACCCCCGGGATTGACCCTCGGAGGCGCATCGGCCATGCTGCAACGAACCTGACGCTGGCGTCAACTTTCCGCACCGACCAACCTCCTGGGGGGACCGCAACCGTGTTGATGGACGATCACCTGGCCCGCATGGCCGAGGAGTTCGGGGACCGCACGGCCTTCGCCGTCGTCGACGTCGGGTCCATGACCTTCGCCGAGTGGGACGGCGCCGCCAACGCCATGGCGCGCCGGCTGCTCGAGTCCGGGCTCGAGCCCAACGCCCGGGTGGGCCTCCACCTCCGGCCCGAGCTGGCGCTGCGCTGGCTCGTGTCGTACTCGGCGGTGCACCGGGCCGGCGGCGTGGCCGTGCCGATGAACCCCCGCCTGGCCCCGGCCGAGGTGGCCCACATGCTCGAGCATTCGGGCGCCACGGCCGTGGTGGCCGACGGTGACCTGCTGCACAGCGATCTGGAGGCCGGGACAGGCCACCTCGTCGCCCTGATCGACGCCGGCGCCGAGGAGGGGACGGTGCCGCCCCCGGACGGTCCGGTCCCAATACTCGGGTGGGCCGAGGCCACCGCCGGGGACCGATCGCCCTTCCAGGCGCCGCGCCAGCCCGAGGACCTGGCCGACATCCTCTACACCTCGGGGACGACCGGCCGCCCCAAGGGCGTGGCCGTCCGCCACTCCAACGGGTCGATGATCGGTGCGGTCGAGCCGAACTGGACCGGCGCCGGGTGGCTGCACGCCAGCCCGCTCTTCACCTTCGCCGGCATCGCCCTGGTGTACACGCCCATGAAGCTCGGCCTGCAGGTGATCTACCAGCCCCGCTTCGACGCCGAGCGCTGGTTGCGCGTGGTGGAGGACGAGCGCCCGATGGCGGTGTTCCTCGTCCCGACCATGGCGCACCTGCTCATCGATCATCCCCGCTTCGCCGAGGCGGACCTGTCGTCCGTGCAGATGTGCTCGGTGGGCAGCGCGCCCTTGGCGCCCTACGTGGTCGAGCGCCTGCAGGAGAAGATGCCCGACGCGCTGGTGTCCAACAACTACGGCATGACCGAGGCCGGGTCGGCCTACTGCATCATGCCCCAGGGCGAGGCGGTCAAGCGCCCCGGGTCGGTGGGGCAGATCGCGCCACCGGCCGTGGTGCGCATCGTCGACGAGCTCGGCGAGCAGCTGCCGCCCGACGTGGTGGGCGAGGTACGGCTGCAGATGCCGGGTCGCCAGCGCGAGTACTTCGAGGACCCGGAGGCGACAGCCGAGATGTGGCGCGACGGCTGGCTCGTCACGGGCGACCTCGGCAAGCTCGACGGGGACGGTTACCTCTACATCGTCGGGCGCTCCAAGGATGTGATCATCCGCGGTGGGAACAACGTCCACGCCACCGACGTCGAGCACGCCCTCGTACAGCACGAGGCGGTGAAGGAGGTGGCGGTCGTCGGCGCACCGCACCCCGTGCTCGGCGAGGACGTAGTGGCCTTCGTCGTCCTCCACCCGGGTGTCCGGGCCGACACCGAGGAACTACGCGCCTTCGGGCTCGAGCACCTGGCCGACTACAAGGTGCCGCGCCAGTTCGTCTTCGTCGACGAGTTGCCCCGCAACCCGACCGGCAAGGTGGTCAAGCCCGAACTCCGTGCCCGGCTCACCGCCATGTCGGCCTGATCCCTCAGGATCTGCTCGACGGCGACTGGTCCAGGACCGTACCGAGGGGTGGGTGGACCCCGACGCGCGATGCGCCGACGGCTGTGGATCAGGCGGACCATCCTGCCGTGCGCACCACGGACTGCAGCGCGGCCATCTGCTCGCAGTAGTGCGAGGGCGAGTGATGGTCGAAGCGCACGCTGAACCCGGTTGCCCCGATCGCGACGTAGGAGGCCAGGAACTCTGTCGTCCGTTCGGGCTCCCCCAGGGGGTCGATCGGCGGCTCGGGGGCCAGGATCAGCTTGAGCGGCCGCCCGTCATGGGCCCGCGGCGCCAGCGTGTCGCGCACCCGAGAGTCTGTGAGCAGTCCCGTCAGCTCCTCCCGCTTGAACCCGAAGGGCATCCAGGCGTCACCGAGTTCGACGGCGCGCCGGAGCGAGCGACGCGTGCGGCCTCCGACCCAGACCTCGATCGCCCTCGGCAGGCCCGACGGCTCCACAATGAACCCCTCGAAGTCGTAGTGCGTCCCGTGGTACTCGGGCAGCCGCTGCCCCCATGCCGCCCGGATGGCCCGGATGGCGTCGTCGGAACGCTCGCCCCGGCCGTCGAACGGGTGCCCGAGCACCTCGAACTCGGGCTGGAGCGACCCGACCCCGACGCCGGCGATGATGCGGCCCGCGCTCAGGACGTCGAGGGTGCCGAGCCGCTTCACCAGTTCGAGGGGATGGTGGTAGGGGAGCACGGCCATGTGGGTCAGCAGCCCCACCCGCGACGTCTTGGCCGCGAAGTAACCGAGCGTCGAGAAGGGGTCGAAGTAGCGGCCGCCGCGCACGGTCGAGGCCGCGGACGGGATGGCGATGTGTTCGGAGCAGGCGATCCAGTCGTAGCCGAGCTCCTCGGCTTGCTGCACCACCCTCACCACGTCGTCGACGCTGGCTGTCGCCTCCCATTCGGGCGGGTCGAAGCGCGGGTTCATGTGGAGGGCAGGCGTGACGATGCCGAGAGCGAGCGCCATGTCCGCAACGTATCCCTCGACGGCGGGCTCTGCAGCGGTCGCCCGAGTCGGTCGCCGGCGCGTTGCTCCACTGCCGCCGGCATGCGTGACGCGCTCGATGAACTCTGCCCGATCTTTCGCCGCGGCGTCCCGGAGCCGTGGTGGCGTCTCGTATACTGGTCCGATCATGAGTGGGCAGAGCGCACTGCACGGTCGGCTGGACCGGCACCCGCAGGGGGGGAACTCCCTGGGTCAGTCGCGCCTTGCCATGTCCGAAGTACAGATCTGCGGGATCCCGAAGCCGTGTCTCCGGGAGGTGGCCCCGACGCCGTAGGAGGACTCACAGAGTCCCGCCGTCGAGGAGCCGCTTCCCACCGGGGAGCGGCTCTTTTGCGTCCGGGCTGGCCGTGGGGCGACCGGTCCGGTCCGACCGCGGGGCCGAGGAAGGAGTCCGGAGTCCGCAGGGAGCCAGCATGCACACGATCGACAGTTCGAAAGAGAGAGCCACCATGACGACGCAGCTGTGCCGGCGGTGCCGGTTTCACCCGGCGTCTCCCCGGATCGCGGGGTACTGCTCGTGGGATTGCTACGAAGCCGATGACGACGAGGAGGCCGACGAGGAGGACGACGAGGAGGCCGCGTGACGCGCCGTCGGTCGTGGCCTTTCCCGCTCCGTCACGCCGGGACCTCGACCGCCGTGCCGCGGATCCCGTCCAGAGCCGGCCGGTGGCCGAGCCGGCGCGGGGACCCCGAGCGATCTCGCATGGGAGCGGGCTAGCAGGCGAATCTTGGAGGGGACTTGAGCGGACCCGAAACTCCGTTGAGCGCCGCATAAGTCTCATGAGCGTCGACCTCGCACACGGGTTGGAGCGCCCCGGAGGGAGAGCAAAGGGAATCGACGCCGCGGCGAGAGTGCCGCTACCCGCCGGCCGGCGCCGAGATCCCGCCCCAGCGTGGGTCGGGCCGGCCCGAGGCGTAGGCGGACTGCAGGTTCTGCAACCACGTGAGGCTGTCGTCGAGACCGCCCGGCCTGTTGCGGCGGAGCCACAACGCGCGGTCGCGCTCCAGGAGCGGGTCGAGGTCGGCGCGGAGACGGGTGCGCTCGTACGAGGGCACCGCGCCGAGGGTGCCATCGCCGCGCAGCCGCGCCCGGGCGTCGCGCGTCAACAGGCTCACGAGATCGACACTGAAGAGAACTTCGTCGATCAGCGTCGTCGCGTCATCACGTGCTGGTTGTGCGTGTCCCGCGGCACGACGCGCGGACGCCAGACAGCCGTCCACGGTGTCGAGCTCGCCGGCGGTCAGCCCCGCGGTCAGCCCGCGGCCGACGGGCAGCTGCGGGTAGTAGAGGTTCATCACGAGGGTCGACATGTTCGGGAACTGCGGCGTCACGAGTCGATGGGCGTCTCCGAGGGCGAGGACAGCCTCGGCCAGGTTGCCGGTGGGGTCGTGGAAGACGTGTGTGCTGAGCGCGGCGCCCAGATCGAGGTCCCCGTTTGTCTCCAGGCACCACGAGACGGCAGCGCCGTACGCCAGTCCCGGTTCACTGATCACCCACTGCTGCAGGTGGCCGAGGTCACCCCAGTCGGTGTTGAGGTACCCCGTTGCCCCGTGTGCCAGTGCAGCGGCGGCGGCTCGTCGACAGGTGGTGCGCGCGTTGGTGCTGCGACCGAGGATGCTCATCCAGCTCGAGGTGCCCGGTGCCACCCAGAACGGAGTGCCCGTGGCGGCCAGCACCGCGCAGCGCTCGTCGAAGGGATACCAGTCGTCGTAGCCCCATTCGCACACGGTCACCCCCTCGGGGAGCGAGGCGACGAGGTCGGCCTGCCCCGAGACCATGTCTCCCCACATCAGCATCTCGCGGCCTGCGAGCTCGGGGAGCGCGCGCAGCGTCGCCACCCAGGCCAGGAAGTCGTCCATGCGGCTCGCGGGAAGTTCCCACGCCTCGTCGAGACCCACGTGCACCCGGCGGCTGGTGAAGAGCGGCAACAGCTCGTCCAGCAGCTCCCGCACCAGCGCGAGGGAGCTGGGATTGGACGGGTCGATCGTCATGGCCGCCCGCGTGATGCCGAAAGGGTCGACGAAGCCGTCGGGCGCGAGGGCGAGCGGACGGTAGCGGTCATGGCTCAGCCAGCGGTTCATGTGGCCCAGGCAGTTCTGGTTCGGCACGAGCTCGACGTGCCGGGCGCGGCAGAAGGCATCGAGCTGACGGATCTCCTCGGCGTCGAGCGGGCTCGCCTTCCGGTGCACGTCAGGGTGGTCGCGGTAGGCGAAGGTGTGCTCGGAGTACAGCTGTACCTGGTTCACTTTGAGCGAGGCCAATCGGTCGATCACGCTCCGCAGAGCGTCCATGGTCGGGACCTTGTCGCGGGAGATGTCGAGCATGACGCCACGGACCGGAATATCGGGATGGTCGCGCACGACGCCCGCAGGCAGCGCCCGGTCGTGGACCTCCGCCAGCTGGGTCAGCGTCGCCTCTCCATAGAAGAGCCCTGCGTCGTCGGCTCCGACCAGCTCCACGCCGGACCGGCCGATATGCAACTCGTAACCCTGTGCGGGCAAGGACCTGTCGACCCGCCGCCGGGCCGGTCGGTTGAGCACGACCTCGTCGGTCAGTTCCAGGGACCGGGGCACGGGGAGCAGGTTCACGCCAGCGGCTTGCGGTAGACGAAGAACACGTCGCTGACCCGGCCGCCCACCGCCGCGTAAGGCGCCACCGGTCCGACCCAGACGACGGACACCCGCTGCGCACCTCGACGGCGCAGCTCATGCAGGGCTCCCAGCAGGACACCCTTGCCCCGCCCCTTGCCCATGAGCTCCGGGCGCACCGCCACGGGGCCGAGTACGCCGCGCCGGTTCACCTCGAAGGCGCAGAATGCGGCGATCGGGCCTGCGTCACCGTCCTCCCGGGCGATGACGAGGTTCCCCTTCGTCAGTGCGCGCAGGACCTCGAGCCGCCAGTTCGGCCAATGGGCGGCCATCCATTCGTCGAGCTCGGCCGCGTCCTCGTCACCGGCCAGGGAATGCCCACCAGGGTCGTCGGGGATTGCGAGGAGGTCGACGTCCATGTTGAAGTTCGTGTCGACGCGGCCGTAGTGCCGTCGCTCCAGGAGGCAGATGAGCGCGGTCGCAGAGCTCGGCACGCCCGGCCACAAGAAGTAGGGCGGGTCGGCGCCGGTGGCGAGGCTGGAGTGCCCCGCACCGACGGCCCATTCCTCCGCCGCCTGCAACAGCGCGAGGCCCAGGCCGCGTCCGCGGGCTGATGGGTCGACGGCCAGGAGCCGGAGGTGTGCGCCGTCGTCGCATTCGACGGTGGCAACGACGCCGGTGGCAGGGTCGCCGAGGATCACGCCAGGCTGCTCTGTCGCAAAGAGCGCGCCATGGAGCTCGTCCGTGGACGGCGCGTCGGCCATCGAGCGGCGACACAGCTCCGCCAGGGCCTCCAGGTCGGACGGGCCCAGCCGTGCGGGGTGGATCACGGCGACAGGCTAGAGCCGCCGGGCCGGATTTAGCCGAGCTCGTCGGGGAAACGGAGCCGGGCCAGCTGGGTGGACTGGCCCACCAGGTGGCCCCGGCTGTCCCACAGGACGCAGGTCTCGTCGACCATGCCGTCGGCCACGAGGCCGGCCGTCATGCGGATGCCGAGCCAGCCCGGCGCCGGGTGCGCCCGCACGTAGGTGGTCATCTGCAACGTCGGCACCCAGCCACTCGAGCCGATCATGAGCGTGGCCGGCGGAGTGGCATCGGCGAGGAAGAGGAGTGAGAGGGCGTCGGGCGCCCGCCCGTCGGCGAAGCGTGTCCAGCCGCGCAGTTCGGCTGGCGTGCCGGCTGGTGGGGGAGAGGCCGCGAAGGGGAGCGTGGCCGGGTCCAGCCGGAGATCGAGCACGTCCATGATCCCGACGTAGACGCCGGTCGGGATCTTCGGTGTCAGGCGCACGCAGTCGTCCGGGCCCGGCGCATGGAATGGCGCGGTCCCGTCGTAGCGGGTGGTGGGTTCCTCAGGCAGGTCGCCCAGCACGAACACGGCGTCGACCAGGTCGACTGCGTCCTGGGCGAGGACAGCCCGCACGTGGACGGCCGTGCGCCCGCTGCGGAGCAGCGTCGTCCCCACGTCCGCGGGGCCGGGCTCGGGCGCGCGCAGGTAGGTGATGGAGGAGGACAGGACCTCCCATTCCCGGTCGACGGCACGTCGGGCGGTGATGCGGGCGGCACGCCCGAGGAGCGCGAGCAGGTAGCCGCCGTTGGGCTTGTCGCCGACCGTCCACAGGTGATGGATGCGCGCCTCGAAGAGGCTGGGATCGCCGGCTTCCTTGACCGCTGTCGCGGCATCGAAGGAGAGATCCTCGGTGTCCCGCATGCGGGCGACCCTACCGGCGGCGAAGATGGCGCATGACGTTCGACATGGAGGCAACCTTCGGCGACGACTACCTCTACTTCTACGAGGAGTCGATCGACGACGCGCACTCGGACGCCGATACGGCCGAGATCCTCGGGCTGCTCGCTCTGGCGCCAGGCGCCCGCATCCTCGACGCGCCCTGCGGTCATGGGCGCATCTCCCGGCGGCTGGCGGCGGCCGGCATGGAGGTGACCGGCATCGACCTGACGCCGGCCTACCTCGAACAGGCGCGCGCCGAAGCGCACGCATCCCCGGACGCCGTCACGTACCTCGAGGGGGACATCCGGTCCCTTCCCGTGGATGGACCATTCGATGCCGTCGTGTGCTGGCTCAATTCTTTCGGCTACTACGACGACGCCGACTGCCATCGCGTGCTCGAGGAATTCCACCGGGTCCTCCGGCGCGGCGGGAAGGTGGCGATCGACACGATGCACCACGACGGAGGGGTTCGCCACTTCACCCCGGCGCCCGACGCGGTGGTCGTCCAGCACGGCAACGACACCATGGTCGAGGTCTCGACGTTCGATCCGCTGGCGGGACGGATGGTGATCGAGCGCACCGTGCACCGGGCCGGCGCGGTCCGCCGTGCCTCGTACTTCGTCCGGCTGCCGACGCCGCCGGAGTGGGTGGTGTGGCTCGAGGCAGCCGGCTTCCACGACGTGACGTTCCGCGCCGGGGGTGGGGGACCGCTCGAGCTCGACAGCTGGGAACTGGTGGTGTTGGCGACCGCCTGAGGAGCCACTCGACGCGGCGAGACGGCGCGCATACCGTGCAGGCGAAAGACACCTCGAGCCGACTCAGGGAGGCGGAATGCCGCGATTCCGGATGTTCCTACTTGCCACGACCGGTGCGGTGGTCGCGCTCCTCGCGGCGCCGCTGGCATCCTCAACGGCTCTCGCCGCCGGCCTCACCAGCCCGCCCACCGTGGCTGCCACGAACTGGACGAGCACCGCCGCCGTGGCGGGATCGGGCTCGAACCAGTTGGACGACGTCTCCTGTACGTCGTCCAACTTCTGCGTGGCGGTAGGGGTCCAGAACAATGGCTCCGGGGGTGGGACCCTGGTGGAACAGTGGAACGGGACGACGTGGGCGGTCGTCCCAAGCATCAACGTCTCGACAACGAGCGACGACAAGCTCGCGTCCGTGTCCTGCGTCGGATCGTCGTTCTGCATGGCGGTGGGGTCGTCCAGCCAGGGGGCGGTCGCCGAGACATGGAACGGGACGGCATGGGCGCTGGCCACCCCCGTGATCCCGGTCCGCGTGACCGGAGGGGCAGCGCTCTCCTCGGTCTCGTGCGTCTCAACGAACGTGTGCGAGACGCTGGGGACGGGATTCGACGTCAGCACGCCGATCGTGTTCGGGAACCAATGGAACGGGACGGCGTGGTCACTCGTGTCCGCGGCGACCCCGACCGCCACCGGCAGCCCTCCGGTGGTCGAAGCGACCGGCATGGACTGCGTGACGACCACCTGGTGCATCGCCGTCGGAACCACCGACTTCGGGAGCGCGACGACGACGCCCTTCAGCGAGCTGTGGAACGGGTCGTCCTGGTCCCTCGTCAACGTCGCCGTCCCCAGCCGCACTGGCGTGACCGGCAGCTTCCTGACCTCCGTCTCCTGCGCCGGCGCCTCCTTCTGTGCGGCCGCGGGCCAGGTGATCGGCACCCCCGACCAGAACCTGATCGAGACGTGGAACGGCTCGGCGTGGACCATCACGGCGAGCCCGGACACGTCCCCCTCGTTGAGCCAGGGGCTCACGGGCATCGACTGCTTCAGCCAGACCACCTGCAGCGCGGTCGGCTCGGCCACCGCCGCGTCGGGCCCCTCGCCCGCCACGTTGGCCCTGGCCTGGAACGGCAGCACGTGGTCGATCGTGCCGGACACGCCCAACCAGGGCACGGTCCAGACCACCCTCGCCGGCGAGTCGTGTGTGACCGACTGGGCCTGTGTCGCGGTGGGGAACGCCTTCTCGGCGCCTGCGACGCCGACCTCCTTCGCCATGTCCGCCCCCATCGCCCGCTCGGGCTACCGCTTCGTGGCTTCCGACGGCGGGGTGTTCGACTACGGCGCGGGAGCCCCGTTCCTCGGCTCCATGGGTGGGATACCACTCAACAAGCCGGTCGTCGGCATGGCGGTCACGCCCGGCGGCGACGGCTATGACCTGGTGGCCTCCGACGGCGGCATCTTCAGCTTCGGGAGCGCCCAGTTCTACGGCTCGACGGGGAGCCTGCGCCTGAACGCCCCCGTCGTCGGCATGGCGATGACCCCCGACGGCGCGGGCTACTGGCTGGTGGCCACCGACGGGGGGATCTTCAGCTACGGCGACGCCCAGTTCTACGGCTCGACGGGGTCCATGAAGTTGAACAAGCCCATCGTCGGCATGGCGGCCACACCCGACGGCAAGGGCTACTGGCTGGTGGCCTCCGACGGCGGCATCTTCAACTTCGGCGACGCCCCCTTCTTGGGCTCGGCGGGGTCGTTGCCCCTCAACAAGCCGGTGGTCGGCCTGACCGCCCCGGTCTCGGGCGGGTACTACCTGGTGGCCTCCGACGGCGGCATCTTCAGCTACCCGACCACCAACGGGCCACCCTTCTTGGGCTCCACCGGTTCGATCGCCCTGAACAAGCCGATTGTGGGCATGGCCGCGGTGACCAACGGGTACTACCTGGTGGCCTCCGACGGCGGGATATTCGCCTTCCCCAGCACCAACGGGCCGCCGTTCCTCGGCTCCACCGGATCCATCGCCCTCAACGCGCCCATCGTGGGGATGTCGGGGTAGGCCGGGCGGAAGGGGTCGGGTCCGCCGCGACGGGCCCTGGTGGTCCCGGTCCGGCGACCCACCCGGGAGGGGTCCCCCGGGGGCGGCGTGTAGAGTGAAAAGTGACACGGCTGTCAGCAAATGGGTGCCGGGAAAGTCCTGGCAGAGCCCACTGCGGGTGATCGTGACCAACGCACAGCGCGCCGCTGGGGTCGCCTTCGGGCGGCCCCGAAGGAGGGGCCATGAAGGTCGACATGCAGGCATTGGCTGGACCGAGGGACCGCCTCCTGGCGGGCGGTGCCGTCGACCCGGTGACCGCCGAGGTCATCCGGGGGACCATGGAGACCGTCTGTTTCGAGATGGCCATGTACGTCTCACGGACGGCCACCACCCCGATCCTCAACCAGTCCAACGAGCGCAACGCCACCATCCTCGACGGCAAGGGCCGGCTGGCCGCCCTCAGCGTGGGCATCCCGCAGTTCATGCTCACCTCGACGCTCCCCGTGCGCTTCGCCCTCGACTTCCTCGGCGTCGACGAGTTCCACCAGGGTGACGTCTTCGTGGCCAACGACCCGTACCACGGTGGTGGGCACCTCCCCGACTACAACGTCTTCGCCCCGGTGGTCGTGGACGACCATCTCGTCCTGATCGCCTCCATCCAGTGCCACCACGGCGACACGGGCGGCGCCGTGCCCGGCGGCTACAACGTCACCGCCACCGACATCTGGGGCGAGGGCGTGCGCTGGCCGGTCGTCAAGGTCCTCGACCGGGGCGTCGAGCGCCGTGACGTGCTCTACGCGCTGCAGATCAACAACCGGCTCGACGGGTATCTCGGTGACCTGCGGGCACAGATCGGCGCGGCCAAGCAGGCGGCGGACGGCCTGGCCGGACTGGTCGAGCGCTACGGCGTCGACATGATCGAGGCGGCGGTCGACCACATGATCGACTACGCCGCGGCGCGCTTCGCCGAGGAGATCACGAACTGGCCCGACGGTGTCTACGAGGGCGACGCCTACGTGGACCACGACCCGCTCGGGAACCCCGACATCCACCTGCACGTGAAGATCAGCGTCGACGGCCCCAAGCTGACGATCGACTACACGGGGTCGGACGAGCGCCAGGAGCTCCAGGCCTGGTCGACCTACGGCAACACGCGGGGCTACACGGTGGCCCAGGTGGCCGCCATGATGGACCCCGAGATCCCCAAGAACGAGGGGTTCTTCAACTCCATCGACCTGATCGTGCCCGAGGGCTGCGTGCTCAACCCGCATCCGGGGCGACCGGTGTCGGCGGGGACGCACCACCCCGGGGCCGACATCGGCGAGGTCATCGCCGTGGCGCTGTCCGGCGTGCTGCCCGAGCGCGCCGTGCCCCAGACCTACAAGACCGGGATCCCGACGACCATCCGCGGCGTCGACCCGCGCAGCGGCCAGGTGTTCGTCGACGGCTCGGCCGAGGTGTACGCCGGCTGGTGCAACGCGGCCAAGGGGATGGACGCCTGGGGCGCGGTCTCGGCGTCGTTCGGCAACCTGTGGAAAGCCACGGCGGAGATCAACGAGTCGCTCTATCCCCACATCCAGTGGAGCCGTGACTACCGGACCGACTCAGGCGGCCCGGGGCAGTGGCGCGGCGGCTGCGGCTCGCACTACATCAAGGAGGTGCGGGTCCCGGCGTCGGTCTACACCTACGTGGTGGGGATGAAGTACCCCATGCCGGGCATCGCCGGGGGCGGCCCCGGGGCGCCCAACAAGCTGACCTTGCGCTACGGCTCCCCGGACGCGTTCGTGGTCAAGCACACGGCCGACTGGGAGCCCATGGAGGCCGGCGACAAGATCAACTTCGACTACGGCGGCGGTGGCGGCTGGGGTGACCCCCTCGACCGCCCGGCGGCGGCGGTGCTCGACGACGTGCTGGACGAGTACGTGAGCGTGGAGGGTGCCCGCCGTGACTACGGGGTCGTGCTGATGGGCTCCTTGGAGGAGCTGACGCTCGAGATCGACGAGGCGGCGACCGAGGTCCGGCGGGCCGAGATGCGCGCCGAGCGGTCGGCGGCCTGAGCACGCCGGGCGATCGCAGCTGCCGTTGCGGGCCCCGGGGCAGGGTGTTTCTTGATGTGTGAGGCGCGCGCCATCTCTGGAATGATCGCTCCATGAGCGGCGGCATTGCAGCCTGGGGGACCTACCTGCCCTACTGGCGTCTCCAGCGCGCCGCCATCGCCGGCGTGCTGGGCGGCGGCGGCGGTCGGGGCACCCGCGCCGTGGCCTCCCACGACGAGGACACCACCACGCTCGGCGTCGAGGCGGGTCGGCGGGCGCTGGCCGTGGGCCCGGGCACCGCGGCGGTGCAGGACCTGTTCCTCTCCACGCCGGACCCGCCCTATCTCGACAAGACGAGTGCCACGACGGTGCACGCGGCGTTGGGGCTCGGGCGGGCCTGCGGTGCCTACGACTTCGCCGGCTCGTCGCGCTCGGCCGTGGGCGGCGTTGCTCCAGGCCCTCGGGGCGGCGGCGGCGGGCCGTACCGCGCTCGCCGTCGTCTCGGATCTGCGCACGGGTCTGGCCGGCTCGGCCGAAGAGCGCGACAGCGGGGATGGCGCGGCGGCGTTGGTGTGCGCGCCCGGTCGCGCCGTGGCGGAGCTGATCGGTCGCGGTGCGGCGAGCGACGAGTTCCTCGACCGCTGGCGCGTCCCGGGCGAGTCCGACTCACACGTCTGGGAGGAGCGCTTCGGCGAGGAGCTCTACGTGCCGCTGGCCCGCGAGGCCTTCGCGGCGGCGCTCAAGGACGCCGGTGTGGCCGAGGGCGACGTCGACCACGCCATCGTGGCCGGCCTCCACGTGCGGGCGGTCAAGGCCGTGTCGAAATCGCTCGGCGTGCGCGAAGGCGCCGTGGCACCCGACCTGACCGGATCGGTGGGCAACCTGGGCGCCGCCCAGGCCGCCGTGGCGCTGTGCGACGTCCTCGAACGCGCCCAACCGGGGCAGGTGATCGTCGTGCTGTCACTGGCCGACGGCGCCGACGCGCTGGTGCTGCGCACCACCGACGCGTTGCCGCGAGCACAGCGGGCCCGGGCCGAGGCGGGCGTGCCGTCGGTGGCCGAGCAGGTGGCCACCGGGCGCGACGACCTGCCCTACGCGACCTTCCTGACCTGGCGGGGCCAGATGCACCGGGAGCCGCCACGGCGACCCGACCCCGAGCGGCCCGGTGCGCCGACCGTGCACCGCTCCGAGGAATGGAAGTACGCCTTCACGGCCAGCCGCTGCCAGGTCTGCGGCTTCCGCCACATGCCCCCCACCCGGGCCTGCCTGTCGTGCCACGCCATCGACCAGATGCAGCCCGAGCGCCTGGCCGACGTGCCCGGAACGGTGGCCACCTTCACCATCGACCACCTGGCCTTCAGCCTCTCCCCGCCGGTGGTGGGCGTCATCGTCGACTTCGACGGCGGCGGGCGCTACCGCTGCGAGATGACCGACGTCCAGGCCTCGGAGCTGTCCATCGGCGACCGGGTCGCCATGACCTTCCGGCGCGTGTGGACGGCGCAGGGCGTGCACAATTACTTCTGGAAGGCGCGCCCGGCCGTCGGGCGAGCCGGCGACGGGGAGCGAGGAGAGTAGGGCGATGGGAAGCAGTGGCATCCGCGACCAGGTGGCCGTCATCGGCATGGGCTGCACCCGCTTCGGCGAGCTGTGGGACAAGGGCGTCGACGACCTGCTCACCGACGCCGCCACCGATGCGGCGGCGTCCGCCGGCCTGTCGATCCACGACATTGACGCCTTCTGGCTCGGCACCATGACCTCGGGCGTCTGCGGCGTCACGCTGTCGCGGCCGCTCAAGCTGGACTACAAGCCGGTGACCCGGGTCGAGAACTACTGCGCCACCGGCTCCGAGGCGTTCCGCAACGCCTGCTACGCGGTGGCCTCGGGCGCCTACGACACGGCCATGGCCATCGGGGTGGAGAAGCTCAAGGACACCGGCTTCTCCGGCCTGACCGGCATCCGCGCCGTGGGGGACGGGACCGATCCGGGGCTGTCGTCGCCGGCCGCCTTCTCCTTCCTGGCCCCCTCCTACGCCCACAAGTACGGCGTCGACCGGGACCAGATGAAGGAGGTCATGAGCCGCATCGCCTTCAAGAACCACCAGAACGGGGCGCGCAACCCACGGGCCCAGTTCCAGAAGGAGGTCTCCATGGAGACCATCGCCAAGGCACCGCTGGTGGCGGGCGACCTCGGCGTCTTCGACTGCAGCGGGGTGAGCGACGGCTCGGCGGCGGCCATCATCTGCCGGGTCGAGGACGCCCACAAGTACTGCGACAACCCGCTCTACGTGAAGGCGTTGGCCTTCGTGGCGGGCCCGGCGGCGGGCCCGATCGACCCGGCCTACGACTACACGACGTTCGAGGAGGTCGTCCGCTCGGCGGCCGACGCCTACGCGCAGGCCGGGATCACCGAGCCCCGGACGCAGCTGGCCATGGCCGAGGTGCACGACTGCTTCACCCCGACCGAGCTCGTCCTCATGGAGGACCTCGGCTTCGCCGAGCGGGGCACGGCGTGGAAGGAGGTGCTCGAGGGCACCTTCGATCGCGACGGCGACCTGCCCGTCAATCCCGACGGCGGCCTCAAGTCGTTCGGGCACCCCATCGGTGCCTCGGGGTTGCGCATGCTCTTCGAGTGCTGGCTCCAGCTGCGGGGCGAGGCACCGCCCGAGCGCCAGATCAACACGGTCGGGCCGGGGCGGACGCTGGGTCTCACCCACAATCTCGGGGGCGCACCGGGTGAGGGCGTCAGCTTCGTCGGCATCGTCGGCACCGAGCTCGGCTGATGAGCGGGCCGGAGGATGCAGGCCCGGGCGTCGACCTGCTGGCCGAGAGCGAGGACCAGTCGGCGCTGCGCCAGCTGGCCCGTGAGGTGGCGGAGCGGGAAGTGGCACCCCGGGCGCAGGTGGCCGACGAGGAGGGTGCCGTGCCGGCCGAGGTGCGCAAGGCGCTGGCGGCGGCCGATCTGCTGCGCATCACGGTGGGGGAGCGTTGGGGCGGGATGGGCCTGGGCGACGTGGAGGCCTCCATCGTGTTGGAGGAGATCGCGCGGGCCGACGTGTCATCGGCCATCTGCTGCCAGCTCACGTTCAACGGGCCACCGCGGGGGATCGAGCACCTGGGCCCCGAGGCCATGCAGGAGCGCTGGCTCCCGGCGGCGGCCGACGGGGATGCCCTCATCAGCATCGGGATCACCGAGCCCGACGCGGGCTCGGCCGTCCAGAACATGCGGGCGGCACTCGTCGAGGACGGGCCCGGGCGCTGGCGGCTCAACGCCTACAAGAACTACTCGACCCTGGGCGACGTGGCCCAGGGCGTGCTCGTCTGGTGCCGTTGGCCGGGCGGGGAGGGCGCCAAGGGCATCGGGGCGGTGATCGTGCCGACCGACCGGGAGGGCGTGTCGGTCACGGGGCGCCACAAGGGCATGGGGATCCACGCCGCCACCGAGGCCGAGCTCGCCTTCGACGGGGTCGAGATCACCGCCGACGACGTGCTGCTCGCCGGGGATCCGTCGAACACGGAGGCCTTCAAGGTGCTGCTGTCGCATCTCAACCACGAGCGCTGCGGCAACGCCTCCATGTGCGTCGGCGCGGCCCAGGGTGCGCTCGAGCACTCGGTGCGCTACATGCACGAGCGCATCATCGGCGGGCGGCCGCTGGCCGAGCTGCAGGGCCTGCAGTGGAAGCTGGCCGACATGGCGGTGCAGCTCGAAGGGGCCCGGATGCTGCTGGCCCGGGCGGTGCGGCTGGCCGGGCCGGGCGGGACGCCGCCGGCGCTCGAGACGGCCATGGCCAAGACGGCCGCCAACCTGGCCGCCAAGTTCGTGTGCGACGAGGCCATGCAGATCCACGGCGGCTACGGCTACTCGCGCGAGTACCCGCTGGAACGGGCCTACCGCGACATCCGGGGCCTGTGCATCGGGGCGGGGACGGTGGAGGCCCAGCGCAACTACATCGGCCTGCGGGTGGCCGCCGGGGCGCGTCCCGCGTCGCCGGGTTGGAGGGACCCGCTGGCCGGGTCGTAGGGCTCAGGGGATCCTTCGTAGGCTGGGTCCATGACGACCAGACGGTGTGGATCACGGCCGCTGCGAGGCAAAGCGGGACTGCGTACGGATCTGCCCTACGACGTGTTCGAGGTGCGACGGATGAACCCCCACGACTTCACGTCACTGGGCACGTTGGGCAAGCTGCGCACCACGGCGCACCGCCGTATGACGGCCTACCCCGTGCGGGCCGACCAGTGCCACGAGTGCGGGCTCTGTGTCGCGGTCTGCCCGGAAGACGCCATCACCCTGGTGCCCGAGCCGGGACCAGGCGCGTAGGACAACCGGGCCACGGCGAGTGGGTCCGGACTCCCCCAGACTCACTTGCCCCTGAGCATTTGCGAGTGGGCGATGTCCCGCAGTCGTGATTGGGCCACGAGCCACTCGCTCGAGCGGGCGACGCGACCCTCCTGCAGGACGTGATGGACCCCCGTTGGGCCGTCCGTCCGTGCGCCGCACCGTCGGCAGACCGGTATGCGGCCGTTCGTTTCGGGGAGGTGGTCCTCGTCGAGCTGTGCGGCAACATGCAAAGAATCAGATAAAGAATCGGATGAGGTCATGGTGCTCCTTTGTGCTCACCCGCAGGAGCGCAGTGCCGGAAAGGATCGCCCGGGCACCCCGCGGGTGTGCCCGACCAGCCTACGCCCGGGGACGTCACCGCGGCCGTTCCGGGTACATGACGGGGCTGCCCTGACCCTGACCTCGGGCTCGGTTCCTCCCGGCGGGAGCCCGGGCGGACCCTCAACAGGAGCCGGCAGCGCTCGACCCCTCGGTCCGGGCGGCGGCGCCACCGGTACCCGAGAACCGGCGATCAAGGAGTGCCACATCTGATCGGAGCGTCCGTATGGCGCTTCGGCCCTCGCCGCCGTATTCGTAACCCTGTGTGTAGGCGTCACCCGAGGGGCTGTCGTCGACGCGGGTCGGGCTGCCACCGATCGGTTCGATGCCGGTGTCCTCGTTCCAGTCGTTCCACGATGTCACCATGACCATCGGAAGGGTGGGACTGACCTCCGGGATGGCAACGCATCGGAAGAGGTGATCGAGGGTCGACGCCGGCCCTCCACCCGGCAACCACTGGCGTGGTTGGGCCGGATGGTTCGTCGGCAGGCGGAAGCCACGGTCGTTGAAGCTCGACGAAACATCGGGAATCACGGGCACGCGGCCATCGGTCGCCGCGCTGTATTCGCTCAGGAGATGTCTCTCGTCGGCCACGATGCCGGTGGTGCCGGGATATCCGGTGAAATCCTCGGTCGGGCCGAGCAGAAAATCGGGGTCTCCGTAGTAGAGGATGTAGGAGGTGATCGCGTCGAACTGTTCGATGCGGGAGACCTGTGGTGTCGGGGTCAGGATGGGGCCGGCCGGGTCGGGGTTCTCCGGTGTGACGCGCCAGTAGACCTCGTCCCCGATGAAGAAGGGGTCGAAGCCCTGCGCCTCGAGGGCCGTGCGCGCGCCCTGGATCATCCCCGCCACGTCACCGGTGAGGGTTCGGGTCAGGTACAGGAAGACGACCGGACGGCCGTCGATGCGCAGATAGGAACGGTTGCGGAAGTAGTGCTTGGCGAACGAGATCATGTCCGAGTCGAAGTGCAACTCCATCTGAAACGTGACCGGCGTGGACTCGCGGCCGGGGTCGAAGCCCAGGTTCCATGTCTCGTAGAACATGGCAAAGCGCATCTGGGCGATGTTCGGTGCGGCCAAGAAGTCCTTCATGGCGTTGTCGGCTTGCTGGTAGTCCTCTCCCGAGTACCCGGCGTCGTAGGGCCACCAGTCCACGGCGAAGAAGTTGATTCCCGCCTTCCGGGCATTGGTGATGTCCCGTGCGGCCGTTTGCGGGCTCGTGGAGTTCACGAGAGCGGCGGCGGGCAGTTGGGGCGGCACAAGGTGGGCGCGCAGTGTCCCCCCGGCAAAGTTCTCCGGATTCCAGAGGTAGTAGTAGGCGCCGACGAGCGGGTGGACGCCGCTCGAGGGAGAAGGTGTGCCCGTGGCTGGTGCACTGGCGGCCGCGAGGAGTGTGAGCGCAACGATGGTCCCCAGGCAGCATCTCGCCCATGGCCCAAAAGTCATCCGCACGGCGGGATCCTAGGGAATCGCCGGGCCAGCGGGAGGGATCGACGTCATCCGGAGGCATGTGCGGCGCCCGCCCAGCCGGGGTGAAGAATGCGACATGGCCGCAGGCGACGACCCGGGCGGGACGGATTTGCCGAACCCGCTGTCTGGCCCGCAGAGGACCGAATCCGGCGAGCCCTCCGTCCCGCCGCCGGTGCCGGAATCGGTCAGACAGCGCGTGGCCCGTCTGCGCGCAAGGGCGGAACGAACCCGAGCGGGTATCGAAGCACGGCGGGCCGACTCGGCGTCGATCGACACGGCGTTCGAAGCTGTCGAGCGGGATGCCCAGACGGGGGAGGCGGGCGTCCTGGCGGCGGCGGTGGCCTTCCGTCTCTTCATGTTCCTCGTTCCCTATGCCTTCGTCATGGTCACCGGCTTCGGGCTGGCGTCGACCGCGGCCGGGCAGAATCCGAGAGACGCCGCCCGTTCGGCGGGCATCGGTGGACTGCTCGCCAGTGCGGTGGCCAACACCAGCACCATGTCGCTGGCCAACCGCCTGTTTGCCCTGTTCGTTGGTGGCTTCGCCCTGGCCCTGACGGCGCGGTCGCTCATCCGGGTGCTCTGGATCGTCCACCGCTTGATCTGGAGAGTGGAGCCCTCGGGGAAACCCTCGGCTTGGGCCTCTCTGGTTCTGGTCGGATTCGTCACCATGCTCTTCGGCGTCGCCGATCTGGCCGCCTGGTTGGGCGGGCAGTCACTCGCACTGCGGGTCGTGGCCCTGCTGCTGACCGTCGTTCTCTCGTCTCGGCCGCCGCCTGGTATCTGGCCTCATGGTGGCTGCCGCGCGAGGAGTGCGAGTGGTGGGCCCTCTTACCCGGGGCCTTCATCATCGGACTGGGCGTGGGGGTCCTCCACCTGCTCACCATCACCTACGTCGTGCACGTGGTGTCGCGGAAATCGGCCGTCTACGGAGCGATCGGCATCGCCCTGGCGCTGCTGCTCTGGACCTACTTCGCAGGCCGATTGCTCACGGCTGCGATTGCTGCCAACGCGTCAGTGTGGAAGCACCGGAGTGCAGAGACAGCGGCGGTGCCGAGCGGTCGCTGACTCCTTGCGCCGCCCGGTGCTTCAGGTTCGGACAGCGGCGTGCGCGAACTCGGACCAGACGGCCACCCACTCCCTCCAGACCGGGGGCGGGTAGTCGTGACCCATGCCCTCGATCTCGACGTAACGGGCGCCGGGAATCAGCGCGGCCGTACGCCGCCCGCCGCTCGGGTCGATGAGCGTGTCCCGGCTGCCGTGGATCACGAGGGCAGGCAGGTCCATTTCGGCAAGCTGTTCGGCGCGTGAGCCGTCCCGCATGACCGCCTTCATCTGTCGCCCGACCCCCTCTGGACAGAAGCAGCGGTCGTAGGCGGTGGCGGCCCGGGCTCGTATGGCGCCGTCGTCGAGCCATTCCGGCTTGGATCCGTACACGTGCAGGGCGGCCACCTGACGGTCGATGTAGGCTGAGCGCGACGGCGCCGGCGGTGCCAGCAAAAAGGCCAGAGCCTCTTTCGAGCTCTCGCCATAGCCGGGCTCACCCGTCCGGGACATCGCCGACGTCATGGAGAGCACGCGATCCGCGTGGTCGATGGCGAGCCTCTGGACGATCATGCCTCCCATGGAACAGCCCATCACGTGCGCCTGCTCGACCCCGACCGCGTCGAGGACGGCGACAACGTCCCTCGCCATGTCGGCAAGGGTGTAGTCGGTTCCGTCGAGCTTCGAGGAGAGCCCGACGTCGCGGTTGTCGAATCGCACGACGTGGAAGCCCTCGTCACAGAAGAGCTCGCACCACTCCACGGCATAGTTCAGGCACTGTGAGCCGAGGCCGTTGACCAGCAGGAGGGTTGGCGCGTCCGGATCCCCAAACTCCTCGTAGTAGATCTCGACATCACCGTTGCGCGCCGTGCTCATTGGGACTCCACCTCCGAGATGCTACCGGTGACGTCAGGCGTGCCCTTATGACGCCCGGATCCCACGGAGAGCGGTCCGAGGCGCGCGACCTCCTAGCGCTGCATCGCCTTGGTCTCCATGTACTCCTCGAGCCCGTACTTGCCGCGCTCACGTCCGTTACCCGACTGCTTGTAGCCGCCGAAGGGCGCGCCCGGGTTGAAGGCCCCGCCGTTGATGTCCACCTGACCGGTCCGCATCTGCCGCGCGACCTTCTCGGCCCGGTCCGGGTCGCTGCTCCACACTCCGCCGGACAGGCCGTAGGGGGTGCCGTTGGCGATCTCGATCGCCTCCTCCTCGGTGTCGTAGGGGATGATGGAGAGCACGGGACCGAAGATCTCCTCCCGGGCGATGGTCATGTCCGGGGTGACTTCGGAGAAGACCGTCGGCTGCACGAAGAAGCCCTTCTCCAGTCCCTCGGGTGCGGCCGCCCCGCCGGTGACCAGTTTGGCCCCCTCCTCGATCCCCTTGTTGATGTAGCCCCGCACCCGCTCCCGTTGTACCGAGGACACGAGCGGCCCGAGGAGCTTGCCGGGCTCGAAGGGGTCGCCGGGGGCGAAGCCGGCGGCGGCGCCCGCCGCCAGGTCCTCCACCTCGGCCAGCTTGTCCCGGGGGACGAGCATCCGGGTGAGGGCCGAGCAGGTCTGGCCCGAGTTCATGTAGCAGGCGAACACCCCGGCCGGCACGGCCGCCGCCAGGTCGGCGTCGTCGAGCAGGATGTTGGCCGACTTGCCGCCCAGCTCGAGCGAGACCCGCTTGATGCCCTCGGCGGCGAGTTCCATGACTCGCCGCCCGGCCCGGGTGGAGCCGGTGAAGGACACCATGTCGACCTTGGGGTGCGCCGCGATGGCCTCGCCCACCACCGGCCCGACGCCACTCACCAAATTGAACACGCCGGCCGGGAGGCCGACCTCGTCGATGATGTCGGCCAGGATGAAGGCGTTGATCGGCGCCACCTCGCTGGGCTTGAGGACGACGGTGCAGCCCGCGGCCAGCGCGGGGGCCACCTTGAGCACGACCTGGTACAGGGGGAAGTTCCACGGCGTGATGGCGCCCACGACCCCGATGGGCTCGTGCACGACGAGCGAGTTGCCGAGCTCCTCTTCCCACTGGAAGGCCTCGGCGGCGTTGGCGGCGTCGGCGAAGGCGCCGGCCGGCAGCCCGACCTGGATGGACCCCGACAGCGTCATCGGCATGCCCACCTCGTGCGAGATCACCTGGGCGATCTCGTCCGTACGGGCGGCCAGGGCCTCGCCGATGCGGGTCAGCAGCTTGGCGCGCTCCTCCCGCGACGTGGCGGCCCAGCCCGGGAAGGCGGCCGCGGCGGCCTCGACCGCCTTGTCGACGTCCTCGGGCGTTCCCTCGGGGATGGTCGCGAAGACCTCCTCGGTGGCCGAGTCGATGACCTCCAGCTTGCCCTTGCCGGTCGAGGGGACCCAGGCCCCGTTGATGTAGATGGTGTCCCGCACGAGCATTGGTGCCCTCCCTCGATGGTCTGACTACAGGTTCCCACCCTACCCAGGCCGGGAGGGAGCCGCCCGGGTCGCTACTCCTTCTTGCCCAGGAGCGGGTGCTCACCCATGCCGACCGGCTGGAGGTGCTGGCCCAGCACCTCGTGGAAGTGGTCGGCCACCTCCTGGGGGGTCCAACCGCCCTCACGCCACATGGTGGCGATCTGCCGGGGCGTCTGGAACAGGGTGTAGGCGAAGCCGGTGCGCCCGAGGACCTGGCCGTTCACGTAGGAGGCGTCCTCGGAAGCCAGGAAGGCGATCAGCGGGGCGTTGAGCGCGGGATCCTGGTCGGCGGGCGGCTCCGCCCCGGCGTAGAGGCCCTCGGTCATGCGGGTGAAGCCGGCCGGCGCGACGGCGTTGACCGTGATGCCGTACCTGCCGAGCTCCAGGGCCCACACGAAGGTCATGCCCATGATGGCGGCCTTGGCGGCGCCGTAGTTCGTCTGCCCGAAGTTGCCCCGCAGCCCGGCCGAGGACGTGATGTTGACGATGCGCCCGTAGCCGGCGTCCTTCATGATCGGTGCCGCATGCCGGACCGTGTTGAACGTGCCCTTCTGGTGCACGGCGATGACGGCGTCGTAGTCGGCCTCGTCCATCTTGACCACGGTCCGGTCTCGCACGATCCCGGCGTTGTTCACGACGATGTCGATGGACCCGAAATTGTCCACCGCCGTCCCGATGATCCTGCCCGCGGCCTCGAAGTCGCTCACCGAGTCGTAGTTGGGGACGGCGCTGCCCCCCGCCGCCTCGATCTCCTTGCAGACCTGGGCGGCGGGGTCCTCCTCGGTCCCCGCACCCCCGAGGGTCACGCCGACGTCGTTGACCACGACTTTGGCCCCCTCTGCCGCCAGACAGAGGGCGATATCCCGCCCGATGCCTCGGCCCGCACCCGTGACCACCGCCGCTCGACCGTCTAGAAGTCCCATGACCAGACAGTACCCCCGACGCCCGTTCCCTGACAGCAGTGTCAGGCATTGCCTCCGGCGTTGTACGATCTGGGCGACCGCCGGGCGAGGACGTCGCCCACCGAGCCGTGAGGAGACCCCGGGCCATGGCCTTCATTGAGAACGCACCAGAACAGATCGTCGCCGCGGCCAAGGAGCTTCTCGAAAAGGGGCTCGTCGAGGGGACCTCGGGCAACATCTCGGCCCGGATGGAGGACGGCAACATCGCCGTCACCCCGTCCTCGCTCGACTATCGGCTCATGACGGTGGACGACATCGTGATCGTGAACGCCGCCGGCGACGTCGTCTCGGGCGAGCGCGGCCCCACCTCGGAGAAGTACCTCCACATCGCCGTCCAGGCGGCCTACGAGGACTACGCGGTGTGCATCCACTCGCACGCGGTCCATGCCACCATGTTCGCCGTCGCCCACGAGGACATCCCGAGCTGCATCGACGAGTTCACCGTCTACCTCGGCGGGGATATCCGCTGCTCGGAGTACGCAGCGAGCGGCTCCCCCGAACTGGCCGAGCAGGTGGTCAAGGCTCTGGAGAGCCGCAGCGCGGCGCTCATCGCCAACCACGGGATGGTGGCGATCGGCACGACGATGGAGAGGGCGATGCACAACACCGCACTGGTCGAGCGGTCCGCCAAGATCATCTGGGGAGCCAAGCAGCTGGGCGGGATCTTCCCGTTGCCCGAGAAGGTCAACGCCACGTTCGCCAGCTACTGGCCCTACATGCGGTAGGCGCGGTGAGCGAGGGCAGGATTCGCGCCCGGCTCGCCGAGCTGGGGCTCACGCTGCACGGGCCCCATCCGCCCCACGACCCGCTCGATGCGGTGGTGGTGCACGACCGCGTGGCGCGCACATCGGGACAGCTGCCCCGGATCGCCGGGGAGCTGACGTGCCTCGGGCGCCTGGGCGACACCGTGACGGTGGAGGAGGGCAGCGAGGCGGCCGCCGTCTGCGCGCTCAATGCCCTGGCGGTCCTGGAGGACGCGCTGGGCTCACTCGACCGGGTCGAGCGAGTCCTGAGCGTGACGGGCTTCGTGTCCTCGGCACCGGACTTCCATCAGCAGCCCGCCGTGGTGGACGGAGCCAGCAAGGTGCTGGCCGACGTCTTCGGTGAGGCCGGGCGTCACACCCGCTCGGCCATCGGGGTCGCCGCGCTGCCCCGCAACGGTGCGGTCGAGATTGAGGTGACGGTCGCGGTCAGCGACTAAAGGCGTCGCCCATCACCGGACGCGCCACCGCAGCGAGGTCCCAGTAGCCATACGTGCCCTTGTCGCGGAGCTCCGTCACCGCGTTGATGGCGGCGCCGTAGGCGGCAACGGCGATGGCGCCGCCGACCGAGATCCGGCTCACGCCCAGCTCGGCCAGCTCTCCGACGTCGGGTGCTCCCGGGAGCACCAGGACGCTGACCGGGCGGTCGACGGAGGAGAGCAGCTGACGCAGATCGACCGGGTCCACCACCCGGGGGGCGAAGAGGACGTCCGCCCCGGCGTCCTGGTACGCCTGCAGACGGGCGATGGTGTCGGCCAGGTCCTTCCGACCGTGCAGGTAGTTCTCGGCCCGGGCCGTCAGGACGAACGGGTTCGGTCCGGCGTGGGCGGCCTCGGCGGCGGCCCGGACCCGCTCGGCGGCGTGGGGCAGCTCGTAGATGGGGTCGTCCCGGTCACCCGTGAAGTCCTCCACGGACCCGCCGGCCAGGCCGACCCGGGCCGCCGACGTGATGGTGGCCGCCACCCCGTCAGGGTCGTGGGCGAAGCAATTCTCGAGGTCGGCCGAGACCGGGATGTCGACCGCCCCGACCAGCTCTGCGCTGTGGGTCAGCACCTCGTCCTTTGTCATGGCTCCGTCGAGGCGGCCCCGCGTGGCGGCGAAGCCGCCGCTCGTGGTGGCGATCGCCTCGAACCCGAGCGAGGCGAACAAGGCGGCCGACCCGATGTCCCAGGCGTTGGGCATGAGCAGCGGCGCGCCCGGGGTGTGCAGCGAAAGGAACCGCTCGGCCCGCTCCGGCGCCGACGTTGGATTGGTCATCCCCGCACCGTACCGCCGGTCCCGCCAGATCGTTCAGACCCGACGTGGTCTCAGTTCGACGCCACCGGCTCCGGAAACTCCCAGTACTGGAACTCGATCGTCATCGGCAGGAGGTAGCGCACGTAGACCGAGTGGATCTTGAGCATCTTCTGGTCGTCCACGTGGAGGTCGATCAGCTCCATGCGGTCGTCCACCTTGCGGAAGGCCTCGGCCCGCTCCTGAATGCCGCGCAGTTCGTCGAGAGAGCCGACGGCGAAGCCGTAGTGATCCATGCGGGGGCAGCGCATCGGGTCGTCCTCCGCGATGAGGAAGATGAACTGGTCCCAGTGGACGCAGCTCAAGATGAGCCGACGACGGTCCTCCGTCATCACCTCCAGCTCCTCGAAGCCGAGCACCTCGTCGAAGAAACGACAGACATCGGCCCGGTTCGCCGCGTCCAGCAGGTCCGCCGGCAGCGACATGGCCACGTGGTTGAACCGGGGATTCCCCGAGGGATAGAAGGGATGAGCCATCAGGAACGCACCTCCGGGACGACCATGACCTTGCCGGCAATCCGCCCTCCCGCCAGAGCCTCGAGCGCATCGCCGATGCCGTTGAGGGGGATGTCGCCGGGGTCGATGAGAAGGTCCGCCGGGAACCCGTCGGACGCCAGGAGCTCGAGCGCCCGCTCGAAACCGCCCAGGTCGTAGACGAAGGAACCGGTGACCGTCAGCTCGTTGAGGATCATGCGGTTGATGTCGAAGGTGGGATGGTCGATGCCGGCACCGACCATGACCAGGATGCCGCCTCGGGCCACCTGGCAGAACCCTGCCTCAATGGCGGACCGGTGGCCGGAGCACTCGAGCACGACGTGCACGGCCCGCGAGGACATGCGATCGGGCTCCCAGGAAGGGAACACCTCCAGGTCGGCGGGGTCGACGAGGGAGGTCACACCGAGTTCGGCGGCCAGCCGGCGGCGTCCTTCGTGCGGCTCCACCACCGTGATGTCCGAAATGCCCATGGAGCGCAGCGCGGCCACGCTCAGTGCACCGATCGGACCCGCGCCGAAGACCATCACGCTGTCGCCGGGGACGACGCCCGATCGGGTGATGCCGTGCAGCGCCACCGAGAGCGGCTCGGCCAGCGCGGCATGGCGCGCGGAGAGGCCCTCGGGAAGGCGCAGGACACCGCCGGCGCGGCACAGGATGTACTCGGCGAAGGCGCCGTCCGAGTGGTCGGAGGTCATGCTGTTGCGGTTCTCGCACTGCGACGGCTTGCCCTCCAGGCAGCGCCGGCAGGTGCCGCAGCGCGGGGACGCCCCGCCCACCACGAGCTCGCCGACAGACCAGCCCGTGACGTCGTCGCCGACGGCGGCGATCGTGCCGCTCCACTCGTGGCCGGCCACCGCACCCGGCGTGAAACCCCAGCCGTCGCGCAGCTGATGAATGTCGGACCCGCAGATGCCGCAGGCGTGCACCCGCACCACGAGCTGGTCCGGCCCAGGCCGCGGGACCGTCCGCTCTTCCACCGTGATCACGCCGGGTGACCGGTAGACGGCCGCTGCCATCACTTCGGGAAGCGGATCCACCGACGTTGACCCTGACATGGACGTCAGGTTAGGCGCTCGACGCCAGCCAGGCGAGGCCCCCCGCCAGGTGACGCAGGTAGGCCGGGGTCTCCCAGGCTCCGGGAAAGTGGCCGAGCGCGCTGTAGAAGGTGCGGGCGGCGCCCTCCTCCACGCTCCAGGCGAGGGGGAAGCCGCAGTCGGGCACGCGCCCCCCGGGCGCCGACAGATCCACCTGGTCCTCGGCCAGCCGGAGCAGGACGCGGGCGTCGGGTCGCAGACCGGCAAAGAGGTAGACCTCGTCTCGCCACTCCCACCGGGTACCCAGATGCGCAGTGGCGGGGTGGTCGGTGTCGACCACATCGATGGCGAAGTCCTGCGTCCAGGGATGACCATCGAAGCGGGCGCCCAGCATGGAGCCGTACTCGGGCCAGCCGTGGTTGGCGTCGGTGGCGGAGTGGACGCCGAGGATGCGCAGGCCGCCGTCGCGCCATGATCGGTGGGCCGCCGTCTTCTGGTCCTCGGACCACGGGGTCTCGCCGATGGTGAACAGGGCCAGGACCCGCGCCGCGGCGAGGTCGTCGGGCGAGACGTCGTCGACGTCGGTCACCACGGTGGGGGAGAGGCCGGCGAGGCCAGCCAGCTCGTGCAAGCCGGTGGCCGCCTGGCCCAGCACGCCGTGCACGCCCGCCGGCCCGTCGGCGTAGGGGGCCACCTGCGTCACGATGAGCATGTCGTCGGGCACTCGGGGAGTGTACGGCTGGTGCGGTGCCGCTGCCCGGTGCTCGAATGCACTGGCACCCGCCCGACCCGACCGAGGAGGACCACGACGTGAGCACGACGAAGACGAGTTCCGAAGGTGTTGCGGCGGCTCTGGCGCGACTCGGCTCTGCCACCATCGGAGAGTCGGGCGGCCTCGCCGCGGACCGCCGGCTCCGACCGGCCTGGACCGGCGCCACGGTGGCCGCCCCGGCCTACCCGGTCGGCTGCACTCCGGGGGACAACCTGGCCGTGCACGTGGCCGTGACGAAGGCACCGCAGGGGAGCGTCCTCGTGGTGGACGTGGGCCAGGTGGCCGACCGGGGCTACTGGGGCGAGGTGCTGACCACGGCGGCCGAGGCGGCCGGACTGGCCGGACTGGTCCTCGACGGCGGTGTGCGTGACGTCGCCGCCCTCGAAGCCCATCGTTTCCCGGTGTTCTCGGCCGCCATCGCCCTCACCGGTGCGACCAAGGACAAGCCGGGGACCGTGGGCGTCCCGGTGCGCGTGGGCGGCGTCGAGGTGGCCGCGGGGGACTGGGTCGTCGCCGACGTCGACGGCGTGGCCTTCGTGCCCGCGTGAGGCGGTCGACGCGGTGCTGGCTGCCGGGCGCGCCCGCGAGGAGAAGGAAGCCGGGTTCTTCGAGGCCCTCAAGTCCGGGTCCACGACGGTGGAGCTGCTCGGACTCGAGGCCTCACTCGTGCGGTTGGGCGAGTCCGGGTAGCAGTTCGCCTCGGAGTGGCACAATGCAGCCATGAGCGAAGAGGCGACGGCGTCGAACGAGAAAGTGGAACGGATGGAGGTGGGGCGGACGATCCCGGCCGAGGCGGGGCGCATCTTCTCCCTGCTCAGTGACCCAAAGGGTCACGTCACCATCGACAGCTCGGGCATGTTGATGGACTCCACCGGTGTGCCGGCGACCAAGGTGGGGGACGAGTTCGTCGTCCACATGGATCGCGAGGCGCTGAACGACTTCCCGATGGGCCGTTACGACGTCACGGTCCACATCACGACCTTCGAGCCGGACCGCGAGATCGCCTGGACGATCAAGGGCCAGATCAAGCCGCAGATCGGCCATGTCTACGGGTACAGGCTGGAGCCGGCCGAGAACGGGACGCTCGTGACCTCCTACTACGACTGGTCGACGATCGACCCACAGTGGAAGGAGGCCGACATCTTCCCCATCATCCCCGAATCGGCCCTACGCGCCACGTTGGGCATTCTCGAGCGCACGCTCACGCACTCGACCGAATGGTGAACACGGCGCGCTGAGCACCGGCGTCAGCAGATCCGCGGCAAGGGGTCGCCGACGAGCATGTCGACGATGCGGGTCCCGCCCATGGAGGTCCGGAGGACCACGATCCCCGGCGGTTCGGCGTGGATCTGGCCGACCCGGGCCGCGTGCGATCCGAACGGGTTGGCGCGCATGGCGTCGAGGGCCGCATCCGCCTGGTCGGGCGGTACCACGGCGACCAGCTTTCCCTCGTTGGCCACGTAGAGAGGGTCGATCCCCAGTAGCTCACAGGCGGCGGCGACGGCGGGGAGGACCGGGAGTGACGGTTCGTCGAGGACAACCGTGAGGTCGGCGTCGCGCGCCAGCTCGTTGCACACGGTGCCCACGCCCCCGCGCGTCGAGTCGCGCAGCCAGCGGGTGTCGGGTGCTGCTGCGAGGAGCCCATCGACCATCCGGTGCAGCGGCGCCGTGTCCGAGACGATGTCCGCCTCGAGCGCCAGGTCCCCGCGTGCGAGCATGACCGCGGTCCCGTGGTCGCCCATGGTGCCCGACACGAGCACGACGTCGCCGACCGCCACCTTGGCGGCAGCCAGGTTGCGCCCGCCGGGAACCACGCCCACCCCCGCAGTGGTGATGTACATGCCGTCCGCCGCGCCCCGGTCGACCACCTTGGTGTCACCCGTGACGACTCGGACGCCGGCGCCCGCGGCCGCCTCCGCCATGTCGGCCACCACCTCGCGCAGCACGTCGATCGCCATCCCCTCCTCAAGCACGAAGGCGGCGGAGAGCGCGAGCGGTCGGGCGCCCATCATGGCCAGATCGTTGATCGTCCCGTGCACGGCCAGATGGCCGGCGGAGCCGCCCGGGAAGCGCAGCGGTTTGACGACATAGGAGTCGGTGCTGAAGGCCAGGCGGTCACCGGACGGGAGGTCAACCAGGGCGGCGTCGGTCTGGGCCGGTTGATGGCCCGCCTCGTCTTCGGGGGTGAAGGCGGGGAGGAAGACGGCATCGAGCAGGGCCGCCGACGCCTTGCCGCCGGCCCCATGGGCGAGGGTCACGACCTCGTCGCGCAGCCGAGGCCGCCGGCGTCGGAACGCCTCGATGCGCCCGAAGACCGCAGCCTCCCTGTCGCCTGCTGCGCCGTTGCCGTTGCCCGCGACCGCCTCGGGCGCGACATCGCTCATGAGGGGCGTCCCGGTGCGTCGGCGGCGGCCTGCACGGGCAGGTGGCGCTGGACGGACCCCCACAGGGCGAGCGTCAGGGCGTCCTGGACCTCCTGGATCCGGTGGACGCTCTCGGAGCGAACGACCAGGCAGTGCTGGACGGCAGCGCTCGTCGCCATGCCGGATCCCTCGTAGCCGCAGAGGCCGATCGTGAGGAGGCCCCGCCGCGCCGCCTCCTCGAAGGCGCGCAACATGTTCGCCGAATCCCCACTCGTGGAGAAGCCGATGGCGATGTCGAGCTCGCCGGCATGGGCGATCAGCTGCCGGGAGAACACGAGCTCGAAGCCCACGTCGTTGGAGAGCGCTGTGAGGACGGCCTGGTCGTCGACCAGGGACAGGGCGGGCAGCGGGTTCCCGTGCGGGGGGTGCCGGAACAGCTCCGCCGTCCCCTGCGCGTCGGTCGCGCTGCCACCGTTGCCGAAGCTGAACAGCCGTCCACCGCGGGTGAAGCGCTCCGCCATGGCGGCCCCGGCGGCTTCCACCTGGGTCGCGCAACGCTCGAGCGTGTCGGCTCGCAGGGAGGCCGACTCCCGGATCTTGGCCCGGGCCGAGGTGACCAGGTCCGTGACGAGGGCTTCCGAATCGCGCTCTTCCGCCTCAATGAAGGGATAGAGGAATCCCGTTGGCTCGGCGTTCATGACCCGCGCCCCACCACGAGGCTGGTGACGGCCACGCCGGCGTGCACGAGGACGAGATCACCGGGTCGCAGACCGTCGACCAACCGGCCGTCGATCTGTTCGGCCTGTCCGCCCGCCAGCACCTCGACACGACCTTCGGCCAGCACGGCGCGGACCTCGGCGATCCGTCCCTCGTCCGAGCAGGTCACGCAGACCTCGTCGGTGCACTCGGCCTCCGGAGTGAGGAGCCCGGGGTGCTCGAAGACGACGTGGGTCAGCTCCCACAGCAGGTGGTAGAGCAACACGAGGCCGCCCGAGCGCGCGGCAACGGCCGCCTCCACATCCTCCAGCCACACCACGTGGTCGGCGGAGGCGTCACCCTCCGCCCGCCCGGGTCTCGGCCCGGCACCCAGCCACAGGCTGGTCAGGCCCCAGGCGTCGGCCCGGGCGATGAGGTCGCGCGCCAGCGCATCGGCCGCCGTGCTCACGCACAAGAACAGGTCCCCGGGCCGGGAGAGGAGGCGCACGGACTCGGCCGCCCCCGGCCCGTCGACGCTGACCGCCGGCAGTGCCCGCTTGCCCACGATGACCGGGTGCACGAACTCAACGGCGACGTGGCGGGCGTGGGCGGGCCACTGTGGCGCCACACACCACAGGGTGGCCCCGGCGGCGAACCGGCGGGCCAGGGCCAAGGCGGCAGGAGCCAGATCCTCGGCCGGTCCCGCCCCGAGCGGGGATCCCGCGGTGGAGCCCGCTCCCGTCACGCGGTCCCCGTCCCGGCGACGGCGGCGCGGTAGCCCGCGATGGCCGCCTGTCCCAGTGCGAGGCCGCCGTCGTTCGGTGGCACGATCCGGTGCGCCAGGACGCCGAAATGCCGCGCCTCGAGCTCGCGGCGGGCGAGCCCGAGCAGCAGCGCGTTCTGGAAGACCCCGCCGCTCAGCGCGACCACGTCGATGCCGGTACGCGCCCGTTGGCCCGCGGCCGCCTCGCCGATCAGGTGGGCCAGGGCGACGTGAAAGCCGGCGGCCATGGCGCCCGGCCCGGCGCCGCGGCGGAGGTCGGTCACGAGCGCCCGCAGTACGGGGGAGGGGTCCAATTCGTCACCGGCCAGGTCGAAGCGGTAGGGGCGGGCGGGGACACCCCGGTCGAGTGCCTCTTCGGCCGCCCACTGCAGGTACAGGGCCGCCTCGGCCTCGTAGGTGGCCTCGTGCCGGAGGCCGAGCAGCGAGCTCACCGCGTCGAAGAGGCGCCCCATGCTCGAGGTCCCCACGCAGCCGGTGCCACGTTCGAGCTGCCGCGCCAGCGCCGTCCGCTCGTCGGCCGTGACGGCACCGGCCGGAGGCAAGTCCTCCGCCCATTCGATCCCGGCCGCCCACAGGTGCGCCAGCGCGGCGCGACAAGGCCGGCGGACGGTGGCATCGCCGCCGGGAAGCAGGACCGTCTTCAGGTGCCCGGCGCGCTCGAAGTCGCCGTAACCGGCCACCAGGACCTCCCCGCCCCAGATGGTGCCGTCCGTCCCGAACCCTGTCCCGTCGAAGGCGATTCCGATCACGCGGCCGTGTACGGGCAGACCGTGCTCGGCCATGACCGACGCGATGTGGGCGTGGTGGTGGTGGACCTCGGCCACCGGGCGCGGCGACGCCTCCTCCGCCCAGCGTCTCGTCTGGTAGCCCGGATGGGCGTCGGCGGCCAGCTGGGGCGCGTCGATGCCGTACAGGCCGGCGAGCTGGCGGGTCGAGCGTTCGAAGGCCTGCCAGGTCTCGAGGCTGCCCATGTCGCCGATGTGCTGGCTCATGAAGGCGTCGTTGCCCGCCGCGAGGCAGAAGGTGTTCTTGAGCTCGCCGCCGACCGCCAGCGTGGGCTGGGCGGAGAACGGGAGCCGAACGGGAAGCGGGGCGTAGCCCCGTGAACGCCGGATCGGTGATTCGGTCCCGCTCCCCCGGTCGATCTCGAGCACCGAGTCGTCGCACGGGACGTGGATGGGGCGGTCGTGCAGCAGCCACGCGTCGGCGATGCTTCCCAACCGTCGCCGGGCGTCATCATCCTCGTAGCAGATCGGTTCGTCGGTGAGGTTGCCACTCGTCATCACCAGCACGTCGGGCACCGGTACCCGGGCACCGGACCCGGGGACCGCGGCGAAGAGGAGATGATGCAGTGGCGTGTAGGGGAGCAGCACGCCCAGCCGCGGATTGCCCGGGGCCACCAACGCCGAGAGAACCGCTTCGGCCGGACTCGTGCGCCGGCGCAGGAGAACGATGGGCCGCATGGTCGAAGTCAGGAGTTCCGCTTCCGCCGGGTCGATGCGAGCCAGCGTGTGGGCCACGTGGAGGTCCCGGGCCATGACGGCGAGCGCCTTCTCGAAGCGATGCTTCCGTGTCCGGAGCCGCTGCACGGCGGCGTCGGAGCCTGCGTCGCAGGCCAGGTGATACCCGCCAAGACCCTTGATCGCCACGATCTCGCCCCTCGCCAGCGCCGCCTGGGCGGCGGCGATGGCCGCGTCCGAGCCGAACACCGGATCAGAGCCGGCCCCATGCTCCAGCCACAGGCGCGGGCCGCAGTCGGGGCAGGCGATCGGCTGAGCGTGGAAGCGCCGGTCGGCCGGGTCGTGGTACTCGGTTGCGCAGGCCTCGCACAGGGCGAACCCGCGCATGGTCGTGTTGGGTCGGTCGTAGGGGAGGCGGAGGGTGATGGTGAAGCGGGGCCCGCAGTTGGTGCAGTTGGTGAACGGGTAGCGCGCCCGGCGGTCGGCGGGGTCGAACAGCTCGGCGAGGCAGTCGGCGCACGTCGCGATGTCGGGTGACACGAAGGTCCGCACCGTGCCGAGGTCCCGGCTCTCGACGATGGCGAATTCCATGC
The DNA here is from genome assembly GCA_963828825.1 of uncultured Acidimicrobiaceae bacterium. Classification (GTDB taxonomy): domain Bacteria; phylum Actinomycetota; class Acidimicrobiia; order Acidimicrobiales; family RAAP-2; genus Bog-473. The sequence continues at coordinate 592,413 of CAWHGF010000004.1, read as the reverse complement.
CGCCGTCCGGCGCCACCGGACGGGCCCGCACGTCGTCGATACGCGCCGTCCCCGGCGCGTCCGTGACGAGACGGCTCACGAACTGCTCGGTTGCCTCTTTCGTGCCCTCGACCTCTATGAACACGCCCCGGGTGTCGTTGCCGACATGGCCGACGAGCTCGAGCTCGGTGGCCAGTCGGTGCACGTAGGGCCTGAACCCGACTCCTTGGACCAGGCCGGCCACGCGGAGTCGGAGCCGGACCGCCGCCGCCGCCGTGGCCACGCCGCTGCTCATGGCGGCGATCCGCTACGCCGCCCCAGCGTCACCGCGGCCTCGCGGTGCATCCGCCCGAAGTTGTAGTACGCCGCGCATGCGCCCTCCGAGGAGACCATGCAGGTCCCGATGGGGGTCTCGGGGGTGCAGGCCGTGCCGAAGACCTTGCATTCCCAGGGTTTGATCACGCCCTTGAGCACCTCGCCGCACTGGCATGCCTTGGGATCCGCCACCCGGACATTGGGAATGGAGTAGCGGAGCTCGGCGTCGAACGCGGCGAACTCCGGACGCAGCTTGAGGCCGCTCTGCGCGATGAATCCCAGCCCCCGCCACTCGAAGTGAGGGCGGAGCTCGAAGACCTCGGCCAACACGGCGAGGGCACGTGGGTTGCCCGCCTCGCGCACGACCCTGGAATACTGGTTCTCGACCTCACAGCGGCCCTCGCGGATTTGGGTGAGCAGCATCGCGATGGCGTGCAGGATGTCGAGCGGCTCGAAGCCGGCCGTGACGAGGGGCAGTCCGTATTCCGCGGGCACGAACCGGTAGGGCCGCTGCCCGACGACGGTGGACACGTGCCCCGGCCCGAGAAAACCGTCGAGCCGGAGGTCCGGGGACTCCAGGATGGCTCGGAGGGGCGGGACGATCGTCACGTGGTTGGAGAAGACTGAGAAGTTCGTGACCTCCTGCGCCCGGGCTTCGAGCAGCGTGAGGGCCGTCGAGGGAGCGGTCGTCTCGAAGCCGACGGCGAAGAAGACCACGTTGCGGCCCGGGTTCTCCTCGGCGATCCGGAGCGCGTCGAGCGGGGAGTACACGAACCGGATGTTCGCCCCGCCCGCCTTGGCCTCGAGCAGACTGCCCTTGCTGCCGGGCACGCGCATCATGTCGCCGAACGAGGTGAAGATGACGCCGGGCTCTTTGGCCACGGCGATCGCGTCGTCCACCCGTCCCATCGGGATGACGCAGACCGGGCACCCGGGGCCGTGCACGAGTTCGACGTTGCCCGGGAGGACGTGCTCTATCCCGTGCCGGTAGATGGTGTGGGTGTGGCCGCCACACACCTCCATGAATTTGAACGCGTCGTCACCGGCCAGCGCGGTGATCTGTGCCACCAACGCTCCGGCCGTCGTGGGGTCCCTGTACTCGTCGACGAACCGCATAGGTCAGGGTCTCCTCCTGCCGCTCATGTCGCCGTCACCCCTCCTAGGCCACCGGGCGCAAACGGGACGAGTCGTCTGGGGCACTGAGGATGGCCGTGATGACCTCGATCCTCTTCTCCAGGAGATCGCGGGCAATGGCCAGCGCCCCGTCAGCGAAGTCCCTGACCTCCCTCGAGGTGGAGATGGTGTGCCAGGCCTCCTCCACTTCCGACCACCCCTCCGGACCTGCTCTGCAGCCGAGCGCGTAGCCGATCATGACGCCGATGATCACTCCCATCACGTACCTCCCGTTTCGCTCGAGATCTTCGACCGCCAGAATGCGTCGAGCTCGTCGTCGTAGGCCTGGCCCATGAGCTGCAGGGAGGCCAGCGCCAATTCGGCCTCAGCCTCGTCGATCTTCGACATGGCGAACCCCACGTGGATCAGGACCCAGTCGCCGGGTGCCATGGGCTCGTCTTCGAGCAGGCCGATGTTGACGACCCTCGTCACGCCCGACACGTCGACCCGCGCCAGGTGTCGGTTGACCTCCGAGATCTCCTTCAACTGCCCCGGTATTCCCAGACACATGGCGAACGCTTCTCCTACTCGTCCTTGACCGCGTAGATCTCCACCCGCACCTCGACCTCGGGCTCCACCTTGAGCAGGAGCACCTTGGGCGGCTGCATCCCGAAATCCCTGATGTCGAAGCTCGATGCACCGGTAAGGCGGATGGTGTGGTCGTCCACCGCGGCGATGTCCATGCGGTCCTCGTGCCGGCGTGACACACCTCGAAACGTCACTTCGCCACTGACGCGATATTTGGCGTCGGACCCGTTGGGCGTTATCCCTTCGAGCTGCCCCTCGATTCTGGGGAACTTCCTGGCATCAATCCGCTTCTGCAGCTCCCGGTCCTGCATGCGGTTGCCCGACTTCAGGCGGTCGACCGCCAGGGAGAGCCGTCCGGCCGGCACGGTGGCGAGATCGATGGTTCCCGTGGGCTCCAAGTCCAACTCGACGTAGCCTTCGAGGCCGCCGGTGCTCGAGTGGATCGGGTGCAGATTGGAGCGGGCGTCGATCCACACTTGCGAGCGGTCCGGAACGATGGAGTAGCGGGTCACGGCAATTACATCCGCCGCATTCTCAGGTAGCGCCGAATGTCGGGGACCGATCGGCCGACGAGCGCCAGCACGCCGAGGAGCACCAGCGCCAGCAACGCGAGGAATACCCAGCCGACGACGTTCACCTCACATCTCTCGCATCTTGAGGTAGCGGGCAATATCGGGCAGCGACTTGATCACCAGTCCGGCGACCGCGGCCAGCAGCAACGAAACGAAAAATCGACGGATCATCGGTGGATTCCCCTTTCGGCGGGTTGGGCACTCTCGGCGACGACTTCGAGACAAAGGTCAACTGCGGCATCGACCGCCCCCTGGACCGCAGGGGAGAGCCCGATGCCCTCGTCGAGATCGCCCGGCTGACATCCGACGATGACGATGCGATCGACGGAGCCCCCAAGGTGCGCCAGGGTGGCGAGGACGATGTGAGGGCTCATGGCGTGGGCATCGGCGGCCGGTGGGGCGCCGCCCTCGCCGTTGGGCCCCGACGGGGTCGCGGGCTCGGGTTGGATCACCGCGAGGGTCCCGGGAGGCTCACCGATGGGGACGGCGTCGACCAGGACCAGCGCGTCGTAGCCCTCCAGGAGGTCGTAGGCGAGATGCATGCCCCGGATCCCATAGTCCTCGACCCGCACCCCCTCCGGCAGCGCCCGGCCGGAGAGCCGGTGCGCCACCTCCACGCCGAAGGCGTCGTCTGACAGGAAGATGTTTCCGATGCCCGCGACGAGGATGCGGGCGGTCACGGCCGGATCTCACTGCCCCGCCGGTCGGCCAGCGGCTCGACCTCGTCGGGACGGAAATAGAGGTAGCGGCCCTGCCACATCAGCTCGCGGGCCGCCGGGTCGTCGTCGAGCGTGACCGCCAGGTGGATCCCGCCATCGACGTCCGCGAACACGCCGGTGACGGTGCCGCAACGGCCGTCGAGGAACATGTCCTGCGCGTCCGCCTGTCCGGACGGGTGGAGCCGGACCGCAGACCCGTGGGCCAGCTCGACCCCGTTCACGTGCACCGAGTCCGTCCACGGATCGACCGACTCGTCGGAGGCCGGGTCCCACCAGGGGGGCGCGTCCGCTCCGGGCGTCGTGACGGTGAGCCATTCCGGCTCGACGGGGCGCATCTGCCCGTGCAGCCGGCCCATGGCCTCGGGTGACAGGGAGTCGCAGCGGTCGATGATGGCGGCGGCGCGGGCGTCCGTCCCGCGCGCCTCGGCCTTCTCATCGTCGGTGAGCGTCATCACCCGCAGGGCCAGGATCTCGTCGATCTCGAGGGAGTCGTAGAGGTCGCCCGGGCTCTGATCCGCCACCTCGGGGTGGTCGTAGAGGATGATTGGCGAGGAGAGCACGACGTCGTCAGTTCCGATGAGGACCGGGTAGGTGCCGTCGCTCCGGCAGTCCAGGGCCGCCCCGGCGGCACCGTCGGGAGGATCGAGGAGCGACACGAACGTCGCACCGTCGAGGGCCAACATGGTGTGCACCGCCACCAGGCTCTGGGCGACGACGTCGACTCTGCGGGTCGAGTCGTCGGTCCACGGCGTGGCGTTCTCGACCGTCACCGCCACCTTCACGTACGCCGAGTCGTCCAGCGCGGGCGATGTGGACACTCGGACCACGCCCTCCACGGCGAGCCGCTCACGAACGAAGCGACCGGCCAGTGCGCCGTCCGCCCGGTGGACCGGCTCGGTCTCGGATCCGCCCTCGAGGTGGAACGGGAGCTCGTCGGCGGCGATGCCGTCCGGAGGGATGACGAGCGGAGGCAGGTCCACCATGCGGTCGACCGCCTCGTCCCACTCGACGTGGGAGGTCCCGTCCACCTCGAGGGCGTGAACGGGTCCGAACGCGGACCCGAGGGGGGCGAGGGCATTTCTGGTCAGCAGCGCTTCGACCCTGCGGCGCTGGGTCTGCAGGCAGCGGACGCGCACCCGGACGATCGGGTGGTTGCGTCGGTCGCCCGGGTCGACGAGACACTCGGTCCGGGCGGACCAGCGTTCGGAGCCGTCCGCCTCGCTGTAGGACCGGGGGGTGAGCACGCCCCACTGGAAGCGGACCTGGTTCTTCGGAGACGACGCCCGGTACGGGTAGAGGACGTACCCCTCATAGAGGACCGCGTCGGCCACGGTTCTCGCCGTCGCGAAGCGGTCCTCGACGAGTGGCGCGGCTCTCGTGCCGGGTCCGCTCACGGCCGTCCCTCCTCGGCCTCCTTGAGGAGCTGGGCGAAGGCCTGATCCCAGGTAGGGAGTCCCCGCCGTGCCCGGAACCGCTGCAGATCGTCCAGCGTGTCGCGTCGCACGCGGATGAAGCCACTGCCGGGGAAGTAGGCATCCATGGTGCTGCGCCAGATGGCGACGGGCAGCCGGTAAGCGGACTCCGTCGACCACGGGAGCGGCTCGGCCGAGAATCCCGATGCGCCTTGGGTGAAAACGGTTCCCGAGAAGAGGAAGAGCAATGGGATGTCGCCATCGCCCAGCGCGTGCATGTACTTGGCACCCGCGACCTCGAAGTCGTAGGTGCACTCGACGGGAAGGTCGAATTCGGTCGCCCCGTCGAACCGACCGATCGTTGACGACACGTGCGTCCACAGGAAGGGCCGGAGCGAGTTCCCCCATTGGGGTGTCTCCCCGAACAGCTCGTAAAGGTTCTCCTCCTCCCGCTCGCTGTACCGCCGGCGCTGCGGCTCGATCCGGATCTGGCACCGCAGCGCAGCCGCGTGCACGCGCTTTCCATCGGCCTCTTCGGCCCGCGTCCTGAACATGATCGTCGGTACGGCGGCATGTGGCTCGGTCCGGGCATCGACCACCTCGAAGCGCAGGCCGGTCACTGCGCCCGCGCTCTGACGTCGGCGAAGAAATCGTCGAGCTTCCGGTTGGCCTCGGTGCCACCGTCGAAGCCGCGCCAGAGCATCCGGAGGTGCCCGACGAGCTCGTAGCAGGCGTCGATCGGCACGATGTAGCACTCGGCAGCGCGGTCGCCGCGCTCACTGGCGGCCCGGACGAGGAATGCCTCGACATCGGGCTGCATGGTGGCCAGCTGCGGGTTGGCCGCGAACAGATCGGTCCACGTGTCGAGCGGGAGCTCCGATTCGGTCGCTCCCGCGGGACCGGGATAGAACGCGGCGACCCGCTCGAGTTCCGAGTTGAGGAAGAAGAAGGCGACGCTGACGGGGATCTGGAGGCTGTCCCACTGGGATGGAGAGAGCTCGAAGTCGTGGAAGGCCAGGTACCGCTCGGGCACGCTGCGGAAGTGGTCGCCGCCGGCCCCCTCCGACTCGAAGAGCAGGAAACACCCGCGACAGGCACACAGCAAGGTCCTGGACCGTAGGTCCACGAGGTGACGGTGCTCGCCGGCGATGGACTCGGAGCAGAGCTCGCACGCATCCTCGGCGGGAGCGGCCTGACGGGGAGGGCTCGGGGCGCGGATGCGCTGCAGCACGGCGATCGGGTCGCTCATCGGATCGCCACCTCGGTCGGGCACGCGTCGTACAGCGGCTTCTTGACCCCGAGGGCGATGGGTACGGCCAGGGCATTGTCCGCGCCCGGCTCCTCGACGACGATGCGGGTCACCTCTGGCGCCGCCTCCAAGATGGCCACCTCGACGGCGCCCCGCAACGTGGCTGCCGAGGACGGACACCCGTCGCAATTGCCCAGGAGTCGGAGCTTGACGGCCCCCAGGTGATCGTCGACCGCCAGGAGCTCGACGTCACCACCGTGGCGGCCGAGGAAGGGTCGCACGGACTCCAGCGCGCCTTCCACCCGGACGTCGAGCGGCTCGGGGTGCAGGCCCTGGACCAGCAAGAGGCTGGCGACCAGCTCGTCGGCCGCGAAGTCGGCGATCAGCTCGGGTGCCCGCGCCCGGGCGATCTCGGCCATGCGGGCCAGCCCGGCCCCGTAGAGGTCCGAGACCAGGCGCAACAGCTCCTCGGCCAGGTCGAGCGACCGGGGATCGGCACTGGCCTGGAGTTCGGACAGCGCCTCCTCGATCCGGTCACCGCACGCTCGGAGGTTCTCGGGTTCAGGCATTCCTCCGCGCGATCAGAACAGTTCGTCGGCGTGGGTCATCTGGGTGGGGGAGTGGACCTTCTTCAGCACCTTTCCGTTGCCGAGGTACATGTGGACCCCGCAGGGCAGGCAGGGGTCGAAGCTGCGCACCGAACGCATGACGTCGATGCCCTTGAAATTCTCCTTGGTGTTCTCCTCGAAGATCGGCGTGTCGATCACCGCGTCCTCGTAGGGCCCGGGAGTGCCGTAGATGTCGCGCGGGTTCGCGTTCCACGGGGTCGGCGGGTACGGGTGGTAGTTGGCGATCTTGCCGCCCTTGATCACCATGTGGTGCGACAGGACACCGCGTACGGCCTCGGTGAACCCGCACCCGATCGCTTCGTCGGGCACGTCGAAGGGTTCCCAGGTCTTGGTCTTGCCGGCGCGGACGTCCTTGAGGGCCAGGTCAATGAAGTCGAGCGCCGCCGCGGCGGCGTAGGCCTGGAAGTAGGTCCTGGCCCGGTCGCGCTCGAGGGTGTTGGACCACTGCGGGATCTTCCACTCCAGGTCCACCGGTCCTTCGAGGGCGGTCTTGGGCAGGTGGATCTTCACGCTGGTGCCGGTGGCATCGAGGTGGTCCGTGTGCACCAGACCCGAGAGAGCCGTGGCCCAGAGCCGGGCCAGCGGTCCGCCCCCGGTGTCGAGGGCCAGGTGGTCCGTGCCGTCGAACCAGCGGGGGGCCATCACCCAGCTGTAGTTCCCGTCGAAGTCGCGCTTCTGCGGCTGCGGGTTGGTGTGCTGGTTCCAAGGGTGCCGGCGGTCGACTGGGTTCCCGAGCGGATCCCGCGTGACGAACATCTCCTGGTCCTCCCAGTCGTCGTAGAAGGAATGCCCGAGCAGAATCCGGATGCCGAGGTTGATCTCGACGAGGTCGTTGGTGACCAACTTGCCGTCGACGACGATGCCCGGAGTCACGCCCATGGCCCGGCCCCACCTGGTCATGTCCTTGTAGTCGAAATTGCAGACCTCGGGGTCCTGGAAGGCTCCCCAGCAGTTGAGCAGGATGCGCCTCCGGCCGACCTCCTCGTAGCCCGGCATCGCCTCGTAGAAGAAGTCGAAGAGGTCGTCATGCATCGGCACCACGCGCTTCATGAACTCCACGTAGCGCATCAGGCGCGCGTAGTAGTCGGTGAAGAGCTGGATGGTGGCCGTCGTGCCGACGCCGCCCGGGTAAAGGGTCGACGGATGCACGTGGCGCCCTTCCATCAGGCAGAACATCTCCCGCGTATAGCGGCTGACCTGGAGCGCCTCCCGGTAGAACTCGCCGGAGAAGGGGTTGAGCGACCGCATGATGTCGCCGATCGTCTTGTACCCGTGGGCCGCCGCGCCCGGGGCCTCGGCCTTGTTGGCCTGCTCGAGTACGCCAGGGTTCGTCTCGGCCACCATCTTCTCGCAGAAGTCCACGCCGACGAGGTTCTCCTGGAAGATGTTGTGGTCGAACATGTACTCGGCGGCCTCGCCCAGGTTGACGATCTGCTCGCCGAGAGCGGGCGGGCGTACCCCGTACGCCATGTTCTGGGTGTAGCAGGAACAGGTGGCGTGGTTGTCGCCGCAGATCCCACAGATCCGGCTCGTGATGAAGTGGGCGTCCCTCGGGTCCTTGCCCTTCATGAAGATGCTGTAGCCCCGGAAGATCGAGGACGTGCTGTGGCATTCCGCCACCTTCCCCTTGCCGAAGTCGATCTTGGTGTAGATGCCCAGGCTCCCCACGATCCGCGTGATGGGGTCCCATGCCATCTCGACCAGTCCGTTGGCGTCCTCGCTGAACTTCTTGGTGGCCATGTGCCTACCTCCAGATCTTCTGGTAGCCGGTTGCGAGCTCGTTTCCCGGTGTGCGCCACTTCGGCTCGTCGTCGAGCGTGTGGAGCGTGATGTTGCGCAGGCCGCGGATGGCCCTCCCGTACAGCCCCGACGCCAAGGTCGACACCGTGGCCCCCGGCGGTTCATCCATGAACGGCATGAACTTGTCCGGGAACCCCGGCATGGTGCACCCGATGCAGATACCTCCGACGTTGGGGCAGCCGCCGACGCCGTTGATCCACCCCCGTTTCGGCACGTTGCACTTGACGACGGGTCCCCAGCAGCCGAGCTTGACGATGCATTTCGGAGAGCCGTACTCGGTCGCGAAGTCCCCCTGCTCGTAGTACCCGGCTCTGTCACAGCCCTCGTGCACCGTGCTGCCGAACAGCCACTGGGGCCGCAGCGAGTCGTCGAGCGGGATCATCGGCGCTTGACCGGTGGCCTGGTAGAGCAGGTAGAGGATCGTCTCGGACAAGTTGTCGGGATGGGTCGGGCAGCCCGGCACGCACACGATCGGGATGCCGGCCTTGGAAGTCCAGCCCCAGCCCAGGTAGTCGGGCACACCCATGGCGCCGGTGGGGTTGCCGGCCATGGCGTGGATGCCGCCGTAGCAGGCGCACGTGCCTGCCGCGAGCACCACGAGGGCCTTCGGAGCGAGGCGGTCGAGCCACTCGCTTGTGGTCATCGGCTGATCGGTGTCGGGGTTGTTCCCGAAGCCGCACCAGTAGCCCTCCTTCTTGATCGCCTCGTTGGGAATGGACCCCTCGACGACCAAGACGAAGGGGTCGAGCTCCCCGCGGTCGGCCTTGAAGAACCACTCGATGAAATCGTCGGCACCACCCACCGGACCGTTTTCGAAGTCGATCAGTGGCCAGTGCACGGCGATCTTCGGCAGCCCCGGTAGTCCACCCAGGGCGATTTCCTCGATGCTGGGCTGGGTCGCCGCGGTCAGTGCAACAGAATCTCCGTCACAGCTGAGTCCGGCGTTGATCCAGAGGACATGGACCACCGCTTCTTCGGTTGCAGTGTCAGTCGCCGTCAATGTGCCCTCCCCGGTCCTGGCCGCGCGCGATTGTGCGGCTCTGTGCAGTGTCAGCCCGGCTCCCGGTTGCTGTAAATGAGTGTCTTTTGCACCGTGGCGAGGGAGGCAGCCCGTGGTCGGGCCATTGACACCCCGGGTCGGCGGGACGAGGATCGACGGGGTATGGCCACGGAACATCGGGCCGGGGAACCGTCGGCAACGGAGGGTGTGGCGCGATTTGAACTGGCGCCACCTCGCCGGTTCATGCTTCCGGCGATCCTTCTCCTCCTGTCCGAGCAGCCCGGCTACGGATACGGACTTGTGCCTCGCCTGGCGGAATTCCGGTTCGGCCACGTCGACCGCCCCGCCGTCTACCGGGCCCTGGCCCAACTCGAGCGGGACGGGCTCCTGCAGGTCTCAGCGGACGCCCGCCAGCCCGGCCAGTCCCGCCGCGTGTACTCGTTGACAGCGCTGGGGGAGCGTGTCCTCCGGGTGTGGATGGGTGTCATCCGGGAGGAGCATGCCCACCTGGGCGATGTGATCCGGCGGTACCAGGCCACCGCAACCATCGATGCGGTGCTGTCCGAGGTCGAAGGCGGATGGATGCCCGAGCTCGACCTCGGCTGGTCTCCCGTCTCCACGACGTCCCTGTGGAGACGCCGCCTTCTGCCGCTCGAGAACGACGGCGACGATATGACCTCTCACCTGGCGGAATCGGATGAGGATCCCTTGGTACAGCTCGGGTCCGGCCCATCACATGAACGGGAGCCGGGGGGATTCGCATCGCCGCCTCGGTCAGGTTCAGGTCGTCCCGGCGGCGACTCGACGAACCCGACCATGCGGCGGTTCGTCTTGGACCCCAAGAGATCAGCGGTGCTGATTGACGCTCGCTCGACCGTCGGGCCGATCTGCTTCGGCACCACGGGGGTCACTGGCTCGCTGCACGCCGTCATGGGCGATGGCGGATTGAGTACGGAGACCCCTCCATCGGGCTGGCTCAGCATCGACATGACGGGATTGAGCTCGGGGAACAAGCTCTACGACGCCGAGCTCCACCGGCGCATCAACTCGCGTCGATACCCGACGGCCAAGGTGGAGCTCAAGGATTGCACGCCGAGCGCACCGGGCTGGCGTTATCGCCTCCGCGGGGAACTGACCTTCCATGGGATTACGCGGCGCGCCGAGGGGACCGTCCGAGTGGAGGCGGCGTCCGATGACCGCATCGTCATCAGTGGTGAGCAGGTCTTCGACATCCGGGACTTCGCGCTGCCGTCACCGACCATGCTGATGCTCCGCATCTTCCCCGACGTCCGGGTACGCCTGTACGCCGAGGCGGAGCTCTCCGAGGATGAGTGAGCCGTGCCGAGACCCGCTCTGACTCGGAGTGGAGCGTCGGCTCGGGCTCTCAATCCCGGTTGTTGACGTCCCCCGTGGGGCTGGCCTGATCGGTGACGTCCTGGCCGATGCCTCGGAGGCCCACCGCCTTGCCGTCTGACCCCTGTGTCGGGTTGGCGTGGACCCAGACGACATGTGCCTTCTGGTCACGGTGGATGACGCGATACTCCAGGTCGAGTGGCCGGGAAGAGCGCACCGACTCGGTCACGGCCTCGCGGACCCTCTCTCTGTCCTGGGGGCTGATCCGGTCCATGAAGGACTCGAACGTACCGGCGAAATCGAGCGGGTCAATCCCGTGGATCCGGTGGAATTCGGTACTCCATTGGACTGCACCGGTTCTCAGGTCCCAGAGCCAACTGCCGACGCCAGAAAGCGCCTCGGCCTCCTCGAGCTGGGCATCCATTTCTGCCAGCGTGGCCTGCGCAAGATGTTGCTCGGTGACATCGCGAGCAACGACCACCTGCCCAAGGGTCTCGTTCTCACGACCGAACACGGGGGCGAGCGACAGGGAGACAGGAATGGGGAGCCCGTCGGGCCGGATGATCTCCGTCTCGAAATGCCGGATCCGTTCGCCGGCTCCCACTCGGGCGATCACCTCGTCGACTTCGCGGCGGAGATGCGGCGCAAACAGGACGCCCATGGGGACGCCCTCCGCATCACCGCGCGAGCGCCCGAAGAGCCTTTCGGCGTTCTCGCTGAATGAGGTCACCGTGGTGTCGGCGTCGCACGTCAAGACGGCATCGTCGGTCAGCTCGATGATCGCTCGGAGAAGGGCTCCCGGTGGGGCGACCGAATCGAGAGCGCCCGGCCCGTTCTCGCCCGTTTGATCCGCGTCACCCATGGATTCTCCGGCTGCACTCGTTCGCACGACGGAGGCGCACCGCGAAGGTACCTCCGCACGCACACCCTGCTCGACCATCCTACGCCCCGGTGCCAGGTCTGCGCCCCCGCGCCACGCTGCCGCCAGAACCAGAGACAGTGGACGCCGCGGTTGTCCCCCAGCACGATGACCAACCTCAGCCGGCTGTCAACATCCGCACAAAGAAGCGGGGCCCGGGCGCGACCCTCGGATCGGCGAGTAGAGCAGTCGCCGGTCTGGGGTGTGGACAGTTATGCTCCGGACGAGGTGCCAGCGATGCACGAACTCTCCATCTGCAGCGCAATTGCCAGCACGGCGGCAAAGCACGCGGATGGGAGACCGGTGTCCCAAGTCACCGTGCAGATCGGGCACCTCCGTCAGGTCGTGCCCGAGGCACTCCAGTTCAGTTGGGAGGTCGTGTCGGATGCCACGGATCTCAAGGATGCAACACTCGTGATCGAGCAGGTGCCAGCGGTTGTCGAGTGCGCGTGCGGCGCACGGACCACGCTCGATCTGCCGATCCTCGCATGCGGTCGTTGCGAAGGGTTCGACGTCAAGCTGGTGAGCGGCGAGGAACTCCTTGTGGTTTCCATCGATCTGGTCGACGCGTAGCCATGGGCCGATTTCATGTCCATTCCGACGGGACGGGTCACATCCACGAGCACGATCTTGGTCACGATCATGACAACCCTCTGAAGAGAGCCGTCGAAGTCGGGGACCACTCGGGATACAGGGAGACGGGTGAAACCAGGATCACGATCTTGGAGAACCTCCTTTCGGAGAATGACCGGATAGCTGACGACAATGGCAGACGGCTCGCGGCGTCCGGTGTGTGCGCCGTGAATCTGATGTCATCGCCCGGTGCCGGGAAAACGACGCTTCTGCGGAAAACATTGCAGAGCCTGGGCGAATCGATGCGCATCGGCGTACTGGAAGGGGACATCGCCACGAGACTCGATGCTGACCAACTCGAAGGCGCGGGAGCGAGGGCCATATCGGTCGTGAACACAGGTGCGGGGTTTGGGGGAGAGTGCCATCTTGATGCCGTGATGGTGCAATCCGGGATGGCACGGCTCCCTTTGCCCGGTCTCGACATGATGATCATCGAAAACGTGGGCAATTTGGTGTGCCCGGCGGAATTCCGAGTCGGTGAGCAGGCGAAAGCAATGGTGTTCGCCGTGACCGAGGGGGAAGAAAAGCCGTTGAAGTATCCGGTCATGTTCCGGGTCGTGGACGTAGTCGTGGTGAACAAGGTGGATCTCCTCCCGCACCTCGACTTTGATTTGGATCTCTTTCTGGCCAACCTGAATGCGGTGAACCCCACTGCCGAGGTCATTCTGGCGAGCGCTCGCACTGGCGAGGGCGTCAGCGCGTGGTGTGCCTGGTTGACGCGGCAATACTCGCTCGTGGCGACGGAGTCGAAGGCCTGAATCACCGAGGACGATCGGCGACCAGGAGCTGATTGCTCAGCCGAAACTCTGGATCGCCGTCATGCCAACGATCGGTCGATTGAGCGCGATGCCGCCCGCCGAGCCAAAGAACTCGGCATCGCCATAGCTGAAGATCCCTCCGTCGCTCCCCACCATCCAGTAACCCTGGCCATCCGCCGTGCGGTCCATGCCCACGATCGGAGCATTGATCGGCCTCCCTCCGGTCGAACCGAAGTAGCCCACGTCGCCGAAGTTGAAGATGCCTCCATCGGACGCCACCAGCCAGTAGCCACTTGCGTCGGGTGCCGCGGTCATACCGACGATCGGTTTCTGGAGGGGCAATCCGCCGGTCGAGCCGAAAAACAATGCGTCACCGAACGCGAAGATCCCGCCATCGGATGCGACGAGCCAGTAGCCGCGCCCGTCGAAGGTTGAGGCCATCCCCACGATGGGCTTGTTGAGGGTGAGGCCCCCGGTAGATCCGTAGAACGTGGCATCGCCAAATGCGAATATGCCTCCGTCCGACGCGACGAGCCAGTATCCGCCGCCGTCCGGCGTCGGTGACATGCCGACAATGGGCGCATTGAGGTGCATGCCGCCGGTGGAGCCGTAGAAGACCGCGTCACCGAAGGCAAAGATGCCGCCATCGGATGCGAGAAGCCAGTACCCGGCATCGTCCGGAGTCGCGGCCATGCCGACGATGGGTGCGTTGAGGCGCAGACTTCCCGTGGATCCGTAGAACTGGGCGCCGCCATAGCTGAAGATGCCACCGTCACTTGCAACCTCCCAGTAGCCAGGAGCCGCGATCGGACCGATCGAAATGACCAGGTTGGCATTGCTCGACAGAAGGTTCGAGTCCGTGACCGTGAAGCTCACGCGGTATTCACCGGAGATCGTGGGCGTGCCGCTCAGGGTGCCGCTCGCCGCCAGATGGATTCCGGGCGGAAGCGTCCCTCCCGTCACTGCCCAGGAATAAGGCGCAAGTCCGCCGCTGGCGGCGAGCGACGCCGAGTACGGCACGCCAATGGTCCCGACACTGAGGCTGGTGGTCGTCACGGTAGGCGGAGCCGACAGTGTGGCGATCGTGCCTCCATGCCCGAGCCCTGTTCCCGTGGCTTCACAGTTGACCGGGCTGGCACACGCAACCCCGAATAGGGAGCCGACATTGGACGGGACGGACTCACCGGTCCAGGCGGTTCCTCCGTCAGTCGTCTCGATGATGTTCGCGCCGCCAACCGCAGTGCACGTTGAAGCGCTGATACAGCTGACGGAATTCAAGGCGGTCGCGCCAGCGGGAGTTCCGAGATCGTTCCATTGGGACCCGCCGTCTGTCGTGCCGATGACATGCGATCCGCCTGCCAAACACGTGGTATCGCTGACGCAGGAGATGCCATTCAGAGAGGTCGCCCCCGCCGGAGGCGTTTGCGGGGTCCAGGTGGATCCTCCGTTCGTGGTGTCCAAGATCACCGCACCTGGCCCGACGGAAGACAGGCCCACAGCGGTGCAGTGCATGGAATCCGGACAAGAGAATCCCGTGAATTCGTGATACAGGTGCCTGGGTAGCTTTCACGTCGTCCACGTCCCGCCGCCATTGGAGGTTTCGATGATGCTGGGCGAGGACGTCCCGAAGTCACTCACTGCATGACAAACGGCGGAGTTCACACATGAAACTGCCGTCACGATGCCGACTCCGGAGGGAACCGATTCCGACGTCCAGCTCATGCCTGCGTCAACGGTGCCGATAATGACAGGGCTGCCAAAGATGCCGAACCCCACTGCAGTGCAGTCAGAAGTCGTCGCACATGAAATTGCATTGAGACCGCTGACCTCGGCGGGTAACGACTGTGGAGTCCAGGCGTATCCCTTGTTGACCGAGGCCAGAACCGAGTCGACTCCCACGGCGAAGCAATCGGCGGTTGTGGGGCACGCAACCGAATTCAACTGACTTGTACCCGTTGGAGGCGCCTCCGTCGCCCACGACAACCCACCCCTCGTCGTACCCATGATGGTCGAGCCGGCTCCGGTATTGCCGGTGTTCCCCACTGCGATGCAATCTTCGGGAGCCGAACACGAGATTCCAGTGAGATCAACGGCGTTAGCAGGTGGACTCTGAGACGACCAACTGGAGCCATTGTTCGATGTGCCGACGACATACGGGGTGGAGCTGAAGTTCGTGCCGACGCCACACAGGTGGTTCTCGTCGGACAAGCGATGGAGTCCAGTTGTGGCCCGCTCGGAATCGAAGTCGGTCTGAACCCAAGCCAGTTAAGTCCACCGTGCTTAGAGAAGTTCCTCCACCTGCATTGGCGACTGCGGTCGCTACACACGTCGTCGGAGTCGAGCACGAAATGGATGTCAACGACGAAACGGAGGGATCGTCTAAGGTTGTCCAGTCATCTCCATCCTGAGTGCCGACGATTGACGCTAATGAATGTCGACAACTCCGACCGCAACACATGTGATTGATCTGGGACAAGACACGCCGGCCAGAGAGTTCAGTCCCGAAGGCGGTATCTGTGAGATCCAAACAGAACCATTAATTGTTTCGACGATGTCCGATCCACCGACCGCCGTGCATTCTTCGATGGTGAAACAGGAGATCGACTCAGCCGGAAAGGACGAGTCCTCAATGCTCCAGTTCGTACCGCCATCGCTCGACTTCAAGATTCCCGAGCCTCCGCCGGCGTAGCAGATGGACGCTGAAGGGCACGATACGGTCGACAACGTGGTCACGCCGGAGGGGGGAGTCGAATCGGACCATGTCGAGCCGCCGTTCTCCGTGACGATGATCGACGGTACCTGGCCACCGTCATCACCAACGGCGACACAGGTTGCCGAACTCGCCGATGCGCTCGGCGCACAGGAAACAGCTCTGACGTTGACAAGGGGCGGATAGCTCGCCGTGGTCTTCCATTCCGGGGCGACCGCCGCCGCCGGGAGGCTTGAAAGTCGGATCCCGAGGATGCCAACGAGGGCAACGGTCAACACCGTCGACATCGCCATGACGGTGATTCCCCGAACAGTGCGCAACGTCACCTCACTCCAGTCGGAGAGCCATTCAAATCACTGTTGGATCGTATCGACCGATTTCGTCGTTGGTTTACGGCTGCAGTCAGAGCCCGCAAGGGAACGGTCTCTGCTATCCGGGTTGTGGTGCCGGTAGGACGGCATTTGGAGGCGTTCGGCCCGCCAGGACGTCGCACACTCCCATACACGCAAGGCGCGCCATGCGTGTCCGGGTCGCGATAGTTGCACTCCCGATGTGAGGAAGCAGCGTCGCCCGGGGCGCGGCGAGCAGGCGCGGGTTCACCTTCGGCTCCCCATCGAACACGTCGAGCCCGGCGCTAAAGATCGAGCCCGACTCGAGCGCGTCCACCAGCGCATTCTCGTCCACCACAGGCCCACGGGCCGTGTTGATCAGTACCGCAGTCGACTTCATGCGGGCGAGCTCCGGGGCGCCGATCAGATGACGGGTTGACTCACTGAGCGGGACATGCAGGCTGACGATGTCCGACCGATCCAGCAGCTCGTCAAGCGTCGGAACAAAGCCCGTCATGTTCGTGTCGTGCCGAGCGGTGTGGATGACCTCCATATCGAAACCGTCGGCTCGTTGGGCGACCGCACGGGCAATGCGGCCGAAGCCGACGAGCCCAAGCGTGGCCCCGTGTACATCCCGGGCGAGGTGGGTGCCGAATCCCCACCCCGTCCATCGGCCCTCCCTGCAGATCCCTCTCCGCGTCGGTGGAGAGACGCGTCGCGGCAAGGATGAGGAGGAATGTCAGGTCGGCCGTGGTGTCGTCGAGCACGCCAGGGGTGTTGCAGACGGTGATGCCCATCGCATGCGCGGAGACGACGTCGATGTTGTCGTATCCCACGGCTGCGTTTGCCACGACACGCAATTTTCCGCTGCTCCCCGACTTGAGCACCGTCGAATCAATGCGGTCGGTGAGGTGGCAGACGATCCCGTCAAATTCGGCGGCCAGACGCGCCAGCTCGTCGGGTGAAAGAGAGGAGCCGTTATCGTGCAGCACTATCTCGTGGCCGGCTTCGAGCAAAGGGTCGGTCCCGCCCTCCGTAAGCGGGCGGGTGACGAGGACGCGACCCACCTAGTGCGTGGTGTAGTTGATGGCGCCCGCACCCTTCACGCCGATCGCGAAGCAGAAGCAGTGGATCGGAGCGTGGTCGCTGATCGGACGTAGCGAGTGCACCTTGTCGGGTGGAATGTAGACAAGGTCACCCTGAGAGATCGAGCGGTCCTCGCCGTCGATTGTCATGATCCCCTTGCCGTTCATGACGTAATAGAACTCATGGGTGGGATGGGAGTGGGGGTCGACCAGGCCGCCACCGGGGACCTCGAACTCGTTGACAAGCTCCAGGTAACCCCCGTCGGTGATGTCCTTGAACTCGCGGGACTCGATCATCCACCAGACCGGGACGGTGCCGTTGTGCTCGACGACCGGCGCCTTTGCTTCAATGCTGCGCACATCCATCGTGTGGGCCTCCCAAGTTTTCCTAGACTGACTCCGGTGTCAGGTTAGGCCACGGTTCGCCGGGGGCGCACCGCCCATGACACCAGTCGACGCAGGTGAGGTGAGCGATGTCCCCAGACGCATCCATCAGGGAACGAACCGTGGTCCCAGCGGCCTTGAACCAGGCCGAGTGGTCACCCTTCGGCTGGCTGCCGGTCGCCGATATCGACCCCAGGGACGGTGAGCAGACGATGACCTTCGAGTGGGCCGATGCCCATGTGAACCTGATCGCACACGCTCGGAGTGAAGTCCCCGAGACCCCACGTGGCCTGCGCTGCGACATGCTGTTCCGCCATGAGACGCACACCCAGGGCCTGATGCCTCTGAATGTGCCGGCTGTCATCGTGGTGGCACCCGCCGGGGTCGAGTTCACGGACGAAGCCGAGGCGGCGTCTATACGCGCCTTTCGGATCGAACCCCTCGAATCCTTGGTGTTGCACCAAGGGACGTGGCACTGGGGACCGTTCCCCATCGAGGGCTCTGAGGTGCGGCTCTTCAATGTCCAGGGGCTCCGCTACGCCGAAGACAACCGATGCGTGGACCTGGCTGCCAAGGGTCTCTCCGTCGACGTGAACCTGGCGTGACTGCCGCGCCAAACAGAGGAGCTGACGGTGGAGCTTGACGACGCCGAAGAGGCCGAGGTGGTGCCGGCCACGGTGGCGGAATTGGTCGACTCGATCACGGCACGCGAAACGGGAACAGACTCCAACGGGAGGCCCACCTTCACCACGATCAGTCCGAAATGGTGGGTTCACGGTCGCGTGTTCGGAGGATTGGTGGTGGCCCAGGCGTTGAACGCCGCCATGCGGACGGTCCCAGACGGGCTCGAGGTCCACTCGCTCCACGGATACTTTCTGCGCCCCACGAGTCCGGGGGTGCAGACGACCCACGTCGTGGAGAGTGTGCGCGACGGGCGATCCTTCAGCACCCGACAGGTGATCAGCGAGGTAGAGGGCAAGGAGACGTTCCGGATGACGTGCTCGTTTCACGTTCCGGAGACCGGTGACAGTTACCAGCTCCCCGTTGCTCCGGAGATTCCGCTGCCGCGAGATGTCGAGGGATTCGAGGCCCCCTTTCCCTTCGACGTCCGTGAGATCGGTGCAACCGAGCAACGGGAGGACGGCACCTACCGGTCGACACGCCGTTGTTGGTTTCGCACCCGTGAGCCTCTGTCGGACGACCCGGCAGTGCACGCGGGCTTTCTGGCTTATTTCTCCGACATGACCGGAGCCTCGTTCCGTCCTCACAGTCTCGGCATCTGGGGCACGCATACTGACGCCAGTCTCGATCACGCCGTCTGGTTCCACCGCCCCTGGCGGGCCGATACGTGGAGCATCTTCGATCTCCACACGCTCGTGAACGCAGGTGGCAGGGCCACCGTCCGGGCGACGATGCACGGTGAGGACGGCACCTTGCATCTGAGCATGGCGCAGGAACTGCTGATCCGGGAGCTTGACGAACCGCTGCAGGTCAAGGCCCCGCTGGGGTCTGACCGGGACACGCCAACAGGAGGGGTCGATGGGACTGCTTGACGGCCGGAGAGCCGTGGTGACCGGTGGTGGATCGGGTATCGGGCGGGCGACCTGCCGCCGAATGGCCGAGGAAGGCGCGCGAGTGGCCGTGCTCGACCTCAATGGAGAGTCCGCCGAGGCTGTCGCAAAGGAGATCGGGGGAATCGCCTTCGGCGTAGATGTCGGGGATCCCGATGCGTTGCGGGCCGCCGTCGATGCGGCGGCCGCCGACATGGGCGGGCTCTCGATCATCTACAACAACGCGGGCACCTCAGTCTTTGACAAGCTCCACGAGCTGGAGCTTGCCGACTGGGATCGGGTGCTCCGGGTCAACCTGACCGGCGTGTGGGCGGGGATCCGCGCCGCGGTCCCTCACATGCTCGCCGGTGGAGGTGGCTCCATCGTGAGCACGGCGTCCATCAGCGGAACGAGGCCCGCGGCGGGGGAGAGTCCCTATGCAGCCAGCAAGGCGGCCGTGGCCGCTCTGACGGCGTCGGCTGCCCTGGAGTACGCACCTTCCATCCGGGTGAATGCGGTATCGCCGGGAATGATCAGAACCGCCATGACGGCGCCGATGTTCCAATTCATGCCAAATCAGGTGGAGCGCTTCGAAACGGGAACACCTGCGGCCCGCATCGGTGAGCCCGAGGACATCGCCGACGTGGTCGTGTTCCTCTGCTCCGATCTGGCCCGCTTCGTCACCGGACAGAATATCGTGGTGGACGGCGGGTTGACCCTGCACGGCTCCGGTGTCGACGGCATTTTCGACATCGTCTTCCCGGCGAAGCCGCCCCCAACGTAGGTGTTGCAGCTCCGCGTGGGAGTTCTCGGCGCCCCGCGCTGGCAGGAACTGGTGGCCCTGCAGAATCCCCTCGAGATCGATGGAGAGCGCAACGACCAGCAGAGCGGTGAACGCCGCGGTGGCATCACCAGGCGGTAATGCTCGCAGCCCGCGGTGCTGTCACAGTGCCCGAGGGGTGCGCTGACGATCAGGCGTTCGGGTCGAAGAGGGCTCGGTACACCATGGTCGTGATCGTCTCGAGAGCCACATCGTCGATCGGTTGGCCCACGAACTCACGCAGATAGTGGAAGCGGTCGAGCATGGCCAGTGTGGCCAGGCCCGCGGCGTCGGGATCGATGATGTGGCCCGAGGAGTCTGGTCCGATCTGCTTGGCCAGAGCGCCCGACATGACCGTGAAGGTGTTGCGGATCACGTCGATCAGTTCGGGATCAATCGTGGCCAGGTCGGTCCAGGCCCGGAACAGCGGTGCGTAGCGGGTCCAGAGCTCGGAGTAGGCCCGGATCCACCCGTGCACGTCCTCCCACTGCGGAGCGCCGCCCTCTGCCGGCAGCGTGCTCAGGGCGTCGTAGAGCTTCTGCGCTTCACCGGCGGCCTCGGCCACCAGGGCTCGCAAGAGGTCTTCCTTGTTGGAGAAGTACAGGTAAAAGGTGCCGTGCGAGGTCCTGGCGATCTCGACCACGTCATTGACCCGCGTGGCGTGATAGCCCCGCTTGTCGAAGGCCACCATCGCCGCATCGAGCAGCTTGCGCATGGTGCGCCGGCCTTGGCTCCGCAGGACCCGTTTGCTGGCTGGAGCGCCAACCGCGTCGGCCTCTGCCCTGGGGACGCCGTTGGGGCGACCACGTCGTCCATTGGTTGCACCGGCGACAGCCCGGCCCGTGCCCTTGCCGGTCGTGGCCTTATCCGCCCCCGGCGACCGGACGAGCTTCTTCGGGGCGGGTGCCGGGTCACGTTGGACTCTCGGCGATCCCATGCCCGGAGCATGGTAGTGCCGGGCATGGTTGAAATGGCTAACCTGACACGGTGGTCAGGTTTGGCTGGGGTCAGAAGTGAGCTCGGACCAGGTATTATGCAATTTCACGTCCGGCGTGAGGCGGGTTTTGTGACGCCAACAGCTTCCTCGTCGGGTGGGCCCGTCGTGACCACGCTGGAGGACGCCGTCGCACGAAGCCTACGGCCCGGCGACTCGGTGCTCGTCATGATGGGGCACAGCCGCTGGACCGCGTCGGCCCGGGAGCTCGCCCGCCAAATTCTGGCGCACCGACCCGGGATTCACGCTCGTCATGACCAGCCTGGGCGCGTTGGGCGCGGCGTTTTTCAGGGGTGGACTGGTCCGGAAGGTGGTGACGGCGTATTCGGGGAACAGCTTCCCGACCTATACGCCGAATCCGGTCTTCCGACAGGGCTACGAGTCGGGCGAGGTCGAGGTCGAGCACTGGTCGATCCTGACCCTGTCCCAGCGCTTGGAAGCCGCCGCCCGTGGCCTGCCGGCTGCCGTGACCGGGTCACTGGTCGGTTCCTCCATGGCGGACAATGAGGGTTTCTCCGTCATCGATTCGCCGTTCGGCCCCCTCGGACTGCTCGAGCCGCTGGTGCCCGATGTCGCGCTCGTGCACGCCGCAGCCGCCGACCCGGCCGGCAACCTTGTCTTCTCCGAGCCGCTCCTCGACGGGGTCTGGGGAGCCTGGGCGGCTCGCCGGGGCGTCGTGGCGACGGTCGAGCGTGTTGTTGATGACCTCGAGGGACTCGGGCACCGGGTCCGGATTCCCGGACACCGCGTCCTGGCGGTGGTGGAAGCGCCCTACGGCGCCCATCCGGGGGGCTGCTACGCCCCCGGGCTGCCCGTCCGCAGCTACGGGGAGGACGTCGCGCACTGGAGCGCAGCCGCCGAGGCAGCGGCGAGGAATGAGTTCGATGCGTACGTCGACGAGTGGGTGCTCGGTCCGGCGACACACGAGGACTACATCGCTCGGGTCGGACCGGAGCAGCTCAATTGGCTCGAAGGTCGTTCCGACCCGATGTCGTGGAAGGCCGACGCCGACGCCAATCCCGTCGATGAGGACCCGGCCATCACCCGTTGGGAGCAAGCGGCGTCGCTGGGGGCGCGCGAAGTCGAGCGGGTGGTGGCCGAAATCGGTGCCGACGCCGTGCTGGCGGGCGCGGGTGTGGCCAACCTCGCCGCCTGGGTCGCCGTGGGGCGAGCGCGTGCGGCGGGGCGCTCTGTGATGCTCACTGCCGAGCTCGGGCTGTGGGGGTATCAACCGACGCCCGCCGACCCGTACATCTTCAACCAGCGAGTCTTCCCTTCGACCCCGTACCTGTCCGACGCGACGGCTGTGCTGGGCATGGTCATCGGCGGCCCAGGAACGACCACGGTGGGATGCCTAGGTGCAGCCGAGGTCGACCGGAATGGGTCGTTGAACTCGACCCAATTGGCGGGCGGGCGCTTCCTGGTGGGTTCCGGAGGGGCAAACGACGTGGCGAGCCGGGCCACGGCGTGCGTAGTGGTGACGCTGGCCCGGCCCGAACGGCTGCCTGAGACCGTCGCCTACGTCACCTCACCGGGTCAGCGCGTGGTCAGCGTCGTCACCGATAAGGGCGTCCTACGACGCGACGACGGCGTGTTGCGGCTGGCAGCGGTCCCTGATGGGGAAGGGACGGTGGAGGAAAGGGTGCGGGCGTTCACGTCGTCCTGTGGCTACGAGCCTGACGTGGCCCGCCGGGTCGAGGTGCTTTCGGCGGTACGCCCCGACGAGGTGCGGGCGTTGCGCGAGTACGACCGACGGAGGCTATTTCTGAACTGACGCAGCCCAAACGACGAGTTGGGGACACTTGCTGTTGAGCTGGACGGAAAGCAGTTTGGGGAGACGTGATAGAGGACAAGGGGTGAGCAATGGGCGTGAGAACCTGCAGCTACAGTGACCGGCATCCCGGGGGGGATGCACGATCGAAGATTGGGGAGGGCATGCGAATGAAACTAGGACATGGGGCGCTGATGGCGATAGCGCTCACGGGGACGTTGCTGGGTGCCGCGGCCGCCACGGTGTCGGCCGGCGCGGCAGCGGCGAGCAGTGCGCCGGGCGTCACGTCGAATTCCATCACGGTGGGGACCATCTCCACCCAAACGGGCACGCTGGCGTCGAACTTCTCCTCGTTGATCTACGGCGAGAAGGCCTACTACGACTACATAAACGCCCAAGGTGGTGTGAACGGACGCAAGATCAACTACCAGTACGCGTTGGACGACGGCGGCAACCCCACGACGTTCAACCAGCTGGCGAACACGCTGATCAACCAGGACCACGTCTTCGCGGTGACCGGGGTGGCGACGGCCTTCTTCTCACCCAACCTCTTCGTCGAGTCGGGCATCCCGACCTACGGCTACAACGTGACCGGCAACTGGCAGGGACCGGCCAACCTGTTCGCCGCCGGGGGTTCGGTGCAGTACTACCCGGCCGCGGGGCCGCAGGTCTCCTACGTGGCGCGGCAGACACAGAAGTCGCCCTCCATCGCTTTCGTCGCCTACGGGGTGGCGGCGTCGGCGGCCTCGTGCCAGTCGGAGCAGAACGCTCTGACGGCGGCCGGGTACAAGGTGAGCTACTCCGACCTCAAGGTCAACTATCCGGGCTCCACGGTGGCGACTGACGTGCAGCGCATGAAGCAGGCCGGTTCGAACATGGTCGTCAGCTGCATGGACGTGCAGGGCAACGTCACGATGGCCAGGGCGATCAAGCAGTACGGATTGAACATGACCCAGCTGTGGTTCAGCGGGAACGACCAGTCGACGCTCAACACGAACCAGAGCCTGATGCAGGGCGTCTACTTCGACATCGGACACGTTCCGTTCTCGGCGTCCCCGACCCTTTATCCGGGTCTGAAGCTCTACTTGACCGAGATGAAGAAGTACGAGCCCGCCTACGCCCAGGACGAGATCGCTCTGCAGGGGTGGGAGTCGGCGGCCCTCTTCGTCGAGGGCGTCAAGATGGCGGGCAACAACCTCACCCAGGCCAACGTGATCAAGGAGGACAACTCCTTGTCCGCGTTCACGGCCGGCGGCCTCCAGGCACCGGTCAACTGGGTGAGCGCCGGGCACACCGGCCACGCGCCGCCCTACTGCCTCGCCTACATCAAGGTGTCGGGAGACAAGTACCTCCCGGCGCTGAACAAGGGAAAGAACGTCTTCAACTGCTTCGAGTCGACCGATGTGAAGAAGGACCCGGTCTTCCCGCTGCCGGCCGGCACGCCGGCGCCCGCCTGAGCGCCGCGGGTGGGGAAGGACGGGGCGAGGGTCGGCGCGGGTAACCGGGACTAGGGATGGAGCAGTTCCTCGGTTTTGCGCTCCCGGGCGTTCCCTATGGGTGCACGTACGCGCTCGTGGCGGTCTGCCTCGTCCTGACCTATCAGGCCACGGGCGTCTTCAACTTCGCCTTCGGAGCGCAGGCCTTCGCCTCGGCGTTCATCTTCACGTACCTGACCCAGTACCACAACTGGACCGGGTGGGAGGCGTTCCTCCTGACGGTGGTGGTGATGGGGCCGGTCGTCGGCTGGGCTTTCGACCGGCTGCTATTCCGTCACATCCCGAATTCCAACAGCACGGCGAAGCTCGTCTGCAGCCTCGCCCTCCTGGTCGGGATCCCCGAGTTGTTGACGGTCATCTTCGGACCCCAGAACCTCGATGCCACGGCGACGATCTTCCCGTTCTTCAATCCGAACGTCGTGTACTTCACGATCGCCGGAACCCCGTTCAACGGGATTTACACCGCGACGATCTCGGTCACCGTGGTCGTGCTCATACTCCTGACGATCCTGCTGCGCTACACCAGCTTGGGCCTGCAGATGCGGGGTGCCGTAGAGAGCCGGCGCCTGGTGCAGCTCGACGGGGTCAATGCCAACGGCGTCGTCGCGGTGGCATGGATCGTCTCGAGCTTCATGGCGAGCCTGGCCGGGGTGCTGCTGGCGCCGGTGTTCGGTGCGTTCAATTCCGACGAGTTCGTCACCCTCACGGTCACCGCCATCGCTGCGGCCGCCTGGGCCCTGCTGCGCTCGCTGCCCATCGCGGCGGGCGTCGCGGTGCTCATCGGCGTTCTGACGACCGTGCTGCAGGGCTACATCCCTCCGGACAGCTTTTGGAACGCGGCTGTCGTCCCATCGCTGCCATTCTTCGCGATCGCCGCCGCGCTGCTCATTCTCCCGGGGATGCGCAACCTCGATTCGAGTCGGGATCCTCTCGCCACCATCGACCCTCCCCCTCCCCCCATCGCTGCCGCCGCCCGAGCTCCGACCATGGACCGCATCATTCGGACCCTCTGGTGGGTGCTGCTGGCCGGTTTCTGCGTCTCCATGCTGACCTGGATTCCGGTGACGTGGGAGTCCGTGTTCAACAACGGCCTCACGCTTTCGGTCATCCTCCTCTCGGTCACCCTGATCACGGGGATGGCGGGCCAGCTGTCACTGTGCCAGGCGACGTTCGCCGGCATCGGTGCCTTCACGGCTGCCGTCGTGTCCGTCCACCTCGGGTTCAATTTCCTCATCGGAGGCCTCATCGGCGCCGCGATCGCAGCCATCGTCGCCGTGGTGCTCGCCCTCTTGTCGCTGCGATTGCGTGGCCTTGGGCTGGCTCTCATGACCCTGGCGGCGGCGTTGCTCTTCGACAACACCGCCTTCAACGACATCTGGGTCACCGGCGGCGCCCAGGGGACCAGCCTGAAGTCACAGTGGTTGGGCACGAACGCCTTCTTCAGCTTCAACGGTCACGCCATGTTCCTCCTGGCCATGAGCGCGCTGGTCGTGGCCGTCGTGATCGTGCTCCAAGTTCGCAAGGGGACCGTCGGCCGCAACCTGGCCGCGATGCGGGGCAGCGAGAC
Organism: uncultured Acidimicrobiaceae bacterium; assembly: GCA_963828825.1. Lineage (GTDB taxonomy): Bacteria > Actinomycetota > Acidimicrobiia > Acidimicrobiales > RAAP-2 > Bog-473. Next base: position 566,668 of record CAWHGF010000004.1, on the reverse strand, counting down.
GGCGACGGCCGGGCTGGGGGTCAACCCGACCTGGCAGCGCATCGTCGTGTTTGCCCTCTCCGGGGCGATCGCCGGAGTCGGCGGCGTCCTCTACAGCATCCAGCAGCAGCACGTGTCACCCGTCGACTGGAACACGAGCTTCTCCCTGGTGCTGGTCGTGCTCGTGGTGACCACGAGTGTGTCGACAGTCGAAGGCGCCATTCAAGCGGGCATCGGACTCTTCGTCGTCGAGCAGGTCCTGACCTACCTACCGTCCCGCTTAGGTGGCTCGAGTCTCACCATCGTGCTGTTCGCCTTCGGTGCACTGCAATATGCCCAACATCCGGAGGGCGTACTCGAATTCCAGAAGCGCCGTTGGACCCTGCGCTTCGAGCGGCTGTTCTTCGCTCGTGAAGCCGCAGCCGAAGAACGCAAGGCCGCCTCCATGTCGACGTCGGGCGCCAATGGCTGAGAGCGATCCCCTCCTCAGCCTGCTCGGCGTCTGCAAGTCGTTCGGCGGGATCCAGGCTGTCCACAGCATCTCGTTCAGCGTGGCGCCCGGCGAGAGCGTCGGCCTGGTCGGTCCCAACGGCGCCGGCAAGACGACCCTGTTCAATTGCGTCTGCGGGCAGTTGCGACCAGAGGCAGGTGACATCACCTTCGACGGGATGGCGCTCTCGGGACTGCCGACCTACAAGCGCGCCCGGCTTGGCATCGCCCGCACCTATCAAAAGGTAGAGGTGTTCACCGATATGTCGGTGCGCGACCATCTCATGGTCGCGGAGCGGTCGCGAACGCGGGGAGGGACGGCTCTGGCGGGATCTCCTCAACATGAGCAAGCCGACCAAGGAAGAAGAGGAGCGGGTTGAGGCCACGCTCGAGCTCGTCGGGATCACCCGCTTGGCCAACACCTCGGTCAATGCGCTTGGCCTGGGCAACTGCCGACTGGTCGAGCTGGCCCGGGCTCTGGCGACGGAGCCGAAAATCCTGCTCGCCGACGAGCCCTCCTCCGGGCTGGACCTGCACGAGACGGCCGAGGTGGCCGCTGTCCTGCGAACGGTCCAGCGTGAACGCGGCACGGCCGTCCTCCTTGTTGAGCACGATCTCGCCATGGTGGCCGAGGTGGTCGATCGGACTGTCGTGATGGACCTCGGTGCCATGCTGGCCGAAGGCACGTTTGACGAAGTGATGGCCGATCCCTTGGTGCGTGATGCGTATCTGGGCCAGATGGGGCTCGCATGAGCACCCTGGCTGCTGCCCCAGCGAGCACCGACGTCCTATCGGTGCGGAACGTGAGCGCCGCCTACGGTCCGTATCGCGCCCTCTTCGACGTGTCGTTCCGTGTGCCGGAGGGAGGCATTGTCGCCCTGGTCGGATCCAACGGCGCTGGCAAGTCCACCATCGCGAGGACGGTCACCGGGCTGGTGACGGCGTCGGCGGGCCAGATCTTGTTCTCCGGGCAGGATGTCACCGCCCTCCCGACCTACAAGATCGCCCGGCTCGGCATGTCGCACGTTGTCGAGGGTCGCGGGGTGTTCTCGAGCCTGACGGTGGAGGAGAACCTGACGCTGGCCTTCCGCCAGCGGGCCGGCCGAGGCAAGCTCAAGGACAATCTCGAGCGCGCCTACACGGCTTTTCCCATCCTCGGCGAAAGGCGCCGCCAGTCGGGCGGCACGCTGTCCGGGGGCCAGCAGCGCCTCCTCTCCTTGGCCAAGGTCCTCGTCGTGCCCTCCAAAGTCCTCGTGGCCGACGAGCTTTCCCTTGGCCTGGCTCCCGTCGTCGTCGACACGGTCTACGCGGGTCTCCAGGAGATCAATGGGAACGGAACCGCGCTCGTGGTGGTGGAACAGCAGATCCACCGCGTGCTGCAGCTGGCGAACTGGGCCGTCGTGCTCAATCACGGCACCGTCGCCTATGAGGGCGACCCGGCTGGCGCCAGTGCGGCAGTGGAGACGCTGATGGCCCGCCGTGAAGAGGCGGCTGCGTCGGGCGCAGCCGAGGCGGGAGAGTCCCAGGACTAGGGTCGACAAGACCCGGAAGAATTCGAGGAGGCAGCGACATGAGAGAGCCCGTCATCGTCGACGTCGTGCGGACGGCGTTCGGCAAGCGCGGTGGCGCGCTCGCCAACTGGCACCCGGCGGATCTCCTCGGATTCGCACTCACGACGCTGATCGAGCGGACGGGTGTGGATCCCGAGCGCATCGACGACGTCATCGGTGGGTGCGTCAGCCAGGTGGGTGAGCAGAGCACGAACCTGGCCCGCAACGGGTGGGTCTCCGCCGGGCTGCCCCAGTCGGTGCCGGCTACGACCGTCGACCGTCAGTGCGGCTCGTCGCAGCAGGCTGTCCACTTCGCCGCCGCGGGTGTGGCCGCAGATCACTACGACATGGTCATCGCGTGCGGCGCCGAGGTCATGAGCCGGGTTCCCCTCGCCTCCAACGCGCGTGGTGGGATCGGGCCGTTCCCGCCTTCCTTCATGCAGGCGGTCGACGGCAGGCTCTGGACTCAGTTCAGGGTGAGCCAGGTCCTGGCCGACCGGTATGGGATCACCCGGCAGGACATGGATGCCTACGCCCTCGAGTCCCACCGGCGGGCTGCCGAGAGCTGGGACAACGGCCACTTTGAACGGGAAGCGGTGGCGGTGCCCATCAAGGCCGAGGACGGCAGCCTCACCGGGGAATTCCTCCGATCTGACGAGGGCATCCGGCGCAGCTCGACGATCGAGGCGCTCTCCGCCCTGCCGCCCGCGCAGAACTGGGAGCCGGATACGGCGCCCGACATCACGGCCGGCAACTCCTCGCAGACGACCGACGGCGCGGCGGCCATGCTCATTGCCGACCGCTCGGTCGCCGAGTCATTGGGCCTCCCGATCCGGGCCCGTTTCGCGCACTTTGCCGTGTCGGCCGAGGATGCGGCCATTGTGCTGTCTGCGCCAGTGCCCGTCACCCACAAGCTCCTGAGCCGTTCAGGCATGAAGGCCGACGAGTTTGACGCAGTGGAGTGCAACGAGGCGTTCGCGGCCATCGCGCTCATGTGGCAGAAGGAGTTCTCCTACGACATGGAGCGCTTCAACCCGCGTGGAGGTGCCATCGCCATCGGCCACCCGCTGGGCGCCAGCGGCGTGCGCCTCATGGGCACGCTGTTGAACCACCTGGAGGCCTCCGGTGGCCGCTACGGCTATCAGACGATGTGCGAGGGCGGAGGCCAGGCCAACGGCACCGTCATCGAGCGGCTGGACTGACTCCGGGGATCGCGGTCGCGACCGCCGCGTCCTGGGCGGCAATGAGCGGCTGGATCTTGTGGGTCACGATGATCCACTCCACGAGGAACGTCAGACCCGGGACGAGCCCGGCGGCGAACATCAAGATGATCCAGGGAATGTGCAGCCTGGCCTTGAGCGCCAGAAATCCGGACGCGATCAGGTAGACGATGTAGAGATAGCCGTGGCCGACGCCGAAAATGGCCAACTCGACCTTGAAGCCCCCGACCGCGTAGTGCAGGCCAGTGAAGATGAACAGCGGAATGATCAGCACGCCGACGATGTTGGCCATCAACTGGTAGCGAAAGAGCGCTCCCTTCAGTCCACGCTGGGTCAACCGTCTCATTGTTCACGCCGGACGACGACCGGTTCGCGGGTGCGCCAGGTCTTCGGTCCCTGGGCCGCGAGTTCCGCCAGGCGGGCGTTGTAGGCCGCGAGTTCGGGGTCCTCGGCGTCGGAGGCCGAGATCGGCGCCTCCGGCCGCGGGTCATCGCACGCCGGCGAGATCAGCGCTGCGGGGTCGCGGTCCACTGATGTCGCCGCCGCCTGTTGGCGCCGCATGCCCTTCAACCCGACGTTGTCGAAGTCGGTATGGATGAGCATCCACCAGAAGTACACGCTCAAGATCCCAAAGGCAGGCCACATGACCGAATACAGGTAGCTGAGCTGGTTCCCGCTCTCGGCCCGGTTGATCTGCCACCAGGCGGCCAGCGCACAGCCCGGGACGAGCACGAGGACCGCCAGGTGGAGCGACACTGCTCTCCGGGAGAACCACCGGTCACGCACGGGGCCATGCTACTGGCCTCTTCTGGCCCGATGATTTCGCCTCGCTACCCGTTAGCCTGGGTCGGTGCAGCCCGCGGTGACCCGGCCGTTTCCGCCCACGACCGGTGACGAGCGCGAGATGCTGAGCGTGTGGCTCGACTACCAGCGCGCCACCCTGCTCTGGAAGTGCGAGTTGATCGACGGCGCCGCCCTGGCGCGTCGGGGAGTGGCGCCGTCCTCACTGAGCCTGCTCGGCCTGGTCCGCCACATGACGTACGTCGAGTGGCACTGGTTCGATCATGTCTGTGTCGGGAGCCCTTCGCCTCCGCCGATTTCGGTGAAGGAGGATCCCGACGCTGATTTCAACGACCTCCACCCGTCTGCGGCGATGGCGGACATAGAGCTGTTCAAGCGTCAGTGCGACGCGTCCCGATCCATCGTCTCGGGCGTTTTCAGCCTGGATGCCCTGGCCGTCGCGGCCGAACAGCCGATCTCGTTGCGGTGGATCATGATCCACATGATCGAGGAGTACGCGCGTCACAACGGGCACGCCGACCTGCTCCGCGAGCAGATCGACGGGTCCGTAGGGGAGTGAGCGCCGGCGACGCCGGGACGGGACCGGCGAGGGAGGTCGCGGGCAGTATCACAACGGTCCACCGTTACGACCTGCCGCTGCCGCGGCAGGAGGTGTGGAGTCTGATCAGCGAGGTGTCCCAGTACCGCAGATGGTGGCCATGGTTGCGTGTGTTCGATGCCGCCGCACTGGCGGAGGGCGAGGAATGGCGGTGTGAGGTGCAGCCACCGGTCCCCTATGCGGTGCGGTTCCGCGTCCTGATCGAGCACACCGAGGCGCCGGTCGTGGTTCGTGCCAAGGTGAGCGGAGACGTGGTGGGCGAGGCCACCCTCTCGCTCGAGGACGGAAACGCCGGGTGCAGGGCCACGCTGCAGAGTTCGCTGGCCCCGGGCACCACGGCCCTCCAGCTCGTTTCCCGTTTCGGCGGCCCCATCGCCCGTTTCGGACACGACTGGGTCCTCGATTCGGGGGCCCGCCAGTTCGTCGCCCGCGCCGTCGAGCCGCTCGTGGGCGACTAGACAGCCTCGGCGTGAAGTTCTCGATTCGTCAGATCCTGGCTTCCGCGGCTGGTGCGGTGATCGCCGCCGTCATCGCGTCGAGCTTCGGGGTCAAGGGGACCATCATCGGAGTGGCCATCGGCTCGATTGCGGCCACCACGGGCTCGGCCTTGGTGGCACAGTCGATCGAGCGTGGTCACCAGGCCGTGAAGCAGGTGGTGGTCCGGGCACCCGAGAGCTCGACGTTGTTGCGCAGGCTCGGGGGCACCCGGGTGAGCCGCGACGCGGCCTCGTCGGCACCCACGCAGGCCGTGGGGCGGGCGGCCCCAGACGGTGGCGAAGTGGCCGAGACGGCCCAGATGGAATCGGCTGCGGCACCGGTGGGGGAGACGGAGCGCCTGGAGATCTCGGCCGAGACCGATGCTCCCGCCACAGAGCGCCTTCGTGCCAGCACCGCACCTATGCGGCCGGCGCCCAGCCAGCCCGGCGTGCGCCGGTTCTCCTGGGGTGCCATCGCCACAACGGCTGCCGTCGTGTTCGTGCTGGCACTCATGTTCATTACGGCCGTCGAGCTGATCTCGGGCAAACCCTTGGCGGCGATCTTCGGCGGTGCGGACAGCGGAACCACGGTGCAGAACCTGGTCAACTCGCCGCCCCCATCGACCACCACGCCCACCTCGTCGACGACGACGTCGACCACGCCCACCTCGTCGACGACGACATCGACCTCGTCCACCACCAGCACGACCGCGCCGACAAGCAACGCGACGACGACCACGTCCCCGGCGCCGTCGACGACCACCACCGCAGGAGTGGGCGCGACATCGACGACGACAACGTCAGCGGTGTCGCCACCCTGAGTGGCGGGGTTACCAGCCCTTGAACTCTGCGGGACGCCGTTCCACGAAGCTGGCGATGCCCTCCTTGGAGTCGAGCGTGTTCGTGACCAATTCCTGACCCATGGCCTCGTCGTAGAGCGACGTGGCGCGGTCGACGTCGAGGGCCCGGTTCGTCAGCCACTTGGAGATCCAGATGGCCTTGGTTGGTCCGCTGGCCAGGCGGCCGGCCATCTCCTCCAGCGTGGTCTGGAGCTCGCTCCGCGGCACGAGCCGGTTGACCAGACCGATCCGGTAGGCCTCGGCCGCCGGCACGTCATCGCCGAAGAAGAACAGTTCCTTGGCCTTCTGGATCCCCACCAGACGAGTCAGGATCCACGCCCCGCCGGCATCGGGAGCGATCCCACGGCGAATGAAGACCTCGACGAACTTGGCTTCTTCCGCCATCACGACGAGATCGCAAGCCAGAGCGAGATGCATCCCGCCGCCTGCGGCCGTGCCGTTGACGCCGGCGATGACCGGCTTCTCGCAGTCGAGAATGGAGGTGACGAGGCTCTGCCACCCGTCCCGGATCATGCGCGATCCTTCGCCCACGACGCTGTCGGGCGCCTCCTCGGGCTTCGGCCGTGGAGGCAGTCGGCCGCCCCGCAGGTCGGCACCGGTGCAGAACGCCTTCTCGCCGGCTGCGGTGATGACGACGACTCGCACGAACAGGTCAGAGGACGCGTCCCGGACCCACTCGGCGATCTGGTCCCGCATGAACTGGGTCATGGCGTTTCCGGCGTCGGGTCGGTTGAGAATGATCCAGCAGATGCCGTCCTCAATCCGACGGATCAGATCGTCTCCTACCGCGTTCTCAGTCGTGTCGCTCATCGGTCTCCTTGGGGTCTCTCGTCGCAAGCGGCGGCCGGATCAGGCCAGCACGACGAGGGCATCAGCCGCAACCGCGCCGTCGGGCCCCGCCAGTAGCGGGTTGATGTCGACCTCGGCGATCTCGCCGGAGAGGTCCACTGCCAGTCGCTGCATCTTCATCAGGACGTCGACGAGCGCAGCGCGGTCGGCAGCCGGTTGTCCTCGAACGCCGCGGAGCAGCGCGGCGCCGCGCAGCTCGTCGAGCATGGCCGAGGCGTCTCGGGTCGTGAAGGGCGGAACACGGAAGGTCACGTCGCGCAGGACCTCGACCAGCACGCCGCCGAGACCGAACATGACGACGGGCCCGAAGAGCTCGTCCTGGGCGATGCCCACCACGGTCTCAACGCCCCCCACCATCTGGGCGACGAGCACGCCGTCGACGCGGGCTTTGGGCGCGGCCTTCTTGGCGGCGGCGACCAGACGCCTGTAGGTGCGCCGAGCGTCGTCCTCGTCGCGGACGCCCACGGCGACGAGTCCCAGGTCGGATTTGTGGGGGATGTCAGCCGAGACGATCTTCATGACCACCGGGTAGCCGATCTTCTTCGCTGCCTTGACCGCCTCGTCGGGTGACGTCGCAATGCGTTCCTCGGGCACGGCGATGCCGTACGTCTCGAGCAGTGCCTTGGAGTCCTGCTCCGAGAGGCTCTGGCCGCTGCGGCGGGGGATCCCGGAGGGCGCCAGGAGCGGGAGCGCCTTCTTCTTGGCCGGGCTCGGACGGAGGGCCGGGTGATCGAACGCGGACTGGTAGGAGGCGACAAAGCGGTGATGGTCGAAGTAGGCCTTCGCGGCCATGACCGCATTGGTGAACGTACGAAAGGTGGGCACGCTGCTCTCGAGGAGCGTCTTCGTGTAGGCCTCTTCGGTCCCGACGGGCGAACCCCAGACCACGAAGATGGGCTTGTCCGTGGTTGCTGCCGCGTCCACCAGGTCCTGGCAGAGCTTGTTGCCCATGGACGGCAGGGCGCCCGTGATGGGGCACAGCAGCAGGTCGACGTTGGGGTCGGCGAGCATCGTCTGGATTATCTTCGGCCCCCGCCAGTCGCGCACCGGAGCGCCACCGTTGTCCACGGGATTCGACACGCGCAGGTAGGGCGGGATCCATTCGTGCAATTGTGTCTGCGAGTCCTTGGTGAGCGAGGGCAGTTCGAGACCGGCGGCCGAGACCATGTCGGCCATGTGGGCGCCGGTACCACCCGAGATCGAATAGACGCAGACGCGCCCGCCGGCACCACGGGCCAGGCGTCTGGTGGCATCGGGGGAGGGTGCCTTGGCACGGGCGAGAGCAGCCGACACCTCGAGCAACTGGTCGAGTCCATCGACGCGCTGGACCCCATACTGGCGGAATGCAGCGGAGACGACGTCGTCCGATCCCGTCAGGTGTCCCGTATGGGCTTTCGCCATGGACTTGCCCTCGTCGGTCCGGCCCACCTTGACGGCAACGATGGGGACCTTGCGCGTGGCGGCGGCATCGGCCGCCAGCTGCAGGGTGCGTCCGTTCTTGAATCCCTCGATGTAACAGGCGACGGCGCCGGTAGACTCGAGGCTCGAGAAATAGTTGATGAAGTCGGCGGATTCCATGTCCGCTTCGTTCCCAGCCGGCGCCCAGTGCGAGAGCTTGATGCCGATTTCCTGGCCCTGGAAGATCGGGCGTCCCTGATGACCGCTCTGGGTGATGAGCGCGATGGCCTTGCCGGGGAGGTCCTCGCGGAAGACCTCGAACGCGTTCAGGTTGGTGTTGGGCCCGAGCACGTGGACGTCGCCGCTGGCGATGACTCGTTCCATCTCGTCCTGCAGGCGCTCACCTTTGACTCCGACCTCGGCGAACCCTGCCGCGAACACGACGGCGAACTTGGCCCGGGCGGCAACGGCGTCGCGCAGGATCGGGAGCGGTTCCCCGACCAAAATCGCCACCAGGTCGAGCTCTTCCTCAATGTCGATCAGTGCCTTGGCGCAGGGCCGTCCCGCCACTGTGGGACGGTTCGGGTTGACGAAGTAGACGGTCGCGCCCCGCTCCTCGGCCCAGGCGGTGATCTTCTGGGTGAGCGCGGTGTTGGGGCGTGCGTTCGAGTCGGAGGCCCCCACGACGGCCACCCGCTGCGGGCGGAAGAAGGTGTCCAGGTCGATGGAGCGAAGGGCGGTTGGTCGGCCCGTGACGTCCATTCCATGCCCCGTCTCCGTGGTCCCTGTTGCCATGTCCCTCCCTCGTGCCGCGCCGTTCTGCGCTGGTGTTCTCCTGCAGCTGCACCGCTCGGCCCTTCGGGATCCGGCGCGCCGCGGCGGGCCCGCAGAGGGCCCGCGGGGGCACTCACCGTATATGACGTCGGTGTCAGTGTCGATCCGGAACAGGCCCCGATCGTCCCCGGTCGGGGCCGAATTCGGAGGAATTGTCGGCCGTCACCCGCCGCCGTTACGGTAGATGACAGACGTGTCAGTCTTCTCTCCGGATTGGGGGCCTCATGGGCATTTTGGACGGAAAAATCGCCGTCGTCACCGGGTCGGGCCACGGCATCGGCCGCGGTGAGGCGCTGGAACTTGCGGCGCAGGGAGCCAGGGTGGTCATCAACGACCTGGGAGGGAGCGCCACGGGAGAGGGCGCCGACAAGCGCCCGGCCGACGAGGTCGTCGAGGTGATCAACGCTCGTGGCGGGGAGGCCGTCGCCAACTACGACGACGTGGCTGACTTCGGCGGTGCCGAGAACATGATCGCCACGGCCTACGACGCCTTCGGTGGACTCGACATCCTCGTCAACAACGCCGGGATCATCAGGGACAAGGTAATCGTCTCCATGACCGAGGACGACTTCGACTCGGTGCTCCGCGTCCACCTCAAGGGCACGTTCGCCGCCACGAAGTTCGCCTGCATCCGTTGGCGTGAGCGCTCCAAGGCCGGTGACAACGTCAGGGCGGCCATCGTCAACACGGTCTCCTCGGCGGGGCTACAGGGCAATGTGGGCCAGGCCAACTACGGGTCCGCCAAGGCTGGGATCGCTGCGCTGACGATCATCACCTCGCTCGAGGGATCCCGCTACGGGGTGCGCGCCAACGCGGTCGCACCGGGCGGCGTGACGCGCCTCACGGGCGGCGTCCTCAAGGACGTCGAGCTCAAGGAGCCCGACGAATACGGCGACGAGGAATTCAGCCGGCTCAACCCGCAGAACTCTGCACCCATGGTCGCCTGGCTGGCTTCCGACGAGGCCCTCCATGTCACCGGCCAGGTGTTCCGGGCGGTGGGGGCGAACATCGCTCACTACGAGCCGTGGCACCTCGGAGAGGCCGTCGACAACCCCAAGGGCGAGGCCAAATGGGATCCGGCTGCCATCGCGGCCGAGGTCAACGCACAGATCTTCCACTCGCGTCACCCCGGCCTCAAGATGGGCGGCGGGTGATGGCCGAAGCAGTTCTCCGACCCTAGCCTGGGCCGGACCACCGACGGAACAAGGAGCAGGAGAACCATGGCGAACCGCCGCGTGGCGATCGTGGGCGCATCGACGTCCGACTGCGGGCGCGTCGACGATAAGACGGCCTTCCAGCTGAACTTCCAGGGCACGACCCGTGCGCTCGCCGATGCGGGAATCGAGAAGTCCGAGGTCGACGGCTTCATGTCCCTCACCGGTGCGCTGCCGCCGGTCGAGCTGGCTGAGTATCTCGGCATCCGGCCCAACTGGGTGGACTCCACGGGCCATGGCGGCAGCATCTGGGAATTCATGGTGGAGCACGCGGCGGCGGCCATCGCGCAGGGCCTGGTCGAGGTCGTCGTGCTCACGTACGGCTCGACGCAGCGGGCCGACCTCAAGAAGAAGCTGCGCATGGCGAACCTCTCCTTCGGGACCCGCGGCCCGATCCAATTCGCAGCTCCGTTCGGCCACCCGGTGGGGTCGCACTACGCCATGGTGGCCCGGCGCCACATGCACGAGTTCGGAACCACCATTGAGCAGTTGGCCGAGGTGGCGGTGTCCACCCGCTACAACGCCGGCTTCAACCCCGACGCCTTCTACCAGGACCCCATCACGATCGACGATGTCGTCGACGCGCCAATGGTGTGGGACCCGTTGACCAAACTCCACTGCTGCATCCGATCCGACGGGGGTGGCGCCATTGTGCTGACGCACGAGGAGCGGGCGCGTGACTGCGCGAAGGCGCCCATCTGGGTGCTCGGAACAGGCGAGGCCGTCTCCCACACGACGATGAGCGAATGGGAGGATTTCACCGAGTCGCCCTGCGTCCGCTCGGGGCAGCTTGCCTTCGAGCGTGCGGGGGTGACGCCCGAGGAAATCGACACGGTGCAGGTCTACGACGCCTTCACCCCGATGGTGATCCTGACCCTGGAGGGCCTGGGCTTCTGCAAGAAGGGCGAGGGCGGCTCGTTCGTGGAGGACGGGAAGCTCCGCGTCGGCGGCGCACTCCCCACCAACACCGACGGCGGCGGCCTCTCTGCCTGCCAGCCCGGCATGCGCGGGATGTTCCTGCTCATTGAAGCCGTCAAGCAGCTGCGGGGTGAATGCGGTTCCCGCCAGGTGCCCGGCGCCAGCCTCGCCTGCGTGAACGGCACGAGCGGCTGGTTCACGGCGGCGGGCACCGTCATCCTCGGAACCGACACCTAGCTGTAACTGTCGAGTCCGCCGGGGCCGGGCGCCCCGTAGCCTGGGTCGATGCCGGCTCCCTACGACGTGACGCGCGATGAGCTGGCCGTCATTCTGGAGGGCGAACCTGCCTACCGGGTGCGCCAGGTCTGGGACGGCCTCCACCTCCGGGTGCGGCGGCCCGAGGAGATGACAGAGCTCCCGGCTGCCCTGCGCAGCGCACTGGCGGGTGCCCTGCCAGCGGCGTTACACGAGGTCTCCCGGCAATCGGCTGACGGGGGGCAGACGACGAAGTGGCTCTGGGCGCTGGGCGACGGTGCCAGGGTGGAGACGGTGCTGATGCACTACCCGGACCGGGTGACCGCCTGCGTCTCCACCCAGGCCGGCTGTGCCATGGCGTGCCAATTCTGCGCCACGGGGCAGTCCGGCTTCCAGCGTCACCTCACCCAGGGCGAAATCGTGGAGCAGGTCGTCGTCGCCATGCGCGAGGCCGGGTCACGCCGGGTCTCCAACGTCGTCTTCATGGGGATGGGGGAGCCCCTGGCCAACTACGACCGGGTGTGGGGCGCGGTCGTCCGGCTCCACGACGACATGGGCCTGTCGGCCCGGCATCTCACCCTCTCCACCGTCGGCATCGTGCCCGGGATCCGCCGCCTGGCTGCCGAGACCTTGCCGGTGAACCTGGCCGTCTCGCTGCACGCCGCCAACGACACCCTGCGGGACGAACTCGTGCCCATCAACCGGCGGTACCCGCTTGAGGTCCTGGCCGACGCGTGTGCCGCGTACGTGGCGGCCAGCGGCCGCCGTCTCTCCATTGAGTGGGCCATGATCGACGGCGTCAACGACCGGGACAGCGACGCCGCCGAGCTGGCGGAGTTCGCCCGCCCGTTGGGCGCACACGTGAATCTGATCCCACTCAACCCCACTCCCGGATACCCCGTGGTCGGTTCGTCCCGGCAGCACGTGCGGCGCTTCCGCGACCAGCTGGTGGCGCTCGGGGTGAACGCCACCATCAGGGTCACCCGGGGTGCGGAGATCGACGCCGCCTGCGGCCAGCTGGCCGCCGCGCCCCGTTTCACGCCGCGGCCCGATCCCATACGGTTGCTCCCCGGAGCCCGGGCTCGCTAGAACGTCCGCATGGCACGTGCAAAGCGGTCGGACGTCGTTCGTCCTTCGTTGCTCTGGTTCCTGCTCCTCGACGGTGGCATCGTGGTCCTGACGAAGCTGGCGGTGAGCAGGACCGCGTACGACAAGGTGGGCGATATGACCGGTGACGCCCTGCCGCCGCGTGAGACCCTGCAGGCGCTGCTCATCGGGACCGCGGTGGTGCACGTGGCCGAGGCAGTGGTCGCCGGGCGGATGGCCAAGCGTCGAGGGCTCTCACCCCGTGGCTGGAGGCTGCAGACCTTGATCGTGGGCTTTCCTTCCCTCCTGTCGATGCGACGGTCCACCAGAGGGGCCTGACACAGGCCCGTCGCCGAACCGTTCGGCTCTCCCTTGCGTCTCTCCTGCTGTCGGGCAGATCGAGACACGGGAGGGCACGGATCATGGTCGAGAAGCGCTCAGGGGAACGGGCGGGCCGGAGGCGCCCCGTGCTCGCGGCGGCGACGGTCGGAGCGGTGTGTCTCGGCGGTGCCGGGCTGGGGCTGGCCCTCACCGGCACCGCGGGAGCAACGACGAGCGGGGCTCCGGCGAGCTGTGCCAACTCGGACCCCCACCTCACCGTCGAGGGCACGGGCCAGGGCTCGGGCACGCCCGACGTCCTGACCGCGGTCTTCGGCTTCAGCACGACGGCGAGCAGCTCGGCCGCCGCCCTGACCCAGAACAACGCCAAGGTTGCCCAGGCGTTGCAGGCCCTGACGGCGAACGGGGTCGCGACCCGTGACACGCAGACCACGGGGTTGAATCTCTCGGCGCAATACGTCTATCCCCACGGCGTGCCCACGCTGACGGGCTATCAGGCGACCGAGACCATCTCGGCCACGCTGCGCCACCCGTCGGCGGATGGGACCGCCGTTGACGCCGTGGTGAGCGCGACCGGCGACGCCGCCCAGGTCAATTCGCTCTCGTTCTCCTTCGATGATCCGGCCGCGGTGCAGGACAGGGCGCGGACCGCCGCCGTGCACCAGGCCGTGGCCCACGCGGAGGCCATGGCCGCAGCGGCTGGCCGCAAGCTCGGTCCCGTGTGCTCGCTGACCGACAACACCCAACCGACGAGCCCGTATTTGAACCAAGGCTCTGACGAAGCGGCGCTGCCGGCGGCGACGGCGGTTCCGCTGGAGCCCGGCACGCAGATCGAGTCGGACCAGGTGACGATGGTCTATGCCTTGGAGAAGTGAATGCGAGGGGAATGCCTGGTCAGCGGTTCTGCCATTTGGGCGACCGCTTCTCGGCGAAGGCCAGCGGCCCTTCCGTGGCATCTTCGCTGCTGAAGACCTCCCCGGAGATCTCCGACTCGATCCGGTAGGCCTCCTTCATGTCCGTCGCCAGGCCTCGGAGGACTGACTCCTTGGTCTTGCGGATGGCGAAGGGCCCGTTGGCCGTGATGCGGTGCGCGTAGTCGTGGGCCCGTTCCATGAGGTCGGCGGGCCGGCAGACCTCGTTGAGCAGACCCATTTCGTAGGCGCGCTGGGCCGGAACCTGGTCCGCGCACAGCAGCAGCTCCATGGCGGCGGGGTAGGGGATCTGCCGGGGCAGGCGAACCGTCGTGCCGCCGCCGGCGAACAGGCCGCGCTTGGGCTCCATGACCCCGAAGGTCGCCGTGTCGCTGGCCACCCGCAGATCGGTGCCACCCAGCATCTCCATCCCACCGGCCACACAGGTGCCGTTGATGGCGGCGATGATCGGCTTGTAGAGCTTGGTGCCTCGCAACACCGCTTTGACCCCGTCGTCGAGGCGGTAGCCGCCGAGCTCGCCCACCTCGCCCGACTTCATCTTCTTCTGCAGCTCGGTGATCTGGGGGATGTAGGTCTTGAGGTCGGCCCCGACGCAGAAGTCCTTCCCCACCCCGGTCACGATCGCCACGTAGGCGTCGTCGTCCTCACCGAAACGGTCCCAGGCCGAACGGAGCTGGAAGAAGTGCTCCATGTCGAGGGAGTTGCGCGCCTCGGGGCGATTGATGGTGATAGTGACGACATGGTCGTCACCGACGGCGTAGTCGATCGACATGGTCTCCGGTGCTTTCTGGGGCGGGCATTGGTCGCTCGCGGACGAGGCGGCCCGCGGGCTCGGTGAGGTCTGGCGTTGGGTCCCGGCGCCGCGGTCAGTCGCGACCGAGGCGCGTCGTGAAGCTGGTCACGCTCACGATGCCGTTCTCATCCCTCGCCGTCTGCCCCCGGGCTCGCGAGACGAGCGAGGTGTCCACGTCGGCGGCCTCGGCCCGCAGCGCCTGCACGGTGCACTTCTCGCGCGGCCGCACGCTGAACGGATCGAACTGGAAGTGCTTCATGGCGTTGAGGTGGGTGATCTTGTCGATGTCCTCGTCGGACACGCCATCGAGATACTTCATGAGCGACTCCGGCGCGGTGGGCCACGTCGAGTCCGAGTGGGGATAGTCGCACTCCCAGGTGATGTTGTCGATGTTCAGGTGGTGCCGGTTCTCGACCCCGAACGCGTCGTCGATGAAGCACGTGATGACACGGTCCTTGAAGACCTGGCTCGGGAGCTGGTCACCGAAGTCCTGCCCGGTCCACTTGTGGTGGTGCTGGTAGACGTAGTCGATGCGCTCCAGGGCGTAGGGGATCCAGCCGATGCCGCCCTCCGAGAGGGCGAAGTGGAGGTCCTTGTACTTGCGCAGGATGGGGGACCAGATCAGGTCGGCGGCCGCCTGGACCATGTTGATCGGCTGCAGGCTGATCATGACGTCGATGGGTGCCTCCACCGAGGTCATGAGGATCGTCGAGGACGAGCCCAGGTGCATGCAGACGACCGTGCCCTCGTCGGCGCAGGCCTCCCAGAGCGGGTCCCAGTGCGCGTTGTGCAGGGATGGCCAGCCCAGCTTCTCGGGGTTCTCCGAGAAGGTCACGGCGTGGCAGCCCTTCTTGGCCACGCGGCGCACCTCTTGGGCGCCGAGCTCGGGGTCCCAGATGACGGGGATCGACAGCGGGATGAAGCGACCGGGCTCGCCGCCGCACCACTTGTCGATATGCCAGTCGTTGTAGGCCCGCACCATGGCGAGCGCCTCGTCCTTGTCCTCGCGCCGGGCGAAGAGCTGCCCGCAGAACTGCGGGAAGGACGGGAAGCACATGGAGCCGAGCACGCCGTTGACCGACATGTCGCGCACCCGCTCGTGCACGTCGTAGCAACCCACGCGCATGTCGTCGAGCGACATGGGCTCGACCCCGTACTCCTCCGGCGGGCGGCCGACCACCGCGTTGAGGCCGACGTTGGGGATCTCGTTGCCGTCGTAGTACCAGTAGTCGGTCCCGTCGTCCCGGCGGATCATCTTGGGTGCCTTGTCCTGGTACTTGGCCGGCAGGAGACCGTCGAACATGCCGCGGGGCTCAATGACGTGGTCGTCCACGCTCACCAGGATCAGGTCTTCAGTCCGCATGTGTCTTCTCCCCTTGTCAGCTGGGGCGCCCGTGCTCGCCTGACACCCGTGTCAGCTACCTTAGGCGCCGCCGCGAGGCCGTGGGCGCCGTCCGGCCTCGGGTCAGGCAGGTACGGGAGCTGTGGACGAGGCTGGCGGTGGAACGGGCTGGCCCTGGTACCCCTGGAGAAGCCCGGGAAGCGGGTTGGCGGGGGCGGCGAGTTCCGGCGGCTCGAGGAAGGACAGCACCGAGGGATCCAGGAAGTCCGCCAGCGTGGCGGCGTTGGCGTCTCGGAAGGTCAGGGCCGGCAGGTTCCACTGGCGCTCAATGGTGGCCAGGACCGAGGTGTGGTCGTGCACCACGTTCGTCACGTCGTGAGGGCGCGGCGTAGGGGCTGACGACAACCACGGGTACCCGGATGCCGTACTCGTTGAACCCGCCCGGCTGGTCGCCGGATCCGATGTCGGGTGGGATGGCGTCGGGGGCGATGGCGGACGGCGGGGTCGCGTGGTCGTAGTACCCACCGTGCTCGTCGTAGAGCCAGACGAGCAGGGTGCGCGGCCAGGCCGGTCCGGCCATCACCGCGTTGACGACCGATGCCACGAACTGCTCCCCGAGTTGGATGTCCTCGGGATTCTCCTCGGACTGGCAGGTGGTGCTGACGACGAGGTCGGGCGTGGACGCGAAGGTGGGGATCGGTTGGGGGAGGCTCTCGATCACCCCGGGGACTTCGCCCTGCACGGCGCCCATGTTGCAGTCGACCAGGCTGACGCTCGGCAAGGTGCCCGCCGCGGCGTCCGTGAAGAACTCTGCGATCGACGTGATGTTGGCCGGGTGCTCGAACAGGGTCTCGAGGATGATGGCCGTGGTCGGCGCGTCGCTGAAGTAATTCTTCCAGCTGATGCCGTGCGCACTGAGCTGGTCCCAGATCGTTCCGTTGGCCGGGTTGGTCGTGACGTTCGAGATGTCGGTCGAGACGATGCCAGACGACGTTCCGGCCATGAGGAAGCGCCGGTTGGGGTAGGTCTGCGCCGGCGCCGAGCAGAACCAGCGGTTGGCCAGCGTGAACGTGTTGGCCAGGGAGTAAGAGAAGGGGATGTCGTCCTCGGTGTAGTAGCCCATGGAGCCCGGACCGGTGCCGGCGAAGCCGTTCATGGCGCCGCCGTTGATCTGGAGGTGCGAGTCGTCCCAGGACTGGCTGCCGGTGTCCTGAGCGCCGATGTCCCCCGACTGGTGATAGGCGTACATGCGCTCGCTTCCGAGGGGGTTCCAGTTGAGGGGCTCTTCGGCCTGGTTGAAGGTGAAGCCGTCGGCCTTGGGCTGCCCGCTGACCGGCAACATGCCCAGGTAGTTGTCGAACGAATGGTTCTCCTGCATCACCAGGACCAGGTGGTCGAAGGGGAGCGCGCCCGTGTACTGTCCGAGGGGGAGCGACGGGAACGGCACCGCGCCGGGTCCGCGCGGACTCGACGCGGCCCGAGCCACCGATCCACCGAGCGGGCCGAGTGCGGAGACCGCGGCCGCGGCCGAGGCGGCACCGAGGCCGGCCCGCAGCACCGATCTACGGTCGTGGGTGCGGCGGCCGGTCATCGGGGCGGAGCCGGGCGGGACGGCGTGGTCGCCTGCGCGGGCATGACGTTCTGGAGCGGGGGCGGGTAGGGATCCCCTTCGTCGAAGGTGCCGGTCAGCGCGTTGATGATGATCTGCTCGTCGACGATGGGTTCGACCAGCGGCGCCGCGGGCAGCTGCGGCACGGTCGTCGCCGCGGGCTGGCCGAGCGCCAAGGCGCTCGTCATGTCTCCGGTCACGTTGCGGCGCCACGACGACAAATTGGGCACCGGGACGCCGAAGAGCGTCTCCATCAGGCGCAGGGTCGAGGTGTGGTCGAAGACCTCGGTTGCCAGGTAGCCGCCCTGGGTGAAGGGCGACATGAGGATGCATGGGACCCGGAAGCCGAGGCCGACCGGTCCGGCGTAGCCGCTGGCCGTGGCGGGGAGCGGGCTCACGGTGAGGTACTCGCCGGCGGTGCCCGCCGGCGGCACCGGGGGCGCCACGTGGTCGAAGAAGCCCCCGTTCTCGTCGTAGTTGAGGATGAAGAGCGTGTGGGCCCACACCTCGGGGTTTGAGGTGAGGGTGTCGAGCACGGTCTGGACGAGGTTCTCGCCCCACTGGGGCGCGGTGGCGGGGTGCTCGCACTGGACGGCGGGGCCGTGGATCCAGCTGACCTGGGGCAGCGTGCCGGCGGCCACGTCGGCGGCGAAGTCCGTCGGATAGTTGGGCGTGATGGCGTTGGCGATGAGCTGCTGGCCTTCGACGGTCGTCGGCTCGTTGTAGGCCTTGAAGTAGGGCAGCGGGTTGAACAGGGCGAGGCCGGTGGGGTCGTTGTAGACCTTCCACGTCACGCCCGCCCCGAGCAGTTGCTCGGGCATGGTCGTCCAGTCGAGCGTGCCGTAGTACTCCGGCCTGTCCTCCGTTTGGGTGACGAGCACGGGCCCGCCGGCCTCGCCGGCGGGGTCGATGGTGCCCGACAGCGCCATGACGCGGTTGGGGTCGGTGGGGCCGAGCACCGAGCAGTGGTAGGCGTCGCAGATGGTGAAGGCGTCGGCCAGCGCGTAGTAGAAAGCCAGGTCGGAACCGGTGAAATACCCCATGGTGGTGACGAAGTTCTCGTCGCCGTCGGCGGCCAGGTGCGCCTGCACGAAGGCGTCCATCTTGCCGTTGTCCCAACTCTCGTGCTGGGTGCCCCAGCTGTGGTCGATGTCGTTGGTGGTGGCGCCGTCGTCGGTGGGGGGGTCCTGCACGAGATGAAAGGGCTCCAGGTACCCGGTGGGGTCGACGCCGATGACGGGCTGGTAGCCGAACTGCTGCCAGACCGGACGGGAGGAGCCGTCGATCACGTTGCGTTTGACGTGCGGGTCCGAAAAGCCTCTGACCCCCGACAGTGTGCCGAAGTAGTGGTCGAACGAGCGGTTCTCCTGCATGAGGATCACGACGTGGCGGATGTCGCTCAGCGTCGGGTTCGTGCTGGCGGCGTCGAGTGCCATGGCGCGCTCGATGCTGGCGCCGGCCCGGGAGGAGAGCCCGGCACTGACGGCGCCGGCGCCGAGGGCGAGGCCACCCTTGAGGAGATTGCGACGTGTGACGCGCGGGGCCTGGCCGTCGGGGCGCCGGCCGCCCGCGTCAGTTCGTCGGTCTTCGTTGCTCATGTCCGCTCTCCGCTCTTCCCCCCAGTGGCTGGGTCTGCCCACCCGGTACCCTGGATTTCAGCTGGGAAACGGCGGCTGCGGCGATGTCACGAACAGTTCGACATCAGTTCAACGAACGTTCAATTACCGGTCACCCGCCGGCCACCTGCAGCTCGGATTGGCGGTCTCGCTCGAGCGGCGCGGCGCCCGCTCCCCCCGGCGCGCACAGGCCGCGGCGGGGGAGGATGATGTCGTCGACGATCCCGTAGTCCCGGGCCTCGGCCGCCGTCATGTAGCGGTCGCGGTCGATGTCCCGGGCCACCTGTTCGAGGGGGCGCCCGGAGTGGTGGGCGATGATCTCGGACATGCGCCGGGTCAGCGACAGAACCTCACGGAGCTGGATCTCCATGTCCGAGGGTGCACCGCGGGTGCCGGCCGACCCCTGGTGGATCATGATGCGGGCGTTGGGCAGGGCGAAGCGCTTCCCGCTCGCGCCCCCCGAGAGGATCATGGCGGCGGCGGACATGCCCATGCCGACGCAGATGGTCGACACGTCCGGCTCCACGTGCTGCATGACGTCGTAGATGGCCATGCCGGCGTAGGCCACCCCACCGGGGGAGTTGATGTAAAGGGAGATGTCCCGTTCGTTGTTCTGGGCCTCCAGGAACAGCATCTGGGAGATGATGAGGTTGGCCACCTGATCATCCACCTCCTGACCGAGGAAGACGATCCGCTCGCGCAGCAGCTGGCTGTAGATGTCGAAGGCGCGGTCTCCCCGGTGGCCCTCCTCGATCACGGTCGGGACGAACACCTGGCGCAGGCGATCCGGGTGGTCGGTCGTGGTCTGGCTCATGGCGGTACTCCTCCGGCTCGGTGCGTGTTGCTGGGCTGCTTCCCACGTTATATCAAATATGAGATAATGAGGCCATCGTGACCGAGCGCCGCCATCCCAGCGTCTTCCCGGGTTTCCGCGAAATGGCGGAGCGCCGGCACTCGGTGTCGGGACAGCTCATGACGTTGCGCCGGGAGCTCGGGCTGTCCCAGGCGGAGGTGGCCGCCCGCATGGGGACCTCGCAGTCGGCGGTGGCCCGCTTCGAGGCGGGCGACCTCGACGTCCGGCTCTCGACGGTGGAGCGCTACACGACGGCCCTCGGGGCCCGGCTGGAATGGAGGATCGAGCATGCCTGACCGCGAGGAGCCGTGGCCGTGGTTGCCGCCCGGCCCCGGGGCGCCGGGCGCAGGCCCGGGGCCCGAGCCGTTGTCGGACGTCGTGGCCCGCCGGCTGCTGGCGCAGCGCGTCGTGCTCCTGCACGGCCCGCTCGACGACCTGTCCGTCACGCGCGTCGCGGCGGAGTTGATGACGCTCGATGCCGACGGTGACGATCCGGTGACCCTGCGGGTCGACTGCGGCGAGGCTGCCCTCGCGCCGTCGCTGACGCTGATGGACGTGATCGAGCTGATGGGCGTGCCGGTGCGGGCCCTCTGCCTCGGCCAGGTGGGGTCGGGTGCCATCGGCGTGGTGGCCGTCTGCGCGCATCGTGCCGCCATGCCCAGCACCCGCTTCTCGCTGTCCGAGCCGGTCACCCAGCTGCAGGCCCATGTGCGCAACGTGGCGCAGTGGGCCGAGCTGCGCGGCGGCGAGCGGCACCGCTTCTGCGCCCGCGTGGGCGCCGCCACCGGCCAGCCGCCCATCGCCGTCGAAACGGACCTGGAACGGGGGCGGTTCCTGGGTGCCCAAGAGGCCCTCGAATACGGGATCCTCGACGAGGTGTGCCGACCCGATGCCCCCGTCCGGCGCCTGCCCGGATCGGGCCCGCCGCCCATGGGTTTCCGGCCGCTGCGCTGACGACGGGGGGCTGGAGAGACCCGGGCCGTCCTGCGTGCCTACGATGCGCAAATGACCACGACCGGGCCCCGTCTGCCGCCGCTCGCGGCGGGCGAGTGGGACGACGTCCTGACAAGGGTGCTGGAGAACTCGCCGGGCGGCACCGACGAGCCCATGCACATCTTCACCACGTTGGGTCGGGCCGACCCGGAACTGTTCCGGCGCTGGCTCGGCTTCGGCGGCGCGTTGCTCGCCGGGACCCTTCCGGGCCGCCTGCGCGAGCTGGTGATCCTGCGCACCGCCGCCCGTTTCGGCGGGCGCTACGAATGGGCCCAGCACCTCCAGCTGGCTGAGGCGCAGGGCATTGCACGCGCCGAGATCGCCGCGCTCGGGAACGGTGCGGGCGGCCTCGACGCGATCGACTGGGCCCAGCTCGACCGTGCCGCCCTGCGTGCGGTCGACGAGACGGCCGACGAGGGCACCGTGTCCGATGGCACCTGGGAGACACTGGCGGCCCTTCTCCGGGAGAGCGAGCTCGTTGAGCTGCTGATGCTGATCGGCCACTACCTGATGCTGACGACCGTGCTCGGATCGCTCCGGTTGCAGCTCGAGCCCCGGGCCGAGGCGCTGGCTCGACGCGTGCCGGGCGGTCCGGCTGCCTAGGGGATCGTCGATGGCGCGGGTGATCGGATGACGTCGCTCCTGCAGGGGCGGAGCATCACGGTGATCGGTGCCGGCACCCAGCCGTCGCGTGATCCGGAGGCGCCCGTCGGCAACGGTCGCGCCATCGCGGTGCGGGCGGCGCGGGAGGGCGCGTCGGTGGTCTGCGTCGATCGTGACGAGGCGGCGGTCGAGGAGACCTGGCGCCTGATCACCGAGGAAGGCGGGAAGGCGGCGATCGTGGTGGCCGACGTCACGACCGAGGAGGGTTCCCGCCTGGCGGTGTCCGACGAGCCGGGGCTGGCGCCCGACGGGCTCGTGCTCAACGTGGGCACCGGCTACGGGATGGGCGTCGCCGGCACGTCCATCGACGACTGGGACAAGACGTTCGCCCTGAACCTCCGTGCCCACTTCATGCTGGTGCGCCGCGCCCTGGTGACCTTGTCCGACAGCGCGTCGATCGTCTTCGTGGGCTCGGTGGCCGGCATCCGCCCGGGCAGCCGCATTCCCGCGTACGACGCGTCCAAGGCCGGGCTGATCGGCCTCAGCCGCCATGTGGCGGTCGAGGGCGCCCGCCGCGGCATCCGGGCCAACGTGCTCGCCCCCGGCCTGATCGACACACCGCTCGGGCGGGCCGCCTCCGCCGGGCGCCCGTCGCGCACCCGCACACCGGTCCCGCTGGGCCGTCAGGGCACGGCCTGGGAGGTGGCGGCGGCGGCGGTGTTCCTGCTCTCCGACGAGGCGAGCTACATCACCGGGCAGGTCCTGGCGGTCGACGGGGGGCTGACGCTCGTATGAGCCCGCATTCCGCGCAGCCGAGGTCGGCGTCCCACGTCTCGCCGCGCCCACCGCGTCTCGGCCGGCGCATGGCGCGCTTCAACCGGGCGGTCACGAACAAGATCTCCGTCCACCTGGCGGGCGTGCTGCCCGGCATGGGCATCGTGATCCACGTGGGCCGGCGTACCCGGACCGTCTATCGCACCCCCGTGAACGTGTTCCGGACGAAGGACGGGTTCCGCTTCGCCCTCACCTACGGGCGTGACGCCGAGTGGGTGCGCAACGCACTCGCCCACGGCGCCGTGCGCCTAATCACGCGCCGGCGCGAGTACGAGCTCACCGACCCCGAGGTCGTGACGGACCCGCACCGCCAGCACGTGCCGGCGATCGCCCGCGGCCTGATGCGGGTCATGCGCGTCTCGGAGTTCTTGGACTTCACGCGTGCGGGGAACGGGACAAGGGCGCGGCCGGGGAGACGGACCACGGACTAGCTGGCCGAGTGCTCCGGAGCGGCGCCGCCGACCTCCGCCCTCTCGTCAGTCACGGGCGAACCCCCCGATCCCGGGAACATTGCACGGGCGGGGTAGGCCTTCGGTGATCCGTCGGCCCGTCGGCCCAGGTCGGGCGATGTTATCGGCGAGGCGCAACCTTTTGGGCGACCAGGTGGGTTGAGATGGGTGTGATGGGCGTGCCCGAGTGACCAAGATCGTGAGCTGGGGGAGCCGTCCATCCCGCCCACGGGAGGAGTTCGACCGTTTCGTCGCCGACTCGGTCGACGGGTTGCTGCGCGCCGCGTTCCTGATCACCTGGGATTCTGCGGAGGCGGAGGACCTCGTGCAGGAGTGTCTCTTCCGCGTCGCCCGCCACTGGCGCCGAGTCCGCGTCATGGAGCACCCCAATGCCTACGCGCGCAAGGTGCTGGTCAACCTCGCCCTCGACGAGGGGAGGCATCGCACCCGGTACCGCTCCGAGCTCGCCTCGTCGGGGTCCTCCCCGGTGGAGGAGCGCGAGGACGAGGCGGCGGTGCGCGCGTTCGTGCGGGTCGAGACAAATGCGGACCTGACGAGTGCGCTGGGGGAGCTGGCCCCCCGCCAGCGGGTGACGCTCGTGTTCCGGTATTTCGACGACATGTCGGAGGCCCAGGTGGCCGAGGTCATGGGGTGCTCGGTGGGCACCGTGAAGAGCACGACGTCGCGGGCGCTCGAGCGGCTCCGCGACATCGTCGAGCGTCCGGTGACGCCTCAGGCGACGGTCGCCAGCACGGAGAACGCCAGCACGGAGAACACCGACACAGAGACCAAGGAAGGGAGCATCACAAGATGAAGACAGAATTCGAAGCCGAGCTGCGCGACGTCTTCGCCGCCCGCGCCGCCCGCGTGCCGGTGGTTGCGGCCTCCCGCCTTCGCTCCATCGACTACCGGCCCCGGGGTAGCCGTCTGCGTGCACCGGTAATTGGTGTGGGCGCATTGGCGGGTGCCGCGACAGCGGGCACGGCCCTGGCCGTCGTGCTGGGTGGCTCGACGGCGGCCTATGCCGGCTGGAGCGCGACGCCGACGACGACGGGGGCGCCCTCGCCCGCCGCAGCCGCCAGCTGCCAGAGCCAGCTCTCCGGCACGCACCCGGGCACCGCCGGCGCGGGTCTCGGCACCGGCGCATGGCAGAACGTCCTGACCGATGTGCGGGGACCCTTCACGGTGGCTCTCTTTCAGGACGATGGTGCGTACGCCGCGTGCTTCACCAGCCCCTCCTTCACGGAGATCAACCAGGTCTCGCCGGGCAGCGGACAGGGCGCGCAGGAGAACTCCGTGGGCGTGCAGCGGCAATCCGGCAGCGTTACTGGCAGCGGTTCCGGCAGCGCTTCCGCTCCGGGGAGTGGTCTCTCGAGCACCAGCGTCGGCGAGACCAGCTCCGGCGACCTCCAGAACGTCACGCAGACCCACCTGTCGATCTCAGGCGACGGGCCCTACACCTTGGTGGAGGGCCGCACGGCGTCCGAGGTCACCGGCGTCACGCTCATCCGCGACGACGGGCAGGACGTCGTGGCCACGGTGGATGACGGGTGGCTCGTCGCCTGGTGGCCGGGCAGCGCCACTGCGACGTCGGCCCAAGTCAGCACCCAGTCGGGCACCACGAGCGAGGCTCTCGTGGGTGTCCGGACCCCGCTGCCACCGTCTTCATCGCCAGGATCGTGCACCTCGAGTGGGAGCGGCGGCACGTCGTCCTCGGGAGGCCCCGCCCTGAGCTGCGGGACCTCCAGTGGCAACAGCGGCAACACCGGCAACACCGGCAACACCGGCAACACCGGCACCGCCAGCACCAGCGGGAACAGCGGGGGCTGATCAGGCGATCATCTCCATGCGCAGGCCCGTTGCGTCCAGCTCACCTCCGAGCTGGACGTGGGCCTGGTTCGCGTAACGGCGAGCCGTCCACACACCGATCAGCGCGTCGAGCACGTCGTCGGGCGCCGCGCCCGGCGGAGGCCGCCGCACGAGCGGACCGACGTCGTCGAAGACGGCTTCGAGCGCAGTGGTGCGTTCGGCCCGGCCCGCCGCAGTCCGCTTGTTGGCGCGCATGGGCGCACGGGCGAGTACGGCGAAGCTGAGCTCGGGGCACATCTCGAACAGTCGGGCCTGGCGGTGCGGCGTGACGAGCGCGTCGACCTGTTGGATCTTGGGCAGGATGTTGAAGAGCTGTCTCGAGATCTTCTTGCCGCAGGCGAGCGCCGATCGCGCGCAGGCCTCCTCGTAACTGGCGGCGCCGAGCACGCTCCGGGCCGGCGCCGGAAAGACCGAGCTGCGCCGGGCACCGAGCAGGCGCCGCGCCTCGACATCGCAGCGCCGCGGGGTGCCCGTCGCCAACCCGATCGGGATGTCGATGGCGGCCGCGGCCAGGGTGCCCGCCTCGAGCCGGCGCACGACGTCGACCGGGTCGTCGACGAGTTCGAGTCGCAGCGGCCCGGTCGCCCCGAGCGCCACCGTGGCCATGACCCAGCCCGACCGGCAGCCGTCGAGCCCGGCGACGAGGATCTCGGACTCCGCCACCGCGGTCGGCCCGCCGGCTCAAGCCAGGCGTGCCAGCGTGACCTGATCGTGCGGTGTCAGCGTCACCTTGCGCCCGATCAGCTCGTCAGCCTCGGCCCCTGACAGCGCGGCGGCACCGCCGTCGAGCAGGGCGTAACAGCGGCCGCCTCCGGGCAGGTCGCAGATCAGCAGGGCCCGCTCGGGGCCACCGTCCCGACCGTGCAGGACCGAGTACGTGGCGACGGTGGCGGCGCCCGCGGGCGAGCCGACGATCCCCAGCGGCTCGGCCGCGGGGACGTACGGCGGGGGGTCGGTCACCGGGCCTGCCCCGGGATCGGTCGACCACACCCCGTAGGCGTGCTTCTGCATGTGCATGCCGACCCCGCTCACCACGCCGTAGGAGCCGGGCTCGCGGCGCAGCGTCTCCGCCATGGCGGCCAGTGCATGGGTCATGTAGTTCGAGCCGGGACCGCCGTGGTAGGGCAACCCGCCGGTCTGGGTCACGGCCCGCGCCCGGGGGTCGTCCTCGCCGATGCCGAGCGCGTCGAGCGCGAAGCACACGGAACTGGCGAAGCACGAGTACAGATCGAGGTGCGCCACGTCGTCCACGCCGATGCCGGCGCCGGCCAGGGCCGCCCCCGCCGCGGCCGCCATGGCGGGGGAGCGCCACAGGTCGGGGTGGCCGGCCACGTGCACCGGATCCTCGGCGTACCCCCAGCCGCGCAGGTAGACCCGCCGCTCCTCGGGCACCCCGAGTGCGTCCGCCTTGGCCGCGCTGGCCAGCACGAGGGCGGAGGCCATGTCGACGTCCATGATCGACGTCATCAGCTTGGTGTAGGGGTAGGCCACCATCCGGTTTTCCGGCGTCGCCGTCACGATCTCCTCGGCCTCGCGGGCCACCGGGAACCAGGCGTGGGGGCTGGCCGCCGCGATGGCCGTCATCGGCGCCAGCACCCGGCCCAGTCGGGCACGGTGCTCGTCGAGCCCCCGGCCGAGATGGGCGCGCCGGGCGTTGTCGAACAAGGCGAAGGTCAGGTAGGCCTCGAAGACGGCGTGGCTGACTTCGGAGGGGTCGAAGTCCATGTCGATCGGGAACGGCCGCTTCTCGGCCGGGCGGAACGACCACGGCGGCTTCTCGCCGGCCTTCTTCAGCCGGCGGACGGTGGCCAGCGCCTCCGCGCCGGCGATGAGTGCCAGGTCGAGGTGGCCCGCCCGGATCTCCTGCGCCGCCTCGGTGGCCAGCACGTGGGGCACGGATCCGCCGATGCCCGAGTAGCGCCGCCGAGCCGGCGACGCGCCGAGCCGCTCGGCCAGCCGGGCGACGGCGTCGTCGTACTGCCACGACTGGGAGTAGACGACGTCGATGCTCTCGAGCGCGCCGAGGACGGCCGAGGCGTCGGCGGCGCCGGTGTCGGCCGCGGCGTCGCGGGCCAGCTGCTCCCACATGGCGAGGGGCTCGGGCGCGCCGTCGGGCGCGTCGGACGGATGCCAGGTGCGGCGGGCGACGCCGATGATGCAGGTGGCGCGGGGGTCGGCGGGCAACGGCGGGAAATGGGTCAGCCGCGCGATTTGCCGGGCATGGCGATGGCCCGGTCGGCGATGATGTTCTTCTGGATCTCGGTGGAGCCCCCGCCGATGGTCGAGTAGCGCTGGAAGGCGTAGAGGCGGGTCCACTTGCCCCGGTCGACCGCGTCGGGGCCGCCGCGGGCGAGCGCGCCGGCCGGCCCCAGCAGGTCGACGGCGAGCTCGGCCAGCGTCTGCGCCATGGAGGACCAGGAGAGCTTGGCGAAGGGGACCTCGGGCCAGTTCTTCTCGCCCTTCATGATCTTGGACAGCGCCCGCAGGGAGAGGAGGCGCGCCAGCTCGATCTCCGTCCACACCTTGGCGATGCGGTCGCGTAGCGACGGGTCCTCGAGTGCGCCCGGGTTGACACTGCGCGCCGCCTCCACCATGGCGCGCAGGTCGGCGGAGAGGATGGCGATCTGCGACGCGATGCCGACGCGCTCGAAGCCGAGGGTGCCCATGGCCACCATCCAGCCGGCGCCCTCGTCGCCGAGGCGCCACTTGGCCGGGATGCGGACGTCGGTGAAGAAGATCTCGTTGAAGAGCTCCTCGCCCGCCATGTCCCGGATCGGACGCACGTCGATGCCCGGCGTCTTCAGGTTGAGGACGAAGGCGGTGATCCCCTCGTGCTTCTTGCCGCGCTCAATGGCGGTCGGGTCCGTGCGGAGCAGGAACAGCCCCCAGGTCGCCAGGTGCGCCGAGGAGATCCAGATCTTCGAGCCGTTGATCACGTACTCGTCCGTCTCGGCGTCGTAGATCGCCGTCGTCCGCAGGTTGGCCAGGTCGTTGCCCGCCATGGGCTCGCTGAACCCCTGGCACCAGTGCTCTTCCGCCTCCAGGATGGAGGGCAGCCATTGCGCCTTCTGTTCCTCGGTGCCCCATTGGATGATCATCGGCCCGATCTGCCAGATCCCGTTCGTGTTGAACGTCCCCGGCGTGCGGTACTCGGCCATCACCTCGGAGTAGAGGAGGCGTTGCATGGCGTTGATGCTGCGGCCCTGGGCGTACTCGGGGCCCCAGTGGATGGCGGCCCAGCCGCCTTCGTGCAGCGTGCGCTGCCACTTCTGGCGACGCTGCTGGCTCGCCTCGCCCGACAGGCTGGCGTCGTCGCCCAGCGACTCGGCCTCCAGGAAGGGAGGCAGGTGCTCGTCGAGCCAGGCGCGCAACTCGTCGCGGAACTTCTCGTCCTCGGGTGCAAGGGCAAAATCCACGAGGGAAGGGTACCCGACCACCGTGTACTCTGACGCCGGTGTCAGGTCTGGCGCGTCAGTGAGGGAGGCGTAGGGGAGGCCGTGGACTTCACGTACGACGACGAGCAGCTCGCACTGCAGGAGGTGGCCCGCGGCGCGCTCGAGCGCGCATGCGGGCCCGACGTGGTGCGCCAGCTGGCCGACGGGAGCGACGGCATCACACCCGCGCTCTGGTCCACGCTGGCCGATCTCGGGTGGACGGGCCTGTTGGTCCCCGAGGAGCACGGCGGCAGCGGGGCGGGCCTGCTCGAAATGTGCGTCGTCCTGGAGCAGATGGGCCGCCTCCCGCTGCCCGGTCCCTTCTTCTCGTCCTCGGTCGCGGCGACGCTGGCCGCCCGGGCCCTCGGTGCGACCGAGCTGTTGGGCGACCTGGCCTCGGGCACGCGCCGGGGCACGGTGGCGCTGGGTGAGCAGGGACACGGGGAACCCCTGCAGACGGTGCGGACGAGGGCGCGGCGCAAGGGGGCCCAGTGGGTCCTCAGCGGCGAGAAGCCCGTGGTCGTCGACGGGCACACGGCGGACTGGGCCATCGTGGTGGCGCGCAGTGAGGAGGGGGTGCGCTCGTACCTGCTCGAGTCCCCGGAAGGCGAGGTCGTCCCGTCGCTCGACCCCACCCGGAAGCTGGCCCGGCTCGAGCTCGTGGACACGCCGGTCGTCCCGCTGGGCCCCTCGGGCAACCAGACGGGCCTGTGGCAGCGGGTCCAGGACGACATGGCCGTCGCGCTGGCGGCCGAGACCGTCGGCGCCGCCGACCGGGCCCTGGCCGAGGCGATCGCCTACACGTCGGAGCGGATCGTCTTCGACAAGCCCGTCGCCACGTACCAGACGGTGCGTCATCGCCTGGTCGAGATGTTCCAGCAGGTCGAGATGGCCCGGGCCGGCTTCCAGTTCGCCGCCTGGGCCTCGGACACCGAGTCCCCCGAGCGGGCCCAGGCCGCCGCCATGGCCTCCAGCTACGCAGCCGACGCCGGCGTGCGGGTGACCGGCGACGACATCCAGCTGCACGGCGGTGTCGGGTTCACCTGGGCCAACGACGCCCACTTCCTCTTCAAGCGCGTCAAGCAGAACGAGCTCCTCTCCGGGGGTGCCGGCCCGCAGCGTCAACGGCTGGCGACGCTGTTCATCGAATCGGCATGACCACCTTCGAGCTGCGCCCCATGCCGGCCGAGCTGGCCGAGCGGTACCGGGCCGAGGGCGCCTGGGACGACCGCACGCTCGGGGAGTTCCTGCGCGACTGCCTCCTGCAGGATCCGACGCGCCGCTTCCGCATCTGGTCGCCCACCCACCCCCACCTCGGGACCGTGGGCGAGGTCTACGAGGAGTCGCTGCGCGTGGCCGGCGGGCTGCGCGCCCTCGGGCTCGGTCCGGGTGACGTGGTCGCCTTCCAGCTGCCCAACTGGGTCGAGGCGGCCATCACCTTCTACGCCTGCACCATGCTCGGCGTGACGCTGGTGCCGATCGTGCACTTCTACGGGCCGAAGGAGGTCGGCTTCATCCTCCGCCAGAGCGGGGCCCGGGCGCTGCTCATCGTGTCGCGCATCGGCCAGCGCGACTACCTGGCCGACCTGGCGACGGTGCGCGACGGGTTGGAGAGCTTGGAGCAGGTCGTGGTGGTCGGCGACATCGACGGCGACGAATCCGGATTCGTCCACTTCGACGGGCTGCGCGACGCGGAGCCCATCAGCGGGCCGGCGCACGTCGACCCCGACGGCGCCGCCGTCATCGGCTACACCTCGGGCACCACGGCGGACCCCAAGGGCGTGGTGCACACGCACCGCACCCTGGGCTGTGAGGTGCGCCAGCTGTCCAACCACCAGGCCATGCGCGACAAGCCCAACCTCGTGGGCGCGCCGGTCGGGCACGCCATCGGGATGCTGGGTGGGTTGCTCTGCCCGCTCTTCAGCGGGCGGCCCATCTACATGATCGACGGCTGGGACCCGCCCACGGTCCTCGACGCCATGGTGGAGGAGCAGATCTCCGCCGGCAGTGGCTCCACGTACTTCTTCACCAGCCTGCTCGACTGCCCCGGGTTCGGGCCCGAGCACGTGGAGCTCATGCGCTACGTCGGTCTGGGCGGTTCGCCCATCCCCAACGCGGTGGCCGAGCGGGCGGACGAGCTCGGGATCTCGCTCGTGCGCTCCTACGGTTCGACGGAACACCCGTCGGTGACGGGGTCCCAGCACGACGCCCCCAAGGAGAAGCGCATCCACACCGACGGCCGGCCGATGGAGTGGGTCGAGATCCGCACGGTGGACGAGGACGGGAACGACGTCGAGAGAGGACAGCCCGGCGAGATCCTCAGCCGCGGTCCGGACCGCTTCGCCGGCTACACGGACGCCGTGCTGTCGGCGGAGGCCATCGACCCCGACGGCTGGTTCCGCACCGGGGACATCGGCGTGATCGACGCCGAGGGCTACCTGACCATCACGGACCGGGTCAAGGACATCATCATCCGCGGCGGCGAGAACGTCAGCGCGGCCGAGGTCGAGCAGCTCCTGGCCCACATGAAGGGTGTGGCCGAGGTGGCGGTGGTGGCGGCGCCCGACGAGCGGCTGGGCGAGCACGGCTGTGCCTTCTTTCGCATGCAGCCGGGCAGCGAGCCCCCGGATCTCGAGGCCTTGCGGGCGCACCTGCGCGCGGCGGGCCTGACGCGCCAGAAGTGGCCCGAGGAGATACGTCTCGTCGACGAATTGCCGCGGACCCCCTCGGGAAAGGTCCAAAAGTTCGTGCTGCGCCAACGACTGCGCGAGGGCGGGTGAACGCTCACCGCCTGCGGCAGCCGAAAAATCCTGCGCTCGGCGGATGGGGGAGGTACGCTCCAACCGGCGTTCCCAAGCAGTTCAAGCCCATCACAGGTGGCCCCATGCGGAGTCGGATTCCGAAGCACCAGATCGACCTGTTGAAGGCGGTCCCGCTCTTCTCCGGGTGCTCGCAGGGCGAGCTCCGATCCATTGCGCAACTCGGTACCCCGGTCACCATCGAGAAGGGCGAGCTTCTGACCGCGCGGGGCTCGGTCGGCCGCGAGTTCTTCCTGGTGCTCTCCGGCGTCGCCTCGTGCCGGGTGGGCAAGCGGGAGGTCGCGGAGTTCACGACCGGGGGGTACTTCGGCGAGCTGGCTCTCCTCAACGGTGGGATCCGCACGGCGGACGTCGCCGCAGAGACCGACATGGAGCTGCTCGTCCTCGACGCCCGGGAGTTCAGGTCGATGCTGATGACGACGCCGGCCATCGGAGTCAAGATGTTGGCCCGGCTGGCCGACCGCCTCGCCGACGCCGACGCGCACTACAGCAACTAGGCGCGGTCCTCGAGCACCCGCTTCATCAGGCGGAGCTCCTTGCTGATCTGCTCCAGGCTGCCGGCCGCGGCCGCGGCAACCACCTCGTCGGGCACGCCGTCGGGCAGGGTGACCCAGAGCGTCAGCGTGGCTTCGCACCCGCCCCCGTCGAGCGGCTGCAGCACGAACTCCTCGTAGGCATCGTTGCCGCCCGACATCCCGGCGGCCACGAGCGTCGGGGCCACCGCCTCCACGGTCCACAGCTCGACGGGGCGGTGCACCCCGGGCTGGCGCGGGTCGGCCAACCCGAACGCGTAGCGGGCGCCGGGCCCGTGCACGCCGCCCGCACCGTCGCCGGTCCCGTCGGCGACGCGCTCCACGCCGCTGACGTCGGGGTTGTAGCCCGGGAGGTTGGCGAAGTCGAGGCGGTAGGCCCACACGGTCTCGGCCGGGACCGAGAAGACGGCGGACGCGACAGCGGTGGGCGCAGCGGTGGGCGTGGCGTCGGGCACCGGAAGCGCTACTCGGGGGGTCGGAGGATGGAGGCCGCCTCGCGGCCCCGGTCGAGGGAGAGGGCGGTCAGGTCATCCCCCTCATCGCCGAGCACGTCGGTGGCGTGCTGAATGAAGATCCCCACCACCATGGCGCTGAGGAGCCGCGCCACCGCGGCGGCGCCCGGTCCCTCGTCGAGATCGAGACGGTTCTGCCGGACCCAGTCCTCGATGCTCGTCTCGAAGGAGGCGAACAGGTCGAGACCCACGGCGCGGGCGGTCGCCTCGCCGCGCATGGCCTCGCCCACCATGAGACGGACGAAGTCCTCCACCTCGAACATGGACGTCATGATCTCGGCCAGGAGCTGCGCGAGTGTCAGCGGCTCCGAGACGGCGACGTTCGGGGACTCCGGGTCCGCGTGCTCGGGCCGGATGGGGAAGTACCCCTGTTCGATGAGGACGGACTCCAGGAGGTCCCGCTTGCTGGGGAAGTAGTGGTACAGCGAGGCCACGTTGAGGCCGGCGGCGGAGGCCAGGTCCCGCATGCTCGTCCCGTCGACGCCGCGCTGGGCCATCAGGGTCAGCGCGATCTGGAGAATCCGTCGCCGGGTCGCCGACCCCTCTCCCGTGGCCGCCCCTGCCCGCGCGCCACCCTTGGAGTCCACGTCAACCGTCATTTTCGGTCCCATTCTCTGCTCTCTGACCTCGGATTTCGCACGCGCTGCCCGAGAGTCCCACTGCCCGAGGCCTGCTGGCGCCCCCGACTTCCCGAGGCCCGATCCGGCCCCGACCGGCCCGACGCGGCAACGGTGCAGAGGTTCTGCCACCCGACCCCAACGAACGTTTGCTATACATGATACCGGGGTTCAGGTACGGCCCCGGAGCGACACCCGGAATCTAGGGGTTGGAGGAGCGACATGCCAGGAACACATTCGACGGCCGAGCCGACGGCGGTGCCCTTCGACCCCTACGAGTTGAAGGACGTGGTCGGGGGGACCATCCACAACCCCTATCCGGCGCTGCACGCGCTGCGGCGCGAGAGCCCGGTGCACGTCGGGCCGATCGACCTCGGCGAGGGCGCCGAGATCGCCGACCCCGCCAAACCGGCACCGGTGACCGTCTTCGGGTTCGACGAGGTCGTGCAGGTGCTGCGCGACAACGAGACGTACTCCTCGAGCGTCTACGGGGAGGTCGTCGGAATGGTGATGGGCCGCACCATCCTGCAGATGGACGAGCCCGAGCACCGCGCCATCCGGACGCTCGTCGCATCGAGCTTCCGCTCCAAGATGCTGGAGCGCTGGGAGGAGGATCTGGTCGCGCTCGTCGTGAACGAGCTGATCGACACCTTCATCGGCGAGGGACGCACGGATCTCGTGCGGTCGGTGACGTTCAACTTCCCCGTGCAGGTGATCGCCCGCATCCTCGGGCTGCCCCGCACGGACTACCCGATGTTCCAACGTTGGGCGATCGAGCTCACCAGCGTGGCGGCCAACTGGGAGCGAGGGGTCGCGGCGTCGGCGGCGCTGCGCGACTACTTCGCCGACGTCATGGCCGAGCGCCGGGCCGCACCGGGCGACGACCTCATCAGCGACCTGGTGCTGGCGGAGGTCGACGGGAAGCACCTGACCGACGAGGAGATCTTCTCCTTCCTGCGTCTCCTCCTGCCGGCCGGGGTGGAGACGACGTACCGGGCCTCGGGCAGCCTGCTCTTCGCGCTCCTGCAGGACCGGGCCCAGTTCGACGCGCTCTACGCCGACCGCTCCTTGTTCGCACAGGCGTTCGAGGAAGTGGTGCGCTGGGAGCCGCCGGTGACCGTGATCCTGCGCCGGGCCACCCGTGGCACGGTGCTGGCCGGCGTTCCCATCGAAGAGGGCGCCGACATCGCGCTCCTGATCGGCGCGGCCAACCGCGACGAGCGCAAGTACCCCGATCCCGACCGCTACGACATGTTCCGCGAGCAGCGCCAGCACGTCGGCTTCGGCTTCGGCGTCCATGTGTGCCTGGGCATGCATCTCGCCCGCATGGAGTCGCGCATCGCCATCAACACCCTCCTCGACCGCCTCGGGCCCTTCTGGTTGGACCCGGATGCCGAACCACCGCACATCGAGGGGATGGCCTTCCGCTCGCCGCTCTCCCTGCCCGTGCTGTTCTCCGCCGGGGGGTAGTTTCGGGCGCATGGGCGGCAGAGCCAACCCGCTGCAGGACGCGGCGGCCATCGTGGGCATCGGGCAGACCGAGTTCGCCAAGCAGATCGACCGCCCCGAGGGCCAGCTGGCCGCCGAGGCCGTCGTGGCGGCACTGCGCGACGCCGGCATCGCCCCCTCCGAGGTCGACGGCCTGTCGTCCTTCACCATGGAGTCGACCGACGAGGTCACCCTGGCCAAGACGATCGGGGCCGGGGACATCACGTACTTCTCCCAGGTGGGCTACGGCGGCGGCGCCGGCTGCGCCACCGTCGGCCACGCCGCCATGGCCATCGCCACGGGCCAGGCCGACGTCGTGGTGGCCTGGCGCTCGCGCAAGCGGGGCGCCCGGGCGGCGCGCCCCTGGGCCGTTGCCCCGTCACGCCTGCCGATTCAGGCGCAGTGGACCCGGCCCTTCGGCCTCCTGCGTCCGGTGGACGAGGTGGCGATGCTGGCCCGCCGCTATCTGTACGAGTACGGCGGCGGGCGTGAGGATCTGGCCGAGGTGGCCCTGGCGGTGCGGGCCCATGCCAATCGGAACCCGGCCGCGCTCATGTACGCCAAGCCGATGACGCGCGACGACTACATGGCGGCGC
Organism: uncultured Acidimicrobiaceae bacterium; assembly: GCA_963828825.1. Lineage (GTDB taxonomy): Bacteria > Actinomycetota > Acidimicrobiia > Acidimicrobiales > RAAP-2 > Bog-473. The sequence goes on along the minus strand of CAWHGF010000004.1, from coordinate 531,910 downwards.
GCTTCGTCAGCGAGCCCCTCTGCCTCTTCGACAATTGCCTCGAGACGGACGGCGCGCTGGCGGTCGTCCTCGTCTCGGCCGAGCGGGCCCGGGACTGCGCGCAGCCCCCTGCGCTGGTGCACGCCTTCGGGCAGGGACTGCACCGCCAGCACGAGTCGATGGTCAATTACTACTGTGACGACCCGCTGACGGGACCGGCCTGGGCCTGCGCGGCGAAGCTGTGGTCCCAATCGGACATCGGACCCGCTGACATCGACGTGGCGCAGATCTACGACGCCTTCACACCGCTCATCCTGCTGTCGCTCGAGGGGTACGGGTTCTGTCCGCGGGGCGAGGCGGCCGGCTTCGTGGCCGACGGGAACCTGCGTTGGGACACGGGGGCGCTGCCGGTCAACACCTCGGGCGGTGGGCTCTCGGAGGCCTACGTGCACGGCTTCAATCTGGTCACCGAAGGCGTGCGCCAGCTGCGCGGCACCTCGACCAGCCAGGTCGAGGGGGCGCGGACCTGCCTCGTCACCTCGGGTGAGGGCGTGCCCACCAGTGCGATCGTCCTGCGGGCGGCGTGATGGCCGACGAGCCGCTGGAGGTCAGGATCGACTGGGACCGCTGCATGGGCTCGGGCAACTGCGTCTTCTGGGCGCCCGACACCTTCGACCTCAGCGACGACGGCCACGCCGTCGTGGTGGATGCGGCGGCCACCGACGAGGAGCGGCTGCACATCGCCGCGCAGGGGTGCCCCGTCGGTGCCATCTCCCTCTGGCGCGCCGGCGTCGAGGTGCCACCCGAGAAAGGGACGTAATGCCGATCGCCGTCACCGAGGACCACGAGTCGCTCCGCACCACCGCGCTGCGCTGGGCCCAGACGCACTGCCCGGCCACCGTGCCGCGGGGAGTGGCCGAGGCGCCTGCCGGATCAGACGAGCTGGCGGCGGCGTGGGAGAAGATGGCCGCACAGGGGTGGCTCGGCCTCCACCTGCCCGAGGAGCAGGGTGGGCAGGGCTTCACACTGGCCGAGCTGGCCGTCGTGCTCGAGGAGTTGGGTCACGCGCTCTTCCCCGGGCCGCTGCTGCCGACGGTGCTCGTCTCCGCCGCCCTGGCCCGCGTGCCCAGCGGGCCGGCCACCGTGCCGACGGAGTGGCTGCGCGGGCTGGCCGACGGCTCCATCACGGCCGCCGTGGCGCTCGGTGCCGCGCCGCACCCCTGGCAGCCGGTAGAGGACGGGGCCCTTTCGCTCGGGGGCACGGTGCGCCCCGTGCTCGGGCTGCCCACGGCCCGGCTGGTCCTCGTCCCGCTCGACTACGGCACCGGGACCGGCTGGCTCCTGCTCGATCGCGCCGCGCTCGGCGACGCGGTCTCCGTCGAGGCGCTGCCGGCGCTGGACGGCACCCGTGCCGTCGGGCAGCTCACCGTGGCCGCCGACGGCCGGGTCACGGTGCCGCGACGCGAGCAGGTCATGGTCTCCGACGACGACGTGCGCGGCCTGGCCCTGACCCTGGCCGCGGCCGAGAGCGCGGGGCTCGCCCGCTGGTGCCTGCAGACGGCCTCGGACTACGCCAAGGTGCGCGTCCAGTTCGGCCGGCCGATCGGCCAGTTCCAGGCGGTCAAGCATGCGCTGGCCGACATGCTGGTCGCCGTCGAGCAGTGCGCCGCCGTGGCTTGGGACGCCGCGGCCGCCTGGAGCGAGCCCGAGGACGTGGCGGCCGGCGAGGCGCACGATCGCCACCTGAGCGCGCGCATCGCCGGCGCGGTCGCGCTGGGGGCGGCGGCGCACTGCGCCAAGCAGTGCATTCAGATCCTCGGCGGTATCGGTTTCACCTGGGAGCACGACGCCCACCTCTACCTCAAGCGGGCCATGGCCAACCTGCAGCTGGTCGCCGGTGGCGACGTCGGTGCGCTCGAGCACGAGGTCGCGGCGCTGGCCATCGGCGGGGCCCGTCGCAACCTGGCGGCCGACCTGCCGCCCGAGGCGGAGTCACTGCGCGAGGAGGTCCGCGCCGTGGTGGCGGAGGTCGCCGCGGCCGGCGAGGCGGACCAGCGCGCCGCCATGGCCGAAGCGGGCCTGATCATGCCCCACTGGCCCGCACCCTGGGGCCGGGGCGCCTCGCCCCTGGAGCAGCTGGTCATCGACGAGGAGCTCGCGGCGGCCGGCGTCCCGCGGCCCCATCTCGCCGTCGGGGCGTGGGCTCTGCCCACCCTCATCGCACACGGGACAGCCGAGCAGCAGGAGCGCTGGGTGCGCCCGACGCTGCACGGCCGGCTCAACTGGTGCCAGCTCTTCAGCGAGCCCGGCGCGGGATCCGACCTGGCCGCCCTGAGCACCCGGGCCGAACGCGTCGAGGGCGGCTGGATCCTCAACGGGCAGAAGGTGTGGACGTCGCTGGCCCACACCGCCGACTTCGGCATCTGCCTGGCCCGCTCGGACCCCGACGCGGCCAAGCACGCCGGCATCACCTACTTCATCGTCGACATGCATGCCGAGGGCCTCGACATCCGCCCGCTGCGCGAGCTGACGGGTGCCGCCATGTTCAACGAGGTGTTCTTCAACGACGTCTTCGTGCCCGACGACGCCGTCGTGGGCGCGCCGGGGGACGGCTGGCGCATCGGGCGGACGACTCTGGCCAACGAGCGCGTCTCCATGTCGTCGGGCGCCTCCTTCGGTAACGGGGTCGAATCGCTCATCCGGACCGTGGCACGCCGGAGCGAGCGCGGCGAGCCCAGCCCGGCCAGCCTGGGGGACCGGCTCGGCCACCTCATCGCCGAGGCGCAGTCGGTCGCCCTGCTCGGCCACCGCTCCACCCTGCGGACGCTCTCGGGCGTGGACCCCGGCAGCGGGTCGAGCGTGCGCAAGCTGCTCGGCGTGGAACACGAGCAGCGCGTGCAGGAGATGGGGATGGCCCTCTACGGCGCGGACGGCGCGGTGCTCGACGGCCGGGCGCAGCGGTGGGAGGAGGGCTTCCTCTCGACGCGTTGCCTCACCATCGCCGGTGGCACCAGCGAGGTGCAGCGCAACGTCATCGCGGAGCGCATCCTCGGCCAGCCCCGCGACCCCGAGCCCGGTTCCTGAGCCGGCACCGCGTCGATACGATGACGCGCCATGAGCCCAGGCCCCGAACCGGACGACCCGTCCGACGTCAACGTCGAGGAGGATGTCTGGCCCTTCCCGTCAGACCGCTTCCTGCACGAGTGGGCACCCGGCGTCCTGCAGGCGCAGAACGCATGGATGGCCTCCATCGACTCGCTGCGCGCGCCGGACCGCAAGACGCACGAGCTGATCCGCATGGTGTGCACGGTGATCGCCCGACAGCCCGGGGGCGTGGAGCGTCACGCCCGGCTGGCCGCCGAGGTCGGCGCCACGTGGGACGAGATCTCCGGCTCGATCCTCCTCACCGAGCCCGCCTTCGGGATCGTGCTCGCCATTCAGGCGCTGCCGTCCGCCCGGCGCGGCTACAAGCAGGGCGCGGCGGGCCCGCCGGAGGAGGACGACGGAGAGTCGCCCGTCGAATGACGCCCGTGTCATAGTTGGCCATGCGCCTCGCCCCCGACGACACGCTCAGCGAGTTCCGCCACCAATTCGAGTCGTGGCTGGACGAGCACCTGCCCTCGCCCGAGGCGGTGGCCGAGCAGTCCCGCCGTTCTTCGGCGCACCTCCCGGACTGGGCCCGCACCTTCCAACGCGAGATGTTCGAGGCGGGCTACCTGGTGCCGGGGTGGCCACCCGAGCTGGGTGGCCGCAACGCCACGCCCGAAGAGCAGATGGTCTACTTCGAGGTCATCACCGAGCGCATGGCGCCGCGCTCGCTCAACCCGCAGGGCATCTCCATCTGTGCCGCCTCCATCGTCGAGTACGGGACCGACGACCAGAAGCAGCGCTTCGTCATCCCGACGCTGAAGGGCGAGATCACCTGGTGCGTGGGCATGAGCGAGCCCAACGCGGGGAGTGATCTCGCCTCGTTGAGCACCAGGGCCGAGCAGCGCGACGGCCACTTCGTGGTGAACGGGCAGAAGGTGTGGACCTCGGGAGCCCACGAGGCCGACTACTGCATGTGTTACGTGCGCACCGACCCCGAGGCGCCGAAGCACCGCGGCATCAGCGTGCTCATCATCGACATGCGCACGCCCGGCGTCACCTGCCGGCCCCTGCCCGAGCTCACCGACCCGCACCACGCCGACTTCAACGAGGTCTTCTTCACCGACGTGGAGGTGCCCGAGGAGAACCTGCTCGGCGAGCGCAACCACGGGTGGGCCGTCAGCCAGGGATCGCTGCGCCACGAGCGGGGGATGCTCTGGATCATGAACGTGTCGAAGATGGAGCGGACGCTGCGGGGACTGGTCCGCCTCGCCCGCCGCCCGGACGGTCGCGGCGGGACGCTGGGTGACGACCCCCGCCTGGCCGAGGCCATCGGCCGGCTGGCCACCGACACGACCGCCATGCGCTGCCTCGGCTACCGCGGCTTCGCCAAGGCGAGCCGCGGCGAGATGCCGCCCGAGCACATGGTGCTCAAGCTGTTCACCAGCGAGGCCGAGCAGCGCGCCTGCCTGCTGGCGCAGGAGGCGCTGGGGCTCGAGGCCCTCGACCTCGACGGTCCGGGTCCCAACCGCTTCACCGAGTGGGACCTCGCCCATTTCGAGGCGGACCGGGTGGACGAGAGTGCGAACGGCTCCTTCTACGACGGCGCCTGGGCCCTGCAGTACCTGCGCTCGTTCGCCGGCACCATCGCCGGTGGCACGTCGGAGATCCAGCGCAACCTCGTGGCCGAGCGCGTGCTCGGCCTGCCGCGGGGGTGAGGGGCCGGCACCCATGCTCGCAGAGACCGCGGCCGAGGCGGCCCGTCGCTTCGGACCGGCTCCCGCGTTCGTCACCGACGAGGGGCTGACGCTCAGCTACGCGCAGTTCGACACCATGGCCGACGAGGCCGCGGTGGGGTTGGCCGAGCTCGGGGTGGGGGAGGGGGACGTCGTGGGGCTCCTGCTCCCGACCGCACCGGAGCACTTCCTCACCTACGTCGCGGCCGCCAAGCTCGGCGCGGTCACCGCGGCGGTCAACCCGAAGCTGGTGCAGGCCGAGCGGGCCGCCGTCCTGCGGGCGGCCAACCCGCGCCTCGTCGTCACGACGGAGGAGCTGGCGCCGACCCAGGCCGCCGAGGGGGTGCCGAGCGTCCTCATGGAGCCGGCCATCAGCCCCGAGGCCGTTCTGGAGGGGCTCCGCCAGCGTGGCGCCCGGCCGGCGCCGCTGGTCAGCGACGAGGACCGGCCCATCGCCATCGTGTTCACGTCCGGCACCACGGGCACGCCCAAGGGGGCGGTGTTCTGCGGGCGCCAGATCGGCTTCATCACCGAGTGCGACGTCGGCGAGGCCTGGGGCGGCGGCGGCCATGCGATGGCGGGTTCGGCCCTGGCGCATCTCGGCCCGACGACGAAGTTGGCCGGGAACCTGAAGAAGGGCGGCACCCAGCACCTGTCGCGACAGCCGTGGAAGGCGTCCGACGCGTTGCGCATGGTGGCCGAGCTCAAGATCGCGGCACTCGGAGGCGTGCCGACCCAGATCGCGCTGATGCTGCGCGATCCCGCCTTCGACACCACCGACCTCTCGTCCGTGCGCGCCGTCGTCATGGGCGGAGGTCCGGCGACGCCCGCACTGATCCGTGAGGCGCGGGCGCGCATCGGCGCGCCGCTGGCTGTCCGCTACTCGTGCACCGAGGCGGGCATCGGGTGCGGCACCGCCTTCACCGATCCGGACGAAGACGCCGAGGAGAGCGTCGGCCGCCCCCAGCCGGGTGTGCGCCTGGCCATCCTGGACGCGGAGGGCGGACCAGTGGAGCCGGGTGCGATCGGCGAGGTGTGCCTCGGGTCATCGGCGGTGATGGAGGGCTACTGGCGCAACAGCGGCGCCAACGCGGAGGTGTTCACCGCGGACGGCAGCGTGCGGACGGGCGACCTCGGGTGGGTCGACGAGCGCGGCCGACTGCATCTCGCCGGGCGCAGCCGCGAGCGCTACGTGCGCGGTGGCTACAACGTCTACCCGATGGAGGTCGAAGCCGTGTTGGCCGACCATCCCGACGTGGCGGCGGTGGCCGTGGTCAGCCGGAACGATCCGGTCATGGGGGAGGTGGGCGTGGCGGTCGTCGTCCCCCGGGCCGACACCCCGACCCCCGGACTCGCCTCGTTGCGCGCCTACGCCGGCGAGCGCCTGGCCCGCTACAAGCTCCCCGAGGACATGGTGGTGCTGAGTGCGCTGCCGCTCACCGCCGGTGAGAAGGTCGACCGGCGCGCGCTGGAGCGGCTCATCGCGTCGGGCTGATCCGCGCCGGGAGGTGGCGCGGGTGCGCCGCGGTGACAACGACAGCACAACACGACGCCCGGCCAACGCGCACCCAACCCCTGTGCAGGCACGGCCGCGGAAGGCTGGAACAGCACGCGCACGTTCCATGGCGCCAAAAGAACCATTCATGTCGGCGCGGTTCCCTTCCGATACTGACCACTGGCAACAGAGCGGTCCCGAGGGGGAGAGAACAACGTGCGTCAGGCTGCCCGTCGTCGTGTCGCGACACTTCTACTGCCCATCGGGGCCATGGTCATGAGCTCGATCGCAGCAGGGCTGAGCAGTACACCCGCAGCCGCGGCCGGGATCCTGCCGCCCGCCAATCCTCCGTCGAACATCGCGCCGGACAGCAGCGACTGGCTCACCGCCATCAACGACGCGCGCGCCCAGGAGGGCATCGGCCCGATGAACATCACCGAGTCGGCACTGGCCGCCTTGCCGATCGACCAGCAGGTGTTGACGGTGGTGAACGACGAGCGCACCGACCGCGGCCTGCCTCCGATCAACTACGTGACCGCGCAGCTCGACGCGTACGCGCAGAGTGGCGCCAACGCCGGGGCCGACCCCGCCTTCCCGTCCACGGTGACGGGCGGCGCGCCCATCACCTTCGGCGGCTCCATCTGGGCCGGCGGCCTGAGCTCGGTGCTCGAGGCCGACTACTACTGGATGTACGACGACGGCTACAGCGGCTCGTCGACCAGCAACTCCGCCTGCAGCCTGTCGGACCCCTCCGGATGCTGGGGCCACCGCGACATCATCCTGCATCAGTTCGCCAACTGCCCCACGGGCCCGCCGGTCCTTTCCATGGGCGCGGCGTTCTCGTCTTCGGGGTACTCGGGCGGCTCCATCGCCGCCCTCTTCGTCGGCTCCTGCGCGCCACCCACCGACATCACGACGAGCTGGGGCCAGGTCGCCAGCGCGGTCCAGTCCGGGTCCCGGACGGTGGCCATCGCACCGACCCCCAACGGAAGCGGCTACTGGGAGGTCGAGGCGAACGGCACGGTGGCCGCCTTCGGCTCGGCCCAGAACTACGGCTCGCTCAGCGGTCAACTCAACTCGCCCATCGTGGGCATGGCCTCCACCCCGGACGGCAGGGGCTACTGGCTGGTCGGCGCCGACGGCGGCATCTTCAGCTTCGGCGACGCCGCCTTCTTCGGGTCGACGGGCTCGCTCCGGCTCAACAAGCCGATCGTGGGCATCGCCTCCACGCCGGACGGCGGGGGCTACTGGACGGTGGCCGCAGACGGCGGCATCTTCAGCTTCGGCGATGCGGCCTTCCTCGGCTCAATGGGCGGCCGACCGCTGAACCAGCCCATCGTCGGCCTCGCGGCCGATCCGTCGACCGGCGGCTACTGGGAGGTGGCGTCCGACGGCGGCATCTTCAGCTACGACGCACCGTTCTACGGGAGCACCGGCAGCATCCACCTGAACCAGCCGATCGTCGGCATGGAGGCATCCCCGAACGGCACGGGCTACCGCTTCGTCGCGTCCGACGGCGGGATCTTCAGCTACGGCCAGGCGCCCTTCGACGGCAGCACCGGCAGCATGAGCCTGGCGGCGCCGGTCGTCGGCATGGCGCCCGACAACGCCACCAACGGGTACTGGATGGCGGCGGCCGACGGCGGGATCTTCACCTTCGGCGGCGCCAGCTACCTCGGGCGGATCGTCAGCACGCAGGGCTAGCGGCGGGCCGAACCGGCCGGCGTCACACGACGCCGCGGGCGCCCAGGTCGGCCAGCTCGTCGTCGCTCAGGCCCACGAGGTCGCACCACACCTCGCGGTTGTGCTCGCCCAGCCGCGGCGCGCCGCGGGGGACGGGCGCGGGGTTCTTGGCCAGGCGTGGGAACGGTGCCTGCTGGCGGACGGGTCCGATGACCGGGTCGTCGACCGCCACGAGGTCACCGCGGGCCGCCATGTGCGGGTCGGCGAAGATGTCGGCGGCGCTGTAGGCGGTGCCGATCGGGACGTCGTGCTCGACGCAGCGCGCCGTGATCTCCTCGGCGGGGAGGCTCGACGTCCACTCGGCCACGATGCCGTTGATCTCGTCGCCCCGGGCCGCCCGCTCGGCCAGCGTGGCGAACCGGGCGTCCTCGGCCAGGTCGGGCCGCTCCATGGCCCGGCACAGCCGACGGAAGTTGGCGTCGGAGCCGGCGACGATGCAGACGTAGAAGCCGTCGGCCGTCGGGTAGTTGTCGAGGGGAGCCGAGTGCGAGAGCCGGTTGCCCTCACGTTGGCGCACGATGCCCAGCCGGTCGTAGCCGGCCAGCGTCCACTCGAGGATGCGCAGAATGGAGCCGTAGAGCGGCGCGTCGATCACGTCGCCGCCGTGGCCCGCCTCGTCGCGTCCGTAGAGCGCGGCCACGGCGGCGAAGGCGGCGAACGCGCCGGTGAGGTAGTCCGAGACGGTGACGCCCGGGCGCACGGGCGGGCGGTCGGGGTCGCCCGTGAGGTTGAGGAGGCCGCCGAAGGCGATGCCCAGCCGGTCGAGCCCGGGGCGGGGGGCGTACGGGCCGGTCTGCCCGAAGACGCTGATGCGCACGTAGACGAGCTCGTCGGGCAGGTCGTCCGGTCCCAGGCCCCAGCGCTCCATGGTGCCGGGCCGGAAGTTCTCGCACAGCACGTCCGCCGTCGCCACCAGCCGCATGAAGAGGTCCTTGCCTTCGGGCGTGCGCAGGTCGCAGGTGACGCCGCGCCGGCCCCGGCCCTCGACGGCCCACGACAAGCGAGTAATCGGGCCCGTCGTCCACCGGCACGAACGGGCCCATGCTGCGCATGAAGTCGCCCTCGCCCGGCAGCTCGACCTTGATCACGTCGGCGCCGAGCTCGCCCAGCAGCCCGGCGCAGAACGGCGCGGAGATCCGCGTGCCGACATCGACGACGCGGATGCCCGCCAGCGGCCCGGGCAACGGGTCGCTCATGCCCGCGGCTCCGGGTGGCCCTGATCGCGCTCGGCCATGACCTCGCGCATGGAGCCCTTCTCCTTGCGGGCCGCCAGCGCGTTGAGCGCGGTGGCCGAGTTGTGGACCCAGTGGTGGGCCATGAAGTGGTACTTGAGGGCGTCTCGCTTGCCCATCAACGTCCCGGTCTGGTTGATGGTGTCCTTGACCGTCTGCGCCGTGACCGGTGGGACGAGGGCCACCCGGTCGGCCAGCTCCCGCGTCCGCGCCTCGAGCTCGGCCCGCGGGACCACCCGGTTGACCAGGCCCAGGCGCCACGCCTCCTGGGCGTCGATCGTGTCGCCGGTGAGCAGGAATTCCTTCGCCTTGCGGATGCCCAGCTCCCAGGGCTCCACCAGCAGCTCGACGCCGGCCCCCGTCAGGCGCAGGACCGGGTTGGAGAACACGGCGTCGTCGGCGGCGACGATCAGGTCGCACATGGCGGCCAGCATGAGGCCCGCCGCCACGCAGCTGCCCTGCACGGCGGCGATGGTCGGCTTGCGGAAGTCGTGGATGCGCAGGCAGCGGTCGTAGTACATCGTCTTCTCGTGCTCGAACTTGCCCTCCGGGGTGTCGCGCCGGGCCACCCAGGGGTCGGATCCGTCCCCGCTCACCAGGGCCTTGAGGTCGTGGCCCGAGGAGAAGTGCTTGCCGGCCCCGGCCAGGATCACGACCCGGACCGCGTCGTCGGCGTCGGCGAGGTCGAAGGCGGCATCGAGCTCGTCTATGAGGGTGGAGTTCTGCGCGTTGGCGAGGTCCGGCCGGTTCATGGTGATGGTGGCCACGGCACCATCGGTCTCGTAGCGGATCGTCTCGAAGTTCTCTGCCATCTCACCCATCCTCCCTGAGTCGCCCATCCTGTCGCGCCGCCCGGTCGGGCCCGGGGACGCTCAACCCCGCGGAAGCCCCAGGACGCGCTCGCCCACCAGGGTCCGTTGGATCTCGTTGGTCCCGGCGAAGATGGACGACGCCTGGTAATAGAGCCACGAACGCTGCCAGGCGCCGTCGGCCGGATTCCCCTCCGCCCCCTCCCACAGCGGGGAGGCCGGGCCGAGCACGTCGAGCGCGGTCTGGTGCAGCCGCTTGGACATCTCGCTCCAGTAGAGCTTGAGGGCGCTGCCCTCGGGGCCGGGGGCCTCGCCCTTGGAGAGGCGGGTGAGCGAGCGCCAGTTGTGCAGCTGGAAGAGCCGCACCTCGGTGGCCGCCTGGGCCAGGGACTGGCGCAGGCGCCAGTCGTCGAAGCTCCCGTTGGCCTCGGCCAGGCGGAGCAGCTCGTCAATGAGTTGCGCGTGGATCACCAGCTGGCGCGGGTTGATGCCGCGCTCGTGGGCCAGCGTGGAGCCGGCGACGCCCCACCCCTCGCCCTCGGCTCCGACGCGCCGCCCGGTCGGCACGAAGACCTCGTCCAGTTCGACCTCGTTGAACTCGGCCTCCCCGGTCGACTGCACCAGCGGGTGCACCACCACGCCCTCGGCATGCATGTCGACGATGAGCGCCGTGATGCCCAGCTGGCGCTTCGGCGCGGCGGGGTCGCTCCGGGTGAGGCAGAGGCCCCAGTCGGCGAACTGGGCGTAGGAGGTCCACACCTTGCGGCCGCTGACCCGGTACCCGCCCTCGACCGGCACGGCGCGGGTCGTGAGCGAGGCCAGGTCGCTCCCGGCGTCCGGCTCGCTGAAGAGCTGGCACCACAGCTCCTCCGCCGAGAGGATCCGGGAGAGGAAGCGCTCCTTCTGCTCGGGTGTCCCGTGGGCCAGCAGGGTGGGGCCGACCAGGTTGATCCCGATGCGGCCCACCAGCTCGGGCGCCCGGGCCCGGGCCAGCTCCTCGATCACCACGTAGTTCTCGAGCGCCCCTAGGCCGCGGCCGCCGTACTCCTCGGGCCAGGTCAGGCCGACCCAGCCGTCCGCCGCCAGCTCGCCCTGCCAGCGGCGCCCGAAGGCCACCGTCTCGGCCAGGTCGTCGAAGCGCGGTGGGAGGCCCTCGCCGTAGGGCCACGGCAGGTGCTCCAGCAGCCATGTCCGGAAGGACGCCCGCAGCGACTCCTGCTCGGCCGTGGCGTGCAGATCCATCGGCCGCAGCATGGCACAGGCGCCACACGGGGTGACACCGGCGTCAGCGGTCACCGTAGACTGCGCCGCCGTGGACTTCGACCTTTCGGGCGACCAGCAGGCGCTGCGCGACGCCGCGGCGTCGCTCCTCGACAAGATGGCCGGGTCCGACGCTCTCCGGGCCCGCGTCGGGACCGGGGCGATCGTGGGGACCCTCCCGGGAGCGGGGGCTCCGATCGGGGCGACGACGGCGGAAGCACCGGAGGGCTTCGACGACACCGTGTGGTCCGCCATGGCGGAGCAGGGGTGGCTGGCGATCGAGCTGCCCGAGGACGAGAGCGGCCTGGGCCTGGGCATGGTCGAGCTGGCGGTGCTCTGCGAGGAGATCGGGCGCCGCCTGGTGGCGGCGCCGTTCCTCCCCACCATCGTGGCGCTCGGTGCGCTGTGCGGGGACGAGGCCCGGGCTGACGCCGGGACGAAGGACTGGCGGGAGGCCCTGGGCCAGGGAGACGCGGTGGGCTGCGTGGCCGCTGCCCCGGGCCCCAACGGCCTCACGGTCACCGGGTCGGGGGGCCAGGTGCGCCTCAGCGGGCAGACGCCGCCGGTCGCCTACGCGCCCTCGGCCGACGTCGCCGTGGTCCTGGCCGCCGGCGGGGTGTACGGCGTCGACCTGCGTACCGCGGGGCGGCCGGCGCCACTGCCCGCCATGGACCGCACGCGCGAGCTCGGTGTCCTGGCCTTCGAGGGGACACCGGCCCGGTTCCTCGGCGGCGAGGAGGCGGCCGCGCTGCTCGTCGACCGGGCCGCCACGCTGGCCAGCGCGGAGATGCTCGGCGCAGCCGACCACGTGCTCGCGCTGTCCGTGCAGTACGCCAAGGACCGCGTCCAGTTCGGCAGGCCCATCGGCTCGTTCCAGGCCGTCAAGCACATGCTGGCGGACGCACTGGTCGACGTGGAGGGCATGCGCTCAACCGCGTACTACGCCGCCTGGTGCGCCGCCGCCGGCGACGCCGAGCGCTCGCTGTCGGCCAGCATGGCCAAGGCGTGGTGCTCGGACGCGTCGCGTCGCGTCATGGGCGCCGGGCTGCAGGTGCACGGCGGCATCGGCTTCACCTGGGAGCACGACATGCACCTCTACTTGAAGCGGGCGCAGCTCGACCAGGTCAGCTACGGGGATGCTGCGGCACACCGTGACCGCATCGCCACCTTGCTGCGCGCCCGCCTGCAGGCCGGCCAGGCCCTGTCCTGACCCGGGCCGCCGGGCCGGCGCTCAGTGCAGGCGGGTGCCGTTGATCTCGACCATGATCAGGGCCTGGTTCTCGACCCCCTGCGCCGCCCGCTGCCCGTTCGCCAACGTCTGCGCCGGGACGACGACGGTCAGGCGAACGCCGACGAGGTAGCCCGCCCGCACGGCGGCCCTCTCGTGGACCTGGCCCCGCACGGACGACGGTTCGGGTGCGCAGGTGGTGGCGGTCGCGGCCGGCACCCGGGCCGCGAAGGCCGACAGGCTCTCCGTGCGCACGAAGGTCGTCCCGCTCGCGGTCCACGGGGTGGGGCCGCCGACGAGCGCCGTGTACGTGCTGAGGCTGCAGGGGACGGTCGACGGGTTGAGGGTGGCGATGAACTTGGAGCTGGAGCCGACCTCCTGGTAGACGCGCATGCGGTCCGGGGGCGTGTAGCGGACCTGGCGCACCTGGCTGGTCGTCCCGTTCGATCCGACGCTGGAGACCGCGTCGGAGACGTCCATGGTGAACGACGTCGACCCGGTGGGGGTGCCGAACGTCCGGCTCGACCCGTTCTGTACCGTCAGGGTCGCGCCGCTCGGCGCCGCCGACGCGCCCAGCACGGCGAACCCGAGCGTGCCCACGGCGAGGACGGCGAGCAGCGCCAGCGGAATCAGGTTGCGGCGGGGCACGCGGTCACGCTAGTGCGGCGGCGCGGCGCTGCAGCGCGGCCCGGTCGGGCTTGCCCGAACCGAGCAGGGGCAGGTGGTCCAGCCGCTCGACCTTCTCGGGCGTCTTGAAGAGGGCCATGCCGCGGCCGGCGAACCAGCGCCGGCACTCCTCGAGGTCGAACGGTGCGGCGGACTCGACGAAGGCAGCGACCCGCTCGCCCATGAGCGGGTCGGGATACCCCACGGCCACCGCGTGACGGATGTCCGGATGGGCCTCCAGCGCCGCCTCGACCTCGGAGGCCGAGATGTTCTCGCCGCCGCGGATGATGACGTCCTTGAGCCGCCCGACGATGCGCACCCAGCCGTCGTCGTCGAGCGTGGCCAGATCCCCGGTGCGGAACCAGCCGCCCCGTGCGATGACCGTACCGGTCGCAGCGGCGTCGGCGTAGCCGGCGAACATCTCGGGGCCGCGCACCCAGAGCTCGCCCGGCACCCCCTCGGCACAGCGCGACCCGGTCTCGGGGTCCGAGACGCGGAGCTCGACGGCGCCGACGGCGCGCCCGTCGGTGTCGCGGGCCTTCTCGAACGGATCGTCGTCGGTGCTCGTGGTCACCGTGGGCGCCTCGGTCGAGCCGTAGGTCCGCTTGACGCGGCAGTCGAACGCACGCGCCGTGTCCTCCACGAAGGCCGGCGTCACCGACGCCCCGCCGCTCGACACCAGCCGCACCGAGGACACGTCGACGGGGCCCTCCCCCAGGACGCGGGCCATGGCGATGAAGAAGGTGGGCGGGCCGGCCAGGAACGAAATGCGCTCCCGCGCCACGAGGGCCAGTGCCTGCTCGGGGTCGAAGCGGCGGACCAGGACCGAGCGCAGTCCCGCGGCACCCGGGACCAGGACCCCGTTGAGCAGGCCCGAGATATGGGCCATCGGCGCCGGCATCAGCACCGCGTCGCTCGGGCCGAGGCCGTGGACCCGCGCCATCAACGTCGCCTTCCAGCTGAGCGCGCGCTGCGTGTGCAGCACCGCCTTGGGGATGCCGGTGGAGCCCGAGGTGAACAGGACCAGCGCGACGTCGGAGGGCCGGCTGGGGCAGGCGCCGGCGGGCACCGGGGCGCCGCCGACGGCGTCGGCGAGCGCGGTGGGGTCGGAGAAGGCCTCGGGGCCCAGCTCGACCACGAGCGCCGGGTCGATCTGGCCGAGGGCCGCGTCGACGTCCGCCGCGCCGAACGAGTGCAGGACGGGCGCCCCCACCGCGCCGACGCGCCAGCAGGCCCGGGTCAGGACGGCGGCGGCCAGACTGTTGGGGACCTGCCAGGCCACGGCGTCGCCCCGCCTGACGCCCCGTTCGCGGAGGCCGCCCGCCACCGTCGCCACCAGGGCGTCCGCCCCGGCCGCCGTCAGCCGGGTGGCTCCGTCGACCACCTCCCCACCACGCGCGGACAGCAGGGCGTCCAGGGTCGGCACGTCCCAGGGACCCCCCGGCCGCCGGTAGCGGCGGGCCAGGTCGGGTACCCAGGTCGGTCGGAGGCGGGCCGTCACGGCAGGGCACCATACCCGGGCCCCGGTAACGTGACGCCGATGTCAGCGGGGTCGAGGGAGCCGGCGTGGATCTCGCGCTGAGGGAGGAGGACGAGGAGTTCGCCGCCTCGTTCCGGGAGTGGCTGGCCGGACACCTGCGCCGCCCGCCCGCCTTCGTCGACCTGGCCGACGAGGTGGCCTGGGGTCGGGAGTGGCAGGCCACGTTGGCCGGCGACCGGTGGGTGGGCGTCCACTGGCCCGCTGCCTACGGCGGACGGAGCGCCACGCCGGTGCAGGTCGCGCTCTATCAGAGCGAGTACGCCCGCGCCCAGGCCCCCCAGCCGGTGAACCGGGTGGGCATCAACCTGGTCGGCCCCACGCTGCTGGCCCACGGCACCGAGGACCAGCGCCTGCGGTACCTGCCGGCGATCCTCTCGGCCGAGGAGATCTGGTGCCAGCTCTTCAGCGAACCCGACGCGGGGAGCGATCTCGCCTCCCTCTCCACGCGGGCCACGCCGGTCGAGGGGGGCTACGAGGTCACCGGCCGCAAGGTCTGGACCTCCTATGCCCAGTTCGCCTCGTGGGGGCTGTGCCTGGCGCGCACCGATGCCGATGCGCCGCGCCCACAGCAGGGGATCACCGCGCTGATCGTCGACATGTCCGATCCCGGCGTCGACGTCCGCCCGCTCGTGCAGATGACGGGTGACGCCGAGTTCAACGAGGTC
The DNA here is from genome assembly GCA_963828825.1 of uncultured Acidimicrobiaceae bacterium. Classification (GTDB taxonomy): domain Bacteria; phylum Actinomycetota; class Acidimicrobiia; order Acidimicrobiales; family RAAP-2; genus Bog-473. The sequence goes on along the minus strand of CAWHGF010000004.1, from coordinate 516,470 downwards.
TTCCTGACCGACGTCTTCGTGCCGGCGGAGCACGTCGTGGGGATCGAGGGGCAGGGGTGGACCGTCGCCGGCTCCACGCTGGCGCACGAGCGCGGCACGAACTTCCCGTTCAAGGAGCAGGTGGTCCACGAGGCCTATCTGGCGCTCCTGTACGAGGAGGCCCGCGGCAACGGCGCGCTGGACGACCCGCTCGTGGCCGACGCGCTGGCGCGGGCGTACATCGACCTGAACGTGCTGCGCCTGCACAACCTGCGCACCCTGACCCGGCTCGGGCGCGGCGAGGAGCCCGGCCCCGAGTCGAGCTGGGTCAAGCTCACGTGGACGGCCATGACACAGGGGCTCTCCGAGGCGGCGCTGCTCGTCACCGGACGCGACCCCGCCTCCGCCGAGGCCGGCCCCTGGGCGCGGCAGTGGCTGTGGAGCAAGGCGGCCGGCATCGCCGGCGGGACGTCACAGGTCCAGCGCGACATCATCGCGGGCCGGATCCTGGGCCTGCCGCGCTGAGCGCGAGCGGCCGTCCCCCAGTTCGACCAAACGCGCGAGATACCCCTGGTGATCGTGGGTGCGGCGTAACCTGTTCCATGCGCGAAAGGGAGGTGCTGTCTCGTCGGGCCGCCAGCAACCTCGCCGCGGTGAAGATGGATCTCGCCAGCGCCACCGTCGACGGCGACGAGGACCGGATCACGCTCCTCCAGACGCTCATGGCCAGCGGCGGCGACATCCTGCTGTACCGGCCGCTGCTGCAGCACTACGCGCTGCTCTTCGGCGACCTCGACACGGCCGAGCACGTGGCCGTGTTCGTTCCCGGCGTCGGCGACGGCTCCAATCTCTGCAACGACTGGATCCCGGAGGCCCGGAACCTCTACGAGGCGGCCACCTCGACCGCGGTCGTCCTGTGGAAGGGCTACGACAACCCGGCCGACGTCCTGGCCGCGGCGGCGGGGTCGATCGAGTGCAACGAGGACCTCACGACGGCGGCCCACGATCTGACCGAGTTCGTCGCCTCGCTCGCCTTGGAGCCCGAGCAGTCGCTGACCGTGGTCGCCCACAGTTTCGGGTCGATCGTCACCGGGGCCGCGCTGGCCGACGCCGGTCTGCAGGCCACCGACGTCGTCGTGGCGGGGAGCCCGGGTATGACCGTCGACGCTCTGCGCGACCTCCACCTCCAGCAGTCGCACTTCTTCTCGGAGCAGGCGCCGGGGGACGCCATCGCCGAGCTCGGGGTCTTCGGGGCTGCGCCGACCTCGCCGGAGTTCGGGGGAACGAGGATGAGCACGAACGCGCCCGATCGCCCCCCGGTCGCCTCGCACTCGCACTACTTCGATCCGGGCTCGGCCGCGCTGGAGAACATGGCCGACGTGGTCACCGGCCAGTACGACGACATCCTGCGGCACCGGGTCGCCTTCCCCGAGGTCGCCGGCGGCCTGGTGGCCTGGGCCCTGCGCATGCCGGCCGCCCCGATCTGCGCGGCGGGGCGGCACTACCGGGGACCCGGCTTCCGGGTGCTGGTGAACTGGTGCCGCCTGGTTGACCTCGGAGCGAGTGAGACGGGGAACCTGGTCTGCGAGGTCCTCGACGAGGGCGAGCGTGCCCTGACGTGGTTCGCCCACCGGGTCGGTGCCGTGCCGCCCCCGGACCTCGACCCGGACATCGACGAGGCCACGGCCGACCCGGAATCGCCCTGACCCCCGCCACGGCGCCGCCGCCGGGTCGCCGTACGATGGCGTCCATGGACGTGGTCGTCTCTCCGGAGGCCAGGACGTTCGCCGCCGGGCGCGGCGGCGTCGTCTACGTCCGCTCCCACTCGCACCGGTGCTGCGCCGGCCCGATCACCCTGCTCGACACGACGACGGAGGCACCCACCGATTCGGGCGATTTCGTGGACCTGCCCGCCGGCGACCTGACGGTGCGCTACTGCGGCGATCCCGCCGCCGGGCCGCACGTGCTCACCATTGCGCTGCGGGGCGCGTTCCGGCGCCGCCTCGTCTCCTTCTGGGACGGCTGCGCCTTCAGGCCCTGAGGGGAACAGCCGCCGACCGCGCCCGGCGCGGGTCGGTCAGCCGGCCGGGCCGATGGTGATGTCGTAGTTGCCGTGCTCGTCGAGCACCGCCACGTCGGACGGCGCGAGGACGACCACGGTGAAGGGTTCCTCAATGAGGGCCGGGCCCTCCACCACCGCGCCGGCCCCGAGCGCCGCGCCGTCGTAGGTCGGCGTCTCCACGAACCCGGCGCCGAGATGCACCGGGCGAGCGCCCGTGCGGGCGTCGTCGGCGTGGGTCACGTCGCCCATGCGGGCCAGCACAGCGGGCTTCGGGGTGGCGCCGCGCTGCACCAGGCGGATGCCGCGCACCAGGGGCTGCTGCGTCGGGAAGGCGAAGCCGCGCGCCGACTCGTGCTGGTGGTGGAAGCGGTCGGCCAGGTCGAGCAGGTGCTCCTCGGAGAGCGACTCGCCCTCGGGCAGGGGCACCGACATGTCGAAGTTCTGCCCGTGGTAGCACATCTGCGCGAAGAGGTCGGCCTGCACGGCACCTGCGCCGAGCCGGGCCGGCGCCAGCTCGGCCTCGGCCTCCTGGCGCAGCTCGCCCGCCAGCGCCCGTACCCGGGCCAGGTCGATGTCGGACAGCTTGACGACGTAGGCGCGCATCAGGTCGACCACGTAGTCCGAGACGAGAAGTCCCAGGGCGGAGAAGGCCGGTGACGCCTTGGGTACCAGCACGCGACCGATGCCGAGCTCGCGGGCCTGGGCCCAGGCGTGCACCGGGCCACCCCCGCCGTAGGCCACCAGCGACAGGGTGCGCGGGTCGGCGCCGTGCTGGGACAGGACCTTGCGCACGGCGTTGGCCATGTTGGCGTTGACGATGCGCTGCACGGCCCAGGCGGCGTCCTCGACGTCGAGGCCGAGCGGTTCGGCGACGTCGCGGGCGATGGCGGCCCGACCCGCCTCCACGTCGAGCTCCATCCGGCCACCGGCGAAGCCCTTGGCGGGGAGGTAGCCGAGTGCGGCGTCGCTGTCGGTGACCGTCGGACGCACCCCGCCGCGGGAATAACAGACCGGTCCGGGCACCGAACCGGCGGAGTCGGGCCCGACGAGCAGCGCACCCTGGCGGACGCGTGCGATGGAGCCCCCACCGGCGCCGACGCTGTGGATGTCGACCATGGGCAGGTTCACGTAGTAACGGTGGCGCCAGTTCCAGTCGGTGGCGACGGCGGGCTGGCCCTGCTGCACCAGGCACACGTCGTAGGAGGTGCCGCCCATGTCGGCCGCCACGAAGTCGTGCACGCCGCTGCGGCCGGCGGCCACCGCCGCCCCCATGACGCCGCCCGTCGGGCCCGAGCCGAGCAGCGAGACGGCGCGCCGCTGCACGGACTGGGGCGGCATGACGCCCCCGCTCGACTGCATCAGCACGACCTGGCCGTCGAACCCGGACCGGCGCAGCTTCTCCACCAGCCGGTCGACGTACGCCGTGATCTTCGGCGCCACGTAGGCGTTGACGAGGGTCGTCGAAGTCCGTTCGAACTCGGGCGCCCGGGGGAGGACCTCGTGGGACAGCGAGATGTGCCCGACGCCGGGGAACTCCTCGCGGATCAGCTCGCGGGCCCGCCGCTCGTGGTCGGGGTTCACGAAGCTGAACAGGAAGCAGACGGCGATCGACTCCACGCCCAGCTTCTCCAGCCGGCGCACTCCCCGGCGCACGGCCTCCTCGTCGAGGTCCAGCACCACGTGGCCCTCGAAGTCGACCCGCTCAGGGATCGGAATGCGGGCCCGCCGCCGGGCGATCGGCTCGGGCGGGGGAGCGGCGGGGTCCCAGATCTCCTCCTTGTGATCGCGCCGCAGCTCGATCTCGTCCCGGTGCCCCTCGGTGGCGAGCAGGCCGGTGGGCGCGCCGCTCATCTCGATCATGGTGTTGTCCGCCGTGGTCGTCCCGTGGACGAAGGCCTCGAGGGCCCCGCAGAAGGCCGCAGGGTCCAGCCCGAAGGTGCCGGCGAGCTGCTCCATGCCGGTCAGGACCCCGACCGACTGGTCGTCGGGTGTCGTCGGGGTCTTGTCGAGGACCACCTGGCCGTCCGGGGTGATGCAGATCAGGTCGGTGAACGTGCCGCCCACGTCGACGCCGACCCGGTAGCCCTCCTGCGCCATGCCATCCTCCCCGACCCGCCCCGGGCGGGACGGCTGACGCACGATCCTAACCTGACAGCAGCGTCAGCCATTGGGGTCGGCGCCACGCTACGTTTGCCCGGTGCCCGTCTGGCTGAGTGAGCAGGAGTACGCCACGCTCCGGGCCGCCTGCGCCCAGATGCTGCCGTCGAGCGAGGGCACACCGGGGGCCGAGGAGGCGGGGGTGGCCGACTACATCGACGGTTTCCTCGGGGCGTTCTCCTTCGAGCCTCCCCGGATCTGGGCCGGCGGTCCGACCTCGGGGCGCAAGGGCGGCGTGGCCGGTTTCGCCGTCTTCCACCGCCTGTCGCCGCTGGACGAGCTGGCCTGGCGCATGCGGATCGAGGGCTCGCAGGGGCGGCCCGAGCGAGAGTTCAACGGACCGGTCGTGGGGCTCCAGGAGCGCTACCGGGAGGGGTTGGCCACGCTGGGTGCCGATTTCACCGACGTCGACGGCCGCGAGCAGCGGCGCCGGCTGCGGGCCGACGAGGACTTCTGCGAGCTCCTGTGGGAGCACTGCTGTGAGGGCATGTACGGCGCGCCCGAGTACGGGGGCAACCGGGACACCGTCGGGTGGGACTACATCGGCTACGAAGGCGACGTACAGCCACGCGGCTACAGCGACGCCGAGGTGTCGCAGCCGTGACCGCCGACGCCATCGTCATCGGCTCCGGCCCCGGGGGCGCCACGGCGGCCGAGGTGCTGACCCGGGCCGGCTGGTCCGTCGTCATCATGGAGAAGGGCCGCAACCACCTGCTCGAGCCCGACGACCTGACGCGGCCGGCCGGCGACTACTCCAACGACGAGATCAAGTTCGTGTCGCGCTACTTCCTCGGGCCCGACCCGCTCGTCGAGCCGCGGGCCTTCCGCCGCTCGGCCGACGAGGGCGAGCACACGCACGTCGGCGAGGTGAACTCCATCCCCACCACGGTCGGGGGCGGCGGGACCCATGCCGACGGCAAGGTGCCGCGCTTACGGGAGGAGGACTTCGGGCTCCTCTCCACCTACGGACCGCAGGAGGGCGCCGCGGTCGACGACTGGCCGGTCGACTACGACGAGCTCGAGCCGTACTACGCGGAGGTCGAGCGGGCCATCGGGGTCTCCGGCCGTGAAGGCGCCAACCCCTTTGCCGCCTGGCGGTCCGGCCCCTACCCGATGCCCCCCGGGGCGCCGATGTACGGCGCCGTGCTGTCGTCGGCCGCCGCCGAGAAGGTCGGTCTGCACCCCTACGAGGCTCCGACGGCGGCGAACAGCATCGCCTACGACGGCCGGCCGGCCTGCAACAACTGCGGCTACTGCGCGTTCTTCGGCTGCCCCATCCACGCCAAGGGCGACCCGGTGGCGCTGCTGACCAAGGCGATGGCCACGGGGCGGGCGGAGCTGATGGCCGAGACCTACGTGAGCCGCATCATCACCGAGGGCCGGCGGGCCACCGGTGTCGAGTTCACCGGGCCCGACGGAGTCGCGCACACCAGGGAGGCGGAGCTGGTCGTGGTGGCGGGGGGTGCCATTGAGACGCCGCGGCTCCTCCTCCTCTCGGGCCTGCACCATCCGGCGCTCGGCAAGTACCTCATGGTGCACTTCCAGACCATCGTCGTCGGGCACTTCCCGGCGATGCGCCTGCACCCCCACAAGGGGCGTGCCGTCACCCACGTGCACGACGACGCCATGGTGCAGGACGAGGGCTCGCGAGAGGCGGCCGCCGGCGCCGGCCTCCCGTGGTTCCGCGGGGGCCTGGTCGAGCACAGCGGGGGCGGCCTGCCGATCATGGAAGCGCGCCATTCGCCCTGGGGGCGCCACCACGCCCGGGCCATGCGCGAGTCGAACCTGCGCGAGCGCATGTGGGCCTTCATCATGCAAGGGGAGGACCTGCCCTACGCCACCAACGCGGTCGACCTGAGCCCGTCCATCCGTGACGCCCGCGGCTTCCCGGTGGCGCGGGTGACGTACCAACCGGGCCCCCACGAGCTGGCGGCGTCGAAGTACCACGGCAAGATCCTCCAGTCCGTGCTGGAGGAGATGGGCGCCGAGTGGGTGATCCACACCTCCTCGCCGGGCGTCTCGTACCACGGGGTCGGGGCGACGCCGATCCCCGAGAGCCGTCACGTCATGGGCACGGTGCGCATGGGGGCCGACCCCGGCACCTCGGTGGTGGACCGCTGGGGGAGGGTGCACTCGCTCGACAACGTCGTCGTCGCCGACTCCTCGGTTTTCGTCACCTCCAGCGGCTACGGGCCCACGCTGACGCTGGTGGCCCTGGCGGCGCGGGCGGCGCACCACCTGGCCGGGACCTCGCCCGGGACGATCAGCGGGAGCTGAACCCTCAACCTCAACCTCAATCTCAACCTCACGTTGAATCTGAAGTCGGCGTCAGAAGTCTGGAGGTCATGCTGAACCACAGGGTGAGATTCGGCGGAGGAGCCAGGCCAGGAACCGGAGATCAGCGGACACCCCGGGTGAGCAGCATGGTGCCGGCGATCGGCCCACCGCCATTGGCCACGGCGGCCACCTCGGGGTTCCGCCCGCCGGGACGCACGACCTGGCGGGCGCCGCCCTCGCCGCGCAGCTGCACGCAGGCCTCGTGGATGAGGGAGAACCCGTGCAGGCGCCCGCCCGAGAGCTGTCCCCCTGCCGTGTTGAGCGGCAGCAGCCCGTCGCGGGCGATGTTGGCGCCCCCCTCAATGAAGGGCCCGCTCTCGCCGCGGCCGCAGAATCCCATCGCTTCGAGCCACACGATGGTGAGCACGCTGAAGCCGTCGTAGAGCTGCGCGGTGTCCACGTCGGCCGGCGTGAGATCGGTGCGCTCCCACATGGACGCCGCCGCGTCACGCGCCGCCATTGTCGTCATGTCGTCGAATTGGTCCCAGCTCGGCCGTCCCCGCAGGGCGGTGCCCACCGCGTTGATCTGCACGGCGGGATGGTCGAGGTCGCCGGCGACGTCGCGGTGCGACACGATGACCGCCGTCGAACCGTCGCACGGCGCGTCGCAATCGAAGAGGCACAGCGGCGTGGTGATGATGCGTGCCGCCAGGTAGTCGTCCATCGACATGGGATCCGTGTAGACGGCCTTGGGGTTGAGCGCGGCGTTGCGCCGCGCCGTGATGGCGATCTGGCCCAGTTGCTCACGCGTGAGACCGAACTCGTGCACGCGGCGCTGGCCCACCATGGCGATCCAGTTGGCGGCCGACACGGCGCCGTAGGGGAGCGACCATTGCATGAAGCTGCCGAAGCGCGGGACCGAACCCCCGCCGCCGGAGCCGCCCATGGGCTGGCGGCCGCCCGTGCCCTGGGCGCTGCCTTCGGTCACGGTCCGGTAGACGAGCACATGCCGGGCCAGGCCGGCGGCGACGGCCAGGGAGGCTGCGATGACGGCACGCATCTGCCCGGCGCCCTCGCCCCCGCCGTCGTGCCAGTTGAGGGACAGTCCCATGGCGTCCTGGACCTCCGGCGTGGGCGGGCCGCCGAACCCGGGCGTCCCCGCCCCCATGCCGGGGTAGGTCGAGAGCCCGTCGATGTCGTCGCGGGTCAGCCCGGCGTCGGCGATGGCGGCCAGCCCCGCCTCCACGGTCAGGTCGAGGTCGGAGCGTCCCAGCCGGCGCCCGACGTCCGACTGCCCGATGCCCGAGATGATGGCCCGCCGCTCCAGCGGCTCCTCGGCCGGACGCGGGCTCACGACGCGTCCTCCACCGGCGTGAAGAGTGGGAGCCAGACGTCCTCGGCGTGTTCGAACACCACGCGCACCGGCATGCCGATGCGTACGTCGTCGGGCTCCACGTCGACCAGGTTCGTCGTCAGGCGGACGTCGGGCTGCTCGTCGATCGACACCCAGGCGATGATGTAGGGGTCGCTGCCGGGGATCCACTGTTGATAGTTGACGGTGAACGTCTCGACATGGCCCCGCCCGCTGACCGCCTGGGGCGCCACGTCGGACGACAGGCAACGGGGACAGACCGGGCCCGGCGGGTGGATGAAGAAGCCGCAGGCATTGCAGCGGAGCAAGCGCAACACACCGTCCTCGCCGGAAGTCCAGAAGAAGGTGACGTCGTCGCTGAGACGCGGCAGGAGACGCAGCATCGGGCCGTTGGCAACCATGGCGGCATGTTGGCACAGGGGCGGCGACCGGCCCCAACCGGCAGTGCCGCGCGACCTCCTTCAGGCGTCGAGCACGCCCGCCGCGACGAGGGCGGCCCTGGCCGCGTCGATGCCGCGCACGTGCCGGGCGGCGAACCCCGCGCCCTCGGCCGCCGCCACGTTGACCGCGTTGTCGTCCAGGAAGAGCACCCGCTCGCGGGCGACGGGCAGGCGTTCCGCCACGGCGTCGAAGACGGCCGCGTCGGGTTTGACCATGCCGAGCTCGAAGGAGAGGAAGCGGTAGGCGAAGGCCTCGGTCAGCGGGATCGCCTCGTAGTTGGCCGCCCATTGGAGGGAGTTCATGTTGGAGAGGAACCCCGCCGGCACCGTCGCCTGGACGGCGGCCACGAGCTCCAGCGCACCCTCGTAGGGGGGCTCGGGCCAGCCGCCGAACTCCTGCAGGAAGGCGGCCGGCTCGAGATCGAGCTCCCAGTCGTCCACCACGCCGGCGGCGAACTCCTCGGGCGTGCACCGCCCCGCCTCGAAGCGGCGCACCCACGGGCAGCTCAACCAACGGGTCCACAGGGCCTCGTCGTTGCCGAGGCCGCTCAATTCCCGCATCGGCGCCACCCCGCCGGGCGCGATGAGCACCCCGCCCAGGTCGAAGAGCACCAGCTCCGTCCGCGCCGCCGTCACGGCTGCGATGCTAGGGGTCGCCGTCCGCAGAGTTGAGTACACTCTTTTGGCGGGGCAGGATGGGCGCAACCGAACGGGGCGGCCGCCGCCGCCCGGCCCCGCTTCAGGACCGAGGAAAGGGAGGGACCGCGTGAAGCTGTCCATGACGTTGAGCTACGCCGGCGGGTTCGCCGAATCGGCCCGCCAGGCGGCGGAGCTGGAGAAGGTCGGGCTGGACGTCGTCTGGGTGGCCGAGGCCTACAGCTTCGACGCCCCCAGTTACATGGGGTACCTGGCCGCCAAGACCGAGCGGGTGGAGATCGGCTCGGCCATTTTGCCGATCTACAGCCGTACCCCGACCTTGATCGCCATGACGGCTGCCGGCATCGACGCCGTTTCGGGCGGGCGCTGCCACCTCGGGCTGGGGGCCTCGGGCCCGCAGGTGATCGAGGGCTTCCACGGCGTGCCCTACGACCGCCCCCTGACCCGGACACGCGAGATCATCGAGATCTGCCGTGACGTCTGGGCCCGTGAGGCCCCGCTCACCCACGGCGGCGCGGCGTACCAGATCCCGCTGCCGGCGGGCGAGGGGACCGGCCTGGGCAAGCCCCTGAAGCTGATCAACCACCCGGTGCGCTCCCGCATCCCGATCTGGGTCGCCGCCCTGGGCGAGAAGAATGTGGCCATGACGGCCGAGGTGGCCGACGGCTGGCTCCCCATCTTCTTCGTCCCCGAGAAGGTGAAAGAGGTCTTCGGGCCCTCGCTCAGTGCCGGCGCGGCCAAGCGGGATCCCTCGCTCGACACCCTGCAGATCGCAGCTGGCGGCATCCTGGCCATCGGCGAGCACACCGAGGTCGCGTCCATCCGCGACATGGGCCGCGGTGGCGCCGCGCTCTACATCGGCGGCATGGGCGCCAAGGGGAGGAACTTCTACAACGCGCTCGGCCTGCCGCTACGGCTACGAGAAGGAGGCCGCCGAAATTCAGGAGCTCTACCTGGCGGGAAAGAAGAAGGAGGCGGCGGCGCTGGTCCCGGCCGAGCTCCTGGAGGCGACGTCGCTCTGCGGCCCCGAGTCCTACATCAAGGAGCGCGTGGCCGCCCTGGCCGAGGTGGGCGTGACCCACCTCAACGTGACGCCGGTCGGCGCCGATCCTGTCGCCATGATCGAAAAACTGCGAAGCTGGCTGTAGCCGGCCACCGCTGCAGCCACCGGGGACCGGGTCGCGGCGGGCGCACGTCGGAGCGCCCCGAGAGGAGCACCAATGCACGACCTGATCATCCGCGGCGGCACCATCGCCGACGGATCGGGGCAGCCGACCCGGATCGGTGACATCGCCGTCGACGGCAGCATCGTCACCGCGGTTGGCGAGGTCGAGGGCCCGGCCCGGCGCGTCATCGACGCCGAAGGCCTCCTCGTCACGCCGGGCTGGGTCGACATCCACACCCACTACGACGGCCAGGCCACCTGGGACCCCGAGGTCTCGCCGTCGGGCTGGCACGGGGTCACGACCGTCGTCATGGGCAATTGCGGCGTGGGCTTCGCTCCCGCCCGCGAGTCCGACCGCGCCTGGTTGATCCAGTTGATGGAGGGAGTGGAGGACATTCCCGGCACCGCACTGGCCGAGGGCATGAACTGGAACTGGGAGACCTTCGGCGAGTATCTCGACGAGGTGGAGCGGACCGACCGTGTGCTCGACGTGGCCGCGCTCGTGCCCCACGGCGCCCTGCGGGCGTACGTGCTCGGCGAGGGACGGGCCAACGACACCGCCAACGGGGAGGAGATCGCCGACATGGCGGCGCTGGTGCGCGAGGCCGTCCAGGCCGGCGCCATCGGCGCGTCCACGACCCGGACGATCCTGCACCGGGCCAAGGACGGCGAGCTGGCGGCCGGGACCAACGCCGCCGCCGAGGAGCTCATCGCCATCGGCGAGGCACTCGGCAAGGCGGGGCACCGTGTCTTCTCGCTGGCCAGCGACATGTGGGATCTCGACCACGAATTCGCCTGGATGTCGGAGATCTCCACCCGCGCCGGCGTACCGGTGACCTACCAGGTGCTCCAGGCCGACTTCTCGCCGGACCTGTGGCGCGAGTGGATCGACCGCGGCGTGGCCGCCAACCGGCGCGGGGCCTGGCTGGTGCCCCAGGTGGCGGGCAAGCCGACGTCGCTCATGGTCGGCTTCCAGTCCGTCACCCACCCGTTCGCCCACCACCGCTCCTACCAGGAGATCGCGCACCTGCCACTGCCGGAGCGGGTGGCCCGCCTGCGCACGCCCGAGGTGCGCGCCGCGATCCTGTCCGAGGAGCCGCGCCCGGGTGGCTTCGTCCAGTTGCTGCGAGCCAACCTCCACAAGCTGTTCCCGCTGGGCGACCCGCCCGACTACGAGCCGCCGCCGGAACGCAGCGTCACCGCCCTCGCCGCCGCGCAGCGGCGGACCACCGACGAGGTCCTCTACGACCTGATGCTGCAGCGCGACGGCAAGGAGCTCCTCTATCTGCCGCTGCTCGACTACTCGGCGTGCAACCTCGACGCCGTGCGCGAGATGCTCGTCCACCCCGCCACCGTGCTCGGTCTGGGCGACGGCGGTGCGCACTGCGGCGTGCTGTGCGACGCCAGCCTGCCGACGTTCATGCTCGCCCACTGGGCCCGTGACCGGAACCGGGGCGACAGGCTCCCCGTCGAGACCGTGGTGCACCTGCAGACCCGTCGCACGGCCGAGCTCTACGGGTTCCGCGACCGGGGCCTGCTGGCACCGGGCCACCTGGCCGATGTCAACATCATCGACCATGGCGCGCTGGCCCTGGAGCCTCCGGAGATGGTCTACGACCTCCCGGCGTCGGGCAAGCGGCTCGTGCAGCGTGCGCAGGGCTACGTGGCGACGGTCAAGTCGGGCGCGGTGGTGCGTGAGCACGACGAGGCGACGGGGGAGCGGCCGGGCCGCCTCCTGCGCGGCCCACAGCCCCAAGCTTCCTGATGCAGCCACCAGCCAGCCGGCCTGACGCGGGTCGTCAGCGTGGCTCGGCGGCGCGGAGCACGTCGGCGAACCCGCGCACCCGCAGCGCGGTGATGCGCTCCCCGTCGGTCTCGAAGACGTCGCGCACGGATCGGTCGGCCCCGCCGAGGTGGACGTCGATGTCCACGGTCACGGTCGTGCCGTCCACCCGCAGGGCTCCGGGGGTGGGCCGGAAGTCCTCGTGCACGAAGGTGTGCTCGGTGTAGTAGCGGAGGACGTCCTCGTGCCCGCGCCGCGTGTCGCCGTCGACGTCAATGGTCGCGTCGGGGCCGAAGAGGCCGCGCAGCATGTCGACGTCGTGCGCGGTGACGGCCGCGAAGTAGTCGTCGATGATCCCCGCCGGGGCCGGGCGACGCGACGGGAGGCGGTAGATCCGCCGGGCGTTGACCCCGAGCACCTTGGTCTGGACCGCGGTGGGGCACGGAGCGATGGTGGCCCGGAGGGCGGTGACCGCCCCGGGAAACGTGGCGTCGTGGTGCGGGTAGTCACTGCCCCACACGATGCGGTCGGGGCCGACGAAGGGCACGAGGGCGGGCAGGGTGTGCTCGTCGACCTCGAAGCTGATGGCGCACTGGCGGGCGAAGTAGGACGACGGGGCCATCGTGAGGTCGGGGCAGAAGCCGCCGAAGGAGCCCGCCTGCTCGTCCAGGCGCTCGAGCCAGAACGGCACCCAGCCGCCCGAGGACTCCAAGAAGACGACACGCAGCCCCGGGTGGCGCTCGAGCCCGCCGAAGGCGATGAGCTGGGCGCAGGCGAGCATCGACTCGAACGCGTGCGACACGGCGTGGAGGATCAGCGGGTTGAAGGGGCGGTCCGAGCCGAGCGTGGGCACGATCACCGAACTGCCCTCGTGCACGGCGATCGGCACGTCGAGCTCCTCGGCCACGTCCCACAGCGGGTCGTAGGCGCGGTCGGACAGCGAACGGCCGAGGCAGGGGTTGGGACGGACGAAGCCGGCCACGAAGCCGAGCTGCGTGACCGCCCGGCGCAGCTCGTGGGCGGCCGCGGCCGGGTCCTGCAGCGGCAGCATGGCGGCGCCGAAGAGGCGGGCCGCGTCCGCGGCGCAGTACCCGGCGAGCCAGTCGTTGTAGGCGACGGCCAGCCCGACCGCCGCCTCGGGGTCCTCGACGACGGAGAAGTACAGCCCGATGGTCGGGAAGAGCACGGCCTGGTCGATGCCCTCGGTGTCCATGTCGGCCAGCCGGGCCGACGGGTCGCTACCGCCGGGTAGGGCGTCGGCCAGCGGGCGGAAGCCCGCCGCGTCGTCGAAGGCCGAGCCGGGCCGGGCCAGGGTCCCCAGCGGGACGGCCAGGATCTCCGTACCGCCCACCGTCACGTGCTCGTAGCCATGCCCGTCAGCGGTGATCATGGGCCGGTGCGCGTCGGGCAGGTCCGCCCAGGCGGCCAAGGGCTCGACGACGTGGCCGTCCGCGTCGACGACCGGCCCGGCCCCCGGCGGCAGGGGCAACGTCTGCGGCCCGCCCGCTGTCATGTCAGGGGACCGGTGCCGGCGTGCGCCAGTCGTCGGCGGGCGGGAGCGGGTGGCGGAAGAGCCGGCTGGCGTTGCCGCCGGCCACGGCCCGCAGCTCGTCGTCGGGGATCGCGCCCCAGGTTGCGGCCAGTACACTCTGGGTGTCGGGCCAGGACGAGTCGGCGTGCGGGTAGTCGCTCTCGACCATGATGTGGTCGAGGCCGATCACGTGCCGCTGTGCCACGGCGGACGGGTCGTCGATGGAGCAGAACCAGAAATTGCGCCGGAGCACCTCGCTCGGGAGCATGTCCGAGGGCCAGGCGCTGCTCTCGGTTCCCGATGCCGAGTGTCCCAGGACGTAGTCGGCCCGGTCCATCAGCATCGGCACCCACCCGATGCCGCCTTCGGACAGCGCCACCTGCAGTCCGGGGAAGCGCAGCGGCACGCCCGACCACAGCCACTCACCGGCCGCCAGCAGCGCGTTCACGGGAAAGACGGTGGGCAGCAGCTCGAACGGGGGGTCGGGCGAGGGGAGCGGGGCCCACGACGACGAGCCCGTGTGCAGGCACACGACGGTGCCGGTCTCCTCGCAGGCGGCGAAGAAGGGGTCCCAGTGGCCGCTGAAGATGGAGGGCAGCTGCAGCTGGGCCGGGAACTCGGGAAAGCTCACGGCCTTGAAGCCGCGGGCCTGGTTGGCCCGCACCTCGGCGGCACCCACCTCGACGTCGGCCAGCCAGGGAAGCTGCAGGGGGATGATGCGCTCCGGATGGCTCCCCGCCCACACCTCCAGGTGCCAGTCGTTGAAGGCGCGCAGACAGGCCAGCCCCAGGTCCTTGTCCTCCGCCCGCGAATAGACGGCGCCGCAGAACCCCGACACGAGCGAGGGGAAGCACAACGAGGCCCAGATGCCGGCGCGGTCCATGTCCGGAATGCGGGCCTCGATGTCGAAGCAGCCGGGCCGCATCTCGTCGAAGCGGGCCGGCTCCATGCTCCACTCCGCACGCGGCCGCCCCACCACGGCGTTCAGCCCGACGTTGGGATAGCGATTTCCCTCGAAGACCCAGCTCTGGGTTCCGTCCTCCTGCTCGACCACCCGTGGCGCCCCGGGGGCGAGCGCGGCGGGCAGGCGACCCTCGAACAGGTCCGGCGGCTCAATGAGGTGGTCGTCGACCGAGATCACCGGCATCCGGATCGGCCTCGGCTCGGGGTCGGGGAGCAGCGTGGCCCGGCCGGGCGCAGGCCCTGTGTAGACGGTTCCCATGCGAAGGTGACACTATCGTCAGGAACGTCGACTGCCCTGGGGAAACGTACGAAAATGCGCCCTGGGCTGGGATTAGGGCTTACCGGCGCTAACCGCCATTTACCCCGTTTTACCGGCGTCGCGTGTCACGTTTGTGTCATGCCTGGTCGGCAGGATGGCGTCGATGGCGTCGCGGGTCCGGTCTTCGTCTTCGGGCCAGAGGTGCGCGTAGACGTCGAGCGTCATCTTGGCGGTGGCGTGGCCGAGCCTCTTCTGGACCACCTTCACGGACACCCCGTTCGCGATGAGGGTGCTGGCGTAGAAATGCCGCAACTGGTGGTACCCGTTGCCGAGCGGGATGCCGAGCGACCCAGCAGCGGCGATCCACATCTCGGAGAACGTCTGGCGAAGGATCGGGCCTCCGCGCACTCCGGTGAAGAGAAGCTCAGCTGGGCCGAGGCCATAGCGAGCTACGTGGGCGGCGAGCTCGTCGACAACGGTCTGAGGGAGGGGGATGGTCCGCGGACGGTTCTTCTTGTCCTTGACCGGGCCGAACACCGGCTCACCTTGCCGATGGCCGACCAGCTGGCGGTCGATGGTTACCTCGTGCCGGAGCCAGTTGATGCGGTCATTCGTGAGACCCAGCGCCTCGGAGATCCTGACACCCGTTCCGGCGCCGAGGACGATGAGCGCCCGGTATCGGTCCGGGACCGCGTCCATGAGGTTCTCGACGGTCTCGACCGGCAGGGGAGTGATGTGCTTGTCATCGACGGCGGGTAGGGACACGTTCTGGCAGGGGGTCTCGGCGATGATCCGGTCTGCCAGTGCCGCCCTGAAGACGGTCCTCACCCATCCGTACGTGAGTGCGATCGAGGACGGGGCAAGCGGCTCTCGCGCCTCGTCGCCGGCGGCCAGCCACTTCACGAGCGTCTGAATCTCGCTGGGTCGGATGGAACCGATCGGGCGGTCACCGATCCGCGGGTAGACGTGGCGGCGAAGGTTGGTTTCGATCTGGGCGGCTGTAGACGGCCGGTGGACCTGCGCAACCCGCCATCCCTCAGCGAAGGCCTTGAACGTCACGCGGCCGGCGCTGGTGTCCACGTAGGCGCCCGTGAGCTTCGAGTGCTGAACCGACGTGAGGTGCCGTTCGGCGTCCACCTTCCGCTGGAACGTCTTCGACCTCGAGGCGCCCTCTGGCGTGCGTCAACGAGCACGCCATCCCACACTTACCTTGTCGATGCTGGCCATGTCATTCCTCTCCAGTGTCGTAGCCGTGGTCTTTGGCGAGCGCGATCCATCTGCTTGCCGTGCGTTCGGAGACGTAGAGCTGGCTGGCGACCTCCTTGCGTGGGTTGTACCTGTTCGCCTTTGCGATGCCGGCTGCTAGCTCTAGCTGACGTTCGGTAGGCCCGCGCCGACCGCGTGCAAGGTCGCTAGCGCGTTGTCCGGCCCCCTGGTCGCCCGCGGCTGGATCGTGGATTGCATCGGCACTGACAAGTGCAGACGCCGCCACCGATCGAATCGCTGCGTCGACTATCTCGCTGACCTTCGTGTTGTGGATCTCAGTAGCGGTGAGCGGGCGACCAGCTGGCCCGCGCCGCCTGAGGGCAAACCTCGCCAGCACAGGTCGGCCCACCTCGACCTCGAGCGTCAGCTCGATGATCGGCTCGACCCCGGTTCGGATCACCGTGAGATTGATCCCGGCCGGGAAGGGCGTTCCGTCGGCCAGCGTGGTCAGGTTCTCGGTGGGTTCTCGGTAGGAGAAGGTCAGGTCCATGTCGAATAGGGTAGCCAACCCTGCGCCATAATGTCAAAGGCAAACGGCGTAGACGTGGCGTAGCCATGGCTACACTAATCCACATGCAGAAGCAACTCGTCACCATCAAGCAGCTGACCGAGGAACGGTCCTGGGTGAGCGAACGTCGAGCTCGCCGCTGGGTCGCCGAGCACCGTGTGCCCTTCTACAAGGTCGACGGCCGGATCCTCTTCGATCTGGCCGAGGTCGATGCAAGGGCGGAATCCGGCCGGGTGGAAGCGACGGTCTAAGTGGCCCACAGTCCGCCCGGCCTTGAGCCGGACGCAGCTCCACGACGCAGGTCCCCAGGCAGCGGGGGCGGGATCGGCGCGCCCCGTGACGCCCTGCTCCAGTGCGAGCGGTGTGGCGCTAAGGGGACGGGGCGAATCCGCCGGACGACTGCGGGTGTGCGGATCACGTTCGCTGGCGTTGCCCTGCGACGGCCAGCGACCCATCCGGGCTGCGGCGGCCAGTTCCGCGTCTTCGACCTGGCGGGCGCGTGATGCCGACGATCCTCCAGAGCGCCGAACGAGGGCCGTGCTCGACCTGCCACCGCTCCGCAGCGCTGGGCAAGGGTGGCATCTGCCGCAGGTGTTTCGACCGGCTCTGTGCGTACGCGCCGGCGCCGCTTGAGGCGGAGTCGTGACGACCATGCTTGACGCCGCCCTCGAATACGCGGCTCGCGGCCGGCCCGCCTTCCCAGTCAAGCAGGGAGACAAAAAGCCGATCGGGCGCCTGGTACCTAGTGGCCTCCACAACGCCACCACCGATCCCGAGACCATCAAACGATGGTGGGGGCTCGTGCCCGACGCAAATATCGGCCTCCGAACGGGCATCAGCTTTGATGTCCTCGACGTTGACGGCGACGAGGGACTCAAGTCCTTGGTTCACATGATCGCCGAGGCGGGGTGCTGCCTGCCTTCAGCGCCTGTCGTCGAGACGACGCGACGCGGACTGCACTACTACTACTACCAGCCGACGGGGCTGGGCAACAAAAGAGGATCTCTCAAGTCAAAGATCGACTTCCGCGGCGACGGTGGCTACGTCGTTGCGCCTCCATCGATCGGTGCCAACGGCCGGCGCTATGAGTGGGTCATCTCGCCGGAAGAGCAGGCACTCGAACCAGCGCCTGCCTGGCTTGTCGACCTACTCACGACGAAATCCAGCTCGACCGCCTCGAACGACCCCAGTACCGGCTCCTCAAGCCCGTACGGCCAGCGCGCCCTCGAGAGCGAGCTCGGCCGGGTGGTATTGGCGCCGGAGGGGGAGCGAAACGACACCCTTAACAGGGCTGCGTTCGCCATGGGCCAGCTTGTGGCCACTGGTGAACTGGATCTGGACGAGGTCATCGACAAGTTGAGTGTGGCCGGCGCAAGGGCCGGATTGACCGACGCCGAATGCGTGATGACCATCCGTTCTGGGTTGAATGCCGGACTCGCGAAGCCGAGGGCCACGCGATGACGATCGCTGCAGAGATCCGTGCCGGAATCGCGCTGCCCACGGCGGCGGTCGAGCCGGTATTGACGGTTCATCGATTGGACGAGCTGCTCGAGCAGATCGAGACCTACTTGGGCAGGTTCGTGGCATACCCGAGTGAGCACGCTCGAGTGGCACATGCGCTCTGGGTCGTTCACGCCCATCTGATGGACCTGTGGGAATCGACACCGCGGATCTCGTTCCTCTCACCCGAACCAGGCAGCGGGAAGTCCAGGGCACTTGAAGCAACGGAACCACTCGTGCCACGTCCGGTGCACGCGGTGAACACGACTTCCGCCTACCTGTTCCGCAAAGTCGCCGACGAGGAAGGGCTGCCCACGATCCTCTTCGATGAGATCGACACCGTCTTTGGGCCGCGCGCCAAGGAGAACGAGGATATTCGTGGTCTGCTAAACGCCGGGCACCGGCGTGGAGCCGTCGCTGGGCGATGTGTGGTGCGTGGCAAGACCGTTCTCACCGAAGAGCTGGATGCCTACTGTGCCGTAGCGCTCGCCTGGCTCAACGATCTGCCCGACACGCTCATGAGTCGCTCCGTCGTCGTTCGCATGCGCCGGCGATCTCCTGACGAGCAGGTCGAGCCGTTTCGACACCGTCTGTGTGCTCCTGAAGGACACACGATCCGTGACGCCCTGACGGAATGGGCGTCGACGGTGCCGACCATTACCTCGTGGCCCGAGATGCCGTTTGGGATCGAGGACCGTGACGCTGACATCTGGGAACCGCTCCTGGCGATCGCTGATATGGCCGCCGGCGCATGGCCTGAGCGTGCCAGGTGTGCCGGTGTGACGCTTGTGACGGCTACTAAGGCAGCCTCTCCTAGCCTCGGTATCCGGCTACTGGCAGATCTGCGAACCGTGTTCAGCGAGCATGCAGACCCGGACCACTTGTTCACCGACGACCTCATCTCGGCCCTGATTGCCATTGAGGATGCGCCATGGGCCGACATCCGCGGCAAGGCTCTCGACTCGCGCAGTCTGGCCCGTCGTCTGGGCAAGTACGAGGTCAAGCCGCGCACCGTTCGTATCGGCGACCGTACGTCGAAGGGTTATGCCCGAGCAGACCTCTTTGACCCCTGGACCAGGTATGTGACGGATGTGACGGTATTACAGAGAGACGAGACAGAAGCTTCGTTAACAGGGAACGTCACAACCGTAGGTGTGGCTGGCTATGGGAACGTCACATCCGTCACACCGTCACAAGGCGAGTTGGTCTCGTGAGTCTCCTTGACCAGGACGAGATCCAGATCGTGTGGCGCAGTGGCTCGGCGTTGGCAGCTGTCGTGCGTGGGCCACAAGGCATCGTCGATGTTCACTGGAGCGCCGAAGACGGGTTCTCTTGCTCGAGGTGCCAGGACTTTGGCTGCGAGCACGTCCTTAGCGTCCGCCAACTAGCCGCGGTGGCGACGTCGTGAGCCGCCACACGTCAGGCAAACGGGCGTCGAGGACTGGGCGACGGCGCGTGGCCCAGCATCGGGACAGCGTGGCGCTGAAGAACAAGGCGAAGCACACGGCACTGGCGCGGCGACGGCAGCGAAATGGTGCGAAGTGATGACTTACCGCCACGACCAGACCCGTGACCCGATGATGTCGTATATACCTGTGACCTGCACTTATAGGGGGGTGGGGTCGACCTTGCCATATGTCGAACGGACTCCCCAAGTAGTCGTTTTTTTCTCTCTCCGTGGATTTTGAGGTTTCAAGCTGCCATTCGGTCACACCCAAATGGGTTTCGCTCAAGTCGCGGTGTTTCTCGGCCGGATTCGGTCGCACTCGTTTTGGGACATTCCGTGAGGAGCCTCTGTGAGTAGCAGGCACGCTTGGTATGAGGAGAACCGCGAGTGGGTCCTGCGCCAGGCGAAGCTCAAGCGCATCAGGACCGGTAGGCAGCCGGCCGTGCGGCTCTGCACCAGGTGCGACGAGCCGGCGACGAGCTCACAGCACCAACTGTGCGACGCCTGCCGTGACCGTCCTCGGCCAGGTCAACCACGCAGGCGGTCAGCGCCCCGGATCCAGCCGTCAAGGCAGCAGCGTGGCTACACGGCCGCCCACGACCGACGCCGGAAGAGCTGGGAGCCCCGAGTTAAAGCCGGCGGTGTGGTCGTGCGGCCGCTGTGGCCGACTGATCGAGCCGGGAACACCGTGGGATTTGTCTCACGACCAGGACGACAAGCGAAACACTCCGGTGCCATGGCATCGCAGATGTAACCGCCAGTACGCCGCATCGGTCACCCGACGCCGGCGTGCTGTCCAACGGAAGGCCACCCGATGAGCAAAACGACTCCAATGCAGCAGTGGGCGATCGTCGCCGTCTGCGTCCCGTGCGCCACGAGCGAGAACTGGGACCTGCGCGAGCCGCCATCCGACCACGAGCTGAAGACCGGCTCGAGGATGGTCGCCGTCCATGCTGACCATGAGGAGCAGTTCACGGTGCGCGGGTACGAGACCCTCACGGGCGAGCCGGTCTCCGCCACCGACAGCGGGCTCTTATTCATCTGCCCGCACCTCGACGCGAAATCATTCGCCGACTGAACACTGAAAGGACCCCCAATAATGAAGATCCCCATCGGCGACTGCCTCGAATGGATAGGGGCCGGTCTGCTAGTCAGCAGCGCCGCTCTGTATGCGGGGCTCGTCCTTGCCCTGGCGGTCGCCGGGGCAAGTGTCGTGTACTTCGCCAACTGCTACGCCGATGACCGGCTGACCGTCGGTTCCACAACCCGAAAGGAAAACCCATGACCATCGCCAAGTTCCGCAGCCACGACAATCCCACGCGGTTCGAGCCGCTCCGCATCTGCACAAACGCCGAGGAGGCGCGGCAGGCCGCACTCTCGTCTGTGTCGGTGACGTGTCTCGACTGCGCCACGGCATTCCCCGGCGAAATCATTCCCGAACACAAATGCTTGGATCCGAAGACCAAGCGGAATAACGCGCCGATGAAAAAGGCGAGGGCGGAAGGTGCGCGACGCGAACTCGAGGCGCTGAAGCGTTTCCCCATCCCGCCGTGCGCAATGTGTGGCCGGGAAGACATGCGTGCCGGTCAGCAACACACTTGCAAGATCAGCACGACACCGATGGCCCATGAGGCTCTAGCGAATGACTGGGTTCGCAAAGGAACCGCCGCTGCGCTCAAGGCGGAGCTCGACGAAATGAAGGGGGGCCCGAGATGAGATGGCTCCGCCAGCACCGACGCCACCAGGCGAAAGCACAGGGCCGTCGGATCCGATTGAGATTGGCGCTGTTCGCTCGTCAGGAGATTTTCATTGCGATCGACGAAGCCGTCGACGTCGACGTCGTCGAGCACCTGATCGCTGCGCTAGATGCCCTTGATTCCGCCATCGGGCTCCTCGGGGCGCAGGTTTACCCCCATCTGGCCGACGAGGTCACCGCACGTCGCTCAGTTGTCCCTGACCGTGTTCCGATCGAGTGGAGCGCGTGATGGAAACCCAGACACCCGAACCAAAGGAAGAACACTGATGAGAACACCTCAAATCCGCGGCCGCGCCGTGTCCCGCCAGGGCGCGCAGTATGGCCGCCTGCTGACCGCACGAAGCTCGCTCCAAGAGGCCCATGATCTGTCGCGCAAGCCCCAGCTCCGCGCATTGGCCGCCACTGCGATTAGCCGCATCGACGCCGTCCTCGATCTCATCGAGGGCCGCTCGTCGTCGTCGGCCAAGCCTGCGACCCCGGCCCTGCTCGCCCTCGAGCGCGACGTCGTGCGCCTTCGACGTCCGTCGGTGCGGCCTGCAGATCAAGAGCGCCCGAGTCCGAACGCCTCACCGCACCTCCTGCGAAGTGCCAAGTACACCCAGGAAACGATCGACGCCCTCGGCAAGCAGGGGAAGGCATGGACGAATCCCGATGGCAGCTTCAGTCACCCGATTGCCGACGAGGGCGACGTGAAGGCCGCCGTAGCTGCAGCCACCGGCAACGCGGCGCTCAAAAGTTGGATCACCGCCCAGGCGAAGAAGCTGCAGTGCATGCACCTTTTGCCGTCCAGTTGGGCCTGATGAGATCGCCCGCTCAAGGTTCTCCATTACCTTCAGCGGTCGTAGCGGCGGGCCGCCCGGTGCGGCGCCGGGTTGGCCCGCTGCACCATTCGCCCCGCCGTCGGGAACCTCCTTTCGCCCGCGGCTGGGTCCTCCTGTCGAGCGTGGGTAGCTCCGGGGGGACGCGGAGCGGCCCCTGTCTCTACATCCGGGACAGGGGCCGCGACGCTCGATCATATGGCACCGACGAAGGGCCGCACGCCTGTCCGGTGCTCGACGGAGCCCGCCCCGATCCAGCGATCTGGGGCAGGTTCGTTTCAGTCGCGAACCAGATCGAGGGACAAGAGACTTCCCTCGCCCGTAAAGCCCAGGCGGCGATAGAACGGGAAGGATCGTGGACTCGGATGGACGACCAGGTAGTCCAACCCCTCTTTTCTTGCGCCTTCGATCAGCTCTCTCATCAGAAGGCTTCCCAGGCCACCGTCTCGGTGCTCCGCCGTGACATAGACGCTTTGGATATGTCCAGACAGCCTCTTCCAGATCTCAGGGGCCTGGGATCCGCTCAACGATGGCGAGCCAAGCCATCCCTACAGCGCAACCTCCCACCTCGACGAGATACGGAATATGGGAGTGCTCGTGTTCGAAGATCCAGGCCGCAAACTCCGTTCGGAACCGATCTGGGTCTCCCTTCTCGGTCCGCTCCATGGCCCGCCAGATCCACCGCAACCGAGCAAGCTCTTGAGCATCAGAAGGCCCGCTCCGCCGAGCGGAGGCGTCGTCAAGAGGATTGATCGCCACATCCACAGTTCTATCCTCCTTGCGTGGAGGGAGAACCCATAAACACCCCCCTCCCTCCCGGCGTTATGGGATACCCGGTAAGTCCACCATCAGTCCGCCTTTTGGAGTCTGGCGTCCTGCCATTGTTCGCTCTGAATCCTTTCGCTCGGCCCACAGAGGCGCAGCCCGGCCGAGAAAAGGCCCAGCCCGCGGGTGCCGGAAGCCAGTTCGGCTCCAGGTCGCCACCAGGACTGTGGTGTTTGGACGCAGAAGGTGACTGACTCTCCTCCTGAATCATCCCAGAGTGCGAAGACGGGTAAATTGAGCTGTCCGCACCCCAAGCTCCCCCTTCGAGCTTCTCATCGCTTCCCTTGACACTACCTCGTTTCGAGAGTAGCTACAGGGGGGTGCAGGCGGATCGACGCCTGCGGGAAGGGCGTTCCGAATGGCATACCACCCTTCGGCCTTTTGCGATCGCCGCAGACGGGCGGCTGCCTTCATTTGTGGGCATTGGGCTTGCCGTGAGCTTATTGATTGTGCCGTGGTTTGCCTCGTCCGCCGGCGGGGTCAGCCCTTCCCCGACGACGAGCATTCTCGTACCTTCGAATGGGGCGACGCTGTCGGGAACAACAACCACCTTGGATGCTTCCGCCTCGAACGCCACCAACGTCGAGTTCCGACTCTTCGGTGGCGTCTCGGCTTTAACGCCCCGGTGCTCTGCACGGCGACGCTGACATATCTACGGATGGATATGCAGCTGGAACACCACGACCGTCCCCAACGGTTCCTACGTCCTAGTCTCCGAAGCCCTCAACCGGTCGAAGCGTGTTGGAAGCACCTTCAGTTCTGGCGTCAGCATCACCGTCAAGAACCCACTGCCGACCACGAGCATTCTGGTCCCGTCGAACGGGGCGTCGCTGTCCGGATCGACCTATCTGGACGCTTCCGCTACCAACGCCACCAGCGTCGAGTTCCGGCTCTTCGGCGGTATCTACGGCTTTTCGGGCCCGGCGCTCTGCACGGCCACGTTGACCCTCTACGGATGGTTGTGCGGCTGGTACACGACGGTCCCCGACGGTTCCTACGTTCTCGTGTCGGAGGCGTTCAACTCGTCGGGAAGCGCATTCAGTTCGGGCGTCGCTATCACGATCACACGCCCCCTTACTGCCTACGTCGCCAACGAAGGGGAGGGCACCGTCACCCCGATCGACACGGCAACCAACACAGCCGAGACCCCGATCACCGGCCTCACCAACCCCTTTGACATCGCTCTTACGCCCAATGGGGCCACCGCGTACGTGACCAACTTCTTAGGCAACAACGTCACCCCGATCAACTTGGCCACCAACACCGCAGGGAGTCCGATCACGGTCGGCACTGACTCCCTCTGGGACATCGCCATCACCCCTGACGGGACCACGGCCTATGTGACCACGCCCGACGCTAATACCGTCACGCCGATCGATTTGGCCACCAACACCGCCGGGACCCCGATCACGGTTGGCAACGACCCCGGAGGAATCGCCATTACGCCCAACGGGGCCACCGCCTACGTGGCGGATGAAGGGGACGACACTGTCACGCCGATCGACTTGGCCACCAACACCGCCGGGACTCCGATCACCGTCGAGTCTGGAGCTTTATGCGATTGCCATTACGCCAAACGGGGCCACGGCCTACGTGGACAGCCTGGGCGATGGAAATGGCGATACCGTCACCCCGATCAACTTGGCCACCAACACCGCCGGAACGACCTTTACCGTCAACAGCAGCGGCGGCTTCACCGACATCGCCATCACTCCTAACGGGACCACCGCGTACGTGACCCAGGCCATTACCAACGAAATCGGCAACACGGTCACCCCCATCGACTTGGCCACCAACACCGTTGAACCGGCCATTGCCGTAGCCGATCAGCCCTTCGGCATCGCCATCACTCCTAACGGGACCACGGCGTATGTGAGCACGGCAGGCAATAACACCGTCACGCCGATCAATACGGCCACCAACACGGTCGAGACCCAGATCGGCGTCGGCGCCAGTCCCTTTGGCATCGCCATCGGTTGAGTGTTCCCCCCTCGCTCAATAGGCCGTACGCCCCCTACCCGGCGGACGGGGCACCCTCGGCCTGCTCGGGATCAGCACGTTGTGGACGAACCAAGAATCACACTAACGAAAAGCTCGGGTGCAATTTCCAAGGTGCAGGTGGTAGCTGGTTACCGCCGCAAGTCTCTGGTTGGTTCGTCCCGCTCATCCGGTTGCCCCTATGCCAACCACCGGGGAGTTGAGGCAATGCTGCCCGTCGAGCCCTGATAGGTGGCATTGCCGTAGTTGAAGATGCCCCCGTCCGAAGCGACCAGCCAGTAACCCTGACACCGTGCCGTAGTGGTGGCCGCCATGCCGACGACGAGCTTGTTGAGTCTCAGCGCACCCGTCGAGCCGAGGAACTGGCGTCGCCGTAGTTGAAGATGCCTCCGTCAGAAGCCACCAGCCAGTAGCCGGCGCCGTCTGGCGTGGCCGCCATGCCAACGATCGGCTTGTTGAGCGGCTAACCCCCGGTAAACCTGTAGAAGTGGGCGTCGCCGTAGCTGAAGATGCCGCCGTCGGAACAATCAGCGAGTAGCCGCCCCCGTCGGCGTGGCCGCCATGCCGACGATCGGCTTGTTCAGGTGAATAGCACCGGCCGAACCGAAGAAGCCGGCGTTGCCGTAGTTGAAGATGCCCCCGTCGAACGCCACCAGCCAGTAACCCTTGTCGTTGGGGGTGGCCGCCATCCCCACGAACGGCTTGTTGAGGTGGATTCCACCGGCCGAGCCGAAGAAGCCGGCGTCGCCGTAGTTGAAGAGCCCCCGTCTGTGGCCACAGCCAGTAACCCGGGTCATTGTCTGGCGCGATGCCCACCACCGGCGCGTTCAGGTGCAGGCTGCCCGCCGAGCCGTAAAAGCCGTTGCCCCGAAGTTGAACACACCACCGTCGCCCGCACCCAGCCAATACCCCTGGACCCAACCATCTGCATGGTCAAATCTGTGGGGCGGTGCCGTTGTTGGCCCGCCCCACGGTCCAGCAGTCCGAGGCGCTGACGCAGCTGACGCTATTGAGTTCGTTGTTCAGAGCGGCGCTGGTGTTCGGGCTGGCACGATCGTCCAGCCGGCGCCGATCACTGCTCTATCAGGTCTGACCGCTGGTGCTGGTTCCGCCGCCTCCCACGGCCCAGAATCCGAGGCGCTGACGCAGCTGACGCCTTCGAGTTCGTTGTTCAGGGTGGCACTGGTGTTCGGGCTGGCACGACCGTCCAGCTGGCGCCGTCCCATTGTTCTGCCAGGTCTGATTGGTGGTGCCGTTGGTTGGCCAACACCCACGGCCGAGCAGTCCGAGGCGCTGACACAGCTGACGCCCAAGAGGTCGTTCTCCAGAGCGGCGCTGGTGTTCGGGCTGAGCACGATCGTCCAGTCGGCGCCGTTCCACTGCTCTATCAGCGTCTGGAAGACGGTGCCGTTGCGAGCCTCTCCCACGGCCCAGCAGTCCGAGGCGCTGACACAGCTGACGCTATTGAGTTCGTTGGTTCGGTGGCGGTGTTCGGCTGGCACGATCGACCAGCCGGTGCCGTTCCACTGCTCCACCAGGGTCTGCTCGGTGGTGCCGTTGTTGGCGACTCCCACGGTCCAGCAGTCCGAGGCACTAGCCGCAGCTCGACGCCGAGAGGTCGTTGTCCAGGGCGGCGCTGGTGTTCGGGCTGGGCACCATCGTCGGCTGGCGCCGTTCCATTGCTCTATCAGGGTCTGGGCAGCGGTGCCGTTGATGGCGAATCCCACGGCCCAGCAGTCCGAGGCGCTGACGCAGCTGACGCCCGAGAGGTCGTTGTCCAGGGCGGCGCTAGTGCTCGGGCTGAGCACGATCAACCAGCCGGTGCGGTTCCATTGCTCGGTCAGGGTCTGGAAGGCGGTGTCGTTGTTGGTGTATCCCACGGCCCAGCAGTCAGAGGCGCTGACGCAGCTGAGGCCGAAAAGTTCGTTGTCCTGGGTGGCACTGGTGCTCGGACTGGGCACGATCGCCCACTTGAGCTCTGTGCGGATGCCGCAGGCGCAGCTGAGGCCAGGCCGGTGAGCAGGCCGGCTCCAATCAGCACGGCAGCCATTCCTAACATGGAGGCTCCACTCGGCCGCAGGTGGCGCAGCACTTGTGCCTTCGATGAAGTGAAGCGACGAAGACGCATGTCCTACCACCTTCCTCATCGCAACAGGGGGAAGAGTGCCTCAACCCGCTGGCCGAACAACCATAGAAGCAAAGGGGATGAGACACCACAGAGTGGACAGCACACCGGCATGGCGCACAGCATCCTGCCTGAACGGGTCGATTCTGCGAGGTCGCCCATAAGTGCCGTAGTGGGCACCTTCACCTACCGTCCACGTGCCCCAAACTCCCGCAGCCCGGTCAGTCGTCCAGGTGCTCAGGACAAGCCCACACCCGCCACCAGCGATCGCCGGTCGGGCTGAACCATCTGCCGGTCCACGACGGCGTCTCGGGCAGTCCTGCAGCTGCGTCTGGATCATCCCAGCACTGTCCGACCCCCACAGTGAACGCCTGCGCGTACCGTGTGCTCACATCGGATCGAGTAGCTTCTCTGTGTCGTCGACTTCTAGATCATCCAACTCCACAAGATCAAAACGCTGCAGAGAGATCCGTGAAGACATCTCCGACGTGGACTAGCGGTCCTCGTGGCGAGATGCGTCCGGTAGAAGTCTCCGAGGAGCTGAATCAGTCGCAGCAGCTCAGTCCGCCTACGCACGATTGCCGCGACCTGAGAAGACACCCTGACAGCAAAGTCCTGTAGACCGCTAGCCCTTCCCGCCCAAACTCCCTGAGCCCCGTCAGCCCTCGAGGTGCTCGGCAACTCCACACCCTCCACCAGGTCGCCTGAAGGCTGAACCAGCGCCCGTCCACGAGGGTCTGCGCAGTGTCCGCTTGAGTGCCGTCGTAAATCATCGCCCAGCACCGCATCGGTTGCGATGAAGCGGTGACGGTCGCCGGCTCGGCATGGCTCACGGTTTCGACCTAACCTTGAGCATGCGATTGAAGACGACAGATCAGGTGCGATGGCTTGGAGGACTGCCGAACTCGATCCGTATCCGACCGGATCGTCGTATGGAAGACTAAGAGACTGTGCGAAAAACTGGTGAAGTTTGTGGCAAGCGCTACTGCCCGACCTGCGCCTAGCGGCGCTGTGTCATTCTCGTGTCACACAGACCATCTGACAACGCAGCGACCTGCGGTTTAGGGTGTCGGTGACACTATCGTCAGCAAAGTCGTCCAGCCCGGGGGTGCACATGACCACACATGTCGATGACGTCAGCACCCGCGTCGGGCTGCTCATCGGCGGCGACGTGGTGTCCGGTGGCGAGGGGACCTATCCGGTGACGAACCCCGCCCGTCCGGCCGAGGTCGTGCTCGACGCCCCCTCCACCTCGCCGGCCCAGCTCGACCAGGCGGTTGCCGCGGCCCGGCGGGCGCAGCGAGCCTGGGCTGCGCTGGACCGCGACGACCGGTCGGCCCGGGTCATCGCGGCCGCCGAGGCGGGTGTGGCGGCGGTCGAGGCCCACGACCTGGCCCGTCTCCTGACCCGCGAACACGGCAAGACGCACCTGGAGGCGATCTTCGACACGGCCACCATGGGTGGCATGGCCTCCGCCTTCGCGCCGCTGGTGGCCGACGCGCTCGCTCCCCGCGACCTCGGTGGGGGAGCCACCCGCATCGAGTGGGTGCCGCACGGCGTCGTGGCCGCCGTCCTGCCCTTCAACTGGCCCGTGTCGGTCATGGGCAACAAGGTGGTCCCCGCGCTGTTGGCGGGCGACACGGTGGTGGTCAAGGCACCGCCCTCCTGCCCGGGCACCGTGCTCCTCGTCGCCGCGGCCATGGCCGAGGTGCTGCCGTCCGGCGTCCTCAACGTGGTGAACGGACCCGATGCCGGGCTCGGCGCGGCGCTGGTGGCCCATCCCGACGTCGACATGGTCTCCTTCACCGGTGGCGTCGGCACCGGGCAGGCCGTCATGGCCGCCGCGGCCGCCACGACGCGCCCCGTGGTGTTGGAGCTGGGGGGAACGACGCCGCCATCCTCGCTCCGGACGTGGTCGGCGACGCCGCCCTGGCCGATCGGATCTTCGAGGCGGCCTTCGTCACGAGCGGGCAGGTCTGCATGGCCGTCAAACGGCTCTACGTGCACCGGGACCGGTTGGACGAGACGGTGGACGCGCTGGCCGCCCGGCTGGCGACCGAGGTGGTCGGCGACGGGCTGGCCGACGACGTGACCATGGGCCCCGTGCACACGGCCGCCGCACGGGAGCGGGTCGAGGCGTTGCTGTCGGAGGCCGCCGCGGCGGGAGCCGTGCTCGTGCGCCCGGGACGGCTGCGCGCCGAGGACGAGGGGTCGGGGGGCTACTTCGTGTCCCCCGCGCTGGTGGTGGCACCGCCGGCGGACGCCGGCATCGTGCGCCAGGAGCAGTTCGCCCCGGCCCTGCCGGTGATCCCCTACGACGACATCGGCCGGGCGGTCGACGCGGCCAACGACACCGGGTTCGGACTCTGCGCATCGGTCTGGAGCAACGACGACGCGCTGGCCGCCGACGTGGCGTCGCGGCTCTCGGCCGGGACGGTCTTCGTCAATGCCCACGGCCTGTCGGCCATCGACATGTACGCGCCCATGGGCGGATGGAAGCAGTCCGGCTTCGGCGTCGAGCTGGGGACCGAGGGCATGCAGGCCTTCGCCCGCCAGCGGGTGCGAGTGGTCCGGCCGGGCCCGGAGAAGCAGGGGGAGCTCGTATGACCGTGGCCATTCGCGGCGGCACCGTCGTCGACGGGACCGGGGTGCCGCCGGTCCGGGCCGACGTCGTGATCGACGGTGAGCGGATCGCCGGCATCGGGTCCGGTGCCGACGTCACCGGCGCGGACACGGTGATCGACGCCACCGGCATGCTCGTGACCCCGGGCTTCGTGGACCTGCACACCCACTACGACGCCCAACTCTTCTGGGATCCCAACGCCAGCCCCTCCCCGCTGCACGGGGTGACCACGGTGCTCGGCGGCAATTGCGGCTTTTCGCTGGCGCCCATGGCGCCCGAGCACGTCGACTACATCGCGCGGATGATGGCGCGGGTCGAGGGCATGCCACTGGCGGCGTTGCGGGCCGGCCTGCCGTGGGACTGGGGTTCCTTCGGCGAATGGATGGGCCGCCTCAGTGGCCGCATCGCGGTCAACGCAGGCTTTCTCGTCGGCCATTCGACACTGCGCCGGCTCGTGATGGGCGAGCGCGCCGTCGGTGGCACCGCCGACGCCCGGGATCTGGAGGCGATGGAGGCGGCCCTGCACGCCGCGCTCGGGGAGGGGGCGCTCGGCTTCTCCACCTCGCAGGTCCACACGCACAACGACGGCGACGGCCAGCCCGTCCCGTCGCGGGCGGCGGCCCGGGAGGAGATGGAGCGGCTGGCCACCGCCGTCCGCCAGCACGAGGGCACCACCGTCGAGCTCATCGTGGCGGGCTGCCTCAACGGCTTCACCGAAGCGGACATCGACTTCCTCGCCAGCATGTCGCTGCTGGCGGACCGGCCCGTCAACTGGAACGTGCTGGGCGTCTCGGCCATGAACCCCGAGGGAGCGTGGGGCCAGCTGGCCGCCGGCACCGCCGCCGCCGCCCGTGGGGCCACCGTCGTGGCGCTGACGCTGCCCCACACCATGCAGCTGCGGCTCAGCTTCGAGCACGGCGCCATCCTCGACGGCCTACCGGGGTGGCGCGAGGTCTTCGCGCTCCCCGCCGCCGAGCGCATCGCGGCGCTCTCGGATCCCGAGACGCGCCGCCGCCTCGACGCCGGCGCGCAGTCCGACGACGCCGGGATCCTGCGGCATCTCGCGGTCTGGGACCGCCTGATCATCGACGAGACGTTCGCCCCGGAGAACGCCGACGCCGAGGGTCGGAGCGTGGGGGAGGTGGCGCGGGCGCGCGGCCTGGCGCCCTTCGACGCCCTGCTCGACATCGTGGTGGCCGACGGGCTGCGTACGGGACTGCGGCCGCCCATCGGCGAATCCGAGGAGGACTGGGAGCTTCGGGCGCGGGTCTGGCAGGACCCGCGGGCCATCGTCGGGGGCTCCGACGCCGGCGCCCACCTCGACACCATGTGCGGCGCCATCTACTCGACCTCCATGCTGGGCGACGGGGTGCGGGCGCGCGGCCTGCTCAGCTGGGAGCAGGCGGTGCGGCTCCTGACCGACGTCCCGGCCCGCCTCTACGGACTCCGTGACCGCGGCCGCCTGGTCCCCGGTGGCTTCGCCGACGTGGTCGTCCTCGACCCGACCACCATCGGCCACGGCGCCGTGCGGACCCGTGACGATCTCCCCGGCGGCGCCAGCCGCCTCTACGCCGACGCGGCGGGCGTGGGGCACGTCCTGGTGAACGGGACCGAGATCGTCCGTGAGGGCGGCTTCACCGGCGCCGTCCCCGGGCGTGTGCTGCGCTCGGGCACCGATACGGACACCGTGCATGCCGGGTCGGACTGGGCCGGGGCCGCCGCCTGAGGGCGGGGCGCGGCGGGTTGCTCAGAGCAGCCGGGTCTCCAGCGCGACCTCGCGGGTCTCGCCGCCGACCTGGGTGAGCGAGTAGGCGACCTTGCCCTCCACCTCGGTGAAGACGTCCTGCAGCTCCGTGCCGAAGAAGACGAGGCCGGTGCCGTTCTCCGTGGCGTAGCCGTCGGGCAGCGTGCCCTGGGCGACGAGACGGTGGATGAGCGGCCGGCGCTGCTCCTCGGCGTCGTAGTGCGGGCTGTTGGACCAGGGCAGGAAGGCGAGCCCGTTGGTGACCGGCACCAGCGTGGGCCCGAAGGAGTCGGTCGTCCCGCCGACGTGCCAGCACAGCGAGCCGGCGGAGACCCCCTTCAGGACGACGCCGGCCTCCCAGCACTCGCGCAGGATCGTGTCGAGGCCGTGCAGGCGCCACAGGGCGAGCAGGTTGGCGGTGCTGCCGCCGTAGACCCAGATCATGTCCTGCGCTAGCAGGTGGGCGCGCATGTCCGGCACGTTGGGCATCGGGAACAGCGCGAGGTGCGAACTGATGAACCCCAGCTTGGCGAACGCGTTGTGTGCCGCCGCCAGCCGGGTCGCGTCGTCGCCCACCGCGGTGGCGATGATGCACAGGCGCGGGTGTTCGCCGGCGCGAGCCAGGTCGGCGGCCAGCCGGTAGGACGGCCCGGGACGGAAGTTCTCGGGATTCGGCCCGTCGGGTCGGAAGCCGATGGAGGTGGCGATGATGGTGGGTTGACGCGCCGCCACGTCAGGAAGAGAGGACCTCGGGGTTGACGATGTGCAGCGGCCGGGCCCCCGCCATCAGCCGGCAGAGGTCCTCGGCGATCGTCCGGGTGTGGTTGGACTCGGTGTCGTAGGTGGCCCCGCCGATATGCGGCGTGAGCACGACCTGGGGGAACGTGGTCAGCGGATGGTCGGTCGCCAGGAACTCGCCCTCGAAGTGGTCCAGGCCGGCCGCGGCGACCTTGCCCGAGGCCAGCGCGGCGACGAGCGCGTCGGTGTCGTGGATCTTGGCCCGGGCCGTGTTCAGGTACACCACGCCGTCGCGCATCTTGGCGAATGCGTCGGCGTTGATGAGGCCCGTCGTCTCGTCCGTCACCGGTGCGTGAATGGAGATGACGTCCGACCGCGCCAGCAGATCGTCGAGTGAGCTGGTGGCGTCGGGCGCGTACGGGTCGTAGGAGAGCACCTCCATGCCGAGGCCGCGCAGGCGCCAGCGCAGCGCGCGTCCCACCGCCCCGAGCCCGACCAGACCGACCGTCTTGCCGGCGAGCTCCCAGGCGCGGTAGCGCTGGTACGGGATCTTCCCGTCGCGGTAGATCTCGCCTTCGCGCACGTCCCGATCGGCCGGGACCACGCCTCGAGTCGCGGCGAACAGGAGGGCGACGGCGAGCTCGGCCACGGCGTCCGCGTTGCGTCCCGGGGCCCGCAGGACGGGGACCCCGGCGGCGGTGGCCGCCGCCACGTCGACGTTGGTCGGATCGCCACGACAGCTGCACACGGCGATGATGGGCTGTTCGTAGAGCTCTGCACCGCAGACATCACCCTCCACAATGACGATGGAGGCGCCCTCCGCGGCCGCCCTCTCGGCCAGTTGGACGGCGTTGTAGATGCGGAGCGAGGGCTGGTCCAGCCACGAATCGAGCACCAGATCGGCCAGCTGGTGCAGCAGGTCGAGGCCGGGACCGCTGACGGCGGCCGTCACCAGAGCCTTGGGGCGGGAACCTGTCATGTCGGTGGAACTCTCCTTCCGCGGCGGGCGTCGTCCATGGGCATCACCACACGCCGCCGCGCGCCGGATAGTGAGGAGACACCGTGAGGAACGTGCATCGGCGGAGAGGGTACAAGACCGGCAGCATCGAGCGGCGTGGGCCTGGCGTGTATCGCCTGCGAGTCGTCGTGAAGGACCCCTCGACGCACCGGCTCATCAGGCGCTCGAAGACCGCCAACGGAGCGCCCGTGCACGTACACCTTCAGGTGCCGGTCACCCTCCAGACTCCGATGCCGGTAGTGCACAACCACCGACGCCCGTGCCGACGGTCACGGTTGGCAGCGTGCCGCAAATGACGACGGCCCTGGAAATCGCGAGGTTGCCAGGGGCCTCGCGGATCGCGTTGCCAACGTTGGCGTGTCCCTCCGACCGCTCAAACGGACGCAGCGAGCTTGAGGATGGCCTCGATCACCACGTCGGGCTTCGAGAGCATGGCAACGTGGCTGCTCGCAACCTCATAGGTTGTAGCGCCCATCCGCTTCGCGACGAACCGTTCCAGTTCCGGATTCACGGTGTGGTCTTCCGTTCCCACGATGTACGCGCACGGCTTCGACTTCCAAGCGGCACCAGGAATCTTCTGATTGAACAGGTCCACAACCGGGACGCCCTGAGTGGCCCAGACGAGCTGCTGCTCCTCCGCCGACAGGTCGCCACAGAAGTACCCGATGCCGTCGCGCTTCAACCAGATACGGCCTTCCGCGACTTCGATGTGATCCAAGACATCTGTTTTGGGGAACTTTTCCTGCAGGCTCTGCGACGTCTCGTCGTCGTCCGGGGCGAGCGCGCAGATATAGACCAGACCCACAACGCGGTCGTCGGTTCCAGCCGCTGTGATGACGGTTCCGCCATATGAGTGACCGACCAGGATGGCCGGGCTCTTGACCTGCCCCAGAGCGCGCTTCACTGCGGCCACGTCGCCCTCCAGTGAGTCCAGGCTGTTCTGGGTGGACACCACCTCGTGCCCATCCTCGATCAACGCAGGGATCACTTTGCTGTAGCACGAGCCGTCAGCCCAGAGCCCGTGCGCGAACACGACACTCGGCTTGCTTTCCCTCGACATAGTTCCTCCCTTCACCGGACACGAACCGGGTGATCCGCGTCACCTACGACCTCAATGCTTGCTCCAAAAAACCTCCAGGTCCACCGAACCCTGGGACGCTCTGACCTGCACTTTTAGTTTGTACGGCGATTTGTAGTCGCCATGGGCATCGAAATATCCCAGTACGCCATCGGGATCGGTGGGACACCTCAGTCGACCAGTGAGACGCGAAACAACGGATCCTCAACCCGCGGGCTTCGACTGCCGACAAAGACAAAACGACCCCGGTCCGATACGACGGGCCGGGGTCGTCTCGCTGGCTGCGCACGCTGCAGGGAAAGGCGGTCAACCCTGGCGTGCCAGTCCAGTGGGCACGGGGCCTTGGCGAAACCCGCGTGCCTACTCTCAAGTCTGACAGGCTCGAATCGGCCGCGCCGCGCCGCAGGGGGCGAGATGTCGGGGCGCGAAGCGGCCACCGGGGTGGAGGGGTGGCCACAACGCCCCTGGGCCGGGCGCCGGTAGCTCCGCCCGACGCGGAGCGAGCCTCCCGCCGGGAGGGGGGCGTCACTCACGCACACCCCCGACGCAGGTGCACCACGTACATGCCCCAAACGAGGGATGTCACGCCTCGCACCAGTCCCCACCAGCCCGCTGAATCTCGCCCCCCATCGACGCCCGGACGCGTCACGGCCGCCGAGCGAAACGGAGGGCCGCAACCGCTGACCCTCTGTCTTCGTCGGCCGTGCAGCTGCTGGAGCAGTGCGTTTGCGCGAGCAGCCCCCCGGAGCGCTTGAGATGGATCTCCGGGGGGCTGTCGCCCAGGGGTCCGACCTTGCGGGGAGTCGGAACCCAGTGCGCATATCTAGCCGGCGGGAGCAGCTCCGACAATCACCCGGTCGGGTGATTACGCAAGCGACCCGCCGGAACGGGGCCGAGACGCTGGAATCGGGGCTAGCCCTTCCACACCCAGCAGTGCCTCGATCTCGTCGAACGCGACGTCGTAGTCGTTCGCCTCGCAGGACCCTCAGACCGCGATTCAGCCCTACCGGGGACTGAATCGGCCACCTCTCTCCGACGCTTGTCGATCACCCCTCGCCAAGGGCACCCCACTCCGGTGGCATTAGGAATCCTGCCTCCTGCGAGTTACCAATGGAACGTGACGAACGGCCCTGCGCAGCGCAACGTTCGCACAACGGCTCGTTGTAGTTAACCCTTCGACCGGCCGAACTCCCGTAGTCCCGTCAGCCCGTCCAAGTGGCTCGGGCAGCTCCACACCCGCCACCAGCGATCGCCGCTGGGGCTGAACCAGCGTCCGGTCCACGACGGGACCTCGTCGCAATGGTCGGCCTGCAGCGTGCCGTCGTAGACCATCGCCCAGCACCGCATCGGCTGGGCGATGAAGCCGGGATGACGGTCGCCTGGCTGGGGCATCGGAGTCATGGGGGTGAGGGTAAACCGGGGAGCCAGGCGTCCCGGTACAGCGCCGCCATAGCATCTCGGGAATGGCCCCCGATGATGGTCTCGAGGACGAGCAGTGGCGACGGATCGGCGATGAGGACTATCCCTTCTGTGCTGTCGTCGGGATTGCTGGCGACCCCGACGCCCCACCTGTTGTGCTGTGCGGGGATTATCTCGCCCAGCAACCGCCGGCTCAGTGACAGCCTCCCGTCCGTAACGTGCCGCCGATGGGCAATGTTTGGGGCAGATTTTGCACAGAGCGAACAGGTGCCCGGCGCGAGTCGTCGGAGATCTCGCAGGTCACAGCGTTAGACACTGTTGGACGCGGCCCTACAAACCCACTAGACACAATGACGTGATCATGACACGCATGTCAGATTCATGAAGCCGTCCGGGCGACCCGTGACCGTCGGCGTCGACGTGGGCACCACGTCGGTGAAGGCGCTGGCCGTCGACGAGAAGGGGCAGGTCGTGGCGCGCAGCCGGGTGCCCCACGGCGTCGTGGCGCCGGAGCCCGACATCCTCCGCCACGACGCCAAGCGGGCCTGGCGCTCCGGTCCCCGCAAGGCCTTCGAGCAGGTGACCGCGCAGCTCCAAGCGGATGGGAACTCCCTGGCCGGCGTGGCGGTGGCCTCCATGGTCCCCTCCATGACCGCCGTGAGCGAGCGCGGTGTGCCCGTGCTCCCCGGCCTTCTCTACGGGGACCGCGAGGGCCGGGTTCCCAGCGACGCACCGCCCGGCGATGCCGTCCTGCTGCCGGGCACGATGCCCGATGCGGAGGGCTTCCTGCGCTGGGCCTCCGCCGAGGTGCCCGACGCCCGGGGCTACTGGCCCTGCCAGGCCGTGGCCACCCACGCCATCTCGGGCCTGCCGGCGATCGACACCGGCGTCACCGCGTCGCTCGGGCTGCTGCACTCCCACGGACGCTGGAATGCAGACCTCTTGCGCTCGCTGGGTGTGTCCGAGGAGCAGATGCCGACGGTCGTACCAATGTGCGAGGCCGCCGGCACGCTGCCCGGGAGCGACGCCGTCATCACGGCGGGGACCATCGACGCCCTGTGCGACCAGATCGTCTCGGGCGCCACCCAACCGGGCGACGTGCTCGTGATCTTCGGTGCGACGCTCATCTGCTGGGCGGTGTGCGACGAATGGATCGTGGCACCCGGGCTCATCAGCTACCCCAGCACGACGCCGGAGCGGTTCCTCATCGGCGGTCCGAGCAATGCCGGAGCCCTCTTCGTGGACTGGGCCCGCCAGCTGCTGCGGGGGACACCGCGCCCGGGCCCTGACCGCGAGCGCCTCGAGCCGCGCCTCGGTGAGCCCGGGCGCGTCCCGATCTGGCTTCCCTACGTCCGCGGCGAGCGCACGCCCTTCGAGGACCACTCGCTGCGCTCCAACCTCTACGGGCTCGACATCGGATCCGGTGCCGAGGCGCTCGAACGCGCCGCCTACGAGGCGAGCGGGTTCGTGGTGCGGCGTATGCTCGAGCGCGCCTGCGTCAAACCCACGCGGATTGTGGCGAGCGGAGGCGGCTCGCGGGTCACGGCGTGGATGGCCGCGGTGGCCGATGCCACCAATCTGCCCGTGGACGCCGTAGCGGTCCCGGAGGGAGCCGCGCTCGGCGCGGCCTACTTCGCCCGTCTGGCCGCCGGGCTCGAGACGTCGCTCGACGACTCGCCGCGCTGGTCGGCCGTCGGTCGGACGATTGAGCCGGACCCGACGTGGGTGCGTGCGGCCGACGCGCGGTACGAGCGCTTCCGCGATCTGGGTACAGGGGCGTAACCGCACGCGCCGTCGGGTGGGCAGGCCACCCTCGGTGAGGAACGAGCCCTGTAGACGCGCAGTCCCGGCGCGCGCACCGGGTCTCTGGCACTTCGACGCTGACCTTCGGCCCGTACACGCTGAGGGTCAATGTCAGCTCGTGACAGAGGGTTGCTCGGTGGCGCCGAGCCCATTCTCGTGCTGAGCCGGACTCCGAATCCTGAACCCGGCGTCCCTCCGGATCGGCACGTTCACCGGTTGGGCGTGAAGGCCACCTTCAAGGCACCGCTCTGGTCCTGCCGGGCGAGCGCCTTGAGCGCGGGCCACCATTCCTCCAGGCCGAAGCGGTGCGTGAGCATGGGCGTGATGTCGAGCCGGCCCTCGTCGACCAGCTGGAGGTAGTGGGCGATGGCGTGCTGGCGCCGGCCCTCGAAGTCCTCCAACCCGAAGGCATTGGACCCGGCGATGGTGATCTCCTTGAAGTAGATGGGCGTCGACTCCCATCGTTCGGGGGTGGCGACGCCCGTGTAGACGAGCCGTCCGCGTTCGGCGAGCACCCGCACCCCGACCTCGAGCGTCTCGGCCTTGCCGATGGAGTCGTAGACGACGTCGATGTGGCCCGGGTGGGTCACGGGCAGCCCGTCGAGTGGCGCGTGCAGCACCGCCCCCGACCACTCGGCCAACGCCTCGACAAGGGCCAGGCGGGGCTCGTGGGCGAACACGGCGGAGGCCCCGAAGGCCGAGGCCATCTCGCGCTGGGCCTCGAAGCGGGCGACCACCCCGACCTCGACACCCGGGTACAGGGACCTCAGGATGGCGACGCTGGTCAGGCCGAGGGCGCCGGCGCCGTAGACCAGCACGCGGCCGGAGGCCGGCGGCGGATGGCGCACGATGGCATGAAACGAGACGGAGAAGGGGTCGGCGAGGACGGCAGCCTCGTCGGAGATGCCGTCGGGCACCGGGATCAGCATGGAGTCGTGCGCGGCCAGCTGCTCGGCCCATGCGCCCGGGGCTGCCGTGATGACGCCGACGTGGACGCCGGGGCCGAGGTCACCCTTGGTGAAGCTCCAGCACAGGTTCAGATCTCCGGCTTGGCACGGTGGGCAGGGCGGGTCGATGCCGCGCGGCCCGCAGGTCAGCCAGGGGTTGAGCACGACGCGCTGCCCGACATCGAGGCCGCGGGCTTCGGACCCGAGCGCGACCACCTCGGCCACCACCTCGTGGCCGGGCACGTGGGGGAGGGACGAGAACGCGGCCATCGGGTTGTCGATGTCGCCCGTGTTGAAGTCGCCCAGGACGAGTTTGGCGTCGGACCCGCAGATGCCCGACAGGATCGGCTTCGTCACCACCCAGTCGGGACGGACGAGTCGGGCGTCGTCGATGTCGTGCAGGCCGAAGGGGATGCCGGCGAGCATCGTCTCCAGCTCGTCCTCGGGTGTGGGCCGGACCTCTCCCTTGTCGGGCGGGGCGCCGAACAGCAGCGCTTTCACTGGTCCGCTCCCTGGTCGCTCAGTGCGCGCATGCCGACGAGGAAGCCGTCGATGTCCGCAGTCTTCATCTCAATGACGGCTTTCATGTCCGGCAGGTAGTGCTCGAACTTGTCGCTCTCGATGGCTTCGATCATGGCTTCGGCGATCTCCTCGGGTGGCTCCTTGGGACCGTCGTAGAGCGGTGCGTCGTTGTCCGGCTGGTCCCAGATTTCGGTGTCGATGGCGCCGGGGAGGATCAACTTCACCGAGACACCTGAACGGTCGAGGTCGACCGCCAGGGACTCGCTCCAACCGGCGAGCGCGAACTTGGAACCGGAGTAGGCCGCCTCGGCGGTGATGCCCAGCCGACCGCCCAGGCTCGACACGTTGACGATCGTCCCCGAGCGCCGCTCGAGCATGCGGGGCAGGAGGGCCAGCGAGATCGCCACGGGGGAGAGGTAGTTGATGCGCATCGTCCGCTCGACCTCGGCCATGGTCAGGCGCGTGACATGACGGCGCATGGGGACGGCGGCATTGTTGACCACGACGTCGAGCCCGCCGTAGTGGTCCCAGATCTGGAGCGCCAGTTCCGCTGCCGCGTCCGGGTCCGAGAGGTCGGCCGCCCAGCGCGCCGAGGTGGGCGAGGTGGGGCGGCAATCGGCCAGCACCGCATCGAGGCGGTCGGCCCGCCGAGCCACCAGTGCCACGGCATCACCCCGGCGGGCGAGGGCCCGGGCGAGGGCGGCGCCGATACCCGAGGACGCTCCGGTGACGAGGACCGTCCGGCCAGCCTGCGCAGCACTCACTCTCGAACCTCCCCAGACCGTGCCGACGTCTGTCTGCCTCGTCCCCTCCATTGCAGGAAACGGCGGCTTCTTCGGGGTGAGCGAGGGGTCTCGAACCCCCGACCTCCAGGACCACAACCTGGCGCTCTAACCAACTGAGCTACGCCCACCGAGGGGCACAAGTGTGGCACACCTCCCGGATGGCCTTCGGCACGCGTCCGTGGGTCCGGATCGGTGTGGCGGCGGATCCTCACGTGCGTCCGACCAGCTATGTCAGGCTGTGTCGTGCTGCCTGCCCCCGTAGCTCAGCGGAAAGAGCAGTGGACTTCTAATCCAATGGTCGCAGGTTCGATTCCTGCCGGGGGCGCACACTGCCGGGGGCGCGGGCGAGGAAGGGAGGGGGGCGGAGACGAGCGGAAGGCGGACGCCGGGTGGGGGTAGTTGCGGGGCTCGGGTTGGGGTGGTATCCCTGCGAGCGGCTCGGCCGGCGAGCGGAACGGGGACGCCGGGTGGCATCTGGGGTCGCCCCGTACGATCCATGGGGCTACTCAGCGACGCTCAGTCGGGCGTCGCCGAGCCGAGTTATCCCGGATTGGTGATGAGAGGAGGGTGCGGTCAGTTATCGACGGTGATGCTGACGCCCGAACTGTAGGCGGTCCCACCGGGGCCGGAGGCCTCAGATACGAGGCCGTAGGAACCATCGGGTACCGTCGTGGTGTTCCAGCTGCACACCCATCCGTAGTAGCTCAGCGTGGCCGTGCAGATCACCGGCGCGGCATAGCCGTAGCTGCCCCCGAAGAGCAGGAACTCGACGCTGGTGGCGTTCGATGTGCCGGCGTCCAAGGTGGCAACTGTGCCCGACAGGCTCGCCCCATTGGAGGGGACAAGGATGCTCGTGGTCGGTGGCGGATTATCGACGGTGATGCTGACGCCCGAACTGTAGGCGGTCCCACCGGGGCCGGAGGCCTCAGATACGAGGGCGTAGGAACCGTCGGGTACCGTCGTGGTGTTCCAGCTGCACACCCATCCGTAGTAGCTCAGCGTGGCCGTGCAGATCACCGGCGCGGCATAGCCGTAGCTGCCCCCGAAGAGCAGGAACTCGACGCTGGTGGCGTTGGAGGCGGAGGCGTCGAGGTAGGTCGATCCCGACAGGCTCGCCCCGTTCGAGGGGACGAGCACCGCGGTCGTTGTCGGACTCTGGCCGATGACGATGGCTCCTGATGTGCTCAGTCCCACTGCGGTGCATTCGCCAGCTGCCGGACAGGAAACGCCCAAAAGGTTTTGGACCGGGTACGGTGCGTCCTGCGAACTCCATTCGTTCGCAGCTTCGCCGACGATCTGCGAACCCACTGCGACACAAACTGAGGTCGTTGGGCACGATATGCCGGTAAGTGGCGGCGTCGACGGAAATGGGGTCGTCGCCGTCCAGCAGCCCGAGGCTGACGCGCATGCCCCCCCGAAACTGGCGGCGAAGGCGATACCCGAGCCGGGATTGCCCCCAACTGCGCCGGCACTGTCCCCGACGGCGACGCACTCTGAAGTCGATGCGCAGGAGACTCCTGCGAAGGATCCCACGCCTTGGAAATTCTGCACGGACCAGCTGGTTCCGCCGTCACTACTCACCAACGCAAGGGGCGAGGTCGTGCAGGGGTGTACTTCGCACCCCCCTGAGGGTGGGGTGAATCCGACTGCCGCACAAAAGGTTGCCGAAGGACACGAGATTCCGGAGAGCAACCCGATCATGACCGCTGGCAAGTTGTCCAATGTCCACGTCGCGCCCCCGTCTGCCGTCGACGTCACCCCTTGACCGACCGCTGTGCACGCTGTGCTGGAAGTACAAGAGATCCCCACAAGTACCCCAACGCTCTGGGGAGTTTCGAGGTTCCAGGTCGCGCCAGTGTTCGTCGTGCCGATGACAATGCCTGATCCACCTTCGGCCAACGTCGAGCCCACTGCGAAACAGGTCGAAGCCGATGGACATGAGATTCCGTAGAGTGCTCCGACACCGGCAGGAACGGTCTCCGAATTCCACGTTGAGCCCGCGTCGGTTGTCGCCTCAATGATTCCAGTTCCCACGGCTACGCAGTCGGAACTGCTACTGCACGAGACCGCGTTGAAGCCTTGTGTCGTCGGCCCGAAGGTCTGCTCAACCCGCCACGAGCCGGTGTCAATGGATGCAGCGGCGGTTGCCGTAAGGCTGGGCACCGCAAGACCGAGAGCAGTCCCGCCCAACACCAGGAGGGCGATTGCCGTACACGACCGAGACAAAATGGTGCGCCAGCGTTGGATCATGACGGCCCCTTGTAATGCAACGACAACTCAACATGGGTCACGCCGTGCAACTCGTGCTGGTTTCTGCTCTTTCGCCGACGCTACTCCTTCGTTTTCCGATGTCAAGGGTGGTACGACCTCCAATGTTCCGATAAGCCGTGTGAACACCCACCGCTCGACCAAGGTTCGGTGTCCCCGTACGCCATCGGGCTGGGGTGCCACCTTGCGGCAGGACGGGGACGTCGAGGTATTTGATCTAGGGCGACCAGACTGACCGTGTGACGGGCCCCCAGAACGCATCGAATTGATAGGTATCGGCCTGGTAGACGGTCACCTCAGTGATCTTTGAGTGATGGATCTCGAATTCGACCGCTGCAATCACGTCTAGGACGTTGCCGTCCCTCTTCGCCGGCTCCCTTTGGAAGACCACAGCCCGCTCCGGTTCACTTATCACTTCCAGAATCTCAATGTTGAATGTCCCGCCGCTCTGTTCCTTCAGGCTCCTGAGGAAGCCAAGCACGGGCCTCCGGGCCCTTGTAGTCACCGGCGAGGCTGCTTCGTCCTGGCTCATGCCACACGACGTCCTGCGCCATGACCATCCCCAAAAGATCCAGGTCGCCCGACTCAAAATCCTGGTACGCCCGTCGTATCACTGACTCATATGGGTTCTCGACCATCTCATGCCTCCGACTTCGGTTTGCTTCTATCACCCACCTTCGGCTCGCTCCCACAAAAGGCAAGAGGCGAAGGTCCCAACCCGGACGGGTGCCCCAGTCGCCGGGCGCGGGGTGCCACCATGCGACACTTCGGCGCTAGAAGCGCCTCTGTGCTTACGCGGTGGATACCCGAGCGACCTCACGCACGGCCTCCTGCTCAGGGGCAAGGCACCCCGCGAACTCTTGAAGACCCTCTAACCCGCCAGCCGTTTGGCAGAGCAGACCGCCACCGCCCGGGAACCGACCAGACGGGGCGCTCCGGGCGTGATCTTGGTGGAAGAGGTCGAGCGGGGCGCTGCCCCATACCGAATCAGACACCATGGGGGCAGGGGCAGAGTGGCCTGAACGGCCCGTCGTCAGAGCGTTATCGTACCGCGGTGGCCGAGGAGAACACCTACTTGGTGGGTTGGTTTGGAGCGGTGGCCGTCGCGGTAGTCCTAGGTCGGAGGGACCCGTAGCAGATGGCGGTGCGACTGGAACCAGCAACGCGTGCCTCCGGTTATTCCGGAGCCACCCCTTCGGATCCAGAGGGACGCCAAACAGGCGACCGTCGTTGGTTCACGATCAAGCGTCATTGGCCAGCGGCGCTCTGTTTCGCTGTGTATGTCGTTCTGGCCATGGTGGTGTACGGCCACTTCGGTTCGCTTGGTCCGGGCCACATGACCGGCATGTTATTTCCGGACGAAATCGACCAGGTTTGGTGGCTCGCGTGGACCGCATTGGCTC
Organism: uncultured Acidimicrobiaceae bacterium; assembly: GCA_963828825.1. Classification (GTDB taxonomy): domain Bacteria; phylum Actinomycetota; class Acidimicrobiia; order Acidimicrobiales; family RAAP-2; genus Bog-473. Next base: position 473,234 of record CAWHGF010000004.1, on the reverse strand, counting down.
TCCCTCATGGCCACAACGTCTTCTCAGCCCAGTGGCAGAACTATCCAGCGGGTGAGAACTTCGGGGTGAACGGCTCGATGCTGGCCCTCGGCGTGCTCTTCATGCCGATTACCAAGTTATTCGGCCCGGTAGTCACCTGGAACATCGCGCTCCGTCTCGCCGTTGTCTTATCAGCAAGTTCGATGTGCTTCGTGCTCCGCCGCTGGACGACGTGGTGGCCCGCCGCCTTCGTCGGAGGACTGATCTACGGCTTTTCCGCCTATATGGCCTACTACGACGACAATTACCTGTTTCTCATTTTCGTGCCGCTGCCCCCCGTGATCTTCCTTCTCCTCCACGAGATCCTGGTGCGCCAGCAGTGGCGGCCGGGAAGAACCGGGGCCCTCCTCGGCGTGGTGTGTGCCCTCCAGTTCTTCATCTGGTCCGAGGTCCTGGCCAGTACGGTCGTGATGGGCGTTGTCGCGGTCGTTCTCTTCCTCCTCGTCAGTCGCCGCCATCTGGCGGAGCGATGGCGTCGCTACGCGATGACCGCCTTCGCCTACAGCCTCGGTGTGGGCGGCTTCTTGCTCCTCTTTCCAGTGATCTACGCGTTGGCTGGTCCGCAAAGCATCAGGGGAACAGTGCAACGGGCAGTGCCTCCGAGCGACTTGTTCGGCGCATTCGTACCGAGCTCCCAATGGCTCGGCACGAATGGGTTGACGGCGATGGCAAACCAACGCTTCGCCTACGCGACGGCTCTCTATCTGGGGCTTCCCCTGGTGGTCGTTCTCGTGTCGTTCGCGATCTTTCTCCGCCAACGAAGGGCGATTCTCTTCGCGGGGAGTCTGGCGCTGATCGCCTTTGTCCTGTCCCTGGGTTCCCGTCTTCGGGTCGACGGTCATGAAACGTCATTCCCTCTTCCTTTCGTTGTGTTCGAGAACCGCCCCGTTGTCGGGGGGCTCATCCCGGTCCGCTTTTCGCTCTATACCGCGCTGTTCGCGGCGGCGATGTTCGCCATTGGGCTCGACGAGCTCTGGCGACGGATGAGGCGATCGGGTCGTCCCGCATGGTTGTCCGCGCGATGGAGGATTGTTGCCACGGTGGGAGCGTTGGCCACACTCACGGCCGCCGCAGTGATCCCGTTGGCACCACGTCACACGCAGTTGTCGACCTCGACGAATGTTCCGTCCCTCTTCACGACCGCAGCCGTTGAGGCCATTCCAGTTGGGAGCGTAGTCCTTGCTTATCCCTACCCGGACGCCTTAGGTGGCCTGGACCCCGTGCCCCACGGCATCATGCTCGATCAAGCCGTGGCCGGTATGCGCTTCAAGTTGATCGGAGGCTACGGGTGGTTCCCGTCGCCGAGAGGCACCAATAACACTGTCAGTCCCTCCGTACTGAAACCCGAGTCTGTTCAGGCTATCTTCGACGCCGCGTTCTATGGCAACGCCACGGCGCAAATGGCGCCTCTCTCAAAGAGCAACCTCACGGCCCTCCGTGTGTTTCTTCGCAAATATGATGTGCAGACGGTCGTCGTCTCGCCGAGTGGCGCGGATCCCGCGGCTGTTGTCAGCTATGTCACCGCCGTGATCGGCCCCCCCGTCGAGTCAGGTGGCGTGACCGCTTGGTTCCATGTCAAAGAGCGTCTTCTGGTGGACCGGGTCCACGTCGCCCCCGTGGCGGGTGGCAATGGTGAAACCTTTCCGAAGTTGGTCCCGCACCTATTCGTACCTGCGAACAACGCCACGTTGTCGAGCACTGCGGTGCTTGATGCCTTGGTGACGGGCTACTTCAAGGTGACCAAGGTCGAGTTCTACCTCACCGGCGCATCACAACACGACACGCTGATCGGTGCGGCCAGGCAAACCACCTATGGATGGATCACAGGGTGGAACACGACCACCGTGGCCAACGGCACGTACACCCTTCAGAGCGTCGCCTATGACGTTGCCGGTAGGAGCGGCCACAGCAATGGCATCACGATCACCGTCAACAATTAGCGAGCGACCTCAGACCACACCCCGTCGTCGCGGTGAACTCACGGGTGTCGAGCTCCAGCTTGGTCTGAGCTCGCTCGCGGTGGGCAACCTGGTTCTTACTGACTCGGTGCCGGGCCGGCGAAGCCGGCCCTGTGCCCACTCCCTCTCAGCATCGACGCGAGGGTCCCCATAGCGTCCTCCCTGTCAGAACTGCTGATCGACCGCGGCAACGGTCGAAGAGGAGGTCGCCATGGGGACCGTGGCCACGTTACTGGACGAGCACGTCAGCTTCCGCTGCACTTCGGTGGACCGCATCGGTGTCCGCGGCTACATCAAAGGACTCCAATACGAGGGCGGGGTGGTGAAGTTCCTGCTCAATCGAGGCGGCACCATTCCGTCTCCCGCATTGCTCAACCGCAACCGCGAACGACTCGTGGCCGAGCTCGAGGCGCTCGAGGAGAGCACCGGGGTGCCCGTTGTCCGCTTCAAGGCCGGAGAGTCCAAAGAGGACATCGCCCGTCCCTACCAAGACGAGGCGAGGGCGGCCGGTCGACCCGGGCTGGTGCTGGTCGGCAAGGCCCAGGAGCGGACCTCGGCGTGGCGGGGCTACGTCGACGACACCTATCCGGGCCATCGCTCCAGCCATCCCCACATCGCCTGGCGGCGCCAGTCCAGCGTGCCCGACCACTGGTACTTCTACTTCGCCGACCCCGAGTGGGGACCGGCCTTCCTCAAGATCTGCTCCTACGCGCCCTACCCGCTGTGGTGCTGTGCCAACGGGCACGAGTGGGCCAAGTGCCAGCTGGCCAAGGCGGGGATCGGCTTCGAGGCCCTCGACAACGGGCTGCGCAGCGTCGAGGATCCCCCCGTCGCCCATCGCATCTGCGCTCGCCTCGGTGCCAGCCATCTGCGCGCCCTCTTGGCCCGCATGATGGCGGTCGTCCCCGACCCCCTGTGCACCCACGACCGGGCCGCCGGGTTCGAGTGGTCCTTCTCCATCGCTCAGCTCGAGGTCTCCGACACCGCGGTCTTCGACCAGCCGCGCCGGGCCCGGGCCTGGTTCGAGGCGGCAATCGGCGACCACCTCGACCTCGGCCGTCCCGAGCGGGTCTCCTTGCTCGTCGACCGCACGGTGGTCAATCGCGGCAAGCACAAGACCCCCGGACGCTTCGCCACCGAGGTCATCACCCGCGACACCGCACCCCAGCTCCAGATCCATTACAAGTCGTCGAAGGCCAAGGCCTACCTCAAAGAAGGCCGGGCTCTCCGGGTCGAGACCACGGTGAACAACGCCAACGACTTTGCCCTGCACAAGACCCTTTGCGCCGAGAACTGGGGCGCACTGCGCCGCGTCGGGGCCGCCACCAACGCCCGCTTCTTGGCCACGCTGGGCGAGGGACGTCCGGGGCTTCCGGACTCCGCCACCCTCGAGTCGATCGTCCTCCCGAGCGTTCACGACGGACAACGCGCTCCTGGTCTGCGTTTCGGGGATCCCCGGACCATGGCCCTGCTCGGCTCCATCGCCGCCTTCGCCCACGTCATCGGCGGCCTGACCAACAAGTCCCTGCGCGCCCAGATGGCCGCCCATTGGCGCGCGGACTACTCCTCAGCCCAGGCTTCCTATGACCTGCGGCGACTGCGTCTGAAGGGCCTCATCGAACGGGTGGACGGGTCCAACACCTATCGCGTCACAACCCACGGCCTACGCGTCAGCGCCTTCTTCACCCAGCTCGCCACCCGCGTCGTCGTCCCCGCTCTCACAGATCTCGCCGACCTGGCGCGACCCTCTCCACCAGCACCACGCCCACTCACCGCCGCCTGGAGAACCTACGAACGCGAGCTCGACAACGCAGTCCGCACGGCCCGGCTGGCTGCCTGACGCAAAACTTGCCTCATCTGTTCAGAACGAGACTGTCAAGTGGGTCTAGACGCATGCCCCAGTTCGTCGCCGGTTCGGGCTAGACGTCCTCGATTCGAGTGGTCGTTATGGAACCGAACGATTCTTCACTTCCGCAAGGAGCGCCTCGGCCTGCGGCGAGCGATCGGGCCCAGACTGACGTTTAGCGATCCCGGGCGTGCGGCTCTGGGAAATCAGAATGTGCCGGGCACGTCCAGCACTTCGAGGATCGTCACCTCTGGTTCTCCGATGATGCCAGCGCCGCTGAGGAACTCGCCCATTCTCGTGGCATTAGCGAAGAATGTATTGAACGTGTCTGCGTCCGGCCACTCGTCAATCACGAGCAGGTCCTTGCCGTCGGTGAGCATCCGGTGTCCTATTGACCCAAGCTCTTGTCATACGCTGTGACGTCCTCGGGCACGTCCGCGTGGGTCCTCGCCCACTTGGCAGCCTTGCGGACATCAGAAACCGAAAATAGAGCAATGACGATGACGCTCACAGCAACCCTCCCTCATCCCGCTCGGCCGTCCATTCCTCCTGGAGCGGACGACGCCGGCACCCCAGGGTCGCAGAGTTCAGGTAACAAGCAAGATCTGGTTTTGTTTACCGTTGCCGCTTCCCCCAAGGCACCGAACGGTGCGCTCCGGTCCGGAGTTCGGGACATGGGACGACATCTGGCCCCAAAAGTGGAGCCGCCAAACCCGGTCAAGGCCGAGCCGGGAGACTCGCCCGTCAGTTCGCCACCGTGATCATTACCGGCGCGCTGGTTCCGCTGGATAGAAAGTACCGGGAGTAAGAAGCGACACTCTCCAATGTGTAGGTTCCATTGGGGACGCTCGTCGTGTTCCACTGGGCTAGCCAGCCGTAGTAGGTGGGGGTCGCCGTCGCGATCACCTGGTCGCTCAGGGTGCCGCCGCTGAGTTCGAAGGTGAGGTAGGTCACGTTGGCCGACGCGCTGGCGTCAAGAAGTGACGAAATCCCCGAAACGTTTGCCCCGCTCGAGGGGATGAGTACCGCAGTGGTCGGCGGGGGGTTGGCCACGGTGACCGAGATCCCCGTGCTGTATGCGCCGTTGCCCGCGATATCGGTCACCAGACTCTGAAGGGTGTACGTCCCGTTCGGGACGGCGGTGGTATTCCAGAAGTAGATATAGCCGTAGGGGGTGGGTGTGGCCGTTCCGAGGCTCCCGAACACGCCGTTCAACGCGGCGTTGCCCGTGAACTTGACGCTGATCGGGGCTCCGTCGGGAGAAGAGGCCGTGGCGTCGAGCACGGACGAACCACCCGAGAGGGTGGCCCCGTTCGACGGGATGAGGATCGTCGTGGTGGGCAGCGGATTGTTCACCTGGATTTGGACCGGGAAGCTGGTCGCGGTGTTGCCATCGGTATCGGTGACCACGCTGACGAGGTCGTAAATCCCGCTAGCCAAATTGGTGGTGGTGTTCCACTGGGCCAGCCAGCCATAGTAGGTGAGGGTGGCCGTGGCGATGACTTGGCTGTTCACCTCGAAGACCACCTTGGTGACGCTGACCCCGGGAGCGGGGTATGCGGCCGCGTCGAGGTACGTAACTCCGCTAACGGGGGATGGGATTCCTGTGCTCTGTGAAGGAACGAGGACCTGAGTGAAAAAATCCGTGACGGTTCCTTCGAAGCTTGTCAAGGCCTCAGAGGGGGGAACGAGGACGGCTTGCAGATTTCCCGTTGTCCCGGCAAATGAACCAGTGCCCATCGTTACGCTAAGCGTCAGCTCAAATTGGTAGCGGAGGTCATTGGGTGGTGTGCCAATTATCGCTACCGGACCAGAGGCACTGCCTGTGAGCGTGCCGACGTTCGTCGTGATGGTGAAAGAGCCGGAGGAGAAGCTGGAGGTGGGGAGGTAGCACCCGGCAACGCTGAAGTTAACGGTGCCGACAGCCGCACTTCCGGGGTAAGACCCAGCGAAGGTCAGGAAATCATCGGAAGGGCAGGGGCTGGCTCCGACCTGGCCGGATATCGTCCCGCTGAATGCCGAGGTGACAACGTCAGCGACGCTGACCGGGCTTGAGGGCGCGGCGTGAGCCACTGGAGCCAGCGCGGTTAGAAGGACGATGAATGGGACCACCGCAATGGCAAGAACGGCAAGCACGCGTCGGATCATGACAACCCCTAACCCACGGACGCCGCTGACGAGGTAGTCGGGGCCAGCGCGCCCGTCTGAGTGAATGCAGATCCAAGACTATGCCCAAGTGTCACATGACGGATTATGGGATTTTTGTCATAGAACCGACCTACTAGGAACTGCTGCCCCCGGGTGCTCGCTGCCGAGCTGTTGTGGCCACTGTCTCCGCAGTGCCTGATTCGGTGTGGGGCAGCGCCCCGCTCGACCTCTTCCACCAAGATCACGCCCGGAGCGCCCCGTCTGATCGGTTCCCGGGCGGTGGCGGGCTGCTCTGCCAGACGGCTGGCGGGTTAGACGGGAGGCGGACTCCCTCCTCGGGGGGGCCGCTGGCGGTGGGCACCAAAATGGGTGTCTAGGGGGAGGGATCTGCGAGGTGTGTTTTCGAACCTCAGGCGGCGCGATGGCGGGGGTGGTGCGTTTCAAAACCACTCAACTCCTATCCGAAAATTCGGGGATGTCCGGACCGTCGCGGTCGGGTCCTTCAACCTGGCCGGTGGGCCTCGCGCGAGACGAGCGCAGCGAGGTTCTCGACCGACTTCTCCAGCATCGCCAGGGGCACGATCGGGAAATGCTCGCGCGCCTTATCCGGGATGTTGGTCCATTCGCAGTAGTTGGTGACTTCGGTCTCGCCCGGTCCGACAGCGGTGATCTCCCAACCGTAGACGTGGCCGTACGGGCCACGGTCGTAGGCGCCCACGTTCCACTCCAGGAGCGCGTCGGGAATTATCCTGGTCACGGTATTGAGGGACCTGTACTTTCCCATGGGGACGTCACCGAGGGGTTCCCGGTCCATATCCATCTCGAAGCTGTCCCCGGGCGCTTCGAGGCGACGGGCATCCGGCGCCGCCTGGAGCATGCCCGACCCGTCGATCTCGACGTGCATGGCAGGGTCGGTGACGATCCGGAAGACGTCGGCCGGACTCGCCGTGACCATTCCGCTGGCGGCGATCCGATCTGGGCTGGACACGGCGATTCCTCCGTTGGCTCGTTCACCGAAAGACTAGCGACGCGGACGTCCGGCGAACCGGACGCCGTTGTGAGGTAAGCGGTTCAGAGGGCGACACCGACGGGGAGGGCTGCCTCCCCGCGTGCTCCCTCTCCGGTCCCGATTTGCGGATACCGTTGGCCGAAATGGGCGAGGCGCACGACAGCTGGCAGCATGCCGTCAAGAACAAGCTGAAGCCCTGGCGGAATCGTCTCGTGCACGGGCTTGGCGGCACCATGCAGGAGCCGTCGCCCCGGGGCATTACCTACGACCAGCTGGTGGAGCTGCTCTACCCGACACTGCCGGACGAACTCCGTCCCGATGTCGACAAGGCTGCCGCCGGCGAGCTGGCGCGGGTCTCGACCATTCGCCGGATGCTCGGGACGATCGAGCACCAGGTCGCGCCGACGGCGTTCTCGGTGCAGCTGGCGGAGGAGGACGCCGTGCGCTGCACGGTGGGCGGCGTGGACCTTTTCTGCGACTCCGCCGACGCCGCCGTCACTCCCGGGCTGCTTTCGGGCCGATACGAGTCACACCTCACCGCCGTCTTCGAGCACTACTGCACACCGGGGATGACAGTGATCGACGTCGGCGCCAATCTCGGCTACTACTCGCTCCTCGCCTCGAGGCTGGTGGGACCGACGGGCCGGGTCATCGCCCTAGAACCGAACTCCGAGGATTGCCGTCTCCTGCTGTCCTCCGTGCGACTGAACGGTGTCTCCAACGTCCAGCTGCTGCCAGTGGCGGCGGATGCGGCGACGGGATGGGCCTATTACTCGACCCACGTCGGCTCCAACGGGGGCCTGATTGAAGATGGGGATCTCCTGTCCCACCCTGGCAACGTGGTTCCGACCTTCCGGTTGGACGACCTCGTGGACGGTCCGGTCGGGTTCTTGAAGATGGACGTGGAGGGAGCGGAAGGTCGGGTGGTGCAAGGTGCCACGCGGATCATCGAGCGCGACCGGCCCATCGTGACCACCGAGCTCAAGGATGAGATGCTGTTCCGGGTGTCGGGCACCACGGTGGCGCACTACCTCGGGTACTTCGAGCGACTGGGGTACACGCCGTCGGTCCTGGAGAAGGCAACCGGCGCGGAGAAGCCGTATCCGTCGGTGGCCGAGCTTCTCGCCGACTGGGGCGAGTCCGACGAGCTGCGCGACGTCCTGCTTCTCCCCGGCGCGAACTGAGCCTGGCTCCACCGGCTGGAGCGATTACCGGGCCGAGACCTGATCGCGGGGTGCGTGCACGAGCGCGTCGAGCAGCTCGTCGACGTTGTCGGAGATCACGAGAGCCTCGACCTGGCGGGTCCGTATGAAGCCCTGCGCGACGGCGTGACGCACGAAGACGAGGAGATCGTCGAAGAAGCCGTCGACGTTGAGAATGGCGCAACGCTTGTCGTGGATGCCGAGGTGAGCCCAGGTAACGGACTCCATGAACTCCTCGTAGGTCCCGAATCCGCCGGGCAGCATGACGAAGGCGTCCGACAGCTCGGACATGAGCGCCTTGCGCTCGTGCATCGTGCTCACCACGTGCAGATCGCTCAACGTGCCGTGGGCGATCTCGTGACCGGCCAGGGACTCGGTGATCACACCGGCGGCCCGTCCGCCCGCCGCCATGGCGGCGTCGGCCACGACGCCCATCAGACCTACGGAGGCGCCGCCGTAGACCAGCTCGATGCCGCGCTCGGCGACTTTCGTGCCGAATCGCTCGGCGGCCACGGTGAAGGCCGGGTCAGACCCTGGACTGGAACCGCAGAACACGCAGACCGTGTCCACGGCGGTCACGCCGGGCTGCCCTCGGGGACCGGGATCTGCGCAGATGGGACGAGGGTCGGCAGGCGACGGGCGCGCCGCACGATGGTCTCGGCCGCGTCACTGTCGTGGATGGTGAGGGAGAAGGCGGCGGCAGCCAGAGCGAAGATCGCTGCCGTGAGGAAGGCGAAGTGGTAGGCCGTGATGTCGGGAGCCGACGTGCCGCCCGCGCCACGGGTCGAGCCCACGCCGATCAACACGGTGGAGAGGACGGCAACACCGGTCGCGCTCCCGACCTGGCGCATGGTGTTGAAGAAGGTCGAGGCCCGCCCCATGGACTCGGGCGTGATCATCGCGAAGGACGCCGCCTGGTTGGGCACCATCACCTGGGCCATCATCCAGCCCAGCACGAACATGAGGCCGCGGATGAGCCAGAGGTTGGTGGTCACGCTGATCTGGGTCAGAACCAGCATGCAGATCGCGAGCCCCACCAGCCCGCCGGTGATGTGCCGGCGGGGCCCGATGCGCGGGTAGATGAGGCGGCTGGCGAATTGCGCGCCGATCATCACGCCAATGGCCTCTGGGAACGTGGAGAGCCCCGACTGCAGCGCGGAGAGGCCGCGGGCGTCCTGGAAGTACAGCGGGATCAGATAGAGCATCCCGAGGAAAGCCGCCGCGGCCAGGAACATGACGCAGTTCGTCGAGCGGAATAGCCGCTCCCGGAGCAGGTGCAGGTCCACCATCGGCCGGGTGGTCCGAAGCTCCACCAGGACGAACGCCACCAGGAGCGCGGCCCCGCTGATGCAGGTGGCGATCACCGTCGGCGCCGACCAGGACTGGAGCGGGCCTTCGGAGACGCCGTACATCAAGAGTCCCAGCCCGGCGCCGCCGAGCACGAACCCGGGCACGTCGAAGCGGCCGGCGTCGATCGCCCCCGTCCGCTCCAGGAACAGCCAGCCGAAGATGACCGCCGCGATGCCGATCGGCACGTTCACGAAGAAGACCCAGCGCCACGAGAAGTTGGTGACCAGAAAGCCGCCGAGCACCGGTCCGACGGCGGGAGCCACGGTGGTCCCGAGGGTCAGGATGCTGGCCGCCCGCACCCGCTCGGCCGGTGGGAAGACCCGGTAGAGCATGGCCATCCCTACCGGGGCCATCATCCCGCCGCCCGCACCCTGGATGACCCGGAACAGCACCAGCTCGGTCATGTTCTGGGCCAGGCCGCAGAGCGCCGAGCCGAGCGTGAAGACGACGATGGCGATGAGGAGGACCCGCTTGCCGCCGAAGCGGTCTCCCAACCATCCCGACGCCGGGATGAAGACGGCCAGGCTCACCAGATAGGCGATCACGATGCCGTCGACTGCGGTGGGGGCGATGTGGAAGTCGCGGCCGATTGTGGGGAGCGCCACATTCACGATCGTGATGTCCATGATGTTCATGAACATCGCCGACACGAACACGATGCCGACAGCGATCTTCTGATTCATGCGAACTACGGCCACGTCCTCTTTCGGTTCTCTGGTCTGGGGGCGACGCAGGTCAGGGGTCGCGGCTGTCGCCGCACCGCCCGGCTGTGCCCCTCGACCCTATGCGCTCGCCCGCTCTTCGCTGGTCCGCCTTCCGGGATGCCCAGGGGGCCCGGTCCCGGGTGAGACGGTCGGGTATGCGCAACCGTCTCGGCCGTTCTCGGCCCCCTGGGGGTCTCACCCGGAAGCCTTCAACCTGGCCCTGGGCAGTCTCGTGACCGATGTCGGCCCCGAAGAGGCCGCCTGCCGCTCACTGGCGGTGCCCGGAACGGATCTTCTGGGAAATGCACCCGAGCCGGTCCTAGACTCTGGCGATGGTCAAGGTCATCGCCGTCGCGAATCAGAAGGGCGGCGTGGCCAAGACGACGACCGTGCAGTCCCTGGGCGTGGCCATGGCGCAACAGGGGCGCCGGGTGCTGATGGTCGATCTCGACCCGCAGGCGTGCCTCACCTACTCCCTCGGCTTCGATCCCGACGAGCTCGACTCGTCGTTGCACGACGTGTTGGTCCGAAGGGCGCGGCTGTCGGACGTCGTCAAGCCCGTTCCACACGTGCCGGGCCTGGCGTTGGTGCCGGCGACCATCGACCTGGCCGGTGCCGAGGTCCACCTCCTCAGCCGAACCGGTCGCGAGCATGTCCTGGCCCAGGCGCTACTTCCGGTGCTCGACGACTACCACGCGGTCCTCATCGACTGCCCCCCGTCGCTCGGCGTGCTCACCATCAATGGCCTGACGGCGGCAGAAGCTGTCATCGTGCCCTTGCAGTGCGAGGCGCTCAGCCATCGCGGCGTGGGGCAATTGCTCGAGACGATCGAGGATGTCCGGCAGTTCGCCAACGAGAAACTGCGGGTGCTCGGCGTGATCCCGACGATGTTCGACGCGCGCACGACCCATTCCCGACAGGTGCTCTCCGAGGTCGAGGAGCGGTACGGTCTCCCGCTGTTCCAGCCGTCCGTCCCGAAGTCGGTGCGCTTCGCGGAGGCTCCGGGCCTCGGGCAGTCGGTGCTCCAGCACGCCCCGATGTCGCCCGGCGCGGTGGCGTACCGGACGCTTTCGACCCGCGTCTACGACGCGATGCAGACCGCCTGAGAGCGTCGTGGCCGCTTCGCGCAGCGAAAGGGCGCCCGATCCGCTGGGCAAGCGGGCCTTGTTCTGGGTGCCGCCGGCGGGGGAGCCGAGGCCGGGCGAGGCCGGTGAATCCGGGACGACGGTGCCGCTGCCGGTCGGCAAGCGCGCGCTCTACTCGGGCGCCCAGCCCGAAACGGACAGCCTGGCGACGACGTCGGGCAATCCCTTGGACGAGCGGGGCAGCTTCACCGTCGAGTGCGCCCGCTGCCGGCAGACCTCGCACATCGGCGTGCTCGACCTGCTCATCTTCCAGCTCCCGCTCGGGGTCTGGCTGCCCCGAGGCAGGTTCGACCACCGCATGACCTGCCCCACCTGCCGCAAGCGGGCGTGGTGCAGCGTCACGCTTCGTCGCAGCTGAGCGTGTTCCCGCGGGGCAGTTCAGGCCGGTTCAGGGTCCAGCCGTGCCGGCTTCGCCTGGTCGCCGGGTTGTTCCGTGGGGAGCCGGCGGGTGAGGGCCAGGGCCACTAGGGCGATGAGGGCGAGCACGGCGAGAGCGGCCCGCAGCCCGTTGATCCGGCTCTGGGCGTTCTCGTCCACGACGGCCTGCGCCGTCGCGGGCGGGACGCCCGCCTTCTCGAGGGTCGCGTTGAGGTCGGCATCGCTCACGAAGGGGATGCCGGCGGAGAGCTCGACCTGGGCCCGCGCGGACATCTCCTTCGGGATGGCGGGGTTCGCTGCGACCGACCCGAGGAACGTCGTCGTGAGCACCGCGATGAGGATGGCGCCGGACAGGGCGGTGCCGATGGACGCGCCGAGGTTCGTCACGGTGTTCTGGACGCCGCCCACCTCGCCGCTCTGGGAGTCGGGCACTGCGGAGACCGTCACGCTGCCCAGTTGCGAAGCCAGGGTGCCGACGCCGAGCCCGGCGAGCAGCAGCGGCCCCGTCACGACGTCGGCTCCCGGCCCGGAGTCCAGCGCCGCCAGCAGCGCGACGATGCCGAGGAACAACAGGCCGAAGCCGACGCGCACGATCCGGCGTGGCGAGGTGCGGGGGAAGAGCCGGGGGACGCCCACCGCGCTGGCCAGGAGTGTGATGGAGAGCGGAAGGAGACGCACCCCGGTGGCCACGGCGGAGAGGCCGAGGGCCACCGACAGGAACAGGGGGATCACGAAGAACAGCCCGGACTGCAGGAGGAACTGGAAGAAGAACGAGGTCAGCCCGCCCTGCAGCCGGGGCACCCGGAGCATGCTGGGATCGACCAGGGCGGCCTGGTGGCGCCGCACCCGCCGGCTCTCCCACAGCGCGAACAGCGCGAGTACGCCGCCGCCCCCGAGCAACAACCAGATGACGAGGGAGGTGCCCAGCCACTGGGGGGCGTCGGGCTTGGGCTGCACGAAGCCCCAGGTTCCGGAGCGGATGACGCCGTAGACGATCATGCCGAGCCCGGCGGCTGACAGCAGCGTGCCGACCGGATCGAGGCGCACGCCGGGGACGGCCGGCGAGTCGGCCATGCGTCTCGAAAGCAAGAGGATGCCGAGCACGATGATGACCTCGCCGACGAAGACCCAGCGCCAGCTGAGATACGTGGTGAACAGCCCCCCGACCAGCGGGCCGACCGCCACGGCGATGGCACCTGCCGAGGCCACGAGGCCGTAGGCCCGCGGCCGCTCGGAGGGGCCGAAGTTCGTCGCCACCAGCGCCACCACCGCCGGCATGATCAGCGCGGCGCCCAGACCCTCCAGCACCGACCAGCCGATGATGAGGACGGGGAGCGACTTGGCCAACGCCGTGATGGACGACCCGCACCCGTAGACCACGCAGCCGATCATGAAGGCGCGCTTGCGCCCCAGAATCTGCCCGAGCTTGCCGCCCGTGATCATGAACGCGGCCATGACGAGCGTGTAGAGGGTGATGGCGAACTGGATCCCCGTGACCGTCGTCCCGACGTCCTTGGCCACCGTGGCGATGGAGACGTTCATGACCGAACTGTCCAGGGTCATGAGGAACTGCGCCACCGCCAGCGTGAGCAGGACGACTTGTCCACCAGCGGACGGGCGCGGTCCGGCCCTTTCGATGTCGGTCACGGTCGCATTGTTGCCCAGTGCGGCAACGTGGGTGGCCATGCTGAAGCGCACGGGCCTGAACGCTGAGCGGCACGCTGGTCGGGATGCGGGGATTTGAACCCCGGACCTCCTGCTCCCAAAGCAGGCGCGCTGCCAAGCTGCGCCACATCCCGTGTCAAACTGCTATCTAGCTGGTATTTCAGTGACCGTGCCGGGCTGGGACCACTCGGGAAACGCTCCTTCAGCGGATAGTCCGTTCCTCACGGACAGTCGGACAGGCCTCTCTGCCGAAGGCTTTCCAACGTGAAGGAGAAGTCCCCTACGGCCCAGACGACGGCAGTCACCATCGCCAGCGTAGGCGACCTGACCACGCTCGTTCCCTCATTCGAATGGTTGCTGGGGGCGACCAACAAATCAGCGAAGACGGTGAGCAGGTACCTCGAAGCGGCTCGGCAGTTGCTCGGCTTTCTCTGAGAGTCGGGGATGCCGACGGCGGTCGCCAGCGATGGCGCAAACCGCTGACGCGCAGGGCCGGACCCGCGACGACCTCGTAGCTCAAAGGGTTTATGAGGGCCAGGACCTGCAGCCAGCCCGGCTCGCCTCAGGCCCGCTCCACCGCCAGCACCTGCCACTCGTCGGGCAGGCCCTTGAGGTTGTGCCGACCGCGGTCGTCGAAGACGATGCCCGAGCCGACGACGAGGTCACGAACGGTGCCGGTGACGAGCACCTCTCCGGGTCCCGCCATGGCGCTGACCCGTGAGGCGATGTGGACGGCGAGGCCGCCGATGTCGTCGCCACGCAGCTCCACCTCACCGGCGTGCAGGCCGGCCCGCAGCTGCAGGCCGAAACTGCTGGCGCTCGTCACCATGGCCTCCGCGCACCGCACCGCCTGCGCCGGCGCAAGGAAGCGGGCCAGTATCCCGTCACCCGTCATCTTGACGAGGATGCCATCGTGGCGGGCCAGGAGCCGGCCGACGTTGACGTCGAACTCGTCGAGGACGGCGCGCCACCGCCGGTCGCCCGCCTCGGCGGCGCGCACCGTCGAGTCCACGATGTCGGTGAAGAGCACTGCGGCGAGCAGGCGTGTCGCAGCGTGCTCCCCTCGCGTTCCCGTGACGAACTCCTCCATCTCGTCGACGATGGAGTCGAACTCACCCGCCCAGGGGAGCAGGTCGGGACCGGTTGTCGTGACCAGGCGGGCGCCGGTGATCTGCTCGGCCAGGTAGCGGCCGTGCACGCTCAGGTTGGCGAAGCTGTCCAGCCGGGCGAACACGAGAGTCGGGCACGTGATGGCCGGCAGGCACCAGCGGACGTCGGCCGAGAAGGTGACGAGGTTGAAGGCGGTGGCCGTGGCCGGGCTGGCGCCGCGCCGCGCCGCCCGCCCCCACCACTCCCGGAAGCCGACCCGATGGGCCAGGCTCGGGGCGAAGATGGCGATGTCCTGGGGAATGTCCTCCTCGGTCAGCGGCACCTCGATGCCCGCCCCCGCCGCGATCTCCTCGTCGGGCAGGCCGAAGCCGTAGTCCTCGGCCTGGCCGACCCGGGCCGTGCCGTTGATGATGATCAGGGAGATCACGCGCTCGGGGTGCGTCGCCGCGAGCCACAGCGCGGCCATGGCGCCGCCGGTGGAGGCCAGCACGACGGCACGGGCGCTCCCGGCCGCATCCATGACCGCGAGCCCGTCGCGGCCCCAGCCCTCAATGGAGGGATCCGTTCCCGTCGGCAGGGGGTCGGACAGCCCGAGGCCCCCGGCATCGAAGCGGAGCAGCCGTGAGAAGTTCGCCACCCGCTCGGTGTAGCGGAGCCAGTTGGGCTCGTCGACGGTCTCGTCAATGGAGATCATGAGCCCGCTGTTGAACTCGAGCACATCGACGGCGTCGTCCGCGGTGCCCAACGGTTCGAGCCCCCAGACCTGGTATCCGACATTGATGCCGTCCCGGAGGGCGTACTGGGTCAGGGGCGCCTCCATATGGGGTGCAGTCTGCCGTGCCGGGCCGGCCGACCATGCGGGAACGGGCGAGCGCGCGCGGTCGTCTGGGTTCAGCGGACGCCGCGCACCAGGCGGCCCGGCAGCGCGCCGGTCGCCTCGCCGTGCTCGAACGTCACGGTGCCACCCTTGATGGTCGCCACGTACCCCGACGCCTTCTGCAGCAGGCGGCGACCGCCCGCCGGCAGGTCGGTCGTCACGTAGGGCGCGCCGAGCGAGAGCGCGTCGTAGTCGATGAGGTTGAAGTCGGCCAGCGCGCCGGGCTCCACCGTGCCGCGGTCCGACATGCCGTAGAGGCGCGCCGTGTCGTGCGTCTGCTTCTTCACCACGTATTCGAGCGGGAGCATCTCGCCCCGGCTGCGGTCGCGGGTCCAGTGGGTGAGCATGAAGGTGGGCATGGACGCGTCGCAGATGGTGCCGGTGTGGGCACCCCCGTCGGCCAGCCCGATCAGCCCCTGGGGATGCAGCATCATGTCGCGCACGTGGTCCAGGTCCCCAAGGGCGTAGTTGAGGATCGGGATGTAGAGCAGCCCCTGCCCGCCGTCGCGGGCCATCTCGTCGTAGGCGACCTCAAGGGGTGACGTGCCGCGGGCCGCGGCCAGCCCGGCCAGTGACCGCTCGGGTCCCGGCTCGTAGTCGGGCGGGTCCCCGAGCACGAAGGTGCGCTGGAACGCCTTCTCCATCGCCTCGGCCTCGGCCGGCGACGAGGGCGTCCATGACACGATCGAGCGCCGCACCTCGGGCTCGCCCAGCGCGGCGGCCAGCTCGTCGGCCGACGAGCAGCGGGCCCGCAGCTCCGTGTAGGCCGGGAACTCGGCGAAGAGACACAGGGTCGTGTGGTGGCCCGAGAGGATCCCCGTCGGCCGGCCGGCGATCTGGGGGAAGAGTCGGGCCCCCTCCGCACAGGCGTCGAGCGACGCCGCCAGCTGCTTGCGCCACAGCTCGGGGTCGTCGTCGTGCTGGAGCAGCACGTAGGACACGGGACGGTCGATGACGGCCGACAACCGCCGCATCCAGTCCACCTCCGCCCATGCGTCCTGCAGCATCTCGCCCGCCGAGCCCAGCGGGGCCAACTCGAAGACACCGGCGCCGGCTTCGCCCAGGGCGGACCCGATGCCGAACAGCTCGTCCTCGGCCGCGAACGTTCCGGGCACGAGCTCGCCGTCGATGGCGCGGTGCCCCAGGGTGCGAGAGGTGGAGAACCCGAGGGCGCCGGCCCGGATGGCCTCGAGCACGATGGCGCGCATCGCCGCAATGTCCTGGGCGGTGGCCGCCTCGTTGCGGGCGCCCCGCTCGCCCATCACATAGGCCCGCACGGCCGCGTGGGGCACCTGGGTCCCGACGTCAACCGTCCAGCGCCGCTGCTCGAGCGCGTCGAGATACTGGGGGAAGGTCTCCCATTCCCACTCGATCCCCTCGGCCAGCGCCGTGCCGGGGATGTCCTCGACCCCTTCCATGAGGCCGATGAGCCAGTCGTGGCGGTCGGGCTGGGCGGGGGCGAATCCCACGCCGCAGTTGCCCATCACGAGGGTGGTGACGCCATGCCACGACGAAGGGGCGAGCTCCGAGTCCCAGGTGACCTGGCCGTCGTAGTGGGTGTGGATGTCGACCCACCCCGGGGTCACGAGCAGGCCATCGGCCTCCAAGACCCGGGTGGCGCCGCCCTGGACGGTGCCCACCTCGGTGATGCGGCCGGAATCGACTGCGACATCGGCCGCATGCGCCACCGCACCGGTCCCGTCGATCAGCGTCCCGCCCCTGATGATCAGGTCGTGCACGGAACCCATCGTCTCACGCCGGCCGGCAGCCTGCCCGCCGTGTCGGCGGGCCCTGGTTCAAACCTTGGCTTTGCCCAGGATCCGGTTCATCTTGGTGCCGCACACCGGGCAGGTGCCCTGTGCCGCACGGCGCCCGTTCGCCAGCTCTACCTCCTGGCCGTCGAACTCACGCTTCTCTCGGCACTTCACGCAGTACCCCTCGTAGTTAGCCATTGCAACTCCTTCGGTCGGTGATCGCCTCGGACGGGTGTCGAACGTAGCGGGGGGGTTCCGGGAAATGGGGGATGGTCGGGCGACCGCAGGCACGATCCGGGGGTAGGGTCGTCCCGGTGAGTGACAACGGTGCAGGTCAGGACGGTGACTGGCTCCGGCAGGGGCGGCGGGCCCGGACTGGGCTGGCGGAGACCTGGGGAGCGCTGGCCGAGGTCTGCTTCGAGCTTTCGGACACCGAGTGGGCCTTGCCCACCGAGTGCCCCGGCTGGACCGTCAAGGATCAGCTCTCGCACCTCATCGGGATCGAGCGGGCGATCATGGGGGAGGGAGTTCCCGAGTGGCACGAGCCGCTCGGTGACCACGTGAAGAACGACTTCGCAGCGATCAACGAGCCCTTCGTCGCCGTGCGCCGTGTACTGCCCGGACCGGCCGTCCTGGCTGAGTTCGTCGAGGTGACCAGGACCCGGTTGGCCCAACTGGACGCACTGAGCGCCGCCGAATGGGCCGCGCTCGGCTGGAGCCCTGTCGGCGAGGTGCCGCGGGCGGAGTTCATGGCGGTGCGGGTCTATGACAGCTGGGTGCACGAGCAGGACGTCCGCCTCTCCCTCGACCGACCGGGCGGGAGCGGGAACCTGGCCTCGGCGATCTCGCTGGACCGCGTCCAAGGAGCCATGCCCTTCGTCGTCGGCAAGAGGGCGGGGTGCGACGACGGCACGGCTGTCCGCTTCGACGTGGCTGGTCCGGGGCACGACGCGCCGCGCCTTCACGATCGCCGTCGAGGGCGGGCGCGCCCGCCCGGTGGGCGACGAGGTAGCGCCGACGGTGACACTGTCGCTCTCGAACATCGACTTCGTGCGCCTCGGCTGCGGCCGGGCCACGTCGGCACAGGTGGAGGCTGCCGGCGGTATCGCGATAGAGGGCGATGCCCTGGTGGGCCGGTCCGTCCTCGGCGCCATGAACTTCATGATGTGAGGGGACTGCACGTCCTGAGCGGACCGTGCGCCCAGGCCACGGGCGACCGGTAGAGTGATCGGCTCGTGATGCGTGCGACGGCAGAGCCAATGGAGGGGAACCTCGTCCGACTGAGCGTGGAGGTCGACGAGCCCGAGTTCGACCGGGCGCTCGGTGACCTGGTGCGCTCGCTGGCCCAACAAGTACGTGTGCCCGGCTTCAGGCCCGGCAAGGTGCCACGCAAGGTGCTCGAAGCCCGCATGGGCGGTGCCGGCGCGCTGCGTGCCGAGGCGCTGCGCGAGTCGTTACCCGACTTCTACGCCCGTGCCGTCGTCGACACTGAGCTCGACCCGATTGCCCAACCGGACATCGACATCACCGCTGGCGAGGATCGCGGTGGCGTGTCGTTTGACGCCGTCGTGCAGGTACGCCCGATCGTCGCCATTCCGGGCTACGACGGTCTGCACGTCACGCTGCCGGGGCTCTCGGTGAGCGAGGAAGAGGTGCAGAGCCAGCTCGACCGGCTGCGCGAGAACGACGCTGAACTCAATGTGGTGGACCGCCCCGCCATCGACGGCGATCTGGTGACGATCGATCTGCACGGCAACGACGCCTCGGGTGCCGAGGTGGTCGGAGTCGACGACTACCTCTACGAGGTCGGCTCTGCGTCTGTGGTGCCCGAGCTCGACGCCGAGCTGCACGGCGCCAAGGCGGGCGCCATCCTCGCCTTCGACGCGGCCAACCCCAACGAGCCCGAGCAGAACGTCGCCTTCCGTGTGCTCGTCAAGGAGGTCAAGGTCAAGAAGTTGCCCGAGGCCACGGACGAATGGGCCGCCGAGAGCTCCGAGTTCGCCACGGTGGCCGAGTTACGCTCGGACATCGAGACGCGGATCGGGCGGGTCAAGCTGTTGCAGAGCCAGATGGCGTTGCGCCAGAAGACCGTCGAAGCCCTGGCCGAGCTCGTCACCGACGAGGCGGTTCCCGAGGTCCTGGTCGATTCGGAGGTCAACGAGCGGCTGCACGACCTGCAGCACCGGCTGGAGGCCCAGAAGCTGGGTCTGGCCGAGTACTTCCAGGCCACCGGCACCTCGCCCGACGAGCTCCTGGCCGCCGTCCGCGTCGACGCCCTGGCGGCGGTCAAGGCGGACCTGGCGCTGCGGGCCCTGGTCGAGGCGGAGGAGTTGACGCTCAGTGACGATGAGCTCCTTGCCGAGATAGTGACCATGGCGGAGCGGATGGGTACGACCCCGACCGAGTTGCGCCGCCAACTCGACACGGCCGGCCGGACCGGCGCGGTACGCTCAGAACTGCGCAAAGGCAAGGCGCTGGAGTGGCTGCTGGACCACGTGGATCTCTTCGACGAGGAGGGCAACCCCATGTCACGGGACGACCTCCGGGTGGATGCCTCGGGAGAGGGCGAAGTCGAGCAGAACGAGGAGAGCGAGTGAAGATGCACAGTGCCGGGGAGCCGATGAAGGCCTACAACTATCTGGTTCCGACCGTGATCGAGTCGTCCAACCGGGGGGAGCGCGCCTACGACCTGTACTCGCGGCTGCTCCGCGAACGGATCATTTTTCTGGGCACTCCCGTCGATGATGCGGTGGCGAACCTCGTCTGCGCCCAGATGCTGTTCTTGGAGTCCGAGGAGCCGGACAAGGACATCCACCTCTATATCAACTCGCCCGGCGGCGAGATCACGGCGCTGTTCGCCATCTATGACACGCTGAAGTTCATCAAGGCCGACGTGTCCACCTTCTGCTTCGGCCAGGCCGCGTCGGCGGCGGCTGTCCTGCTGGCCGCCGGGGCCAAGGGCAAGCGCTTCGCACTGCCTCACGCCCGCGTGCTGCTGCACCAGCCCTGGGGCGGGGTGGAGGGCCAGGCCAGTGACATCGAGCTGCAGGCCAAGGAGATCCTCCGCATGCGGGACCTGCTTTCGGGGATGTTGGCCGAGGACACCGGGCAGACCCAGGAGAAGGTGGCCCATGACACCGACCGCGACTTCATCATGACGGCGGAGGAGGCCGTGACCTACGGGGTGATCGACGAGGTCATCACAGCCAGGACGGTGGCACCGCTCGAAGCCATCGGCGCCGCGTAGGACCAGCGGGCACGAACGGGGAGAGGCGATCTGGTGGCGAAGTTCGGAGAAGGCGGGGATCTCGTCAAGTGCAGCTTCTGCGGCAAGACGCAGAAACAGGTCAAGAAGCTCATCGCCGGTCCCGGTGTCTACATCTGCGACGAGTGCATCGACCTCTGCAACGACATCATCGCCGAAGAGCGCGACGAGTCCACCGAGCTGAGCTTCGAGGACCTGCCCAAGCCGCGTGAGATCTTCGACTTCCTCAACGACTATGTCGTGGGGCAGGAGTACGCCAAGAAGATCCTGTCGGTGGCCGTCTACAACCACTACAAGCGCGTGCAGGCGGGACCGCCCGCCGCCGAGGACGGCGTCGAGCTGGCCAAGTCGAACATCCTCCTCCTCGGTCCCACCGGCTGTGGCAAGACGCTGCTGGCCCAGACGCTGGCCCGCATGCTGAACGTTCCCTTCGCCATTGCGGATGCCACCGCGCTGACCGAGGCCGGGTATGTCGGCGAGGACGTGGAGAACATCCTCCTGAAGCTGATTCAGGCGGCCGACTACGACGTGAAGCGGGCCGAGACCGGCATCATCTACATCGACGAGATCGACAAGATCGCCCGCAAGAGCGAGAACCCCTCCATCACCCGTGACGTGTCGGGTGAGGGTGTGCAGCAGGCCCTGCTGAAGATCCTCGAAGGCACCACCGCCTCCGTCCCGCCCCAGGGTGGGCGCAAGCATCCCCACCAGGAGTTCATCCAGATCGACACGACCAACATCCTGTTCATCTGCGGTGGCGCCTTCGCCGGGCTGGACAAGCTGATCGAGTCGCGGATCGGCAAGCGCGGCATCGGCTTCCGGGCCGAGGTGCACCGCAAGGAGCGTGACGACGGCGAGATCCTGCGCCACGTGCTCCCGGAGGACCTCATCAAGTTCGGCCTCATACCCGAGTTCATCGGGCGCCTGCCGGTCGTCAGCGCCGTGTCGCCGCTGTTCAAGGACGCGCTCGTGCAGATCCTCGTCGAGCCGAAGAACGCTCTGACGCGCCAGTACGAGCGGGTGTTCGCGCTCGACAACGTGGAGCTCGAGTTCACACCGGACGCGCTCGAGGCCGTGGCCGAGCAGGCGCTGCTGCGGGGTACCGGCGCCCGGGGTCTGCGGGCCATCCTCGAAGAGGTCCTGCTCGACGTGATGTACGACCTGCCCAGCCGAACCGATGTCGGCAAGTGCGTGGTGGACCGCTCCGTGGTGCTCGATCGTGTGGCCCCGACGCTGGTGCCGCTCGGAGGCGCGCCGGTCAAGTCGACCCGCTCGCGCCGCGCCGCGTCCTGACCGAACCGAAACCGGTCCCCGTGGACGAGCCGGTGGCGCCGCCTTTTGACGGGGTGGAGGATGCGCTGGCCTGGCTCGACAGCCATGTCGACTTCGAGTCGCACATGCCTCGCCGCCGCGCCCTACCGACCCTGGAGCGCATGCAGGCCCTCACCTCCCTACTCGGTGAACCCCAGGATTCGATGCCGTCGATCCACATCACTGGCACGAACGGCAAGGGGTCGACGTCGGCCATGGCGACCGCGCTGCTCATGGCCAAGGGCCTGACCGTCGGCACCTACACGAGCCCCAACCTGCACGTGGTGGCGGAGCGCCTGGCGCACAACGGGGAGCCGATCGACGAGGCGTCCCTGACCGACGTTCTCACGGAGCTGGCCCTCCTCGAGGTGCTTCTGCCCGACCGACCCACGCGCTTTGAGCTGCTCACGGCGGCCGCCCTTTCCTGGTTCTCCACCGAGGCGGTCGATGCCATGGTGGTCGAGGTGGGTCTCGGCGGGACGTGGGACTGCACCAACGTGGTGCACGGCGACGTGGCGGTGCTCACCAATGTGAGCTTCGACCACACCGATGTCCTGGGACCCACGCTCGAGGGGATCGCGGCGGACAAGGCGGGCATCATCGAGCCCGGGAGCCGGGTCGTGGTCGGGGAGATGGCCCCCGGGCTGACCGATATCGTCACGCGTCGGGCAGAAGAAGTCGGGGCGTCATCGGTGTGGGTGGCCGGGCGTGACTTCGGCTGCGAGTCCAACCGGGTGGCCGTCGGTGGGCGCATGGTGACGCTGTGGACCCCGGGCGGCCGCTACGAGGACGTGCTCGTGCCGTTACACGGTGCCCACCAGGGCGTCAACGCCTCGGTGGCGCTCGCGGCGGTGGAGGCCTTTTTCGGGGCTCCGCTCGACCCGGACGTGCTCCAGGAAGGGCTCGCCGCTGTACGCGTGCCCGGTCGCCTGGAGGTGCTGGGCCGGCGACCGCTGTTGCTCGTCGACGGCGCGCACAACGCGGCGGGTATGGCGGCATTGGCCGACGCGCTGAGAGAGGAGTTCGCGGTCGACGGGGTGTCGGTCGCCGTGGTGGGGATGTTGTCCGGTCGCGACCCGTCGGCCATGCTGGCGCCGTTGGCATCGATTGGCGTCTCCGCCGCCGTCGCCTGCGAGCCGGATTCGCCGCGTGCCATGTCGGTCGCTGCGGTTGCCGAGGCTGGTCGCGCGCTCGGGCTGTCCGTCTACGAGGAGCCCGCCGTCAGCGACGCGCTGCGCGTGGCGCGCGGCATGGTAGACACCGACGGGTTGGTCGTGGTGGCGGGGTCCCTCTACGTCGTGGGTACCGCCCGCGCCGACGTGCTGGCCGCGTCAGTTCCCTGGGAGGAAGCGGGTCGCTGACGCGGCCGGACCCCGCTCCGGCGGTTGTGTAGTGTCCACCCTTCGTGGACCGCACCCTTGTCATCGTGAAGCCCGACGGCGTTGAGCGGGGCCTGGCCGGCGAAGTACTGAGCCGCCTGGAGCGCAAGAAGCTGCGCCTCGTGGCGATCGAGCTCCGGACCATCTCCCGCGAGATCGCAGAGACGCACTACGTCGAACATGCCGAGCGGCCGTTCTTCAGTGACCTGTGTGCCTTCATCACGCGCTCTCCGTCGCTCATCATGGTGGTCGAGGGTCCGAAGGACACCTATGCCGTTGTGCGTCTGATGATGGGCACCACCAACCCGGCCGAAGCTGCTCCGGGGACCATCCGCGGCGACTATGCGATCGAGACAACCGAGAACCTGGTGCACGGATCCGATTCACACGAGTCGGCGGCGCGGGAGATCGCACTCTTCTTTCCCGGCTTGGCGACCTCGTAACGCTCGGGCGGCGTCGGCAAACGCCCGTGTAATCGCAGGCCAGACAGGTGGCCCGCCCTGGCCGCCTTGTGGACCCCCTCGCAGTCCCATAGCCTGTGGGATCACCATCACGAGCGCCGGTGCTTACCGTCGCTCAACAGGAATTCCTCGGGAGAGCTCCAACTATGGCCGAAAATCGCCTTTCCCTCCTTGGTCGTGACATGGCAGTCGACCTGGGAACCGCCAACACGCTGGTGTACGTCCGCGGCCGTGGCATTGTGCTCAACGAGCCATCCGTGGTCGCCGTCGACATCAAGGACGGGCGCCCGCTGGCAGTGGGGGCCGAGGCGAAGCGGATGATCGGGCGCACGCCGTCGAACATCCAGGCCATCCGGCCGCTCAAGGACGGCGTCATCGCGGACTTCGAGATCTGCGAAAAGATGTTGCGCTACTTCATCCACCGGGTACACCAGCGCCGGTTCGCCAAGCCACGCATGGTCATCTGCGTCCCCTCGGGTATCACGGGAGTCGAGCGCCGTGCCGTGATGGAAGCGGCCGAGTACGCCGGTGCACGCCGCGCCTACATCATTGAGGAGCCGATGGCGGCCGCCATCGGCGCGGGCCTGCCCGTGCACGAACCGACGGGCAACATGGTCGTCGACATCGGCGGTGGGACCACGGAGGTCGCCGTCATCTCCCTGGGCGGCATCGTCACCAGCCAGTCGGTGCGCATCGGCGGCGACGAGCTCGACGAGGCGATCGTCTCGTTCGTGAAGAAGGAGTTCAGCCTGGCGCTGGGAGAGCGCACCGCCGAAGAGATCAAGATCACGCTCGGTTCCGCCTATCCGTTGGAGCAGGAGCTGCATGCGGAGATCCGCGGTCGCGACCTGGTGAGCGGACTGCCGAAGACGATCGTCGTCTCCACCGAAGAGATACGCCGCGCCATTGAGGAGCCCGTGTCCGCCATCATCGACGCGGTCAAGGTCACGCTCGACCGGACGCCGCCCGAATTGGCGGCCGACATCATGGAGCAGGGGATCGTGCTGACCGGTGGGGGAGCCCTCCTGCACGGGCTGGAGTCTCGTCTGCAGCACGAGACGGGCATGCCGATCGTCGTGGCCAGGGATCCGCTGAACTGCGTGGCCATCGGCAGCGGCCAGTGCCTGGAAGAGTTCGAAGCGCTGAAGCGGGTTCTGATCACCACCTCTACTCGCTGATCGATCGACAGGTTTCTCCTGGGTGCCCCGGTCCC
The DNA here is from genome assembly GCA_963828825.1 of uncultured Acidimicrobiaceae bacterium. Taxonomy (GTDB): domain Bacteria; phylum Actinomycetota; class Acidimicrobiia; order Acidimicrobiales; family RAAP-2; genus Bog-473. Next base: position 448,420 of record CAWHGF010000004.1, on the reverse strand, counting down.
GGCGGTCGCGCCGCACCCTGACGGTCATCGTCCTTGTCGTACTTTCGCTCTCCCTGATCTCGCTTGACCAAAACGGACGTACCCACAGCCTGACGTCCGGGCTCAAATCGGTCGCCGACGACGTCTACGCGCCGTTGCGTCAGGGCGTCCTCGACATCATCAGCCCCGTCGGGAACTTCTTCGCCGGCGCGTTCAACTACGGGTCGGTCCAGTCCCAGAACGAGCGGTTACAGCGCACGATCGGCCAGTTGCGCGCGGCCCAGCTCGAGCAGGGCTTCGAGAAGAACCAGTTGCGAGAGATCACGGCGTTGCAGGACCTGCCCTTTCTGCAGTCGTTGCCGACGGTCACCGCGCAGACCCAGGACGAATATTCGTCCAACTTCACCGCGACGATCACCCTGGACAAGGGTCGCGCCGACGGCGTCGACGTCGGCTACCCGGTCGTCGGCGCGGGGGGCCTGGTCGGTCAGGTGATCGAGTCCTTCCACCACACGTCAGTCGTCCGCCTCATCACCGACGGGCAGTCAAAGGTGGGCGTGACGTTCGGGAACCAGTTCACGGGGATCGTCGACGGTCAGGGGCCGTCGAACTCCATGACGGCGGACCTCGTGGCGCCGCACACCCCTCTGCACAAGGGCGAGATCATGTTCACGAGCAGCCTCGATGCCGCGGCCTTCCCACCCGGTATCCCCGTGGCCACTGTGCTGACGTTCCACACCTCGGCCGGGGCGAGCCAGGAGACGATTGATGTAGCCCCTGCGGCCGATCTCAGCCAGCTGGCCTACGTCGACGTCGTGCAGTGGGTGCCCTCCACGTGACCGGGCGCTCCATGCTCCGCGTGGCGCTGGTGATCTTCATCGTCCTGATGATCCAGCAGACCGTCATGGTGGCGCTGCGGATACACGGCGCCCATCCCGATCTGCTCTGGCTGCTGCCCATCACGGCTGCGCTCCTCGACGGGCCCGAGACGGGTGCCATCGTCGGGTTCTGGGCCGGGCTGTCGTTCGATCTGGTGCTCCCGACGCCGCTCGGCCTGTCCGCCCTGGTGGGGTGCGTGCTCGGCTACGCCGTCGGGTCCCTCACGACGGCCGCCGACACCCGGGCGACCTGGCTCAAACCGGTGGCCGCGCTCGCGGGGAGCGTCGGAGCGGACATGCTGTTCGCCGTGCTCGGAGCCATTCTCGGACAAGAGCAGATGGTGCAGGTGGACTTCCTCGCCGTGTTCCTCGTGGTCGGCCTCTCGAGCGTGGTGTTCGTTCTCCCGGTCAACCGGCTCATGCGGTGGGCCTTGGCCGGGGAGAGCAACCGCCGCTCACTCGTCGCCACCCAGGCCGACGGCAGGATCTGGTGAAGCGGACCTTTCGCCACCCGATCCGCGGCGACCGGCTCCACCCCAAGCCCTCGACACGCCCGTCGCGCCGGACGACCTGGCGTGGGAACAGCAGCGGGCCGCGCATGCGGCCCCGCAAGAGCGTCAACGTCGCCTCCATCGTCGGCTCGCCCGAAGAGGAGGACGCGCCGGCCGAATCTCCGCCTGCGCATCGTCGGGATCGTCGTACTGCTCCTCTTCGGGGTGCTCGTCCTGCGACTGTGGACGCTGCAGGTGGTCGAGGGGAAGAGCTACGCGGCTGCCGTGACGCGCAACCAGGTACGCGTCGTCAGTGTGCCCGCCCCCCGCGGTGAGATCGTCGACCGTAACGGCACGGTCCTCGTGTCCAACATCCCCCAGGAGGAGATCTTGCTGTCGCGGGCCGAGGCCGCACAGAACCCGAGCATCGTCGGCATGGTGGCGGCGCTCGTCGGTCAGACACCCCAGCAGGTGCAGGCATCCATCAACAACAACCAGTACAGCCCGTACGAGCCCGTGCCCGTCGCTGTCGGCGTGTCTCAGGACACGGTCCAGTTCCTCCAGACGCACCAGTCGGAGTACCCCGGGGTGACCGTGCAGACCGTCGCGCAGCGGACCTATCCGCAGGGCGGGACCACGGGGACCCAGATCCTCGGCTACGTCGGCGACATCTCCTCGAGCTATCTCGCCGCGCACCCAAACCAGGGGTACACCCAGGGGAGCCAGGTCGGCGTCGCGGGGATCGAGGCCCAGTACGAGCCCTACCTCAAGGGCGTGCCGGGGCGCCAGGCCCTCTCGGTCGACGCCAGCGGCAACGTGGTCGGCACCCTCAGCTCGACGGCCCCGCAGATCGGCGACACCGTGGTGCTCAATGTGGACACCGGCCTCCAGGAGACGGTCCAGAACGATCTGCAGCAGCAGATCCTGAGTGACCGCAAGACCCCGGACGCGGTCGACGGCGGCAAGTTGCCACCCGCGCCCAACGGCGCCGCCATCGTCATCAACCCGCAGAACGGCCAGGTCCTCGCGCTCGCCTCGTACCCCAGCTACGACCTCAACGAGTGGGTCGGTGGGATCTCGTCGGCCAACTTCACGTCGCTGCAGGCGAGCGGCGCGGAGAACGACGACGCCATTGAGGGCCAGTACACACCCGGCTCGACGTTCAAGCTGATCACGGCGACGGCCGCGCTGCAGGACGGCCTCATCACGCCGTCGTACACCTTCGACGACACCGGGACCTTCAAGATCGACGGCTGCCCGGCCCCGGGCGTCAACAACGACACGGGCTGTGTGCTCCACGACGACCCGGGCGACAGCGGCGGGGTGTACGACGTGTCGGGCGCGCTGACCGTGTCGAGCGACTCCTTCTTTTACAACCTCGGCGAGATGTTCTGGGAGCAGCAGGCCAAGTTCGGCCAGACGCCGATTCAGGACGAGGCCACGGCCTACGGCGAGGGCACGATCACCGGCATCGACCTCCCCGGCGAGGCCCAGGGTCGCGTCGATAGCAAGCAAACCCGGGCCATGCTGCACGCCGAGGCACCCAAGGCCTTCCCCTACCCGGCGTCGTGGTTCACCGGCGACAACATCGAGATGGCCTTCGGCCAGGGCGAGACCGTGCTCACGCCCATCGAGCAGGCCGTGGCGTACTCGACCTTCGCCAACGGCGGCACTCGCTACGCCCCCCAGGTCGCCTCGGAGATCGTCAACCCGGAGACCGGGGGAGTGGTGAAGAAGCTCGAACCCCAGGTGACGGGGCACGTCACCATCTCACCAGCGAACTACAGCGCCATCCTCCAAGGGCTCGAAGGTGTGATCACGAAGGGCACGGCGGCACAGGACTTCCAGGGCTTCCCGGCCTTGTGGAACCTGGCCGGCAAGACGGGCACGGCGTCGAACCAGGCGGGCCAGGAGCCCAACAGCTGGTTCGTGGCCTTCGGCCCCAACCCGAACCCCCAGTACTTGGTGCTGGCCGTGATCGACCAGGGAGGCTACGGCGCCGACGCGGCCGCCCCGCTCGTGCGAAACATCTTCAACTACATCGTGGCCAACCCCGGGATGAACGGCACCGTCACCACGCCCACGCCGTCCAACCCGGCCAGCCAGACGGCGCCGGCGACCAACCCACCCCTCGGGACACCGACCACCACCACGACGACGGCCCAGCCGGGCACGACGGGCGGGTCGAGCACGACGACGTCCAGCACGGTGGGCGGAGGCTGAGCGTCCCGTAGGGTTGCTGGGAATGGAGACTCTCTGGCCCGAGATCGAACGCATCCTGCCCACGGTGTCCAAGCCCGCGCGTTACATCGGGGGCGAACAGGGGTCGGTCTACCCCGAGCACGGGCCCGGCAGCGTGGCCTGGCTGCTCCTCTACCCGGACACCTACGAGATCGGCCTGCCCAACCAGGGGCTGCAGATCCTCTACGAGATCCTCAACGAGCGCCCCGACGCGCTGGCCGAGCGCGCCTACGCTCCCTGGGTCGACATGGAGGCCGCCATGCGGGCGGCGGGCGTGCCGCTCTTCAGCGTGGAGCAGCACATGCCGGCAGAGAGCTTTGACGTGCTGGCCTTCAATCTCTCGGCCGAGCTCGTCTACACCAACCTCCTCAACATGCTCGACCTGGCCGGCCTCCCACTCCACGGGGCGGACCGCGGCGGCGCCGATGCGCTCGTCGTGGCCGGCGGCCACTGTGTCTACAACCCCGAGCCGCTGGCGGATTTCGTCGACGCCTTCGTCCTCGGCGACGGCGAGGAGGTGGTCGGCGAGATCAACGAGGTGATGACCGCCTGGTTGGCCGGGTCGCCGCCCGAGGCCCGCGACCGCCCGGCGTTGCTGCACGCGCTGGCGGGTCTCGAGGGGGTGTACGTGCCCGCGCTCTACCGCGCCTCCTACGAGAACGGGCGGCTGGTGTCGACCCTCCCCGCGTCCGCCGGAGTGCCCGCCGAGGTGATGAAGCGGACGGTCAGCGACCTAGCCGATTGGCCCTACCCGGCGCGGCCGCTCGTGCCGCTGACCGAGGTGGTCCATGACCGCCTCAACGTCGAGGTGTTCCGCGGCTGCACGCGGGGGTGCCGCTTCTGTCAGGCGGGCATGATCACCCGGCCGGTGCGCGAGCGTCCCGCCGCCCAGGTGCGTGAGATGGTGCGGCGCGGCCTGGAGTGGAGCGGGCACGACGAGGTGGCGCTCACCTCGCTCTCCTCGGCGGACTTCTCCGGCATCGAGGACACCGTGCGCGACATCGTCGACGACCCCGACCATGGAGGGCGGGTCTCGGTGAGCCTCCCGTCGTTACGGGTGGACGCCTTCACGGTGGGAACGGCGGCCGAGATCCAGAAGGTGCGCCGCACCGGGCTCACCTTCGCCCCCGAGGGCGGGACGTGGCGGATGCGCACGGTGATCAACAAACTGATCACCGAGGAGGACCTCTACAGTGCCGTCGATGCCGCCTTCAGTCAGGGCTGGCGGCGGGTCAAGCTCTACTTCCTCATCGGCCTGCCCACCGAGCTCGACGAAGACGTGCTCGGCATCGCCCAGCTCGGTGCGCGCTGCGTCGAGATCGGCCGGAAGTACCACAAGGGGGTGACGGTGGTCGCCTCCGTGGGCGGCTTCGTGCCCAAGCCCCACACGCCGTTCCAGTGGTTCGGCCAGGACACCGTGGCCGAGCTCGAGCGCAAGGTGGCCCTGCTCCGGGGCGAGGCCCGGCGGACCCGCGGCCTCACCATCCGCTGGCACGAACCGGCCGCCTCCGTGGCGGAGGGGCTGGCCAGCCGGGGCGACCGGCGCATGGGTGCCGTGATCGAGCGGGTCTGGCGGGCCGGCGGCACATTCCAGGAATGGTCCGAGCGCTTCGATCTCTCCCTGTGGGAGTCCGCACTGGCCGCGGAGGGGCTCAGCGTCGACGAGGTGTGCCATCGGGAACGTGACGCGGACGAGGCCCTGCCCTGGGACCACATCTCGGCGGGGCTGCACCGGGACTTCCTCTGGGGTGACTGGCAGGACGCGCTGGCGCGCGTGGCGGTCGAGGACTGCCGGTGGACCCCCTGTTACGACTGCGGCGCCTGCACCGGGTTCGGACTCGAGCACGTCGTGGCGTCGCCGGTCCCGCCGGCGGGTGGGAGCCAGGGGACGGGACAGGACCTCAGCGTCGGGGACAGGATCCCGGTCCGCCTGGTCAGCCGTGTCCCCTGAGGACCAGCGCCGTCTTCGTCTGCGGTTCACGAAGGCCGGGAAAGTCCGCTTCACCAGCCACCGGGACGTCGCCCGGATGTGGGAGCGGGCGTTGCGGCGCAGCCGCCTGCCGCTGGCCTACTCGCAGGGGTTCGCGCCGCACCCTCTCGTGAGCTTCGGTCTGGCCCTGCCCACGGGGTGTGAGTCGCTGGGCGAATACCTCGACCTGCGTCTGGAAGCGGCCGCGCCGGGGGAGATCCCGGTTGCGGACCTCCCGTCGGCCCTGAGCGCGCTCCTGCCCGAGGGGATCGCCGTCGAGGCGGCGGCGCTGATCGGGGCTGCGGAGGGTTCGCTCCAGCAGGAGGTAGCATCGTGCGATTGGGAGCTGGAGGTGCTCGGAGTGCGGGATGAGGAGCTGCGGGAGCGGGTGGAAAAGGTGCTCGCTGCTCCCATGCTCACCGTGAGTCGGGAACGGAAGGGTCGTCAAACCGAAGACGACATCCGCCCAGCCATACGGACACTATCCGTGACCAGCCTCAATGGTCATCTCCGGGCGGAGTTGGCCACGCACCCGCGTGGTGTCCGCCCAGGCGACCTGGTAGCGGCCCTGGGTGCCCCCGCGGTGCCCGGACGGGCCTGTCGAACGCATCAATGGATCGAACGCGATGGCGCACGGTTCGAGCCGCTCACTGTGAGCGAGCCCGGGACCGCTGCCGACGCCACACAGCACGCGAGGAGGGCTTTCCCTCATGTCCGAGACGGAAATCAGCCAGAGCCCGGAGGGTCCCCCCCCGGAGCCACCGGGGGGCAGCAGCACTAGCCCCCCCGACGGGCCGCGGGCCGCGCCGGCACGGAAGCCGAAGATCGGGGACACCCGGCCGGCTCCTGCCGTCGTACCCCCGCCCAAGGCGCCGGCGCCGGTGGTGCCGCTGAAAGGGTCCGAGGCCACCGGGCCGAAGGGGGGCGCGACCGCCGTGGCGGAGCCCGTAGGGTCTGCCGGCGAAGGCGCAGGCAAGCGGGCCCGGAGCCGGCGTCGCTCAGGGCGGGAACGCCGCTCCAAGCAGGTGGGCCGGTACCTGGTCTGCGTCCACGTGCGACCCGACATGACCCAGATCGCGATGTTGGAGGGCCGCTCGCTGGTGGAGCACTACGTCTCCCGGTCGGCCGACGACACCAACCAGATCGACGGCAACGTCTACCGGGGCCGGGTCCAGAACGTCCTGCCCGGTATGGAGGCCGCCTTCATCGACATCGGCATCCCCAAGAACGCCGTCCTGTACCGGGGTGACGTGCGCTACGACCGGGAGGACATCGAGGGCGGGGCGTCCCAGCAACCCCGGATCGAGGACGTCCTCAAGGCCGGTCAGACCATCTTGTGCCAGGTCACCAAGAACCCCATCGGGGCCAAGGGTGCCCGCCTGACCCAGGAGGTCTCGCTGCCGGGGCGCTTCGCCGTCCTCGTGCCCAACTCCAGCGCCTTCGGCATCTCCAAGCGCCTCGGCGACAACGAGCGACGCCGGCTGCGCCGCATCATCGACGAGGTGAAGCCGGCGGGGCACGGCATGATCGTGCGCACGGCGGCTGAGGGCGTCTCGGCCGAGGAGCTCCAGCGAGACGTCACGACGCTGCTCGAGCAGTGGAACATCATTGAGGCGGAGGCCAAGAGGTCCGACGCCCCGGGCCTGCTCTACCGGGAGCCCGAGCTGTCGGTCCGCATCCTGCGCGAGGAACTCAATGCCGAGTACCGGGGCGTCGTGATCGACGACCTGGCGCTCTTCGAGCAGGTGCGGGACTACGTGCGGGCGGTCAGCCCCGAGCTGTCCGACCGGGTCGAGTACTACGACCCCGAGGTCGAGGGCCTGCCCATCTTCGAGCGCTACCACGTGCACGAACAGCTTCACAAGGCACTCGATCGCAAGGTCTGGCTGCCCTCGGGAGGCTCGCTGATCATTGAGCGCACCGAGGCGTTGACCGTGATCGATGTGAACACGGGGAAGAACGTCGGCAAGACCAACCTGGAGGAGACGGTGTTCCGGAACAACCTGGAGGCCGCGGAGGAGGTGGCGCGCCAGCTCCGGCTCCGTGACATCGGGGGCATCATCGTCATCGACTTCATCGACATGGAGATACGGGAGAACCGGGACAAGGTGGCGGCGGCCCTGCGGAACGCGCTGGCCCGCGACAAGACCCGGACCCAGGTCTTCGACATCTCCGAGCTGGGGCTGGTCGAAATGACCCGCAAGCGTGTCTCGGAGGGTCTGCTCGAGACGCTGTCGACCGAGTGCGCCGTCTGCGGGGGTCGTGGCGTGACCCTCGACGACTCGGTCCTGCGCTAGGATCTCGCCCTTATGTACGCCGTCATCAGGTCCGGAGGCAAGCAGGAGCGTGTGGCCGAGGGCCAGCGTGTCCGCGTCGAGCTGCTCGGGCAGCCCGTCGGCGCGGAGGTGTCGCTCGAGCCTGTGCTGGTCGTCGACGGCGCCACCGTGCTGGCCACGCCCGCGCAGCTGGCCGGCGCCACGGTCACGGCCAAGGTCGTCGGCTCCGAGATGGGCCCGAAAATCAACGCCATGACCTACAAGAGCAAGTCGAACCAGCGTCGTCGGTGGGGCCACCGCCAGCACTACGCCACGCTGGAGATCACCGCCATCACGGCGGCCGGGTAGGTCCGAGGAGTCCGACATGTCCAAGACAAAGGGTGGCGGGTCAACCCGCAACGGCCGCGACTCGGCGGCACAGCGCCTCGGCGTGAAGCGATTCGACGGTGCCGCCGTGACCGCCGGCTCCATCCTGGTGCGCCAGCGGGGGACGAAGGTCTACCCCGGTGTCAACGTGGGCCGCGGTGGCGATGACACACTCTTCGCCACGGCCGACGGCGTCGTGAAGTTCGGCGAGCGCCGCGGCCGCAAGCACGTGAGCGTCGTCACGGCGAGCTAACAACCCGCGCCGCCCGCACGGGCGGTCGCCGGGGTGGAGTCACGCACATCAGGGCCGAGCGTCGGCAGGAGAGCACGTCGGAGGATCGCGGGATGCGGCGCTCGGGGCTCCGTGATGGATCGTTCTCCCGGGTCATCGCGCTCCGGCGGGGCACGATGCAGTCCGACATGACAGCCACCGACAAGGACGGGCTCCTCGTGGTGCGGGTGCCGGTCGAGGAGAGGCCGACGAGCCGATCGGCCATCCCGATTGAGCGGGGCGGATTCCCCAACGGCTGAGTCCCGCCAAAGCCGGCGTTAGCCGCCGGGGGTCTCTGCCCCGGAGGGGCGCTGGTGCAACTCGATCCCGTTGCCCCACGGATCGGCCGTGAACGCCTGCTGGCGTCCGGTCGTCCCCACCGCCACCGGGTCGCTCACCTGCAGGCCCCGGGCTCGAAGCTCCTTGACGGCCGCGCCCAGGTCATCGAAGGCGAGCGCGAAGTGCTGCCCCACGTTGCCGGGCACCGCGGCCTCAATCAGATGGACCTGCTGCCCGTTGGCGGTGTCGAGCCACGCGCCCGGGAATCCGAAGTCGGGGCGAGTGAAGTTCTGGACCAGGCCGATCTTCTCGGTGTAGAAGGCGATGCCACCGGGAACGTCAGCGACGTTGATGGCGACGTGATCGACGCCGGTCGGCGCCACGGGATCGGTCATGGCAGCGAGCCTACGACGTGGTGGACGACGGCGGCCACGGCGGGCACTGCGGCCGCGCCGACATCGGCGATGGCGGCAACGTCGATGGTGGCGTGCGCGGCGGCGGCCGGGTTGGTGACCAGGGCCAGACCCAGGACCTCAGCACCGGCCTGGCGGGCGGCGATCGTCTCGAGGGCCATGGACATGCCCACCACATCGGCGCCGGCGGTGCGCAGCATCCGGATCTCGGCCGGGGTCTCGAACTGGGGTCCCGGCAGTTGGGCGTAGACGCCGGGCCGGGCGGCCAGCACGGAGGCGGCGGGTTCGGGCGTCGAGAGGGCCAGGGCGCGCAACCAGGGGGCATAGGCATCGGCCATGTCGACGAAGCAGGGGCCGACCAAGGGGCTCCGCCCGGTCAGGTTCAGATGGTCGTCGACGACCATGACGGACCCGGTGGCGAGATCGTCGCGAATGCCGCCCGCGGCGGCGGTGAGGACGACGGTGCGGCAACCGGCGGCGATCCCGGTGCGCAGTGGGTGGACCACCTCGACGGGGGTCAGGCCCTCATAGAGATGGCATCGCCCCCCCAGCACGAGTATCCGGCGGCCCTGGTGGGGCAACGACCAGGCGTGGGCCCGATGCCCCCCCGCCGTGTACGGCGGGAAGAAGGGCAGGGTGTCGAGCGGGACGGACTCCTCGCCGGCGCCCAGGACCTCGGCCGTCCCGGAGAGGCCGCTGCCGAGGAGCACGAGCACGTCGTGGTGCTCGGTCCCGAGCCGGCGGGCCAGTTCCCGGGCGCTCTGCGCCGCCCGGTCGGCGGCGTCCTCCATGGGGCGATGGTAGAGGGTGGTCCGCCTGCAGGCGCATAACATCGGCCGGAGATGCCCTCCTCCTCCGCTTCTCCCATCCTGCACCCGCTGGCACCCCTGACCGGGGAGGAGATCATCGCGGCCCGCGAGATCGTCTGCGCCAGCGGCCGGGCCGAGGCGCCCGACGAGGCCCTGCGGTTCGCCTACGTCGGATTGTGCGACCCCCCCAAGGAGATGGTGCGCGCGGTCGACGCGGGTGAGGACGTGGCGGTCGACCGCCGGTTGCGCCTCGTGCTCCTGCAGGGTCCGGAGGCGGACGTGGTGGAGGCCACCGTGTCGGTCACCCGGGGTGAGGTCGACCGCTGGGAGATCGTGCGCGACGTCCGTCCGCCGCTCCAGATGGAGGAGTCGATCGCGGTGCTGGCCGCGCTGTACGAGGATCCCGAGTGGAATGCCGCGCTCGACCGGCGTGGCATCGTCGACCGCTCACTGGTGCAGATCGATCCGTGGCCGGCCGGTACCTTCGGGCTCGGTCACGAGGAGGGCCGTCGCATCACCCGCTGCCTGGCCTTCCTGCGCGAGGCCGCGGACGACAACGGCTACGCCCGGCCCCTGGAGGGTCTGTTGGCCTTCGTCGACATGGGGCGGGGTGAGGTCCTGGAGGTGGTCGATCTGGGGGTGGTGCCCGTGCCGCCCAAGTCGGGGAGCTACTACCCCGAGCACAACGGGCCCCTGCGCACCGACCTCAAGCCGCTGGAGATCACCCAACCCGAGGGCCCGAGCTTCGAGGTGGAGGGCAACCTCGTGCGCTGGCAGAAGTGGTCGCTGCGCATCGGGATGGATCCGCTGGAGGGCCTCGTGCTGTGGACGGTCGGCTACGAGGACGGCGGCCGTGTCCGGCCCGTCGTGTACCGGGCCGCGGTCAGCGAGATGGTCGTGCCCTACGGGCACCCGGGCCCGATGCACGCCTGGAAGAGCGCGTTCGACGCCGGTGAATGGGGCCTGGGCCGCATGGCCAACTCCCTGACGCTCGGCTGCGACTGCCTCGGTGAGATCCGGTACTTCGACGACGTCTTCGCCGACGAGCGCGGCAAGCCGCACACGCGGGCCAACGCCATCTGCATCCACGAGGAGGACTACGGCATCCTCTGGAAGCACCTCGACATGGTCTCGGGGCGCGCCGAGGTGCGGCGGTCGCGTCGCCTCGTGGTGAGCTCCATCGCGACCGTGGGGAACTACGAGTACGGCTTCTACTGGTACTTCTACCTCGACGGCACCATGCAGCTCGAGGTGAAGCTGACGGGCATCATGTCGACCATGGCCGTGGCGGACGACGATCCGGGTGACCATGCCAGCATGATCGCTCCCGGCCTGGCCGCGCCGTATCACCAGCACCTGTTCAATGTCCGGCTCGACATTGAGGTCGACGGTCCCGACAACGAGGTGTACGAGGTCGACGCGGTGCCCACGGGCTCGCCGGGGAGTGCGGAGAACCCGTGGGGGAACGCGTTCGGCACGACGACGACGCTGTTGGAGAGCGAGCTGGCTGCCCGGCGCGACGTCGATGCTGCGCGCAGCCGCACCTGGCGTATCGCCAACCGGTCCTGCCGCAACGCTCTGGGGCGGCCGACCGCCTACAAACTGCTGCCCGGCTCCACGCCGACGCTGCTGGCCGACCCCTCTTCCAGTGTCGGGCGTCGCGCCGCCTTTGCCTCCCACAACCTCTGGGTCACGCCCTTCGACCCCGAGGAGCGTCGTGCCGCGGGGGACTACCCCAATCAGCACGCAGGGGGCGCCGGGCTGCCGGCCTGGACGGCGCAGGATCGTCCGATCGTCGACACCGACATCGTGCTGTGGCATTCGTTCGGCGTCACGCACATCCCCCGGCCCGAGGACTGGCCGGTCATGCCGGTCGAGTACACCGGGTTCACGCTGATCCCCTTCGGCTTCTTCGACCGCAACCCGGCGCTCGACGTGCCGCCCGCAGGCGACCACTGCCATGACTGAGAAGCGCGGCGCCCCCCGCCAGCCGCAGGAGTTCCACCCACCCGTCGAGGAATACCTGGAGACCATGCTGTCGCTGGACGAGGAGGGCGTGCCCGTGATTCAGGCCCGCATCGCGGAGCGGCTGGGCCGGTCCGCCCCGTCCGTCTCCGAGATGCTCGACCGCCTGCGCGAGGACGGGTACGTGGAGCGGGACGGCCGCCGGCTGTCGCTGACCGAGAGCGGGCAGGCGCTGGCGGAGAAGGTCGTGCGCAAGCACCGGCTGGCCGAGCGCCTCCTGGTCGACGTCATCGGTCTCGAGTGGCACAAGGTCCACCGTGAAGCGGGCCGCTGGGAGCACGTGATCTCCGACGATGTCGAAGCCCGGTTGGTCGAGCTGCTGGGTGACCCCGCCACCTGCCCGCACGGCAATCCGATCCCGGGGTCGCACTCGCCGGCACCGTCGACCCCGGTGCGGCCGCTGGCCGAGGTGGACGCGGGTGAGCGGGTGCGCCTGTTCCGCATCAGCGAAGAGGTGGAGTTGAACTTCGGGTCGCTGGCCCTGCTCGACGAGGGGGGCTTCATTCCGGGCGCGGTGGCCGAGGTGGGCGACCGCGATCCCGACGGCACCGTGGAGGTGACGGTGGAGGGTGGTGCCGAGGCCATTCGGGTCTCGCGCGATCTCTCCGACCGGTTGTACGTCGGCGTGCCATGACCGTGCGGCTGGAAGCCGACGCCGTCTTCACCGTCGACGCCGGCGACACGGTTCTGGCGCCGGGCGCCGTCGAGATCGACGACGGCATCATCTCGTGGGTCGGGGACCCCTGGCAGGTCCCGCCCGCGGCCGGGACGGAGGTCCGACGGTTCGGCGGACTGCTCATGCCGGGTTTGGTCAACTGCCACGGGCACTCGCCGATGACCCTCGTGCGCAGTGCGGGCGACGGGCTTCCGCTGGAGCGCTGGTTGCGCGAGTCCGTCTGGCCGCGCGAGGCCATGCTGGAGGACGAGGACGTGTACTGGGGCATGGTGCTCGGTGCGGTCGAGCTCCTGGGCAACGGGGTCACCACCACGTGTGAGCAGTACCGGCATCCGACCGCCGTGGTTGACGCCGTGCTCGACGCCGGCATCCGCACCGTGTACACGCCGGCCATCTTCGACGTGCCCGAGGCCGGTCCGGGAAGCAGCTGGGAGGAGCTGCTGGCCGGCACGTGTGCGGTGGTCGACGCGACGGCGGGGAGGGACGAGCGGCTCCAGATGGGTTTCGGACCGCACGCCGCCTACACGGTGCCGCCGCAAGGGCTGCGCGCCATCGCAGCCGAGGCGCGGGCGCGCGATGCGTTGTTGCAGATCCATCTTTCCGAGACGGCGGCGGAGTGCGAGGTGGTGCAGGAGCGCTACGGCATGAGCGCACCGGCGCTACTGGCCTCCGAGGGGATCCTCGAGGGCCGGGTGCTGGCCGCGCATGCGGTGTGGCTCGACGACGCGGACCTGGCCGTGCTCGCCGAGCACGATGTGGCCGTGGCCCACTGCCCGGGCTCGAACGGGAAGCTGGGCTCGGGGATCGCCCCCTTGCGGGCGCTGCTCGACCGCGGCGTACGGGTGGGACTGGGCACCGACGGGCCGGCCTCCAACGACGACCTCCATCTGTGGGACGAGCTGCGGCTGGCCCCGATCCTCGCCCGGGCCACCGCCGGCAACCCCGACGTCCTGAGCTCGGCCGAGGCGCTCCGCCTGGCCACCCGCGGCGGCGGGGAGGCGCTCGGACTCGCCGTGGGCGCGCTCGAGGTGGGGCGCCCGGCGGACCTCATCCGGTTGCGTACCGACGACGCCCGCTTCATCCCGGCGTCGAGCGACGCCGAGCTGCTGGGCCATCTGGTGTGGGCGGGGGCCGGCTATCTGGTGACCGACGTGTGGGTGGGCGGGTCGCAGGTCGTCGAGGAGGGGCGGTGCACCACGGTCGACGGTGACCGGGCCCGCGCCGAGGTGGGCCAACGCGCCCGCCGATTGCTCGGCTCGTAGGCTTTCTCGCCATGCCCGGCTTCGTCGACCAGGCCCAGTTGCACGCGCGCGCCGGCGACGGGGGAGCCGGGGCGGTCTCGTGGCGCCGGGAGGCCCATGTGGACCGCGGTGGCCCCGACGGCGGCGACGGCGGTCACGGCGGGGACGTGTGGCTCGTGGCCTCGGTGAACGAGTCGTCGCTGCTCGGCTTCCGGGACCACCCGTTCCGGCGGGCCACCGACGGCGGGCACGGGTCGGGCTCCAAGCGGCATGGCGCCCGGGGCAAGGACCTGGTGGTACCGGTACCGGTGGGCACGGTCGTGCGTGAGCGCAGCGGCGCGGTGGTGTGCGACCTCGACGTGGAGGGCGCACGCTTCATGGTGGCCGAGGGCGGCCAGGGCGGCCGGGGCAACGCGCGCTTTCTCTCCAACCGTCGTCGCGCCCCCGCCTTCGCCGAGCAGGCCGAGAAGGGGCAGGAGCTCTGGTTGGACATGGAGCTCAAGCTGATGGCCGACGTGGCGCTGGTCGGCTTCCCCAACGCCGGCAAGTCGACGCTGATCTCGACGGTGTCGGCGGCCAAACCCAAGATCGCCGACTACCCCTTCACCACGCTGGAGCCGCATCTCGGCGTCGTCCGGGTGGGCGGCGTGCGCGACGGCACCGAGTTCGTCATGGCCGACATCCCCGGCCTGGTGGAGGGAGCGGCGGAGGGCAAGGGCCTCGGGCACCAGTTCCTGCGCCACATCGAGCGGGCCCGGGTCCTGGTGGTGCTCCTCGACCTCGGGGCGCCCGATGCCGGCGGCGTGCCGCCCTCGGAGCAACGGCGCGTCCTCCTCTCCGAGCTCCGCTCGTACCGGCCCGAGCTCCTCGATCGCCCCCGGATCGTGGTGGGGAGCAAGGGCGACATGGGCGCCGACGAGGAGGGCGTGTGCGACATGGTGCTCTCGGCGGCGTCCGGCGCCGGCGTGGGCGCACTGGTGGAACGGCTGGGACCGCTGGTGCGGGAGGTGCGGGCGGAGGTGGCCGTGGCCTCCTCGAGCGAGATCGTCGTGCACCGGCCCGTCCCCGAGGGCGTCGGCGTGCAGCGGGCGGGGGCGGGCGCCTGGGTGGTCCACGGGCGCGCCGCGGAGCGGGCGGTGGCGCTGTCCGACCTCAACGACGAAGGGGCGCAGGCCGAGGTGGTGCGGCGGCTGCGGCGGCTCGGCGTCGACCGCGCCCTGGCCCGGGCGGGCGCCCGCGACGGGGACGAGGTCACGGTCGGCACCATGACGTTCACGTGGGGGGAGGAGCAGTGATCGCCGTCGTCAAGGTGGGCTCGTCCTCGGTGACGGTCGAGACCGTGTGCCGGCTGTGCGGGGAGCTGGCGTCGGCGCGCGCCGCCGGGCACACCGTGGTCGTCGTCACCTCCGGCGCCATCGCCGCCGGATGGGACGCGCTCGACGGTGGCCGGCAGCGGCCCTCGGACCCCGCCGTGCTCCAGGCCGTCTCGGCCGTGGGCCAGCACCGCCTCATGCGGATGTGGCAGGACGGCTTCGATCCGCACGGTCTGCTGGCCGGCCAGGTGTTGCTGGCGCCGCTCGACTTCGTCCACCGCACCCAGTACCTCCACGCGCGGGGGACGTTGCGCCACCTGGCCGATCTGGGCGTGGTCCCGGTGGTCAACGAGAACGACGCCGTGGCGGACGAAGAGATCCGCTTCGGGGACAACGACCGGCTGGCCGCCCTGGTGGCGCACCTGGTCGGCGCGCAACTCCTGATCCTGCTGACGGACGCGCCGGGCCTGCTCACGGCCGACCCGCGGCGCGACACCGAGGCGTCGCTCATCGAAGAGGTGGTGGAGATCGACCAGCAGCTCGAGCGCCTGGCCGGCGGGCCCGGGACGGCCGTCGGCAGCGGGGGCATGGCCTCCAAGCTGGCCGCGGCGAAGATCGCCACGTGGTCGGGCGTGCAGACGGTGATCGCGGATGCCGCCCGCCCGGGCGTACTGGCTGCGGCCCTGGGCGACGAGGCGGGCGTGGGGACGGTGTTCCGGGCCCGGAAGAGCCGGCTCTCGGCCCGCAAGCTGTGGATCGCCTTCGCGCTGGGATCGAGCGGCAACCTCACCGTCGACGACGGCGCACGGTCGGCGCTGACCGGCCGCGGTCGCTCGCTGCTGGCGGCCGGGGTCACGGGGGCGACGGGCGCCTTCCGATCCGGCGACGCGGTCGAGATCTCCGGGCCCGACGGCGTGGTCTTCGCCAAGGGCCTGGTCCGGGTGCACGCGGAGCAGGCCACCGAGTGGCTGGGGCGGCGCAGCCAGGTCGTCGTCCATCGCGATGACCTGGTGCTTGTAACCTGACCCGATGATCTCGCCGGCGTTGGAGCAGCTCGCGGGCCGCGTCCGGTCGGCCGCCCGGGTGGTGGCGAGGGCTCCGAGCTCGGTGCGGGACGACGCGTTGGGGCTGGCCGCCGACTTCCTCCAGGAGGACTGGGCGTCGCTCGAGGAGGCCAACCAGGCGGATCTCGAACGGGCCGAAGCCGCCGGCATGGTGGAGGCGGCCCGCGACCGGCTGCGCCTGACCGAAGCGCGCGTGCAGGCCATGGCGGGTGGCCTGCGCACGGTGGCGCGCCTGCCCGACCCGGTGGGCGAGGTCACCGAGGGGTGGGTGCGGCCCAACGGCCTGCGGGTGTCGCGGGTGCGGGTCCCGCTCGGCGTGGTCGGGGTGATCTACGAGAACCGGCCCAACGTCACCAGCGACGCCGCCGGGCTCTGTCTCAAGGCCGGGAACGCCGCGTTCCTGCGCGGCTCCTCCTCGGCCATCGACTCCAACCGCGCCATCGTGGCGGTGCTGCGCCGGGCCGCGGTGAAGGCCGGGCTGCCCGAGGACGCCGTCGCCCTGGTGGAGGACACGTCGCACGAGACGGCGACCGCGTTCATGCGCTTGCGCGGCTTCATCGACTGCCTGATCCCGCGCGGCGGCCCGGCGCTCATCGCGTCGCTCATCGAGCACGCCACCGTGCCCTATGTCCTCGACGGGGACGGGAACTGCCACATCTACATCGACGGCGCGGCCGACCTGGCCATGGCGCACGAGCTGGCGGTCAACGCCAAGACGCACCGCTTCGGGGTCTGCAACGCGGTGGAGACGATTCTGGTGCACGAGAGGGTGGCGGCGGACTTCCTGCCCCGGCTGGGGGCCTCGCTGGCCACGGCGGGGGTGGAGATCAGGGCCGACGAGCGCGTGCGGGTCCATGTGCCCGACGCCGTGCCGGCCCTGGAGAGCGACTTCTCCACCGAGTTCCTGGGACCGGTGGTGGCGATCGGCATGGTCGACGACGTGGGGGAGGCGATCGAGCACATCGCGCGGTACAGCTCGGGCCACTCCGAGGCGATCGTGACCTCCGACGTGGCCGTGGCGGACCGTTTCGTGGCCGAGGTGGACGGGGCGGCCGTACTGGTGAACGCGTCCACACGCTTTGTCGACGGTGAGGAGCTGGGGCTCGGGGCCGAGGTGGGGATCTCCACCCAGAAGTTGCATGCCCGTGGACCGATGGGAGTGAAGGAGCTGACGACGTTGAAGTGGATCGTGCGTGGTGACGGGCAGGTACGCCGGTGAGCCAGGGAAGCGCAGCTCTGGGTCTGCCGGAGAGCGGTCCCCCCCGGTTCGAGTCCCTGGACGCGGTGCGGGGCGGCCTCGCCCAGGTCGGCTACCTGGCGGACGAATCGATCAGTGGCGTCGTGTACCTGGCCGACCGGCTGGCCAAGCCGGTGCTGGTCGAGGGGCCGGCGGGGACCGGCAAGACGCAGCTGGCCAAGTCGGTGGCCGACCTGACCGGGGCCCGGCTCATCCGTCTGCAGTGCTACGAGGGGCTCGACGAGTCCAAGGCGCTCTACGAGTGGAACTACCGCAAGCAACTGCTGCGGATTCAGGCGGGGGAGCACGGCAAGGCCGAGGAGGAAGGCCCGAGCTGGTCCGAGCTGGAGGAGGACATCTTCTCCGAGGACTTCCTGCTGACGCGGCCCCTGCTCGAGGCGATCCGGGCGACCGAGCCCGTCGTGCTCCTCGTGGACGAGGTCGACCGCGTGGAGCTCGAGACCGAGGCGCTGCTGCTCGAGATCCTCTCGGAGTACCAGGTGTCGATCCCCGAGCTCGGGACGGTGCGGGCGTCGCAGCTGCCCATGGTGTTCCTCACGTCCAACAACACCCGTGAGCTCTCCGAGGCGCTCAAGCGCCGGTGCCTCTACCTGCACATCGACTACCCGGATCTCGAGCGCGAGCGCGAGATCGTGCGGACCAAGGTGCCGGGCATCAGCGAGGAGCTCGCCGACCAGGTGGCGCGGATCGTGCGCTCGCTGCGCACCCTCGAGCTGCGCAAGGCGCCGTCGGTCTCCGAGACGATCGACTGGGCCCGCACGCTCGTGCTGCTGGGCGTGGAGACGATCGACGCCGCCGGGGCCAAGGACACCCTGCACATCCTCTTGAAGTATCAAGCCGACATCGAGCGGGCCTCCAAGGAGCTGCTGTCGGCCGCGCCGGGCTGAGGCCGTGCTCGATCTCCTGTCCGGGTTCGTCACCGAGCTGCGCCGGTCCGGGCTCCCCGTCTCGCTGACCGAGCACCTCGACGCCGCCGAGGCGGTCAAGCACATCCCGCTCGAGGACCGCGAGGCGCTGAAGTACGCACTCGCCGCCACGCTGGTGAAGTCGTCCTCGCACTGGCGGGCCTTCGAGACGGCCTTCGAGGTGTTCTTCGCCGTGCGGACCGGCGCTGCCGGGGGTGCCGCGGGTGAGGACGGGGGCGAGGAGGGCGACGAGCTGGACGGCGAACAGTCCGGGCAGGGTGGCCCGCAGGGGCAGCGGCGCTCGTGGCAGGGCGGCGGGGGCGGCGAGGGCATGACCCCCGAGGAGCTGGCCGAGATGCTCTTCAAGTCGCTGCTCTCGGCCGACGCCGGCCTGATGAACATGGTGGCCCGCAACGCGGTGGACCGCTACGCCGGCATGGAGCCCGGGCGCCCGGTCGGCGGCACGTACTACCTGTACCGCACGCTGCGGAACCTCGACCTCGACGCCGTCCTGGGGCGCCTGATGAGCCAGGCCCAGGCGGGTGCGGCGGGCGGCTCGCTGACCGATCTGGAGGAGCGCCTGGCCGCCGACGAGTTCAAGGCGCGCATTGAGAAGTTCCGCCGCTCCGTCGAGACGGAGATCCGCCGGCGCCTGGTGGAGGACCGCGGCGCCGAGGCGCTGGCCCGCTCGGTGCGCAAGCCGCTGCCCGAGGACATCGACGTCATGCACGCCACCCGCGAGGAGCTGGCCATGCTGCACCGGGTGCTCCAGCCGCTGTCGCGCAAGCTGGCGGTCCGCCTGGCCCGCAAGCGCCGCCACGGGCGCAAGGGCCCGCTCGACTTCCGTGCCACCATGCGGCGCTCGCTCTCCACGGGCGGCGTGCCCATTGAGCCGCGCTTCCGGCACCCGCGGCCGGCCAAACCCGAGATCTTCGTGATCGCGGACATCTCGGGGTCGGTGGCGAGCTTCGCCCGCTTCACCCTGCACCTGGTGTACGCCATTTCGTCGCAGTTCTCCAAGGTGCGCAGCTTCGTCTTCGTGGACGGGATCGACGAGGTGACCCGGTTCTTCGAGGGCGTGGTCGACCCGGCCGAAGCGGTGGCCCGCATCAACCTGGAGGCGGACGTCATCTGGGTGGACGGGCACTCCGACTACGGGCATGCGTTCACCGAGTTCCATCGCCGTTGGGGCGACCAGGTGACCTCGCGCTCGAGCGTCATGGTGCTGGGCGACGCCCGCAACAACTACCACGCGGCGCAGTCGTGGGTGCTCGAGGACCTGCAGGCCCGGGCGCGCCGCGTCTACTGGCTCAACCCCGAACCGCGCGACTACTGGGGGTCGGGCGATTCCATCGTGGGGGAGTACGCCGCCCACTGCGACGAGGTGGTGGAGTGCCGCACGCTGCGCCAGCTGGAGCAGTTCGTCGGCAACCTGGCGTGAGCGGGGTCGACGAGGTCGTCGGCGCGGGCGACGTGCGCGCCCACGAGGGGGTGCTGCGGATCTTCCCCCCGGAAGAGGGCGTAGGGCGGATCGTGCTGGTGCGCCACGGCGAGGCAGAGTGCAACCGCAACCGCATCGTCGGGGGCGCGCGGGTTGCACCGGTCTGACCGACCTGGGGCGCCAGCAGGTGGCCGCGCTGGCGGACCGCCTCTACGAGAGCGGAGAGCTGCGCCGGGCGACGGCGCTGTACTCGTCGGTGCTGCCCCGGGCCGTCGAGACGGCGGAGCGGCTCCGGCCCGTCGTGGGACCCGGGCCCACGACGCTGGGCCCGGTGCGCCAGCGCTGCGACCTCTGCGAGCTGCATCCGGGCGAGGCCGACGGCATGGAGTGGACCGACGTGGTCGAGAAGTTCGGCGTGCCCGACTGGGACAACGATCCGACCGTGCCCATCGCGGCGGGGGGCGAGAGCTGGTCGGAGTTCGTGGTGCGGGCCTCGGGCGCCGTGCACGAGGTGGTGCGCCAGCACCCGGGGGAGCTGGTGGCGGCGGTCGTCCACGCCGGGGTGATCGAAGCGACCATGATCGCCTTCCTCGGGGTCTCCCCGGAGATCTACCGGCGAGGGTGGGTCCGCATCATCCACGCGTCCATGACGGAGTGGGAGTGGGTGCCCTCGGAGGACCGCTTCATCCTCCTGCGCTTCAACGACTCGTGCGGGGTGCCCCGGAGGCGTGAGGGAGGATCGGGGTCAGGCGTCGCCGAGGAAGGTACGGGCCAGGGGCTCCGGAGCGCAGGCCAGCCAGGCGTCCTCGATCGCCTCACGCAGCGGCTTTTTGGTGACCGTCCGTAACTGCACGAGAACGGCCGCGTAGCCGTCGAAGTGCGGGATGGTGAAGAACCCCTTGGTGCCGGTGGCCAGCACGGCCTCCTTGTCGGCGAGGTCGGCCGTGCGCAGGGCGAGGATCGGGCCGGGCGGAGGCGCCGTGTCGCCGAAGCGCTTGACGTCGGCCTTGGAGAACGGGCGTTCCCAGGCGAACGCCTTGCCGCCGACGAACCAGGTCCGGCTGCCGTGCCGCACCCCCTCGGTGACCTCGGGCAACGCAGAGACGAACCGCTCGACGTCTTCGAAAGCCGCCATGGAGGCACGCTACCGCTAGCGTCCCGGCGCATGACCCTCCTTCGGCCGCGGCGGGCGTGAGCGCAGGTTTCGACGCCGCCGGCCTGCGGCGGCTGCACGACCGCCTCGCCACCCACACCGAGAGCGGCCGGGTGCCGGCGCTGGTGGCCCTGGTCGCCCGGGGCGACGAGGTGCACACGGAGGTCCTCGGGCATGCGGCGTTGGACGATCCGGCGCCGCTGCGCCGCGACGCCATCTTCCGCATCGCCTCGCTGTCCAAGCCGATCGCCGCGGCTGGCGCCATGCTCCTGGTGGACGAGGGTGTGCTGGCCGTCACCGATCCGGTGGACGCGCTGCTGCCCGAGCTGGCCGGGCGGCGCGTCCTGCGCAGCCTGGAGAGCTCGCTCGACGACACCGTCCCGGCGGCGCGGGCCATCACGGTCAAGGACCTGCTGACCTTCCGTCTCGGCTTCGGCGCCATCATGGCCCCGCCCGGCACGTATCCGATTCAGGCGGCGGAGGCCGAGCTCGGGTTGATGACCCTCGGGCCCCCGTGGCCGCCGCCACCGTTCGGGCCCGACGAGTGGATCGCCCGCTTCGCCACCCTGCCCCTGCTGCACCAACCGGGTGCGGAGTGGCGCTACAACACGGGCGCACAGGTACTGGGGATCCTGCTGGAGCGGGCGAGCGGGCAGCCGCTCGAGACCTTCCTGCGCGAGCGTCTCTTCGAGCCGCTGGGCATGGCCGACACCTCGTTCAGCGTGCCGGTGGAGAAACAGGGCCGGTTCACCACGGCCTACATGCCTGACGAGACCGGAGCCCGGCTCCGCGTGCTGGACCCGCCCTCGGACGGCTGGTGGAACGAGCCGCCGGCCATGGCCAACGCGGCGCGGATGCTCGTCTCGACCCTCGACGACTTCTGGGCGTTCGTCTCCATGCTGGTGGCCAAGGCGCGCCATGACGGGCAGCAGCTGCTGTCGCCGGCCGCGCTCGGAGCGATGACCCGTGACCATCTGACGGAGGCCCAGCGCGCCTCGGCCCCGCTCTTCCTCGGCGCACACGCTGGCTGGGGGTACGGCATGGCCGCTCCGGGCCCGTCGCGCGGCGCACCACCCCAGCCGTCGGGCTACGGCTGGAACGGCGGTACGGGTACGGTGTGGACCACGGACCCCGACTACGGGCTGACGGGGATTGTGCTGTCGACACGGGCCATGACCTCGCCCGAGCCGCCGGCGCACATGATGGACTTCTGGGACGCGGCCTACGGCGCGCTGGCCGGCTGACGGGGCGGGCCCCGGCGACCCCGGGTACGCTGACTCTTCGGGCGACAAGGGGACGACACGATGTACAAGACACTGGTGGTCGGCACAGACGGCTCTCCCACCGCCGAGAAGGCCGTGCAGACAGCGGCGGAACTGGCCCGCTCGTGGGGCTCGGAGCTGCACATCGTCACGGCCTTTCGCACACCCCGACCGGGCATGGGCGCCGCGGCCGGCGTCGACCTGGTCGACAGCGGTGCGGGGCATGCCCTGGCCGAGGAAGGTGCCCGGGCGGTCGGCCTGGACTCCATTGAGATGTTCGGGGATGGCATCACCGCTGAGGCGCACGAGGCCCAGGGCCCCGCGGATGAGGTGATCCTCTCCACGGCGGCCGAGGTGGGGGCGGACCTGATCGTGGTGGGGAGCAAGGGCATGCGCGGCGCCCGCCGCTATCTCGGCAGCGTGCCGAACTCGGTGGCGCACGGTGCGAACTGCGCCGTGCTGGTCGTCAAGACTGACTAGGCCGCGGGGCCGTATGGTCCCGTTGAGGATGGGAGACCGCCTGTTCGTCGTCGTGTCGGGGCCGCCGGGGAGCGGCAAGTCGACTCTGGCGTCAGCGGTGGCGGATGCGTTGGCGCTGCCCCTGCTGGCCAAGGACACGATCAAAGAGGCGCTCCTCGTGTCGTGGCCGGCGGTCGACGTCGACGCGTCGCGCCGCACCGGTCGAGCTGCCATGGACGTCCTGTTGGCGCTGGCGGCTGAGTTCCCTGCTGGTGCGGTGATGGAGGCCAACTTCCACCGGAGCGTGGCGGCGGGGCCGATAGGCATCCTCCCGGGTCCAATCGTCGAGGTGTTCTGCCGCTGCCGCCGGGAGGTGGCGTTACGGCGCTACCGGGATCGTGCCACCCGCCGGCACGAGGGTCACTTCGACACCGTGCGCACGGACGCGGAGATCTGGCACGACGAGGTGACGGAGCCGGTGGGCGGCGGCTGGCCGGTCATTGAAGTCGACACGAACGTTCCGGTGGACGTCGCCCAGGTGCTGGACCGGGTCCGCGCCGCTGCGGCCGGCGCGACGACCTGATCCGGGTTCTCACGCACCGTCGGTGACGGCCTGGCACAGTGTCCCCGTGCGGAAGAACTACTTCGATGGGCCGATCGCCCAGAACTACGACGAGGACTCGTCGTCCATGTTCGATCCGGCGGTCGTCGGTGCGACGGTCGACTTCCTGGCGGCGCTCGCCGGCGACGGCGCGGCCCTGGAGCTGGGCATCGGCACCGGCCGCCTTGCGCTGCCGCTGTCCGCGCGCGGCGTGCCGGTGTGCGGAATCGACCTGTCGCCCGACATGGTGGCGCAGCTGAAGGCGAAGCCCGGTGCGGCGGCGATCGGGGTGACGATCGGTGACTTCGCCACGACCGTGGTGGAGGGGACCTTCCGGCTGGCCTATCTCGTCTACAACACGATCGGGAACCTGACGAGCCAGGACGACCAGGTGGCGTGCTTCACCAACGTGGGGCGCCACCTCGAATCGGGCGGGTGTTTCGTCATTGAGGTGGGGGTGCCTCCACTCCGCCGACTGCCGCCGGGGGAGACGGCACTGGCCTTCCAGGTCACCCCGGACCGACTGGGGTTCGACACCCTTGACGTGGCCCAGCAGCGCGGTGTCTCGCACCATTACTGGGTCGGTGAAGGCCGGGCCGGCACGTTCGCCATGCCCTACCGCTACGTCTGGCCGGCCGAGCTCGATCTGATGGCCCGCATCGCCGGCATGCGCCTGCGCGAGCGGTGGAGCGGCTGGAACCGCGAGCCGTTCACCAGCGACAGCACCTCGAACGTGTCGGTGTGGGAGAAGCTGCCGGCCGGGTGACGGAGGTCCCGCTCCTCGTCCTGATCACCGGTCCGCCGGGATCAGGGAAGTCGACCATGGCCGAGGTGGCGGGCCGCGCCCTGCGCGCTCCCGTGCTCGGGCACGACTGGGCGATGAGCGGTCTGCGGCCCCACGCCGAGGTGCAGGACGCGCTCGACACCATGGGACCGCGGGGACACCGTGGCGTCGGATGGTCGTTGCTCTGGGCCCTGGCGCGTTCCCAACTCCGGCTGGGCTCCTCGGTCGTGCTCGACGGCGTGGCCCGCGCCGCCGAGGTGGAGGGGACCCGTCAGGTGGCGAACGAGGAAGGCGTCGGGAGCCTCGTCGTCATGACGTCGTGCCGCGACGCCGGGCTGCACCGTTCACGGGTCGAGGGCCGGCGGCGACAGATCCCGAACTGGTACGAGCTGGACTGGGACCACGTGGCGCGTGCCCGGTCGTCGTGGGTGCCCCCCGACGGACTCGATCTCGTCCTGGAGGCCGGTGATCCGTTGGACGAGAATGCCGAGCGGTTGCGCGCCCTGCTCGCGACGCGGTCCTGATCGTCCTTGCGGGCGATCCGGAAGACGGTCAGCGCAGCGCGATGACGCCGGCCGGGGTTGGCGTGAAGCCACCAGCGCCGAGATAGAAGTCGCGCTGCTCCTCCTCGAAGTCGACGTGGAGCCACCCGCAGCCGGCCGTGCGGCTCTCCCGCTCGGCCACCTCCAGCAGCCGGCCCCCGATCCCAGTGTGCCGGCGGGTGCGCTCGACGAGCGTGTCGACGACGAAGGCGTGCACCCCGCCGTCCCAGGCCACGTTGACGAAGCCGACCAGAAGCTCGGCGTCGAACGCGCAGACCCAGCCCAGACTGTGACGCTCGACCTGACGGCGCCAGTCGATGTCGAGAACGCGATGCGCGAACCCGTCTGCGTGGAGGGCGTTGACGTCCGCGTTGGCGAAGGGTGCCCGCCACTCGAAGCGCACGCCCATGGGCGCGGAACCGACGGCTTCCTGCTTCGCGCTAGCAGGCGTAGTCGTCGTCGTACTCCGTGCTGTCGTACTGGACGATCTCGAGCGGCCCGCTGGGGAGCTGCGCGCCCATCGACTGCCACCGGCCGATGTCGGCGCAGCTGCCCGGTCCACTCGGTGAGGGGAGGTAGTCGGCCATCCAATAGGGCACGTCGGGCTGGTAGCTGCCGACGATGTTGTTCCAGACGCCGGGGCTGGCGTAGATGCCGACGTCGGGAATCCCCTCGGTCTCGTGCAGTGCGTTGAGGGCGCCCTGGACGAATTGGGCGTTCTCGGCCAGGTCGCCGGACCAGTTGGCGTCAGCGGTCTCGACGTCGAGCCACCAGGGGGTGGCCGGGGAGCCGGCTCCTGCCTTGAAGGCGTCGTTGTAGGCGAAGATCCCGGCCTGGTAGCCGGCATTGCAGGAGACGTCGCCGTTGCACCCGGGTTCGTTCGTGGTCGAGGTGAAGTAGGTCAGGTAGGTGTACAGGTTGAGCCCGCTTCCGGCCCAGGCCAACTCCGCCGGCAGGCACGTGTTGGTGTTCCCCATCGAGCTCCCGTCAACCTGCACGATGCCGATCTGGTGGTCCCCTCCCGGAAAACTCGAGCACTGGTACGTGCTGATGTCGTAGCCGTAGGACCCCGACGGGTACGTCCCGCCGATGAAGGCGCCGGTGCTCCCGGGCGCCTCCGCCATGCCCACGATCGGCCGGAACAGGGGTGAGGGCGCGGAGCCGTAGTAGTCGGCGGAGCCGAAATTAGAGACCAGTCCCGCGGTGTCGGTGAACCAGTAGCCGTTGCCCGTCGGCGTGGCCGCCGCCGCCACAATCGGGTGCCGGAGCGTCAGTCCCCCGAGCGAGCCGAAGAAGGGTGCCGTGCCGAAGCTGAAGATGCCGCCGTCCGAGGCGACCAGGAAGTAGCCGGCGCCGGCCGGACCGGTGATCATCCCGACGACGGGCTTGTTGAGGACCATGCCGCCCGTGCTCCCGAAGAAGCTGGCGTCGCCGTAGCTGAAGATCCCCCCGTCGGAGGCCACGAGCCAGTAGCCGTTGCCGCTCGGCGTGACGGCCATCCCCACCACCGGCTTGTTCAGCCGCATGCCGCCGGTGCTGCCGTAGAACTTCGCCGACCCGTAGCTGAAGATTCCCCCGTCGGCGGCCACCAGCCAGTACCCGCCCCCGCCCGGCACCACCGCCATCCCGACGACCGGCTGGTTGAGCGCGATGCTGCCGGTGCTCCCGTAGAACTGGGCGTCGCCGTAGCTGAAGACACCCCCGTCGGAGGCCACCAGGTAGTACCCGCCGCCGTCCGACGTGGCGGCCATCCCCACCACCGGCTTGTTGAGCACCATGCCGCCCGTCGACCCGTAGAACGGCGCGCCGCCGAAACTGAAGATGCCCCCGTCGGACGCCACCAGCCAGTAGGCCGGCGTCGAGGTCGGGGCCGCCGCCGCCGCCGGCCGCGCCGGCGTCGTGACCGCGACGGCGACGAGCGTCAGCAGCGGCAGCGCCGTCACCAGCACGGCGAGAACCAGGCGGCGGATCAAGTTCTGAGGAATTCCGCCACGCGGAAGGCCAAGTCGAGCGACTGGCGGGCGTTCAGCCTGGGGTCGCACGTCGTCGTGTAGCGGGCATCGAGGTCCACCTCGAAGATCTCCTCGGCTCCACCGAGGCACTCGGTGACGTCGTCCCCGGTCAGCTCCACATGGAGCCCGCCGGGCCAGGTCCCCTCGTCACGGTGGACGTCGAAGAACGAGCGCAGCTCCGAGAGGATGTCGTCGAAGCGCCTGGTCTTGCGGCCGCCGTCGCTGGTGAACGTGTTCCCGTGCATGGGGTCGCAGGCCCACACCACGGCGTGGCCCTCGGCCTCGACCGCCCGCACCATCGCGGGGAGCAGCTCGGTGATCCGGCCGGACCCCAGGCGGGTGATGAGCGTGAGGCGCCCCGGGAGGCGGTCGGGGTTCAGGCGCTCGCACAGCGCCACCACTTCGTCGGGCGTGCAGTCGGGCCCCACCTTGGCGCCGACGGGGTTGTTGACGCCCGCCAGGAACTCGAGGTGCGCGCCGTCGAGCTGACGGGTGCGGTCACCGACCCAGACCATGTGGGCGGAGCAGTCGTACCAGTCGCCGGTGAGGGAGTCCACGCGGGTGAGGCATTCCTCGTAGGGCAGGATCAAGGCTTCGTGGCTCGTGAAGAAGTCGACCTGGTGCAGCCCCTTCTCGGCACCGAGGTCGATGCCGCACGCCGCCATGAAGCGCAGGGCGCGGTCGATCTCCGAGGCGATGCGCTCGTAGCGCTGGCCCTCGCTCGACGACGAGACGAACTGCTGGTTCCACAGGTGCACCTGTGACAGATCGGCGAACCCACCCTTGGTGAACGCCCGCAGCAAGTTGAGCGTCGACGCCGACTGCTGGTACGCCGCCACCAGGCGCTCAGGGTCGGGCCGGCGCGCCTCGGCCTCGAAGGCCTCGTCGTTGACCATGTGACCGCGGAAGGACGGCAGTTCCACGTCGCCGATGCGTTCGGTGCCGGCCGTGCGCGGCTTGGCGAACTGGCCGGCGATGCGCCCGACCTTCACCACCGGCACGCCGGCCGCGTAGGTGAGCGCCACCGCCATCTGCAGGATGATCTTGAGCTTGTCCCGGATGGAGTCCGCGCTCGAATTCGGCGAAGGACTCGGCGCAGTCTCCCGCCTGCAGGAGGAAGGCGTCGCCGTGGGCCACCTGGGCCAATTGCTCGGTCAGGTAGCGCGCCTCGCCGGCGAAGACGAGTGGCGGCACCGTCGCCAGCCGGGCCTCCGCCTTCTTGAGCGCGTCCGCGTCGGGCCACTCCGGCTGCTGTGCGGCGGGGAACTTGCGCCAGGACGCGGGGCTCCACGAGGAGGACACGGCGGGGCTCGTCACCGCTACAGGTTAACGCCGTAGGATCGCCCCCCATGGCCGCTTTCCGTTTCGCCCTCCAGGCGTCCCACGCAGCCTCCCCCGCTGCGTGGCGCCAACTGGCGCAGAAGGCCGAGGACCTGGGCTACTCGACCCTCTATGTCCCCGACCACCTCGACGACCAGTGGGCCCCCATGATCGCGGCGACGGTGGCGGCCGAGGCGACGACGACGTTGCGGGTCGGCACCCTGGTCCTCGACAACGACTTCCGCCACCCGGTCGTCCTCGCCAAGGAGGCGGCGACCCTCGACATCGTCAGCGGCGGTCGCTTCGAGTTCGGCCTCGGCGCCGGCTGGATGAAGACGGACTACCAGCAGTCGGGTATCCCGATGGACACGCCGTCGGTGCGCGTGGCCCGCCTGGCCGAGAGCCTCGCCATCATGCGGGCGATGTGGCGCGACGGCAGCGCCACCTTCACCGGTGAGCACTACCGCGTCTCTGGGGCGGCCGGAACCCCGGCGCCGACGACGCCGGGCGGGCCGCCGCTCGTGATCGGCGGTGGTGGCCGCCGCGTCCTCACTCTGGCCGGGCGGTACGCCGACATCGTGAGCATCGTGCCGAGCCTGACCGCGGGGTACGTCGGACCGGAGGTCGCCGCCGAGTCCGTGGTCGAGAAGTACACCGACCGGGTGCGGTGGGCCCGGGAGGCGGCGGCGGACCGCGCCGGCGACCTCGAGTTCCAGTGTTGGACGGTCGCGGTGCAGGTGGTCCCGAACGCCGGCGAGGTCATCGAGTCGCTCGCGTCGCTGTTCGGGTTGACGCCGGACCAGCTGCGCTCGGCGCCGTTGGCGCTCATCGGCACCGTCGAGGAGATCACCGAAGTGCTGCGCAAACGCCGCGAGGAGCTGGGCTTCAGTTACATCGTCGTGCACGAGGCGGAGATGGACGCGCTGGCGCCGGTGATCGCCGAACTTGCCGGCACCTGAGCCCCCGACCCGCATCGGGATCTTCGGCGGCACCTTCGACCCGCCGCACGCGGGGCACGTCGCCGCGGCGCGCGCTGTCACCGAGCGGCTCGGACTCGACCGGCTGCTCCTCGTCGTCGCCAACGATCCCTGGCAGAAGTCGGGGCAGCGCGCCGTCTCGCCGGCGGAGGATCGCTACGCCCTGACCGAGGCCCTCGCCGAGGAGATCCCGGGCGCCGAGGCGAGCCGGCTCGAGATCGAGCGGGGCGGCCCCAGCTACTCGGTGGACACGGCGGAGGAGATCCTGGCCCGAGCCGGCCGCCATCCCGTCGAGCTGTTCCTGGTGGTGGGCGCCGACCTGGTCCCCGAGCTCGGATCCTGGCATCGCCAGGAGGATCTGCAGCGCCTGGTCACGCTGGCCATCGTGTCCCGGCCGACCGGCTCCGCCCCGGCGGTTCCCCCTGGTTGGCGGGCTGAATGGGTCGACGGGCCGCAGGTCCCCGTCTCGAGCTCGGAGGTCCGTGCGCTCCTGGCGGCGGGCCGGCCGGTCGGGGGGATGGTCCCCGCTGCGGTCATCCGTTGCATTCGCCGCCGCGCTCTGTACGCTGTGCCCTGAATGAGCGCCATGCCGGCCGGGTGGACGGAACTGTCGGAGAGTCCCCGTACGGGGGCGCTTCCCGCCCGGGTGCAGCGCCGGGCGGACCGCCGGGCCGAGCAGAAGGTGGCGCGCCGTTCCCGCCAGCGTTGGGCGATCGCCGCGGGCTCCATCCTCGTCATCGCCTTCGGGTTCACCGTGGGGGTCCTGGAGTTGCTCCATTGACGCCAGGCGTCGACGTGCACGTCCAGCTCCCGCCGCCGGTGGCGACCGCCGCCGAGTCGGCCGAGGCCAAGCTCGGGCGGGACACGGTGGTGCTCGGGATGGCCGAGCTCTTCGGCGTGGTCGACGCGTTCGTCATCACCAGCGCGCAGAACACGCGCCACGTGCGGACGCTGGTCGAGGAGATCGAGCGCGGCGTGAAGGAGTCGCACGGCATCACGCCCATCCGGGTGGAGGGACTGCAGGACGCCACCTGGGTGCTGATGGACTATGGCGACTTCATCGCCCATGTCTTCTTGCAGGAGACGCGCGACTACTACGACCTCGAACACCTGTGGTCGGGCGCACCGCGCGTGCCGTGGCGCCGCGACGTCGAGCACGCCGGCTGAGCCGATCGGGCCCCGCCCGCGACCCGCTCAGGGCGCCACGCTGAGGAACTCAATGAGGTAGACGGGCTCGGTCACCTGCGAGCCGTTGGCGATCGGGACGCTTGTGCGTTGGCCCTCGATTTCGAAGATGACACCCGTGTTCAACCCGTTCTCCGTGGCGATGGTGGCGACGATCTGGGCCACCGCCAGCTCGATGCTGTTGCCGATGATGTCGCCGAAGGCCGCGTTCATGTTCACGGTCACGATGCCCGCCTGCGTCGTGGCCG
Source organism: uncultured Acidimicrobiaceae bacterium (assembly GCA_963828825.1). Lineage (GTDB taxonomy): Bacteria > Actinomycetota > Acidimicrobiia > Acidimicrobiales > RAAP-2 > Bog-473. The sequence continues at coordinate 417,982 of CAWHGF010000004.1, read as the reverse complement.
ACAGGACCGTCACGTTGCTCGGGATGGCAGTGGAGATCCCCTGCGCGGTCTCGGCCTTGGTGGGGCCGGCCAACATGGAGGTGATGATGGCGGTCAAGGGCGCCGGCGCCGCCACGACCCGTGACGCCGCCGTCAACTGGTTGCTCGAGTTGAGGTAGAAGACCTTGACCGGCACGAGCGACGTCGGCTTCGGCAGCGTGGTCGTGGTCGTCGGCAGGTGGGGGTCGAGTAGGTTGAAGGGCACTTTCGAGGCCGCCATCGTGCTGGGCGCGCCCTGCGTGGGTATGGCGCAGCCGGCGGCGACGAACGCCGTGACGCCGAGTGCCAGGGCGGCGACGCGACGCCTCACTCGTCGGCTCCCGGCTCGTCCCCGTTCGCCATCACCGGCAGGCTGAGCACGAAGCGGGCACCGCCCGCGTCGGAGGACTCCACCCGGACGTCGCCGCGCATGACCCGCATGTGCTCGGCGACGAGGGCCAGACCCAGACCGGTGCCGGTTCCCGTGCCCCGCCGCCCCGACGCCGAGCCCCGGTAGAAGCGTTCGAACACCTTCGTGCGCTCGCGGGGGTCGATGCCCGGCCCGTCGTCCTCGACGGTCACCTCGACCATCATGTCGTCCGCGGGCCGGACGGCGACCGTTGTCACGCCGCCCCCGTAGTTGTCGGCGTTCTCCATGAGATTCACCATGACCCGTTCGAAGCGGCGCTTGTCGACGCCCACCCGCCACCAGCGCACGGCGGGGTCGACCTGGACGTCGGGGGGCCCTCCCGGCCCGTGGGCCACCATGTGCCCGAACCCCGTCTCGACCGAGCGCTGCACCAGCTCGGAGACGCTCACCTCCTCGAGGAAGACGTCGACTGAACCGGTGTCTGCCCGCGACATCTCGAGCAGGTCGCCGACCATGCGCTGAAAGCGCCGCAGGTCGTCGCTCAGCAGCTGCAGGGCCCGCTGGGAGCGCGGTGGCAGTGCGTCCCGGTCGGCCTCGAGCACCTCCATGGCGGCGGCCAGGGTGGTCAGGGGAGATCGCAGCTCGTGGCTCACGTCGGAATTGAAGCGCGCCTCGCGCTCGATGCGCTCCTGGAGCTGGTCGACCATGGCGTTGAACGAATGGGTGAAGACCTCGAGGTCGGGGTCGGCGGCCTCCGCGTCGAGCCGCGTGTCGAGCTCGCCACCGGCGATGGCGCCCGCCGCCCGCGAGACGTCGGCCAGCGGTCGCAGCGAGCGCACACTGGCGAAGCGGCCGAGGGCGATCCCCAGGATGGTCGTGACGACGCCGGCACCGAAGAGGGTCAGCCCGAGCACGCGCAGGGTGTGGTCGAGGTCGGAGAGATCGAAGACCTCGAAGTAGGAGGCGTGCACGGAAGGGACCGGGATCCCGACCACGATCTCGGCCGTCCCCTGGGAGGTCCGGTAGGTCTGGGTCGCCGCCGTCCCGGCCAGCACGTCCTTGCGCAGCTGTGCCGGGATGGAGGCGTTGACCGACAGCGACGACTCGTAGGCCTTGGCGTGGTGGTAGAGGACGGAGTGGGCGTCGGAGCCGGCGTCGATGTTGGAGAGCAGCGAGACGTACTGCGTGTTCCCCAACTGCAGGGAGTTGCGCACCAGCACGGCGTTGTTGAAGGCCTGGTGCTGGGCGGCCGACTCCCGGCCGGCCAGCAGGAAGTGGCGCACGGTGAAGTAGGAGAGCCCACCCATCAGGATGGAGAGGATCAGCGCCCCGAGACCGAAGACGGCCGTGATGCGGGCGCCGATGCCCAGCTTCACCTCAGGGCACCAGCTTGTAGCCCATGCCCCTCACGGTGAGTATGTGCTGGGGCACCGCAGGATCCACCTCGACCTTGGTGCGCAAGCGACGGATGTGGACGTCGACCAGGCGCCCGTCCCCGAAGTAGTCGTAACCCCAGACGCGGTCGAGCAATTGTTCGCGGCTGAGCACCTTGTTGGGGCTGGCCGCCAGCTCGCACAGCAGACGGAACTCGGTCCGGGTGCAGTGCACCTCGTCGCCGTTGAGGCGGCGCAGGACCCCCTGCTCGGGCAGCAGTTGGAGGTCGCCGAAGGTGAGCGCGCCGGGCTCCTCCTCCGCCGGCCGGGCGCGGCGCAACAGGGCGCGTATGCGGGCGGCCAGCTCCTTGGCCACGAACGGCTTGGTGACGTAGTCGTCGGCTCCCGCCTCCAGCCCGGCGACGACGTCATGGGTGTCCGCGCGCGCCGTCACGATGATGATCGGCACGGCACTGCTGCGCCGCAGGGCGCGGCAGCACTCGAAGCCGTCCATGCCCGGCAACATCAGGTCGATGAGCGCGACGTCGGGCGGCGCCTCGGCGAACATGTCGAGACCCTCTTCGCCGCTGGCGGCGTCCCTTACCTCGTAGCCTTCGCCCTCCAGTGCGAGGCGCATGGAGGACCGAATGCGCTCATCGTCCTCGACCACCAGAATGCGCCCGCTCATCAGCCTCCAGCTCAGCTGATCCAGATCTGGGTCGGCCAGATGGAACCCCCGATCATGCCGAAGGCACTCTGGCCCTGCGGCGTGGTCGGGTTGTTGAAGTTCTGCACGGTCGGGTTGCCGATGACGGACCAGACGGCCCGGTCCGTCCACAGGTAGGGGAGGTCCAGCGCCAGACGCTTGTTCACCGTCTGGTAGGCGGTCTCGCGGACGCTCTTCTCGGTGCTGGCCCGCCCCGCCAGGAGGGCCGTCTCGATCGCCGGGTCGGCGTTGCGGGCCATGTTGATGGACAGGGAGCCGGAGCTGACGGTGGTCGTGCTCCAGAAGATGTAGTTCAGATCGGGATCGACCGCGCCGAACTGCCGCCAGCCCAGGGCCTGGTACGTGCCGGCCAGCGCGTCGTTGATGGTGTCGTTCTGCTGCACGATGTTGGTCTTGACCTGGAAGCCTACCGCCCCCCACGCCTGCTCCAGGTACTGGGCCGCCCGAATGGCCGCCGGTGAGTTGGTCGAGCCGTAGGAGAAGGTGATGGGCCCGCCGTTGGTCTTGGCGGCGGCCTTGACCAGCTTGGCCGCCTGGCTCGGGTTGTAGGCGGGGTACGGGGTGGGCGAGTAATAGGGGGACCCGGGGACGAAGAGGCCGTTGCTCACCGGGAGGACGTTCTCGTCGATGACCTTGGCGTACTGGCTCCGGTTGATGGCCATGGCCGCCGCCCGGCGGATGTTGGCGTCGTTGAAGGGCTTGGCCAGGCAGTTGAGCTGCACGCAGTTCATGTCGGGCTCACCGGCGACGTGGGTGCTGTCGTCGATGTAGGAGTAACTCTTGTTGCCCCGGTACTGGGTGATGATCTGCGGGGTGTCGGTGATCATCAGGTCGATGGTGCCCGACTTGAGCGCCTCCGAGCGGGCCTCCTCGTCGGGAATCGGCTTGAAGGTGATCTGGGACAGGTAGGGCATGCCCTTGCGCCAGTAGCTGGGGTTGGCGGTGGCGGTGAAGTGGTCGTTGGGGATCCATTCCTTGAAGACGAAGGGGCCGGTGCCGACCGGGTGCGTGGTCCCGTTGGGGTTGGCCAGCATGGACGGCGCCACGATGTAGGCGATCTGTCCACCGATCCCGCCGGCCAGGTAGTAGGGGAACGGCACCCAGGGTGCCTTGAACGTGATGGTGACGGCGAGCGGACCGGTCTGGGCGATGGAGACCAGCGTAGGGCTGAGGATGATGCCGGTGAGCAGCGACTTGGCCTGGGCCTGGAAGTTGGTGAGCAGCGCGGCCCCGTTGCACGGCGTGCCGTCGTGGAAGACCAGGCCGGAGCGCAACGTGACGGTCCACGCGGTGTACGAGGCGTTGGGCACGACCGACTGGGCCAGGTAGGGCGCCCAATCCCCGTTGGTCAGGATGACGGTCAGCGGGTCGAAGACCGTGCGGGCGTACATGACGCCCACCTCGTCGAAGCGGGCCGTGGTCGGATCGAAGCCCGATTCCTCCGCGTCCACGCCGAAGACCAGGGAGCCCCCCTTCTTGGGGGTCTTGGTGGAGACCCCGTTGCGGCCGGGACCGTTGGTCGTGGCACCGGCGATGCCGTCGAGCCCAAGGCCCAGCGCGCCCGCCCCCGCCACGCCCGCCGCTGCCGCCGCGCCGCCCAGCAGCACCGAACGACGATCGAATCTCGAGACCATCGGTCCTCCATTCAGCGAACCCAGCGGACCCCCCGAAGGTTCTCGGGCGACGTTAGTGCCCAGGATCCCCTGCGTGGGGGCGGTACGGTGGCCTCCGTGTCGGCCGACTGGGATCTGCCTGGGTTTTCTGCCTGGCTGGGCGGCCGGGCGGCGACGACGCGGAAGGCCTACGTCAGTGACGTCACCGCCTTCGCCGAGTGGATGTCCCGCGGCGACGTCGAGAGCCCCCGGGGCGTCGGTCGCATGCACCTGCGGCGCTACCTGGCCTCCCTCGGGACGCGGAAGCTGGCCCGGGCCACCATCGCCCGCAAGGCGGCTGCGCTGCGCTGCTACTTCTCCTGGCAGGTGCGGCAGGGTCGCCTCGGCTCCGACCCGGCCCGCTCGCTGCGCGCCCCGTCGGGTGGCGGGCGCCTGCCCCGCGTGCTCTCGGGCGGGGAGGTCACGGCACTGCTCGACGTGGACGCCGGGACCCCCGTGGACCGCCGCGACCTGGCCGTGCTCGAGCTCCTCTATGCGGCCGGGCTGCGCGTCTCGGAGCTCTGCGGCCTCGACCGCGGCGACGTCGACCTGCGCGGGCGGACGGTCACCGTGCTCGGCAAGGGGGGCAAGCAGCGTCGGGTGCCGGTGCACGACGCCGCCGTCGCCGCGCTGCGGGCGTGGTTCGAGGACGGTCGGGACGCCATGGAGGGCCCCCCGGAGGCGGCCTTCGTGAACCGCCGCGGCGCACGTCTCGGGCCCCGCGATGTCCGCCGCATCCTGGACCGGCGCTCCGCCTCACCCACCCACCCCCACGCCCTGCGGCACACCTACGCCACCCATCTCCTCGACGGGGGTGCCGATCTGCGGGTCGTCCAGGAGCTCCTCGGCCACGCCAGCCTGGCGACCACGCAGGTGTACACGCACGTCAGCAAGGAGCGGCTGCGCGTCGTCTACGGGGAGACGCATCCCCGGGCCTGAGCTCGCCCAGAACCTGAAGGCCCGCTGAGCGGCTAGCATGGTCCGGCCCACCAGGGGGTGGGCGGCAACACCGACCATCATCACCTGCGCGCGTTCCACGGTCGCCGCCATCGGGCGGCGCTGCGGCAGGGGAGCAACCGACTGGAGGAACATATTTATGGCCGTCGTTTCCATGCGACAGCTTCTGGAAGCCGGAGTCCACTTCGGCCACCAGACGCGGCGATGGAACCCGAAGATGAAGCGCTTCATTCTTGGTGAGCGCAACGGGATCTATCTCATCGATCTGCGCAAGACGCTGACCGGCGTCGAGTCCGCCTACTCCTTCGTGCGGGACCTCGTCGCCGACGGCGGCACGATCCTGTTCGTCGGGACGAAGAAGCAGACCCAGGGTCCTGTGGCCGAGTACGCCGAGGCGTGCGGCATGCCCTTCGTCAACCAGCGCTGGCTCGGCGGCATGCTGACCAACTTCTCCACCGTCTCGGGCCGGGTGAAGCGCATGCAGGAGCTGCGGACCATGCAGGCGGCCGGCGACTTCGACGGCATGCCCAAGCGGGAGGCGCTGCAGCACACCCGTGAGCTCGAGAAGCTGAGCCGCAACCTCGGCGGCATCGCCGACCTCGAGCGGCTCCCCAACGCGGTGTTCGTCATCGACACCAAGAAGGAGCACATCGCGGTGACCGAGGCTCGCAAGCTCGGGCTCCCGGTGGTGGCGGTGGTCGACACCAACTGCGATCCCGACGTGATCGACTACGTGATCCCCGGCAACGACGACGCCATCCGTTCGGGCTCGCTCATGTGCCGGGTCATGGCCGACGCGGTGGTCGAGGGGCGCTTCATCGCCGAGCACCGCCGCAAGTTGGCGCCCCCGGCACCCGAGGAGAGTGGCCCGTCGTCGGCCCCGCGCCCGCGCCGGGCCCAGGCGCCCGCCGCCGCCGCGGCGACCCCCGCCCCCGCGGCGACACCTGCCCCCACTCCCGCGCCCGAGCCGGCCGAGGTGGCCTGATCGTGGCCAGCTACACCGCCAAGGACGTGGCGACCCTGCGCCAGATGACCGGCGCCGGCATGCTCGACTGCCGGAACGCGCTCGAGGAGAGCGGGGGAGACCTCGAAGAAGCGGCCAGGTTGCTGCGCATGAAGGGCCTGTCGGGCGCGGCCAAGCGGAGCGACCGCGAGGCCTCCGAGGGTGCGGTGGCCGTGGCTCGTTCCGGTGACGCCGCCGCCGTGGTGGAGCTCCGGTGCGAGACCGACTTCGTGGCCAAGGCCGACGAGTTCGTGGCCCTGGCCGACGAGCTGGCCGCGCTGGTGGCCGCCAAGGGCGAAGAGGCCGCGGCCGAGCTCGACGACGCCGTCGACGCGCTGCGCGCGACGCTCAAGGAGAACATCTCGGTCGGGCGGGTACGCCGTCTCGTCGCCGAGCCCGGCCAGGTGCTCGACACCTACCTGCACCAGCAGGCGGGCCGCGGCGTCAACGGCGTGGCCGTGGTGATCGAAGGCGGTACCGACGAGCTGGCGCACGACATCGCCGTCCACATCGCGTTCACCAAGCCGACGTACCTCAGCCGCGACGAGGTGCCGGCGGCCGACGTCGCGGCCGAGCAGGCCACGGTGACCGAGATCTCGCGCAACGAGGGCAAGCCCGAGGCCGCCATGAAGAAGATCGTCGAGGGCCGCATGACCGGCTGGTTCAAGGAGCGCGTGCTGCTGGACCAGGCCTACGTGCGGGACGAGAAGCAGACCATCGCGGGCATGCTCGGCTCGGCCCGCATCGTGTCGTTCGCGCAGGTCGTCATCGGCGCCTGAGCGCCACGGACCGTGGGAGAACCGCGTCGGATCGTGCTCAAGATGTCGGGGGAGGCCCTGGCCTCCGCCGCGTCCGACGAGACCATCGATGCCGCCACCGTCGAGCGCATGGCCAAGGAGATGGCCCGTGCCATGGACGGTGGCGGGCTCGAGCTCGCGGTGGTGGTCGGCGGCGGCAACATCTGGCGTGGCACCACGGGGGAGAGCGGCGGCATGGACCGCGCCACCTCCGACACCATGGGGATGCTCGGGACGGTGATCAACGCGCTGGCGCTGCAAGATGCGCTCGAGCAACAGGACCAGCCGACCCGCGTGCTGAGTGCGCTCTCCATGGCCGAGGTGGCCGAGCCGTACATCCGGCGGCGGGCCATCCGGCACCTCGAGAAGGGCCGCATCGTCGTCTTCGCCGCCGGCATGGGGAACCCGTTCTTCACCACGGACACCCCGGCGGCGCTCCGGGCGGCCGAAATCGGGGCCGAGCTCCTCTGCAAGGGCACCCATTCGGGGGTGGAGGGCGTCTACAGCGCCGATCCCAAGCTCGATCCGACGGCCACCCTCTACCACGAGATCTCCTTCATGGAGGTCATCAACCGGGACCTGCGGGTGATGGATCTCACCGCCATCACCTTCTGCAAGGACAACAACCTGCCGATCCGGGTCTTCGACCTCATGATCCCCGGCAATATCCCTCGTGCGCTCAGTGGTGAAGAGATCGGTACGCTGGTCCGTTGATGGACGAGGACCTCGCCGCCCTGGTCAAGGATGACACCAGGGACAAGATGGCCAAAGCCATCGATCACGTCCGCCACGAGATGAGCAACGTGCGCACCGGCCGGGCCTCTTCGGCGCTCCTCGAGCCGCTGATGGTCGACTACTACGGGACGCCCACCCCGCTGCGCCAGCTGGCCGGTTTCAGCGTCCCCGACGCCATGCTCCTGGTGATCTCGCCCTACGACAAGGGCTCGCTCGGGGCGATCGAGAAGGCGATCATGTCCTCGGACCTGGGTATCAATCCCACCAACGACGGGACCGTGATCCGACTGGCCTTTCCACCGCTGACCGAAGAGCGGCGGAAGGAGCTGGTGAAGGTCGTCCGGCACAAGGCCGAGGAGGGGAAGGTGGCTGTGCGCAACCTGCGCAGGGCGGGGCGGCACGATCTCGAGGCGTTGCAGAAGGACGGTGATCTCTCGACCGACGAGCTCGAGCGCGTCGAGAAGGACCTCGAGAAGATCACCCACGACCAGGTGGCGGCGATCGATCAGCTGCTTGCCCACAAAGAGCAAGAGCTGCTGCAGGTCTGAGGAGCGACGATCCATGCCCGATGACACCGACGACTACGAAGATTTCGGCAACGGCCTCAACGGACTCGACGACCCCGACGCGGAGGGGATCGACGAGGATCCACCGAGCTACCACTCCGGGCGTGTGCGCATCATCGGCGCCGAGCCGGCAGGTGACACCGTCCGCGACGTGACGGGCCCGGTCGTCGACGAGCACCCCGAGCTGCCGCACTGGAACGACGCCCCGACCGGACAGGTCCCGGCGATCCTCGACACCAGCAGCGGCGAAACGCCGGCGGTCGCGCCCCCGATGTGGCGTGAGGAGGAGACGGACTGGGAGGCCCAGGAAGACGTCTTCGAACCGTCCATGCTCTCCGACGACCTGCCCGCGGTGGGCGCGCTCCTCGGCGAGCAGAGCGAGGAATTCGACGTGGAGCGCCAGCCCTGGCACTTCGAGTCCGACGACACCCTGGTGATCCCGCCCGAGCCCGGATTCGAGCCCCTGCCCGAGCCCGAGCCGGTCGGCGAGCCCGAGCGGGTCCCGCTGCACGACGCGCCCTACGTGGCGCCGTTCGAACCGGATGAGGGCGCCCCGCGTGAGCCGGTCACCGTCAACGCCGCGACGACGGCACCGGCCTCACGACTGACCCCGCCCCAACCACCCGAGCCAAGGGCGCGGGCACCCCGGACGACCCGCAGCCGCGCCGCCGTCCGCACCGGCAACGTCAACACGGCGGGGACCGCGGGCCGCGACATGCGCGTCGCCATCGGCTCGGGCGTCCTGCTCGGCGCGATCGCCCTGGCCTGTTTCGCCGCCGGCACGGTGGCCAGCATGGTGATCGTCTGCGTCGTCGTCTTGCTGGCGACCGCCGAGGCCTACGCCGCGTTCCGGCGCGCCCAGTACCACCCGGCCACGTTGCTCGGGCTCGTCGCCGTCCTGTCGCTCTTGATCGAGACCTACAACAAGGGCGTGGCGGCGTTGCCGCTCGTGCTCGTGCTGCTCGTCGCCGGCTCCTTCGTCTGGTACCTGGCCCGGGTCGAACCCGGGGCCGAGCCCGTGTCCGGCATCTCCTCGACCGTCTTCGTCTTCGTCTGGGTGGGCGCGTTCGGGTCCTTTGCCGCGCTGTTGCTCAATCCCAACCTCTTCCCCGACCGCCACGGGATCGCCTTCGTCCTCGCCGCCGTCATCGTCACGGTGGCCGACGACGTGGGCTCCCTGCTGGTGGGCGCCGCGCTGGGGCGCCATCAACTGTCTCCCTCCATCAGCCCCAACAAGAGCTGGGAGGGCCTGATCGGCGGTGCCGTGGCCGCCATCCTCGTCTCCGTCATCGTCGTCCACTTCATCCATCCCTGGACGCTGAGCAAGGCCGCGCTCTACGGCGTGGTGGTGGCGATCGTGGCCCCGCTGGGCGACCTGAGCCAGTCGATGATCAAGCGGCATCTCGGGCTCAAGGACATGGGGCGCCTGCTGCCCGGCCACGGTGGGATCCTCGACCGGGTCGACGGGCTGCTCTTCGTCATGCCCGCCACGTACTTCGTGGTCAAGGCGATACACCTCGGGTGAGCTGACCGCTCGTGCGCACGGTGAGCCTGCTGGGCTCCACGGGGTCCGTCGGTACCCAGGCGCTCGACGTCATACGGAAGGAGCCCGAGCGCTTCCGCGTCCGCGCGCTGGCGGCCCAGCGCTCCGTCGAGGAGCTCCTGGCCCAGGCCGCTGCCTTCGGGCCCGAGCTGGTCGTGATCGGCGACCCGGCCCGCTACGGCGAGGTCCGCGACGGCGTGCCGGCCGGGACCGAGGTCATGGTGGGGGAGGAGGGCATGGTCGCCGCCGCCGGCAGCGCCGACGTGGTGCTCAACGCGGTGGTGGGCTTCGCCGGCCTGCCGGTGACGATGGCGGCGCTCGAGGCCGGCAAGCGGCTGGCGCTGGCCAACAAGGAGTCGCTGATCGCCGGCGCCCCGGTCGTGCAGAAGGCCCGTCGCACCCCGGGGGCGGAGATCGTCCCGGTGGATTCCGAGCACTGCGCCGTGCACCAATGCCTGGCTGCCGTGCAGGTGACGACCGACGTGGCCCGGCTCCTGCTCACCGCGTCGGGCGGCCCGTTCCGCGGCTGGACGGCCGAGCGGCTGGGCGCGGTCACCGTGGCCGATGCGCTGGCCCACCCGACGTGGTCGATGGGGCCCAAGATCACCATCGACTCGTCCACCCTCATGAACAAGGGGCTCGAGGTGATCGAGGCCCACGAGCTCTTCGGCATCGCGTACGACCGGATCGACATCGTCGTGCACCCGCAGTCGATCGTGCACTCTATGGTGGAGCTGCGCGACGGGTCGACGCTGGCCCAGCTTTCGGATCCCGACATGCGCCTCCCCATCGGGTACGCCCTCGGCTGGCCGGACCGCGTGGCGACGCCGTTCGGGGCCCTCGACTGGTCGGCTGCCCGGACCCTGAGCTTCGAGCCGCCCGACCGCTCCGTCTTCGGCTGCATCGATCTGGCCTACGAGGCGGGTCGGCGTGGCGGCTCCGCCCCGGCCTGGCTCAGCGCGGCCAACGAGGTGGCCGTCGAGGCGTTCCTGGGCAACGCCCTGCCCTGGGGTGGCATCGCCGACGTGGTGGCCGAGACGATGGCGGGGTGGGTGGACGACCCGGTGGACCAGGTCGAGGCCGTGCTGGCGGCCGATGCCGCAGCCCGGGCCCGGGCCCGCCTGGCGCTGGACCGACGTCTCACCCTGGGCGGCGGCCGGTAGCGTTGGGCCTGCGATGACGCTCACCGAGAAGGAGGCGCCGGCGGCGCAACCGCCCCTCGAGCCGGGCCCGGCGCCCGACAGCAATCCGGCGCGGGTGGTCCAGCTCCTGGTGGCCCTGGTCCTGATCGCCGCCGTCTTCATCGCGCTCGGCTGGGGCTACCTGCTGCTCTTCATCGCCATCCTCGTGGCGATCGTCATGCTGCACGAGTTCGGTCACTTCGTGACGGCCAAACGTGCGGGCATGAAAGTAACCGAGTATTTCGTGGGTTTCGGCCCGCGGTTGTGGTCGGTCCGGCGGGGTGAGACCGAATACGGCGTGAAGGCCATTCCCGCCGGTGGGTACGTGCGGATCACCGGGTTCACGGCGATGGAGGAGGTCCCCGAGGAGGACGAGCCGCGCGCCTACCGGCAGCAGCCGTTCCACCAGCGCATCTTGGTGGCCTCGGCCGGGTCGATCATGCACCTCCTGATCGCCTTCGTGCTCGCGCTCATCGTCGTCTTCAGCTACGGACAGCTCACGGACAATTACAAGGTTGCTTCGCTGGAGCACTGGTCCGGCAGGTCCACCCCGGCCGCGCTGGCGGGTCTCAAGCCGGGCGACACCATCGTCTCCATCGACGGCAAGAGCTTCGTCAACCCCAATTCCATGACGAACGCCATCAAGCGTTCCGACGGCATCCCCCTCAACCTCGGGGTCGAGCGTGACGGCAAGCTCATCCACCTGACGGCGACCCCCGAGAACGGCAAGGGCATCAAGGTGGACGGTCAGCCGTTGGCCAACCGCGCCTACCTGGGTGTCGAGATCACGACCGCCACCACCTCGGTGAATCCGCTGAACGCACCAGGGGCGGCCCTGTCCACCATGTGGGGGGTCACCACCCAGGAGGCCAACGGCATCGGCCAGATCTTCTCGCCCTCTGGATTCGCCTCCATTTGGCACCAACTCACCAATTCGAACTACGCGGCATCGGTCGCCGCCAACCCGGGGTCAGCCCCCCGCGCGTCCTCCATCGTGGGCATCGCCGACCTGGGAGCGCAGGCAGAGCAGAACAGCCTCTACTCGGTGCTGATGCTGCTCATCGCCATCAACATCGTCTTCGGGTTGCTCAACATGCTGCCGATGATCCCGTTGGACGGGGGGCATGTCGCCATCGCCGGCTACGAGTGGCTGCGCACCAAGCGGGGCCAGCCGTACTACCGCGCCGACATCACCAAGCTCTTCCCGGTGGCGGCGGTCTTCATCGCCCTCCTGGCCTTCGTCTCCCTCTCCGCCGTCTATCTCGACATCACCCATCCGCTCCAGTTGCCGCACTGACCGCCGTGGAGCTCTCCCCGTCACTCCTGTCTCCGCGCCGGCCCACCCACCGCATCACCTTGGGCGGCGTGCCCATCGGTGACGGTGCGCCGGTCACGGTGCAGTCGATGACGACGACCAAGACGGCGGACGTCGACGGCACGCTGGCCCAGATCTACGCGCTGGCGGCGGCCGGCGCGGACATCGTGCGCTGCACGTGCAACGAGGAGGCGGCCGCCGAGGGGCTGGCGCACATCGTCCCGCGCTCGCCGGTGCCGATTGTGGCCGACATCCACTTCCACCACGAGATGGCGCTCGCCGCGCTGGAGGCCGGCGTGCAGGGGCTGCGCCTGAACCCGGGCAACCTGCGCAAGGAGGCCGAGATCAAGCAGGTGGCCGCCGAGGCGCGCGACCGCGGCGTGCCCATCCGGATCGGGGTCAACGCCGGGTCGCTGCACCCCGACCTCTACAAGAAGTACGGCGGGGCCACCCCCGAGGCGCTGGTCGAGTCCGCCCGCAACGAGCTCGCCTTCTTCGAGGACGTCGATTTCACCGACGTCAAGATCTCGGTCAAGGCCTCCTCGGTCGCCCTGATGATCGCCGCCTACCGGCTCGCTTCGGAGACCTTCGACCACCCGCTGCACCTCGGCGTCACCGAGGCCGGCCCGCCGCCGGCGGGGCTGGTCAAGGGCACCGCCGGCATCGCCACGCTGCTGGCCGAGGGCATCGGCGACACCATCCGCTTCTCGCTGACCGCCGACCCGGTCGAGGAGGCGCGCGCCGGGCGCCAGCTCCTCGAGTCACTGGGCCTGCGCGAGCGCAAGGGCCTCGACCTCATCGCCTGCCCGTCTTGCGGTCGGGCCCAGGTCGACGTCATCGCGGTGGCCAAGGAGGCCCAGGAGGCGCTCGAGAAGCTGAACCTGCCCATCCAGGTGGCGGTGATGGGGTGCGTCGTCAACGGCCCGGGCGAGGCGCGCGAGGCCGACCTGGGCATCGCGGCCGGGAAGCAGAAGGGCCATCTGTTCATCCGGGGCAAGATCATCCGCGTCGTCCCCGAGGCGGACATGGTGCGGGCACTGGTCGACGAGGCGGAGCGTCTGGTCGCCGAAGGGGTCGAGGCGCGTATTGCGGCGGCGGACGCCAGTGCCGAGGCCGAGGCGGAGGCCGACCGGCGCGCCCTGCTCGACTCGACGGGCGCCGATCCCAACCACACGTCGGAGAAGATCGAGATCATCAGGCGTCACACCGACAACTAGCCTGCGCACCCATGGCGAAGGGTGCGATCGTGACGCGGGAGGAGGATTTCCCGCGCTGGTACCAAGAGGTGATCGCCGGCGCGGAGATGGCCGACAACGGCCCCGCCAGCGGCACCATGGTGATCCGGCCCTGGGGCTACGGGATCTGGGAGCTGATGCAGGCCGAGCTCGACCGGCGCATCAAGGAGGCCGGGGCCGAGAATGCGTACTTCCCGCTCTTCATCCCCGAGTCCTTCCTGAAGCTCGAGGCCGAGCACGTGGAGGGCTTCGCGCCCGAGCTGGCCGTCGTCACGCACGGCGGGGGCAAGGAGCTCGAGGAACCGATCGTCCTGCGGCCGACGAGCGAGACGGTGATCAACCACTTCTTCTCCAAGTGGGTGCAGAGCCACCGCGATCTCCCGTTGCTCATCAACCAGTGGGCCAACGTCGTGCGCTGGGAGCTGCGCCCCCGTCTCTTCCTGCGCACCAGGGAATTCCTGTGGCAGGAGGGGCACACGGCCCACGCCACCGAGGACGACGCCCGTGCCTACGCGCGGCGCATCCTCAATGACGTCTACCGCTCCACCATGGTCGGCGTGCTGAGCATGCCCGTGCTCACGGGCCACAAGACGGCGCGGGAGCGTTTCGCCGGGGCCACCCACACCTGGACCTGCGAGGGGATGATGGGCGACGGCAAGGCGCTGCAGATGGGGACGAGCCACGAGCTCGGACAGAACTTCGCCCGGCCCTTCGACATCACCTTCGCCAACGACTCGGGCACGCTCGAGTACGTGTGGCAGACGTCGTGGGGTGTGTCCACCCGGCTCATCGGTGGCCTCATCATGGGCCACGGCGACGACCTCGGGCTCCGCCTGCCCCCGGCCCTGGCCCCGGCGCAGGTGGTGGTCCTGGTGGTCAAGGACAGTCCCGAGGTGGGCGCGGCGGCCCAGGCGCTGGTCGCCGAGCTCACGGCGGCGGGGCACCGGGTCCGGCTCGATGCCCGCACCGACACCGGCTTCGGCCGGCGCAGTGTGGCCTGGGAGCTCAAGGGCGTCCCGGTGCGGGTGGAGGTCGGCCCCCGGGACCTGGCCGAAGGGAACGTGACCGTGGTCACCCGGCACCGGCGGGCGAAGGAGAACGTCGCCGTGGGCGCCGTCGCCGCCACGGTGGGCGCCATCCTCGCCGCAGTCGGGCCCGACCTCCTGGCGGAGGCCACGGCGGCCCGCGACGCCCGGACGGTGGATGCCGCGTCACTGGAGGAGGCCGTCGAGGCGGGGTCGGTCGGCTTCGCGCGGGTCCGCCTGGGGGCGCTCGGGACCGACGCCGAGGACCGCCTGGCCCGGCACGCCCTCTCCATCCGTTGCTTGCAACGGCCCGACGGCTCACTGGCCGAGCCGGGGGACGCCGAGGACGATCTCGTGGCCGTCGTCGCCCGGTCGTATTAACCCTGGAATTGCTATAATCTCCTCCGCTGTCCATTTTTGAAGATCAGTACCTCGTTGAAGCGTGGGCTGCGGCCCACGCTTTCGCTTTGCGGGGGCACATCAGGACGAAGACACCAGGGCCGAGAGGAGGTGACGGCGATGAGCGACAACACGGACACCCTGACGAATGCGCTGTCACCGATCCTCGCGGCGCGGGGCCTCGACCTGATCGACGTCGAGCTGCACGGGGCGCAGCTGACGGTCTTCGTCGACCGCGCGGGGGGCATCGGTCTCGACGAGCTCGGTGAGGCGACCCGGGACGTCTCGACCGCCCTGGACGACATCGACCCCATGCCGGGCCGGTACACCCTGTCGGTCTCGAGCCCGGGGCTCGAGCGGCGGCTCCGCACCCCGGCCCACTTCGCCCGGGCGGTGGGGGAGACCGTCACGGTCCGGGTCGACGCGGGCACGGCCGAGGTCCGGCGCATCACCGGGACGCTCGACACGGCGGACGAGTCGGGGTGCACGCTGTCCGGTCCCGAGGTGCCGGGTGGCGCCATGCGGATCGCCTACGACCGGATCGAGCGGGCGCGGACGGTGTTCGAGTGGGGGCCGGAGCCCCGGAGAGCGAAGAGTGAGAGGGTGAAGCGGCAATGAGCAAGACCAACTTCGAGTTTCTCGACGCGCTGGGTCAGATCGCGCGCGACAAGGGGATCTCGGTCGAGACGCTGCTCGACGCCCTGGCGAACGCGCTGGTGGCGGCCTACAAGCGCCGCCCCGACGCGGCCGAGGAGGCCGTCGTCACCATCGACCCCGACTCGGGCGAGATCCGTGTCTACGGGCAGGAGCTCAACGAGGAGGGCGAGGTCGTCCGCGAATGGGACGACACGCCGGACGACTTCGGGCGCATTGCCGCGCAGACGGCCAAGCAGGTGATCCTGCAGCGGATCCGCGAGGTCGAGCGGGACATGAAGTACGAGGAGTACGCCGGGCGCGAGGGCGACATCGTCACCGGGATCGTGCAGCAGACCGACAACCGCTACACCCTGCTCGACCTGGGCAAGGTCGAGGCCCTGCTGCCCCAGGCCGAGCAGGTCTCCTACGAGCGCTACGAGCACGGCGCGCGCCTCAAGGCGTACATCGTCGAGGTCCGCAAGACCACCAAGGGCCCCCAGATCGTCGTCAGCCGCACCCACCCCGGCCTGATCAAGCGCCTCTTCGAGCTCGAGGTGCCCGAAATCGGCTCCGGCGTCGTCGAGATCAAGGCGGCCGCCCGCGAGCCGGGCCACCGCACCAAGATCGCCGTGTGGTCGAACGACCCCAACGTCGACCCGGTCGGGGCCTGCGTCGGCGCCCGCGGCTCGCGGGTGCGCATGGTGACCAACGAGCTGCGCGGTGAGCGCGTCGACGTCGTCCCCTTCTCGGACGACCCGGTCGAGCTCATTCAGAACGCTTTGGCCCCGGCGCGCGTGCGCGAGGTCCGGCTCGACGAGGAGACCGGCACCGCCACCGTCATCGTGAGCGACTTCCAGCTCTCCCTCGCCATCGGCAAGGAAGGGCAGAACGCCCGCCTGGCGGCCCGCCTCACGGGTTGGCGTATCGACATCAAGAGCGAGACCCAGCTGGCCGAGGAAGAGGCCGGCGGCTACGGCGAGCAGGACTGGGCCGAGGGCGAGTGGGTCGAGGACGAGAGCGGCGAGCTGGTCTGGAAGCCCGCCGAGGGTGGCGAGGCGATGTCGGCCGAGGAGTGGACGCACCAGGCGGAGGACCCGACCGAGGCACCCGCTGCCGGGTCCGGCGAGTCCGACGGGGCGGCCGGGGCGTCAGCCGAGGCGGCGCAGCCCGTCGCGCCCGAAGCGGCCGTCGAGGAAGTGGTCGTGGCGGTCGAGGTGTCGGAAGAGGCCGAGGCATAGCGCCGACACGGACCTGTGTCGGTTGCCGGAGCGCCCTGCCGGCCGACCAGCTGATCCGAATCGTCCGGCTTCCGGGCGGGGCACTGTCGGTGGACAGGCACGGTGCGGGGCGGGGGGCCTGGCTGTGCCGGGAGTCCCCCGGCTGCCTGGAGGACGCGGTGCGCCGGCACGGCTTCGAACGGGCCTTCGCAGCGTCCATCGAGCCCGAGGACCTGCAGCGGTTGTGCGTGCACCTGGGTGAGGCGTGGGGGGGCCCGGCACCTGATGTGCGAGGATAGGGGGCTGGTTGACGCCGCGCCCCGAGACAAATAAAGGACAAAGAGAACCACTTGCCGAAGAAGATCCGCGTCTATGAGCTGGCCAAGGAGCTCGGCCTCACCAACAAGGAGGGGCTGGAGCTGGCCCTTTCCCTCGGGATCGGGGTCAAGAGCCACTCGTCCTCCATTGAGGACGCGCAGGCCGACCGCGTCCGCCGGAAGGCCGACGCCGAGGGGTTGCGCCGCCCGGTCCAGCCCGAGGAGCCCGCCCCCGCCAAGAAGGCGGCCAAGGCCACCAAGGCCGCGAAGTCGGCTGCGCCGGACGGGAGCGGCGACGGCGAGGCGCCGGCGAAGCGGCCGCTGACCTCGGTATCGAGCAACTCGGCGGCGAGCAGCGCCCCGGTCAAGAAGGCTCCGGCGCGTCCGGTGTCGGCCCCCGCCGCCGCTTCGACCGGCGCCGCAGCCGGAGGGTCCCGGGCAGACGCCCCGGCCGCCTCCGAGCCGCCGGCCCGTTCGCCCCGCCTGATCAGCAGCAGCCGCCCGACGCCGCCTCCCGCACCGGCGCAGGCCCCTGCGGCTGCTTCGGCTGCGGCTGCGGCCCCGGCCCCGGCGGCGCAGGCCCCGGCGGCAACCCCCGCCCCCGCCCCGGCACCTGCGGGGTCGCCGTCCCCGTCGCCGGCTGTACGCCCGCCGGCGCAGGCCCCTGCCCCGGCCGCCGCCGCGCAGGCGCCCGCGTCGGCGCAGTCACCGGCCGCCCAGGCCCCGCCCGACACGGCGGCGCCGCCCGCACCCGACCGCCAGCGCGCGGCGCGGCCAACGCTCAGCCCCTCGGGCAAGCCCGTGCCCCCGCCGCCGGGGTCGCGGCCGCCGCTCGGCCCCAGTGGCCGCCCCATCCCGCCCCCGCCCGGCATGGGTGGGCGCCGGCCCAGCGCGACACAGTCTTCCCCCCGTCCCGGGGGCTCCTACCCGGCGCGTACCGGCGGCCGCCCCGCGGGCGCCGGCCGTCCCAGCGGCACGGGCGGCCCGGCCGGCGGTGGCTACGGAGGCCGTCCCGCCGGTGGCGGTGGCTTCGGTGGCCGACCAGGTGGTGGAGCGCCGACCGGTGCGCCGCCGCCAGGTGGTCGTGGCGGCATGCCGGGGCGGCGACCGCCCCAACGACGCGCCCGCCGGCGCCGGCGCAATCTCGAAGAGTTGGAGCCGACGCAGCTCACCACGTACCAGCCCTCGACGGCCCCCGTCCCCGAGGGCGAGATCATCATCGAGCGCGGCTCGACGGCCCGCGACCTCGGGCCCAAGCTCAACCGCAGTGCCGGTGACATCGTGCGCTTCCTGCTCCTGCAGGGCGAGATGGTCATGGCCACGCAGTCGCTGACCGACGACATGATCGAGCTCTTCGCGGCCGAGATCGGCGCCGAGATCCGCCTCGTCGATCCCGGTGAGGAGCAGGAAGCCGAGCTCCTCGCGCGCTACTTCGAGGACGAGGACGAAGAGGACGACTCCGACCAGCGGCCCCGCCCGCCGGTCGTCACGGTCATGGGCCACGTCGACCACGGCAAGACGCTGCTGCTCGACCGCATCCGCTCGACCGACGTCGTGGCGGGGGAGGCCGGCGGCATCACGCAGCACATCGGCGCCTACCAGGTCGTCTGGAGCGACCACCGGATCACGTTCATCGACACACCCGGCCACGCCGCGTTCACCGCCATGCGGGCCCGCGGCGCCGAGGCCACCGACATCGTCATCCTCGTGGTGGCCGCCGACGACGGCGTGATGCCACAGACCATCGAGGCCATCGACCACGCCAAGGCGGCCGACGTGCCGATCATCGTGGCCGTCAACAAGATGGACCGGCCCGACGCCGACTCGACGCGTGTGCTCCAGCAGCTGTCCGAGCGCGAGCTCGTGCCCGAGGCGTGGGGCGGCGACACCATCGTCGTCGAGGTCTCGGCGCTGCAGGGCACCGGCATCGACAGCCTGCTCGAGCAGATCGTGCTGGTGGCCGAGGTCGAGGAGCTGACCGCACGGGTCGAGGGCGAGGCCCGCGGTGTCGTGCTAGAGGCCAACCTCGAGGCGGGACGTGGCCCCGTGGCCACCGTCATCGTCGAGCAGGGCACCCTTCGGGTCGGCGACCCCGTCGTGGCCGGGCCCGCCTGGGGCAAGGTCAAGGCGTTGGTGGACGACCGGGGCGACCACATCAAGGAGGCGTTGCCCTCGACGCCGGTGCAGGTGCTGGGCTTCTCGGAACCACCGCACGCCGGTGACGAGGTGCGCGGCGCCAAGGACCTGGCGCGGGCCCGCACGCTCGGCGAGGCCAGGGTCCAGCGTTTCCGGCTTTCGGGCCACAAGCCCGTGGCGGGGGCCGGGGCCAAGCTCGAGGACCTCTTCGAGCAGATCTCCCGCGGCGAAACGGCCACGTTGAACATCGTGCTGAAGGCCGACGTGCAGGGCTCACTCGAAGCCGTGACGGACTCGTTGAAGCGCCTGGAGCGCGACGACGTGAAGCTGAGCTTCGTCCTGCGCGGGATCGGCGGCATCACGGAGAACGACGTGCAGCTGGCGGCGGCCTCCAACGCCACCATCATCGGCTTCAACGTGCGCCCCGACAAGCGCTCACGTGAGCTGGCCGAGTCGTCCGACGTCGAGATCCGGACCTACGAGATCATCTACAAGCTGCTCGAGGACATTGAGGCGGCCATGCTCGGCCTGCTCTCTCCGGTCTACGAGGAGGTCGTCACGGGCGAGGCCGAGGTGCGAGAGGTCTTCCGGGTGCCGCGGATCGGCGCTGTGGCCGGCTGCTACGTGCGCGACGGCAAGATCACCCGTGGGTCCAAAGTGCGCTTCCTGCGCGAGGGCACCGTCATCTGGAAAGGTGCGATCAACTCGCTGCGCCGCTTCAAGGACGACGTGCGCGAGGTCGCAGCGGGATTCGAGTGCGGTATCGGTCTCTCCGACTTCCAGGACCTCAAGGAGGGCGACATCATCGAGACCTACGACGAGCGCGAGATCGCCAGGACCTGAGTAGCTCTCGAACGACACGAGTCCAGTTGAGTTGAGGACTCGAGCTGTGCAGTTGTCGAGTTGTCGAGCTGAGGAGCTGAAGTTGTGAGACGGCGGACGGCGACATACCCTCGTGCATTGCGGGTCAACCAGGTGTTGCGGCAGGTGCTGGCCGACGAGCTCGAGCGGCTGGTCGACGCCGACGAGCTCCCCATGGTGACCGTGACCTCGGTCGACGTGGCACCCGACATGCGGACGGCCGTGGTGTACATGGCCACCCTCGACGAGGAGACCTCGGTGGTGCTCGAAGAGCGCCGCGTGCATCTGCAGCGCACGGTGGGATCGCAGATGACGATGAAGCGCACGCCTCGCCTGACCTTCCGGGCCGACCCGGCCATCGCCGCCGGCTCGCGGGTCGAGGAGCTGCTGCGCGGGTTGCACGAGGGGGAGTCCCCGGCCGACGAGTCGTGAGCCTGGTCCCTGGTGAACCGGGTGAGCCGGGGAGTGTCACCGGTCTGGTGGTCGTCGACAAGGAGGCCGGCTGGACCTCGCACGACGTGGTGGCGCGTCTGCCGCCGCATCTTCGGCCAGCGCCGGGTGGGCCACGCCGGCACGCTCGATCCCGACGCCACCGGTGTCCTGCTGCTCGGGTTGGGCCGCGCCACCCGTCTGATGCGGTTCCTGACCGCGCTGCCCAAGACCTACACGACGGACATCGTGCTGGGCCGCGCGACGTCGACGCTCGATTCGTCGGGCGAGGTCGTCGCCACCTACGACATGACGCACGTGACGCCGGACGCTGTGGCCGCCGCCGCGGCGGGGCTGACCGGGCAGATCGAGCAGGTGCCCCCGATGGTGTCGGCCGTGAAGGTCGGGGGACGCCGGCTGCACGAGCTGGCCCGCCAGGGCATCGACGTGGAGCGCCCCGCCCGGACGGTGACGGTCTCCCGCTTCGACACCGAGCCCGACCCGGAGCGCCCGGGCGTCTACCGGGCCGAGGTGGTGTGCTCGTCGGGCACCTACATCCGGGTGCTGGCCCACGACCTGGGGCGGGCGCTCGGCGGCGGGGCGCATGTGGCCAACCTTCGGCGCACCCGCATCGGCTCGTTCGGCGAGGCCGACATGCGTCCGCTCGACGCCATCGGACCCGACCTGGTCCTGACGCCGGCCCAGGCCATGCGCGACCTCGATGCGGTGACCGTCGACCCCGGTGCCGCCGCATCCATCCGCACCGGGCTGCCGCTCGACCGGGTGCCCCTCGGGGCGGTGGGCGAGGGGCCCTGGGCGATGCTCGACGAGCGGGGGAACCTGCTGGCCGTCTACGAGGCGACCGGCAGCGACCGCATCCGGCCGGCCGTGGTGCTGGCCGGGCAGTGACGGGCGCCCGACTACCCTCGGTCGCGATGCCGCCCGGAGAGGGAACCGCCGTCACGATCGGGGCCTACGACGGGGTCCACCTCGGGCACCGCGCGCTGTTGCGCGACCTGTCGGCGCGGGCGGAGGCCGCCGGCCTCTCCACCGTGGTGGTCACCTTCGACCGTCACCCGGCCGCGGTGGTGCGCCCGGAGTCGGCGCCCAAGCAGCTGACCGGCCTGGAGCAGAAGCTGGAGCTGTTGGCCGACTGTGGCATCGACCGCACGGTGGTCGTGCCATTCGACTTGGCCCGCGCCTCGGAGTCGGCCGAGGACTTCGTCAAGGAGGTCCTCGTCGACCAGCTCTCGGCCCGTCTGGTCGTGGTGGGGGAGGACTTCCACTTCGGGCACGGCCGCCGGGGCAACGTGGACCTGCTGCGCCGGCTCGGCGCCCAGTTCGGCTTCGAGGTGGTCGGGGTCGGCCTGACCGGCGACGGCCGCGACACCGTGTCCTCGACCCGCATCCGGGGCCTCCTCGCCGAGGGCGACGTGGAGGAGGCGGCCCGGTTGCTCGGACGGCCCCACGAGGTGCGCGGCCCGGTGGTGCGGGGCGACGGCCGCGGCGGCCCCGAGCTGGGGTTCCCGACCGCCAATCTGGCCGTGGCCGACGACATCGCCCTGCCCGCCGATGCTGTCTACGCCGGGCATTTCCGGCGGGCTGACGGCTCGCTGCACCAGGCGGCGATCTCGGTGGGGCGCCGGCCTACCTTCTACGAGCCCGGCACGGCGCCGGTCCTGGTGGAGGCCTACCTCCTGCACTTCGAGGGCGATCTCTACGGCGAGGCGGCCCGGGTGTCCTTCGCCCACCGGCTGCGTGCAGAGCAGCGCTTCGACTCCATTGAGGCCCTGGTGGCCCAGATGCGAGCCGACGTGGAGGCCACCGAACGGGTCCTCGCCTCGGCCGATCACCCCTGATCAGCGGGCGGCTGCTAGGATATTTGGCGGCCGGGGGCAGGTTCCCGCCCACTCCGACAAGCTCTTCGAGGTTCTTCCTACATGCCCGACACGCAGGCCACCATCTCCGAGTACCGGTTGCACGAAAGTGACACCGGCTCTCCCGAGGTGCAGATAGCCCTGCTGTCGGGCCGGATCAACCACCTGACGGAGCACCTGAAGGAGCACAAAGGGGACCACCACACCCGGCGCGGCCTGATGAAGCTCATCGGCCAGCGTCGGCGGCTGCTCGACTACGTCCGCAAGAACGACGTCGAGCGCTACCGCACCATCATCGGCCGACTCGGCATCAGAAGGTAAGCGGCAGCACCACAGAACCGGGCGTCTTCAGCCACCTGGCTGCCAGTCGCCGGTCACTTCGGGTGCGAGGTGGTCGACCACTGGGAACCAGAAACGAGGATGCCCCCGAGACACGAGGAGCATCATGGCTGACGCCATTTCCGTGTCGGGCCCGATCACCGGGACCGACCGAACCATGTCATTCGAGGCGGGGAAACTCGCCCAGCTCGCCGACGGGGCCGTCGTGGCCCGCATCGGCGATACCATCCTGCTGGCCACGGCCACCGCAGCGCGATCGGTGCGGGAGGGGACTGACTTCTTCCCCCTGACCGTCGACATCGAGGAGCGGGCGTACGCCGCCGGCAAGATCCCCGGCTCGTTCTTCCGCCGCGAGGGCAAGGCCTCGGACCAGGCCATCCTGACCGACCGGCTGATCGACCGCCCCCTGCGCCCCTCCTTCCCCGAGGGGTTCCGCAACGAGGTCCACGTCGTCGGGACCATCGTCGGCGCCGACCAGGTGAACCCGCACGACGTGCTGGCGATCAACGCCTCGTCGGCGGCCCTGATGATCTCGGGCATCCCCTTTGACGGCCCCATCGGCGCCGTGCGCGTCGCCTACACGACCGACGGCGACTGGATCCCGCACCCGACCTTCGAGGAGGGCGAGGAGTCGACCTTCGAGCTCGTCGTGGCCGGCCGGGCGCTGACCGAGGACGCCGAGAGCGAGATCGCCATCATGATGGTCGAGGCGGGCGGGACCGAGAAGTCGTGGTCCTACTACGATGCCGGCGCCCCGAAGGTGACCGAGGAAGTACTGGCGTCGGGCCTGGAGGCGTCCAAGCTGTGGATCCGCGAGTCGATCAACCTCCAGCGCCGCCTGGTCGAGGCCTACACGGCGGCCCGGGGCCCGGTTCAGGCCATCCCGTTCACGACCTTCACCGACTACCAGGACGACGTGTGGGCCCGGGTGGAGGCGGTCGGCACCGACCCCATCGCCAAGGCCAACCTGGTGACGAGCAAGGCCGAGCGCAACGCCGCCCTCGATGCCGCCGGCCAAGAGATCCGGTCCGCCCTCGGCGACGAGTTCGCCGACCGGCCGGGCGAGGTCAAGGCGGCCATCCGCTCGCTGACCAAGAAGCTGGTGCGCAAGCGCATCGTCGAGGACGGCGTGCGCGTGGACGGCCGGGGCACCGCCGACATCCGGCCGCTGTCGGCCGAGATCGACCTGCTCCCGACCGCGCACGGCTCGGCGCTCTTCCAGCGCGGCGAGACCCAGGTGCTGAACGTCACGACGCTGGGCATGCCTCGCATGAACCAGCTGCTCGACACCATCACCCCCGTCGATTCCAAGCGCTACATGCACCACTACAACTTCCCGCCCTTCTCGACGGGCGAGACCGGCTTCATGCGCGGCCCGAAGCGCCGGGAGATCGGGCACGGCCTGCTGGCCGAGCGGGCGCTGCTCCCGGTTGTGCCGGGCGCCGAGGAATTCCCGTACACCCTGCGCGTGGTTTCCGATGTTCTGGCCTCCAACGGGTCGACCTCCATGGCCTCCGTCTGCGGCTCGACGCTGTCGCTGATGGCCGCCGGGGTTCCGCTCCGGGCCCCCGTGGCGGGCATCGCCATGGGCCTCGTCTACGACGAGGGCACCTACGTGACCCTGACCGACATCCTGGGTTCGGAGGACGCCTTCGGCGACATGGACTTCAAGGTGGCGGGCACGGCCGAGGCCGTGACGGCGCTCCAGCTCGACACGAAGATCGCCGGCCTCCCGGCCGACGTGCTGGCCAAGGCGCTCCTGCAGGCCAAGGAGGCCCGGCTCACCATTCTCGGTGTCATGGCCGGTGCCATCTCCGAGCCGCGTGACCACGTCGCCAATAGCGCGCCGAAGATCGTCTCCATGGAGATCCCGATCGACAAGATCGGTGAGGTCATCGGCCCCAAGGGCAAGGTCATCAACACCCTGCAGCAGGAGACCGGCGCCGACATCGCCGTCGACGACGACGGCGTGGTGGGCACGGTCACGATCGGCGCCAAGGACGGCAACGCGGTCGAAGAGGCCCGCCGCCGGATTTCGCTGATCCTCGACCCGCCCACCGCCGATGTGGGGGCGGTCTACGCCGGCAAGGTGGTCAACATCACCAAGTTCGGTGCCTTCGTCAACGTGCTGCCCGGCCGGGACGGCCTGCTGCACATCTCGAAGCTGTCCTCGCTGGCCGGTGGCAAGCGCATCAACAACGTCGAGGACGTGTTGACGCTGGGCCAGGCGGTCGAGGTCCGGGTCGACGACATCGACCCGCAGGGCAAGGTGTCCCTGTCGCTGGCCGCCGAGCCCGAGCGCGCCCCGCAGGCGGCCGGCAACGGTTCGGCCAACGGTGACGCCGCGCCGGCGTCCTCGTCCTCGCCCTCGCCGAGCTCGTCGAGCTCGTCGACGGCCGCACCGGCCAGGGCCGGCGGGACGCCGTCCTTCGAGGACGCCTTCGAGGCAGAGCTGGTGGCCGACCTCGGTGATCTCGGCCCGGGTGCCGCCGACACCGGGAACGACCGCGGTGACCGGGGCGGCGACCGCCGGCCCTCGCGTGGGCGTTCGCGCCGTCGTTGATTGAGACGTCCGTCCTGCCGTGCGGCATCCGCCTGGTCACCGAGACCATGGCGGATGTCCGTTCGGTAGCAGTCGCCTTTTGGGTCGGCACCGGCTCGCGTGACGAGCCCGACGAACTCGCCGGGGCCTCGCACTTCCTGGAGCATCTCCTCTTCAAGGGCACCGCGCGGCGCTCCGCCGCGGCCATCGCCGAGGAGCTCGACGAGGTGGGTGGCGACTGCAACGCCTTCACCACGAAGGAGTACACGACCTTCTACGTGCGGCTGCTCTCCGAGCACCTGTCGCTCGGACTCGACATCCTCAGCGACATCATGTGGGAGCCGGCGTTGCGCACCGACGACATCGAGGCCGAGCGCACCGTCATCCTCGACGAGATCCTGATGCACGCCGACGAGCCGGCCGATCTGGCGGGGGAACGGTGGCAGGCGGCGCTCTTTCCCGACCACGCCCTCGGGCGGGACACCCTGGGGACGGCGTCGTCGGTGCAGCGCATCACCCGCGGGGACATTCGCTCCTTCTTCGATCTGCACTACCGGCCCTCCAACATGGTCGTCTCGGTGGCCGGCGACTGCACCCATGAGGCAGTGGCGACCGATCTTGAACGGCGTTTCGCGGGGACGTCGGGCGGCGTGGTGCCACCCCGCGCCGCGCCCGGACCCGACAGTGTCGCCCTCGACGTGGTGCGCCGGTCCACCGAACAGGCGCACCTGGTCTACGGCATGCGCTCGGTCTCGCGTTTCGACGAACGGCGCTGGGCGCTCGCCGTGTTGAACCACGTGTTGGGTGGCGGCCTGTCGAGCCGGCTCTTCCAGAAGGTGCGCGAGCAGCGCGGGCTGGCCTATTCGGTGTGGTCGGAGCGGGCGGCCTACCAGGACAGCGGATCGATGGCCGTGGTGGTGGGCACGGCGCCCGAGCATGTCGACGAGGTGCTGCGCATCGTGAGCGCAGAGCTCGACCTCCTGGCCGCCGACGGAGTGACCGACAGGGAGCTGGCGGTGGCCAAGGGCAACCTGCGCGCCGAGATGCTCCTCTCGGGGGAGGATTCGGGTGCCCGCATGAGCCGCCTCGGTGCGTCGTTGTTGCTGCACGGCGAGGTGCTCTCGGTGGACGAGGTGCTGGCTCGCATCGACGGTATCGAGCGGGCCCACATACTGGACGTGGCCGGGGCGCTGGTGCGGTCGCCGCGCACCATGAGCGCCGTCGGCCCCTTCGACGGACGCGACTTCGAGTCCCACCTCCCCGCCATGGCCGCCCGGTAGCCTGCAAGCCATGCAGAAGGTCGGTGTGGTCGGCGCCGGCGGCCGCATGGGCCAGGAGGTCTGCCGCGCCGTCTTCGAGGCGCCTGACCTCGAGTTGGTGGCCGCCATCGACCCCGGCCATGTCGGAGGCGACGCCTGCGGTCGGACGATCGTCGGCGAGGTGAACGCACTGTCCGATCTCGGGGCCGAGGTGGTGGTCGACTTCACCATCGCTGAGGCGGTGCGCCACAACGTGCGGCACTACGCCCTCCTGGGCATCCACGCCGTCATCGGGACGAGCGGACTGTCCGACACCGACGTGGCCAACATGGAGAAGCTCTTCTCGGGGAGTGGCGCCAACGCCGTCGTCGTGCCCAACTTCGCCATCGGGGCGGTGTTGCTGCTCCATCTGTGCCGGATCGCCGCGCCGCACATGGACGGCGTCGAGATCATTGAGCTGCATCACGACGCCAAGCGTGACGCGCCGTCGGGAACCGCCATGCACACGGCGGCCGTGGTCGCGGCGGCGCGGCGTGATGCGGGCAGCCCCCCGCTGCCGCCCGACCCGACGACCGATCTGGTGCTGGCCGGGGCCCGCGGCGCGGAGGCCCCCGACGGGGTGCACGTGCACTCGGTGCGGTTGCCCGGCCTCGTGGCGCACGAGGAGGTCATCTTCGGCGCGCCGGGCCAGAGCCTGAGCATCCGCCACGACTCGTACGACCGCCGCTCGTTCATGCCCGGTGTGCTCCTGGCGGTGCGATCCGTGCCCGGCCGGCCCGGGGTCACGCTGGGCCTTGAGGCGTTGCTGGGACTGTGAACCCCGACGTCCGGGAGCGACTCCTGCAGGCGACCTACGACTGCGTTGCCCGCTGGGGCCTGGCCAAGACGACCGTCGAGGACGCCGCCCGCGGGGCCGGGGTCTCGCGGGCGACGGTGTATCGCTACTTCCCCGGTGGCCGCGACGAACTGCTCTCCGCCGTGGTCGGATGGGAGTTCTCCCGCTTCTTCCTCCGGCTGTACGAGGAGGTCTCGGACGCCGACACCCTGGAGGAGGTGATGGAGCGCGGCCTCATGTTCGCCCACCACGCCCTCGTCGAGCACGAGGTGCTCCAACGGGTCTTGGTGACCGAGCCCGAGATCCTCCTGCCCCGCCTGTCGACGGAGGCTGACCAGACCCACACGCTGGTGGCCGCCTTCCTGGCGCCCTACCTGGTTCGTCACGGGATGACGGAAGGCACGGACCTCGACGCCGCGGCCGATTTCCTGGCCCGCATGGTGCTCTCCTACATCAGCTCCCCGGGGCGCTGGGACCTGAACGACCCGGAGCAGGTGGCGCTGCTCGTCCGGTCCGAGCTGCTGGCCGGCATCCGGTGAGCGACCCGCAACTGCAGCCGCAGCCCGCGCCGCCTCCTCCCTGCTCCCGCCACCCCGAACGGGCGGCGTCGGTGCTCTGCGCCCACTGCAACCGCCCCATCTGCACCGACTGCATGGTCGAGGCGCCCGTCGGCTGGCAGTGCCCGGAGTGCATCTCCGAGGGGACCAAGCGCTCGCGCCACGTCCCGGCGTTCACCCACACCAGCCGGGGCCGGTCCGGCGTGGTCGGCTCGACCAACCCGACGCCGATCGTGCTCACCATCATCGCCATCAACGTGGTGGTGTTCTTCCTCGAGGGTTTCGGCACCAACACCCGCGTCATCGACCGCTACGCGATGTGGCCGGCGGCCGTGCATCTGCAGAACGAGTACTACCGGGCCTTCACCGCCATGTGGCTGCACGCCAGCTTCACCCACATCCTCTTCAACATGATCGCCCTGCTCATCGTCGGTCCCGCCCTCGAGGTGCTGCTGGGCAAGGTCCGCTTCATCGCCCTCTACCTGTTGGCCGGGCTCGGGGGGAGCGTCTGCTCGTACATCCTCAGCCAGCCGAACGTGGCCGGCATCGGCGCCTCGGGCGCCATCATGGGCGTGCTGGGGGCGTACGTCGTGGTGGGCCTGCGCCGCAAATTGCCGGTGGCGCCGGTGGTGGGGCTGCTCGTACTCAACTTGGTCATCGGGTTCACGGGCGACATCGACTGGCGGGCCCACCTCGGGGGTGTGCTCACCGGGGGCGTGCTGGCCTTCGTCTACGACTACGCCGGCGAACTGCGGGACCGGACCACCGCGCTGGTGCTCACGGTCGGGGGGAGCGTGGCCGTACTCGCCCTGCTGGCGCTGCTCATCACATCCATCGCGCCTGGTCACTTCAACCTCAGTTGAGCCCCGGCCGCCCGGTCGCCCGGTCGCCGGGTCGCGATGGCCCCGTTGCCTCATGGGTTGACAGTGAGACAAAAAACGCCATACTGTGTCAAGAGTGGGCGCAACCGCGACAAGGACCGAAGTCGTCGAGACCGGCTCCCCGACCGGGGGGCGTGACAGCGTCGTCCGGCATCTCGGAGCGGACGACCGCTCCTCGACCCGGGTCCGCCTCGTTGACGGAGCCCTGCGCTGCCTGGCCCGCCAGGGGATCGCCAAGACCACGGTGGACGACATTGCCCGCGCCGCGGGACTGTCGCGCGCCACGGCCTACCGGTCCTTCCCGCGGGGCAAGGAAGGAATCCTGGCCGCCGTCGTCGAGACGGAGGTGGCCCGGCTCTTCTCGTCCCTGGCCGTCGTCATGGGCGAGGCCGCCGACCTCGAGGACGTGCTGGTGGCCGGCATGGTCGAGTCGGCCCGCTGGCTCCGCTGGCACGAGCCGTTGACCTACCTCCTCGAGTACGAACCCGGCGCCGTCCTGCCCTACGTCACGTTCAGCGGTTTCGACCAGGTCATGCAGGTGGCGAGCGACCTGGGCGCCCCGTTCTTCGCCCGGTGGCTCGAGCCCGAGCAGGCGTCCCGGGCGGCCGAGTGGGCCGTGCGCATCGTCATGGCCTACTGCTCGGACCCATCCCCGCATGCCGACCTGACCGACCCGGCCGACACCCGGGCGCTCGTGCGTACGTTCGTCCTGCCCGGCATCCTCGCCCTGCGCCTCGACGGGGCAAGTCCCTCGTTTTCCAGTTCCAGTTCCAGTTCCAGTTCCAGTTTTGACCGAGCACCCAGCTCAACGAGACCGACCACCAAGGGGGCGGCACTATGACCACACTCGACGAGAACACCGAGCAGCTGAGGTCCAACCTGGACCTGATCGGCCGGGAGAGCATCAACGACATCGAGGCCGTGCTGAGCCTCGTCGGCCAGTACGACGCGACGGGGTTCCACCGCGTCCCCGACAACTGCCCGGCCGAGTTCACCTGGGACTACGAGAAGGGCGCCAAGCCCCAGCTCGACAAGCTCTACGAGAAGGCCAAGAAGGCGCAGTGGAACGGGCAGACCGATCTGGACTGGTCGATCGAGGTCGACCAGGAGCGCGTGGTCGTCGCCAACGCCGAGGCCAACCCGGCCCAGGGGCAGTGGGATGAGGCGGCCATTGCCGGCACCGTCCTGGAGAAGTGGGACGAGAAGCGGTTCTTGCAGTTCGGGATCGAGAACCAGAACTGGATGCTGTCGCAGTTCATGCACGGCGAGCAGGGTGCGTTGCTGTGCACGGCCAAGATCGTCGAGACCGTCCCGTGGATCGACGCCAAGTACTACGCCGCCACGCAGGTGATGGACGAGGCCCGCCACGTCGAGGTCTTCTCCAGGTACCTCGACGAGAAGCTCTCGGGCCACTACCCGATGAACGCCCACCTCGGGCTGCTGCTCGACGACATCGTCTCCGATTCGCGTTGGGACATGACCTACCTCGGCATGCAGATCATGGTGGAGGGCCTCGCGTTAGCCGCCTTCGGCTTCATCCACATGATGACGACCGAGCCGCTGCTCAAGAAGCTCCTGCGCTACGTCATGGCCGACGAGGCCCGTCACGTTGCCTTCGGGGTGCTGAGCCTGCAGGAGTACTACAAGGAGTTGAATGCGGCCGAGTTGCGTGAGCGCCAGGAGTTCGCGTTCGAGGCGGCCATCCGCATGAAGGACCGCTTGGTCATGCAGGAGGTCTGGGAGCGCATGGAGGTGCCCGTCCCCGATGTGATCAAGGTCATGCAGGCCGCGCCCGAGCGCGACGACTTCCAGATCCTGCTGTTCTCCAAGATCGTTCCCAACCTCAAGAAGCTGGGTCTGCTCGATGCGTCGGACGGCTGGCTACGCACGAAGTTCACCGAAATGGGGGCGATCGCGTTCGAGAACCTGACCGACTCCACGCAGGAGGAGGACGCGTTCGCCGACGGCTCGCCGGCCGACCGCCAGGTCGTTTGAACCCCTGAGCGGCACCCGGCGCTGGTAGCGTGAGGGGTCGATGAGCCCCGTGCAGCACGACTCGCCCCGCTTCGGGCGGGTGGTCACGGCCATGGTGACCCCGTTCGACGAGGACGGTGCGCTCGACCTCCCTGCCGCGGTGGAGCTGGCCCGCTGGCTGGCCGGGCACGGAAGCGACGGGCTCGTGCTGAGCGGCTCCACCGGCGAGAGCTCAGTGTTGACCGACGACGAGAAGGTGGCCCTGTGGCGCGCCGTGGCCGAGGCCGTGACGATCCCCGTCATCGCCGGCACGGGCTCCAACGACACGGCGCACTCGGTCAGCCTGACAAAGCAGGCCACGGAGTGCGGGGTGGACGGCGTGCTTGTGGTCACGCCGTACTACAACCGGCCCTCGCAGGCCGGGCTCTTCGAGCACTTCCGGGCGGTGGCCGACGCGGCGGGGGACGTCCCCGTCGTGCTCTACGACATCCCGGTCCGCGCCGGACGGCGCATCGCCACCACAACCATGCTCCGCCTCGCTCGCGAGGTGCCGGCCATCGTGGCGCTCAAGGATGCGGCGGGCGATCCGCCCACCACGGCGCACCTCGCCGCGCAGATCCCCCCGGACTTCGAGATCTACAGCGGTGACGACGTCATGACGCTGCCCCTGATGGCGGTTGGCGCTGTCGGCGTGATCAGCGTGGCCGCGCACTGGGTCGGACCGCAGCTGCGCCGGGTCGTCGACGCGTTCGTGGCGGGCGACCTGGCTGCCGCCATCGCCGGGAACGCCGAGCTGCTCGACTCGTTCGACTTCGAGTCCTCGGAGGAGTTCCCGAACCCGCTGCCGGCCAAGGCGATGCTGCGTGCGCTCGGCCTGCGGGTGGGCCAGTGCCGCCTGCCGATGGGCGCGTCCACCCCCGAGCTCGACGCCCAGGCGCAGAAGATCCTGGCCGCCGTCGGGCCACCTGCGGTCACGGTCGCCCCGCTTGCCTGAGCGCGGCACCAAGCCGAAGCCCGTCCGGGTCGTTTTCCTGGGCGGACTCGGGGAGATCGGACGGAACTGCGCCTGCATCGAAGTCGACGGGCGCATCGTCATCCTCGACTGCGGGATCATGTTCCCCGATCCCGACATGCCGGGCATCGACCTCGTCCTGCCCGAGTTCACCTACCTGCAAGATCGCAAGGACCGGGTGGACGGGATCGTGCTCACCCACGGCCACGAGGATCACACGGGCGGACTCGCCTACCTCCTGCGCGAAGTCCGCGCGCCGATCTACGGCTCCGAACTGACGGTCGGCCTGGCCCGCCACCGCATCGACGAGGCCGGTTTGGCGGGCAACACCAAATTCATTCCGGTGGCGGACGGGGAGCGGGTGAAGATCGGCGCCTGCGACGTGGAGTTCATCCCGGTGACGCACTCGGTGCCCGAGGCAATGGCCATCGCGTTCCACACGCCGCAGGGAGTGATCCTGCATTCGGGGGACTTCAAGCTCGACCTGCAGCCAGTCGACGGGCGGCGCACCGACATGGCCCGCATGGGGGAGCTCGCCCAGACCGAGGGTATCCGCCTCCTCCTGTCGGACTCCACCAACGCGGAGGAGCCCGGCTTCACCGAATCGGAATCTTCGGTGGGCGTGACGCTGCGCCGGGTCTTCGCGGCCCAGTCCGGCAAGCGCATCGTCGTCGCCTGCTTCGCCAGTCACATGCACCGGGTGCAGCAGATCATCGACGCCGCCGTGGCCAACGGCCGCAAGGTGGCCACCCTCGGCCGGTCCATGGGCAAGAACGTCGAGCTCGGGACGCGGCTGGGCATCATCAGCATTCCCGACGGCGTGCAGATCGACATCGAAGCGGTGGACGGTTTGCCTGCCGGTGAGGTGTGCGTGATCTCGACGGGCTCACAGGGCGAGCCGATGTCGGCCCTCTCGCTCATGGCCACGGGCGAGAACAAGTGGCTCCGCATCGGTGAGGACGACGTCGTTGTCATCAGCGCTCACCCGATCCCGGGCAACGAGTGGTCGGTGGGACAGGTCATCGATGATCTGTACCGCCGGGGCGCGGAGGTCGTGCACTCGGGCGCCGAGGCGGTCCACGTGAGCGGACATGCTCGTCAGGGGGAGCTGCGCACCCTGATCGCCGTGACGGAGCCGGAGTGCTTCGTGCCGGTGCATGGCGAGTTCCGCCACATGGTGCACCATGCCCGTCTCGCCCTCTCCATGGGCCTCGACCCGGCCAAGGTGCTCCTGTGCGAGGACGGCGACGTGATCCAGCTCGATGCCAAGGGCATCGCCCGGGATGGCCGGGTGCCGGCCGGGTACGTCTACGTCGACGGCACCGTGGGCGACATTGAGCACGGCGTGCTGCGCGACCGCAAGAAGTTGGCCGAGGAGGGCGTCGTCATGGCCGTGGTCACGGTCGACCGCCAGCAGGGCAAGCTCAGCTGCCCGCCGGTGATCGAGACGAGGGGCTGGGTGTACGCGCCCGAGGCCGAGGAGCTCTTGGGAGAAGCCAGCGAGGTGGTGGCGGCCGCGGTGACGCAGGCGTTGCGTGATGGGGCCCACGACATTGAGGTACTCAGCCGCCACACCCGCAAGGCACTGGGCAGGTTCGTCGGCGATCGCACGAAGCGCCGCCCGATGATCGTGCCCGTCGTGCTCATGGTCTGAGACGTCGGCCCCCGGTCGCGCTCAGCCGCCGACCCGGCCCGCGTCCCCGATCAGGAGACGAATCGCTTGACGAAGCCCAGTGCGGTGCCGGCTACCTCGCGCCACCCGCTGTCGATGGTCAGGGCGTGTCCCCGGTTCGGGATCTCGACGAATTCGGTCACCCCTTCGTTGTGCTGTTGTCGCTTGTAGGTGGCCTTGGAGATGGCCGTGGGAACGGTGTGGTCCTTCTCGCCTGAGACGATGAGCATGGGACCCCGGTCGGCGTTCTTGTGGTCGACCTTGGCCTCGGTCCACGGATTCAGGTTGGCGAACGCGGCTTGGAAGAGCGGCTCACCGGGCGCCGCCACGGCGTAGGTGCCGAAGAGTTCCTTGGCTTCCTCTTCGCTGACCGCGTTGGCGAAGGCATACCGAAACTGGTCGAAGGTGAGCGGGATGGCCCGATGCTTGTTGCGCGGGTCCTCGAGGACAGGCTTGGACGAGCGCAAGGCCGAGATGGGCAGGGGGAGGACGCCCCGGAAGGGTGCGGCATCGATCGCCACGGTGGCCGCCGAGAGCCCTTTCCCCGCCACCATCTGGGCCAGCAACCCTCCGAAGGAGTGCCCGATCACCGCCGGCTTCTTCTCCAGCGCCTCAATGACCGAGGCGTAGTGGTCGGCCACCTGTCCGACCGACTTGTTGGCGAACACCTCGGGGTGTGCCGTGGCCTCCTCGACGGTGTGCGGGTCGTCGGGCCATCCGGGAGTGAGGGGGGCGTAGCCGGCATCAGCGAAGACGGCCGCCACCGGTCCCAGCTGCTCGGGAGCAGCCAGAGGCCGTGGATGAAGACAACCGGTGTCTTGCCGGACGCATTCGCCTCGCCGATCTGGCTCTGCTCTTCAGGGGCGATGGTCGTCATGGTGTTCCCCCTTACGTCAGCTCCGCACGATGGTGTGGGAACCAAGCAGAGCAGACCGACCCGACCATGTCGAGGGGCAATCTTGTGGCGAGGACGGATACAACCGACCGGCCGCACCGGGCGATGATCGCCAATTGCACTCGGCAAGCTCCCAGTCTGAATTCCGGCTCAGTCTTCGACGAGGGTCCAGGGGGGATTCGACCGACCCGACAGGTGGCTCACCGCAGCCACGACGATGACGATGACACAGGCGAGAACCAGTGGAAGCGCGATGTGCACATGGAGGACGAGGGCGGCTCCGGCCAGCGCTCCCAGGAACATGGCGGCGACCGAGATCAGACGCCGGCCCGACTTGGATCCCTTCCCGCCACCGAGCGCGCTGTCCGCGCCGATGCCCGTGACCGTCAGGGTGAGCACGGTGGTCGTCAGGTCGGGGACCGCCAGGCGGCGAACGCTCGAGTTCTGCACGCCCATGGCCAGACTCAGCACGATGATGAGGGGGTAGCGGACACCGGAGCCGAAGGGGTGCGAACCGACCAGGGCCAGGATCACCGACACGAGAAGGAGCAGTGCCTGGGCACCCGTCGCCACCGCCACGTGGTGGCCACGGTGATGGCCGAAGCGCGACACGATCCGCCCGCCGAGGACGGATCCCAATCCGAACGAGACCAGGGCCACCAGCGACGCGGCGATGGAGAAGCCCGCGGCTCCCACGACCGCGAACCCCAGGAACACGACGTTCCCCGTCATGTTGGCGACGAAGACGTGACCCAGGAGCAGGTAGCTGAACGAATCGACGAGCCCGGTGACCACCGTCATGGCGACCAGTAACGGCGGGAGCGGGCCGAAACGGTCGGTCCGGTTCGGAGCCAAGGTTTCGCGGACTTCGGTGAGGAATGTGTACATGTCCAGGACTCTCCTTTCGGGTTTCAGGATTGTGGTCCGTGGCCCCGCCCCGGCATCACCCGGATCAAAGGGTCTTGATGAGCCCGCCATCGACGGTGAAGTCGGCCCCGGTCACGTTGGTCGCCCGGGCACTGGCGAGGAAGAGAATGAGGTCCGCCACCTCCTCGGGGGTGGTGAAGCGGCCGGTCGCCGCATCCGCGGCGGCCTGGTGCGCCACAGCATCGGGGTCCCCGCCGGTGGCGCGGGCGACCGTGTTGGCTACCCCGTCCTCGCCCAGCCACAACGCCGTGGTGACAGGCCCGGGGCTCACCGTGTTCACCCGGATGTTGTGCCGCGCCACTTCCTTCGAGAGTGACTTGGAGAAGTTCGCCACGGCCGCCTTCGACGCGCTGTAGTCGAGGACGGTGGGGTCGGGGAGGAAGGCATTGACGGAGCTCGTCGTGACGATGGAGCCCGCGCCGGCGGCGATCATGGAGGGTAGGACGGCGCGGGTCATCCGCACGGCCTCCATGAGATTGAAGTTCAGGGAGGCAGTCCAGTCCTCGTCGGTGATGGTCAGGAATCCGCCGAGGCGCGGGTGCGCCGCGCCGACGTTGTTGATCAGGATGTCGATCTTGCCGTGCGCGAGCGCCGCTGCGGCCAGGTCGGCCGGGCCGGATGGAATCGAGAGGTCGACGGCGACCGACTCGGCGGTTCCGGTGCCCACGAGGGCGTCGAGTTCGACTGAGCTCGTGCGTGCCCCGGCCACGACATGGGCGCCCTCCGACGTCAGTGCCCGCGTGGCCGCCAGCCCGATGCCCCGGCTGGCCCCGGTCACGACCGCCACCTTGCCCTCAAGCCCGAGCTGCATACGCGCCTCTTTCGAATCGGAGATGGGACGCCACGCGACGCGACGTAGCCTAGGGCCGGCCCCGAGCAGAGGCCCGGGGCACCGGTGAACCCCGAAACCGCCGGCATCGGAACACTAGGGTCGGCGCCATGAACTACTGGGTGACGTACCCGCTCACGACGCATCCGTACAACCCCGAGCTGATCACCAAGGCCGCGCTCACCCGATTCTGCGAAGTGGCCGAAGCAGCTGGATTCGCCGGCATCGGCTTCACCGACCACCCGGCCCCGAGCGAGAAGTGGTTGAAGGCCGGCGGCCACGACGCGCTCGATCCGTTCACCGCACTCTCGTTCTGTGCGGCCGTGACGAACCGGATGCGCTTGATCCCCAACATCGTCGTGCTGCCCTACCGCAATCCGTTCCTGGTGGCCAAGGCGGCCGCCACCTTGGACGCGCTCTCGGACGGACGCTTCACGCTCGCCGTCGCCACCGGCTACATGCGGGGCGAGTACCAGGCGCTCGGCGTCGACTTCGATCAGCGCAATGCGCTCTTCGACGAAGCCATTGAGGTGATCCGCGGGGTCTGGAGCGAAGACGAGTTCGCCCACCAGGGGACGACGTTCACTGCACGGGGACAGACGGCGAACCCGAAGCCCACGCCGCATCCGCCGATCTGGATCGGCGGGAACAGCCGCATCTCGCGGCAACGGGTGGCCCGTTACGCCGATGGCTGGAGCCCCTTTCCCGCCCCCAGAGTCCTGGCCAGCACCGCGAAGACGCGGCCGCTCGAGTCCGTGGACGATCTCCGACCGATGCTCGACGAGCTCTGGCAGTTCATGGAGGAGGCGGGACGCGATCCCGCCAGCATCGATGTGTCGTTCGGCTCGAGCGCCGGGGGCGATCCGGGTCGTGACACGTTCGACGCCGACGCCCAGCTGGCCGCCATGGAGGAATTGGCGGCGATCGGCGTGACCTGGTCAGGGGTCGGCGTGCCGGGCGACTCGCTGGTCCACGCGCTCGAAACCCTCGAGCGGTTCGGAACGTCCGTCATCCGCTGATCCACCGAGCCACGCCACGGCGCCGGTCCTATATTGATCCCTGTCCTTCGTGACGAAAGGGGATCGAATGAGTGACCGTACGTTCGAGCGCGTCGGCGCGTTGAGCGGTCTGGCGTTCGTCTTGCTGGCCGTGCTCTCTGGTTTCATCTATCCCCAGCAGCCGCGCGTCGATGCGGGTCCAGCCAAAACACTGGCCTGGGTCCACGACCATCACACCGCGCTCCAGGCGGGCATGATCTTCGACTTCTTCGCCGCCGGCACGTTGCTCTGGTTCGTTGGCTATCTGCATCGCGTCCTGCGGCGGTCCGAAGGCGACGTGGAGTCGCTGTCACCGATCGTGTTCGGGTCCGGCATCGGCGTGGCCGTCACCACTGCGATGGCCGCGCTGCCCACCGTGCTGCTCGCGTTCATGGACGCGCAGCCGGGCGGCGTTGGTGATCCCTCACTGGTGCGCGCGCTGGGCGATCTGAACACGATCTTCTTCTCGGTCACGTCCGTGATGACCGCGGTGTTCCTCGGCGCGCTCGGGTGGGCCATGGTGCGCGGCGAGCTCCCCGCGCCCTGGCTCGGCTGGGTCGCGCTCGTGGTCGCCGCCTTCAACGCAATTGCGGTCTGGATCGGTGTCACGTTCAGCAGCTATCACGGCCATGCCTGGTTGATCATCGGTTGGGGCGCCTACGTCGGCTTCCTCATCGTCATGCTGATCGCCAGCGCCGCTTTGCTCCGCCAGCCACGCCGTGCCCGGGCCGTCACGCCGGCGGTCGCCGTCTCGTAGTGCCGAACGACGCGGACATTCGGGCCCTCCCCGCCAACCGTTCGCCGGTATGGCAACTGCCGCCCGAAGTTCGCCACCGGCTCGTTCCGGCGGCCCCCGGCCTGTCTGCCGTGACTACGGCGGCGATCCGCGCTCGAAGGAATTAGCGGAGAACATCGGCGCGCACCAGCGCGTCATCTCCGAGCACGAGGGCGCCATGCTCCGTGACATCGCGGAGTTCGATCGTACGGAGGCCTGGCGCGGGGACGGCTCCCTGTCGATGCGCGACTGGCTGATCGCCAACTGTCACGTCAGTCGGGCCCGCGCCCGCACCTTGGTCGGGTCCGCGGCGAAAGTGAAGGACCTCCCCGCACTCTCGGGTGCCCTGGCCGACGGTCGTCTCACGCTCGATGTCTTCGCCCCCCTGGCCGCGGTGGCCACGCCCGAGACCGACGCCGACCTGGCCCAGGCGTCGGAGCATTGGACGCCGAGGCAAGCCCGGCAACTGGTGGCCGAGGTCAAGGGGGCGACGGACGCCGATGCGGCGGCGCACTTCCAGCATCGCTTCGTCCGCTTCGACGACCAGCGCCGCTTGCTCTGGGCACAGCTCACGGGTGACGCGTACGCCCTTGTGAAGTCCGCGGTGCTCGGCCGGGCCCGCCGCGACGACCATCCGAGTTCCAACGATCCGGACTTCGTGCGCTTCGAGAGCCGTTGCGCCGATGCCCTCCTCGATATCTGCATGGAGCAGGGACGCCGCAAGCGGGCGAGTCGGTCGGGCGGCAGCGACCCAGCGCCGGTCCATGGCGGCGGCCAGACGACGATGATCGTGCACACCGACCTCGACCGCCTCCTCTACGGCGACGGGTACGGCCACGCCTCCATTCAAGGCGCCGGTCCGGTCTCGGCCGAGGTCGCACGACGTCTGGCCTGCAACGCCCACATCACGCTGTCGTTCGACGCGCCCGACGGCACCGGCCTCGACCAGAAACCGCTGCAGCGCGACCCCAGCGATGCGCAGCGGATCGAGATCCGGCGCCGGGACAACGGGTGCCGCTTCCCGGGGTGCGGCTGCCGGAACGTCACCGACGTCCACCACATCGTGTGGGCCTCCAAGCAGGGGCGCACAGTCATGTCGAATCTCCTGACCCTCTGCGTGGCTCATCACAGCCGGGTACACGAGCTGGGATGGAAGTTGGACGGGGACGCCCAGGGCGAGGTCCGCTTCGTCAGCCCGCAGGGAAGGGTGTTCGTGTCCTCGCCCTCGCCGACCTGGCGCCGGCCGCGGAAATGAGCTCCGGCCCATCTCTCTCACCTGGCCCCAGGTAGCCCCAGTCCTCGACGGCCGCACGATCTCGTCGGTGACCGCGCCGGGGTCCGCGCGCGCACGCACGTGCCCCTGTTCTGCAGGGGCTGACGGGTCGCGCCCTGGAACGGTTGCCGCCATCTGATCCGCCTTCATGTGGTCTCGCTCCTGATGGCCACCCCCTGCACCCCCATGCAGACGGACGCCGACGCCGAGCCCTCGGGGGCCGACCTGGAATCCGTGCTGCACGCGGCGACCCGACCCTCGGGCTGACAGAGCACGCCGAACCCGACTGGCCCTCCTAGCGTCTCAGGGGTATGAGGGCCGTGGTCGCTGCCGTCGCAACAGGTGCAGCCACCCTGGTCA
Organism: uncultured Acidimicrobiaceae bacterium; assembly: GCA_963828825.1. Lineage (GTDB taxonomy): Bacteria > Actinomycetota > Acidimicrobiia > Acidimicrobiales > RAAP-2 > Bog-473. The sequence goes on along the minus strand of CAWHGF010000004.1, from coordinate 378,446 downwards.
CCGCCGTGCCGGCACCGGCAACGGCCGGCGAGGCCCCGACCATCACCCGATCGGCCCACGTCGCCTTCGACAACTGCAACTCGCAGCACATCGTCCTCAGCGTGACCGTCGCCGGTCGCGCCTTCACACCCGCCGAGCCGGTGACCTACACGGTCCGACTCCGCAACACCGGGGCCGCGACGTGCGGCGCCCCGCTGGCCCAGCACGTCCCCCAGGCACGGCGATCGCTGATGGTCGGACCCTGCGGGGTCCTCTCCCTGGTCGTCAGCGATGCCCTCGGCGTCAACGTATACCCAGGTCCCGTGGCGTACTCCTGCCCCGATGAGGTGGGTCTCCGGCTGGGCCCCCACAGCGCCGCCACCACCACCGGGTCCTGGAACCAGAGCGAGACCATTGGGTCCGGTGAAGCGCCGGCCACGGTCCAACACGCCCCGCCCGGGAAATACCGGCTGGCGGTCGACCAGGCCGTCTCCGTCCCGGTCACCCTCGCCCCGGGCTGAACCCGGACCAGTCTCGATACAATCGTTCTTCCCGCTTGCCCAGCACCACGCACCACGCACCACTGGCAAGACGAGGGACAGAGTCCAGAGAGGAACGAGCGAACATGTCGGGTCACTCGAAGTGGGCGACCACCAAGTACCGCAAGGGCGCCCAGGACAAGGCCCGCGCCAAGATCTTCGCCAAGTGCATCCGCCTCGTCGAGGTCGCCGCGCGGGACGGGGGTGGGGACCTCGAGGCCAACGCCACCCTCCGGACGGCCTACCAGAAGGCCAGGGCGGCCAGCGTCCCCCTCGACACGATCGAGAAGGCGATCAAGCGCGGGACGGGCGACCTCGAGGGCGTGCGCTACGAGGCCATCAACTACGAGGGCTACGGCCCCGATGGCGTGGCCATCATGGTCGAAACCCTCAGCGACAACCGCAACCGCACCGGCGCCGAGATGCGCAACCTCTTCAGCCGCAACGGCGGCAACTTGGCCGAGCCCGGCGCCGTCGGCTGGCAGTTCGAGCGCAAGGGCATCGTGACGGTGGGCCTCGAGAACGACGAGGACAAAGTCATGGAGATCGCCATGGAGGGCGGCGCCGAGGACATGAGCAGCAACGGCGCCGCCTGGGTCGTCACCAGCGCCCCGGCCGACCTCGAGTCGGTGCGCCAGGCCCTCGACGACGCCGGCATCACGCCCGAGTCCGTCGACCTCAGCCTCGAGCCCACCACCCTCGTCCCCGTCCCCGACGAGGCCGAGGCCAAGAAGGTCCTGCGCCTCCTGGAGGCGATCGACGACCACGATGACGTGCAGTCCGTCCACTCCAACGCCGACATCCCCGACGAAGTCCTGGCCGCCTTCGAAGGCTGAGCCCGCCGCCCCGGTTCCGGCAGCACCGACCCGGCGGCCTCACCCAGATCCGCCCCCTGGGCAGCACCCCCGGCTATCCTGCGAACGCATGTTCGTATTGGGCATCGACCCCGGGCTCTCACGCTGCGGTTACGGGCTGGTGGCCCGGGCCGAGGGCACCGCGGCGCTGCGGGCCCACGCAGCCGGGGTGGTCGAGACCGATCCCGCCGCACCCCTGGCCGAGCGCCTGCTGATCCTGCACACGGAGCTGCGGGCGCTGGTGGGGGAGTTGCGTCCGCAGGCGGTCGTGGTCGAGCGTGTCTTCTTCCAGGTGAACGCCAAGACCGCCATGTCGGTAGGCCAGGCCAGCGGGCTCGCGCTCCTCGTCGCCGCCGAGGGCGGCTGCGAGATCGGCCAGTACACCGCCAACGAGGTGAAGCTCAGCCTGGTGGGTTACGGCGCCGCCACCAAGGAGCAGGTGCAGCGCATGGTGGCCCAGGTGCTCGGCCTGCCGGCGGTCGAGGGGCCGCCCGACGTGGCCGACGCGCTGGCCCTGGCGGTCTGCCACCTGACCACCGTGCCGCTGCGCCGGGCCGTCGATGCCGCACTCGTCAAGGAGGGAACCGGACTTCTCAAGGAGGGAACAGGGTGATCGGACTGCTTCGTGGAGCGGTGGTGGTGCGGACCGGTGAGGGCGAGGTGATCATCGATGTCGGTGGCGTCGGCTACCGGGTGGCCGTCACCCCGGCCACGGCAGCCGTGCTGGTGACGGCGGGGAGCGGGGCCGAGGCGACGCTGTACGTGCACACCCATGTGCGCGAGGACGCCATCGTGCTGTACGGGTTCGTGCACGATGACGAGCGGCGTTGCTTCGAGGTGCTGCTGGGCTCGCACGGCGTCGGTCCTGCGCTGGCCTTGGCGATCATGGCGGCGCTGTCGCCGGCGGCGCTGTCCACGGCGGTGCTCGAGGAGGATCTCGAGACCTTGTGCACGGTGCCGGGTGTGGGGCGCAAGACGGCGGCCCGGCTGCTGATCGAGTTGAAGAGCCGGCTGGACCTGCCCGACCTGTCGCTGTCGGGCGGCGGTGCGGCGACGGCTGCTGCGGCTGTGGTCGGCGATCGGACCGACCGGACCTCCCGGGCCGAGGCGCGGGCGGCGCTCAGCGAGCTCGGGTACGCCCCCGAGGAGATCCGCGGTGCGCTCGACGGCCTACGCGACGATGTCGGGGTGGAAGAGATGCTCCGCCTGGCGCTGCGCGAGCTGGCCTCGCGGTGAGCGGGTGAGCCCGCGCGCCCGACGGGAGGTTCTGGCCGTGGACCCGGAGTCGGAGTCGGAGCCCGCCGGGTTCCCCGATGCCGGGCAGGGCCAGCGTGTCGTCGATCCGGTGGCGTCGAACGGCACCGAGGAGCTCGAGGAGGTGGGGCTCCGGCCCCGTTCGTTGTCCGAGTTTCTCGGGCAGCCGCAGCTGGTCGAGCATTTGGGGATCGTGCTCCAGGCGGCCCGCCAGCGGCGCCAGCCCGTCGACCACATCCTCTTCGCTGGTCCGCCCGGTTTGGGCAAGACCTCCCTGGCCGGGATCGTCGCCACCGAGATGGGGGCCGGGTTCCGCATCACCGCCGGCCCCGTCCTGACCCGGGCCGGCGATCTCGCCGCGCTGCTCACGGACTTGCAGGACGGCGACGTCCTGTTCATCGACGAAATCCACCGTCTGCACCGATCCGTCGAGGAGATGCTCTACTCCGCCATGGAGGACGGCCGCCTCGACATCCTGATCGGCAAGGGCCCGACCGCCCGCTCCATCCGCCTGGAGCTGCCGAGCTTCACCCTGGTCGGTGCCACGACCCGCACCGGTCTTGTCGCCGGCCCGCTTCGGGACCGCTTCGGCTTCGTGGGGCGTCTGGACCTCTACGACCCGGCCGACCTGCGTGCGATCGTGGAGCGGTCGGCCCGCATCTTGAAGGTGCAGATCGACGCCGACGGCGCCATCAGGATCTCGGAGCGCTCCCGGGGTACGCCGCGGGTGGCCAACCGGCTGCTGCGCCGGGTGCGGGACTTCGCGGAGGTGCGGGGTGAGGGCTTCATCGACGGGGTCACCGCCAGCGACGGTCTTGAGCTCTTCGGGGTGGACGAGCTGGGGCTGGACAAGGTCGACCGGGCCATCCTGGGCACGCTCTGCGGGCGGTTCGGCGGTCAGCCGGTGGGCCTGACCACGCTGGCGCAGTGCGTGGGGGAGGAGCCGGACACGATCGAGGACGCGTACGAGCCGTTCCTGCTCCAGAGCGGGCTGATCCAGCGCACGGCGCGGGGCCGGGTGGCGACGCAGCGCGCCTGGACCCACCTGGGTCTGGAACGGCCGGCGTCGGCCGCCGACGCAATGAACACGCCTCCACTCTTCTGACGGGGCGCCCATCCTGCACCGCGCGCGCGTCGATTCACGTTTCTTGCGCCGTTTGGTGATGTGATGGGCTACCTTTGCGGGGTTGCACCACAAGACGGAAGCGAGGTGACCACATGGCAGGAATGACGACGCGCTCGACTTACTCGACGCTGATCGCGTCCACCATCGTGGCCCAGCCGCCCGCCTTTGCGCTTGGTGCCGTCGGAGGGAGGTCCCGGATGGTCGGGCCCGACCTCTGCCCTACTGGTCACTGACGCCGACCACGACACCGCCGGGCTGACCGCCCGGACGCAATCCGAGGTCCACTGCGCACCACGAGTGCGCCCATTGCCTCGACCCGCTCGTTTCACCTCCCAACTGGAGACATCCATGGGTGAACGCACCCTCTTTCCCAACGCATCGACCAAGGAGACCCTGGCGTACTGCTGGCGCCAGATGCAGCCCGACCGCGCCGCGTTCACGGGTGCCTGCACCGCCATCGTGCTGGGCACCCTGGCCAACGCCGTGGCGGCGCCGCTGATCTTCGCGTCGCTGTTGAGCCGCATCGCGCGGCTCGGGCCGCACGAAGGGCTGTGGAAGTCGTTCGGCCCGCTGCTGGTCGCCTACGCCGTCGTGCTGGCGGCCGCCACCCTCTGCGGGCGCATCGGCGGCTGGATGAACTGGGGCGCCACCCTGCGCTCATTCGGCCGCGCCATCACCGGCGGATACGACCACTTGATCGGCCTCAGTCACTCCTGGCACACGGACAGGCCGTCGGGCGAGGTCATCGCCACCCTGGAGACCTCGACGTGGGCCTTCGTGGACATGATCGACGCCATGGTCTGGGGCATCCTGCGCATCAGCGTCACCACCATCGGGGCCATCGTTGTCCTGGGCATCGTGGCCTGGCCCGTGGCACTGGTGATGACCGGGCTGGTCGCCGTGTTCGCCCTGGTGCTGCACCGCCGCATGGGCCGGGTCGTGGCAGCGGAGAAGGAGTTCTCCGACGCCCACTCCCGGGCGACCGGGGTCATCGCCGACACGATCGCCAATCTGACCACCGTGCGTTCCCAGGCCGCCGAGGAGCGGGAGAAGGACCACGTCGGCGCGCTGGTCGCCGACTCGCTCAGCGCGGACCTGCGGGCTCGCCGGGTCTTCACCACGACGCGGATCCAGATGGAGTCGGCCATGGCCTTCTTCAACTGGGCCTCCATCGTGGTCGGGGTGGTCCTGGCGCTGCACCATGTCGCCGCGGCGGGTGCGGTCTACCTGATCCTGTTCTACGCGACGTTCGTCGGCACCAGCCTGGAAGAGTCGTTCGAGTTCATCCGGTTGATCTCCCGCGCCATCGGCCGTTGCGCGAAGTTCGCCGGCATCGCAGCCACGCAACCCGACATCGTCGACGTCCCGGGCGCACCCGACATGGTGGTGCCGCGCGGGCGGGTGGAGTTCCGGGACCTGCGGTTCGGCTACCGCGCCGGGGCTCCGTTGTTCGAGGGGCTGGACCTTCGCATCGAACCGGGCGAGCACGTCGGCCTGGTCGGACCCTCGGGTTCGGGCAAGACGACATTGACCAAGCTGATGCTGCGCTACGCCGACCGTGACGGTGGGCTGATCGAGATCGACGGTCAGGACATCGCGTGCGTCACCCAGCACTCGCTGCGCGGCCATATCGCCTACGTGCCTCAGGAACCGCAGATGCTCCACCGGACCATCGCCGAGAACATCTGTTACGGCATGGAAAGCGGGAACGGCGGGAACGGCGTCGACATGGACCTCGTGCGCTCCGTCGGTCGCGCCGCCTACGTGGACGAGTTCGTGGAGCGCCTACCCGACGGGTACCAGACCGTGGTGGGGGAGCGCGGCATGAAGCTCTCCGGCGGTCAGCGCCAGCGTGTCGCCATCGCACAAGCCATGGCCAAGGGGGCCAAGGTGCTCGTCCTGGACGAGGCCACGTCGGCGTTGGACTCCGAGTCGGAGTCACTCGTGCAGGAGGCGCTGTGGCACCTCATGGAGGGCACGACCGCCCTGGTCGTGGCGCACCGGCTCGCCACCATCGCCCGCCTCGACCGCATCGTGGTGCTCGACCGCGGCCGCGTGGTCGAGCAGGGCACGCATGCCGAGCTCCTCTCGGCAGGCCGTTCGGGTGTCTACGGGCGCCTGTGGGCGCACCAGTCGGGAGGCTTCCTCGCGGCGTGAACCCGCCGGCGGGGCGGGTTACCCGGTCCGGATCACCGAGGCGACCGAGGCGCCCAGGGGGAGGTACACCCTGAAGGTGGTCGACCAGCCGGGTGTGTCGGCGATCTCGACGAAACCCTCGTGCGCTTCGGCGACGGACTTGGCGATGGCCAGGCCCAGGCCCGTCCCCGGCACGCCCATCTCAGTTGACGACGCCAGGCGGTAGAACCGTTCGAACAGCTGGTCGCGTTCGCCCTCGGGGATGCCGGGCCCTTCGTCGAGCACCTGCACCCTGGCGTAGGAGTCCACGTCGTCGACGATCACGTGGACCCGGCCGCCGCGAGGCGAGAACTTGATCGCGTTGGAGAGGAGGTTGCCCAGCAGCTGGTGCAGGCGAGTCGGGTCGCCGAAGATCGGTACTTCGTCGCCGGCGTCGATGGTCAACACGATCCCGGCGACCGTCGCCGAGGTCTGCATGGCATGCACCGCGTCCTCGGCGAGACGGCTCAGGTCCAGTTCGGTGAACGCGACCCGCAGCCCCCGACCGGCGCCCGGGTCGGCCAGGAGATCCTCAGCCACCCGTTGCAGATGCTCCGCGTTGCGCTCAATGGTCTGCAGCATGCGCATCTGGCTCTCGGTCAGATCCGAGCTGGCATCGAGCAGCAGCTCGACAAAGCCCCTGATGGACGTGATCGGCGTGCGCAATTCGTGGGACACCGTCGCCACCACGTCGTCCTTCATCTGGGTGAGCTCGCGCAGGCGGTTGTTCTGCTCAATGAGCGACTGCGTGACCTCTTTCTGAATGGCGTACAGGCGCTCCCGGTCGGCGGCCAGCTCCTCACGCTCGGTCACATCGATGGCGACGACCACGTAGCCGCCGTTGGCGGGAGCGAGCCCGTCGTTCTGGGGCATCCAGCCGTTCGAGCCGCTGACGGCCTCCTTCTCGACGGGCTCGGCATCGTCGCCCCGCTCCTCGTCGAGCACGAAGTCAGGCGTCGGGACGGGCAGTGCCCGCACCCGCACGACGCAGCGGCGCTGCTGGCCGTCCTTGCGCGTCGCGGTCCACGGGACCTCAGCCGCCGTCTCGGCGTCAACGGGTTCCAGTGCCGTCCGCATGGCGTCGATCGTCTGGCGCCGCTCATCGATCTGGGCGGGATCGATGAAATCCGCGATGGAGTGGAAGCCCACCACCTCCGCGGCCCGGTAGCCGAGCATCTGTTCCGCTCCCGCCGAGAAGAACGTCACCGTCCCGGATGGATCGACACCCATGATGGCGCTCCCGGTGGCGGCCCGCAGCAGGGTCTCGAGCCGGTCCCGGGCGTAGTCCGCCTCCCGGGCGTTCCGGCGGGCGATGCGGGACTGCTGCGCGGAATCGGCCAGGAAGGCCCGGTCCCGCGAGACCATCGTGTACACGGTCGATGCGACCAAGGTGGTGACGGTGGCCATGACGGCGACCTGGCGCCATTCCAGCGTCGGGTACTTGGGTGGCCCGACGATCAGGAGCGGGACGAGCAGCGCCACATCCATGCAGAAGAGGCCGACCAGCAGGTGCAGCCGGCGCCCGTAGAGCGACAGCCACACGATCGGAAGCAGGTAGACAACCACCAACCCGGAGTCCGAGCCGCCCTGGGCGTCACGGATGATGGCGATGACCGCGATGTAGCCGATCGGGATGATGAGCCAGGCCCAGTCCGGTAAGCGGTCCCAGGGGAGCAGAAAAGCGGCGGCGACGAGTGCGAAGAAGATGACGCCGGCGATGGAGATCTCCCGGCGGGCGTCGTGGGGGAACGGAATGACGGCGATCAGGACCGTGCCGATGGCGACCAGGGCGAAGACCGGGAGTCGCACCCGCATGGAGCCGGAGAACCCTATGGGCAGGCTGGTGCCGGACAGCTGTGGGTCGCGCCGCCCTTCGGCGTCTGCCTGGGACTGGACCGACCTGTTCACCGGTTCCGCGAGCGGTAGCGGTACCCGAAGCCCCGAACGGTCTCGATCGGGCCCTCGTCACCTTCGTCCCAGCCCAGCTTGCGGCGGAGCCGCAGCACCGCGTATTTCACCCGGGACGGGGCCAACCCACTTGGGTCGTCCCAGGCCAGCTCAATGAGCTGGTCCGACGAGAGGACCTGTCCCTGGTGGCGAGCCAGGGTGGCGAGAAGCCGGTACTCGGTCGGGGTCAAGATGATCGTGTGGCCGTCGACCGTCACCTCTTGGTGGGCGAAGTCGACGTGCAGGGTGCCGTCGTCGAACGTCGTCACCGGCTCGCCCTTGGAGACCTGGCGCCGGCTGACGGCCTGCAGCCGGGCCAGGAGCTCGACCCGGCTGAAGGGCTTGGTCAGGTAGTCGTCGGCACCGGAATTGAGTCCCCGCACCTTGTCCCTCTCGGTCCCGAGGGCCGTGAGCATGAGCACCGGCACGTCGCTCATGTCCCGAATTCGCTCCAGGACCTGCCAACCGTCCAGGTCGGGGAGCCCGACGTCGAGGATGACGATGTCGGGATGGCTCTGGTGAAACTGGCGTACGCCGTCGCGGCCCTCGGTGGCTTCTGCCACCTTGAAACCCTCGCGCTCGAGGAGGGTCCTGAGGAGTTGGCGGATGTCGGCCTCATCCTCAATGACCAGCACGGAGATATGACCATCACGCATCAGGCTGCAACTGTACTGGGCAAATGGCCAATCTGAGTGAATAAGTCACACCCCGGCGCCAATGGAAACTACCTGCTCAACCGCAGGTTTAGGTCTCAGATGGTCAAAACGCAGGCTCCGGGCTGCCCACAGCCGCCATCGGGTGGCCGGACGAAGCCGCCGGGGCGGCGATGGGGGTTGCCTGCCGCTCGGTAGTTCGCGGGGGCACAAGGGGTGGATCGCATCGGATTTCGACAGGCCTCACGGGAGCGAAAGGTGCGCCGGCCCAGGTCGTCGGTCCCCTCGGAAACCTCCGTCCGACGGCCTCGAAGGCCGGCGCACCTATTCGCTACTCCGTGTCCCCCCTCGGTGTCCCCCCTCGCAAGAGCCCGTTCCCCTCTTCGGACTCTCACCTGGTCGCCCCCTCCGAACGACCTGCACCGTCAGGCTGCTGTACTGATGTTGGGTACCTTGCACAAGGGGTGTCGCAACCGAGGCGACAAAGGGTTGCAGTCGGGTTGCCCGGGCGCGGCCCTCGCCAGACGCCTGCACACGAGCCGTTATTCCCGCCGGGAGGCGAATGTGCGAGGCGACACACCTCCCTGCCACGGGGCGCGTTTCGTGGCCGCCGAGGAGCGACGCCGTCCGACGAGCCCCACCGGCGTTCGGCACCAGTGACCCCGCCAGAAGACAGGGCGATGCCGGCGTAGCGGCCCCACGACCCAGGCCCGACGCACCGCAGACCGGCACCGGGAAGGGCCCGTCAGCGCGCACCGGCACGCCACCGCGCCGGCGCGCCGATGCGCCCCTCCGGGCGCGACGCGGCCTTCCAGTGCCCAAGAGACGGGGAACCAAGGCACTAGGGTGGCGCGTCGCACCCGATTCCGGTCCAAGGATGTCCATGACACCAACCTCGGCGGTGGCGCACCTCGTGCTCGCCGCAACGAAGTCCAGTTCCAGTTCCAGCTTGCTGACCCTCTTGCCCCTGGTGGCGATCGGGTTGTTGGGCTACTTCTTCTTCATCCGGCCCCAGCAGAGAAAGGCCCAGGCTGCCCGGCAGTCCCAGGGGTCGGGGTTCGACGTCGGCGATGAGGTGCAGACCGTCGGCGGCGTCATCGGCACCGTCCTCGAGGTCCACGGCGACCGTTACACGCTCTTGACGGGCGCCCTGGGCGACGACGGCAACCTCGACGGGCCCCAGCCCACCCGGATCGTCTTCGTCCGTCAGGCCATCGCCAAGAAGATCGAGCCGATCGAGGACGTGCGGGTCGATGACGAGCCCGTGCAGGACGTCAAGCCGCGGGCGAACGGCGCCAACAACGGGACCGGGACCGCAACCAGCAAGGCCACGAGCGACGGACATGACGATGACATCGACGACGTAGGTGGGGACGGTGCCGCCAGCAGCGGCGACCTCGGTGGGGAGGCCGAAGAGGCGTGAGCCCCAAGTCGGGGGGACGGGCCCAGCGACGGCTACGACGCAACCTGTGGATCAGCGTCATCGTCGTGGTGGCGATCGCCATCGGCTCGTTTGCGGCGGTCTTCGGCGCCAAGTGGTCGCCCCGCCTGGGTCTGGACCTCGCCGGCGGCGTGTCGGTGGTCTACACCGCCGAAGGGCAGCACGTGTCCCAGGCGGACCTGAACGAGACCGTCAACATCTTGAATCTCCGCGTCAACGGGCTCGGCGTGTCCGGCGCGGCAGGTGCAGACGACGGGCAAGAACCAGATCTCGGTCTCGATCCCGGGCGTCACGAACGCGCAGCAGGTGCTCAACGAGATCGGTCAGACGGCGCGCATGTACTTCCGGCCCGTCGAGTGCTGGGCGTACCCCGAGGCCACCCCGAAGGGCTCGAAGGCCAAGGTGTTGCCCCGAGGCATCGGGACGATCCCCGCCTGTACGTCGTCGTCCCAGTTGACCGTGGCCAACCTCGCCGTCACGCCCAACAGCTCACCCCAGGGCTACAGCTCGAACAACGTGGCCCCGGACAGCCAGTACGAGGCCTACCCATCGACCAGCGTCGACAAGCCCAACTACGCCAACAGCACCGTCCTGCTGCCCGGGGTCAACGGCGCCTGCGACGGCTCCGCCGAGCTGCGCTGTGTCCTCGGGCCTTCCCAGATGACGGGTCGTTCCATCGCCAGTGCCCAGGCCACGCAGAACCAGACCGGGGGCTGGGTGGTCGACTACTCGCTGGCCGGCCAGGCCGGCTCCACGCTGTGGGACAAGGTCGCCTCGGAGAACTTCCACATGTTGCTGGGGATCGAGCTCGACGGGGAGGTGTACTCGGCGCCCATCATCCAGCCGACCCAGTCCCAGTTCTCGTCGTTCGACGGCAAGGGCGAGATCTCGGGGAACCTGACGCAGGCGGACGCGCAGAATCTGGCCCAGGCGATGAACTTCGGGGCCCTGCCGGTGGTGTTGAAGGCGGCGACGTCGGAGACGGTCTCGGCCACCCTGGGGCACTCCGCACTGGTGGCGGGACTCGGTGCGGGCATCGCCGGGCTGATCCTCGTGCTGCTCTACGTCCTCTTCTACTACCGCGGCCTCGGGCTGGTGGTGATCTCCGGTCTGCTGCTGACCGCCATGATGCTGTGGGCCATCATCTCGGCGCTGGGGCACACATCGGTGGCGCCCAGCTTCGACCTCGCGGGCATCACCGGCCTGATCGTGTCGATCGGTATCACCGTCGACTCGTACATCGTCTATTTCGAACGCCTGAAGGACGAGACCAGATCGGGCCGGTCGGTGCGCACGTCGGTGGACCGCGGCTTCAAGAGCGTGTGGCGGACGGTGTGGGCCGCTGACTTCGTTTCGCTGCTGGCGGCGATCGTCCTGTATCTCGTCGCGGTCGGCAACGTGAAGGGCTTCGCCTTCTTCCTCGGGCTCTCCACCATCATGGACATGGCCGTCACGTGGTTCTACACGCGCCCGCTCGTCATCCTGCTGGGCCAGAGCCAACGGCTGCAGGGCTCGGGTGCCTTCAGCATCGCCACCGGCCTCGGCGCCGGCCCGCAGAAGCAGGCCGTGCCGGTGGGTGCCCCGGCGGGGGGTGGCGGCTCGTGAGCGACCGCGACCGACCCGACGAGGGCAGCTCGCTCGACGAGGTCCCCGAGGACGATGTCGAGCAGCTCGAGGAGAGTGTCGACACGGACAGCCTCGACGAAGAGGAGCTCGTCAGCCTCGATGACGCCGCCCGCGCCCTCCTGGCCCGGCCGCGGCGGGGTCACGGCCCGATCGCCCGGCTCTACCGGGGCGAGACACGGTTCGACTTCGTGGGCCGGCGCAGGATCTGGTTCAGCATCTCGACGCTCATCATCGTGCTCGGGATCGTCTCGATCGTGCTGCGGGGCGGGCTGAACCTGGGTATCGAGTTCAAGGGGGGCACCGAGTGGACCATCGCGGCGCCGGGGATCAGCCAGACCCAGGCGACCGATGCCCTGAAGGGCACCGGGTTGATCGATCCCACCGTGGAGCTGCTCGGCAGCGGGAGCAAGCAGACGCTCAACGTGCAGTCGGACCTGAACAACCTGTCGACCAGCCAGCAGGACACGGTCGACCAGAACGTCCAGAAGGCGCTGCTGGCCGTGACCGCGACGCACGCCCCCACGACGTCGCCGACGACCACCTCGACGACCGCCGAAGCCACGACCACGACGACGGCCAAGGCCGGAGCGGCGGCGGCGGGGTCCACCACCACGACATCGCCGGCGAGCGCGGTGCCCCAGACGCCGGCCGACAAGATCAGCATCACCACGGTCGGGCCCACGTGGGGCTCCTCCATCACCAACAAGGCGATCGAGGCGCTCATCATCTTCTTCGTCGTGGTGGCGATCTACATCAGCATCCGCTTCGAACCCAAGATGGCGCTGGCGGCGTTCATCGCCATGATCCACGACGTGCTGGTGGCCATCGGCATCTACTCGATCTTCAACTTCCAGGTCACGCCGGACACCGTGGTCGCCATCCTGACCATCCTCGGCTATTCGCTCTACGACACCGTCGTGGTGTTCGACCGCGTCCGCGACAACACCAAGGGCATCGGCAGCAGTGGTCGGTTGACCTACCCGCAGCTCATCAACCTGTCCATGAACCAGACCCTGGCCCGGTCGATCAACACGTCCATGGTGGCCATCCTCCCGGTGCTGGCGGTTCTGCTGATCGGTGCGCAGCTCCTCGGCGCCACGACCTTGCAGTCCTACGGCCTCGCCCTGTTCGTCGGCTTGCTCTCGGGGGCCTACTCGTCGATCTTCATCGCCTCGCCGGTGCTCTGCATGATGAAGGAGCGCGAGGACCGCTGGGTGCAGATCGCCGACCGCCTGGCCAAACGGGGTGACACCCACGGGTGGTACTCCGCCGTCGATGCCGCCACCATGAGCACGGCCATGAGCGTGGCCGCCTCGGGCCAGGTGAACCGGGCCGCGGGGGCCGCGGCGCAGCGGTCCGGCACCAAGCGCAGCGGGCCGATCCGGCCCGGCTCGGGCGCCAGCGGCACCAGCGCCAGCGGGACCGCGGTGATGGACCGCCCGGCGGGCGCATCCTCCGGGTCGGCGTCCCCGACGGCGGCCCCCGGGCGACAGGCCCCGGGGCCCGGGCCCCGGCCCCGTAAGAGCAAGGGCAAGCGCAAGCGTTGAGCTGATTGGGCTCAGCCGGGCCGGACCGGCTGGGCGCCGGTTGCGCCGGGCCGTCGACATGCCCGATGCCCGCTGCCCGCTGCCCGCTGCATACGCAGCGGGAAACGCGTTCCCGCATTTCCCCAGGCGGGTAGCCTGTATGGATGGTGGCCCTGACGCGGGTGACTCCACCCGCCACAGACCCAGACACCGAGAGGAAGGCTCGAGACCTCGAGCTCGAGCAGGCACACGAGCCGGTGCTGCGCGACCTGTTGGCCCCGCTCCTGGCCGAATTCGCCCGTCACCGCCCCGAGGACGACACCTCCATGATCGTCGAGGCGGGCCGGACCGCCGCCCGGGCGCACGAGGGGCAGTTCCGCCGGTCGGGGGAGCCGTACATCACCCACCCGGTGGCCGTGGCGACCATCGTGGCCGAGCTCGGACTGGACGAGCAGACCGTCGCCGCCGCCCTCCTGCACGATGCGGTGGAGGACACCGGGCTGACGCTCGAGTCCATTGAGGAGACCTTCGGCGAGGGGGTGGCCCGCGTCGTCGACGGCGTGACCAAACTGGACCGGCTCCAGTTCAACTCAAAGGAGGCGCAGCAGGCGGCCACCATCCGCAAGATGCTCGTCGCCATGGCCGACGACTGGCGCGTCCTGCTGATCAAGCTCGCCGACCGGTTGCACAACATGCGCACGCTCGCCGTCATGCCCGAGTGGAAGCAGCGGCGTACGGCCCAGGAGACCTTCGACGTCTACGCACCCCTGGCGCACCGGCTCGGGGTCCAGCAGGTCCGCTGGCAGTTGGAGGATCTCGCCTTCGCCACGTTGCACCCGAAGCGCTACGCCGAGATCGAGCAGATGGTGGCGGCCCGGGCGCCACAGCGCGAGGAGTACCTGGAGCGGGTGCTCGTCCACGTGCGCCAGCGGCTGAACGATATGGGCGTGGCCGCGGACGTGACCGGCCGCCCGAAGCACCTGTGGTCTATCTACGAGAAGATGGTCGTGCGGGGCAAGGAGTTCGACGACATCAACGACCTCGTCGCCATCCGGGTCGTCGTCGAGTCCGAGAAGGACTGCTGGGCCGCGCTTGGCGCCATCCACGCCATCTGGGCCCCCGTGCACGGGCGCTTCAAGGACTACATCAACACGCCCAAGTTCAACATGTACCAGTCGCTGCACACGACGGTGATCGGGCTCGAGGGCAACCCGGTCGAGGTGCAGATCCGGACCTCGGAGATGCACCACCGCGCCGAGTACGGCATCGCCGCCCACTGGGGCTACAAGGCCAAGGAGGACCACTCCTCGGAGATGGCGTGGCTCCAGCGCATCGCCGACGTGGACCGGCAGACCGACGACCCGATCGAGTTCCTCGAGGCGCTCAAACTCGACCTCGAACAGGACGAGGTCTACGTCTTCACGCCGAAGGGCAAGGTGATCGCGCTGCCGGCGCGCTCCACGCCGGTCGACTTCGCCTATGCCATCCACACCGAGGTTGGCCACCGCTGCATCGGGGCGCGGGTCAACGGCCGGCTGGTGCCGCTCGAGACGCAGCTCACCAGCGCCGACACCGTCGAGATCTTCACCTCGAAGTCACCGACCGCCGGGCCGTCGCGGGACTGGCTCCAGATCGTCGCCTCCACCCGGGCCCGCAACAAGATCCGCCAGTGGTTCTCCCGGGAGCGTCGGGAGGACGCCATCGAGAACGGCCGCGAGGACCTGGCCCGCGCCCTGCGCCGGGACGGCCTGCCGCTGCACAAGCTGCTCGGCTCGAGCGCCCTGCAGCAGGTGGCCGACGCCATGAACCTGGCCGACCTCGATGCGCTCTACGCCTCCATCGGCGAGAACCAGGTCTCGGCCCAGTCCATCGTGCAGCGCCTCACCAAGGTCCTGCGGGGCGGCGGCGAGGCCGACGAGCAGCTGCCGACGATCGCCTTGCCGAGCACTCGCCCGCGGCAGGGGCGCCGCACCGGCACGGGCGTCTACGTCGAGGGCCTCGACGACGTGATGATCCACCTGGCCCGGTGCTGCACGCCGGTGCCGGGCGACCAGATCGTGGGTTTCGTCACCCAGGGCCGCGGCGTCTCGGTGCACCGGGCCGACTGCGCCAATGCGACGGCGCTGGCCGACCGTTCCCGGGAACGCCTCATGGAAGTCGAGTGGGACCGGGGCAACGACGGCGTGTTCGTGGCGACCATCGAGGTACAGGCCTTCGACCGGGCACGCCTGCTGGCCGACGTGTCGCGGGTCGTCTCCGAGCACCACCTCAACATCGTCGCCGCCCGTACCGCCACGACGCCGGACCGGGTCAGCCGGATGGCCTTCGACGTCGAGCTGGCCGACCCGACCCACCTGCATTCACTGATCAGCGCGTTGAAGCATCTCGATGGGGTCTTCGACGCGTATCGTCAGCTTCCTGGCAAGAAAGTCTGACCCCCGACCCATGAGGAGCCTTCTGTGAGCCCGGGATCGTCCGCGCCCGGATCCGGATCGGGCGCGGCTCGGACCCCCAAGGGCATGCACGACGTGCTCTGGCCCGAGTCGGCCCGCTGGGAGGTGACGGTCGCGCGGTTCGCCGCGCTGGTCGAGAGCGCCGGCTACGGGCTGACCGTGACGCCGATCCTCGAGCACGCCGGCGTCTTCCTGCGCGGCATCGGGGAAAGCAGCGAGGTCGTCGGGAAGGAGATGTACGTCTTCGAGGACCGCGACGGCCAGATGTTGGCACTACGGCCCGAGGGGACCGCGCCCATCGCCCGGGCCTACGTGCAGCACCACCCGGTGCCGCCTTGGAAGGCGTGGTACGTGGCGCCGTCGTTCCGGCACGAGAACCCCCAACACGGCCGCTACCGCCAGCACCACCAGCTCGGGGTCGAGGCGCTCGGCCCGGCCGACGCCGACCTCGACGTCGAGGTGGTCTCGTTGGCGCACGACTTCTTCGCCGGCATCGGGCTGCGGCAGGTGACCTTGAAGTTGCACTCCATGGGTGACGACGTCTGCCGGCCGGGGTACGTCGCGCTGCTGGGTGCGTTCTTGGCCGAGCGGGCCGACCAGCTGTGCCCGGCGCACCGGGCCCGGCACCTCGAGAACCCGTTGCGGGTGCTCGACTGCAAGTCGGCCGAGTGCCGGGCCGCCACCGCTGACGCGCCGCACTTCTTGGACCACCTGTGCGACCCGTGCGCGGCCCACTTCGCCCGCGTGCGCGCCGGGCTGGACTCGCTCGGGGTCGGCTACACCATCGACCACCGCCTCGTGCGGGGCTTCGACTACTACACGCGCACCACGTTCGAGTTCGCCGCGGTCGCGCTGGACGCGGCGCAGAACGGCGTCGGCGGCGGTGGCCGCTACGACGGCCTGGTCGAGCTCCTGGGCGGGGACCCGACCCCGGGGATCGGGTTCGGCATAGGTATCGAGCGGGTGCTGCTCGCCTGCGACGCCGAGGGGGTGTTCTCAACCGCCGGCGTGGTGGCGGCGCGGCCGCTGCACGCCTACGTCATCGACATCGCGGGCGGGGAGACGGCCGTCGCGCTCACGGCCGAGCTGCGCCGGGCCGGTCTGCGGGCGGACCGGGCCTTCGACGGCCGCTCCATGAAGTCCCAGATGAGGTCGGCCGACCGCTCGGGTGCGCTGGTCGCGCTGATCGTCGGTGACCAGGAGGTCGCCGAGGGAACCGTCGTGCTGCGCCCCCTGCGTAACGGCGAGGACCAGCGGACCGTGCCCCGGGCTGCCATTGTGGACGAGCTCAAGAGTTTCCTCGCCAACGCGGCGTTCGCCGAGGGGTCGGACAACGACGTCGACCGGCACCTCCATCCCCATCTGCGTGACACCGACGGAGACACGGACATCGACACCGACACGGACATCGACAGCGACACCGACCCCCGAGCCTCATGACCGCCACCGACGACGACGAAAAGAACCGGCCCACCGCCATGCGCACCCACCTCTGCGGTGTGCTGCGCAAGACGGACGTCGGCTCCACCGTGCGCGTCTGCGGTTGGGTCGCCCACCGGCGCGAGCACGGCGAGCACCTCGCCTTCGTGGATCTGCGTGACCATACCGGGATCATCCAGTGCGTGATCGACCACGCCACCGACGTGCGCTCCGAGTGGGTCATCGCCGTCACCGGCACCGTGCGGGAGCGGCCCGAGGGCACCGCCAACCCCGCCATCGGCACGGGTGAGGTGGAGATCGGGGACTGCACCGTCGAGGTCCTCAACGAGGCCGAGCCGCCGCCCTTCTCCGTCGACGACCGCGACGAGTCCGACGAGCCGGTACGACTGCGCCACCGCTACGTCGACCTGCGCCGGCCGCGTATGCAGCGCAACTTGCGGCTGCGGGCCCGGGTCAACGCTGCGCTCCGGGCCGCCATGGACCGCCAGGGCTTCGCCGAGATCGAGACGCCGCTGCTGTGGGCCCCGACCCCCGAGGGCTCCCGCGAGTTCTCCGTCCCGGCCCGGCTGCACCACGGCTCGTTCTACGCGCTGCCCCAGAGCCCGCAGCTGGCCAAGCAGCTCCTCATGGTGGGCGGCTTCGACCGCTACTTCCAGATCGCCCGCTGCCTCCGCGACGAGGACCTGCGTGCCGACCGCCAGTTCGAGTTCATGCAGCTCGACATGGAGTGCTCCTTCGCCAGCCAGGACGACGTCATGGGCTTCGTCTCCGAGGCGGTGCTCGACGCCGCCGAGGCGGCGACGGGGGAGCGGCCGCCGACGATCGAGCGCCTGACGTGGGCCGACGCCCGCGACCGCTTCGGCACCGACAAGCCCGACCTGCGCTTCGGCATGGAGCTCACAGACCTGAGCGACGTGTTCGAGCACACCGCGGTCACGGCCTTCTCGTCGCCGACCGTCAAGGCGCTGGTCGTCCCCGACGGCGCCACCTCCCCGCGCAAACGCCTCGACGAGCTCACCGAACAGGCGAAGCGGGCCGGCGCCGCGGGGCTGGCCTGGTTCCGCGTCGTCGAGAACGGCCCCTCACTCGACGGACCCCTGGCCCGCCACCTGTCCGAGCAGGAGGTGGTGCGCGTCCTGGAACAGACGAAGGCGGAACCCGGCGACCTCATCCTCGCTGTCTCCGACGAGTACGCCACGGCCTGCGGGGTGCTGGGCACGCTGCGCGTGGCGATCGGGGCGCCGCCCGTGGCACAGGGCCCGCATCGATACGTGTGGGTCGTCGACTTCCCCATGTTCGAGGGCGTCGGCGCCGACGGCCATCCCCAGGCGGCGCACCACCCGTTCACCATGCCGTACCCCGAGGACCTGCCGTTGCTGGCGTCGGACCCGTTGGCCGTGCGCTCGCAGGCCTACGACCTGGTGCTCAACGGGTGGGAGCTGGGATCGGGGAGCGTCCGTATCCACGACCGGGGGACGCAGGAGCTGGTGTTCGCCGCGCTGGGCATCAGTGCCGAGGAGGCCGCGTCCCGTTTCGGGTTCCTCCTCGGTGCGTTCCGCTACGGCGCCCCGCCCCACGCCGGGTTTGCCGTCGGGATCGACCGGCTGGTGGCGATCCTGGCCGGCGAGGAGAACATCCGGGAGGTCATCGCCTACCCGAAGACCCAGTCGGGGGCCGACCTGTTGACCGGGGCACCCACGCCGCTGCCCGCCGCCACCCTGGCCGAGCTGGGCATCCGGGTGGTGGTCCCGCCGGCCGCCCCCGCCCCCGGGTGAGCCTCTTCGCCGACGCCGCCGACCGCCGCCTCCAGCGCCAGGCGCCCCTGGCGGCCCGTCTCCGTCCCCGCACCCTCGATGAGGTCGTGGGCCAGGAGCACCTCGTCGGCCCCGGTGCCCCGTTGCGCACGCTGGCCGAGGCGGACCGGGTCGGCTCGGCCATCCTGTGGGGCCCCGCCGGGACCGGCAAGACCACCCTCGCCCGCCTCCTCGCCGACACCACCGCCAAGCACCTGACCACGCTCTCGGCCACGGCCGCCGGCGTGAAGGACGTCCGCGAGGCGCTGGCCGAGGCGCAGCACCGCCTGGGTGAGCAGGGCCAGGGGACCATGCTCTTCATCGACGAGGTGCACCGCTTCTCCAAGTCCCAACAGGACGTGCTGCTCCCCGCCGTCGAGGACGGCCTCGTCGTGCTCATCGGGGCCACCACGGAGAATCCCTTCTTCGAGGTCAATCCGCCCCTGTTGAGCCGGGCCTCACTGTGGCGGCTGCACCCCTTGTCGCCGGACAACCTGCGCACCCTGATCCGGCGCGGTCTCGACCTGGAGGGGGTGGACGCCGAGGCGGACGCGGTCGACGCGGTGGTGGCGGCCAGCGAAGGCGACGCGCGCGCGGCGCTGACGACGGTGGAGGTGGCCGCGGCGCTGGCCCGCGCCGCGGCGGGGGACGGTGCCGACGCCGACCCGGACGCCCGGGTGGTCCTCACCATGGACGACATGGCGCGGGCCCGGGACGGCCGCCTGTTCCACCAGGGCGCCGACGAGCACTACGACCAGGTCAGCGCCCTGATCAAGAGCGTGCGGGGCTCGGACCCCGACGCCGGCCTCTACTGGATGGCCCGGATGATCGAGGCGGGGGAGGACCCGCGTTTCCTGGCCCGCCGGATGGTCATCCTGGCCAGCGAGGACATAGGGCTGGCCGATCCCCGGGCCCTCCTGGTGGCCGAGGCCGCGGCCCGCGCCGTCGAGTACGTCGGATTGCCCGAGGCGGCGCTGAACCTCGCCGAGGCGGTTATCTACCTGGCCAGGGCACCCAAGTCCAACGCCGTGGTGGTGGCGCTCGGCCGGGCCCAAGCCGACGTGCGTTCCAGCGTGAGCCAGGAGGTCCCGGCCCATCTGCGCGACGCGCACTACAAGGGCGCCGCCACCCTGGGGCACGGCGAGGGCTACCTCTACCCCCATGACGACCCCTCCGGGGTGGTTCCCCAGCAGTATCGTCCTGACGCGCTCGAGGGACGCGTGTACTACGAACCCACGCCCCGCGAGGAGGAAGGCGGGAGCAGGGAGGACGATTCGTGAACCGGGGTCAGCGGAGCGGCGCGGTGCTGATCGCGCTCACGCTCGTGGCTGCTGCGCTCACCGCGGCAGCGTTGGCCCCCGGCGCCGCCGGCGCCCCCGCCGCCGCCGGCGCCCCAGCCCGGTCGGATCGTCCTTCCGCAGGCGGCACCGAAGTTGCCGCCCGGCGCCACGCAGTACGGATCGGCCCCGGCCGACCAGGGGCTCGACCTCGACGTGGTGCTGGCCGGGCAGAACGCCGCCGGCCTGGCCCAGGCCGTCGCCGCCGTCTCGACCCCCGGGTCGCCGGACTACCGCCACTACCTGACGTCGGCGCAATTCGCGGCGGAATACGGCCCGAGCCCCGCCGAGGTGGCCCAGGTGTCCTCCGCGCTGCGCGGCGAGGGCCTCACGGTCGGCACGCCCGAACCGGGCAGCACGCTGCTCCCGGTGCGCGGCACGGCGGCGGTGGTGTCGGCCGCGCTCGGCACGCCGCTGGAGTCGGTGCGGGCGCCGGACGAATCGGCCCGGGCCATCGTGAACACGGCGTCGCCGCAGATCCCCGCCTCCCTCAACGGCGCGGTGACCGGGGTGGTCGGCCTCGACGGCCTGTTCCAGGAGCACTCCAAGCTCATGCAGGGGCACCCCGCTTCCACCGAGTCGCCGGAGTCGGAGTCGGAGTCGCCGGCACCGGCACCGGCACCGGCACCGGCACCGGCACCGGGCAACAGCGTCGCCCACGCCACCGCGCCGCAGGCCTGCAGCGGAGCCCAGGGGGTGGCCTCCGGCGGCACATACACCTCGACGGAGCTGGCCTCCGTCTTCGGCCTCGACCAGCTCTTCGCGCAGGGGCGCACCGGGATCGGGCAGTCCATCGCGGTCGTGGAGTTCGAGCAGTACGCCGCCAGCGACTTCGCCGCCTTCGAGGCGTGTTTCGGCCTCTCCAACCCGATCCGCAACGTGGTCGTCGACGGTGGTCCGGGCGGACCGCCCCAGGGCGCGGGCGAGGCCGCCCTCGATACCGAGCTCACCGCCGTCAGCGCCCCGTCCGCCTCCCTCGTCGTCTACGAGGCGCCCAACGGCAACGACGCCCAGGCCTTCGATCTCTTCAACCAGATCGCCGCCGACGACAGCTCCCAGGTCGTGACCACCAGCTGGGGTGTCTGCGAGGCGGACATGCCCGCCGGCGACCGCCAGACCGAGAACGGGATCTTCGAGCGCATGGCCGTCCAGGGGCAGACCGTGATCGCCGCGTCGGGCGACGCGGGCTCCGAGGACTGCTACCCCACCGACCGGACCAGCCAGCTCGCCGTCGACGACCCCGGATCGCAGCCCGACGTCGTGAGTGCGGGCGGGACCTCCCTGCCGAGTGCGTCGGCCTCGTCGCAGTCGGTGTGGAACGACTGCCAGGGCTCCGGCGTGCTCTGTTCGGGCAATGCCAACCTGGGAGCCGGCGGCGGGGGGTACTCCCTCGAGTGGGCCGCCAATCCGGGGCAGCCCACCGCGTCGGGGGGTGGGACCGATCCCTGCGGGCTCGGGGCCTGCCGGGCGGTGCCCGACATCGCCTATCCCTCGAACCCGTCGGCCGGCGGGGTGGCCGCCTTCTTCGACGGACGCTGGACCGGGTTCGGCGGCACCAGCGTCGCCGCGCCCGCCAACGCCGGGCTCTTCGCCGACACGAATCAGGGCTGCTTCAGCCCGTTGGGCCGCGTCGGCCCGGCGCTGTACGCGGCGCAGCAGGGCAGCAGCGGGACCTTCACCGACATCACGTCGGGTAACAACGACTTCACGAACACGAACCCCGGGCACTTCGCCGCCGCCCCCGGCTTCGATGCGGCCAGTGGACTCGGCACACCCGTCGACCAGAACCTGGCCATCGCGCTGCAGGGTGCGGACGGGTGCCCGTCGGTGGCCGGAGTGAGCCCCGACACGGGACCGGTCAGCGGGGCCGGCGCCATCACGATCGAGGGGGGTGGCTTCGGCAACGCCAGCTCGGTCACCTTCGGATCTGCGGGCGCGGGGCGCATCGTCTCGCGGAGCGCCACCTCCATCGCCGTCGTCCCGCCCGACGTCCCCGCCCCCGTCTGCGTCAACGTCACGGTCGGCAACTCGCAGGGAATCTCGGCCCAGTCCGCCGCCGACTACTACGGCTTCGGCGGGGACCTCGACTGCGGCGACGGCTACCGGTTCGTGGCCTCCGACGGGGGTGTCTTCGACTTCGGGAGCGCCGGCTTCTTTGGCAGCACCGGCAGCATCCACCTGAACGCACCGATGGTGGGCATGACCAACACGCCGAGCACCCACGGGTACTGGCTCGTGGCCTCCGACGGCGGGATCTTCAACTACGGCGACGCCGGCTTCTTCGGTTCCATGGGCGGGCGGCACCTCAACCAGCCCATCGTGGGGATCGCCGCCACGCCCGACGGCGGCGGCTACTGGCTGGTGGCCTCCGACGGTGGCATCTTCAGTTTCGGCGACGCCCCGTTCTTCGGTTCGACGGGCAGCATCCATCTGAACAAGCCGATCGTCGGGATGGCCGCCACGCCCGACGGCGGCGGCTACTGGCTGGTGGCCTCCGACGGCGGCATCTTCTCGTACGGCGACGCGCAGTTCTACGGGTCGACCGGCTCTCTCCGCCTCAACTCTCCCGTGGTGGGCATGGCGGCCGGACCGGGCGGCAACGGCTACTGGCTGGTCGCCTCCGACGGGGGGATCTTCAGCTACGGCAGCGCGAACTTCTACGGCTCCGCCGGGTCCCTCCGCCTCAACGTGCCCGTCGTGGGCATGGCCGCCGCCGCCAACTCGGGCGGCTACTGGCTGGTGGCCTCCGATGGGGGCATCTTCACCTACGGCAGCACGCTGTTCTACGGGTCGACGGGCGGCATCCGTCTCAACCAGCCCATCGTGGGCATGTCGTCGGCCTGAGCCGGCCCCGGATCCGTTTTTGCCCCCGGTAAGCTGGACGGATGGACGCCAACGGACTGCGGGCGGCCTTTACGCGCTTCTTTGCGGAGCGCGGCCACAGCGTCGTCCCCTCCGCCAGCCTCATCCCGCACGACCCCTCGGTCCTCTTCACCATCGCGGGGATGGTGCCCTTCAAGCCGTACTTCCTGGGCGAGGAGCCGGCCCCGTGGCCCCGGGCCACCTCCATTCAGAAGTGCTTCCGGACCCCCGACATCGAGATCATCGGCACCGACACGTACCACTGCACTTTCTTCGAGATGCTGGGGAACTTCAGCTTCGGCGACTACTTCAAAGCCGAGGCCATCCCGATGGCCTGGGAGCTCCTCACCGAGGTGTTCGGCCTCGATGGTGACCGCCTCTGGGTGACGGTGCACGACAACGACAACGAGGCCGAGCAGATCTGGATCGACACGGTCGGCCTGCGCCCCGAGCGCCTCCAGCGCATGGGCGACGAGGACAATTTCTGGGCCATGGGCGAGACCGGTCCCTGTGGCCCCGACTCGGAGATCTTCATCGACAAGGGGCCCGAGTACGGGGACGACGGCGGGCCGAAGCACGGCGGCAGCGACCGCTTCGTCGAGATGTGGAACCTCGTCTTCATGCAGTTCAACCGGGACGAGGCGGGACAGCTGTCGGACCTCCCCCGAAAGAACATCGACACCGGTGCCGGGTTCGAGCGGATCCTTCCAGTCCTCCAGGGAAAGGATTCGGTGTTCGATACCGACCTGTTCCTGCCGATCATCGACGCGGCGGCCTCCGTCATCGGCCGCGGCTACGGGACCGACGAGCGGACCGACGTGTCGCTGCGCGTCCTGGCCGACCACGTGCGGGCCATGACCATGTTGGTCGCCGATGGCGTACTGCCGGCCAACGAGGGCCGGGGCTATGTGCTGCGCCGCATCGTGCGGCGCGCGGTGATGGCGGCACGCCGGCTCGGGGTCGACAAGCCCATCGGGACGACGCTGGTGGACGCGGCGACCGGCGTCCTTGGTGAGGCGTGGCCGGCCCTGGTGAGCCAGCACGACCTGATCGTCAACGTCGTCTCCCGCGAGGAAGCCGGGTTCGACCGGACCCTGCGGGCGGGTCTCGGCCGGCTC
This sequence comes from uncultured Acidimicrobiaceae bacterium, assembly GCA_963828825.1. Taxonomy (GTDB): domain Bacteria; phylum Actinomycetota; class Acidimicrobiia; order Acidimicrobiales; family RAAP-2; genus Bog-473. The sequence continues at coordinate 354,323 of CAWHGF010000004.1, read as the reverse complement.
GAAGAGGCGATCGCCGGCGGAGGCAAGGTCTTGCCGGGCGATGTCGCCTTCACGTTGCACGACACCCACGGCTTCCCGGTCGAGCTCACCGAGGAGCTGGCTCGTGACGCCGGCGTCGAGGTGGACCGGGCCGGGTTCGACGCCGCGATGCGCGCGCAGCGCGAGCGGGCCCGGGCGGCCGCCAAGGCGTCGCGGGCCGGCGACGAGATGGCCTACCGCGCCCTGCTCGACGAGGAAGGGCCGACCGCCTTCGTCGGACGGGGCATGGAGAACTACGAGGCGCCCGGCCGCGTCGTGGCCGTGCTCGAGCGCACGGGCGACGAACAGGGGACCGTCGAGATCTTCTTGGATCGCACGCCCTTCTACGCGGAGGGTGGTGGCCAGGTCGGCGACACCGGGACCATCGTCACCGAGTCGGGCATCGCGGACGTCTACGACACGCAGTACGCCGTGCCGGGTCTCATCGTCCACCGGGCCCGCGTCGACGGTGAGGTGTTCGCCGGCCAGGACGCGCTCGCCACCATCGACGGGGAGCGCCGTGAGGCGATCCGGCGCAACCACACGGCGACGCACCTGTTGCACTCGGCGCTGCGGGCGGTGCTGGGCGACCACGTGCGCCAGCAGGGGTCCCTGGTCTCGCCGGACTACCTTCGTTTCGACTTCTCGCACCATGGGGCGCCCACCCGCGAGGAGCTCGACGAGGTCTTCGCCCGGGCGAACAACGCCGTGCTCACCGATGTACCGGTGGAGACGACCGAGACCTCGCGCGAGGGTGCCGAGAAGATGGGGGCCATCGCGTTCTTCGGCGACAAGTACGGCGCGTCGGTGCGCGTCGTGCGGGCGGGGCCGACCTCGCTCGAGTTCTGCGGGGGCACCCACGTGGACTCGCTGGGGCAGATCGGCCCGATCACGCTCGTGTCGGAGGGCTCCATCGGTTCGAACACGCGGCGGATCTTCGCACTGACCGGCCACGCGTCCCTGGAACGGGCGCTCGAGCGGGAGCGACTGGTGCAGTCCGCCGCCGAGCTGCTGCGCACGGAGCCCGATGAGCTGCTGGCGGCCATCGGTCGCCTGGCGGAGCGCCAGCGCGAGGGCGAGAGGGAACTGGCGCGGCTGCGCCAGCAGTCGAGTGAGGCGGAGGCCAAGGCGTTGGCCGAGGCGGCCGCGGCCGACGGGGGCGTGGTGGTGGCCCGCCGCGACCAGGTGGAGCCCGACGCCCTGCAGAACCTCGCCCAGGCCGTGCTCCGGCACGACGGGGTGCGCGCCGTCGTGCTCGGCGGGTCGCCCGACGGGACGAAGGCGGCGATCGTGGCCGCCACCGGTGGGACGCCCGACGCCACGCAGCTCGTGCGCACGCTGGGGGCCATGGTCGGCGGCGGGGGTGGCGGCTCGGCCGAGGTGGCACGGGCGGGCGGGAAGGATCCGTCCCGGATAGAGGCGGCGCTGGCCGAGGCGCAGCGGCTTCTGTCCGCGTGAGCGGCGACGGGGCCGGGCGCGGCCCGGGCCGGGTCGCCGCGCTCGATCTCGGGGCGCGTCGTATCGGCGTGGCCTACAGCGACAGCGGGCGCAGTTTGGCGAGCCCGTGGGGGACGATCGAGCGCAGCGGTGACCCGGGACGCGATCGCCGCGCCGTGGTGGAGGCCGTGCGCGAGATGGAAGCGTTGACCGTCGTCGTCGGGCTCCCGCTGAGCCTCTCGGGCCAGGTCGGGCCGGCCGCCCGTGCCGCTCTCGACGAGGCGGCGGCGCTGCGCGAGCTGCTCGAGCCGCTCGGGGTCAGCGTCGAGACGGCGGACGAGCGCTTCACCACGGTGGAGGCCGAGCGCTCCCTGCGGGCGGCGGGGCGCACCGGGAAGGCGGCCCGCCGGGTCGTCGACAGTGCAGCCGCCATGGTGCTCCTGCAAGCGTGGCTGGACAACGCATGAGCGGGCCCACCGGGCCCTTCGACGGGGACGACGACGAAGAGGAGCTGCCGTGGCCCCAGCCCGACGCCGGCGGCGACGCCGATGCCGGCGCCGACGCCCAATCCAACGACGAAGCTGCCGGCGCCGGACCCGAGAGCCGCGCCGGTCGCCGCGCCGCCCGCTCGGCCCGGGTGCGCCGCCGCCGCCGGATCCTCGCCGGCATCGGCGGTGGCCTCCTCGTGCTCGTCCTGGCCTTCCTGCTCTGGTACGAGCTGGAGGCCCACGCGCTGGGCCCGTCGGGACCACAGGTGGTGGTCACGGTGCACGAGGGTGAGTCGACGGATGCCATCGTCGACGCGCTGAACCAGCAGCACGTGATCGGGAGCTCGCTGGCCTTCCAGATCTCGGAGGTCTTCCACGGCACGCCGAGCGTCCTCCCCGGGAGCTACGCGCTGCACCAGAACCTGGCGTTCTCACAGGTGCGGGCGATCCTGGCCGCCGGCCCGAACATCTATCCGGTCGACGTCCGCCCCGGCTTCACGCTCTCCGAGGTGGCCCAAGAGGTGGACAGCCTGCCCGGTCACGTCGGGGGCGGCTTCGAGAAGACCGCGGCCAGCGGCGCCGTGCACTCCATGTTCTCGCCACCGGGCTCGAACAACCTGGAGGGAATGCTCGGCACCGGGGACTACCTCATCCTCCCCGGTGAGAGCGACACCACGATCGTGACGGACATGGTGCACCGCTTCGACCAGGATGCACAGGCAGCGGGCCTCAGCACGGCTTCGGCCGCCGCGCTCGGGCTCACCCCCTACCAGGTGATCACGGCGGCCTCGGTGGTGGAGAAGGAGGGCTACTACACCTTCAACATGCCCCGGGTGGCCCGGGTCATCTACAACCGCCTGACCCAGGGCACGCCGCTGCAGATGGACTCGACCGTGCTGTACGCGATCGGTCAGGACGGCGGGCCGGTCACCCCCCAGGACCTGAAGATCCAGTCCCCCTACAACACCTACCTCAACGCCGGCCTGACGCCGACGCCCATCTGCATGCCGTCGAGCACCGCGCTCGCTGCCGCCGTTCACCCACCGGCCGGCGCCTGGCTGTATTTCACCCTGGTGCAGAAGAACGGCGTGATGGCCTTCTCCGACACCTACGCCGAGCAGCTGGCCAACGAGCAGCTGGCCAAGTCCCGTGGCCTCCCCTGAGCCCCCCGGGGCCGGGGCAGCTCCGGCCGTGACCATCACGATGGAGGGCGCACGGGCCGACGCCGGTCCCGGGATGCGGCTCGTCGGGGTCATCGGCAGCCCGATCGCCCACTCGCTGTCACCTCTGCTGCACAACGCGGCCTTTGCCGCTCTCGGACGGGGTGCGACCTGGCACTCGCTGGCCTTCGAGGTGGCGCCCGGCCACGCGGCGGACGCACTCGACGCGATGCGCCGGGCGGCCATCAGCGGGCTGTCGGTCACCATGCCCCACAAGGTCGACGTGGCGGCCCTGGTCGACGAGTGCACCGACGTGGCACACCGGCTCGACGCCGTGAACTGCGTCGTCAACCGGGACGGCGTGCTCCTCGGCACCAACACCGACGGCGAGGGCTTCGTGGCGTCGCTGGTCCGGGGCGCGGCCTTCGCCCCCGAGGGGAAGCGGTGCCTGGTGATCGGCGCCGGGGGAGCGGCCCGGGCCGTAGTGCTGGCCCTGGCCGAGCGCGGGGCCGGCGAGGTCGCGGTCCTCAACCGGACCCCCGAACGGGCCGCCACGGCCGCCGCCCTGGCCGGTCCGGCCGGGTCGGTGGTGCCCGCCGGCGGGGGTGCGCTGGCCGAGGCCGTCGGGGTGGCCGACCTGGTGGTCAACGCCACACCGGTCGGGATGGCGGGCCCTCCGGGCGCCCCGCCCCCGGGCGGCGACGCCGACGACTGGCTGGTGTCGCCCCGGTTGCTCCACGCCGGCCAGGTCGCCGCCGACCTGGTCTACGCCCCGCGCCCGACGCCGTGGCTGGTCGACGCGGCGGCCGCGGGCGCCCGCGCCCTCGACGGCCTCGGGATGCTCGTGCACCAGGCGGCGGCGCAGCTGGCCCTGTGGACCGGTGTGGAGGCTCCGGTCGAGGCCATGTGGCAGGCGGCGGAGGCCGCCGATCCCCCCGGGCCTGAAGCCGATCAGGCCGCGGGCGGGGCCTTTGGTTCGACCTCGGCCGGCCAGAGCCCGGCCTTGGCCAGCGCCTCCAGCGTCGCCTCGCGCAGCGCCCGCGTCAGTGCGTCGCGCTGGGACGGGACGGTCAGCAGCATCACCCGCAGGGTGATCGTCGTCGCATCGGCGCACTGCAGCCCGACCACGGTCGGCGGTTCGGTGCTGGGCGCGGCAAAGGCGGGACTCGTCGCCACCTCGTGTGCCGCGGCGGCGATCACGCCGCGCACCGCCTCCAGATCGGCGGCGCGGGCACCGGGCAGGGTGAGGTCGACGATGGCGCGGGCCCACCCGCGCGACAGGTTGGCGACGAGTCGGATGTCGCCGTTGGGGATGACGAAGATGGTCCCGTCGACCCCGCGGAAGCGGGTGAGGCGCATGGTGACGTCCTCGACCACCCCGGTCACGCCGCCGACCGTGATGGAGTCGCCCACGTTGTACTGGTCCTCCATCGTCATGAGGATGCCGGAGAAGTAGTCGCGCACGATCTGTTGCGCGCCGAATCCCAGTGTGGCGCCGATGATGGTCGCGCTGGCGAGCAGCGGCGTCAGATTGATGCCGAGCATGCCGAGCACGATGGCGCCCACCACGACGAACACGAAGAAGCGCCAGATGTTGGCGACGACGCCCGACATGGTGGCGACGCGGGCGCCCGCCCGCGTCGAGGCGGAGCGGTTCGCCGCCTGGTTGGCCACCCGTTCGAGGACGCGCCGGATCACCCTGGAGCCCATACGGGCCACGACGAGGCCGATGACGACGACGATGAGGATGCTGAGGGGCCGGACGATGAGGTCGGTGACCGTCGACGCGGCGTCCGGGCTGACACCGAGCTTGGTCAGCAGGTGGTAGAGCCAGCCCCCGCCCTGGTCGACCTGATTGGTGCTGGTGGCCGTGCCCAAGGTGCCCACCAGGGCAGGGAGCGGCGCCAGGGAGGATCCGGTCACGGCCGGTATTCTCTCCTCGAATCCGCGTTATGACCACTCTTGCCAGAACACACGTTGCCGCTCGCCGCAACGTGCCCCCGTTCGACCTCGTCCTTCTCATCGCCACCCTGCTGGTGTCGGTCGTCGGGGTGGTGATGGTCTACACGGCCACTCGTGGCTCGTTGTTGGCCCAGGGCGAGGACCCCAAGACCTTCTTGAAGAAGCAGGGCCTCTTCGTCGTGCTGGGCGTCATCACCATGGTGGTGGTGGCGCTGATCGACTACCGGCGGCTCGAACAGCTGGCGACCGTTCTCTACTGGCTGATCGTGCTCGCCCTGCTGGGCGTCTTCGCGATCGGGAGCAGCGCCCAGGGCGCGGCGCGCTGGTTCAGCCTGGGGCCCCTGCAACTGCAGCCGTCCGAGTTCGCCGTGCTGGCGCTGATCCTGGCCGTGGCGTCGTACTGCGCGCGGCGCGAAGAAGAGGGCCTGGCGTGGCGCGACGTCTTCCGGCTGCTGATCATGGCCGGCATCCCGATCGTCCTGGTGCTGCTGCAGCCGGACCTCGGGACGGCGATGATCATGGTGATCGTCCTGCTGGTCATGCTGGCGGTGGCCGGCCTGCCGATCAGGATCCTGGTGATGCTGCTGGTGGGCACCGCCCTCTTCGCGCTGGTGGCGGTGGAGGCTGGCCTGCTGCACCACTACCAGATCGCCCGCCTGACGACGTTCTTGAATCCCAACTCGCACAGCACGAACCCATACGTGCAGTCGGCGATCTACAACACCCAACAGGCCAAGAACGCGATCGGCTCGGGCGGTCTACTGGGGTCGGGCATCGGGCACGGAGTGGAGACGAATCTCGGCTACGTCCCCGAGCAGCAGACCGACTTCATCTTCACCGCGGTGGCCGAGCAGCTGGGTTTCGTGGGCTCGGTGGGGGTCCTGACACTCCTGGGCCTCATCGCCTGGCGGGTGCTGCACGCCGCCGTCAGGTCCCGGGACACCTTCGGGCGCTTGATCTGCAGCGGCCTCTTCGCCTTCATCGCCTTCAGCGTGTTCCAGAATGCCGGCATGACCATGGGGATCATGCCCATCACCGGGATCCCCCTCCCCTTCGTCAGCTACGGCGGAACGGCGGTGCTGGTGTTCTTCGCCGCCGTCGGCCTGGCGCTGAGCGTGGGCGCCCGGCGGAGGTTCCGATGACCGACGTGCAGCCCGAAGTGTCCGTCGAGCCCGAGCCCGAGCCCGAGCCCGAGGCCGCTCCGCCGCCCCCGGCCTTCCGGGTGATGGTCGTCGAGGACGTCTCCCTCGATCTGCCGTCGCCCTACCCGGCGGTCACCCTGGTGGAGTCCGAGCCCCCGATGCGCGTGCTCGTCTTCCCGGTCGGCCTCCCCGAGGGCACCGCCATGGCCCAGGCCCTGCGCCGCATGGACTCGCGCCGGCCCATGACCCACGAGCTCATGATGCAGGTGCTGCAGCGGGCGCGCATCGACGTGATCGCCGTCCGCCTCACCGGGCGCGACGAGGGGAACCTGTTGGCCGAGCTGGACCTCATGACCCCGGCCGGCCGCGAGCGGGTCGATTGCCGGCCCTCCGACGGCATCGTGCTGGCGCTGCGCATGCCGGTCCCCGCGCCGATCCTCGTCGACGAGCGCCTGCTCGAGGGGGCGGGCGACGTCGCACCGATCGTGGCCGACCCGACGCCACCCCTGCGGCCCACCGAGCCGTAGGCGCCCCGCTCGGCAGCGCCCACCCGGATCTGATCAGATCGGGTCATGACCCTGATCAAGATCAACGCCATCACCGTGCCCGAGGACTCCGGCGACGAGCTGGCCCGTCGCTTCGCGGCGCGGGCGGGCGCCGTCGACGACCAGGACGGCTTCGAGGGCTTCGAGCTCCTCCGTCCCACCGACGAACGCCTGCAGTGGCTCGTCGTCACCCGCTGGCGTGACGAGGAGTCGTTCCAGAAGTGGGTCTCCTCGCCCGCCTTCGCCCACGGCCACGCCGGCGCCGACCGGCCCTCGCCCCACGGCGGTCCGGTCTCGGTGTCCTCCGAGCTGTGGTCCTACGAGGTGGCGGGGGGCTCGGAGGGGGGCACGTCATGACCCCGGACGTGCCCCTGCCGGTCACGACACGGGAGATCGACCTCGAGAAGGACTCGATGCTCGGCGACCGTTTCATGATCCGCTTCAGCGAGGACACGCTCCAGCACCGGCCGCTCGGCATCCGGCTGATCGTCGAGTTCGTCGGCACCTTCATTCTGGTGACGGTCGCGGCCGGATCGGGCGTGATCAACCACTACGCGGGAGGGAACCCCATCAGCCGGTCGGCGGCGGTGATCGCCCCGGGGGCCGTGGTCATGGCGATGATCTACGCCCTGGGGCCGCTGTCGGGCCTGCACATCAACCCGGCCGTCACGCTGGCCTTCACCGCCCGCCGCGTCTTCAGGGCGATCTGGGCCATCCCGTACATCGTCGTGCAGCTGGCCGGCGCCGTCTGTGCCGCGCTGGTGCTGCAGCTGATGTACAGCCACGTGGCCTCGGGGGGCAACTACCCGATCGCCAAGCCGGGCGGGGAGTGGCGATCGCTCGTGATGGAGGTCATCCTCACGGCCATCCTCGTCACGGTGATCCTCAACACGGCGACCGGGTACCGCAGCATCGGGCACAACGCCGCGCTCGCCGTCGGGGCCACGGTCGCGCTGCTCGGCCTCTTCGCCAGCCCGATCAGCGGTGCCTCCATGAACCCGGCCCGCACGCTCGGCCCCGACATCGTGTCCTTCGACTTCACGGGCTGGTGGATCTACATCGTCGGGCCGCTCGCCGGCGCCGCCATCGCCGTCATGATGATCGGGCTCGTCCGCGGAGTGCCCGCCAAGGCCGAGCGCGAGTCCGCCGAGGGTGGCGCGCTCCCCTTGGAGAACTGAACCCGCCCCTCGGGGCGACTCGCCTCGCCGAGCGCGCCGGCGTCGTTCCGGAGGATCCGGCTCAGCCCGCCGGAACCATCGGTCGCTCACCCGGCCCGGCGGCGGCGCCAGCCGCCTGCATGGCGGCCTGCGCCACCGCGCCCTCGTCGGAGATCCGCAGCATCGAGCGCGATGAGGACGTAGTTGGCCAGCAGGGACGACCCCCCGTAGGCGACAAAGGGCAGGGTGATACCGGTGAAGGGCAACAGCCGCACCACCCCCGCCATGATGAAGAAGGCCTGGAAGCCCAGAATGAGGGTCAACCCCGTCGCCATCAGGCGCGAGAAGTCCGACCGCGCCGTCTGGGCCACCCGGAAGCCGGCGCCCACCAACAGGATGAAGGCCATGACGACGGCGGCACAGCCGACGAGGCCCATCTCGGTCCCGATGGCGGCGAAGATCATGTCGCTCGTCAGCTCGGGGATCACCTTGGCCCAGTGGTCGAAGCCGAGTCCGGTCCCGCCGACCCCGCCGGTCCCCATGCTGTACCAGCCCTGGCTGAGCTGGTAGCCGCCGGCGTTCTGGTTGGTCGCGGTCGGCCAAGGATTCTGCCACTCGGTGACGCGCAGGTGGACCTGGCCGAAGTATCGTGCCGCGATATACGCGCCCACGCCGAAGAGCACCAGTCCGAGCACCAGGTAGCCCACGCGTCCGGTGGCGACCCAGAGCAGCCCGATGAAGAGGACGAAGAGCAGGGCGGCGAACCCGATGTCGTCCTCCAGGCCGATGATCGCCATGGCCGCACCCCAGGCGACCAGGATCGGGATGAGCGGTCGGGGGTCGAGGTAGAGGCGGTTGCCGACCTGCGCGGTGGGGATCGTGAGCAGCTCCTTGTTCTCCGCGAAGTACGAGGCGAAGAAAATGCACAGGAGGATCTTGGAGAACTCGATCGGCTGGAACTCCAGGCTGCCGACGTGCACCCACAGACGGGCGCCCCCGATCGGCGAGAAGAACAAGGGCGCCACGAGGAAGATGCCGGCCACCAGCAACAACAGGTAGCGGTAGCGCTCCAGGTCGCGCGAGTAGCGGACCACGAGCAGGGTGAGGACGTAGAGCAACACGCCCAGCCCGGCCCAGGCCGCCTGACCCTTCGCCTGGCCCGGGTCCCAGCGGGCGATGACCACGTAGCCGAGCCCGTTCAGCAGGACGGCCAGCGGGAGGATCACCGCATTGGCGTTGGGCGCCAGCCACCGGTTCGCCATGTGGGCGAGCAACGCCAGGCCCAGCACGATGCCGAGGAAGGCCCCGATGTTGTCGGGGATCTTCGACTTCTGGCCCAGCGCGGCGATGATGTAGAGCGCGACGATCAGCAGCGCACCGAAGAGGAGCAGGCCCAGCTCGGTCCGCCGCTTGGGCTTGGGGCCGAAGACGTAGCGCGGAAAAGGTGTGCGGCGGGCGGCAGACGGCACCGGGCGAATCGTAGTGGTGGGGGGTAGGATCGAGGGTGACATCCCGCTTCGCACGCACGGCCCCGTCCCATCTCTCATGACCCAGACCCAGCCTCAGCGCCAACCCCAGGCGCAACCCGAGCCCCAGGTCACTGGCGAGTCGGCCCGCATCGGGGAGGACGTGGTGCGCCCGACCCCCCCGACCTACCAGCAGATCGAGGCGTTCGGGTTCCAGCGCTTCACCAACCGGGAGCAGTCGCGTCTCGACTTCGGCTCCCGCCTGCTCGACCTGGCCGAGGACGACGGGGTCCCCCTGCTGGAGCGGGCCAAGTTCCTCGCCATCTTTTCCGAGCTCCTCGACGAGTTCTACCAGATACGGGTCGCCGCCCTGGAGGACCAGGTGGCCGCCGGCGTGCGCACCCGCTCGGTCGACGGGCTCCGCCCCGGCGAGCAGCTGACGATGATCCGGGCCCGGGTGGAGGAGCTCATCCGGCGCCAGGATCACATCTTCTTGGACCTGCTCGTGCCGGGCCTGGCCGAGGCGGGCATCCGCTTCGCCAGCTGGTCCTCCCTCGACGACGACGATCGCCAGCATCTCGTCGACGTCTTCCAGCGCCAGATCTATCCCGTGCTGACGCCGTTGGCCGTCGACCCCGGCCACCCCTTCCCGTACATCTCGAACCTCTCGCTCAACCTGGTGGTCGAGGTGCAGGACCCGGTGTCGGGGGAGGGCCGCATCGCTCGGGTCAAGGTCCCGCCGGCCCTGCCGCGCTTCGTGGTCATGCCCGACGGCGAGCGCTTCGTGCCGCTCGAGCAGGTCATCTCCGCCCACCTGGACTCGCTGTTCCCGGGCATGACGATCGGCCATCACCACGCCTTCCGGGTCACCCGCAACGCCGACCTCGCCCTCGAGGAGGACGAGGCGGACGACCTCCTGGTCGCCATCGAGATGGAGCTGCGCCGCCGCCGCTTCGGAAAAGCGCTCCGGCTCGAGGTCGAGGCCGACATGGGCCAGGACCTGGCGGAGCTGCTGGCCACCGAGCTCGAGGTGGGGGCCGACGGCGTCTTCCGCGTCGGCGCGCCGCTCGACCTGAGCGGACTGTGGGGGGTCTTCGCCCTGGACCGCCCCGACCTCCACGGCGAGACCTGGACGCCGATGACGCCGCCGCGGCTGGCCATGGCGGCGCACGACCCGTCGGAGTTCTTCGCCATGCTGCGCGAGCGCGACGTCCTGGTGCACCACCCCTACGACTCGTTCGCCACCTCCGTCGAGGCCTTCGTGGCGCAGGCCGCCGAGGACCCGGCGGTGCTGGGGATCAAGCAGACGCTCTACCGCACCGGCGGCGACAGCCCGATCGTGGCCGCGCTCATCCGGGCCGCCGAGAACGGCAAGCAGGTCGCCGCCATCGTCGAGCTCAAGGCGCGCTTCGACGAGGAGGCCAACATCGGATGGGCCCGCGCGCTCGAAGAGGTGGGCGTGCACGTCGTCTACGGCATCGTCGGCCTCAAGACGCACTCCAAGACTGCGCTGGTGCTGCGCCGCGAGGAGGAGGGAGTGCGCCCCTACTGCCACGTGGGCACCGGCAACTACAACTCCAAGACCGCGCGCATCTACGAGGACATCGGGCTGCTGACCTCGGACCCGGACATCGGCGCCGACGTCGGCGAGCTCTTCAACTACCTGACCGGCTTCTCGCGGCACGCCGACTACCGCCAGATCCTCGTGTCGCCGGTGACGGTGCGCAAGCGCATCCACGCCATGATCGAGGAGCAGGCGGAGGCGGGGCCGTCCGGGCGCATCGTCATGAAGCTCAACGGCCTCACCGATGCGAGCATGATCGACGCGCTCTACCGGGCGTCGGGGGCCGGGGTCGAGATCGACCTCGCCGTGCGCGGCCTGTGCCGGCTGCGGCCCGGCATCCCGGAGCTCTCCGAGCGCATCCGGGTCCGTTCCATTGTGGGCAACTTCCTCGAGCATTCGAGGATCTACCGCTTCGGTGGCGCCCCCGCCGACCCGGCGGCCGGACCCGGGCTGCCCCTGAAGATCTTCATCGGGTCGGCCGACCTCATGGGGCGCAACCTGGACCGCCGCATTGAGGTCGTCGTCCCCGTGCGCGACCCCGAGCTGCAGTCCCGGCTCTTCGAGGTGCTGGACCTCGTCTTCGCCGACGAGACCAACGCGTGGCAGCTCGGTTCGGACCGGCGTTGGCGCCGTGTGCCCAACCGCCACGGGGTGAGCTCGCAGGAGTCGCTGAAGGAGCTGGCGCGGGAGCGGGCCCGCCGGCGCCTCGACACGGACCTCCGCGTCGGAGAGGGTGAAGAGGCCAAGACTCCCACGTAGCGAGTCCCGGCGGGGCGCAATGCTGCACCACCGCCTCCGGCCGCCGCTACCATCCGGCGCGGTGACCGGAGATGCAGTGGCGTTGCGCATGGGCGCGCTCGCGTCCAACCGTGGTTGGGGATGGCCGGCCCTCTCGGCGACGGTGGCGTTCGTCGGGGCCACGGTCCTCGCCCTCCTCCATCAGCAACTGGACCTGAGCACGTACCTGTTGGGTGGGGCGCACGCGTCGTCGAACGACCTCTTCACCGTCACCTACCCGACCGACGATCTCGGCTTCACCTATCCGCCGTTCTCGGCACTGCTCTTCGCCCCGTTCGCCCACTTCCCGCTGCGCGCCTGCGAGGTGGTCTTCTCCTGGGTCAACCTGGCCGCCCTCTTCGGGATGATCGTGGTGAGCCTGCGTGCCGTGTGCACCGCTCTCGACAAGCGGACCGTCCTGTGGTGGGGTCTCGCCCTCGTGCTGCCGGTGCTGCTGTTCGACCCGGTACGCCAGACCTTCCTGCTCGGGCAGGTCAACATCATCCTGGCGCTGATGATCGTGGCCGACCTGACGATGGACCTGCCACTGCCGCGCGGCATCCTGGTCGGGCTGGCGGCGGCCATCAAGGTGACGCCGGTCATCCTGATCCCGTACCTCTTCCTCAGCCGACAGCGCCGGGCCGGCGCCCGGGCCATCGCCTCGTTCGCCGCCGCCGCCGTGCTGGCGACCGCGGTCAACGCCTCCACCTCGTGGTCCTACTGGACCCATTACATCCGGGACCCCCAACGGGCCGGGATGCTGTCGTGGATCGGCAATCAGGGCGTCCTGGGCGCGACCGAGCGCATGCTGGGCCACACGGTGACGACGCCGACCACCTTTGTGATCGTGCTCACCGTCGGTGCGCTGGGTCTGGTGATCGCCGCCGCCGCCTCCCGTCGGTCCTCGCCCGTCCTGGGGCTCCTGGTGGTGGAGGCCACCGAGTCGCTGGCCAGCCCGGTCTCGTGGTCGCACCACTTCATTTGGATGGTCCTCCTGGTGGCGTGGCTGGCCCTGGCCGAGGACCGGCCCCGTTACGGCGAGTGGTGCGCGCTGGCCGTCGGCGTCCTCCTGTGGGCCGCGCCGTACTGGTGGGTGCCGCACGGGCCGGCCGTCAGGTTCGCCGGGCGGGGCTGGCTCGTTCCGCTCGGCGACACCGACGTGCTGGTCTTCGTGGTGCTGCTCATCGGGGCGGCGGTGCGCGTGGTGCGCTCCACGCTCGTGCGGCCGCTGCGTCTCGGCCGGTGGACCATCGCGGCGACCGGCGCCGGCTCCTGAGCCACGTCGCCGTCACCCGCCGCGGGCCGGGTCCGGCTCGCAGACGAGGATGAGCACGTGGGCGCCGGGGTCGAGCCGCCTCCCGGGCGACGTCTCCGCATGCGTCACCCGCCAGCCGGTCACGACCATGAGCTTCTCGGGGTCGCCGGGACGGAACTCGTGGCGTCGGGGCTCGTCGGCCGCCCGGCGGAGAAGACCGGTGGCGGCGCGTAGCGCCCGCACCGGCGCCGCGCCTTCCGGCACCACCGAGAAGGTGACCACCAGCCCGCTGCCCGGGGCGGCCCGGGAGCGCAGCGTGGCACAGAGCGACGCCGTCGCCTGCAGCGTCAGGGAGTCGAGCAGGTCCTCGCAGACGAACAGCGACGGTGCAGCCGGGTCGTGACCGGCCGCATCCAGGGCGACGCCCGGATCGTCCGCCAGCTCGTCCGCTAGCAGGTCGACTCCGACCGCGACCGCGACCGCCGCCGCCGCCGCGCCGGACCGCATGGAGAGCCGGCGGCGCTTGTCGGCCAGCGTCGCCGGCCGGTCCACCTCGAACCAGCGCGCCGCGCCACCCCCGAAGCGCAGCGGCCGGCCGTCGTAGCCGGCACCGAGCAGGACGATCTGGGCGGTGCCGCGGCCGAGGGCGCGGGCCACCTCGGCGTCGATCACCTGCGTCCGTCGCGCCAGCACCGACGAGCGGCCGACCGGGACGGTCACCCCGCCGGCGATGTCGCGGTAGAGGGCGTGCTCCGCGTGCACGTCGCCAGCGGGCGTGGACGGTCGCGTGTGCTCCAGGCGCAACCGCTGTGCGGCGACCCAGCGCGCCGTCACCGAGGGATGACGGGCGCCGGTCAGGACGGGATCGCCTTGGCCGTCGCCGTTCTCGGGTGCCCGAAGCGCAGCGAGAGGTAGGAGGCACCGCCGAAGGGGATGGGCAGCCAGAAATTCACCAGGCGCCAACTCAGGACCCCGGCGGCGGCGACGTCACCGGGGACCCCGAAGCCCTTGAGCACGGCGATGACGGTGATCTCGACCACGCCCAGGCCACTCGGCGTGATCGGGATGACGGCCAAGATGTTGGCGAGCCCGTAGGCCACCAGGACGTCGATCGGCGAGACGTGCGCGCCGAAGGCGAGGAGGAAGACGTACAGCGAGGAGCAGTCGAGCAGCCAGTTGGCCGCCGCCCAGATGCCGGCCCGCATCAGCAGGTCCGAGCTCGAGAAGAGGATCTTCATGCGGTCCGCCACCTTCTGGACGAGCGAGGTGACCGTCTCGGCCCGGACAAAGGGCAGCCGGTCCGCCACCTTCTTCACGAAGACACCGGCCTGCTGCTCCCCCCGGGTGAGGAAGAAGACGACGGCGGCGAAGATGGCCAGCAGGAGCACGCCGAGAATGGCGGCGAAGCCGTAGGCCGGGTTGTAGCCCTGCAGGGGGATGGAGATCAGCAGGGCCAACCAGAAGATGACGTTGAGGACCACGGCCGAACCGATGCCCTGGGTGGCCAGGCCGAAGGCGGCGGTGCTGCCCGAGACGTTGGCGTCGGTCAGCAGCCGGTAGCTGGCGGCGGTTCCCGGCACCTGGCCGCCGGGCAGCGTGTGGCTGATGGCCAGCGCCCACATGTTGATGCGAAAGATGCGCCAGCGGTCGGGCGCGCCGGGGGACAGGACCGTGTGGGTGAGCTCGGCGTAGGCCGCCAGTGCCGCCACCTCGAGCAGCGCGCCGAGGGCCAGCCAGACGAAGTTGAGGTGGGTGAGCTGATGCAATTCGCGGCGGGCACTGGCCAGCTCGGGTAACAAGATGTACTCGCCGATGAAGAAGAGCAGCAGCACCATCAGCGTGATCTTCACGTTGCGCGGCAGGAACCTCCGGCGGACCCGGGTGGCCGGGACGGATTCCTCCTCAGGCGGCTGCGCAGATTCGTCCTGTGGCGGCTGCGCGCTGTCCGCCTGCTCCTCCTCGTCCATCGGAACTCATGCTTGCACGTGGGGTGCCCGAAGAACCGCCTCTTGGGAGTCCGAAGCTGCCAAGCTGGGCGCCATGCCCCCGGCGGCCCGCGAGACCTGGCGGTCAAAGTTCTCGGGCAGCGCCGATCGCCGCGGCATCCCGCTGGGGACGATCGTGGTGTCCGTCGTCACCATCATCCTGCTGCTCGATCTGAACGCCGCCCTCATTCTCGGGCTGTGGGTCCTGCGCACCATCGTCGTCTACGCGGTCATCGCCTTCTTCTTCACGCTGCTCACGACACCGGGCACGCGTTTCCTGCGCCGGAGGGGGCTGAGCCACGGGGGCGCCGTCCTGCTGGTGTTCGTCATCGGGGCCCTGGCGTTGATGGGATTGGTGTACCTCTTCACCGAGCCGCTCGTCACCGCGGCGGTGCACTTCGGCCACCAGGTGCCGACCCTGATCCGCGAGGCCAAGAAGGGCCACGGACCGCTCGGGCGCCTGGTGTTCCGCCTGCACCTGCAGAAGTACCTCTCCTCGGGCTCGACCAAGATCACCTCGGAGATCACCAAGGTCCTGAAGCCGGCCACGGCGCTGTCGGTCGGCGCGGCCGCGGCGTCGACGCTCGTCGCCATCGTGACGATCGCCGTCCTCACCCTCTTCACCATGCTGGAGGCCCCTCGCCTGTGGGCGGGGTTCCTCAGCCTCTTCCAACCCACGACGGGGCGCCGCCTGCACCGGGTCGTCGACGAGTCGATCCGCTCGGTGACGGGCTACATGCTCGGGAACGCGGCCACCTCGGTCATCGCCGGGGTCATCTCGGGGGTCACGCTCCAGATCCTCGGCGTGCCCTTCGCTCTGCTCCTCGGCGTCTTCGTCGCTCTGGTCGACCTGCTGCCCCTCGTCGGCGGCCTGCTGGCCGGCCTGCCCGTGGTGATCATCGCCGCCATCCACTCCGTCCCGGCGGGGATCACCATGCTGATCATCTTCCTGGTGTACCAGCAGGTCGAGAACCACATCCTGAACCCGATCATCATGAGCAGGACGGTGCGCCTCAACCCCTTCTGGGTGCTGATCGCGGTGCTGGTCGGGGCCACCCTCGGCGGCCGCGTCGCCGGCGGTCTGGGCACATTCGTGGGGGCGCTCGTCGGCATCCCCGTCGGCGGTGCGATCCAGGTGATCGTCCGGGAGCTCCGGCGGGGCCCCGATGCCGTCGTCGATCCCTCCGAGCTCGGGACGGGTCCGGCCGCTGATCCGGTCGACATCTGAACAAATTCCCGTGCCCAAGACCGGTGAATCGATCTCGATGGCGCGGCGTTGGTCCAGGCCAGAGGCAGATCAGGCCCGGCCGCCGGTCGCGCCAGCGACGGCCCAGGCGCGGTCGGGTCACCTAGAATGCCTTTTGTGCGTGCGCTGGTGGTCATCCCGACCTACAACGAGGCGGAGAACATCGAGCGCATGCTGCGCCGGATCCACGAATGCCTGCCCGGCGCGGGCGTGCTGGTGGTCGACGACGGAAGTCCCGACGGCACGGCCGACATCGTGCGGCGCGTGGCCGCCGAACTGTCCGACGTGGACCTGCTGGCACGCGCCGGCAAGTCCGGGCTCGGCAGCGCCTACCGGGCGGGCTTCGCCTGGGGCCTCGAGCGCGGCTACGACGCCTGCATCGAGATCGACGCCGACTTCTCGCACGACCCGGCTGCGCTGCCTTCGTTGGTGGCGAGGCTCGAGGAGGGCTTCGACGTGGCGATCGGTTCGCGCTACATCGAGGGGGGCTCCATCCCGAACTGGGCCTGGCACCGCCACCTCCTGTCGCGCGGCGGCAACAGGTACGCGTCGGCGATGCTCGGCCTCGGCGTGGCCGATTCGACCGCGGGGTACCGGGCCTACTCGGCAGAGATCCTGCGCCGCCTCGACCTCGACCGCATCCGGGCCGAGGGCTACGGGTTCCAGATCGAGATGACGTACCGGGCGCGCCAGCGCGGCGCGGCCATCACCGAGGTGCCGATCAGCTTCGTCGACCGGGAGGCGGGCGAGTCCAAGATGTCCTCGTTCATCGTGGTCGAGGCCCTCGGTCTGGTGACCTGGTGGGGCCTGGGCCGGTGTGTGCACGGGCTACGCCGCGTCTTCGCCGGCCGGGAGGGCAACGGTCCGTCGGCGACCGGTCTCCCGGACCGGCGCCAGCCGCACAGGGACGCCGAGACACCGGTCCGGTCGGCATGAGTGCGGGCCGCTCGGTGTGACGATCGAGGCACCCCCGGCGCGCATCCTCGTCGTCGACGACGAGCCGAACATCGCTGAGCTCTTGTCCGCCGCGCTCACCTTCGAGGGCTACCAGGTCGGCGTCGCTCCCACCGGGGCCGAGGCGCTCGAGCAGGTGCGCAGCTTCCGGCCCCATCTGGTGATGCTCGACGTCATGCTGCCGGACTTCGACGGGAACGAGGTCTGCCGCCGCCTGCGCAACCAGGGCGAGCAGATGCCCATCGTCTTCCTCACGGCGCGCGACACCACCCAGGACAAGGTCGAGGGCCTCAGCATGGGTGACGACTACGTGACGAAACCGTTCAGCATCGAGGAGCTCATGGCGCGCGTCGGGGCCATCTTGCGGCGCGCCGGCGAGATGGCGGCCGCCGACATCTCCATCCTGCGGTTCGCCGACCTGACCATGAACGTCGACACCCACGAGGTCTGGAGGGACGAGCTCTCCGTCGAACTGACGGCCACGGAATTCAACCTCCTGCGCTACCTGTTGGAGAACGCGCGTCGTGTGATCTCGAAGTCCGAGCTGCTCGACAACGTGTGGAGCTTCGACTTCCAGGGCGATCCCAACATCGTCGAGACCTACATCAGCTACCTGCGCAAGAAGATCGACGACCGCGAACCGGCGCTCATCCACACCATCCGGCGCGTCGGCTACACCCTCCGCCTGCCCCGGGACGGATGAGCCTCCAGAAGCGGCTCGTCGCCCTGGTGGCGCTGCTGCTCGTGGTCGGCCTCGCGGTCGCCGACGTCGTGACCTACACCTCGGTCCGCTCCTTCCTCTACGGCCAGGCGGACAACACGCTGGCCCAGAACGAGTCACTCGGCTTCAACTACCTCACCTACGCCGCCGCCAAGAACCTCTCGGTCAGCCGGGCCGACCTGTCGCGGCGTGTCTCGGCCGACGTCTACGTCGTGCTGCTGGACCACCGCGGTCGGCTCATGTTCAGCCGCCCGTCGGGGCCGCCGGCGCGTCCCGACCCGGCGCCCATTCTGACCAAGGACATCCCCGTCCAGCAGGTGCCCGACATCGACAGCCGGGTACGCGTCGGGCGCTACGCCGGCACCTTCCGCCCCGACCCCGACGCCGTGGTGCTGAGGAGCACCGGCGACCCCGACGGCGAGTACCGCACCGTCGCCGTCACGGTCCCGCAGGGGACGCTGATCACCTCTCTGTCGCTCAACCCGACGAACGACACGCTGGCCTCCTTGCGCAAGGTGGAGCTGAGCGCCAGCCTGGCCGTGCTCCTGGCCATGGGCGTGCTGGTCCTCCTGGTGGTACGCCGGGGGTTGCGGCCCTTGCGCCAGATGGCGGGCACGGCCGACGCCATCGCCTCGGGGGACCTGACCCGTCGTGTCCCCGAGGGACGTCCGGGCACCGAGGTGGGCCGCCTGGGCTCGGCCCTGAACCAGATGCTGGCCCAGATCGAGGGGGCCTTCGCCGAGAAGTCGGCCTCCGAGGAGCGCCTGCGCCAGTTCGTGGCCGACGCCTCCCACGAGCTGCGGACCCCGCTGACCTCCATCCGGGGCTACGCCGAGCTGCTGGGCCGGGGCGGCTTCTCCGACGAGGCCGGGCGGCGCAAGGCCCTCAAGCGCATCGAGGAGGAGGCCACCCGGATGGGCGGCCTGGTCGAGGACCTCCTCTTGCTGGCCGAGCTGGACCGGGGGCGCCCGCTCCGGGCCGAGCCCGTCGACCTGCAGCGGATCTGTGCCGACGCCGTGGGCGACTCCAATGCGGTGCCCCACGGCCACAACCTCGCGCTCGAACCGGGGCCAGCCGTCGTGGTGGTCGGGGACGACGAACGACTGGCCCAGGTGGCGCACAATCTCGTCCGCAACGCCCTGGCCCACACGCCGCCGGGCACCGATGTCACCGTCTCCACGGGCGTCGCCCAGACGACGGGCTACATCCAGGTGAGCGACAACGGACCCGGCATCCCGCCCGGTGTGGCGGGCCGGGTCTTCGACCGCTTCTACCAGGGCGACCCCTCCCGCTCGGTCACCGGCACCGGACTCGGGCTCGCCATCGTGCGCGCCATCGCCGAGGCCCTGCACGGGAGCGCGGAGGTGGCCATCCCGCCTCAGGGCGGCACCACCCTGCTCGTCAAGATCCCGTTGGCCGCCACCCATGTCGCCGCGGCCAGCCCACCGGCGCCCGTCCGCTCACCGCAGCTGCACTGAGGCGCCGGGCACGACGGCGTCCAGGACGGTCGCCAGCTTGACGTTCGTCTCGGCGGCCTCGGCCCCGGGTTCGGAGTCGGCCACGATGCCCGAGCCGGCCCGCAGCGTGACCACCTCGCCCTCGCCGTGCAGGCGGGCGCTGCGGATGCCGACCATCCACTCCCCGTCGCCCCCGGCCCCGGCCCAGCCCACCGGCCCGGCCCAGTAGCCCCGCTCGTCGGCCTCGTGGCCGGCGATGAAGGCCAGCGCCTCGGGGCGGGGGGTGCCGCCGACGGCCGGCGTGGGATGCAGCCGCTCCAGGAGCTCGAGCACCCCCGTCGGGCCGGCCAGCGTGCCCTCGATCCGCGTGCCCAGGTGGGCCACCGACCGGAAGGCGACCAGCGAGGGCTCCTGCGGCGCGGCGAGCTCGGCGCAGAACGGGGCGAGGGTCGCGGCGATCTCGTCGACCACGTAGCGGTGCTCCTGTTGGCTCTTGCCCGACCGGGCCAGGTCGCGCTGGGCGTCGGCGTCGGAGCGAGCGGTGTCGCCCCGCGGCACGGTGCCTGCCAGGGGGTGGCACGAGACCCGCGTGCCGTGGCGGGCGACCAGGAGCTCGGGGCTGGCCCCGAAGAAGGAGCCGTCGGGGACGGGCATGGAGAAGACGGTGCAGTTGGGCTCGCTGGCGCGCAGGCGGCGCAAGACGGCCGACAGGGGAAGCGACCCACCCAGCCGCACGCGGACCGAGCGCGACAGCACCACCTTGCGCAGGGTGGCCCCGGGCGCGTCCATCGCGGCGACGGCGTCGGCCACCATGGCGGCGTAGGCCGACGTGTCCATGGACGTGGTCAGCTGGGCCGTACCGGTGCCGGCATCGGCGTCAACGGCGGCCGGGGGCGTCGTGCCGTACTGCCAGATGACGGCATCGAAGAGCTCGTCGGTGTCGGGCAGCGCGGTGTCCGACGGCCCGACGGCGGTGGCCCAACGCCGCGTCACCCCGTCGGCGTCGCGCGACGTCCCCAGCGTGAAGCGCGGGATGACGAGGAGGCCCGCGAAGGCGTCGGTGAAGGGAAGCGCCCCGAGGGCGACCGGGCCGGAACCGATCGCGCCGACGGTGTCGTCGCACGGGATGGTGGCGAGGGCCGCCGCGGCCTGCGTGGCCGCTACGAGCTGCGCGGTGCCCCAACCGACCAGGGTCAACCCGGGACGGTCGAAGAGCACGGTCGGACTGCCGTCGAACTCGAGGGCGTCGGGCCCGTACTCGAGCGGGACCGTGCGGGCGTGCAGCCCGGCGGTCACGGTGCGCCGGCGCGGGTGGCCACCACCATCTGGCTCAGGCCACCGGCCAGGGGGCGGATCCCGACGGCGGAGAAGCCCGCGTCGCGCAGCATGGCGCGCAGGACCGGGGTGGGGGGCAGGTAGGCCACCGACTGCGGCAGGTAGCGGTAGGCCTCTCTGTCCGAGAGGGCCGCGCCGAGCGCGGGAACGGCCTTGGTGAACCACAGCTCGTAGCCGGCGCGCCAGAGCGGCGCCGTGGGGGTGTCGACCTCGAGCACGGCCAGGCGCCCTCCGGGCCGGAGGACCCGGGCCGACTCGGCCAGCGTGGCGGCCAGGTCGGTGAAGTTGCGCAGGGCGTAGCCGCAGACGAGGCCATCGAAGGCGCCGTCGACGAAGGGAAGACGGCGGCCGTCCGCCTCGACCAGCGGGGTCGAGGCGCCGTTGGCCCCGAGCATGCCCGCGCTCAGGTCGGCGCCGACCACCCGGTAGCCGCGGCGCAGGGCGAGGCGCGAAAGATCGCCGGTGCCACAGGCGAGGTCGAGCACCCGGGCGCCTTCGGGCAGCGACAGTGCCGCCACCGTGCCGCGCCGCCAGGCCTGGTCGAGCCCGAACGTCATCAGCCGGTTGATCAGGTCGTAGCGCGGCGCAATGGTGTCGAACATGGCGCGCACCCGCGCCGTCTTCTCGTCCCCGGTGGGCAGCGCCGGCGATGACCCGGGCCGGCGTCGCGCCATGGCGTCGGTCGGCGTCAGCGGTAGTAGCGGTAGACCACTTGGGCCACGCAGGCAGGCTTGGGCGCGTCCTTGACCTCCATGACGAGGTCGTAGGTGACCTGCACCCCGCCGGCGGTCTCGTCGACGGCAGCCACCGTGACGCCCATGCGGAGCTCCGAGCCGACCGGCACGGGGGAGGGGAACCGGACCTTGTTGCAGCCGTAGTTCACGCCGAACTTCATGTTGTCGACCTGGATGATCTTGTTCAGCAGGACGGGGGCCAGCGAGAGCGTCAGGTATCCGTGCGCGATGGCCACGCCGAAGGGGCCGTCCTTGGCCCGCTCGGGGTCGACGTGGATCCACTGGTGGTCATCGGTGGCCTCGGCGAAGAGATTCACCCGCTCCTGGGTCACCGGCTGCCATTCCGAGTAGCCGAGCTCCTTCCCGACGAAATCGTGGAAGGCGTCGACGCCGTCGACGATGGTGGTCATGGTGCGCTCCTCGCTGGTCAGGTCTGATTCCGCTGCAGGACGCTACCCGCGTGGGGGCGCCTCACTACGCTGAGCCAGATGAGCTCGGTGCACCAACACGATGCGACGCCCCCGCACCATCACCGGGATCTCCGGGGTGGCGGGGCCCGGGCGGCCGTCTTCGGGGTGAGCGACGGTCTGGTGACCAACGTCTCCCTGGTGCTGGGCATCGCCGGGGCCAGCCCGGGTGGCTCGATCGTGCGCCTGGCGGGGGTGGCCGGCCTGATCGCGGGCTCCTTCTCCATGGCGTCCGGCGAATACCTCTCCATGACGGCCCAGCGCGAAATTGATGGAGCGCGAGCTCGACGTGGAGCGGAAGTCGCTGCATCACAGCCCCGAGGGGGAGGCGGCCGAGCTGCGCGGCATGTACGTGCGCCGGGGCATCGACCCGACGGTGGCCACCGACATGGTCAACGAGGTCATGCAGGACCCCGAGCTGGCGCTCGAGACGCATGCCCGGGAGGAGCTCGGGATCACGCCGCAGGGCCTGGGGTCACCGTGGCAGGCCGCCGCCGCCTCGTTCATCACCTTCGCCGTGGGGGCCTTCATCCCCCTGGCGCCGTGGCTGTTCACGTCGGGGACGACGGCCATCGTGCTCTCGATCGTCCTGGGGGCGGTGGCCTCCCTGGTCGTGGGGGTCGTGTTGGCCCGTTACACCGAGCGCCCCGTCGTGGTCTCGGCGCTGCGCCAGCTCGCCGTGACCGTGGTGGCCGCCGGCGTGACCTTCGGGGTCGGGCGCGCCATCGGCACCGGCGTCAGCTGAGCCGGCGTCCGGAGCCTGCCGCCTCGCGCCGGTAGGAGCGGTCGACGTGGTCGACGGTGAAACCGAGCGAGCGATAGAGAGCGACCGCGGCCACGTTGGAGGCGTCGGTGTAGAGCATCCCGAGCGTGATGCCACGACCGGCCAGATGCACCAGCCCGGCCACGGTGAGGGAGCGTCCCCAGCCCCGCCCGTGGTGCCGGGGGTCGACGTCGATCACGTAGATCTCGCCCATGGGCGGGTTGTGGTCGCGGTGGATCTTGGTCCAGCAGGCCCCGATGAGGCCCGGTCCGTCCGGGTCGTCGGCCACCAGGAAGCCGTCGAGCTCCACCCAGCCCGCCGCCATGCGCTCGCGCAGCTGCGCCACGGACCACGCGCCCTGTTCCGGGTGGCCGGCGAAGGCCCGGTTGTTGGTCTCGACCCACGGCTCCTCGTCGCGCCCGGGCACGAACGGCCGGGTGACGAGAGGCCGGGTGGCGGCGACCACGTCGTCGGGTAGCGGGAGGCCGACGCGCATCTGGAGCAGGTCGCGCTCGGGGGCGAACCCCTCGGCTCGGACCCGGGCGTCGTCGGCCGGGCCCGCTCGCATGACCCAGAGGTGGACGGGGGCCGCCGCCGGCGCCTCCTGCACCGCGCGCCGCAGCAGGGCGGAGGCGAGAGCGGGCGTCCGCGCGGCGGGGTCGACCACCACGTGCAGCACGGTCGAGCCGTCACGGGCGGGCGAGAGCACGGCACACCCCACGAGGTCCTTCCCCCGCCGGGCCAGCACGAGGCGCTCGCCCGGCGGCGGCGCCGGCGGGATGCGTGACCGCCCGCAGCTGCGGCTCGGGCAGGGGCGGGTCGTCGCCGGGCGCGCCCGCCCGGGCCACCAGCGCCGCGAGGGACTCCTGATCGGGCGCGGGCAGCCCCCGCAGCTCGACCACCGCCATGTCCACAGCGTCCACTGCCGCCAACGTAACCCGGTACCGTGAACCGGTGGCGAAGCCCAGGACAGCCAAAGGGCGGGCCCGCCTGACCGTCGAGCGCCTGGCCGAGGTCTACCCCGGCACCGCCGCCGAGCTGTGCGCGCTGGACTTCAAGGACCCGTTCCAGCTGCTGGCGGCCACCATCCTGTCGGCCCAGAGCACCGACGCGCGGGTCAACATGGTGACGCCCGCCCTCTTCGCGGCGTATCCGGACGCCGAGTCGCTCGCGGTGGCGAACCCCGAGGACGTGGAGGAGCTCGTTCGGTCCACCGGGTTCTTCCGGGCCAAGACCAAGAGCCTCATCGGCATGGCGGCCGCGGTGGCAGACCGTTTCGGGGGCGAGGTGCCGACGGCGCTCGAAGACCTGGTGACCATCCCAGGAGTCGGTCGGAAGACGGGCAACGTGGTGCGCAGCGTCGCCTTCGGACTCCCGGGCCTCCCCGTCGACACGCACGTGCTGCGGGTGAGCGAGCGACTCAAGCTCACCGAGGGCTTGCCCGCGCCGGCCCGGCGTGATGCGGTCAAGGTCGAGCACGAGCTGAACGCCCTCATTCCGCCGACCGAGCGTGGGGCGTTCAGCCTCCGTGTCATTTTGCACGGCCGGAGCACATGTGTTGCCCGGAAACCCCATTGCGGCGCATGCCCTTTGGCCGATTTCTGCCCTTCGGTACAGTAATCCGCGCGGGCACGGCGATTCAGCGCATTTTAAGGCAATTCGTTGTACTCACGGTGAAATCGCAATTTTCAGGGGCTACCATTGTTGCCGGAACCGGTTCCCGCCACCTGGTTCCAAAAGAGTCCGTGCTGGGATCCGCCTCCTGGCCGACTCGCCCAATGCCGGCCTTCGGGCCGGCATTGGTGTTTCCGACCCAGGTGGGACGTGGTGTTGGGGTGCAGCAGCACGCCGGTACTACTTCAGGTGCTACCATCGTCCCATGGTGACCAAGCGGTCGGTCTCACTCGACGACGAGGTGGCGTCGTCGGTCGAGGAGGCAGCCCGGCAGGACGGGGTCTCGTTCAGCGCGTGGCTGTCGTCGGCGGCCGAGAAACAGCTGCGCGTGCGCCAGGGCCTGCGGGGCGTCGCGGCCTGGGAGGGCGAGACGGGATCCCTGAGCGCCGAGGAGCTGGCGGCCGGAGAGGCGTTGCTGGCGCGTCTGCGCTCGGGTGTGTCCGGAGTGGCCTCGCGCGTCCGGCGCCGGTGAGCACGGCGCGCCGCGAGGGCCTCGTCTACGGTCTCGGCGCACTGCATGCGGCGGCCCGGGGCGACCGCATGATGTGGGCCCTGCACCGCGCCGCGCTGTCCAACGGCATTGTGCCGGTGATCCCGGCCGTGACGGTGGCCGAGGGCTACCGGACCGAGGGGCGCAGTGACCGCATCGGTGAGCTCCTGGCGGGGACCGAGGTCGAGCCGTTCAGCGGAGAGGCCGCCCGCCGCTCGGGTGAGATCGCGGCGCGCTGCGACACCTCGGACCTGAGCGTGGTCGCCGTCGTCGAGGTGGCCGAGCGGCGCAATTGCGCGGTCGTGGCGCAGCGCCAGGCCGTGCTGCGCACGGCGGCATCGCTGCTCGGCCACGAGCTCGTCCTCTACGCGGTCTGAGGAGCGGTGTTCCGGTCCGGTCCGGCGCTCAACGGCGCGGGCCCTGACCCTGGCCCTGGCCGAAACGCCGGAGGCGCCGGAGCGCCCCGCCGAGGGCGCGCTCGACGGCGATGAGCTCGTGCGCCATGTCCTCGTCCCCGCTGGCCAGCGAGCTCTCGGCCAGCGCGGTGACCCGGTCGTGCAACTCGGCCAGGGTGGAGGAGAGCGAGGAGATCTCGGCGGCGGAAGTCATCCCCCGATGATGGCCGATGGTGGGAGGTCCGGCCGGCACGCCGGAAAGGGCCCGGCGAGGCCCACCGGTAGCCTTGTGACCCCATGTCCCTCCGTACCCTGGACCTGCGCGGCACACCGCCGCCCTTCGAGGCGGTCCTGCCGCGCCCGTCGGCGCCCGGTGCCGACGTCCACGACGTGGTGGCGGAGATTCTGCGCCAGGTGCGTGCCGACGGCGACGACGCCGTGGTGCGCTACACCGCCGAACTGGACCGGGTCGACGTGTCCGACGGTCTGCGGGTCCCCCCGGAGGAGATCGAGAAGGCCTGCGCCGACGCCGACCCCGACCTCTGGCGGGCGCTCGAGGTGGCCTTCGGGCGGATCCTGACCTACCACGCGCACGAGGGGGCGCCCCCAAGTGACCTGGACGAGGGCGGCATCACCGTCGGGCACCTGACGCGTGCGGTGGAGCGGGCCGGCATCTACGCGCCCGGCGGGCGCGCCCGCTATCCGTCCACCGTCCTCATGTGCGCGGCACCGGCCCGTGTGGCCGGCGTGGGGAGCATCGCGCTGTGTGTGCCTCCGGCCGCCGACGGGAAGATCGACACAGCCACGCTGTGCGCCGCCTCGATCGCCGGAGTGGACGAGGTGTACCGGATCGGCGGGGCGCAGGCCATCGCCGCCATGGCGTACGGGACGCCCTGCGTGCCCGCGGTCGACGTCATCGCGGGCCCGGGCAACGCGTATGTGGCCGAGGCCAAGCGCCAGCTTTCGGGTGTCGTGGGTGTGGCCTCGGCCTTCGCCGGCCCCTCGGAGATCGTGGTGGTCGCCGGCCCGGACGCGCCGGCGACGTTCGCCGCGGTCGACCTCGTCGTGCAGGCCGAGCACGGGCCCGACGGGCTGGCCTGGCTGGTCACCTGGGACACCGGGCGCGCCGAGGAGATCACGGCCGAGGTGGACCGGATCGTGGCCGCGTCGAGCCGCCGGGCCGACCTGGAGGCGACCCTGGCGACGGCGGGCATCGTCTGCCTGGTCGACGGTCCCGTGCAGGCGCTGGCGGTCGCCAACGCCATTGCACCCGAACACCTGCAGCTGATGGTCCCCGAGGAGGAGGGACTGGCGTTGCTGGAGCTCGTGCAGAACGCCGGCGCGGTCTTCATCGGGCCGTGGTCGCCGGCCAGCATGGGCGACTACATCGCCGGGCCCAACCACGTCCTGCCGACGAATCGCACCGCGCGCTTCGCGTCGGCGCTGCGGGCGGACGACTTCCGCAAGCACGTGCATGCGGTGCGGGTGACGCCCGACGCCCTGCGCCGCGCTCGGCCCCCACGTCATCACGCTGGCCGAGACCGAGGGCCTGCCGGCCCACGCCGACTCGGTGCGCCGCCGCCTCGACGCCCTCGACACCCTCGACACCCTCGAAGGGCCGGACGGGCGAGGTGCACCGTGAGCGCCGTCCCGCCCGTGCGGCCCGACCTCCAGCTGAGCGAGGGCTACCACTCGCCCCAGGTCGAGGCGGACGTGCGCCTGAACACCAACGAGTCGCCCTTTGCGCCACCCGACGCCTGGCGCGCCGAACTGCTGGCCGCGCTGGCCGAGGTCTCCTTCCACCGCTATCCCGACCGGCCGGCCACCGAGCTCCGGCAGGCCGTGGCCGACCTGCACGGAGTGACGCCCGACGAGGTGTTCTGCGCCAACGGCTCGAACGAAGTGCTCCAGTGCCTGCTCCTGGCCTTCGGTGGGCCAGGCCGCCGCGCCCTGGTCTTCGAGCCGACGTACGCGTTGCACGCGCACATCGCACGGATCACCGGGACCGAGGTCGTGGAGGGCGCCCGCGACGACGACTTCCAGATCGACCCGCGCCACGCGGTGGAGCTGCTGACGGCGGAGCGACCCGACGTGACCTTCCTCTGCTCGCCCAACAACCCGACCGGGCGGGCGGAGCCGCCCGAGACCGTCGCCACGGTGAGCGGCGCGGCGCCGGGTCTCCTCATCGTCGACGAGGCCTACGGGCAGTTCTCCCCGTGGTCGGCCCTGGCGCTGCGCGGGCCCAGCCACCCGGGCCTCGTGGTGACCCGCACCTTCTCCAAGACGTGGGCCATGGCCGGGGCGCGCCTGGGCTACCTGGTGGCCGATCCGGCCGTGGTGGCGGCGTGCGAGTCGGTGGTGCTGCCCTACCACCTGTCGGCCCAGACCCAGATCGCCGGTCTGTTGGCGCTGCGCCACGTGCCCGAGATGGAGGCGCGGGTGGCCCGCATCTCCGAGGAGCGGGGGAGAGTGGCCGCCGCGCTCGCCGACCTGCCGGTGGACAGCTGGCCCTCCGACGCCAATTTCATCCTCTTCCGGCCCCGGGACCGCCAGGCGGTCGAGGTGTGGCGTTCGCTCCTGGACCACTCGGTCCTGATCCGCAACTGCGCCAGCTGGGACGGCCTGCGCGGCTGCCTGCGTGTCACCATCGGGACGGCCGAGGAGAACGACCGCTTCCTCCACGCCTTGAAGGAGAGCCTGTGACCACCGATGCCCGCCGCGCCACGAAGGCGCGCGCCACCAAGGAGACGACGATTGACGCCGTAGTCGTGCTCGACGGCTCGGGGCAGACCGACGTCTCGACCGGCCTGCCCTTCTTCGACCACATGGTCGAGCAGCTGGGCCGGCACGCCGGCTTCGACCTCACGGTGCACGCCACGGGCGACCTGCAGGTGGACGCGCACCACACCGTGGAGGACGTCGGCATCGTGCTGGGCACCTGCCTGGCCGAGGCCCTCGGCGACAAGGCGGGCGTGCGGCGCTTCGCCTCCATGCTGCTCCCTCTCGACGAGGCGCTCATTGAGGTGGCCCTGGACCTGTCGGGCCGGCCGTACCTGGCCTACTCGATCGAGTTCGCCCCGGACACGCCCGGGTTGGGCACGCCGCCGTTCAACCCGCAGCTGGCCGAGGAGTTCTGGCGTGCCTTCGCCACCGCCGCCAACCTGACGCTGCACATCCGTCGGCTCGAGGGCAAGAACACGCACCACATGCTGGAGGCCAGCTTCAAGGGGGTGGCCCGTTGCCTGCGCGACGCCGTGCGCGTGGAGGGGGGTGCCATCCCCTCCACCAAGGGCAGCCTGTGACGGGAGGGCCGCGCATCGCGGTGCTCGACTACGGCATCGGCAACCTCCGCTCAGCCGAGAAGGCACTGCAGCACGTCGGTGCGTCCGCACGACTGGTGCACGACGCCGCGTCCGTGGCGGCGGCCGACGCGGTGGTGCTCCCCGGTGTGGGCGCGTTCGGCGCCTGTGCACGCGCGCTGCGCGACAGCGGTCTGGAGGATCCGGCCCGGGCCGCCGTGGCGGCCGGCGTGCCCTTCTTCGGCGTGTGCGTCGGGTTCCAGCTGCTCTACGAGGGCTCGCGGGAGAGCCCCGGTGCGTCGGGCCTCGGGGTCTTTGCCGGGACAGTGGCGCCGTTGCCCTCGGGCGTCAAGCACCCACAGATGCAGTGGAACACACTCGAGGTGCGCGGCGCGGACGAACCCGCACCCCTCCGCGGGCTGGGCGGGCGGCCCTGGGTCTACTTCGTGCACTCGTTCGCGCCACCGGTCGGGGACGAGACGGTGGCGGTGTGCGACTACGGCGGGAGCGTGGCCGCGTTGGCCACGCGCGGCGTCCTGTGGGGCGCGCAGTTCCACCCGGAGAAGTCGGGGGCGACCGGGCTGGCGCTGCTGGCCAATTTCGTGGGCCTGGCGAAGGCGGCGGCGTGATGGAGCTGTTGCCGGCGATCGACCTGCGCGCCGGCGCGGCGGTCCGGCTCACCCAGGGTGACTTCGGGCGGGAGAAGCGCTACGGCGACCCGGCGGAGCTGGCGGCGAGCTACATCGCGGGGGCGCGCGCTGGATCCACGTCGTCGACCTCGACGGGGCCCGCACGGGCGTGCCGCACGAGCGCGGCGTCCTGGGACAGATCGTCGGCCTGGCCCGCGAGGCCGGCGTCAGCGTCGAGTTCGGCGGTGGCATCCGCTCCGAGGACGATGCCGAGGAGGTGCTCGGGTCCGGCGTGGCCCGTGTCGTGCTCGGCACGGCCGCGCTCGAGCAGCCCGCGTTGGCGGGCCGCTGTGCCCGGCGCTGGCCGGGACGGGTGGCCGTCGGAGTCGACTACCGGGTCGACGACGACGGCGTGGCCGAGGCCCAGGCCCAGGGGTGGCTCGCCGGATCGGGCCGCGCCGTGACCGATCTCCTCGAGCTGTGGGCGAAGGAGCCCATCGGCGCGGTCGTGGCCACCTCGGTGGCGCGCGACGGCATGCTGTCGGGCCCCGACCTCTCTGGATTGCGCTCCCTGCTGGCGACCACGCCGTTGCCCGTGGTGGCGTCGGGCGGCGTGTCGGGCGTCGAGGACCTGGTCGCCCTGGCCGGACTGGACGCCGCCGGGCGCCGCCTGGCCGGGGCCATCGTGGGCAAGGCGATCGTCGAAGGCCGGCTCAGCGTGGAGGAAGGGATCGCCGCGTGCGCAGCATCCGCCTGATCCCCTGTCTCGACGTCACGGGGGGCCGCGTCGTCAAGGGCGTGCGCTTCGTCGACCTGAGCGACGAGGGCGACCCGGTCGAGCTGGCCGCCCGCTACGACGCCGAGGGTGCCGACGAGGTGACCTTCCTCGACATCACCGCCTCCTCGGACGGGCGCGACACCATGGTCTCGGTGGTGGCGCGCACGGCCGAGCAGGTCTTCATCCCGCTCACCGTCGGGGGTGGGGTCCGGGTGGCGGAGGATGCACGCCGCCTCCTCCGGGCCGGGGCGGACAAGGTCGCGGTGAACACAGCCGCCGTGGAACGGCCGCGGCTGGTGCGGGACATCGCGGAGGAGTTCGGCGGCCAGTGCGCCGTGGTGGCCATCGACGCCCGGGCCCGCACGGACGGCCACGGCGGCCACGCCAAGGGCGGCCACGGCCGCCACGGGGGCTGGGAGGTCTACACCCACGGCGGGCGGACGCCGGTGGGCCGGGACGTGGTGGCCTGGGCGGTCGAGTGCGCGGCCAACGGCGCCGGCGAGATCCTGCTCACGTCCATGGACCGCGACGGCACCCGGGACGGCTTCGACCTGGCGCTGACGCGGGCCGTGGTCGAGGCCGTGGACATCCCCGTGGTGGCGTCGGGTGGCGTCGGCGGCTTGCAGCACCTGGTCGACGGCGCGGTGAAGGGTGGCGCCGATGCCGTCCTGGCGGCCTCGATCTTCCACCGGCGCGAGTTCACCATCGGCGAGGCGAAGGCCTACATGGCGGCGCACGGGGTCACCGTCCGCCCCGCCTGAGCCGGCCTGCCTGACCTGGGAGGGCGCAATCGTGCGGTACCGTGCGAGGGTGCCCACGTCGACGACGAAGGTCGGCTCCAGCCGCGCCAAGACCGAAAAGCCGGGGTCGAGTGAGGACAAGCAGCCGATCTCGGTCCTCTTCGACCGGGTGATGGTGCAGATCTCGCCGACCGACGGTGAGCGCCGCTCGCGGGCCGGCATCCTGATCCCGGCCACGGCCCAGATCAGCCGCCGCTTGACCTGGGCCGAGGCGGTGGCTGTCGGGCCGCACGTGCGCACGGTCAAGGCGGGCGACACCGTGCTCTTCAACCCCGAGGACCGCTTCGAGGTCGAGGTGCACGGCGAGGAGTACGTGATCCTGCGCGAGCGCGACATCCACGCCATCGCGTCGCCCCGCAACGACAGCGGCACGGGGCTCTACCTTTGAGCGCGCCCGGGGCCGAGGCCGGAACCGTGCCGGCGTCCGCCGTTCCCGAGGGCGTGCCGCTCACGTTCGACGAGGAGCTGGCGCGCCTCGTCGACTTCGCCAAGGACGGCGGTCTCGTGCCGGCCATCGTGCAGGACGCCGGTGACGGGACCGTCCTGACAGTGGCCTACATGGACGCCGAGGCCCTGCGCCGCACGCTGGAGTCCGGGCGCACCTGGTTCTACAGCCGCAGCCGGCAGGAGTACTGGCAGAAGGGCGAGACGTCCGGCGACCGCCAGTACGTACGAGAGGTGCGCATGGACTGTGACGGGGATGCCCTGGTCGTCCTGGTGGACCAGCACGGGCGTGGGGCCTGCCACACCGGGGAGCGGAGCTGCTTCTTCCGGACCATCGGCACCGGCCCGGGGGTGCCCGCGCCGTGACCGCCGGAGGTGCCCCGGGCCCCGAGGCGTCGGGGGGCGCCCTGGGCTTCCGCCCCGACCCCGCCGAATTCGCCGCGCTGGCCAAGGAGCACACGATCGTGCCGGTCTGGTGCGAGGTGGTCGCCGACACGCTGACGCCCGTGACCTGCTTCGCCAACGTCGTGGGGGACAGGGACGGCTTCCTCTTCGAGTCCGTCGAGGGCGGCGAGCGGTGGGGACGGTACTCGTTCGTGGGTCGCCGGCCCCTGGCCACGCTGACGGCACGGGGACGACACGTCCAGGCCTCGGGACGGCTGGGACTGGAGAGCTCCGACGACGGCATTCTGGCCGCGGTGGAGGCGCTGGTGGCGCGCTTTCACTCGCCGGCGCTGGCCGGGCTCCCTCCGCTGCACGGGGGACTGGTCGGGTATCTCGGCTACGACGTGGTGCGCGAGGTCGAGCACCTGCCGGACGTGCCGGAGGACGACCTGGACCACCCCGACGCCGCGCTGGTCGTCATCGGCCAGTTCTGTGCCTTCGACCACTGGCGCCAGCGCATCGTCCTGGTCGACAACGTGGTGGTGCCCGGGGCCGTCGATGGCCTCGTCGACGGCGAGGCGGTGGCGGCGGCGTACGAGACCGCCTGTGCGCGCCTGGTCGAGCTGGCCGCGGACTGCGCCCGGCCGGGTGACGGCGCCGAGCCGCGGCCGATGGTGGCCGCACCGCCGCCGGGGCTCCAGAAGGCCGAGGCGGCGCGGACCGTCCCCGCCGACCAGTACAAGGCCTCCATCGCCGCGGCCAAGGAGTACATCCGGGCCGGTGACATCTTCCAGGTCGTGCTGTCCCAACGCTTCGACCTGACGCTCGAGGCCGACCCCTACGACGTCTACCGGGCGCTGCGCCTGCTCAACCCGAGCCCGTACATGTACTTCCTCCGCTTTCCGGAGGTGACCGTGGTCGGCGCGTCGCCCGAGCCGATGGTCCGGCTGCGCGACGGCGTGGTCATCTCGCGGCCGATCGCCGGCTCCCGGCCACGCGGGGAGAACGAGCAGCACGACCGGCTCCTCGAAGGCGAGCTGGCCGAGGACCCCAAGGAGCTGGCCGAGCACATCATGCTGGTGGACCTGGCCCGCAACGACGTCGGGCGCGTCGTCCGCTTCGGCACCGAGAAAGTGGACGAGCTCATGACGATCGAGCGCTACAGCCACATCATGCACATCACGTCGCAGGTGTCCGGTGAGCTGGCCGAGGGCAAGGGGCCGATCGACGTGCTGCGGGCGACGCTGCCGGCCGGGACGCTGTCGGGCGCGCCGAAGGTGCGTGCCATGGAGATCATCGACGAGCTCGAACCGACCAAGCGGGGCGTCTACGGGGGCGTCGTCGGCTACATCGACTTCTCGGGCAACGTCGACACCGCCATCGCCATCCGGACCATGGTGGTCCAACCGGACGGCCGGGCGAGCGTCCAGGCGGGGGCGGGGATCGTGGCCGACAGCGACCCGCAGAGCGAGGACGAGGAGTGCGCCCACAAGGCGGGGGCGCTGCTGGTGGCGGTCACGGCGGCGCGCCGCATGAGCGCGGCGCAACGGACCGGGGCAGATTCGTGACGGTGGCCTCGTCCGCCCTCGAGGCCCAGACCGGGGCACTGCGCCACGGCGCGGGGGCCTTCCGCGCCGGCCGCGACGTGCTGGCCGTGCGCGGGCCGGACGCCGAGGCCTACCTCCAGGGCCAGCTGAGCCAGGACGTCACCACCCTGGCGGTGGGGGCGTCGGCGGACACCCTGCTGCTGGAGCCCGACGGCAAACTATCCGCCCTGCTGCGGGTGACCCGCACGGACGGGCAGGGGTTCGTGCTCGACGTCGACGGGGGCTACGGCGAGGCCGTGGCGGCACGCCTGCGCCGTTTCCTGTTGCGCTCGAAGGTCGAGCTCGAGCCTCTGGCCTGGCGCGACCTGTCCCTGCGCGGGACGGGGGTGGGTGAGGCTGCGGCCGGTCTGCTGACGGTCCTGGCCGAGCGGGGCGTGCTGGCCCTGCCCTTCGAGTGGAACGGTTGGACCGGCGTCGACCTGCTCGGTCCCGAGGACGTGGTGCTGGCGCCGGACGCCGCCGCGCTTCCCGCCGGCGTGACCGCCTGCAGCGCGGAGGCGGTCGAGGCCTGCCGCATCGTCTCGGGCGTCCCCGCCATGGGGGCGGAGCTCACGAACAAGACCATCGCAGCCGAGGCGGGTCTGGTGGAGCGCACGGTCAGCTTCACCAAGGGCTGCTACACGGGACAGGAGCTGGTGGCGCGCATCGACTCGCGTGGCTCGAACGTGGCGCGCCGCCTCGTGGGCGTGGTGGCCCCGGCCGGCGACGACACGCCGCTCAGCCGGGGCATGACGCTGCACGGCGGGGAGGCGCCCGCCGGTGACGGCGCCGCCGGGGACAAGGTGGCGGGGACGATCACCTCAGCGGCCTGGAGCACCGAGCTCGCCGCGTGGGTGGCCCTGGGCTACCTGCACCGCAACGTGGAGGCCCCGGGCCCGGTCCGGGTGCGCGCGGGCGACGGCGTCGGCGGGTCGCGCCCGGCCCGGGCCGCCCTGCTCCCCCTGACCGGAACGGCCCGCACCGGCACCGGCGCCGAGCCGGGCTGAGAGGACACGGCCGCTCCGGTGCCCGCAGCGGAGCAACCGGCCGGCCGGGACCCGCAGCCGCGGCAGCGCACGCTGCTCGCCCTGGGTGCGGCGGCCTACGCGCTGGGCGCGGCGACCACCAGGGCATTCACCGAGCCCGCCAACCTCCTGACGGCGCTCCCGATCGTCGCCCTCGCCGTCCTCGTCGTGGTGCGGTGGCCGCTGCGGCCCACGCCGCTCAAGCTCGGCCCGGAGGAGCCGCATCCGTGGCGGGCCTGGGTCATCCTCTTCGTCGCGATCGTGGCGTGGGAGCTGGCCGAGTACGCCGCCCGGGGCAGCCGGGCCGACCACCCGACCTTCAGCTCCATGCTCGATGCCGTGGATCGTTACTACGTGCTCAAGGCGTTCGTCTTCTTCCTCTGGCTGTGGCTCGGTGCCGCCATCGTCCGCCGGGGGCGGGGGAGCCGGCGGCGCGCGACCGCCCGCCCGGAGTCGTCGTGAGCTCCGCGTTCGCCTACGCGGTGTGGGCCGTCCTGGGCCTCGCCACGCTCGGCCTGTGGGCGCGTTCCCATGCCGCGGGGTCCGGGCCGGCCCGTCCTTCCGTGGTCCTCGAGCGCCTGGCGTCCGGGCCGTTCCTTCGTGTCGCGCTGGTTCTGGCCTGGATGTGGATGGGCTGGCACACGTTCGCCCGTTGAGCGTCGGCACCGGCCTGGACAGGGCTGATGCACTCGGCGCTCACGGCGCGCGCACCGCGACTGCAACCGGACGTCACCGAACATGAGACAACGGGGGCGCAAGCTCTGGGCATGGGACGCAGCGACGACGACACGGGACGCGTGCGCACGCAGCTGACCGAGGCGTTGCCCGACCTCGACCCTTGGCGCGAGGCGGGCTGGATCTTTCGCGAGGACGGCTGCGTGGCCATTGCGCGGCAGGGGGAGGGACTCCGCTCAGGGGTCCTGGCCGACTGATGGTCAAGGTGATCCACCTCGCCGACGACGGGAGCGAGTTGGCGGCCATCGAGGTGGACGACTTCACCATTGAGGTCATCTACGCGGGCTTGGCC
This sequence comes from uncultured Acidimicrobiaceae bacterium, assembly GCA_963828825.1. Lineage (GTDB taxonomy): Bacteria > Actinomycetota > Acidimicrobiia > Acidimicrobiales > RAAP-2 > Bog-473. The sequence continues at coordinate 319,159 of CAWHGF010000004.1, read as the reverse complement.
GAGATGCTTCGTGACGCCGCAGCGACCCGCCCGCCCGTCGACACGCCCGGCTGCGAACTGTCACGCGAGGCCCGCCAGCGCCGCCTGCGAGTCCTCAGCCGCGTCCGCGCCTGATCCGGGCGCCCGGAGCCGGGGAGTGTACCGGGGCCGAAACGACGCGCCGCTACGCTGAGGCGTCATGCCCACCTACCTGGCGGACATCCTCACGGCCCACCGGGCCCGCGCTGCCGCTGATGGCCGCGCCCTTTCCGACCTGGTCGAACAGGCGGGGGACGCGCCTCCGCCCCGGGACTTCGTGGGTGCCCTGCGGGGCGACGGCCTGTCCTGCATCGCGGAGATCAAGCGGCGTTCCCCCTCCAAGGGCGACCTGGACCCGGGTCTGCAGGCCGATCTGGTGGCCAAGGACTACGTCGCCGGGGGCGCCTCCTGCCTGTCGGTCCTGACAGACGTCGACTTCTTCGGCGGCTCGACCGCCGACCTGGCCCTCGCCCGCGAGGCCTCGGGCCTGCCGGTGCTCCGCAAGGACTTCACCGTGCAGGAGGCCGACGTGGTCGACGCCCGGCTGATGGGGGCGGACGCCGTGCTGCTCATCGCCGCCGCGCTCTCGGACGCCGAGCTGCTGGCCTGCGCCGCCCTCGCCGCGTCACTCGGCCTGGCCGCCCTCGTGGAGGTGCACGACGAGGGCGAGTTGGCGCGGGCGCTGGCCGCCGGTGCCGGCCTGGTCGGGGTCAACCAGCGCGATCTGCGTACCTTCGACGTCGACCACGAGCGTGCCTGCGCGCTGGCGTCGCGCATCCCGCCCGGCGTGGTGGCCGTCGCCGAATCGGGTATCCGCGATGCCGGCGACGCCCGGCGGCTGGCCGAGGCGGGGTATGACGCCATCCTGGTCGGCGAGACGCTCGTGCGGGCGCAGGACCGGCCGGCCCAGCTCCGCGAGTTGGTCGGGCACCGCGTCGGGACGCGATGACGGACACCCTGTTCGTCAAGATCTGCGGCATCACGTCCGAGGCCGACGCCCTGCTCTCGGTGAGCCTGGGGGCCTCGGCGGTGGGCTTCATCTTCGCCCCCTCGCCGCGGCAGGTCTCCGTGCGGCTGGCCGGGGACATCGCCAAGCGGCTGCCCGAGCACGTCCTGACCGTCGGCGTCTTCCGCGACGAGGCGCCCCAGCGCATTGTCGAGGCCGTCCGGCTCGCCGGTCTCGGCGCGGCGCAGATGCACGGCCACGAGACGGCCGAGGAGACGCAGTGGGTGCGTGCCCGCGTGCCCACGGTGATCAAGGCGTTCCCGGCCGGCGACCGCACCATTGCGCGGTTCGAGGACTTCGGCGCCGACTTCCTCCTCGTTGACGGGGACAACCCCGGGTCGGGCCAGGTCTTCGACTGGCGCCTGGCCGAAGGGGTCACCGACCCGAAGCGCATGATCGTCTCGGGAGGGCTGCGCCCGGACAACGTGGCGCAGGCGGTTGCCCACCTGCGTCCGGGCGGGGTCGACGTGGCGAGCGGGGTCGAGGCGGCGCCGGGCCACAAGGACCCCCTGCTCCTGCGCAGCTTCATCGTCAACGCCCGGAAGGCCGATACTGAGACCGCGGCGAGGGACCCGTTGTCGGTTCCCGTCGCGGACGAGCCCTACGACTGGAGGGATGCATGAGCGAGGAGAGCCTGATGGGCCGTCCGGGTCCGGACGGCCGCTTCGGCGAGTTCGGCGGGCGCTTCGTGCCGGAGTCCTTGATGCCGGCCTGCCTCGAGCTCGAGAAGTGGTTCGACGATGCCTGGGCCGACCCGGAGTTCCGCGCCGAGCTGGACGGGTTGCTGCGCCACTACGGCGGCCGCCCCACACCGGTGACCGAGTGCAGGCGCCTGTCGGAGCGCCTGGGCGTGCGCGTGCTGCTCAAGCGGGAGGACCTGGCCCACACGGGTTCGCACAAGCTCAACAACGTCGTGGGTCAGGCGCTCCTGACGAAGCGGATGGGCAAGGCGCGGATGATCGCCGAGACGGGGGCGGGCCAGCACGGCGTGGCGTCGGCCACGGCTGCCGCGCTCTTCGGCCTCGAATGCACCGTGTTCATGGGCGAGGTCGACACGCAGCGCCAGGAGCTCAACGTCTTCCGCATGGAGCTGCTCGGCGCGGAGGTCCGGACGGTGACGTCGGGGAGCCGGACGCTCAAGGATGCGGTCAACGAGGCCATGCGGGAGTGGGTGGCCACGGTGGACACCACGCACTACTGCCTCGGATCGGTCATGGGGCCACACCCGTTCCCCTACATGGTGCGCCAACTGCAGCGTGTCGTCGGTGACGAGGCGCGCGAGCAGTCCGCCAGCCTGCTCGGTGGCGCCGCGCCCGATGTCGTCGTCGCCTGCATCGGCGGTGGGTCCAATGCGGCAGGGACGTTCGCCGGCTTCGTCGACACGCCCGCCCGGCTGGTCGGGGTGGAGGCGGCCGGGGGCGCGGCCATCACCAACGGCATCCCGGGCGTCCTGCACGGCATGCACTCCCGGCTCCTGCAGGACGAGGCGGGGCAGATCCTGGAGGCGGAGTCGATCTCGGCCGGGTTGGACTATCCGGGCCTGGGCCCCGAGCACGCGCACCTGGCGGCCACCGGGCGGGCGGAGTACTCCATGGCGTCGGACGCCGAGGTGCTCGAGGCGTTCCGGCTGCTCAGCCACACGGAGGGCATCATCCCCGCGTTGGAGTCGGCGCACGCCGTGGCCTGGGTGGCCCGGAGCGCGGGCACGGACGCGCTGCCGGCCGGCTCCACGGTGCTCGTGACACTGTCCGGCCGGGGGGACAAGGACGTCGCCCAGGTGCGCGAGATCTTCGGTCGCCGGCGCGATGCCTGATCTCGAGAAGGAGCTCCGGGCCCGTCGTGAACGCGGGCGCAAGCTGCTGATCCCGTACCTCATGGGAGGCATGACCGACGACTGGACACAGTCCCTGGCCGCGGTGATCGCGGCCGGGGCGGACGCCGTGGAGGTCGGCATCCCCTTCTCCGATCCGATGATGGACGGGCCGGTGATTCAGGAGGCCGCGCTGCGTGCGCTGGCCCGGGGCACGGTGCCCGACCAGGTCCTCGACGGCATTGCGCGGGCCGAGGCCCCCGTGCCGGTGGCGATCATGACCTATTACAACCTCGTCTTCCGGGCCGGACACAGGCGCATGGCGCGGTCGTTGGCGGCCGCCGGAGTGAGCGGGGCGATCCTGCCCGACCTCCCGATCGAGGAGATCAGCCCATGGGCTGTCGAGGCGGATGCGGCGGGGATCGACACCGTGCTCCTGGTGGCGCCGTCCTCCCCACCCGATCGGGTGGAGCGCATCTGCGCCCGGGCGCACGGGTTCGTCTACGCCGTGGCCCGCATGGGGGTCACCGGCGAGCGCCAGCATGTCGGGTCGGACGTGACGAGGGTCGTCGAGCGCATCCGGAGCTGCACGGACATGCCGGTCTGCGTCGGCGTCGGCGTCTCCACGCCGGATCAGGCGGCGCAGGTGTGCGAGGTGGCGGACGGCGTGGTGGTCGGCTCGGCGCTGGTGCGCCGCTTGCTGCAGGACGAGGGGCCGGACGGGGCCGCGGCCTTCGTCGGGACCTTCCGCGAGGCGATCGACTAGACCCGACGGCCGAGCTGGTGCTCCACCAGCTCGGCGATGGACCGCTGTCCCGCCGCCGTCGGATGCGCGGCTCGCCACACGTAGCCCTGCAGGCTCCGCTCCGCTGCCTGCGCAGAGGCGGACAGGCCCGCGCAGGACGTCTGTCTGTGCAGCGCATCCGTCCCGGAGCAGGCCTTGGCGGCCAGGAAGTGCTCCGCGTCGGCGGCCAGGGTCGCATCGGGAACGGCCTCACCCGAGAACACCCAGGGGTGCGCCGTGCACATCCCGTGGCCGTCGAGGGCACCTGACACGTCGACCAGGGTCACGTTCTTCACGTGGTGGATACGGGCCTCGGCCACCGCGCCGGCCACGGCCCGGTTGAGCGCGGTCAGGACGATCTGGGCCGCGCTGAAGGTGCTGACGGCGTTGGGCTTCAGGCCGCTGCACACCAGGTTGGTGTGGAGACCCGACGTGGCCGCGCCCGAGGTGATCTGCGACGGCTCGGGAATCGGCTGGTAGTAGTCGAGCACGGCGATGGTCGAGGCGTGCGGCGCCAGGCTCTCAATGGCCCGGGCCAGGCTGGCCCGTACGTTGGCCAGCTCAGCGGCGATCTTCGGGATGACCGAGCCGCCGGCGACGCAGGCGCTGCCGAGGCCGATGCCCGTCCCCAAGACCCGGGCCAGCTGGTATTCGAGACAGGAGCTGAAGTCGATGTCGTCCGCGCCGTCCTGCAAGAGGACCAGGCGGGCCGGGTGACGGGCCAGGTCGGTGGCGGCGATCTCGTCCGACAGGTTCCGGGCCTGTCGGGGAGGGACGGGGCACTGCCCGTCCCGGCTGGTGTTGTCGGTGCCGTCAGCCACGGCCCCGCTGATGGAGAGCTGGTCGCCGGTCAGGTGGCAGTTGCTCGCCCGCACGGACATGGTGAGCCCGAGGTCCTCCGCCACCAGGCTGGGGTAGGCCATCGTCGAGGGGCCCTGCGAGACGGCGGTGGCAGGGAGTCCGATCTGCGGTGTCACGTAGGGGTTGGCCAACCCGTGCCCGTAGGGGACCGAATCGCCGAGAGCGACCGCCCGGGTCGACGCGGCCGGCGACGGGGCCGGCGCCGGTGGGCTGCTGCGGGTCGCCACCACGATGCCCCCGCCGACCAGCCCCGCCACCACGACGGCGGCCACGACCTGGACAGTGCGGGAGTGGCGCGCCGCGGCGCCCCAGATTTGCAGCCTTCCCATCGAACCGACCTCTCGCGTCGCCGCTTTGGCAGCAGCGGAGGTGCGACCTTATCGGCTGTTCTCAGGCCGGAGGCAGCAGCACCAGGCAGCCGTTGTGGCCACCGAAGCCGAAGGAATTCGAGAGGACCGCCGCTGGTTCCCAGGCTCGAGGCTCGCCATGCACGATCGGAATTGTGATCTCGGGGTCGGGCTCGGCGTAGCCGGCCGTCGGCGGGATGGTGGCGCGGTCGACCGTGAGCACCGCCGCCACCGCCTCGATGGCGCCGGCGGCGGCCAGGCCATGTCCGGTCACCCCCTTGGTGGAAGTGACGAGCGGGCCGGGCTCACCGAAGACCTTGGTGATGGCGCGCGCCTCGGCCAGATCGTTGAGCGGCGTCGAGGTCCCGTGGGCATTGATGTGCCCGACGTCGGACGGCCCGATCTCGGCGTCGGCCAATGCCAGCTCCATGCAGGCGACGGCGCCCGAACCGTCCGGGGCGGGGGCGGTGATGTGGTAGGCGTCGGCGGTGCTGGCCGCCCCGGCCAGCTCGGCGTAGATCGTCGCACCACGAGCGACGGCGCGGTCCCAGTCCTCGAGCACGAGGGCGGCGGCGCCCTCGGTCATCACGAAGCCGTCGCGTCGGGCGTCGAACGGACGCGAGTGTCCCGAGGACGACAGCGCGGTCATGTTGGCGAACGCGGCCAGCGCGACCGGGTGCATGCTGGCCTCGGAGCCTCCGCCGATGGCCACGTCGCAGCGGCCCGTGGCGACGAGCCGTGCCGCGGCGGCAATGGCGTGGGTGCCCGCCGCACACGCCGTGCAGATGACCTCCGACGGTCCCCGCCACCCGAGACGCATGGAGATGCCGGCGGCGCCGGCGTTGGCCATCATCATCGGCACGAGCCGCGGGGAGACCCGGTCGGGCCCCTTCTCGTTGTACACGCCGACCTGATTGGCCAACGTCTCGAACCCGCCCACGCCCGTGGCGAAAACGACGCCGGCCTTGGCGGGGTCGACCGCCAGGTCACCGGCCGCGTCGACGGCCTGGTCGGCCGCCACCATGGACAACTGGGCGAACCGGTCGAGCTGGCGCACCTCCTTGGGTCCGAACCAGTCGGTGGGCTCGTAGTCACGGACCACCCCACCGACGACCGCCGGGTGCAGCAGCCCGTCCCACAGCGCGTCGACACCGACCCCGCAGCACGTGATCGCACCCAGTCCGGTGACAGCGACCCGCCGTCCCCGGATCGGGCCCTCGGCGCCCATGCCGATCTGCATCAGAGCTTGGCGGAGATCAGGTCGAAGGCCTGCCCGATGGTGGTGATGTCCTCGAGCTCGGTTTCTTCGACTGTGATATCGAAGGCCTCTTCGAGCGCCATGACGAGTTCGACCAGGTCCAGGCTGTCGGCGTCGAGATCGTCTGCGAATTTCGCTTCCTTGGTGACCTTGTCCGCCGGCACCTGCAGTACTTCCACGGCGCACTCGCGAAACTTCTCGAAGGCTGCGTCGCTGTCCACAATCTGCTCCTTTGTCTGTCGGTTCCCTGAACGCTACAGGCCCATGCCCAGCCCGCCGTCGACCGGGATGACAGCCCCGGTCATGTAGGCCGCGGCGTCGGAGGCCAGAAACCCCACCACCGCGGCCACGTCCGCCGGGGTGCCGGCGTGGCCCAGAGGCACCTGACCGGCCATGAGGGCCACTCTGTCGGCGCCGAGGGCGGCGGTCATGTCGGTGTCGATCAACCCCGGGGCCACGACGTTGACCGTGATCTGCCGGCTGCCCACCTCACGGGCGATGGCCCGGGCCATCCCCACCAGGCCGGCCTTGGAGGCGGCGTAGTTCGCCTGCCCGGGGAGGCCCACGAACGCGCCGACCGAGGACACGAACACGATGCGACCCGTGTGTAGCCGCAGCATCTTGGCCACGGCCCGCTTGGCCACCCGGAACGACCCGGTCAGGTTGGCGTCGATCACGTCGAGGAACGCCTGGTCGCTCATGCGCAGCATGAGCGAGTCCAGCGCGATGCCCGCGTTGGCCACCAGGACTTCGACGGGCCCCCATTGTTCCTCAATGGCGCCGAACGCCGACTCCACCTCCTCGGCGTTGCGCACGTCGCAGCGCACGGCCAGGAAGCGCTCGGGGTCGGCACCGACGGGCGGACCGGGGGGCTCGGCCGAGCGATAGGAGGTGGCGACCTGGTCCCCGTTGGCCAGGAACCACGAGACACAGGCGGCGCCGATACCGCGGGTCCCACCGGTGACGAGGACGATGGCCATCAGCAGACGATGGCCATCAGCGCGAGTCGGGCACCCTGAGCCACACGAGCGGCTGGCCCTCTTGCACCCGTTCGCCGTCGGCCGCCATCCACCCGATGACCTGTCCGGCGAAGGGTGTCCGGACCTCCGAGACCCCGACCCGGCCGACGAGCTCTCCGACGTCGACCGCCGACGACTGCTCGGAACCGTCGTCGGTCCCGGGCAACAGCCCTGTCCCCGGCGCCTGGAGGGACGACTCAGGGCTGAAGATGCCGCTCGACGGGCTGACCACGACCCGCTCGGACATGTAGAGGTGCTCACCTTGGTGCAGGGCGGGCTCGGCCCGCCAGGTGCCGGCGGCGCCGATCTGGTCCATCAGCGTGTCCAGGTCCTCGGGCTTGGAGACGGCCAACGACTGGATCTCGGGCAGGCTGCGCTTGGCCAGCCCGCTCAGGACGCCGCCCGGTCCCAGCTCCACGAGGGAGGTCAGGCCGAGCCCGGCGAAGGTCTCGAGCGTCTGGCGCCAGCGCACCGGGCTGCAGAGCTGGGCGGAGAGCAACCCCGGCCAATCGGCGGGGTCGTCATGGACGTGCGCGTCGACGTTGGCGACGACGCGCACCTCAGGGGTGAGGAAGGTGACCTCGGCCAGGGCCTTGCGCAGGTCGGCCCGGGCCCCTTGCATCAGAGGCGTGTGGAACGCGCCCGAGACTTGAATCGGCATGACCCGCTTGGCGCCGAGGCCCTTGGCCATTTCGCCCGCCAGGGCCACCGCCTCGGCCGTGCCGGCGATGACGACCTGGCCCGGGGCGTTGTAGTTGGCCACCCACACGTCCCCCTCGGCGCGCATGCAGGCGGCCTCGGCGTCGTCGTCGGCGATCCCCAAGAGGGCGGCCATGGTCCCGGGAGCCTCCTCACCGGCCCGTGCCATTGCCTCGCCACGGGCGACGACGAGCTGGATTCCGTGATCGAAACCGAGGGAACCACTCGCGACCAGCGCGGTGTACTCGCCCAGGCTGTGTCCGGCGCAGGCCGCCGGCGTCAGCCCGATGCGCTCGACCGCGTCGAGCACGACCAGGCTGAGCACCGTGGTGGCCAGTTGGGCGTTCTCGGTCTGGGTCAGTTCCTCAATCGGCGCGCGCAGCAGGAGGTGGGCCAGATCGAGCTCGGCGGCCGCGGAGGCTTCTTCCACGACTTCCCACGAGGGGTGGTCGACCCACGGTTCACCCATTCCGGCGCGCTGTGATCCCTGTCCGGGGAAGGTGAAAACCAACACGTGTCCGACGGCTCCCATCGACGGCGGGCGGAGGAACTCACAGTGTGGCATGTCGGCGCGCCACGGGCCCGCCCTGCGGGCCCCGCATCGCACCACCGGTGCGATGCGCACGCGGTTGGGCAGCGCAGTGCTGGTTACCGGCTGGAAACCCGGTACGACGCCGGGTGCGACCCGGAGTCCCCGGGCCGTCCCACCGGGACCCTCCGGACTCCTTTTGCCGGGTTGGGGTGAGCTGAGCACGCCGTGTGCGCTCCGACGGGCACGATGCGGGACAGTTTTCGCTCACTAAGGCGTCCAACTCTGTCGACGTGGTCTAGGTATGGAGCACGCGCCGCGAGGGGCTAATACCTGCGCGCCACGGCCGAGGTCGATGAGTCCCGGGTACAAACGCCCGTTTGGTGGGTCCAGCCGAAGTCGCCGGGTGCGGCAAGTGGCCCTGGTGAGGGGCATTAGCCTTCCCGCCGGGGGGGGACCTGTGGAGGACGCACAGATGGACGTCTATCGACGCGGCGGTCGTCGGTTCGGTCGCTTTGCATCGGGTGTGCTCGGTGTCGCGCTGGTCCTGGCGTCCACCGTGGCCTTCGGCGCTGCCACGGCGACGAGCGCAGCTGGCGCCGGGTCCGGACGCCAGCAATTGCCGGGCCACCAGGGCCTCGTTCCCCCCGGGGCCACGCTCGTCGGGCCCGCTCCGGCGGCAACGGCCCTCCCACTCGACGTGACGCTCAAGCCCCGTGATCCGGCCGCGCTGGCCGCCGAGGTGGCGGCGGTTTCCGACCCCGGTTCGCCGGACTATCGCCACTTCCTGACGCCGGCGCAGTTCGCGGAGCAATTCGGGCCGACGCCGGCCACGATCGCGCAGGTCACCGCCGAGCTGCGCCAGGAAGGTTTGACGGTGGGGAGCCCGTCGGCGACCGGCTTGTCGCTGCCCGTCTCGGGCACGGTGGGCCAGGTCCAGTCCGCCTTCTCGACCGCGATTTCGAAGTACCGCCTCTCCTCGGGCAGGACCGGGTACGACAACACGGCGGCCCCCGAGGTCCCCTCTTCGGTGGCACCGCAGATCGAAGGCATCCTCGGGCTCGACACGCTCAGCCCCCCGCAGCCCTCGACGAGCGTCCCGGAGGCGAGCTCGGCCACTTCGCATGCCGCCGCCGCCCTTGCCGCGCCGGCGCTGGCCGCCGGCCAGCCCTCCCCTCAGTCCGGGAAATTGCTACACCGACATCAAGACGATCCAGGGCAAATACGGCGCACTCGATCCGGATGAACTGGCACAGGCCTACTCGTTCGACCCGCTCTACACGGCCAACCATTACGGGGCGGGAACCACGATCGCGCTGCTCGAGATGTCGGGGGCGGGCTACTCGTCGAGTGACATCACGAACTTCGCCAACTGCTATGGCATCACGCTCGGTGGCGGGCAGATCACCCCGAAGTTGGTTGGCAATGCCACGGGCGCGACCGGAAGTGGCACGGCGGAAGCGGAGCTTGACGTCGAGACGGTGCTTTCGTTGGCGCCGAAGGCCAATATCGAGGTCTACGAGGGTGGAACTTCCGGAAGCTCCGACAGTATTTACGGCGTCTTCAGCCAGATCGTCAACGACGACACGGCCAAGATTGTGAGCGCTAGCTGGACGAACGGGTGCGAGGCGTACGTGGGCCAGGCGACCCAGAACTCCGAGAACACCCTTTTCCAGACGGCAGCCCTGGAGGGGCAATCGATCTTCGTCGCCACCGGCGACCAGGGCTCGGAGGGCTGCAACATCAACGGGGTGACCTCGGCGAGCACCGGTTCCGACCCGGTCGCGCAGGCCGTCGACCCCTCGACCGGAACGTTGTACATCGCCAACAAGTCGAGCAACACCGTCAGCGTGGACAGCGAGGGAAGCAGTGGCAACGCGGCGGACTCGGGCACTGCGGCCGCCGTCACGAGCGGTACCGGTCCCGATGCCGTCGCGCTGGACGCGTCGGTGGGGCGGGTGTTCGTGGCGAACTCGGAGAGCACGCTCACCGTCTTCTCCACCAGCACCTGTAATCAGTCGACGACAAGTGGTTGCCGCTCACCGACCCAGGTGCCGTCCGGCGGCCACCTGAGTGCTCCGACCGCGCTCGCTGTGAACGGATCCACGCTCTATGTGGGGAACAGCAACGGTTCGGTGGCGGTCTACAGCGTCACCGCGACGACTACGACCTGGATGGCGACGGTCACCCTTCCGTCGGGGTCCCTGCCGTCGGCTCTTGCCGTCGATACCACCCCCAACGGCTCCGTTTACGTCGCGGACGGCGCTAACAACAGGATCGAGTACTTCAGCACCACGACCTGCAACGCCACCAACGTCACGGGATGCTCGACGACGCCGGCGACCGTCACAGTCGGCACTGATCCCGTCGCCCTGGCTGTCGCCAACGGTCCCGGCCAGGGCGGCCTCTACGTCGCCAACGCCGGGGGTGAGGGAGGGATCACGGTGGTCAGCCTGAGCAACCACACGATGGTCACGACCATTCCGACGAGCCAGACGAACGACGGGACCGGCGTGGTCCAGTCCATCGGCATGTCCCCGGACGGGACCGAGGTGCTCGCCGTCCTCAGCGATCTGGACTTCCCGCCCGACGACGTCATGGCGACGATCGACACGACGACCAACGTCGGTCACTTCGACGGTCAACCTCGAGACCGGGACCGACACCCTGGGCCCGCTCGTGAGCGACGGGACGTTGGGGTACGTGTGGGTCACCGACGAGTCCAGCAGCAGCGACGTCATCCAGAACCTGAACCCTGCCGTCTCGGACCCGGCCAGCCAGCCGTACGTGACGGCGGTCGGGGGCACCTCGTTCGGTCACGGATCTCTCGGTCCTCGGCCCACCACCGACCGAACAAGCGTGGAATGACGCGCTGTACTATTCGGAGGGCGCGGGCGGAGGCGGTGTCTCGGAGACGTTCTCCATGCCCTCGTACCAACAGCCGCTGGGCACCGTGAGCGGCAGCACCGGCACGCCCTGCGCGAATTCGGGCGGCGACTGCCGGGAGATCCCCGACGTGTCGGCCGACGCCGACCCGAGCACCGGCTACATCATCTACGACGACCAACAACCACTGGATGGTTGGACCGCGCTCGGTGGGACCAGTGGCGCGACTCCGCTGTGGGCCGCCGTCCTTGCGGTCGTTGCCTCGTCCGCCGGGAACACGGCTGGTTACGGCGCGTTGAACCCTGCTCTCTACCAATTGGCGCAGCAGTCTCCTGACAAGTACCTCAACGACGTCACGTCCGGGAACAACGACTACAACGCCACGGATGGTGGCCGGTACCCGGCCATGATCGGATACGACATGGCGACCGGTCTCGGCACGCCCATGGCATCGGAGCTGGCGTCGGGGCTGACGGCCATCCCGCTGGACGTGGTGGTGTCGGGCTCGCAGACGTACGGAAGCCAAACCCCGATCTTCAGAGCATCGGCAGACTACGCAGGCTCGGGAACCACCCCGTACGGCGTTACGCTCAACACGAGCGGCGTGAGCTGCACGCACGTCGATAGTTCGACGACGATCAGTCCCACCATGTCCCCCGGGGAGTACACGCTCCTGGCGTCCTCCTGCAGCGGGGCGGTGCTCTCTGGCCCCGACGCCGGTGACTACCACCTCGTGTACACGAGTGCCGCGAACGACTTCACCGTCGCCTCCATCCCGGTCGATGTCGCGGTCGCGGGCACACAAACCTACGGAGGCACGCCGAGTTTCAGCGGTACGGACAGCCCGCCGTCGGGCGTCACCGTGAGCACGTCGGGGTTGATCTGCGCCCAGACCAGCACCTCCACGATCGCCCCGACGCTGCCGGCGGGTAGCGACACACTGGTTACCGCCTCGTGCGGCGGGGCGACCCTGTCGGGCACCAATGGAGCTGACTACGGAATCGTCTACACCAGTGCGGCGGGGGACTTCACGATCAACCCCGCCCCGCTGGCAGTCACGGCCTTGAGCGACTCCATGAGCTACGGCGACACGCCGCCGACCATCGCCCCGACCTACTCTGGTTTCGTCAATAACGACTCGCCGTCATCGCTGACCACCCAAGCAACCTGTTCGACCACGGCGACGAGCGTCGAGCCCGGTGTCGGGAAACCCCTACTCGACGTCCTGCGACGGGGCGGTGGACCCCGACTACTCGTTCAGCTACTCCGGGGGTTCCCTGACGGTGACTGCGGCCGCCCTGACCATCACCGCCTCGAGTCCCACGATGGCCCTCGGCACCGTGCCCCCACCATCGTGCCGAACTATTCGGGCTTCGAGAATGGCGACACGGCCTCGTCGCTGAGTACGCAGGCCAGCTGCAGGACCACGGCCACTAGCTCCAGTCCTGCCTCACCGCCGACATACCCGTCCACGTGCTGCGGTGCGGTCCGACTCGAACTACTCGTTCAGCTACGTGCCCGGCGCGGTGACGGTCACTGACGACCCCGTCTACGTCGCCGTCTCGGGGACCCAGACCTACGGGGGGGCGACCCCACGTTCGGGACCGACGACCCGGGCTTCGTCGGCGACCCGCGGCGTCGCGACCACGGGACCGACCTGCACGACCACGGCCACCAGCGCGAGCACGGTCGCGGGGTCGCCATACCAGACGTCGTGCAGCGGGGCGGTCGACCCGAACTACACCATCACTCTGGTGAAGGGATCACTGGCTGTGACCAAGGCTCCTCTCACGATCACCGCCTCCAGTGGCAGCTTGACCTACGGCGGGACGGTCCCCACCATCACGCCGAGCTACGCGGGGTTCTAACGGCTATCTGCCCCGTCGCTGCCCGCGGCACCGCCACCTGCTTGCCCGCCTCCAGCTGGAGCATCCTCTCGGGTCGCCCTACGCCTCCTCCTGCGCGACGCCATCGTTACTACACCATGCCCAGAACGACTCTCACGGTCGACCCTGCGACCCTCACCATCACCGCCTCGAGCCCGGCGATGAACTACGGCGGCACCGCGCCGACCATCACCCCCCTGTACTCGGGCTTCGAGAACGGCGATGGTGCCTCGTCATTCACCGGGCAGCCCACCTGCTCGACGACGGCTACCCGTGCCAGCTCGGTGTCCGGCACGCCCTACGCCTCCACCTGCAGCGGGGCCGTCGACGCCAACTACACCATCAGCTACGTGCCGGGCGTGGTCACTGTCACCGCGCCCCTCACCATCACCGCCTCGAGCCCGGCCATGACCTACGGGGCACCGTGCCGACCATCACCCCCCTGTACTCGGGCTTCGAGAACGGCGATGCTGCCTCGTCATTGAGCGGGCAGCCCACCTGCTCGACGACGGCTACCCGCGCCAGCACGGTCTCAGGTTCGCCGTACACCACCTCGTGCAGCGGGGCCATCGACCCGAACTACACGATCAGCTACGTGAACGGCTCGGTGACGGTGACCAGGGCCCCGCATCGATCACCGCCTCGAGCGGCACATGACCTACGGCGACACCGTCCGACCATCACCCCGCTTTATCGGGCTTCGTCAACGGCGATGCCTTCTCGTCGCTCACCGCCAGGCCCACCTGTTCGACCACGGCCACCAGCTCGAGCCCGGTCTCGGGGAGCCCTTACACCTCCTCGTGCAGCGACGCGGTGGACGCGAATTACGCCATCATCTACCCGACCGGCTCGGTCACGGTGGCCAAGGCACCGCTGGCCATCACCGCGTCGAGCCCGACGACGACGTACGGGACCGTGCCGGTGATCACCCCGGGCTATGCGGGTTTCGTCAACGGCGACACCGCGGCGTCGCTGACCACCGCACCGACGTGCTCGACCACCGACGTCGTCTCGAGCACCGTGGCGGGTTCGCCGTATGTGTCCACCTGCAGCGGTGCAGCCGACCCCAACTACACCATCACCTACAGCCCAGGATCCGTGACGGTGAACCGGGCTCCCCTGACCGTGTCGGCCTTCAGCGGCCCCATGACCTATGGCGGCACGGTGCCGACGATCACCCCGGGCTACAGCGGTTTCGAGAACGGGGACACCGCGGCGTCGCTCACGACACCGGCGACCTGCTCGACGACGGCGACCGGCGCCAGCACGGTCGCAGGTTCGCCGTACACCACCTCGTGCAGCGGCGCGACCGGCCCGAACTACACGATCACCTATGTGAACGGCTCGGTGACGGTGACCAAGGCCCCGCTGTCGATCACGGCCTCGAACGGCGCCATGACCTACGGGGGGATGGTCCCCACCATCACGCCGAGCTATGCGGGGTTCGTCCTCGGTGACACCGCGGCGTCGCTGACCACCGCACCGACCTGCTCGACCACGGCCACCAGCTCGAGCTCGGTGACCGGCTCGCCCTACCCCTCCTCGTGCCACGGCGGGGTCGACCCGAACTACGCCATCAGCTACCCGACCGGCGCGGTCACGGTGGCCAGGGCGTCTCTCACCGTCACGGCGTCGAGCCCGGTGACGACGTACGGGACCGTGCCGGTCATCACCCCGGGCTATGCGGGCTTCGTCAACGGCGACACCGCGGCATCGCTGACCACCGCGCCGACCTGCTCGACCACTGACGTCGTCTCGAGCCCCGTGGCGGGCTCACCCTATGCGTCCTCCTGCAGTGGTGCCGTCGACCCGAACTACACCATGAGCTACGCCGCCGGTTCCGTCACGGTTAGCCAGGCGCCATTGACGGTCACGGCGGCAAGTGGTTCGGTGCCATATGGATCGAACCCGCCCGCCGTGACCCCGATCTACGCGGGTTTCAAGGGCGGCGACACTGCCTCCTCACTCACGACCCAACCGACCTGTTCCACCACCGCGACGAACGGGAGCCCGGTCCACGGGTACATGTCCTCATGCAGCGGCGCGGCCGACCCCAACTACACCGTCGGCTATGTCCCGGGCACCATCACGGTGACGCCGGCGCCGATCGCCGTGGCCGTGAGCGGCAGGCAGGCCAACAGCGGGCCGCCGAACTTCGCGGGCACCGACAGCCCACCTGTCGGCGTGACCGTCGACACCGGCGGCCTGACCTGCAGCCAGGTCAACCCGGGGACGGTGATCAGCGGCAACCTGCCCTCGGGCAGCTACACGTTGGTCGCGGCCTCATGCACGGGGGTCACCTTGAGCGGGTCCAATGCGACGAACTACAGCCCGAGCTACACCAGCTCTTCGGGCGACTTCACCGTGACCGGGGGTCCGGTGCCCCCCCCACCTCCGACCTATGGCTATTGGCTAGTCGGCTCTGACGGTGGCATCTTCACGTTCGGCACCGCCCAGTTCTACGGCTCGACCGGCAGTATCCGGTTGCAGCGACCCGTCGTCGGGATCAGCCCGACCGCGAACAAGGGCGGCTACTGGCTCGTGGCCTCCGACGGCGGCGTGTTTGCCTTCGGTGACGCCGGCTACTACGGGTCGATTCCCGGCGTCGGACTGTCTCCCGCCGGGTCGGGCCTCCCGCACAGCCTCAACGCGCCCATCGTGGGCATGGTGCCCTCGGCGGACGGCGGCGGCTATTTCATGGTGGCCTCCGACGGGGGCGTCTTTGCCTTCGGCGACGCCAGGTTCGAGGGTTCGTGCCCGGGGATCGGTGGCTGTTCGGGAGCCGCAGTGTCCGTCGTCCCCGACGCGTCCGGCAACGGGTACTGGCTGATCACCCAGACCGGGAACGTCTACGCCTTCGGCGACGCTCCCTTCTACGGGGCCCCCGGCAACCAGGGCTCCCCCGTCACCTCCGCAGTGCGCACCGCCGACGGGCACGGCTACTGGGTCCTGCTCGCCAATGGTGCCGTGTACGCCTACGGGGATGCGGTGCAGCGTGGAGGCCCCGTGGGTTCGGTCGGGGGCTTGGACCCGGCCGCCGCGATCTTCTCCGATGCCGACGGCGGGGGATACTGGATCGCTTCAGCCGAGGGTGCCGTGTTCTCCTACGGGAACGCCCCCAACGAAGGATCGATGTTCGGGAGCCACCTCAACGGCTCCATCATCGCCGCCGCGGGTTTCTAACCGGGCCGGTCCGCTGAAGGGTCAGAGGCACCGGGAGCAGTCCGCCGGTCGCCCGTCGAGACCACCGAGAACGCGTCCTTCGTTGCTGTCAGGTGCCGCTGGGCGGAGCGAACGATGCGATGCATCCCTGCAGGGCCACGACTCCCGCGGGTTCCGCGGGCGGTGCGGTCGTGGCCGATGGAGTCGGCGCGGTCTGGGGGACCGTCGTCGTGGTGGTCGTCGGGGGGACCGTCGTGGTGGTGGTGGTCGGCGGCAACGTTGTCGTCGTGGACACAGCGCCCGGCTGGACGGTCGTCGTGGTGGTCGTCGTGGTGGTGGTGGTGGGGGGCACGGTCGTGGTCGTCGTAGTGGTCGGCGGCACCGTCGTGGTGGTCGTCGAACTGGTTGTTGTATTGGTCGTCGTACTGGTCGTCGTTGTCGTGCTGGCCGACCCGTCAGCGGACGCGCTCGGTGTCGGTGCTGCGATGGTCACGGTCGGGCAGGCGCCGGCGTGCTCGAGGGTAGCGACGTCGTTCGCGAGCTGGCTCAGGGCCTGATTCTCGGCCACCTCGTCCGTCGTCAACGCCACCGACGCCTGGGCGGTCGCCGTCGCGGCGACCTTTTGGCGTTGCAAGGACCCCTTGAGGGCACCAGCAGCATCGTCGTCACGGGTCAACAGATTCGATGCCGCCACGCCGAGATACTGCTGCTCAACGACGCCATCCGAGTCTTGCGGTGTGCTCGGCGTGATTGGTTGTGGGCTTCCGCTGCTCACGAGGGGGGCGCTCGAGTACAACCCGCTGCTGACGTATTCGTTGACGGCAAAGCCTTGCAGCGCGCGGGACGCGGCGCCGAGTTTGTCCCGTGCAGTCGCCACCTGGGACTGCGCCTGCGCCAACGCCAGGTCGCGGACGGCCAACACTCCCTGATCGGCTGTCACCGCGGCAATCGTCTTTTGGTAGGACTGCAGACCCGATTGCACGTTCCCATAGACATCGAGGGCCGACGAGGCGGGCACCGACGCGGGGATGCTGCCCGCGAGCCCGAGGACGGAACTTGCGTAGCAGGGCAACCCATCGGCTGAGGGGGCGCACCAGGCGCTCTGGTCGACCGTGGCGAGGAATGCGGCCCCAGGGGATATGTTCCCTGCCCGAAGTGCTGCGGTGATGGGCCACATGTTCGGCTGCAACATGGTGGCCGTGGTGGCGGAACAACCGGCGGCCCAAGAGGGAAACGCGGGGAACCCATTGGACGAGACCACCCCGGGGATCGGTGCGCCGGTGACGTCAGTCATCCGTTGGGTGTTGAACGGGTTGAACGCCGCCGTGTTGTTGGTCGAACCGCCTTCAGCCGCCTGCCAGTCATCGAGGTCTGTGATGTTGGCTTGGGTTGCCGGTGCCGTGACCCCCGCCAGGATGCAGAGCTCCCAGCCCGGCGGGAGTGGTGTCTCCGCCCCCGATTGTGCCGCCGCCGTGCCGCCGGCCGTCCAGGTGAACGCGCCGCCGCACAAGCCTGCTGTTGCCAGGGCCAACACGAATCCGACGTTTCGAACGAGGCGTGTCATGAGAGATCGATCAGGATCGGTTGCTCTGCCAACGGAGTGATCGGGTCCGGGATCCGCGCCGAGCTGGCGCCGGTGGACCGCACAAGGTTGGCACGTTAGCCCTCTTGCTCCGACGCGTCCCTTGACCTATCGGCCGTTCCGGCGGGCTGCGTGACCTCAGTTGTGCGAAACGTGGGTTTCGGCATGCCGCGGTGAGGCTGAGATCCCGGGGACGGTCGTGGAACCCGCGTGGGGCCGATTGACCGCGAAGCCGCTGGTGGCGGCCCTACCGGGCGCGGGACTCGAACTCCCGCCGGGCAGTACCGGTCTCGCCGATGCTACGACCGGGCCCGTCCACCAGCCTTGGTGACCACTCGGTGACCATTCTGTGACCAACCAGAAAGGCCACCGAGTGGCGTGTCGCTCCGGCGTTCTTGCGCTGTGGTCGTGACCCACCCGCGCCGTGAACCTGACCTCGACGAGGATCCGACATCCTGGGTTGGCGACATCTGGCTCGTCAGTGAGAGTTTCGGAACTGAGAGCCCCTCGATCACTTGCGACGACGGGATGACGGTGCACGACCCCGGCACTGCCGTCGCACCGTCACCCGTCATCAGAGCATTCGACCGCCATCAAGACCAGCCGAAGTTGGCCCGCTCTCTCAGATCCTTACGTGTTGCTTCCCGCAATCCCGACAACAGGCTTATTGAGCACCGTCGACCCGAGGGAGCCCCAGAAGAAGGCATCGCCGTAGTTGAAGATGCCGCCGTCCGTCGCCGCTTCCCAGTAGCCCTGGCCATCAGGCGTCGATGCCATCCCGACTACAGGCTTGTTCAGAGGCGTGGCTGCCGGTGATCCGTAGAAGGGCGCGTTGAAGCTGAAGAGGCCACCGTCAGAGGCGATCTCCCAGTAGCCGCCCGTTGCCTGGTCCCCGGCAATACCCACGACCGGCTTGTTGAGGGGCTTCCCACCCATGGAGCCGTAGAAGGTGGCGTCGCCGAAGTTGAAGATGCCGCCGTCGGATGCCACCTCGTAGTAGCCGAGGCCATCCTGCGAGGACGCAATACCCACGACCGGCTTGTTGAGGGGCTTCCCACCCATGGAGCCGTAGTACTTGGCGTCACCGAAGTTGAAGATGCCGCCGTCGGACGCCACCTCCCAGTAGCCGCCACCATCGGGTGTCGCCACCATCCCGACCACCGGCGAGTTCAGGGGCTTCCCTCCCATCGACCCGAAGAAGGGAGCGTTGAAGGCGAAGAGACCGCCGTCGGAGGCCACCTCCCAGTAGCCACCTGTCTTCGGGTCAGCGGCGATGCCGACGATCGGCTGGTTCAAGGGCTTGCCGCCCATCGACCCGAAGAAGGGAGCGTCGTAGGAGAAGATGCCGCCGTCGGACGCCGCCATCCAGTACCCGAACTCGACGTTCACCTCGTTCGGGGCCAACGAGTCCTCCAGCGAGAAATAGGTGGACTGTCCCGGATTCACCCCATTGGTGAAGTTGACGTCACCGGAGGCCGTGTCGGCGCTGATGTTCGAGAACGTGTTGTTGGGTCCCTCGTAGTCGCTGCCGTTGGGGTCAGGACCGCTGGGTCCGGCGGCCCCCAGTAGCTGTGCAGGCACTGCAGTACTGTCGCCCGTGTAGCCCCCCGGGGCGGGTGTGCCGCCGGTGCCAGCGCCGCTATCGTGCTGGCTCCTCCGGTCGCGTAGGTGCAGATCCCGTCACCGTCGAAGCCGAAGAGGGGGGTCTCGGTCGACTCACCGGACAGCTGGATGGCATACACCGGCTTGCTCGACTCGTTCACGATCCCCACCAGTGTGTCGTCGGTTTCGTCGTACGGGGTCTGAGCACCCGGTGTCGTGGTGGCCGTTGACACTCCGTTATTCGGATCCTGAAGGACCTGCTCGCCGTTGTTGCTGATGACGATCAGGATCCCACAGCTGTTGTCCCAAGCGATTGCGGGGCACTCGTTGAACGGGGCGGTCGTCGACGTACCCGGGAAATCCCGCGACGTCGTGGCCCTGGACCGATCCGCGCGGCGTGTGGTGTGTCCGCCGAAGCGACCTGTGGCGACGACGAGCACGAGGCTCCCCACGAATGCCAGAAGCAAGCCGAGGGCGCCCAGACCTCGCAGATACGCCAACCGTTTTCCAATGCCGCGATTGGACGACGCAGGAGTGGATGGCCAAAGCCGGCTTGAATGGCATTGAGGAGCTCCTTCTGCTGGGGTACGTGTGTTGTAGCACCTTTGCGGTTTTTTTGCCACGGAAAATGAAAGAGCAACGCAACGCGCCTTTCGGGGGCCCCTGAACTCGTCGACCGGCAGTTCGCGGGGTAGCCGACTGTGGTCGAATTGTGCTGCCGCTCGTCTCCGCGGTTGCGACGTCGGGGTGGTTGTCGTGCCCGGAGCGGGACTCGAACCCGCACGCCCTTTCGGACAGCGGCTTTTGAGGCCGCCGCGTCTGCCATTCCGCCATCCGGGCGAGAACGCCCGATCGTACAAGCTGCGATCTACGGTGGCGCCGTGGGAGCGCCCCCGCCATGAAGCTCACGGGCGTCGAGCTCGTCCACGTCGACCTTCCGTTCCGCCAGGCCATCGGCACCGCCGCCGGCGTGCACCGGATGCGTCCGCTGCTCTTCGTACGGGTCGTCGCCGGTGAGGCCGAAGGCTGGGGCGAGTGTGCCGCGTTGGCCGAGGGTACCGCGGTGGATCCCGAGCTTTCCGCGGTGGAGCAGGCTGCCGTCGAACGGGGCGTGCCCCGCCTCGGCGCGGCCAGCGCGGCCCGAGGGGGTCGCCTTCCCGCCGCCTCGGAGGTGTCGCAGCTCTTCGGGAGCTCGCCCGTCGACCGGATGCTGGCCGCCACCTTCGAGATGGCGGTGGCGGACGCCGAGCTGCGTGACGCCGGGCGGTCCCTGGCCGACGACCTCGGGGTCGGCCAGGGCTTCAGGGCCATGGCGGTCGGCGCTGTGGTCGGAATCCCGGATGACCACGACCTGGGCGCGCTGCGCCGCGAAGTCGAGCACGTGGTGCGTGCCGGCGCGGCGCGGGTGCGGCTGAAGATCGAACCCGGCTGGGAGCTCGCGCCGGTGCGCGCCGTGCGGGCCGACCACCCCGATCTCGTGGTGCAGGTCGATGCCAACGGATCCTTCGGCGCGGGCCCCGGGGACGTGGCGGTGCTGAGTCGGCTCGCCGATTTCGAGGTGCTGTGCATCGAGCAGCCGCTGCCGCCGGCGGACCTCGTCGCCCACGCGCAACTGGCCCGCCTGCTGCCGGTCCCCATCTGCCTTGATGAGTCGCTCTCGTCGACGCGGCGTGTCCGCGATGCGCTGCGCAACGGCTCGTGCGCCATGGCGTGCCTGAAGCCGGCCCGACTCGGGGGAGTGCGCGCCACCCGGGCGGCGCACGCCGAGTGCGCCGCCGCCGGCGTGCCCGTCTTCGTCGGCGGCTTCTTCGAAGCCGGGCTCGGGCGGGCGTCGAACCTCGCGTTGGCGGCCCGCCTGAGCCAGGACGCGACGGGCCTGGTCAGCGATCTCGGGGACCCCGCCGACTACCTCGCGGTCGACCCGTGTGGCTATCCGCCCGTGGTGGGCGGATGGGTCCAGGTGCCTACCGCCCCGGGGGTCGGGATCCATCCCGACGGCCTGGTCCTGGAGAGGCTCGAGGCGCGGCGTCGCTGGTTCCCCGCCGCGTACACTTGACCCTTCATGCATCGCGTCCTTTTGGAGCGGCGGATCAGAGATGTCCACACCCGGCTGGTCCGGGCGCGGGAGGAGTTGGCCGTGCTGAACGAGCAGTTGGCTGTCGTGCAGGAGTCAGCGGATGAGGCGCGCGTCCGCGCTCTCGTCTCGGAGACCCCGCTCGCCAGCCAGGAGCACAACGAGGCGGCGCGCCACGCCGACGCCATGGTGCGGGCGCGCGATGCGCTCTGCAAGGTCGTGAGCGACCTCGAGCGCCGCCAGGACGAGCTCCTCGCCGCCGTCGCCACGGGCAAGCAGTGACGGCACCCGACGGGGTGGTGACGGCGGGGGTCCAGTCGTGACGGCCGGCGACGGCGCGGCGACACTCGCCCGGGTGGTGATCGCCGAGGACGAGGCCATCGTGCGCCTCGACCTCAAGGAGATCCTGATGACGGCCGGCTACGAGGTCGTGGGGGAGACGGGCCGCGGTGACGAGGCGGTGACCCTGGTCGAGGAGCACCGGCCCGACCTCGCCATCCTCGACGTCAAGATGCCCGGGATGGACGGCCTCCGGGCCGCCCGGGAGATCACCTCGCGCCACCAGGTGGCGGTGCTCCTCCTCACGGCGTTCAGCCAGCGCGACCTCATTGAGGAAGCCCGGGACTCGGGGGTGTCGGCCTACCTCATCAAGCCGTTCCAACCCCGGGAGCTCCTACCGGCCATCGCCGACGTCCTGGCCAAGGCGCGGCAGGACTGGGCCATTGAGGCCGACGAGGCCGAGCACTCCTCCAACGGCGCGGAGGACAAGATCGCCACCCGGCGCGTGGTCGAGGAGGCCAAGCAGATCCTGATGGACCGCGACGACTTGCCCGAGGACGAGGCCTTCGGGTTCATTCAGCGCACCGCCATGCAGACGCGCGCCCGCATGCGTGACGTGGCGCAGCAGGTCGTCGACGGCACACTGACCCCCTAGTGTCGACGTGATGGCGTCAGCACAGGAGCGATCGGGTCCGTTGCTGCTGCTCGATGGCATGTCGCTGGCCTTCCGGGCCTATTTCGCGCTGCCCGACACGCTGGCCACCTCCACCGGCGTCGTCACCAACGCGGTGCACGGGTTCTCGTCCATGCTGGTGTACCTGATCCGGGAGCAGCGCCCGTCCGCCCTGGCGGTGGCCTTCGACGCGCCGGGCGCCACCTTCCGCGACGAGATCCTCGAGGACTACAAGGCCGGCCGGGCCGAGACCCCGTGGTTGCTCCCGCCCCAATTCGACATGATCCGCGAGGTCATGGCGGCGCTCGCCATCCCCGTGGTGGAGGCGCCGGGCTTCGAAGCCGACGACGTCATCGCCACGCTGGCCACCGAGGCGGTCGAGCGCCAGTGCGAGGTGGTCATCGTCACCGGCGACCGCGACAGCTTCCAGCTCGTGCAGGACCCCTACGTCCGCGTGCTCTACAACAAGCGCGGCGTCAGCGACTACGCGCTCTACGACGAAGCGGGCATCTTCGAGCGCACCGGGGTGCCACCCTCGCAGTACGTGCTCCTGGCGTCGCTCCGGGGCGACCCCTCGGACAACCTGCCCGGCGTGCCCGGGGTGGGGGAGAAGACCGCGGCAAAGCTCCTCACCACCTACGGCGACCTCGACGGCATCTTCGGGAACCTGGACGCGCTGACGCCGAAGCTGCGCGAGAATCTGGCGGCCAACGAGGAGCTCGCACGCTCCAACGCCCGCATCATCCCGCTGGTGCGCGATGTCCCCCTCGGGGTCAACGTGACCGACCTCACGCTCGGTGCGTGGGACCGTGCCACGGCGGAGGCGACGTTCGAACGGTTCGAGATGAAGACGGTGTGGGACCGCCTGGAGGAGCTCCTCGACGCCGGCGCGTTGGGCGAGCCCGTGCCCGGCAGTGCGGGCCGCGGCGCGAGGGGTGCCGAGGCGGCGGTCGCCGCCGCCACCAGTGGGCACCCCGTGCCGGCGGAACCGACCCCACCGCCCTTCGACCTGCGCGAGGTGGCGCTGCCCACCACGGCAGCCGAGGTGACCAAACACCTGTCAGAACTCGGGAGCGGCCGCCTGGCGGTGGCGGCCCGCTGGAACGGCATGCCCGGGCGCAGCGAGCTGGTGGCCCTCGTCGTCGTCGCCACCGAGGGCGAAGAGGCCGGCCTGGCGGTCCTGGTGCCGGCGGACCAGCTCGGTGCGGCCTCGGTGGTCAAGAAGCTCACCAGCATGTTGGGCCGCCCGTTCGTCGGCCACGAGGTCAAGGAGGCCATGCGCTCGCTGCTGCCGTTCGGCATCGACCTCACCGGCCTCGACATGGACACGGCGGTGGCGGCCTACCTGCTCGACGCGTCGACGGGCGAGTACGAGCTCTCCCAGCTGCGCGAGCAGACCGGGCAACTCAGCCTCGACATCGTGGAGCCGGGGGAGACGGCGCGGGACCTGGCCCAGGAGGGCGCCGGCGAGGCGGCCGACGTGGCCGGCATGGCGCTGGCCTTCCGTCAGCGCCTGGTCTCCGAGGACATGGTCATGCTGCACGACGACATCGAGACACCGCTGGTACGGGTCCTGGCCAAAATGGAGGTGGCCGGCATCGGCGTCGACCGGGCCGAGCTGCAGGCGATCACGGATTCCCTCAAGGCATCCGCCGCCACGCTCCAGGCCGAGGTGCAGGAGCACGCCGGCCGCGAGTTCAACGTCAACTCGACGCCGCAGCTGCGGACGGTGCTCTACGACGAGCTCGGGCTCACACCGGGCAAGAAGACCAAGACCGGCTTCTCGACCGATGCCCAGACGCTCGAGAGCCTGCGCGGGGCCCACCCCATCATCGACGCCCTGCTCTCGTACCGCGAGGTGGAGAAGCTGCGCTCGACCTACGGGGAGAGCCTGCTGGCCGAGGTGGCCGCCGACGGACGCATCCACGCGTCCTTCGGGCAGACGGTCGCCCGCACGGGCCGCATCTCCTCGGACCGCCCGAACCTGCACAACATCCCGGTCCGCACCGAGCTGGGCAAGCAGTTCCGGCGGGCCTTCGTACCGGCGGAGGGGTGCACCTTCCTGGTGGCCGACTACGACCAGGTGGAGTTGCGCTGCATCGCGCACCTCTCCGAGGACCCCGGCCTCATCGACGCGTTGACGAGCGGGTCCGACGTGCACCGCATGGTGGCGGCGGCCGTGTACGGGATCCCCCCCGAGGAGGTGACCCACACCCAGCGCGAGTTCTGCAAGATGGTCTCGTACGGCCTGGCCTACGGCATGGAGGCCTACGGCCTCAGCCAGCGCCTCGGCGTCCCCGTCGAGGAGGCGGCCGCCATCATGGAGAGCTACTTCGGCGCCTTCCCGCTGGTGAAGCAGTACATGGACCACACCGTGGCCGACGCCAAGATCCGGGGCGCCACCCGCACCATGTTCGGCCGCATCCGGCCGCTGCCCGACCTGCATTCGTCGAACTACCGGGTTCGCCAGGCGGCGGAGCGCCAGGCGATGAACGCCGGGATCCAGGGCCTGGCCGCCGACATCTTCAAGCTGGCCCTGGTGCGCCTCGACCGCGACCTCGAGGCGGAGAAGCTCGCCAGCCGGCTGGTTCTCCAGGTCCACGACGAGGTCATCGTCGAGGTGGTCGAGGGGGAGGAGCCCGACGTGCACCGCCTCACCGAGTCCGCCCTCACCGGGGCGGCGGACCTCAAGGTCCCCCTCACCATCTCCGTGGCGACGGGACCGAGCTGGGCTGCCGCCAAGGGTTGAGGCGCCAAAGGAGGACCGCCAAGGCGTGAACGGCGGGGGAGATCCCCCCTGAGCAGCTGGTACGCTGGCGGACCTTGCCCGCCGGCACCGGTGGCGGCGCAACCCATATTCATCGAACTGACCCCGGCGCGGTCCTGCGGGTGCAAGTCGCACCCGTCGCAAGGAGCTTCACCATGGCAGACGCAACCCGCACCTCCCTCCTGTCCCCCGAAGCGATGGGCAGCTTCGACGCCGAGGGGAACTACACCCCCCGCACCATCGTCGACGACGACCTCGGTGACGCCGATCTCGAGAAGGCGATGGGCGACTCCATCATCGAGTTCGACGACGGCGACGTCATTGAGGGGACGGTCGTCAAGATCGACCGCGACGAGGTCCTGCTCGACATCGGCTTCAAGTCCGAAGGGGTCATCCCCGCCCGCGAGCTCTCCATCCGCAACGACGTCGACCCGGCCGAGATCGTCTCGCTCGGCGACCACGTCGAGGCCCTCGTCCTCCAGAAGGAGGACAAGGAGGGGCGGCTCGTTCTGTCCAAGAAGCGCGCGCAGTACGAGCGGGCCTGGACGACGATCGAGGAGAAGAAGAACAGCGGCGAGATGGTGTCGGGCCCCGTCATCGAGGTCGTCAAGGGCGGGCTGATCGTCGACATCGGCCTGCGCGGCTTCCTGCCCGCCTCGCTGGTCGAGCTCCGCCGCGTGCGCGAGTTGCAGCCGTACGTGGGCAAGGTCATTGAGGCGAAGATCATCGAGCTCGACCGCAACCGCAACAACGTGGTGCTGTCGCGCCGAGCCTGGCTGGAAGAGGCGCAGAAGGAGCAGCGGGGCGATTTCCTGCAGAACCTCAAGCCGGGCGAGCGCCGCAAGGGTGTCGTCTCCTCGGTGGTCAACTTCGGTGCCTTCGTGGACCTCGGCGGCATGGACGGCCTCGTCCACGTGTCCGAGCTGAGCTGGAAGCACGTCGACCACCCGTCGTCGGTGGTGTCGGTGGGCGACGAGATCGAGGTCGAGGTGCTCGACGTGGACCTCGACAAGGAGCGCATCTCGCTCTCGCTCAAGGCCACGCAGTCAGACCCCTGGCAGGAGTTCGCTGACAGTCATGCCGTCGGCCAGCTCGTCTATGGGCGCATCACCAAGCTCGTGCCCTTCGGCGCCTTCGTGCAGGTGGGTGACGGCATTGAGGGTCTCGTGCACATATCGGAGATGGCCGTGCACCACGTGGACCTGCCCGAGCAGGTCGTCACGCCCGGCGAGGAGCTGTGGGTCAAGATCATCGACATCGACCTGCAGCGCCGCCGGATTTCGCTCTCGATCAAGCAGGCGGCCGAGGGTGGCGAGGTCTCCGAGGAGTACCGCGAGGCCTTCGGCGAGCACGCCTACGACGAAGAGGGCAACTACATCGGCTTCGACTACGCCGAGGGCGAGTTCACTCCCGAGACCGAGGCCCAGGCGGCCTGGGCCGACTTCGCCGAGGAGGCGGGCACCCATGTGGTGCCCGTCAAGGACGAGCAGGGGAACGACGTCCCGGCCTCCGAGGGTGAAGCTGTTGTAGAGGGTCAGGCTGCCCCAGAGGGTGAGGCTGCTGTAGAGGGTGAAGGTGCCACCACTCCCGCCACTCCCGCCGCTCCCGGGACGCCTGCCGCAGCCGAGCCGGCGGCAGCGGAGGTCGGCGAGGCCTCGACCGAGGGCGCGTAGCCGGACTGGTGCTGGTGCTGGCACTGTGTGGTGCTGGCGCTCGGGCCGGGGCGCGGGGCGCGGGGCGCGGGGGAAATTCTGCGCACTATAAACAGGATCGTTGAGAGTCTGCCGAAACACGTGGCGGGGCCGAACAGGCGGCGGGTTCAACTGGTCTGTCGCGCTCGGGGGAGCTTCGGCCGACCTCCGGGCTACCGGCGGGGCAGGGAGCCGGCGAGGAGCCGGGCCAATGCCACCGCGGCCTGCGGGTGGTGCGGGAAGAAGAGCACCGGGTCGAGCAGCTCGAGCTCGAGCAGCGCCGGCCCGCGCTCCTGCGTCTCCACGAGGTCGACCCGGGCGTAGGTACTGGGGCCGAGGAGCTCCTCCGCCGCCGCCAGGGCCCGGCCGGCGACCACGAGCTGCGCGGCCGTTGCGGTGGTGCCGGTGACCACCTGGTTCTCAATCAGGCTGTCAGCGGGCCCGGCACCGCGGCGGATCATGGGGTCCTTGTGCACGGCGTGACTGAAGCTGCCGCCCACGTAGATGAGGTCGGTTTCGCCCTCGGCGTCGACCCGGGCCTCGTAGGCCTGCAGCATGGCGGTGCGGCCCGAGGTGATGAGCTCGTCCACATGGGTCAGCGCCGCCTCGCGCTCGTGTGGCTGGTAGCGCGCGGTGCGGTAGCCACCGCCGGAGACGGAGGGCTTGACCACCACCTCGCCCTCCGGGATGGTCGGCGAGGAATGGTCGAGGGTTCCCGCCGTCGGTTCCACCCACACCGTCGGCACCGTCGGGACGCCGGATCGCTCCAGGTCCTGGAGGTAGCGCTTGTCGATGTTCCAGCGCAGCGTGGCGGCCGAGTTGTAGATGGGCACGCCGCAGCCGGCCACCCCGTCCGCCCACGCCAGGAACTCGTCCGCGTGATGGATGTTGTCCCAGGCTCCGTTGGCCAGCACGAGGTCGAAGGCCGACCAGTCGACATCGGGGTCGTTCCACACCGCCGTCACCGCGTCGACACCGGCGTCGGCCAGGGCGGCCCGCAGGAGGGGCCAGTCGTCGTGCAGGTCGGGGTACCGGGCAGAAGCGGCGGCGGCGAGGCGGGGCCGACCTCCCGGGCCGCCCGAGACTGCGCTGCTCAACTGCCGATGGGGAAGTGGCAGGCCACCTGGTGGCCGGGCGCGAGCTCCCGCATCTCGGGGACCTCCTCGGAACACCGGGCCTCGGCCCGTGGGCAGCGGGTGCGGAAGCGGCACCCTGACGGTGGGTTGATCGGGCTCGGGGGTTCTCCGGTCAACGCGGCCGCGGCGCGCGGCGCCTCGGGATCGGGCTCCACGGCGGAGGCGAGCAGGGCGGCGGTGTAGTGGTGGGCCGGCGCCTCGTACAGCAGGTCGGAGGGTGCGATCTCGCAGAGGCGCCCGAGGTACATGACGGCCACGCGGTCGCTCACGTTCTTGACCACGGCCAGGTCGTGCGCGATGAAGAGGATCGTGAGGTTGTACTCCTGCTTCACGTCCTGCAGCAGGTTCAGGATCTGCGCCTGCACCGACACGTCGAGCGCGGAGACGATCTCGTCACAGACGAGCAGCTTGGGCTTGAGGACCAGCGCCCGGGCGATGCTGATGCGCTGGCACTGGCCGCCCGAGAATTCGCGGGGACGCCGGGAGCCGTTGAGGAAGGGGTCGATGCCCACCTGGTCGAGCATGGCGTTGGCGGTGTCGCGGCGCTCCGGCTTGGTGCCGATCTTCCAGATGGTGAGCGGCTCGGCCACGATGTCGATGACGCGACGGCGTGGGTTGAGCGAGGAGATCGGGTCCTGGAAGATCATCTGCACCTGGGTGCGGAGCGTCCGCAGGTCGCCGCGACTGAGCGCCGTCAATTCGGTCTCGCCGAAGCGGATCTTGCCCGACGTGGCTTTCTCCACCTGGATGATGGCCCGACCGGTCGTGGACTTGCCGCACCCCGACTCGCCCACGAGGCCCAGCGTCTCGCCCTGGCGCAGGCTGAAGGTGATGCCGGCCACGGCCTGCACCGTGGCGTTGCCCCGGCCGAAGGAGACGTGGAGGTCTTCCACGGACAACAGCGGATCGGTCGCCACCGCGGACGGCTCCACCGTGGTCTCGGTCATGCCGTCACCGCGTCGGGTTGCTGCGGGGGGCCGGCGGGGTCCGCGGCCGTCAGGGGGAACCAGCAGGCGTAGCTGTGGCCCGGGGCCGCCTCCACCAGGGGTGGCTTCTCCCGGTGGCACTTGTCCTGTGCGTAGCGGCAGCGGGGTGAGAAGGGGCAGCCGGCGGGAGGGCTGAGCAGGTCGGGGGGCCGTCCCTCGATCGCGATCAGCCGGGTGTGGCTGGGATCGCCGATGCGCGGCGTCGACTTGAGCAGCGCCTCGGTGTAGGGCATGGCCATGCTCTTGAAGAGCACGTTGGTCGGCGCCCGCTCAACGACATTGCCGGCGTACATCACGATGATCTCGTCGGTGCGCGTCGCCACCACGCCGAGGTCGTGGGTCACGAGGACCATCGCCATGTCGCGGTCGCGCTGCAATTGGCCCAACAGGTCGAGGATCTGCGCCTGCACCGTGACGTCGAGACCGGTGGTGGGCTCGTCCGCCATGAGGAGGCGTGGGGCGCAGGCCAGGGCGATGGCGATCATGACGCGTTGGCGCATGCCGCCCGAGAGCTGGGCGGGGTAGGCCTCGTAACGCTCGACGGGGGAGGGGATGCCCACTTGCATGAGGAGCGACAGCGCTGTCTCCTTGGCCTCGCTCTTGGAGAGGTTGAGATGGATCTTGAGCGGCTCGGTGATCTGGTTGCCGATCCGCAGCACCGGGTTGAGCGAGGTCATGGGGTCCTGGAACACCATGGCGATGTGTGTGCTCCAGAGCTTGCGCAGGTCGTCGTTGGGCGCGTTGAGGATCTCGGTACCGTCGTAGCGTACCGAGCCCGTCTGGGTGGTCGACGCCCGCGGCAGGAGCCCCATGATGGCCCGGGAGAGCACCGTCTTCCCCGAGCCGGACTCGCCCACGATGCCGAGCGTCTTGCCCTGGTCCAGCGTGAGCGATACCCCCTGGACGGCCAGCAGCGGGCCGCGGCTGGTCGCGAAGGAGACGTGGAGGTCCTCGACCTCCAGCAGCCGGCGTCCGCTCACAGCTTGATCTCGGAGACGTCGAAGTAGGCGCGCAGCTTGTCGGCCACGACGTTGAGGCTGATGAGCAGCGAGAACATGGCGGCGGCCGGGAAGATGACCAGCCACGGGTTGGTCTGCCCCTTGGCCCCGGTCAGCAGGCTGGACCCCTCGTTGAGCATGTTGCCCCAGCTCGGTGTGGGTGGCGACACCGAGAGCCCCAGGAAGGCGAGCGAGCCCTCCAGGACGATGATGGTGGCCACGGCGATGAGCCCGAAGGACACGATCGTCGGCATGATGTTGGGCAGGATCTCGCGGGTCAGGATGCGGGTGTCGCTGGCCCCGAGTGCCTTGGCAGCCAACACGAAGTCCCGGGTGGCGTACGACAGCGTCGAGGCCCGGACCACACGGAAGATCAGGGGGGCGGCGAAGAGCCCGATGACGAGGGTGATCTTGAACAACGACTTGCCCCAGAAGGACACGATCGCAATGACGGCGACGATGGCGGGGAAGGCCAGCACCACGTAGGAGCCCGTGTTGAGGGCGGTGTCGATCCGACCCCGGCGGTAGGCCGAGATCATGGCGGGGATGCCGCCGACCACCAGGCCGATCAGTGCACCGCCGAAGCCCACCACCAATGAGACCCGGGCCCCGTAGATCAGGCGGCTGAAGATGTCCCGGTAAAGGTCGTCGGTGCCGAGAAGGTGGCCCCACCCGGGCCCCGCGTTCTGCACGCTGTTGTAGTTCCCCAGGTCCGGGTTGGGCAGCGGCAGGAGGCTGGCGAAGGTGGCCGCCAGCGCAATGACGACGATCCAGCCGGCGCAGATCCAGAACAACACGCCGAGCTTCTTCTTGGTCGGATCGGCCGCCGCTTCGGCGCCGATCTCCTCCTTGATGTCGGCGAAGGCCTCGTTGGTCGGGTGGGTCAGGCTGACACTACTCACGGGCAATCCTCGGATCGACAATGGTGAACAGGAAGTCGAAGATGAAGTTGATGAGCACGATGGCCACGGCCACGAACAGGGTGATGCCCTGCACGACCGTGTAGTCGTCCTGGTTGACGCTCGAGATCAGCTGGTAGCCCAAGCCTGGCATTTGCAACAGGAGCTCGACGATGAATGTCCCGGCGATCAGGCTGCCGATGGTGACACCCGCCGAGGCCAGGAGCGAGATGGAGGACGGCCGCAGGGCGTGACGCCACATGATGCGCCGGTCGGACAGGCCCTTCGATCGCGCCATGGTGATGAAGTCCTCTTGCAACGTGGAGATGAGGTCGTTCCGGAGCAATCGGAAGTACACGACGATGCCACCGAGGGCCAGGACGATCGACGGCAGCAGCATGGTGTGGATGTTCGACCAGAAGTCCTGCGTCAGGGGCACATAGGAGGCCGGGCCGGGGAAGACGTGCCAGTGCACGGCGAAGATCAGCACCAGGACCGGAGCGATGACGAACGGTGGCAGCGCCAACAGGGCGAAGGTCGTGCTGTTGGACGCCTGATCGAAGAGTTTGTTGGGCTTCCGCGCCGACGCGCATCGCCATGGGGAAGGCGATGGCGAAGGCGATGATCTGGGAGAAGATGATCAGCTCGAGGTCGATGGGGAACGACTGGGAGATGATGCTCGTGGTCGACTGGTGCGTCGTGTACGACTGACCCAGGTTGCCCTGGAACACGTGGCCGATCCAGATGAAGTACTGCTGCCACAGCGGCTTGTTGAGGCCGAGCTGGCGATTGACGGTGGCCACGTTCTGTGGCGTGGCGTTGGGACCGAGGATGGTGTCGGTGGGATTGCCCGGGAGGAGGTGGACCAGGAAGAAGGTCGCGATCGACACGAAGATGATGATGATGACGAGCAGTACCAACCGTTTGATGATGTAACGGGTCACGGCACCCCTTTCCCCCCTTCGCTCTGTCGGTTCCCTTCGCCCCGCGCCGGCCTCCTCCGGCGGCGGATGATCCTAGACCTCAGGCCCATTGTCCTACCATGCGCCCCATGTCTGAGGAGGTTCCCGCTCTCACCGGTCGTACGCGCCTCGTTGCCGGCGTGCTCGTGGGGCTGGTGGTCGCCGCCGGGCTCGTCCTCCGCTTCTGGACCCGCTCGGGCCTCTGGCTCGACGAGGCCCTGACCATCGACATCGCCCGCCTTCCGCTGCACGAGATCCCGAACGCGCTCAAGCACGACGGCGCACCGCCCCTCTACTACTACCTCCTGCACTTCTGGATCGTCCTCTTCGGACAGTCCAACGACGCCGTGCGGTCCTTGTCCGGCGTGATCGCCGTGCTCACGCTGCCGGTCGGCTGGCTGTGCGGAAGGCGCCTCGGGGGCCGGGCGGTCGCCTGGACGATGCTCGTGCTCCTGGCCAGCGCGCCCTTCGCGGTCTACTACGCCACCGAGTCCCGCATGTACGCGCTGGTCATCCTGCTGACCGGCTGCGGCTTCCTCGCCCTGGCCCGGGCGGTCACCTCGCCCCGTGCGGGCAACCTCGTCGCGGTCGCCGTCGTGGTGGCGGCACTGCTCTACTCCCAGTACTGGTCCATCTACCTCGTGGCCATGGTGGGCATCTGGCTTGTCGTGTCGGTGGTGCGCAGTCGCCGGCACGGGCGTCCCGAGCAAGCGCCGTGGCCCGCGCTGATCGCCGTGGCCGTTGGCTGCCTGCTCTTCGTGCCCTGGGTGCCGACATTCCTCTACCAGACCAAGCACACGGGCACCCCGTGGGCGGCGCCGCCCAACTTCTCCGCCGTCATCAACGCTCTCACCGGCTTCACGGACAACCAGGGTTCGACCCTGCAGACGGGGACCAACCAGGGCCGCCTGCTGGCTGTCATCTACTTCGCCATGCTGGCGCTGGCGGTCTTCGGCGTGGGCAGGTCTGGGCGCATCATCGAACTGGACCTGCGCACCCGACCGCGCTCGCGCAGCCTCGGCTTCGTCGTGCTGGGGACGCTGTTCGCCGCCATCGCCGGCGGCATCCTCACCGCCAGCGCGTTCTCGTCCCGCTACGCCGCCGTCGTGTTCCTGCCCTTCCTCCTCCTCGTCGCGCTGGGCACGACGACGCTGCTCAACCCCAGGGTCCGCGTCATCATCGTCGGGCTGGCGGTGGCGGCCGGCCTCGTGTCGTCCGCCCAGAACGTCACGACGCAGCGGACGCAGGCCAGCGCGGTGGCGGCGGCCATCAACGCGCAGGCCAAGCCGGGGGACGTCATCGCCTTCTGCCCCGACCAACTGGGCCCCTCGGTCTACCGGCAGATACGGGATCCGTCGCAGTACGACATGATCACGTTCCCCCGTCGCACGGGCCCCCAAATCGTCGACTGGGTCGACTATGCCGATGCCGTACACGGGGCCGACCCGAATGCCTTCGCCACCGACGTGGCGCAGAAGGCGGGCGCGATGCACCACGTCTGGTTGGTCTGGCAGCCGATGTACCAGACCTTCGGGGTGAAGTGCGAGACGATCGCCACCGACCTCCTGGACAGCGCCACCAAGAACGGCGGGGGAGGGCGAAACGTGGTGACCAGCCACCCCATGCTGTTCTACGAACCGATGAACCTCACCGAGTACGCCGCCGCGGGGTCCTGAACACCGGGAGGCGGCCCAGGCGCACGTCACGGCGCACCGACCCTCCACGAGACCTCATGAGGGGTCCACTAACCTGCCTACCTCGTGAACGACCCCGAAGAAGCGCCCGTCGTCATCGCCGGCGCGGGTCCCGGGGGCCTGACGGCGGCATATCTCCTGACCAAATGGGGGGAGCACCCCGTCGTGCTCGAAGCGGACGACGTGGTGGGCGGCATCAGCCGCACGGTGGTGCGCGACGGATGGCGCTTCGACCTGGGCGGGCACCGCTTCTTCACCAAGGTTCCCGAGGTGGAGGCCCTGTGGCACGAGATCCTGCCCGAGAGTGACTTCATGCTCCGCCCCCGGATGAGCCGCATCTACTACGAGGGGAAGTTCTACGACTACCCGCTGCGGGCGGTCAACGCCCTGCGCAACCTGGGTTTGTGGGAGGCCGTCCTGTGCGGGTGCTCCTACCTGTGGGCCCGCATCCGGCCCCCCAAGGACGAGTCCAACTACGAGAACTGGTTGGTGAAGCGCTTCGGCTGGCGCCTCTACCGGACGTTCTTCAAGACGTACACCGAGAAGGTCTGGGGGGTACCGGTGGCCGACATGCCGGCGGACTGGGCAGCTCAGCGGGTGAAGAACCTGGACCTGCGCAAGGCGGTCATCAACGCCATCCTCCCCAAGCACGGCCAGACGGACATCACCACGCTCATTGAGGAGTTCCAGTACCCCAAGTACGGCCCCGGCATGATGTGGGAGGTCTGCGCCGACAAGGTGCAGGCCGCCGGGGGGACGGTGGAGATGCGGGCGCGGCTGAGCGGCATCACGGTCGAAGGCGGCCGGGCGGTGGCCGCCACGTACCTCCAGCGCGGGACAGAGCACACGGTCGCCGCCTCGCACGTGGTGTCGACCATCCCCATGCGCGAGCTCGTGCACACCATCACGCCGCCCCCGCCGCCCGAGGTGGTCGCGGCCGCCGACGACCTGCACTACCGCGACTACCTCACGGTGGCGCTCATCGTGCCCGAGTCGCGCAGCTTCCCCGACAACTGGATCTACATCCACGCCACCGACGTCGAGGTGGGGCGCATCCAGAACTACGGCTCGTGGTCGCCCTATCTCGTCAAGGACGGGCGCACCTGTCTCGGACTCGAGTACTTCGTCTTCGAGGGCGACGACATGTGGAACACGCCCGACGACGAGCTCATCGCGCTGGGCACCAAGGAATTGATCTCGCTCGGGTTGGCCGCCGACGGCGACGTCGAGCACGGCTACGTGGTGCGCGTGCCCAAGGCCTACCCGTACTACGACTTCAGCTACAAGGCCAACGTCGCCACCATCCGCAAGTGGATCGAGACCGAGGCGCCCAACATCCACCCGGTTGGTCGCAACGGGATGCACAAGTACAACAACCAGGACCATTCCATGTACACCGCCATGCTGACGGTGGAGAACATGCACGGCGCGACCCACGACATCTGGTCGGTCAACGTCGATGAGGAGTACCACGAGGCGGGGTCGACCGGACGGGACGCCCCGGTGCTGCCGCGCCGCGCAAGCGCTACGGCAAGCACGCTCGACCCTGGCTAAACACGCGAGGAGGCGGTCGCGTCGGTGGCGACCGTGGATGACCCTCGCCGCGGCGGGAGCGGTGTATCTCGCGCTCGGGTTCGTGCTGTGGGTGCACGCCTGGACCGAAGGCGCCACCACCCACACCCTCTGTGGCTGCGGGGACCCCGCGCTCTTCCTCTGGTTCTTTCAGTGGCCGGCGACGGCGCTGGCGCACGGGCACAATCCCTTCTTCTCGACCGCCCTCTTCCACCCCGCGGGCATCAACCTGCTGGCCCAGACCTCGGTCACCGGGCTGAGCCTGCCACTCGTGCCCGTGACGTGGATCTGGGGCCCGGTGGCGTCGCTCAACGTGGCGTCCACGATCACCCCGGCGCTCACCGCGTTCACCGCGTTCGTCGTCATCCGGCGCTGGGCCCCGTGGACGCCCGCAGCCTTCGTCGGCGGCCTGCTCTACGGCTTCTCGCCCTTCGTCCTGTCGAGCCTCGAGTTCGCGCATCTCATGACCGTGGCACTCATGCTGCTGCCGCTCATCCTGGCCGTCCTCGATGAGATCCTGATCCGCCAGCGCCACAGCTCGATCTGGTCCGGTGTCCTGCTCGGCCTCCTCATGTTCGGACAATTCTTCCTCTCCTCCGAGCTGCTGGCCATCGCGGTCGTCGTGATCGTCATCTGCGTCGTGGCCCTGGTGGCCGCCGCCCTGCTCACCGACCGGGCGGGGTTGCGACGGCGCGCCCCGCACGCCGTGGAGGGCTTGGCGGTCGGCGTGGGCCTGGGGGCCGCGCTCCTGGTCTGGCCCGTCTGGTTCGCGCTCGAAGGCCCGGGCCATCTCTCGGGGCTGATCTGGCCCAACGTCGGGGTGATCGGGGGCTTCATCCCCGCGAGCTTCGTCACGACCGAGTACCCGCCTCGGCTCCATTCCTTCCTGCCCCTCAGCGGGTACCAGGGAGCGCCGCTGGCATCCTCCGCCTACCTGGGCTGGAGCTTCCTGGCGGTCATGGTCGCGGGACTGGCGGTCTTCTGGCGGGTGCGACGGCTGTGGTTCTTCGGTTTCGTCTTCGCGGTCTGCGTCGTCTTCTCGCTGGGCGAGCGGCGCGGCCAGTGGGAGCCGGCGTGGATCTTCAGCCGGATCCCGGTGGTCGACAACGTCATCGAACAGCGCTTCATGGCCATCGGTTTCCTGGCCGCCGCGGTGATCCTGGCCGTCATTGTCGACCGCGTGCACCACGCCGTACCCGACTGGTGGGGCGTGCTCGGCGCGTTGGTCGTGGCTGCGGTCGCCCTCGTGCCGATGGCCGTCATCTTCGGAGGGCGCCTGCCCTTCACCATGCAGGCTGTCGTCCTGCCCCGCTGGTACAGCGAGGTGGCCCCGACCCTGCCACCCGGGCGGGTCCTCCTGTCCTACCCGGCACCGTTCTCGGGGTTGCAGTCGGCCCTGTCCTGGCAGGCGGTCAACGACATGCACTACAGCCAGGCCGAGGGAGGGGGGCCCCAAGGGGTGGCGCGCCGTGCCGGCACGGCGGCGCCGGGCTTCGGGGTGCTGTCGTCCCTCAGCCTCCCGCAGCTGGCACCCCCGCCCGCCGGTACCCCGGGCCAGCTCGCCGCCGTCCGCCACGCCCTCTCGGTCTGGGGGGTGAACACCGTCGTGGTTGCCACCGATCCCGCCCTCCCGTCGACGCAGCTGGGCAGGGACACCTTGTACGCCGCAGCGTTCATGACCGCGGCGTTGGGTCGGCTGCCCACCATCCAGGCCGGGGCCTGGGTGTGGGATGACGTGCAGCTCCGTCTGCACCAGCCATTGCAGCTCGGCGCACAGACGCTCTCCAACTGCGTCGGCCCCGTCGAGGGCGACTCGGAGCGGCAGGTGGCCGCCACGTTGCGCGTGCCGGCTTGCGTCGTCGGCCAAGCGGGTACGGAACACGGTTGACGGGGAGATCGGAACCGCCAGACCGGCCCGATCGAGCCGGTGGCGATGACAAGGATGGTGTTGGCGTGACGCGTTGGGGTGTGCGAGGCCTGTCGGGCGCCGCCTGCCTCCTGCTGGCCTGCGGCTGCCTCTGCCTCTCCGTGCCGGCGGGCGCGGCGGGACCGTGGTTCGGTCCGACGCGTCCGACGCGTCCGGCGGCGCCCGGGTGGTCGTTCCCCTCCCGCCCGGGCTGACCGCGTCGGAGCACGCCGCGCTGGAGCGCGCCGGTGCCTACGGGCCCCACCCGGTGCGGCTTCTGATCCTCGGCGACTCCATCGCCCTGACCCTGGCGACGGGGCTGTCGGTTGACGCCCAGGAGCAGTACGGCGTCCGCGTGACCGACGACGCCTCCGTCGGCTGCGATCTCGACCCACAGCTCCAGGTGAAGATGTCGGGCACGATCGGACCGGCCACGCCGGGCTGCGTCGACTGGCGCGTGCTCTGGCCCTTCCTCATTGCCGGGCAGCGGCCCCAGGTGGTGGCCCTGGGCCTCGGGCGTTGGGAGATCACCGACCACCTGCTCGACGGGCACTGGGTGCACATCGGCGAGCCGGCCTGGAATGGGCACCTGACGGCCGATCTGCACTCGGCCATCGCCATCCTGCACTCGTTTGGTGCCAGAGTGGTGCTGTTCACCATGCCCTACCTCCACCCCAGTGACCGCCAGCCCGACGGCCGGCCCTGGCCGGAGAACACGCCGGCGCGCGTCCAGGACTACAACGCACTGGTGCGGCACGTCGCGCACGCCGATCCTGGGGTGGTCAGCGTGATCGACCTGAACCGCATGCTCGCTCCCGACGGGGTCTACACCGCGTCCCTGTCCGGGATCGACGTGCGTTCCAACGACGGCATCCATGTCAGCCCGGAGGGCGGCGAGCTGCTGCAGCGCCAGATCCTGCCCGTGGTCGACCGGATCGGCATGGAGGACGAGGCGGGAAGGGCTCGCGAGTGAACAACCCCGAGGTCGCGGACACCCCCGCGGCCGAGGTCATCGTCGAGGCGGTGCCGGCGGCGATGGCGCTGGCGCCCAATGGGGTCGGCCCCAATCTCGGTGCCGACCTCATCCTGGACGGGGCGGCCCGACCGGGTGTCGAGTCGATGCGGGCCGGACTCCTGCAGGCGGGCCCCCTCGCCGCGGCCGGCGTCCTGGCCAACGGGGCCGCCGTCATCCTCACCGTCGCGCTGGCCCGGCTCCTCACCCCCCACAGCTACGGCGTCCTCAATCAGCTGACCGGCCTCTACCTCATTTTGTCGATGCCGGGGTCGGCGGTGGTCGTCGCCGTCGTGCGGCGCGTCACGGTGTGGCACGAGGACGGCACCGGCCACCTCGTGCGGCGCTGGGCCGGGCGGGTGCACCGGCAGTGCACCATGGTCGTCCTCCTGTGGGCGGTGATCGTGTTCACCAGCCGGCACGGCGTGGCCGTGCTGCTCAACCAGCAGAGTGGCATCGGCATCGCCGCCATCCTCACGGCTGCCGCCTTCTTCGTCCTGCTCTCGCTGGACCGTGGCCTTCTGCAGGCACACCGGGCCTACCGGCCGCTGGCGGCCAACCTCCTGGTGGAGATCGGCATCCGTGTCGTCGCGGTCGTCGTCCTGGTGCTCGCCGGATTCGGGCCCTCAGGCGCGGCGGTCGGCGTGCTCATCGGTGAGGTCGCGGCCGCGGCCCACGCGCGCTGGGCGGCGGTGCGGGCCTGGTCGGGTGGCCGGGCACCGCGCCTGCTGGACGCCGCCAGCTGGGTGGCGGCGGTCCGACCCGATGCGCTGCTGGGCGGCCAGAGGTCGGTGCGGCGCACGGTCGTGCTCGATCTCGCCGTGGCCTCGGTGTCGCTGTCGATGGTGGCGGTGCTCCAGAACATCGACGTGCTGGTGGTCGGGCGCGACAACCCGACGCACAGCGGTGCCTACGCCGCCGTCTCGGTCACGAGCAAGGCCATCGTCTTCGGCGCCATCGTCCTCGGGGGATACCTGCTCCCCGAGGCCGCCATCCGCTGGCGCCAGGGCGGTCACGCGCTGCGGCAGTTGGCGGTGGTGCTGGTGCTCCTCGCCGTTCCGTCCGGGCTGTTGCTCGGTGTTGCCCTCGCCGCGCCGGAGGAGCTCCTCCAGGTCGTGTTCC
Source organism: uncultured Acidimicrobiaceae bacterium (assembly GCA_963828825.1). Taxonomy (GTDB): domain Bacteria; phylum Actinomycetota; class Acidimicrobiia; order Acidimicrobiales; family RAAP-2; genus Bog-473. The sequence goes on along the minus strand of CAWHGF010000004.1, from coordinate 279,939 downwards.
ACCACGCGTACACGTCAGCGGCCGACGCGCTCGCGCCCCTGGTCCTCGCCATGATCATGCTGAGCGTCTCGGTCGTCCTGACCATGTACCTGCTCGCCGTGGGCCGGCGCTGGGTGGTGGCCGTGCTGGTGGGTGGCGCCGTCGCGCTCACCCTGGCGGTCCTCGCCGTCCACGGGTCCCCCCGGGCGACCGCGCTGGTGGATCTCGCGGTCCAGGCAGGGGTCCTGTTCGTGATCGTGTGCGGGTTCGCAGTTGTCCACAGGGTCCGGGCTGGGAGGCAGGTCGTACGGATAACCTGACCGGATGGGTGACGACGTGAGGCCGTTGCCGGCCGTGCCCGGCGCGGGCCGCGTCGATGAACCCGGAGATCGCGAGGCCGAGGTGCTGGCCTCCATCGCCGCTGAAGCCGGTCTCCGGCGCATCCACTTCGTCGCGTGGCGCGACCTCGACGACCCCGAGGCCGGCGGCTCCGAGCTGCACGCCCACAAGATCGCCTCCCGGTGGGCCGCCGCGGGCCTCGACGTCACCTTCCGCACCTCGACCGTGCCCGGTGCCCCGACCGCGCTCACCCGGGACGGGTACCGGGTGCTGCGCCAAGCGGGGCGGTACGCGGTCTTCCCGGGCGCGGCGTGGGAAGGCATCCGCATGGGGCACCGCCCCGGTGACGCCCTGGTGGAGATCTGGAACGGCATGCCGTTTCTGTCGCCGATCTGGTACCGGGGGCCGCGCATCGTCTTCCTGCACCACGTCCATGCCGAGATGTGGGGCATGGTGCTCCCGCCGACCCTGGCTCGCATGGGCGACCTGGTCGAGCGCCGGATCGCCCCCCGCTTCTACCGTTCGAGCCGCATCGTCACGTTGTCCAACTCGTCGCGCGACGAGATCGTCGAGCGGCTGGGACTCCGGGGGGACCGGATCACCGTCGCACCACCCGGCGTCGACGCCCGCTTTACGCCGGGCGGCCAGCGCTCGCCCACGCCTCTGGTCGTGGCGGTGGGCCGCCTCGTGCCGGTGAAGCGGCTGGACGCGTTGTTGCGGTCGCTGGCCGAGGTGAAGATCGACCACCCGGCGCTGCGGGCCGTCATCATCGGCGAGGGATACGAGCGCCTCGCGCTCGAGGCGCGGCGCGACGAGCTCGGAGCCACCGAGTGGGTCGGCCTGCCCGGACGAGTGGACGACGAGGAGTTGGTGTCGTGGTACCGCCGGGCCTGGGTCTTGGCGAGCAGCTCACAGCGCGAGGGATGGGGCATGACGCTCACCGAGGCCGCCGCGTGCGGCACGCCGGCGGTGGCCACGGCGATCGCCGGCCACGCCGACGCCGTCGTCGACGGCGAGTCGGGTCTGCTGGTGGACGACCTGGCCGACCTCTCGGGCGCGCTCGGTCGCGTCCTGGGCGACGAGGTGCTCCGGAGCAGGCTGTCGAAGGGCGCCCTTTCCCGGGCGCGTTGGTTCACGTGGGGCGCCACCGCCCGCCGCTCCCTCGAGGCGCTGGCGGAGGAGGCGACGCCGGCTTCCTAGTCTCGGCGCGGTCGCGACGGTTCAGCCGTCGATGCCGACGATCGTTGGTGTCTCGACCGGGAGCGGTTCGCCCGGTTCGCCCGGTTCGCCCGGGGCGCCGGCCCGCAGGGCGCGCCGGCGCACCGGTTTCGCCACCCGCAGGCCGAGCCCCGAGATCACTGCGTCGGCGAGCAGGAGTACGACACCGAGCCAGATGAGGTTGCCGGCGTTGACGAAGGAACCCGCCCAGTTGGAGCCGGACAGGTAGTGGTGCACGTTCTGGCCCTGGACGACATTGATGGCGCCGGCGACGATGGCGGCGATCCCCCCGGCGCTGGCGAGCGCGCGGGTCCACGGGACCAGAAGACCGAGCGTGACCACCGCGGCCACGACGAGGCCCGCCAGTGGCGGGGTGACCAACAGGGCGACACCGCCCGTGGCGACGCCGATGAGCAAGGCCCGGGGAAAGCGCAGCCAGCCCCGTTGGCCTTGCTCCTCGGGGGGTGGGGCGCCGGGCAGGGCCAGCACCGCGGCGTCGAAGGGCACGGCGGGCCGTTCCGGCGGCTCGGGCCCGGCCGGGCCGCGCAGGCGGCGGGGGAGGTGGGCGCGCACCCAGCGCCGGGCCCGCACGGGAAGGAAACCGAGGACCAGGCACAGCAGCAGGGTCGCCGCCGAGACCGCCAGGGCCGCCCAGATCTCGCGTTGGGGGGTCCAGGTGAGCTCGACCGTGAAGCTGGAGCCCCCGAGGGCGTGCAGGTCGGCCGCGCTCACCTGCCAGCCGTTGGCGAACCCGTCGACCAGCTGAGGTCGTCCGAGGTCCACGCTGTGTGACCCCGGCGCGGCGCCGGCGCCGGGGGTGGCCGCCGCTTGCCAACCCTTGTTCACGCTCTGCCCGAGCACCAGCTCGAAGGGTTGGGTGGCTCCGGTCACCTTGGCGCCCTGGTTGACGATGTGGACGGACGTCGTCGCGACGGTGGGAGCCGAGCCGGGTTGGGTCGCCGGGAGCTGCGGCGTGCCGGAGGCGGTGGGGAGCGCGCCCGCGCCGGCCCCGCCGCCGGGTGCGGAGTCGAGGGCGAGCTGGTCGATGTTCCAGCCGGTGCAGGTCGCCGGGGCGTTGGCACAAGGTGGGTTGTGGCCGACGGCAGTCTGCACGACGTGGGGACCGGCGCTCAGTGTGATGCCCTTGGCGTCGGGTCCGCAGGGGACGAGCTGTTCCTCACCACCGTCGAGCGCGTGCTGGGTCGACCCGACGACGGCGACATCGATCGGCTGACCGTCGATAGTCAGCAGGTTGGGCACGCAGTTGCCCGGAAGGGTGGCCGGCGTCGGGTTCGACTGCACCCCGGGGAGCCCGATCTCGGCGACGCCCAGGGGCAAGGTCTCCGGGCCGGCGGAGTAGTAGTTGGCCGCGTACTCCGGGCGGATGCCGGTGAACGTCACGACGAAGTGCGAGCCGGTCAACGCGGGGAAGGTGACGGGGACGGTCGTCACCGCTCCCGGCACCGTGCCGTCGGAGATGGGGGGCAGGGTCACGTTGCGCACCTGGGTGCCGGAGGCGATCGTCATGCTGGTGGGGACCGAATGCCGGCCGTCGGCGATCACCTGCAGGGCGAGGCTGCTCAGGGCCTGCGGCTTGGTCAGGTCGTAGGTCAACGTGGATCCCACCTGCGCATTCGTGCCGAGCCCGGGCTGCCAGGCCGTCGTGGGGTTTCCATCGAGCGTCGCCGACGCGGTCGCCTGGAGGTCGCCCGGCAGGCGGCCCGAGGAGTAGGCGTCCGTGACGGTGCTGGACGGGGTCGTCGGCCGGCCCACCAGGCGGTCGATCTCGTCATCGGGGATCAGCGCCGACAGGCTGGCGCTGCCCGTCAGCGTGAAGGTGCGGGCGGTCGGCAGTGTGAACTGCCGCGTGATCGTCGTCTCGGGGTCGCTGCGCGGCGGGAACTGCGACGTGCGCTCGCGGGTCATCACCACGGTCAGGCGGTCGGCGGCGGAGGCCGCCCCGAGACTGGTGAGCATCTGGGTCGGCATCTGGATGACCTGGTGCACCTGCTGGCCCGGGATCTCTATCTCGGAGAACCCGACGGCCGACGCCGCTGCGGGTGATTCAGTGTCGTTCGTCGTGCCGTCGAGCGTGACCCGCAGCGTGTGGAACGTCCGGGCGGGGAAGGTCAGCGTCTGTCCGGAGGTGCGGTGGGACGAGGCGTTCAGTTTGTAGCGGACGGGATCCTTCCCGTCGAAGGTGAGCGTCACACCCGACACCCAGCGGGAGCGGTCGCCGCGCTGGGGTTGGACCAGTGTGATGTGGTCCTCGGTGACGGGTTTGGCGAAACGCACCTGCCACCACTGGCCGGCCGGGTCCGGTACGAAGGTGCCCGTGATCCAGGCCGTGTCGAAGTCGTCGTCGATCGCGCTGTAGGCCTCGTCCTCGGGCGTGTACGAGACCGAGTTGCCGTAGCTGCTGGCGGTCACGTTGACCGCGCCGACATAGGTGGCGTACGGACTTGCTCGTGATGGTGGTGCCGGGGAACAGCTCGATCGGGCTGTCGCTCAGGTCGGTCTTGGCCGGGTTGTCGCTGGGCGTCTCCGTGTAGCCGGTATTCGCCGTCAGCGTGTCCCAGCGGAAGGCTTGTTTGCGGTTGGTGTCGGTGACCACGAGCTGGGCGCCCTGGGAGGCCAGGTCGTGCAGGCGGGCCGGCTCGTCGGCCAGCGTGCCGGCGTAGTAGATGGCACTGTCGGTATTGAGCAGCCCGAGCCCGGCGAGGTTGTCGAGGCCGGTGGCGTCACCCTCCATGACCACGGCGCCCGCATCCGACTCTCCCCGCACCATGGCCCTGGGGTTGGGCACGGTGTAGGTGACGATCGGGGAGGGCCAGTCGACGTTGCCCTGGACGGAGAGGTCCTGCTCGTTCAAGGTGGACACCACCGAGGTGTTGGGCCGCGGGGTGCCGAAGGAGATCGGGTCGGTCAGCCCGAGCGGCGTCTGGAGCAACTGGAGCGCGAGCAGCTGGGGCTGCGGCACCCCGTAGCGCTCGTACTGCTGGTCGTATTCGACCATCAGGTCGCCGGCGCCCATCAGGCGGGACATGGGCGCCAGGGCGTTCATGTCGGCCGTGCCCTGCTGGAGCGGGCCGTCTGTGGCGTAGAGCGTGTCGGCCGTGGCGATGGAGCCCAGGATCTGCTGCTCACGGGTGATGAAGTCCCGGTTGAGGAAGGCAGGTTGGGGTGTGTCGACGGTGTCGCCCCAGCGGTAGGCGGCAAAGTCGTTGCCGGGGATGGCGAAGACCCGGGTACCGGGATGGGTCGCGTTGAGGTGCTTGATGGCCGCCAGCTGGTACGAGGGGAGCGACGCCGGCTGGGTGAAGCCGTCGGCGATGAAGTCGCCCAGGAAGAGCGACGGGTTGTTGGCCACCACCAGTCCGGCCACCAGGACAGCGGTGACGAGGCCGGCGACGTGGACGCGCGACCACAGGGCCGACAACCCGCTGCCCAGCAACATGAAGAGGGCCAGCAGGACGAGGGGCGTGGCCCGGTCCGTCGAGCGCAGCGCCAGGCCCGCCGTCGTGTTCGTCATGAACGACTTGAGCACGCCGCCGATGACGGTGGGGTTGGCGAACGGGAAAGGGCCCACCGAGAGCACCAGTCCGACGAAGAGGAGCGCGAAGAAGAAGGCACGCTCGCGCCAGCGCACGAACGCCGCCGCCACCAGGGCGAGCACGGGTACGGCGTAGGACGTCGCCAGGAGCCAGATGTCCTGGGTGTAGCGAATGGCCGCGGTCGTCCAGGCGCCCGTGTGATCGGAACCGTAGAAGTACCAGTAGCCGAGGCCCCGGATGATGTCCGCCGGGTTCGAGGTGGCCGACGTCGAGGGGACGGTCTCGGTGTACTTCAAGACGTTGACCCCGTAGGCCGCCTCCACCTCGAGTCCCGCGATCCACCACAGGCACGCGCCGAGCGTCAGGACGCCGATCCGCAAGGTGGTGCTGATGGCGTGGCGCCAGGTCGACTCGCGCAGGACCACCACTGCGTAGAGGATCCAGAGGATCGGCGCGATCCCGACGTAGATGATGGAGCTGGCGTTGATCCCACTCACGAGGGCCACCACCACGGCGAAGAGCGCGGGCTCGCGCCATCCCCCCCGGCGCAGCGCCACGATGGTCAGGCCCAACATGAAGGGGAGGCCGGCCCACGGCAGCAGGATCACCGAAATGCGGCCGGCGTACTGGAGGAAGTAGGGGGAGAGCATGTAGGCCAGCGCGGCCGCCGTCGGCCCGGGCCCGCGCAGGCCGAGGATGCGCGACAGGTACAGCACACCCACGCCGGCGGCGAAGAGGATCGAGCCGAGCCACAGCCGCTGCGCCACCCAGACCGGCACGCCGAGCAGATGGAAGACGGCGAAGAACGGGCCCATCGGCAGCAGGTAGCCGATGTACTCGTGCGTCACCGTTCCGAGGCCCACGGTGGGGTCCCACATGAACGCGACCTGGCTCAGGAAACGGAGCGGGTCGAGGTAGAGGTAGGTCTTGGTGTCCGGGGTGACCACCCCCGGCCGCACCGCCAACAGGGGCACGTAGGCGAAGACGGCCAGGAAGGCCGCCCCACCGATCCACCACCAGCGGCTGCCGATCGCCCGTTCCGGCCGTTGTGCCGCGTGCCGCCCCCGGGGGGCGGTGACAGTGGGGGACGTGGTCATGAAGGGGGGAAAGGTCGCCGGGTAGCATAAGCAGCCGGCGGCACCCCGGAGTGTCACACGAAGGGAGAGTGCCCGTGGTGACCAGCACGAAGGCCCGGCTGACGGGCGAGCGACCGCAGCAGGGGGTCACCCCCGATTCGCTGCTGGCCCTCCACGAAGCGGGCTATCGCGCCGTCCTGGACCGGATCGGCCGGGGCCGCATCCTCGACGTGGGATGTGGCCAGGGCTTCGAGTCGGCCCGGTTCCTCGGCGAGGGCCGCCAGGTGGTCGGGGTGGACTACGCCGCCGAGGCCGCCGCCACGGCGACCGCCCGTTACGGCCCCGAGGGCCTCCGGGTGGCGCAGATGAATGCCCTGGGCCTCGGGTTCCTGCCGGCGAGCTTCGACGGTGCCTGCTCCTCCCACCTCATCGAGCACTTCACCGACCCGGAGCCCCACGTGGCCGAGCTGGCCCGGGTCCTGAAGGACGACGGCGTGGGGTGCGTGCTGACCCCGAACAAGCCGGCCGACTTCGAGAACCCCTTCCATCTCCACCTCTTCGAGCAGGCAGAGCTCCGCTCCATGCTGGAGCGCCACTTCGACGAGGTCTGGCTCGGCGGGGTGGACGCCGCACCGCACGTGAAGGCCGACTTCGTGGCGCGGCGGGTCAGGGCCAAGAAACTCCTCGGGTTGGACGTGTTCGACGTCCGCCACCGCATCCCGCACTCGTGGTACGTCTGGGCCTACACGAGACTGTTGCCCATGGCCTACAAGCTGGTGGCCCGGGAGGACACGGGCGGCGTCACGGGCATCACCGCCGACGACTGGTTCGTCACCGAGGAGCTCGACGACACGACGCTCGTCCTCTTCGCCGTGGTCCGGGCCCCGCGCCGGACGAGCGTGGGCTGATGTTGGCCGTCGGCCTGACGGGCGGCATCGGTTCGGGGAAGTCGGCCGTGGCCGACCTGCTGGTCGTGCGCGGAGCGGTCCTCATCGATGCCGACCAGGTGGCCCGCGACGTGGTGGCGCCCGGTGGCCCCGCCTATCAGCCGCTGGTCGACCGCTTCGGGCCCGGGATCCTGGACGCGGACGGGACCATCGATCGCAAGGCACTGGCCGCGGTGGCCTTCGCCAACGAGGAGAGCCGGCTCGAGCTCAACGCCATCACGCACCCGGCCATCGGTAGCGCCATGATCCAGGCGCGTGACGCCCTGGCCGGCACCGATGACATCGTGCTCCTGGCCATTCCGCTCCTGACCGCCGTGCACCGCGACACGGTCAAGCTGCACAAGATCGTCGTGGTGGACTGCCCGACGGACGTGGCCCTGGAACGGTTGACATCGCAGCGCGGCTTCGACCGGGCCGATGCCGAGGCCCGCATCCGGTCCCAGATCTCGCGGGAGGAACGCATCAAGGAGGCCGACTACGTCCTGGACAACTCGGGTGACCGGGCCGCTCTCGAGGTCGAGGTGGCCAAACTGTGGGACTGGCTGCGGGCGGCGGCGGAGCAGCGGGCGCACGCCTGAGCGGTCGCACCCCCCGGGTAGCCTCGCGAGGCCATGCCCGAATTCGAGGTCGTCTCGCCCTTCCAGCCGTCGGGGGACCAGCCCGCGGCCATCACGGCCCTGGCCGAAGGCGTGCGGCGCGGTGACCCGTACCAGACGCTGCAGGGCATCACCGGGTCGGGCAAAACGGCGACCATCGCCTGGATGGTCGAGCAGGTCCAACGACCGACGCTGATCATCGAGCCGAACAAGTCACTGGCCGCCCAGCTCTCCTCGGAGTTGCGGGAGCTGTTCCCGAAGAACCGGGTCGAGTTCTTCGTCTCGTACTACGACTACTACCAACCCGAGGCCTACCTGCCGACGACGGACACCTACATAGAAAAGGACTCGTCCATCAACGACGAGATAGACCGGCTCCGGCACGCCACGACGTCCTCCCTCCTGATGCGACGTGACGTGATCGTGGTGGCGTCGGTGTCGTGCATCTACGGCCTGGGGTCGCCCGAGGAATACCGCGACCGCATCCTCGGCGTGTCAGTCGGCGACCAGGTGGACCAGCGCGACATCCTGCGCCGGCTGGTCGACCTGCAGTACGCCCGCAACGACGTCAACCTCGTGCGCGGCACCTTCCGCGCCCGCGGCGACACGGTGGAGATCCACCCGGCCTACGAGGAGCAGGCCCTCCGGGTCGAGCTGTTCGGGGACACGGTCGAGCGCATCGTCCCCTTCGACGTCCTGACCGGGGAGATGGGGGAGGAGATGGAGGACGTGGCCGTGTACGCCGCCACGCACTACGTCACGGGTGAGGACATCATCCAGCGCGCCGTCGGCACCATCGAGGTGGAGCTGCGGGAGCGTCTCCAGGAGTTCGAACGGGAGGGCAAGCTGCTCGAGGCCCAGCGCCTCCGGGTGCGGACCGAGCACGACCTCGAGATGCTGGCCGAGACGGGCGTGTGCTCGGGCGTCGAGAACTACAGCCGCCACCTCGACGGCCGTGCACCGGGCGAGACGCCCTACACCCTGTTGGACTTCTTCCCCAAGGACTACCTCTGCGTGATCGACGAGAGCCACGTGGCCGTCCCCCAGCTGCACGGGCAGTACGCCGGCGACCGCTCCCGCAAGGACGTGCTGGTCGAGCACGGCTTCCGGCTGCCCTCGGCCAAGGACAACCGGCCGCTCCGCTTCGAGGAGTTCGTCGAGCGGGTGCCCCAGTGCGTCTTCGTGTCGGCGACGCCGGGACCCTTCGAGCTCGAGCACTCCGCCCAGGTCGTCGAGCAGGTGATCCGGCCCACGGGCCTCGTGGACCCCGAAGTGACGGTCATGCCCACCAAGGGTCAGGTCGACGACCTGCTCGCCCGCATCGGGCGCACCGTCGAGGCCGGCGGCCGCGTCCTCGTGACGACGCTCACCAAGAAGATGGCCGAGGACCTCACCGACTACCTGGCCGACGCCGGCGTCCGGGTCCAGTACCTGCACTCCGACATCGACACCATCACCCGGATCGAGATCTTGCGCGAGCTGCGCCTGGGCTCCATCGACGTCCTGGTCGGCATCAACCTCCTCCGGGAGGGCCTCGACCTGCCCGAGGTGGCCCTGGTCGCCATTCTCGATGCCGACAAGGAGGGCTTCCTGCGCTCGGCCTCCTCGCTGATCCAGACCATGGGCCGGGCGGCCCGCAACGTGGATGGCATGGTGGTCCTCTACGCCGACACCGTGACCGACTCCATGCGCGAGGCGGTGTCCGTCACCCAGCGCCGCCGCGACGTGCAGATCGCCTACAACCGGGAGCACGGGATCAACCCCCAGACCATCCGCAAGTCGGTGACCGACATTCTGGAGCGCCTGCGCGGGACCGGCGGCGGGGGCGTGGCCAGGGCGGGTCGCAGCCGGGCCGAGGTGCGCAAGAACGCGGCCGTGCGGGGCAACCGTCGACCGGCATTGCTGGCCGACGGCGATGCCTCGACCCCGGCGGAGGCGGTCGAGCTCATGTCGCAGCTGGAGGCGGAGATGAAGGCCGCCGCCGCCGAGCTCCGCTACGAGGAGGCGGCGCTCCTGCGGGACGAGATCGCCGACCTCCGCGCCTCCATCCCGGGCTGACTAGCGTCTCGAGCGTGCCGACCGCTGCGGTGCTCCGCCAGACCATCGCCGGCTACGCCGGCGTCGTCCGCTCCAGGGACGCCGACGCCTACGCCGCGCTCTTCACCCCCGATGCCGTACAGGTCGACCCCTACCCGACGCCGCCCAACGTCGGTCGGGAGGCCATCAGGGACTTCATCCAGCGGTCCTTCGACGCCTGCGAGGCGATGACGTTCGAGGCCGAGGAGGTCCACCCCGTCGCCGACCGGGCCGCCGTCGCGTTCCACATCACCGTCTCCGTGGTCGGCGGGGGAACCATGCACATCCGCGGTGTCGAGATCTTCACCGTCACCGACGACGGGCTGATCAGCGCGGTGGAGGCCTACTGGGGCGACGAGGACCTGACCTTCGACTCGTAACAGTTGACCGCACCGTCGGGCGGCGTCACAGTGTGGGCTCAGTCGGTCTGTCGACGAGAGGGTCTGGCATGGCACTGACGCAGGACGAGGTCGTGAGTGGCCTCCTCGCCGAGTTGCGGGGCTTGCGCGGCCTTGTCGCCGCCCTCACCGAGGACGAGTGGCGGGCGCCCACCCGTTGTGTGGGCTGGACGGTATTCGACGTCGTCGCCCACGTGACCGGGGTCATGGCCGACATCACCGCCGGTCGGCTCGAAGGCATCGACACCCAACCGTGGTACGACCGCCAGGTGGACGAAAGGCGTGGTCGGCCCCCACAGGCTCTGGATGAGGAGCTGGACCTTGTCATCACGGCCACGGAGGAGCTGATGACTGCCATCGACGAGGCTGCCTGGAACGGTCCAGGCGTTCCAGGCACTGCGGGAACGCTCGGCGCCAGCATTCTGTCCCTCTGGGGTGGCATCTACGTCCACTGCGAGGACATCCTCGCCGCGCTCGGCCGCTCTCCCCAGAACGGGCCGGGTCTGCAAGCGGCTCTCGCCCACATTGCGGATGTTTTGACCGACCGGGGATGGGGGCCTGCGACCCTCGCCCTCGACGGCGTCGGGGATGTGGCGATCGGTGATGGTGGACGCCGGATCGAAGCGGACCCGCTCACCTTTGTGCTCGTTGCGTCGGGACGGGCCGACCCCACGATCCTGGGGATGGACGCGAGCGTGAATATTTACGGGTGAGCGAGCCTCGCTTTCCTCCCCAGCTAATTCTCGACCGAGAACAGCCGCCATGTCCCGGGGACGCCCTTGAGAACGCGCTCGCCACGATCGGCGAAATCGATGAGCGAGCCGGCCATCAGATCCACCACAGTGCGCGACACGAGCACCTGCCCCGATTCCGCCAGGGCCTCGACCCGGGCGGCGATGTGGACGGCGAGCCCAGCAAGGTCGTCGCCGCGCCGTTCAACCTCGCCGGTGTGGATCCCGACTCGCAGCTCGAAGCCGAGCTGGCGCGCGCCATCACGGATAGCGAGCCCACTTTGAATCGCCCGCGCCGGACCGTCGAATGTCGCAAAAACACCATCGCCGGTGGTCTTGACCTGTCGGCCACCGAAGCGATGCACCTGCCGACTCGCCATGCGGTCGTGGTTGTCGAGCAGCTCGCGCCAGAGGCGGTCTCCGGTGTGGGCCGCACGTTTGGTGGACTCGACGATGTCCGTAAACAGGATCGTTGCCAGCGCCCTGTCGGTGTTTGGTGTCCCCCTGGTTCCGGTCAGGAACTCCTCGATCTCGCCGAGCAGCGTGTCGGAATCACCCGCAAAGGGGAGGTGGTCTTCGCCGAGCAGTTCGACGAACTTGGCTCCCGCGATGTTCTCGGCGAGATACCGACCCTGGCCGATCCGGACAAATGGGTTGTCGACCCGATGCAGCACCAATGTCGGCGTGTGGATGAGCGGGAGCACCGAACGCATGTCTGCGCTGTTCGAGAGCAGATCCTGGGCCCGGGCCGTAGCCGGAGTGGCGGAGCGCTCGCCAGCACGTTTCCACCACGATCGAAACTCGACATCACGGGCGAGGCTCGGGGCGCTCAAGGCGATGTCGTCGACGACGTCTCCCTGGTAACCCGGGTCGGTCACCGCATCCACGAAATGCTCGACGACTTCTTGTGGCCACCCCCATGGATAATCCCAGTCCCGAACCACCCGAGCGAAGCAGTGCACGAGTACGAGGCTCGAGGTCCGCTCCGGGTAGGTCGCAGCGAACAGCAGTGCGACCAAGCCCCCATTCGACACGCCGAACAGAGCAGCGCGCGGTGATCCGACAGCGTCCAACACCGCCACCGCGTCTTGCGCCCAGCACTCGATCGTCGGGCCCGATCCGCCGACAAGGGGGTCCGAGAGCCCCACGCCGCTGGGATCGAACCGAATCAGCCGGCTGAATGACGCCAGGCGACGATCGAAGCGACTCCAGTGCGGCTCGTCATCCCGGTCGATCCAGATATTGCACCCGGTGTTGAGGCCGAGGAGGTCGAGCGGACCCTCGCCGAGTGTCTGATAGGCCACGTGGCGGTCCCCGCTCTTGGCGTAGCGGATCTCCTGACTCTCGGCCACCGGCGTCAAGTCTGACCAGACCTGGCATCGGTGTCGAGCGAGGGCGCTCAGGCCCTTCGGAAACGCCGTTACCCCGGCTCGGGCGACCACAGGAGAGGGCAGACCACCGGGCCTTCTCGAGGTCCGAGGAGCCGAATACCTCCCCGCGTCGGTCCCGCCGGGACGATCCCGGCGGTCGGGGCCCGGCCGCCCGACCGGAGGTGACACAGCCCACCGGTATCCTCACCGGATGGCCGACCGACTCGTCGTTCGCGGAGCTCGCGAGCACAACCTGCGAGATGTCTCCCTCGACCTGCCCCGGGACCGCCTGATCGTCTTCACCGGGCTGTCCGGCTCGGGGAAGTCCTCTCTGGCCTTCGACACCATCTACGCCGAGGGGCAGCGCCGCTACGTCGAGTCCCTCTCGGCCTACGCCCGCCAGTTCCTGGGCCAGATGGACAAGCCGGACGTGGACTTCATCGAGGGCCTCTCGCCGGCCATCTCCATCGACCAGAAGTCGGCCTCCCGCAACCCGCGCTCGACCGTGGGGACCATCACCGAGGTCTACGACTACCTGCGGCTGCTGTATGCCCGCATCGGCCACCCGCACTGCCCCGTCTGCGGGCGGCCCGTGGCCCGCCAGACCCCCCAGCAGATCGTCGACCGGGTCCTCGAGCTGCCCGAAGGGACTCGCTTCCAGGTCATGGCCCCCGTGGTGCGGGGTCGCAAGGGCGAGTACAGCTCGCTCCTCGACGACCTGGCCAAGCAGGGCTTCGCCCGGGTGCGGGTCGACGGTGTGCCCCTGGAGCTGTCCGAGCGGGCCGAGGTCAACCTGGCCCGCTACGAGATGCACACCATCGAGGTGGTGGTGGACCGCCTGGTCAGTCGGGCCAACGTCCGCCAGCGGCTGACCGAGTCGATCGAGACGGCCCTGGAGCTGACGGGCGGCACGGCCGAGGTCCTCGTCATGAACGGGTCCGGCGAGGGCGGGGCGGACGACGAGGCCATCACCTTCTCCCAGCACCTGGCCTGCACCCACTGTGGGATCAGCTTCGAGGAGCCCGCGCCCCGCAGCTTCTCCTTCAACTCGCCCTACGGGGCCTGCCCGGCCTGCCTGGGCCTGGGCACGAAGTTCGAGGTCGACCCCGAGCTCGTGGTGCCCGACGACTCGCTGTCGCTCGCCGAGGGCGCGCTGGCGCCCTGGGCGGGGGCGCGCAGCGAGTACTTCACCGGGTTGCAGGTCGGCGTGGCCGAATTCGGCGGGTTCTCCTTCGACGCGCCGTGGAGGTCGCTCAGGGCCAAGGACAAGAAGCTCGTCCTCTACGGGACGGGCAGCCGCTCCGTGCACGTCACCTACAAGAACCGCTTCAACCGGAGGCGTTCCTATGAGGCACTGTTCGAGGGGATCATCCCCTGGCTGCAGCGGCGCCACGGCGAGTCCGAGTCGGACTGGTCGCGCGAGCAGATCGAGCAGTACATGCGCGAGGTGGACTGTCCCGAGTGCAAGGGCGCCCGCCTCAAGCCCGAGTCCCTGGCCGTCACCGTCGGGGGGCGGAACATCTATGAGCTGTGCAGCCTCTCCATCAGCAATGCCGTCGAAGCCATGGCGGTCCTGGAGCTGAGCGACCGCGAGCACATGATCGCCGACCGGGTCTTCAAGGAAGTGCGCGAGCGGATGCAGTTCCTGCTCGATGTCGGGCTCGACTACCTCTCCCTGGCCCGTTCGGCCGGCACGCTCTCGGGCGGTGAGGCGCAGCGGATCCGCCTGGCGAGCCAGATCGGCAGCGGCCTCGTGGGCGTGCTCTACGTCCTCGACGAGCCCTCCATCGGGCTCCACCAACGCGACAACCAACGCCTCATCGCCACCTTGGAGCGGCTCCGAAACCTGGGCAACACGGTGATCGTCGTCGAGCACGACGAGGAGACCATCCGCGCCGCCGACTACGTCGTCGACATCGGCCCCGGGGCGGGGGAGCACGGCGGCAACGTCGTGCACGCCGGCCCGGTCACCGGCCGCGGCGGGTTGCTCACCAACAAGGCGTCCATCACGGGGCAGTACCTCTCGGGGAAGAAGTCGATCCCCGTACCCACCCGGCGCCGTCCGGGCACGGGCGACGTGGTGACGGTGCGCGGCGCCAAGGAGCACAACCTGCACGACATCGACGTGTCGTTCCCCCTCGGCTGCCTGATCGCGGTGACGGGAGTGTCGGGGTCGGGCAAGTCGACGCTGGTGAACGACATCCTGCTGCGCTCGCTCGCCCAGCACCTGCACCGGGCCAAGGCGCTCCCGGGGCGCCACCGCAAGGTGGAGGGCATGGACCACCTCGACAAGGTCGTCGACGTCGACCAGGCACCGATCGGACGCACCCCTCGGTCGAACCCGGCCACGTACACGGGCGTCTTCGACCACATCCGCAAGCTCTTCGCGCAGACGGCCGAGGCCAAGGTGCGCGGCTACCAGCCAGGGCGCTTCTCCTTCAACGTGCGGGGCGGGCGTTGCGAGGCCTGCGCCGGCGACGGGACGATCAAGATCGAGATGCACTTCCTCCCCGACGTCTACGTGCCGTGCGAGATCTGCCACGGCGCGCGCTACAACCGGGACACGCTGGAGATCACCTTCCGGGGCAAGACCATCGCCGACGTGCTCGACATGTCCTGCGAGGAGGCCCTGAGCTTCTTCGAGCGCCAACCCCCCATCGCCCGGCACATGCGGACCCTGGTCGACGTCGGTCTGGGCTACGTCCGGCTCGGTCAGCCCGCACCCACGCTCTCGGGCGGGGAGGCCCAGCGGGTGAAGTTGGCCAGCGAGCTGAGCCGCCGCCCGACCGGCCACACCTTCTACATCCTCGACGAGCCCACGACGGGGCTCCACTTCGACGACACGCGCAAGCTGCTCGACGTCCTGGGCCGCCTGGTCGAGCAGGGGAACACCGTGGTCGTGATCGAGCACAACCTCGACGTGGTCAAGACGGCGGACTGGATCATCGACCTCGGCCCCGAGGGCGGCGACAAGGGCGGCACGGTCATCGCCGAGGGCACGCCCGAGCAGGTGGCCAAGACGGCCGGCAGCTACACGGGCGAGGTGCTCAAGCCCGTGCTGGCCCGAGCCAAGTAGCGCCAGGCGCCATCAGTCGCGCCGGCGCTGCCGGATCGGTTCCGGCGGCGCCGCGCAGCGCCTCTACCCAAAGAACGGTCGCCGGGCAACCACGATGTGTCATCGGAAATTCGGCCCACTCCGTTGTCACAGCCGCGTGCTTCCATCGACACATGGAGTTGGAGGTCTTCGCCGAGGCACTCGATGCGCTCGTCGCGTCGGGCGCCACCAACTACGGTGACGGCGCCTCCATCGAGGAGCTGCACCGGCATCTGTCTCGCCTCGAGTCCTTCGTCACCGAGGCGACGGCCGCCTTCGAGGTGGGGGAGGAGTGGGCGGCCGACGGGGCCAAGACACCCGCCGCCTGGATCGCCACCCGCTGCCGGGTCCCGCGTCGCGCCGCCCGGCGTCGGGTGCGCCTCGGGCGGGCGCTGCGCCATCTCCCCGAGTGCGCCGAGGCCTGGCGTGCGGGCGCCATCGGGGTCGACCAGGCCCAGGCCATCGCCGCGGCCCGGCGCCACCGGACCGAGTCCTCCATGGCGCGCGACGAGGGGATGCTCGTGGCCCAGGCCTCCGACATGGGTTTCGAGGACTTCTACCGGGCCCTGAGCTACTGGAAGCAACTGGCCGACCCCGAGGGGGCCGACGCGGCCGACGAGGACCGCAAGGCGTCGCGCCACGTGTTCCTCGAATCGAGCTTCACCGGGATGTGGCTGGGCCAGATGACGCTCGACCCCGTGTCCGGTTCCATCGTGGCGGGCGAGCTCAACCGCCTCGAGCACGACCTCTTCGAGGCTGACTGCGCCGAGGCCAAGGAACGCTTGGGACGAACGGCGAGGATCGACGAGCTGACCCGCACGTCCGCGCAACGCCGGGCCGACGCCCTCGTGGAGATGGCCACCCGGAGCCGCAGCGCCCCGGCCGACGGCATCCGTCCGGCCCCGCTCTTCTCGGTGTTCGTCGGCTACGAGACGCTGCACGGCCGGATCTGCGAGCTCGAGAACGGGACGGTGCTCTCCCCCTCCGCCCTGACCCCGTGGATGGACTCGGCCTACTTCGAGCGCGCCACCTTCTCGCTCGGCAACCGGGTCGACGTCAGTGTGCGGGCGCGGCTGTTCAGCGGTGGGACCCGCCGGGCGATCGAACTGCGCGATCGCATCTGCACCCACCCGTACTGCTACGAGCCGGCCGAGAGCTGCCAGGCCGATCACATCGAGACCTACGCCCAGGGCGGCCCGACCACCCAGGAGAACGGGCGGCTGCTCTGTGGGTTCCACAACCGCTTGCGCAACCAAGGCCACCAACAGCGCCAGCGCCCCCCACCGGCGGCGGCCTGAGGCGGTCCGGCCTGACGGCGCGTCGGCCTGCCTCGGGAATCACCCGTCGGCCGATTGGGCCTGGCGCAATTGATCGCAATTCGATCGCAATTGATAGGGCCGCAATTGATTCGCAACTGATCAGGCGCAATTGATAAGGCAGAGCCCGCCGTTTCGGCGCGTCCGCGCGTATGCGGGACGGGGACTCAGCGCAGGTCTGCGACGACCAGCCGGTACGTGAGATCTCTCGCCTCAGCCATCCCGGCGTACCGGCCCCCAGCTGGCCGCAGCCGCGCCTGGCGGCAAGGTCACGACAAATGGGTTCGTGGCCGCTCGAGCGCCACGCCATCGAGAAACAGATCGATCTTCTCGTTGTAGAAGGCGATCAGCCCGGCAATGGGCTGGAGCTCGCGGGTGGGGAAGTCGTAGGTCCAGGCGATGTCAGGATGGATTCGGAGCTCGACGTTGGCCGACCAATAGCCGCTCGTGGTCCCCTTGTACGGACACGCGGTCTGGGTATCGGACGGCACCAAGCGCGTGAAGTCGACGTCGGTCCGATTGATGTAATACCGAGTCGGTAGACCGGTCTCGAAACACAGAACGGGCGACGAGGTCTCGGCCAGGACGACGCCCTTGGATTCGACCCGCAGGTGCCGGCTCGACCGCAGGGAATCGACGCGGGTGTAGGGATTGCGCGGGTGGACGAAGACCTGCTCGTCCTCCTCGAACCACGCGTCAAACGCAGACCAGGAGAAACGGACGGTGTTGTCCAGTCCCTCGACCTTGGCGGCCGTGAGGACACTTGCCGCGTTGGGCCGGTCGACATCGCCGACCCGCACGCCGTAGCGCTGGGCGTCACCCCGTGAGGTCTCTATGGCCGTTTGCTCGTCGACGAGCGCGTCGGCGTCGACGTCACCAAGCGGGATGTAGAACTGCGGGTAGGACGTGTTTTCCCATACATAGCGTGCTTCGGTCGTGTCGACGACCGGCTGGCCGGCCAGGAAGGCTCGAATCCGGCGCGGCACCGGCTGCACGTGGTTGACCGGTACGGGTGGGGCGGGATAGTCGCTCACGGCAAGGGCCTCCTGTCGGCGTTGCACCGGATGGTGGCGACCCTACCGGGGCGCCTCGCGCGCCAGTTCAGGTGATAGCCAGCATCCGCTCGAGTGCGACCTTCGCCCACTGCGTGGTCTCGGCGTCGACGACGATGCGGTTCCGCACCTCGCCGTCCACCAGTCCTTCGAGTATCCAGGCCAGGTGCTGGGGATCGATGCGCGACATGGTGGAGCACGGGCAGACCAGCGGGTCGAGGCAGACGACGGTCTTGTCAGGTGACTCGTTGTTGAGACGGTTCACCAAGTGGATCTCGGTGGCGACGCCGATGACCGAGCCAGCCGGGGCGGCAGCCACGGCCCGGATGATCGCATCGGTCGAGCCCGTGACGTCGCCCAGCTCCACCACCTCGTGTGCGCACTCGGGGTGGACCATCACGATCCCCTCGGGGTACTCGTCGCGGAAGGCCTTGACGTGCGCGGGGCGGAAGCGCTGGTGCACCGAGCAGTGTCCCTTCCACAGCAGGAGCGTCGACTCCTTCACCTCCCGGTCGCTGCAACCACCCAGGGCGAGGCGGGGATTCCACACCCGCATGTCGTCCGCGCCGTAGCCGAGCTCGAAGCCGGTGTTCCGTCCGAGGTGCTGGTCGGGGAAGAAGAGGACCCGGTCACCGCGATCCAGGGCCCAGGTCAGCACGGCGCGGGCATTGGACGAGGTGCAGACGGCGCCACCGTGGCGGCCGACGAAGGCCTTCAGGGCGGCGGCCGAGTTCATGTAGGTGACCGGGATCAGTCGATCCACGTCGACCACCCGGGCGAGCTCGTCCCAGGCCTCCTCCACCTGGTCGATGTCCGCCATGTCCGCCATGGAGCAGCCGGCATTCAAGTCGGGGAGGAGCACCTTCTGGTGGTCGCCGGTGAGGACATCGGCCGACTCCGCCATGAAGTGGACGCCGCAGAAGACGATGAACTCGGCCTCCGCCTGGCCGGCGGCCAGGCGGGAGAGCCCGAACGAGTCCCCCCGGGCGTCGGCCCAGCGCATGACCTCGTCGCGCTGGTAGTGGTGACCAAGGATGAACAGCCGGGAACCGAGCGCGGCCTTGGCGGCACCGATCATGTCTGCCAGGTCGTCGTCGGTTGCGGACGTGTAGCGCCCCGGAAGTGGCGTCTGGAGCCTGAGCATGTGGTTTGCCCCCTTGTCGGGAGTGCATCGATATGGCCGGCGGGGACAGCCTGGTCGCCCATCCGCGGGTATGTCGGCCTCGATGCGAGGTTGTATGCCGGATTCCAGGCCGGCAGAGCCAGTGTACCGCCACCCACCAGCGGCTGCGCGAGAGTGGACCTCATGCAGTATCGGCCGCCTACCGGCTCCATCCCGGACGCCCCGGGCTCCTACCTGTTCTATGACGCCGAGGGCAGGGTCCTCTACGTGGGGAAGGCCAAGTCGCTGCGCCACCGCCTGCCCAACTACTGGCAGGACTCCGCCAAGCTCATGCCCCGGACCGCGCAGATGGTGGCCCAGGCCGACCACGTCGAGTGGGTGGTGGTCGAGAGCGAGGTCGACGCCCTGATTCTGGAGCACTCGCTGATTCAGGCCCACCTGCCCCGTTACAACGTCCGCCTGAAGGACGACAAGAGCTATCCCTGGCTCGCGGTCACGCTCAACGAGGAATGGCCACGCCCGGCCGTGGTGCGCGGGCGCAAGCGCAAGGGCGTGCGCTACTTCGGCCCCTACGGCAACGCCGGTGCCATCCGCTCCACGCTCGACCTGCTCGTCCGCAGCTTCCCCGTCCGCACGTGCTCGGACACCAAGTTCACCCGTCACGAACGCCTGGGGCGGCCCTGCCTGCTCTACGACATCGACCGCTGCTCGGGCCCGTGCGTCGGTGCGGTGGACCACGCGGCCTACGACGGCTACGTGAACGATCTCATGGGATTCCTCTCCGGCGACACCGAACCGGTGCTGGCCCGCCTCGAAGCGGAGATGCTCGAGGCCAGCGAGGAGCTGCAGTTCGAGCGGGCCGCCCGCCTGCGCGACCGGATCGTCGCCGTCCACAAGGCCGCCGAGTCCCAGCAGATGGTCTCGGACAGGGCCGAGGACTTCGACGTCGTGGGGTTGGCCGAGGACCCGCTGGAGGCGTCGGTCCAGATCTTCCGGGTGCGCCGGGGTCGCGTGGTGGGACACCGGGGCTTCGTGGCCGAGAAGGTGGAGGACCTCTCGGGACCCGAGTTCATGGCGCGCGTCGTCTCGCAGGTCTACGGGGCCGACGGTGCCGAGGTGCCCCGCCGGCTGCTGGTGCCGGAGGAGCCCGCCGACCGCGAGTTGCTGCAGAGCTGGTTGCACGCCATCCGGGGTGGACCCGTCGAGATCGCCGTCCCGCAGCGTGGCGCCAAGCGCGCCCTGCAGGAGACCGTGACGCGGTCGGCCGGCGAGGACCTGGCCCGGCACCGCCTGCGGCGGGCCGCCGACCACAACGCGCGGTCGAAGGCGCTGACCGAGCTGCAGTCGGCGCTGTCGCTGCGCGAGGCGCCTCTGCGCATTGAGTGTTACGACATGAGCCACCTGCAGGGAACCGACTACGTGGGCTCCATGGTCGTCTTCGAGGACGGCCTGGCCAAGCGGTCGGACTACCGGCGCTTCAAGGTCAAGTCCGTTCCCGGCAACGACGACTACGCAGCCATGGAAGAGGTCCTGACCCGGCGCCTCACGGCCCTGACGCAGCCACCCGAGTCACCGGCGGACCGGCGGCCCCGCCGCTTTGCCTACCGGCCCAACCTGATTGTGGTCGACGGCGGCAAGGGGCAGCTGGGGGTGGCCGAGCGCGTCGTGCGCGAGCTCGGACTCCAGGACGAGGTGGAGCTGGCCTCGCTGGCCAAGCAGTTCGAGGAGGTCTACCGTCCCGGGTCGCCCCTCCCGGTGCGCCTCCGTCGGGGCTCCGACGCCCTCTACCTGCTGCAACGGTTGCGCGACGAGGCCCACCGCTTCGCCATCACCTTCCACCGGGAACGGCGCGGCAAGCGGATGACGCGCAGCGTGCTCGACGACATCCCGGGCCTGGGGCCGGCCCGCAAGGCCCGACTGGTCAAGGAGATGGGCGGGGTGAACGCCGTCCGGGCGGCCTCGCTCGAGGAATTGCTGTCCCGCTCCTGGCTGCCCGACAAGGTCGGACTCGCCGTCTACGAGGCCCTGCACAATGCTGTGGGGCACAAGGCTGGAGGGCGATGAGCGAGTTCGTGGTGGTCACGGGGATGTCCGGCGCCGGCCGTTCGACGGCGGCGGCGGCCCTCGAGGACGTGGGCTGGTTCGTCATCGACAACCTGCCGGCCGGCCTCATCATGAAGATGGTCGAGATGGTGGACCGCCCGGGGTCCGGCATCGAGCGGGTGGCCCTGGTGATCGGTCGCGGCGGGAGCAACACGGGCCCGGAGTACTTCGACGACCTGCCCGACGTGCTCGACGAGCTGCGGGCCACCAGGAAGCGGGTGCGGGTCGTCTTCCTCGACGCGCCCGACGACGTCCTGGTGCGGCGCTACGAGGGCACGCGGCGGCGTCACCCCCTGGCGGCGCGTGGGGTGGAGGAGTCGATCGCCGACGAGCGCAGGCTGCTGGGGCCAGTGCGCGAGCGCGCCGACCTCCTCGTCGACACGGGCGAGCTGAACTCGAACCAGCTCCGCCAGCGCATTCTGGAGGCGTTCGGCGACGACGAGGCCGCGCACATGCAGACATCGGTGGTCTCGTTCGGCTACAAGCACGGCATCCCCCTCGACGTGGACGTGGTCTTCGACTGCCGCTTCTTGCCCAATCCGTTCTGGGTCGAGGAATTGCGGCCGTTCAGCGGGCTGGACGAGCCCGTGCGCGCCTACGTCCTGCGCCAGCCCGAATCCCAGGCGTTCCTGGAGAAGGTGGACGAGCTGCTGACGAGCATCCTCCCGGCCTTTGCCCGGGAAGGGAAGTCGTACCTGACCATCGCCATGGGCTGCACGGGCGGGCGCCACCGCTCGGTGACACTGGCCCAGGAGCTGGCGACGCGGCTGAGCAAGCACGGTGGTCCCGTGTCGGTCTTCCACCGGGACATCGACCGATGAGCAGCGGCGGTCGGCCCTCGGTGGTGGCGATCGGCGGCGGGCACGGCACCGCCGTCACGCTGAAGGCGGCGCGGCGCTACGCCGGCACCCTGACGGGGGTGGTCTCGGTGGCCGACGACGGCGGCAGCAGCGGCCGCCTGCGCGAGCTGCTCAACGTCGTGGCCCTGGGTGACATCCGCAAGTGCCTCGTCGCCCTGGCCGACGAGGACTCCGCGCTGGCGCACGCCTTCGAGCGCCGCTACGACGAGGGGGAGCTGGCCGGCCATGCGCTGGGCAACCTGATCCTGGCGGGGCTGATCGACGCCACGGGCGACCTCGTCCTCGGCGTGGCCGAGGCGGCCCAGCTGCTGGCGGCCCGCGGGGACGTGCTGCCCGCCACCTCGGAGCGGGTCGTGCTCAAGGCCGAGTCGGATCACGGGACGGTGGCCGGGCAGGTGGCGGTGAAGGGGACGGCCGACATCCAGCGGGTGTCGCTGGTGCCCGGGGACGCCCAGCCGCCGCCGCTGGCGGTGGAGCGGATCGCCGAAGCGGACCAGATCGTCGTCGGGCCGGGATCCCTGTTCACCAGCGTGTTGGCCGCCGTGGCGGTGGGCGGCATCGCCGAGGCGGTGGCCTCCTCCAAGGGCCAGGTCGTCTACGTCTGCAACCTGCGTCCGGAGATCCCCGAGACCGAGGGATTCGACGTCACGGACCATGTCACGGCCCTGGCCAGGCACAATGTCGCGGTTGACGTGGTTCTGTGTGACAGCATCCAGGGTATGGGCATCGGTCCGACGGACGTTGCGGTGCACGACGCACGCCTGACGGGCGAGAATGTCCTGGTCCACAGTCCGGCCAAACTGGCGCAGGCACTGTCGAATCTGCTGGCATAGGCGGGACGGCGGAAGGATAGGGACGACATGACGGTGCGGGTCGGTATCAATGGCTTTGGGCGCATCGGGCGCAATTTCCTGCGGGCCATCCTGGCCACGGGGGCCGACGTGGAGGTCGTGGGGGTCAACGACCTGACGTCACCCGAGACCCTGGCGCACCTCCTGCGCTACGACTCGACCCACGGCCGGCTCCCGGTCCCGGTCGACGTCGAGGGCAGCGACCTGCTGGTGGGGGAGCAGCACATTCGCGTCATGGCCCAGCGGGAGCCCGAGCAGCTGCCCTGGGACAAGCTCGGGGCCGACCTGGTGATCGAGTCCACCGGGATCTTCACCAGCCGGGCCGACGCCGCCGGGCATCTGGGCGGATCGGTGAAGCGGGTCATCATCTCGGCCCCGTCGGGCGACTCCGACGCCACCTTCGTGATCGGCGTCAACGACCACGACTACGACCCCGAGAAGGACATCGTCGTCTCGAACGCATCGTGCACGACAAACTGTTTCGTTCCCATGGTCAAGGTGATCGACGACGGGTTCGACATCGTCAGCGGGCTGATGACGACGGTGCACGCGTACACCAACGACCAGAACCTGCTCGACCTCACTCACAAGGACCTGCGCCGGGCGCGGGCCGGCGCGATCAACATCGTGCCCACCTCGACCGGGGCCGCCCGGTCCACCGGCCTGGTGATGGCGGCCATGAAGGGCCGTCTCGACGGCGCCTCGCTGCGGGTGCCGCTGCCGGCGGGCTCCATCACCGACTTCACCGCGGTGGTGCAGGGCAACCCGTCGGTGGCCGACGTCAACGCCGCCTTCGCCGAAGCGGCGGCCAAGCCGCCGCTCGACAGGGTGCTCGAGTACACCGATGACCCCATCGTCTCGAGCGACATCGTCGGCTCGCCCGCCTCGTGCACCTTCGACAGCGGGCTCACCATGGTGATGCCCATCAACGACGAGCTGTCGCTGGTCAAGACGTTCGGCTGGTACGACAACGAGTGGGGTTACTCCAACCGGCTGGTCGACCTGACCGTCCTGGTAGGGGGCTGACCCTATGGACCCCCTCCGCGGCATCCCGCTCCTGGGGGATCTCCCTCCGGTCGACGGGAAGCGGGTGCTGGTGCGGGTCGACTTCAACGTTCCCCTGCACATCGGGGTACGGGGCCGCGCCACCGTGGCGGACGACTTCCGGATCGCCGCCGCCCTGCCCACCCTGCACTGGCTGCAGGACGAGGGGGCGGAGGTGGTGGCCTGCTCGCATCTCGGCCGGCCGGGCGGCGCGCCCGACCCCCGCTGGGAGATGGACCCGGTGCGCGAGCGGCTGCAGGCCTTGTGTCCCGGCGTGGAGCTCACGGAGAACCTGCGCTTCGAGCCGGGGGAGAAGGCGAACGACCCCGCGTTCGTGCAGCGGCTGATCGCCGGCTTCGACGCCTACGTGGACGAGGCCTTCGGCGCCGCCCACCGGACCCACGCGTCCATTGTGGGGCCGCCGCAGTTCCTCCCGAGCGCGGCAGGACTGCGCTTCGCCAAGGAGATCGAGGTGCTGGGCGGGATCCTGGAGCAGCCGGCCCGACCCTTCGTGGCGGTCGTCGGGGGCGCCAAGGTGGCGGACAAGCTCGAGGTGCTCAAGGTGCTGGCCACCAAGGTGGACACGCTGGTCGTCGGTGGCGGCATGGCCTACACGTTCCTGGCCGCCCGGGGGCAGCACGTCGGCAGCTCGCTGCTGGACGAGTCACACCTGCCGGACTGCCGGGCCCTCCTGGAGTCCGGGGCGGACATCCTGCTCCCGACCGACACCCGCGCCCTGGAGCCCGGAGGCACGTTCGGGCCGCCGTCGCAGGGCCACGGGCCACGGGGGAGCGTCAAGGTGATTGAGGGCGACCTGCCCGACGGGTGGACGGGACTGGACATCGGCCCGGATTCGGCGGCGGCGTTCGCCGAGGTCGTCGCCGGTGCGGGCACCGTGTTGTGGAACGGGCCGTTGGGCGCCTTCGAGGACCCGCGTTTCGCCGGGGGCACCCGGATCGTGGCCGAGGCGGTGGCGAACTGTCCCGGCTTCTCGGTGGTGGGCGGAGGGGACAGCGCCAGCGCGCTGGAGGACCTGGGTCTGTGCGACCGGATCGGCTACCTGTCGACCGGTGGTGGCGCCTCGCTGTCATTCATTGAGCGGGAGGGCCACCTGCCGGGGATCGACGCCCTGCGCCGGGCCCCCAACGCGCCGCAGGGGTGAGCGCGCGCCGCCCGCTGGTGAGCGGGAACTGGAAGATGCACCACGACCACATCGAGGCGCTGCACACCGTGCGCGATCTCGGCCTGCGCCTCAAACCGGACGACGTGGCCCGTGTCGACGTGTCGGTGCACCCGCCCTTCACCGATCTGCGTACGGTGCAGACGCTGGTGGAGAAGGAGCACATCCCGCTCGCACTCGGCGCGCAGCACTGCTCGGACGAGGACGCGGGAGCTCGCACGGGCGAGGTGAGCCCGCGCTTCCTGGCCCGCCTGGGGACGACCTACGTGATCGTCGGGCACTCGGAGCGGCGCACGCTCTTCGGCATGGACGACGCCACCGTGGCGGCAACGCTGCGGGCGGTCCTGCGCAACGGCATGACACCGGTGCTCTGCGTGGGGGAGTCCGAGGAGCAGCGCGACCGGGGGCACACGGAGGGCGTCCTGGAGGAGCAGGTGCTGGCCGCCCTCTCGGGACTGTCGCCGGACGTCGTGGGAGGCCTGGTGCTGGCGTACGAGCCCATCTGGGCCATCGGTACGGGCAAGGCGGCGACCGCCGTGGACGCCGAGGACGCCTGTGTCTTCATCCGCTCCCTGGTGGCCAAGGTGGGGGGAGACGAGGCGGCGGCGGGTGTCCGGCTCCAGTACGGGGGGTCGGTGAACGCCGAGAACGCGGCCGACCTGATGGCCGAACCCGACGTGGACGGCCTGCTGGTCGGGGGTGCCAGCCTGGAGGCGGCTGCCTTCACTGACATCATTCGGGCTACGGCTGCCTGCTACCGTTCCTAGGCCGAACAGGGGTGTTCGGCCCCGAGTTGGAGGCTCCCCGTGCTGGCAACCTTGGACACAGTCACCTGGGTGTACATCGTCATTGAGGCACTTGCCGCGCTCGGACTCATCTTCCTGATCCTGATGCACAGCGGGAAGGGCGGCGGGCTCTCCGACATGTTCGGTGGCAGTGTCGGAGCGGCGGCGCAGGGCTCGACGGTGGTGGAGCGCAATCTGGACCGCATCACGGTCACCGTGGCCATCATCTTCGCCCTGACGACCATCACCTTGGACCTCCGGCTGCAGTGACGGGCCGGGGCCGACGCCCCCGGCGCTGGCGGTGGCTGGTCGGGACGATCACACTGCTGGCCCTGTTGGCATCCGCCTGCGGGAACGGCGGCGGAGGCGGCGGGACCACCGTCACCTACGTCGGCGTGGCGGGCGGGACGATCTCGTACGGCATGACGCAGGCCCCGACCGGGTGCAACCCCAACACGCCGTCGGGTGACACGCCGGGCACGCAGACCGTGCTGGCCGGGGTGTTGCCCAGCCCCTTCGTCCCGAACGTGGTGAGCGCCGACGGGACACCCACGCCCAACTCGGAGCTGATCGAGTCCGCCGAGCCGATCAGCATCAATCCCCAGACCATCGTCTACACCTTGAACCCCAAGGCGGTGTGGTCCGACGGCGTGCCCATCTCCGCGGCCGACTTCAAGTACGCCTGGGAGCAACAGCGCGGCGACCCGAGCGTGCCGGCCGACGAGGTGTCGAGCATCGCCGGGTACCGGGACATCGCCTCGGTGACGGGGTCCAACGGGGGCCACACGGTCACGGTGAAGTTCAAGACCACATTTGCCGACTGGCAGATGCTCTTCGCCAACCTGGTGCCGGCCCACGTGATGGAGAAGGTGGGGTGGAATCCCACGTGTTCCAGCGTGGACCCGGCCATCGACCTGTCGGGCGGGCCGTTCAAGATCAGCGCGGTGGCACCCCAGACGATCACGCTGGTGCAGAACCCCAAGTGGTGGGAGACGCCCGCCAACGCCCGGTCCATCGTCATCCACATCGCCTCGTCGACGGCGCAGCTGGCCCAATGGATGGCCTCGGGCTACGTCCAGGTGGCGCAGCCCACCACGGTGACGCAACCGTTCCTGACCCAGATGACGGGACTCCCGGGGGCACAGAGCGAGGTCGACCCGTCGGCGACCCTGCTGCAGCTCGACATGGCGAGCTCGCCCGAGTCGGTTCTCTCGCCCGACCTCCGCGTGGCGATCGCCTTGACCATCAATCGTCAGGACCTGGTCAACCAGCAGGTGAGTTGGGCGGTCCCGGGGATCGCACCGGGCAACAGCCATCTCACCGTGCAGGGCCAGCCGAACTACAAGCCCGTCCCGACGGGCGCAGCGACGACGACGATCCCGGCGCCGACGTCGTCGACGTCAACCACCGTCGTCGGCGCGGGCGGCAGCGTGAACTTCCCGGTGACACCGGTGCCGACGCAGGCGGCCTCGTTCATCGCGATGTCGGGCCTGGAGCGCACGCCCGGCGACCCCTACTACCACTCGGCCTTCGGCGCGCCCTTCGCGCTGCACATGGTCTACGACTCCAGCGACCCCTGGGCCACGTCGGCGGCCCCGACGATCCGGGCCGAGCTGGCAGCGGCGGGACTGGACACGACGCTGCTGCCGGTGGTTGGCGCAGCCAAGACAGGCCAGGTCCTGGCGGCGGGATTCGCCGACCTGGCGGTGCTGCCGGTGACCTTCACGCCGTACATGAGCCAGGCACTGTCGTGGTACACGACGTCGCTGGGGCCGGCGGGGAAGAACGGCTCACAGGACTGGACAGGCTTCTCAAGCAGCCAGTTCGACCAGCTGGTGGACACGGCGTCGCAGCAGCTCAACCCGGACACGGCGGCGGGCTACTACACCAAGGCGGACACACTGCTGTGGGACGAGATGGTCTCGCTGCCTCTGTTCGCCGAACCGGCCGTCCTTGTCTGGAGCCGGACGATCGGCGGCGTCACGGCGATGCCCCAGAGCACGAGCCTCCTGTGGTTCGCGCAGCTGTGGGCGGTCCGGGCACCGGAGTCGACCAACAACACGACGCCGTCGCTCCCGGGGCAATAGCGGAGTGTGGGCTGGGCCTGATCCGGCTCCCGTCGGGCTCGGTGCGGGCCCGCGGGCCCGGAAGACGGCCCACGGTGACGCGCTACGATCTCCGGACGCTGCGTTCCAAAATGCACGCCAGTCGGAGTGGCGGAATAGGCAGACGCGCCAGCTTGAGGGGCTGGTGCCCGCAAGGGCGTGGGGGTTCAAGTCCCCCCTCCGACACCAACAAAACCCGACTCCTTCAGTCCTACCTCTCCGTAGCGGACGTTGAGTGGGGGAGCGCCTATCACCGTAACCTCCAAGTGGTCTGGGAAGACCCCGACAGCCTCCACGAGTTCCTCGATCAGGACCCGTCGCTCGTGCTCCTCGGCGGCCGACCATACGGCCTGGATATCGAGAGCTTGCAGAAGCGACGCCACCTCATCGAACCGTGCCTCAAGCTCGCTCTGGATGCGATCCTGGGCCTGCTCATTGGACGCCTCGATCCGTGCCGCCTCGATTGCCGCACATAGGCGAGCCTCTTCCTCGGAAAACAGTTCAGCGCTAATCCCATCCCGGCAGTAGAGGTCCAGCAGCTTGTGCCGCTTGTCCGACAGCGCCTCCAGCGTCTCCGCAGGTCCTGTGCGGCGGCGCCGGCGGGCCCTACCGGGCTCCGTCCGGCCTCCGGCGGCCAGGGTCCTTCGGATCGCCGCTTGGAGGTCCTGGTCGTCACGCAGCAGCTTCATGCCCAGGACGGCCGCACGAGCCAGTCCGATATTCGTCCGAGCGGGCTGGGCACACCCCTGACTGCGATGTCGGCACCGGTACAGAACCCGCCCCGCCCCATTCTGGTCGAGCGCCATACGCCGCCCGCAGAGTCCGCAGAGAACCCGGCCCGACAAGAGGTCCTTACCTCGGCGCCGACCAGGTACGAATCCTCGCGTCGCAGCTCGCCATTCGTCCTCGTTCACGATTGGCTCGTGACGACCCTCCGACCACTGCCCGTTGTGGAGAATCTCACCCAAATAGATTCTTGAGCCAAGAATGGCCCGCACGGTGGAGTACTTAATCCCGGTGGCATCCTCAATTTCCCGGTAACTCTTACCATGTGCTCGGAGCCGGAAAACTTCTCTGACCCGAGGCGCATCGTCATTGGGCATCAGTTCGCCCTCAATGAGGTCGTACCCCGTCTTGGGGCGGTTGATCCATTTGCCTTCCTTGACAGCCCTGTCGTTTCCCATCCTCACGTTCTCCGCCAGTTGCTCCCGAAAAAACTGAGCGAACGTTCCGAGGATGTTGTAGAACATCCGACCCGACGCCGAGGAGAGATCCAAGTTCTCTTGAAGCGAGTGCAGGGCAACCCCGTGCTCACCCAAGAGATCCGCCAGGAGGTGATGAGGTCGCCCAGGTTTCTCGACAACCGATCGAGACGCCACACCAACACGTGCGAAACGTGGCCCGCCTCGACGGCGGCAAGCAGTTGCTGGAGACCGGGCCTCTTCATGTCTTTTCCAGACAGGCCAGGATCGCTGACGACGGTGACGTCTCCTAGATCACGTAAGCCCGAATACCTGCGGAGCTTGTCCGCCTGCCCTCGATCGAGAACCCTTCGGCGGCCTGTTCCTCGGTCGATACCCGGCAGTATGCCAACGTCAGCACTGAGCCCGCCTCCTGTTGAATCGTCATCTTGCCCTAGCAGTCGCATCGCCACACGGATCAACACTGCGGCGACCCGGTCCAAATCTGGTTCTCCCCTCATCGCCCTAGAGACCCTTCGCCTTTTCGGCAACACGGTCCGCAAACTCACGTCCACTCCACCCGGCATATCGGTGGAGCAACGAGGGGATGGTCTCGCACGTATCGTCAACGTCCTCGGTGCCGACCAAAGCTGCGTAGGACGCCAGATAGCCCACGAGACCCGGAGCAATGCCCTGCAGCGTCGCCCGGCGGCGCCCGGCAACCATTCGTTCGAGACCGTGGGAATTGCTGGCAACGTACGCACGCTGCACTCGTTCCCACTCGGGTGCTACGGGCCACCGTGACCTCGTGGAATCGCCACTCAGGGTTCTGTAACTCAGCCAGTTGGTTGTCAGATGCAGCCAGAGAGCTCCGGCGGCGGACACGACATCTTCTGGCTCGGACAAGGAGAAGTCACTGAGACAGCCACGTGCCATCTCGAACCCGACCCGCACGACTCGCTTCTCACGGTCGTAAGAGGGCCCCCAGATGTCCTCCCAGTAGCCAGCACGGCTCAGCTTCAGTTGCTCGGTCTTGTCGTATATACGTGCCGTGACGGTGCGAGACCTCCGCAGTCCGAACGAGAAACCCGTCCAACGCCCATCGTCCTCGTAGGTGGTGCGAGCTTTCGCACGGCAGACAAAGCGTCCCCGGTCATCAGCGCTGAAGTCCCAGCCTTGGAAATCACCGAAGAGGTCCACCGATTGACGGAAAGCGCTACCCGACCCATCCGCCACTCGATGACATCTTCGAACCAACGGGCTGCTTCAAGAGGCCCGACGCCATGGAGGAATTCGGCTCGTGGCTGAATCCGGATCGGAGGCATGAGGCTGTCCGGGTTGATGCCGATCAGGCCATGCGGATGGGATAGGCGATACCGGTACCGGCCCCAACCATGATGGGCGATCTCACAGAGAGTGCCATTGCCGAAATCGAAGGGCTGCGGTTCACCAGCCTGTTCTGCAGCCGCTCGGCCTTCGGCCAGCTGTTCTCGAAGTGAGTCGGAGACGGTGGCGTTTCCTGACAGATAGAGCGCATCGATGCCAGATGCCAACTCCACTACTCGGGTGCTGTGTTACAGGGAGCGCACCCGCCGCCCTGACTGCCCCACACCACGACTGGGGCACTACTCAGGCTCAAGGAGTCGTCGCAACACGTGTCTGTCGGGCAGAGCTTAGAAGCTCGTCGAGGGCTTCGGATGGCGTCTTCCAACCGAGGGTCTTGCGAGGCCTTGTGTTGAGCGCGAGCGCGACGGCGTCCAGGTCTTCACTGGAGTGACGGGATAGCTCGGTGCCCTTCGGGAAATACTGGCGTAGCAGTCCCTTGGTGTTCTCGTTTGTTCCGCGCTGCCAAGGGCTTTGGGGATCGCAGAAATAGATGGCCAGCCCGGTGTCGATGCGCAGCTGCGCGTGCTGAGCCATTTCTGCGCCTTGGTCCCACGTGAGCGATCGGCGCAGTTGCTCGGGCAATGTCATGATCTGCTCGGCGATGGCGTCGCGAACTGCCTCTGCCCCGTGACCGGCAAGCGGAGGTCCGTTCTTGACGTGGGGTTCGATGCCGTGGCCCTCCATTGGGGGAAGGCGCAGCAACATCGTGAACCGGGTGGTGCGCTCGACGAGGGTGCCGATTGCCGATCGGTTCAAACCCATGATCAGGTCACCCTCCCAGTGGCCAGGAACGGCACGATCCTCGGCTTCGGCCGGTCGTTCGCTGATCATGATCTCGGGGGTGACGAACTTCTTCCCTCGTCCACGCGTGCGAGCCCGTGGCACACGTAGGGCTCGACCCGTCCGCAGGCAGGCGACGAGCTCACGCTTGAGTGCACCTCGGCCCTGGACGTAGAGCGCCTGGTAGATCGCCTCATGCGAGATCCGCATGGACTCATCATTGGCGAAATCCACCCGCAACCGGTTCGAGATCTGCTCGGGGCTCCACGCCTTCGCCCATCGGCGGTCCTGGCGGCGGCCGTGCCGGCGGCCGATGAAGCGGACCGTCGGACCGGAAACCTCGGTCCCGTCCGGTCGGGTAATCAGCCCCGAAAGCCGGTCCTGCACGTAGTCGCGCAGCTTCTCGTTGGCAGCCAGCTTGGCCACCTTTGCTCTCTTTGCCCGGCGATCAGCGTGCCATTGAGCATTGATGGCTCGATATCCCGACGACCCCGCCCGCGTGGCGGCATTGCGGCGCAGCTCTCGGCTGATCGTCGACGGTGAACGGTTTGTCTGTCGGGCGATCTCGCGCACACCGCAGTCTTTCGCCTTGAGGATGGCGATCTCCTCGCGCTCAGCGAAGGACAAGTAACGGCCAGATAACGGGGCCACGACGGGGCGCATCCCGCCAGCCTCACGGAACCACCTACTCCCAACGGGGGATGACACCCCCACCGACAGTGCCGCCTCCTCACTCGAGAGCCCCTTGGCGATCCCGACCCAGAACCGCTGCACCTGATCGCGCTGCCAGACCGGTGGCCGCCCCGGCGAGTAGATCTTGCCCCGCACAGCCCACGTCGCGCTCTGCTGCCTGCCAATTCCCATCTCGTGACACCTCCATCATTGAGGTGTTGCGACCACCGCTCGAATTCGCCTATCTTCGCGGGTCTCAGCCCGATGTGGCATGAGAGAACCAAATCACCGAGACCCCGTCAAACCCAAGTGGGTTTAATCTCCAAGCGACCTTCGAGTCTCCTCTCAGAAAGCACGAAGACGTGTGGTCAGCGTCCAGGCGTCGAGTTGGGCCATAAGTGTCCGCATGCGGAAATGCTGGTCAAACTGCTGGTTTGCGGAGGTGCGTCGGTACGGGCCGCTTTCTGCGGAGCGTCAAAGGTTTGATAAAACGGATCGTTACATGAGCGAAGTTTGTAACCGCGCCTCGGCCAGCCAATCAGTACCCAACTCTACGTTCCGCGCTTCGAAAGGTGTCGCCCTCGATCGCCGTGACCCTCGGGTACTTGTCGATTGGCCTCGCTGCATTCTGGCCGGTATTGCCCTGGGATTTTGCGCAACATCTTTTCGGAGTCCATGGGGACTATACGCAATCCGTATGGTTTCTCGGCTGGGTACCCCATGCGCTCGTCCACGGCCTCAATCCGTTCTTCAGCAACGCCATGTTTGTGCCGACTGGGGTGAACCTGGCCCAGAATACTGAGAGTCCCCTTCTCGGGTTGGTCGCCGCTCCTTTCACCCTGACGTTGGGCCCGGTGGTCGGTGCGAACCTGCTGATGGTGCTGGCCATGCCGGCGTCGGCGACCGCCGCGTTCGTGGTGTTGCGCAAGTGGCGCGTATGGGGTCCTGCAGCCGCACTGGGTGGACTGATCTATGGCTTCTCGCCATACATGGTGGCTGAAAGTC
The DNA here is from genome assembly GCA_963828825.1 of uncultured Acidimicrobiaceae bacterium. Taxonomy (GTDB): domain Bacteria; phylum Actinomycetota; class Acidimicrobiia; order Acidimicrobiales; family RAAP-2; genus Bog-473. The sequence continues at coordinate 247,118 of CAWHGF010000004.1, read as the reverse complement.
TCGCCCATGTCGATCGGCTGTTCGTACCGCTGCCGCCGTTCATCGCGTTCACGGTCGCTTCCATCCTGCAGCGCCGGGGACCGCCTCGACGGCTCGGGATCCAGCTTGGTCTCCTCGTCGCGGCCCAATATCTCATCTCTCCAGAAGTGTGCACGGTTGTTGTCATCTTCATCATTGCCGCTATTGCATGCGTCGCCATCCGCGATTCGGCGAGCTTGCGGCAGATGTCGCGCCCAACTGGAATCGCTCTGGGAGTGACGGCCGTGCTGCTCGCCTATCCGGTCTGGTTCCTGATCGCCGGGCCTCAGCATTTCACGGGACCCACAACGCCCATAGCGAACCCCGACCACAACGACTTGCTTAGTTTCGTGGTTCCGGGACCTTTTCAGAGGGTTCCACTCGGGATGCGGTCTCTCGGGAGTCGCCTGGCCGGCGGGAGTCACCTGGCCGGCAACACAGTGGATGAGGCCGGCGGCTACATCGGTGTCCCGCTCCTGATCGTGACCGGAATCCTCGTGTGGTACTCGCGTCGTAGCCCTCGTATGCAGCTGGCGGTGGTGCTCTTGCTTAGTGCAGCGCTCCTTTCACTTGGACCCTATCTGGCCGTTGACGGGCGGTTGACCCGCATCCCACTTCCCTTCTTGTTACTGGACCACCTCCCCGTGCTCAACAACATTCTGCCGGGCCGGATCAGCTTCGAAACAGGAGCCTGCCTTGCCGCCGTGATTGCGTTCGGGCTGGATGATATGCACCGGGCACCGGCGCCGGGCCATCGGCACGGTGGCTCCACCAGACGAGGGCAAGTCTTCGCGGGAATAACGTTGGCGGTACTGGTGGCCACCCAACTACCCCAGTGGCCGAATTCCTCACCGTCGGCAGTCTCGCTTCCTGCAAATATTCGCCGAGCTGTTCCAGCAGGAGACCCTGTGACCATCACCTACCCGTACCTCACGGCGTTCTCATTGCAGCCGATGCTCTGGCAGGCCGAAGACGGCTTTGGATTTCGCCTGCTCGGGGGCTACGCGTATCACCCAGACGCCAGCGGCGGCCCGAGTCTCTTCCCGAGCGTGATGAACCCCCCCAACCTGCAGCGGTTCCTTGCCGGCCAAGACTTTGCCACCAGTTTCTTCTTTCCGATCTACGGACCGTCGTTGCCAGTCAGCCCCGAGCTGGTCACCACCACCCGGACCGCGCTGTCCAAAAGTGACGTTCGATTAGTCATCGTGGATCGCTCAGCTGGCGGAAGCGGGTCTGTGATGGAGCTGTTCAACGATGCGCTCGGCCCTCCGAAGCTCTCTGCCGGCCAGTTCTCACTGTGGATGGACTGGCACGGCCCGCCGAGCCACCAAGTCTTCCCAGTTTCCGACCTAAGCACGAACATTCGCACGCCGGCGAACGACGCCAGGTTGTCGGGCACCGAATTGCTTGATGCCGTGGCGACAGGCGACTTACTAAACGTGACCAGGGTTGAGTTCCTTCTCACCGGCGGATCCGAACCCAGCAAACTCATAGCCGTTGCTCGTCGGACATTGTACGGATGGATCGCAAAATGGAACACGGCCAGCGTCGCCAGCGGGACCTACACGCTGCAGAGCGTGGCCTACGACTCTGCAGGTAGGAAGAGTCAGAGCAAGGGCGTCACAATCACCGTCAACAACTAATATTTGGTCTCGTTCTTCGCCGGCGGCGGTGTACTCAGCCAGTGTTCCTCAATGATCGGGGCGACCTTAAGAAGGATGGGGACCGTGCCACCGCTGTCCGACTTCGGCGCCTTGACTCCCTCTTCCCGTCCATGCCGGGATGGGCGCATTAGGCACCAATGCCGACGCAGGAGCAACCGATCCTGTCAAGATGGGTAGTAGCCCTCCCAGCGCAAGATTCCTGCGGCTACTGCGGCAAAGCCTCCGAACATACCTCTGGCACGCACAAGCCCTCCCTTTCGTCAAAGAATCTGCCCATCAGCTCCACCCCCGACCACGGACGGCCTTCGATTCTGCTACGCCTCGTCAAGAGGGACTGTAAGGGACCAAAGTCCCATTGGCAACCACGGTTTTTCGAACCGAACCGAGCAAACGACCGGCGTGGTCCATGAGAATGGACTAATGGTCTGGACGGAATCCATGTCGGTTGCCCCTGCCCGAGTTCGATGCCGGTTAGGGGCGTGACCACGGTGACCGGGTCCCCGTGAACTGATCCACCCGTTGTGCGAGTCCGAGCCCCACGATGTGGGGAAGGAGGACAGCACGACGATGAAGAGACGGCGCCATACGCCCGAGCAGGTGATCAGGAAACTCGCCGAGGGCGAGAAGCTCCTCGGAGAAGGAAAGACGGTCGATGAGGTGGTCCGTCACCTCGAAATCACCGAGTCGACCTGGCACCGCTGGCGCAATCAGTACGGGGGCATGAAGGCCGACGATGCCAAGGAGCTGCGAGAACTGCGCAAGGAGAACGCGCAGTTGAAGAAGCTGCTGGCCGAGGCCGAGTTGGACAAGGCGATGCTGAAGGAGATCAACCGGGGAAACTTCTGACCCCGGACTGCCGGCGGCGGGCCGTCAGGGCCCTCTGCACGCAGTTCGGGGTGAGCGAACGCCGGGCCTGTCGGGTGCTCGGCCAGCCCAGATCGACCCAGCGCCTGGAGGCACCGGTGCCCTCAGATGACGAGCTGGCGCTGCGGGCCTTCCTGCGTGACTTCGCCCGGCGCCGTCCCCGCTGGGGCTGGCGGAGGGCGGCGCTGGCCGCCAAGGCGGCCGGATGGAGGGTGAACCCCAAGCGGATCCATCGCCTGTGGATCGCAGAAGGCCTGCGTGTGCCCTATCGCAAGCGCAAGAAGCCGCTGCGGGGCATCGGCAAGGCCATGGGCCCGTTCTGTCCGATCAGGCCCAACGTGGTGTGGGCTCTGGACTTCCAGTTCGACCAGACCTCCGACGGGAGGATGCTCAAGGTCCTCAACGTCATCGACGAGTTCACCCGCGAGGCGCTCGCCACCGACGTCGAGCGCTCCATCGACGCGGACGGTGTCGTCGCCTGCCTCGAGCGCCTGGCGGCCCAGCGCGGTGCGCCGATCTTCGTCCGCTTCGACCATGGGCCCGAGTTCATCGCCTACGCGGTCGCCGACTGGTGCCGCTTCAACGGCACCGGCACGGTGTTCATCGACCCGGGGAGCCCTTGGCAGAACGCCTGGATCGAGAGCTACAACGGGCGGATGCGCGACGAGCACCTCAACGGCCAGCAGTTCGACTCGCTGCTCGAGGCTCAGGTGCTCACCGAGGACTGGAGGATCGACTACAACATGAACAGGCCCCACTCGGCGCACGGCTGGCTCACCCCGGTCGAGTTCGTCGAGCAGTGGCTCAACCGACAGCAGCTACAGCTCGCATAGCGAGTGGCTCAACGATCGGGGCCCGGTCAACGGCATCAGCCTCCAGTCGGGTTCTGTGGTCGTCCCCCCTCCGACACCACCCCCTCCGACACCAACAAAACCCGACTCCTTCAGCCCTACCTCTCCATAGAGAACGTTTAGAGGCGGAGCGCCCGTCACCGTGACTTCCAGATGGTCCGGAAAGACGCCGACAGCCTCAACCAATTCCTCAACTAAGACCCGGCGTTCTTGCTCCTCGGCCGCCATCCAGACGGCCTCGATGTCGAGACCCTGCAGGAGCGATGCCACCTGATCGAACCGGGCCTCAAGCTCGCTCTGGAGACGATCCTGGGCCTGCTCATTGGACGCCTCAATCCGTGCCGCCTCGATTGCCGCACATAGGCGAGCTTCTTCCTCGGAAAACAGTTCAGCGCTAATCCCATCCCGGTAGTACGGGTCCAGCAGCTTGTACCGCTTGTCCGACAGCGCCCCCAGCGTCTCCGCAGGTCCTGTCCGGCGGCGCCGGCGGGCCCTACCGGGTTCCGTCCGGCTCCGGCGGCCAGGGTCCTTCGGATCGCCGCTTGGAGGTCCTGGTCGTCACGAAGCAGCTTCATGCCCAGGACGGCCGCACGAGCCAGTCCGATATTCGTCCGACGGGCTGGGCACATCCCGTTCTGCAGCCGCTCGGCCTATGGCCAGCTGTTCCCGAAGCGAGTCGGAGACGGTGGCGTTTCCCGACAGATAGAGCGCATCGATACCAGATGCTAACTCCACCACCAGTGGCGTCTCCTACGGCGGTAGGCCAGGCGGTGTGCCGGAAGCGGTGGCGAGGTCGGCGTTCCGAACCGATTTCAAGTGAGACATTTCCTTTCGACTCCTAGAGATAGATCCAATATCTGGACCCCTCTCCCTGAATCGAAAAACGGGCAACCCAAAGGAGAGGGTTGCCCGTCGCTTCCTCCACACGCCGGACTGCCAGGGACCTCGGAACGGCTACCCGGGACACTGTCGTCTCTGAACTTCATCGAGTATCGGAATCAGCACCACCTGGGGAACTGGTGGCTCCACGCCTTTTTACCGGCTGGATTTGGACGGCTTTACCCGTCACCCCGAGCAGATCTCTTCGGGATTGCTTCCGCATGGCCCTAGCGCTCTCCCCGGGCCCCCGTGTCCCTTCAGACGGCGCTCCTCAGAGTAAATCACCTGGCTGTAGTTCGCGTCTAGACAACAGTGCAACAACTCTCGGGCCCACCGATGCCGGGGCTCCGCCCGTCGATCACACACAGCAGGAGGCGCCACCAAGAGGCCGGCTGCACCGGCCTCTTGCCCCATTGTGTCGCTGGACCGACCGAGCCCGTCAAGGCTGCCTCCCGAGCGGCCTGCGGCCGGCCTTGACGGGCCCTCCCGGCGGGCCCGGCCGAGAACCGAATTCTCTTTGCGTTTCTCTATGATCCCATGCAGTTTGCCGGTGCTGTGTTACAGGTTGCGCACCCGCCGCCAGGACCTGCCCCACTCCAGCGCTTTCGGGCTAAACGGGGAATTGGGCCAGACTTACGGCATGGCCCCGGTGATCGCCTGGACGATCTCGCTATGGGAGCATGAGGAGGATCGTCCTCGCTCCGAGATTGTGCAACGTTCGCCGGTACCACTCCAAATTCTGGACAGACAGATAGCCAATGACAAGTCAAGACTCGTTTGACAGCGAGGGGTGGTTCGGTGGCGCTTGACGAGCACTCTGTTGAGTTAGCGGGGGGTGCCGTTTCTGGTGATCAGACCCTCCAGCCTCCAGACAGCATCGCGCTCGGTTCGGGGATTCGCCGTTGGGTGCCACCTTCGATCTGCTGTGGGCTCTATGCGTTGCTGACGATCGTGCTGTTCGGTCATCTCAGTTCCTTCGGATCGGCCTATATCACAGGACCCCAGACCGTCGATCAGATCGCAGAGGTCTGGTGGCTCGAATGGGTCCAATACGCCATTTGGCATGGGCACAACCTCTTGTTCACGAACTGGCAGAACTACCCGGTTGGACTGAACGCCGAGGTGGCCGGGGCGCCGTTCGGTTTGGGAGTTGTGATCTCGCCATTCACGAAGCTATTCGGGCCGGTTGTTGCGTGGAATGTGATGGTGAGGGTCACTGTATTCGCCTCGGCGGTGTCGATGTGTCTCGTACTTCGCCGTTGGACTCGTTGGTGGCCGGCCGCGTTCGCAGGCGGTCTGCTCTACGGCTTCTCCTCCTATGAGATGGTGCAGGCCGGGCAGCAACTGGACCTTTCGTTCGCTGCTCTGCCGCCGTTGTTCTTTCTGATTGCCTATGAGATCGTGTTCCGTCAGAGATGGAAAGCGTCCCGCTCGGGCGTGGCGCTGGGCGTGGTCGGCAGCCTCCAGTTCTTGGTCTCGACGGAGATTCTCGTCAGCTCGGTCTTGATGGCCATGCTGGGGTGCGCTCTCTATGTGATTCCTAACCGAGACACGATCTCAACCAAGTGGCCCTACATTAAGAGGGCACTGACGTTCGGCCTTGTGACAGGCGCCGTACTTGTTGCCTATCCGCTGACCTTCATGCTCTTGGGGCCAGAGCACATCGACGGTCCTCCGAACTCGCAGGCAAACCTCGCGACATACCACGGTGATTTGCTGGGTTTGTTCGTTCCCGGCTATCTCCAACGGCTCGGGACGTCGCATCTGGCGTCATTTTGGCTTCAGCATCTCGGGTACTCCGCGATGATCTATATAGGAGTACCGTTCTTCCTTGCTGTCATCGTGACCGTCCTCATCCTTCGGCGACACGGCATCGTCCTGATCGCCGGGGTACTTGCCGCAAGCTCGCTCATCCTATCGCTGGGTTCGGTTCTCTATGTCGCCGGGCACGATACCCACGTCCCGTTGCCGTTTATAGTTCTTGCTCATCTTCCGGGAACTGACGGATTGCTATCAACTCGGTTATCCCTCTATACGGCCATATTCGGCTCGGCGATTCTGGCCATGGGCATCGAGGCTCTCTACCGAAGGCTTACCGATCCATCCCGATTGAGAAGGCTGCCGTCAACGTGGAAAAGGACCTTGGGGTATTCACTCGCCGGGATTATCGTCCTAATCGTTGAACTTCCGCTTGTGCCAGCGCACGCGGAACAACTTTCGGCCTCCGGCGACCCCTCGGCTACTGTCTCGCAGGCGCTCAAGAAGATACCGCACGGAAGTGTCGTGCTGGCCTATCCGTATCCCGATTCACCGGTCATCCCTGTGCCGTTCACCTACAAGTACGAGAGCATCGACGATGTTCTACTGGACCAGGCGATGACTGGCCTGAACTTCAAATTGATCGGCGGTTACGGTTGGCGCCCGTTTGTGCCAGCCGGCTACGAGTTGTCCGGAACTCCGTCAGCTTCCGAACTGAAACCTCATTCCATACAAGCCCTCTTCGGTTCGTCTTTCTACGGCTATTCAACGCCGCCTCAACAGACCGCTTTGTCGCACACCGATCTCACTTCCGACCTGAGAGCCTTCATGCACAACTACCATGTCGAGACGGTCGTGGTGCTGCCAGTCGGCCAGAACCCGGCAAATGTTGTGATTCACATCGATGCCGCCATCGGCGCACCGTCTTTTTCCAGTGGCGCGACCATCTGGTATGGCGTTCAGAGGCGTCTTGCCATCGTTTCGCCATAGGGACAATTTCACAACTGCCTGGGGTGGTTCCCCAACAGGTCCCGGTGTCTTCCGGTGCAGGGTGAGTTCGCCGGGACGGCGGCAGCCCTAATCATCGATGGCCCGACCCCTCCTGCGCTCCCGCCACGGCCCCAAGGGCCTGCGGCTCGGGGCAAGATCCGGCCGTTCCCCGATGCCGGCTTCACCGGCACCGGGTCCTCACGGCGCCCGGATCCGGGCCGTCTAGGGCTGCAGCAGATCAGCTACAGGCATGACCAGAGACACAGCCTCCAGTCGGGCTTTGTGTACGTCCCCCCGACACTGCAGGTCATCCGAAATTTTTGAGCTGATGTGGCGCGTTCACGGCCACCCAAGGCAGCATGGTCGAGACCGTCGGGACGGCCACGCAGACCATCTACGGCTGGCTCGCCCGTGGGACGCGGCTCTTGCGTCCGTCCGTTCACCTTGATGAGGGTGCCCCGTGCGTGACGAGGGCAGTCATTCGTTGGTCACGCGGTAGTGGAGGTGGACCACACCGTTGCCAAATCGTCCCTCATCGAGCAAATCAAGTCGGGTGCGGACCTTGCTCGGAAGAGCCGGCTTCCCACCTCCCACCACGATCGGATTGAGAAACAGATGACACTCGTCGATCAAGTTGACCCGAAATGCGAGTGCCGCGAGCTGAGCACCACCAATGGTCAGGTCACCTCTTGCTGACGCCTTTCTCTGACGGATCATCTCGGTGTCGAAAGTGGCCTCGATCCTGGTTCTTGCGCTGGATGCCATTTCCAACGTTCTAGAGAAGACGACCTTCTCGGCCCCCCGCCAGATCTCGGCGTAGTCCCGGAAGATTGCGGACTGATCCTCGCCGCTGGCCGCCGTCTCCCAGAACACCATGGTCTCGTACATGCGTCGGCCGTAGAGATAGATGCCGATGGGCCGCTCGAGGTCGTTCACGAAAGCGTGCACCTCTTCGTCGGGGGCCGCCCAATCAAAACGGCCGTCCTCGTCCTCTATAAAGCCATCGAGAGATGTGATCGCTGAATAGATCAGTTTGCCCATGGCCGGAGGCGACTCCTCAGTTCGGATCTTGGGGCTCATCCTGGCACCTGAGAACCACCGACTGCCCCCGTCCATTGCGGGTTCGGGGATGGGCCACCTTTGCTGCGATGCAAGTCCGAGGCGCGTCAACATGCCACGACGGCGTCGCGATCCGGCGCCAGACGCGAGCAGTGCCCCGGGAGCGCTTGAGATGGATCTCCGGGGGCTGTCGCTATGGGGTCCGACCTGCGGGCCGGATCCGCCGGCAGCGTGCCCACGGGGGTCGTACTCGAAACAACGCACCCTCAATTTGAGAGCGCAGACTGCCGATAAGACGAAGCGACCCCGGCCTGGTATTCGCGGGCCGGGGTCGTCTCGCTGGCCGTGCACGCTGAGGGAAAGACGGATAACCCTCGCGTGCCAGTCCAGTGGGCACAGGGCCTTGGCGAAACCCGCGTGCCTACTCACAAGTCTCGAAGGCTCGAATCGGCCGTGCCAGGGGTCGGGGTGCTCGGGCGGGCAGCGACCACTGGGTAGAGGACTGGCCACAACGCCCACTCACGGCCTGACGCGAAACGGCCCCCTGGCGGCTGAGAGAATCACCGAGTCGGCCCTCTCGCCACCACGCGAGCGGTGCTCAGAACGGAGCCACTCACGCGCACCCCTCGACATGCCTGAAGAGGGTGCTGAGGGGTCCATTCCCGTTTGCACGGCCCTCAAAATCACCCGATCGGGTGAACTCTGATACCGACAAGCAGGAACGGGGTATCGCGCTGGTTGGGAGCAGTGCATCGGAGAGGAGACCGAGATGGCGAAAACACCAAGTCGGGACAGTAGTGGCAGATTTGCCAGACAGCGCACGACCACCCCAATGGTGCGACCTGGCGTCGGACAACTGGCTCTGCTGACGCCGGCCATCCTCCTCGGTCTGATCGGGTTCCTCGTGCCGATCTGTTGGGTTGGCTCTCTCGTCCTCATGGGCATCCTTTGGGGCTCGCTCGCCATGACTCGCAAACAGTTCAACGATGGGCGTGGCGTGTTGTCTGAAGTTGTAGAAGTGGTCGTCGACGAAGCGAAGGGTGCCGCAGATTCGGCGGTACACCCAAAGCGCGCCGATAGTGCCTGAGGACGCTCGGCGGAGGGCGAGTCACGACGGATTTGTACCTGCCGCCCCTGAACGCGTTTCGACCCCGCCCGGGGGGTCAGAGGCGGGGCCGAAACGCAGGGTTGACGTTGCACGTCTTACCGGACCTCGGTTGCAAATCAGGCCGATTCTCGGATTACGGCCGCGTGAACTAACGCGAACCCACCCCGCCGAAGTGGGGCCGAGACGCTGGGAACGAGTTACGACGGTCAGCCTATGGCGTCGCCACCGAGACGCGCCCGATCAAGGGCGCCCTGCCGCCGAACCGATGGGCCGTTGCCCTGGCGTTGCCTAGCGAGATTCCAACGAGGCGCTCGCTCGAGCCGCCTCCGTCCCCACCCTGCCACCGGGCGCTACGAAGCATTGCGGTTGCGGTTGGTCTCGACCACCCTGTCGGAGAAGTTCTCCCAAGAGACAGGGTGCCCGGAGTGACGGCTCTTTGCCTTCATTCAAGTCGTCACCCAGCTGGCGAACCCCGAATCCGCAATCCACTAACAGACAAGGAAATCCTTGCGGGCAGACATCGGTGAAATGCCGGACGCGAACGGGCCGGCGCCATCTCGGGGGGGAGGGGACAGGATGGCGCCGGCGCCGCTCGTCCTACTTATCGGCAATCCACCCTCGTTGCTTTCGTGCAATCGAAAGCCGGTCGGTTCCCGTTCGTTATACGAGACGACCCCGGCCCGATTGCGCGGGCCGGGGTCGTCTCGCTGTGGGCACGTATGGCGGGCGTGGCGGTACACCCAACCCCGAGGTGCCGGCGGGGCCCCCGGCGTGCCACCAGCAAGTCTGGCCGGCGCGAAACGGCCGCGCCATAGGGGGACGACATGTTCGGCCGACGCAGCGACCACCAGGTGGAGGAGTAGTGGTCAGAGCGCCCTTGCCCGGGCGCGAAGCGACGCCCTGACGCTGACGTAAGCCCGCTCCGATCTGACGGCCAGTAGGGGACGGGGAGTCCTTCGCAGTGCGGCCTTGTTACTCGTTCTGCCCGCAGTAGAGAGCAACGTAGCTCGCCGGACCATTGCCGTTTCCTCCCCCAAGGGTCGATGGATTCTTCGACGCGATGGCCTTTTGAGCGTTGTCCACCGCGGCCGTGGCCTTGGCCTTGATCGACTTGGGCAACGACGACAACTCCGAAGCGAGTTGGTCGATCTGTGCTTGGTGAGCCGTGATAGCGGCGAGGACACCTGCCTGGTTGGTGGCGTTCCCGGCAGCCTGGTAGACCGGATCGAAGGTCGAGCAGAATGCGGTCGCCGTTCCTTTACCGAAGTATGCCGGCAACGGCGCACCATTCCCTTGGACCCCGCAGTAGGTGTCGATGTTCGCACCGTCGGGGATGTTGTTGAGTTCGTTGGCGTTGTTGGAGGAGATCGCCGCCTCGACCTCGGTGACCGTCCCCTTCACCGTCTGACCTATCGCTCCCGGAGGGGCGTTCTCCTTCAGGACCGCCAAGTCGTGGGTGTGCTTCTTTAGGACGGCCAGAAAGCCGGCGTTCGAGTTGACCTGTGCGGCGGCACGGTCGATCGAGTCGTTCGCACCGCAGAAAGCCGTCTTACTGGCGTGCTCCGCAGCGCCGGCAGCGCTGACTCCGACACTCGTACTTGCCACGATTCCGGATGCCAAGACGCTCAGCCCAAGCATCGCGGACGTGCCGACGAACCTCCGCATTCGCATTTTCTGTACCTCCGCGCTCGACCGCCTGATCCGACCCACACGTTATCTAGAAAGAATGGCGGTTGCACGTGGTCGGCAAGCTTGATCGGGGCGTACAGAACCGGCCGGAACGCTTGCCGCGAAGCGGCTACTCCTCCGCTCACGCATACCCCAACGACGGAAGCAGCTCGTGATGACAACAGCCCCGCGCCTAAAGCGACGGGGCTGTTGCCGTGGGCACCATCCTCCCGAACCAGGTCGGGTGCCCTACACCCCCGACGACGTGACTGACGTAGTTAGGTGCTCCAAGAGTATGCCCATCGGACACGTCCCTTACAATCACCTGATCGGGTGATTGTAAGGACCCCGCCGAAGCGGGACCGAGACGCTGACGCAAGCCCGCTCCGAGCCGGCGAAGTGGGACTCACCCTGTCGTTGGGATGCAAAGCCTCCAGGAACGCAAACAAAACCCCCCAACGACCATGCCTCGAACGCGGGTGGGGTGGTACAACGAGCCCCGCTCCACTGGCGAAGGTCATGCCGAGTTCCGCGTCAGGTGACATGAGAATGTCCACCGCCGTGTCCGGATAGAGGGCAGCAAATGGGCCAAGCCCTCGTCGGTCGTTGGGGTCGAGCTGATACGACCGATCCATCGCAGTCAGTTCGAAGGGCGTTTCGATAGCGAGCTCAGCTTCACCGAACTGGATTCGACATTGGTAGTCAATCCGAATCCAACTGATCCCGGATTCGGTCAGTGAGAACCGAAGACTGCCTTCCGGCAGTCTCTCGAAAGCGGATCCAGGCCACGACGTCATGAACCAATCATGCCGGACTATCCCACCATCCCGGCGAAGTGAGCGACCCCGGGACACCGTGGTCGGTGAACTTATGGGGCCCCCGTATCCATCGAAACGATACAACTCGAGTGCTCGGGCGAGGCTTCTCTCCTGCCTCAAATGGGCAGGTGCGGGACGCTGAGATTCTGGAGCCCGAAGACTTGGACGAGACGGAGCAAATCGGCATCGGGGTTGGATGGTTCGGCGGGGTAGACGACAAGCCTCAGATCCGAGCTGGCAACGGTGAGCACATCGCAGTCGAGCGTGATGGGTCCAACTTCGGGCTGGACGATTGTTTTGTTGCTCGAACCGCTGGTGGGGTCTTGGCTAGGAGGTCGCAACTGTGACCGAGCGGGTCAGCGCCCCAGGCACATCCTGCACCGTGCCAAACGACGCACCCTCCCGGCAGCGAGGGCACCATCTGCTTGGACGAACTCATTCACGACTGCGTAGCTGGACGTCGAGACCGGCTCCCATTGCGGCTAGCTCGGCTATCCGAATCGCATCGATGTAGCCAGTTGGCGATTCTCCGGCGGCCAGCTGGACCGACAGTCGGAGGTCCACGTCGAGACTCTTGTCGACAATCAAGCCCCGGAACTCCTGGAAGTGTGGACGGACCACAGCAAGGATCGCCTCCAAGTGCGACGCGGCATCGATCGTTCGTTCTCGGGTGGTTGAGTACTCCCAGACCCTTGTGAGTGCTGGCCCTTGATACGACTTGCCCTGTACGCCTAATAGTTCTGACAGTTCCTCGGGCTGAAGAGCTCCCGTCACTTTGAGGGTTGCCCGAACCTCCGGTAACTCGATCGAGAATAGATCCGTCATTACGCAATTGTGCCGACTTCGGGTCCGAAATGCGCGCTATTCCGGCATCGTACGGGGTCACCCCCCGTTGGCTCCGACCTGGGGTGCCTAACGGGGTCTAATGCGTCGGCAGCGTTGTCTAGAGCGTGAATCCGTCTACTAGGAAGTCCGATCGAGCCTTGTTCACCTCGGCATTCCTCTGGTCCGTCGTAGTGCGTGCCTCCTTACGAAGACTCTTCGCCGATTCGACCGACCAGCCGCTCGTCCTTGTCTGTCATCGTCTGAGCGCCCTCACCGTTGATGCGTTCGTAGCTGAGCCCGACGGCCTTCAACCTGGCCCATAGGGTGCGGATCGAGAGTCGAGCGTCCGGGAGTGGCAGTACCGAGTGGAACTTAGTTGGCTACGGGGCCTGCCTCCGTTGTGCCGCAGGATGGCAGACGGTTCCGGCGACTGGGACAGTCAAGAATCGGTTGGCTCGAGCTGAATGCGGCTATCCGGCGGTTGGATTTAGGAGACATTGGACTTCAATCCGAGTATCCATGTTCGCCCTTATTGCGACGGTCTTCGACTCGGAGAACTGGGTCTCCTGCGGCGACTGCAGGCAGGAAGAGTCGACCTGAAAGGAACCCGCTGGAAGCATGAACTTAAACGTATTCCCCGACGAGACCTCGTGGTTGACCAGTCGGCGGCTTCCCTGGCGAACGAAGACGTGTCCCACGCCGGGAACTGTTCGATACTCGACGCCACCCGTCACAATTTGAAACTCGCCTCTCAGAGTGCCTGTCGAAGTTCTCGCAGGCGTGGACCCGCAACCAGCCAAGAGCACGCCGGCGCCGATCCCGACGGCGACGCTCATGGCCATGATCCGTGGACTACTTGTTTGCAGACTCACAGTCATGATGATCCATGGTGGGCAGAATCGGTTCGCCATCCCCATTGTGGCCAGGCGTCCCACCTACCCGGTGACCCGCCGACTGGGGCACCTCTTCAACTCCAACAGACAATGGGCGTTGACCGCCCCGTGCTTCAAGTGTGAAGCTAGTTCTCGTGCCATTCCGTTAGGTGTGAGCCCATAGCTGTGCCCGTGGACCTCCTCCACGGCTCGGTCCCTGTTCGGTCCGAGCCCAGGAGGTCCTCAATTGGCACCCCGTCACCGGGCGCGCTTCGTCGCGCTCGTTGATTTACTCGCGCGCCACCACGTCGAGGCTGACTTGAGCGTCATTGTCAGTGGACGCGTCCTCGTTAACGAACGAGTCATCTTCAATCCCGCAGCCCGCGTACGGGCCGATTCAGCACTTAGGATCCTGCCCGAGCGCCGCCTCCGTGGCGATATGAAGCTCTCTGCGGCGTTGGACCAGCTCTCTGTCCCCGTTGCTACACGAGTCGCTCTCGACGTAGGAGCGAGTGCGGGAGGGTTCACCACGGCCCTCCTTGCGATGGGCGCCCAGCGGGTCTACGCCGTCGAGACCGGCGTGGGCCAGTTGGTCGGCCGTCTCCGAGCTGATCCGAGGGTCGTGAACCTCGAGGGACACAATTTGGGGGTCCTCAGTCCAACGATCATCCCCGAGACAGTCGAGGTCATCTCGATGGACCTGAGCTATCTGGCCCTGGGTGATTCGGTTCCTCAGCTCGAGGTTCTCGACATGGATCATCATGCGGACCTCGTGGCTCTTGTGAAGCCAACCTTTGAGCTCCACCGGGCCGCGCTCGCTTCGTCCGAAGAGGAAGTCACCGAAGCGGTGGATCGAGCCGTCGCCGGCATCGGATCAAATGGCTGGGACGTTCAGGGCCTGTGTCCCGCGTTAAGGACCGGACGAAAGGGAGCAGTAGAGGTGTTCATTCACGCTCATCGGCGGCCTCGGCGTTGACCTCGTCCCGGCGATCTGGGGCAGACTGGCGTCTATGGATGCCAGCGAGGAACGCGACCGTCTGGCGGCGCGACCTCTGGCCCAGGAACGTTCGAGGTTGTTCGACGAGCAAGCCGAGGCCTACGACCGGTTCCGGCCGACCTATCCCGCTGCGGTGATCGACGAGCTGCTCGGTCCGGTGCCTGCGGGCCTGGACGTTCTCGACGTGGGTTGTGGCACCGGGATTGCTTCACGACAGATTGCTCAGCGTGGCGCCAAGGTGCTGGGAGTGGAACTCGGTCCGCGAATGGCTGAGATCGCCCGCAGTCATGGGGTCGAAGTTGAGATTGCGGCCTTCGAAGGCTGGGACGCTGCTGGTCGCACCTTCGACCGGGTGACTTCGGCGCAGGCTTGGCACTGGCTCGACCTGCCCATCGCCACCGCAAAGGCGGCCTCTGTGCTGCGGCCGGGGGGCACGCTTGGTCTGATCTGGAACGCGGGGTGTCAGCCCGATGATCTGGCCGATGCTCTCGAGGTGGTGTACGCGAGTGTCGTGCCGCCCGGCGGCCACCGTCTGTTCCGGGGGTACGCGGCCGATCGGTCATCCGACGTGAGGACCGGCCTCGGCTCGGAGATCGACGCCGTCTCAGCGGTGCCCGACTTCGGTGCGCCGACAGAGAAGTGGTTCCCATGGACGCGGGCCTACCAGCGGGATGAGTGGCTGGACCAGCTCATGTCACGGAGCGACCACGCCGCCCTGGAACCAGTGGTCCGAGAGCGCCTGTTCGAAGCCATCGGCTCGGCCATCGACGACCAGGGCGGCTCGTTCGTCATGAACTTCGAGACCGTCCTGATCACCGCGACTCGGCTGGGGTAGCCCGGGACGGGTGGTCAGCGGCACTGTGACGCTATTCCGGTCCGGCCTTCGGGGATACGCCCAAAATGCCGCCAATCTGGCTGTCGAATAGACATTCCATGCGCTTGCGACGATGAGCCGAGGGGAGGTGACCACAGATCATCGTGATGCCCAACATCCGACCTCCCGTCGTCGTCGCCCTCACCCTCATGGCCGCCGAGCTGCCATCAGTTGCCCCCGCACCGCACTTCGCCTTGAAGGGGCTATTGGCGCTGGCCAGGCCGCTTCCAACGCCACAATCTGGAACCTCGAGACCTCCGGCGACGTTTAGATATGTGAGAGCGTCTTGCGCCCCGTCCGGAGGCTTCGTGAAGCGGAAAACGGCAGAAAGGTTTAGCCAGGAGTTCGAGGCCTTTGTCACGGAGACCGCCGACCCATTTTTCGCTCCGGTTACCTCATGGATGCCAACGTCGCTGAGACCGAGGATCTTCTCCAAGAAATCTTTCTCCGTGTGGCGCGGCACTGGAATCGGGTCCGCTCAATGCAATACCCGCTCGCCTACGCCCGTCGGATTCTCATCGACCTGGAGCTCCATGGGGCTGCATCGCGAGACCGTCGCGGCCAGGAGTTGAGGAACCTAGGTCGAACTCCAACTGGACCACGGGGGAACCAGTGATGCATAGGCGGTTTCGCGAACTCATAGCCGGGTGTCCCCGAGGTAGGTAGGAGGCAGCTAACTGTGGCAAGCGCGTATTGAAATTACGATGCTGTTTGTGGGTGCTGTGTTAGGAACCGCACCCTGGCGGTCTCCGGCCCCTTAACTTACCGGGTCCCAGGGCTGGAGCCGCCAGTCCGGAATTTGCTCTACTGGGCCCTCCGACTCTAGTAGTGATGATGCTGGAGGACCGATTTGAGGATGACCATTGCGACGCCCAGTAGGCCGGCAATGATCGTTACGAACAGGCGCTGTTTACCGCGCAAGCCGGCCGTTCGCCCGGCGTTGTAGCCGTGCATGATCAGGAGCACAACGGTCACGATGAGGGCTACTTCGGCCGCATCCGCCGATGACGCCCCGAAGAGAACTGCGACGCCAATTGACGCCACTGGGACGAAGGACGCCGTGACCATCGGCCATGCCTCCGCGAGCGAGGACCGGACGAGACCGATGCTCGGCAGACGACCGTCGTGGGTGTGTGCGCCGAGTAGTTCCGCGTACTGCTCCGCAAGCCAATACACAACGAGCGTGACGACGATGGTCACAGCAAGTTGTGCGCTGCTCAGCTGATTCCCGCCTGCAGCGATAACGGCCGCTGTCACAATCGTGCCATAAATACTGGACGCTCGTCCTCGACGATCCCGACTCGTCGAGGAGGAGCCCACGCTGGCGTCGTAGGAGCCCGACCCAGCCTCGGTGCCATCCTCCGTCATAATCCGATTCCCACGTCGCCTCTAGCCATGCGCGTACGGCCTCGTCGAAGGATCCGCCTGCTGTGCCACGTAGTGAGAGCGCCGTCCAGAACTCCTTCGTATGACGACATCCCACCAGCTGCGGTGCCTTGGGAAAACGTCGTGCTCTGATTCATCAAGCGCCGATTTCCGACGAGCATCGTTATGCCCCCGACGCGGACTCCGGGCTCCGGAGGAACAGCGCAACCCCGAGGCCGATGAATCCGACAGCTGCGACCACAATCATGGCAAGCGCATATGACCGCGTCGGATCGGTGAGTCCCGATATGAGGATGGTGCCCGCAATTGCGGTACCCAGTGACGAGCCCAAGTTCGACACGCAACGGGACAGCCCAGAGATCTCACTCTGCTGGTCCTCGGGAAAGGCGGACTGGACCACGTTCACCGAGGGAGTGAGCATCACTCCGAGGCCCAACCCGATGAGCAGGAGTCCGGGCGCGAAGGCCCATTCGCTCGGCGAGTGCTTGACGATCAACAGGAGGAAGACCACGCCGGCGATGGTGGTCACGAACCCGATCAGGATCAACGTTCGCTGCTGGAAGCGCTTCGCCAGCGCACCGGCGGCAAGCGAGGACACCAAGATGCCTACTGTGGCTGCGGTGAAGATCACGCCGGTCTTGATGGCGCTGTAGCCGCGCACCACCTGGAGATAGGCGGAGACGACGAACGACGTTCCCATGAGCATCAGCCACTGCACGTTCTGCGTCACGAGTCCCGAGGTTCGAGGTGCGGTTGCGAAAGAGCTTCGTCGAGAGCAGTGCCTCCTTCCCGACTCGTTCCCGACTGCGGACCCAGGCGAAGAAGCCGAAGATGACGAGCGCCCCGGCGACGATGAGGAGCGCGCACACAACAAGGTTGTTGTCGGCCGCCATGATTCCGACGACCAGTGTCACCAGGCCAACCGCCGACAGGATCGCCCCTACGGTGTCGAACGGGCGAGTGGGATCGGCCGGCAGCGGATCGTGGATGCGGCGACTGAGCAGGACGATGAGGACGACCACGACGGCTTGGAAGACGAAGGCAGCCCGCCAGGTGATGGTCGTGGTGATGAACCCCCCGATCAGGGGACCAGTGGCCGCACCGATCCCACCCATGCCGCTGATGATGCCGAACGCCTGGGCCCGGGACCGGAGGTCGTGGAAGAGCATGGTCGTGAGGATGTAGACGGGGGGAATGAGGAGGGCGGTACCCACCCCTTCGAGGATCGAGTTCCCCAGGATCAGGACACCCAGGCCGGGGGCGAGCGGCACTGAGGACCGCGCCCACGGCATAGATGGAAAGACCCATCGTGAAGCAGCGCTTTCGGCCCCACCGATCGGTCAGCTTGCCGCCCGGGATCATGAGTGCCGCCATGACCAGCAAGAACAGAGTGATGGCGATCTGGACGCCCTGGACCGTGGTGTGCAGATCCTGGCTGATGTCGTTGATCATGACGTTCATGTTCGAACCAGCGAAGCTGCAGATGAACTGGGCCAGGGCAAGAGGAAGCAGCATCCGCCGCAGCGACGGAGCCATCCTCCCGGTCTCGACGGGATTCGCCATGGCTCAGTCTTCCCCTTCCTTCTCGCTACGGATCCGTGGGGCGCCTGAGGTGCGCAAGATTGCGCGACCGACCGTCAAGTCGTCGATCCAGGTTCAGCGCGGCAGCGATGAGCGCGAGGTGGGTGAACGTTTGGGGGAAGTTGCCGATCTGTTCACCGGTGGAGTCGATCTCCTCGGAATAGAGGCCCAGATGATTCGAGTAAGTGAGCATCTAGGAAAAGGTCAACCGGGCGTCCTCGAGGCGACCCGATCGTGCCAAGGCGTCGACGTCGAGGAAGGTGCATAGCGAGAAGGTCCCCTCGTCAGCAACCACGATTCGATGACCTGATGACGAAGTTCAAGGAGGGGTACGTCCCATGTCGTGGAGAGCGTCATGTGTTCACTCTTTCCTCCGTCCGCTGTCGCCGCGAAGATACGCCGCAAGTAGGTACTGCCTGGGCCAGCCTTCACGACGACGACAGAGCCAGCTAAAGAAGGCTAGGCCCTCCTAGGTCCGGTGTTCAGGACGACAGGATCTTCGCCTTCTGGGCTTCGAACTCGGCGTCGCTGAGGATCCCTTGCGACTTGAGCTCTGCGAGATCCTTGAGCTGTGCGACCGGGTCCCTCGCCGGCGCGGCGGGCTGAGGCGGCGGCGCATACTGCGGTTGTTGTTGCGCGTACTGCTGGTCTTCTTGTTGGGCCCAGCGATTTTGCTGGCGCCGCGACACACGGTTCGACACGGCCGTGGCCGTCCCGGCGATGGCGGCGGTGCGTGCGATACCTCGGAGAAGCGGCATGTCGGTCTCCTTTCAGCCTTCGACCGCATCGAGTGCGGCCACGAGGTCGTCTTGGGGGATGTAGCCGGCGGCGACGAGTTGGGCCTCACCACGACGCAGGGCCTGGATGAAAGGCGTCGCCCAGCGGTTCTCGAAGATCAAGATGGCGGCAGACGACCCGGGCGCGATCACCGGTGCCGCGTCGGCAAGGTCCTCTTGGCTCACGAGACCCGAAGACACGCCTTCGAACACGGCGAGATCGATCGTCCCGTCATGGTCCAGATCCGCGAGTCCGATGATCCCCAACGAGCCGTCTTGGCCCTTGGCCACGAAGACCAAGTCCAAGATCCTGATCACCCCTTCGCTGACGAGATCGACCAAGATGGGCAAGCCCTCCCCGGTCATCTTGCTTCCTGGGAACTCGACGACCAAGTAGCTGATCGGCCCTAGGGAGCCCGTTCTCTTCTGCCATCTGCCACTCCCTCCTCTTGAACGCGGTCGCCCGCGCTTGGAATCAGCCCGCAGCCAGAACCTTGGCCTTTTGCGACTCGAACTCGGCGTCGGTGAGCACACCTTGTGCCTTCAGGTTGGCCAGCTCGGTGAGCTGGGAGGTGACGTCGCCGCCCGAACTCCCGGCAGTCTCACGGACGTAGGAGTCGAAGGCCTGCTTCTGCTGGGCGGCGTCTTGGAGCTTGCGCTCCTGCATCTTTCCGCCCCGGGCGATCAGGTAGATGAAGACACCGAGGAACGGGAGGATGATCACGAAGATGCTCCACAAGGCCTTGATCCAGCCGTTGAGGTCCGGGCTGCGGAAGATGTCCATGAAGACGGTGATGAGGATCCAGATCCAGATGAAGAACAGGAAGAAGTAGAGCATCGACAAGAACACCCCGCCCAGCGGGTAGTCATACGCAAGCATGGCCCTCTCCTCCGCACCCGAAATGCCTCTTCTGTAACCATGTTTTAGTCCCCCCGTTGCAGAATTGCTAGGGGCTGAGGAACTCAGGTTGCATCGCAGCTTTCGCTTCTTTCGGTTGCCTCGATCAAACGATGGCTAGTCCGCGGATTCGTTGAGCCTCTTCCATTGGAGACCGCGCAGGTATATACCTGTCAACGCGAGCAGCAATCCGCCCGGCACACCGCCTGGCGATCACGCACGTTCGAGTGGAGGGTGCATCATGAACGACCGGGGCCACGGCTGGATCATCTTCGCCGCCATCGTGTTGGGGGTGGCCGGCATCATGCGCATCTTCGATGCGATCTGGGCGTTCCGCTACCACGGGGCCGTTCCCCAACACCTCGAAGACGCCCTCTTCGGCACCAGCCTCAAGACGTATGGCTGGGTCTAGCTCATTGTCGGCATCATCCTGATCCTGTGCGGCCTGGCAGTGATGGGACGTTCCCAGGTAGGACGCTGGGTGGGCATCGCGGCCGGCGCCATCGGCGCCATCAGCGCCATCTGGTGGATGCCCTACTACCCGATCTGGTCCTTGACCTACATCGCGCTCGGCGTGATCGTGATCTACGCGCTCGCCGCCTACGGCGGCCCCGTCGAGACGACGCTCAGTCCACAAGAGCTGAGCCGCATCTGACTTCAGCATCGCAACTGACTCTGAACGCACTCGATCTGGATAAGGAGCGCAAACATGGCCATCGATACCCTCTTTGTGTACTGCGGCGTCTACGGCGATGCCGCCGACGCCCTGGCGGACTACGAGCTGATCAAGGAGCTTCACACCGAAGCCAACCTGATCGATGCCTACGACGCGGCCGTCATCGAACGCGACCACAAGGGCAAGGTCAAGATCGTCAAGAAGCACGAGACGCCGACGCGCGCCGGAGGCGTGCTCGGCGGCGGCGTCGGCCTCGCCACGGGGCTGGTGATCGTCCTCTTCCCGGCCGCCGCCATCGGCGGAGGCCTCCTGCTTGGCACCACCGGCGGAGGTGCGCTTCTCGGGTCGCTGGCGGGGCACGCGGCGGCGGGCATGAGCCGTGGCGACCTCAAAGACCTGGGCGAGTCCCTCGACGAAGGTGAAGCCGGCCTGTCGTCGTTGCGGTCTCGGACATGGATGCCAAGGTCCGCTCGGCCATGAAGCGGGCGCGCAAGATCGAGGAGAAGCAACTCAAGGCCGACCAGAAGGAGCTCGAAGCCGACGCCGCGGAGGCGCAGAAATCGTAGGTCCCCTCATGCCTCCGATGGCCAGGCTCGGGTCATGACGCAGGTCGCCTCGGGTCAGAGCGCGAGCTCGGGGGAGAGGGCGGTGCTCTGGTACGCGCTCGGCGGCGCCGAGGTGGCATCGGCGCTCGGAGTGGACCCCGAAGTCGGGCATAGCACCGAGCGGGCGGCTGCGTTGCTCAGCGCACACGGGCCCAACGCGCTGCCCGAGGAGAAGGCCAAGCCAGGGTGGCTGCGCTTCATCGACCAGTACCGCACGTACATGCAGCTGATCCTGATCGGCGCGGCAATCGTGTCCGCCGCCGTCGGCGAGTGGAACACCGCCATCTTGCTCCTTGCGCTGACCCTCCTCAACGCGGTCGTGGGTTGCGCCAGGAGGGCAAAGCGGAGAGTGCCATGAACGCGCTCAAGTCGATGATGAAGATCACGGCCCGTGTGCGCCGAGGTGGGACCGAACTCGAGATCCCCGCCGAAGAGGTCGTCGTCGGTGATGTCATCCTCCTGGCCGCCGGCGACGAGGTCCCCGCCGACGGGCGCATCATTGCGGCGACCGCACTGCAGATCGACGAGTCCGCTCTCACCGGTGAGAGCGTCCCGGCGCAAAAGGAGGCCTCGACGCTCTCTGGGAGTGCTCTCGCACCGGGCGACCAGGTGAACATGGCCTTCATGAACACCCCGGTCACGCACGGCAGCGGCGTGATGATCGTCACGGCGACCGCGGCCGAATCCGAGATGGGGAAGATCTCGGGGATGCTCTCGGCCACCGAGGCCGAGCAGTCCCCGCTCACCAAGGAGCTGAACACCCTCACGCTGTGGATCGTGGCTGCCGCCGGCTTGACCATGGTGGTGATGTTCATCTTGGGGCGGGCCCGCAACGAGGCATGGGATGTGCTCTTCGTCGCTGCTGTCTCGCTCGCCATCGCAGCGATCCCGGAGGCGCTGCCGACCGTGACCCAGGTCATCTTGTCGCTCGGCAGCGTCGAGCTCGCCAAACGAAACGCACTGGTCAAAGAGCTCCCTGCGGTCGAGACGCTCGGGTTCACCTCGGCCATCAACTCGGACAAGACCGGCACGCTGACCTTGAACCAGATGACGGCCGTCGAGGTGCTCGACCCGACCGACCGCTACACCATCACCGGGTCGGGGTACAGCCTCGAGGGCCATGTGGAGCATGTGGCCGGAAAGACCGACACGATCGAAGACGCCATCGTGCCCTTCCTCATCGCCAACGACGCCACGCTGGTCGAGGGCGAGGTGGTCGGAGACCCGACCGAAGGTGCGCTGCTCGTGCTCGGCCACAAGGCCGGGGTCGACATCGAGGGCACCCGCGAGGCGCTGCCTCGCTTGGCCACGCTGCCTTTCGACCCGACCTACAAGCTGATGGCCACCTTTCACCAGGTCAACGTCGATGGCCGCTCCGTCGTGCGCTGTTTCGTCAAGGGAGCAGCGCCCGCCGTGATGGAGCGGGCCGCCACTGCGCTCTCGGCGGGCGCGGTGATCCCATGGGATGAAGACCTTGCCGCCCGGGCGCAGGCCAACGTCGAGCGCATGGCCGGGGCCGGCCAGCGGGTGATGGCTGCCGCCCAGCGTGACCTCGACCTCGTCGGGTTCGACCCCGAAGGTGACTTGCTGGCCCACGTCCAAGAGCTCCAGATGACCGCCCTGGTCGGGATGGTCGACCCGCCCCGGGCCGAGTCCAAGGCGGCAGTGGCCGAGGCCCAGGCGGCCCACATCCGGGTCCGGATGATCACCGGCGACGACGTCACCACCGGGGCCGCCATCGCCGAGCAGGTCGGGATCGGTGGCGAGGCCATCTTGGGGGCGGACTTCGCCGCCATGTCCGAGACCGAGCGCCTGGCCCGAATCGACGACATCGGTGTCGTCGGGCCGGGTCGCGCCCGAGCACAAGGTGCTGCTCGTCGAGACCCTCAAGGCGAAGGGGGAGGTCGTGGCCATGACCGGCGACGGCGTCAACGACGCCCCGGCCATCAAGGCGGCCGACATCGGCATCGCCATGGGCAGCGGCACCGAGGTGGCCAAGAACGCCGCGCGGATGATCCTCTCCGACGACAACTTCGCCACCATCGTCTATGCGGTCGAGCAGGGCCGCAAGATCTTCGACAACCTCACCAAGTACATCCGCTTCGTGCTCGTCCTCCTTGTCGTCTTCGTCCTCACGTTCCTGGGAGCCTCGCTCTTCAACATCGCCGCGGGAGCGCCCTTCAACCCGGCCCAGGTGCTGTGGATCCACTTCTTCGTGAACGCCGCCTTCGGTTTCGCCCTCGGGTTCGACCTTGAGACCCCTGGGCTCATGGACCGCGTCCCCAAACCCAGAGGGCGAGTCCGTCCTCACCCCTCGAATGATGGTCACCGTCGGGGCAGCCGGCCTGGTGATCACGGTCGGTCTGCTCACGATGATCGAGCTCGGGACCAAGCACTTCCACTCCGAGGCCGTCGGCAACTCGATCGCGTTCACGACCTTCGCCTTCTGTCTCGTCGTGGCGGCCCTCGAGTGCCGTTCGGAGACCGGCACCATCCTCACCACCGCCACCTTCGACTCCAAGCAGATGAACCGGGCCCTGATCATCGAGGTCATCCTGGCCGTCTTGATCACACAGATGGATGCCTTGCGGCGCTTGCTCGACACGACCGACCTCAACGTGCGCGAGTTCGGCTGGGCGCTGGTTCCCGCCGTCGGCCTCTTCATCATCTGGGAGTTGGGCAAGCTCTTGGCTCGACACTACGAAAGCACGTCTTCGCCCGCCCTTGAAACGATCCCCAGCGGTGCACGCACGTGAGGCGGCCGTCGTAATGCGAGAGAGCGGAGAGCCAGTGACCAAGATGCGACGCAAGGAGTACGAGGAGGAGCTCCGGCGCCTGCAGGTCGAACTCGTGCAGATGCAGCGCTGGGTCGTCGAAGAGCACGCCAAGGTGTGCATCGTGTTCGAGGGCCGCGACACCGCGGGAAAGGGCGGCGTCATCAAGCGGCTCACCGAGCGGGTCAGCCCCCGGGTCTTCCGGGTCGTGGCACTGCCTGCCCCAAACGAGCGCGAGCGCTCGCAGATGTACATCCAGCGCTACATCCCCCATCTGCCCGCCGGCGGTGAGGTCGTGATCTTCGATCGAAGCTGGTACAACCGCGCCGGGGTCGAGCCGGTCATGGGGTTTTGCACCCCCGAGGAGTCGGCTCGGTTTCTCGAGCTCGTTCCCTTCGTCGAGCAGGCCATCGTCGACTCGGGGGTGATCCTGCTCAAGTACTGGCTCGAGGTCAGCCAAGACGAGCAGACCCGCCGCCTGACTGCCCGCATCGACGACGGCCGCAAGACCTGGAAGCTCTCTCAGATGGATCTTGACTCCTATGGCCGCTGGTACGACTACTCCAGGGCACGCGACGCCATGTTCGCCGCCACTGACACCGAGACGGCGCCTTGGTACGTGGCCAACTCTGACGACAAGCGCCGAGCCCGCCTCAACATCATCAGCCACATCCTCGACCTGGTCCCTTACGAGCGCGAGAAGGAGACGCACGTCGTCCTGCCGGGCCGCCAGAAGAAGGGCGACTACCGAGAGCCCCACCACACACCCACACGAGGTGCCGTCGCGGTTCTGACCCGGAATCTGAGACCGCAACTAGCCGGGCTGCGCGCCCTTCGCCAGAAGGACGAGATCGCGCACATGCACGCCGCGGGACTGACGCCTCAGCGCGATCTCGATGTTGCCTTCGGGGACGAGCATGCGCAGGCCCTGGGGGTGGCTGCGAAAGGTCATCGGCGTCTCAAGTTCGAGGGCCTCACCATCGACGCCGGCGTACGCCGTGCCCGAGCGGGACCTGATCTCGAACTGCTCACAGCTGAACTCGAAGGCGTGGCCGCTACGCGCTCCTTGGCCGGCCAGGGCGAGAGTGACGACCTCGGCCGCCTGTGCGCCCGTCGTTGCCGTCACGGCAAACACGCCGAGGCGCCCCGTGTCGAGTCGGAGGCGCTGGGACGTGCTGGGCGACGCGGCGAGGACGTAGGGGTCATTCGACACCATGACGAGAAAGGACCCGTCGACCTCGGTGCCGTCGGGCGTCACGAATGACAGATCGAAGGGCTCTGTGGTCTCGCCCAGCAGCTCGGGGAGCAGCCGCCGCGTCGTGGCCGCCTTGGCCTCTCGATAGCCCTCTTGCTGGACGATGGTGGCGTAGACGCCGAGGGAGACGTTGTTGACGAAGAACCGATCGTTCACCGTCGCGTAGTCGACGTCGGCGTTCGATGGCATCGCGGAAGGCGTACACGCTCTGGCGGGGGTTGCGCGCGGTCCAGCCCGAGGTCGAGGGCGAAGTGGTTTCGCGTCCCCGCGGCCACGCAGACGAAGGGAAGATCGTGCTCCACGGCGATGGAGGCCACCAGTGCCTGTGAGCCGTCTCCACCGGCCATCCCGAGGCAGTCGGCGCCCCGGGCGATGGCGTCTCGAGCCAGCTCGGCAAGGTCGAGCCCGTGGTCGAGCATCACGGTCTGGACCCCGAGCGAAGTTGCCAGCTCCACCAATCCGAACTTCTCGACCTTGCCGCCACCCGACCACGGGTTGCACAACAGGACCGGGTACAAGGGCCGTCTCACGCGGTGCACCCGACTGGCGGCGGTGGTCCGGAGGCTGGCAGCCAGGGCCGCTCGCGCTGCCAGAACGGCTGTCGCGAGGAGTGCAAGGCAGATGAGCGCTCGGACGAAGGACTCCCAGTCCTCGGCCCCAGCCCCCAACAAGGCGGCGATCAGGAGGGCTGCGCCCAGGACCGCCCCGACGATCCCGTACCAGCGGCGCGGAGGCCGCTTCGAGATGGCCCACCACCCTCCGGCGATGCCGAGGGCGAACCCGGCCGCACCGAGCGCGACGTACACGCCATTGCGGACCAGGAAGCCGATCACCGCGACAGCGAGGAGCAAGACCGCGACGAGCGAGATGACTGCGAGAACTCGGGCTCGAGCCGGAGAGGTGCGACTCGACTCAGCCACGCGGGCGCCCCCTCCGCTCCAGATGTGTATCTCCAGGCCCTGTCGTGCTCGTATCACGGGGACGACGAAGCCTCCGGTGCCGCTGGGATGTGGACATCAACGTGCACCGTTCCCTGGTCTTGTCCTTGAGCGCATTGTAGGTTCGGGACGAACGGCGTGACGGCCGAAGGTCACGAGGAAAACGGGGACCGGTGGACGAAGGACCTTCGGGGATAACCAGGTGGATACCGGGTCTCAGGGCCGTTCGGACCTACGACCGGAAGTGGACCCGCTCCGACGTCGTCGCCGGCGTCGTGCTTGCCGCCATCTTGGTGCCGCAGGGATTGGCCTACGCGGAGCTGGCCGGGCTTCCGCCCGTGACCGGCCTCTACACGTCCATCGGGTGCCTCGTCGGCTACGCGGTCTTCGGTCCGTCGAAGATCCTCGTCCTCGGCCCGGACTCGTCCATCTCGCCCCTGATCTTCGCCGCCCTCTTGCCATTGCTGGCGGCGGGCGGAGACGTCCATCGAGCGATCGCGCTGGCCGGGATGCTCGCGATCATCGTTGCCGTCATCGAAATCGGACTGGGGATCGGGAAGCTCGGGTTCGTCGCTGATCTGCTCTCGAGTGAGGTGCAGGTCGGCTACATGAACGGTCTCGCCCTCATCATCATCGTGGGCCAGTTGCCCAAGCTCTTCGGGTTCTCGACCGACGCCGAGGGCTTTGGTCCCGAGCTCAAGGCCTTCGCACTCGGGCTCGACGGCACCGTCGGGGCGGCGCTGGTGGTCGGGCTAGGGGTATTGGTCATCTTGTTGGTGCTGTCCCGATTCACCAAGGTCGTCCCTGCGGTCCTCGTGGGTATCGTGGCGGCCACCGTCGTCTCCGCCATCTTCGACCTGCACGCGCACGGGGTCTCGACCGTGGGGACGCTTCCCCGAGGGGTGCCGAGGCCTTCGGTCCCCTGGACGAAGTGGGCTGATGTCGGACCCCTGACGGTCGCCGCCGTGGGCATCACGCTGGTCTCGCTGGCCGACACGATCGCCACGTCCTCGAGCTTCGGGGCCCGCCGGGGTGAGGAGGTGGATCCCAACCAGGAGATGATCGGTATCGGCGCGGCCAACCTCGCGGCGGGCCTGCTCCAGGGCTTCGCGGTGTCGACCAGCGGGTCGCGCACGGCGGTCGTCGAGCAGGCAGGGGCGAAGTCTCAGCTGGCGTCGTTGGTCGGCGCCGGCATCGTCGTCGCGTTGTTGCTGTTCTTCAACTCCCTGCTGGCCGACCTCCCGCAGTCGGCCCTGGCCGCGGTGTTGATCGCGGCCGCATTGTCCCTGCTCGACCTCGGGGCCTTGGTCCGCTACTACCGGGTTCGAAAGAGCGCCCTGGTCCTCTCCGTGGTCGCCAGCCTGGGCGTGATCGTGCTTCGGCGTCCTGCCGGGGATCGTCATCGCCATTGTTCTCGCGGTACTCCTGTTCTTCCGCCGAAGCTGGCAACCCCACGGCGCCGTCCTCGGCGAGGTGGAGGAGCTGGGTGGATGGCACAACGTCGAGCGGTACCCCGATGCGCGCCAGGTCTCTGGGATCGTCGTCTACCGCTGGGAGGCCCCGCTGTTCTTCGCAAACGCCTCAGCCTTCCGGGCCCAGATCCGCCACGTCGTCGCCGAACGCCACCCGTCATGGGTCGTCGTCCAGTGCCAGGCGATGACCGACGTCGACGTATCGGCAGCCAGGATGCTCGAGCAACTGGACCGGGAGCTCAACGCCTCGGGCATCCACATGGCGTTCGTGGAGATGCGCAGCCGACTCCAAGATCTGGTGTCTCGGTACGGCCTGTTCGAGACGCTCGATCGTGATCGGTTCTACCCGACGCTCGAGGCGGCCATCGCGGCAGTGGGGGAGAGGTGACACGCGGCCGACCCCGGTGAACAGCCGCTCCGCGGGCGAAGACAGCGCACCGAGAGGGTTATTTCAAATCAGTGCATGGGATTCAGATGGGTCCGGAACAGTCGCTTTGCCATTGAGCTACAGACCTGGCTCAGCCGAGATCCGGCCGGTCGAGGCAGCATGCCGGAGGGCCTCGTAGTCGCGTTCGTTCTGATCGGCATAGGTGTCGGCGAACTCCGCAAGAGCCCGCTCGAATGTCGGTCCGTTCCCGAGATAGCTGGCGATAGCGACGCGATCGCCGGAGCGGGCGTGGGCGCGGGCCAGCGCCTGGGCACACACCCTGACGTACTTGGTGAGGCCCGGCGGGATGGCCCCTTCGATCTCGAAGCTCCCCTTCCAATCCCGGAGCTGGCGGATGTAGAAGTCCCGGGTCACGCCATCAGGACCTTCAAACGATTGGTGGCCCAGGAAAATATCGCTTGCCGCCTGCATCAGGTGTTGGCCGGCCACGACCCGTGCCCCATGGTTGGCGTAGCCGCTCTTGCCGACGAACTCCTCGAGCACGGAAGCCTCCGCCTCTTTGGCCTGGAGGAAGAGCGGGTCCTCGTTGCCGAGGCCCACCATGAGCAGGATCCAGGCCCGGGTGCCCACGCTCCCCACACCCACCACCTTGCGGGCGATCTGTACGAACTGGAACTCCTCGAGGAGGTGGCGACGGTCGGACTGGAGACTGTGTCGGTAGCCGCGCACGAGCTTGTGGAACGAATCGCGGAGCGCGTCGCTCAGCTCCTGGGGAAACAGGTCCTCGACGGGCACGACAAGCGGCGGATCACTCAGGATGCGTAGTCGGCCATCGACCACGGTGGCGAGTTTGCCTAACGCCTGATGGCTGTCCCGAGTCCGGGCCTTGGTCACTGTCTGGGCGGTGCGAGCCGCCATGCGCTTGTCGGCCCTGGATCCCGTCTTGGCGGCTGCCGCCTCGAGTTCGGCGAGTAGACCCTCAACGTCAATGTGGGAGTACCAGACCTCCAGGGTGGACAGCCCCGCCAAGCGGACCATCTCCCGGCGGTAGCTCTTCCCAACTTCAAGGGCAACGGTACGCGCCTCGTTGTTTGTGAACTCGCGGTCCCGGGCGGCGATCACCGCGCTGGCGGCGAGCCGCTTGAGGTCCCATTCCCATGGCCCCGGCAAGGTCTCGTCGAAGTCGTTGACATCGAACATCAGCTTCCGCTCCGGCGAAGCGAACATTCCGAAGTTGGAGAGATGGGCATCTCCGCAGACCTGGACATTGAAGCCGGACCGGGGAGTGGTGGCCAGGTCTGAAGCCATGATGAGCGCGGCGCCACGGAAGAAAGTGAAGGGCGAGACCAGCATCCGTCCGTAGCGGATCGGAAGCAGTTCCGGTACCCGCGTCACGGCCTGTCGTTCGAGGAGGCTGACCGGGTCTGGACGGTCCGTCGCAGGACTGAATTCTGCCTGTGACGACCGGGGGGCGCGAGTGCGAGCCTCCTTGCCGAGCCTGACGCGCTCCTCGATAGTGAGGTGCGGTACGGCGTGAGGCGCGGCGTCTGGTCGTTGCGTCACATCCGTCATCTTTTCTCCGATCGTGGTTGAAGTACCGATTCGGCGCGTCTCCATCATGCACTTTGGTCGGCCTTGATAGATGATGCGCCCGAAGTTTCCAACTCTTCGGCAGCCTCGATTGGCCGGAACGGCGTTCTCGACCGGTACGGTTGAGCGGAACCACTTCACCGTGCCGCTCCAGCCTGGCTCCGGTCGGAGGGTCGTCCTGACGGGAAAGGTCCCCCCGCCAGTTCATAAACGGCAGATGTACGGGGACAATCAGGCCGGGCGAAGGTAGAGTTCGAGTGTGTCCATTAATGGGTGCCCAACGTGATCGGGCGCGAGCGGATGTGGAAGCTGGTCTCCACCACCACCGGGATGCTCGGCGGCCTGCTCGCCCGGAAATTCATAAAGGCGACTTATCGGGCCATCCGGAAGGACACATCACCCGTGACGCCGTTCGATCCCACAAAACCGGGGTTCTCGTGGCCAGACGCCCTTCTGTGGGCGGCTGCAGCCGGCATCGGCCTCGCCATCGCCAAGATGATGAGCGCCCGCCTCACTGCTATCGGCTGGAAGGCCGTCACCGGCACTCCTCCCCCCGGGCAGGTCGAGGAGCCAACAGTCGTCTGAGAACTAAGGCGACGGTGACGCCAGATCTCATGTCCGGCTCAAGGCGGTCGACAGGCCGCGGTTAGGGGGGCGACAGTGGCGTACACGTTAGCGGCTCTGGCCGCAGTGGCCTTCGCCTTCGGCACGGTCCTGCAGCAGAAGGGGACGCTGCAGACCTCGTCGGGGGAGGACGATCCACGGTTCTTGGTCGAGATTTTTCACAAGCCGGTCTGGCTGGCCGGAATGATCTCTCAGTCTGCCGGGTGGATCCTTCAGGCCGGGGCACTCGACCGCGGCCCGTTGGTCGTCGTGCAGTCCCTGACTGCGATGAGCCTGGTGATCGCGCTCCCGCTGGGGATCTGGCTCACCAAACAGCACATAGGGCCAAGGGAGTGGCTCGGAGCCTTGGCTGTGCTGGTCGGCATTATGTTCTTCTTGTGGGCCGGTGCCCCGAGCGGAGGCACGAACCACCCGAGTGCTTCCGTGTGGTGGGAGGCCTGCCTCGGCACGTTGGTCCTGGTCGGTGCGTTGGCTGCTTTCGGAACCAGGATGAAGGGTGCGTCGAAGGCCCTCCTGTTCGGCAGCGCTGCCGGTCTCGGCTACGGGCTCCAGGCCGCCGTGACCAAGACCTTCGTCGCAGAGCTGGGCCATGGAGCGCTGTCACTTCTCGCCAACTGGTCGGTCTACGTCCTTGTGGTCTCCGCCGTCATCGGGTTCGTCCTCCAGCAGGGGGCGCTCAAAACCGGCGTGCTCGCACCTGCGATGGCATCGAGCAACGCCGTGACACTCTTCTCCAGTGTGATCTTGGGGATCGCCGTCTACGGAGAAATGCTCTCGGCAAGCGGCGGCGGCCATGTCGCGTCGGCGGCCGTGGGCCTGGTGGTCGCCATCGTCGGCATCGTGCTGTTGGGTTCGGCCGAGGGGCCTCCGGACAGCAACCTTACGACCGCCGGGGGCATGCCGTCTCCCGCTCCGACAACTTGACGTGGCGGCGGGACCAGCCCCTGCCCGACGACCTGAATGGAGCAGAGCAATCAGCTGGGGGACACTGGGCACCCCATGGGCTTGGTGATCACAATCGTGCTGCTGGGACTCCTCGCGAGCCTGTGTCCAGCCACGATCGTGGTATTCATCCTGCTTTTGGCGACGACCCGTGCGAAGGTGAACGCCGCTGCCTTTCTGATCGGCTGGGGCGTCTCGCTGGTTCTGTTCACGGTCGTCTCGACGGCCACTGTCGGCTTGACGCTCCTCTACTTCGCCCGGCGCCCGGGCGATGCCCAACAGCACCTGGAGGCGTTGCGGGATCGGGTGGTGCGAGCGGGCCCGACGACTGCGGTCGTCGTCTACCTGATGGTCGGCCTGTACCTCATCGCCGATGGCGTCAGGGGAGTCGTGAACTCGTGAGCCACGGGATGATGATGTCTGACCGAGTCGTGGCGCGGTTTCGATAACCGCGGTCCCACTACCGGCGGATCCAAATGTGGCGAGCGGAGCGGGATTTGATGCTGTTTGAGGGTGCTGTGTTACAGGAACCGCACCCAGCGGCCTCCGAGCGCCTACTTTCCCAGGTCCCAGGGCTGGAGCCGCCAGTCGGGTTTTGCTCTACTAGGCGCTCCGACACTTACCTTTGCCCCCGGACTCTCTCCGGCCGTGACTCGATCCATGCCACCCGGCGTGCCGGGTCGTAGGTGACTCATCACCAGCTTGCGCACCTGTTCCCTGGTGAGCTGCCCCGTGGGCTGCGCCAGCCCGATCTTGCGCTCGGCCGCGAGCCGCTCGCCCTGAACCTCTGTCATCCAGCCATCGACGAGCCTTGCGTCAGCACCAGCGTCAAGGGCCGCCCGGTAATTGGCGAGCCGCTGGTCGCAAACCGCAATCTCGCGTCTCGCGGCTTCGATGCGGGCGTGATCGGCCTCGGTCGCACCTCCAGTCGTGGCCTCGCACGTCTCGTCCAGGTTCGCAGGGTCAAAGAGGGTCCCGATCCACTCATCCAGCTTTGGAACGATCCGATTCTCGCGCACGTAGACCGACCTGGGGTGGTCAAAGCCGGGGACGGTGCCGCGGTCGACGGGAAACCGGCAACGATAGTGGTTGGCCTGATGGCTGAAGCTGCCCTGCATCTGGTGACCGCAGAGCGCACACAGGACCGTCCACTGGGGACATAGGTCCGCTTCGCAACATGCTGCTTCGTGGTTCCAGGTCTGTGCATGCCCGCCGCCATCTGTCCCTGGGCCCGGTCAAAGTCCTCGGGGCTGATGCTTGGTGTGTCTGCTCCGCGGACCAGACCCAGTCGCTCCGGTCGTTCCAGCGCATCCGGAAGAGGTGGCCCTGCGCGACGTCCTCAACGTCGACGAGGATCTTGTCGCGGCGCTGCCGGTTCCAGACCTGGCGTCCGATGTAGCGCGGGTTCATGAGAATGGCGCGCGTGTCAGGTCCTGAGCAATGGCGAAGTATCCGCGTCCGGCGGCGTACTCGGCGAAGATCCGCTGCACGACCGGGGCGGCGGCGGGGTCCGGCTCCAGGCAGTGCAGTCACTTTCCGTCGGCAGCCTTCCCTGGGTTCGGGTGCGCCCCAGCATCGGTCAGCTGGTACCGAATGGTGGACGACCGTCCAAAAAGCGACCTTCGGCTCCTTGCGTCGACATCGTGCTACCCACGCAAACCTTGATGCGGTTGCGCTCACCTTTGCTCATCCCGCCGTCGCCGTAGTGGGTCAAAATCGTGAAGGTGTCGCCGAACTGTGTGCCGTGCAAGGCGCGAGCAGGCTCGCCAATGACGAGCGCCTCAAAGCCTCGGTCGGGCCTCTTGATGGTGTCGAGCAGTGCAGCGGCCTCGGACGACGCTTCCACGGAAGTGATCGGCTCTGTCCGCTGTCAAAAACTCTTCGATAATCACTCCACCATGCGGATCGATCAGGGATTGTGCTCGCGAGAGCTGCCATTGAGCGCAGCGCCGACGGTGTTGAGCAAAGCCGCGACCAACTTCCAAGCCTGCCGTAGGCTTCTGTCACCTGGAGCCGGAGGCGGCAGCAACGAGTTTAGGGAATGGAGCGATGCTCAAACACAGAAATCCTGAGCGGGCCCTTAGCTTAGCCCTGATCCACCGATAATTGATCTGATCGCGGTCGCCCATCCGCGAAAAGTGCCTTCCTGCAAGGGAAAATGGTGGTTACCACACCGACCACATCCCCTACGGGAAGGCACTATTTCGATCCGCGTAGCTTGCCACAGTCTCGACCGTTTCGACGTGACCTTCGACGACGAGCGTCTGGTGGCCAACGCTGGCTTGATGCTGCCGGCGACCCTGGCGCAGCATTTGGGATTGCGAGAGCTCCTCGACGAGTACGTCGACCTCAGCGATGCGGCGGGCCGCGCCAATGTGGGTCACAAGGCCATGACGCTCATCCATTCGGCGCTGGCCGGGGGCGATTCGATCGACGATGCCGATGCCCTGCGGGCTGGCGACACCCAAGCGGTGCTCGGCCACGTCGTGTTGGCGCCGTCGACTCTCGGAACGTTCCTACGCAGCTTCAGCTGGGGGCATGCTCGTCAGCTCGACGCGGTGGCCGGCGACCTGCTGACGCGGGCCTGGGCCGCGGGGGCGGGTCCGGGCGAGGAGCAGCCGTTCACCATCGATGTCGACTCCTCCATCCACGAGACCTACGGCTTGGCCAAAGAGGGCGGGACCCACTTCACCTACAACCACGTTCGGGGCTACAACCCTCTCTACGCAGTGGCGGCGGGGACCGGAGACGTCCTGCACGTCCGCCTGCGCGGTGGTAATGCCCACTCGGGTCGGGGTGCGGCCAGCTTCCTCACCGAGACGTTTGGTCGGGTGCGCACAGCGGGTGCCAGTGGGCCGATCGTGCTCCGGGCCGACTCGGGCTTCTACAACCGGAGCGTCGTCGACGCCTGCCGCCGGGCCAACGTGTCCTTCTCCATCACGGCCAAACTCCACAAAGGCGGTGTGAAAACGGCCATCGCCGCCATCGGCGAGTCCGCCTGGGTCGCCATCTCCTACTTCCTCGACGGCGCCGACGTCGCCGAGACCACCTACCAGCCCTTCGGCACCAAGGGCCGGCCGTGTCGGCTCATCGTGCGCCGGGTGCGGCCCACACCGGGCAGCCAGCTGGCGCTGTTCGTCGAGTTCACCTACCACGCCTTCATCACCGACCGAGAAGGCGAGATGGTCGAGCTCGAGGCCGACCACCGACGCCATGCCGAGATCGAGAACACCATCCGTGACCTGAAATACGGTGTCGGTCTCAACCATCTGCCCTCGGGGCGCTTCGGTGCCAACGCGGCGTGGTTGGCTCTCAACGTCATGGCTCACAACCTGGCCCGCTTCAGCACCAGGATCGGACTCGGCGGCAGCCTGATCACCACCGAGACCCTTCGCCGCCGCTACCTGAGCCTCCCGGGACGACTCACGCGCTCAGCCCGACGCGTCACCTTGCACCTGCCGGCACGCTGGCCATGGGCGGAGCGATTCGTCGCTGCGCTCACCTGTCACCGCGACGTCTTGCTCGTGACCTGACTGTCGTGTGGACGTGGCCCCGAGCAACCCGGGGCCGCCAGTGCAGATTGCCGATCACAAGAACCTCTGTTCAACGCGTCCCAGAACACGTCACAGCGACTGACCACCTCACCGCACAGACAGGCCGGTTACACATCGTTGGCAAAAGCCGTCGCACCGAGGCCGATCGGTGGATCAGGGCTTAGACGACACATACGTGGGACGCTGTTTGCGCTAGGGGTATATGCCTTATCGCTATCCGCTGGACACCGATTGCTGCCGCCGCAATTCGGCATCGGCAGACGGGCCTTCACGAAGTGACTTCGTATTGGGATACCGCGGATTTCACAGTCATGGGTAGCAATGTTGACCAAGCTCAGGTTACCGATGAGGCCCAGGCCGCGAGCGGCGCGTTGGTTTCTGTCCAGAAGGGGCAGGGGGGGTTTCTGGAGAAATGTTGTCTACGTCCAAGCGCCCCATCTCGAGCCAGCGGAACTAGCCGCGATCTATAAGGCCATGACCGAAGTCGCAGGAGCAGCCCCGCTGCGGCCCGACGACACGTCGACCTGCACGCGAGATGCGTACAGCGCGCAAGGGGGCACGATCCCGGCAGCGGGAATAGAGGCGGGTGCCACGAGTTGGGTCGTTCAAGGCATCCTCAGTTAAGGCGTTTGGTGCCAGGGTAGCGGCCACGCTCGCTGCACGGAGTTCCGTCGAAGTTGTGCTCGTCTACTACTGCGTTTCCGGCGAACTGGCGACACTCGGTGTGGTGGGTCTTGGTCAGGATGTTCAGGCCTTTGCGGTAGGCAGCTACCTTTCCGGAGCGGTGGAATCTGCGACTAAGGCCCCACCAAAATCCATTTTGCTGATGACCGTTCAGATGGTCTCATGAGACTCGCCGGACATCTCCCCAGTTCGCGGGCGGGACTGAGTTACGCGCCTGTCGGTCGTTGTCCGAATCGGAGGCCCTCGGTGTCACCAGAGTGAAGATGGTGCGTTTGCCCCTCCATCGTCGCTGGAGCCATTGCTCGATTTAGGTGTCACTGATTCGCAAGGGGCGAAGCCGAGCCGGGTGGCCGAGTCCGCGACTCCACAGCCCCGTCAAGCCACGATCGATCCGCGGCTCGACCTCAAACCCGCTCGACGGTTGCAGAGGCCGCTAAGGCCCTCCGTCGGCTCCTGGGCGCGATTGATGCCGGGGATATTGACGCTGATGACCCGGAGGCGCGAGCACTGCGTCGCCAGCTGGAGGGAGCCGTGGCAGCGTGGGAGGAGGCGTCGGGAGGCACACCGGTCGTACCGAAGCCGGGGAGGTGATTGCCCGTACACCCTGCCCCACTCGTGCCGTGTAACACCGCGAGTGAGGCAGGGCAGAGTGGCCTGAACGGCCCGTCGTCAGTGCGTTATCGTACCCGAGGTGGCCGAGGAGAACACCTACTTGGTGGGTTGGTTTGGAGCGGTGGCCGTCGCGGTAGTCCTAGGTCGGAGGGACCCGTAGCCGATGGCGGTGCGACTGGAACCAGCAACGCGTGCCTCCGGTGATTCCGGAGCCACCCCTTCGGATCCAGAGGGACGCCAAACAGGCGACCGTCGTTGGCTCACGATCAAGCGTCATTGGCCAGCGGCGCTCTGTTTCGCTGTGTATGTCGTTCTGGCCATGGTGGTGTACGGCCACTTCGGTTCGCTTGGTCCGGGCCACATGACCGGAACCATTGGTCCGGACTCAATCAACCAGGTTTGGTGGCTCGCGTGGACCGCATTGGCTCTCCCTCACGGCCACAACATCTTCTCAGCCCAGTGGCAGAATTATCCAGCGGGTGAGAACTTCGGGGTGAACACATCGATGCTGGCCCTCGGCGTGCTCTTCATGCCGATTACCAAGTTATTCGGCCCGGTAGTCACCTGGAACATCGCGCTCCGTCTCGCCGTTGTCTTATCAGCAAGTTCGATGTGCTTCGTGCTCCGCCGCTGGACGACGTGGTGGCCCGCCGCCTTCGTCGGAGGACTGATCTACGGCTTTTCCGCCTATATGGCCTACTACGACGACAATTACCTGTTTCTCATCTTCGTGCCGCTGCCCCCCGTGATCTTCCTTCTCCTCCACGAGATCCTGGTGCGCCAGCAGTGGCGGCCGGGAAGAACCGGGGCCCTCCTCGGCGTGGTGTGTGCCCTCCAGTTCTTCATCTGGCCCGAGGTCCTGGCCAGTACGGTCGTGATGGGCGTTGTCGCGGTCGTTCTCTTCCTCCTCGTCAGTCGCCACCATCTGGCGGAGCGATGGCGTCGCTACGCGATGACCGCCTTCGCCTACAGCCTCGGTGTGGGCGGCTTCTTGCTCCTCTTTCCAGTGATCTTCGCGTTGGCTGGTCCGCAAAGCATCAGGGGAACAGTGCAATCAGGTTCGTCCATAGGAATATTTCCGAGCGACTTGTTCGGCGCATTCGTACCGAGCTCCCAATGGCTCGCCACGAATGGGTTGACGGCGATGGCAAACCAACGCTTCGTCTATGCGAAGGCTCTCTATCTGGGGCTTCCCCTGGTGGTCGTTCTCGTGTCGTTCGCGATCTTTCTCCGCCAACGAAGGGCGATTCTCTTCGCGGGGAGTCTGGCGCTGATCGCCTTTGTCCTGTCCCTGGGTTCCCGTCTTCGGGTCGACGGTCATGAAACGTCATTCCCTCTTCCCTTCGTCGTGTTGACGCACCTCCCCTTTGTCGGGGGCTTTACCCCCAGCCGCTTTTCGCTCTATACCGCACTGTTCGTGGCGGCGATGTTCGCCATCGGGCTCGACGAGCTCTGGCGACGGATGAGGCGAGCGGGTCGTCCCGCGGGGCTGTCCCCGAGATGGAAGCCTGTCGCCTCGGCGGGAGCGTTGGCCGCACTCACGGCCGCCGCAGTGATCCCGTTGGCACCACGTCACACGCAGCTGTCGACCCCGACGAATGTTCCGTCCCTCTTCACGACCGCAGCCGTTGAGGCCATTCCAGTTGGGAGCGTGGTCCTTGCCTATCCCTACCCGGACTTCTCAGGTGGCCTGGGCTTCTCTGCGCCTTACGGCATCATGGTCGACCAAGCCGTGGCCGGTATGCGCTTCAAGTTGATCGGAGGCTACGGGTGGTTCCCGTCGCCGAGAGGCACCAATAACACTGTCAGTCCCTCCGTACTGAAACCCGAGTCTGTTCAGGCTATCTTCGACGCCGCGTTCCATGGCAACGCCACGGCGCAAATGGCGCCTCTCTCAAAGAGCAACCTCACGGCCCTCCGTGTGTTTCTTCGCAAATATGATGTGCAGACGGTCGTCGTCTCGCCGAGTGGCGCGGATCCCGCGGCTGTTGTCAGCTATGTCACCGCCGTGATCGGTCCCCCCGTCGAGTCAGGTGGCGTGACGGCCTGGTTCCATGTCAAAGAGCGTCTTCTGGTGGACCGGGTCCACGTCGCCCCCGTGGCGGGTGGCAATGGTGAAACCTTTCCGAAGTTGGTCCCGCACCTATTCGTACCTGCGAACGACGCCACGTTGTCGAGCACTGCGGTGCTTGATGCCTTGGTGACGGGCTACTTCAAGGTGACCAAGGTCGAGTTCTACCTCACCGGCGCATCACAACACGACACGCTGATTGGTACGGGCAGAACAACCCCTTACGGATGGGTGACGCGGTGGAATACGACCACCGTGGCCAACGGCACGTACACCCTTCAGAGCGTCGCCTACGACGTTGCCGGTAGGAGCGGTCACAGCAATGGCATCTCGATAATCGTCAAGAACTAACTATGTCGTCGGCGAAGTTCGGGTTATAACCAGAAGTTGTGGATGCGCTATCTCCTGAGGGCGCACGTACCCTCCAAGTTGACCAAACAACGATTCCGCCGGGTGAGACCAGCGGGGAGGGATACGCCAATGTTGAAGTTAGTCCATGACACCACCGCGAGCGCGGTGGGTGACCCCGAGACCATGACGATCGGCCTCGACGAGCTGTGTCGGGTGGCCGCCCAAGACATGCTGGCCGTGTCGCTTCTGGCCGAGCGCCGGGCCTACCTCGAGGCCCATGCCCAAGAGCTCGACGCCATGGCAAGCGCCTGGTGGTCGCCAACGGGTACGCCCGGGCCCGGGAGGTGACGACGGGGGCCGGCATGGTCGAGGTGAGCGCGCCGCGGGTCGACGACCGCCGGGAGGGCGAGCACTTCAGCTCGGCCATCTTGCCGGCCTACATGCGCAAGTCGCCCAAGGTGACCGAGGTGCTGCCCATCTTGTACCTGCGCGGGCTCTCCACCGGGGACTTCGCCCCCGCGCTCGGCGAGTTCTTCGGCGCCGAGGCCGGGCTGTCGGCCTCGAGCATCAACCGGCTCACCGTGGCCTTCCAGGCCGAGCACGAAGAGTGGTCCACCCGGGACCTCTCGGGGGTCGACTACGTGTATTGGTGGGTCGACGGCATCCACTTCAACATCCGTCTCGAAGAGGACCGCCTGTGCTGCCTGGTCATTGTCGGCGTGCGTCCCGACGGGACAAAGGAGCTGGTGGCACTGGCCGACGGCTACCGCGAGTCCACCGAGTCGTGGGCCGAGGTGCTGCGCTCGCTCAAGGACCGGGGTCTCTCTGCCCCGGTGCTGGCCGTCGGCGACGGGGCGCTCGGGTTCTGGGCCGCGCTGCGCGACATCTTTCCTGAGACCCGCGAGCAGCGCTGCTGGGTCCACGTCACTGCCAACTGTCTCCACGCCCTGCCCAAGCGCCTGCACGGCGACGCCAAGGAGGCCATCGCCAAGATCTACTCGGCGCCGTCGCGTGCCGCCGCCCTCGAAGCGATCAAGGCATACTCCGACGTGTTCAGCGCCTTCCCCAAGGCCGCCAAGAAGATCACCGGCCAGCTCGACGTCCTGCTGGCCTTCTACGACTTCCCCCTCGAGCACTGGATCCACCTGCGGACCACCAACCCGATCGAGTCCACCTTCTCGACGGTCAGACTCCGGACCAAGGTGACCCGTGGCGCGGGTTCGTGCCAAGCAGCCCTGGGGATGGCCTACAAACTGCTCGACGCCGCCCAGGATCGCTGGCGCCGCATCAACGGCCACGAGCTCGTTCCGCTCGTCCGCGCCGGCGCCACGTTCATCGACGGCAAGCTACAAGAAAGGAGTGTGACGACGACCGACAGCGACAGCAGCACCGGGTCCGTCGCCGCCTGAACGAGAAACCTCATCCACAACTATTGACAATGACTCGAAGTTCGGCGCCACACAGCTCTCGAGCCAGAGGGTCCAGTCGTCGTGCGTTATCTGTGAGCTAAGTAGTGCCGGGGGTAGCGGAATGGATGTTCGCGGTGTACCGGTCAGTCGGAAATGGGGTGACACCCGAGTTACCTGCGAAATCCTGGCAGTCGCACCAACGTGCATTTGAGTCCTATTGCTCCTCTTTCCAGTGATCTACGCGTTGGCTGGTCCGCAAAGCATCAGGGAACAGTGCAATCAGGTGCGTCCATAGGAATATTTCCGAGCGACTTGTCGGCGCATTCGTGCCGAACTCTCAATGGCTCGGCTATCGACATGCCCGGGAGGCGAAACGACCCCGCCGAAGCGGGGGCCGCTCGCGCAACCGGTTTCCGATACGGTGGCGACCCGATTCGACCGGCGCCGTTTCGGGGGGGGGTTCGGGGGACAGGGCGCCAGCCATTTCGCTGCGTAGAAACTTAAGCGTGCGACCTGTGCCCCCGCTGGGAACCGCGTTACGAAAATGTGGAGAGTTCCTGCGTTGCGACACCGGTTCGGGCGGGGTCGTTTCGCGCAACCGACAACGCCCAGCTTGCCGAGATTACAGACTCTTCACGCACGCCCAGGCTGGGCTGTCCTGAGCTTGTCGATTGGTAACGTCGTCACAACACGAGCCTCCTTGTGTCATGGCGCCCAATCTTCTGGACGCACGCACCCCCACTGCGCTCCCGGGGTAGACGGAACCGTTCCGTAGCTTCGGCTCTTGATGAGCCACCGTGAGCGGAGCGTACTCGGATTAGCGTTGCTCACGGGAGGAAGCGTCCGCTGTGACCACGGCAGTTGAAACCCAGATCATCCAGAGGAAGGTGCTTCTTCGGGGCACCGCGGATGCCGGCGTTCGTCGCTTCACCGTCGCTGTTGTGGCCGGAGTGGCGACCGTCCTCATCCCATATCTCTGGGTTCTCTGTGACCTGTGGAACAGTTCACCCAGTCTCCTTCGCACGGCCGAATCGGATAGGTACGCAAGCAACTTTTACGACCTTCAAGCGCGAGCGATGTTCCATGGTCACCTCTCCGTTGCCAACGGCGCTCTCGGCGGCGAGGCGTTCATACACGATGGTCGGCAGTATACGTATTTCGGGATCTTTCCCTCATTGCTCCGAATGCCAGTCTTGCTGCTGACGCACAGCTTGGACGGGCGCCTCACCGCGCCTTCGATGCTCCTGGCGTGGCTCGTCACCGCCGCGTTCAGTTCGCTCCTGGTGTGGCGCGTTCGGCTCCTGGTCCGAGGACGGGCTGCACTTAGCTGGACAGAAGCTGGATCGTACGGAGTGTTGTTGGCCACGATCATGGGCGGGTCGATTCTGATATATCTGGCCTCAGATCCCGACGTGTTCCACGAGGATCTGGCGTGGAGTGTGGCTCTGACGGTCGCAAGCACCTTTGCGTTGCTTGGTGTCTTGGAGCGACCGTCATGGCGTCGCGTGAATACTGAGTGGCGTCCTGGTTCTCGCCGCGAATCTCGACCGAGCTTCGACCGGTTACGCGTGTGTGATCGGTGGAGTGCTGGTCGCCATCTGGTTCGCCACGGGTCGTGGAGGCGGAGACAACCGCCGTTGGTCGGGCCCGATCTTGATAATCGCCGCCCTTGTCCCAATCTTTCTTGGCTGCGTCATCAGCTATGTCAAGTTCGGAGTCCTCTTTGGCTTGCCCACATCCGATCAACTGTATGTCTACAGTCAACTCAGTCACGTCAATGGCGGTCACTACTTCGGCCCGGAATACTTGCCCA
Source organism: uncultured Acidimicrobiaceae bacterium (assembly GCA_963828825.1). Lineage (GTDB taxonomy): Bacteria > Actinomycetota > Acidimicrobiia > Acidimicrobiales > RAAP-2 > Bog-473. The sequence goes on along the minus strand of CAWHGF010000004.1, from coordinate 205,474 downwards.
GCGCGCTTCTGGCGTATCTACGACCGGACGGATTGCGACTGACCAGTTTCTTCCCCTTCCTGGAGCTTCCGCCCATGGCGTTCCAGGGAATCGGTGGCGTGGCACTTGATGGTACAGATCGAGTTGCCAGCGTGCCCTCCTCTATGCCGCTCCTCTTCCTTTCTGGCTTGTGGGGTTTCATCAGCGCCTTTCGGCCGAAACCAGCTGGAAGGTCCGTGATCCTTCGCCTCTTGCTCGTCAGTACGGCGCTTGGTGGTTGCACCGTTTTGATCTACGGATGGATCGAGTACCGGTTTACGGCTGATTTTCTTCCTTTCCTTGTCCTTGCCGGCGCTGTTGGCATGGTGGACGTATGGCGCCGGTTCGAGGCAAGAGGCCCCAGAGACCGCTACTTCTTGCTGACTGGTGTGACGATCATTGGCATGTTCAGCATCGCTGCGAACCTGGGGATCGCGAGTTCATTCCAGTCGACATGGTCGAGTGTTCAAGCCCTTCACTACGTCTCGTTTCAGAAGACGATCAGTGATGCCACCGGCAATCCTCTGGCAGGAAATATTGTGCGAGGTACCACATTGCCCAGCTCAGCGCCGGCGGAGCAGCTCTTCGTAGCGGGAAACTGCGCTGCCCTCTACATTTCCGAAGGTTTTGCGTTCCCACGCTCGAATAACGCAAGCGTTGAGGCGTTCCTACAAGGAGGTTCCTGGCGCCCAGTGGAACTCGGGCCAGATGTTCAGCACACGCTGGACATCAGTCTCAACGGACCTGTCACTGACCTTGGCCCGGGAGTCTCGTTAGTGACTGTTGGCATCAAATCAGCCAGCACGATTTCCGTGCAACCGTATGGATCCGGTGAAGTCAGATTCACCCTCAAGGACCCGGATGACTCCCGAGCGGGTCCTCCTGTGCGAATTCCGAGCTCTCGAACGTACCGGATCACGATCGTTACCGATCCGTACCGGCACCTCGTGTCCGTGACTTCGCCACAGGGTGCTGCCCTCTTGACCGGCATCCTTTCGAACACGGGCCCGATTGTCGTGCACGAGGATCATTCCAATGTCACGGCGCGACGAGGGTTGACCGTCGCCGAATCGAACGCTCCGCCGCAGACAATGGCCTTGTGCCGGAGCCTTCCGTGAGGTCGGGTACCCCTGACGCTGTGGAAGATCGCAATCGTAGGATGTTTGTGTGCGTGGTCAGTTGCAACCCAATCCACAACTTTTGAAGCCCGATATGCGTTCGTTGGCCTTGCGGTGTTCGCCGTTCTCGCGGGGTTGGGGGTCGAACGTTGGAGACTTCCTATTCGATTCCTGTTGCCCACTTTCGGTTTCAGCGGAATCATCGAGGCGATTCAGCTCCACGTGCGCGCCGTGCACCGGGCTTAGAGCGGCGACGTTGGGTCAACGGGTTGGGTAAGGCGGCTGAGGACACGTATCGGGTGTCCCCCTGTACGGACACAATCTCGGATGTTGTAATGCAGCGCAGCGGTATGTCCCCCGGTTAGGAGCGTGCCCAGGGAGTGAGCCTCCAGTCGGGTTTTGGCTCGATCTGGGAATCCCCCCTTTGCGTGGAGCCATCGCGTAAGGAGATGGCATGCCAGAGAAGAGACGCCGGTACGACCGGGACTTCCGTGAGGGAGCCGTCGGGATCGTCCGGGAGACGGGAAAGCCCATAGCCCAGGTGGCCCGGGATCTCGGGATCAACCCCGGGACGTTGGCCAACTGGGTGGCCAAGGACAAGCTCGCCCGCGGCGAGAAACTCGACCCGACCAAGGTCGACGCCGAGGTCGTACGCCAGCTCGAGGCCAAGATCGCCGAGCTGACCATGGAGCGTGATGTCCTCAAGCGATCTGTGGTCCTCTGGGTCAAAGAGGCGACGCGATGACCGTGGCATCGTTCATCGCCTCCCAGAGGGCCGAGCACGACGTTCCTCACGTGCTCTCGTGCCGAGCGCTCGACGTGTCCGAATCGTGGTTCTACAAGTGGAAGGACCGTCCACCGACGAAGCGGGCTCTGCGCCGCCAGGAGCTCGACGAGGCGGTCAAGAAGTTCTTCGATGATTCGGGCGGTCGTTACGGCTCTCCGAAGATCCACGAGGACTTGATCGAGGACGGCTGGAAGGTGTCGCAGAAGTCGGTGGCCGATTCCATGGCGCGCCAGGGACTCAACGCTCGCCCGAAGAAGAAGGGACGCAACCTCACCCGTCCCGACAAGGCGGCAAAACCCACCCCCGACCTTGTAGAACGGGACTTTTCGGCCGACGACGTGGACCAGAAATGGTGCGGGGACTTGACCGAGATCCCCACTGACGAAGGCAAGCTCTACTTGGCGACCGTCGAAGACCTGTCGTCGAGACGCGTACCGGGCTTCTCGATGTCCGAACATCACGACGCAGAGGTTGCCATCGCAGCAATCCAGATGGCGGCAGCGGTCCGCGGTGGTGAGATACGCGGGGTGATATTCCATAGCGACAAGGGGTCCGAATACACAGCGTCGACGTTCCACGAAGCATGCACGCGACTCGGTATCACTCAGTCGATGGGCCGCGTCGGGTCGGCATACGACAATGCTGCTGCCGAGAGCTTCAACTCGACGCTTGAGTTCGAGCTCCTGTCGCGACGGCGCTTCCCCACAAAGGCGGACGCGCGACGTGCCGTGGCCGAGTTCATCGACTGGTACAACCGTGTCCGCCGGCACTACTCGTGCGAGATGAAATCCCCTGTCGAGTTCGAGGCGATCCTCGCTGAGCGCCGGTCGACCGCGACGACAAGGGCGGCATAGGCCTTCCCTCAATGCGACTCGGGCCGGTGAGCACCTCGGCCGAAGTGGCGCACCGAGAGTGGCTGGTGACAGGCTCAGTCAACTATCCAACCGACTCCACGATTTGGGGGAGGCCCAATCCCCCTCCGGCACACCGTCTGAACTGCTCTAACGCTTCACTCTCGAACGATGACAGAGTGTAGGTATGGCATCCGTTGACCCTACGTTGAATAGCGAGATTCAACGGGGCGTGATCGCGACGACATCGCCACCAGGGTTCATCTCCGTGGCACTCGTCATCAGCAACGCGCCCAGACGGTCCGCGACCTCCCGGTGACGCTCGGCCGTGGCGTTTGTCCTCCTGAGCGAGTGACCTTGTGGACTTCATGAAAAAACAGGGCGTCAGGCTCGGCGCCCACGTCTTGGCCCAGATGGCCCTCGAGGATCTCCGGCTCGATTTGGCCATATGAGCCGGAAGAGGTAGCCCAAGCAGGCAGGCACCTGGAATGGGATACCTATGGCCATAGCTAAGGTCCAGGGAATGCGCGAGAAAAGGACGTCCCGAATGCGACATCACCCAAGACGGTCGGTGGAGTTTGGGGAGTCCGGCCGAGTAGCAAGGCGAGAAGGTCGCGGCTGGTGGCCGTTATGACGGCTCTTGCATGGGCGTTGGAACTCGCGGAGCGAGACTCGACCCTGGGACCACTCACGCTCACCTTGTAGGTCGGTCCGTCCGTGGCCACGAGGAGCCAGGAGCCTTCAAGCTCTGTGTCGACTGCTCGGTGATTGGTTCTACGGAAGTTCAACCACTCAAGGCGCATCGGGAGTACTTCACTGATGAAGGTCGTGCTCCAGTCTGCAAGGTTCACTGCGAGGTCTGTCCCGTGGACTTCGACCTCTGTAAGTCTCAGGAGCGGAAGGCTCCGTAGAGGGACTGGGCCGAGATCGGGATTGTCTGGGGGCTCGACGACCTCTACACCCCAGGCAGCGGGATCGAGGGCAGACCATTGCCGGTTCAGTTCCTCGCTGAGGTGGGCCAGAGACTCCACGACTTCCTGGGGCGACTCGCCGGGCCGGGGTACAACTGTCTGGTGACGCTGTTGTTCGCGGCCCTCTGGGTAGTACGCCACGGGCAGACCTTGCAGGGCAGAGCTGGTCATTCGATTCAATGCCTCGGCGCCAGATCGAAGGTGGCACGCGATCGTCAGACGGCTCCATTCCGGGAGCCCAGAAGGCCGACCCAGCTCGTCATCACCGAGCCTCCCTCAAGCTGTCGGCGATGCTTCGGGTCCTCTCCTTGACCGCATCGATTACTGGCTGGTTGGACCTGCCAACGATGACCATGAATGCAGTATCGCGAGGGAACCTTCTGGATGCCAGGTGTCCCGTTCGCTGCCGAGACGGTGGTGGACTTTGGCAACGGCAAAGGTGCTAGCTGGTGGGCAGACCGCTGTCCGGCACTGCCGTTGCCGGTTCGGCCCCTGGGTGCGAAACTTGGGCGTCAGCGACCAAGGAGGAACTCGATGCCGAAATACCTTGTCCAAGCGTCCTATATCGGCGATGGGGTCCAGGGACTCCGCCAGGAGGGGGGCTCGGCGCGTCGAGCCGTCGTCGAAAAGGCATGTTCCAGCGTGGGTGGAAACCTTGACGCGTTCTACTACGCGTTCGGCGAAACGGATGTCGTTACGATCATGGACCTGCCGGACAATGTGACAGCTGCCGGTGTCGCACTGCTTGTCGCTGCCAGCGGCAGGATAGACATCAAGACCACCGTCTTGCTGACTCCCGAAGAAGTCGACGCTGCGGTGAAGGTGGGAGGCGATTACCGCCCACCCGGGGGCTGAACGCCGGGAGCCTCACCCGTTTCGCAAAATGCCCAAACGAGCGGGAGCCGTGTCACTCGCTGCCGGGTCGGTGGCGCACTTCGGCACGACCGTTCGCACCCTTCCCTTCGGCTCCTTGAAGTCGTAGCGGCACGCGTCGGTTGGGAGACTCGGTGACGGTGCGGCTCGGGGTGACCTCCAGGACCTTGCTCGCTCCCTCCATGGGCCTACGCTGCGAACCAATGCCATTGCATGGAGCTCTCGGGCAAACATGGGGACCTGTCGGCGTAGAAACGATCTCGACATACCCTGCCCGACCAAGACGTTCAAGAAGGCTTCACCTAGATCTCACCGCGGCCGCGGGACCATGATCCAGTTATACCGGCTTGCGTAGGAGTGGCGGATAGGCTCAGGAGGACAGATGGACAGTGACGAGGTTGCCGCCATTGAGCGGCTGATCGCCAAGGACGAGATCATCGATCTCGTTCATCGCTATTCGTACTGCGTCGATCACAGGCTCTACGACGAGGTTGTGGAACTTTTCATCGAGGAATGTGTGGTCGACTACGGACCGGGTATTCCGCCCCTGCGATCCAGGGCAAGTCTTCGGCGCATGTTCGGACATCCCGATGGTGGCTTTGCCGCAACGAGCCACCACAGTGCGAACGTCCTAGTGACGTTCCAGGACCTCGATCATGCATCCGTGCGCACATCCGTCTACGCCTGGCACCAGCGGACCGACGGGGGTACCCCTCGCCTGTGGGGCTATTACCACGACTCGATGGTTCGCCTTCCCGAGGGATGGCGTATTGCTGAGCGACAGCTTCGGACACTAGGGGCAGAGGATTGGAATATGGAGATGTATTCGGCTCTCAAGGGTGATGCTCCGTAGTGGCAATCTCATGAGGAATGAGGTTCCCCCGAATTAGTGGACACCTGAGAGACAGACCTTCGGGTCGGCTGGAAGGATGTCCGATATGGGAGCTACAAGGCGGAAGTTCACGCTGGAGTTCAAGACAGAGGCCGCTCATCGTGTGATCGATACGGGCAGGACGGTGGCCGAAGTAGCCGCCGAGCTGTCGGTGTCAGACAGCGTGTTGGCCCGATGGGTGCGCGAGGAGCGCCGTCGGCTCGATGCGGTTGCTGGTTCATCTGATGAACCGTTGAGCGCAGCGGAGCGGAGCGAGCTGTTGCGGCTGCGTCGCCAGGTGGTCGAGCAGGACAAGGACCTGGCCTTCTTGGGAAAAGCTGCCGCGTACTTCGCTTCGAATCCACCAAAGCAGAGAGATTTGCGTTGATGGCCGCCGAGTGCGCGAACTTCGAGATCACCCGCATGGCCCGCCTTTTGGAGGTGTCCACGGCTGGCTACTACCGCTGGAGAGCGGCCCAGGACCGTCCAGCACTTCCGAGCGAGGTTCGCCGGGCGCCGACCTCGACGCCAAGGTCATCAACTTCCACAAGAGCTCGCACGGCACCTACGGCGCTCCTCGGATCACCGCCGACCTCCATGAGGCCGGGGAGCGGGTGAGCCGCAACACCGTGGCCGAGCGCATGGCCAGCCTCGGGATCGTCGGGGTGAGTCCGCGATTGTTCAAGGTCACCACCAGCCCCGATCCAGCCGCCATCTACCCGGCGGACCTGGTGAACCGCCAGTTCCATCCAGACGGGATCGACGAGTTGTGGACCTCGGACATCACCTATCTGAGCGTCGGCGAAGGCGAGGCCTACCTCTGCGCCATTCGCGACGAGGGATCGTCGAGGGTGCTGGGGTTCTCGGTGGAGGACCACATGCGGACCGAGCTCGTCCTCGAGGCGCTCGAGCAATCGACGGCGACGCGTGCGGGGTCGATGGCGGGAACGGTGTTCCATACCGACCGGGGCAGTCAATTTTCAGATCGAAGGGTCGTGGACTTTTGCGGGTCCGCCGGCCTGGTGCGCTCGATGGGGGCGACGGGCAGTTGCTACGACCACGCCAGCGCCGAAAGCTTCTGGTCGATCTTCAAACACGAGTACTTCTACCGGCACACCTTCGCCACCATCGACGAACTCCGAGCCGGGATAGCCCGATACATCCACTTCTACAACAACCAGCGTCGTTGCACCAAGGCTGGCAACCTCAGCCCCATTCGCTACGAGTTAACGTCGGCCCTCAAGCAACAAGCCGCATAAACCGCGTGTCCACTATTTCTGGGCAACCTCAGAACGCGGTCCTCGACCGAACCCTCGTGCTGCAATCGGTATCCCTGATCGTCGGGACAGTGGCAACCCCGGTCATGGATGGCCCGACCCATCGCCGCTCCTGCCAAGGCCCCAAGGGGCTGCGGCTCCGGGCAAGATCCGACCGCCCCCGACGCCGGCTTCACCCGCACCGGCTCCCTGAGAAAATAGAACTCAAGGCCGATGGGGACTTTTGACCACGGAAGAAAGGACGTGTGGCCTGTCTACATCGCGCGAGACCTCGGCACCGTCCGACAGGTGAACAGTATGCAGTCAGCCGATGCAGCCAGCCTCATCGAAGAGGCGTGTGAAATCCATCGTCATCTATTCTGCCCGGCGAGGTCTGACCGGCCCACCGAACCGGCGAGCGCTGCGATTCCTTCAATGCCCTGACCAAATAGTCTCGGCCCTGTGAAACGAAGCTCGGTAGGCGTTAGCGACGAAGTCCCATGCAATCGATGGCTCTGCGAAATGTCCGCACGAATAACAGTGGGGTTCTTTCGTCGTGCCGAAATGTCCCACCTACCCGATGCGTCCTGGGCATCCCGATGGACTTGGTTAGAGCGTGCCGACTGTCCTGATTGCCACGACCTCTGAACCATCGCTATCACCGGCCATGCGGCTCCGAGACACTGTGCCGCAAGCCAAAACGAGAAGAATGCCCACCATCAACAGGTATGGAGCGATGGTGACAGACCCAACGACCCCAAGTATCAAGCAGGCGACAGATAGTCGCCAGGCAGGACGTCCGGCACCATTCGTACCGCGAGCGGCGCTGATTCGAAGAGCGACACCCACCGCGACTACCGACAGCAGGCCGAAACCAAGAAGTAGGAGCTCGGAGATGCCGTACTTCTGGAAGTAGGTCTGAGGTGCAACCGGGACCTCTGCGTACGCACCCGAAGCGGCTCGTACGAGATTGTGTGATCCATCCCTCAGAGGAACCTGGACCACGAACGCCAACACAGTGAGGGCCAGGCTGAGCAAACCGGCGAGAAGCAACAAAATGGCGGTGATTGGATCCAGACGCTTCATAACGGCCTCCATGCGGTCCATTCTCACATCGATTCGACCACATTTCCAGCGATCAAGGTTCATGGAATGGGCCCTTGTGGCCTGGGCATGATGTGCCGAAGCGTCCAGCCGTCGGAGACACATATTGGGAACCCGTTGCTCTCTCATTGCAGGCGTACGCTCGTGCCGGAAACGGATGATCCTGGCGGGGGATCGCTGTCGCGGCAGGTCTAATTTCCGAACAGAAGCACGCAGATAGAGCGAGGATCTCGAGAGGGGTGACGACGACCTGACCTTCTTTGCTTCGGTCATGGGGTTCCGGGCCTCGGGTCGCATCCTCACGGCCTCGTCGCATTTACGCTGTCTACCCGGCGAGCTCGGGACACCATGACGGTTCGTCCGGAATGCTATGAGCCAGAACTCTGCTCGAACACGATCGGTGAACCGGGGGGTAGGTACTCTGATGGGACCTCAGCGGTTGTCCGGTAACTCTCGACGACTGTGACGTTTGAAACGGCATCTTCCGCTTCAAAGACCGAACAAAGGGAAAACCCTTTCGCGGTGGCGAATACGCCTTCTGGTGCCGCGCCGCCGACAAGCTGCTCATACGAGGAGACAGGGATCTCGGCGACCAGACAGTAGATGGACCCGTCGGCTCCAGATCCCACCCTGCGGCTGATCAAGCAGTGCTTTCGTCCATCATCCATCACGTACACGGCATTGTCATTCTCACCAAAGCTCTCTCGAATCTCCATGTCAGACCGGCTGAACAGATGAGACCGTCGCAGATACTTCATGGACCACATTGCATAGCGAGGAATAGAGCCCTCGTCGTCATCAGCCAACGGGGTCGACTGCTTGGGCACGAAAACTGGGTCAGGGCGACCCAACCAGCCCGCTGAGTAGAGTCCAGATCGCATCGATTGCTTTCCAGAAGCACCGTCCTCGCTGATGTAATCGGGGTCATCTCGCGGGTCAACCGATCCAGCATCACCTGTGGCCATTGCCCGTCCCCCTTGATCTATTGACCGTAACCGGCGCTCTGGACCGGCGTACCGGGCGCCCTAACGCGGCGTCGCGCGGCCCTCTGTCTTCATCAGTTCGTTGAATTTCTCCCAGGGCATCCGGTAGCGGGTCCGGCCGTTGCCAGGCAGCCAGTCGATGGAGCCTTTGCTTACCTGGAGCTCGCCGAGCTTGGCGTCGTCACTCCACACGACGAAGGTCACGTCCGAATGGAGCACGAACCGCGTGGGGAGGTCGACAGTAACGTCATGGGTTGCCATGAGTCGACGGTAGTCCCCGCCGCTTCAATGAGGAACGATTGGAGCGTAGTACAAAGCAATCCATTGCCGTTCGGTCACCCTAAATCAGCTGGGGTGCAGTCGCCCTGACGGTCCATCCCGGTGGCGGCGGCGACGGCTCGAAAGCCGAGGCTGGGGAGACCACGCACGGCGTAGCGTGTCCCTATGACTACCTCCTATTGGCGTGGTGCTGCCGAGGACGAGGCTATGCAGGACGAGCACGGCTTCATATGGAAGGCGATGCTCGAGACCATCGACACCGACCTGGCGGGAAAGCGGGCGCTCGATGCCGGCTGCAATCGTGGGGGCTTCCTGCGTCTCCTCGTCGACACGGCGGGCATCGCCGAGGGCCACGGGTACGACCCAGCCTCGGACGCTATTGCGGACGCCCGCCGCCTCGCCGGCGACAGGCCACTCACCTTCGAGGTTGCCCACACGGTTCCGGACGGATGCGGCGAATTCGACGTGGCCTTCAGCCACGAGGTCCTCTACGTGCTCAAGGACCTCGTGGCCCACGCAGCTGGTCTCTTTGCCGTCTTAAAGCCCAGCGCGTCGTACTTCGCGGTCATGGGCGTCCACGAGAAGAGCGCGATGATGTCCGCTTGGCACGCCGAAAGTGCCGTCGAGCTAGACCTTCCACGGCTCTACACGCTCGACGAGGTCGCGGGCGTCTTCGAGGGCGCAGGCTTTTCCGTATCGGTGGCAAACCTGAAGCTGGGATTCGTCCCAGTGTCGGCGCATCGGCAGGGGCACGACCATCGTAGGGATCTCCTCGCCTGGCTGGACTACTACACCCGGGACAAGGTCCTGCTGCGCTTCACTCGCCCGCGCGCTTAGCCGTATGGTTGACCCGGTGGGCTGTGGCCAGCTGACGTGGAGTAGAAGTGCCGGACAATTCCACCGACCCGGCCGCGACGGGGGAGCCCTGGCAGGTCGAGGTTGGGTCTACCTCGACCATCGGTAGAAATCCGATGGCAGTACATCTCAATCGGGCAGATCGACGACTGGAGGCAAGGCAATGGCTGCACACGTCGACCGGGGGGCGAGCTTTACCTACACGACCTACATCCAGGCCATGCCCGAGCGGGTCTGGCAGGGCCTTACGGACCCCGCATTCACGAGACGCTACTGGCGGCACCAAACGGCTGGTGAGAAGACCTTCCGTTCGGACTGGAAGAAGGGCTCCACCTACGACATGGCGCATGAGGAGGTCGGACTTGTCGTGAGCGACCCCGAACAGGTGATCCTCGAGTCCGATCCCTTCCTCAGGCTGGCCTATGCCTGGCACACGTTCACGCCCGAGTGGGCCGCCGAGGTCGGGATGGACGAAGCCACGGCTGACACCTGGCGGGCTGAACCCCGCTCCAAGGTGGCCTTCGACATTGAGGACGTCGGACGGGGCGTCGTAAAGCTGACGCTCGTCCACGACGGCTTTGAGCCCGATAGCGCCGTTCTCCAGGGCATCTCTGAAGGCTGGCCCGCCGTTCTCGCCAGTCTCAAAACCCTCCTTGAGACCGGTTCGACCCTGCGGACCTCATAGGTTGCGTTGGCCGTTCTGTGCCGTCACAGCTCGGGTCTGGCTAATTGGCCGGCTGTCTCATCAACTGCGGATGGATGGGGCACGATTTCCGCTCAGGTGTTCAGTTCGAGCCACGTATGGTTCTGCTCGACGCGGAGGGACGCGTGATCACCGGGAAGCTCGTGCTGAACCACGGCTCGGTAGTAGGTCCGGCCTTCCGGATCGTCTGTCAGAACCACGACGCCGTCGCCGGTCGACGGGCAACCGATCACGAAGTTGCTCGCATCGTCGTTCAGCCCCCATTGCCACCCGTGAGTAGGTGGACCGAGTTCGATGCCCCAGCCTGCGCCCCAGGCGAGCTCGTGATCAATTCGCCAGAGCGGCTGCCAGCGCGCATCGTCGAGCCGGAGAACGTGGGCTAAGAAGCGCCCGTAATCGGCGGCGGTGGTCAAAAGCGGCCGGTAGCCGTGAAAGCCGGGTTCAGGCTCGCCGAGACAGCTTTCATCCATGCGGAGGAGCCCGAAGACCCTGTCTCTGGCAAGCGTGGCGATCGGCACACCGGTGCGTCGTTGGAGGTGCTCTTGGAGCAGGACGAAGCCTTCGCCGGAGTAGCCCCAGCGCTGGCCAGGTGGGCGAATTAACTCGAGAGCTTGTCCATCGGGCCGCCAGTTCGGAAGCCCAGTGGTGTGAGTGAGCACGTGGCCTACCGTGATATCGCCGAGGACGGGCTCATCGAGGTCCTCGATCAATTCCAGCGCCAGGTGCGCGATGACCTGCTTCACGAGCGACGCCGCGTTCATGACCGCCGCATCGCCATCGACCCGAACGAGCTGCCACTTGTGCACAACGCCGACCGACCTGCGCATGCCAGTTCACGCTACGCCCATGACCGCCTGCGGGCCGGCGCTGTGGGCTGGGTCGGGACGGACATGCTCAGCTGCCATAGGGTCGCGTGAGTACCTCCATATTGTGACCGGAGGGATCTTCAAAATAGAAACCGCGTCCATGGTTGTTGATGCGGTTCTCCTGTTGGTGCCCGGGGTCAGCCCAATAGGTAAGGCCACGTTCCGTGATCCGGGTGAAGATGGCATCAAATTCCTCTTCGGTAACAAGGAAGGCGTAGTGATGATGCTCTGGAGCCGCTCGATCGTCGTAGTCGAGACTGACCCCATTGGCGGTCTCGAGGCACATGAACGGCCCGAAAGCCGTCGGGGGATCGAGCCCGAGGATCTCAGCAAGAAAGTTCGCCGACGCCTCCTTGTCCTCAGCCGGGACGATGGTGTGGTTGAGCTGAACTGCCATGGCGCCTCCCTCCAGCCTGATACCAGCGCCCATTATCCATCCGGTGCGGTTGGGAGCGCTCGACGCGACCGATGCTCCCGTCGGCCGCGACGGCGGCCCTTTCCGTGGGTTGCGCACCAAGACGGGCGACGGGTGCAGTCTCCAGGGGATCACCGAATATTGATTCGCTCCGCGGTCACCACAACGGCGATGTAGCGCATCGTGAAGCTGCCGCCAACAGCGTCGATGGCCGCACCGATGCCCGCGATCAGCTCCTCTAGGTTTGTCTGCGGGAAACTGGCTGTGACCGCCAAAGGTTGGCACCTGGTCCAGCCACTCATTGCGGGTGTACAAGTGGTCCCAGTCGAATCGCGAGGGCTCCGAATCTCCGAACGACTCAGCCTGGCGCATCCCATCGGCTGCGCACGTGAAGAAGGTCGAGTATCCCTCCAGGCCCGGCGTGGTCGCGCGAGAAAACCATGAGTCGGGGAGCACACGTTGGTACACAGCGGAGAAAGCTTTCCGCAGGTCGGACGGAGGTCGAAGGCGTACCAGAATACCGCAACGCTGCCGCCAGGACGGAGCACCTGCCCTGCCTGACATGCTCCCGGCAATCTCTGGCGACTCACCCCATTTACCGGGCGATTACTCAGGGGCGCCCTCTTCCGGCGTCGCGGCGGTCCCCGGCGGTGCTCTGGCTCGTGTTGGTGTGGCTCAGCCGCTCAAGTCGTCCGACACAGCTCTGGCAGCGTTGATCCTCGGGTGTCTCGCTCCATCGGCGGCGTTGGGAAAATGCGTAGCTGAACTGGAGCCCGCACCACGTGAGCGGTCGCTCAGCATGGATCAGATGCCAGCCATAAGAGGGGAGCGGCGGGCGTCGTCGCGACCGCCTGCCACCCACCATCGCCGCATCGACTGTTGGGGTGGTGAATACCGCCATCTCAAACCCGTCCATGAGGCCCCCCTTTTGTAGGCCAATGGGTCGTTGCGAGGGGCGGTGACGGCGCACCCGCTTCGCCAGCCGTAACCGCCCCTCAGTCGTGATGCTGGCACCACAGTTCTCGCTGAAATAGAGCCGACCGGACTGAAGCGGCACAACGTCTCGACAACATCTCGCGCTGGGTCGCACCGTTGTCGCTGGCCCCTCCCGTTGTCGCCATGAACGAAGCGCAAATTCCCTGGCCAATGGCTTCGGAGGCGCCTCAGGCGCCGATCGTAAGTCTTCGGAGCTTGTGGCCTGGAAATGGTTCCCTGCCGATAACTCCTTGGGAAAACGCAGAGTGGCGGGCGTGATTGGCCCAATCGGATCTAGTGACGATTGGCGACCCACATCGTGCCAAAGTGTCCCACGTCCCGGTCTACGGGGGCAGGGGCGGGGGAATAGCGATCCCGGGCTGGCCTTCTAGGACACTCACGCTCTCTCACTGCTATGTAGGCAAGAATGCTGGCTATGGGGTTTGGTCAACAGTCAGGTCCACCAGCCTCGGCAACCCAGATAAGGGAGCTGCTGGCCCTCCTCAAGAACGCCGGCCATGCTGACTTTCGCGACGCGCGCGGGCCCATGGGGTTCACCCAGCGTCAGGCCGGGGGCAAGTTCACTCGCGACGAAGCGGCAGCGACCATCGCCCAGCTGCTGGACGCAGAGTCTGCCGGGAATTTGGCGGTCACACGGCCACCGTGGCGGCAATCCGCCCAAGAGCAAACGATGAAAGCACTGCCTTCCGAACAACTCGCTGATGAGCTTCGTCGTCGCGGCTGGACTGTCATCGAAACCTAGGCCCGGCGTCGGGGGCACCCCCTTTGAGGAAGAATCCCATCGGTGGGTCTCGCCTGGATAACCGGCAACTCTGGAACGGGAAAGTCGGAGGTCTGTGCCGCCCTTGCAGGCAAGGGCTACCGAACCATCGACTCAGACTTGGGGATAGCCGTCTGGGTGAATAGGAATACTGACCAGGTCATCCATGCCGTTGATACAGGTCGGTTGTCACAGGACTGGTTCAGGGACCACAGATGGATTCTCATGCGGTCACGCGTTGAGGAACTCGCAGGCGCCGCGAGGACACGGACCGCCTTTCTCTGCGGGTTGGTCCAAAATGACGAAGAACTGTGGGATCTCTTTGATGTGAAGATCTGCTTGATCCTGGATGACATGAGGATCCGGGAGCGGCTCGCGCAAAGAAGTGGAAACCCGTTCGGAAAGGCGCCGGCCGAATTGGAAGCCATCCTCCGATTCAACGGTCCTTTAGTCGCCAAGTACACCGCTCTAGGGGCAACCTTGATCGACTCGTCTCGCCCATTGGAAGAGGTCGTACAGGATGTGCTGAGCGCCTGTGAAGCGGCCGGGTTGGACGTACAGGGGTGACATCAACCCGCCGTACGAAAAATACTCAGAAACCGCCCATTATCGGCCCGAGGCATAACTCGCAGGTAGCATTCGACGCGAGTTCCGAACGGTTTGCAATACCCTGATCTAGACATCCCACGGCTCGAAATGTCAAGCAGCCATCGCCAACTCGTTGGCGGGGCGGTACCCCCAGGCGATCGATTCGTCGTAGGCGACGTGGTGGGTGAGGCAGCCGTGGAGGATGCCGACGAGGCGGTTGCCGAGGGCCCGTAGGGCTTGGTGGTGTCCATCGCCGGCCGCTCGCCGGGCGTCGTAGAAGGCCCGGGCGCCCGGAGAGGCACTGAGGGAGGCGAAGGCCCACAGGTAGATGGCGTCGGCCAGGCGGCGATTGCGGACGTGACGGGCGAGGACCGTCTTCTTGGTGCCAGACGCCCGGGTGATGGGCGACGTGCCGGCATAGTTTTTGCGAGACTTGGCAGTGGCGTAGCGGTTCGGCTCGTCGCCGAACTCGCCGAGCACCCGGGCGCCGAGGATGGTCCCGAGTCCTGGCAGGGAGCGGACCACTTCGGCGTCTGGGTGTGCCTCAAAATTCGAGGAGAGCTCCTCGGCCAGGAGGCCGATCTGGGCGACCATCTCTGCGAGCACCGCCACGCTGGCCGCGACCGAGGTCCCCATGGCCGCTTCCACCGCAGGCGGTGCGGTGAGCTGCTCGGAGCGCAGGGCCGCTTGGATCTCAGCGGAGCGTTCGTCGACCCGCCGCTGGCGACCACCCCGGCACAGCGCAGCCGCGATCTTCGATCGCGACAAGGAGGCGCCGAGGACGGGCGTCGGGGCGATGCGCAGCACCTCAAGGGCATCGCCGCTGGTCAGGTCCTCAAAGGCGAGCAGGGCAGCCGGGTAGAACTCGCGCAGCGTCGAGCGCAACATGTTCGCCTGGCGACCCTTGGACCACACCATGGACTGATGAGCCCGGGCCAGAACCTTGAGAGCCTCGACCTCGGCCGTGTCGGCGGCGACCAGCCGATGGTGGTGGCGGTCGGTGCGCACCATGTCGGAGAGCACCTCGGCGTCGCCGGCGTCGGACTTGGCGCCGCTCGTCGAGTGACGGTCGCGATAGCGCGACGTCGACATCGGGTTGACCGCGTAGAGCTGGTAGCCGGCGGCCACCAGGGCGCTGACGAAGAGCCCCCGGTCCGTCTCGATGCCGATCACCACCGCCGATGGATCATCGACGTGCGCGCCAACGAGCTCGTGGAAGCGGGCGATGCCCTCTACCCCCTCGGGCAGGCGGGCCTTGGACAGTCGTCGGCCCTCCTCGTCGGCCACATGCACGTCGTGGTGGGCCTCAGCCCAGTCCACTCCAACAAAGATCATCTGTCTGCCACCTCTCTCTCGTCGGAACAGCTTCTCTGAGCCTCGAGGTGGCCAGCAGCCCGCTAATGGATCAGTGCTCGCGGCACGACATCCCACCAGCCGTCACGGCAACCTCACCGACCAACAGGGGCACGATCTAGATCTAAGGCTCAAGGCCCGGCCGGAGTCAGTGCTCACCTGTTGGCGGCTCGGCACCAGCCTCACCCGTTCACCGGGTGAGGTGGTCGACCCCCATTAGCCGGAGGAGGGGCATGATCGAGACTGAGGGCCTCACCCATATACATCTCTTCGTCGCCGATCTTGACCGGTCGCTTCGCTTTTATCGAGAAGTATTCGGTGTCGAGGAGTTGTTCCGCGACGGTTCCAAGATGGTCTTCGTACGCCCACCGAACACCTCGGACACGATCACGCTGAATGAAGACCCTGGAAAGGCTGGTCGGCCGGGTGGAATCGATCACTTCGGGTTCCGGCTCACGGACAAAAGTCAGCTCGATAGGGCGATCGAACAAGTAGAGCGAGCAGGTGGCAAGATGCTGGAACGGGGTCAACGCTCGCCCGGAAACAACTTCGCGTATGTCACTGACCCCGATGGCTATGTCATTGAGCTGTAGATCAGAACCCGGTCGACCCCGCTAGTGCCCATCCGATCGCTACCGCAGATATCCGAGCGGAACTTGCTTGGTGCTCAGAACCATCCTCAAGGATTCGAGGTATCCCACCGTGTCCGGCAATGTATGGAGCCACCTTGCTGCGGAATTACGCTGACGACTAGCAGTGAGGTGCCGTTGAACCCACCGACGCGGTCGTTCGCGCCGTTGAACAGGGCCGGAGAGTCCTCGCCCAGTTCTACGACGGCCAGCAGGGAACACCTGCCTCCGCCCTCGCCAATCACTACTGGCCGGTCTGACCGCGTAGGCCGAAAGGCCCATTTCCGCTGACGCGTGATTCGGACCGCCGGACCTCTGATGGTCCTTTGGTCCCATGTCAACCGACCGCGCGACCGTCACACTGGTCACGTCAGCGGAGTGGGAGGGACGATGTGGGAAGGTAGCGAAACGCGATTCGACGCGAGATACCGGCCGGTCGCGCTCCAGATCCTCACCTTGACTTCCGCAGGCTTCCTGACCCTCTATGCCGTCTCGCTCTCCCGTCAACGGCAGGTGGACTTCCAGGTCTACCGAATGGGTGGACTCCATGTACTGGGATCTGGCCTGTATTCGTCAAGTCTCCACGCCCCCACGGGCAACCTCCTCCTCTTCACCTACACACCTCTGGCCGCCATCTTGTTTTCGCCGTTCTCATACCTCCCGACCGGAGTAGGTCAAGCTGTCTGGGATGTCATCAACGTCGTCGCGTTGACGGCTCTGATTGCTGTGAGTTCGGCGGCGGCCCGTCGCAGGCCGCTCCTGCGTTCTGATTGGCACCTGGCTCTTATCGCTCTGACTCCGACTGGCCTTCTCCTGTGGCCGGTTCGCTACGACCTTTGGCTCGGTCAGATGAATATCGTCTTGGTCCTGATGATCCTCACCGACTTGACGATCGGTGTGTCTTGGCGGGGCAAGCGGCCTCCTCGCGGTGTGTTGGTGGGTATTGCAGCGGCCATAAAGCTGACACCGCTCATTTTCATCCTCTTCCTTCTCATCACACGCCAGTGGCGCACGACGAGGAATGCTGCGCTTACCTTCACGGCGGCGACCGGGGTGATGATGGCGGTTGCGCCAAGATCGTCGTGGAACTACTTCACGAAGTACGTGTTTGATGTGCGGCGTATCGGCAACAGCTCCTCAGTAAACAATCAGACGATAAGGGCCGCGCTCGTCCGCGCAGGCTTCGTACAATCGCACTTGGTTCTGGATCTGACGGTCGTCACGGTTCTCTGTGCGGGGGTGACTCTGGCAGCGGTCGCGTTTCAAAGGTCATCGGAGTTCCTGGGAGTCCTGCTCTGCGCCGCTACTGGTCTCCTGGTCTCACCGATTTCTTGGGAGCACCACTACGTGTGGTGTGTTCCCCTACTCTTCTGGTTGGTACTTGGTAATGATCGGCCCCGTCGAGGAGTGATGTGGGCGGCGATTGCTGGCATCGTCTTCATGGTGATGCCTCCGTCGCTATCTGGCGGACATAACGTGATTGGGTACATGAGGGAAAATGCCTACGTTCTTGCCACCATCGCGTTATTGATACTTGGGGGGGCGATGTTGTGGACTCGGGCCCGAGCGTCCTACACCGCTGCGAACAAGCCTGCGATCGTTGGTTTGCTGCGAGACCTCGGGACTCATGATGTACGCATTGTCCCAGACTTTGAACCCCCACCGTTATCGGACGATACGTAGATCGCTCATCAAGGACGGAACCGAATTTGTTATCGGCAACGTGATTAGGTGCCCCATAGTGCCCGGCTGCCCCTCCGTCCCGGCGGTGTACGGGGGTGGGTGGGAAAGGTTCGTGCAAAGTAGAGATGTGCTGGTACGAGCCACTGCGCGATCGAACCCAGAGCTCGATTCGACACAGGGAGATCGGGCTCAATGGGATGGACCCAACCGTGGCATTGGAATTCCGGTGGTTTCACCGAAGTGCCGGCTGAGAGCGTCTTGTCCGTGATACCACCCCGATCTGGCGAAACCTTGCTCGTCCGAAGCCCGCCTGCTGGCGACGATCGCCAACTCCACGGCGCAGCGCAGAGCTTCGTAATACCTGACTCGTTCTGGCGACAACGGGCTTTGCCTGTTGTATTGCTCCTCGAGTCGATCGGCCATTGATCGTCCCGCGGCATTGATGCCTTGGCGGATCGGAGTTGGTACCTGAACTGGTGCCGGAAGGAGTGACAGTCCCACCTTGGCGAAGCCAATGTCGAGTGCGGGATCACCGACGGCTGCACGCTCCCAGTCGACGAGTCCCGTCAGTTGCCCACGATGCCGCAAGACATTGGCTGGCCACAAGTCACCGTGGAGGACTGATGGGCGCTCCGGAACTGCAGGCAGGTGATCACGAAGCCATTCGAGGGCAGGGGTCGTACCTTGCCCACCCAAACGCAAGAAACGATCTTCCACGAAGAGCAAATGGCGCTCCACGGCGAGTCTGCTCTGCTTGATCCCGAGAGCTTTGGCCTCGTCGAGCACCGAGCTCGCCGGGCACGAATGGAGCTCTCTGGCAATTTTGGCAACGGCGGCCGGCCAACTGAGCAACAGCTTCGGAAGTTCTCTCGCAAAGACGTCCCAACGAACACCCTTGAGACTCGGCCGACCGGGGCGCAGTTCCATCACCATGAACATGCGACCGAGTTCCTCAACGCGATCATGGCTGAGCAGCACGACTGGGGCTGGCACGCCGATCCGTGCCAACCCATTGTGTACGGCAGTCTCAACAGAAGGCTGTTCCAGATCGGCATCGAATGGCAGCATTCGAAGCACTAACGGAGCTGTCCATCCCTTGGGTCCTCCGTTCAGGGTGAAGCAGCGCACGTCGGAGAACATCCCTTGTGCGAAACGACGAGGTCGCACCCGGTAGTCCAGCGTCTCGTCGCCGAGATATGACCTTAGGAATCGCAAGAAATTCTCTTCAACTGGGTCGTGCAATACGGCTTTCACCAGCTTGTCCGAAATGGCCTAGCGCTAGAAACCTTCACGAAGTCAGAGGGTACCGCTGTGAAACGACTTCTCGGTGGTCCGGCAGTCCGGCAGCGAGGATTGAAGCGGCCGCTGGATGATCCACCACTTCGGTGAATGGGTTGGTCAGCGTGTGGGTGGGTGCCCAGGCCAGGTCTGACTCCAATAATCCGGCTGACGTCCTTTGGGACTGTCTTTAGTTCGATCCGTCGGCCTGGCCCGGTCACCCACTCGACACCCGCCGGTCGGACGGAGTGACCTAATAGGAGCCTGCCTTATACAGGCCCGTCGCTGTCTTGTCCGTCGTCCCGCTCGGTGCGGTGTCACCCCAACTAATCCAACGAAGGGATGACAGTGACCAATTTGGCACGGAGCATCACCGGCGGGGTCGATACGCACCTCGACGTCCATGTAGCTGCGGCTTTGGACGAACGAGGGGCTCTCCTCGGGGTCGAGAGCTTCGCCACCACCGAGAGCGGCTACAAGAAGCTGCTGGTGAGGTTCCCCCGAATTAGTGGACACCTGAGAGACAGACCTTCGGGTCGGCTGGAAGGATGTCCGATATGGGAGCTACAAGGCGGAAGTTCACGCTGGAGTTCAAGACAGAGGCCGCTCATCGTGTGATCGATACGGGCAGGACGGTGGCCGAAGTAGCCGCCGAGCTGTCGGTGTCAGACAGCGTGTTGGCCCGATGGGTGCGCGAGGAGCGCCGTCGGCTCGATGCGGTTGCTGGTTCATCTGATGAACCGTTGAGCGCAGCGGAGCGGAGCGAGCTGTTGCGGCTGCGTCGCCAGGTGGTCGAGCAGGACAAGGACCTGGCCTTCTTGGGAAAAGCTGCCGCGTACTTCGCTTCGAATCCACCAAAGCAGAGAGATTTGCGTTGATGGCCGCCGAGTGCGCGAACTTCGAGATCACCCGCATGGCCCGCCTTTTGGAGGTGTCCACGGCTGGCTACTACCGCTGGAGAGCGGCCCAGGACCGTCCAGCACTTCCGAGCGAGGTTCGCCGGGCGCCGACCTCGACGCCAAGGTCATCAACTTCCACAAGAGCTCGCACGGCACCTACGGCGCTCCTCGGATCACCGCCGACCTCCATGAGGCCGGGGAGCGGGTGAGCCGCAACACCGTGGCCGAGCGCATGGCCAGCCTCGGGATCGTCGGGGTGAGTCCGCGATTGTTCAAGGTCACCACCAGCCCCGATCCAGCCGCCATCTACCCGGCGGACCTGGTGAACCGCCAGTTCCATCCAGACGGGATCGACGAGTTGTGGACCTCGGACATCACCTATCTGAGCGTCGGCGAAGGCGAGGCCTACCTCTGCGCCATTCGCGACGAGGGATCGTCGAGGGTGCTGGGGTTCTCGGTGGAGGACCACATGCGGACCGAGCTCGTCCTCGAGGCGCTCGAGCAATCGACGGCGACGCGTGCGGGGTCGATGGCGGGAACGGTGTTCCATACCGACCGGGGCAGTCAATTTTCAGATCGAAGGGTCGTGGACTTTTGCGGGTCCGCCGGCCTGGTGCGCTCGATGGGGGCGACGGGCAGTTGCTACGACCACGCCAGCGCCGAAAGCTTCTGGTCGATCTTCAAACACGAGTACTTCTACCGGCACACCTTCGCCACCATCGACGAACTCCGAGCCGGGATAGCCCGATACATCCACTTCTACAACAACCAGCGTCGTTGCACCAAGGCTGGCAACCTCAGCCCCATTCGCTACGAGTTAACGTCGGCCCTCAAGCAACAAGCCGCATAAACCGCGTGTCCACTATTTCTGGGCAACCTCATGGGGTGGCTCGCCGACTTTGGCTCTGTCGAGCTCGTCGGGGTCGAAGGAACTGGTTCTTATGGAGCCGGGCTCACCCGTCTCCTCCAAGCCGAGCGGGTCCGCGTCGTCGAAGTGGATCGCCCCAACCGCCAACGCCGTCGGCTCAAGGGCAAGTCCGATCCCCAAGACGCCATCTCGGCCGCCCGGGCCGCCCTCTCGGGCGACGCCGCCGGCGAGGCCAAGACGAGGGACGGAAACGTCGAATCCATGCGGGTTTTACGCGTTGCCCGGTCCTCGGCTCGGAAGGGCAGGACCCAGGCGCTCAACCGGATGCGCAACCTGGTCTCGACCGCCCCCGATTCCATCAGGGCCGAACTCCGGGGCCTCAGCGTCTTCAACCTCCTCGAGCGGGCCTCGGTCTATCGACCCGGGACCAAGCGTGACATCGTCTCTTTGACCAAGTTCAGCCTGCGGATGCTGGCCAGAAGGGCGATGACCCTCGAAGAGGAGATCACCGAGATCGACGCCATATTGAAGCCCTTGGTCAAAGAGACCGCGCCCGCACTGATCTCCACCCTTGGAATTGGGACCGACGCCGCCTCGGCGCTACTCGTGGCTGCCGGCGATAACCCCGGACGGCTGCGCAACGAGGCGGCCTTCGCCCACCTGTGCGGCGCATCACCACTCGATGCCAGTAGCGGCAAGAGCCAACGACACCGCCTCAACCGCAGTGGTGATCGTCAGGCCAACTCGGCTCTCTGGCACATCGTGATCACCCGCATGGTCTATGACCCACGCACCACCGAATACATCGATCGACGCAGAAAGGAAGGCCTAACCAAAAAGGAGACGGTGCGATGCCTCAAGCGCTACGTCGCCCGCGAGGTCTACGGCCTCCTACCTCACGAGAAATTGGGACTTGACAGCCCATAGGAGCATCGGACGGGGGCGGCGGACAAGTGGTCTGCCCTTTTGGCACAGGTCACGCAGTAGCGCGGATCTCCACGTCTGAGTCGGACATCATCGGCTGCTTGAACCAACGGTCGGACGTGTCCTCGATGAACGCCACCATATTCGACCTGCCGAGAAATGGCGTTTCAATGCGTGAGACGATCAATACTGCGCCGGATTGAGTGCGGACCGTGTCACCTGCCTTGACGTCTTGGGCTTTGACTGTCCTCCAATTATCCGGCATTACGAAGGACCTTCCTCAGCTGGGCAGGACGGCTTCGAGCGCGCTGACGAGCTCTTCGGCGTCCGGCGCGACAGTTGGACGAAAGCGCGACGACCTTACCTGCGGGGGACACCAGGAATGTTTCAAAGTTCCACTGGATGTCACCCGCATCGCCTTTGGCGTCAGCCGTCACTTCCAATTCGGTGAAGAGGGGGTGCGTGCGTCGACCGTTGACATCGACCTTCTCTGTGATGGGGAACGTGATGCCGTAGGTCGAGGAGGAGAACGTGGAAATCTCTTCCGTCGTCCCGGGCTCCTGGCCGCCAAACTGGTTGCACGGCACCCCCAAGACCGTAAAGCCCCGGACGGCGATCTTGTGCTGCAGCTCCTCGAGCTCGGTGTGCTGCGGGGTAAGACCGCACTTGGACGCAACATTGACGACGAGAATGACCTTCCCCCGCAGACCCTCCAGATCCAACGGCTGACCGTTGAGCATTGCGATTGAACGTGTGTCTATTGACATCAAACAGAGCCTAGTGCCGACAGCCGTGCACTGATCGACCTCATGCTGTCCTCACGACGGCGCGTGCAGCGGCGAGAGCTACGTCCTTAGGGGGACGGTCGCCGCCTCCCCAGCCCTAGCACGCGATCCGCGGTCCGGGTCGAGGCTGTGAGCAAGGGCTCTAGATTCGGGATGCCGCCATGGAAGGGTTGGACGTAACACCCCGAACCCGTGCGATCAATGAGACACCGACCGGTTTCCAACTGTGCCCCACACGCTCCGAACTGTCCCACCGCCCCGGTACGAATGAACTGGGGCATTGAGCAGTTGCCAGTCAGACGTTCCCGATCAGACGAATACGAGTCCTATCTCGGGGAGGAGCCAGACCGGTCACCGCGACGAGGTGACTTGGTCAGGCTGGAAATCGAGAGACGGACTGATGCGACGATGTTCCTCCGTCTCGGCGAACTGGGCTACCTCGAACACTTGGTTCGGCTGGATTGAGGGACACCACGGGGACGGATCGTGCCGGGAGGTAGGTCCCACCGGCTATCGGGCCGCGTCCTCGCAGAGCTGGGTACATGGGAGACTGTGACATCGACCCAGCCCCGGCAAACGGCAACGCCAATATCCAGAGGAGTGGCGGGCAACAAGACCGCCAGGAATGGGTCCGCGCCAACTTCACCGAGATCTTCGGCACCTCACCCGAGGACTTGCGGGCACAGGGGATCAATCCTCGCCAGTACGCAAGGGAACACCGCGACAAGATCCGCCAGTTCGCCCATATACAGCGAAGCCAGGGCATCGCCGTTCCCAGTAACCGAGCCTCCGGCGGCAGTCGACCGGGCAACAGCGGACCCAATGTCGGGGGACCTACTAACCGCGGATATGGATATGGCGGTGCTGGACGCTTCGGCATCGGAACGCGGGGTGGCACCGCGTGGATAGGGATTCTGATTGCCCTGTTCGCGCTGCGCTTCTTGCTGGTCGACTCGTTCGTTGGCACGCACGCTGCCATCTTCTGGGTACTCGGGATCGGCGGAATTCTGTTGCTGGCCCGAGTATTCCTCTTCTCCTGGCTCCGCAGGAGGCGTTTCAACCGTGGGCATTCGGGTGGACAGGAAGACGGTCAGGCGGGGCTCTAGTCGCTCGAGCGGTCAGTTCGCTGCGATTCAGTCCGATATGGGTGAGTGATTCGAGACCGCCGTCTGTGGGCTCACGCCTGCCACGCCCAAGCCCGGCGTGTGGAACTCACCCTTATGTCGGGTGGCGTCGGCATTTATCCCCAGGTAAATGGGGGTTTTCCACATGAAATCCCTGGTTACGTTCCCCAAGTCCGACCCGGCATGTTGGTAGGTAGAGGTTTAGGCCGACACAGCGGACAACGGACGGGAGCTTCATGGCCGATGCATCCATCAAAAACCAAGCCGAACTGATCTGGTCGGAGGCGGACCTTCTCTGGGCCTATGACAAAGAGTCCCAGCACGGGAAGACCGTCCTCCTTCCCGCCGTCCCTCTTCGCGTCGCTTTCTGTCTGTAGGTCCGGGCCATGGGAGTACAAAACCTCATCATGCAGTGCAGGACGGTGCTTTTGTTGGTTCACGAGCTACATCTCCGCGGACACCAACGCCTCAGAGCCATACCTGCAATGGAACCCTCAGGGAGGTATTGGCGGTGTGCGATTGCACCGGTCAGTCTCGTATCTGTAGACCATGGCGCACGTCTGGCAGTCGGTGTGCGGGACGATCCCCGGATTGCGACCTACACCAGCCGTGACCAAAATCGCTACTTCGAATGGACCGACATCTATCCTTATGCGACGCCTAAAGAACTTGCTATGCATTTCGTGGAGCGGTTTCCTGAGGTTGTTGAAGCAGGAAGGGGTTCGGACTGGCCCTACGCAGGGTGGTACATGGAGATGTTGCGCCTGACCTACCCTGACCAGTTTCCTTACGCAGTTGCCAGATACAAGGGGCCCGATACATATTTGCCGACCGCGTCTCCCGCAAAGGACCGACTGAAGTTGCGGATTGCGCTACCGCCGCCCGGTGAAGCTTTGGCGTGTCGGGAATCGCTACCCAGCGCACGCGAGTTGCTGCATCCATCGTTACACCGTGTCCCACTGAGTGCGATGCGCCGTCGTCTAGCCGGGTAGTCGTCACCGTCGCTGGATGGTTGTTTGAGAGGACTGCCGGTGGAACCGTGAGTTGCAACGCGGTCCGAATCAATCACGCCCATCAAAGCCCGGGAAATGGCGCTCCTTTTGTGGGAAACCATTGCGGCCATGGACGCCGTCCGGTTCGCCGTGGAGCCTGAACTCGTACCGGCGGGATGGTGGCGGGCCAATCCTGCTGGCTACGGACAACGGCGCCGCTCTTTATTCGATCCTCAGCGGGATATTGCTTGGGTCGCTCGGGTGGGCTTATCCATCCGTGGGGTCTTCAACGTCACGCGCCGTCACAGGTGTGAGACTCAGATACACAATACTGTCCCATTGCCTGACCTTCTCGCGAGCCTTTCAGAGGCATCCAAGCCCTGGCACCGAGGATCCGTGAGGGGCAGCCGACGGTCGTGGTGTCCAGCACCACCAAAGTGGTCTCTTGCCCTCCGCCCCAATCCGTTTCCTGGGTCGCAAGAGGCCGGGTGTGGTGACAATCTCGGCTTGCCTCCGCGTGATGAGGCAGGTGGCCCCGATCGAACCTGATCGAGGCAGAATGGGTGTATGGAGTTGGAGAGCGCTAGCCAAGAGCTATACCTGTTGGTTCCAAGTGAGTTCACCTCAGCTCGAGACGGAAAAGCTCTTGAGGCTCGCAAAGCGGGCTGTCGGGAACTCGCCTCCTCATTGATGAAGCTGCGCAAGCCTACGGTCGCTGCTTGGCTGGCGAACCTTCTCGTACACGAGCATTCAAGAGATGTCGAGCGTCTTATCGAGTTGGGAGTCGAACTTCGAGCGCCAAAACTCAACCTCGAAGGTGAACAAATTCGAAGGGTCTCGAAGGAGAAGGGCGACGCCGTCGCCAAACTAGTGCGGGACGCGAGATCAAAGGCCTCTCGAATGGGCCAGCCGGTTTCAGCGGCGGCGGTGCAGGAGCTCGAAGCGACCCTTGAGGCTGCCTTCGCGGATCCGCAGGCGGCTGAATGCCTCCGTGGGGGTCAGCTCATAAGCGGATTGCACTATTCGGGACTCGGATTCGCCGCGCAACCTCAGACCGCGTCACTGCCACGTACCAAAGGCTCTACGTCCGCTCGAAGCTCTCGGTCAGGGGCAGACCACACCGCCGCCAAGCGCGAGTTGGCGCAGGCAAACCGCGAGGTAGAACAAGCTGATGCTGAGGTTGCGAAAGTGAGGCAAACCGTTGCTGTTGCTGCGGATGAACTGAAGCGGCTCAAGTCTGTTGAAGCGCTGGCGGTGCGTCGTTCCAGAGAAGCTCGCGACAGGGCATCAGGGGCTAAGAAAAGGCTCGGTAAGCCGCGTTAGGCGTGGCTGGTTTGGGGGGAAATTGCCCATTCTCGTCGGCTACGCCTAGGACCCCGGTCGAACTCCCTTAAACCGGTAAGCCGTGGAGATGATCCCGACAGGACCACACCGCCACGAGTGGTCGCCCTGGGGCTGAACCAGCGGCCCGTCCAGGAAAACGCTGGAACGGTCTGCTTCGTGCCGTCGTAGAAAAGCGCCCAGCACCGCATCGGCTCGGAGATGAAGCCGGGATGACGGTCGCCGACCCGGGATTGGGTCCACCGGGTCGAGGGTAGACCGGGGGGGCATGAGTGTTGGGGACGGAGGACCTGGTAAACGGCGAGGATTCTCAGATCTTCCGCCCCCCATCCCGATGGTGACGACTCTGCTGGGGGGTGAAATAGAGCCGATCGGATGGATCGGAGACTACGTCCTGACAACGCTCCTTTCTGGCGACGGTAGACGAGGGAGCGCCTGGCCGCGATTCAGCCCCGACGAAAGGGCTGAATCGGCCACACCCGCCCGATCTCCCCTCCGCCAGGGCCTGCCGATCTCGGTGGCGCCGGGAATCCTCGCTCGTGCGTCTACGAATTGGAACGAGCCGAAGGGCCTGATCTTGCACAACGCTCCCGCAACACCTGAGTTCCCCTGGCGAGCCCAGGAGCAGTACCTCGTATTTCGAAGCCGCGTCCACGCAGCGTGCAGATGCCACCCAAAAGGTGCTAGCCGGGCCGTCTCGCCGCTGACCCAGTCAGTTGAACTGACCCTGGGGTCCAGTCCCGGCAACTTGTAGGGCGGCACCCAGGAGCCGACGAAGGCCGAGAGGACGAAGTGATGCTTGCGGCCCCCGCCTTCTGACCACTGTGTCTCCAACCACCTACGTCTCGGAGCAGGTCTGGCTTATTCTGGGGGACGACTAGTGGGCGTAAGCAACCGATTCGTCTCGGACGATTTCGACCAGATTGCCGAGGGCCAAATTGACATCGTCGAGGTGGAGTCCCCATCTAGGTCCGAGCACCGGCTGCACAACCGGTCGAGTCTCCTTGGACCCGGCGATATCCGTGACTTGCAACCAGGTGGCACCGCCCGAGCTCTCGCACTGCGCGCGGTAAAGGTTCGGGTAGGACACCCAGAGAGTACGAACAGTGTGTTTCGAGGTGGCTCCATATTCAAGGTTGGACTTAGAGCCGGGGAACGGTTTGGTCGGGAAGTAGGGGATCAGTGGACCGGTCCCTCCGGCCAGCGCAGCGGGGTTTGTACACAGAACCTGCAACCCGGCGGCGGAGGTCGGCGAGAGACCGGACAATGCGCTGATGCTGGTACCGACGCGACCGAACAAGCTGTTGGCGGGCGGTGGCGAACTGAACGTCGAGTAGGCCACGACGCAGCCCGTCTGGGCGTTGGTCTCACATGCCGGTATGTGGGCGAAGTCTCCGCCCACCACCTGACCGGTCGGCACGGTCACATTCCCGCCCATCAAGAGCCCCGACACGAGCCGGTCGCGTTCTGAGGGGTTCGGATCGATCTCGCGTTTGATGAGTGCGATGAGGAGCGATGCACCTTGGGAGTGCCCGATCAAGACGACGCCTCTCCCCTCGTTGTAGTGGGCGAGGTAGTCGTTCCAGGCAGAGAGCACGCCGAGGTACGCAATGGCGGCTGACTGGGGGCGGATCCCCTTGCTGATCGCAGAGAGAGTCAGTTGGGGGTACATCGGGGCGTAGACCCGGCAAACCTGGGAGAAGCGGGAGGCCTGAGCGATGGCGACCGCTCGCTCTTGGGGATCGATGTGGAGGTTGGCATTGGCCGTTGGCTGGGTGCTGACCGTCGGGTACACGTAGAAGCAGTCGATGGGAGGGTTTCTGGCCGCACGGGCATGCTGGACGTACGTCGTCCCGTTCGCCCGAACGACCGTCGTCGTGAGGTTGCTGGTGCAGGGATTGTCCGACAGCCCGGGACGGCACAGCCAGACTGTCGAGGAGGTCGAGGGGCTGGCGGCGGCCATGTCGTTGCCGACCATCTGAGATGCCCCGAGGAAGCCCAGCATCAAGAGCATGGCGATCCCCACAACCAAGAGGGCACCCTCGGTCGAGATTCGGATGCGGTGCCGCCGGTTGCCGTGACACTTCTTAGCCATGACCAATCATGGCCGGTCCGAACGGGTCGAGACGATCCGAAAGTGCGCGGTGCCGGCAGCGTGGATCGAACGGGGCACCCCCACGATCGCAAAAGGGGTCACAGTCTGCGAACTGAGATGACCGCTAGCAAGATCGATCGATGGTGGTGGTACCACCATCCACCCCTCGTCGGCTATCACCATTGAGGATTCACCGCGCTCATCATAGGCTCGAGCAACCAACCGCCCACCGACAGGAGTAGGAATGAATCGATCGATCAAGGCATCAGTGGCGGGACTGGTCCTGACCGGAGCGGGTCTCATCGGCAGTTCGGCTGGTGCGGCGACGCCCGTGAGCGGGCAAACTCAGCTGTGGGCCTCACTCGGTCCCAACAACGGAACTAGTTTCAAGGTCATCTTCACGGGGGCGATCGGGGACCACGGCACATCAGTGGGCGCGACGGCGAACGGCAAGCCAACCAAGAAGCAAAACCCTGGCTACCGTCTCTTCAACCTTACGAAGGGCACGATCTTCTTCAACACGCAGAAGATTGATGCCGCAGAAAACAACAACAGCGCTCCGCCCACAACGGTGAACGCGACGACGTGCTCAGCGACGTTCGTGGTGACCGAGCCAGCCACTGCTATCAGTGGAACCAAAGCGTATGCCGGAATCACGGGCACGATAAACGTGACTATCTCGTATGCCTTCGTCCTTCCCCTGGATAAGGGCAAGTGCAACATGAACAGCAATGCCAACCCCAGCGCAGCAATTGGACAAGTGACCGGCACGGGTACGGTGAGCTACGGATAACCCCCGATCTGACTTGTCTGATCGTCGAGCTCGCCAGAACAGACCACTACCCGGTCAATCGCGGTAGGAGTGGCCGCCAACGGCAAGGCGAGACTCCACGCCGCGGCCCCCGGCGGAGCTTTGCTGGCGGCGTGAGCCATCCCCAGCCCGGCAGCGAACTGGGCACGCTGTCAATAGTCGATTGGCCTATTTCCGTCTCAACCCGCCGGTCATTTTCAGACTTCGTTGCCCTTGCCTTCGAGTTCTGCGGCCATGGTGTCGTAGCCGGCGCTCGTCAATATTCGGCGCAAGTCGACAAGCTGTTGTCCGTCGATGTCCTTGTCACTCGGACGCCTGAGAACCTCGGTCTCTTGGCCGATGCGGAACAGAAACATGTCGTCGTGCTGTTGTTCGATGGATCCGACCGCCTCGAGCAATGAGACGACATCGTGCCATTCGACGTTGTGGTTTGTCTTTTGCTGAAAGATCTGCAGCAGGGTGTCTCGATGATGGCCGCTGAGATGCTCGGGTCCTGAGATTGACGACATCGGGATCCTCTCGTCGTGGTGAAGACCTCAATGTAGCGAGAGTCCCCGATTGGCGCGAGACCCGAAAGG
Source organism: uncultured Acidimicrobiaceae bacterium (assembly GCA_963828825.1). Classification (GTDB taxonomy): domain Bacteria; phylum Actinomycetota; class Acidimicrobiia; order Acidimicrobiales; family RAAP-2; genus Bog-473. The sequence continues at coordinate 175,820 of CAWHGF010000004.1, read as the reverse complement.
CCTCAGCCATTTCTCGCTCGTGTAATCCGGCCCACGACGGCGAGGGCGTGCGAGAAGTAATCAGAGTCCGGGGACCCGCATGGGGCCGGTTACGTCAGAGCGTCGCGGTGGGGGTGTGGGGACCCGGCGGAATGGTGGGTAGAGTGCGCTCGGCGTGCGAATCTTGCGGACGCCCGATCGTCCAGGGGCGGGTGACGATTGCGCACGGTGGTCGCTTCTCGCCCTGAGCATCTCGCCCCCTGTGGCGCCGCAGTTCCGCGCCTGCCAGACTGGATCGTAGGCACGCGGGTTTCGCCAAGGCCCTGTGCCCACTGGACTGGCACGCGAGGGTTCCGCCTTTCCCTCAGCGTGCGCAGCCAGCGAAACGACCCCGGCCCGCGATATCGAGCCGGGGTCGTTTTGTCTCTGTCGGCAGTCGATGCCCTGGGGTTGAGGGTCCGTTGTTTCACTCGCCATCCCCGTGGGTAGTGCTGCGGTGGATCCGACTCGACTCCACGTCGGATCCCTTGGCGACGGCCCCCCGGATCTCAAGGCGCTCCGGGGGGCTGATCGCGTCAGGCGTCGGAGTGATTCCTGAGACAATCCGGTGATGGTGTTGCTTTCATGACCAGCGGACCCCCACCCCCTTGGAGGGTGGTACCAGGACCCGCATCCATACTTGATCCATGACGCCACTTGGACTGCGGTTGATGCTCGCATCGAGTTCGAAGGCACGGCTGCGAGTTCTCCGAGACGCCGGTTTCGACCCCGAGGTTGCGGTGAGCGGAGTGGACGAGACAGTGGGTCACATGACCACCGCAGAAGCAGTGATGGTCCTTGCCGAACGTAAGGCGAATGCGGTGGCAACTCAATTCCCTGAGGCGCTGGTCCTGGGCTGCGACTCAATGCTCGAGCTCGATGGGACGTCATTGGGGAAGCCACGGTCGGAAGCCGACGTCGTGAATGTTTGGGCGCGCCTTGCAGGCCGAGAGGCACCACTCTGGACAGGGCACTTTCTGACTGACATGCGATCGGGCGCTTCTGCACGTGAAGTGGCAAGCACCCTGATCAGATTCGGTCGTCCGAGTAACGAGGAGCTTCGCGTTTACGCAAGCACAGGTGATGCGCTTGACCTCGCTGGCGCGTTCAGTATTGAAGGCTGTAGTGGACCTTTTGTAGAGGGCATCGATGGCTCGCCATCCAACGTGTTGGGGTTGTCTCTTCCCCATTTTCGATCGATGCTCGCTCAGATCGGAGTGCAGATCTTCGATCTTTGGCGCGACCACTGATCAGGCGTCACCTACCGCTGGCACCGAATATCGAGCAGGGGGTCAGTGCCAGACGCCGACCTGCCCCACCGTCCCGGCGGCGAACTGGGACAGCCATCCATCACGCTGCTTGAGCGAACCTCTAGATCGACTTGCGGAACTCGACTCCTTCGGCGAGTAGGCGCGTTGTCTCTGTGATGTCGTTCACCGGGATGATTTCAAAATCCAAGTAGGTGCCGAACTTCGCCGGAGCTTCTGCCAGGGAATCTGGATTGTCGGTCTCTACGACTGCAAATCCCCCCGTACCGTCGAGGCGGCCTAGGAACTGATGAAATGTTTCGTCGGAGGGCGGCGACCACTTTCCGAAGACGTCAAGCACGCGAGCTGCGGCAGCCTCATTGCCATCGGCCGATGCACCGCTCCGAACCTTCCACGTCACTACGAACTTCATATGCGGGACTCCTCTCGGGTCAATTCTTCGTGACTCGGCTGGTCTAGCACCGCATTCCTGTCCTGCCAACCGGGATTGGGATAGTGAGTCACGGTGAGGCGATGCCCCCGTCCGTGCTTGAATAGTCAAAGGCCTCTGGTTGTCCCGAAACTGCCGAGGTGTCCCATCGTCCCGGTGCGTACGGGGGCGCATGTGTGGAGAGTCCTGTGAGCTGTGCGAGCGTGCGGAACCCTCCTGGCCTAGGATTCCCTCGGAGCTTGAAAGAGAGTCTGAATGATACCGGCGAACGTATTTGGTCCTGCCATTCCCATCGTCGTCCTCTTGGGTTTTGCGCTTCCGTTGTGGGCGATCGTCGATGCACTCAGTCGGCCCGCCGTGGCCTTCTATGCGGCAGGCTCAAACAAGACTGCATGGGTCATCGTGCTACTTGTGTTCACATTCGTCTTGGGCATTGGTCTCTTCCTCGCTGCGTTTTACCTCGTTCGCGTCCGGAGCAGGGTTCAGCAGCAGATGCAACTGCGTCGATGAACCGGCATCGTACGGTGACACCTCCGACTGACTTGGCACCAGCTCAGTTGAACGTGCCGCCCGCACTCCAGACATGGATCACGGAAAGCGGAACGTGCTCGGGCTCAGGGGGCACGTCGCCCAGCATCGTCGCGAGCAAGGGATGGACCACAGGGTGGAGACGGTCTTCGGCAAAGCGCTCAAACCCGGCTTCTGATTCCCACACGTCGATATAGCGAAGACCGCCCTCGGGGAGCTTGATGGCGAGGTGCGTGATCAGGCCACTGGGCAAGCCGGAGCCGAGTCCGTCTTGGATCTTCCGGTAGAAGGACTCGTCGATGGGGACGTCGTAGGTGAATGCGAAGGACATCGTCCTTACAACGCCACGAACCGACAGGCGAGCTCACGTGAGACAAGGCGCCGGATCATAGCGGCGGCCAGGGAAACGATCATCGAACGTGGCTATCGAGGGGCCACCGTGGCCCAGGTCGCCGAGAAGGCCCACGTCAATGCCGACACCATCTATTCCTTGGTCGGGCGCAAGCCGGTCATCTTGCGTGAGCTGATCGAGCAGGCCATATCGGGAACGGACGAACCCGTCGTGGCCGAAGAGCGCGACTACGTGCGAGCGATCCGTGCTGAGCCCGATCCCAGAGCGAAGCTCGCCATCTTCGCCAAAGCGACCTGCTCGATCCAAGGCCGCCTGGCCCCCTTGTTCCTGGCACTGCGCGATGCATCCAATACAGAGCCCGAAGCAGATCAGGTCTGGCTTGAGATCAGCAATCGACGAGCAGCCAATATGCGAAAGCTCGCCACCGAAATCCGCGATGCCGGAGCACTCCGTGAGGGGCTGGCCATCGCGGAGGCCGCCGACGTCTTGTGGGCGACCAACAGCTCAGAGCTCTATCTGCTGATGACCGTCGAGCGCAGGTGGTCAGTCGATCGCTATGAACGCTGGCTCGCTGATACCTGGGAGCGCCTTCTGCTCTGAGCCCCGGGGTGACTCTCACGCATGAGCTTCGCGTCCCGACGCACGGTGATACGCCCTTACGCCAGCGGGTCGTGGGCAGGCGCGACCTAGTCGAGCAAACAGCTAGCCGATTGACTCGTGACCGAACCCCGAGATGGGGCAGCGGTCGCAGACGACATCTGAGACTGTCCCTCGCCCCGAAGGGGATTCGAACGGTGGCACCTGGGCGGGGGTCTGGAGCGCGGGTCCACGGGCCGACCGTGGCGTTGCGGGCAGTGGGGGAGCGCTCGTGCCGCTGCCCAATTCGGGTCAACCATAAAGGTGTAGTAAAGGCTTAACTTGCTTCTACAATGTCGATGCCCTCGGCGGTAGCCGGATCAGCGACCGGGCATGGCAGGCGAGCTTGTCCCGATCGAGGGCGGTCCGCACAACATCGGATCGACGTATCCCGATGAGGTCAACACCGCACTGCTCACCTTCCTCGGTGAGGCGAGGTAGTTCCATCTCGGTCCTTTGCTGTCTCGTCGCGTCGGTTTGCCGCCACACCTGAACGCCCGGCCGCCTGCTTTCCCAGGTCCTAGCGCTGGAGCCGCCAGTCGGGTTTTGCGCTGTCAGACCTCCCGACACTGTCCTGATCCGGAGAAAGTCCCGTCCGCTTGGCGGTGGACCATCGTCCCGGTTGGTGCCACCACAGCGCCCTGTGAGCCCTCGTACAGGCCGGCGGCCGAGCGGAGTGACCCCGTCGGCCTTTGGCGGCAGAATCGTTGCATGCTCACTCGATCTTCCGGCTATCTCTCGCTCCGCTCTGGCACGGCACCCGCCGCCGTGGAGTGCCTTCAGGGAGAGGGCTATGTCGTTCTGCGTGGCATCTTCGCGAGAGAGGAACTCGCGGCGCTCCGCACCGATGTCGAGCGCGTGTTTGCGGAATACCCGCCAGATGAGCGGGGAGATTCACTCGAGGAATCCTCCCCGTTTCGTTACGAGATGCTCAATCGGAGCAGCCTTGTCCAGCGGGCCATTGGAAATCCCCGGATCCTCGAGATCGTTGAGCCCCTCTTAGGTGAGGACTGCCACGTGATCGCCAATACGGCGTGGCGACAAGAATCTGGGGACACCAGACATCTCGGACGCTTCTGGCACATCGACAGCGGACCACACGTCCCTCGTGACCCGGGTATTCCGTGGGATCCAAGGATTCCGTATCCGGTTTTCGCCATCGCGGCGCACTTCTATCTCTGGGCTTGCCCGATCGAAGCGGGCCCGACAGGGGTGATCCCGCGAAGCCACATGTCAGGACAGGCGCCCCCCTTGGAGCGGCTCGCCGACGACGATCTGCAGTGGGAAGGCCGCGGCGCCGAGCCGGTCGTGGCCGAAGCAGGCGACGTTGCCCTCTTCGTTTCGGACATATGGCACAGGCGGTTGCCTCCTCGATTCGGGGATCCCGGACGGATGTTTGTCCAGTGCCACTACGGGCGTCGTGATCTTGCCCAGCGAATCCGACCTTCAGAGGTGGCGAACCAGCTCTCTGAGGACGCAGTGGCTCGTGCCCGGACAGAGCGGGAGAGGACGCTCGTCGGGCTTCATCCATTGAGTTTCTACGATGGCTGACCGACGTCGGATCGCGACGTCACGTTCAGCGCCACATTTCGAAAAAGGGAAATCCACGAGGGTTCGCCGGCTCGACGCCTCTTGATCAATCGAGGAGCAGTCCCGCGTGCTCGTGGGAACACCTGCCGGTAGTTGGACCCCCACGCAGGAAGATTCGGTCGGTCACCGCCAGCTCGTGGCCGAGCGGAGTGAGGGCGATGGCTCGGCGTGCCGACTCGTTTCCTTCTGCCTCTTGATCACGCTCTCGGGCCCGCATCCTGACGGTGCGGTCCATGCCGAACCAGAGCCACCGGGTCAAACGGAACACAACATCTCGACAACGGTCGGGCGCGTCGCCTCCGTTTCCGAATGGAGGCGCGAGCTGGGTAGGCCGCCGAAACGGGAGTTCGGACGGTGACCGGATAGCCTCAGCGAACTACATATCGCCGGAGTTGTCGAAGGAACATCCATGAAGCTCGCCAGGGCAAGAGTTCAGAACTACCGGAGTGTCAAGGATTCCGGCTGGTTTGAAGTTGAGCCAGAGAAGACGATTTTGGTCGGTCCCAACGAGGCGGGGAAGACGGCAATCATGCGCGCCCTCGAGTACCTGTGTCCCGGACCGGTGGTGAGCCCCCTGGTCGTGTTGCGTGACTATCCGAGGTCCGAGTATTCAAAGATCCAACGGGCCGAAGTTCTACCGAAGAACATCGTTGTCACCGAAGCGCACTATCACCTCGATGACACGGAGCACTCTCATGTAGCGAGACTTTCTCCGGATCTCGCTGATGCTGTGTACTACCGGGCTGCGTACATGGACAACACACACCGGCATCGTCTGGACAACGTGCCTCCGCCAACGACGTTGGGCGCCCTGAAGGATGAATTCCGGCGACTTGCCTTCCATGCTGATGTTCGCCTACCGCCCCCAACCGAAGGTGCAGAGCCCTCAACCAAGCCCAGCGAGCTTCTGAATCCGATTCTCGCCAAAGGTACCGATCAGTCGCCCCTGTCCATTTCCGTGGCCGAGGAGCTTCGAGAATGGATTGATATCTCCGCCAGTCCGCTCGTTGATGCCGGAAACGAAGAACAGTTGGCGCGCCTCGAGGAGTTACGGCGGACAACGGATCAACCGGGCAGACGCGAGGAGGCGCTGACGTACCTCGCGGATCGACTACCGCGGATGATCTACTTTTCCAACTACACCCGGGTCCATCCGTCCATCCATCTCAGCAATCTCGCTGACCAGATCGATACCGGGACAATTGATCAAACTGATTCGTACAATTTCGGCAATGCCTGTCTTCTCAAGCTTCTGGATTTCTCGGCCCGAGAAATATCGAACTTAGGTCGAGCACCCGATCCAGCCTCCGGTGACGACGAGGCGATGCAGGCGTATCGAGACCAGCTCGATGAACGCACTTATCGCCTGAACGCTGCGTCGAACGAACTCACGCGGCAGATCAAAGACATCTGGCAGCCTGGCGGCGAGGCTGACGGGGGAGGGGCATCCGGAAGGGAATACACCGTTCGAATTCAGGCTGATCAGCAGTACCTGAAGGTGGCCGTGGAAGACTCACTCGGAGTTGAGGTGGAGTTGGACCAGCGCTCCGAAGGCTTTCAGTGGTTGGTGTCGTTCTTCATTGTCTTCTTCGCCCAATCCACCGGTGACTTCGCCAATTCGATCCTGTTGCTGGACGAGCCCGGGTTGAGCCTGCACGGGCTGAAGCAGCGCGAGTTCCGCAGAACGCTATCGGCCCTGGCAACGGCGAATCAGCTGCTCTTCACGACGCACTCTCCATTTCTCGTCGGTCCCGACGAACTCGACATTGTGCGTGTCGTGGAGATGCCTGACCGCGCTGCGGGAACGAAAGTCCACTCGGAAGTCTTCGCAGACGATCCCGCCTCTCTCCTTCCACTCCAGGAGGCCCTCGGGTATGACATGGCCGAGAGTCTCTTTACCGAGCAGAGGAACCTGGTTCTCGAGGGCCTCACTGACTATTGGTATGTGGAAGCGGTCGCCGAGCTGCTCCGGGATGCCGGACTCACCAACCTGAACGAGACGATCGCGCTCGTCCCCGCGAGCAGCGCGGGCAAGGTCGTGTACTTTGCGACCATTCTGCATGCTCACCACCTAAAGGTTGCCGCCCTTCTCGATTCAGACTCCGCCGGCGAAAATGCGGCCAACCAAGAGATCCTTGTCCGCAAGCTGGGTCAGCGCGGCATACTTCGCACCAAGGATGCATATGCGGGCCCGGTTGCACAACCCGAGATCGAGGATCTGCTACGGGACACCCTGGTCGAGGTTGGAAGGTCGGAGTTCGGCTGGGACGTGGAAGCGGTGGCCGGGAGCCAACCGTCCAGAGGAGTTGCCGACATGTTTGCAGAAGAGATCGGAAGTGACTTCTCCAAGTATCGCCTTGCCAAGGGATTCATGCGTTGGAGTCGGAGTCACGCCGCGGCAGATCTGACTGACGATGAACGCTTGCAGTGGGCGGTGCTGTTCGGGAACATCAACCAGGCGCTGAACTAGGTCGCCTGGCTTCACGCCCGACTACGACAAAGCCTCTGGTGGCACTCAATCCGTCTTCATTGCGTCCGCTGCTGCTTCTGACGTCACGATCTCCCGCCAGGCGTCCAACGTGCCGAGCATCGAACCTCGATACAGGCTGATTCTCCAGTCGTGGAGGAGCCGGAAATCGCTGCAAGACCCCTCTTGAAATCCCGCGTCGGTTGTGCCAACAATCTCGGGGCGGATCGCCGGTGCGGCTACGGCAGTCGGGCAACCGTGGCCGAAGGGAGGGTGAGCAGGCGCACCAGGAGTAAGGGTTTCTCTCGACGTTCATCGCCTTGTCCTTCCCGCAGGAGGGCGGGCACTTTTCTTCGTTGGGCTCACGCACAAGGAGGCAGGCGGTGGTGGACTCAATTGGCGTCACTTCTCACGAAATCGAGGGTGGTCGAGTTTTCGTCTTGAGCGGAGAGCTCGACGTGAAGACTTCTCAGGGGCTCGCCGATCGGCTTACTGGATCGCCTGGTTCATTGGTCGTCCTGGATCTCTCCCAGCTGACTTTCATGGACTCTTCGGGCATCGGCGCGATCCACGAAGCACGGCGCATCTCGATCAAGGATGGGGGGACCTTGGTTGTCTGTCGTCCGAGTCCTCTGGTCCACCGAGTGCTGGAGATCACTGGCCTCGACACGTGGATCACGGATTGGGAACCGGAGTGGTCGGGTTGATCGCGGGGAGGCGCCCTTCCAGCGCCACCTAGAGGGACCGATCCAGGTGGCCTTCATGGCTCGTCGAGGCGCACTGCTCCGCCCCGCCTCGCCTCGACACCAGATGATGGCTGACCTCAGGGTGTGGGGGAGAGACGGTGACCCCCGACGTGCGTGCATCGATTACCCCAATCACCGCCCCTCCGCCTCGGATCGTGACATCGGGGTCATCGTCCTGGTAGAGCCGGTCAGACCGAAGAAACACAACGGTCGCACAATGTTCGACCAAGACGAGCCCGACCAGCAGCCCATTTCTGGGCACGAATCACGCAGCGATGCGCCAGGCTCGCAGCCTGTCCGCGCAAATACGTCAGCCCTGTTTGTCCAGGGTGATCGAGAAGAGGGCGGGGTGACGAATCCCCCCGGATGCTCCCGCGATCACCCCGCCCTCGCCCCCGAGTCTGGCGAGCGTGTGCAGCCCTCGGTAGAGCAATTCGATCCGACCCGGAACAACCCACGGACAACTCTTGATGAGGATCCTCACGCGACGACGTTCCGTGCTTGGGTGGAAAAGGGAGGGGCCGGGTGGGCTGCAGCCAGTCTCTTCCGATGAGGAGCAGGACCGTCGATCTCGTTGGATGGTGACTTACGCCGGCGATCCCGTGAGTCGCCGCTCGGTGCCTCGCGTGCCATCCCGCCGTCGAATGACGAGAACGGCCGCACCGGCCAGGAAGATCAACATGGCAAAGAAGAAGGAGTTCCCGGCGATGAGGTCCATAGGACTGAGGTGGAGATCCGAGGTGTTCTTGTAGGGCACCCACCAGACGGGCGCGCTCCAGAAGAGGACGGCTGCGGCGGCAGCGAGGGGGCGTCCCCGAGCGCGGCCTGTCGGGGGCCAAGGCGAGCCACAGAATCGTGGGCACGACCCACACCATGTGGTGGACCCAGGAGATGGGAGACACGATGAGGCACGTCACGGCACAGACGAGCACACCCAATAGCGGTGACGAGCGTCGGTGCGCCTGGGCCGCCAGCCAGAGCCCTGCGGCCGCGGTCGCGACGAGCAGCGGGAGCATGACGGCGTCGGGGAGCACCCCGTGCGTGAAACGATCGAGAACCGCCCAGAGATTCTGGTTGTCGACGATGGAGAGATCGCCGGCGCGACCCGGCTTGAAGGCGGCCCTGGTCCAATAGGCCCTCGAAGACGCGGGCGAGACCAGGAACGTCACCAACTCACATGCAACGAAGCTGAGCACACAGGTCAACGCACCCCGCCACCGTCTGGTCAGCAAGAGATAGGGAACGAAGAGCAACGGTGTGAGCTTGACTGCCGCCGCCAGCCCGGTGGCGACACCGAGAGGAAGCTGTCGCTTTCCGATTCGGCGTTCGCTGAGCAGGTCCCACATCACGAGGAAGGTCACGAACAGGTTGACCTGACCGAAGCCGATGGTGATCAGTACTGGATTGAGGAGCAGGGCCGGGAGACTTAGTGCCAGAGCGAGGCGCCAGGTCGCAACCTTGTTGAGCGACGGCTTGACCAGTCGCACCGAGAGGACGAGCACGCCAACGAGCGCGGCCACGTTGCACATGGTCCAGACCGTCTGCACTGATCCGACGGTGGTGAACGTCCGCTGCCATGGCGCGAACAGGAGCGCCGCGAAAGGTGGGTAGGTGAACGGGAGGCTCGTATTGGGCAGGACGAACGAATAGAGGTGGGAGGTGAAGACGTACCTCCCACCCAGGCGGAGGTACACACCCAGATCCACCTCGTAGGTCCGAAGCGCGATGTAGAGGCCGTACGCCACGGCCAGTGCCAGCGACACCAGGGCGGGACCCCAACCACGGAGGCAGCGCAGCCCCGGATCGGAGTCGGTCAGGCGGTTGCCGCCCCTCTTGCGGGGCTGGTTGACGGTTGTCACGGATCCTTTCTCAGAGTTACCAGGCAATCGCCCCAACCAGGCTGTGCTGCGCCTATGGGATGGACGAGCGAGGTGGTGACACGCACAACCCGGGTGAAGCCCGGGGGACGTCATGACACGACAACATGGTACCTCCGCTGTTCCGGCCCGGACCGGATGACGGCGAGCTAGCCCGAAGGGACCGTGAGTGGTGGGACGGTAGTGCTCGGGACCGTGATCGGCCCACCGCCACCAACTGAGCCGGCCGAACCCGACGAGGTCGAGGCTGGGTTTCCGGGTCCCTGAGTCAGGTGGAGCAGCACCTCGAGGGTGCCGCTGTTCGCCGTACTGACGAAACCGCCGATGCTGGGATTGGCGATGTTCCACTCCGAGAACGGGATCGACACATCGGCCAGCACGTCGATCTCACCTCCGACGCGCTCGGCCGAGACAGGAAAGCTCACCGACTTCGTCACTCCGTGCATGTCGAGGTCACCCACCGCCTGGTACCGCCGGACAACACCGTTCGCCGGGATCGTCCCCAGGTCGACGGGGGAGGAGACAGTCAGAGTTGCCGTGGGGTACTGGCTCACGTCCATGATGGACCCGTCGAAGTGTGCGTTCCTCTGGCTCTGGTCGCTGACGACGCTCGCCATGTTGACGGTGAACGTCCCCTTTGTCACCGTCGAGCCGGCGATCGTCAGTGAACCCCAGATCTTCTTTGTCCGGCCCACCGCCGTCGCACTCTGGCCGAGTAGGACCTCCTGCACCCGATAACCGGCGGTGGAGCCGGTACCGACGTTCCAGCTCCCGTCTACCGACGACGAGGTCGCCGAACCTTGTGACGAGCTCGGGGTCTTCGTTGGCGACGAGGGCAACTCGAGCTTCGCAGGAGCAGGGCCCTCAATGAAGTGGATGTACACGTAGGGCCCGAGCAAGGCCGCCAGGAGCACCAGGACGGCCACACCGACAACACCGACAATGAGCCTGCGTCGTCTTCGTGCCGCCATGCACCCCAATCATGACGCGCCGGACCGGAGACCCGACGTCACCCGCCCGCCGGCGAAATCGCGGCAGCGTTTCGGCCGAGCAACCAAATGCCGACGCAAACCTCACCAAGAGGTTGACGTCAATCTCAGCAAGAGGTTGGGGGTCGCGGAAGGTGCGCAGCCGGCGCACAGCGGGGAGTCCCGGAGGAGAATCGGATGGGTGTGGGGCTACCGTGGCCTGTGCTCCAGCAGGGCCACGGACTCCGATGACGTCTGTCTCGCAAGAGCTCCCGACGGGCGAACACACCGCAGGGGGCTTCCCAGCCTCACCCTACGGCTGGATAGTGCGCTCTCTGGTCCTCGTGCTCATGGCGGTCTCTGGTTGGCGCGACGGCGGTTTCTGGCGCTCGGAGGCAGCAGCCATCGCAGTAATCGCCGCGATCCTCCTGGTGGCTGCGGTCGTCATGTCGCCTCCGGACCGTCGGAGCCTCTTCGCAATCGCCAGCTTCGGCCTGGTGGCGCTGTGGTGGTACATCCGCACGGTGACGGCCGACGCGGGGGCGGATTTCCTGCCCTTCGGCGCCAGCATCGTCGCATTTGCCGCGGCGTTCGCGGCTGCCCGTCCCCTCGCTGGACGTGGGCGCGAGTCGGCGGCGTTGGCCATGGCGTGTCTGGGCGCGGCGGGTGCGCTGGTCGGCTTCGCCGGACTGATCTGGCGCTGGTTTCCGCTGGCCATGCCGGCCCAGGGCCTGTGGCGACTGTCCTCCACCCTCACCTATGCCGACGCGGCGGGGTTGGTGTTCGGTGTCTGCCTTCTGGTTGCTCTGGGCTGTGACCGCTGTCCAGCTCTCGTCCGCGTCGTCGTCTGTCTGAATGTCGCCGGGCTCCTCGCCACCCAGAGCCGTGGGGCGTTCGTGGCAGTCGCCTGCGCTTTTCCCCTGGTGCCGGCCCGTCGGTACAGGCTGCTCGCCGTGCCGCTGGTGGCCGGGGCCTGGTTGGGTATCGCTGCGGTCGCCTCCTCACCAGGGGGTCAGCCGGTCCCCTGGTTGGGGTTGGTGCTGGTCGGCGCGGTGGCAATGGCCGCCTGGGACGCGCAGGCGATTCTGGCCCGGTATTCGGGGGCGCGCACCCGGACTTGGATCGGCGCAGCGATCCTCTGCGCCGCCGCTGGCCTGGGAATTCTCCTTCATCATGAGATCGGCTTGCGGGCACTGGCCCCGAGTGATCAGGACCGGTCCGTCGAGTGGTCAAGTGCCCTGCACCAGTGGGCGTCCGCCCCCTTCGTTGGTGTCGGGGCCGACCGCCCGCTGGTTTTCCATGCCGCCGACGGCACGTACGCCCATTTCGTGCACAACGAGTACCTCCAGATCGGGGCGGACTCCGGCCTCGTCGGGTTCGGTCTTTTGGGACTTGTGACACTTTCGCTGGCAAAAGTCCTGCGCCGCGTCGACGCACTGTCGTCATGTGCCGTCGCCGCCGTAGTGTGCTGGGCCGTGGGCGGCGCTTTTGATTTCGATTGGCATCTTCCTGTCGTCGGACTGGTCGGGGGTTGGTGCGCCGGTCTGGCAGCAAACGGAGACCGGGGACGATGAAGAGCAGGGGTTTCGGCCTTCTGGCTGTTTTGGTGCTCGTGCTTTGTATCGTCGTTCCCGCCTCGTCGGGTAGAGCTGTTGGCTCGGATGTAGCGAATGTGGCGATCACAGGCATGCCAAACCCTGGGACCACGGGCCAAGTCACCTACGACGTGACGGTGACGCCGGTGACTACTGGCGGACCCACGCCGACGGGCAGCGTCGCCGTGGCCGATGGCCAGGGTAGCCTTTGTGCGATTGTTGCCTTGGACGGCACGGGCGCAGGGAGCTGCAGCATCACGGAGAACGCCTCGGGCAGCCCGTACACGGTGACCGCCACGTACAACGGCGACATCAACTACGCCAGCAACACGAACAACGTCACGGAGACCGTGAACCCGGCCAACCAGGCGACACTGAGCGTCACCTCGACCTCGGGCACCTTCGGCACCGCGCTCACGCTCACCACGGGCGGGGGTTCGGGCACCGGCGCCGTGACCTACGCCGCGGTCAACGGCACGGCATCGGGCTGCGCCGTCTTGTCGGGCCAGCTCACGGCGAGCTCGGCCGGCACGTGCCTCGTCACCGCCACCAAGGCCGCCGACGCCAACTACAACGCCGCCTCCTCGGCCCAGACCACCGTCACCTTGGCCGCCGCCACCCAGGCGACCCTGACCCTCACCTCGACCTCGGGCACCTTCGGCACGCCGCTCACGCTCACCACGAGCGGGGGTTCGGGCACCGGCGCCGTGACCTTCGCCGCGGTCAACGGCACGGCATTGGGCTGTACCGTCTCGTCGGGCCAGCTCACCTCGAGCTCGGCCGGCACGTGCCTCGTCACCGCCACCAAGGCCGCCGACGCCAACTACAGCGCCGCCTCCTCGGCCCAGACCACCGTCACCTTGGCCCCGGCCGACCAGGCGACGCTGAACGTCACCTCGACGTCGGGCACCTTCGCCACCCCGCTCACGCTCAGCGCGAGCGGGGGTTCGGGCACCGGCGCCGTGACCTACGCCGCGGTCAACGGCACGGCATCGGGCTGCGCCATCTCGACGGGCCAGCTCACCTCGAGCTCGGCGGGCACGTGTCTCGTCACCGCCACCAAGGCCGCCGACACCAACTACAACGGCGCCTCCTCGGCCCAGACCACCGTCACCTTGGCCCCGGCGACCCCTACCGCACCGACCATCACGAACCTGCCCACGAGCGGGATTTACGGCGGGGGCTTCGCGGCAGTCGTCAAGACCAACGGCGACGGCACGACGTCAGTCACGTCGAATAGCCCAGCCGTCTGCTCCACCAGCGGCCTTGCGGTCACCTACGTCGGCGTCGGCACGTGCTCCCTGAGCGCCCAGGTGGCTGTGGGTGTCAACTATTTAGCGAGCTCTGGCGCCCCCCAGACGATCACGATCGGCCGGGCCAACGCGACCACGCCGACCATCACCAACATCCCGTCGCCCGCCAACGAGTTCTTCGGCTTCACGGCCATCCTGGGGACGACCGGTGACGGCACGCAGTCGGTCACCTCCAGCACGCCGAAGGTGTGCAGCGTCGCCTCCAACGGGCTCACGGTCACCTTCGTGGGCTTCGGCACCTGCACGCTGACGCCCAGTGTGGCGCAAGGTCCCAACTACTTCGGCGCCACCGGGAGCCCGCGGAGCTTCCCGGTCCAGGAGGCTTCCCACGGCTACTGGCTCGTCGGGTCCGACGGCGGCATCTTCTCGTTCGGCACGGCCGCATTCCAGGGTTCTATGGGGGGCACACCCCTGCAGCGCCCCGTGGTCGCCATCACGCCGACTTTGACGGGGAACGGGTACTGGCTCGTGGCCTCCGACGGCGGGATCTTCAGCTTCGGCGACTCCACTTTCTATGGCTCTCTTCCCGGTCTCGGGTTCCACCCGTCCGGGTCGGGGCTGTCGCACAGCCTGAACGCCCCGATCGTCGGCATGGTGCCCACCTTCACCGGGCACGGATATTTCATGGTGGCGTCGGACGGTGGCGTCTTCGCGTTCGGCGATGCGAGGTTCGAGGGCTCCTGCCCCGGCATCGGTGGCTGCGCGGGTGCGGCCGTGGCCGTGATGCCGGACCACACTGGGAACGGCTACTGGCTCGTCACCAACACCGGTGACGTCTATGCCTTCGGCGACGCCGGCTACTACGGCGGCCCGACCCCGTCATCGGTGCCCGTGGTGGACGCCGTGGCTACCCGGGACGGGGACGGTTACTGGCTGCTCTTCGCCAACGGCGTGGTGGACAACTTCGGTGACGCCACCAACTTCGGCGCCCCGCTCGGCTACGTGAATGCGTTCAACCCCGCCACCACGATTTTCCCGACCGACGACGACCAGGGCTACTGGATCGCCTCGGCCCGGGGGGATGTCTTCTCCTACGGCGACTCGCCCTTCCTCGGGAGCATGGCGGGCGCCGGCCTCAACGGCGAGATCATCGGCGCCTTCGGGTTCTGAGCGTTACGCCCCGAGGGCCTCGTCCACCGGCTCGGGCAGCTCCGCCACGACGGCTTGGACGACCGCGTCCACGCCCCGGCCCAGACCCGCCGACGCCCTCCGGAGGAGCTCGGAGACGTAGGCGACGAGGTTGACTACGTCGGATCGCGGAGACCGCCCGACCAGGGGGACCGGCTCCGTGGCCGGGTCCAGGGCGCAGACCTCTAGGATCACGCGGCGGATTTCCAGGAGCGAGGACCGTGCCTGCAGGAGCGATGTTCCGCTCGTGCGGAGCCAGACGGAAATTCCCAGCTCAAGGGACAGGTCGCCCGAGAACGGCTCCACCGGGCCCAGCTCGGCCAACCCGCTGAGTAGGGCGGGGCCGAAGCCGGCCTGTGCCTCCTTCACCATGGCCTCAGTGTGACGAAAGGCTGTATCAAGGTGGTGGACCTGCTCTGGGCTGGTATTTTGGTGGGCGTGCCACGCACGATATGGAAGGGCGCCCTCAGTTTCGGGCTGGTGAACATCCCCGTCGGCCTCTATCCGGCCACGTCGGACAAGAGCATCCACTTCAATCAGTTCGAGGAGGGGACGTCCGACCGGATCCGCTACAAGAAGGTCAACGAGCGGACCGGCGAGGAGGTGCCCCAGGACCGGATCGTCCGTGGGTTCGACCTCGGCGGCGGCGAGTACGTCGTCCTCACCGAGGAGGAGCTCGAGTCCGCCGAGCCGAAGAAGTCGCGCCAGATCGAGATATCCGATTTCGTCGGCCTGGTCGACATCGACCCGGTCTTCTTCCGGTCCAGCTACTACCTGGCGCCCGAGGGTGCGGGTGCCGACAAGGCGTACGCCCTACTGCGTCGGGCCATGTCCGAGGCCGGGCGTGTCGCCATTGCCACCCTGGTCATGCGCAACAAGGAGTACCTCGTCGCCATCCGGCCCGATGATGATGCGCTGGCCCTCCACACGATGTACTTCTCCGACGAGGTGCGCGCCCCGGGCGCGACCTCGATCTGCCCGAGACGGGCGACGTGACCGACCGCGAGCTCTCCATGGCGCAGCTCCTCATCGAGTCGATGGAGAGCGACTGGGACCCGGAGCGCTTCCACGACACCCATCGCGAGAAGGTCGAGGCTCTCATCGAGGAGAAGCGCAGCGGGCACGAGATCGTGTTGCAGGAGGGGCCGGAGCCCGCCGCCAAGGTGGTCGATCTGATGGAGGCGCTCAACGCCAGCATCGCGGCGGCCGCCCGCCCGGGCGCCGAATCCAAGAGCGCCAAGCGGACCCCGGCGGCCAAACGGACGCCGGCCAAACGCGCCGCACCAGCCAAGAAGGCGGCCAAGACAGCCAAGCAGCCGGCCCGGCCAAAGACCGCCGCCCGCCGCAAGGCCTCCTGAACGTCCGTCCACCGACCGGCGGACGTGCCGGTCGTCGCCCGATCGCACCGTTGCGTGGATTCGGCAAAGCGCGCATGAAAGCCGTGTCCATGCTCTGATCTGATTCCTTTTCCCGCCCCAAAGCGGTGAATCATGATGAGATGCTCCTATCGGGCCCAGCTCGTGAAGGGAGTCCAGGTGACCACTGCGCAGGTACGGGTTCCGGAGGCGAGGATCCCCGAGTGGATGGGCTACGACGGCCTGGTCCAGCTGATCTCGGTGGACGGGCAGCGCACGGTGGGATGCCCTTACTGGGAGCTCGTGAGCGACGTGGACGCCGCCCAGCTGCGCGACCTCTACCGCGACATGGCGGTCGTGCGCCGCATCGATGCCGAGGCCATGGCGTTGCAGCGGCAGGGCGAGCTCGCGCTGTGGGCGCCGCTCCTCGGGCAGGAGGCCGCACAGGTCGGGTCGGCCCGGGCGCTGCGGCCCGACGACTTCGTCTTCCCAAGCTACCGGGAGCACGGTGTGGCGTACTGCCGGGGCGTCGATCCGGTGATGATGCTGCGCCTCTGGCGTGGCGCCGGGCTCTCCGGCTGGGACCCCGCCACCCTCGGGATCGCCACGCCGGCCATCGTGGTCGGTTCACAAACGCTCCACGCCACCGGTTACGCCCTGGGGATCACGCTCGACGGTGCCACGTCGGCGGCCCTGACCTACTTCGGTGACGGCGCCACGAGCGAGGGTGACGTCGCCGAGGCCTTCGGGTTCGCCGCCAGCTTCGTCGTGCCGGTCGTCTTCTTCTGCCAGAACAACCAGTGGGCCATCTCGGAGCCCGTCCGGGTGCAGTCGCACGCTTCCATCGCCCAGCGGGGCCAGGGGTACGGCATCCCGGGGATCCAGGTCGACGGGAACGATGTGCTGGCCGTCCTCGCCGCGACGCGGCTCGCCCTGGCCCGTGCCTCGGCCGGTCAGGGGCCGACGCTCATCGAGGCCGTCACCTATCGCATGGGCCCGCACACGACGTCGGACGACCCCTCTCGGTACCGCTCCGCCGTCGACGAGGAGCAGTGGCGCGTCAAGGACCCCCTCGCCCGGCTGCGTGCGCTGCTCGACGCCGAGGGGCTGGCCGGCGACGGGTTCGACGAGCGGGTGGACGCCGAAGCGGACCAGGTGGCCGCCGCGCTGCGCCAGGGGTGCCTGGCCCTGCCCGACCCGCAGCCGGCAGATCTGTTCGCCCACGTGTACGCGGAGCCACACCCCTTGCTGCAGGAGGAGGAAGAGGCCTACGCGGCCTATCTCGCCGGGTTCGACGCCGGCTCGTGATGCCCACCATGTCCCTGGGCAAGGCGCTCAACAACGGGTTGCGCCAGGCGATGGAGCGCGACCCCAAGGTCGTCCTGATGGGGGAGGACATCGGGAAGCTCGGTGGCGTGTTCCGGGTCACGGAGGGCCTGCAGCGGGACTTCGGCGACCGCCGCGTGATCGACACGCCGCTGGCCGAGTCCGGTGTCATCGGCACCGCGGTCGGGCTGGCCATGCGGGGGTACCGGCCAGTGTGCGAGATCCAGTTCGACGGCTTCGTCTACCCGGCCTTCGACCAGATCGTCTCGCAGGTGGCCAAACTGCGCTACCGGAACGAGGGTCGGGTGGCGGTGCCGCTGACCATCCGCGTCCCCTTCGGCGGTGGGGTCGGCGCGGTCGAGCACCACTCCGAGTCGCCCGAGGCCTATTTCGCCCATACCGCCGGGCTACGCGTGGTGACCCCGAGTAACGCCGCCGACGGCTATCGCATGATCCAGCAGGCCATCGCGTCCGATGACCCGGTCGTCTTCTTCGAGCCCAAGCGGCGGTACTGGGAGAAGGGGGAGGTCGACGAGGACGCGCCGCTGACCGACGTCCCGCTGCACGGTGCCGCAGTCCTGATGGCGGGGAACGACATCACCGTCGCCGCCTACGGCCCCATGGTCGCCACGGCCCTCGACGCGGCGCGCATCGCCCAGGAGGAAGGTACCTCCATGGAGGTGATCGACCTGCGTTCGCTCTCGCCGGTCGACTTCGAGACGCTCGAGGCCTCCGTGCGCAAGACGGGCCGGCTGGTCGTGGCCCACGAGGCGTCGGTCTTCGGCGGGCTCGGGGCCGAGATCGCGGCCCGGGTCTCCGAGCGCTGCTTCTACAACCTCGAATCGCCGGTCCGCCGGGTCGGCGGCTTCGCCACGCCCTACCCGCCCTCCCGGGCCGAGCACCATTTCCTCCCCGACGCCGACCGGATCCTCCACGAGGTGGACCGGTGCCTCCAGCCGTGAGCAGCGTCCGGCGCTTCGTCCTGCCCGACCTCGGCGAGGGCCTCACGGAGGCCGACCTCGTGGCCTGGCACGTCTCGGTCGGTGACGACGTCGTGCTGAACCAGGTCCTCCTCGAGGTGGAGACCGAGAAGGCCGTGGTCGAGTTGCCCAGCCCCTTCGCCGGCACCGTTGTCGAACTGCTGGCCGGCGCGGGGGAGACGGTGCGGGTCGGGGCCCCCCTCATCGCCATCGACACCCCCGAGGCCGAGGTGCGTGGCGCCGAGGAGAAGGTGCCGATGCTCGTGGGCTACGGCCCGTCGGAACCACCTCCCAGCCGCCGGCGTCGAAACGGCAGCGTGCACCGGGAGCGTGTCCAAACCGTGCCGTCGGCACCGGCCCCCCGGCCCCTGGCCGCGCCGCCGGTGCGGTTCATGGCCCGGCAGAACGGGGTCGACCTGGCCGACGTGAGCGGCCACGGCCCGGGCGGCGTCATCACGCGCGAGGACCTGGCCGCGCACCTCGCCGGGCCGTCGGCGCCCGAGGGCACCGCCCGCGAGACGAGGGCACCGGTTGGGGGTGTCCAGAAGCACATGGCGGAAGCCATGGTCCGCAGCGTGGCCACGGCGCCGCAGGCCTGCGTCTTCCTCACCGTCGACGTGACGCCCACGCTGCACCTGGTCGATCGCCTCCGGCAGAACGCGCGCTTTGAGGGGCTCCACGTGACGCCGCTGGCGGTGGTGGCCCGGGCCGTCGTCCTCGCCCTGGGCGACCATCCCTCGCTGAACACGTCGTGGGACGAGAGATCCGGCGAGGTGGTGACGAAGCATTTCGTCCATCTGGGCATCGCCGTGGCCGGGCCGCGCGGCCTCGTCGTGCCGAACATCAAGGACGCGCAGCATCTCACCCTGCCGCGGTCTGGCCGGTGCGCTCGCGGACCTGACGGACCGCGCCCGGGCCGCCCGCTGTACGCCCGCCGACCTGCGCGGCGGGACCATCACCATCACCAACGTCGGCGTCTTCGGTGTGGACGCCGGCGTGCCCATCCTCAACCCCGGGGAGGCGGCCATTCTCGCCGTCGGGGCCGCGCAACGGCGGCCGTGGGAATTCGAGGGCGAGGTCGCCCTGCGCCACGTCATGACCCTGAGCCTGGCCTTCGACCACCGGCTGGTCGACGGGCAGGCGGCGTCGCTCTTCCTGCGCGATGTGGGCGAGGTCCTGGCCGACCCCACCAACCTTCTCGCCTTCGGCTGAGGCGTCCCGGCCCGTCTCGGCCAGCGGGCGCCGGCGTCCGTGGCGGAGAGTCCACGGCGCGTGAGGGGCGGGTCGTCGGGGTGGTGCCCGAAAGTCCCTCGTCGGAGGCCATTGCCGCCTGGCGCGAAGGGCGCGAGGGTAGAGGCGACGCCGACGATCGAGGCCGGGCCGCTCTGGGAGGTCGCCATGAGGACCATTCGGGACGTCATGAACGGGGACATGGAGGTCCTCCGGACCACGGGGACCGCGGCCGATGCGGCCCGCTTCCTGGCCGCCCACGGCGAGGACGCCGTCCCGCTGTGCCAGAACGACGGCAGCTTGGCCGGCATGGTGAGCAACCGCGACATCGTGGCCCAGGTCGTCGCCCGGGGTCGCGACCCGCGGCAGGTCAGCCTGGCCGAGTTCGCCGGGGCCGCCGACGTGGTGGCGCTCGACATCGACGTCCCCCTCGAAGACGCCGTGGCCGTCATGAGCCGACACCAGCGGGCCCGGCTGCCCGTGCTCGAGGGGGAGCGCGTGGTCGGGTCCGTGACCCGGCGCGACGTGGCCCGCTCCATCAGCTTCCAGCCGCCGTGGGCCGACAGCTGACCCTCCGATTCGCCCGCGGCCCGGCGGTCAGTTCTTGCCCAGGGCCTGCCTGATCCCCCGCGCCCGGGCGGCCGCATCGTCCGAGGTGACCACGAGACGTGCGAAATCGGTGCCGTCCAGCTCGACCACCACGGCGGGTCCTTTGCCGTGGACGGCGGCGAAGTCCTTGCCGAAGCTGCCGCGGCGCGTGCCGACAGCGATCACGTTGGGGATCCCGGTCCCCGGCGCCCGGATCCCGCGCAGCTCCGGCCAGGGGTCGTCGACGGAACGGACCGCCCGTACCGCCGAGAGAGGCACCCGGATGTCGCCGTGGACGCTCTCGGCCTTCTCTCGAGCGCGCGGATGCGCAGCACGAGTTCGTTCCCTTCGACGTCCAGGTCGGCCACGGCCGGTCAGTGTAAGGGGCCGGTTAGCCTCGGCCCGATGTGGCCGCCGCCGCCCGAGGGGACATGGGTCGTCGACCTCGATGGTGTGGTGTGGCTCACGGGACAGCCCATCCCCGGGGTGGACGAGGCGGTGGCCCGGCTGCGCGGTGCGGGGGTGCGCGTGCTGTTCGCGACGAACAATTCGGCGCCGACGCGGGCGGAACTGCACCGGCGCCTGGCTCATTGCGGCATCACGGCCGACGACGCCGACGTCCTCAGCTCGGCCGACGTGGCCGCCGGCCTGCTCGACCCGGGGACGTCCGCGCTGGTGCTGGCGGACGACGGGGTCGTCGAAGCCCTCAACGCCCGTGGGGTAGTGGTGGTGCCGGAGGGTCCGGCGGATGCGGTCGTCGTGGGCTGGACGCGCTCGTTCACCTTCGATGCGGTCTCCGCCGCAGCGGCTGCCGTGCGGGCGGGCGCCCGCCTCGTCGGCACCAACGAGGATCCGACCCTTCCCACCCCCGACGGCCTGGTGCCGGGCGCCGGGGCGCTCCTGGCGGCCGTGGTCACCGCGGCGGGCACAGCCGCCGAGGTGGCGGGGAAACCGCACCGCCCGACGGCCGATGCCATCAACGGGCTCGTCGGGGCGGGAGAGCTGCGGGTCATGGTGGGCGACCGCCCCTCCACCGATGGGGAACTGGCGGCCCAGCTGGCCATTCCCTTCGCGTTGGTCCTCTCGGGGGTCACCCGCCCGGGCCCGCTCCCGGCCGATGCCGGTGCGGCCGTCGTGGCGCCGGACCTGCTCAGGCTGGTGCGCGCGGCCCTCGACGCCGCCGGATGAAGTGCTTGCCAGCAGCTAGCACTTCAGATACTCTTGTGCAATGGCAAGCAATGAGCGCATACGCAAGTACCTCGATGCGGGGACGGTCCTCGGCCAGGTCAGCCGTGGCCGGGCCGAGGAGATCGTGCGAGAGTTAGTGAACGCCGGAGACATCCAGCGCAGCCAGGCACAGGAGTGGGTCGACAACTTGGTCGAGCGGAGCCGCAAGTCCAGCGAGCAGGTCCTCGAACTGGTGCGCCACGAGGTGGCCAGCCAGCTCGAACGCATCGACCCGAAGTCCCTGGAGTCTCTGGCCAAGCAGGTGGCCGAGGTCATGAAGAAGTCGGCCAAGGCCGGCCGCAACGCCACCAAGGACGTGACCACGCAGGCCGGCAAGACGGCCAAGGACGTGACCACGAAGGCCGGGAAGACGGCCAAGGGTGTGACCACACAGGCGAGCAGGACGGCCAGGGGCGTCGGCAGTTCGGCCGGCAAGACGGCCACGCGGGCCCGCGATGCCGCCACCAAGGTGGCTCCGTCCCGGCTCCCGGGCATCAAGACGCCGTCGAGTTCCCCGAAGACAGAGGCCAGCCCGAAGACGGGGGCCAGCCCGAAGACGGGCGCCAAGAAGTCCCACACCAAGAAGAAGAAGAAGGGCTCCGCGGCGGACGACTCGGCGACCAAGAAGGCCGCCAGCTGACCGGCGGGGCCCGCCGCCGGCTCGACGCCGAGCTCGTGCGACGCGGCCTCGTCGACTCCCGCCAGGAGGCCCAGGCGGCCGTCGCCTCCGGCAACGTCCTCGTCTCCGGTGCACCCGCCGGGAAGGCGGCGCGCCTGGTCGCCCCGGACGAGCCCGTCGTCCTGCTCGGGCCGCCCTCGCCCTTCGTCGGCCGTGGTGGCCTCAAGCTGCAGGCGGCACTGGACCGGTTTCCGATCGCCGTGGCCGACCGGCGCGCCCTCGATGCGGGAGCCTCGACCGGCGGCTTCACCGACTGCCTGCTCCAGTGCGGAGCGGCGCACGTCTACGCCGTGGACGTCGGCCACGGGCAACTCCATCCGGTGCTACGCGGCGACCCCCGGGTGACGGTCCTGGAGCGCACCAACGTGCGGACCCTCACCATGGCGGACCTCCGTGCCGCCGACCCCGCCTACGAGCCCTGTTCGCTCCTGGTGGTCGATCTCTCCTTCATTTCGCTGCGCAGCGTCGTGCCCGCGCTCACCGGCGCGGTGTCGACGCCCGACGCCGACCTCGTCCTCCTGGTAAAGCCCCAGTTCGAAGCAGGGCGCGCCGCCGTCTCCCGGGGCAAGGGCGTCATCCGGGATGCCGCCCTGTGGCTCGGCGCGCTTGACGGAGTGGCGTCCGCGCTCCTCGACGCCGGAACCGGCATCATGGGAGCGATGGCTTCCCCCCTGACCGGCTCAGCCGGCAACGTCGAGTTCCTCGTGCACGCCCGCAAGGGCATGCCCGGGCACCCGGCCGGGGAGGCCACCGCCCTGTTCACCGCCGCCGTGTCGGAGGCGGACGGACACCTTCCGCCGGCCGCTCCGGCCGGCTGAGCCGCCGCTCGGCGATGGCGACCGTCACCTTCCTGGTCCATCCCAACCGCCCCGACGCGCTCGCGCTGGCCACCGACACCGCGACCTGGCTGACCGGGCGGGGCGACGTCGCCCGCATCCTCCAGTTCAGCGGCCCCGACCGGGTCAGGGAGGCGGGGACGGACGTGGACCTGGCCGACGTCGACTTCGCCGGGACGACCGTGGCCGTCAGCATGGGTGGCGACGGCACCTTCCTGCGCGTCGTGCGGCTGGCCGCCACCGAGGACGTCCCGGTGCTCGGTGTGAACTTCGGCCGGCTCGGCTACCTGCCCGATCTCCTGCCGGACCAGGTGCGCGGCGCGCTGACCAAGGTCTTCGACGGCAAGGCCATCATCGAATCGCGCTGCGCGCTCGACGTGGCGATTGCCGACCGTTCGGTCGGCGATGGCATCACGGCCCTGCTGGCGCTGAACGAGGTGGTGATCGAGAAGATCGACTTCGGCCACACCGTGCGCCTCGCCACCTCGGTCGACGGGGAGGAAGCCCTGACCTACTCGGCCGACGGTCTCATCATCGCCACCCCGACCGGCTCCACCGCCTACAACCTGTCCGCCGGTGGGCCGATCCTGGCGCCGACACTGCGCGCCATGGTGGTGACGCCGGTGGCCCCGCACTTCGCGCTCGACCGCAGCCTCGTGCTGACCGAGGAGCAGGAGGTCACCGTCGAGATCGCCCCCGACCGGTCGGGCGTCCTCGTCATCGACGGGCAGGAGATCGGGCGGCTGCAGCCCGGTGACACGGTCACCTGCACGGTGGCGGAGCGCCCGGTGCGGGTCGTGCGGAACGAGCCGCAGACCTTCGGCGGCATCCTGCGCTTCCGGCTCCTGGCCGACAGGGACGCGTGAGCGTGCCGTGCTGACCGACCTGCATGTGCGCGACCTCGGGGTGATCGAGGATCTGACGTTGGGCTTCGGACCTGGCATGACGGCGCTCACCGGGGAGACCGGCGCCGGCAAGACCCTAGTCGTCGAGGCCCTGCAACTGGTGCTGGGCGGACGGGCCAACCCCGGCATGGTGCGCGCCGGCGCCACGGAAGCCCTGGTCGAGGCGCGTTTCGTGCTGGGGGAGGGTGAGGCCGCCCGCGAGGTGATCCTGACCCGTTCGGTCCCCGCCGAGGGCCGCTCCCGGGCCTGGGTCGACGGACGCATGGCGCCGCTGGGCGCGCTGGGCGAGGCGGCGGCCGAGCTGGTCGAGATCCACGGCCAGCACGAGCACCGGGCCCTCGTCACGCCCACCGCGCAGCGCAATGTCCTCGACGCCTTCGCCGGCACCGATCTCAGCCGCGTGCGCGCCATCCGGAGCCAGCTGCACGCGCTCGACGAGGCATTGGCGGGACTGGGCGGTGACGCGCAGCAGCGCGCCCGCGAGGCGGATGTCCTGCGCTACCAGGTGGAGGAGATTGCCGCCGCCCACCTCGAGGATCCCGACGAGGAGGCCTCTCTGCGACTGGAGGAGGACCGTCTGGCCGACGCCGCCGCCTACCGCGACGCCGCACTCGACGCGCTGGACCTGGTCGATCCAGCCGGCGAGGGTGGGGCCCTCGACCTGCTCGGCCGCGCCGGGAGCGCGCTGGCCGGCCGCGAGGCCTTCGAGAGCCACCACGCCCGACTGGCCGCCGCCGCCGTCGAGCTGTCCGACCTGGCGCGCACGCTCCGCGACGAGGTCGAGGGCTGGGAGGACGATCCGCAACGCCTCGTCGACGTGCAGGAGCGCCGGCGCCTGCTGGCCGAGCTGCGCCGCAAGTACGGCGAGGACCTGCGGGCCGTCATGACCTACGGCCGAGAGGGCGCGGCCCGGCTCGTGGCGCTCGAGGACGCCGAGGGCGAGGCCGCCCGCCTGCAGGCTGAACGCGACGGGCGCAGCGCCGAGCTGGCGGCAGCCGAGGAGGCCGTGCGCGCCGTGCGGGCGCGTGCTGCCGGTGCCTTCGCCGACCTGGTCGGTGAGCGGCTGGGGGCGTTGGCCATGCCGGGCGCCCGCCTGGAGGTGCGGGTGCCGCCCGAGGGCGCCGGAGAGCCCGTGGAGATCGCGCTCGGCGCCAACGTCGGTGAAGCGGTGCAACCGCTGGCCCGCGCTGCATCGGGTGGCGAGCTGGCCCGGGCCATGCTGGCGATCCGACTGGTGGGGTTGGGTGGGCCCCAGACCATGGTCTTCGACGAGGTGGACGCCGGAGTGGGCGGAGCCGCCGCCCTCTCCCTGGGCGAGGCCCTGCACGAGGTCGGGGCGGACCGCCAGGTGCTGGTCGTCACCCACCTGGCCCAAGTGGCATCGCTGGCCGATGCGCAGATCAGTGTCGTCAAGCGCGCATCCCGGGGCCGCACCGTGACGACGGCGACCACCGTCCAGGGCGAGGACCGCGTGACAGAATTGTCACGGATGCTCTCGGGGCACCCGGACAGTGACGCTGCCCGCGCCCACGCCCGCGAGCTGCTCGGCGCGTCACATGGGCGGTAGTCCACCGCGCGTTCCGCTGCCTTCGATTATCGTGGCCGGGTGCCCCGATCACGCGACTTGATTCTCGGCGTGCCGAAGGCGGCGTGAGCAAGTTCATCTTCGTCACCGGCGGTGTCTCGAGTTCGCTCGGGAAGGGCCTCACCGCCTCTTCGCTCGGCCGGCTCCTCAAATGCCGCGGGTTGCGGGTGACGATGTGCAAGCTCGACCCGTACATCAACGTCGACCCCGGCACCATGAATCCCGGCGAGCACGGTGAGGTCTTCGTCACGGAGGACGGTGGTGAGACCGACCTCGACCTCGGGCACTACGAGCGGTTCATCGACGAGAACCTGTCCAAGCGTTCCAACACGACGACGGGCGGTGTCTACCGCTCCGTCATCGAGAAGGAGCGGCGCGGGGACTTCCTGGGTCGCACGGTGCAGGTCATCCCGCACGTCACCGACGAGATCAAGGACCGGATCAAGCGCCTGGCCGACGAGGACGTCGACATCGTGATCGTCGAGATCGGCGGCACGGTCGGCGACATCGAGATCGTGCCGTTCATTGAGGCGATTCGGCAGTTTCGCCGGGATATCGGCCGGGACAACGTGTGCTACGTGCACCTCACGCTGGTGCCCTACCTGGTATCGGGCGAGCAGAAGACGAAGCCGACCCAGCACTCGGTCACGGAGCTACGGAGCCGGGGTATCCAACCCGACGTCATCGTGTGCCGGAGCGACAAGCCTATTTCCGAGGGACTGAAGCGCAAGATCTCACTCCAGTGCGACGTCGCCATTGACGCCGTGATCTCCGCCGTCGACGCGGCCAGCATCTACGAGATCCCACTCGTCCTGCACGAGCAGGGACTCGACTCGTATGTCTGCCGCACACTGGGGATCGAGGAGTCCGCGCACCCGATCGACATCTCGCACTGGGAGACGCTGGTCGCTCGAGTGGAGTCGCTGTCGCGTCGCGTCAAGATCGGGATCGTCGGCAAGTACGTGAACATGCCCGACGCCTACATGTCCGTGGTCGAGGCGTTGCGCCACGCCGGCTTCCATCACGGGACTGACGTGGAGCTGGACTGGATCGACGCTGAGCTCGTGCCTGGCCTGCTGGGGACGGACCGGCTGCGAGGACTCGACGCGGTCGTCATCCCGGGCGGCTTCGGCGAGCGCGGCATCGAGGGCATGGTCGCCGCGGCCGGCTACACGCGCGACCAGGGTATCCCGTGCCTGGGCCTGTGCCTCGGTCTCCACGTGATGGTGATCTCCGTGGCGCGCGACTGGGCCGGACTGGAGCGGGCCAACTCGCGTGAGTTCGACAGCCTCTCCCCGCACATGGTGATCGACCTCATGCCGGACCAGGCCGAGGTGACCGACAAGGGCGGGACGATGCGCCTCGGTTCCTACCAGGCGGCGCTCCTCGCGGAATCCAAGGTGGCTCAGGCCTACGGCACGCTCGGCGTGACCGAACGGCACCGGCACCGCTTCGAGTTCAACAACCGCTACAAGTCCAGGCTCGAGGCCGTCGGTCTGGTGTGCTCGGGGATTTCGCC
Source organism: uncultured Acidimicrobiaceae bacterium (assembly GCA_963828825.1). GTDB lineage: Bacteria > Actinomycetota > Acidimicrobiia > Acidimicrobiales > RAAP-2 > Bog-473. The sequence goes on along the minus strand of CAWHGF010000004.1, from coordinate 148,674 downwards.
CGACGGCCGGTTGGTGGAATTCGTCGAGCTGGCGGAGCACCCGTACTGGGTGGGCACGCAGGCCCACCCAGAATTCAAGAGCAGGCCCGACCGAGCCCACCCCCTGTTCCGCGAGCTGGTGGCCGCGGCGCTGGAACGGGCGGACGGGCGCGAGCCCCATCTGCTCGATCTGGACGCCGTCACCTAGCCGCATGCCGGGGTTCCGCCGCGTCTCGGAGGAGGAGCTCCTCCGGGCCTGGCTGTTCCGGGTGGACCGCTTCCACCTGCTCGACCCCGATGGCAAGCCGTTCGATCGCTTCGTCCTCCGCCACCCCGGCGCGGTCACCGTGGTCCCGGTGCACGACGACGGCCGCGTGACGCTGGTGCGGCAGTACCGGGCGGCGGTCGACGCCCTGGTGCTCGAGATCCCAGCCGGCACGCGGGACAGGGACGGCGAGGAGCCCGAGGCGACGGCCCGGCGGGAGCTGGCCGAGGAGGCCGGGCTGGAGGCTTCCGATTGGGAGCTGCTCGTCGGGACGTGGAACACACCCGGGATCAGCGACCAGTACACGATGATCTACCTCGCCACGGGTCTCTCGGACATCCCGGCCCGGCCCGACGGCGTGGAGGAGGGCTACATGACCCTCGAGACGATCCACCTGGACGAGGTCGACGCGCTCGTGGCCGACGGGTCGCTGAAGGACGAGACGACGGTGCTCGGCCTGTACCTGGCGCGTCTGCGCCTGGCCGGTCGCCGGCCGCGGCCGTGAAGGAGACCCTGCCCCGGAACGCCGAGGAGTACCTCTCCTGGCTCGAGGTCGAGCGCGGGCGATCGCCCCGCACCTTGACGGCCTACCGCCGCGACCTGGGGACGTACCAGGAGGGCGTGCAGGGCCACGGCATCGACCAGGCGACGTCCGCCGACGTGGCCCAGCACCTCGCCGCACTGCGCCGGACCCACAACGCGGCGTCCGTGGCCAGGGCGCTCTCGAGCATCCGAGGTTTCCACCGCTTCCTGGTCGAAGAAGGGATACGCGGGGACGATCCCACCCTCGACCTGGCGCCCATCTCGGTGACCGACCTGCTACCGAAGGCGCTCAGCGAGGAGGAGGCGGAGCAGCTTCTCGGCGCCGTCGTCGGCACTGGTCCGGCGATCCTGCGCGATCGCGCCCTGCTGGAGGTCCTCTACGGCACCGGCGCCCGCGTCAGTGAGGTCGTGGGCCTCAATCTCGGCGACGTCGCCGGGGCGGTCGAGGGGAGCGACCTGCCGCTGCTCCGAGTGCTCGGGAAGGGGGATAAGGAGCGCGTCGTCCCGCTCGGCGGGCTCGCCCGTGATGCCCTGGCCCAGTGGCTCTCGGGCCAGGGACGACCGCTGCTCGAGCCCAAGAAGTGGCGCCGCCGCAGCGACGCGGACGCGGTCTTCCTCAACGCCCGCGGGGGGCGACTGTCCCGGGTCGGCGCGTTCGGGGTCGTCAAGAAGTACGCGGGTCGCGTCGGTCTCGCCGAGAAGGTCAGTCCCCACGTCCTGCGCCACTCCTGCGCCACCCACATGCTGGGTCGGGGGGCCGACGTGCGGGTCGTCCAGGAGCTCCTGGGCCACGCCTCCATCGCCACGACACAGCGCTACACGAAGGTCTCGCCCGAGCACCTCCGCCGGGCCTACGAGAGCGCCCACCCGCGCGGGAACAAAGGGGGGAGGGACCGCGTAGCATGAACGCATGCCGAACGAGGCCTCAACGGCGGAAACCGCCGATGTCGATTTTGCCGCCCTCCTGCGCACCGAGCAGGCCGGGTTGCAGGCCCAGCTGTCGGAGCTCGGGTTCGCCGACCAGGGGAGTGGCCTCAACTACGACTCGAACTTCGCTGACTCCAGCCAGGTGACCGCCGAGCGGGGCGAGGCCGAGCGCCTGGCCGCCGAGCTGCGGGAGACCCTCGACGAGGTCGAGGCCGCCATCCAGCGTCTGGAGGCGGGGAACTACGGGCGGTGCGAGGTGTGCGGGAAGCCGATCGGTGTCGCCCGGCTCGAAGCCATGCCCGCGGCCCGCCTCTGCATCATCGACGCCGCCAAGCACTAGGTGCGCTCACCCGGAGCCTCCGCAGGGGGGCGCCGTCCGATGGATCAGCGAACCAAGCGCGCCCTGTGGATCACTGCCATCGCGATCTTCGTCATCGCGCTTGTCGTCCACCACAACATCACGACGCAGGAGATCATCGTCTTCTGCGTCATCGTTCCCTCCATCATCCTGCACGAGGTGTCGCACGGCTGGGTGGCCAACGCGTTCGGGGACGACACGGCCAAGCGTGCGGGACGCCTGACCCTGAATCCCGTCTCCCACGTGGATCCCGTCGGTACGCTGATCGTTCCGGCGCTGCTGTCCCTGACCGGTGCCGGCGTCTTCGGATGGGCCAAGCCGGTGCCGGTGAACGTCGGGCGGTTACGGAGGCCGCGCAATCAGGGTGTGCTGGTGTCGCTGGCCGGACCGGCCACCAACGCTGTTCTGGCCGCGATCTTTGCCGTGGTCTTCATCGAGGTGATCCGCCCCGGGCTGTCACCGTTTGGGCAGCTCTCGATCTTCGCTCAGATTGTCTTCTATGCCGGTCTGGTCAACGTGTGGCTCTGCATCTTCAACCTGATCCCGATCCCGCCCCTCGACGGCTCGGTCCTCTTCGAGCGGCTCCTCCCGGCGCGCTACTGGCCGACCTATCTGAAGTACCGCCAGTACACGATGCCGATCCTGATGGGGCTCGTGCTCCTGAACTTCTTCCTGTACCCCCACGGTCCCATCACGTGGCTGTTCGATCGGCTGTTCAACTGGTGGGTCAGCGTGCTCGGGGTCTAGACATCCCACGGCTCGAAATGTCAAGCAGCCATCGCCAACTCGTTGGCGGGGCGGTACCCCCAGGCGATCGATTCGTCGTAGGCGACGTGGTGGGTGAGGCAGCCGTGGAGGATGCCGACGAGGCGGTTGCCGAGGGCCCGTAGGGCTTGGTGGTGTCCATCGCCGGCCGCTCGCCGGGCGTCGTAGAAGGCCCGGGCGCCCGGAGAGGCACTGAGGGAGGCGAAGGCCCACGGGTAGATGGCGTCGGCCAGGCGGCGATTGCGGACGTGACGGGCGAGGACCGTCTTCTTGGTGCCAGACGCCCGGGTGATGGGCGACGTGCCGGCATAGTTTTTGCGAGACTTGGCAGTGGCGTAGCGGTTCGGCTCGTCGCCGAACTCGCCGAGCACCCGGGCGCCGAGGATGGTCCCGAGTCCTGGCAGGGAGCGGACCACTTCGGCGTCTGGGTGTGCCTCGAAAATTCGAGGAGAGCTCCTCGGCCAGGAGGCCGATCTGGGCGACCATCTCTGCGAGCACCGCCACGCTGGCCGCGACCGAGGTCCCCATGGCCGCTTCCACCGCAGGCGGTGCGGTGAGCTGCTCGGAGCGCAGGGCCGCTTGGATCTCAGCGGAGCGTTCGTCGACCCGCCGCTGGCGACCACCCCGGCACAGCGCAGCCGCGATCTTCGATCGCGACAAGGAGGCGCCGAGGACGGGCGTCGGGGCGATGCGCAGCACCTCAAGGGCATCGCCGCTGGTCAGGTCCTCAAAGGCGAGCAGGGCAGCCGGGTAGAACTCGCGCAGCGTCGAGCGCAACATGTTCGCCTGGCGACCCTTGGACCACACCATGGACTGATGAGCCCGGGCCAGAACCTTGAGAGCCTCGACCTCGGCCGTGTCGGCGGCGACCAGCCGATGGTGGTGGCGGTCGGTGCGCACCATGTCGGAGAGCACCTCGGCGTCGCCGGCGTCGGACTTGGCGCCGCTCGTCGAGTGACGGTCGCGATAGCGCGACGTCGACATCGGGTTGACCGCGTAGAGCTGGTAGCCGGCGGCCACCAGGGCGCTGACGAAGAGCCCCCGGTCCGTCTCGATGCCGATCACCACCGCCGATGGATCATCGACGTGCGCGCCAACGAGCTCGTGGAAGCGGGCGATGCCCTCTACCCCCTCGGGCAGGCGGGCCTTGGACAGTCGTCGGCCCTCCTCGTCGGCCACATGCACGTCGTGGTGGGCCTCAGCCCAGTCCACTCCAACAAAGATCATCTGTCTGCCACCTCTCTCTCGTCGGAACAGCTTCTCTGAGCCTCGAGGTGGCCAGCAGCCCGCTAATGGATCAGTGCTCGCGGCACGACATCCCACCAGCCGTCACGGCAACCTCACCGACCAACAGGGGCACGATCTAGATCTAAGGCTCAAGGCCCGGCCGGAGTCAGTGCTCACCTGTTGGCGGCTCGGCACCAGCCTCACCCGTTCACCGGGTGAGGTGGTCGACCCCCATTAGCCGGTTGTCGGCGGCAGCAGCCCCATGGCGTCCGCGGCGCGGGCGTAGGTCGCCGCCGCGACCTCGTGGGCATGGGCGGCACCACGTGCGAGCACGTCGTAGACGTAGGGCAGATCGTTCTCCAGCTCGGATCTCCGTTCCCGGACCGGTCGCAGCAGGTCGCACAACGCCGCCGCGACGTCGTTCTTGAGGTCCCCGTAGCGCTGATAGTCGGCCGCCACTTCGACCGCCGTCCGTCCCGTCGTGGCGGCCAACAGGTCCAGGAGGTTGGCGAGACCTGGTTTGGCGGCGCGGTCGTAGCGCATCTCGCCGTCGGTGTCGGTGACCGCCTTGCGCACCTTGCGGGTGATCTCGTCATCGGAGTCGAGGAGCCGGATCGTGCCGAGCGGGGAGTCGGCGGACTTGGACATCTTGCGCTCGGGATGCTGCAGGTCCATGACGCGGGCGCCCGTGCCCGGGATGGCCGCTTGCGGGACGATGAAGGTCTGGCCGTAGCGGTTGTTGAAGCGGAGGGCGACCTCCCTGGTCAGCTCCAGATGCTGGCGCTGGTCGTCACCCACCGGGACGGCCGCGGCGTCATAGAGGAGGATGTCGGCCGCCATCAGGACGGGATAGGTGAAGAGTCCGACCCGGACCGTCTCCTGGCCTTGTCCCTTGTCCTTGAACTGGGTCATCCGTCGCAGCTCGCCCATGGTGGTCGTACATTCGAGGAGCCAGGTCAGCCTGGTGTGCTCCGGGACGTGGCTCTGGACGAAGAGGGCGCAACGGTCCGGATCGAGCCCGATGGCGAGCAGGTTCAGCGCGGCATCGAGCGTGTTGGCGCGGATGTCCGCCGGGTCGATCTCGGAGGTGAGGGCATGCAGGTCGACCACGCAGTAGAAGGCGTCGAACCCGTCCTGGAAGGAGACCCAGTGCCGGAGGGCGCCGAGGTAGTTCCCCAAGGTGAAGTTGCCTGACGGCGCGATACCGGAAAGGACCCTATCCATGGGGCGCAATGGTAGGGCGCCCCGGAGCAAGCTTTGGCAGGTGGTCAGGGGTGCGCGGGGGGCATCGGCCGGTTCGATAACGTCAGCAGGTGGCCTACTCGGTCTCCACGCCAAAATTCGAGGGTCCAATCGACCTCTTGTTGCACCTCGTCTCGTCCCACGAGGTCGATATCCTCGACATCCCTCTCCTGCCGGTGATTGACGGCTTCGTGAGCGTACTCTCGGCGCAGCGTGATCAGATCGACTTCAACCAGCTCTCGGAATTCCTCCTCGTGGCGGCCATCCTCATCGAGCTCAAGTCTCAGAAGCTGCTCCCGGGCCGTGAGGCCAGCGAGGACGACGAGGATCTCGTGGGATGGGAGGAGCGGGACCTCCTCCTGGCCCGGCTGCTCGAGTGCCGGGCCTACGCCGCAGCGGCCGACGTCTTCGTCGCCCTGGCCGAGCAGGCGTCTCGCTCGATCCCGCGGGAGGTGGGGCTCGACGACGACTTCGTGGTGCATGCTCCGGATTTGTTGGCCGGGATCACGCCGGAGGACCTGGCCCAGGCCTATCTCCGAGGGTCGGCCGAGCGCACGGTGCCCCGCGTCGATCTGTCCCATGTGACGGTGGACACGGTCTCCGTGTCCGAGGCGGTGGCAGAGCTGATCGCCGTGAACGAATCCGAGCGGGCGACTTCATTCCGCTCGCTGGTGGAGGGCTGTCGCACGCGTATCGAGGTCATCGTGCGTTTCCTGGCCCTGCTCGAACTCTGCAAGATGGGGCGGGTGACCCTCGGTCAGGGCGCGAGCTTCGGAGACCTGCGGATCTCGTGGCTTCCCGCTGACGACATGGCCGGGGTGACGAGCGGCCGCGGGCTGTCCGAGCTGCGCGGCTATGAAATCGACGACTACGAAGGATGAGGGCTTGAATCCGGTGGAGAGCGCAGAACTGAGCCGCACAATCGAGGCCATCCTGCTGGTCGCAGTGGAGCCGATTCCGCCCCAACTGCTGGCCGAGCTGGTGGAGGAACCCGTGGAGCGGGTGGACGAAGTGCTCGCTGAGCTCGCCCAGTCCTACGAACGTGAGCGCCGGGGTTTCGTGCTGGCCCGCATCGCCGGTGGGGCGCGGCTGCAGACCCATCCCGATCTCGCGCCGTACGTCGAGCGGTTCGCGAACCGTGAAGTGTCGCACCGCCTCTCGACCGCCGCGCTCGAAACTCTTGCCATCGTCGCCTATCGCCAACCTGTCTCCCGCGGTCAGATCTCGGCACTGCGCGGTGTCAACGTGGACGGCGTGAGCCGCCTGTTGGAGCAGCGGGGGTACATCGAGGTGGTGGGCCACGCCGATGGTCCGGGCCAGCCTGCACTCTTCGGTACCACCGACCTCTTCTTGGAGCGTCTCGGACTCGATTCGCTCGAGCAGCTGCCGGCGGTGGAGGACTTCCTGCCGGGTCCTGACGTGGCCGGAGACCTGGAGCGCGACATGCAGTCGGCACTGGGCCTGGGCGTCGAGGCGGCCTCTGACGACGCCTGAGGGCGAACGCCTCCAGAAGGTCCTGGCCCGGGTCGGGATCGGATCTCGGCGTGCCTGTGAAGAGCTGATCGCCGCGGGTCGTGTCCGTGTCGACGGGGAAGTTGCCACACTCGGACGGCGGATCGATCCCTTGGCTGCCCGGGTCGAGGTCGACGGGGTTATGGTGCCGGTCGCTCCCGACCTCGTCTACTACCTCTTGAACAAGCCCGATGGGGTGATCACCACCGCCGACGACCCCCAGGGCCGCCCCACGGTCATGACGCTGGTGCCGACTGAACCGCGTGTCTTCGCCGTCGGCCGGTTGGATCGCCACACCGAGGGGTTGCTCATCTTGACCAACGACGGGGCGCTCTCCCAACTTCTCACCCACCCGTCGCATGGCGTGGCCAAGGAGTACGTCGCCGAGGTCGCCGGAGGCACTCCCGCTCCCGGTGCGTTGCGCTCGTTGCGTCAAGGTGTCGAGCTCGAGGACGGACTGACCGCTCCCGCCGAGGTTGGCGTGCTCGCCCCGGGTGTCCTGCGCTTGGTCATCCACGAGGGGCGCAACCGCCAGGTTCGCCGCATGTGCGGTGCAATCGGCCATCCCGTGCTGCGCCTGGTCCGTACCCGGATCGGTCCGGTCCGGGAACCGAATCTGGCGCCCGGACAGTGGCGCACCCTCGAGCCGGGCGAAGTCCGCGCCCTGGCCGCCGCGGCCAGTCCCCGGCCCACCGGAACGAGCCGACCGGCGTAGGCGGTGCCGTTCAAGCTGGGCCTCGGGCCAACTGGGCCTCGGACCGATGCCGGTAGAGTGACGCGCCATGGCATCTGCTCCCACCGTCAGGGGTTTGCGCGGGGCGACGACGGTCGAAGAGGACACGGTTTCCCAGGTCACCGAGCGCTCTCAGGAGCTGATGCACGAGCTTATGGCCAGCAACGGGCTGGTCGAGGACGACATCATCAGCGTCCTGTTCACGGCCACGGCGGACGTGACGAGCACGTTCCCGGCCACCGCCATTCGCGAGATCGGGTTCGGTGCCGTCCCGCTCCTGTGTGCGGCCGAGATCGCGGTGCCCGGTTCCAAACCGCTCTGCATCAGAGTCCTCCTGCACGTCCACACGTCCAAGTCGCGGGACGAGATCAAGCACGTCTACCTCCACGGCGCCCAAGGGCTCCGCGATGACCTCCCCGGCTGAGGGCGGAGGGCGCCGGCGGGCACTCGTCGTCGGGACGGGCCTGATCGGGGGGTCGATCGCGCTCGGGTTTGCGCCGACGCGGCTGGTATGTCTCCGGCCTCGATGCCGACGAGGAGCAGCTGCAGGCAGCACTCCAAGGGGGAGTAGTGGACGCCGCCGGTGACGACCTCCGGGCGGAGGTGATCTTTGTCGCCGTCCCCGCCGCCGTGGCCGCCGCAGTGACCCGTCGCCTCCTTGGCGAGGACGGGCGGCTCGCCGACGCAGTGGTCACGGACGTGAGCGGCGTCAAGACCGCCATCGTGGAAGAGGCCGATCACCCGCGGTTCATCGGCGGGCACCCGATGGCCGGCTCCGAGCAGACGGGCCTGCAGGGTGCGGACCCCGACCTCTTCGAGGGAGCGGTATGGGTGCTGACGCCGACCGCGGCGACCAACCTGGAGTCCTTCAACCGGCTGAAGGGCGTCGTGATGAGCCTGGGCGCCGATGTCCTCGTCCTTTCCGCCGCCGACCACGATCGGCTCGTTGCCGTCGTGTCCCATGTGCCCCACCTCGTGGCGGCCACCCTGATGAACGCGGCGTCCGACGGTGCCGAACAGGACGGCGCGCTGCTGCGCCTGGCGGCCGGCGGCTTTCGTGACATGACCCGCGTCGCCGCCGGCCATCCTGGCATTTGGCCCGACATCTGCACCGAGAACGCCGAGGCCATCATCGACGCGCTCGACGCGCTGGTGACCGACCTCGCCGCGATGCGGGACCGCGTGGCGAGAAGGGACCGGCCAGCCCTGCTGGCCTCACTCGAGAAGGCCAGTGCGGCCCGGAGGAGCCTCCCCGCCCGCGCCGTACGACCCGAGCACCTGGCTGAACTCCGTATCCGGGTTCCGGATCGGGAGGGCGTGCTGGCCGAGATCACACGGTTGGCTGCTGACGCCGGCATCGGCATCTACGACATCGAGATCGCCCACTCGGCCGAGGGGCCGACCGGTGTCCTGATCCTGGTGGTCGACGGTGCAGATGCTGACACCCTCGCAGACGCCGTGACATCACGCGGGTACCCCTGCCGGGCCGAGCAGCTGTCATGACGGCGCCGCGCATCCTCGTCGTCGACGGCGGCACACCATGCCACGGCACCGTACGCACGCCGGGCGAGAAGTCCATCTCGCATCGCGCCGTTCTGCTGGGTGCCCTGGCCGAGGGAACGTCGGTCATCCATGGGATCTCCGACGGAGCGGACGTGGCGGCTTCTCTGGCCGCGGTGGAAGCCATGGGGGCCGGCGTGGAGCGTCACGACGACGGGACCATCGTCGTCCACGGGGGTCGCGCCCGCCTCCATCGCGCCCCCGCGCCGCTCGACTGCGGCAACTCGGGGACCTCCATGCGGCTCCTGGCTGGTCTGGTAGCCGGGTTCAACTGGGTGACCGAGCTCGTGGGTGACGAATCGCTCTCCATCCGGCCCATGGACCGGGTAGCCGAGCCTCTCGGCCTCATGGGGGCCTCGGTGGTGGGTCAGGGCCCACGCTGCCAGCCGCCGCTCCTCATCCGGGGTGGTGCGCTGCACGGCATCGACTGGACCTCCAAGGTGGCCAGCGCCCAGGTGAAGTCGGCCATCCTCCTCGCCGGACTGTCGGCCGACGGGACCACGATCGTGCGCGAGGCTGTCACGACACGCACCCACACGGAGGAGATGCTGACCGAGGCCGGAGCCGACCTGACGGTCGAACCCTGGGGCGAAGGTCGCATCGTCCGTGTGCGTGCCTCCTCCCTCAAGCCCGTTGAGCGCACCGTTCCCGGCGACCCCTCCGCATCGGCCTTCTTCGTCGTGGCCGGGTGCGTCGTGCCTGGCAGCTCGGTCGATGTGGCCGGGGTGTACAGCGGACCGGCTCGACTCGGCTACGTCTCCGTTCTTCAGCGGATGGGCGCGTCCATCACGCTGGTTCCTGGAGATCCCGGTACAGCGACCATCCGGGCGGTTGCTGGCCCTCTGCGTGCGACGGACGTGCATGCCCGCGAGATCCCCTCCCTCGACGAGGTTCCGGCACTTGCCGTGGCCGCTGCCGTCGCCCAGGGCACGACCGTCTTCTCCGATGTCGGCGAGCTCCGGGTCAAGGAGGTCGACCGCCTGGTCGCCGTGGCGGACATGGTCGCGGCCTTCGGCGCCAGCGCTGCCATAGACGGGGATACGCTGGCCGTCACGGGCCTCGGGGGTCCGCTGCGCGGCGCGCGCTTCGACAGCCGGGGCGACCACCGCATGGCCATGGCGGCGGCCGTGGCCGCACTTGCAGCCCGTCCAGCTGAGCGGAGCCTGATCACCGGTTTCGGGGCGGTCGAGACGAGTTACCCCGCCTTCGCCCAGGACCTCGAGCGGCTGGCCGTCGGGACGCGGGCCCCGCGGCCGCTGTTGGTGGCCATCGACGGGCCCGCCGGAGCGGGCAAGTCGACCGTCTCCACGGCGGTCGCCGAGCGGCTCGGGGTCGATCGGCTCGACACCGGCGCCATGTACCGGGCGATCGCGGCACTCGCCCTGGAGCTGGGAACACCGCCGGACGACAGGGATGCGGTGGCGGCGCTCGCTGCGTCGGCGAAGATAGAGGTGGGGGAGCGCGTGATCATCGACGGGCGTGACGTCACCGGCCTCATCCGTTCGCCCGAAGTGGGCCAGGCGGTCTCGGTCGTCGCCGCCAACCCCGAGGTGCGACGGCACCTGGTGGAGCGCCAGCGGGCCTGGGTCGGTGCTCACGGCGGGGGAGTGGTCGAGGGCCGCGACATCGGGTCGGTCGTCTTCCCCGGAGCAGACCTGAAGGTCTATCTGACGGCGGCGACCGAGGAACGGGCCCGTCGCCGCCGCGACGAGGCGCCCGAAGGGGTGGCGCGGCGCGATCGACTCGACTCGACCCGGGACGCCTCACCGCTACGGGAGGCCGAGGACGCGCACCGGGTCGATACCACCGAGCGCACCGTGCAGGATGTGGTGGAGGAGGTGCTGTCGTGGCTCTGAACACGAGGGGGTCGTCGCCGGACCCAGAGGACGAGCTCGGTACCGAGGCACCGGGGCGGCACCAGCCCTTCGAGATCGACCCCCGACGCTCGGCGCTGTACCGGGTCGAGCGCATGATCTTTGTCACCGTGCTCTGGCTCTGGTTCCGGCCCAGGGTCGCCGGGAGAGAGCACATTCCCACAACCGGACCGGCCATCCTGGCCCCGGTGCACCGATCCTTTGCCGACTTCGGCTTCGCCGCCTTCTGTACGGAACGCAAGCTCTTCTTCATGACCAAGGACGAGATGTGGAAGAACAAGTGGCTCGGCAAGCTGCTGCTCACGGTGGGAGCCTTCCCGGTTCACCGTGAATCGGCCGATCGTGAGGCCCTGCAGCGCGCCGAGGAGGTACTGCGTCGCGGCGAGCTTCTCGTCCTGTTCCCCGAGGGCACCCGCCGGGACGGCAGAGTGGTGGAGGATTTGATGGAGGGTGCGGCCTTCCTTTCCGTCCGGACCGGCGCGCCCATCGTGCCGATCGGGATCGGAGGGTCCGACCTGGCCATGCCCAAGGGGAGCGCCGTGCCGAAGCCCTACACGATTCAGGTGGTGATCGGTCCTCCCATCCCAGCCCCTCCTCGCACCGAGGGTGGGCGTGTGTCCCGGTCCGCCGTGCGGGCCGCCACCGAGGCGCTCGTTCCGCGGCTCCAGGCCGTCTATGACGAAGCGCGGGAGAAGACCGGGCGTTACTGAACCCGGCTCGACATGCCGGATTCAGCCGTGATCGGGCTCCTTGCGGACCTTCCACCAGGTCTCGAACACGACCCGGCCGTAGCGGAAGCCGAAGAGCCAGTTCTTGCCCTTCTTCGTCGTGCCCGAAGCCCGCGGCAGCCAGATCGTCGGCTGCTCGCTGACACGCCAACCCCTTTTCATGGCGATGATCAAGAGCTCGGCCGTCTGGTACTGCGGCTGGACCAGCCGGTAGGCCACGTCGTCGAGCATGCTGACCCGCAGTGCTCGGTACCCGTTCGACGTGTCGGTGAGCTTCGTGTGCCCCATTGCGCTCATCGCCCACGAGAAGACGCGGACGCCGACCTTGCGGAAGCGGTCGGAGGTCGTGTCGCGACCCAGGACGCGGGAGGCGACAACGAAGTCGGATGTGTCATCGACGAGAGGTTGGAGCATCACTGGGATCTCGGAAGGGTCGTTCTGGCCGTCGGCGTCCAGCGTCACCACAAACTGTGCGCCGAGCTCAATGCAGAGCGCATAGCCCACACGGAGGGCATACCCGTGCCCGAGGTTCTCACTCAACACGAACGTCACCGCGCCGGAGTCCTTGGCGACCTGGTCGGTCTTGTCACTTCCGCCGTCCACCACGACGAGGGTGGTCACCGCCAGGCCACAGGCCTCGGTGGGCATGCCGGCCAGAACGGCTCCGATGTTGTCCTGTTCCTCGTAGGCGCAGATGAGCCCGACCACGGGAGACAGCTTCACGTCGGGGTGACGCGTGTCGAACTCCCGACGCGACGCTTCGATGACGCGGCGCGCGCGGTCGGGGTCGGTGTGAATGCTGGCGCCCGAGGTGGCGCCGCGAGGTGGACTCAAAATGTCCGCGGCGTGGCGAAGACTTGGCGGACCAGCGGCTCGAAGTGGGAAAGCGGCTTGGTGGGGTAGTCGGGGTCGAAGCTGATCTGGTCCCACTCGTCGGCGAACTGCTCCGCCAGCCCGTACCAGGGCGCGCCTTCGTACTTGTTCCGCGCGGTCGGGATCCTGCCCCAGGTACTCGTAGTAGTGCCTGCCCTGGAAGTCCTGGTGGGCCTCGATCATGCGATAGGTGTCCTCGCTGACGTACGGACGCAGGATCTCCGCAGCGATGCGGGGATGGTTCATGACGGAGACGGCTTTGCCGATGTCGTGGCACAGCGATGCCACCACGACCTCATCAGAGGCTCCCGCCTCCTCGGCACGTGTCGCCGTCTGCAGTGAGTGGACGAGCTGATCGACCTCGAAGCCGTCGGTGATCTCTTCCAGGGAGGCCAGCATCCCGAGGACGCGATCGGCGACACGAGGCTGGTGTTCAATCGACTCGACGATGATGTGCTGCCACTGCTCGGCCGTCGATTCGTCCATGCGGGTGAACGTCATGCTTCCATCATCGCGCTGCGGGGCTCACGAGGCCAGCAAGTCGAGGACGTCGGCCGCGGAGACCGACCGGTCCTCCGCGGCGGGATCGGATCGGGCCGCACGGGCGCCTCCGGCCAAAAACCCCAGCCAGGAGCCCACGGCACGGAGGAGTTCCCGGAGCTCGGGAGGAGGGGGGAAGTACTCGTCCTCAGTCGTCACCGTGACCTCGGTCACGCCCTGGGCAGGGGCGAGGCGCGCAATGACCTCTTCGACCAAGGCCTCCGGAGCCGAGGCCCCCGCCGTCACACCGACGGTGCCCGTGAGGTCGTCTGGGAGCTCGTCGGCCTCGTTGATGCGCAGCACCCTGGGGCACCCGCCGGCCTGAGCCACCTTGGCGAGCGCCACCGTGTTGGAGGAGTTCGCCGAACCGATGACCACGACGGCGTCTGCTTCCGAGGCGATCGCCTTCAGGGCGGCCTGGCGGTTGGTCGTGGCAAAGCAGAGATCGCTGCGGTTGGGCATCCAGAGGTCCGGAAAGCGCTGCCGGGCCGCTTCCATCAGGCCACGCCATTCGTCGTGGCTCAGGGTGGTCTGCGCCAACAGCGCGACACGCGTGCCCTGGTCGGCGAGCCCTTCCAGGGTCTCGAGGTCCTCGACGTGCTCGAGAAGCCGGACCGACTGCGGTGCGACGGCCATTGTGCCCACCGCCTCCTCGTGACCGGCGTGACCGACGTACAGGACGGTGAACCCCTTGCGGCTCCGTACCTTGAGCTCGTGGTGAACCTTGGTCACGAGCGGGCAGACAGCGTCGACGACGGCGCCACCCCTCGCCCTGGCCGCCTCCACGACCTCCGGCGCCGAGCCGTGGGCGCTCAGCATGAGCGGCGCACCCTCAGGCACATCGGCCACGTCATCGACGAAGACGACCCCCTGGTCACGGAAGCGCTCGACCACATGGCGGTTGTGGACGATCTCGTGGTAGCAGTACACCGGCGGCTCAAAGACGCGAACCATCCAGGCCAGGGCTTTGATCGCCTTCTCGACGCCTGCGCAGAACCCCCGTGGCTTGGCCAGCATCACTCGGTCCACTCCGGGCACAAAGTCCAGGTTATCGGCAGTAACCTGTGGGTCATGTCAGCTCCCACGGTGACTTCGGTCACCGCGGCGTCGCCGGCAGCCCGGGCCGGCCTGGCCGTGGGCGACGAGCTCCTCAGCATTGACGGGCAGGAGCCGCGCGACGTCATCGATTTCCAGCGACTCAGCGACGCGAGTGACCTCAGCGTCCTCGTTCGCCGCGCCGGCGTGCCGCTGCCCCGGGTCGTGCGGGTCGACAAGGACGCAGGCGAGCCGATGGGGGTGGAAGTCTCCTCCGCCGTCTTCGATCGGATCCGGACCTGCGACAACCACTGCGCGTTTTGTTTCATCTACCAGCTGCCCAAGGGCATGCGGCGGAGTCTCTACCTCAAGGATGACGACTATCGACTGTCGTTCCTCTACGGGAACTTCACGACACTCACTCGTTTCACCGAGCTCGACGCAGAGCGAATCCTGACCGAGCGATTGGGCCCGCTGTTCGTGTCGATCCACACGACAGACCCCGAACTGCGGGCGCACATGCTGCGTAATCCCAAGGGGGCGACGAGCTTGCGTTGGTTGGAGGTCCTCTTGGACGGGGGGATCGAAGTGCACGGCCAGATCGTCGTCTGCCCCGGCGTCAACGACGGCGCCGCTTTCGAAGACACGCTGGCCGGGATCCTCGACCGGTACCCGGCGCTCTCCAGCGTGGGGGCGGTCCCGCTCGGGCTCAGCCGCTACTCCAACGAGGCTGAAATGCGCCCGCACACCCTCGAGGAAGCCGAGCACGTCCTCGACACCATCGAGGAGTGGCAACGCCTCTACAAGAAGGCGCTCGGGCATCGCATGATCTTTGCGGCCGACGAGTACTACCTGTTGGCGGGGCGTGACCTGCCTTCGGCACGGAGCTACGAGGGCTATCCCCAACACGAGAACGGAATCGGAATGGCACGAGCCTTTGCCGAATCGTTCGCCCGACCCCTTTCCGGTGGCCCCGGGGGGGTGCGCCACGGATTCTTCGCGTCGGTCGACGCAGCTCCGGCCGAGGGGTACCGCGCACCGCGACTCCCCGCGGTTCCGGCGGGTGCCGATGGCCGTCCCATCACGATCCTGACCGGCACCTACGGCGCCCGCGTGTTGGCACCGCTCCTGGCCTCCCACCCCCGCCGCGACGTCGAGTTGCATGCCGTAGAAAACGAGTTCTTCGGGGGCAACATCGGGGTGGCCGGCCTGCTCACCGGCGTGGACCTGGCCCGCACCCTCGAGAGCATGCCCGACGGCTCGCGCTGCCTCCTGCCCGATGCGTGCCTCAACGAGGGGCGTTTCCTCGACGGGATGACGCTGGCGGACCTGCCCCGGCCGGTCGAGGTGGTGCCCACCGAGGGAGCCTCGCTGCGCTTGGCGCTCGACGGCACGTCGTTCCGACCGGTGTGCGGATCGTGAGCCCCATGGTCGTGGTGGCCGGTCGCCCCAACGTCGGAAAGTCCTCCTTGGTGAACCGCATCGTCGGTGCACGGGCCGCGGTGGTGGAGGAGGAACAAGGGGTGACCCGCGATCGCAAGGAGCTCTCGGCCGAGTGGTCCGGCGTCCCGTTCTCCATCATGGACACCGGCGGGTGGCTGGCCGCAGGTGATTCCCTCGAGGCCAAGGTGAGCGACCAAGCTGAGCGTGCCCTCGCCGAGGCGGATGTGATTCTCATGGTGGTCGACGTGACGACGGGCGTGACCGAAGAGGACCTGGCCGCGGCCAAGGTGATCCGGCGGGCCGGTCCACCGGTGCGGCTCGTCGTCAACAAGGTCGATGGCGCCAGCCGTGAAACGGCCGCCTGGGAGTTTGTCTCACTCGGACTGGGCGACCCCTACCCGGTGAGCTCCCTGCACGGGCGCGGCACGGGCGACCTTCTCGACGAGGTGGTGGCGTTGCTGGCGGTCGGCCTCCCGGAAGACGGAGAGGACAGCCCCGTTCAACCCGCCGGAAATGGAAGCGCCAGGGGTGATCGTGACCCGGGAACGCCGAGCGTCGCCATCATCGGCCGGCCCAACGTCGGGAAGTCCACGCTCTTCAACCGGCTTCTCGGCGAGGAGCGCGCCATCGTGCACGACATGCCGGGCACGACGCGTGACGCCATCGACACGGTCGTGGAGACTCCCGACGGACCTGTGCGATTCATCGATACCGCCGGTCTGCGCCGCCCATCCAATGTGGACCGGGGCACCGAGCAGCACGCGACAATGCGTGCGCTGCGTGCACTCGAGCGCGCCGATGTCGCCGTTCTGGTCATCGACGCCACCATCGGGGCATCGCATCAGGACCAGCGGCTGGCGGAGCGCATCGGCGTCTCGGGCTGCCCTGCCATCGTGGCGCTGAACAAGTGGGACCAAGTACCGATTGACGATCGCGATGACGTGCTGGCCGGAGTCGGGGACCGCCTTGCGTTCCTGGGCGCGGCACCCGTGCTCAAGATGTCGGCGCTGTCCGGGAAGGGTGTCCACCGCATCCTTCCGGCGCTGCGCGACTGCGTCGCGGCGTACCACCAGCGGGTGCCAACGGGGACCCTCAACCGCACCGTGCAGGACCTCCAGAACCGTCAGGCCGCCCCTCGGGCGAAGATCCGCTACATCGTCCAAGGTGCCATCGACCCCCCGACGTTCACGCTCTTCACCAATGGCCGGCTACCCCAGACCTACCTGCGCTACATCGAGCGTGGAATCCGGGAACGCTTCGACCTCGGCGCGACGCCGATGAAATTGCGCGTGAGGATTGGAGGGAAATGAGGAGCGGCCGGTCCTGATGGCCTGGTGCGAGGAGTGCGACGCGCTCGTCGAGGACGAGGATCTGGGTGAGGAGGGCGAGTGCCCCACATGCGGCACCATTCTGGCCGAACAGGAACGCCCACCGATCCCTTGGTACTTCAAGGCGATGTTGGTCGCGAGCGTGATCTACCTCGGCTATCGGGGCTATCAGGGCGTGACTTGGATCGCCGGCCACGTGTAGCGTCCCCCGCCATGCCCATTTACGAACTCGAAGGCGTCGCACCACGGATCGACGCCGACGCCTTTGTCCACCCCGACGCGGTCGTGATCGGGGATGTCGTGATCGGCGCCGAGTCGAGCGTCTGGCCCGCTGCCGTTCTCCGCGGCGACTACGGGACCATCACAGTGGGTACGGGCTCCTCCATCCAGGACGGCACCGTCGTGCACGCCGGACCCGGCTTTCCCACCGTCATCGGTGACGGCTGCGTGGTGGGTCACTTGACCCACCTGGAAGGCTGCACCCTCGAGGACGGATCGTTGGCTGGCTCCGGAAGCGTCGTGCTCCATTGGGCCGTGATCAGTCGCGGCGCGACGGTCGGTGCGAACGCGGTGGTGCCCAACCACATGGTCGTGCCGCCCGGCGCGCTGGCGCTGGGGGTGCCGGCGAAGATCTTCGAGGACCGGTCCGACGTGCCGATGATCCGGCTCTCGGCCGCCGAATACGTGGGCAATGCCAAGCGGTACCTGAACTCGCTGCGCCGGCTGGACTGAGCCTATTTCGTCGAGGCGGAGCCGCTCAGCTTGGCCGGGAACACGTCGGTGCCGAAGGGAGCGAGCCCCGTGGCCGCCGCAAAGCCGAGGTGGCCCTTGCCGTCCGCACCCCCGGTCGTCAGTCCGAGGAGGTCCTCGTAGCTCCGCAGTGCCGAGTAGTGGTTGTACGAGCCCGTGGTATCGGTCGAGCCTTTCACGATGTACTTGGAGTTGAGCAGCAGGGCGCCGATCTGGCCTCCGCCAGGGGCCGCGCTGTCCGTCGTGGCGCCTGCGTCTCCGGGTGCGTGCGTGTTGGGCCCAGAGAGCTCGTCGCAGCACGCGTTCGCAGAGCCCGGGCCGCCGACATCGGACTCGTCGAACGTGATGACGACCAGCATGTCCCCGTGCTTGTAGGCCGGGGAGCCGAGGATGAGAGGCATCCAGGATTTGAGGAACTCGTCGGCGCCGGTGAGGCCTCCCACATGTGCCCCCGTGCTGTTCGGCCCGGCACACGTTGCGTCGTGACCATCGTTACACAGGTTGGGTGTGATGAACCCGAAGCGTGGAGTGGTGCTCTCGCTGTGGAGATCGCGGGCCAGGTGTCCCGTGGGCGACGGGATGCCGTTGGCGCCTAGCGTTCCCAGGGGGACGTCATTGGCGTCGCACTCCTTGGTGTTGTCGATCACGGATTGGAACCACACCAGTGGATTGTGTCGTGTCGTGTACTGATCCAGGGGCGTCGCCACCTCCGCGGTGTCCGTTTCGCCGATGCTCGGGTGGGCGCAGTCGGTGCCACCGGTGGGGTCGGGGGTCCCGCCGTCGCGCGAGGGAGTGTTGCCCATGTCCTGCTCGTAGGCCCGCCACGAGGCGACGCCCGTCTTCTTGTTCGGCGGGTACTTCGCATCGAGCTGAGCGGCAACCGTCTGGACGGACGATGGGTACACGCAGCCCTCACCGTCCACCTGGCCGGGGTTGGAGGTCTGGTCCGGATCCTGAGTCCCCGGCTCGACGCCGGCGAAGGTAAAACCGTTGTCCGCGCAGTCGGCCTGGGTGTCCATGGTCGGGGACTGACCCGACACCTGGGCGATGTAGTTGTCCAGGCTGTCATGCCCAATCGCGTAGTAGTTCTGCAGTAGCTCGCCCTCCGGGCGCAGGGTGCCGTTCAGGTACGTGGCGACGGATCCGGGCCCGAATGTCGCCTGGTAGCCCTCGTTCTCGAGCTCGATGAGAAGGATGTGGTTGATCTTCCCCGGCGAGAGCGCGGCCCGAATGGTGGACGTGGTCGCCCCGATCGCCGGCGTCCACGATGCGAGAAGAGCGATGATGCCGAGGACCGCGGCCATCGTCGCGAGGGACGCGTGGCAGCGGATGGTGGAGCAGTCTGGGTTTCGTCACGGTTGGGGGAGCGTAGCGGTTCGAACCTCATGCCGGGGGCAGGCGGGTTAACCCTTAGCTGCGAGCGAAACCGGCGATATCCCGAGCGGTGTCGGCACTGATGTCGGGGCAGGCGATGGAGAAGATCTCTGTCCCGTGCATCGTGCCCATCATCTGACGGCAGCGCGCCGGTACCTCGGCGGCAAGGAGAAGGCGGTAGAAGTTGATCCCCTCGTCCCGTAGCGGGTCGCACTCGTTGACGTTGAGAACGGTCGGGGGGAAGCCCGTGACATCCTCCACGCTCGCGAAGGACGGCCAAGCCAAAGGGTTGCGCTCGTTGAACGCCTCGATCCCGTAGCCCATGGCGCCGCGGTTGTTGTGAAGATGGAGCAGGATCCCTTCGTTCTCCACGGAGGAGGGCGACTCTGGCGCGGGCCATCGTCCGGCGATGTACGGGCAGAGGGCGTAGAGGCCCTTGATCAGGCCGAGATCACCATCGCGCTTGAGCGTGAGCCCGGTGGCCAAGGTGAGGTTGCCGCCGCCACTCTCGCCGGCGACGACGATGTGCGATGGGTCGATCGCCGAAGTCTGCGGCGTGAGCAGCTACCCAGCGCAGTCCCGACACGCAGTCATTGAGACCGGCGGGGAACGGGGCCACCTCCGGCGCCGACGACGGCGAGACACAGTTGCGAAAGTCCACCATGACCACGACCACTCCGTTGGCGGCGATGTGTTTTCCCCAACCTCGGTACATCCCGTCGAAGCAGGACATCATGGCCATGCCTCCGCCATGGATGTAATAGACCCCGGGCAGGGCGGCCTCGGACTCGGGTCGGATGACCTGCAGTTTCACCGTGTTGCCATCAGGATCCGAGACGAACTGTGCCGTGGTCACCGACAGGCCGGCTGAGGGCGCCGCCTCTTCGGTATCGCACATGTCCTGAATCGCCCGGAAGGCCTCTCGGGCCTCGGCCGCTTCTGGACTGTTCGCCTCCGCCAGCAGCTCCTCGCGGTTGGCCACATCGCCGAGAGTGGTTGGCGGGAAGAACGCGAGAAGGCGCCGAAGGCGAGGATCGAGCCGTTCGTCGTGTGCGATATCGGGGGTCATGGCCCCATTCGACCATATGGACGTCGATCCGCACCGGCAGTCGCCGGGCTGCGGCCTCAGCGGTCGTTGTTCGCGTACCGCTGCGCCTTGGCGCGAATTAGGGAGGTGCGGGCCGCGGTGAGAAGCTCGTCGGCGGTGGCATCGCTCCCTGAGCTCCAGACGACACCCACGCTGGCGGCCAACGTGTACCCGTCCAGACTGAGTTCTTTGTCGACCGCCGCCACCACCCCGTTGATACGGCCCTTGAGCCGCTCTTCGACGACAGATTGCTCGGCATTTCCGCACAGGACGACGAATTGATCGCCCTCCAGACGAGCCAGGGTGTCGCCACCCCGCACCGTGGCGTTCAAGCCCTGCGCCACTGAGCGGAGGACCGCATCGCCCCACTCCTGACCCAGTGTCTCGTTCACGACCGTGAACCGGTCAAGTCCGATGAGAAATATTCCGTAGGGTCTGCCGTAGCGACGGGCCTCGTAGCCGTGATGCGCCAGACGATCCATGAAGATCAAACGATTGGCGAGGCCGGTGAGCGGATCGCGCAGGGCCCGCTCTGCTTCCCGTTCCACCTTCGATCGGTTGGACAGACCCGAGGTGATCAGATTCGCCATCAGCTCGAGAACCTCGGTGTCGGCCACGTCGAAGTGCTCCGCTTCGCTCGACACGACCTTGAGCACCCCGACGGGCTCGGCGGCGCGTACCATCGGCGCCACTGCGATTGAGCGGACCCCCGCCCGCCGGCACGCTTCGCTATCGACCCGAGGGTCCGTGTCTGTATCCCGGCAGAGCAAGGGCATGCCGACACGCAGACAAAGGCCGGAAAGACTGCTGTCCATGTCGGAAGGCGATCCCTCCGCATTCGTGCTCAACCCGCTGACGGCACGCTGGACCATGACATTCCGTTCGGCCAGCTCGACGACGGCACCATCCGCGTTTGTCACCGTCTGCACTCGATCGAGAAGGATGCCCACGGCGCGGTCGGCAGCGGGTGTCGGCACCGCGTTGACCAGTCGCTGGGTCTCGATCACGTACTGAAGCAGGTCAAGTTGGGTGTCCCGCGTGATCGTCGCCACGCTTGTGAATTCGGAAGAGCCGAGGCGACTCTTAAGCACAAATTCTCGTTGCAACAGCCGGGAGCTGGACAAATCCCAGTTGGCTTCCTCTTGGGATGAACGCCGAGGCGGAGTCGGACCTTGAACCACGGACCGGGATGCCTCGGATCCTCCCTCTCGGCCGACAGGCGCCCCTGTTTCACTACGGGCTCACAACGAGTGTCCGTTCCGGACCACTGGCCAGGCCCGACAAGACTGGTCAGCAATGTTCCAGCTGTTCCATGGAAGAGGTGGGCACGGTTCGAGCCCCCGGGGGCATGCGTCACTCTTCGCCATTGAAATGAGAGTCGTCTGACAACGAACAGGTGACAGACGTGGCGAATGGGTAATCGAACCTGGCAACGATGTGACGGCGACGGCGACCGATTCGCAAAAAAGTTCAGCGCCGGTCCAAAGTGACCCGACAGCGAGTGAAGAGGTTGTCGGGCCCAGGGTCAGAGCGGCCTGGATGAGGCGCCTCTCGCCAGAACCCCTGTAGGACGGTTCTCTGATAACGGGACCAGGTCCGACCTTTCACCATCACCATGGACAATCCGAATGTAAAGCATTGGCTCGTGGAGGCGGCGCCCGTCCTGCGACGAGTTTCGAATGCCGAAGCTCGCTTCTCAGCGGCGATCAAGCTGAATCCGATCACAACATTGGCGGCGGCCGACGAGCTCGAAGCGGCCACCATGGAGGCGATGGTCTGGATGATGGACAACCACTGCTCGGAGGGTCGACTCTACAGTCGCGTTGCCTTGATGCTGAACACATGCGCCGAGGTCGCACGAACCACCAAGCAGGTCATCACTCATCCCTCCGGTGACCTCGAGGCGGTCGTGGGCCGACTCGTTGCGTTGCTGGCGAACATCGACTTTCGCTCGAAGTCCCTGGACACCTGGTAGCGCTGGTGCCTTGTCGGACCGGTTCGCAGTCGCCACCACCCGACGATCCGTAGGCGTGCAACGGCTGGGTGGTTGACAGTCCGGAGTGCCAACGGCGACTCGGGAGGGCGCGCACAGGTGGAAACTGGGTGCCACCTGTGCGGATCCGAAGCGGGCCAAAGAGCAGGCCGAATCGGCGTCAAAAACGTGCGACAACGACTCGGGAGCCCGTCTGAAATTATCCCTGTGGGCTACGAGGGCCGGTCACCTTGAGCCAGAGGCGGGCCCTTCAGAGGTCTCAATCTGGCGTCGCGCGAGGCTGTCGACCGGCGAACGCGCGCAATAGGCGTTACTCTCCACCTGCTTGAGGAAAACTATAAGGAAGGTGAGATGAGTCCCCAGCGCGCCCCGTACGCACGTCGTTCAGTGTGGTTTTTGGTTGCACTCCTTTCGATAATCGTCGTAATAGGCTTTGCGGCGGCCGCATATGAAATCAATCATCAGCGAACTGAAATCAACGGACTACACACTCAAGTCCAGAGCCTCAACTACTCGGTTACTTTCCTCCAAGCAGCGGCTAAACTATTTGCGCAACAATTGGCGCAACTAGGCAAATAACCGCGAAGCGTATTCTCTCTATCTTGATGAGACCCTCAGCAGACCGGTGTCTACAGCTTGAACCGACGCGGTTTACCTCACAAGCCTCGACTCGGTTGTCAACGGTCAGCCACCCTGGGTGGCCAAGTCCGGCGACATGGAATAGAGCCGACCGGATTGAACGTGATCAACGTCCCCACAACGCTCCGGCGCCGTAGGAGGGCAGTTCATCCCTTATCGGTCATCCTCGGCTTCGACGCGTGCCCTCGGCACGCCTCCATGGGCTCTTCGTAGGTCGGGCCACCATTCCAATGGAGCAACCAGGGCGCCGCTGACCTTCATCCATAGTTCGGTCCGATGGACTTTGCACGTCCACAATGGACCCACCCTGCCTTCGGCGTCGATGCCTGTGGCCTCATGTACCAGCGTTAACTCCCGCCCACACCCATCCCTCGAACAAGTCGCGATGTGATCAGCCATGCAGATAGCATTCCAGTTTTTCCCGGTGATCAAACCGTCAACGTAATCGGCCGAACTCCCTGAGCCCGGTCAGGTCCCCTAGGGTGTCGGAGCCGGCCCATACTCCACCACCGGTCACCTCGGGCGAGGACCATCGTCCGGTCCATGAGGGCGGTTCGGCGCACTGATTGTCTTGGAGCTGTTTGCCGTAGACCATCTCCATCCCCCGGCACCGGCTTGGTTGGGCATAAGGCCTGGACAGGGGTCGCCGGGCTCTGGAATCCGGTCCACGGGGTGACGGGAGTGCGCCGGAGCACCGCGAAGCGGCCCCTCGATTGGGTGGAGGAGGGGCCGCTGCACCCGTGTCCCGTGACTGACGCAGGTATAGCGCACCCTATGTCCCGATCTAGGCGAAGTGACCGCGCCCCGTGGCGTACCCCGGAGGGGCCGATACCCTCAGGATCAGATCCGATGCGACTGTTCCTTTCGGGCCTGGTCGGCTTGGTCGCTGGACGACGCTGGAGCCCCTACCCGGACCTGGGAGAGGCGCTTGCACCAGCAGGGCACTCGGAGCCGGATGACGCTTCGGCTAGGGTACGCGTGCGGCGTTTGCCCTTCCTGAACAGGGGTGACGATTGGCGGGCTGTGGCGCAGCTTGGTTAG
Organism: uncultured Acidimicrobiaceae bacterium; assembly: GCA_963828825.1. Lineage (GTDB taxonomy): Bacteria > Actinomycetota > Acidimicrobiia > Acidimicrobiales > RAAP-2 > Bog-473. The sequence goes on along the minus strand of CAWHGF010000004.1, from coordinate 124,858 downwards.
CACGCGCTTGACTGGGGGTCAAGAGGTCCCGGGTTCAAATCCCGGCAGCCCGACTACGAGGGTTAATGGGTTCATCGGATTCCTGGCGGGGTCTGCCTGCTCACCGGACGACGATCGACCCCAACACGCGCCAGTTCGGCTTGCCGGCGTAGAGCAGGGCTCGGATCCGGTAGTTCTCGAAGTTGCGGAACCCGAAGCCGATGCGCTTGATCCGCTTGATCAGGTTGTTGAGCGCTTCGGTGGGGCCGTTTGAGACCCGGGCCAGGTGGTAGTTGGTGATCTTGTCGAACCAGTGCTTGATGGTGCGCCCGAGACGCTGGATCTCGGGCGGCATGGCCTTCTTCGTGCAGTGACTCTGCAGCTCGGCGAGCATCGCCTTGGCTTCGTCGGGATCGCCGGTCCGATAGAAGTCGCGTAGGCGTTCTTTGACCCGGTACACGATGGCCACCTCGGCCCCGGGATCGCCCAGTTCGAGCAGCGAGCTCAGGCGCTCGGTCGCCTCGTCGCTCAGCTTCTCTTCGCTCATGAGCAACAGGCGCCGGGCTCGATAGAGGGGATCGTCGCGCCGGCCCCGGTGGCCGAGTTGTTCGATCTGGACCGCCGGCGGATGGCGTCGAGGGAGCGGTTGGCCAGGCTGATCACGTGGAAGGGGTCGACCACCTGAGCCGCCTTGGGCAAGAGCACGCTGTAGACGGCGGCATAGGTGGCCGACATGTCGAGGGCTCCGTATTCGATGCGCTCCTTCCAGGACTTGGGCTGTTTGTCCAGCCAGGCGGCCACGTCCACGTAGTTGCGGCTGGGCAAGATGTCGATGGAGGAGGTGTCTGTCAGCCGCGATCGGCCTCGAGCAGGGTTGGCCATAGGTGATTGCGTGGCCTGTTGACCGTGTGCCTCACGGCCACCGGCGGCCACCTCTTTGGACCGTGGACCGGCACCGACCACGCCATCCTCGAGTTGCGATCGACACGGGGTGTTCTGGCTGGCGGGACCGACGGCTCAAGCTGGAAGGTAACTACGACCGGGAGATCGCCGTCGCCGCCTTTCGGGCCTCGAGCCTGCGCAACGTCGAACCCGCTGACCACTCCCAGGTGCTCCGGCTCCTGGCCAAGCGCAACCTGAGCTCGGGAGTCATCGACTCGGGTGGAGTGTCGCCTCCATGCCCTCTTGGCCGAGCTCGTTCCGGGCGGAATCGCCAAGGAATTGCTACGTTTCTGACGCCGAGAGATTCTTAGCCAACATCACGCCTGAGACCCCGGTCGAGCGGGTCCGCTACGACATGGCCCTCGAGCTCCTCGACGACGTGCTCCGATTCGACGACCAGACCAAGGAGTCGCACCGCCGGATCCGCATCGCCATCAAGGCGTCGGGGAACTCGCTGACCGAGATCTATGGAGTCGGTCCGATCATCGCCGCGCAGCTCATCGGCTATACCGGCGACGTTCGTCGTTTCGCCAATCGCGATGCCTTCGCCTCTTACAACGGGACGGCACCGGTCGAATTCGCCTCGGGCGGCCGAGTTGTCCACCGCGTCTCCCTACGCGGGAACCGTCGGCTCAACCACGCGCTGCACATGGTCGCGGTCACCCAGATCCGCAATCCCCGAACAGAGGGACGCATCTATTTCGAGCGCAAGCTCGCCGAGGGCAAGACCAAGGAAGAGGCCCTCCGCTCATTCAAGCGCCAGATTAGTAACGCCGTCTACCGCCAGCTTCTCCTCGACGCGCGATAAGGGGTCCGGGAGGACACTCAGGGGCGACTCGCTGCCTGCGTGACCGGCTCTTCACCCTCCGCGACCGGTTCTTCGGCGAAGTCACTCCCCAACCCATAGAAACCCTACGCCGTCGTGCCCTTGCGCGATGGCTCGATTCGTCGCGCAAGGAAGTCCCCGAAATTGGGGTCTTGCCTCAAAAAGGATTCGCAACGGTCTCGGGGCAGCTGTGGCCCTGTCGGTGGGGCACGAATCGGGCAGTTACGTCGATGCCTGGGCTCAGGGTGCAACGCTTCGGTGGTTGCCACCACCGTTAGTGCCCTGCGAGCTGATATTGCGCATGCCTTTGGTCACTTATATGCAGCTCGCAGACGCCCGCTGACGAGCCAGTCGGTCTGGCGTCCTCTCACATTTCTTCTGTGCCCAATAACCGCAGCGCCGTCGTTGCCCTACGCTGATCTCGCTTCAGCCTAAGGACCAATCACGTTATGGCAGTTCAGATCGACTCTAGCGGAATCGTATCGGCAACCCAGGCGCATGCTGAAAGCTCGACGCGCAAGCAACTCCCGTCCTGGTGGCCCGGCGCAGTCTGTTGCGGTCTCTACATAGTCCTAGCCATGGTGGACTACGGCCACTTCGGATCGCTGGGTCCAGGTCATTTGACCGGAAACGGCTTTACGGATTTTACCGAGCAAGTCTGGTGGCTCGCTTGGGCGGCAGATGCTCTGCCGCATGTGCACAGTATGTTCCTCGCCCAAGGGCAAAACTATCCCTTAGGTCAGAACTTTGGGGTGAACGGGTCTATGTTGGCGCTTGGCGTCGTCTTCATGCCGATTACGAAGTTGTTCGGCCCAGTGGTCACCTGGAACGTTCTCTTGCGCCTGGCTCTGGCAACCTCGGCGACTTCAATGTGCTTGGTGCTTCGACGGTGGACTACCTGGTGGCCGGCCGCCTTCCTCGGAGGACTGCTCTATGGCTTCTCCGCCTACACTTCCCAACTCGGCCTTTACCTGTTCCTCATCTTCGTGCCGTTGCCGCCGTTGATCTTCCTATTCCTCCACGAAATCCTGGTACGTCAGCGCTGGCGGCCAGTGAGAACCGGGGTTCTGCTCGGCCTCGTATGTGTCCTTCAGTTCTTCATCTCGACCGAGGTCCTAGCTGCCACGTTGGTCATGGGCGCGATTGCAAGTGCCCTGCTCATCTTCATTTATCGCCACGCTCCGGTCGAGCGATGGCGTTACGCGGCGACGGCCTTCATCTACTTCCTCGTTGTCGTTTGTCTGTTGCTCTTCTATCCCGTGTGGTTCACCTTCGCCGGCCCGCAGCACATCAACGGACCACCGGCGACAGTGTCGTTTTGGGCGGCTTGGTTTCCGATGGACTTACTTTCGCCTATCGTTCCAGGCTCGCATCAATGGCTCGATCCGAGGACGCTCGCACCGGCAGTACAGCAACTCATAAATGGGGGACAGTTATACCTCGGTCTGCCGCTGATGGTTGTGGTGGTCTGTTTCGCGTTCTTCTTCCGCAAACAGAGGGCGATCCTCTTCGCCGGGGCGATGGCGACGATTGCCCTTGTCCTCTCCTTAGGTCCTCGTCTCGGGATCGATGCTCAGCGAACGCAGATAACCCTTCCCTCCGCTCTGTTCGAGCACCTTCCGGCTCTCGACGGCTTTCAGACGGGCCGATTTGCGCTTTTCACCGATCTGTTCGTGGCGGGAATGTTCGCCATCGGGATCAACGAGTTGTGGAAACGGCTGCGGCGATCTCGTCACCTAGTGCGGCTCTCTCCACGGTGGAGCATGCTGGGCAGAACTGCGGTGGTGGGAGTTATCGCAGTGGCTGTGATTCTTCCGTTGGTCCCCAGCCAGACGGTGCAGGCGTCTCCGACCAATGTACCCACTTTCTTTACATCGACAGCCGTCGACGCCATTCCCCCCGGCAGCGTAGTCCTTGCCTATCCGTATCCGGGTCTGTCAACCACAAACCTTTTTTCCGCCAACCACACCAGCATCATGCTCGATCAAGCAGTTGTCGGTATGCGCTTCAAACTGATCGGTGGTTTCGGGTGGTTCCCGTCTCCAATAGGGCACGACGGCACTACCAATCCCGCTCTCCTACATCCGCAATCAGTTCAGACCTTCTTCCAAGTCGCGTATGGGGGCGGAACGTCAGCGCAACGGAATCTAACCACTGACCTCAGAGAGTTTCTGCGCCAATACGACGTCCAGACGGTCATAGCCCTCGCGCCGTCGGCCACCGTCATCAGCCATATCACTGCAGCGATCGGTCAGCCCGTGGAGTCAGGTGGTGTCACTGTCTGGTTCCACGTCAAGCAGCGACTCGCCCATGTGTCGATCGTGCAGCCGCCGCCGACGACCCAGCCCCCCGCGATCCACGTCTACGTGGTCCAGCCCGGTGACACGCTCTGGGCTCTCGCCGCCCGGTATTTGGGAAACCCTCTCCGCTACCAGGAGCTGTTCGCGCTGAACAGGGGGATCTCCCAGGCCGACGGGTACACCCTGGTCGACCCCAACCTGATCTATCCCGGAATGAAGTTGCAGTTTCCTGCCGACGCGATCGGCATTCCCACTAGCAGCGTGACCTCGGCTCCAGCACCGCAGGCTACCGCCGGACGGTGACGTAACGGCTCGAAAGACTGGGGATCAAGCGTCCCGGGTTCAAATCCCGGCAGCCCGACTAGCAGGGATTTACCGGAAAATCACTGTTTGTCCCCTGGGAACACCGAGCGAACTACGCACAATTTCTGGCGACAGGCCGAGGCCATGGCCACAGTGCTTGGCTAGCGATTCCTTCGCTCCCAAGTGCGCTCCAACCCGGCAGCGATCCTTCTGGGACACCCCACCCCGACCCAGGACGCCCCACATCCTGTCGCATCTCTAGGGTTGGCGTCGTTCCACGAACGTCCAACGGACCAGATGCTTCGGGACACGACCGATGAACATGTGTTCAGGGTCTAACCGCCACTCGGGAACGGCGAGTCGAGCGTCCGGCGGTGCATTGTCGACTGGAACCTTGAGATACAGGGGCCCAGGCTCGACGCCCGAATCCCTAGCGCTTCGATATCCACCCACGCTCGGAAGTCTTCAAGCTCGCGCTCAAACCTTTCGGCAGTTATTGGCCATAGCAGGAACTCGCTCGGGTAGTCATCGAGTTCCTACGAGAACGGACAATCGAATAGGTGAGGTTCGCCATCGATCCGAACTACACCCCTTCGTGGACAGTCCCACCAACCCGTCCAGATGAGGACCTGCTCAAATCCGTCGAGGTCCTCGCCGTCTGCGCACATCGCGAGATTCATGATGACATCCGACGCCCCAGCCCGGCAGCGTCGTTCGGGAACATTCACCTTCTCAACTCGGCTTCGATTGGACGCCAGCCACTTTGCCCAGCAGCTTCTTGCGAAACTAATCACAGCAAGCGAGGCGCCGTCCAGATAGCGTCAATGCGAATGACTGGCTCAACGCATGGCACACAAGAACGGCAGAATTCCTACGAGGCGCAGTCCGACCATCACAGTGGAACTCCGACCAAAAGTTCTCGACCAATATTGGTCGAACGCAGGTGGGTGTCCGAAATTGCCTATGCCGCTCTCGTACTCGCGGCGATAGCGCTCATCGTTTCTCCCGTCCTGCGGCGCGCTGGTTGGCCTCTCAATGACGGTTGGACGTCACCACTCATCTTGGTGCAAATCTATGCGGCGCACCTTCGTCATCTGGACTTATTCCCCGTCTGGTCGAGCAGCGACGGAACCGGTATGGGTAGCCCGATACTGCTCTACTACCAACGGACCTTCTTCTACGTCGCAGGCCTCATTTACTTGCTGCTCGGTGGTGAACTCAAACCCGCAGTAGTCGTCACCATCGCCATCTTTCTCATGGTCGGTGCCTATGGGATGCGCTCCGCTCTCGGCGTCATCACCAACAGCAGGTTGTTCTCGACGGTGGGTTCTCTGGGGTTCCTATTTACGAATTATGTGTTCACTGATTGGTTCGATCCGCGAGGAGATCTGGCTGAATTCTCCGCCCTCATGATTGTTCCTTGGCTGCTCCTATGGTGCCTCATCCTGCTCAAGGATCGGCGTTTCTCTTTCATGCTCATACCGGTGATGGTGCTGTTGGTCAATACCCACAGTGCGATCGCACTCGTATCCTTGGTCAGTCTCTTCGTCGCTTTGGGGACGTTTATCGCCATTGCTGGATTTTCTGGGCTCCGGAATATCGCACTGCGATTAGCCATCACAGTGGCAGCAACGACATTGCTGTTGGCGCCGCTATTTCTGGCCGAACTGCGGTTCAGCAATTTCTACGATCCTCAAACCAAGGTCACCGCCGGCGGATTCCTGTCTACTCAACAATTCGACAGCTTCTGGTCATACTTTTACGGCGGCTTGCACCGTTGGCTAGTCCCCCCTGTCGTCCCCTTTGTGCAGATCGACTTCGCCATCTGGGTCCCGATCGCCGTTGCTTTGGTTGCAGCAGGCGCGTATTGGGCGCTCAACACACGAGGACGAGGTTCGTCCTACTTCGGGCGTCTTGTGCATATGCCAATCATGGTGTTCCTGATAGGAAGCCTCCTTGTCTACCTGTTCTTACAAATGGGGATCTCTGCATCCGTGTACCGGCTTTTCCCACCTCTTCAGGTCATTTCCTTCCCGTCGGTAATGCTTTCTTTCATCACACCTCTAGGAATCATCCTGGTGGTTGCGATTGCTGACTCCGTATGGCGTCGAAGTGCGTTCAGGAGACTTTGGTGGACCCTGGCAGCTCTTTGGCTTGCTTCCTTGATCGTTCTATCGCCCATCAGTTCAAGCCTGCCCGCCAGCCCCGACGCCAAGCCAGGTCAATTCCCTTCCATGGCACTGTTCACCACACCAATGTATGTGGATTACCAGGCGTTCAGCCTGGTGGCACAGGGCACCGACTTACTGCCGCTCTACGGAGCCTTCCTCCCAAAGGTCTTCACGACGAGCGGAAGCGAGCTGAAAAATGATATCCCGCTCTACCTAAAGCTTCACCAGAATCAAGCTGGTGCACAGTCTCTGAGCAAGGTCCCGTGCACGGTCATTGGACCATCGCGCGCTCCGTTCGAAACGCTACAGCTCAGGTTTTCGGTGACCTGCAGTGGGCTAACTCAGTTAGCCCTGCCAATCAGTTACAACGCGTATTCAAAGGTCTATGTCGTGGAGAAAGGGGGGGCACTTCATCAGATCCCATACTCCCGCGTTCGTACCGATCCAAGAATCGTCATCGACGTCAAAGGTTTCCGAAGCGCGACACTAGTGGTGCACCTGCCTACCTTGTGGGGAGTATTGATGCCATGACTGGCATCAATACTCCCGATTTGTGGGTCGGCCACGAGCACGGGCATCACCGTGACCGTGAACAACGCGGGGTGAGCATGCACACGGGCGACGGTTGTGGGCGTGGGCGGACGCCCGTCGGTTCAAGACACTTTCGCGTCGGTTTGCCGCATATCCACTGCCGCCGCCGTAGGATGATTCACCAGCCCCAAAGTGATGCCTGCTTCGGTAGGGGGCACCTCACCTACAGTGCAGGACCCCGAACTCCCGCAGCCCCGTCAGGCCCTCGAGGTGGTCGGGACAGATCCACACCCGCCACCAGCGGTCGCCAGTCGTCACACGGGATGTGCAAGGTAAGCTTGGGGCCGACCGTCGGAAATTGGGGCCGATCTCTTTCCTGATGACGCAGGTCCGCTTCGAGTACCCCACGATAGGCGTCTGCGTTCGCCGGACCCACGAAGAGTTCGCCGCAGCGAATGTCAACGGAGGTTTGTCAATGGACCCAGACTGGCAAATGACGTGTCGGCAGCTGTACCTCGGGGATGAACTTGAGCGGTGGCTCGCGCTTGGAGCGTTCCTGTCAAGTCGAATCGCGTGGCACTTCGAGGTCCGGGACACTCCGGATCCGAGCCTCTGGTGCTTTGGACTCGCCGGAGAATGTCGCCTCGTTGCTACCCTTGAGGACTCTGGTGGATTTCATCTCTACGACCACGACAACGACGACGATTACTCCTTCGCCACGATCAACGAACTCGCTGAATGGCTCGATCTTCATGAGACCGAGCATGAGGGACTCAGCGCCCTCGGAAGAGAGTTGATGGGTGACCTGCTCCCGGGTCAGATCGAGGAGTGGGGGCGGGAAACGCCCGACGACGCCTAGCCGAGCAGTGACGCGCTGAGCCTCTCGCCGGCCGAAGAGTTGTAACACTCGCGCCGGCCGAACTGCGGCAACCGGGCCAACCCTTCCACGTGGTCGCGACAGCTGCACACTCGCCACCAATGGTCGCCCAAAACGCTGAACACCGGCCCGATCCACGAGGGCGTCTCCTGGCAGTGCGTCGCCTGCAACTGGTGGCTGTAGATCAACTGCCAGCACTCGTCCGGCTGAGCGAGGAATCCAGGGCGGGGTCGCCGGGCTGACGCATCGGGCTGACGAGGCCGGGTAGACCGGGGGAGTGCCGGGCAGTGGCGGGGGCGGTGACCCAAGGCCCAGTACCACCACCTCAAGCCTCCGCCCCCATCAGGATGCTGACGGCTCCTCTACGTGGCGAAATAGAGCCGATCGGATGGGAGTGGCACAACCCCTGCACAATCCTGTCAACGGATTTGTCAACGCAACTTCGTTAGACGTCACGCCTCTGCACCCAACACGGCCCAACGTGACGACCCGGGAAAGCGAAGCCGACCTGGCAAAACCCTGACTCGACTGCGGCTCAAGTGGACCACAAATCGCTGAAGCGCGTAGGTTCGGCGGGGTGAAGCCATCCTCACTCGTTGAGACTTGGGGAACATTCCCACACGAGCGAGCCGAGGTCTTTCCTTGTGATGAGCTGATCGAACGTCCGGACCGTGTCCTGTTTCGGGGTGTGGACGTCACCGCACCGTCGGAAGTGGTCTTCCGTTGGATCTGCCAGCTACGCGTTGCGCCCTACAGCTACGACTGGATCGACAACCTCGGAAGACAGAGTCCGCGACAACTGGTGCCGGGACTGGACAACCTCGAAGTCGGACAGCGCTTCGTGACGATCTTCCGCTTGGTCGCGTTTCAAAATGGCCGTTCTATCACGATCGAATCGAGCACGACCGCCTTTGGTCGCGTGGCTGTCACCTACTCGGTGATTCCTACCAGCGCTCAACGATGCCGGCTAGTGGCAAAGGTTGCATTTCAAACTGCCCGTGGTCTGTTTGGCCTCATGATCCGTCAGCTGCTACCGGCCGGCGACCTGATTATGATGCGTAAGCAACTACTTACGTTAAAGACACTGTCCGAGCGAGACGCCGGCCAGCCATCTGTTTGATGCGTCGTGGGCTGCGCCCACTTGCGGCGGCGGGCACCCTCGGTGGAGGCTGCCAGAGCGGTCGACCCCTCTCAGCGACGAGCCAGACGGCGCCCGCTCGTCGTACTGATAGGTGTGTAGTTGAGCTCAAGTGGTGATAGAGCGTCGACTCGTCAGCCTGGGAGAGTTCGTCGCCGTGCATCTCGATGTCCGGCGCAGTTCGCACTGCTCCTTGGTTACTGACACCCGCAACTCTTCGGGACCGACGTGGATACCGCCCAGCGGCACGAAGGTCAGGTGCCGACCGATAAAGCCCTTTTTCACCGTTGCGAACTGCGGCACGTCGGTCTCGACATCCACTGTAGACGTCCTGCAAATTCTCTTCGCCGTTGAGATCGATAAGCATCGTTCCGTGCCAATCCGCCACGTTCAGTTGGGCCATTCCCCGGTCGTCGGTATATAGGCCTCCTCTTCGTTTCACGGGTCAGCCTACGAATACCGTCCTGGCACCGAACCGGCGACCGGCGGAGGGGCAGGTCGATTCACGCTGGGTCAGAGCTTCATCGTGGGGTGTGGTTCGATGACGACATCGGCCGTTCGAAGCCGTTTGAGCACCCCGTTCTCTCTTCCATAGGACAGTGGCGTGAACAGGATCGTGTCGAGAGGGAACCAAAGGCCTACCCACACCAACACCCACCCACCCGAGTCAAGAACCAGGTTGGCGTTCCCGCTTGCGCCCACGATGCTCGACTTGATGATCACGAGGACGAATCCCAACACGACAATGGGAAGCCCTATCCACAGCGAAAACACGCCGTCGAGTCGAACTGCTCGACGTTCTCGTTGGTTGTACGCGATTCGATGCTCGCAGTAACGACTGAGGGTGCCGCGAATCCGATGGTCCAGTCCATCGGAGATCTGGTCGGCAGGTAGAGCCAGGTCAATCCGTACAGGTCCGCTGGAGCGACGACTTCGCAGCATGCTGATGCAATACTCCAGCCCTGTCATGAAGTTGCGGTACTCAGAGAACAGGTCGGCTGGCGCAAGCACGAACATCTCTTCCGGACTAGTGAGCGACAGCGAAATGACCTGGGGAGATCTTTCGGCCATGAACCTATGGTTTAGCCGCTTCGCCAGACCCACTCGCCGATTGGACTATCTCGCTCACAACTTGTAGTGACGTCTCCGGAGCGGCGGACGGAAATAGTACCGAGAACTCTCCTTCCTAATTCCGAAGCTCCCTCCAGCGTTGTGGCTCCGGCACCTCGAGAAGCCAACTCTCCAGTAGAGCTCGTGGGCGTCTCCAGTGCCGAGCAAGAGAAGTCGAATACTACGAACTTCTGGGTGATCAACCGCTGTCTCGACGATGAACCTGGCAAGTCCTTGGCCTCGGAACGGCGTTATTGGGCTAGAGCGTACGTAGGTGGCCGCCAGTGCCTCCCCGCTGGTAACGGTCCCGACTACCGGACAAGCGGATCGGCCGATCGGGAGAACACCTCGATCTCGAACCGAACGGTCTGAACCGACGAGATTGAGATGATGAACGCCTCCTCACCTTGCTCGGAGTGGCGGGGCAGTATCCCATCACCGAGTTCCGCTCGTAAGTCCGTTCGCGCTGAACCAGGTCTCCCGCCGACCCCGGCAATGTTCCAGGGCAGCCCAACCCGACTAGCCGTGAGGGCCGCCCATGACGCGGCGCAACCGCGGCAACGAAACGGGGAATCGCCTCCGGATCTGCTGCGCTTCGGGTGGGGTTCAGCTCTCCGATTGACATGGTTCGGAAGCGGTCGTCTTGAGCTGCGATCCGGAGCGCGACCGCTACCTGGTCGAGCGTTGGCCCGGTGTTGCGGGCCTTCGGTGCTCTCGGCGAGAGGCGCATCGATGAAATTCAGCACATCGACATCGAGGTGCACCACCAACGGTCCCTTCGGGAGATGGCTGAGGGATTCGACAGCAGATGACACAGGGTCCTACGCAAAGGCGTCGCTTGAGATCACGTGCAATCCGAGCCGTAGGGTCTCTGCTCGCTCCCATTCGGTAGCCAAACTGTCCTCAACTCCCAGCCGTGCTACTTGGTTCGTTCAAGAAGGGGTGGAGGGCCGAGCACCTCAGTAGGCACCTCAAAGAACCCGGGAACTGAGAGGGCGTGGGCCATGCCCATCCAGTCAAGTGCTCCATCGGTGGTGTGCTCTCGGGCGTGTTGACGTCATAGTTTCGATCCATACAACACTCCGACAGGATCTGTCGAGACTCGACGTAAGGCGGCGACTACACCAAGCGCAACGGTGAAGTTCCCACCCAATACGAGCAGTTTGTCACCTCGTACCAGCAGCGGGATAAGGCGCTCGATCACACCTGGACGCATTCGGTCACTTGACCGATGTTCTGCGCCCGGGATTGATGCGATCTGGGCGCCAGATCTGAAGGGGCAGATCGCCCTCGTCATGCACATCGAATCCCGATGCACTGAGAGCATCAAGGAGCCCGAACCGACCGGAGTACGCCGGGCGCCTGCTCTTGCCCAGCGGCATAGCTGCCGGCACTGCTCGGAACGACGGAGATTGCACTCATTTTCCGGATAGTAAGCCCTCTATTCGACTGGGGCCCTCAACTCTCTCGAGGGCTACGAAGCGGGGTGGTCCGCGCCGGACAGCGAGGACTACTCATCGTCTACTTGGTGGGGCAGCATCAGCTCGCTTGAAAGTCCGTGTGGAAGTCTCCTGCGACCGTGACACTGTCTATCCAGGTGTTATCCAGTACTGCGGTGTCTGTTCGCTTGATGCAGATGACGGTCCAACCAAGGGCCATCCAGAACCGCACCGCGTCCTACGCGGTATGACCCCGTACCCTGCTCGCGGTGACGAGCTCACCCGGAATGAATCAGGCACCAGGGGACTGGGGCCAGTTCGCGCACCAAGGGATTGGGCCAGCCAGATGGAGATGATTTTGGCGCTCCTGCGGGCGCCTCCGCCTTCCACCAACGCGAGTTCGGAGCGCTCGATGGCCGGTCGGGAGACCCAGAGCAGCCATTGTGCCAGTACGGGGACTCGTCGTAATCTAACTGCGACGTAGCGGGGAACCACCGACAGCAGGGAGCGTGAGGTCGTGGCTGTTGGCTCGACTCGTACAGACCGAAGAATCAGGTTGGTCCCCTCAGAGGGACCGGCCACGGGACACTTCCTGCAACCGGAATGGGGCGAGCGTCCATGGGGTGACGGCGATCTCCGTGATCGCCTCGACGTGGTCCTCCCTCTCTTTAGCGGCGAGAGCATCCTCGATATCGGCTGCGCTTCACGCTACGGAATGTCCGACTGGCTGCACGGTCTGATCGCCAGCCAATTCCCCAGCGTCGTCGGGATCGACATCAACGAACAGACGATTCGTCAGATCCAATCAGAGGGATACGCGGCCTACGTGGCTGACGCCCAGGACTTCGATCTCAAGCGGACATTTGACACCGTGTTCGCCGGAGAGATCATCGAGCATCTCGACAACGTGCACGGATTTCTCACAAGTGTACGACGGCACCTCGCACCCGGTGGGCGGCTCGTGCTCACGACACCAAATGTGTTCTACGTCGGTGGCTTCGTCTACCGCTGGGGCGGTCACGGGCAGGTACATCCTGAGCACACATGCTGGTTTTGCGAAGATACGCTTCGTCGCGTTCTTCAAGTCAACGGCTTCTCCCGAGTTGAGATCTCGTTTAGTGGCCATGTAAGCCCGACGCCGCTCAGAAGAGCCGTCACGTTCGCCGCTCAGCATGTTCTCCCTCCGAGATTGTCACTCGATACCCTGATCGCGGTAGCGACCGTTGATGAAACGCCCCTGGTGCCTCCCAGCACCTAACTCCCGGGTCTGTGAGGCACATTCCGGTCCACTTGACATCGGAAGCTAACTTTCGCCGCTCAATCTGAAGAGCCCATAATCTTTCCCACAAACGTCGTTTGCGTGTACCTCTGAGCGCTTAGACGGTGGACTGCTGCGGAGACTGAGCTGGCAGAACACACGTGAGTGACGTAGGCGCATCGGTTGTGTGCCCCAAAATGAGGGGGATGTCGTGCCTCGGGCGAGCCACTGACGCATCGCCGCCTTCAACCCGTGGCCACCGACTGCCGATAGACAAAACGACCCCGGCCCGATAATGCGGGCCGGGGTCGTCTCGCTGGCTGCGCACGCTGGAGGGAAAGGCGGAACCCTCGGCGTGCCAGTCCAGTGGGCACGTCGGCAGGGCTTGGCGGAACCCTGGCGCGCCAGCGCATATTTTGCCTGACGCGAAGTGACCCTGCCGCAACCGGGCCCTACCGCCGCGACCGGATCCTCCCCCGGCCCTGAGCGTGCAGGAGGGTGTGACCGACCCTCCTCGCCTCCCGGGTCACCCGAGCTCCGTGAGCTTGGCGAGCAGCTGGTCCATTTCGCCGCCACAGCTCCCGGCAGGTCCATGTCGGCCACGTCACGCCAACCGTCGGACGTGGGGACCCCTTGCTGAGGCGGTCATCACGCCCGTCTCTTTCCCGTGATCTGTGGTTCTCCTCGTCGGTCAAGTCATCGAGACCGCGACCACCGCGTCACTATCCGGGCCCGATCACGCTGCCGTGGTCCATCGACGCATCGAGAAGTCCGAGGAGCCATCCGAAAACAGCGGCCGGTTGCGGACTGATGCGTCGATGAGGTCGTCGGTCTGGGCATCATCATTGGATCTACAATGGTCAGAAGTACGTCTGACTTGGCTGGGAGGCACCCGCACATGAGCATCGAGTGGCTTGCGGCCATCGACGAAGCCCGAGTTTCGGAGGTTCAGCTCGAGGACGGCTGGCACACCATCGATGTCCCGAGCTTCACCGTCAGCTCATCGGACGAGTCCTTCTCTTTCGACGAGACCGTGGCTCATACTCACACCTCACCGCGGACTCGAATCGTTGTGGGTCCACTGAGTGCGGTGCTTGCTGTCGCGTTTGCGGACTGACCGCGTTGCATCGTCAACGGATTGGGTCAACGCAACTTCACTCAGCCTCGCCTATCTGCGACCAACATGAACCAACGTAACAACCGAGGAAACCGCAGCCGACCTGGCGATTCACACTGACACCGATCAGGACCAAGGACCACGATCCGCCTGGGATCAACAGGTTCCGGCTTCCGTTCTCGGCGGCTCGACCGTGCGACGCCGTCACCGAAGTGGCCCCTGGAGTGCTGTATCCGAGGACTGGCGAGCTGACGTCTGAACTCGTACACGAATGCCGGGGTCAGTCCTTCTGGCAGACGATCTGTGCCGTATCGTCGGCGCTATTGCCCGTCAACGTGCTGACCTCGCTGAACTCCTCGGCGGTGGCGCCCGCGGCCAGCGCCAGCTGTACTGGTCCGTAATCGCCGAGCTGTGTCGAGCGATCCAGCACGAGAACCTCGCAGGTCACGAGCTGAGGTTGACGTGTTTTGTTCGTCATACTCACTTCACCATCTCCGAGAGTTGGCTCGTTGCGCTCACCGAGGCGACGCTCGTGCTTACCGCCGAGTCCGAGCTCGAGCTGGGTGTGCGTGTGCCGCTCTGCGAGCCCTTCGTGCAGCCTGCGCACACGCAGAGCGCCATCATGACGAGGGCCAGCCGGCCGGTCTGCATGTGTGGGACCGTAATCAGTCGATTGCCGGCGCTCAACCAGGCGTGACAACCGGGTGACGGGGCGCTCGGAGTGACAGCGGCGCGGTGATCCACGGCCGCCTCAAGCGGCGGCGATGTTCCTGGTGATGTCGAGACCATCCCTCGCATCACGCGCACGAACGGACGGTCCGCTCACGCGGTGGGCCGCGCCCTCCGCGGTGCCGTGTACCAAGCGCCGGCCCGCTGGCGCACGGCCATGGAGAGGGGGGCACGGTTTGCGATGGACGTGTGTCCAACACGCACGTCCATCTGTCTGACACCCTCGAGCGAACGAGAAGCAGACATCAGGAGGGGCTTCCCGTCGCCGATCGCGGAGCGGGCTGCCGGTCGCATCCCGAAGCGGGACGTCGTCGTGCCGTGGGCCAAGGCGACGGGAAGGTTCCAGCACGGATGACCAAAGTCAACCCATGGACACAAACTGCCGAAGAAGACGAAACGACCCCGGCCCGATTGCGCGGGCCGGGGTCGCCTCGCTACGGCACACGTGCGGTGGGCTTGGCGGGAGCCTCACCCCGGAGGTCTAGCGGGAGACCCGGGCGTGCCGGGCACCAGTCTGTCAGGAGCCAGGCGCCCCCGCCATCGAAAGATGACCTTGCCGCGGCCGGTTGTCGGGGCAGGTCTACGTCGGCCCGCCGACGATCCTTGTCGGGGCTTCACGATTGGTCCTGTGCGCCTGGGCCTCAGGGCACCGGGGGGCGAAAGCGTCGACCTCGCTGTAGGAACCGGACTGGGCTTCGGGTCTGTGGCCGACCCGAGGCCGGGGGGAGCCTCAGGCGGCCATCCAGATCACCCAGCCGATGACCACCCACGGAAGACAAATCAGAGCGACCGCCAACGCCCCGCCAAGCGCGTCCGGCGGTTCCGTCCGTGGGACCACGAATGACGGTCCGAAGAGTGACAGTTGCTCCCCATGCTGGCGGATCGGGGGGCGTTGTGGAGCGTGCACAGGTCCGACCTCCTGGGCGTGGCCACCGGTGGAAGACCCGAAGAGTACTGAATCCGGATGCTTTGCACAACGAATGAACAATTCTCGAGTCAGGTCTTGTCGCCGCCCAGGCACCATCGGGTCAAAGGATCCCGGGTGCAATTCCTCGCCACATGACGATAAAGTCGCAGGTCATCGGCGAGATATGTCGGTTAGACAGGCAGGGAGCAGCCCGGGCTTCGGCGTGAAGGGCCGAAAGGGGTGGGTCGTGTCCCGAACCGGTCCTGGGCGCCGATGTGACGGCCCTCAGATGTTCAAACGATCCGCAACGCGGGGGGTCGGCCTCCGTAGTCGGTCAGGTGGCAGACGCTCCGGAGGGGGAGGGCGATCCACGGCTCGACCGCCTGCGGGAACCGTCCAGGTGACTCGGAACCCTCACCGTCTTCCATCGTCCAGCGCACTCCGAGCCAAGCCATCGCCACAACGCCGGGACAACGCAGGAGCCGCACATCGTTTTGTCCACAAGTTGCCAGTGCAAGTCTCGTTTCTCGGCGGAACGTCCCCCTCGACTCTGTGGGGCCATACCACGGTCCCGTTGGGCGTCAGAACGGAAGGTGCACCGTGGAGAACCGCCGCCGAATTCACCGTCAGCCGACCGGGTGGGCCGCGTCCTACCAATTCGCAGGTGAATCCGCTGAAGTGTGGCGTCATTGCCGAGTCGTCGATATCTCGATGCTCGGCATGGGGATCACGTTGGATCGCCCCGTACGATCCGACCTGTTGGGTCGCGTCATCTCCGTAAACCTCCCCGGCGCCGGCAGCTCGGTCAACGTCCGGCTCGAAGGCGAGATCAAGAGTGCGGTACCAACGATCAACCGAGGCCTCCGTGTCCGAATCGAGTTCATTCGGCTCTCCGAGGCGGAACAGGCAATCACGGCCGTTCTCAGCGTGATGAGCGATGTGCTGGTGACGAGCTGACGGAGTTCTGAACGACAGCGTCACGCGGCGGCGCTGACGGCAGGCGCGAGCGGGCCCGGGTTTAGATCCGAGGGCGGCCCGATCGACGGTGTGGGAGACGCCTGACGTGGGCCGTCGTCATTAGCGGGGAGTGGACGCGAGCGAGTACCGCCTGAAGAACTGCCACATGGTCTCGTCGGCGTTGACGAGGATGATGCCCCTTCCGACGCCGGCCAGGATCCAGTTCTTCTCAGGACCCATGTTGAGCGGACTGCCCGGCCAGACGTGCCCCGAACCGGTGAAGCGCCAGAGAACGACTTCAGCGCCTGAGCGGCAGTGCGCGTACGTGATCGGTGTGGCCGTCTCCCCTGCGGAGATCGACCCGGCGGCGCCCACGATGGTGGGCCCCGTGTGGGGCTCGGCGCTGCACCGGTCCGCCTTGACCCACTGGTCAATACCCTGCATCACGGAGAGGCGAAGCAATGGATTGGCGTTCGGTGTGCCGTCGAACTTGGCAATCGGATCGTTGACGCTGTGGAATTCCATCGTCGGAACGGCCCGTGTCGGGTGTATGACCGGAATCTCCACCTGACCCGAAACCGACGAAATGGCGGCAATGCGGTCCGATGCTTCCGCTGCCATTGCGTAGGCCATCATCCCGCCGTTGGAAATGCCCGTCATGTAGACCCGCCGGAGGTCCACAGGGGTCTTGGCGGCAATGCTTGCAATGACCTTCAGAAGGAACCCAACGTCGTTGATGTGCTTCGTCACCGGCAGGCCGCAGCACTGCCCGGCGTTCCATCCGTACTGGGCGTTCTTTGCCACCGGATCAGGGGTCAACACCTTTGCGATGCGTGTCCCGTCGGGATAGGCCACCAGGTAACCGTTCATGTCGGCGTTCGGATCCATGTCGGAGGTGATCTCTTCGAGCTGTGCGTTCTGGGTGGCGCCGTGCAGGTTGAGGACCAACGGCAACGGCTGCCCCGAGCTCGCGGCAGGTGGGACGTGAAGCCGATAGTCACGTCGCATGCCGTCGAACGTGAGCGTGAAGACGTACGACCCGCTCTGCGGCGCCAGGACGGGATGTGCCGGCGCCGCGGGCGCCGCCGCGGTGGGTCCGGCGCCCACCATCACTGCCCCGAGCAGGACGACGGTGGCCATGAGCGCGAGCTCGACAGTGCGTCGGCGCACCGTCCCATGAGCGCGACGATCCGACTGGCAGCAGGCACGACCCTCCATGCCCAAGCATCTCATGGTCGTTCGCGTCGGGCGCTCCCAACGTGATGAATTGGCGAATCCGGAGCGGGCCAGTGACTCAAGAGGAACGGTGCGGCGACCGTGACGTCACGCCCGCACGGCTTTGAACACTGTGAGGCATGATCGACGCCAACATCCGGGCCGCCCTGACCGATTGAAGCCTGAGCCAACTGCGTTAGGCCACCCTCCAGCGGCGTATATTCCGTCGCTCCGCATCCGTCGTGCCGCCCCACAGTCCGGTCAGCGAGCAATCCGCCAGGGCGAACTCCAGGCAGTCCCGCCGAACCGGGCACGTCTCGCACAGCTCCCGGATTACGTGGTAACTGGAATGCGGTCCCCGAACGAAGGCGTCCGGTCCCTGCCCACGGCAGGCCGCCTGTTTCTGCCAGTCAGAGGGCATCGGTCCTCCCGGGGTTCACTCGCCTCAATCAGGATGCTGCCAGCGTTCTTCAGGCCGAAGTAGAGCCGTCCGAACCCATCCGGCACAACACGGGCACAACGTCTGGGGAGGCCGGGCGGGACCGGCCTCGCCCCGCCGGGCCCGGAGTGCTCGGCCAGTCCGGTCCGTCGTGCCTCGGATCTGTCCATGAGTGGGCCTATACGCAGCCATCGGCGGGAGGCCATCTCGCCGGGAGTACCGCCGTTCCGGGACCGACGCCAAGCCGATCCTCGCCGCTGCGGCGGCGGTGGGGGACAGGGTGCGGATCGACGGGGTGGTGGCGGTCAAGGACGAACTCGCGCGGCAATTCCCCCACGACCGCCGGGCCTGCACGCTCGCCACGCGCGCGGTGATCCAAGAGCCTGTTGGCCGCCGAGGGGCCGCCCTCGGCGCGACGGGCGAACTGATTCGAATCTATGGTGGAGGTCGAGAACCGACCCCTCAGGGAGGGAACATGGGCATCTTCCAGCGGGCACACGACATCGTGCAGGCCAAGACGAACAAGGCGCTCGACGCGGCCGAGAAGCCAGACGAGATGCTCGACCTCTCCTACGAAAAGATGCTCGAGCAGATCACCCAGGTCCGCCGCGCCCTGGTCGACCTCGCCGCGTCGAAGAAGCGACTGGAGCTCCAGGAAGAGCAGTTCCAGCACACTCTCGACCACCTGCAGGACCAGGCCAAGCAGGCCCTCTCGGCCGGACGGGAGGACCTGGCGAAGGAGGCACTGTCGCGCAAGGCCGCCGCCCAGCAGCAGATCGACGAGATGGAGCCGCAGCGCCAGCAGCTGGACGAGGAGGAGAAGAAGCTCACCCAGACGCTCGACGTGCTCCAGAAGCGAGTGAACGACTTCCGCACCCAGAAGGAAACCCTCAAGGCCCAGTACACCGCGGCCAAGGCCATCTCGACCGTCGATGAGAGCACGGCGGGGATCTCGAAGTCCTTCAATGACTCCGGGGCGTCCCTGCAGCGGGCGCAGGACAAGATCGCCACCATGCAGGCCCGCTCCGGTGCCCTCGACGAGCTGCTCGAGTCCGGCGTGCTGGAGGACGTCGGGGGCGGCACCGACGACATCCAGAAGGAGCTCGACCAGGTCGGCAAGGACGCGGAGGTCGACAACGAGCTGGCTGCCCTCAAGGCACAGCTGGGCACCGGCAGCCCGCCTGAGCCCGATGCCCTGGCCGCCCCGGCTCCAGCCGCTGCTCCCGAGGAGCCCTCGTCGGCCTCGTAGTCAGGCGGGGGGTGTGCCCCCCACGAACCGGACGACGACGTCGGCCAGCTGGGACCCGCGGTCCTCTTGGACGAAGTGGCCCGCGCCCTCGATGGTGACGTGCGCACGTCCGGTCGCGCCGGGCACGTGCGCCTGGAGGACCTCCGCCCAGCCGCGGGTGCCGGGATCGCCGTCGGAGAACGCGGTGAGGAACGGACCCTCGAACTCGGCCAGCGTGTGCATGGTGCGACGGTTCCAGCGAGCACACGCGCTGGCGGGCGTGAGCCCCATCAACAACGGAAGCTGGCGCGGTCCCGCGGAGAAGGTCTCGTCGGGGAACGGTGCGTCGTAGGCCGCCAGGACCGCGTCCGGCACGTCCGACTCGGTGGCCCCCTGCACGAAGAGACTCGGGGCGAACGGCGTGAGCTCCTGGGTGAGACGCTGGTAGTCGAGCAGCATCTGCTCCACTGTGACCGTCCCGTCCGGGCCGGCGTGGCAGGCCCAGTCCAACCGGCCCGCCAGGGCGGGGTCGGCCGTGTGCAGTGCGGTGTTGGCGGCCACGACGCGGCGGACGAGACCGGGCCTGGCGGCGAGGACGGCCAAGCCGATGGGGCCACCCCAGTCCTGCACGACCAGCGTCACGTCGGCGAGGCCGACGGCAGCGACGAACTGCGCCAACCAGTCGACGTGGGCCTGTACCGAGTACGCCGTCCGGGCCAGTGGCTTGTCGGAGCGACCGAAGCCGATCAGGTCCGGGGCCACGGCACGCAGACCGTGCTCGGCCAGGCGGACCACCACCGTGCGGTAGAGGTACGACCAGGTGGGTTGGCCATGCAGCAGGAGGACGGCCTCGGCGTCGGCCGGCCCTTCGTCGATGTAGTGCAGGCGCAGGCCGTCGGGCAGGGTGGCGTAGCGCGGGGTGAAGGGGAAACCGGGAAGGGCGGCGAAGCGCTCTTCGGGTGTCCGCACGACCTCCACGGCGCTCATAGTGCCGCACCACTGGCACCCGGGGGGCGGGCCTGATGGACTCGGGGCCGTGAGCGGGAAGCGCAGCGACGTGGCCGTGGTCGGTGCCGGCCTGGTCGGACTGTCGCTGGCGTACGAGCTGGCCTGCCTGGGGGCGAGCGTGACGGTCATCGACGCCGGCTATCCGGGACGGGCGACCGATGCGGGGGCGGGCATCCTCTCGCCGGTCACCAGCATGGACACGGAGAGGGCCCTGTGGCCGTTCCTGCGCCAGGCCGGCGTCCACTACCCGGCCTTGCTGCGGCGGCTGGAATCCGACGGCGTGGACGTCGCCGGGACGGGCTACGGCGGCTGCGGCATCCTCTCCATCGGACTGCGCGAGCCCGAGGACGAGTGGTTCGCCCCCTACGCCGACCTGGTCCTCCGCCGTGCGCCCGCAGAGGTGGCCGAGATCACGCCGGAGGAGGCCGGGTCGCTCTTCCCCCCGCTCGGCCCGGTACACCGCGCCCTGCACGCACCCGATTCGGCCCGGGTCGACGGCAGAGGCATGGCGGCCGCGCTGCGGCAAGCGGCGACGTCGCGTGGCGTGGAGTTCGTCGGGGGTGCGGCGCACGGCGTGGTGGCCGGCGCAGGAGGCGGGCGCCATGTCGACGCGGTCGAAGTGGAGGGGCACCACAACGTGGCGTGCAGCGCGGTGGCCGTCGCCGGAGGTGCCTGGACCAAGACGACCGGCGAGTGGCTCGGCACGCGGCTGCCCGTCGGCCCAACGAAGGGCCAGATCGTCCACCTCGGCGTGGACGCGGACACGGGCAGCTGGCCGATCGTGCAGCCGCTGCTCACCCACTATCTCGTGCCCTGGCCCGGGGGGCGGGTGGCCTGCGGGGGGACGTTCGAGGCCGGGGCCGGGTTCTCCGTCAGCGTGACGGCGGCGGGACTGCACGAGCTCCTGCGCGAGTGCCTCACGGTCGCGCCCGGACTGGAGGGCTCGACCTACCTCGAAACGCGGGTCGGGCTCCGGCCCACCTCGGTCGACGATCGCGCCGTCGTCGGCCGGGTGCCGGGCTGGGGCAACGCCTGGGTGGCGACAGGTCACGGCGCCAACGGCCTGCTGCAGGGTCCATTCTCGGCCCGGGTGCTCGCACATGCCATCACGGGTACCGCCCTGCCGGCGGACGAGGCGCCGTTGCCGGACTTGTTCGATCCCCGCCGTTTCGCCTGATCCGGACCGGCCCGCCATCCACCAGGGCGCGGCCGGGCGCGGAGAGACTGTGGCCGTGCTGCAGGGGACCCTCCGCCAAGGCGCCCAGGACACGCCGGCGACGACCGAGAACGTGCTCGCCGCATTGGCCGGCACCGACTTCTTCTGGCTCGATCTGGACGACGAGGAGTCGGACGGCATGGTCGGTGAGCTCTTGGAAACCCACTTCGGGTTCCACCACCTCGCCGTCCTGTCGGCCGCCCGTTTCGGGCAGCGACCGCGGATCGACCCGTACGACCACTTCGTCTACCTGGTGGCCCGGGGCGCCGACCCGGACCACACCGGTGAGGCCGAGGTCCACTGCTTCTGGACGGACCGCTACGTGGTCACGGTGCACCGGGGGAAGTGCCCGACGCTGGCCCACGTGCGGGACCGGCTCGAGCGCCACCCGGTCGCCCAGGTGGCGTCGCCCCAGATCGTCATCGTGTATCTCGTCGTCGGCTCACTGGTGGACAGCTTCTTCCCGGTCCTCTCCAGGTTCGACGACAAGATCGACGCCCTGGAGGACGACATCCTCAAGGCGCCGACCGAGGCGCAGCTCGGCGAGCTGTTCCAGATGAAGCGCTCCCTCATGGACATGCGCAAGATCGTGGCGCCCGAGCGCGACATGATCGGCAGCCTCAACGCAGGGGTCACCGACATACCCGGCCTGACCGACGAGGCGACACGCTACTTCCGCGACCTCTACGACCACCTGATCCGCGTGGCGGACCATGATCGACAACTACCGGGACCTGCTCTCGAGCGTCATGGACACGCACCTGTCCACGGTGTCGAACCGCCTCAACGTGGTGATGAAGCAGCTGACCATCATCGCCACCATCTTCCTGCCGCTGAGCTTCCTGACGGGATTCTTCGGGCAGAACTTCACCTACCTGGTGCGCGTGTGGATCTCGCCGACGTGGACCTTCTACGTGCTGGCGATCGGGCTCGACGTCGTCACCGTGGTCTTGCTCATCGTGCTGTTCCGCCGCCGGGGCTGGCTGGGCGGGCCGACGGTCTGACCGCGGCGGGACCCGCCGGCGGTCCGCCAAGGCGATCGGGTTCAGGCGCGTCCGGACGAGAAGGCGGGCAGGCCCTGGGGGCGCTCGGCGGTGTGGGCCTCGTAGCCGGTCCACCAGTCCTCGCAGCCGTCGGGCACCGGGAAGCCGAGCTGCTTGCGCCGGTCCACCAGGGCGCGGATCTGCTCCTTGTGCTCACGCACGAGGGCCAGCGTGCCGGCGTCGCCGTCGCCGATCCGCCCGGCGGCCCAGAGCGACTCCTCCAGGCGCCATGCTTCCCGGCGGGCCTCGACGATGGCGTGGGTGCCGTCGGCGATGTCGGCCCGGATGTCGGCGTCCCCTTCGGCCAGGAGGTCGGCGGCGCGCAGCCAGCCGTAGTCCTTGTTGATGCGCAGGAGCCCGGGCTCGATCTCGAAGAGCCCGACCACGTCGACCACGGGGTCGACCGTCGTCAGCGTGGCCCCTTCCGGCAGGCGGACGTTGAGGTTGGAGATCTGCCGCTCCGCCACCCCGATCATCCCCATGGACCGCAATCCGATGTAGCCGGCCGGGGCCGCCGCGTAGTCACGGTCGTCGCGCGGGCAGCCTGAGCGGCACGGCCACCACGGCGATGATCCGGGTCGCCCCCAGCGCGGCGGCGGCGGAGACGGGCACGATCTCGATCACCCCACCGTCGACGTAGTCGTCGTCGGCCATCGGGTGCGGCGGGAAGACCATCGGCACGCTCGCCGACGCGATGGCCCCGTCGACGAGGTCCACGGGTCCCGCCGCATCCCCCGGTGCGGGGGTGCGGGCGTCGGACTCCACGATGGTGCCGTCCTCGGTGACGAAGCGCAGGACGCCGGCGCGCAGCGCGGTGACGGCCAGGCGCAGTTGCAGGCCCGGGCGGGCGATCAGGGCGGGGTCGATCGCCTGTACCCCGTCCTCGCTGCCGTGACGCATTGAACCGGCCAGCGGGTCGAGGTTGAGGACCGAGCTGCCGCTGCTGCGGAGCTGCCGCCGGACCCGCGGCAGCCGGAGACCGGCCCCGGCGACCAGTCGCGCCAGGTGGCGCTGGCGCCGGCGCCGGGCCCGGCGGGCCTGGCGCCTGCCCTTACGGTCGGCCGTGCAGGGCGGCACCACCTCGTCGCCCGCCAGCACGGTGGACGGGGTGAGGGGGAAGGGCGGGCGGGTGCCCTCGGTGAGCTCCTGGTGGATCTCGCGACCCAGCGCCGTGCCGTCGAGCGCGCCCAGCCAGGGCTGCTTGCCGAAGACGTGCTCGGTCTGCGTCCAGGCCAGCACGTCACCCTCGATCTCGTTGACGCGGTCGAGAAATTCGGGGTGCGTGCGGGCCTGAGCCAGGACGGTGGCCGCGATGGCGCCGGCGGAGGTGGCCGTGATGATGTCGGGGGCGATCCCCTCGACCCCCACCAGGTACTGGAGCACGCCGACTTCGAAGGAGCCCTTGGTACCGCCACCGGCCAGCACGAACGCGGTTGGCCCCGGGCGGGGTTCTGGGAGCATCGAAGGATTGTGGCACCCCGGGCCGGGCCCGGACAACGACGCTCAGCCGCCGGCCACCGCGGTCACGACCTCGACCAGGGAGCCGGCGCGGGCGGGCGTGCTGCCCCATTCCGACCGCGGGATCACGCAGCGGTCGACGGCGACCGCCACCCCCTTGGGGTCGTCCCGCGCGGTCAGCGACGCCACGATGTCGGCGATGGTCGCGCCGGGCCGAACCTCAATCGGCTCGCCGTTCACACGGAGCGCGAGCGGCGTCACGCCGGCGCCAGCGCCTCGATCAGCGGGGCCACCGGCCGGCGCCCGACGAGGTCGACGACTGCGGCCGCGGTGAGGGGGGCGAGGAGAATGCCGTTGCGGTAGTGGCCGACGGCCGCGATGACCCCGTGCAGACCGGTCCAGCCGATGCGCGGCGTGTTGTCGGGGGTGGCGGGCCGCAGGCCGGTGGCGGCCTCGAGCAGCTCGAGCTCGTCGACGCCGGGCACGACGGCCCGCGCGTCGCACAGCAGCTCGTGCACCGCACCCACCCGCACCGCGGTGTCGGTGCCCCGCTCCTCGACCGTGGCGCCCACGACGACCGAGCCGTCCGGGCGTGGCACCAGGTACACCGAGCGCCCGTGCACGAGGCCGCGCACCGTGCGGGTGAGCCGGGGGACGGGCGTGGCGGCGTCGGGCGACCCGAGGCGAAGGATGTGCCCCTTGACGGGACGGAGCGCGGGGAGCCCCGCCCCGGCGAGCCCGTCGATGGAGTGGAGGCCCGTCCCGGCCGCCAGGACGACTTGGTCCGCGCCGAGGCGGCGGCCGTCCGCCAGCACGAGCTCGGGCCCTGCTTCCAGCGCGGCCACGCTGCCCTCGACGAACGTCACCCCACCGCGGCGGCAGGCCTCGATGAGCGTGTGCAGGAGCGCACGGTTGTCGACCTGGTGGTCGCCCGGGACCTCTATCCCGCCGCGCAGGGCGGGGCTGAGCGCAGGGACGAGCCGGCGGCACGCGCTGGCACTGCGGCGGTGGGCCTCGAGGCCGAGCGAATGCTGGTAGGCGAGGAGGTCGTCGAGGTTGGCGCGATCGGACGCATCGAGCGCAACCGTCACCGTGCCCGTCGTGTCGTAACCGATGGCGTGACCGGTGGCGCCCTCCAGCGCGGCGGCGAAAGCGGGCCAGTGGCCGGCGCCCTCCACCAGGAGCGCCGTCAGGGCGGATTCACCGAACTGCGCCTCGGTGACCGGGGCCAGCATCCCCGCCGCCACCCACGACGCACCGTCGCGGGCGAGGGCCGGCGCAACCAGCACCACCTCATGACCGTTGCGTGACAATTCCCACGCACAGGCCAGCCCGACGACCCCGCCCCCCACGACATGGACGCGCCATCCCATGGAACCAGCCTAGGAGAGCGGTCGTGTATCCTGGTCTTTCCACTTCGGGCCAACGTCGTCCCGGTCTCCCCGTTCAACTTCTCCTCATTCGGAAGGACGCCGATGGCCACTGGCCTCTACGACCCGGCATACGAGCATGACGCCTGTGGCGTCGGCATGGTGGCCGATCTCAATGGTGTTCCCGACCATGACATCGTGGACCGCGGCCTCACCGTGCTGGAGCGCCTGGCCCACCGGGGCGCCTCGGGCGCGGAGGTCAACACCGGCGACGGTGCCGGCATCCTGGTGCAGATCCCGCACCGCTTCCTCTCGACCGCCGCCCGGGCGGCGGGGTTCACGCTGCCCGATGCGGGGGGCTACGCGGTCGGCCTCGTCTTCCTGCCCACCGACGCCGACGACGCGCTCGAAGGCGCGCACGGTGGTGGAGCACACCGCCACCGAGGAGGGTCTGACCGTGCTCGGGTGGCGCACCGTGCCGACCGACCCCGACGACCTCGGCCTGATCGCCAGCGGCGCCATGCCGCTCATTGAGCAGCTGTTCGTGGCCCCGTCGGGCCCCGGCGTCGACACCATGGCGCTCGAGCGGCGCGCCTTCGTGCTGCGCAAGCGGGTGGAGCATGCGCTCGACGGCGTCTACTTCCCCTCGCTGTCGGCGCGCACCATCGTCTACAAGGGCATGCTGACCTCCGAGCAGCTGCGCCAGTTCTTTCCCGATCTGCGCGATCCCACCTTCGAGTCGGGCCTGGCGCTCGTGCACTCGCGCTTCTCGACCAACACCTTCCCCAGTTGGCCGCTGGCCCACCCCTACCGCTACCTGTGCCACAACGGCGAGATCAACACGCTGGCGGGCAACCGCAACTGGATGCGGGCCCGCGAGGCGCTCCTGGCGACGTCGCTGATTGAGGGGGACCTGTCGCGCATCTACCCGATCTGCACGCCCGGGGCGAGCGACTCCGCCAGCTTCGACGAGGTGCTCGAGCTGCTGCATCTCGGCGGGCGCTCGCTGCCGCACGCCGTGCTGATGATGATCCCCGAGGCCTGGGAGAACCACACCACCATGGACCGGGAGCGCCGGTCCTTCTACCGCTATCACGCGTCGCTGATGGAGCCCTGGGACGGCCCGGCGGCGGTCTGCTTCACCGACGGAACCGTCGTCGGTGCCGTCCTCGACCGCAACGGGCTTCGCCCGGCGCGCTACTGGGTCACTGACGACGGGCTCGTCGTGCTGGCCAGCGAGGTGGGCGTCCTCGACATCGCGCCCGAGCGCATCGTGCGCAAGGGCCGGTTGCAGCCGGGCCGCATGTTCCTCGTCGACACGGCCAAGGGCCGGCTCGTCGAGGACGAGGAGATCAAGGCGGAGCTGGCGGCCGAGCACCCGTACGGGGAGTGGCTGGCCCAGGACCAGATCCGGCTGGAGGAGCTGCCCGCCCGGACCATGCTCACACCGCAGCACGGCCGCGTGGTCACGCAACAGCGCCTCTTCGGCTACACGACCGAGGAGCTCCGGATCATTCTGGGTCCCATGGCCCGCACGGGGGCCGAGCCGATCGGCTCCATGGGCTCGGACACCTCCATCGCCGTGCTCTCCGACCGCTCGCGCCTCCTGTACGACTACTTCACCCAGCTTTTCGCCCAGGTGACCAACCCGCCCCTCGACGCCATCCGGGAGGAACTGGTGACCTCGCTGTCGGCCACCATCGGGCCCGAGGCCAACCTGCTCGAGGCCAGGTGCGGTTCGTGCCGGCAGATCTTGCTGCCGCTGCCAGTGATCGACCGCGACGACGTGGCCAAGCTGATGTACGTCAACGAGGGCGGTGAGACGCCCGGCTTCAAGGCCTTCGCCATCGACGGGCTCTTCGAGGTGCGCGAGGCGGGGCAGGCCGGCGCCCCGACGGCCGCCGGCGGTGAGGCGCTGCGGCGGGCCATCGACGAGGTGCGGCGGCGGGTCTCGGAGGCCATCGCCGACGGCGCCAACCTGATCGTGCTGTCGGACCGCAACGCCACCCCCGACTGGGCGCCCATTCCCTCCCTGCTGCTGACGGCGGCCGTGCACCACCACCTGGTGCGCGAGAAGACGCGGACCCAGGTCGGCCTGGTGATCGAGACGGGTGACGCCCGCGAGGTGCACCACATGGCGCTCCTCATCGGCTACGGGGCGGCGGCCGTGAACCCGTACCTGGCGCTCGACTCCATCGACGACATGATCTCCGAGGGCCAGCTCGAGGGTGTCTCCCCGCGCCAGGCGCGCCGCAACTACGTGAAGGCAGCGTGCAAGGGCGTGCTCAAGGTGATGTCGAAGATGGGTATCTCGACTGTCGCCTCATACACGGGCGCCCAGGTCTTCGAGGCGATCGGCCTCGATGGCGCCCTCATCGACGAGTACTTCACCGGGACCGCCTCGCGGATCGGCGGCGTCGGGCTCTCGGTCCTGGCGGCCGAGGTGGCCACGCGCCACCGCCATGCCCACGAGGCACGCCCGACCGAGCGCGCCCACCGCGAGCTCGATGTGGGCGGGGAGTACCAGTGGCGCCGCGAGGGTGAGTTCCACCTGTTCAACCCCAAGACGGTGTTCAAGCTCCAGCACGCCACGCGGGCCAAGCGCTACGACATCTTCAAGCAGTACAGCACCGCCGTCGACAACCAGGCCGAGAAGCTGGGGACGTTGCGGGGACTGCTGCAATTGAAGCCGGCCCCGGGCGCACCGATCCCGCTGGAAGAGGTGGAGCCGGCTTCGTCCATCCTGGCCCGCTTCTCCACGGGCGCCATGTCCTACGGCTCCATCTCCGCCGAGGCGCACCAGACGCTCGCCATCGCCATGAACCGGCTCGGGGGCCGCTCCAACACGGGCGAGGGCGGGGAGGACGCCGACCGCTTCACGCCCGACGCCAACGGCGACCTGCGGCGCAGCGCGATCAAGCAGGTGGCCTCGGGGCGCTTCGGCGTGACGGGCGAGTACCTCGTCAACGCCGACGACCTGCAGATCAAGATCTCCCAGGGCGCCAAGCCGGGCGAGGGCGGCCAGCTGGCGGGCATCAAGGTGTACCCGTGGATCGCCAAGACGAGGAGCTCCACCCCGGGCGTGGGCCTGATTTCGCCGCCCCCGCACCACGACATCTACTCCATTGAGGACATCGCCCAGCTCATCCACGACCTCAAGTCGTCCAACCCCCGGGCCCGGGTGCACGTGAAGCTGGTGGCCGAGGTCGGCGTGGGCACGGTGGCGGCCGGGGTCGCCAAGGCCCATTCCGACGTGGTGCTGATCTCGGGCCACGACGGCGGCACCGGGGCCGCGCCGCTGACCTCGTTGAAGCACGCCGGCATCCCCTGGGAGATCGGCCTGGCCGAGACGCAGCAGACGCTGCTGGCCAACGGCCTGCGCGACCGCATCGTCGTCCAGGTGGACGGGCAGCTGAAGACCGGGCGCGACGTCATCATCGGCGCGCTGCTCGGGGCGGAGGAGTACGGGTTCGCCACGGCGCCGTTGGTGGTGTCGGGCTGCATCATGATGCGCGTCTGCCACCTCGACACCTGCCCGGTCGGGATCGCCACCCAGAACCCGGCGCTGCGGGCCAAGTACAGCGGCAAGCCCGAGTTCGTCGAGACCTTCTTCGAGTACGTCGCCGAGGAGGTGCGTGAGCACCTCGCCTCGCTCGGGCTGCGCTCGCTGGACGAGGCCATCGGGCGGGTGGACCTGCTCGACACCGACGCTGCCGTGACGCACTGGAAGGCGGCGGGGCTCGACCTCTCCACGGTGCTGGTCCAGCCAGACGTGCCCGAGGAGATGGGCCGGCGCCAGCTGCGGGAGCAGGACCACGGGCTGGAGAAGGCGCTGGACCATGAATTCCTCGACGAGTGCGCACCGGCGTTGGCCGACGCCACCCCGGTGTCGGCGGCCGTGCCCATCTCCAACGTCGACCGGACGGTGGGAACGCTGCTCGGGTCCGAGATCAGCCGGCGCTACGGCGCGGCCGGGCTGCCCGACGACACCATTTCTTTGACGTTTACGGGTTCGGCCGGGCAGAGCTTCGGCGCCTTCATGCCCAAGGGCGTGACCATGCGCCTGTACGGCGACGCCAACGACTACTTCGGCAAGGGCCTGTCCGGCGGCCGGCTCGTGGTGCGCCCGCCGCTGGGCTCGCCGTTCGCCGCCGAGGAGCAGATCATTGCCGGCAACGTCATCCTCTACGGCGCCACCGCCGGTGAGGTCTTCATCCGGGGGCAGGTGGGGGAGCGGTTCTGCGTGCGCAACTCGGGGGCGACCGCCGTCGTCGAGGGCGTGGGAGACCACGGCTGCGAGTACATGACGGGCGGGCTGGTGCTGGTGCTCGGTCCGACCGGCCGCAACTTCGCCGCGGGGATGTCCGGCGGGATCGCCTACGTCTATGACCCGGGCCGGACCTTCGGGCAGCGCGTGAACCTCGAGATGGTCGACGTCGAGCCGCTCGATCCGACGGACGCCTTCACCGTGCATGCCCTGGTGGAGCGGCACTCGGTCGAGACCGAGTCGGCCGTGGCGGCCGGGCTGCTCGGGCGCTGGGACGCCGAGGTCCTGGAGTTCGTGAAGGTCATGCCGCGCGACTACCGGCGGATCCTGGAGGCCACCCGCCTCGCCGAGGCGGAGGGACGCTCGGTCGACCAGGCTGTCATGGAGGCCGCACATGGGTAACGCACATGGGTAAGACGACGGGCTTCATGGAGTTCCCGCGGCGCTTACCGCGGCGGCGCCCGGTTTCGGTCCGGCTGCGCGACTGGCGTGAGGTCTACGAGCCCTTCGGCGAGGAGGCCACCAAGGAGCAGGGCGCGCGCTGCATGGACTGCGGCATCCCCTTCTGCCACGACGGCTGCCCACTCGGCAACCTGATCCCGGAGTGGAACGACCTGGTCTACCGGGACGACTGGCCCGGCGCCATGGAGCGCCTCCACGCCACGAACAACTTCCCCGAATTCACCGGGCGCCTGTGCCCGGCGCCCTGCGAGGCCGCCTGCGTGCTCGGGATCAACGAGGACCCGGTCACCATCGAGCGGATCGAGTACGAGATCGTCGAGCGGGCCTGGGACGAGGGCTGGGTGACGCCTGAACTGCCCACGGTGCGCACCGGCAAGTCGGTGGCCGTGGTGGGGTCGGGTCCCGCCGGCCTGGCGGCGGCCCAGCAATTGGTGCGGGCGGGACATCTGGTGACGGTCTTCGAGCGGGCGGAGAAGCCCGGTGGGCTGCTGCGCTACGGCATCCCTGAGTTCAAGATGGAGAAGGCCGTCCTCGACCGCCGGCTGGCCCAGATGGAGGCCGAGGGTGTCACCTTCGTGTGCTCCACGTCGGTCGGTGGTCGCCCCCAGGGTCAGGGCGGTCAGGGCGGTCAGGATCAGGGCGGTCAGGGTCAGGGCGGCGCGGTTGAGCCCGGCGAGGAGCGCGGCATCGGGACGGCCTGCGCGCCCGACGTGACGGTGCGCCCGGCAGCCGCAGTGCAGGCGGCCTTTGACGCGGTCGTCCTGGCCGGCGGCGCCACGCTGCCGCGCGACCTGCCGGTGCCCGGGCGCGAGCTGGACGGGATCCACCTGGCGCTGGAGTACCTGAAGCCCTCCAACCTGGTCCAGGAGGGTGCGCTGGGGTGGCCGCCCATCAACGCCAAGGGCAAGCGCGTCGTCATCATCGGCGGGGGCGACACCGGGGCGGACTGCCTGGGGACGGCCCACCGCCAGGGCGCCGCCTCGGTGCACCAGCTCGAGATCATGGCCGAGCCCCCGAGCGACCGGCTGGCCGACAACCCGTGGCCTTTGTGGCCGCTGATCCTGCGCACCTCCTCGGCCCACGAGGAGGGCGGGGCACGGCTGTTCTCGGTGACGACGACCGAGTTCGTCGACGACGGCTCGGGCGCCGTGCGCGCGCTGCGCGGCCACACCGTGGAGATGCGTTCGGAGGACGGGCGCCCGCTCTTCGACGAGGTGCCGGGCTCGTCGTTCGAGCTCGAGTGCGACCTCGTGCTGCTGGCCATGGGCTTCGTGGGCACGGAGCGCCGCAACGCGGTGGACGAGCTCGGCGTCGAGGTCGGGCCGAGGGGCACCGTGGCGGCGGACCCGGACTGGGCGACCAACGTCGACGGTGTGTTCGTCTGCGGGGACCAGACCCGAGGCCAGAGCCTGATCGTCTGGGCGATCGCCGAGGGGCGCTCGTGCGCGGCAGCCGTCGACCGCTGGCTCATGGGGACGACGGCGCTTCCGGCGCCGCTCGAACCCGGGCAGGTGGCGCTCCGCTGAGTGCCTGCGCTCCCCGTTGCCGGCGATTGGCCCGGGCGACGTTTTCTGGGACTATCAACGAGTTGGTTTATAGTCTGCGGAGAAGTCCCGCGGGTTCAAGGGTCCCCGCAACGAGCCAACGGAACGAGCCAACGCAACCAGCGAGCACAACGAGCCCCCTCTCGCACACCGGACCCTCGGTACTGTGCAGGCCATGCCCTGGTGCGTCGCCAACGAGGTCTCCCTGTACTACGAGCTCGCCGGAGTGGGGAAGCGGCTCCTGTGCGTCTCTGGCACCGGGGGTGACCTCCGGCAGCAGCCCCGCCTGACCGACGGCCCTCTGGCCCAGAGTTTCGAGGTCCTGGCCTACGACCAGCGCGGCCTGGGACGGAGCAGCGTGCCCCCCTGGCCCTATGCCATGGCGGACTTCGCCGACGACGCCGCCGCGCTGCTCGACGCCGTGGGCTGGGACGACTGCCTCCTTCTCGGCCTCTCCTTCGGTGGCATGGTGGCCCAGGAGGTGGCCATCCGGCACCCTGGACGGGTGCGCCGGCTCGTCCTGGCTTGCACATCGGCGGGCGGGGTGGGCGGAGCCTCCTACCCACTGCACGAGCTGATCGAGCTGAGCCCCGAGGAGCGATCGGCGCAGCGGATGGAGCTCATCGACACGCGCTGGGACGAGGCCTGGCGACGGGCCCATCCCGACATGGTGGCGCTGATGGGCGAGCGCATGGGCCTGGAGGGCCCGGGCGGCGGCGGCGGCCCCGATCCCGGCCTCACCAACCAACTGGCTGCCCGGGCTGCGCACGATACGGCGAGCCGCCTGCGCGCCATCGCCTGTCCAACCCTTGTGTGCGGGGGGCGCTTCGACGGGATCGCGCCACCGGGCAACAGCGAGTTCCTGGCGCGGGAGATCCCCGGCGCACGGCTCGAGATGTTCGATGGAGGCCACGGCTTCTTCCTGCAGGATGCTGCCGCGATACCGACCATCATCGCCTTCCTCGCCAAGGACACGCCGGTGCGCGACGCGCCGTAGATTGCCTGCCATGGACCTCACGGCGACACCGGAGTGGAAAGCCTTGGCGACGCACTACGACGAGATCTCGACGCGTCATCTGCGCGAGCTCTTCGCGGACGACCCCGAGCGGACGGCTCGCATGACGGCCGGGGCGGCCGACCTCGTCCTCGACTACTCCAAGCAACGAGCGACCGACGAGACGCTGCGCCTCCTGATGGACGTGGCCCGGGCGGCCAACGTCGAGGAGCATCGCGACGCGATGTTCGCGGGAGTGCACATCAACACGACCGAGGACCGCGCCGTGCTCCACGTGGCGCTGCGCATGCCGCCGGGATCCGTCCTCCATGTGGACGGACAGGACGTCTCGGGCGACGTACAGGCGGTGCTGGCCAAAATGGGGGACCTGTCCGACCGCATCCGCAACGGCTCTTGGACCGGGGCCACCGGCAAACGGACCGCTGCAGTCGTGAACATCGGGATCGGAGGCTCGGACCTCGGTCCGGCGATGGCCACGACGGCACTGGCCGACTACGCCCAGCCGGGCCTGACCAGCCGTTTCGTGTCGAACGTCGACCCAGTCGATCTCTACGCGGCCACCCACGACCTGGACCCAGAGACGACGCTCTTCGTGATCAGCTCCAAGACGTTCACCACGCTCGAGACCCTCACCAACGCCGCAGCCGCGAGGGACTGGCTCCTGGCCGGTCTCGGGAGCGCGGCCGGTGGCGACGCGGTGGCGAAGCACTTCGTGGCGGTGTCCACCAACGCAAAGGCGGTGGCGGAGTTCGGCATCGACACCGACAACATGCTCGAGTTCTGGGACTGGGTCGGCGGTCGCTACTCGTACGACTCAGCCATCGGCTTCTCGTTGATGGTGGCCATCGGGCGCCAGGCCTTCGGCGAGATGCTCGCCGGCTTCCACGCCATGGACGAGCATTTCCGGACGGCGCCGTTGGCCGAGAACCTCCCGGCCATTCAGGGGATGCTGAACGTCTGGTACAACAACTTCTTCGGAGCGCAGACCCACGCGGTGCTGCCCTACAGCCACCGTCTGGCCCGCTTCCCGGCCTATCTGCAGCAGCTGACCATGGAATCAAACGGCAAGTCGGTCAAGCTCGACGGCACGCCGGTGGCGGGGCAGACGGGCGAGATCTTCTGGGGCGAACCGGGGACGAACGGGCAGCACGCCTTCTACCAGCTGATCCACCAGGGCACGAAGCTGATCCCGGCCGACTTCATCGCCTTCGCAGAGGCCACCCACGACACTGGGGAGCAGCAGGACCTGCTCATGGCCAACTGCCTGGCCCAGACCAAGGCGCTCGCCTTCGGCAAGACGGCCGAGGAGATCGCGGCGGAGGGGACGCCGGCCGCGCTGGTCCCCCACAAGGTCATGCCCGGCAACCGCCCCAGCTCCACCATCGTGGCCCGGAAGCTCACGCCGTCGATCCTGGGTCAGTTGGTCGCGCTCTACGAGCACACGGTGTTCGTCGAGGGCACCATCTGGGGCATCGATTCGTTCGACCAATGGGGCGTCGAGCTCGGGAAGGTCATGGCGAAGGAGCTGGCCCCGATCCTGACCGACACCGCGACCCCGGACCTCTCGAGCCAGGACTCGTCGACGGCATCCCTGGTGCGCCAGTACCGGAGCCTGCGGGGTCGCGCCGTCTAGACGAGGGCCCGTCCAACTGGGCCCATCAGACTGGGCCGTTCAGGCGCGGCTCTCGATGCCGTGCAGCGGCTGGCGCGGGAGCAGCCCACGCCACACGTTCGGGAGTGTGCGGCCCAGTCGCCCGAGCTCCTCGAGGTGGGCCTCGGACAGCGCCTCGAGACGTTTGTTCCCCGCCGCAGTGAGCTGGAGACGGACGATCCGGTGGTCCTGCAGGTCGCGAACCCGCCTGATCAACTTGGCTGCGACG
Organism: uncultured Acidimicrobiaceae bacterium; assembly: GCA_963828825.1. Lineage (GTDB taxonomy): Bacteria > Actinomycetota > Acidimicrobiia > Acidimicrobiales > RAAP-2 > Bog-473. Next base: position 90,129 of record CAWHGF010000004.1, on the reverse strand, counting down.
GCCCGGTCGACCAGCCCGACCGCGCTGTGGTGCCGCAACAGGAGATAGTCGGCCACTTCGCCGACGGTCGGTCCACGGCGGTCGGGGTGTCCCCGGATGGCGAGTAGGACTTGATGCTGTGCCGGGGTCAGACCCGCCGCCTCCGCCTGCTGCTCGCTCCAGCGGAGGAGCCGACGCAACCCGGTGCGCAGCGCCAGGAGATCCTCGTAGTCGGCATCTCGCAAACGCATCGCCTTACGATAGCATCGTAATACGATGGAAAAGACGGATGCCGAGGTCGCCCGTCACGCCGGTCGCGTTGCTCCGACGAAGAGCAGGCTCCCGAACGCGGCTCCCGGCGTGGCGGGGAAGGCCTCGGACCGGACGTCGGCGCCCGTATACGGCGCGTCCACCATGACGTCCTGGCCGTTCACCACACCGACGAACAGTCCCACGTGGTCGATGGAATCCGGTCCGCCCCCGAAGAAGACGAGGTCGCCCGGTGCCAGGGCCGCACCCGGGGCCAGTTTCGGCGTGGCGTCGTACTGGTCCTGGGCCACCCGGGGGAGCGCCACACCCGCCACCGCGTAGGCGGCCTGCACGAGGCCCGAGCAGTCGAAGCCGACGCCCGGCGTCTCGCCGCCCCAGACATAGGGCGTCCCGATCTGGGACAGCGCCCACGAGACCGCCACGGCGCCCGCCCCCGATCCGGCGGCGTCGGCCGTCGTGCTCGTCCCCGTTCCCGACGACGCCGCCGCGTACGACTGAGCCAGCGCCAGCACCTGGGCCACGTAGGAAGCCGAGTGGTTGTAGGCGTAGACGGCGCCCGCCAGGTCGGCCCCACCGGCCGCGCCGTCGGCACACAGCAGCCGGGCCGCTGCGTAGACGGCATCGGTCGGGTCGTAGGGGCTGGGCGGCACCGCCCCGCCGGGGGGGACCGGCTCGTCGTAGGCCGCGAAGGTGGCCGGCTCGAACTGCAGAAAGCCTTCTGCCCCAGCAGCATTGGCCCCGCTGTGCACGCCGGGCAGCGTCGACTGCCCGTTGTCCGACTCGACAGCGCCGATGGCGGCCAGGACCGTCCAGGGCAAGCCGGGGCAGGTACCCGCCGCCTCCTGGTAGAGGGTCAGCATGGCCGGAGGGATCTGGGCCGTGGCGGCCGAGGATGCCGCCGGAGCACCGCTGCCGACACCGAGCAGGGAGACGGCCGACGCCAGCACCGCCGTTCCCACCACCGCTGCGGCGAGGCCCACGGACAGCCCGGCGGCGAGGACACCCCGCATCAGATGCTTCCGTCCCTGACGTCGACCGTGGGTGCCACCCCGGGGAACGGTCGGCCCCGCATGGCCACGGGCACGGCGAAGGCACGCTGGTCCTATGCGTGTCACGAAGAGCCAACTGACAGAACGTTGCTCCCGGGAATGGAATCCGGTTCGGGATCCCCGAACCGGACGGCTGGTAGGTCACTGGCGTCTGTCCCGCGCCAGCGTCGAGCCGTCCATTGAGAGGGAACCCGATGCTGATTGGCTGCTCAGCGCCGCGAGGGTGCACGGGCCTGGCTGGCTCGCTCGGGTGGCTGGCCGAGGGAACCAGCCGATTGGGTGAGGCAGTAGTAGATCTTGATCTTCGGCGCCAGAACCGAACCCTGGCCCGGCCGCGGGGGGACGCGCAGACAGTGCGCCGCCACGAAGGCGGCGGATGCCGAGGCAGCCGGCGAGGCAACTAAAGCGAGGTGGAAGCGGCCGTTGGCGACCATCGTCCGCACCGTCGCCGCCGAGGGCGACGGCTGGGTGCCGGTGTAGCCGCCGAGCGGCAGCACCTCCTCTCCGGTGGAGTAGATGTAGGGCGCGGCGACGGCGGAGGTCTGGGCCGCCATGAGGTAGGTCGCGCCCCGCCGAGCAGACTCGATCGTGGCCAGGCCCGGCGGCGGGGACTGCGGTGCGAAGGCGTGCCGTATGAAGGTCGTCACCAGGGCCGGCTGAAAGGGGGTGTCGAAGGGACCGAGCCTGAGAGCCACGACCGACGCGCTGGCCACCGACGGCACGAGCACGAGGGCCAGTGCGCCCAGCGCGGCAGCGGTCATGGCGAGGGGGGATGCGGCGCGCGTGTTGGGCTCGCTCGAACCGCCCAGTCTGCTGCGCTCCCTCGTGTCCTCGTCCCGGCCGCCGCTCCGCTGCTCCCAGGCCAGCCACGCCAGCAGGGCGACCGCGACGAGCCCGACGACCACCACAGTGGGGGCCAGCCACGGCGGGAGCCCCGTTCCCTGGGGAGGCAGCAGCCACGTGGCGTAGCCCACGGTGATCAGCACGGTCCCGGCGCTCAGCAGGAGCACGCTCTGACGGCCACGGTGTGCCCACGCCAAGGCGCCACCGAGGCCGAGGAGCCCGGCCACGGCCGGGGAGAGCGCGCCGGCGTAGTACGAGTTCATGGTCGTGCTGACGCTGAACACGATGCCGAGAACGACCAGCCAGACACCCCACAGCAGGGCGCCGGCGCGCCAGGGATCAGTGCGCGGGGCCCGACGTCGCGCCACCACGACGGTGATCGCCGCGATGAGCGCGGCAGGCAGCAGCCATCCCGTGTTACGCCCGTAGGATCCCGTGAGCAGCCGGTTCCACGCCGGCGGGGGCGAGGCCTGCGCGAAGAGCGCAGTGCCCAGCGTGTCGCCGAGCAACTCGTTCGAGGAGGATGACTGCCCCACTCGCGAGAAGCCGTTGTACACGAAGACCTGGTGGTAGATGGAGTTCGTGCTGCTGCCGTCCGCGTAGGGTCGTTGTGACGCCGGGGTCAGCGCCACGAAGGTCATGTACGACAGGGAGACGAGCAACACTGTTCCCCCAAGGCGGCGATCCGGCCCAGGCGTTGACCGGTCGTGCCTCGACCGGCCACCAGGTAGGCCAGGCCGAGGGCGGGCAGGAACAGCCAGGCTTCGAGCATCTTGGCCTGGAAAGCGAGAGCGACCCACACGGCGGCCATCACCGCGCTGCGCCAACGGCTGGTCAGGATCAGCGTGACCGTCGAGTCTGCGGCCAGCACCACCAGCAGGATCATCAGGCTGTCAGGGATGTTGCCCCGATCGAGGGTCATCGTGGCCGGGCTGGCGGCCAGGACGAACGCGGCGATGAGCGCGGCCGCGGGTCCGGCCAGGCGCCGCACGGCGTGAAAGAGCACCAGCACGGTCAGTGCGCCCTCGACCGCCTGGGGTGCCATGATCGCCCACTCGTGGAAGCCGAACAGCCGCACCGAGAGGGCTTGGACCCATAGAGCACCCGGGAGCTTGTCCACGCTGATCGTGCCGGCGGGGTCGAACGAGCCGAACAAGAAGTCGTGCCAGTTCTGCGACATGGAGCGTACGGCCGCCGCGTAGTAGATCTCGATAGTCGCGCCGACCTGCCAGCAGTACGCCAACGCCGCCAGAGCGACAACCGCCAGGAGTCCCGGCCGTGCCCAGGCCGGTTGCTCGGGCGGCGAGCGCCAGACCTGCAGGCGCGGGGCCCACGGCACGGGTTCGGGACTCGATCCGTTGTCGGGCATGGCGGGGCGAGGGTAGTGCAGGCCGAAGCGAACACGTCGGAAGCCAGTACTCCGCGGACGGCCTCCCGGTCGCAACGTCGCTACGACGGCCACCGAAAGAACTTCGAAGCCCTGAGTCGGAGGTCTACGGGCCAACCATCGGACGAGCGTTCGACTACGTCAGGAGCGGTTCGGGTCCATACGACCTGGCGAGAATGTCGACGGCTCGAGCTGCAGAAAGCCTTCTGCCCCGGCAGCATTGGCCCCGCTGTGCACGCCCGGCAGCGTCGACTGCCCGTTGTCCGACTCGACAGTGCCGATGGCGGCCAGGACCGTCCAGGGCAAGCCGGGACAGGTACCCGCCGCCTCCTGGTAGAGCGTCAGCATGGCCGGAGGGATCTGGGCCGTGGCGGCCGAGGATGCCGCCGGAGCACCGCTGCCGACACCGAGCAGGGAGACGGCCGACGCCGGCACCGTCGTTCCCGGCACCGCCGTTCCCGGCACCCCGATGTGTTCGCATGGTGGCACCCCATCCCGGCAGCGGGGGCACCTGTACGCCAGCGATCCGCTAGCTCGGATGCTGCGCTTCGAACTCGCTCACCCGCGCCTGCATCAGCGTCTTCAGCAGCTCAGTTGGAAGCTCCCGCTTGTAGGGCAATTTGATGAAGCCCTCGCCGAGCTCGTAACCGGCGGCCTCGACCACAGCCTTCTGGGTGGCGAAGAACTCCGGAGAAAATCGAAGTGAGCAATGGTGCTTGAAGTTCTGAAGCATCCACTGATTCGTGTTCTCTCCGCGGACGTAGACCGGCAGGTTCCACTTGAGTACCTCTCGCGCCTCCGGGTCGACCTCCACACTCAGCGCCCGGAGCGCCTTGAGATGCGGGCGCTGCACGTCCTCAAGCTGCGCGAAGAAATCATCGACACTCGTCCGCTTCGGCATCGGCATGGGCTCAACCTATCCCCACGGTACCGGAGTGTCCCACCGGCCCGATTGCCGAACTGGAGCACCTTGACGACTCCCTAGTGCCTTCTTTCTCCAAGGCAGGTACGGCGAGACCGGCCCCCAGGGACCCACTCGGCTAGGAACCTCGAGTGGCCCGAATTGGGAGGGCGATACCAGGCGGTTCCGCGGAAATCAATCCAGCGAGTTGAGCTCGGACCAGACCGCGATGCCGGGCTTGCCCGGGAAGGGTCAATGGTGACGACCCCACCGGGAATCACGATGCCCTTCTTCGCAGCCAAGAGCGGGGGCCTGGAGCAAACAGCATCCCTCCCCCCGGCGTCGAAGCCAGCCTTCCGTCATGATGTGGAGAACTGGGACACAGGAGTGTCGGTTGGGCGCCCATCGTGCCATCTACTTCTGCGCCTCGTCCGCCTTTTGCAGCTTTTTGACCTTCTTCTCCAACCCTTCGAGTCGACCGACTAGCGAATCCAGAGCATGACATTGAACGGCTGCGACATAAGCGAGTTCCGCGACAATCCTCGCCTGTTGTAAGGACAAGTCGGCATGATCGAGCTTCTCGTCGACCAACGTCGACTGCTTGGCGATTTCATCAGCGAGTTTTCCCATTTCCCCACGTCCCGATCATCGTCTCCGTCCAGGAATGCTGACAGCGCAGCAGACGAGGGCATAGAGCCGACCGGGCTGGAACCTGCACAACTTTCCAACAACCCTCAGAGGCTTACTCCCAGGGCGATTGGCAGGGTCTCACTCCCCCCGAGTGGTTGAGCGGCTGACATATCCGCTGCAACTGCGCCCCTCGATGTCCAGCCACGGACCTTCAATTGCGTGCCTGCCGCAGGGGACTCCTAAGCGGTAGCAATTTGCGCCACGAGAGCGCATGAAAGTAGTTCGCCAGTGCCCTTCGGGAGCCTCGCGCCGTTTGATTCGGCTGCTTGCGCTGTGGCGGTGGGGGCCTAACTTTCCCCGAACGGTTGGGCGGAGGTGGCACCGCTGACAACCTGCGCCGTTCGTCGACAGCGTCACGGTGCTCCTGGTCTTTTGGCAAGGGACTTGGGCGCGGGTTGCGGGTGCCTATTGGTCCGCGGCTCGTGCTCGCCCCTCTCAAAATTAAAGCAAACGAAGATTCCTCGGAAGCCTCTCCATCGGCCATCGGCCTATGACGGGCCCTCTGGGCCTCAGTATCGGCCCGCGTTAATGCCTCCTGGACGATTTCGAGTTCCCGCTCGGCTCGTGTCACTCGCTCTAAGAGAGCCGGAAGGTCCATGGCGTCCAGGGCAGCGGCCGCCATGACCTCGTAGAACGCTTTGTCGGTCATGACCGGCATCGGACGCCTGGCGCGTTCGGCCAGCCCTTTCGCCGCCAACTTCACCCGCCACTCGTACGCCGACACGCGAGCTCAGTCTAACGGCTTGCGTGTCGATCGCGGATGCATGGCCTGGCCAGGCCAGCACATGGGCTTCGGGCACTGTCACGCTCGCCGAGCAAAGTCCCGTAGGCCCGTCAACCCGTCCCAAATGCGCCGGACAACGCCCAGACGCCACCAGCGCCACCAGCGGTCGCCTGAGGGGGAAACCACCGACCCGTCCACGGGGGCGGCTCAAGCCAATGGGCGGCCTGTCGCTGACGGTCGTGAACCATGGCCCAGCGCTGTCCCGGCTCAACGACGAATGCCTGGGCGTAGCGGTCGCCTGGCTGGGGTGTGAACGGCACAGTGCGACGGTACCTCTGACGAATATTGTCAGAGCGTGGCCAAGTGGGAGTACGAAATCTCAGTTGTCAACGACCACCCTGAACTGGTCCGCGACGACCTCGCACAATGGGCATCGGCTGGGTGGGAGCTTGTTTCGACCTCGACCTGGTCGTGGATAACCTCCGAGGGATCCGGTAACGCGAGGACGAACATTTGGCACGTTCAATTCGTGCACTATTGGCGTCGCAAGAATCGGGACGTCTGACCAGTTCGGCACCGAAGCACCGACCTGGTTGCGGGCTGCAGGCCTCGAATGAGGTCGCCAGGCTTGGGCATCGTGTCGTTTGCCAGTCTTAAAGGACCACCTCTTTGCCAGAAGCATGGGACCACGTCGCGTCCGCTTCGACCGGCTGTGGCGATGATCTCGGAGGTGCCCTCCGGTGTCAAGCGCGTCGGCGCTGACGGGCTGATCCGGGCGGCCCGGACGGGTCCGTTTCGAGGGTTGGCTTCTCGTGCTGGCGATAGGACTCGCCTTCGATGACGAGCTCCCACGCCGCGCTCTTGAGCCGGTCGACGGCGGACTGGGCGAGCAGCGGATCGGCCATGGTCGCCAGCCATTCGCTCGGGTCGCGGTTCGAAGTCAACACGGTGGCCTTGGCGTGGTGGCGCTCCACGCAGAGCTCGTAGATGTCGGCAGTCTCGAGCATGTCGAGCGGCTGGAGGGCGAAGTCGTCGATCACGAGCAGGTCGACCCCGATGAGCTTGCGCATTTCCTGGTCGTAGCTGGCATCGAGACGGGCCGCCTTGAGCCTCTTGTGCAAGCGGTCGTGGCGTTCGAAGTGCACGCTGATGCGCCGCCGACACGCGATGTGCCCGAGCGCGGTGGCCATGAAGGTCTTGCCGACGCCGACGGGGCCCATGATGAAAGCGTTGCGGGCCTGCTCGACGAAGCGCATGGAGACCAGCTCGGACCAGATGGCCCGGTCATAGGTGACCTTGGCGCCGTCGTCCCAGGCCTCGAGCACCATGTGCGGATCCAGCTTGGCCGCCCGAGCCCGCACACCGGCCGAAGCAGCGTCGCGGCGGGACACCTCGTCGCTGAAGAGCTGCTCGAGGAACTCGATGTGGCCGAGGTTGTGGCTGCGCGCCAGGGCCAGGCGTTCGGGCAGCGTGGTGAGGAGCTGGCCGAGCTTGAGGCGGCGCATGAGCACCTTGAGCTCGGGCGAGACCGACGGGGTGGGCGCGCTCATTGTCCGACCTCGGTGACGCTGGCGAACTCGGAGGGATCGCGGGCGAAGCGACCCTGGATCACGACCGGTCGGGGAACGACATCGGGATCGGCGTCTTCTCGGGCGTGTTCGAGCATGCGCGAGACGAGGTTCACGTCGATCGCTTCGGCCTCGAGGGCCCGGTGACAGGCCAACTCGACGCGCTCGGGGCCCCACGTCTTGACCAATCCGAGCAAGCGGTAGACCTGGCGCATCTTGGTCCAGGGCAACGGCGTGTCCAAGATGGCAGCGGCGTAGAGGCCGATGGAGGGGCCGTGATCGGCCGCCATGCGCCCGAGGCGCTCGATGTCTCGGGTGGCGTAGATCTCGGTGCCAGTCGGCATGTCAGCAGGATCGGTGCTCTTGCTGCCTGGAGGCTTGCGGGCATGGACCTTGACCAGTTCGCCCCTCAAGTACAGCTTGAGCGTCGCGGAGTCGAGTCTCGCCCGCAGCGTTCGCCCGACCAGGTGGTGCGGCACCGAGTAGATCGCCTTGTCGACTTCGACATGGAAGTCGCGATGGACCTTGGGATCGGACCACTTCGGCGTGTCGAAGGGTGCGCCCGGGCGGGGCAAGAGCAGCGGGAGTTCCTCGGTCCGGAAGGCCTCGAGGGGTCGGCACTGGGTAGTGCCGTGGATGCGCATCCCGGCGGTGGTGTCACACCAGGTCTCGGCCCGCACCCGGCAGTCGGCCAGGTCGACGAAGGACTCTCCGGCGAAGAAGTTGTGCTGGACGTAGTGCACGACGCGCTCGACGCGTGGCTTGTCGGTCGGGGTGGCGACTCTGGCGGCGTCGATAACGAAGCCGCGGGACTGGGCGTACTCCATGAAGGCGTCGTTGATCCGCGGCGCGGTGTTCTCGGCGGTGATGACGATCGACTTCATGTTGTCGGGGATGACGACGGGGAATACCCCGCCGAAGTAGCTCCAGGCGGCCTCGAACCCTCTGATGACCTCTTCGGTCGTCTGGAGGAACGTGGGCCAGACGAACTGGTGACGACTCGAGCACGCCGTGAAGATCAGCCCGTGGCAGACCCGCCGACGCTCGCCATCGGGGATCAGTCCGAGTCGTCCGAAGTCCACCTGGAGCTCTTGTCCTGGTGGCGGATCGGTCACCCGGACCGTGACCGTTCGCCTTCCCGCCCCGCAGCGTTCGACGCAGAAGCGGGCCAGGGTGCGCGGCGGGACCTCCACCCCACAGCGGGCCAGCAGGATGCCGATCTTGGTGACGGTGAGGTCGTCTTTCAGCCAGGCCTTGATACGGGCCTCCTCGGCCAGCAGCGTCCGCCAGGCCTCACCGTGGCCGTCTGGGCGGTGCGGACGGACCCGCTCGAGAACCTGGCCGATCAGCTCGTCACTCAGCTGCTCCTCGCCGCCGGTGCGTTCAACGCCCAGCTCCCTGGCAGCGGCGATGTAGCGCCTCGCCGTCTTTCGATCGATGCCGACTCCGTGGGCGATAGGCCGCTCGCCCTCACCTTTCAGCCAGCGCCGTAGCGCCTCTTTGACCTGGACCACCGATACCTCCCGAAACGCCATGGGGCCTCCTCGCCAGCGGCTTCGGAGGCCCAGCCGAATGTCTTTTCGGCCGGCGTTGGTGGATCGTCAGGGTGGTCCCATAACTGGCAAAGAGGGTGGTCCCATGTCACTGGCAAAACCAGCGATCAACTGGTCCCATGGGGCTGGCAAACGACACATCGGGCTCACGTGCCCGAGGGTAGACCGGGGGAGCTACGCGGAGCGGCCCCCCGAAAGGGTGGATGAGGGGCCGCCGCAGCTCCCAGTGTCATCGTGACTGACGTAGGCGCTCACCTCACCTTATGGTCCGCCCTTGGCAAAGTGACCGCGCCCCAGCCGCTGCCGACCTACCTCGTCGCTCCGAAACAGGGCATGGGTGGCCGGGGGAGTGTTCCTACCCAGCGGCTTGAACCAATTTTCTACCCAAATGGGTGGACGGAACGGTAGAAACCGGACTGACTGGACACATCGAGCCAGGTAAACCGCCCTCCTGGGCACCTGAAGGCCCCTCTCGTCATACTTGGGGCATGAAAAGCACCATGCAGGACGCCCCGCTCCTGATCCGAGACATCCTGCTCCACGGGCAAATGGTCCACGGCGACAGTACCGTCGTAACCGTCGAGGAGGGCGGGCACCGCGCCGCCACCTTTGCCGAGGTGGCCACCCGGGCCGAGAAGCTGGCTGCGGCCCTGACCCGCCTCGGCATCGAGCAGGGTGACCGGGTGGGGACCTTCTGCTGGAACAACCAGGGACACCTCGAGGCCTATCTCGCCGTCCCCTGCATGGGGGCGGTGCTCCACACGCTCAACATCCGGCTCCCGGCCGACCAGCTGGCCTACGTCGTCAACCATGCGGAGGACCGTTGCATCATCGTGGACGCCTCGCTCATCCCATTGCTGGCGGGCATCAAGGACGAGCTGAAGACCGTCGAGACCATCATCGTGGTCGGCGAGGGGGACACGTCCGCTCTCGGTGAGACCTTCTCCTACGAGCGCCTGCTCGCGGCCGAGGAACCCGGGTTCGCGTGGCCCGACCTCGACGAACGATCCGCCGCCGCCATGTGCTACACGAGCGGGACCACCGGCAGCCCCAAAGGTGTCGTGTACTCGCACCGCTCCACCTGGCTGCACACCATGGCCGAGCAGGCGGCCTCCTCGGTCGGCATGACGGAGACCGACCGCATCCTCATCATCGTGCCCATGTTCCACGCCAACGCCTGGGGCACGCCCTACGGCGCCTGGATGGCCGGCACCGACATGATCATGCCGCAGATGTTCCTCATGGGGGAGCAGCTGGCCGCCGTCATCAACGAGTTCCACCCGACGCTGGCCTGCGGCGTGCCCACCATCTGGAACGGCCTGCTGGCCCTCGACACGCCGATCGACTTCTCGAGCGTGCGCGCCATCACGGCCGGCGGGGCCGCCGTGCCGCGGTCGCTCATCGAAGCGTTCGAGAGGCGTTTCGGCGTGACCATCATCCAGGGCTGGGGGATGACCGAGACCAGCCCGCTGGCCGCGTTCGGGCTGCCCCCCGCCCGCCGGCTGAACGGGCACGACGACATGTACTACAAGACCAAGGCCGGCCGCGTCGTCGGGGGGGTCGAGGTGCGCGTCGTCGCCGAGGACGGGACGGTGCTGCCCAACGACGGCACGTCGGTGGGCGAGTTCGAGATCCGCGGCCCGTGGATCACGGGCTCGTACTACAAGGACGAGGACCCGGCGAAGTTCCACGACGGCTGGCTCCGCACCGGTGATGTCGGCACGCTCGACGGCCAGGGCTACATGACGATCTCGGACCGCACCAAGGACGTCATCAAGTCGGGCGGCGAGTGGATCTCCTCGGTGGAGCTCGAGAACGCCGTCATGGCCCATCCCGACGTCTTCGAGGCGGCCGTGATCGCCGTGCCCGATCCGAAGTGGTCGGAGCGCCCCCTGGTCGCCGTCGTGCCCAAGCCGGGCCGCTCGCCCGCCCCGGCCGACCTGCTGGCCTTCCTGGTCGACCGCGTGCCCCGCTGGTGGCTGCCCGACCAGTGGGCCTTCATCGACCAGGTGCCCAAGACGAGCGTCGGGAAGTTCGACAAGAAGGTCATGCGGGCCGCCTACGCCGACGGTGCCTACAAGGTGCAGAGCACGCCACTACCCAGGTGAGCGGCTCCAACGAGGCGGTGGCCGACCTGGCCGAACGGCTCGAAGGCGTCCTGGAGGAGCTGACCGACATGGCCCTCGATGCGCTGCGGCTCGCCTCCGCCGGTGACCCCGACTCGGCCGAGACCGGGGAGGCCCTGGCGCTGGAGCGGCGGATCCTCAAGGCCCGCCGGGGGCTCGAGCGGTGTGTCGCCGCGTTGCGCGAGGGGTCCGGCTCCGGCCGCGGTCCGCTCGACGACGGCGCGGGCTGACCCGGCCGTCCGGCCGCCACGGTGCGCACGTTCGTGGCCGCCTGGCCTGACGAACCGACGCGCCAGCGCCTGGCCGGGCTGGAGCTGGGGCGGGAGAAGAACCTGCGGCTCGTCGGCCCGGCCCGGTGGCACGTCACGCTGCGCTTCCTGGGTGAGCTGCCCGAGGACCAGCTCGGGCCCGTGGGCGACGGCCTCCGGGCCGGCGTGGCCGCGTTGCCGGGCCCGGTCGAGTGCCGGCTCGGACCGGCGACCGCCTGGTTCTCCCGGGTGCGGGTCCTCCAGCTCCCCGCCCACGGGCTCGACGCGCTGGCGCTGGCGGTGCGCCGGGCCACCGCGCCCGCCGTCGCCGAACCGCCCGGCGACGGACCGCCCTTCAACGGCCACCTCACCCTGGCCCGGGTCAAGGGGCGGCTGGGCCCCCGGGCCCAGGCCGAGCTGGAAGGCATCCCCTTCGACTCCACCTTTGCCGTGGCGCACGTCGACCTGGTGGCCTCGGAGCCCTCGCCCCGGGGCCACGTCTACACGACGCTGGTGCGGGCACCCCTCGGGAATCCGGCCTGAATCAGCCGGGGCCAGAGGTGAGGAAGGTCGTGATGGCCTGGGCCATGGCGGCGGCGGCCGCCTGCTGGAACGCCGTGGTGACGAGCAGGGCGGCGTCGGTGGCGTTGCGCATGTTGCCGCACTCAATGAGGACCTTGGGCACCGTGGTGAGGTTGAGACCGGCCACGTCGCTGCGGGGCTGCAGGCCGTCGACGCCGTCGTAGGTGCTGACCGGCATCGGGGTGCCGGCGGCGAAGGCGTTGCGCAGCGTGGCGGCGAAGGCGTCCGAGGACGCGATGACGCCGTTGTTTGGCCCGTCCGCCGTCGGTTCGAGCACCGCGAAGCCCCGCCCGTCGACCGGCCCCCCGTCGGCGTGGATGTCCACGGCGACGTCGGCGTGGGCATCGTTGATGATGGCGGCCCGCGTCGTGACGCAGGGCCCGATGCCGTCGTTGTTCGGGCGGGTCAGCACGACGGTGGCCCCCTCCGCCTGCAGGTCGGCCTGCAGGTCGGTGGCGACGTTGAAGTTGTACTGGGCCTCGGTGTACCCGCTGTCCGTCGCCGTCCCCGTGGTGTCGCAGGGCTCGTCCCCGACGCCATTGAAGACCGGCTGGTTGATCACGCCGGGCGCGGTGTAGTTCAGGCCGTTGTGGCCGGGGTCGATCCCGACCACCTCACCCGCCAGGGGCTGTGAGCCCACGGCGAGCCAGTACCCCTGGGCGTGGGCCGCGGCCGCCAGGCCCACCACGGGGCCGGGCGGGGCCGTCCCGCCCAGAGACCCGAAGTACGGCGCGTCGCCGTAGGTGAAGACGCCTCCGTCCCGGGCCACCAGCCAGTAGCCCCCGCCGCCGGGCGTGGCGGCCATGCCGGTCACCGGGGCGTCGAGCACCAGGGCTCCGGCCGATCCGGCGAAGACGGCGTCGCCGTAGGTGAAGACGCCCCCGTCCCGGGCCACCAGCCAGTACCCCCCGCCGCTGGGCGTGGCGGCCATCCCCACCACGGGGGCGTTGAGCGTCAGGCTGCCGGCCGAGCCGGAGAAGTGGGCGTCGCCGTAACTGAAGATGCCGCCGTCGGCCGCCACCAGCCAGTAGCCCCCACCGCTGGGCGTGGCGGCCATCCCCACGATGGGGGCGTTGAGCGTCAGGCTGCCGGCCGAGCCGTAGAACTGGGCGTCGCCGTAACTGAAGATGCCGCCGTCGGCCGCCACCAGCCAGTAGCCCCCACCGCTGGGCGTGGCGGCCATCCCCACGATGGGCGCGTTGAGGTGCAGGCTCCCCGTCGATCCGGAGAACTGGGCGTCGCCGTAGCTGAAGATCCCGCCGTCCGAGGCCACGAGCCAGTAGCCCCCGCCGTTGGGCGTGGCGGCCAGGCCGACGATCGGTGCATTGGCGTTGGCCACCGCGTTGGCGCCCACCGCGGTCGTGCCGAACGGCACCACGGAGTTCGGCGGGGGAGCGGCTGCCGAGGCCGGAGCCCCCGGGAGCCCGAGACAGGCCAGCACCACGAGGGGGACCAGCGCGGCCAGGCCGCGCCGCACCCGGGGGCCGGTCACCCCGTGCACTCGTTCACCGCGTCAATGAGCTGGCGCAAGCGGGAGTAGTGGAAGCGGTCGAAGCGCAGGGCCAGCCGGGGCAGCTCGGGGTGGTCGTTGCGTTCGGGCGGGAAGGGCCCGGCCGTGCGGATGTTGCCCCGCACCACGATGTCCGCGAAGCGACGGTTCAGGTCGGCCAGCTCGGCCCTGCTCGGGCTGTATCTGGAGCCGGAGCACCAGGAGGTCGCCCACCCAGCGGATGGAGTGGTAGTTGCGGTAGAAGCCGAGGATCTCGTCGGCGGCCTCCTCCAGGGTGTTGGTCACCTTGAACAGGGAACGGTCCTCGGGCGAGACCCACCCCGCGTCAATGGCGGATTCCTGCACGAAGCGCAGCCACGAGTGCCAGTAGGTGCCCCCGGGCGTCTCGATCATGACGACCGGCGCCGGTTCGGCCTTGCCCGTCTGCAGCAGGGTGAGGAGCTCGAACGACTCGTCCTGGGTGCCGAAGCCGCCGGGGAGGACGGCGTAGGCGTGGGACTCCTTGATCAGCATCAGCTTGCGCGTGAAGAAGTAGCGCATCTCGACCAGCTTGGCGTCCTGCGCGATGAACGGGTTGGCGTCGCCCTCGAAGGGGAGCCGGATGTTGACCCCGAAGGAATGCTCCCGCCCCGCCCCCTCCAGCCCGGCCGCCATGATGCCGGGACCGGCGCCGGTCACCACCATCCAGTCGGCTGCGGCCAGCTTGGCGGCCAGGTCGCGGGCGAGGATGTAGATGGGGTCGTCGGGCTTCGTGCGCGCCGACCCGAACATGGTGATCTTGCGGATGTGGCGGTAGGGGCGGAACACCCGGAAGGCCTCGGCCATCTCGCCCAGGGCGGCATTGGCGATCTTGAGGTCGCCGACCGACGTGCCCTCGCGCGCCATGTCCGCCAGCGAGCCGATCATGTCCTGGAGCTCGCGCGCCTGCGCCGGGGAGAGCTCGTGGTCCTCGAACAGTGCGCTGCAGGCGCGCCGCCGCGCCGCCTCCTCTGTCTCGGCGGTCACGCGCCCGCCGACGCGCCGGCGAGCGCGTACAGGGTGGAGCGCTGCACCAGGGGACGCCCGAGCGGCGCCACGATGGCCTCCAGCTCCTCGACGCCCATGCGTTGCCCGTGTTGCGCTCCCGCCGCCCGCGAGATGTTCTCGTCCATCAAGGTCCCACCCAGGTCGTTGGCCCCGGCGCGCAGCAGCTGGCGCGCCCCCTCGCCGCCCATCTTGACCCAGCTGACCTGAATGTTGTCGATGTCGCCCGCGTAGGCGAGGCGCGCCACGGCGTGCATCAGCACGGTCTCGCGGAAGGTCGGACCCCGCCGGGACTTCTTCTGGAGGTAGATCGGGGTGGCCATGTGCACGAAGGGAAGCGGCACGAACTCGGTGAAGCCGCCGGTCTCGCGCTGGAGCGCCCGGGTGCGCACCATGTGCCGGGCCCAGCTCACGGGCTGCTCCACCGAACCGAACATGATGGTGATGTTGGAGCGCAGACCCACGCTGTGCGCGGTGCGGTGCGCCTCCAGCCACTCCTCGGTGTTGATCTTGTCGGGACAGATGACGGCGCGGACCTCGTCGTCGAGGATCTCGGCCGCCGTGCCCGGCAGCGTCTTGAGCCCGGCCTCCTTCAGTCGGGTCAGGTACTCGGCCAGGGGGACCTCGGACCGGCGAGCCCCCTCGGTCACCTCCAGGGCGGTGAAGCCGTGGATGTGGATGTCGGCCGACCCCGCCCGCACCGCCTCGAGCACGTGCAGGTAGTAGTCCCCGTCGAAGTTGGGGTGGATTCCGCCCTGCAGGCAGACCTCGGTGGCGCCCTCGTCCACGGCCTCGGCCACGCGCCGCGTGATCTCGTCGAGTTCCAGCAGGTAGGGCGCCCCGCGCAGGTTGAGCGAGAGCGGCCCCTTCGAGAACGCGCAGAAGCGGCACTTGAACGTGCAGACGTTGGTGTAGTTGATGTTGCGGTTCCGCACGAAGGTCACGGCGTCGCCGGCGATCTGGCGGCGTAGGTCGTCGGCGACCTCGGCCACCATGCGCACCTCGGGCCCGCGGCGCGCCGAACAGCGTCACGATCTCCGCCTCGCCCACCTCCTGGCCCAGCGCCACGCCGGCCAGCACCTCGGCCACCGCGCCACCGCCGGCCGCGGCACTGGGCGGTGCGGTCAGGTCGAGCAGTGGGGGCGGGGGCTCCGCGCCCCCCGAGCACCACGTCGCGTCGCGGGCCAACCCCTCGGCGTCGGACGCGTCGAGCACACCGAAGCGCAGCGCCGGGTCGAGCCAGCGCCCGGGGTCGTGGGCGAAGGTCGGGTAGATGGTCATGCGGGGTGCGAGGGTGTGGCCGGCCGCCTCGGTGGCCGCGCGCAGGACGTCGAGCGCCGGCCAGGCCCGCTCGGGGTTCACGTGGTCGGACGTGACCGGCGACACGCCGCCCCAGTCGTCGATGCCGGCATGGAGCAGCGGGGCCAACTGGTCGGAGAGGTTCGGCGGCGCCTGCACGTGGACGTCGGGCGGGAGCACCAGGCGGGCGGCCGCAATGGCCCACTGCAGGTCCTCGGCCGGGCAGGGATCCGCCTTGGCCATGGCCGTGCCCGGCTTGGGCAGGAAGTTCTGGACGATGACCTCCTGCACGTGCCCGTGGCGGGCGTGGGAGGCTGCGATGGCCCTCAGCGCGGCCAGCTGGCCGCTGCGGTCGTCGCCGATGCCGACCAGGATCCCGGTCGTGAAGGGGATGGCGAGGGCGCCGGCAGACTCCAGGGTGGCCAGCCGGCGGGCCGGCTCCTTGTCGGGCGCGCCCCGGTGCGCCGCCAGGCCCTCGGCCAGCGACTCGAGCATCATTCCCTGGCTGGCCGACACCGCGCGCAGCGTGGCCAGCTCCTCGGCGTAGAGCGCGCCGGCGTTGGCGTGGGGGAGCAGGCCGGTCTCCTCCACCACCAGGCGGCACATGGCGGCGAGGTAGTCGACCGTCGAGGCGTAGCCCTGCTCGGCCAGCCAGTCCCGGGCGACGGGGTAGCGCAGCTCCGGCCGCTCGCCCAGGGTGAAGAGGGCCTCGTGGCACCCCGCGGCCCTCCCGGCCTCGGCGATGGCCAGCACCTCCTCGGGGAGCAGGTAGGGGGCGGTCACCCGGGCCGGCGCCTTGGCGAAGGTGCAGTAGCCGCAGCGGTCCCGGCACAGCATGGTGAGCGGGATGAAGACCTTGGGCGAGTAGGTGACCCGGCGCCCGTGGGCGCCGTCGCGCACGACGCGAGCCAGCGCCGTCAGGTCGTCGAGCGGCATCCGGAGGAGATCGGCGTCAGAGAGCATTGAGGCCAATCTAGGGGGCGTCGGCGAGCGCGGCGCCGTCTACCAGCCACAGCGTCCGTCCGGCATGGACGCGGGCAGCGGGCAGATCGTCGCCGCGGACCAGCGCGGCCACCGCGGGGGCCTTGGCGGCACCGGCCACCGTGAAGACGGCGATGCGGGCCGAGTTGATGGCCGGCAGCGTCAGGGTGAGGCGCGGGTGCGGGTTGACCCCGTTGGGGTCCTCGGTCGCCAGGACCAGCACGCCCGGGTCGGCGTCGAGGGTGGGGGCGCCGGGGAACAGCGACGCCGTGTGGCCGTCGGGCCCCATGCCGAGATGCACCAGGTCGATCCCGGGACCGGTCACCAGGTCCGACATGGTGCGCTGGTAGGCGGCCACGCACTCGTCCACCGGCCCCACCGTCGGCATCGGCGAGAAGGAGCCGACGGGCCCCACCCGGTCCAACAGGGCCTCCTTGATGAGGCGCTGGTTGGCATCGTCGTCGTCGGGCGGGACGACGCGCTCGTCCCCGACGTAGACGTCCACCACGCCCCAGTCGATGCCCTCGACCGTGGCCAGCACCTCGTAGCACGCGCTGCGCCGTCGGACCACCCGACAACACGAGGGCGAAGCGCGGCCCGGGGCGCGCCACGAAGGCCTCGCGCACCGCGTCGCTGAAGGCGCGGGGGACGTCGTCGACCAGGGTGAGCACCGCTAGGGGGTCGGGGTTTCCGTCTCCATGCCCTGCTGCCCCGACTCCAGGGTGACGGCGTGGCCGCCGAACTGGTTGCGCAGCGCCGAGAGCATCTTGAGCTGGAGCGAATCCTCGTTCTGGGACGCGAAACGGGTGAAGAGCGACGTGGCGATCACGGGCGCCGACACGCCGCGGTCGATGGCCTCCTGCGCCGTCCAGCGCCCCTCGCCCGAATCGGCCACCACGCCCTTGATCTCCTCGAAGCCGGCGCCGGGCCGGAGCGCCCGCTCGGCGAGATCCAGCAGCCAGCTGCGCACCACCGACCCGTAGCGCCAGATGGAGGCGATCTCGTGCAGGTCGAGGTCGAACTCGTTCGCCGCACCCATGACCTCGAAGCCCTCGGCGTAGGCCTGCATGAGCCCGTACTCGATCCCGTTGTGCACCATCTTGACGAAGTGCCCGGCCCCGACCGGCCCGACGTGGGCGTAGCCGCCCTCGGGCGCCAGCGTGCGGAAGGCGGGCTCGACCACCGCCACCGCCTCCTTGGTGCCGCCCACCATCAGGCAGTAGCCCTCGGTGAGCCCCCAGACACCCCCCGACGTCCCGGCGTCGACCAGGCCGACCCCGCTCTTCTCGACCTTCTGGGAGAGGGCGATCCACTCCTTGTAGTTCGAGTTGCCGCCGTCGACGATGACGTCGCCGGCCGAGAACAGGCCGGCCAGTTCCTCGACGGTGGAGTCCGTCACCTTGCCGGCGGGCAGCATCACCCAGACCGCCTTGGGGGCCGTCAACTTCCCCGCCAACTCGGCCAGGGTGCTGGCCGTCTCGGCGCCCTTGGCCGCCGCCTGCTTCAGCGCGTCCGCGCTCAGGTCGTAGGCCACCACCTCGTGTCCGCCCTTGAGCAGGCGCTCGGTCATGTTGGCACCCATCTTGCCCAGGCCGATCATGCCGATCCTCACGCGCGCTCCTCTCGGTTGTGCTGCCGGCTCAGAAGGTAGCGGCTTTGTCCGTCAGCGACTGCAGCAGCTCGTCGAACGACTTGGCGAAGGAGTGGACGCCCTCGTCCTCGAGCGTCTGCTCCACGTCGAGCATGTCGATGCCGGCCTCGGCGAGGCGGGCCAGGGCATCCGCAGCCGCATCGGGATCGGCGTCGACGGTCCGCTTCAGCGTCCCGTGGGCCTCGAAGGCGCGCAGCGTCGGCTCGGGCATGGTGTTGACGCTGGCCGGCCCGATCAGGTTGTCGACGTAGAGCAGGTCGGGGTAGCCCGGGTTCTTGGTCGAGGTGGAGGCCCACAGCGGCCGCTGCACCCGGGCCCCCTTGGCCCGCAGCGCCTCCCAGCGCTCGCCGGCGAAGGTGTGGTGGAAGTGCTGGTAGGCCGTCTGTGCCTGGGCCACCGCGGCGGTGCCCCGCAGGCCGAGGGTGGCGGGGTCGCCCTTCTCGCCGCCGGCCAGGGTCTCCAGGCGGCGATCGACCTCGGTGTCCACCCGGCTGACGAAGAAGGAGGCCACGCTGGCCACCCTGGACAACTCGTCCTCGCGTCCCGCCGCCACCAGGGCCTCGAGGCCCCGCAGGTAGGCCTCCATCACCTCGTCGTAACGGTCGAGCCCGAAGATCAGCGTGACGTTGATGCTGTGACCCTCGCCGATCAGCGTCTCGATGGCCGGGACGCCCTCCTTCGTGGCGGGCACCTTCACGAGGAGGTTGGGCTGGGCGATGCGGGCGTGCAGGTCGCGCGCCGACTTGAGCGTGGCGTCGGTCTCGTGGGCCTGGGCGGGGGAGACCTCCAGCGAGACGAAGCCGTCCTCGCGTTCGCTCTCGTCGTAGAGGGGCCGCAGCAGGTCGAGCGCGTTGGTGATGTCGGTGATGACCATCTCCCAGTAGGCGCCCTCGACCGTGTGGTCCTTCATGAGCGAGCGGAACTGGTCGTCGTAGGTGTCCTGGCCGCTGATGGCGTTGGCGAAGATCGTCGGGTTCGACGTAATGCCGCGCACGCCCAGCTCCAGCAGCTGGGCCAGCTGGCCATCCTCCAGCCAGTCGCGGCGCAGGTTGTCCAGCCAGGGGCTCTGGCCGCCGATCTCGTAGAGGTCCTGCAGTCGGGTCATGAGGACAGCTCCCTTCGTCGCGTGTCGTTCGACCGACGGCAGGCCGCCGCCGGTCCCGGGTCAGCCACCGTTGGCGCCCAGGAGGGCCCGGGCCCGCTCCACCACGTGGTCGGCGGTGAACCCGAACTTCTCCATGGCGACCGCGCCCGGGGCCGACGCACCGAAGTGGTCGATCCCGATGGTGTCGTCTGCGTAGCGGTCCCATCCGAAGGTGGAGCCGGCTTCGATGCTCAGCACCGGCACGCCGGGCGGGAAGACGGTGGCCCGGTAGTCCCCCGGCTGCTGCTCGAAGTGGTCCCAGGACGGGAACGACACCACCTGGGCCCGCACACCCGCACCGGCCAGCGTCGAGGCGGCGGCCACGCAGAGCTGGACCTCGCTCCCGGTGCCGACGAGGACGATCTGGGGCGCCCCGTCGCTGTCGACGAGGACGTAGGCGCCCCGCGCCACGCCCTGCGCCGCCCGTTCGGCTGTCGCGTCCAGCACGGGGACGTCCTGGCGGGTCAGGACGAGGCCGACCGGCCCGTCGGCCTCGACGGCCAGGCGCCAGGCCTGTGCCGTCTCGTTGGCGTCGGCGGGGCGCACGATGCTGAGGCCGGGCATGGCCCGCAGGGCGGCCAGCTGCTCCACGGGCTGGTGCGTCGGCCCGTCCTCGCCCAGGCCGATGGAGTCGTGGGTCCACGAGTAGATCACGTGCGTCCCCGTGAGCGCGGCGAGGCGGACGGCGGGGCGCATGTAGTCGGAGAAGCAGAAGAACGTCCCTCCGAGCGGCAGGACGCCCCCGTGTTGCGCCATGCCGTTCATGGCCGATCCCATGCCGTGCTCGCGGATCCCGTAGTGGACCTGGATCCCGCCCGGCGTCTCGCGGGACTGCATCTCGGCCCCCTTGACCTTCACGCCGTTGTTGCCGGTCAGGTCCGCCGAGCCGGCCAGCAGGCCGGGCAGCTTGGCCACGGTGGCGTCGATGCACCGGTTGATGGCGTGGCGCGTGGCCAGCTCGGTGCCGGCGTCGAAGCCGGGCAGGTCGTCGGCCCAGCCCGGCAACCCGTGCCCGGCCTGGGCGGCGTCCCAGGCGGCGCGGTCGCCCTCCCAGGCCGCGAAGCGCTCGCTCCAGGCCGCGTGGCGCTCGGCACCCCGCGTGATCTGCTGGCCGTAGAACTCGCGCACCTCGTCGGGGACCCAGAAGGTCTGGTCCGGTGGGAGGCCCAGGATCTCCTTGGTGACCTTGATCTCGTCGGCACCGAACGGCGAGCCGTGCGCCGCGGCGGTGTCGGTCAGCTTCGGGGAGGGCCAGCCGATGTGGCTGCGCAGCACGAGGAGCGTCGGCCTGGCGTCGGGGCCGTCCGCCGGCTCGTCGAGCGCCTCCCGGATGGCCGCCTCCAGCCCGTCGACGTCGTTGGCCATCTCGCCGAGGTTGCGCACGCGCCAGCCGTAGGCCGCGAAGCGCTCGACCGGGTTGTCGTTGTAGGCCAGCTCCGTCGGCCCGTCGATGGTGATGTGGTTGTCGTCGTAGAAGGCGAGCAGCCGACCGAGGCCGAGGTGCCCGGCCAGTGACGCCGCCTCGTGCGAGATCCCCTCCATGAAGCAGCCGTCGCCCGCGACGACGAAGGTGCGGTGGTCGCAGACCTCGCTGCCGAACGTCGTCCGCAGCCAGCGCTCGGCGATCGCCATGCCCACCGCGTTGCCCACGCCCTGGCCCAGCGGCCCGGTGGTGACGTCGATCCCGGCCGTGTGGCCGGCCTCGGGGTGGCCGGGCGTCCGGCTGCCCCACTGGCGGAACTGGCGCAGGTCGTCGAGCGAGAGGTCGTACCCCGTCAGGTGCAGCATGGAGTACTGCAGGATGCAGGCGTGCCCGTTGGAGAGCACGAAGCGGTCGCGGTCCGGCCACTCGGGATCGCGCGGGTCGTAGTCCATGATGCGCGTCCACAGCACGTGGGCGAGGGGAGCCAGGGCCATGGCGGTGCCCGAGTGCCCGGAGTTGGCCTGCTCGGGCGCATCCATGGCGAGGCCGCGGATGACGTTGATGCCGAGCTCCACCAACCGGGGGTCCTGCACGACCGGTGTCGATGTCTGCAACGCCATGGTCAAACCCTAACCGTCCCTCTGCGCCGGCCGTGAGGGCCGTCACCTACTCTTCACGCTCATGGCTTCCCGCATGCAGGTGCCGCCAAACAGCGACCTGACGCTCGGCATGACCTGCGTCGACAAGGCCACCCCCGGCCGTTGCATCTGGCGCATGCGGGCGGACGAGCGCTTCGCCAATCCGGCCGGCATCATGCAGGGGGGCTTCGTCGGTGCGTTCGCCGACTCGGCCATGGGCGCGGCGGCCGTCACCTACGCCGAGGGCCGCCGCGTCTTCTGCTCCAACGCCGAGATGAAGATCAGCTTCCTCGGCGCCGTCCCGCCCGGTGCCGACCTCACCTGCACCGCCGAGGTGGTCTCCGGCGGCCGCCGCGTGGCCTTCGTGGAGGCCAGCGTGACGGCCCGTCTCGAGGGCCAGGAAGGGAAGCTCCTGGTGGCCCGGGCGTCGTCGACCTACCTGTACAAAGAGCGCGGCTGACGCACCCCACATGGCCGGTGTTTGCGTGTGACCGGCCCAGAGACCAGGATTGAGCGCTTCATGACACCATCGTCGGACAACGGCAGTCACGGACTGCGCCACGCGGGAGACGACGCCTTCCAGCTCACGGTCGACTACCTCAAGCAGGAGGTGGTCAACCCCCTGCGGGGGCTGGGCCGCTTCCTCTACATGGGGATCGCCGGCTCGTTCTTCCTGGCCTTCGGGCTCCTGCTCATTCTGCTCGGGGTGCTGCGGCTCCTGCAGACCGAGACCGGCACCGCATTGAGCGGGGACTGGTCGTGGGTGCCGTACGCGGTGGTGGTCGTGCTGGGCATCGTCGTGATCGGCGTCGCCGCATGGCGCATTTCCGCGGGACCCGGGCAGCGCAAGCTGCCCGAGGTCATCGCCCGCCGCGAATCGAGAGAGATCGAAACACAGGAGGGAACGAGCTGATGGCAGGCACGACCACCAAAGCGGGGAGCAACGGACGCCTGATCACGCGGGAGGACCTGCAGGCTGCCTACTCACAGGTCATGGGCGAGGGCGAGGCCACGGCGCGCGCCGCGGCGCCACGGGGACTGGCCGTCGCCGGCGCCCTCGGCATCCTGCTGCTGACGCTGGCCTTCCTGGCCGGCCGCCGGCGTGGCCGCGCCAAGTCTGCCGTCGTCGAGATCCGGCGGCTCTGACGTGGACCTGCTGCTGCGGCGCTTCCTGCGCGCCGGGGTCCGACGTGGGGTTGCCGGGAACTGGTACTGGTTCCTACTCGCCGGCGCCACCTTCTTCCTCCGTCGGGTCCTGAACGACCGGTCCAGCCCCGTGTCGAGCCTGACCGTGTCGCCGGGCGAACAGGTGCTCATCACGGTGCGCGACCGCAACACCGCCCCCGCCACCGAAGCCTGAGGCCCGTGCCGGGCCCCCTCGCGGCGGGGGAGCGGGTGCTCCTCATCGACCCCAAGGACCGGCGCTACCTGCTCACGTTGGTGAGGGGCGCCTCCTTCCACACCCACGCGGGAGTCCTGGCGCACGACGACATCATCGGCTCCGTCGAGGGTTGCCGGGTGAACGGTTCGACGGGGCGCAGCTTCCTGGTGCTGCGTCCCACCCTGAGCGATGTCGTCCTGAAGATGCCCCGGGGCGCCCAGGTCATCTATCCGAAGGACCTCGGTGCCATCCTCATCGCTGCCGACATCGCCCCGGGACAGCGCGTCCTCGAGGCCGGCGTCGGCTCGGGCGCCCTCTCCATGACCGTGCTGCGTGCCGGGGCATCCATCGTCGGCTACGAGCTCAGGGAGGACTTCGCCGAGCGGGCCCGGGCCAACGTCGCGGCCACGCTGGGCCCCGATGCGCCCTACCGCGTGGAGATCCGGGACGTGACCCAGGGCATCGACGAGACCGGCCTCGACCGGATCCTGCTCGACATGCCCGAGCCCCACAAGGTGGTCACCGGTGCGGCGGCGGCCCTGCGCCCCGGCGGCATCCTGCTGGCCTACCTGCCGACCATCAACCAGACGGCGCTGCTGCGCCAGGTGCTGGACGAGGAGGGAGTCCCCTTCGGACTGGCCGAGACGCAGGAGATCATGCGTCGAACCTGGCACGTCGAGGCGCGCTCGGTCCGTCCCGACCACCGCATGGTCGGGCACACGGGATTCCTCACGACCGCGCGTCGTCTGGAGCGCTGAACGTGGACGAGGGCGTCGCCGGGTACGTCGGGGCCATCGCCCCGGAGCAACGTCCGCTCTTCGACCGGCTCCATGCCATCGTCCTCGCCGAGCACCCGGACGCAGAGGTGGTGCTCTCGTACGGGATGCCGGCCTATCGGGTGGGCGGTCGGCGGCTCAACCTGGGCGTGTGGAGGCACGGCGTGTCCGTCTACGGCTGGCGGACCGACCGCGACGGTGGCTTCGTCGCCCGCCACCCCCGGCTTTCGAGTGGCAAGGGGACGATCCGGATGCGGCCGGAGGATGCCGAGTCGATCTCCGACGACGAGCTGCGGGCGCTCCTGGGCGGCGCGCTCGAACCCTGATGCGGCGGGGCTAGTGCCCTGACCACAAAGGTTCGCCGCGCCTGGGTATTGAGCAGGCCGGCGGCCGAAGGTACCCGCATTCATCGGGGACGTTCCAAGAGCACCGGGGTGGCTAGGTCGCGCTCGATGGCGGTAGCCGAGCCGAAACAGGGCGTGTGGATTTGCCGTTCAGCTTGAAAGGGTGTGGGTAGGGCGCCGCTACGCGGCGCGAGCTCTGGGCTGGCCCCAGCGTCGCTGCGCTTCGCCCCTCAGTGCGGCCCGGTGCTTGCGTTCGAGGGCGAGGATCTCAGGGTCGGTGGTGTGGGCGTTGCGCCAACGGATGTAATCCCGGATGGCCTTGGCCAGTTCGGCATGGCTCTGGTGATCCGAATTGGCGATGGAGAACTCGCGCAAGGGCCCGAAGTGGGCTTCGATGGGGTTGGCCCACGAGCCATAAGTCGGCGTGAAGGCCAGTTCGACCGCGTTGTCCGCGCACCACTGGCGGATCAGGGGTCCCTTGTGGTGGTTCAAGTTGTCCAAGATCACGTAGATCATCTCGCCGTCGGGCACCGAGGCCCGGATGGACTTGAGGGCCCGCAGCGTCGGACGCATCCCTTTCTTGGGCTCGATGCGGCCATAGAGGCGGTCGGCTCCCACCGAGTACCAGGCGAAGAGCTGCCTGGTCCCGTGCGGCTTGTGGTAGTTGGCCCGCAGCCGTTGTGGCCTGGACACTTCGGCCCAGCACGACCCGCCCTCGGGCTTGACGGCCAGCGGTCCGAACTCGTCGAAGGCGAAAATGCGCTCCCGTTCTTCTTCGAGGAGGTACTCGATGCGCGGCAAGTTTCTGCTCGCGCAACGGATCGGGTGACTCCTTCCAGGTCTTGGTGCGCTGGAAGGTGATCTTCGCCTCGGCGAGTATCTGGCGCAGACGCTCGCGGAGATGGTGACCTTTCGTCCCTTCTTGGTCGCCAGGTACTGGGCCAGCTTGCGCACGCTCCAGCGGGTGAAGGGCTGGCCCAGGCTGCGTGGACGCTTGGTGGCCGTCTTGATGATCAGCTGGCGTTGCTCAGTCGTTATCCGGCGGGGACGGCCACCCGCCCACTGAGGGTCCAAGGCGCCTATCCCCTTGTCGTTGAAGGAATGGATCATCTCGCGCACCCGGTCGGGGCTGGTCTGGACCAGCCGGGCGATCGCCGGCACGTCGTTGCCGCCCGCCGAGGCGAGCACGACCAGCGCTCGGCGCCACTTGACGATGGACTTGTCGGACTTCCCGCCGCCCCGACGGACAATGCGCTGGAGCTGCCTGCCCTCTTCGTCGGAGAGCCGGCGAACCTTCACTGGAGTAGCCATATGGCCAGTTTGCGCGACCCGTCTGCTCAGGTGGTGGACGCGCCCCCGAGGTTGGTGGTCAGGGCACTAGTCGCGCTCGATGAAGATGCACTCTCCGGGGCATTCCTCGGAGGCTTCGACCACCGCATCCTCGAGGTCGCCGGGCACCGCCGCCATCCCGGCCGAGCCACCGGGCTCGTTCTTGACGTCGCCGTCTTCCTTGACATAGGCCAGACCGTCGTCGAGGAGCGTGAAGACAGCAGGCGCGATCTCCTCGCAGAGCCCGTCGCCCGTGCAGAGATCCTGGTCGATCCAGACCTTCATGTACCTGTCTCTCTCCCTTGTCGCAGCCGCCCGACAGCCACGGGGACCGTAGTGATGCGCCCGCGCACCGTCAGTCTGGCCTCGCGGTTGCCCCCAGCGTAGTCGTCCGGGCCTCGGAACCCGGTTCATCGGCCGTGCACGCACGTTGCTGGCAAAAACGCGCCGAGGCGAGGGCTAGGGTGACGAGTGGTGACCGCAACTCCGGACGAAGCCGCTGCCCAGGCAGAAGCGCTACGCGCTGAGCTGGCAGATGCCGAGGATGAGATCCACGCGCTCCGCCGCCGGCTGCAGGAGAGCCCGGGCCGGGTGCAGGCCCTGGAGGAGCGCCTCCTCGAGTCGAAGGGCCAACTGGCCCAGGCCACTTCCCAGAACGAGAAGCTGACCTTCACCCTCCAGCAGGCCAAGGAGCAGCTGGCCGCCCTGCGCGAGGAGGTCGAGAAGCTCACCCAGCCCCCGGCGGCCTACGGCACCTTCCTCGGGATCAACGAGGACGGGACGGTCGACGTGTTCTCGAGCGGCCGCAAGATGCGGGTGAGCCTGCACCCCGACATCGACCCCGGGGCGATCCGCAAGGGGAACGAGGTCGTCCTGAACGAGAGCCTCAACGTGGTGCTCGTGCGCGACGGGGAGTTCTCCGGCGAGGTCGTGACCCTGAAGGAGCAGCTCGAGGACAAGCGGCGCTGCGTGATCTTCGCCCGGGCCGACGAGGAGCGGGTGGCCGAGCTCTCCGAGGACATGCTGGGCGTGAAGCTGCGCGCCGGCGACTCCCTGTTGATGGACGTGCGCACCCAGCTGCTCATTGAGAAGCTGCCCAAGCTCGAGAGCGAGGAGCTCGTCCTCGAAGAGGTGCCCGACATCACCTACGCGGACGTCGGCGGCCTGGACGCCCAGATCGAGGCCATCACCGACGCCGTCGAGCTGCCCTACATGCACCGCGACCTCTTCTTGGAGTACTCGCTGCCGGCCCCCAAGGGGATCCTCCTCTACGGTCCGCCCGGGTGCGGCAAGACGCTGATCGCCAAAGCGGTGGCCAACTCCCTGGCCAAGAAGGTGGCGCTGAAGACCGGCAACGACAACGTGCGCAGCTTCTTCCTCAACATCAAGGGGCCCGAGCTGCTGAACAAGTACGTGGGGGAGACGGAGCGCCAGATCCGCCAGGTCTTCCAGCGCGCCCGCGAGAAGGCGGACGAGGGCATGCCCGTCATCGTGTTCTTCGACGAGATGGAATCGCTCTTCCGCACGCGGGGCACGGGCATCAGCTCCGACATGGAGTCGACCATCGTGCCCCAGCTGCTGGCGGAGATCGACGGCGTCGAGTCCCTGCGCGACGTCATCGTCATCGGTGCCTCCAACCGGGAGGACCTGATCGATCCGGCCATTCTGCGACCGGGCCGACTCGACGTGAAGATCAAGATCGAGCGGCCCAACGACGAGGCCGCCGGCCAGATCTTCAGCCGCTACCTCACGTCGAGCCTTCCCCTCGACCCCGACGAGGTGAAGCGGCTCGGCGGCGGCGATCCGTCGAAGGCGGTCCAGGCCATGATCGAGCGGACCGTGGTCGAGATGTACCGCGAGGATGACGACAACCGCTTCCTCGAGGTGACCTACCAGAACGGTGACAAGGAGATCCTCTACTACCGCGACTTCGCGTCGGGCGCCATGATCGAGAACATCGTTCGCCGGGCCAAGAAGCTGGCCATCAAGCGGGTCATCGCCGGGGAGTCCGGCGGCATCCGCACCGCGGACATGCTCGAGTCGATCCGCCAGGAGTACAAGGAGAACGAGGACCTGCCCAACACCACCAACCCAGACGACTGGGCGCGGATCTCGGGGAAGAAGGGCGAGCGCATCGTCTATGTCCGGACGCTGCTCACCGAGGACCGTGAGGTGCACGGAGGCCGCTCGATCGAGCGGGTCGGTACCGGCCAGTACCTCTAGAAGTTAGGGTCGCACCGTGGCCATCACGAAGGTCTGCGGCATAGAGACCGAGTACGGCATCCATTCGCCCGGTCCTGAGCAGAACCCCATTGCCGCCTCCTCGGTCCTGGTCAACGCCTATGCCGCCGACGTCGAACAGCAGATCGGCTGGGACTTCGAGGACGAGACCCCCGGGAACGACGCCCGCGGTTTCGCCCGCGAGGGGTCGCTGGCCCCGATGGTGGAGACCCACCTGGCCAACACGGTGCTCACCAACGGGGCGCGCTTCTACGTGGACCACGCCCACCCCGAGTACTCGAGCCCCGAATGCCTGACGCCCCTGGAATGCCTCATCTACGACAAGGCCGGCGAAGAGGTGCTGCGCCGCTCCATGGTGGCAGCCGCGCTCCGCATCCCCGACCAGCCCGCCCCCGTCGTCTACAAGAACAACTCCGACGGCAAGGGCAACTCCTACGGCTGCCACGAGAACTACATGATGGACCGGTCCGTGCCCTTTGCCAGGGTGATCGACGGCGTGGTCCCGCACTTCGTCTCGCGGACGCTTTTCACCGGGTCGGGCAAGGTCGGCACGGAGACGCCGGCGCTCGATGCGGACACCGTGGAGTACCAGCTGTCACAGCGAGCCGAGTTCTTCGAGGAGATCGTCGGGCTGGAAACGACCTTGAAGCGGCCGATCGTCAACACACGCGACGAGCCGCACGCGGACCCCAAGCGCTTCCGGCGTTTGCACGTGATCGTCGGGGACGCCAATCTCTCGGAGATCGCCACCTTCCTCAAGGTCGGCAGCACCGCCATCGTGTTGGCCATGGTCGAGGACGAGGCCGGCCCGACCCGCGACCTCTCGCTCTCCGACCCCGTACGCGCGCTCCACCAGGTGTCGGCCGACCTCACGTTGACGCGCCCGCTGGCCCTGTCGGACGGGTCGACGGCCAGCGCCCTCGACATGCAATGGGAGATCTTCGGCGCGGCCCGCAAATACTCCGAGGAGTTCGGTCTCACCGCCCTGGGCGACGACGGTGAGGTCGGGGCGTTGGTGATGGAGCACTGGGAGGCGGTCCTCTCGGGCCTCGAATCGGACCCCACCACGCTGGCCGACACCCTGGACTGGGTGGCCAAGCGCGAGCTCCTGTTGGCCTATCAGGACCGACACTCGTGCGGGTGGAGGGACCCCCGGGTTGCTGCACTGGCGTTGCAGTATCACGACCTGCGGCCGGACAAGTCGGTGTTCCGGCGCCTGGACATGCGATCGCTCGTGTCACCGGCGCAGGTGGCAAATGCGGTAGGCGAGCCCCCGGCCGGGACCCGGGCCTGGTTCCGCGGCAAGTGCCTCGCCCGGTGGCCCGACGCCGTGGTCACCGCGAACTGGGATTCCCTCGTGTTCGACATCGGCGCGGATCCGTTGCGGCGCGTCCCTATGATGGACCCTCTCAAGGGAACGGCCGAGCACACCGGCACCCTCCTGGCAGAGAGCACAGGACCGGCGGACCTGCTCAACCGGCTCAACTCATAGGCGAAGAACGCAAGCACCCAAGGGACGGGGTCACGGAACGATGGCAGAACAGGAACAGAAGAGGAAGGGCTCGGGGACGCGGTCGACCGAGACCGAGACCGAAGTCGAAGAGGCCACTCCGGCCAACTCCGAGCGCGGCGAGAAGATCAAGGCCGAGCTCGACGATCTCCTCGACGAGATCGACGAGGTGCTGGAGGACAACGCGGAGGAGTTCGTGCGCAACTATGTGCAAAAGGGTGGGCAGTAGCCCCCCGTGGCCCTTCCTCTTTTTCCCCCGGAGCGCGATCCGGGTCCGGATTTTGTCGGCCTCCTACGGCTGACTTCGGGCCGGGCTGACGCGCCCGCGAGCTCACTCGATCCCTTGACCCCGCTCCAGGCGCCGCACGGCACCACGGTGGTGGCCCTGCGTTATGCGGACGGTGTGGTGATGGCCGGTGACCGGCGGGCGACGGCGGGCAACATCATCGCCCACAACGCCATGCAGAAGGTCTTCCCGGCCGACCGCTTCTCGGCTGTGGCCATCGCCGGCACGGCGGGCATGGCGATTGAGATGGTCCGCCTCTTCCAGGTGCAGCTCGAGCACTACGAGAAGGTCGAGGGGGCCACCCTTTCGCTGGAGGGTAAGGCCAACCAGCTCGCCCAGATGGTCCGCCAGCACCTGCCCCTGGCCATGCAGGGCCTCGCCGTCGTCCCGCTCTTCGCCGGCTTCGACACTGCTCGCGACACGGGCCGGATCTTCAACTACGACGTCACGGGCGGCCACTACGAGGACACCGACTTCCAGGCGACGGGTTCGGGCGGACGCGACGCGCGCAACACGGTCAAGCTCGGCTGGCGGGAGGGTCTGGCGCGGGACGAGGCCGTCGACCTGGCCATCCAGTCCCTCTACGACGCGGCCGACGAGGACTCCGCCACCGGCGGTCCCGACCTGGTCCGCGGCATCTACCCGATCATCGCCGTGGTGGACGCGGCGGGGTACCGGGAGGTATCCGAGGGCGAGGTGGCCGAGCGCTTCGGCGCGCTGGTCGCCCGCAAGCAAGCGGAGCGTGCGTCGTGAGCATGCCCTACTACGTGGCGCCCGAACAGGTCATGAAGGACCGGGCCGAATACGCCCAGAAGGGCATCGCCCGCGGCCGCTCGCTCGTCGCCACGACCTATGACGCCGGCATCGCCATCGTGGCCGAGAACCCGTCGCGGTCACTGCACAAGATCAGCGAGATCTACGACAGGATCGCCTTCGGTGGCGTCGGCAAGTACAACGAGTACGACCAGCTCCGCGTGGCCGGTGTCCGCCACGCCGACACCAAGGGGTACGCCTACAGTCGCGAAGACGTCGACGCCCGGTCACTGGCCAACCTCTACGCGCAGTATCTCGGCAATGTCTTCACCCACGAGATGAAGCCACTCGAGGTCGAGATCCTGGTGGCCGAGCTGGGTGAGGGTGAGAACCAGCTGTACCACATCGCCTATGAAGGCACGATCACCGATGAGGACCGCTTTGCCGTGCTGGGCGGCGACGCCGAGACGATCACCGAGCGTGTCGGCGCGGCGTGGGAGGCCGAATGGGACCTGGCGGCGGCCGTCAGGGCGACCACGGGCGCATTGGCCGGCCCGGACCGGACGCTGGCGGCCGGTGACCTGGAGGTGGCCATCCTGAGCCGGGGAAACGGGCGCCGGACCTTCCGGCGGATCGACGAAGAGGAGCTGGCACAACTGCTGGCATAGTCAGCAGTACGGTTGGCCTAGTGGAGCGCCGCATCTTCGGGATCGAGAATGAATACGGGGTGACCTTCACGCTGCGCGGGCAACGTCGCCTCAGTCCCGATGAAGTGGCGCGCTACCTGTTCCGGCGCGTGGTCTCGTGGGGGCGCTCGTCGAACGTCTTCCTGGAGAACGGCGCCCGCCTCTACCTCGACGTCGGCAGCCACCCCGAATACGCCACGCCCGAGTGCGACCGCATCGGTGACGTCGTCGTGCACGACAAGGCGGGGGAGTGGATTCTGGCCCAGCTGGTCACCGGCGCGCAGGCGCGCCTGCGCGAAGAGGGGATCCGCGGCGAGGTCTACCTCTTCAAGAACAACACCGACTCGGTGGGGAACTCCTACGGCTGCCACGAGAACTACCTCACCGAGAGGAACGACGAGTTCAACCGTTACACGGAGGTGCTCATCCCCTTTCTGGTCTCGCGCCAGATCTACGCCGGCGCCGGGAAGGTGCTGCAGACGGCGCGGGGCGCCGTCTTCTGTCTCAGCCAGCGCGCCGAGCACATCTGGGAGGGCGTCTCCTCGGCCACCACCCGCAGCCGGCCCATCATCAACACGAGGGACGAGCCGCACGCCGACGCCGAGCGGTTCCGCCGCCTCCACGTGATCGTCGGTGACTCCAACATGAGCGAGTACGCGACCTTCCTGAAGGTGGGCACCACCTCCATCCTCCTGGCCATGCTGGAGGACTCCTCGACGGTGTTACGGGACCTGACCCTCGAGAACCCCATCCGGGCCATCCGGGAGATCAGCCACGACATCACCTGCCAGCGCCGGGTGCGCCTGGCCAACGGTCGTGAGATGCGCGCCCTGGACATTCAGACCGAATACCTCGAACGCGCGTTGAAGTTCCGGGACCGCCGCGGTCTCTCGCCCGAAGAGGACAGGGCCCTCGACATGTGGGAGCACTGCCTGAAGGGTCTCGAGGCGGATCCCACCTCCCTGTGGCGCGAATGCGACTGGGTGGCCAAACACCGTCTCGTCGAGCAGATGCGGGCGCGCCACGATCTCTCCCTCTCACACCCCAAGGTGGCGATGATCGATCTCATGTACCACGATGTGGACAGGAGCCGAGGGCTATTCTACAAGTTGCAGCAGCGCGACGAAATGGAGCGGACGTGCACGGACGAGGCCATCACCGAGGCCATGACCAAGCCACCGGAGACGACGCGGGCGAGGCTCCGCGGCGCATTCGTCAAGCGGGCCAAGGAGCGCCGGCGCGACTTCACGGTGGACTGGGTCCACCTCAAGCTGAACGACCAGGCCCAACGCACGGTGCTCCTGAAAGACCCGTTCAAGTCACATGACGAGCGGGTAGAACGGCTCATCCAGTCCTTGTAGCGGCACCGTAGAGTGAAGGCACATGTTCAACCTCGACCCAGGCAAGCTCCTCGTGATCGCCGTGGTCGCCATCATCCTCCTGGGGCCTGATCGCCTTCCCCAGGTCGCTCGGCAACTCGGCGGCGCCTGGCGCTCGTTCAATGAATTCCGGCACCGGATGGAGTCCGAGGTGCGCAACACCATGCCGGACCTGCCCCCGACTTCGGAGATCGCCCGCCTGGCCCGCTCGCCGTCGGCCCTGCTCTACCACCTCTCGAACATGGCCCCCGACGAGGAGCCGGACGGGTCGTTCCAACCCCCCACGCTGACGGAAGAAAACGGCACGGTGGATGCCGATGAGGGTCTCGCGACTGCAGTCCCTCCTGCAGTCCCTCCTGCAGGCGAACATGCAGGCGAACCTGATGCCGGAGCGGACGCCCGCGCCGAGTCCAC
Source organism: uncultured Acidimicrobiaceae bacterium (assembly GCA_963828825.1). GTDB lineage: Bacteria > Actinomycetota > Acidimicrobiia > Acidimicrobiales > RAAP-2 > Bog-473. The sequence goes on along the minus strand of CAWHGF010000004.1, from coordinate 57,441 downwards.
GCAGACGCCGGCGTCGCCGCCCCCGCCGACGCGCAGCCGCGCCGATCGCCCGGTTCGGGCCCCCCAGCCGTCCGGCGAGGTCGTCCCCGGCGACCCGACGCTGAACTGAACTGAACGACCGTGGTGACGCTGCCCTTCACGGCCAAGTGGAAGAACCGCCCGTCCCCGGACAACATGACACTGGGGGAGCACCTCGGTGAGCTCCGACGCCGCGTCATCATCTGCGTCATCGCCTTCGTGGTCGCGGCCACCGTCGCGGTCGTCGCCTACCAGCCGATCCTGAATTTCCTGCTGCACCCGCTCTGCACCGTGGAGGCATCGACCAGGCACCACACGAGCCCGGGGACCTCGTCGCTCCTTATCGCGTCGAACGGCAGCTGCAACCTCTTTGTGACCTCGCCGCTCGACGGACTTTCGCTGCGGGTGAAGATCGCACTCTTCGGTGGTCTCGTCCTCTCGTCCCCGGTGATCCTCTTCCAGATCTGGCGCTTCGTGACTCCCGGCCTCAAGGCGACCGAGCGCCGCTACGCCATCCCCTTCGTGCTGAGCGCCTTCGCGCTCTTCCTCTTCGGGGCCCTGACGGCATACATCACCCTGCCGCACGCGCTGGGCTGGTTGAAGTCCGTCGGCGGCCCGAACCTGCAGGCGATCTACGACCCGATCCCGTATCTCGGCCTCATCATCCTCATGATGACGATCTTCGGTCTGACCTTCGAGTTCCCGGTCGTCCTCGTCTCGCTCGAGCTTGCGCGTGTCGTGACTCCGGCGCGCCTGCTCCGCTCATGGCGCTGGGCGGTCATCATCATTGTGGTGGTCGCCGCCGTCTTCACGCCGAGCTCGGATCCCTTTTCCATGTTCGCGCTCGCCCTCCCCCTCATCGTCTTCTACTTCCTCTCCATCGGCATCGGGAAGCTGCTCGGGCGTTGACCGCGTTCCCGTGGCCCGTCCAGGAGACGGCCGGGGCGGCGGAGTTCGAGGCCGACCTGCCCTTCGCCCTCGACGAGTTTCAGCACGAGGCCTTCCACTCGCTCGACTCCGGGCATTCGGTCCTGGTGTCCGCCCCGACCGGGTCGGGCAAGACGCTGGTGGCGGCGTACGCCGTCCACCGCGCCCTGTCGGCCTGCGGCAAGGCCTTCTACACGACGCCGCTAAAAGCGCTCTCGAACCAGAAGTACGCAGAGCTGGTCGCGTCCTACGGAGAAGAGCACGTCGGACTGCTGACCGGTGACACCACCTTGCGCCCGAGAGCGCCGGTCGTCGTCATGACCACCGAGGTTCTCCGCAACATGCTGCTCGCCGGTTCCGATCTCCTCGAAGGGCTGCACACGGTGGTGCTCGACGAGGTCCATTTCATTCAGGACCCGTACCGGGGCGGCGTGTGGGAGGAGGTCCTCGTCCTCTGCCCGGCCGAGGTTCGCTTCGTCTGCCTCTCCGCCACGGTGAACAACGCCGACGAACTGGGAGGTTGGCTGCGTTCGGTACGCGGCGACACGGCGGTGATCGTCGAGCGGCAGCGTCCCATCGTTCTCCGGCACCATTTCGCCGTCTACCGACGGGAGGACGACGAAGTCCTGCTCTGCCCACTCCTGCAAGACAACGGGCAGCCGGGCGGCGAGGGACTTCGTATCGACCAGGCGGTGCGGAGGGCGTCCCAAGGAATCCGGGCGGCCCATTGGCAGGGGCGAGGGAGGGGTCCGCGCCTGCCGTTCCGCGCGCCCCGGCGCACCGAGATGGTCGAGGAGCTGGGCCGGCGCGAGATGCTGCCGGCGATCGTCTTCATCTTCAGCCGAGCCGCCTGCGACGATGCGGTCCATCAGGTCGTGCGCGACGGCGTCCGCCTGACCGACGTCGCGGAGCGCTCCGCCATCCGTCAGGTCGTCGATCGGCGGGTGGAGCCACTGAGCGACGACGATCTGCGTGTCCTCGGCTACGACGAGTGGCTCGAAGGTCTGGAGCGGGGTGTCGCGGCCCACCATGCCGGGCTGGTCCCGGTCTTCCGCGAGACGGTGGAGGAATGCTTCGCGGCCGGTCTCCTCAAGGTCGTCTTCGCCACCGAGACGCTCTCTCTCGGGATCAACATGCCGGCCCGCTCCGTCGTCATTGAGCGCTTCACCAAATACGGCGGAGCGGGGCGGGCGACCCTCACATCGGGGGAGTACCTGCAGCTCACGGGCCGAGCCGGGCGCCGGGGGCTCGACGAGGAGGGCCACGCCGTCGTGGCCTGGTCGAGCGAGATCACCTTCGCGGAGGCGGCCCGCGTGGCCTCGGCCCCACCGCCGGACCTGCGCTCGGCCTTCCGGCCTACCTACAACCTGGCGGTCAACCTCGTTTCGCGGTTCGACCGCGAGACGGCCGGTGCGGTGCTGCAACGCTCCTTCGCCCAATGGCAGGCCCGCACGCCGGATCTCCTGTTGCAGCAGCTGGGCCGCCGGGTCGCCGTCCTGGAACGAACGGGCTACCTGGACGGGTGGAGCCTGACGGCCGCCGGCCTCCGTCTTAGTCGCATCTACCACGAGGCCGACCTCCTGATCGCCGAGGCGCTCGGGGCCGACGTGCTCGCCGGCGCCGAGCCAGCTGTGCTGGCGGGGGTCCTCTCAGCCGTCGTCTTCGAGCCACGCCGGGCGCGCCGCGTCCCCGGCCAGCACGGTCCCAGGCGGGAGAAGCAGCGGCGCCCGCTGCAGGATCGACTCGGCGACAAGCGCCGGTCTGAGCTGGCCTGGCGCTGCGACACCATCACTGCTCTCGCGGAGCGCATCCGTGCCATCGAAGAGATGCACCTCGTCCCCCGCACCCGCCAGCCGGCGCCCGGCCTGGCGACGTCGGTGGCCTCCTGGGCCAGGGGGGCATCGTTCTCGACGGCCCTCGGCGTGGCCGCACGCGACGTCGGGGAACTCGCACCGGGTGACTTCGTGCGGACCATGAAGTCGGTGGCCGATCTGGCGCAGCAGGTCTCGCACTCCGCGGTCGACACCGAGGTCGCCGCGGCCGCCCGCGAGGCCGTCAATCTCGTCCTGAGAGGCGTCGTTGCCGGGGGCCTGCCCGGCATCTGAGCCCATCCGCCACCGTCGCGTCACCCTCGTTCTATGGTTACCCGGGCATGTTCCCGTACTCCGAAGAGCGGTTCACCGCCGACGAGGAAGCCGTGCTCCGGCGCTACGTCACCAACCTGGATCAGCCGGTATTTGCCCTGGTCAACCTGCCGGAAGTCGTCAAGGGAGCGCTCTTCGCCCGCTACTCCCGCTCCCCCAAGAGCCTCCGTCGGCTCTTCCTCGACGAGTTCGTCGGGGAGCTCGACATCTCGGGAGATGCCACCGTCGATGCCACCGTCGGACTCGAGCGCGCGGAGCAGCTCTACGAAAAAGTCTTCGTCGAATACGGGGACGACTCGGTCGCCCAACTCGGGGGTGTGCACCTCGCCTGCGAGCAGGCCTCCAACCTGCTCTCGAAGGTGCTCGAGTGGGGACGCCTCATGGCCTACCTCGAGCAGTCGACGCGCTACATCGCCTACAACCAGCGGCTCGAGAACGGGCAGTACCGCTACTTCCGCCCGCCTGAGATCCTCGACTCGTCCCACGGGGCGCGCTTCGTCGGAGAGATGGATCGCGTGTTCGACACGTACGGCGCCCTCCTGCCGCAGATGCAGGCATGGGTCGCCGAGCGCTTTCCGCAGCAGGCCGGCGACAGCGACTTCGTCTACCGCCAGGCCACCCGCGCCAAGTCCCTCGACGCGCTGCGCGGCCTCCTCCCCGCAGCATCACTGTCGAACATAGGGATCTACGGCACCGGCCAGTCCTACGAGCACCTGTTGCTGCGCATGCGCGCGCACCCGCTTCCCGAAGCGCGCCACTACGCGGACATGATGCTGTTCGAGTTGCGCAAGGTGATTCCGTCGTTCCTCCAACGCGTCGACGTCCCCGCACGCGGTGGTGAATGGTCCGACTACATGTCGTCGACACGGGATCGGACGTCCCGCCTGGTGGCGCGCCTGTGGCCGGAGCTCGAGCCACTCGGTTCGCCCCTGCGTGCCGACGAAGGTGAGCCCGAGGTCACACTGGTCGACTTCGATCCCGATGGGGAAGAGAAGGTCCTGGTCGCGGCATGTTTTTCCTCCCTGGGATGCAGTGAACGGGACGCGGCCCGCCAGGTCCGTCTCCTCGCTCACCAGGACCGGGTGGCGCTGTTGGCGGCGTACGTGGGCGATCGGCGGAATCGCCGTCACCGGCCTGGTCGCGCCTTCGAGCGCACCGACTATCGCTTCGAGCTCGTCACCGACTACGGCGCGTTCCGCGACCTGCAACGCCACCGGATGCTCACGATGGAGTGGCAGCGCCTCGGTATCTCGCTCGGGTACGACATGCCGGAACTCGTTGCCGACGCGGGCCTGGCCGAGCGCTACGACGAAGCCATCGAACGGGCTGAAGAGCTCTACCGCTCCCTGCTGCCGGACTTTCCGGAGCAGGCTTCCTACGTCGTCGCGCTGGCGCACCGCATCCGTTACGTCATGCAGTTCAACGCGCGCGAGGCCATGCACCTCATTGAGCTCCGCTCAGGGGCGCAGGGTCACCCCGCCTATCGGAGGGTGGCCCAGCAGATGCACCGGGCGATTGCCGAGGTGGCCGGGCACCGGGCGCTGGCCGAGACGATGACCTTCGTCGACCACGGTGCGACCGACCTCGAGCGTCTCGAATCGGAGCGCAGGGCCGAGCGCCGGCGGTCGGAAAAATCTGCAACGCATTGACCAGGAGCTACCGACGTTCTCCCTGGTGGAGGCACCCTCATACTCCTTGACGACCCCACCCCAGACTTGCCTAATGTACGGCGCAGTCCCCGACGCCCCTGAGGACGCTGCGGAAGAGGAAAGCGCTGATGCAGGAACAGGTGGGGATCTGCTGTGAGAGGCGGTGGTTGGCCCTGGGGGTCGAGTAGAGAACGTGTCGCTTGCCTGGCCCACCCAGGCCTGTGAGATGGCGCCAAAGACCCCAGGGCCCTCCCGCCCCGCCCTTCCGATTTCGTGGTCCCCGAAGCTGACGGGGGATCTCCGTCACAACGATTGAACGGTCTCTCGAACCGTCTATGCTCCCGCGGCACAATGGCGACTAAGAAGAAGGCCAAGGCCGAAGAAGTGGTGGCAGAGGCCCCCGAAACAGAAGATGTGGATGCTGTCGAGGACGATGACCTCGACGTGGACATCGACGACGCAGTCGCTCTCGACGACCTCGAAGTTGACGCGCTCGAGGACGATGACGACATCGTCGTCGACGTTGACGTCGACGACGAGGATGATGCGGAGGACGTCGAGGTCGACGAGATCCTGACGCCGTCCCCGGCGGCGGTGGTCGAGAAGTCCGGCGAGGGCGACGAGGAGGAAGAAGAGGAAGAGCCCGATGACGAGGACGTCGAAGCCAGCCTCGACGTGATTCTCAAAGAGCGGCTGGTCGTCGAGGACGAACCCGAGGACGAGGAAGCGACCGACCAGGAGGACAAGGCCGAGGGCAACGAGCGGGTGCTGCCCAAGCAGCCAGACGAGTTCGTGTGCCGTTCGTGCTTCCTGGTCAAGCATCCGAGCCAGCTGGCAGACAAGAAGAAGATGCTCTGCCGGGATTGTGTCTGAGGACGATGGTCCTCATGGCGGGCGGTCTGACAAGGGCGCGCTCCGACGGACCCTCGATGTGTGTGTCACGAATCCCGTCGGTGTCGCGGTGTCGGTAGTCGAGGAGCTCCCAGAGCTGATCGCTGAAGGACGGCGACGACTCGAACTCCAGCTGGGCAACGCGCTCGTTCGTGGGGCGCTTCGTGGTCAACAAGAAGCAGCGCGAGTTGTCAGCACGCTTGGACGAGCTCCTCGGCAACGGTGCGCGGCAGACCGAAGCTGCCGGCGGCGGCAGTGCCGAGCCGCCGCCGCCGCCCGGCCCGCAACGACCGGCGCCGGACCCAGGCGCCGCAGCCATCGTCGGAGGTGCGCTGGCCGACTACGACACGCTGAGTGCCTCGCAGGTGGTCCGCCGGCTCGAGAGCCTGGGCTCCGAGGAGCTGCACGCCGTGCAGCGCTACGAGGCATCCACCCGCAATCGTCGGACGATCCTCAACCGCGCCGGCCAGCTGCTCGACGAGCGGTCTGCCCGACCGCCCGATTCATAACCCGATGGAGCTGGCCCGACCGGCCCGTGCCGAGGACCGACAGGCTTGCACGCGGCTGCTCTCTCAGGCCCTCACGACCGCCGAATCCATGCGGGGGGGTGCAGCCCTCGTCGGTGACGCCACGACCGTCATGCTTCTCGAGCGATGGACCCAGCCGGGAGACGTGGCCCTCCTGATGGTGGGGGAGTTCGAGGGCCTCGACGTCGGCCTCCTGGCCGTCACCGCCACCACGGGCGCCGGAGGCCTCACCAACGGCCTGATCGAGTGTTGCTACGTGGAGACGGCCGCCCGTGGCGTGGGCGTCGGCACGGCCCTGATGGAGGCGGCGGTCGCCTGGTGCATCGAGCGAGGATGCGCCGGAGTGGACGCGCTGGCGCTCCCGGGGGACCGGACGACCAAGCAGCGCCTGGAGGCGGCCGGGTTCGCCGCCCGCCTCCTGACCCTCAGCCGCCGGTTGGACTGAACCGGCGCTCGGTGTTGACGCGCCGCGGGGGTGGCGGCGGGATGCGGAGCCCGAGCAGCTTGGCCAGGGCGGGAACCGCACCGGCGGCGTTGCGCGCGGCCTGCTTCGCCACCTCGTCGTCGGGGATGCCCGTCGGCTTGACCGTGCGGCGCACCGGAGAGGCCACGACCGCGTCGAGGAGGCGCATCCAGTCCTCGGGTGCCAGGTCGGCCGTCATGGCCTCGCCGGCGGCCGCGGCCAGCCGAACGGCCAGCTCGGCCGGGCACCGTGTGCCGGGCTCGGGCGGACGGATGGAGGCCTCGACCGCCTGTTGCACCCGCCCGTCGTTGAGCGCGTTCGTAATGCGGGCGAGCCACTCCTCCCGCAGGGCCGTCGTCCGCTGGTCGAGTGACTCTTGGAGCGCCTTGGCCATCGTACGCCCCTCCTCGTCGAGGTTCACCGTGCGCGAGGCTGCCACGACGGCCCGGAGCTCACGCAGCCGGTAGTCCTTCCCTGTCGTCTGGGCCACCGAGGCACGGTCCTTCCAGTCCGCCAGGCGCACCACCGGCAACAGCTCGTCAGCCATGCCCAGCAGCGCGTCGGCGGCCACCGGAGGTTTTCCGGCGGCCTTGTTCGAGGAGTTCTGCGCCTCAATGGCCTGGCGGACCGCCTGCAGTCCGCCCCGCAACAGCTGCTCGGCCACGGGAATCTGCTCGGGTCGGAGGGCCGCCAGCATGTCGTTGCGGTGGACGGTGGAGGCGGGCGCCACCGGGCGCTCGCCGCGAGCGGCGCGACCTTCGCCCTCACCGGGACGTCGACCGCCCGGACGACGAGGTCCGGTGCTCCCCGCACGCGCACGATCGCCGCCGCGCTCGTCGCGCCGCCCCTCCCCGTCGGGCGCTCGGCGACCACCACCACGGCGGTCGCGCCGCTCACCGTCGTCATCGCGCCGTCGCTTGTCCGATCCCGGCGCCAGGATGACCGACACGTCGGGTGCCCGCTTCGGGGTGCCCTTGACCTCGATCCGGCCTTCCGACTTCTCGGGGGAGCGGGCCGGCTTCGCTGTCGAGAGCGACAGGATCTCGATGCCCTCAAGGCCGACTTCGACATCGGCCCGCAGCACGGCACCGACCGTCTCTCCGGGTGGCACCAGGGCCGCCTCGACGGTGCCCTTGGGCTGGCGCGCGCCGGCGGCGCGCCAGGTCCATGACCCGTCGCCGGTCTGGCTCGTCAATTCGATGTCAATCCGGCGGGACATGCGGCGGACACGCTACCTCGCCTGGCGCCCCTCGCCCGATGCCGGTCCGCGATCGTCATCCCATAACATGGCGCAGGACGTCCGCTGGACTGCGGGAACTGCCGGGACGAGCCACACCCACCGAGGAGCGGTGCGGTCGAGCCATGTCCCCTTCAGGAGGATCCACATGAGTGAGGACACCGAGCAGCCAGGGCCAGGGTCCGAGCCCGCTGCCGGCACACCCGATGCAGCCGGCGTGCCGACCGTCGAGGCGCCGACGGAGACGCCCACGCCGCAGCCCGTCGGGGGAGCAGGAACGGCCCCGGTGCCAGCTGGGGCACCGCCCGGGCCCGCTGAGGGCGCGGAGACCTCCGGCGCGTCCACCCCTCCCGCGTTCCCTGCGCCCGGTGCCGCCTCGTCGTCCCCCCCGCCACCGCCCGGCTCGTGGTCGCCACCGTCGGGGTACGACACCGGCCCGGCCACGCCGGTGACACCGACCGCGGTCCCGTTCTCCTACCCGCCGTCCACCGACCGGACCTCCTCCGGGTCCGGTCCGGGGCGCGGCAGGCCCGGCAAGATGCGGGCGTGGTTGCCCGTGGTCATCGTGGCCGCCCTCGTCGGCGGTGGCATCGGTGCCGGTGTGACCGCCCTGGCGAACAACGACAACAACGGCGCCGGCGGTTCCAACGTCACCATCCACGAGAGCAGCGCGGCACCCGGTGCCGCCGTTCTCAGTGGCAACGTCACCATCCCCGAGCTCGTGAGCAAGGTCATCCACTCCGTCGTCTCCATCGACGTGAAGTCGAACGGCGACGAGGACGAGGGGACGGGCATGATCATCAGCTCCGACGGTGAGGTCATCACCAACAACCACGTCATTGAGCTCTACAGCGAGGGCGGCGACACCGGCTCCATCACGGTCACCGAGTACGGCCAGACCAAGGCACTCCCCACGACGCTCGTCGGATACGACCAGACCAAGGACATGGCGTTGCTCAGGATCAACGGCGCGTCGAACCTTCCTACCATCACCTTCGGGGATTCCAGCAAGGCCGTCGTGGGCGACTCCGTGGTGGCCATCGGCAATGCGCTGGGGCTGGCCGCCGGCACGCCCACGGTCACGCAGGGCATCGTCTCCGCGCTGGGGCGCTCCGTGACCGCCGGGGGAGAGGGCACGCAGACCGAGACCCTCCAGAACATGATCCAGACCGACGCCGCCATCAATCCCGGCAACTCCGGCGGACCCCTGATCGACACATCAGGCCAGGTCATTGGCATGAACACGGCCGTGGCGGGGACGACGAGCGACGGGACGTCGTCGCAGAACATCGGCTTCGCCATCCCGGCTGCCTCGGTCGAATCGCTCATCTCCGAGCTCGAGAAAGGTGGCCAGTCCGGGAACGCCGGCGGCTACCTGGGCGTCGACATCACGACACTCACGCCGGCGCTGCGCCAGCAGTACGGCTTCACACCCACCAGTGGTGCCGTGATCCTCAGCGTGGTCTCGGGGTCGCCCGCGGACAAGGCCGGCCTGGTGCAGGGCGACGTCATCGTGAACATCGGCGGCACGACCATCACGTCGTCCGACGACCTCCAGAAGGTGATCCAGAGCTCCAAGGCGGGGCAGTCCGTGACCATCACGTACTACGTCGGAGACAGCAAACGGACGACCACGGCCACGCTGGGGAGCCAGGCCGAAGAACAGCAACAGCAGTCGAGCGGTGGGACGACGAACCCGTTCGGCGGGGGCGGATTCCCCGGTTTCGGGAACTCGGGCAGTACAGGGGGGACGCCCTAGTCCGTCAGCCGGCGGCGCCCGACGGGATGTCGAAGTTCCGGTCCGGGTGGGCCGGCGGAACGTTCATGGAACCGTTCGGGGTCCAGCCGCTGGCCTCGATGTCCTCGAGCACGTGGGCCATGTTGTAGGTGTCCTCCTCGTAGGAGAATTTCCCGTCGCCCGCGTAGATGAGACGCGAGTAGCCCGACTGCCGGTACGGCGTCCCGTCCGGCCTCGTCCTCGGCATGATCTGGGTCCACTTGACCACGACGTCGTTGCCCTCGATCGCCGTGAACTCAATGGGGAACTTCCAGTCCTCCATGCCCAGCATGGAGTCGACGAGCCAGCGCGCGATGGTGTCGCGGCCTTCGAGGCGACCCCATGCGCCGTCGATGTAGACCGCATCCTCGGTGTAGAAGTCGGCCAGGACGCCGAAGGCGTCCGGTTCGAGCCCCTCGTCGATCCGCCGGCGCAGCTCGTGGTAGCGCTCCACGGTCGCCTGCACCTCGTCACGTGGAAACGGCACGGTCGTCCCTCCCTCTCTGTTACGTGTGGGTCGCACGGTAGGCGATCTGGCACGACTCGAGTTCGGCCAGTGCGGCGGTCCGGTTCTCGAATCCCTGTACCTCGGTCGATTTCTCGGGCTCGAGGTCCTTGTAGATGCTGAAGAAATGGGCGATCTCGTTGCGCAGGTGCTCCGGCACGTCGCCGATGTCGTGGGCGCCGTCCCACTGGGGGTCGTGCTCGAGGACGCAGATCAGCTTGGCGTCCACCCCCTTCTCGTCGCGCATGGAAAATACCCCCAGGATCCGCACCCGGAGCAGACAACCAGGGAAGGTGGGATCGGCCACCAGCACGAGGGCGTCGAGCGGGTCACCGTCGCCGGCCAGGGTGTCGGGGACGAATCCGTAGTCCGCCGGATAGGTGGTGGCGGTGAAGAGGCGGCGGTCCAACCGGATCACATGCTTCTCGTGGTCGTACTCGTACTTGTTCCGGCTGCCCGTCGGGATCTCGACCACGACGTCGATGGCCTCGTTGAGAGGGGTGCTCACGTGGGGGGAGGTTGGTCTCGGCGGAAGGCCGGGTCGACCGGGCTCATGATGCCGACCCCGTTGCCGTCGGGATCACTGACCACGGCGTAGCGGGCGCCCCAGAAGGCGTCGTAGGGGTTCTGCTGCACGGAAACGCCGTCGGCGGCCAGCGCCGCAACGACCGCGTCGACCTCGTCCCGGGTGTCCACCTTGAACCCGAGGATCGCGCCGCTGCCACCGGGCCAACCCTCGTTCCACTGCGCCGCGAAGCTCGTGCTGTCGAGATCCACGTCGAGGGGAGTCGTGTCGCCGTGCCGGGCGGAGACATGGTGCGCATCCCAGACCGGGTCGGGCTCGGCGCCGAAGTCGAGACCGAGACGGGAGTAGAAGGCGCGGCTGGCGGCAACGTCGCGCACGACGAGATTCACCTGGTCCAGGCGGATCGCTGCCACGTCGCCACCGTACCAAGCGTGCGCGGGGTGGCCGGGCCCAGCGGGCTCACCCGCCCAAGCTGGCGCCCCCGAGTCCGCCGGCCCCGCCGATACGAGCGCGGAAGGTCCCGCCGCCGGTTCCGCCGAAGAACCCTCCGGCGCCACCGAATCCGCCGCCGCCCAGGGCGTTGGTGAGGTCGGTGTTGGACGAGGGGACGGCCTCGGCGTAGTCGGCCAAGATGACGCTCTGGCCGTCGCTGAGGCCGGAGAGCACCTGGGTGTAGGTCTCACCGACCATGCCGACCTTGATGACCTTTCTGGTCAACACACCCTTGTCGAGCTCGAGGACGTAGGAGTTCGCGCCCGTCGTCTCGACGGCCGACGTGGGTACGGCCACCACGTTGGACACCGACCCGGTGTCGATCACGACGTTGGCCGTCGAGCCGCTGAAAAGCGCCTCGTCGGTGGCGGGCAGGGCGACCACGACGGGGTAGGAGTACTCGCCATCGCTCGATTGGACGGGACCGACCTGGGAGACGGTACCGTCCAGTGAGCCGTCGGTGCCGTCGACCTGCACCGTGGCGCTCTGACCGACTTTGACCGAAGACACCTGCGAGCTGTCCAGGGTGCCCTGGACCTCGTAGGACTTCGTGCCGATGATGGTGATGATCTCGGTGCTGGAGTCGGCGCTGACCGTGTCGCCCACCGCGATGTCGACCGAGACCACCGTGCCGGTGATCGGGCTGTTCAGTGTGGTCTCGTTGAGCGACTGCTCGGCGTTGGTGAGGTCGGCCTCGGCCGAGTCGATGGAGGCCTGGTCCGAGGCAATCTGCTCGGGCGTGTCGGCGTCCGCGCCGGACGACCCCGTGCCGGTCCCGGTGGACCCCGTGCCGGTCCCGGTGGACCCCGTGCCGATCCCGGTGGACCCCGTGCCGGTCCCGGTGCCGGTATTGCCTGTGTCGCCGGTGACAGCGTGGCTGCCCTGGGTGGGAGAGGACCCGCTGGTGGTCCCGGTCGTCGGCGAACTGCCGCCCGAGGACTCGGCATCGAGCGCCTGACCCAGCGCGGTCTCGTCCTTCGACACGGTGGCTTGGTCCTTCGACACCTGTTGCTCGTCGGTGGAGACCGTCTGGAGCGCCGCCTCACACGCGGCCTGGCCGGTCGTGGTGCTCGTGTTCGCGCTGGTGCAGTCGCTCTGGGCTTGGGTCAGGTCAGCCGCCTCTTTGTTCTGGTCGGTGGACAAGGTCGCCTCGTCCGCGGTCAACGTCGCCTGGTCTGCCGTGACCGTGGCGTTCTGGCCTCCCGATGTGCCGGTGCCGCGGGACGGCGCGGTCGTCGTCGTGGTGGGCGAGGACGGAGTCGAAGTCTGGGTCTTTCCGGCCGTCGACGAGGAAGAGGGAGTGGCGGAGGAGGAGGAGGGAGTGGCGGAGCTCGACTGACTCTCCTCGTCTTCGACCAACTTGGCTTCGTCCGCGGCCACGGTGGACTGCGCGGACGAAACGGACTCGCTCAGCGCGGTGGTGTCGAGCGTGCCCAGGCTCTGTCCCGCCGTGACGTCCTGCCCGGGAGCCACCGTGACTGTGGCGACCTGCCCGGCCACCTGGAAGGCGGCCGCGGCGTCGCTGACCGGCTCCACGTTGCCCACGACATCGAGGGTGGTCCCGATGTCGGCACGGGTCACGGAGGCCATCCGGTACCCGGCAGCGCCGTTGCCGACCGTGGCCCAGGCGGCCACGCCGCCTCCGAGCACGACCACGGCGACGATGCCGCCGATCAGGACGGCACGCCGGTGGCCGGCCCGGCCCCAGCCCGAACGTGGACCCGACTTAGGCACCGGCACCGCCGCCACCGCCGAAGCCGCCGCCACCGCCGAAGCCGCCGCCACCACCGAATCGACCGAACCCGCTGCTGCAGGTGCCGCTCGTCGCGGTGATCCGGACGGTGGTTGCCGTCACCGCGCCGTTCGTGGCTGCCGGGCCGAAGGCACTGACGCAGTCGCCGACGGCGAGGTCAGTCGACGCAGCCGTCTGGGTGGAACCCACCGTGGTCGAACTCGACGTCGTGATCTTCAGCGTCTCTGTCTTGGCCTTCGGCACGGTGGGCTTCTTCGTACTCTTCGAAGCCGACTTGCTCGAGGGACGGGCGAATTGCCCCGCGCTGATGGTGATACCCGACACCGTGAGAGTGGAGCCGCTGACACCCGTCACCTTGCCCGACGCGATGGCCAGGTTGGCCAATTCCTTGCGAAAGTTGGACGATCCACTGCCGCTGAAGCTCGGCCGCGTCCCGCCCTCGGGGGCGGCCCCGCCCGGCCCACCGCTCCCGAACCGGAAAGCGCCGCCCGCGCCCGCGCCGGCTCCCCCGGATGCGCTGCGGGTACCGACGCCGGTGCACGAGCCTGACGAAGTCGCGGTGCTCACCGTGATCGAGCGCGCCGCGATGGTCGTCTTGGAGCTCTTGGATTGCGTCCCGCTGACCGTGACGCAATCACCACTGGCCAGCGCGGCTGACCGACTCGGTCACCGACTTCGAGAACGAGGTGGACGGCGTCCAGTTCACCGTGGTCTGCCCGGAGCTCTGGCTCTGGACCTCCATGCTCGATCCGTTGAGCGCGGCCACGCTGCCCGTGGCCCCGGTGGGGGCATTGGCCGGTGTGGCGGCGCCCGCTGCCGTGGCCACGGCGGTCGCGGCCAAGCAGAGCCGTCGCGCCCGTACCGGCGATACGCATGAAGTGCCGACGGCTGCTGCTCCGGCTGGTCAGTGACTGCATCGTCCTGATTCCTCTTTCTCTCTCTTCTTCTGTTCTCTGATCGGTGACCGTGTGTCGTGACATGTGGCGCGTCTCACTCGCTGCGGAGGGCGTCGATGGGAGCGAGGGTGGCCGCCCGGCTGGCGGGATAGACGCCGAAGAGGACGCCGATGGCCAGGGCAATGGCCAGGGCCCCGACGGCGGCCGTCGGGCTGGACGAAATGGGGTCCCCGATGAGCCCGGGGAGCCAGACCACGCCCAGGAGCCCGGCCAGCACGCCCAACAATCCGCCCACCAGGCCGAGCACCGACGCCTCCACCAGGAACTGACGGCGGATGACCCGCGGGGTGGCGCCGAGCGCCTTGCGCAGGCCGATCTCACGGACGCGCTCGGTGACCGACACCAGCATGATGTTCATGACGCCGATGCCACCCACGATGAGCGAGATGGCGGCGATCCCACCCAACAGGATGGTCAGTGTGTGGTCCACCGAGGTGTTGGCGGCGATGAGAGACGCCTGCGAGGTGATGGTGAAGTCCGCATCGGCGGCGTCGCTGATGCCGTGCAGCTGCAGAAGGAGGTGGTCCGCCTCCTGGTAGGCCCCTGTCAGATCCGCCGACGAACGTGCCTGCACGGCGATGGAGCTGACCGAGTTGCGTGAGGTTCCACCGAAGATGCGCTCGGCCCCCGTCGTGATGGGGATGATCGCGGTGTCGTCGGGGTCCGTGGTGGTCGACGACGACGTGGACGATCCGGTGGACGTGAGCACGCCCAACGACGGTGAGCGGCACGTCGTTGACATCCACGGTCTGGCCGACGGGGTCGCCGCGACTGAAGAGCTCCGACGCGGTCGTCTCGCCCAGGACAACGACCGCGGCGTGGCCCTGGACATCTTGGTTGTCGAGGAAGCGGCCCTGGGCGACCGTGCGGCCCCGCACGGAGAGCCACGACGGTGTCGTCCCCTGCACGGTGGTGGTCGCCGTCTCGCTCCCGGCCGTCAGCACCTCGGAGGACGACGTGATCCCGGCCACCGCCTTGATGTCGGGGGCATCGATGGGGGAGGCCAGCGCCGACACGTCGGACATGGTCAGGGTGGAGGCCGAACCCAGTGCCTCACGGATGCCCGAGGTCGAGGTCGAGCTGCCCGGTGTGATGGTCAGGACGTTCGAGCCCAGGGAGTTGATCTCCGAGGTCACCTGGCCCGAGGCGCCCTCGCCCAGGCCCACGGCGATGATCACGCCGGCAATGCCGATCAGGATGCCGAGGACGGTCAAAAAGGAGCGCAGCCGGTGGCTGCGTACCCCATTCACGCCGGTGCGGATGGTCTCGAGCCAGCTCAACGGACACTCTCCAGGTAGCGGGTGTCGTTCTCAGTCAGCAGGCCGTCACGGATGCCCACCACGCGGCCGGCGGCGGACGCCACCTCGACGTCGTGCGTGATGAGGACGAGCGTGCGACCGGCCTCGTGCAACTCGCCCATCAGGCGCAGGACGTCGGCCGCAGACTTCGAGTCAAGGTTGCCGGTGGGCTCGTCCGCCAGGATCAGGTCCGGCTCGGTGACCAGAGCCCTCGCCACGGCGACCCGCTGTTGCTGTCCGCCGGAGAGCTCGCCGGGCCGGTGGTTGACGCGGCCAGCCAGACCGACGCGTCCGAGTGCCTCCATCGCTCGCTCCTTGCGTTCGGAGCGGATGACGCCGGCGTAGACCATCGGAAGCTCGACGTTCTGCCAGGCCGTCATGGACGGCAACAGGTTGAACTGTTGGAAGACGAAGCCGATACGCCGGTTCCGCACCTCGGCCAACGCGGCCTCGCTCATGTGGCTGACGTCCTCGCCGGCCAGGCGGTAGCGACCGGAGCTGGGGATATCGAGGCACCCGAGGATGTGCATGAGCGTCGACTTGCCCGAGCCCGAAGGCCCAATGACGGCGACGTACTCGCCCTGATCGATGGACAGGCTGACGCCGCGCAGCGCGGCCACGCTGATGGTGCCGGTTCGGTAGACCTTGGTCACCCGCTCCAACTCGATCACCGTGTCCCGGACGGGGGGAGTCCCCTGCGGGGGAGTGACGGTCATCCGCCGGCTCCGCCCCCGGAGAAGGTGCCGCCGGCGGGGAACCCACCGCCGGCGCCGCCGAAGCCGCCGAAGCCACCGGCGCCGCCGCCCCCGAAGGTACGGGTCGTCCCACCACCACCCAAGAGGCCACCGATGCCGCCTCCGGGCGCTTTGAAGCTGATCTCACGCTCGAGGACCTTGTCTCCGGCCTTGACCCCGCTGGTGATCTGCGTCTCGCCGCTTTGGGCGGCGCCGACGGTGACGTCGGTGACGACGTGGCTCCCGTTGACCACCTTCGTCACGGTGGCTTGGCCATTGGTCCCGTAGGAGATCGCTCCGGTGGGCACTTCGGTGACGTCGTTCAGCTGCTTGACGATGATGCTGACGTCGGCGGTCGCACCGGCGTAGAGGCCGGTCGGGTTGCCGGTCACGTCGATCACGACCGGGAAGGTGGTGACGTCGGAACTCTCGCTCCCGACGAGGCTGATCGATCCGACTGTGCCGTAGACGGGGGTGGTGTCGCCCGTCGGCGTGATGTCAACCTGGTCGCCGTCGGCGATCTCACCGATTTCGGTGTCGTCAACCGTGGCATTGACGATGTAGGAGTCGGTGCCGATCACCACAATCTGGCCACTCGACGAGCCGGATCCGGTGGAGCCGGTGTCACTGGACGCCGCGGCGCTGGCATCGCTCGCAGCGGCACCGCTGTCGCCGCTCCCGTCGGAGCCCGACCCGGTCGCGCTGACCTGCTGGCCGACCGTGAGGTCGACCGAGGCCACCGTGCCCGCGATGGTCGAGGTCAGGGAAGCATCGTTGAGGTTCGTCTGCGCCGTGGACAACGAGGACTCGGCCGATGTCACCGACGCCTCGTCGGAATCGATCGTGCTCGTCGACGCGCTGGAGGACTCGTCGCTGGAGAGGCGATCCTGCGCTGCGGTGAGTTGGGCCTGCGCCGCGTTCACGTCGTCGGTGAGGGCGGTGGTATCCACTGTGGCCAGCACCTGCCCGGCGGTCACGGTCTGGCCGGCCTTGACGTTGACGGCGTTCACCGTGCCAGGGACGGCGAAATTCAGGTTGGACTGGCTCGCCGGCTCGAGTGTCCCGGAACTGGCCACTGTCTGCTGGATGGTGCCCGTCGTCGCGCTCACCGTGGCCGTCGTCACGGTCAGACCCGTCGGCGATGACGAGCCCGCTTGTGAGCCACAGGCTGAGTCCCACCGCGCCGGCGATCAGGACGACCACGACTCCGATGATGAGCCAGCGGTACCGTCGCCAGACCGAGCGCGGTTCGTCCGCGAGCACGTTCTCGTCGTCGAGCGGGAGTTCCTCAGTCAGATCCACCGGGCTCTCCGATTCCACAGGGTTCTCCGGCGCCTCGATCGCTCCAGTTTTCGCCATGGGCCCAGTTCAGACCGTTGATTTCACAGTAAGCCGAATTCCAGCTGTGAGCCCGCTTAGGGTTCTCCCTAAATCCTACCTAAAGGTCCAGCTCAGGGCTCTACAGGCTCGTCTGGGACTCCAAGAATCTCACCAGCTGGCCCACAATGGCCTCCATAGCGGGCGGTGCACGATCAACGGCGGACAGCTGTCCACGCCTTCACCCCCCACTCCCGATGGAGGGCTGCCCCGGCACCACCGGGGCGGCGGGCCTCCGAAGTCCGTTCGCCCCGGGAGGAGCCGCTCGGCTGCATCGCTGCCGGCAGTCGATCGGCGAGCCCGGCACCACCGGGGCCACGGCCGTCCTGCGGGACCGGGACCGGGGGAGGGCGGGCCTAGGAGGGCAAGGTTCGACCTGACGGCTCAGTTCATTCCACGTCGAGCTGGCCGATCGGTGTCCGCGCGCCGCACTCGGTTCTCCTTCGTTTCCCGCCCGCCCGGGGTTGGCTTCCTCCAGCGGAAAGTCAGGCCCGGCGTCCCAGGTCACTGGTCCGTGCCCGTCCCCCCGTTCGTGATGAGCCGCCGATAATGTTCATTATGTTAAGTCACGCTGAAATTCGAGGAGAGGTCTGACGGCTGGGTGGTGACGACCACTCCTCCGACGGCGCCACTGAGTGTGGAGCGGGTCCCAGAGATGCGTCCGGTGTCCCGGAATGACAGCTGGTTTCGACGAGGCGAGATCTACGTGTCGTCCAGCGGTTTCCCGAACTCGTCGTCACGCCAGTTCGGATGTTGGACGGCCGGTGAAGTCGCACAAGGCGACCGTGGCCCACTACGTCGCGTCGTGGTCGTGCCACGAGAGGTTCACAGCGCCACTTGACGGGTGGCCGCGTCGCCCGGGCCATGGACCCTGGTCCGGGACGTCCACCGGTGTCATCGCCGGCCGGCAAACGGATGCGCGTGGCTGATCCGTCAAGCACGTTCGAAAAAGGTATTGATTTAGAGATGGGAATTGGCTAAAGTGACGGCCAGTAAGGCCCCTCGGTTAAAGGTTCAAAGGTCAGGCGGATGAGAAGGCGAAGTCCCAGCTGAAGGGCTTGTTTACTAGGTGAAAATCAGGTAGTGTCCCCGGAATGTCCGGGGACTTTTGCGCGGTCGCGTTTGCGCGTGATTTGCCGGAGTCGGGTCCCCAAAGAGCGTGACCACTCCCCCGTCCGATCCCGAGGTTGCGGCTGAGCAGTCCGCGCTGGACCATGCGCTCGCATCGCTGGCCGCCATGCGGCAGCGGGCCGAGCGGCTCCTGCAGGACCTGAACGCCGCCGGGAATCCGGACCTGGACTACGTGGCCGCGCTGTCGCGGCGGGTGGCTCTCCTGGCCGACAGCCCACGGCCCCTTCTATTCGGGCGCATCGACGAGGAGGATGGCCCCACCTGGCGTATCGGCCGTCGCCACGTCGAGGATGCCCGCTCCGAACCGGTGGTGATCGACTGGCGGGCCCCGGTGGCCGTCCCCTTCTATCGGGCCAGTGCCAAGGACGCCCTGGGGCTGAGCCGGCGCCGCCAGATCATGGTCGACCGCGGCTCGGTTCTCGCCGTGGCCGACGACCTTTTTGGTGTGCGCTGGAGACGAGGCCACCACCCGGCTGCGTGGCGGTGATGCCCTGCTGGCCGAGCTCGAGCGCGCCCGCACGGGCGAGATGCTCGACATCGTCGCCACCATTCAGGCCGAACAGGACGAGATCATCCGCGCCCCCCTCGGTGAGCTCCTCACCGTGCAGGGGGGACCGGGCACGGGCAAGACGGCGGTCGGGCTGCACCGTGCGGCCTTTCTCCTCTACAACCACCCGACCCTGAGTCGTGACGGTGTCCTGGTGCTCGGCCCGAGCCGGGCTTTCCTTCGGTACATCGCGCAGGTCCTGCCCGCGCTCGGCGAAGAGGCCGTGGTCCAGACCACCATCGGTGACATCGCCCCCAAGGCAAAGGTGCGCGTCGAGGAGCCCATGGAGGTCCGGCGGATCAAGGGAGACGCCCGGATGGGTGAGCTCCTCCGTCGCGCCCTCGCAGGCCGGCGCCAGCCCCTGGAAGAGGACATCAGCTTGCGCGTGCGCTTCGCTCGGGCGACCGTGGGCCGGGAACGGGTCAACGACCTCGTCGCCTCCATCGTCGCCCGGCCTGCGCCCTACAAGTCCGGCCGGCTCGCGCTGCGATCGCGGCTGGTCAGCGAGGCGCGAGCGGCGTTCCGCTCCTCGGGCCGACTCGGGGCCGACGAAGCCTGGTTCGAGGGCGAGCTCACGGCGTCGGAGGAGTTCGGAGCGCTTCTGGACACGCTGTGGCCCACGGTCTCCCCCACCACCCTGGTGCGCGACCTGCTCTCGTCGCGTGGGCAACTGGAGCGGTACGCCTCCGGATTGTTCTCCCCGAACGAGTGGCCCTCGCTGCTCCGGGCCCGGGCCACCACGGTCGCGTCCACCGCGTGGGGTGTCGACGACCTTGCTCTGCTCGACGAGGCGGCGTTCCTCATCGGAGGGCGCAGCCGCGCATACGGGCACATCGTGGTGGACGAGGCCCAGGATCTGACGCCGATGCAGTTCCGCATGATCGCCCGGCGCTCGCCGTCGGGATCGATCACCGTGCTCGGCGATCTGGCCCAGGCCACAGGCCCGTGGACCTACGCGAACTGGGACGAGGTTCGAGCTCACCTGCCTGAAGCGGCCCCCCAGCATCACGACGAGCTGACACTCGGCTACCGCGCACCGGGCCGCGTGCTGGACTTTGCCTCCCGGCTGCTGCCCGTCGCCGCCCCCGGCGTCCAGCGAACCTCATCGATACGCGCAGGTCGCACCGACCCCACCATCCGGCTGGTGCGCGAGCACGAACTGGCGGCCCGTGCCTTGGAAGAGGCCGCTGCGCTGACCGAGGACCACGCGTTGGTGGCCGTCATCGTCCCCGAGGACCTGGTGCCCGAGGTCACCCGGCTCGCGCGGCGACACACCGGGGTCGGGGTGCTCGAACGCGACGCCATGACGCGGCCGGTCACGATCGTCCCGGCCCGCGCCGCCAAGGGTCTGGAGTTCGATGCGGTGGTCGTGGTCGAACCGACCGCCATCGCGGGCGCCGATCACCGGGGGCTCCGGCTGCTCTACGTCGCCATGACCCGGCCGATTCAACACCTCAGCATCGTGCACGCCCAACCGCTCCCCTCCCTTCTCCTCGGCTGAGCGGGCGCGTTCCCCTACGATCGAGGCATGACACTCGACGTCGACGGCAAGGTCGCCCTGATCACGGGAGGGAGCAACGGCATCGGTGAGGGCGTCGCCCGGCACTTGGCCGGCCGTGGTGCCCACGTGGTGATCGCCGACATCGACGTGGCGCGGGGACACTCGGTCGCCGAGGAGCTCCGGGGTCGGTTCATCCAGACCGACGTCACCGACCCCGCCGCGAGCACGGCCGCTGTTGCCCTCGCGGTCGAGGCGTTCGGCGGGCTCCATATCGCGCACCTCAACGCCGGCGTCACCTCCTGGTGCGGCATGGGTGACGACTTTGACCCGGAGGCCTACCGGCGATCGATGGCCATCAACCTCGACGGCGTCGTCTACGGCATCGCGGCAGCCCGACTCGCCATCAAGGCGAGCGGCGGAGGGACGATCGTAGCCACGGCGTCCATGGCCGGTCTGGTGGCCGCTCCGTTCGACCCGATATATGCGGCAAACAAGCACGCCGTGGTCGGCCTGGCGCGTTCGCTGGGTCAGGTCTACGAGCCCGACGGGATACGCGTCCATGCGTTGTGCCCGTCGTTCGCCTACACCAACATCATCAAGGGTTCCGAGCAGACGCTCCTCGACATGGGGTTCCCCATCATCGATGTGGCCGACGTCGTGGGAGCCTTCCAGCGCATCCTCGATGCCGAGTCGACGGGCCAATGCTGGTACGTCGTCGCCGGACGGGAAAGCGAGCCCTTCGAGTTCCGCCGCGCCCCGGGTCCACGCCTCGACTGAGCGGCAGCCCCGGCCTGGCCGGCGGGAGTGGCTACGATCGTCGGGCGACGACCGGCGATGGGTCCCGCCGGGGGGCACCGCCCCGAACCGCCGCATGGACATGGCTGATGGCTCCTGAGCGACGGCACAGGAGGGCCGGGCCATGGACGAAGACCCGCAGCAACACGACTCCGAACGCGGCAGTAGAGGAGGTCGACCTCCTGGAGGAGCCGGTCGTCCCCCTCCTGGAACTGTCCGGCGCCACCCTGGTCGCCATCTTCATCGGTGGCGCGTTCGGCACGGTCGCCCGCTACCTCTTGGAGGTTCATCACCCGGTCGCTCAGGGCCACTTCCCGTGGGTCACCTTGACGATCAACTTGTCCGGATCCCTGGCGATCGGCGTGCTCGTGCCGATCACCGCGCAGGTTGCCCACCGGGCCCCACTGGTGCGCCCCCTCCTCGTGGTCGGCTTCCTGGGGGGATGGACGACGTACTCCACCCTGGCTGTCGAGGCCACGCTGCTGGCCAAGGACGGTGACGTGGCCAACTGCGTGGCCTACCTCGCCGCCACCGTCGCCGGTGGGCTGGCCCTCGTCGTGGCGGGCCATGCCCTGGGACGACGCATGGTGCCGGCGTGAGCGCCTCCTCCCCCACTCTCGGCCTCGCGCTGGTGGTGGCCCTGGCGGGCGGCGTGGGCGCCGTCCTGCGCGCCCTGCTGATCCACCATGTCGGGCTGAGGCAGGTCGACCCACTGCCCCTCGGCACCATGCTGGTCAACGCGTCGGGTTCCCTCGTCCTCGGGGTCCTGACCGGTCTGTCCCTCTACCACGGCCTCGGATCCCGCACGCTCGCGGTCGTCGGAGTCGGGCTGTGCGGCGGGTACACGACCTGGTCGACCGCGAGCTGGGAGACGATTCACCTGCTCCACATCGGCCACCGGACCCGCGCGGTGGTCTACACGGTGGGTGGGCTCGTCGTCTGCCTCGGTGCCGCCGCGGCCGGCATCGGGCTCATGGCCCTCGCGTAGCGCACTGAGACGAGGTCGGACGCACATGCCACCCTCCTTCAGGCGGGGTCGGTCACTGGGTACCTGCTCCGCCGCCAGAGGTCACGGCCGAGGAGCCACCCTGTTCGACGGGAAGAGGCTCGGCCGTTCCTTCGATTGGCCGTCGGCACGCCGCCCTCGGTGGATCCGGTCGTCCACGAGACCCCGCCCGAAGGGAGAACCCGCGTCCGTCAGTCGGCGAAGGCCTCGGGCGGTGGGCACGTGCACATGAGGTTGCGGTCTCCGTAGGCCTGGTTGATCCGGGCCACCGGCGGCCAGTACTTGCCGGCTGTCTGCCCCGACGGGAAGACCGCGGTCTGACGGTCATACGCCCGCTCCCATGCCGAGACGAGCGTCGCGGCGGTGTGCGGCGCCCCGCGCAGCGGACTGTCTGCCGCGGCCCAGCGGCCCGACGCCACCTCGTCGATCTCGCTCCGGATGGCAACCATGGCGTCACAGAAGCGGTCGAGCTCGGCCAGGTCCTCGCTCTCAGTCGGCTCCACCATCAGCGTGCCTGCCACGGGGAAGCTCACAGTTGGCGCGTGGAAGCCGTAGTCGATGAGACGTTTGGCGACATCGTCGACCGTGACGCCGGTCGCCTTCGTCAGGCCCCGCAGATCGAGGATGCACTCGTGGGCCACCAGGTCGTGCTTTCCCGTGTAGAGGATCGGGAAGGACGGTGCCAGGCGCGCCGCCACGTAGTTGGCGGCCAACACGGCTGACTTGGTGGCATGGGTCAGCCCGTCCCCGGACAACATCCGGATGTAAGCCCAGCTGATGGACAGGATCCCGGCGCTGCCGAAAGGCGCCGCGCTGACCGGACCGATCCCCACACGGTGCGCGGGCCGCGGGTGCAGTGGATGCGACGGGAGGAAGGGCACGAGGTGCTCGGCCACCGCGACCGGGCCGACGCCGGGTCCGCCCCCGCCGTGGGGAATACAGAACGTCTTGTGCAGATTCAGGTGGGAGACGTCACCCCCGAACTGCCCCGGCTCCGCCAACCCGACGAGCGCGTTCAGGTTCGCCCCGTCGATGTAGACCTGGCCACCGTGCTGGTGGACCAGCGCACACATGTCGCTGATCCCCTCCTCGTAGACACCGTGCGTCGACGGGTACGTCACCATGATGGCGGCCAGGCTTTCGTCATGCTCCTCGCATTTACGGCGGAGGTCGTCGAGATCGACCGTGCCGTCACGCAGCGCGGCGACCACCACGACGCGCATGCCCGCCATGACGGCCGAGGCCGCGTTCGTCCCGTGCGCGCTCGATGGGATGAGGCAGACGTTGCGTCCACCCTCGCCCCGTGATCGGTGATAGGCGGCGATAGCGAGCAGCCCGGCCAACTCGCCCTGGCTTCCCGCGTTGGGCTGGACCGACACCTTGGCGTAGCCCGTGACCCGGGCGAGCCATTCCTCCAGTTCGTCGATGAGCGACAGATAGCCCGGCGTACTCTCGAGCGGCGCGAACGGATGGACGTCGGCGAACCCCGGCAGGCCGACGGGCTCCATTTCGGCCGTCGCGTTCAACTTCATGGTGCACGACCCCAGCGGGATCATGCCGCGATCGAGTGCGAAGTCCCGGTCCGACAGGCGGCGCAGGTAGCGGAGCATCGCCGTCTCGGAGCGGTGCTCCAAGAAGACGGGATGGCTGAGAATCGGGCCGCGGCGCAGGAGCGCTTCGGGCAGGGCGGTGTCGGGATTCGCTTCCCCGCCGTCGATCCCGAAGGCTTCGAGCACGGCGTCGATGTGGGCGGTGGTGGTCGTCTCACCGCACGAGATCCCCACGTGATCGTCGTCGACCAGGCGAAGGAGTACGCCGCGCGCACCGGCATCGTCCACGATCGCCACCGCCCGACCATGGGCTTCGACGACCAGCGTGTCGAAGAACTCCCGGTGGACGAGGTTGAAGCCTCCCTGCTGCAGCGCGGCGGCCACGGCGCCGGCACTGCGGTGGACGCGGCGGGCGATGCCGCGCAACCCCTCGGCGCCGTGGTACACCGCGTACATGGAGGCCACCACCGCCAGCAGGACCTGTGCGGTGCAGATGTTCGACGTCGCCTTCTCTCGGCGGATGTGCTGTTCACGGGTCTGCAGCGCCAGCCGATAGGCGGGGCGGTCCTCCGCGTCGATCGAGACTCCCACGAGCCGGCCCGGCAAATCGCGCTCCAGTCCGCCCTTGACGGCCATGAAGGCCGCATGCGGACCGCCATACCAGAGGGGCACGCCGAATCGCTGGGAGGACCCGACGGCGACGTCGGCGCCCCACTCCCCCGGTGGTTTCAGGAGCGTCAGGGCCAACAGGTCCGTGGCCACGGTCACCAGCGCGCCCTTGGCGTGCGCCTCCGCCGTCAGTCCCTCGAAATCGCGGATGGAGCCCGAACACCCCGGATACTGCTGCACGACGCCGAAGTAGTCGCCCGAGGGTGCGTCCGCACCCAGCTCGACCACGTCGAGGGTGATCCCCAGCGGCCCCAGACGGGTCGCCAGCACGGCGATCGTCTGCGGGAGGCAGTCGGCATCGACGATCACCCGATTCGATTCGCTGGTGGAGCGACGGCGCATCAGCGTGACGGCCTCGGCCACCGCAGTGCTCTCGTCGAGGAGGGAGGCGTTCGCCGTGTCGAGCCCGGTCAGATCGCTCACCATGGTCTGGAAGTTGACGAGGGCCTCCAGGCGACCCTGGCTGATCTCGGGCTGGTAGGGGGTATAGGCCGTGTACCAAGCGGGGCTCTCCAGCACGTTGCGCCGGATGACCCCCGGTGTGATGGTGCCGTAGTAGCCGAGGCCGATCATCGGTTCGGCCAGGGTGTTGCTGGCGGCGAGCCGCCGCAGCTCGTCGAGGACCTGATGCTCCGACACGGCCGGAGGAAGGTCGAGTGTGCCCAGGCTGCGCACGCTGCCGGGAACGCGCCGCGTCGACGAGCGCATCGAGCGTCTCATAGCCGAGGACCTTGAGCATCTCCCCCTGCTCTTCGCCCGAGGTCCCGACGTGGCGTCGTAGGAAGTCCTCGAAAGGCTCGAGTCCCTCGGATCGGCTGCTGCCGGGATGCTGTTCGCTCACGGGGATCTCCTCACGTGTTCCGCCCGTCACGCGGAACTGGTCGGACGTCCTCCCCGCTCTGTCACTGGACCTGAGAGCCTCGCCGCGACCTGCACGGCTTCCACCTTCGGTGCGGACGACGGGCGACCGCTTTCCAGAGTTGCCTCGCCAAAGCGGTATGTCGGCCTGAGAGTTTCTCGGGGAGAGTTGCTCCTCCGGCGTCCCCCCGACTGCTTCCAACGGGGACTCTGGCGCTCTGGTTCAAACGGCGTATTCAGTTGTGCGACCCACTATATGGCACCGACATGGGCCGCCCAGTTGCCGAGCTGCGAGCCTACTCGCTCTCTTCGCGGATCGGCCACAGGGGTGGACGCACCAGACGGGCCGGGAGCTCACGGCCTCGCTGAAGGATTGTGACGGCGTCCCCGTCGAGCAGCCGGGCATCGGCGTCGACGAAGCCCAGCCCGATGCCCCGCTCCCGCATCGGCGAGAAGTTGCCGCTGGTCAGGATGCCGACTCGTTCCGGGCCCTCGCACAGCAGCGAGCCGTCTCGCAACGGTTGGCGCCCGTCGGCGACGAAGCCGCGCAGACGACGGGCGGGGCCGTTCGCCCGCTCCTCCTCGAGCGCGGCTCGACCGGTGAAGTCCCCCTTGCCCCAACCGATCACCCAGCCCAGCCCGGCCTGGAGCGGCGTGATACCGGGGCCGAGCTCATGGCCGTGCAGTGGGAGGCCCGCCTCGAGGCGAAGCGTGTCGCGGGCGCCCAGCCCGGCCGGGGCGACGCCCTGGCCCAGCACGGCCTCCCAGAAACCGGTCGCCACCTCGGCCGGCACCGCACATTCCACGCCCTCCTCCCCCGTGTAGCCCGTGCCGGCCACCAGGCACTGGGCACCACCCCATTCGAAGCGCTCGACGGCGAAGCGGTGGACGGTCGCCGCCTCGGGCGACACCTGAGCCAGGCGGGCGCGCGCCTCGGGGCCCTGCACCGCGATCACGGCCCTCTCGTCGGTCACGTCGCTCCCCCCGATGGCGTCGAGGACGTCGGTGGTGTTCGAGGCGTTGGGCATCACGTCGAACCGCTCCTCGTCGACCCACCACACGATGATGTCGTCGACCACGAACCCGTCCTCGTCGAGGAGGTGGGTGTACTGGGCCCGACCGGGATGGATCCGGGAAAGATCGTTGCTCAGGGAGCGTTGGAGGTGGTCGAAGGCGTCGGCACCGAGGACGCGCACCGTGCCCAGATGGCTCACGTCGAAGGCGACGGCCGACGTACGGCAGGTCCGGTGCTCCGCCACGGTCCCCGAGGGATAGGCCAACGGCATCTCCCAGCCGCCGAACGGGACCATCTTGGCGCCGAGTGCGATATGCGCCGCATGCAGGGGCGACTCCCGCAGAGGGGCTCGTTGCGCTGTCGTCGGCGTCCACGCAGCCAGATTAGGCGGCTCCCGGGAGCAGCCCGTGTGACGCAATCAGCGAGGCGAAGTCGCGCTGGTACACGATGAAGATCGGCACCTCGGGGTAGAGCTCGCGCATGCGCCGAACCTTGCGGTTCTTTCGGGTGACGAGCCGCTGATCGGCTGTGGTGAGTTCAATGAACACGCCGCGGCAGGGGAGATAGAAGTCCGGACGGAATCCGGCCACGGGCGAACCGTCGCCGTCCCAGGCCAGCGGGAACTCCACGGGCTCGTACTCCCATCGCTCGCCCGACAGGTCGAGCAGGGTGGCGAACACGCGCTCGGACGGATGGGCGAAGCGGACCTGCCCGGCGGGCACACACGCCGGATGGCGAGTGCGCCCGACGCGCGCGAGGTCCGCCGAGGTCACTCCCCCGAAGCCCGCGCAGCCTGTACCCGGGTCGGGCCGCGCCTTGGCGGGCGCCGCCTTTGCGGCCGCGTCCAGGCTCACGATGTCTGCGTCCAATTCCTCCACCACGCCGGCCAGCGGCACGATGTTGAACACGCCCTGGCCTCCCGCCAGCAGATCGACGACCTCACCGTTGGAGCGGGCCAGGACCGAACTGGTCCCGGTCAGGACGAGGTTGGCCGACGCCAGGTCCGCGCCCAGATCCTCCCGAAGGCACTCAACGGCCCGACGGGCGGACTGCAGGGAGATTCCCGAGTCGAGCAACTGCTTGATCACCTTCAGCTCCAGGACATCGGAATACGCATAGACACGCCGGGATCCACTTCCCTTGGCCGCCGCCAGGGACGGCTGGAGCAGGCCCGTGCGGGCCCAATAATCGAGCTGCCGGTACGAGATCCCCACGAGACCACACACCTGCGGCCCATGAAACCCCCCGACACGGGGAACGGAAACGTCGACCATCACACCTCCCTGCAAACCCACTCCTGCGCTGCCACTCCGAGGCGTCACTCTAGTGCATCGGGGACGACACGGCAGTAGTTACGAAGGCGTTATTCGGGGGGATTCTCCGGTTCTGCTGGCTCCTGGGGCCAGACCAACACGGCTCCGAGCACCGAGAGCCCAACCCGGCGCCCTGGCTCGAGGGGCACGCCGCCGGTGACCCGCACAACCAGGTCGGGCAGGCCTCCGACGTCGGCCCGGACCCGCACGACGGCATCGTGGCCGTAGTACTCGTAGCTCTGCACCGTGGCCGACCACCCCGCCGTTCGGGGGCTCCTCGAGCCTGATCTGCTCGGGCCGGACCATGACCCGGGCCGGCCCTCCCGCAGAGGATCCATTCCCCGCGGCCACCGCAAGGTGGCCCAGTGCCGTCGTCGCGGTGCCCTCGTGGACCTCGCCTTCCAGGACGTTCGACTCCCCCAGGAACTGAGCCAGCTCCACGTCCCCGGGCCGGCCGTACAGCGCCGCCGGGGTGTCCAACTGCGCGATCACCCCGTGGCGCAGCACCGCCACCTGATCGGCCATGGAGAGTGCCTCGTCCTGATCGTGGGTCACGAGGATGGAGGTGGTGCCCGTCGTGACGCAGGACACCGAGGACGTCGGAGCGCACGGAGGAGCGCATGGCCGCGTCGAGCGACGCAAAGGGCTCGTCCAGGAGGACGATCTCTGGCCCGATGGCGAGGGCGCGGGCGAGCGCGACCCGTTGCTGCTGACCCCCTGAGAGTTGGTGCGGGTAGCGCCGGCGGTATCCGGACAACCCCACCAGCTCGAGGAGCTCGTCCACCCGCTGGCGACGGTCCGGGCCGCGGGGCAGGCCGAAGGCGACGTTGCGCCCCACGCTCAGGTGCGGGAACAGCGCGCCCTCCTGCGGGACATAGCCGATGCGCCGCCGCTCGCTGGGCACGAAACGGTGGCCGGCATCGTCGACGACCTCCGCCCCCAGCTGGACCACTCCGTCGTCGGGCCTCTCGAAGCCGGCCACGATCCGCAGCAGTGTCGTCTTGCCACTGCCTGACGCCCCGAGAATCGCCGTGAAGGACCCGTGCGGGACGACCAGGTCGACGCCGCGCAGCACGGGCTGCGGGCCGAATGCCTTGGCGACGCCCGAGACGTGCAGGTCCTTCATGCGGTCACCATTGTGCTCGGCGTGTCGAGGGCGGTCTGGCCAGCCGTTCCCATGCGTGCGGGCTGGCGGTCGAACCAGCGGCCGAGGACGTAGCCGGGCAC
Organism: uncultured Acidimicrobiaceae bacterium; assembly: GCA_963828825.1. Taxonomy (GTDB): domain Bacteria; phylum Actinomycetota; class Acidimicrobiia; order Acidimicrobiales; family RAAP-2; genus Bog-473. The sequence goes on along the minus strand of CAWHGF010000004.1, from coordinate 28,555 downwards.
GGCGGCGATGAGCACCATGACGCCGGCATAGGGGGCCGCCTGGCTGTACGAAACGTTCGACTCGTACGCCCAGAACTGCGTCGCCAGCGTCTCCACGTTGGTCGGATGGAGCACCAGCGTCGCCGTGAGCTCGGTCGCCGTCTCGAGGAAGACAAGTGCGAAGGCGGCCGCGAGTCCCGGCCCGACCAGGGGCAGCGTGACGCGCCACAACACCGAGCGCCGGCTGACACCGAGCGAGCTCCCCACCTCTTCCAACCCGACGGGCGCGCGGGCCACGGCGGCGCGGACCGACACGACCGCCAGGGGAAAGAACATGATTGCGTAGGCGATGACCAGCAATGGACTGCGTTTGGTAGAAGCGACCCTGCAGGAAGTGCTCGGTCACGTAGGTGAGGCTCAGCGCGATGACCAGGCCGGGAACCGCGAGAACCACGAGGTTGGATCGCTCCAGGGCGAGCACCTGCCGGCGCGGGAAGCGCACGGACAGGAGGGCGATCGGGACAGCGGCCAGGGTCGCCACCACCCCGGCGGCGGTTGCGTAGCCGAACGTGTTCAGCGTGGCATCGGGCAGGGACGCCGCTGCCGGCAACGTGCTGCTCCCACCCTGAATGATCAGGTAGACGATGGCTCCCACGGGGACGCCGAGCGCCAGCACCACCAGGAGGCCGACCCCGGCCAGCGCCACAAGTCGCAACCGGCCCAGCGGCAGCGGCCGCAGCTGCCGGGCGGCGCCCGCGCCCAACCGGGACGTCGACCGCGGCCCCGCACGGTGTCCTCGCTGGCCAACAGCAGCGCACCGAGCAGCACGAGGATGAGCGAGAGCGCACAGGCCGCCGGCTCGTTGAACCCGACCTGGAACTCGTTGTAGATCTCGGTCGTCAGGGTCTGGTAGCCCAGGATCTCGAAGGCGCCGAACTCGGCCAGCACGACCAACCCGACCAGCATCGCTCCCCCGAAGATGGCGAGCCGGGCCTGGCCCACCGTGATGGTCCAGAACGTGTGCACCCGGCCGAGCCCGAGGCTGCGCGCGACCTCCTCCTGCGCCGGGTCCGCCGCACGCAGGCTGGCCGCCACCGGGAGGAACACCAGCGGGTAGACGGCCAGGGTCATGACCAGCACGGCGGCCCAGAACCCGCCGATGGAGGGGAAGATGGCCCTCCATCCGAAGCTCACCACGAAATCGGGGATGCCGAGCGGGATGACGACGAGGATGGCGAGGAGCCGGCGACACGGGATGTCCGTCCGCTCCACGAACCACGCGGCCAGCGTGCCGACGATCGCACTCAGCGCGGTCACCACCACGACCAGAGAGACCGTGTTCCAGATCAGCGTGGCGGTGAGGCTCCGGAACAGGAGCTGGTGCAGCTGCGCCCATCCGACCTGGACGGCCTGGACGATGAGGAAGGCCAGCGGCAGGAGCACGGCGACCGACACGAGGACGGCCCCGATGGTGAGCAAGGGCGGCAGTCGGCGCCGGCCGCCGCGGCGACCGTGGGCCGAGAGGCCCGTGGTCACAGCAGTTGGGCCTCCTGCAGCAGCTTGATCGCCTCGGCCCCGGTGCCGAGCTCGGGAATGGTGATGCTGTTCGGCTGCAGCTGGTCGAATGGCGTCTCGGGCTGGGCCGTGGTGACGCCCGATGCGATCGGGTACTCGAAGCTGTCGCTGTGCGCGATGATCTCCTGCCCCTGCTTCGAGGTCAAGAAGGCCAGGAAGCGCTGGGCCTCGGCCTGGTGGCTCGACGACTTCAAGATGGCGGCACCAGACACATCGATCACGTACCCGGGGTCGTGCGGGGCGAAGTAGGCGATCGCCGAATGCATGCCCGACTCCCCCACCTGGGCCTTTTCACGGTACCAGTAGTACTGGTTGATGACGCCCAGGGCCACCTGCCCGCTGTTGACCTGCGAGGTGATCGTCTCGTTGTCGGGGTAGTTGTGGCTCCCGGCGTTCGCCTTGACGGCGTCGAGCCACTGCAGCGCGGCCGCCGCACCGTGGGCGCGCACGATGGAGGTGATGATCGGCTGGAAGTCCGTCTCGGCGCCGGCGATGGCGATCTTGCCCTTCCACTGGGGGTCGGCAAGGTCCATGACCGACGACGGCAGCTCGCTCGGCTTCAAGAGCGAGGTGTTGTAGATCATGACGCTGACGCGGGCGGACACACCCACCCATTTCCCGTCCGGGGAGTTGAAACGGGACGGGGTGTTGGCCAGGGTCGACGCGTCCACCGACGCCAGCAGGCCCTTGGAGGCCAGATACTGCAGCGGTGGCGAGTTCTCCGTGAAGTAGACGTCGGCCGGGGACCGCGTGCCCTCCGTCACGATCTGATCTGCCAGGACGTCCTCGTCGTCGCTGCGCACGTTGACCGTGATGCCGGTCTGCTTCTCGAAGGCGCTTACCAGGGCCTGCGTGGTCTGTACGTGCTGGCCGGAGTAGAGGGTCAGCGCATCGGACGAGGCATTCGAACCCGAGGCGCAGCCGGCCAACGCCACGGCACCCAGGACAACCGAGAGGCTCAGGATCACTCCCCCTCGCCGTCTCACTCCGCGCCGTGCGCGCTTCCGTTGCATCGGGTCCACACCTTCCGACTGAGCCACTCATCTTAGGGGACCCTAACTTTAGGGTGACCTAAGCGACGAGGTCAAGGTCAGGCCGGCGCGGCCGTCAAAATGGCCCGGGCGCACCCCCGGCAAGGTCGGCCCTGCCTTCCAGCGGGCTCGATGGCTCGGCGTGGAAGCGAACCGGGATGCGGCCGGCTCGCCGTGCCTCGACCCCTGCTTCCACGGCCAGCCGCATGGCGCGGGCCATGGCCACGGGGTCGTGGGCCCGATTCACCGCCGTCGCCACGAGGACACCGTCACACCCCAACTCCATGGCCAGCGCCGCGTCCGAGGCTGTGCCGATGCCAGCGTCGAGGATCACAGGGATCTCGACGGATTCGCGGAGCAACGCGATGTTGTGCGGGTTACGGATGCCCAGCCCGCTGCCGATAGGTGAGCCGAGCGGCATGACCGCGGCGCAACCGACCTGCTGCAGGCGAAAGGCCAGGACGGGGTCGTCGGTCGTGTACGGCAGCACCACGAACCCGTCCTCGGCCAACTGCTCGGCGGCGGTCAGGAGCTCGACCGCATCGGGGAGCAGCGTGCGGTCGTCCCCGATCACCTCCAACTTGACCCAGTCGGTTTCGAAGGCCTCCCGGGCCAACTTCGCGGTGAGCACGGCCTCGGACGCCGTGGCGCACCCCGCCGTGTTGGGCAGCACGCGCACGCCCAGGTCGCCGAGAAGGGACAACAAGGAGCCCCGACCGGCGGCCTGGACGCGCCGGACGGCGACCGTGGCCATGGCGGTTCCCGATGCCCGGAGAGCGGCGCCCAGCACGTCGAGGCTGGTCATCCCGCCGGTTCCGAGCAGGAGACGTGAGGCGAACACGTCCCCTGCGATGCACAGACCGCTGTCGGGAGGCACCGGAGTCGCAAGACCGGCGTCGTTGCGGGTCACGGGACGACGATACCCCGGTGCCCGCCTATGGTGGCTCGGTGCCGGACGCGACACCACCGACGGCGCTGACCATTGCCGGCTCGGATTCGGGTGGCGGTGCCGGGGCGCAGGCCGATCTGAAGACCTTCGCTGCGCTCGGCGTGCACGGCACGTGCGCCCTCACCGCAGTGACGGCGCAGAATACGGCGGAGGTACGCGGCGTCGTGGCGCTCGAACCGGTGTTCGTGCGCCAGCAGGTCGAAACGGTGCTCGACGATTTCTCCGTGCGCAGCGTCAAGACGGGAATGCTCGCCACCGCCGCCACCGTCGCTGCGGTCGCCGACCTGGCCGGGCGCGGGCTGCTGCCCCACTTGGTGGTGGATCCGGTCCTGGTGTCGTCCACGGGACACCGGCTTCTGGAGCACGACGGTGTTGCCGCCTACCTGGAGCTGCTCCTCCCCCACGCGCTGGTTGTCACCCCTAACCTGCGCGAGGCCGCCGTGCTGGGCGACACCGACCTGGAGTCCCTCGGGACCCTCGAGGCGCGGGTTGCCGTGGCGGAGCGGATCAGGGCCACCGGAGCCCGCTACGCGGTCGTGAAGGGAGGCCACCTCACCGAGTCGGCGGACGACGTCGTGGCGGGCCCCGACGGGGTGTTCGTGCTGCCCGGCGAGCGGGTGGACACCGGCAACGACCATGGCACCGGCTGCACTCTCTCGGCTGCGGTGGCCGCCCACCTGGCCAGGGGCGCCTCGGTGCCCGAGGCAATCACGCAGGCCAAGGGCTTCGTGGCGCGGGCGTTGGCCGGGAGCGCTGCCTGGCGGCTCGGCGCCGGGCACGGCCCCCTCGACCATTTCGGGTGGTCCGGGCCGCCGTAGGCTGGAGACGACATGACCCTGCACGACACCGACACCGACACCGGCACCGAGCTCCGGGACGAAGGGAGCCAGCTACCCGAGCCGCAGCGCCCCCCGACTCCCGGGGGTTTCTCCATGCGGCCGGCCATGATCGTCTTCGGCCTGGCCGCGCTCATCCTCGTCGTCTTCGTCACCATGGGTATCTTGTCGACCCAGTCCCCGACGCCGGTCACGCACTCCGACGTCGCGGTCGCCGTCCCCGGGGTCAGCCTTCGGGCGGTGCCCGCCGCCGGGTTGCTGTCGCCGATCGTGAACGCCGGACAGCCTCCCAACAACATTCGCAATGCCGTGTCCGTCCCCGCGGGGTCGCTGCGGATCTCGCACCAGAACAACAGCGCCGAGGCGGACCAGTACGACTCGCAGGTGGTCTTCCGCTCCGGCGACTCACAGGCGGCCCTGTTGGCCTTCTTCGCCGCCGACATGAAGCTCCAGGGATGGCAGATCTTCGACCGGGGGGCGGCGGCCAACAACCCCGGCGCCCTCGAGGTCCTGGGCAAGCTTGCGGGCTCGGACGGCTACTACTGGGAGATGGGCGCCACCGTCAACGCCACGACGTTCAGCCCGGGCGGCCCGGCCCGCGGGGTCACCCACTTCACCGTTCGTCTCTTCCAGGTGCCCGACCCCGAATAGGAGGGCGGCGTGACCCCGGCGACCGCCGGGACGTTCAGTTCGTCGTGGCGCCGACCATCGGACCCGGATCCACCGTGTCATTGGGGAGGCCGTCGGGCGACGGGGCAGGCTCAGCCAGCAGGTAGGCCCAGACGAAGAAGTTGATCGGGTAGAGCAGGTAGCCCACCCGCGGATCCGGGGCCAGCAGGATGAGCGCGGCCATCACGACGCCGGCGATCATGCAGACCTCGGTCGCCGTGCGCGGGGTGTGGCGGTAGAGATGGCGCGCCAGAAGCACGGTCAGCACGATCCCGACGGAGAGGGGCAGCGCACGGCTGAGCGACGGGAACTCGCTGACGAGCACGTGGCCGGGCAGCGCACTGGCGGCCGTCGTCGGAATGGCGCTCAAGCCGAGCGGGAAGAGCACGACATCGTCGATCAGGGCGAACGGACCACGCAGCGCGAACGGGAAAATCGTCGGGACGGCGACGACGACCATCCCGGCCAGCATGGAGAACGGGCGCCGCTCGCCGTGACGTCCGCGCGCCGCGAAGAGCGCCAATACCGCGAGCGGCCAGGCGGTGAACTTCATGGCCGACGCGATGCCGAAGACGACACCGGACGCGAAGGGTCTCCGTCGCTGCGCCAGCACCATGGCGAGGAGCAGGAACGCCACGACGGGGATGTCGTCGCCTCCCGTCGCCAGGGGCAGTGACGCCAGCGGGAGGATGATGAGCGCCTGCAGGGCGCGGATCTTGCGTCGCCCGTCGGCCCGGCACAGGTAGAGCGCCACCGCGGCCACCACGAGCGTGGTCAGACAGAAGAAGATCCGCGCATCGCTCAGTCCGTTGTTCGGCCAGATCTCGCTCGGAATGCCGGCCACGGCCATGAGTGGCAGGTACGGCAGAAACCCCGCATAGTCAGGTTCACCCGGCGCGTGGTACCGGACCGCATGCGGCAGGCGGACGAGCGGGTGGTAGGGGTCCTGGCCGTGCACGAGTTCCTGCCCACCGACCTCGACGGTGACGACCTCGGGCTGCAGGTGCGATCCGGCGACGCCGTCGAACCGCCACAGGATCTCGAAGCCGAGAGGGATGGCGAGGGAGCCGGCGAACACGCACACCGCCAAGACGATCCGCGTCAGCCTGGCCCGCCGGTGCTGGCGGTGCGTCAGGGCGTGACCGGGCTGTCGACCGCGGGCGCGCCGCACGACCCACGCCAGCACTCCCGAGGCGACCGCACCGAAGACGAACGGGAGCAGGGCCATCCGCCCCCACACCTCGTAGAGGCCATTGGTCGACGTGTAGATGGTGAGGAGTGCGAAGAGGGCACTGGCCCCGTACAACAATGCGTCGCCCAGCTCCGGGGAGATCCCTTTGGCGCGGTCCACCATCCGCTGCCAGAGGTAGGCGGAGGGGGCGGTTCTGGCCGGGTTCGTCGTGGCGGAGTCGGTCAGCATGGCGTCGCAAAAGCCTCGCACAACGGGGGCAAGCTCGAAGGAACCCCTGCCCCACCTTAGAGGTGGAGTTGGCAGAGGTAGAACGCCAGTTCGGCCTCGAGGCACGCGGTCAAGGTGTCGGCCCGACGGAAGCCATGCCCCTCCCCTGCGAAGAATTCCAGGTCGCAGTGCGTTCCGGCGGCATCCAGGGCGGCGCGCATTCCTTCGGCCTGTGCAGGTGGCACCACGGCATCGTCGGTTCCCTGCAGGAGGAGCACTGCGCCCTGCATGGAGCCGGCACGCTGCACGGGTGAACGCTCCTCGTAGAGCGGACGCGACGCCGGGAGCGGTCCGATCAGCCGGTCGGTGTAATGGGCTTCGAAGTCGTGGGTGGTCGCCACCAGCCCCATCAGGTCGGTGACCCCGTACCACGAGACGCAGGCCGCGAACCCCTCCCCCGCCGCCAGCCCGTTGAGGGCCGTCATACCGCCCGCACTGCCACCACGGACGGCCATCCGCCGGGGATCGACGTCACCCCGTGCCGCCAGGTGCAACGCGGCATCGAGGCAGTCCTCCGAGTCGACGACCCCCCACTGGCCCCACAGGGCGCAGCGGTAGGCCCGGCCGTACCCCGAGCTCCCCGCGTAGTCGACACAGGCCACGGCAAATCCCCGCGTCGTGAAGAACTGCAGGGTCAGGTCGAGCCCCGCCTGGCAGGACGCCGTCGGGCCCCCGTGGCACCATGCCACCAGCGGGGGCGCGCTCCCCACCGGGCTCGGCGTCGCGCCCAGCGTGGGCCGGTACAGCGTGCCGTGCACGGGGCGCCCCGAGCGCCCGGTCAGCGTGAAGGGCTCCCCGATGGCGACCGCCGCGCCCTCGAGCGTCACGCCGGCCTGCGTACGGAGCGGCCGGGCGTCGCCCGCGTTCCAGACCCAGACGTTGGACGGCGCGTCGGTCGTGGCGCCGATGAGAGCCAACCCGTCCCCGTGCGCACAGAGCGCGGCGATGGACACGCACGGCTGGGAGAGCGGCGTCGGCGGTGCACCCGCCCCGCCCTGCGGATCCAACGAGACGAGCATGTCCTGGCCTGACGCGGTCATCCGAGCGACGACCGAGCCGTCAGCCACCTCTGCCATGGTGCACTGACCGAGGACCCAGTCCGGCCCGTGGAACTCGGCTGCCATGTCGGTCAGCGGTCTGGGCTCCGCCCGTGCGACGGTGGGGTCGGCGTGGAGATGGGGCTGCCACCAACCTCTCCGGTCTGAGACGTAGCGCAACGATCCGTCGCTGCCCCAGCCGGGCTGGCCGACCGACTCGGTCGGACCGCCGGCAATGAGCCGCGCCGGCCCTGCCGCCTGCAATGCGTCGTGCCCGTGTGCCGCGCAGGCGACGCGGGCCAACGGCAGGACCAACAGGGCCGAGGCGTCCCACGGCATGTCCGGGTGGTCCCAGGCGACCACGGCCAGGAGGTCACCGCGCGGATGCGGGCGCGGCGTCCCGAAGAAGTCGTGGTCGTCGAGCAGTGTGCGCTCGCACGGTTGCCGGGCCCGCGTCGACAGGGCCACCACGCTGCGCCGCGGCCGGGCCGATCCCTCGTGGTGGATCTCCCGCACGGCCAGAACCCAGTCGCCGTCCACCGTGGCGCTCAGTCCGCCGTGGCGATGCACTTCGCCCGCCGGAGGCATCTCGGTCAAGGGCACGGGCGTGGCTCCACCGAGCGGCCCTGGGGCTCCGCTGCCGTCGCAAAACCACACCCGCTGGTCCGCCTGGTCGACATAGGCGAAGGCACCGGCCGATCTTGCCGGTACCAGGCACAGGGCGCCCCCGCCGTACTCGTTGACCCGGCTTCGGATACTGACGCCCTCCGGCGAATGGTCGTACGGACCCCGGGCGTCTGCCCGCACCATGACCACCCGGCCCGCGTCGCCCGGGCGCGCTTCGAGCCAGTAGAGGGCATCGCCATCCGAGCACAGCTCCGACAGGGAGACCTTGGCCCGGGCCACGTCGCCCGCGGCAAGCGGTGAGGCCCAGCGCCCATAGCCTGGAGTCGTGGTCACGGTTCGAACGTACCCGTTGCAACGGCCCACGCCAGGGGACGCCGGCATCGCCCTCTACAGTGAGCCCGTGCGCTTTGCGGCCTACTTGCTCTCAAAAGCGGGTGCGGTTATCCGACCCGCAGTGGTCGAACTGGCCGACACCGACCTCCCCGAAGGCGAGGTCCTCGTCCGGGTCGAGTGGTCTGCCATCAACTTCAAGGACGCCATGGTCACCCGACCGGGGAATCGTGTGGCGCGGGTGTTCCCACTCGTCCCCGGTGTGGAACTGACGGGCAGTGTCGAGGAGAGCATCACTCCCGAGTTCACCCCCGGGCAGCGCGTGCTGGTGCAGGGATACGACCTCGGCGTGGACCGGCACGGCGGCTTTGCCGGCTACGCCCGCGTTCCGGCCGACTGGGTCGTGCCATTGCCCGACGCCTTGAGTTGCCGCACAGCCGCCATCATCGGCCTCGCCGGCTGTACCGCGCTGTTGTCGCTGCATCGTCTCGTCCGTCACGGCACGACGCCCGAAGACGGTCCCATCCTCGTCACCGGTGCATCCGGGGGCGTCGGGAGTGCCGCTGTGGCCTTGCTGGCCCACGCCGGGTTCGAGGTCGTCGCCTCCTCGGGCAAGACCACTGAACACGCCTACCTGAAGGACCTCGGGGCGGCGCGCGTCGTCGGGCGTGAGTTCGCCGAGGACGACGGCCGGACCTTGGGTCCCCAGCTGTGGGCGGGCGTCGTCGACTGCGTCGGCGGCAGGGCACTGGCCGAAGCACTCCGAACCGTTCGCTACGGCGGCGCCGTGGCGGCCAGCGGGCTCACCGGCGGCAACGAGCTGGCGACGACGGTCTACCCGTTCATTGTGCGCGGCGTTGCGCTGCTGGGGATCGACACGGTGGCGACCCCCATTGAGGAGCGGCGTGAGCTCTGGACGGACATGGCTGACGAGTTCCCGCTGCAGCACTGCGAGGAGATGGTCAACGAGGAGATCGGCCTCGACGGACTGACCGTGGCGCTCGACCGGGTGCTCGATGCCGCCGTGCGCGGGCCGGATCCTGGTCAACCCCGCCATGCGCTCGCCGGCGATCTGGCGCTCTGACGATCAGGAGCTGGCGTAGACGGGCGAGACCCTGATCGTCCCGCTGCCGCAGGGTGCGATCGCCAGCTGGAAGGTCGGCGAGGCCGTCGTCGCTCCCGGCATGGTGACGTCGGCGGACTCAGAAGTGGGGCAACTCGTCTCCGAGCCGACCGGGACGTCCGAGAACTGGTAGGCGAACTGTGCCGAGGAAGACGGCGCCACCGAGAACGACGATGGCGGCGCATTCGCCGCCGCTGAGAGGGTGACCGACAATCCGTCCACCATGGTGACCGTGAGCGGCGCCCCGCTGCCGGAGAAGAGCGCCATCGTGGGGTAGCCGTTGACCGTGCACGGTGACGTGCTCGTGTTGGTGACGTTGATCACGCCGGTGACCGTTCCCGCCGCGCCCTGGCCCTGGGCGGGGGAACCGGTGATACTGGTGCAGGCCGTCGAGGCCGCGCTCGTCGGTGAGGTCGTGGATGCGGCCGGCGTGGAGGTGGTCGACGCCGACGTGGTCGAGGTCGCCGCGCGGGTGGTCGACGTGGCGTGGTTCTGCTTCGGAGTGGTCGGACTGCTGCTGCACGCGGCGAAGACGGCGGCGGCGCACGCCACGAAGGCGAGCGCCCAGCGCGGCAGGGTCACCCCTCGAAATCCTCGGGGCGTACGGAATCGAGGAACTGGCGAAACTGGCCGACGAGTTCGTCCGGGGTGTCGTCCTCTTCCTCCTCGGTGTCGAGCGCCAGGATGATCCCTTCGGACTCCATCAACTCGTCGGAGACGAAGAGTGGCGACTCGGTCCGTACGGCGACCGCCACCGCGTCAGAAGGTCGGCTCGAGACGATGGTCCGCTCTTCGCCGCGCACCAGGTGCATTTCGGCATAGTAGGTGGATGCACGCAACTCCGTGATGATCACCCGCTCGACGCTGATATCGAGGGCGCCCAGCATGTCCTTCATCAGGTCATGGGTCAGTGGTCGGGGCATCGTTACTCCCTGGAGGGCATAGGCGATGGCCGTTGCCTCGGGGCTGCCGATGAAAATCGGCAGCGTGCGCCCCTCACCCTCGGTCTCCTGCAGGAGGAGAACCGGTGTGTTCGACTGCAGGTCCACCCTGACGGCACGGAGGAGCACACGGACCATGACTGAAATGTAGCGCCCGGTGCCGGGCTTGCGTCACCCCCCCAAATGGCGGCGGAGGGCCTGGCGGAGCAATGTGGCCCGCATGGATTGCCCGAGCACAGCCAGCTGATCGGCTCCATCGACCGCCCGCTGGCGGGATTCGGGGTTCCTCTGCCGCAAAAGGGGGATGACCACCTGCTCGATAAGACCCAGCTCGCGGTCGGCGGCGTTCCGGTACAGGCGCAGGTGGCGCGGTTCGATTCCGAAGGCCCGGAACGCCACGGCGAGGTTCGCCACCGTGAGGGCATCCTCGTCGTAGGTCTCGATGCCCGCCACCGTGACCGACTCGACAAGGCCGAATCCCTTGAGTCGCGCCACCTCCTCGAGCGACAGGCCGCTGGCCGCGCACAGTTCTTCCGCCGACAGGCTCGCGCCGGTCACGACGGCTGCGGCCGGAGCCGGCGCACTCGTCTTCGCCGCCTCGTCGGTCTTCCCCTCACCCTTGCGCGTCCCCGCGTCACTCTGTGGCGGCGCGGCCCGCGGCGTGACACCCGCGTCCGGCTGCCGGGTCAGTCCCGTTCCATTGCCGCGGCCTGACGGTGCGGTCGATGCGGGCGGCGACGCGTTCGGGCCACCACCCGAAGTCGGCGCGGCGCCGTCGCGTCGTTCCGCGGTGCTGCGGCGTGTCGGCTCGGTAGTGGCAGCATCGTGTGGCGCCGGGGGCTCGGCCGCGACCCGTTGCGCGACATCGGATTCGGCCACCACCTGCAAGCCGCGTCGGTCCTGCGTCTGTTCGGGCAGTTTGGCGGCGCGGCGCGACGCATCGGCGAGAATGCGGGCCATCGCCTCTTCGTCCGCCTTGGTGGGTTCTTCGAGGGCGTGGCCCGACGCGGCGCCGCCGACGGCAACGGCATGCGCCGGCTGCGCCGCCTTGCCGTTCGGCTGTTCGGCTCCGACCTCGTCACCGAGGTCCCCATCGGCCAGGCGGTCTCTGATGACCTTCAGGGGCAGGAAGTGCTCGCGCTGCTGGCGCAGCACCCAGCGCAGGCGCTCCACGTCGTGGTCGAAGAACTTGCGGTACCCCGAGGGCGAGCGCTCGGGGTTGACCAGGCCCTGGCTCTCGAGGAAACGGATCTTCGAGATCGTGACATCGGGGAATTCCTCCCGCAAGAGGGTCAGGACATCACCGATGGAGAGGTAGGTGCGGCTGGTCACTCGTTGCCAGCCACCAGGTAGACGAGCTTGAATTTCCCGATCTGCACTTCGTCGCCCGGGGCGAGCTGCACCTCGTCGATGCGCTCCCGGTTCACGTACGTGCCGTTTAACGAACCGACGTCCCGCACCGAATAGCCGCCGTCCTTCGGCATGATCTCCAGGTGGCGGCGCGACACCGTGATGTCGTCGAGGAAGATGTCGCTCTCGGGATGCCGGCCGGCCTTCACGACGTTCTCACCGAGCAGATAGCGCGCCCCGATGTTGGGGCCGCGGGTGACAACGAGGACACCCGCGCCGTGCGGGACCTCCACCAATGTGACGTCGGGATGGTCCTCCGTTGTCTCCCCCTCGTCGGTCGGGTGGAGCGTAATGGTGGCGTCATCGCCGTCCGCAATGAGCGTGTGACCGCACGAGGAGCAGAAGTTGACGCCCTCGGGGTTCCGGTGCCCGCAGTTGTGACAGAACACGCCGTCCACGGTACCCCACCCCACGGCCGACTTCTCCTGCCTGCAGTGACACCGCCGAACGCCAGGTCAGTCGGCGGTCAGGTCACCGTAGGCGACCGCGTCGAGGAGGCTGCCCGGGTCGGCACCCGGCGCGAGCTCCAATTCGCAGAGCCACCCTTCGCCGTAGGGATCCTGGTTGATTCGCTCCGGTGCGGCCGTGAGCGCGTCGTTGACGGCCGTGACGGTACCGGCCAGTGGCGAGTAGATCTCCGACACCGACTTGGTCGACTCGACTTCGCCGAGCTGTCCCCCAGCCTCTATCTCACTCCCGACGGCGGGCAGATCGACGAACACGATGTCTCCCAACGCGTCCTGGGCGTAGTCGGTGATACCAACCCGCACCCTCGTCCCCTCGGAGCGCACCCACTCGTGCTCCGGCGAATATCGGAGATCCTCGGGGATGTTCATGGGGGGAACTTACTGGAACGCCGGACCCGGCCGCGGCGCTCAGGGTTGCGGCAACATCCGGGTGATCCGCTCGACGTAAGTCGCCACCAACGCCTCGGACACCGCCAGATCCGGTCCCTCGGCCCAGACGTGGGTGACGGGGTCCGTCGGGTCAGGGACCACGAGGGCCCACCCCTGGTCGGAAACCACCTTGATCCCGTCGACCAGGACGAGTTCTGCCCCCTCCTCGGTCAGCTGTTCCATGAGGGTCCGCATGATCAGGCCCTTCTGCTCCATGGGGGTAGGCACCTGGTCCTGCAGAATGGGCATGGACGGGGTGGCGTCGACGATCTCGGCCAGGGAGGTCGAGCTCTCTTCGAGGAGCGACACCACCCGGGCCAGGGCGGCGGCGGCGTCGAAGGCAGGCAGGAAGGCCGGGAAGACATACCCTCCCCGCTGGTCGGACGCGAAGGACACCCCACCGGAGGCCGCGGCCTCGAGCAACCCCGACGGAGACAGGGGCGCGAGGATGAGCTCGACCCCGCGTTCACGACAGCGGCGCAGGGTGCGATCGCTCGCCGTCACCGGGAGCGCAATCCGACCGGTCTCCCCGGCCAGTGTCGACAACTCGATGAGCGCCATGATCGCCTCGTCGTCGGACAGCACATACCCGGTCCCGTCGATCAGGGTCAGCCGTTCGCCACCGGCGTCGATGACGGCGCCGAGGTCGGCGCCCGACCCGCGCACGGCGTCGGCCACCCTCGCCTCGCTCACGGCGGGATCGACCGCGATCATGCCCGGTGTCTGTGCATACGGATTGATGCTGAGCACGTCCGCTCCCACCTTGGAGAGCAGATTGGGCATGACGAAGTTGGCGGCGCCGAAGGACAGGTCGAGAACCAGCTTCACCTCGCGTCCGCGGACACGGCGCAGTCCGAACGCCTCCACGATGTCGGCCGTATAGAGCTCGATGGTGCGAGGCGAGAAGTCGATGTCGCCGATCTCCCCCGCGGTCACCCGACGGAACTCTTCTCTGTGGTACATGCGCTCGACGCGGCGCTGATCGCTCTCGGAGAGGTCGATGCCGCGCTCGTCGAAGAAGCGGATCACCACCGACTGCGGATCGTCCGGGCTGAGGCGGACGGTGAGGCCGGCGCGGTTGCCCCGCATCCGGACGTGGTGCCGGGTCACGGGCACGGTCGCCAGCTCCAGGTCGTTGACGTTGACTCCAACCGAGTTGCACCCGACCATAAGGGCGCGCTTGAGCACGCGCGCGATCCGGCTGGTGTCGCGTGAGGCGGTGATGTAGGAACCCTTCTCGAAGCCCGACGCCCACGCCTTGGCCAGGCGCACGGCCAGCTCGGGGCTGATGTCCACGTTGGCGATGCCCTGAACTCCCTCGGGCCCGAAGAGGGTTCGGGACCCGCCCGATTCCCACACGATGGAGGCGTTGACCTGGGCGGCGGCCTCGACGACCTTGTAGGGGTAGACCTTGACGTCGCTGCGCACCTCGGCATGGGCGCCGACCAGGCAGCCCTCCCCGACGACTGCGCCGGGCTCAATGCGGGCCCCGACCCGGAGGTCGCACGATCGGCCCAGCACCGCGCCCTCGACCCTGGTCGCCGGGCCGAGGTAGGAGTTCTCACCGATCACCGAACGCTGGAGCTCGGCCCGCTCCGCCACCTGCGTGTTGGCGCCCACCGTGGAATAGGCCCCGAGCACGACTTCCTGGTCGATGGTGCAGTTCTCGCCGACGAACGCCGGCGATTCGATGCGGACCGAGGGGTCGATGGTGGAGCCCTTGCCGATCCAGATGCCCGGGCGGAGCTCGAAGCCCGCCACATCGACCTCGACCTTCCCGTCGAGGATGTCCTGGTGGGCCTGGAGGTAGGCCGCGGTCGTGCCGACGTCCTCCCAGTAGCCATCGGCCACGTAGCCGTAGAGGGGCTGGCCGGCGTCGAGGACAGCCGGGAACACCTCGCCGGAGAAGTCGACCGCCCGGCCGTCGGGAATGCGTTCGAAGATCTCGGGCTCCAGGACGTAGATCCCCGTGTTGATGGTGTCGCTGAACACCTGACCCCAACCCGGCTTCTCGAGGAAACGCTCGATCGTCCCGTCCTCCCGCGTGATCACGATGCCGAACTCGAGCGGGTTCTCCACTGCACACAGGGCGATCGTGGCCAGTGCCTCATTCTTTTCGTGGAAGTCGATCACCGACGTGAGATCGATGTCCGTGAGGACGTCGCCCGAGATGACCAGAAAGCGCTCGGTCAGTTGCTCGCGGCGCGTTGCGCACCGACCCGGCGGTGCCGAGCGGCGATTCCTCGGTGGCGTAGACCATCGACACGCCGAGCTCGCTGCCGTCACCGAAGTAGCTGCGGATGGCGTTGGGCAGGAAGGCGACCGTGACGACGATGTCGGTGATGCCGTGGCGTCGCAACAGCGAGACGATGTGCTCCATCATCGGGCGCCCAACCAGGGGGAGCATCGGCTTGGGAAGGTTCGAGGTCTGCGGGCGCAGCCGGGTACCCTCGCCACCGGCCATGATCACGGCTTTCATACGGTGCTCCGGCGCGCCGTCCGGCCCTGGCGCAGTGCCCGCCGGGCCGGCCCGATGTAGCTCCCGGCCGCCCACCACGCCAGCGCGAGCCCGATCAGGCCCGTCACCCAGCCGATGACCCGGATCGGCTCCTGCCAGCTCGCCGTCCCGTCAGCGAGAAGGAACGTCGGATAGGCGAACATCAATCCGAATGTGCCCGCTTTGCCCACCCACAACACGTCGATGCGCGCCGCGCCCAGGGCGGCCAGCAGGATCACCATCGCTGACACCAGGAGCTCCCGGGCGATGGTGGCGAGGCCGAACCAGAGCGGCACGGCGCCATAGATCATGATGGAGATCACGGCCGTCCCGACGAGGATCCGGTCGGCGGTCGGGTCGAGCACCTTGCCGAAGGTCGAGACCTGGCCGTAGCGTCGCGCCACGAAACCGTCGACCCAGTCCGTCGCGCCGAGGACGGCGAGAAGCACGGCGGCTGCCGTCTGCCGGTGCAGCCCGAAGAGCAGCCACAAGAAGATCGGGATGCACAAGAGGCGCACCAGGGTGATGACGTTGGGAGCGGTGAGGATCCGGTCCAAGCCGTCGTCGTCCACGCACCGAGTCTAGGGAGTGGCCCGCGACGGGCCCTGCTGCCGTGTGCCAGAGTGGCGCCGTGCCGCGTTTCGAACCGTTCCAGGGCCTGCGTTACCGGCCCGAGGTTGCGCCGGTGTCCCAGGTCATCGCCCCGCCCTACGACGTGATCTCGGCCACCGAGCGGGCGCACCTGGCCTCGCGGCATCGGGCCAACGCGGTGCTCGTCGAGCTCCCCGAAGCCGATCTCTCCGCCGGGCGCGACCGCTACGCCGTGGCGACCGACTTGTTCACCCGATGGCAGGCCAAGGGGATCATCCTCGCCGACCCGGTACGCAGCCTCTACCCCTACCGGATGACCGACCCGACGGGGCGCACCACCACGGGCGTCATCGGGGCGCTCGGACTTGCCGAGCCGGGTGAGGAGAGCGACATCCTGCCCCACGAGCAGACTCTCCCCAAACCGAAGAGCGACCGCCTGGACCTGCTGCGCGCCACGAGGGCCAACCTGTCGCCGATCTGGGGCCTCTCCATGGCGGCCGGGGTGACGGCCACCTTCGACCCGACGGACGACGACCCGGTGGCCGACGTCTACGACGATGACGGGGTGCGGCACCAGCTCTGGGTGCTGAGCGACGCCGACACGGTGGCGGCGGTCGGCGCCGCGGTGGCCGCCGCACCGGTGGTCCTCGCCGACGGGCACCACCGCTACGAGACGGCCCGGACCTACCAGGCAGAGCGCCGCCAGGCCAACGGCGACGAACCGGGGCCGTACGACCTCGTCATGGCCCTCGTCGTGGAGCTGGCCGAGGACCAGCTGACCGTCGGCGCCATCCACCGCACCATCAGCGGGCTCCCCGACGGCTTCGACCTCGTCGGCGCCCTGGCCCCGTGGTTCGACGTCGTGCGGGCCGGCGCAGCCGATGACCGGACGCTGGGCGCGCTCGCCGATTCCCGGTCCCTCACCCTCGTGACGGGCGGCCAGGCCTACCTCCTCCTGGCGCACACCGAGGTCCAGGAGCAGGAGGGCAACGACCTCGACTCGAACCTGATCGCCAGGGTGCTCGCCGGCCTCCCGCCGCACGAGGTCATGCACCGGCACAGCGTGGCTGAGGCGATGGAGGCGCTGCACGACGGCGAGGGCCAGGCGGCCTTCCTGCTCCGGCCGGTGACGGTCAAGCAGATCGACGAGTGGGCCAACGAGCGGCGCCGCATGCCCCCCAAGACGACGTTCTTCAGCCCGAAGCCCCGGACCGGCATGGTGTTCCGGTCCCTCGATCTCCCCTGAGGTGACGGCGTGCACGACTCGGTGACCGTCCACATGGCTGCGCCCCCCGAACGCGTCTGGGACCTGGTGAGCGACGTCACGCGGATCGGGAGCTACAGCCCCGAGACATTCGAGGCCGAGTGGATCGAGGGCGCCACCGGGCCGGCGGTGGGTGCCCGTTTCCGGGGCCACGTGAAGCGCAACGGCATCGGGCCGATCTACTGGACGACCTGCACTGTCTCGGAGTGCGAGCCCGGAAGGACCTTCGGCTTCGGGGTGGGGTCGGCGGGCAAGGCCCCGTTGAACGTGTGGCGCTACGAGATCGCGCCAGCCGACGGCGGCTGCGATGTGACCGAATCCTTCACGCTCAGCCCCACCTTCGGCCTCCGGCTCTACTGGACGCTCTGGGGATGGTCCCGTGGCCGCGTCAACCGCAACGGCATGCGCACGACTCTCGAACGCATCCGGGACGAGCTGGAGGCGCCGTCCCAGTAGTCCCGGGCCGCGTCGATGCGGCTGGACGAAATGGCCTAGTCGACCGTCCAACTCGAACCGGAGCGCAGCAGCGCCGCCACGTCTCCCAGCCCGCGCTTGCCCTGGGCAGCCGTGATCTGCTCGGACATCTGTGTCCCGTACTCGGGGCGATCGACGGCGCGGAACACCCCGATCGGCGTCGGCTCGTACGGTCCAAGGGCCAGCCGGGAGAGTGCGAAGGCCAGGCCCGGGTCCTCACGTGCCTCGTCGTGGACGAGGAGGGCCTCGAGGCCCACGTCGCCCACGGACACGATCTCGAGGCTGCCGTCGGCCCGCTGCACCACGCCGCGCTCCTCGCCCTCGGTGCCGAAGACGATCGGCTGGCCGTGTTGGAGCGGGATGAGCATGCTGGCCCGTGCGTCGCGGCTGGTGATCTTCTCGAACGCGCCGTCGTTGAACACGTTGCAGTTCTGCAGGACCTCGACGAACGCGGCCCCGTTGTGCGCGTGCGCCCGACGGAACGTCTCCTGCATGTGGGCCCGGTCCATGTCGTGGGTGCGGGCGACGAAGGTGGCTTCGGCGCCGAGCGCCAGCGACACCGGGTTGAACGGCGTGTCGACCGATCCGAACGGCGTCGACTTGGTGACCTTGGCCACCTCCGATGTCGGCGAGTACTGGCCCTTGGTCAGCCCGTAGATCTGGTTGTTGAACATCAAGATGTTCAGGCGCACGTTGCGCCGCAGAGCGTGGATGAGGTGGTTGCCACCGATGGACAGCGCGTCGCCGTCGCCGGAGATGACCCACACATCGAGGTCGGGGCGCGTGGTCGCCAACCCGGTGGCGATGGCCGGTGCCCGCCCGTGGATGGAGTGCATGCCGTAGGTGTTCATGTAGTACGGGAACCTGGCGGCACAGCCGATCCCCGAGAGGAACACCGTGTTCTCGCGCCGCACACCGAGCTCGGGCATGAGCATCTGGACGGCGGCCAGGATGGAATAGTCGCCACAGCCCGGGCACCAACGGACCTCCTGGTCGCTGGTCCAGTCCTTGCGGGCGGTGACGGGGACTGCGGTGGCGGTGGCGGTGGCGGTGGAGCCGTTGGACTCGCTCATGACTTCCCTCCGAGCAACGCGGTGATGGCCGCCTCGATCTCTCCGACGCGGAACGGCACGCCTTGCATCTTGGACATGGTCTGGGCGTCCACCAGGTACTCGGCCCGCAGGATGCGACTCAGCTGGCCGAGGTTCACCTCGGGGACGAGCACCTGGGTGTAGCGCTGCAGGACCTCGCCCAGGTTCGAGGGCAGGGGATGGAGGTGGCGCAGGTGGACGTGGGCCGCCTTCATGCCGCGGGCTCGGATCCGCTTGACGCCCGCGGCCACGGCGGCGTACGTGGAGCCCCAGCTCACGAGCAGCAGCTGGGCGTCCCCGGTCTCGTCGTTCACCTCGACCGGCGGGATGTCGGCGGTGATCCCGGCGATCTTGTCCCGCCGGAGGTGCACCATCCGTTCGTGGTTGACACCTTCGTAGGAGACGTTCCCGCTGCCGTCCGCCTTCTCCAGGCCGCCGATCCGGTGCTCCAGCCCGGGCAGGCCGGGCGGGGCCCACGGACGGGCCAGGGTCCCGGGGTCGCGCACGTAGGGCCAGAACGACTCCGTGCCGTCCTCGTCCACGTGGTTGGGCTCGGTGGCGAAGCCGGGCTCGATCGCCTCGAAGGAGTCGAGGTCGGGCAGGCGCCAGGGCTCGGCCCCGTTGGCGAGATATCCGTCGGAGAGCACGATCACCGGCGTGCGGTACTTCACCGCCAACCGGACGGCCTCGATGGCGATGGCAAAGCAGTCGCTCGGCGTCTGGGGCGCCACAATGGGCAGCGGCGCCTCCCCGTGACGGCCGTACATGGCGTGCAGGAGGTCGGCCTGCTCCGTCTTGGTCGGCAGGCCAGTCGAGGGCCCGCCCCGCTGGACGTCGACGATCACGAGCGGGAGCTCGAGGTTGATGGCCAGGCCGATCGTCTCGGACTTGAGGTCCAGACCCGGGCCACTTGTGGTCGTCACCCCGAGGGCGCCCCCGAACGAGGCGCCCAGGGCGGCGCCGATCCCGGCGATCTCGTCCTCCGCCTGGAAGGTCCGGATGCCGAACTCCTTGCGGCGGCTCAGCTCGTGCAGGATGTCCGACGCCGGGGTGATCGGGTAGCTCCCGAGGAACAGCGGCACCCCGGCGAGGCGCGTGGCGGTGATCAGTCCCCAGGCCAGCGCCTGGTTGCCCGTGACCTGGACGTACTCGCCCTTCTCGAAGGTGGCCGGGCGGATCTCGTAGTTGGACTCGAACAGCTCGGCGGTCTCGCCGAAGTCGTAACCGGCCCGGAAGGCCCGGGTGTTGGCCTCGGCGACCTGGGGCCTGGCCGCGAAGCGCTCGGTGATCCACTCGACGGTGGCCTCGACCGGCCGCGTGTAGAGCCAGCTCACCAAGCCGAGTGCGAAGAAGTTCTTGGAGCGCTCGGCGTCGCGGGGCTTGACCCCGGCCTCCTTGCAGACCTCCTGGGTGATGGAGGTCATGGGGACCTCGTAGACCGTGTACGCACTGAGCGAGCCGTCGGTGAGGGGATTGCTCTCGTAGCCCGCCTTGGCCAGGTTCCGTTCCTCGAAGGAATCGCTGTTGACCAGGAGCACCGTCCCCTTGGCCATCAGCTCGATGTTGGCCTTGAGGGCCGCCGGGTTCATCGCCACCAGCACGTTGGGCGAGTCGCCGGGCGTCAGGATGTCGTGGTCCGAGATGTGGACCTGGAAGGCGGAGACCCCGCTCAGGGTCCCGGCGGGGGCCCGGATCTCGGCCGGGAAGTCCGGAAAGGTGGACAGGTCGTTGCCCAGCAGGGCGCTGCTGGTCGTGAAGCGGTCGCCGGTGAGCTGCATCCCGTCGCCCGAGTCCCCGGCAAAACGCACGATGACCTGGTCCAATACCTCTGTTTCGTGTTGCGTTCCCGATACCACGGGCTGCCTCGTCTCATGTCATGGACGTCGAGAGATGTGGCTCACTCCCGCGGGCCTGCGGCACCCTGTCGCGACGGCGCGCGGCACTCTGCGTCCGAGTTGCTCGTTGAGAGCAATCCTACTCCCGGGGCACGGAGGGTCATCTTCATTCAGACTTCATCTGCGCGCCGCGGCCGACGGGGTGTTGCCGGCCCTCCCCTCCGGAGGGGTCGGTGGCGGCCCCGGGAGGCGGCCCCGCCAGGGAATCAGGAGCCAGGGATCAGGGGCGATGGATCAGGGGGCGATGGATCAGGCGCCCCGAGTCAGGCGACGGTGACCTCGTTGTTGAGATACACATCCTGGATGGTGTGGATGAGGGCGGCACCCTCGCTCATCGGCCGCTGGAAGGCCTTGCGCCCCACGATGAGGCCCATGCCGCCGGCGCGCTTGTTGATCACCGCGGTGCGGACCGCCTGGGCCAGGTCGCTGTCGCCCTTGGATTCGCCGCCAGAGTTGATGAGGCCGATGCGGCCGGCATAGCAATTGACGACCTGCCAGCGGGTCAGGTCGATCGGGTTGTCCGTGGTGAGCTCGTCGTAGACGAGGGGGTCGGTCCGGCCGAAGCCGATGGCCGTGTAGCCGCCGTTGTTCTCCGGCTGCTTCTGCTTGATGATGTCGGCCTCGATCGTCACGCCCAGGTGGTTGGCCTGGCCGGTGAGGTCGGCCGAGACCTCGTAGTTCACGCCGTCCTTGGTGAAGGCCGGGTTGCGCAGGTAGCACCAGAGCACGGTGAACATGCCGAGCTGGTGGGCCTCGGCGAAGGCCTCGGACACCTGCTGCAGCTCCCGGTCCATGTCGTCGGAGCCGAAGTAGATGGTGGCGCCCACCCCGACGGCCCCGAGGTCGAAGGCCTGCCTCACGGAGCCGAACATGATCTGGTCGTAGGTGTTGGGTACGTGCAGGAAGGCGTTGTGGTTCAGCTTGCAGATGAAGGGGATGCGGTGCGCGTACTTGCGCGAGGCCAGGCCGAGTGTGCCCAGCGTGGTGGCGACGGCGTTGCACTCGCCGGCCAGGGCCAGTTCGATGATGTTCAGCGGATCGAAGTAGGCGGGGTTCTTCGAGAAGCTCGCCGCCGCAGAATGCTCGATGCCCTGGTCCACCGGGAGGATGGAGACGTAGCCCGTGCCACCGAGGCGGCCGTGGTTGAACACCGATCCGAGGTTCCGGAGCACCGTGGGACTGCGGTCGCTGTCGGTGAAGACGCGGCTGAGGTAGTCGGGTCCAGGGAGGGTGAGGTGCTCCGCCGGGAAGGCCTTGGCCGTGTAGCCGAGGAGGGTGTCCGCGTCGTCGCCGAGGAGCGCGTGGAGGTCGGTGCTCTTGGTGCTCGTGCTCATGCGCCTCATGCTACCGGAGGGTCAGGAACGCTCCCCGGCCCGGGCGCAGGCGTATGGGCACCCGGCGACGCAGGAATGCCACCCCGATGACGTCTCGAAAATCGACCAGTTCTGCTACCCATGACGCATCGCGCCCCGATTCGGCCCATACGCTGACAGCGGTTTGATTGCGTGGTCAGACAACGACTTGGGCGAGCGGAGGCCATGAACGTTCTCGAGTCTCGGGCGGACAGGCCGTTGCGCCTCCGCCCGTGGGTGCTCCTGCTCGGCGCAGCCGTCGTCGTTGCCGTCGTGCTGTTCCTCACCACCGGCGCGTCTCCGCCGACGCATTCCGGTCCTCCGAGCGGATCGAGCTCCAGCCGGTCCAAGTCGGGCTCAGGCGGGCCGGCCGGCTCCGGCGGTTCAGCGGCGGGCTCGTTCTACCTGAAGACGAGCAACCCGGCACCGGGCGAGCAGAACGTCGCGCCGAACGCCACTATCTCGTTGACCTTCTCGGCCCCGGTGTCACTGCACCAGGCGGCGCCTGTGCTCTCCCCGCAAATCGCCGGCAAGTGGGTGCGGACGAATGCGACCACGCTGTCGTACGCCCTCGACTCCCCCCTCATCCCCTCCTCCCAGGTGGTGGTGACCATCCCTGGCGGCTCCGGTGGCGTGCGCTCGGCGAGCGGCGCCACCCTGCCGGCCTCGCACTCCGTCGCCTTCGGCGTGGCTGCCGGCGACACCCTGCGCCTGCAGCAGCTCCTGGCCCAGCTCAACTACCTCCCGGTGGGCTTCTCCCCGAGTGGCCCCGCCCCGAGCCGGGCCGACCTGGCCGAGGACCAGCCCGGTACCTTCTCGTGGCGCTGGCCCGGCCTGCCTTCGGAGCTCACCTCGCAGTGGACCCAGGGCAGCGGGAACGAGATCACCAAGGCCGCCGTCGAGGCGTTCGAGACCCAGAACAACCTCGGGGTGGACGGGATCGCGGGACCCGCCGTGTGGACGGCACTGATCAACGACTTCATCAACAACAAGCCCGACGCCACGCCGTACGTCTATGTCCTCGTGAACAAGGTGGTGCCCCAGAGCCTGACCCTCTGGAACAACGGGGTGGCCCAGTACGTGGGGATCCCGGTGAACACCGGGGCACCCGGCGCGGACACGACGGACGGCACCTATGCCGTGTTCGAGCACGTGCGCTACTCGGACATGAAGGGGACCAACACCGACGGCTCGACCTACAACGACCCCAACGTCCCGTACGCCAGCTACTTCAACGGTGGCGACGCGCTGCACGGCTTCATCCGCGCCTCGTACGGGACCCCCCAGAGCAACGGTTGCGTCGAGATGAGCTACGCCGACGCCTCCCTGGTCTGGCCGCTCACCCCGATCGGGACCTTGGTCACCGTCGAAGGGCCGAACTTCGGAACGGCGCCGCCCCCCACGACCACGACGACCACCGCTCCGGGCGCGACGACAACCACGGCTCCCGCACCGCCGGCGACGACGACGGCACCTCCGGCCGCGGCCACCACGACCGCGCCGCCGCCCTGACGCCAGGCGGTACGGGTCGGGGGGCGACGGCGGGCAGGGGCGCAGGCCCCGCGGGCGCGGGTTGTGTCGCCGCCGAGGGCGCTCAGCCCTTGGAGGAGGGTGGGCCCGTCTTCGTCGAGGTCGACGTCCTGGTCCGCCGGGCTCGGGGCCGGCGCTCCGGGCCCAGGCCCCGCAGGCGCTCCGCCACGTCGTAGGCCTCGGGGTCGGTGCGGAACACTCGTTCGAAGAACTCCCGCGCCTTAGGGACGTCGCCGGCCCGCTCGTACAGGTCGGCCAGCAGGTACCACTGGCGCACGTGGCGCTCCGAAGGGTTCCGCAGCGCCTTCGATGCCCCGGCGGTCGACAACATGGCGATGGCCCCGTTGAGGTCGCCCGCGTCGGCCAGGGACGCCGCAGCGACGATCCGGCCCTCGGCCAGCACATCGGGATCGGGTGAGCTCTGGCGGAGCTGCGCCCACAGGGCGGCCACCTTCTTGGGCTTGTGCAGGGCCCGCTGGCAGTCCATCAGCACGGGGAGGTGCTCGGCCGAGTCGCTCAACCTCCCGAACGCCTCCAGATGGCCGGCGGCCGAGCGCCAGCGGGCGCACCGGTAGGCGGCCAACCCGGCCAGCTCACGCACGGCGGCCACGCCGGGAGCCTCGTCGGCCACGGGCTTGATGGCGCGCAGCGCATCTTGGAAGCGCCCGCGGTCGTAGGCGCCGTAGGCCGACTCGGCCCGGTCGACCAGGTGCTCCCGGTGCCGGGTGGTCGCGATGTCGGCGGCGTTGCGGATCTCGGTGGCGATCTCGGGAGGCAGGGCGTGGTGCTGCGACAGCGCGGCAATCGCCGCCGTGGCGCTGCCGGCCACTGTCCGGCCTGTGGTGGCCCTTCCGGCGGCCACGCCGTCCGTCGCTCCGGGGCGGGACCGGCGCCCTCTCGTTCTCGCTCGAGGTGCGTCCGTGTCCTCCCACTCACGTGCGCCGTCGTCGCGCTGTCCACTGTGCGCCGGGGTAGGGCCGCGGCGCACCACGGCGACGCTCTCGATCGTCGGACGCGTCGCCGGTGCGCTCATCGTCGCCGCGGCGGTTGACCTGGTGGGCGCCCCGGCGGGCCACGTTGCCCCACCCCGCCGCCTGACGCGGCAACGCTGGCCGTTCTTCACGAGCCGGCCGCCCGGTCGCGGGCCGCCCTCCCCCGCCGGCGCCGCGGGTGGTACTGCGTTGCGTCCTGGGTCGGTCTTCCCTGCCCCCCTCGTCCGTGGAACGACGGCGGGGGGCGCCGGTTCCGGTGCGTGGCGGGCCTGACCTCGCGCCACCCGGCCTCGGGGCGGCTGACCTGGTGGCGCCGGACCTCGGGCCGACTGTCCTGGGCGCGCCCAACCGGGGATTCTCCGAACGCGTCCCGGTTGGCCGGGCCCTTCCCGTCTGGCCCGTGCGCTTCCCCGGTGAGCGCTGTGAGGTCGATCCTCCGCCACGCCCCGAGCCCGTGCGTCCACTCCCGCCGCTGGAGCTCCCGCTCCCACCGCCGCCCCGGTACGCAGCGGTCCCCCGGGTGCCGCCGCTCTTCGCGGGTCGACGGGTCCCGTCTCCTGCTCCTGCTCCTGCGGACTGGCCTCGGCCCTCCGCTCCCCCGCCTGAGCTGCTGCGAGGCGACGACTGGCCTCCTCCGCCGCTCCGCCGCTGCCCGGCGCCAGCGGACCGTGCCGGGCGCGCCGACCCACCCGAGCGCGCCGACGGGGCGCGACGATTCGGCTGGGAGGAGTTCTGGGGCACCGGTTGATTCTAGGTGTGCGCGTCGCGGTCACCCCGGTCGCCGACGAGCCCACGTGGCCGCGGGCGTTCGAGGTAAGGCGGCGCCGGATCGGCTGCGGGCGTCGCGCCAGAGCTTTATCAGACCGCACGAGCGCGGCCACCACGACGCCCATGAGGAGGGCGACAATGCCGGGGGCTCCGGCGACGGCGCCTCGTGCAGCTGTAGCGCAAGGGAATCCACGGGCCTATGCCGACTACGCCCGCTCGAGAGTCGATCCGGTCCTGAACGTACGAGACCCCCTCGAGCCGAAGCTCTGAGGGGGTCTCGTGAGAAATCCCGGCGACGTCCTACTCTCCCAGGGGGCCTCCCCCCAAGTACCATCGGCGCGGGCGGGCTTAACTGCCGTGTTCGGAATGGGAACGGGTGTTTCCCCGCCGCCATGGCCACCGGAAATCTTGCACTCAGCGGGGCTCAGCCACCCCTTTTACGGGCGGGGCCGCGCCTGAGGCTGCGTTTCCGCAGCCCCTGAGCGTTCCAAAGCGAGCACGAGCACGAGTAGGTCTCCAAGCCCTCGGCCGATTAGTACCGGTCGGCTGAATGCATTGCTGCACTTACACCTCCGGCCTATCAACGTGGTCGTCTAGCCACGGGCCTTACCAGGTTAACCCTGTGGGAGATTTCATCTCGAAACGGGCTTCGCACTTAGATGCTTTCAGCGCTTATCCCACCCGTAGGTCGCAAACCAGCCGTGCCCTTGGCAGGACAACTGGCACACGAGAGCTACGTCCGTCCCGGTCCTCTCGTACTAGGGACAGCCTTTCTCAAATCTCCTACGGCTGCATCGGATAGGGACCGAACTGTCTCACGCATGTTGATCCCGTATTACTACGGGCACAGACTATACCTCCACCCTCTTTCGAGGGGCTGGCGTGTTATGGCTTCCACAGGGGTCTGCGGACCGACATATCGATCTAAAGAAGCCATCTCTTCGCTGTTGCTGGCGAAGAAGTCGTTACAGGGGCACAACACGCCCATGCTACGCAGATGTTGCTCGACATCTACGGCGGAAATCCGCTTCGTTTTCGAATAGTTTAGGGTTGCAAATGCATCTACTTCGCGTGCTAGATGCAAGAACACTTGAGGGTCCTTCACTCGTTCCAGCTGAGGAAGTAGCTCCAGCGCTCGCCTGACGTGAATCCGCTTGAAAATCACGTAGGGCTCGAGTTCCTGAAGGATGCGCAGGAGGATCGGCCGGCTGGTGATCACGAGATCACTCATGCCGGTGCCTCGATCTCTGATGTAGCCGCCCCCTCCGAGCAACGTCTGGATCGTGTCCAGACCCTGCCGGGCTGAGGTCGAATGAGAGAACGAGATGCTGGCCCGGATGTAGAACCCGAACCGGTACTCCTTCTGCTTGACGAGTTGGAAGTGAATGCTTCCGTCCCCATCCAGGAATCCTGCAATATATGACGCTGTAGACACATCCATCGTGTTGGCCTTCCCTCGGTATTGCCCTGACCGTAACGTTCGGTTGTTTCAGTCAGGGTTTCACCGATATGAGCCAGTAAGCACCCAGGAATTACTTCCTGGGGACGCAGTGTGATCTACGTTCTAAACCCAGCTCGCGTACCGCTTTAATGGGCGAACAGCCCAACCCTTGGGACCGGCTTCAGCCCCAGGATGCGACGAGCCGACATCGAGGTGCCAAACCTTCCCGTCGATATGGACTCTTGGGGAAGATGAGCCTGTTATCCCCGGGGTACCTTTTATCCGTTGAGCAACGGCGCTTCCATAAGCAACCGCTGGATCACTATGCCCTGCTTTCGCACCTGCTCGACTTGTAGGTCTCGCAGTCAAGCTCCCTTTTGCCATTGCACTCGACAGCTGATTGCCAACCAGCCTGAGGGAACCTTTGGGCGCCTCCGTTACATTTTAGGAGGCGACCGCCCCAGTCAAACTACCCACCTGACGCTGTTCCTGATCCGGGTCACGGACCGAGGTTAGAGTCCCGGCACTAAAAGGGTGGTATTTCAAGGTTGACTCCACACTGGCTGGCGCCAATGCTTCAAAGTCTCCCACCTATCCTACACAAATAGTACCAAAACTCAACATCAAGCTGTAGTAAAGGTCCACGGGGTCTTTCCGTCCTGATGCAGCTAACGAGCATCTTTACTCGTACTTCAATTTCGCCGGGTCTGTGGTTGAGACAGTAGGAAAGTCGTTACGCCATTCGTGCAGGTCGGAACTTACCCGACAAGGAATTTCGCTTGTTCTGTTACAACCAATCACTCAAAACACATTGGAGTGATTGGCGGATCGGTCGTTTCCGCCGATCTCCCTACGTCGCCGTAGGGACCGGACCATAACTTCATCTCGCAGGGACTACCTATAGGACCTGCGAGGTGGTCGGCGTTTGGTCTCTGAGGATTCTCAGGACTTCGGATGGCTTGCGATGATTCATCGTCTCGGCGATCTCGGCTATTTCAATCAAGCCGGAAACCATGAGGTGCTTGCGCTCCTCGATAAGACGAAGCACCGTCGTGAACTTCTCGAAGTTCTCCTCTTCGAGGTTCGAAGCTGGTGCTCTTGGAAGAACGGGACGATCACGTCCCGCAGATCTGCGAATCTTCCTACGCAATACCGGCATATATCTTCCCGGTGGTTGTCGTGTCTGCGATTCACATACACCTTGCCGCATCCGAAGAAGCGTGCAAGGTCTTCCAACACATCACGGCTAGACGCTGACTGGACCACCACGAAAGTGGGCTGCACCTGCCAGCGAAGAGCCGTCTTCCGATTTCGGAAAATGGGGCAGCTGAAACAGCCTTCCCCATCGACGAAACCGGCAATCCATCCGCTGTACCAGAGTCTTTCCTGCTGATTGTCCGCACCGAACGGATTATTACTACCCATGCACAAACCATAAACAGTGCTTGTGACACGGGTGAGTACCGTCGGATCCTCGGAGTTTCCAGCATATGGCCGACTACTCGCCGTATCGTCTCCGATACGGGGGCAGCACCCATTGCACTCTATGGGAAATCTACCTTAGGACCGTTATAGTTCACCGAATCCCCATGTCGCCATGAGGTGTGGACCATATCTTCATCCCTCTGCTTCTAAGAGGGAGCTCTGCATATGGCCTCTGAGGATTCCCAGTTTCTCAACGTCGCGATGATCTCTTCATCACTACGCCGACGCTTCCCGTCCGGTTCATCGGAGCCCTCAAGGAGAGGGCTCATTCGATTCCCGAGACAGCAAGCTGTCGGCCTGACAGGACGAGTTC
>CAWHGF010000003.1:0-112378 GCA_963828825.1 uncultured Acidimicrobiaceae bacterium | reverse complement strand
CGCCGCCATGGGGTTCAGGAACAACTTTCCGGACAAACGCTCTTGACACGGCCCGCCCCTTCATGAACGGCGTACGGAGACAGGCAGTGGTCCATTTGGACCGGCCCCGTTACAGCGATGGCCATATGGGCTAGGGTCGAAAAGAGATCATCAATGATCTCGGGCCATCCAACCTGGCACAGAGGTTCGGGCTGCCCAAAGGAAGTGGGTAGTCATGTACGCACGGAAGCATCCTCAGGTGCGTAGGGCATCGAGATTCGTTGGCTTGGCCATGATTATCGGAACGATGGCCTTGGCGGCCCCGATCGGCACCAGCCCCGCGGCAGCTACTCCAGCGCACGCATGGACGGCCTACGTAACCGGTGGCTCGAACGGCGTCACCCCGATCGACACGGCAAACGGACTCCGAGGAACCGCGATTTCCGTCCCACGTGGTGCGGGCGACATCGCCATCACACCCGACGGTGCCACCGCCTACGTGACTAATACGCTCTCGAACGCCGTCACCCCGATCGACACGGCGACCAGTACCGCCGGAACACCGATCACCGTAGGCGTCGGAGGCGAACCGCAAAACATCGCCGTCACGCCGAACGGGGCCACGGTCTACGTGGCAGGAGATTCTAACAGCGTCATCCCGATCGACGCGGCCACCAACACCGCCGGATCTCCCATTCCGGTCGCAGCCGACCCAATCAGTATCGCCATCACGCCGAACGGGGCGACCGCCTATGTGCTCAGCGCCGGAGGTCCCGCCACCATCACCCCGATCGACACCGCCACCAATACCGTTGGAACGCCCATCTCTATCCCGAAGGGGGCGGCGGGCATGGCCATCGCGCCCAACGGGGCCACCCTCTATGTGACCAACGAGTTCTATAACAGCGTGACCCCGATCGATACGGCCACCAACTCCGTTGGAACCCCTATCGGAGTCGGCAACATGCCTGCGGCCATTGCCATTACACCCAACGGGACCACCCTGTACGTAACCGATGAGGGCTCGAACAGCGTCACCCCGATCGACACCGCCACCAATTCCGTTGGAACCCCTATCGGAGTCGGCAACCAGCCAGGGGACATTGCCATTACGCCCAACGGGGCTACCGCCTACGTAACCACTGAATCGAATACGGTGATTCCGATCGACACCGCCACCAATACCGCCGGGATCACCATCAATGTCCCGTCAGGGACGGACGACATCGCCATCACACCCGACCAGGCCCCGGTGGCTCACCTCTCGGTTGCCCCGGCGGAGGTAGGCCAACCGACCGGCTTCAATGCTTCATCGTCGACCGTCGCCTTCGGCACCATCACCGCCTACGCCTGGGACTTCGGCGACAGCTCAACGGCTACAACGTCGGGACCCACCACCACCCACACCTACGCCACACCCGGCCCCTATACGGCTTCGGTCACTGAGACCGACTCGGCGGGAACCTCGACGACCCAGATCTTCACCGGGCAGACGATGAGCAACAACGGGGGACCCTCAGCCGTGGCCTCCCAGAGCTTCACCGTGCCAGCAGTTTCCACGAGCGTCCTCGTCCCCTCGAACGGGGCGAGCCTGTCGGGCACGGCTGCCACCTTGGACGCCTCCGCCTCGAACGCCACCAGCGTCAAGTTCCTGCTCTTCGGCGGCATCTACGGCTATGCCGCGCCGGTGATCTGCACGACCACGCCGACCTACTACGGATGGTTGTGCAGCTGGAACACCACGACGGTACCCGACGGTTCCTACGCCCTCGTATCTGAGGCCTCCGGCCCAGGTGGCAGCGCCTACAGTTCTTCGGGCGTCAGCATCACCGTCGATAATCCGCCACCGACAACGAGCGTCCTCGTCCCCTCGAACGGGGCGAGCCTGTCGGGCACGGCTGCCACCTTGGACGCCTCCGCCTCGAACGCCACCAGCGTCAAGTTCCTGCTCTTCGGCGGCATCTACGGCTATGCCGCGTCGGTGATCTGCACGACCACGCCGACCTACTACGGATGGTTGTGCAGCTGGAACACCACGACGGTACCCGACGGTTCCTACGCCCTCGTATCTGAGGCCTCCGGCCCAGGTGGCAGCGCCTACAGTTCTTCGGGCGTCAGCATCACCGTCGATAACTGAACGCACCTCCTCTCATCACCAGTCCAGGGATAACTCGGCTCGTCGCCGCTGCTGAATACAGCGCCTGAATCCGGTGTGTCCGTCATCCGGCCAACCGTCGGCCCGTGTCGGCTCATTGGTTCATGTTGCCCTCTACGGCCGAGTTGTGGGCAGTTATCCACACGCCTCGTTGTGCCGATCGAGGGATAGGGGCATCGCCGAGAACCGACAACGCGAAGCGGCCGCCCCGAAGGGCAGCCGAGACGCAGCCACGGAACCTCTAATTACCTGCCTGCCGCAGGTGACTCCTAAGCGGTAGCAATTTGCGCCACGAGAGCGCATGAAAGTAGTTCGCCAGTGCCCTTCGGGAGCCTCGCGCCGTTTGATTCGACGGCTTGCGCGGTGGCGGTGGGGGCCTAATTTTCCCCGAACGGTTGGGCGGAGGTGGCACCGCTGACAACCTGCGCCGTTCGTCGACAGCGTCACGGTGCTCCGGGTCTTTTGGCAAGGGACTTGGGCGCGGGTTGCGGGTGCCTATTGGTCCGCGGCTCGTGCTCGCCCCTCTCAAAATTAAAGCAAACGAAGATTCCTCGGAAGCCGCTCCATCGGTCATCGGCTGATGACGGGCCCTCTTGGCCTCAGTATCGGCCCGCGTTAATGCCACCTGGATGATTTCGAGTTCCCGCTCGGCTCGTGTCACTCGCTCTAAGAGAGCCGGAAGGTCCATGGCGTCCAGGGCAGCGGCCGCCATGACCTCGTAGAACGCTTTGTCGGTCATGACCGGCATCGGACGCCTGGCGCGTTCGGCCAGCCCTTTCGCCGCCAGCTTCACCCGCCACTCGTACTCCGACACGCAAGTTCAGTGTAAGACCGGCTTGTGCGTCGACGATCGCGGTTGGATGGCCTGGCCTGTCCAGCACATTGGCTCCGGGAACCGTCACGCGCGCCAAGCACACTCCCGTAGGCCTGTTACACCAGCGTCCAGTCCAAGTGGGGGTTCGAGGCAATGGGCAGCAGCCTGCCCCTGACGGTCGTGAACCATGGCCCAGCAACTGTCCTGGTTCGACGGTTAACGCCCGGCCGTAGCGGGTCGCGGGGGTCCGCGATTCAGCCCTACCGAGGGCTGAATCGGCCACCTCCCGCTTGATCGCCCCTCACCAAAGGGCCTGCCGATCAGGGTGGCGCAGGGAAGCGTGGCTCGTGCGATCTACGAATGGAACGATCCGAATAGCCTGATTTTGCACAACGTTCCCACAACGCCGAGTGACGTGCCAGGCATCGTTTGCCTCGGCGCGAATGCGCAGACCCGGCAACTGGGGCAGTCCTGACCCTGATCGCGCTTCGCAGAATCGGCCCGTGGCCGACATCAAAGTGCGCAGCAGTCTGTGCAACGCCAAGCACCGGCTTCGAGCATGAGCGCTCCGTCGCTCATTGGTTGTCAACCCTGACGGAGACAGGGCGGCTGCGACCAGACTTCCCCGTGGCGTTGTAGGCGACCGTGCGCAGCTCGTAGTTGCCATTGGGAACCGTCGAGGTGTTCCACCAACCGAACCAGCCATAGACGATTGGTTTTGCAGTGGCGATCTTGACATCGTTGAAGCCGTTTCCGGAAACCACGTAGACAAGCCTGACGATCCCGTACTCGTCGGAGGCAACTGCGTCCAGGAACACAAGGCCATTCAGATTCGCACCGGGTGACGGACGAATCATGCGCGTTACGGGAACCCCTGTCTCGGGTGGCAAGCCCTCCTTCGCGTACATTGCAGCATCTGCTGTCCCGAACATGCTCAGGTGATGAACGCGCAGAACCCGAATGAGTCCTGGAACCAGCGCTTCAAAGCTGGGACAAGGGCACGAGTCGAATAAGGCGTTGTTCTGATAGGTACGTGTCCACTGGTTGCCGTTGACGGTGGCGTTTGCAGCAGTTTTCATAAGGATCGACCAATCGGGTCCTCTGTAGGATCCGATGTCAGTCCCGGCGAGCAACTGGAGCGCGATGATGCAGACGACCAGAGGAGTCACAATCAACTGGACCGTCCGGGCCCGTGACGATTGGCGACGGCTGGAGGTGAACGGCCGATGCGCCTCGTCGGATTCGGCCTTGGGCACGTACTCGAAGACCACTACCTTCGCCCACCACCGGCGCACCCGCTCGTCCAAGGGTTCCCAGACACTGAGCAGAGTCAAGCCACAGCCGACGATGACCAAGAGGGTGAACGTCGTGTAGTGGGAAGAGCCTGCGCTGTCGAGTCCTTCGGAAGCTCGCTCGGAGGTCGCGAGCAGGGCGAAGAGCAGCCCGTACGCGGTGATGGCAACGCCCAAAGGAGCCCCACTCGTCTCGTCTCGATGGCTCCCGAATGCGATTATCACCCAGCAGGCGACGAGGAAGATGACCACTCCCAGCGCCATGATCGCGTACGTTCCAGCGTTCGGAGTTGGTGGCACGCCGAAGCCGAACACGTCGCCAAGGAGGAGAAAGTAGAACTTCGCCGCGACGATGGGGTGCGTCAAGGCGTAGAAAGAGGCACCCTGTTGGAGACTGAGATTGTAGAAGTACACGATTCCCACGATGACGCCACATCCGAGCCAGATGACCGACATCCGAGGCGATCGGTTCCGCTGGTACATCAGCAAGAGACCGATAGGCCAGATCAGAAGCCCCTGGATCGAGGAGTAGCTGCCGACGGTGGCCACGACGAGGGCGATGCTCAATGCGATCCACGTCAGACGAGGACGATCGAGCAGGAACAGTGAGAGGGCGAGTGAGAAATAAACCATGTACCAGGCCAATTGAAAGCCCCACAACATCTGCACGTACTGGACGAGCGACATCATCAGGGCTGCGATTGGGACATACCAGAGCCAGTCGATCGAAGGGGACCGGAGTTTGTGCGCAAAAAGGATCGCTGCCGTCGAGAACGTCATGAGCACGCCGCTCACATACACCTCAACAACTGTGTTGAAATGCACCGTTCGCGCCAGCAGCAGCACGACCAGATTGGGGAAGAGGATCCGGTTCTCCCCATGTTGCGCCCAAAGGTCAGAGAGAGTCAGATTGCCCGAGTACCAGTGGGCAATGATCTGCACGTCCGACCACTGGTCGTAGTAGATGGAGTTGACGGCGTAATGGTGAATGAAGAGGAAATAGGCAGCTACGAGTGCAGCCAGGGCGAGGAACGCCAGCGCCGTCATGAGCTTCCTTCGGGCGAGGCCGCTCTCAGGCGCCGTCTCTGGCATCGTGTCCATGTCGCACAGTTTCGCCGACAAGAAACGAGCCCGCCCGGACCGCTCAGCGTTGCCAGGGTCGGCAGAATTACCTGTGCGCTCAGGACCGCCTCCAGGCACAGCGTTCAGACCGTTTGGCCTCAAATTTGTACCCAGAAAAGGACGCCCCCATGTGGTCGCTGGCCTAGCCCACAAGTGCGTGACACCTTCCCGGTGTGGCCTCAAGCGGTCAACGCAACAGCCTCGGCGAACGCATGAGATGGTGTCATCCAGCCGAGTGTCTGTCGAGGCCTCGTATTCAGCGAGCGGGCGATGGCATCGAGTTCTCGCTGACTGCATTGTGATAGATCTGAGGCCTTGGGCAGGTATTGGCGGAGCAGACCGTTGGTGTTCTCGTTGCTGCCGCGCTGCCAGGGGCTCTTGGGGTCGCAGAAATAGATCTGCACCCCGGTGTCGATTGTGAACTGGACGTGCTGGGACATCTCGACCCCTTGATCCCAGGTGATCGAGCGGCGCAGCTGCGCTGGCAGAGTCAAGATGCGCTTGGTCATGACCTTTCTCACGGCCTCGGCCCCGTGGCCGTTGGGGAGCTTGAGCAAGATGGTTCAGGCGCCAGTGCTCGGCACCGACCACGTAAACAGCTCGTCTGGCCAGAAGATGTCGCAGCAGAGCTGAACGCACTCGTCGCAGATTCACACGTTCGGGCCCGCGATGATCCGGACGTCGTCCTGGCCCTTGCCACAAAAACTGCAATCGGTTCTCTTTCTCGCCCTCAAGCCCGAGCGAACGCGAACCGACCCCGCCCGAAGGCGGACAGCAAACGCTGATGCAAGCCCGCTCCATCCGGCAGCGAGGAGCGGGTGCAGTGCCTGCTCTTGTCAAGCGAAGTCCGTTGCTGGGTCGAGATCGACCTGTCGATCAGTTCTTGACCGTCATGCTGAGATGGGGACTGAAGGCGCTCCCACCCGGACCGAAGGCTTCCGACAACAGCGCGTAGGAGCCGTTGGGAACCGTCGTGGTGTTCCAGCTGTAGAGCCATCCGTAGTAGGTGGGAGCGGCCGTGCCGACTAGGTGACCGGAGTAATCATAGGAGCCACCGAAGAGCCAGAACTCGACGCTGGTGGCATTGGAGGCAGAAGCGTCCAAGGTGGCGGCGGTTCCGGACAGTGTTGCCCCGTTCGATGGGATGAGCACGCTCGTGGTCGGCGGAGGGTTGTTGACGGTGATGCTGATCCCCGGACTCGTGGCAGTGACGCCGTCCTGAGCAGCGACGCCGCCTTGGTAGGTGGCGACGCTGTGAAGCGTGTAGGTGCCATTAGGCACGCCCGTCGTGTTCCAAGCCGCCAACCACCCATAGACAGTGGGTGTGCCGGTCGCAATGACCGCATTGGTGAGCCCTTGGCCGCTCAGCTCGTATTGCACCGCCGAGAGGCCCGGTGAAGCCGTTGCGTCGAGGTACTGGGAGGCTGACAGAGTCGCACCATTCGAGGGCAACACGACTGTCGTGGTGGGGGCGAACAGATGGGCTTCAAGGAAGGCAGTCGTTGGACCAAGCTCGACATTGGCGTAAGCGAGTGCATGCGCACACTCGCTGTTGAGGTCGAGCTGGACCGGAACTGCGACGTTGGTCAGATCAGCCGCCATCTCTTGGGCTTGCGACGGGGGGACAATCTCACACCCCGCCTGGAAGTCCGTGGAGTTAGCCAGCAGGGTTGCCGGGTCCCCTGGCTCCACGAGGGAGACTGCGGACGCTGCTTCGGCGGTGGGCGCGCAGCTCGGGTCACTCAGATCGCAGCCCAGGTAGTCCCCTACGTTTTGCAGGGTGGTGGAGGAGATACCTGCGCCCGTCCCGCCGGTGAAGTCATAGCCGCCGGACCAGCCCACGTCGGCGACGACTTCAGCCGAAGGGTCGCTTTGGAAGGCTTTCATGGCGGAGTAGACGGCGAGGGTCGCGCCAGCCGACGTGCCAAAGGACGCTAGTCTGGCGGGATCGACGTTAAACGAACTGGCATCGGCCCGGATGTAGCTGATCGCCGCCATCACGTCTTGGGACTCCATGGGGAAACCGATCACAGTCGAGGAATCGAGTCGGTAGTTGATCGAGAATGCCGCCATGCCGTCTTGGGCCAAGTCCGCCGCGACGCTGTCTTGGGCAGACTTGTCGCCACTGGTGAAGCCCCCACCGTGGATCAAGATGACTCCGGGCGTCGCCTGCGTCGCACCCGAGGGCAGATAGGCATCGAACTCGTGGCTTGCATCGTCCTCGCAGCTTCCACCCGAAGGCTCGTAGCAGAGGTTCTCCTTGACGGTCACGGCGCTGGCGGCGCCCACCGAATGGGGAGCGACCAGCGCCGCACCGAGAACCGCCAGCGGTGAGGCGGTCACGACGAGACTGACGAGTGTCAGCACTGCCCGCCGCAGCGGTAGATGGTTACGACCCATAATCCCACCCCCCGTCTTGTCGTGATGCGATGTCGCTTCGAGCCGTTGCGATCTCTAGTTTCGACTGTACAACGACTGGTTTGACGAGTGAGGGCGCTCTAACAGAACCGTAACCACTTGGGCCAAGCCCCGATCTGACAGTAGGACGCCGCCTCCAGTCGCTCATGGGCTGCCAGTGGGACGGGCAGGTCATCGGCTGCACGAAACCCGCGAGGCCGATTCGACCAGCCGAGGAACGTCGGGGTAGCCCGAAAGTGTCGCTCAAACCGACCGAGGCAAGTCTCGCAGCGGCGACCCTCGGGCGTCTCACTGAAGGAGCGTCGTTCACTGCCTTGTGACAGAAATAAACCACACCAGGTGAGTGATCGCTGGGCGTCAATGATGTGCCACCAAGAGGCATCCACTCGCATCCGGATCAGGATCGCCTCGGGGTCTATGTCGACGTACGGAGCCGTGCTCAATCTGACGGCTGCCTCAAGACGCCGGTCACGTTATTGGCCATCGCCACCGCCTGAAAACGGCTGCTGATGACACGTGCTCCCGGCCACGGTCGTCGTGGTGGTGCCGTTATGCGATTTCGTACAACTGGTGGCGCCCATTGTTGGTGGTGATTGGTCTTCGCTTTGCGAGTGATTTTCCCCCGAGGAACAACCGGTCGCTAGAAGGGCCGCAACGCAATCGCTGCGACCAGTCCAAGTCTTTTCATGGCTTCGGGCATTACCCGTGCATGCCCCCATGAAACCTGCGGTATCGCGGTCCTTGCCGCAGGGTGCCCAGGTCCGGCAGCGTTCTGGGGCGCCCTAATCACGATGTCTGTCGGACGCTCGGCACCCTGTTTGCTTGGACGGCGACGACGGTCCAAGGCGCATCCAGCGTGCCACGGGAGTAGCCTGCCCTCGACGTTCCGAACGTCCTCAGTCGGGGGCTCAGATGAGGCGAGCGTCGAGCGGCGACAACGGAAGGGGCACGATGGGACTCGGGCGGCTGAACCCGAAGACTTGCGCTCGATTCTGGTCTACTCGACGCACGTTGGTGCTCGTTCTGCCGGCGTTGGCTCTGACGCTGAGCGCGT
This sequence comes from uncultured Acidimicrobiaceae bacterium, assembly GCA_963828825.1. Classification (GTDB taxonomy): domain Bacteria; phylum Actinomycetota; class Acidimicrobiia; order Acidimicrobiales; family RAAP-2; genus Bog-473. The sequence goes on along the minus strand of CAWHGF010000003.1, from coordinate 103,544 downwards.
GCGACTGGACCTACTTCGGTGGCTGGCACGTTAATGGCGGTAGTCGCTCGAGCCCTGACACCGGCATCAATCTGAGTAATGTCGGGAGCCTCGGTGTGGATTGGACGGTCACCACCGGCAACTCCGTGGAGTGGTCCTCACCGGCGGTGGCCAACGGGGTCGTCTACATCGGTTCCGTCGACCACAAGGTTTACGCCGTCAACGCGACTACGGGGGCGACGATCTGGACGGCCACCACTGGCGCAATCGTGACCTCCTCACCGGCAGTGGCTAACGGGATCGTCTACATCGGCTCCTACGACGACAAGGTCTATGCGCTGAACGCGACCACGGGGGCAACGGTCTGGACCGCCAAAACGACCACTGGCGACGGCGTATTGTCGTCACCGGCAGTGGTCAACGGCATCGTCTATGTCGGATCTTTCGACGACAAGGTCTATGCGCTCAATGCGAACACGGGGGCGACAGTCTGGACGGCCACCACGGGCAGCGCGGTGGAGTCCTCACCGGCAGTGGCCAACGGGATTGTCTACATCGGCTCCTACGACGACAAGGTCTATGCGCTGGACGCGACCACGGGGGCAACGGTCTGGACGGCCACCACCGGCGCCCAAGTGGAGTCGTCACCGGCGGTGGTCAACGGCATCGTCTATGTCGGATCTTTCGACGACAAGGTCTATGCGCTCAATGCGAGCACGGGGGCGACGGTCTGGACGGCCACTACGGGTGGCCAAGTATTCTCGTCACCGGCAGTGGCCAATGGGATCGTCTACGTCGGCTCTGACGACGGCAACGTCTACGCGCTGAGTGCGACGACCGGGGCGAGGATCTGGACCGCGACCCCCATTGGCGCCGTGGAGTCCTCACCGGCGGTGGCTAACGGGATCGTCTATGTTGGCTCTGACGACGGCAAGGTCTATGGACTCAACGCGACGACCGGGGCAACGGTCTGGACCGCCATCACGGGTGCCCAAGTGCAGTCCTCACCGGCAGTGGCCAACGGGGTCGTCTACGTCGGTTCAGACGACGACAAGCTCTACGCTTACACGCCCGTCGCACCGTGATGCTGGATTCCCGCCTCGACTGCGACAGTGCGAAGTGAGCCCAGTCCGTCCGAGACCCACCCACTAGAAGCCTGTTGAAAAAACCCCACTTGATACTCGCGATTTGAGTCAGGATCGTCGAGAATTGGCAGGTGCAAGGACAAAGCGAATCCAATCCTGAGCTGCTCGATGCGGCAGCACTGTGTCGCCAGTTGGTCCCAGAGGGAAGCGTCGAAGCATTCCTGGCCGATCACCGACATGATCTGTTTCCTGACGAGATGTTCGAAGACCTGTTCCCCTCGGGTCGCGGTCGACCGTCGATCCCTGCCGACGTGGTGGCCTCGGTCATGGTTCTCCAGGCCCTCGAGGGTCTCTCTGATCGAGATGCGGCTCGGGCCCTGCGGGACCGGATCAGCTGGAAGGTGGCTTGCGGCCTCGCACTCGATGACGAGGGATTCGACTTCTCGGTGCTCACCTATTGGCGGACCAGGCTGCGCAAGTCCGAGCGTCCTGAGCGGATCTTCGATGCCGTGCGCTCGGTGATCGATGCCACCGGGGTGCTGAAGGGAAAGACCCGTCGAGCTCTCGACTCGACCCTGCTCGATGACGCCGTGGCCACTCAGGACACCGTGACACAGCTGATCGCCGCCATCCGCCGGGTGCGCCGGGTCGTCCCGGGAGCTGACGTGGTGCCGGTGTCCGCGCATGACTACGAGTCAGCGGGCAAGCCCCTAATCGCCTGGGACGACGCGGTGGCCAAGGCGGCCCTGGTCGACGACTGTCGCTGGAGAACGAGAGCGAAGTGCCCGAGGCCAACTCGGCCCTCGGGTTGCTGGCCCTCGTCGCCGGCCAGGACGTCGAACAAGGAGAAGACGGCAACTGGCGCATCGCCCAAAAGGTGGCTCCTGACCGGGTCATTTCCGTTGTCGATCCCGAAGCCCGCCACATGCACAAGTCCCGTTCCGAGTACCGGGACGGCTACAAGGCTCACATCGCCGTCGAGCCCGAGACTGGACTGGTGACCGCCGCCGCCCTCACGCCGGCCAACGCTTCGGACGGGCGGACCGGGGTCACACTGTTGGCCGATGAGGAGCCCGGGCTCCAGGTGCTGGGGGACGGGGCTTATGGGTCGGGTGAATCCCTTGCCGCACTGCACGAGGCCAACCACATCCCAGCCATCAAACCGTTCCCGATACACGCTGCCTTCCCGGGGGCCTTTCATCGCGATGACTTCATCGTCGACCATGGCGCCGCCACGGTGACCTGTCCGGCGGGGCAAACCGTCCCGATCACGGCCAAGAGGAACGCACATTTCAAGGCACGGTGTCGTAACTGTCTGCTGCGATCCCGCTGCACGAACAACAAGGCAGGGAGACAGTTCCACCTCACCGCTGACGACGAGGTACTCGTCGAGTCTCGACGGGGCTGGCGGGATGGCGATTTCGCGGAGGATTACCGACGGTGGCGACCGATGGTGGAGCGCACGATCGCATGGATGGTGGCCGACAACGGCCGACGGGTCCGATTCCGTGGTGTCGAGCGGAACCAACTGGGACTCTCACTCCGCATTGCTGCCATCAATCTCAGACGGATGATCAACCTCGGTCTCGATCACGACGGAGAGTGGCGGCTCGGCTCCGCCTGAGTTCGGGCGCGCAAGTCCGGGTCGTCAAAAATGGGACCTCACCTCGGGCACTGCCCATCCAGGGTGGCCGGCTTCAACCCATTTTCACGCCGGCGCTTCGGTGCGGACATATCCCGGACTTGCTGAGGCGAACATACGCCTCGAAATGCGATTGTTCAACACTCTCCTAGTGTCCCGGAAGGTTGAACCGCTGTGAAAAACGGATCATGCGCCCGCGTTGATGGCTGCGCAGTAGCCGGCCAAGCGTTCGAGGATCTGCTCAGCGGATTTGGTCCACACGAACGGACGCGGGTTCTCGTTCCAAGTGGTTGCCCAGGCGGTGATGTCGGTGGCCAGTTCTTTGACGTTGCGGTGTGCTGAGCGCTTGAGCTTCTTGGTGGTGAGCGCAGAGAACCAACGCTCCACGAGATTCATCCACGACCCGTAGGTCGGGGTGAAGTGGAAGTGGAAGCGGCGGTGGCGCAGCAGCCAGCGGTGGACGAGCGGGGTCTTGTGGGTCGCCAGGTTGTCGAGGATCACGTGCACGTCGAGCTCGGCTGGGACTTCGCGGTTCACCTTGTTCAAGAAGGCGACGAAGTCGGCGCTGGTGTGGGACTTCTTGATGTCGGTGATGACGGTGCCGGTGGCGACGTCGAGGGCGGCAAAGAGGTCACAGGTGCCGTTGCGCTCGTAGTCGTGGGTGGCCCGAGCCGGGGTGCTGGGCAACATGGGCAAGGTGGGCGCGGTGCGGTTGAGCGCCTGGATCTGGGGTTTCTCGTCGATGGCGAAGACGGCGGCGGCGACCGGTGGGCTCATGTAGAGCCCGACGAGGTCACGGATCTTTTCGACCAAGTCGGGATCGGGGGACACCTTGAAGGAGTCCTCGCGCCAGGGTTTGAGCCCGAAGGCGCGCCAGATCTCTCGCACCGTGGTGTGGCTGATCTTGTGCTTGGCCGCCAAGGTCCGCGTCGACCAGTGCGTGGCGTCGGGCGGTGCGCTCTCGAGCGTCTCGACCACGACCGCTTCGATCACCTCGTCGCCGATCGTGCGGGCCGCCCCCGGGCGCGGGGCGTCGACGAGGCCGTCGAGACGAGCTTCGGCGAAGCGGTTCCGCCACTTGGACACCGTCACCGGATTACAGCCCAGCTCGGCCGCGATCTCCGCGTGGGTGGCTCTCTTCGACGCGCAGGCCAGCACGATCTTGGATCGCAACGCCAGCGCTTGGGACGACGAGTGCCGGCGTGCCCAGCGCTCGAGCGTGGCGTGTTCGTCCGCGCTCAGGTTGATCTCGACGGTGGGGCGTCCTCTTTTGGCCATGGCGTTCCTCCGATGTTGGCGTACAACACCGGACCAACGCGGCCCAACCGAGAAAATTCCCGATTAACCAATATTTATCGGCGCTTCAACCTTCCGAGACACTAGTGACCTGAGTCAGAAATCATTCGCTGACAATACGCAGCAAGGGTTTCGAGGATCTCGTCGGCACTCTTGTGCCAGACGAAGGGCTTGGGATCTTCGTTCCACTGGTCCACCCAGTGCGTGATCGATGCCTCGAGGTCCTTGGTCGAGCGGTGCGTGCCCCGGCGCAGCCACTTGGTAGTGAGCTCGGCGAACCAGCGTTCAATGAGGTTGATCCACGAGCTGTAGGTCGGGGTGAAGTGCAGCGTGAAGCGTGGGTGCCGCAGGAGCCAGCGCTTGATCTCGGGGGTCTTGTGAGTCGAGACGTTGTCGACGACGAGGTGAACGTCGAGGTGTTCTGGGACCGAGCGGTTGATCAGGTTCAAGAAGCGGCGGAACTCCTCGGCACGGTGACGCTCGGTCATGTCTGCGATCACATGCCCCGAGGCCACGTCGAGGGCGGCAAAGAGGTTGGTGGTGCCGTGACGTTCGTAGTCATGGGTGCGCCGCTCGGGGAGCCCCGGGCGAAGGGGGAGCACCGGTGCAGTGCGATCGAGGGCTTGGACCTGGGTCTTTGCATCCACGCACAGGACGAGGGCGCCATCGGGCGGGTTGATGTAGAGCCCCACGATGTCGCGCACCTTGTCTACGAAGAGCGGATCGGGGCTGAGCTTGAAGGTGTCGACCAGGTGTGGCTTGAGCCCGAAGGCCCGCCAGATCCGGTTGACCGCGCTCTGGCTCATCCCCGTCGCCTTGGCCATCGACCGTGTCGACCAGTGGGTGGCGTCGACCGGGGTCTCTTCGAGTGTCTTGACGATCACCGCTTCGACGTCATCGTCGGAAACGGTGCGCGGCGCGCCCGGACGGGGCTCGTCGTGGAGACCTTCGAGCCGATCGGCGAGGAACCGACGGCGCCACTTGCCCACCGTGTGCGGATTGACCTCCAATCGTTCAGCGACCTCGATCATGTGTCCGCCATCAGCGCAGGCCAGGACAATCCGACACCGCAGCGCCAAGGCTTGGGCACTCTTTGGTCGTCGCGCCCACCGCTCGAGCGTCTCGCGCTCGTCGTCGCTCAGCACCACTGGTTCGAGTACGGATCGCCGCATTGCTGCCTCCAATCGTCGCTGACGAAAGGCAACACGACGAAACTGGGCAAAATTCCCCCAGCGCGATCTATTTCTGACTCAGGTCACTAGTGTCCCGGAAGGTTGAAGCGCCGATAAATATTGGTTAATCGGGAATTTTCTCGGTTGGGCCGCGTTGGTCCGGTGTTGTACGCCAACATCGGAGGAACGCCATGGCCAAAGAGGACGCCCCACCGTCGAGATCAACCTGAGCGCGGACGAACACGCCACGCTCGAGCGCTGGGCACGCCGGCACTCGTCGTCCCAAGCGCTGGCGTTGCGATCCAAGATCGTGCTGGCCTGCGCGTCGAAGAGAGCCACCCACGCGGAGATCGCGGCCGAGCTGGGCTGTAATCCGGTGACGGTGTCCAAGTGGCGGAACCGCTTCGCCGAAGCTCGTCTCGACGGCCTCGTCGACGCCCCGCGCCCGGGGGCGGCCCGCACGATCGGCGACGAGGTGATCGAAGCGGTCGTGGTCGAGACGCTCGAGAGCGCACCGCCCGACGCCACGCACTGGTCGACGCGCACCTTGGCGGCCAAGCACAAGATCAGCCACACCACGGTGCGAGAGATCTGGCGCGCCTTCGGGCTCAAACCCTGGCGCGAGGACTCCTTCAAGGTGTCCCCCGATCCCGACTTGGTCGAAAAGATCCGTGACCTCGTCGGGCTCTACATGAGCCCACCGGTCGCCGCCGCCGTCTTCGCCATCGACGAGAAACCCCAGATCCAGGCGCTCAACCGCACCGCGCCCACCTTGCCCATGTTGCCCAGCACCCCGGCTCGGGCCACCCACGACTACGAGCGCAACGGCACCTGTGACCTCTTTGCCGCCCTCGACGTCGCCACCGGCACCGTCATCACCGACATCAAGAAGTCCCACACCAGCGCCGACTTCGTCGCCTTCTTGAACAAGGTGAACCGCGAAGTCCCAGCCGAGCTCGACGTGCACGTGATCCTCGACAACCTGGCGACCCACAAGACCCCCCGTCCACCGCTGGCTGCTGCGCCACCGCCGCTTCCACTTCCACTTCACCCCGACCTACGGGTCGTGGATGAATCTCGTGGAGCGTTGGTTCTCTGCGCTCACCACCAAGAAGCTCAAGCGCTCAGCACACCGCAACGTCAAAGAACTGGCCACCGACATCACCGCCTGGGCAACCACTTGGAACGAGAACCCGCGTCCGTTCGTGTGGACCAAATCCGCTGAGCAGATCCTCGAACGCTTGGCCGGCTACTGCGCAGCCATCAACGCGGGCGCATGATCCGTTTTTCACAGCGGTTCAACCTTCCGGGACACTAGCCCATATGTAAGTGCCGTACGGGGATAGTGCACTCGAACGCGCTTTGTCCCCCCCTCCCAATCGCCCCCCTCCCCAGGTCCGCCCCTCCGTCCGCCGTCCTGGTGCTCGCCTTCGGCTCCGCCCGGCTGGCTGGCCCCGTTTCCGGCCCTGTCCCCGCCTGGGCTTTGTGCGCGCTCGTTCCGTGCGCGTGTCCCGCCGCTTGTCGTTCTCCCTCTCTCCCAACTCATAAGTGTGGGTGCATTGGGACTCGAACCTCGAACTGCGCCAGGACAGACGATTCAGGCGGCCCTATCACCATCCCCAATCGTGTCTGTCCATGGCCGCTAGCGCCAAGGACCGGGATGAGCCGCTTACGCCACCTCGCGATGGATGTCCTCGAGCGAGATCTCGGTCGTGCGAGATCCGTCGCACTGCGCGCACTCCTGTGTGTGTATCGACGACCGGATCAGGCGGGTCCTGGACTCGTTGAGGAAGAGCGTGAAGCTCTTTCCATGCGGATCCATCTCGAGCTCCCAGTAGGGGCGCCACTCCATGGAGATCCGCCGATGCCCGACGGCGATCCCTTTCAGGATGCGACAGAACCGCAACTGGCGGGGATCGAATATCCAGGTGCTGTGGCACGACTCCAGCGTGATGATGTTCATGGGGTGAGCATGATCCGCGACCCTCAACTTGAACTCGGAGATACCTGGCGGAGGGCTTGGAATCTCATTGCAGTGCCATGACACTGCGATGACGACGCCGGCCGCCTGGCTGAGTGAATCAGACGGTGAACACCGCCTCGAAGTGCTCGACGACCGGGAAGGGGTCGTAGAAGTGGTGCAACGCGAGCGCGCCACTCCCCGTACGCCGCCGAGCTCCGGAAGCCCTCCGTATGGTCCTCCAGGCGGTCCCACTCCACCAGGAGCAGAAAGCAGCTGGGTCGCTCCACGCAGCGCTCGACCCTCAGCGAGAGGAAGCCCGGGCTGGCCGCGATGAACGCCTTGGCCTTGCCCATCGCCTCGACGAAGTCCTCTTCCCGCCCGGCGATGACCTCGAGGAGCGCGTGCTCGGTGATCACGCGCCGAGCAATCGCTCGCGCAGAGCCGGATCGGTCGCCGCGTCAATGGCCGTCCAGGCCGAGCGCGACCGCGCCGTCCCGCACCGCGGCGTCCGCCGATGGGGTGATACAGGCCGCGGTGAACTCGCGCTGGTGGTTCACGGCGCCATGCGTCTCAATGCCGATGAGGGGATGGATGGTCGGCACGGCCAGCGAGACATTGGCCATGTCCGTCGAGAACGTCGGGAGGGGTGCCCCGTCGTCGTCGGCATCGAAGTGCCGGCCCAGAGCCTCGGCGTTGCCCCGGTAGGCCCGCAGCAGGACGGGGTCGGCCTCCATGTGCGAGTACACCGGAGATAGCTCCTCGTATTCGAGCGAGCACCCGGTGGCGAGCGCGCCCGCCTCGAAGCACGCGTCGACCCGGGGCCTCAGGGCGGCGAGCCCTTCGGCCGAACGCGAGCGGACCATGTAGCGGGCCGTGACCGAAGCCGGGATGATGTTTGCGGCGGACGAGCTCTGGGTGACCACACCGTGTACTTGGTCTCCCGGCGGGAGCTGCTGGCGCAGGAGGCCGATTGCCACCTGCGCGATGGTCAGCGCGTCCTGTGCATTGACCCCTTCCCAGGGCGCCGCCGACGCATGGGCTTCGCGCCCGCCGAAGTGGACGTCGTAATGCGCCACCGCGAGGCAGGTCGCCGTGAGCCGCTCGGTCGGCCATGGGTGCACCATCATGGCGGCATGGACGCCGCGCGAACGCGCCGCGCTCGAGCATGAGCACCTTGCCGCCGCCGCCTTCCTCGGCCGGCGTGCCGAGCACCCGCACGGTGAGCCCGAGGTCGTCCGCCACTGCGGCCAGCGCGAGCCCGGCTCCGACAGCAGTGGCGGCAATGATGTTGTGGCCGCAGGCGTGCCCGACGTCAGGCAGCGCGTCGTACTCCGCGCACACGGCCACGACCAACTCCCCGTCGCCTACCTGGGACTCGAGCGCCGTCGGCAGGTCGTAGACGCCCTCGTGCACGGAGAGCCCCCCGGCACGCAGGGTCTCGGCGACGGCCCGGGCCGATGTGGTCTCCGCGAAGCACAGTTCGGGCGTGGAGTGGACCGAGTGGCTCAGCGAGACGAGCTCGTCCAGGTGCCGGTCGACGACCGCGGCGGCTGCTTCCTTGGCCGACGAGGCGGCAACCGGAGATACGGTCACCTACTGAATCACCGCCACCACGTCGCCGGCTCCGACTGAGTCGCCGGCGCTCACCCTGATTTCCTTGATCACGCCGTCCTTCTCCGCCGCGACGGCGTTCTCCATCTTCATCGCCTCGAGCAGGCAGATCGACTGGCCCACCTCCACCACGTCGCCCACCGCCACCAGGACCTTGACGATGGTGCCCTGCATCGGGACGGTCACCTGTCCCGAACCGCTGCCGGCCACCGCCGTCGCGGCCGCCCGCTTGTGCCGTCCCGCAATCCGCCCGGGGGCCGCCGTGCCCAGGTCGGGCACCCAGAGGCGCACCGAGAAGCGCCGACCGTCGACTTCGGCGGTGACGTCGCGCTGGACAGTCGGCACCTCGTCCTCGGCCGGAGTCGGCGCGGGTCCGCCGGCGGCCTCGACGACCAGGTCGCTCAGGTCGAGCGTGTCCTCGACCCACTTGGTCGAGTGCGTGGCCGCCGCGAAGTCCGGATGGCTCAGGATCGCCTGGTGAGCCGGCAGGGTGGTGGCCACGCCCGTGATGTGCGTCTCGCCGATGGCGCGCAGCATGCGCCGCCGGGCGGACTCACGGTCGGGGGCCCAGACGATCATTTTGGCGATCAGGTTGTCGTAGTACTGAGAGACCGTGTCGCCCGACTCGTAGCCGGCATCGAGGCGGACGCCCGGGCCCGAGGCGGCGTGGAACGAGGTCAGGGTGCCCGGGGAAGGGGAGAAGCGGCCGCCGCTGGGGTCCTCCGCGTTGATGCGGATCTCGATGGCGTGCCCGTTCCGGCTGACGTCCTCCTGGGTGAAGTCGAGTGCCTCGCCCGACGCGATGCGGATCTGCCAGGCGACGAGATCCAGCCCCGTAACCAGTTCGGTGACCGGGTGCTCCACTTGCAGGCGGGTGTTCATCTCCAGGAAGTAGAACTCGCCGTTCTGATAGAGGAACTCGACGGTCCCGGCGTTGTAGTAGCCGCAGGCCTGTGAAACCTTGACGGCGGCCGCCCCCATGGCCTGGCGGACCTCGTCGGGGAAGTCGGGAGCCGGGCTCTCCTCGACCAGCTTCTGGTGACGGCGTTGGGCCGAGCAGTCCCGCTCGCCGAGCCACAGCGTGTTGCCGTGCTGATCGGCCAGCACCTGCATCTCGACGTGCCGCGGCCATTCGAGGTAGCGCTCCAGGTAAATCTCTGGACGGCCGAAGTAGGCCTGGGCCTCGCGGGCCGCCGACTCCATGGCTTCCGCCGCCTCCGAGGAAGCGGCCACGACCTTCATGCCACGGCCCCCGCCGCCGTAGGCGGCCTTGATGGCCACAGGCCATCCGTGGGCCTCGCCGAACGCCACCACCTCGTCGGCAGAGGTCAGCGGCTCGGAGCGGCCTGGTACCCCTTCCACGCCGGCTTTCTCGGCTGCCAGGCGGGAGCTGATTTTGTCACCCATGATCTCAATGGCCTCGGGCGGCGGACCGATGAAGGTGACGCCGCGCTCGGTGATGGCGCGGGCGAAGTCGGTGTTCTCCGAGAAGAATCCGTAGCCCGGGTGAACGGCGTCAGCGCCGCTCTCCTCAATGGCGTGGAGGATCGCCCCGGTGTTGAGGTAGCTCTCGGCCGCGGTCTCGCCGCCGAGGGCATACGCCTCGTCGGCCATACGGACGTGCAGGGCGTCTCGATCGAGGTTCGAATACACGGCCACCGTGCCGATGCCGAGCTCGCGACACGTCCGGATCACCCGGACCGCGATTTCGCCGCGATTTGCAATAAGGACCTTCTTGATCACGCTGGGCTTTCCTCCCTGAGGCGGGCCTTCACAATTGCACGCGCCCTATGGTGTCTGCCATGTGGGGCGGCAAGTGGGACATCCACCGGCTCGACGAGGTCGACTCCACCAACACCTACGTGCGTGACCGGGCCCGCCAGGGGGCGCCCGCCGGCCTGGTCGCCGTCGCCGACCACCAGACGGCCGGCCGCGGGCGTCTCGATCGTCACTGGGAGTCGCCGCCGGGTGCGAATCTGCTGGCCTCGGTCCTGCTCCGGCCCGTCTGTGGGGGCGGCGACGTACACCTCTGTGCGGGGGCGGTGGCGCTGGCCGGGGCCGACGCCTGCCGGGAGGTCGCCGGGGTCGAGCCGGTGCTCAAGTGGCCCAACGACCTGCTGCTCGACGGTGCCAAGCTGGCCGGGGTCCTGGCCGAGGCGGAGTTCGCGGGACCCTCCCTGACCGCCGTCGTCGTCGGTATCGGGATCAATGTGGCCTGGCCCGGTCCCGACGAGGCGGGGGGCACCTGCCTGGAGTTCAACCGGGGTGGCAAGGCGGAGCCGGTGGAACGCCGGGTCCTCCTCGACCACCTGCTCGGTGCCCTGGCGCCGCGGTGCGCCCTGCTCGAGGAGGCGGAGGGGCGCCGGACCCTGGCCGACGAGGTGCGCCGGCGCTGCGCCACGCTGGGCCAGGAGGTTCGCCTGATCCTGGCCGGGGAGCAACTGACCGGCCGGGCGAGCGCCATCGACGACGCCGGCCGTCTGGTGGTCGAGACGGCCTCGGGCCAGCGGTCCGTCAGCGCCGGTGACGTGGTGCATCTGCGCCCTGACCAGGACCACGAAGGGGTTCGGGACCTGGGCTAATATCGGCGCACTATGCGCCTTCTCGTCACGGGAGGTGCCGGTTTCATCGGGTCGAACTTCGCCCGTTACTGGGTGGAAGAGCACCCCGAGGACCATGTGGTCGTCTACGACGTCCTCACCTACGCCGGCAACCGACCCAGCCTGTCCGACATCGAAGACAGGATCGTCTTCGTCCAGGGCGACATCTGCGACCCGGCGGCCGCCGAGAAGGCGCTGCGGAATGAGGGGATCGAGACCATCGTCCACTTCGCCGCCGAGTCGCACAACTCGCTGGCCGTGCTCAACCCCGGGTTGTTCTTCCGGACCAACGTCCTCGGGACCCAGACCATGCTCGAGGCGGCCCGGCAAGCGGGCGTGGCGCGCTTTCACCACGTCTCGACGTGCGAGGTCTACGGAGATCTCCCCCTCGACGCCGACGAGGTCTTCCACGAGGACTCCCCCTACCGGCCCCGCACGCCGTACAACGCCTCGAAAGCCGGAGCCGACCACGCGGTGCGGGCCTACGCCGAGACCTACGGGCTGCCGATCACCATCACCAATTGCGCCAACAACTACGGGCCCTACCAGTTCCCGGAGAAGCTGATCCCACATTTCTGCGCCCTGGCGCTAGACGATCAGGCGCTCACGCTCTACGCCAGCACGGAGAACCGCCGGGAGTGGTTGCACGTGCACGACCACTGCACCGCCATCGACGCCGTCCTCGCGCGGGGCCGGGTGGGAGAGACGTACCACGTCGGCAGCGGCGTGGAGGCGTCCATCATGGAGGTGGCTGACCGCATCCTGGCCGCCCTGGGCAAGCCCGAGTCGCTCAAGACGATCGTGCCCGACCGGCCCGGTCACGACCGGCGCTACGTCCTGGACGCCTCCAAGCTGCGCAACGAGCTGGGCTGGTCGCCGTCGGTGGAGTGGGAAGAGGGCTTGGCCGAGACCGTGTCGTGGTACGCGACCCATCGGGACTGGTGGGAGCCCCTCCGGGCGCGGGCGCCCATCGCAGAGGGGTCCTGGGGAACCGGAGACAGCTGAGCAGTGCGGATCCTGATCACCGGGGCGGACGGGCAGCTGGGCCGTGACCTGGTCGACTGCCTGGGGGGACGGGTGCCCGACGGGGGCCGTCGCTGTGCGCTGCTCGGCCCCGAGGGTCCCCGGCCCGGCCTGGAGCACGAGGTGCTGGGCACCGACATCGGGAACATGCCCGTCGACGACCGGGACGCCGTCCTGACGACGTTCACCGCCTTCCGGCCCGAGCTGGTCTTCCACGGCGGCGCGCTCACCGCGGTCGACCGCTGCGAGACCGAGGTCGACCTGGCCTTCGCCGTCAACGCGGTCGGCACCCGTCACGTGGCCGAGGCGGCCGCCCTGGTGGGGGCCCACATGGTCTACGTGTCGACCGACTACGTCTTCGACGGCACCTCGGATCGCCCCTACCGCGAATGGGACAGCCCCTGCCCGACGTCTGTCTACGGCGCCTCGAAGCTGGCGGGGGAGCGGGAGTGTCGGCCCGGGTCGACCATCGTGCGCACGAGCTGGGTGTGTGGCGCGCACGGGGCCAACATGGTCGTGACGGCGTTGCGCCTGGCGTCCGAGAGTGACGGCGAGCTGCGTTTCATCAACGACCAGCACGGGTCGCCGACCTTCACCGCCGACCTGGCGCCCGCCATCGTGACCCTTGGGGTCGACCGCCGGCCCGGGATCTTCCACGTGACCAACAGCGGCGCCACCACCTGGTGGGGCCTCGTGCGGGCGGTGCTGGCCGAGGCCGGGGCCGATCCCGAGCGGGTGCGGCCCATCAGCACCGCCGAGCTCGACCCGCCCCGCCCGGCGCCCCGCCCGGCCAATTCGGTGCTCGACAACATGGCCCTGCGCCTGAGTGGCCTGCCCGCCCTGCCCGACTGGCAAGACGGCCTGGCCCGGCTGGTCCCCGCCCTCCAAGCACGGCTGCCGACGGCATGAGCTCGTCGGGCGACGGCCCTACGGACCAGCGCACGGTAGCCGTCATCGGCGCCGGCTATGTGGGCCTTCCGACCGCGGCGACGCTGGCCCACTTCGGCCACAGGGTGGTGCTGGCCGAGCACGACCCGTCCAGGTTGTCCGCGCTGCGCTCAGGCCGCATGCCGATCGTGGAGGCTGGGCTCGACGAGCTGGTGGCCGACGGCGTCTCGGCGGGCACCCTCTCGTTCACTGATTCGGCGGTGGACGCCGTGTCCGGGGCGGAATTCGTCTTCGTGTGCGTGCCGACACCGCAGAGCGCCGATGGTTCAGCGGACCTGTCGTACGTCGAAGCGGTCGCCAAGGAGATCGCCTCGCACCTGGAGTCCGGTGCCATCGTGGTCAACAAGTCAACCGTGCCGGTGGGCTCGGCCAACATGGTCGAGCAGGTGATCGGTCGACCCGACATCGGTGTCGTCTCCAATCCCGAGTTTCTCCGGGAGGGCACCGCCGTGCTCGACAGTCTCAGCCCGGACCGGATCGTCGTCGGCGCGGACGACGCTCGGGCGGCAGCCAGGGTGGGGGAGCTGTTCTCGTCGACCAGGGCTCCTCTGATCGTGACCGACGCCACGACCTCGGAGACGATCAAGTACGCGTCGAACGCGTTCCTCGCCACCAAGCTGAGTTTCGTCAACGCCCTCGCCGGTCTGTGCGAAGAGGTAGGAGCCGACGCCCGCGACGTGCTGCTCGGCCTGGGCTATGACAAGCGCATCGGGTTCGAATTCCTCCGTCCCGGACCGGGCTGGGGCGGTTCGTGCCTGCCGAAGGACACCCGGGCCCTCCTCCACATCGCCGGCCAGGTGGGCTACGACTTCTCGCTGCTGGCGGGCGCCATCGCCTCGAACGACGAGCAGCTGTCCCGCGTGGTGGCCAAGGTCGAGGCGGCCTGCGGTGGCTCGGCTGCTGGCGCCGTGATCGCCGTCTGGGGCCTCACCTTCAAGGCCAACACGGACGACCGCCGCGACTCGCCGAGCCTGCAGATAGCCCACCGCCTCGCCGGACTGGGGGCCACAGTCCAGGCGTTCGATCCCACTGTCGACTCCGACACGGACGTCCCGGACCTGCAGGACCTGCAGTTGCGGTCGGACCCCTATGAGGCGGTGGCCGGGGCGCGGGTTCTGGTCGTTCTCACCGAGTGGGACGAATTCCGCTGGCTCGACTTCTCGCGTGTGCTCGCCGCCATGGCCGAGCCCAACATCGTTGACGCCCGCAACTTGCTCGACCCGGCTGCTGTGCGGCGCATGGGATTCCAGTACTCGGGGATCGGGCGCCAGTGAGCCGAGTCGTGGTGGCCGGTGGCGCCGGCTTCCTGGGCTCGCACCTGTGCGACCGCCTGGTCGAGCGGGGCGACACCGTCGTCTGCCTCGACGACCTCTCGACCGGGTCGAGGGAGAACGTCGCGCACCTGCTGGGCCACGACCGCTTCAGCCTCATCGTCACTAACGTCAGCGAGAAGGTCGAGCTTGAGGACGGCGTCAAGGTCGATGCCGTCTGCAACCTGGCCTCGCCGGCGTCACCGCCGGCGTATCTCGCCCGTCCCTTCGACACGCTGGCCGTGGGCAGCGAGGGCACCCGCCGGCTGCTGGAGCTGGCCCGAGCGCACGGTGCCCGGTTCCTCATGGCGAGCACCAGCGAGATCTACGGAGATCCCGACGTGCACCCGCAGATCGAGTCGTACCGGGGCAACGTCGACCCGACCGGGCCGCGCAGCGTCTACGACGAGGCCAAGCGGTTCGCCGAGAGCCTGACCATGGCCATGCACCGCACCCATGGCGTCAACGTCGGGATCGCCCGTATCTTCAACACGTACGGCCCCCGGCTCTCGCCGGGCGACGGCCGCGTGGTGTCGAACTTCGTTGTCCAGGCTCTCCGGGGCGTCCCCCTGACCGTCTACGGAGACGGCAGCCAGACGCGGAGCCTGTGCTTCGTCGAGGACGAGATCACCGGCCTGGTGGCCCTCCTCGACTCCTCGCTCGTCGGCCCGGTCAACATCGGCAATCCCGACGAGCGCTCGATGCTCGAGCTGGCGCACTTCGTCGTGGAGGTCACCGGCTCGGCCTCGGACATCGTCTTCCAGCCGCGGCCGATCGACGACCCGACCCGCCGCTGCCCCGATATCACTCTGGCCCGGCGCGAGCTGGGGTGGGAGCCCAAGATCGGGCTACGCGAGGGGATCGAGCGCACGATCGACTACTTCGCGCAGAAGGTGACAGGCCCGTGACTGAGGCAGACCTGAACCCGGTACCGCCGCCGCGGATCTACCGGTCACTCAGCGTGATCATGCCCGTGTACAACGAGCGTGCGACGGTGGCCGAGGTCATCCGGCGTATGCGGGTTGTGGAAGTCCCCCTGCTGCTCCAGATCATCGTGGTCGACGACGGGAGCAGCGACGGCTCGGACAAGGTGCTGGGAGCGCTCGAGGATTCCACGGTGCGGGTCATTCACCACAACGTGAACCAGGGCAAGGGCGCAGCCATCCGCACCGGCCTGGCCGAGGCGCGCGGCGATCTCGTGCTCATTCAGGACGCCGACCTCGAGTACGACCCCAACGACTGGCCGCGGCTGCTCGACCCGATCCTGCGGGGCAAGGCCCGTGTCGTCTACGGCAGCAGATTCACGGGCGAGCGCAAGAACATGCTCCCACTGCACTGGATCGGAAACCGTCTGCTCTCGCTCATCACCAATATCCTGTACAGCTCGACGCTCTCGGACATGGAGACCTGCTACAAGCTCTTCGACTCCGAGGTGCTCGAGGGCGTGACCATCGTCTCGAACAGATTCGACTTCGAGCCCGAGATCACGGCCAAAGTGCTCCGGCGCGGCCACCGGATTTACGAGGTTCCCATCTCCTATGCCGGTCGCGAACCGAGTGAGGGGAAGAAGATAACCTGGCGTGACGGGTTCGGCGCCGTGAAGGCCCTGGTCAAATTCCGCTTCACCCGGGAGTACTGAGCGCCGGGTGTCCGGCCAGATCGCCGCCGCCGTCGTTGTCGACCATGACGCCGGGCCGTTGCTCGAAGGCTGCGTCCGGTCCCTCCTCCGGGATGGGGGCGGCCCCGTCGTGGTGGTGGAGAACGGTGACCCTGGCAGCGCCGCCGCCGCGCTTGAGGAGCTCGGAGGGGAGGGCCTGACCCTTCCCGTCCGTATCGTGCGGCCTGGCCGCAATGTCGGCTTCGGCGCCGGGGTAAACCGGGGCCTGGCCGCGCTGGCGGGGGACTCGTCGCCGCCGGAGTGGATTCTCGTCTGCAACCCGGATCTGGTCGTCCATGCCGGCGCGCTCGCGGCGCTGCGCCGGGCCTTGGAGTCCGAACAGGCCTGGGCGCTGGTGGGGCCGCGCATCTTCACCGAGACCGGTGAGGTCTATCCCTCGGTGCGGAACTTTCCCTCGTTCACCGACGCGGCCGGGCATGCGTTGCTTGCCTTGGTCAACCCGGAGAACCCTTTCACGCGGCGCTACAACCCAGGGACCCCCGAAGGGGCAGTGGTCACCGGCGCCGGGTGGGTGTCCGGCTCGTGCTTCCTGGCCCGACGCAGTGCGCTGGAGGAGCTTGGCGGCTTCGACGAGGCCTACTTCATGTACGCCGAGGACATGGATCTGTGCTGGCGCGCTCACCATGCTGGCTGGGGAGTGGGCTTCGCCGGGACGGCGGAGGTCACCCACGTCCAGGGCGTCAGCACGGCGCGCCACCCCTATCGGATGATGCTGGCCCATCATCGATCGGCCCTTCGCTTCACGTTCCGGACCACCAAGGGCTGGCGCCGGGCCGCGCTTCCTCTGGCGGCGCTGGTGCTCGGGGCGCGCATGGCCATGGCCACCGTCCGGTTGGCTGTCAGCAGATAGGGCGTTGCGCGGGCACCGGGGTTTGCTCATCGCCGCGCTGGTGGCCATTGGGGTCGTCGTGCTGGTGCTCGTCCTGGCGGCGGCCGTCAGCGGACCTCGCCCGCATGCCGCGGTGCACGTCGAGCCACAGGTCACGTTCGCGCTGCCTCCGCCGGCCGCTGGCTGCACCGGGGCGAGCGCGGTGTCCGGCGGAGGAGAGAAGGTTCCGCTCACCGTGAGCGTCGAGGCCGGACAGGTCGCGGAGACTGCGGATGTCTGCATCGGCGACCGGGGCCCGTACGCCTTCGTCCTCGACTCGGGGGCGGGGCAGTCGACCATTGACGCCGGGTTGGCCCGCCGGCTGCACCTGGCGTCCGCCGGTCCGGCGAGCGAGTTTGCCGGCGTTGGGTGCACCGGCGCCGCCCAGCCCGTCTCGGTGGGTGCCTGGTCGCTCGACGGCGTGCCCCTGGCGGCGCAGCAGCTCACGGCGGCCACGTTGCCCCAGATGGGCGGGAAGGGTGAGCCAGAAGGCCTGCTCGGCTCTGACGTCCTGTCTCGTTTTGGCGCAGTCCGCATCGACTTCGATGCCGGCGCCCTCGTCCTGCCCGGCCCGGAGGGCGCGCCGCTCGCTGAGTCGTCTCCCTACACCGGCCCGAAGGGCCCACCGCCGGCGGTGCTGCTGCAAGGGGGGGGCGGCACGACGGTGCCGCTCACCGTGACCCCCGCCGAGGGCGACGTGTCGCTCGGCGTGGCCGTCCGCTTCGACGGTGGCCAACGGCGCGACTTCGTGGTGGACACCGGTTCGTCGCAGAGCGTCGTGTCCACTTCGGTCGTCCGGGCGCAGTCCCTGAAGGGCACCGACCTGGCCCAGCGCCAGTCCACGGTGTGCTCGGTCATCACGGTCCCGCTGGTCCACAGCGGAGCGTGGTCCGTGCCGGGGCTGGCCCTTCGCCCCCAGCTCATCGGCTCCACCGAGTTCGGCACCATCAGTCTGTCCGGTACCCAGGGCCTGCTCGGCTCGGACCAGCTCCGGCGCTACGGG
Organism: uncultured Acidimicrobiaceae bacterium; assembly: GCA_963828825.1. Classification (GTDB taxonomy): domain Bacteria; phylum Actinomycetota; class Acidimicrobiia; order Acidimicrobiales; family RAAP-2; genus Bog-473. The sequence goes on along the minus strand of CAWHGF010000003.1, from coordinate 85,366 downwards.
TGGGTCGTACTCGACTACACCGGCGGGCAGCTGGTGCTCGGGTGAGCGAGCAGCGGTCCCGTCAGATAGCTCCCTCTTCCATGGCGTGCTTGATCCATGGGATCACCTCGTCGAGCATGTCGCTCAGGGACGTCGTCGCCTCGAACCCGAGCACACGCGCCGCCTTCTCGGTGGCCGGGATCCGGCGCGCGACATCGTGCTCGAAGGGAGCGTCCGCCACATAACGGAACTCCGAATCCTCCCCCCGGATCTTCTTCCAGATGGTCTCGGCAAGCTCGAGGACGGTCGTCGAAGTATCCGTTGAGAGATTGAAATCCTCGTTCAGCGCCTCGGGACTTTCCATGGCCGTGACGATCCCCTCCGCCAGGTCTCCTCCGTACGTGTAGTGACGGATCTGACTGCCGTCACCGAGGAGATGCAGCGGGTCTTGACCCTTGAGCACCTTTTGGACGAGGTCCGGGACGACGTGGCTCATGGCCAGGGTCACGTTCCCAGAGAGGATCTCGACATCGCCCAGGGCCCTCCGCTCACCGATTCCGACGCAGTTGAACGGGCGCAGGATGGTGTAGGGAAGTCCGTACTGGGAGTGCGCGGCGCGGGCGAAATACTCGACGGCCAGTTTCTGAAAACCGTACGAGGAGATCGGCGGCGGGATCTCGTGTACTTGCCCCTCGGTCGAGGGCCAGGAGGTGGCGGACTCGAACACCATGGAGGACGAGAGGTACGTTACCTTTTGGAGGCGACCAGCGTGGTGGGCCTCGATCGCTGCGTCACACGAGGTCGCGATGATGCGCTCGTTGGTGGCCAGCAGATCGTAGGCGTAGGTGTGAAAGTAGGAGATCCCACCGATCATGGCTGCGCCGGCGATGAAGTGATCGCAGTTCAACAGCAGCTTCGTCAGCAGGTCGACGTCCCTCGCGTCCCCTTCTACGAAGGTGTAGGACCGGTGGTCGTCGTATGACTTCGTGACCCTGCCGTACTTCGAGAGGTTGTCGATCCCCACCACCTCGTGACCACGCCGGAGAAGCTCCTCCACCACGTACCCACCGATGAAGCCAGCAGAACCGCTGACGAGGACGGTCGCCATTGATCACATTCTCCTTGTGCCATTTGAGGACGTTCGGGACGAACCGGAGCTGCAGAAGCTCAAGGACCGCATCGGGCCGGGTCCCGATCACTGCGAACTTGCTCGAGAGCCAGTTTCGGGCCGAAGGCGTATCGATACCACCGGAGGTAATGGGGGAGCCATTTCCGCAGCTTGAAATTGGACTGCCCGCTCGCTCGCTCGAGCCAGATCGTCGGGATCTCCGCCACCGGGAGGCGGAGGCGCCGGGCCTTCGCGACAAGTTCGAGGCCCACCTCGAAGCCCTCGTCGGAATCGATGCCCACGGAGCGGACGAATTCGGTGGAGTACGCCTTGAACGAGTTCGTGCCGTCCCGGGTGCCGACTCGGGCCAGGAGATGGAGGGAGAGGCCGGCGAACCGTGACATTGCACTCTTCAAGACCGGCCCGCCGATCTGTTGACCCCCCCGCATGTACCGCGATGCCGCCGCGATGGCGACGCCACGGCCGACCAAGCGGGCAAGAGAATCGATCTGCATCGGATCGTCACATCCGTCCGCCATCGTCACCACGGCGACATCTGCCGTCGCTTGGGCGAATCCGAACCGGATCGCCCGTGCCGGGCCTCTCCCATAGAGGTTCAACACGGGAGAGACCCGCGAATCGCTCTGTTGGCACTTCTCGATCCAGGGGACGGTCGTGTCGTCTGGCGAGTCGTAGACCACCAGGACTTCGCACGGGAGCTGAATCGAAGCCAGGATGCGCTCGAGACAAGGAACGATTGCTTCGCCTTCGTTGTGGGCCAGGACGATGACGGAAACCTGTGGCTTCACAAGATGGTGCCGTTCTCGAAGGCGCCCCAAATGTCTACTAACGGTGCGTTCGTCTGAAGATCGAGGTACGCACGATGCGGCGTCGACAGGATGAGCAGGTCCGATCGGTCGAGCACGTCGTCCAGAGGCGAGAGATTGGGGTCAACGGTCACGTACGGGTCGGTGCAGAGAACTTCCTTCGCCTTGAATCTGAGAAGCCGCTTGAGCTTGTAACTCAGACTCGAGCGAATGTCGTCTGATTCGGCCTTGAAAGACATGCCGAGCAGTCCTACAGTCATGGTTGAGAGCGGGTACCTCCTCTGGAGTCGCGATACCATATAGAGGGGCAGTCCCTCGTTGACCATCATTGCCGAGTGGCCGAGCACGAAATTATTGTTGTTGAACGCAGCCAGCTGCATCGTGTCCTTCAGGAGACACGGCCCCGCGGCGAAACCCGCGCCGGGTAGATCGGCGGCCCTTGGATAGTCGAATGTCAGACCAGCTCGTATGCGCTCGTAGTCGAGGCCGAAGTCGTTCGCCATCATGAACAATTGGTTGGCGGTGGCGAACCGTATGTAGCGCCAGGTGTTGGTGAAGAGTTTGGCAAGCTCAGCCTCTTCGGGTTGCATCCGCACCATCTGTGAAGCCAGGTTGCCGAACAGCTTCTCGGCCCGGTCGAGCGCTGCGGGTTGTCGGCTCGAGACAATCTGCGGGAGCTCGAACAGCTCGGTCATGGCCTTGCCCTCGGCGATCCGCTCGGGGCAGAAGGCGACGTCCAACGACTTGCCGAGTTCCGCGATCGTTGTTTCGACGAGAGCGGTCGTCCCGGGGTAGACGGTCGAGCGCAGCACCAGCAGCTGGCCGTCCCGCAGGAAATCGTCCATGTCAGCCACCGCCTGCGACACCGCGGTGGGATCGGGGTTGAGATGCTCGTCGACGGGGGTGCCGATGACGACGACCACGTTCTCGGCGGTGGACACGACTGTCGGGTCCGTTGTCGCTGTCAAGCGGGTTCCCAAGACGCGTTGAAGGACCTCGTCGGCTCCGGCCTCGGCGAATGGCATGACACCGCTTTCCACCTTTTCTACCGCATCGCCGTTGAGATCGAAGAGGGCGACCTTCAGGCCGCGATCAGCGAATGCAAGGCCGAGGGGCAGTCCTACGTGACCGCAACCCCCGACGACGACCACGTCCCGCTCGAACCTCATACCCGTCGCTCCTTCGCCAGCGGATGGTTGTGCCATACCGGGCTCCCGCCCGCTGGCACATGCTAGGGGACGGCCGGAGCCCTGTCGATCGAGCCGTGCTGGCCCCCCACCTCGTGAGGGTGTGCGAGCCCACTCTGCGCGATTGCTCGGACGGAGCCCGCCATTCCCGAATTCCTAAGGGGACTTGCGACAGCGACAACGACTCAACCACTCAGGACGCTGCGGAGGACAGGCCGAGGGACACATCGACCCACTCGTTGGCGATCCAGATCGTGTTGCTCCCAACCATGGAATGGAACGTGTAGTCCTTGTCGAGCAACAGCCGGTACTTGCTCCGGTGCTTCTTCGGGTTGGAGATGTACTCCTCGGTGACGATAATCCGCGGACGATAGAGGTCGAAGTCCAAGCCCAACAGCACCTCGTAATCCATTCCTTCCGCATCGACCATGAGCAAGGAAAGGTCGCGTGGCCATTCGGACTCGCCGAGGACTTCGGTCAAGGTCTTCACCGGCACCATCACCGAATCGCCGCTGCGGACACTGTCGAACCACGGATTGTCATCGGTGCACAAGGTCGACATTGTGTTCTGGGGATCGTTTTTGCCAAGGTAGAGAGGGAGAACCCCGGAGGTGTTGCTGCATCCGATGTTGAGACAGCGCACCTTGGTCAGCTCCGAACTGGCGTCTGTCAGTTTCGCAAAGAGTTCGGGGTGCGGCTCGATCAAGATGGCGTCCCATCCGTCGAGGGCGAACTGACGCGAGTTCGAGATGGTCACGCCGTCGTGAGCACCCACGTCCACGAGAAAGCGCGGAAAATCCGGGCGCAGCAGCTGAAGGAGCGTGGCGACCTCACCCGCCTGAGAGATATCGGCCGGTGGCGCCGCCTGAGCCGGCTCACCCTGCGGCGGAGGGGCGGGCTCGGGCTGCGGGGCGGGAGCTTCAGCCGCGCCGGCAAGGCGATTCGCCTTTTCCAGCATGGATTTGGTCCACCTCTTCACTCGGGATGGAAGCCGTCGCCGCGCTTCCTCAGAGACGGTCATCATCGGGAGAATGGTAGTCCCAGAGTTGGCTCTTCAGATGGAGGTTTCAGCCACACCGCGGCGACCGGCCATGACGCTCGGTGTTCGGCTACCACGCCGGGGGGAGGGCGGAGCGCAGTTCGAGGGATTGACGAGCCCGGCCATGAACGAGCCCGGTGGATGTGCCGTCGTGTCGTTGACTCGAGTTGGGTCGAGGACGATACCGGTGCGGGATGCGCCACCAAATCGACGCCACGTGGAGAGGTCATGCGGACTCGCCCGGACATCCAAATCGGTATTTCCGCTGGCCGAATAGGCGGGAGCAATGGGATAGTCTCGGCGGCTTGCTCGCCGTCGTTCATCTGTGGCTGATCTCGTACGGACCGGCGGGGGCTGTGCTGCTTCTCGGTCTGGCTCTTGGCTATCCACTGGGGCGGCGAATCTTGCGAGGTCCGGCAGCACCAGTGTTCGCGCTGATGCTCGGCTTGGCGACGCTGAGTCTGGTGGTGTGCGTCTTGTCATGGTTGGGCCTGTTCTCCGGCTGGAGCGTGGTGGCCATCGCCATCCTCGCGACCGGGGTGACCACGCGGGGGTTGTGGTTGGACCTCCCAAAATGGTGGGCGAGCCGTCGCCAGCCTGCTGTTGGAACGACTCTGTGTCTTGTCACGCTGTTGGGAGCGTTGCTCTCCTTCTCTGTCCTTGCGATTTACCCTTCGACTGCGTTTGACGCGACCTCGTATCACCTTCCGCTCGCGCGCGAGATGGTCGCGACGCACGGGCTGACTTACGATCCCTACATTCGCTTCAGCTTCTTCCCCCAGGCGAATGAATCCGTGTTTGCCGTGGTTTTGCTGCTCACCGGCAATCCCGTCTCTTCTGCCGCGTTCGAGTTTCTGATCCTCGCTGCTGGGACCTTGCTGATCCCGCTGTGGTTCATGGACGCCCGACGCAACATAGGGGCGGGCTTCATCGGTTCCGTTGTACTGCTTTCGAGCCCGGTGCTGATCTGGGTTGGCACTGCGGCCATGATCGACACCTGGACCATGGTCTTCGTGTTGAGCGCTCTCCTTTGTGGACTGGATGCCGGCCGCAACCCGAAACGGCTGACCCCACTGTTGCTCTTCATGGGGGTGTTCCTCGGGGCGGCGGCCGCAAGCAAGTACTCGGCACTTGTCTACGGATCGTTTGTGGTGGTCGGCGTCGTTATCGCGATCGGTGTTCGCCGCGAGGTATGGCGCGGGATGCTCGGAGCAGCGGGCGGATTTCTATTGGTCGCCGGACCCTGGTACGCGTGGACATTTCACTCCACCGGGGATCCGCTCTACCCGTTCGCGACTGGTCTGTTCGGAAACCGCCCAGGGCTGTGGAATAAGCCGGAAATTCAACTGCAGCAGGTTGTGCAGAGAGCCACCCCGAAACCGGGCATCCGGCCGATTTTCGATAGCGACGTTCAGTATTTGACGGGCAAGGTTTCCTACAACACCGGGGCAGGCCGCTCCCCGCTGTCCTGGTGGCTCGGCCTGGGGATCCTCGGGCTTTTCGTTCCAGGGCAATGGCGAAATCGGACCTTTATCGGGGTGCTGGTCGCGAGCGTGCTGAGCGTCGCGGTCTCACTTGACATGTCTGCCGACCCACGGTTCTTCGTTCCGGCCCTCGGAACGCTGTCGGTTACCGTTGCGTTCGCGGCAGAGCCTCTCGTGAAGCTGCTGGGGGACTTCGCCTCGAGATTTCGCGTGGCACGGCTGCCACTCATTGCGGTGGCGTGTGCGGCCGTCGCAATCGGTGGACTCTGGACCTCGATCGGCTATGCCCGCATGGTCTACGACGAGGGGGCGCCTCCGACAGGCAATCGCGCCATCGGCGCGTATCTCGCACCTCGCGTAGAATGCTATCCGGAAGTCGCCTACCTGAACCGGATCGATGGATCCCACTACCGAGCGTGGGGGTACGCGTGCGAGCAATCGCGCTACTACTCGAACGGGATTCTCATCGGCGATGCGTTCTCGACCGGGGCGCGGGACCGGATTTTCAACGATGGGGGAGGGCGAGTTCCGACGCCCCAGGTGTTGGCACAGCGACTCGCTCCGCTCCGCGTCGGGTGGGTTATCCTCCCAGCCGGTTCACCGAGGAAGCCGCAGGAGATGGAAGCCGGGGGCTTATTCAAGTTCGTGATGGCGGCCGACCATCAGGACCTTTACAAGGTGCTCGCCCAGCCCCCCAGAACCGCAGCTCATCCTGCGTCGCGCTAGAGGTCGCGCCGCAGAATCAGGTTCACCTGACCGTTCGGGCCCGCTGAGCGGCAGTGCGCCAGAACCTCCTCGGCCGTGCACGTACCGGTTCCCCCGTCGTCATTCACGGCGATGTAGAGGCCCATCTTCCGGTAGCGGTCGAGGACCTCGGCCGGATCGAGCCCGCGGTCTTCAAGGGACTTCGGCCAGAATTCCGCCACCAGGACGATCGCCGGAGAGTCGTGGATGATCCGTTGCATGCCGAGAAGGACTTCGGGCTCGAAACCCTGAACATCGATCTTCACGACGTCGAAGGTCCGACGAGCGAACAGTTCGTCAGCCGACAGGATAGGTACGACGAGGTCATATCGACCGTCTGGGTTATGGGCTGCGACCCGCGAGTCGCCTGGGTTCATGGGTGGGGAGGACATGGGGAGCAACCGCCGCTGGTCTCCGAGTGCCACATTGTGCGTTTGTGCTCGGACGCCGTTCGCCCACAGATTGGCGCGCAGCAGGCCGTGGATGACCGGGTGAGGTTCGACCGCGTCGATCTGGACGTCATACATCAATCGGTGGACGAAGAGGGGGAAGAAACCGACGTTCGCTCCGACGTCGAGGAACCGCGCGCCGGGACGGAGGAGCCTCGCGAGGAGTGCAGAGGTCGAAGGTTCCCAGGTTCCACGATGGAGGAGATACGGACGCATGACCTCGTCACTGACCAGCATCCAAAGCGCTCCGTAGTTCGTCTCTACGCTCTCAAAGGGGCCGCCTTCGTGCAGCGGCGGCGGAAAGGCGAGCCCATCTGCACTGGTTGGTGCCCCTGCGAGCCGCCTGACGGCATGCACACCGTCACTCACCTTCGACATATCAGAAGACGCGCTCTCGGTAAGGCGACCGCTGCAGGACCGGGATGGGTCCGACTGCCGCCTCGATCTCCTGGCTTACTAGTCCCCGGTCGAAGATCCGAACTTCGCGGGGCGGCTGCCCGACGATCGATTCCACAGTCGCGAGGACGCCTCCCGACCTGACGGGAAATGACACATGGAACCCCTCAAAGTCCGCCGTAACCGCCAGCGCACCATCAGGGTCAATATGAAATTGAACGCCTTCAAAATCACCAGCGTGCTGGTGAAGCCGGCTGGTGTCGAGTCGGTAGCCATGCTGGCGCGCAGCCGAAAGGACGATCCGGTGGAGGCCGCGCTCTCGCAGCCCATCGATGATGCTCGAGGCAGCGAAGGCAATGAGCTGCGAGGTGTAGAGCGGGTAACGCTGGTCGATGATGGCTTGGTGCGCGTCGACGGTGCGATCGCCATCACCGACGAGGCCTTCTGCCTTCGTGATCCCGCTCCCCGCGTGGTACACGAAACACGACGGAGCGAGAGCTGAGTGGTAGCCCAGCGTGTGGCTGCGGAGGCACCAGTCGATCTCTTCTGAGTAGCCCCGCCCGAAGACCGGATCCATGAGCCCGACTTCACTGATGATGCGCGTCGGGAGGGCCATGCAGAACCCCACTCCCGATGGAATCGTTATCGCCTGCCCGTTGAACTCCTCGTCGAGCCGCTCCGAGAGCCAGTCGATCGTTCTCGGGTCAGCCAAATTGTCCGGATCGCTGTTGGGGATGGAGTACACGCTTGCGTTGTTGGACCAGGCGGTACTCGAGGAGATGGACGGGTCTTCGATGAGTGGGCGGATGAGTGTAGGGATGAGGTTCGACGGCAGGATCACGTCGGAATTGAGCAGGATGACCGCGTCATAGCCCGCATCGACCGCTCGCAGCATCCCCAGGTTCATGTTGCGCGGGATGCCGAGGTTTCGCGGGGTCCGGTAGTACCCGAATCCGAGTTCGTTCGTCATTTCGCGGCAGCGGTCGCTCCATCCTGGCGCCGGGCTCGCATCGTCGAGAACCAGAACGTCAGTGGTATGCGGCCCGGAGTCGAGGCGGGCAAGCGACGCCAGGCAGGGACCGACGAATTCTTCCCCGTTGTAGACGAGGAGCGTGATCAGGATCCGCCAGGACGGCGGCTCAGATCCCGAGGGCATTGCGCACCGCCCAGATTCGTGCGGCCAATCGGAACGCGGCCGACGACTCGCGTTCCTCCTGCTGGACTCGGTACTGGGTGAACTCGATTCGCACATGCTCGAGCTCGCTCCGCATATTTATGATCTGATTGCGCGCGTCGACCAGGCGCTCAGTGAGGTCAATCACCCTCGCGGTCGCCATATCGGCGTCCACCAGGGCCTGAGTCAGTGAAAGCCGATCGAGTTGCTCCTCCAGCGCTTCGTTCACGGAACCTCCTTGGGGACGCGGCACCGGTCGCTCAACGGGGTGTGAGCACCATGACATGGCGGTAGAGATTGGCGAGCCGCTCTGCAGTGGCGGCCCAAGTGTATTTCGTACTGGCGGCGAGGCATGATTCGATCTGGGCCCGTGCCTGCGCGGGATCGCTCAGTAGGGAATCTGCGGCATCAGCCAGCGATTCGGGTGACCAGTCTTCGGCCGCCACCGGAATATCGGGCGCCAGCTCCTGCAACGGGCCGAAGCGTGTGAACAGTGTCGGAGTCCCGAAGCGTGCTGCCTCGTAAGGGACCAGTCCGAACCCTTCTGCGGAAGACGGGTACAGCACGAGATCAGCATGGCGCATGAGCCAGTTGCGCTCAGATGATGGGACGTCGGGGAGCAGGAAGACCTCGGGTTCGAGCGTCTGGCGGTGATGGAGCCTGGCGTTTGCCTCGCTGAGTCGGGACGATCCGTACGGCACTGTCGGGCCGGCCATGACGAGGGCGTGAGAATGCCCGCGACGCCGGAGCTCCGCAATGACTCCCAGGGCGAGGTCCCTGTTCTTGTGTGCGTAGTCGGTTCCCAGACACAGGACGAATTGACCTTCGATGTAGCCGCGCGCCGCGAGCTCACGAGGCATCTCCGTGGGCTCGTCGCCCGTCAGGTGACCCATCCCGAATGGAATCGTGTGCAAGCGTTGGGGATCGATAGGGAGGCGCTCCGTCTCGACCTGCAGCTTCACATCTTCGGAGATCACGGCGACCGCATCGGCTTGAGCGACGCCCAACCGCATTGATTCGCGAGCCAGCATCCACTTGTCGACGTCCTCGTGATACGCGCCGTTCCGGTACGCGATGATATCGAGGACCGTCACGACGACCCGGTCAGCCACCGTGCGCCAGAGTTCGACGGAGAACCACGGGTCTGGCTGCACCATGCGGTGCGCGACGTCGTAGTGACCCAGACCCTCGAGCGTGTCGAAGTTGACGGCTCGGGCGCGGACCTTGGGTCGCGACAGAATCTCGGCCGCATAGGGGGGAATGTCCGAGCGGAGCGCGACGACGACCTCCCGCACGTCATCACGACGACTCAATGCCTCGACGCAGGCCAAGATCGACACCTGCGTGCCCATTTCGAGTGGGCCGAGGTAGGACCCGTCGACGACGATGCGCAAGCCCAACACCTTGGTTCGTGCCAGGCCATGCGCAAGGGCGAGGGGATTCTTGGTCGACCTCGCCTCGTGATCGACAAATTCCACCTCGCCGGGGTACAGGGTGTGAATCCAATGCCGATCGTCGGGGTGGAGGTCGTCGAGAGTTCCCATCTTGTGCGGTGCGTCGCCGGGTGCTCGGTGACGGAGGAAGAACGTCGACTCATCGACCAGATGGATGAAACCTCTGGATCTCGCTCGGACCGAGAAGTCGGCCAGCGTGCTCACGAGCTCAGCCTTGGGCCCCGGGCAGAGCCCGCCCACGGCTCCCAGGGCCGATGCAGCCAACAGAACTGCGGCTCCGACGGCCGTCGGGATCGGGGTTGGCGCACCGTGCGGACCAAGCTCTCGCAGGCGGTGGCTTACCGAACTGGCGTCGTGCCGCTCTGGTGGCTGGTTCGTTGTGACGTTTCTGAGAGGAAAGCTCAGGAACCCTGCATCGTTGCTCCAGAAAGACACGGTCGCCACGCGCAGGTCGTCGGCCATGAGCTGCAGTGCCCGACCCAGGAAATTGTGGGGCAGGCTGACCGCATCGCCCACGGCCAGCACGGGGAGGTGGTACCGGGCCCAGGTCTGATTGATCAGGTCGGCGGCATTTCCCGCCTCCAGGCACTCACAACCCATCTCGCGGAAAGGCAGCAGTGCCTCGCCCGACGGTCCGCCTGCAACAACGGGGATTCGGGCTTCTCTCAGTGACCAGACTGTCGTCATGAGGCGTTGGGCGTTGGCCGGGGGAACGTAAAGAGCTGCCACGGCCGGTACCCGTTCGACCGCCGGCTCGCGATCGTCCATGGTGCTCACCGGGCGCAGGTTACTAGGCCCGCGACCTGTCCCGAGGGGACGCTACAGCGAGAGACGAGGCACGACCCTCCTGCTGCGTGCGGGGGCTGCTGAGACGTGCAGCAGACCCTCGTTGCCTCATACTCCGAGGCCTGGCCGCCCAAGCCGCGAACGGAGGGGCGCACTCGGTAGCGGAGCCGGGTCACGTCCCCGGAGCTCTGCGAGTCGAGCAGCTCCAGGTTGACCACAGATTTCTCGTCCGTGCCGTACGGCGTCATGCCACCGCCGGCAGACCCTGAGCACCTGCAGGGAGAGCTCGTCCACCAGGCCCCGGGCGAGGCATGTCACGTCGGTACGCAGCACCTCCAGGTACTTGCCACCGCCGGCGGCCCGCCCGGTCGCCACCGCATACCATCGCCGGACAAGAAGACCGCCGCGGCATCGTCGTCCGCCGATTTGGCCTGGTGGGCGAGGACGAACTCAGGACCTGACCCGCCGCAGGTGGTACTTGTCTCGGGACTCTTCGTCCGCGGCCGGACCTCGTACGTGTGCGGGCCGTGGTCCGGCCCGACGACGAAGCCGTCGAGCGACATCGCTCTGTGCACGAGCACCATGGTCTCCCTCATGCCAAGGCGGTCCGGAGGGCGTCGAGGAGCTCGCCCGTGCCCTTCTCGCGGATCGCGGGCGTGTCGCCACCGTCGAGGAACACGCCCTGCTCGGTGAAGGTCAGGATGGTCCCGGCTGCGGCGGGCGTGAATTCCACCGTGGTCACCGAGACGGAGATCAGCGTGTCGTCGACCTGCATGGTGTAGCCGTAGACGATGCGCTGGGCGGGGACGATGTCCCGGTAGGTGGCCTCGTAGGTGTAGACGGGTCCGTTGGGGGGACCGCCGCGGTTGATCTCGGTGCCGCCCACCCGGAAGTCGAGCTCGTAGCCCGAGGTTCCCGGCGCGCCGAACCAGCGCGCCTTGGATTCCTGGCTGGACCAGGCGGCGAAGGCGCGCTCGGGTGGTACCGGATACGTCCGGCTGAGGGTGAAGGTCCCGTGCTCGGCGGTCCTTGTGGTCATCTCAATCTCCTCTCGAGGGTGATGGTCTTGATGCCGGTGCTGCTGGTTCCGTCGGTGGTGCGGATGCCTGCTCGGCGGCGAGGTCGTCGGCGAGGACCTGGCCCAACCGGTCCAGCCGACGGCTCCAGGCGGCGCGCTGCCCCGCGAACCAGTCCTCGGCGAGGCGGAGCCCGACCGGCTCGAGCCGGCAGGTCCGGGTGCGGCCCACCTTCTCGGAGCGGACCAGGCCGCACGATTCCAGGACAGCCAGGTGCTGGACCACGGCCGACAGGCTCATGTCGAGCGGCCTGGCAAGCTGGCTCACGGTGGCGGGACCGCCGCTGAGACGTTCCACCAGGTCGCGTCGAGTGGGGTCACCCAGCGCCCGGAACACCTCGTCGACCGCCTGATACTTAAGCATCTACTTAAGTATCTAGCCGGGGGCGCCGCCTGTCAAGGAGGCGACCAGCGGACTCACTCTGGGCCGGACAGCCCCAACATGTCGGTGACCCCGTGGTCGCGGCCCGCCGTGTAGCCACCGTCGACGGGCAGGGCGTGGCCGGTGACGAACGAGGCGTCCTCGGAGAGCAGGAACGCGGCGACGGCGGCGATCTCCTCGGGCCGGCCCATGCGCCGGCCCAGCTTGTGCTCGTGGACGATGTCAGCGAGCGCGGCCTCCATGCCCGGACCGAAGACGGAGGCGGTCATCGGGGTCTCGATGAACCCGGGACAGATCGCGTTGACCCGGATGCCGCGCCCGGCATAGTCGATGGCCATGTTCTTCGTCAGGAGGACCACGCCACCCTTCGACGCGCTGTAGACGCTGCCCCCCGCCGTGCCTTCGAGCCCCTCGATGCTGGCCAGCGTCACCACCGAGCCGCGCTGGCCGTCGTCGTGTCGGGGCTGCCGCAGCATCTGGCCGATGACGTGTTTGGCCGTGAGGTAGGTGCCCGTGAGGTTCACCGCGATGACGCGGGCCCACTCCTCCGCCGGCAGCATGTGCACGGGGCCGCCGCCGGCCACGCCCGCCGCGTTGACCAACCCGTCGACGGAGCCACCGAAGGACACGGCGGTGGCGACGAGCGCCTCGACTGAGCCCTCGTCCGCCACGTCGACGTGCGTGAGGAGCCAGTGCCCCCCGCTGTGCGCCGGCTCGTCAGACGGCTGCGCCAGGTCGGCCCCGACCACGCGGGCACCCTCCTCCATGAGGCGCGCCGCCGTCGCCCGGCCGATGCCGGAGGCGGCTCCCGTCACCACGTAGGTCCGGCCTTCCAATCCACGCATCACGCCTCCGATTGGTTGCGCCCGGGCGACCCGGGCTGATAGGAGCAGTGCACTGTTCTAGCCCGGGCCGTCCCGGGATCACCGTCCGGGGGGAGCCCGCACATGAAGTTCGCACTGTTCTACGAGATCCCTGTCCCCCGACCGTGGGACGAGGACAGCGAGCTCGTGGCCTACCAGAACACGCTCGAACAGGCCATCGCCGGCGACCGCCACGGCTGGCACGCCTTCTGGACCGTGGAGCACCACTTCCTGCAGGAGTACTCCCACTGCTCGAACCCCGAGGTGCTCTACGGCGCCATCGCGGCGCGCACCGAACGCATCCGGCTCGGCTACGGCGTGCGACTCATGCCCAAGCCCTATAACCACCCGGTGCGGACGGCGGAGTCGGTGGCGGTGCTGGACCTCCTCTCGGGGGGTCGGGTCGACTTCGGCACCGGTCGCTCCGCCACGCGGGCCGAGCTCGAGGGCTTCGGCGTCGACCCCGCCGAGAGCCGCCGCATGTGGCAGGAGGCCATCGGCCACGTCGTGGGCTGCTGGACCAACGAGGAGTACGAGTTCGACGGGGAGTTCTGGCAGATGCCCCGGCGCCGGGTGCAGCCCAAGCCCTGGCAGAAACCGCATCCGCCCTTGTGGGGCGCCACCACCAGTGACGAGGGCCACGCCCAGGTGGGTGGCCTGGGACTGGGCCTGTGCTCCTTCGCCGTGGGGCTGCCCCCGTCGGAGGTGAAGCGCAAAATCGACATCTACCGCGATGCCGTCGGGCGGTGCGACGAGCCGCTCGGTGCCTTCGTGCACAACCAGGCGGCGACCTTCACCATGGCCATCTGCGCGCCGGACCGCGAGAAGGCCGTGGCAGAAGCCCGCGAGTCCTTCGAGTGGTATCCGAAGACGGGCGCCCGCCAGATCGCCACCCTCACCGACTGGATGGCCGAACGCAATCAGGAGCTGGGCAGTTACTCCTACGCGGCCGACATGAAGAAGACCGACGACGAGGGCACGCTCGACCTCTTGAGTCTCGAGTACCTCATTGACGCCAACGCCTGCGTGCTGGGGACGCCCGAGGAGTGCCTGGAGGCCTGCCGCCAGTACGAGGCCGCCGGAGTGGACCTGTTGCTCTGCCTGGTCAACCCCTTCAAGATCTCGCACGAGTCGGTCATGCAGACGATCGAGCTCATGGGCACCGAGGTGATCCCGCACTTCACCTCCTGACCCGCGGCCGACGGCCTGAGCGGCGGTCGCCCCGGCCGGGTCTCAGGGCACCAGCGCGATCTTCCCCACGGCGCGCCGGCCCAGGAGGTCCTCGAGGGCACCGGCGACGTCGTCGAGCGGATACTCGGCGGGGTGGACCGGGTCGAGCGTCCCCGCCGCCACCATGTCGAGGAGGTCGTCGAGCAGGGCGCGCTGCTCGACCGGGTGGGTCATGGCCCAGATGCCCCAGTCGATGCCGATGACCGAACGGTTGCGCAGGAGGACCTGGTTCAGCGGCACGGAGGGGATGTCACCCGAGGCGAAGCCGATGACGAGGTACCGGCCCCGGTCGCCGAGGGCGCGCAGTGACGGCTCCGCCAGTGCGCCGCCGATGGGGTCCACGACCAGGTCGACGCCACTGCCGCCCGCCCAGGCCCGCGCCGCGTCCTTGAGCGGCTCGGTGGCCGGGTCCAGCACCGCTTCGGCGCCTGCGTCGAGCGCCGCCGCTCGCTTGTCCGCGCTCGATGCCACGCCCAGCACCCGGCAGCCCAGCGCCCGGGCCACGCCGATGGCGGCCAGGCCCACGCCGCCGCCGGCGCCGAGGACGAGCACCATCTCGCCCGGCGCCGCCCGGGCGCGGTCGCGCAGGGCGAACAGACAGGTGCTGTAGCTCTGGGTGAACGTGGCGGCCCGGGCCGCGTCCATGCCCTCGGGGAGCGCCACGGCCGAGCCGGCCGCCACGACGACGCGGCTGGCGAAGCCGCCCAGGCCCACCGAGGCCAGCACGCGGTCGCCGATCGCCACCCCGGTCACCTCGGGGCCCAGCGCCACGATGTGACCGGCCACCTCGCTGCCCGGCACGAAGGGGAGCGAGGGCTTCATCTGGTACTGGCCGGCCACGAAGAGGCCGTCGACGAAGTTGACGCCGGCCGCCTCGACGGCGACGGCGACCTCGCCCGCGCCGGGTTCGGGGTCGGGCCGCTCCTCCACCCGCAGCACGGAGGGCGGCCCGAGCTCACGACAGACGGCGGCGCGCACGGGTCGAGACGCTACCGTCGCCGGATGGAGTGCAACGGGTCCCCGCCGCCGATCCGTCCCGTCCGCCCCGACGAGCTGGCCCTCCTGCCCGGAATCGAGGCGGCGGCCGACACCGTGTTCGAGCGGCTCGGGATCGGCCCGCTGCCCGGTCCCGGCACGGTGGAGGAGTTCGCCGCCGCCCTCGTCGTTCTGGTGGCCGCTGACCCTCCCGTCGGGCTCTGCCGCATGGACGGCATCAACGGCATACCCGGCGCCCACCTCGAGCAGCTCTCGGTGCATCCCGACCACGCCGGCCGTGGCATCGGGCGCGCGCTGCTGCGGGCCGGGTGCGGCTGGGCCGCCGCCCGGGGCTATCCCGAGCTCACCCTCGCCACCTACCGGGACGTGCCGTGGAACGGCCCGTTCTACGCCTCGGAGGGCTTCGTCGAGGTGGGCCCGGTCGACGACTTCATGGTCGCCCACGGCCTGGAGCCCGAGGAGCCCGTGATGTCCCGCTTCGGCGCCCGCGTCCTGATGAGCCGGCGCCTGTGAGCTCCGCGTAGCGGAAGCAGCCGACCAGGTGGTCGTTGACCAGCCCGCTGGCCTGCAGGTGGGCGTAGCAGACGGTCGGCCCGACGAAGCCGAAGCCCCGTCGGCGCAGGTCGGCGCTGAACGCTTCCGACTCGGCGCTCACCGCGGGGATCTGTGCCATACGACGCCACCTGTTGACCAGTGGTCGCCCGCCCACGAAGCCCCAGATGTAGGTGTCGAAGGATCCGAACTCCTCCTGTACCGCAAGGAAGGCGCGGGCATTGCGCACGGTGGCCTCGATTTTGGCCCGGTTGCGGATGATGCCGGGATCGGCCAGCAGCTTCTCGACGCGGGCCGGTGTGAAGCGCGCCACCTTGGCGGCATCGAAGCCGGAGAAAGCCTTGCGGTAGCCCTCGCGGCGCTTCAAGATCGTCGACCAGCTCAGCCCGGCCTGCGCGCCCTCCAGGACCAGGAACTCGAAGTGCGTGGGGTCGTCGTGCACCGGCACGCCCCACTCGGTGTCGTGGTACGCGATCATCTCGGGGCTCTGCGCCCAGTCACAGCGCGTCGGCTCGTCGGTCGTGCTCATGGAGCCACGCTACGGGTGGCCTGTGTCGTGCTGATTCGGTACAGCACGTGGCGCCGCAGCGGGCTGCCCGCCGGCACGCCCGGGTGGTCGAAGTCGCCGGCGGCATCGCGGGTCATGCCGATGCGCGCCATCACGGCCTGCGAGCGGGTGTTGCGCGTCGTGGTGAAGGCGACGATCTCGTCCAGCCCGCCGGGCCCGAACCCGTGCTCCAGCGAGGCCCGGGCCGCCTCGCTGGCGTAGCCGTGGCCCCAGTGGTCGGGATGCAACCGCCAGCCCACCTCGACGGCCGGCGCGCACGGCAGCGCCGGGTTCACCCGGTGCAGGCCGACCATTCCCGCGAACACGGGCCCGCCGGCGACCTCGACCGCCCAGAATCCCCAGCCCTCGCGGCCCAGCTCCTCGCCGTAGCGATCCACCATGGCGTCGCTGTCGGCCCGGGTCGGTGACGAACCCAGCGACTCGACGACGAGGGGATGGGTGTTGAGCGCGAAGAACGGTGCCCGGTCCACGTCGGTGAACGGTCGCAGCACCAGCCGCGCCGTCACGATGGTCGGTCCGGTCCCCGGACGCGTGGCTAAGCCCCCGCGGCCGCCGTGGCCGCGGTCTCGGCCGCCCAGCGGTAGTCCGCCTTGCCCGAGGGCGAGCGCTGGATCTGCTCCACGAACACCACTTCCTTGGGCAGCTTGTAGCGGGCGATGTGGGCGGAGGCGTGCTCGACGACGGAGGCGCCGTCGGTCGTCGCCCCATCGGCCAGCTGCACGACGGCCACGACTTCCTGGCCCCAGCGCTCCGAGGGGCGGCCGGCGACGACGACGTCGGCGACGGCAGGATGCCCGGCGATGGCCCGCTCCACCTCTTCCACGAAGATCTTCTCGCCGCCCGAGTTCACCGTCACCGAGTCGCGGCCGAGCAGCTCGATCTGCCCGTCGGCCCGGTGCCGGGCCCGGTCGCCCGGGATGGAGTAGCGGACGCCGTCGATCACGGGGAAGGTGCGCGCCGTCTTGTCCGGGTCGCCGAGATACCCGAGCGGCACGTTCCCGGTCTGCGCCAGCCAGCCGTTGCCCTCGTGGCCCGGCTCGAGCACCCGCGACAGCGTTTCGTCGACCACCAGGGTGCCGGGACCGGGCAGGAACGAGCCCACCTCGACGTCGTCCATGGACGTCACGTGCATCTGCGCCCCGGTCTCCGAGGAGCCGGCCGAGTCGGAGATGACGAGGTTGGGGATGCGCTCGACCGCCATGGCCCGCACGGCCGGGGTCAACGGCGCGCCGCCGTTGCCGACGGCGAAGAACGAGGAGAGGTCGTAGCTCTTCTTGTCCAGTTGTACCAGCAGCGGGCGCAGCACGGCGTCGCCCACGATGGTCATGGAGTTCGCCTTCTCGCGGGCCACGACGCTCCACACGTCGTCGGGATCCACCCGGCGCGTCTCGTCGGGGAAGATGAGCGTCGCCCCCTGCGCCATGAGCATGAAGCAGGCCCACTGCGCCGCGCCGTGCATGAGCGGCGGCAGGATCAGCAGGCGCACCGGGGAGCTCTCGGCCAGCCGCTCGGTGAGGCCCTCGTAGCTGGTCACGATCTTCCACGAGCCCACCTGCCGCCCGCCCATGGCGGCCATGAAGATGTCGTGCTGGCGCCACAAGACGCCCTTGGGCATGCCCGTGGTGCCCCCGGTGTAGAGCACGTAGAGGTCGTCGGCGGACGGTTCGACCGGTGCGCCCTCGGGTGAGGATGCGGCCAGCGCCTCCTCGTACCACGCCGCGCCGGGGAGGAGGGGGTTGCCCGATTCGTCCGCGACCTGGAGCAGCACGTCGGGGGGCGAGCCCAGCGTGGGCAGGACCTCGGCCAGCGTCGGGGCGAGCGAGGAGTGCAGGATCATGGCGCGGGGCTTGGCGTCGTCGAGCAGGTACTGCAGTTCCTCGCCGACGTAGCGGTAGTTGACGTTGAACGGGGCCACCCGGGCCCGGTACGAGCCCAGCATCCCCTCGAGATACTCGTTGCCGTTGTAGAGCGCCAGGGCGAGGTGGTCCTGGCCCGACTCCCAGCCCTGGAGCTCGGACCGCTCCCGGTGCAGGCCCAGGCCGCGGCCGTGCAGGTAGGCGGCCAGACGGCGCGAGCGCTCGGAGACGTCGGCGTAGCTCAGGCGGCGGTCCCGCCACACGATGCACTCGCGGTCGGCGAGGGTCTCGACGAGCGTGTCGAAGGCCTTGGCCAAGTTGAATTGGACGGTCGGTGTGGGCGAGGAGGGCTGGGACACGGCCACGCACTGTACCGGTGGGTCCCGCCCCCGGCGGCAGGACGGGTTGGGGGACCGGTTGTGGGAGATCGCCCGCCATCGGCAAAGATCACGGCGTGGACGTCCGCAACCCCGCGACCGGTGAGGTCATCAGAAGCGTCGAGGGACTGACCGCGGCGGAGACGGACGACGCCATCGAACGGGCCGCCGCCGCGTGCGACACCTGGCGCGCCGTGGCCCCCGGGGACCGGGCCCGCCTGCTCCGCCGGTTTGCCGCCGCCGTCGATGCGCACGGCGAGGAGCTGGCCGCGCTCGAGGTGGCCAACGCCGGCCACGTGATCGGGAACGCCCGCTGGGAGGCGGGCAACGTGCGCGACGTGCTCGACTTCTACGCCGGCGCCCCCGAGCGCCACAGTGGCCGGCAGATACCCGTGCCCGGCGGCCTCGACGTGACGTTCTACGAGCCGCTGGGCGTTGTGGGCATCATCGTTCCCTGGAATTTCCCCATGGCCATCGCCGGCTGGGGCTTCGCCCCGGCCCTGGCCGCCGGCAACACCGTCGTCGTCAAACCGGCCGAGCTGACCCCGCTGAGCGCGCTGCGCATCGGCGAGCTCGCGCTCGAGGCCGGCCTGCCCGAGGGGGTCCTGCAGATCCTCCCCGGCAAGGGCAGCGTGGTGGGGGAGCGCTTCGTGGCCCACCCCGCCGTGCGCAAGGTGTGCTTCACCGGTTCCACCGAGGTGGGGCGCAGCGTCATGGCCGGCTGCGCCCAGCAGATCAAGCGGGTGACGCTCGAGCTCGGGGGCAAGAGCGCCAACATCGTCTTCGCCGACGCCGACCTCGAGCTGGCGGCGGCGCGGGCGCCCCACGGCGTGTTCGACAACGCGGGGCAGGACTGCTGCGCCCGCTCGCGCATTCTGGTCGAGCGGAGCGCCTACGAGCGCTTCATGGAGCTGCTCGGGCCGGCCGTGGCCGGCGTCGTGGTCGGGGACCCCACGCTCGAGACGACGGAGATGGGCCCGCTCATCTCCGAGGCCCACCTGGCCAGCGTGGCCTCCTTCGTGCCCCATGATGCCCCGGTGGCGCTCCGCGGCAGTTGCCCCGACGGCCCGGGCAACTGGTTCGCCCCGACCGTGCTGGCGCCGGTGGAACCGGGGGCGCGTGCGGCCACCGAGGAGATCTTCGGCCCGGTGGTCGTGGTCATCCCCTTCGCGGACGAGGCCGACGCGGTGAGGCTGGCCAACGACACGCCCTACGGGCTGTCCGGCTCGCTGTGGACACGCGACGTGGGGCGGGCACTGCGCGTGGCGCGGGCCGTCGACACGGGGACGCTGTCGGTCAACTCCCATTCGTCGGTCCGCTACTGGACGCCCTTCGGGGGCGCGAAGCAGTCAGGCATCGGCCGCGAGCTCGGTCCCGACGCCCTGCAGGCGTTCAGCGACGTGAAGAACGTCTTCATCAGTTCGGAGTAGCCGGACCACCCGCGGCAGGAGGAGAGACATGAGCGAGACAACCCCCTACGCCCGCCGTCTGGTCGGACGGGTGGCCGTTGTCACCGGCGGCGCCAGCGGCATCGGCCGCGCCATGTGCGAGCGGCTTGCCAGCGAGGGCGCAACGGTGGCGGTGGTGGATCTCGACGAGGATGCCGGGGGCGACGTGGCGGCGGGGGTGGACGGCATGTTCGTCCGGGCCGACGTCACCTCCTCCGACGAGGTGGAAGCCCTGTACGCCGAGGTGGCCGGCCGCTACGGCCGCATCGACGTCTGCTGCAACAACGCCGGCATCAGCCCGCCCGACGACGACTCCATCCTCGACACCGGGCTCGACGCCTGGGAGCGCGTGCAGCGGGTCAACCTCACCTCGGTCTACCTGTGCTGCAAGCACGCGCTGCCGCATCTCCTGGCCCGTGGCAAAGGGTCGATCATCAACACCGCATCCTTCGTGGCTGTCATGGGGGCCGCGACGAGCCAGGTCAGCTACACGGCGTCCAAGGGCGGGGTGCTGGCCCTGTCGCGCGAGCTCGGGGTGCAGTTCGCCCGCCGGGGTGTCCGGGTCAACGCGCTCTGCCCGGGGCCGGTCAACACGCCGCTGCTCCAGGAGCTCTTCGCCAAGGACCCCGAGCGGGCGGCGCGGCGCCTGGTCCACATCCCGATGGGTCGCTTCGGCGAGGCCACCGAGATCGCCGCCGCCGCGGCGTTCCTGGCCTCCGACGATTCGTCGTTCATGACGGCGTCGACCTTCCTCGTCGACGGTGGGATCTCGGGGGCCTACGTCACTCCGCTGTAGGCGGGGGGCGGGTCAGCCCCCGAGGCTGCTTCGGAGCTCATGGAGCTCGTGGCGGAGCCGGGCCACGTCGGAGCTCAGGGCGCTGAGCTCCGCCTGCAGCCCGTCGACGCGATCGTCGAGGGGTGTGCCGACATCCCTTCCGTGCGCCGGCGGGGCACCCTCGGCGGGCGGCCCCGGGTCCCGACGCCTGTCCCCGTCATGGTCACCGGAGGCGTCCTGTGTGGCGACCAGCGGGCTCGCCCAGCGCTCCTCCTTCTGACCGGGCCCGCGTCCCACGTTGGCGGCGAGGGGCTCCTCGCGCGAGGCCAGGAGGTCCAGCTCGTGCTCCACGTCGTGCAGCCCGTCGAAACGCGCCATCCGCTCGGTCCGGATCCGTAGCTCGCCCGTCGTCTGGGCCCCGCGCAGCATGAGCACGGCCAGGATGGAGCACTGGCGGGCATCGAGCCCCAGCGCCTCGTCGAGCACGTGCCTGTAGCGGACGACCGAGCGGCCGTGCGAGGGCAGGACGAAGCGGACGAGTCGCTGGTCCTTCAACTCGTGGAGCGCGGCGTCCACCGTCGTCTCGTCGTAGTCGACGACGGGCTCCCGGTTCGAGCTCTGGTTGCAGGCGGTCTGCAGGGCGTTGAGGGTGAGCGGGTATTGCTGGGGCGTCGTGAGACCCTTCTCGACGAGCGAGCCCAGCACCCGTGCACATTCTGGGCCCAGCTGCATGGGACGGAGCATACGGGCCGCCGTCCCGCGACTCCGAGGTGGGCGTCGCCCAGGGGCGCTATGGGGAAGAACTGGGGATGGTGGCGTCGCCGCTTGGGGATGAGGCGGAGAAAGGTGGGGAGAACGTCTGGATTTCGCGGATCGGCATTGACCTCGGGTGACGGGAGGCGCAACCTGTCCTGAGTTCGGAGACAAGAGCCCGCCGAACCTCAAGCGAGCACCGCAAGGTGGGAGCGAGGGAAGCCCGAAGGGAAGCCGCAAGGTGGAACGGGGGGAAGCCGAGAGAACGCTGCAAGGCGGGATCGAGGAAAGGGAGCGAACCCCGCGAGGGGAGCGTGACCGGAGTGGGCAGGAGGATCCGATCTGAGGTGGTCCGTGGTGCGTCACGGTGGCTTCCCTGGAGTCGCCGGGTCCGGCTCGGGCCGGGGTTGTCCGACACGACCCCGGCGCGGTGCCAGCGGTCCATCGACGACGTGGCCCCGAGGAGCGCGGGAGGCTTCGGCCGAACGGTTACTCGGGGTTGCGTCGCGTCTAGGCCCCGGTGCCCCGATCCGCTCCCATGGGACGGTCACGCCCGTGTGGCGCCCTCCCCGCGGCAGAAGATCCGGGTGGAATGCGCCCTCAGCGCAGGGAGATCCACAGGCCGGCCGGGCGCTCGCCGGCCGCCACCTGTCGGTTCAACTCGGCCTGGACCAGGGAGAGGTCATCGGGATGGGTCACCCCGATACAGCTGCCCTGCGCCGGCAACACGGTGAAGGAGCTGGCGGCCAACGAGGCGGCGACCACGTCGGGGAGCAGCACCTCGGAGTCCTCGGAGGCGTCGACGGCGGTGTCCATGGCGACCTGGAGGGTCTTGTGAAAGGCCGGGGTGAACCCCCATAGGTTCATCGACACCCGTGAGTCCGGCGAGAGCACGGCGGGTTCCCTGCCGTCGCCGGCGATGAAGCCTCCCTCGGGTGTCCGTGTCACCTGGCGCCGCTCGTCGACCCCGAGGAGCGTGCCATCGTCCCCCACCCGGCAGATGCCGCGGGTGACCGGCGCGGAGCCGATGACGGCATCGGTCAGTCGGTAGCCCACCAGCGCGTTCACGTCGTGGTGCGCGCCAAGGTGTCCGGCGAGCTGGGCGCAGGCGGCGCTGCCGTAGATGTCGTCGGCATTGCCCACGCCGTAAGGGGCGTCGCCCACGTAGTCGGAGGCGCTCAGGACCGCGTGGACCGTGCCCAGCGGCTGCAGCTGCGTGGCGAAGCGCACGTCGACGGCAGCGGGCCAGGTGTGCTCGACGTGGTAGCGGATGGCCGGACCGGTGCTCGGACCGAGGACCAGGACGATGGTGCCGAACCCCGCCGCCAACGCGTCGGAAGCCACCAGGTCGATCACGGCCTCGCCCTGCGGGCCCACGGGCGCCAACGGCTTGCAGCCGCCGTACCGTCTGGCCCGCCCGGCCGCCAGGATCACCAGCGCCGGGTCCGTCCTGCCTGACCTCCCGCTCATACGCTCCAGCGGAAGACCGCACTGGCCCATGTCATACCCCCGCCGAATCCCGTCATGAGGAGGTAGTCGCCGTCGCTGATGCGGTCATTTTGGAGGGAGTCGTACAGGGCCAGCGGGATGGAGGCCGAGGATGTATTGCCGTAACGGTCGATGACCACGGCGGTGCGCTCCTCTGGAATGCCGAGGCGCTGGCAGGCCGCCTGAATAATGCGCAGATTGGCCTGGTGCGGCACCATGAGTTTGATGTCGTCGGGCCCCAGGCCGGCGTCGGCCATGGCCCGCTCGGATGACTCGACGACCACCCGGACGGCGCGCCGGAAGACCTCCTTGCCGTCCATGAACAGCGTCCCGCCGTGCTCGCACTTGAGGAGGTGCCGCAGCGAACCGTCGGAATTCATGTTCCAGCTGATCAGGCTGCCGGGACCGTCGACCGGCTCGACGACGACCGCGCCGGCCCCGTCTCCCACGATGATGGCGATCTTGCGATCGTCCATGTCGGTGACGCGCGAGAGGGTCTCGGAGCCGATCAGCAGGACGGGGCCCGACCCGATGGCAATGAGGCCCGCAGCGGTGACGAGGCCGTAGACGAAGCCCGAGCAGGCGGCGTTGAGGTCGAATGCGCCGCCGCGCATGCCGATCCCGTGCTGGACGCTGGGCGCCGTCCCCGGGATGATGCCGTCCGGCGTGGTGGTGGCGAGCACGAGGTTGTCGATCTCCGCGGCGGTCCGCCCGGCCCGCGACAACGCCTTCACCCCGGCCTCAATGGCCAGGCCCGAGGTGGTGCCGCCGATGTGGCGCTCGCGGATCCCGGTGCGCTCGACGATCCAGGCGTCGCTGGTGTCGAGGTTGGCCGCCATGTCTTCGTTGGTGACGACCTTGTCCGGAACGGCGATGCCCCAACCGGTGATCTTGATGCCGGTCACGCGGCAGATCCGGAGCGAACGGCGTGGATGCCCACGAACCCTGCGTCCCCGTAGATGATGCCGCCCGTGTTCACCGCCACTCCGGTGCGCGCCCCGGCGACCTGGCGGGCGCCTGCCCGACCGCGGAACTGCGTGGCCAGCTCGACGACCTGGGCCAGACCCGTGGCGCCGAGCGGATGGCCGCGGCCGACGAGGCCGCCGCTGGGGTTCACGACGAGGCCGGGGGAATCGATCCCGGTGGCGCCCGCCTCGGTGGCGGGCCCGGCCTCGCCGGGGGCGAAGAAGCCGAGCGACTCCAGGGCGTACAGCTCCTCGGCGGCAGTGGCGTCGTGGAGCTCGACGAGATCGGCATCACCGGGGCCGAACCCGAACAGGTCCCACGCCGCTTCGGCGGCCTGAGACAGCCGGTCGTGGTAGTCGAGAGAGCCATTTCCCGATCGCGCCACCGAACCGATGATACGGGGCGCCGAGGCGGGAGCAGGGACAGACGGTCCGGCCAGCACCACGGCGGCCGCGCCATCGGTGAACGAGCTGCACATGAGCCGCGTCAGGAGGCCGGCTACCTGGGGGGAGGCGAGGACCTCGTCGACCGTCACCCGCCGTTGGAACTGGGCCAGCGGATTGCGGGCCGCATGCTCGAACGCCTTCGCGGCGGCCGCGGCGATCTGGCGCACGGTGGCGCCCACCTCGGCGATGAGCCGGTGCGCCCAGCCGTTGTTGAGGCCCATCAGGATGCTGCCGGCGGGATTGTCGTCCGCGTGCTGGCGCTCGTGCAGGTCGTAGCGGTACTCGGCCGGGAGGCCGTCCTCAATGCCGGCGATCGTCCCGGCACGGTCGCCGGTCCACATCTTCTCGACACCGAGGGCCAGCACCGGGCGGTCCTGGACGGTGGCCGCCATCGTCGCCAGGTGTAGGGACGAGCTCCCGCCGGCGCACGAATTGTCGACATTGATGATCGCCGCCTCGCTGATGCCGGCCTTGCGAAGCCAGGTCTGCCCGCGCATGCACCCCTGATCGCTCAGACGCCCCGCCATGGCGTTGCCGACAATGACGAGCCCGAGTTCGTGGGCCGAAACGCCGGCGTCACCGAGGGCCTCGTGCACCGCCTCGTAGGCCATGGTGTCGGGGGCGAGGTCGCGCCGGCTCATGTCGGTCATGCCGGTGCCGAGGATCGCCACGTCGGTGGCGTTCACGCGGACACTCCCGCCAGCGCGTGGCGCTGCTCGCCGACGAACGCGGCCCGCAGCATTCCGAACTGCTCGACGGCGGGCGAGGCCGCCACCATCACGAGGATGTGACGGGCCCCGGCGTCCGCGTAGCGGCTCAGCGCGGCGGCACAGGTCTCGGGTGAGCCCACCACGAGATGGCGTTCGAAGGCCTTGGGCGGCAGCCGGTAGAAGTCAGAGAGCCACTGGGCGCCCCGGGCGGGCGCCTTGTCGTCGTCTCCGACGCAGGCGAACACGACGACGCCGGCCTGCACCGCCTCGGGATCTCGCCCGGCCTCGGTCGTCTCGCGCCGCAGGGCCGCGAGCGCGGTCCGGTACTCGTCCGGGGCGAGGAAGAGGGGAACCCAGCCGTCACCGACGGCGGCGGCCCGGCGCCGGGCCGCCGCGCTGGCACCCCCGAACCACAGCGGGATGGGCGTCGACGCCGGTAACTGCACGTAGTCGGCGCCGCCCGCATCGCGTCCGGCCCAGGCCCGCCGCAACCCGTCGACACCCTCGTCCATGAGCTGGCCGCGGCGACGGTAGTCGATGCCGACCCGCACGTATTCGGGCTCGTGGATGCCCACGCCGAGCCCGAGTACGAAGCGCCCGTCGGAGAGAAGCTGGAGGGCGGTGGCCTGCTTGGCCACGACGGCGGGTGGCCGCAGGGGCAGCTGGAGCACACAGGTCCCGAGCAACGGCCGACTCGTGGCGACGGCGGCCACGGCCAGCGTCGTGAACGCCTCACCGATGGGGTGGGGCCAATAGAGGTGGTCGACCGCCCACAGCGAGTCGGCCCCGGTGGCCTCGGCGCGGCGGCACAGCTCAGCGAGCTCGTCGGCGCTTCCGGTATTACTCAGGGTACTACCAACTTTGCGAGAGAGTTCTCCCTGCGTGGTGGCGGGGAGGATCAACCCCAGGGACGGTGGCCGGGCTCCATTTCCTACCGGGGTCACACCGACATAATACGTCGGTGGCCCGTGGCGTATCTATTCCACCTTTGGGGGGGTGGCGGCCGGTGGGTGCACCGCGCCCGACGCTCCCGCGGGGGCGCCCAGAACAGAGAGGGTGCAGCGGGCCTCGCAGATGGCCCGCCCGTTGTCATCGGTGAGCGAGATGCGCCAGACCTGGATGGTGCGCCCGACCCGCACGGGCGTCGCCTCCGCGGTCAGATGGCCGTCCCGTACCGACCGGAGGTGGCTGGCGTTCAGCTCGATCCCGACCACGCTGCGACCGGGCTCGGCGGCCAGCGCGGCCCCGAAGCTGGCGGCCGACTCGGCCAGGAGGGCGGAGACCCCGCCGTGGAGGATCCCGTAAGGCTGGTGCACCTTCCAATCGACGGGGAGGCGCATGACCACACGATCGGGGCCCGCCTCGAGGATCTCGACGTCGAGGAGCTCGTGGATGCTGGCGCGGCCGTCGGGCAGTCCCGCGCCGTCGCCGGGCGAGGACGGGGGTGAGGTCACCGGCGGATGTTAACGGCGCACCGTTAGCCTGAGCGTGTGGCCGATGTGGTCGACCTGCGCAGTGACACCGTCACCCGGCCCACGGCGGCCATGCGCCGCGCCATGGCCGAAGCTGAGGTCGGCGACGACGACTACGGCGAGGATCCGACGGTCCGGGCGCTGGAGGAGGCGTTCGCGGCGCGGGTAGGCAAGCCGGCCGCGCTGTTCGTCGCGTCCGGTGTCATGGCGAACCAGATCGCGGTCCGCGTCCTCACCGTGCCCGGGACCGCCGTGGTGGCGGGACGCCGCCAGCACGTCGTGGCCTACGAGTACGGGGCCGCCGCCCTCAACGCCGGGATCCAGTTCATCACGCTCGACGACGGGGACGGCATGGTGGACGCCGACGACGTGCGGTGGGCGCGCCAGGCCACCGAGCACCATCAGCCCGCGGTCTCGCTCGTCAGCATCGAGAACACGCACATGGCGGCGTCGGGCGCGCCGTGGTCGACGGACCGCCTGCACGCGCTCGTCGACGCGGCCGGACCCGTCCCCATCCACATGGACGGGGCCCGCCTCTTCAACGCGGAGGTGGCAACCGGTTTGCCGGCGGCCGAGTGGGCGTCCGCCGCCACGACCGTCATGTGCTGCCTGTCCAAGGGGCTCTGCGCTCCGGTGGGGTCGTTGCTGGCGGGGAGCGACGACGTGATGGCGGAGTCCCGGCTGGCCCGCAAGCGCCTCGGTGGCGGCATGCGCCAGGCCGGTGTCCTGGCGGCACCCGGACTGTTGGCGTTGCGTGACATGGTCGGCCGGCTCCACGAGGACCACGCGCGGGCGGCGCGGCTGGCGGATGCGGTGGCGTTGCGGTGGCCCGCCTGTGGCCTCGACCCCAGCACGGTTCGCACCAACATCGTGACGTTCACCCACGCCGATCCCGGGAAGCTCCTGGCGCACCTGGAGAGTTGCGGGGTGCTGGCCCACGCCATCGCGCCCGAGACGGTGCGCTTCGTCACGCACCACGACGTGGACGACGCGGGCGTGACCCGTGCGGTGGACGCGCTGCGTGAGGCCCCATGAAAGTCCGCATCGGGATCAGCGCGGGCGGCGAGAGCCTGGGACCCGAGGCCATGGTTGCCCTGGCGCAGGGCATCGTCGGGACCGGCTTCGACTCGCTGTGGCTGCCCGAGGTGCTGACGAGGCCCGGGCCCGACCCGCTGGTCGGGCTGGCCTGGGTGTCGGGCGCCTGCCCGGGACTGAAGATCGGGACCACCATGCTGCTGCCGGGCCGCAACCTGGTCTGGCTGGCGAAGGCGGTGGCGACCCTCGACGTGCTGTCGGGTGGCCGTTTCCTCCTCACGTTCGTGCCCGGGCTCAGCCTGGGCGGCGAGCGCAGCGCCATCGGGATCCCCAGCGCGGCCCGCGGCGAGCAGATGGATGACGCCCTGCCGGTGCTGCGCCGCCTCTGGGCAGGCGAGGTGGTCAGCCACGAGGGGCCGGCCGGCTCCTTCGCCGACGTCTCGGTGTCCCCCCAGCCGGCCCAGGAGCCCTTCGACGTCTGGCTCGGTGGCAACGTCCCTGCCGCCCTGGAGCGCTGCGGCCGCCTGGCCGACGGGTGGATCCCAGCCTTCTGCACACCGGCCGACGCCGCGACGGGCAAGGCAGTGATCGACCGGGTGGCCGGTGAGCACGGGCGCGCCATCAGCCCAGAACATTTCGGCGTCAGCTTGGCCTACGCACCTGAAGGGACGGACATCGGCGCGCTGGCCTCGTCGCCGCTCGCCCGCCGGGCCCGCGGGCGGCCGCTGGAGGAGATCGTCCCCATCGGCCGCGCCGGCCTGCGATCGATGCTGGAGCGCTTCCTCGAGGTCGGCTTCTCCAAGTTCATCGTGCGCCCGATGGTGCCCCCGCCGGCGTGGTCGCGCGAGCTCGAGCAACTCGCCGACGCGGTGGGCGATCTGCAGACGTAATGGGGCGCGGGAGCGGACCCCTACGCTGCCAGGCATGTCCGAGCGCCCCCTCACCCTCATGGCGGTGCACGCCCATCCTGACGACGAAGCGATCGGGACGGGCGGCATCCTCGCCCGCTACAGCACCGAGGGCGTGCGGACCGTGCTGGTCACCTGCACCAACGGCGAGCTCGGCGACGCCCCCGGGGGGTTGAAGCCCGGCGAGCCCGGGCATGACGAGGCCGTCGTCGTGGCGCTGCGTCGCCAGGAGCTCGAGGCCAGCTGCGAGGTCCTGGGCGTCTCGCATCTGGAGCTCCTCGGGTATCACGACTCGGGCATGGAGGGCTGGCCGCAGAACGACGCGCCCAACAGCTTCTGGCGCACGCCCGTCGAAGACGCGGCGGGTCGGCTGGCCGCGCTGATGCGCGCCTTCGAACCGCAGGTGGTCGTGACCTACGACGAGAACGGCTTTTACGGCCACCCCGACCACATTCAGGCCAATCGTGTCACGCGGGCGGCCATGGCCGACTGCGGGATCCCGGCCAAGTTGTACTACACCGCGTTCGCCCGCTCGAGCCTGAGGGGGTTCCGCGAGATCCTGGCGGAGGCCGGCATCGAAGGCCCCGACGAGGTGGAGGAGAACCCCGACTTCGGCACACCCGACGAGCTGATCACGACGAAGATCGACTGCAGTGCGGTGGCCGGGCGCAAGTACGCCTCGCTGGCCGCGCACGCCAGCCAGAGCGACAACATCTTCTTCCTGCAGATGGGCGAGGAGCTGTTCGCTTCCATCATGGGATCGGAGAGCTTCGTACGGGTGGTGGACTCGACGCACGCACCGGTGCCGGAGGACGATCTGTTCGCCGGCTTGCGCTGAGACAGAAGCCCGAGCCGAGCCTGCGCCACCGGGAGAAGGGACGCGAGGCCCGGTCCGGGCAGGATCCCTACGTCGCGACGACGGCCGGGGTAGAGCCGGTGCGAGCGCGGGGAACCGAGCCGACGAGCCAGAGCACCGCGGCGACCACATCCGGCGCCCGGCGGGAACGGCCGGGACCGCGCACCAACGGCATCGGGAGCCCCTGCATACGAGGCACCCCGAGACGGGCCGGTGGGTGGATGTCGAGAGCGGCAGTGGTCACGGGTGGGCTACGGGGCGGGGCCGGTCCGGGATTGACCGGACCGGGGTGAATCCCCAAGGAGGGTCCGCCCGTAGACCCGTGGATGGGACAATCGAGCGTGGCCGAGGGCGAGCTGTCCGACGAGGGCCTCCTGGCCGGCATGGCCGTGGGGGATCAGGCGGCTGCCGTCACCTTCACCCGGCGCTACCAGCGGCGGGTGTTCGGCCTGGCATATTCGATGACGAGCGACGCCGGGGTGGCCGAGGACGTGGCCCAGGAGGCGATGATCCGGGTCTGGCGCCACGCGCCCGTGTTCGACCCGCGGCGGGGCTCTGTCACCTCCTGGGTCCTCACCATCACCCGCAATCTGGCCATTGACGCCCTGCGCCTCCGGCGTGCCGTGCCGACCGACCCGGACGATTTCGCCGCCACCGCCCTGACCAGCTCCGAACACAACCCCGAGGACGCAGTGCGCCGGGGCGACGTCCGCCAGCTCGTCCGGAACGCCCTGCAGGTGCTGCCCGAGGAGCAACGACGCGCCGTGGTGCTGGCCGCCGTCTACGGCAGGACGGCGCTCGAGATAAGTGAGTCCGAGGGCATCCCACTCGGCACGGCGAAGACGCGCATCAGGACGGCTCTGATCCGGTTGCGGGCCGCCGTCGAGCGGGCGGAGGGGGCGAGAGATGAGCGATGACATGAGGGAGCGAGGATGCGAGGAGTACGCGAACGAGCTGGCTGAGCTCGCGCTCGGGGTGCTGACCGGACGCGAGAGGACCCGGGTCCTGGCCCACGTCGAGTCCTGCCCGCGGTGCGCCGAGGAGCTGGAGGTCCTGTCCCGGGCCGCCGACAGCGTGGTGCAGGCGGCCCCGGAAATGGATCCACCGTTGGGATTCGAAGTTCGCCTCTTCGAACGGATGGGCGTGACCGACGTGCGTCGTCGGCGTCGGCATCTCCGGCCGTCGCGCTGGGTGCCGGCCGTGGTGGGCGTCGCCGCCGCCGCCGTGGCGCTCGGTCTGGGCCTGAGCCTGACGTCCTCCTCGACTCCGAGCGTGACCGCGCAGGCACAGCGCCCGCATCAGGTCGTGACGGCGGCCCTCGTGGAGAACGGCGAGAAGGTCGGCAAGGTCATGACCTTCGGCGGGGACAAGCCGTGGTTGTCGATGATGCTGACCGATTCGACCGCCAGCGGGACGGTCGAATGCGTCATCGTGACCGACGACGGGGTCACCCATCGGGTCGGGACGTTCGCAGCCGACAATGGTTACGGGGCGTGGATCGCTCCGCTCCCGGTCGACCCGGCGGACGTGCGCAGCGCCGAGGTGGTGTCGCCCAGCGGGACGGTGATCGCCACGGCCAGGCTGGGCTGAGGACTGCCCCGAGTCCGCCTTGGTATCGGCACGATCACCCGATCTCGCCCACCAATTCAGATCCCGAGAACTGCCGCTGACCGGCGACGGGAACTGGCGCCCATGCGCAGCCTACGTTCGCTGCGCCACGATCACATTCTGTTTCATTTCGGCTACATCATCCTTGAAATCAGTCACGAAAAAATGTGGCTGCCACTGCTGCTGTGCATAGGAGAGTGGAATGCATGTCTCGCCGTAAGCATCTGGGGGAAGGCTGTCGCCAGCTCCGGTTGGATCGCAGCAGAATTGACCTGCGTCATAGATATGGAGCCAATGCTCAGTATCTAAGAACGCGTTACGTGCGCCCATGGTTGCGTAGGTTCTGAGTGGTTTGATCTTGGTCGGATCGGGCTCGGCCTCCCGGATCCTCGCACATTCAAGAATAAAGTCTCGCTCCCGCGTGGTTACGACAAGCGTGCCTCCGCTCCGAAGCAAACGCGCGAATTCTTCGATCCACTGGAGATGAACATCCTCGGTGAGATGTGAAAAGACCGAGAAGGCGAAGATGAGATCCAGAGAAGAACTTGGAAGGTGAATCGGCGGGTAGAGATCGATCTCCTCGAAGGTGGCCCAAGGATTAGTAGTTCGCGAGGCTTCGATCACCTCGCTGAGTGGGTCAACTCCAAACAGGCTGTCCTTCTTGAAGTCCTTGATGAAGAAGCGAGTGATCCGCCCCCAGCCGCAGCCGAAGTCCATTGCGACTTTTGGTCGACTGGAAGACGCGGCTTGGGAGACAACCTGATAGAAATTAAAGGCTTCGCGGAGCGTCTGCTCGCCGTGACCGCCAGTAAATCGGACCTGAAGCTCCTCCGGAGGCATGGCAGGGAGGTAGCCGCGCAGAGACCGAAATGTCTTCTCACCATAAGCATTGAGCCAGTACCACTCTGTCGGCGTCATGGAGCGGAACACCTTGTGCGGCGGAAGTGACGTGGTCCTGGCGGCAAGCACATAGGGTGCCGCGAGAGCCGGCCGGAGCCACGTTCGCACCGTTTGAGGCCGCATGTTCCTGTCCCTCCACTGATCCAATTGTTGAAATGTGGTCATGCACCGTCCACGCTATGTCAGTGACGATGGACGCGGGAGATGTCCATGCGATTTGAGCGAGGTCCCCTAGCGCCGCATCTCCCGTCCGCCGGACGCAGTAGCCGACTAGGAGACTGTCGAATTATTAATCGGATTGCTTGGACTAATCGGCAATTGGTACTCGCGAGTTGGGAGCCGATCGTCGAGAATCGGGCTCGGTGTTCCAGGGTTCTGGCGTGACGATTTCGCCTCGATCAGCCTCGCGCACGATGACCTGTCCGGCGCTCTCTCCTGACTCGTCCTCCACGGAAACCGGCGGGTCCGCTTCCGAGGCGTTGAGCGAAACCGGTTCGGGCTCTCGCACCGGGTCGCCGCCCTCAACCTCCGCCGGCTGGTCAACCTCGGCCTCGTCAATGACGGAAGGTGACAGCTCGGGCCTATCTGAGGTCGGGCGGGTAAGTCCGGGTCAGGAAATAGGGGACCTCACCTTCGGGCTTTGCCCAACCAGGGTGGCCAGCTATGGCGCTTTTCATGCTGGCTCTTCGGTCTCGCCATCCCCAGGCTTGCGTCCGCGAACATACGCCTGAGGAGAGCTTTGTTCAACAGCCTCCTAGTGTCCCGGAAGGTTGAAGCGCCGATAAATATTGGTTAATCGGGAATTTTCTCGGTTGGGCCGCGTTGGTCCGGTGTTGTACGCCAACATCGGAGGAACGCCATGGCCAAAAGAGGACGCCCCACCGTCGAGATCAACCTGAGCGCGGACGAACACGCCACGCTCGAGCGCTGGGCACGCCGGCACTCGTCGTCCCAAGCGCTGGCGTTGCGATCCAAGATCGTGCTGGCCTGCGCGTCGAAGAGAGCCACCCACGCGGAGATCGCGGCCGAGCTGGGCTGTAATCCGGTGACGGTGTCCAAGTGGCGGAACCGCTTCGCCGAAGCTCGTCTCGACGGCCTCGTCGACGCCCCGCGCCCGGGGGCGGCCCGCACGATCGGCGACGAGGTGATCGAAGCGGTCGTGGTCGAGACGCTCGAGAGCGCACCGCCCGACGCCACGCACTGGTCGACGCGCACCTTGGCGGCCAAGCACAAGATCAGCCACACCACGGTGCGAGAGATCTGGCGCGCCTTCGGGCTCAAACCCTGGCGCGAGGACTCCTTCAAGGTGTCCCCCGATCCCGACTTGGTCGAAAAGATCCGTGACCTCGTCGGGCTCTACATGAGCCCACCGGTCGCCGCCGCCGTCTTCGCCATCGACGAGAAACCCCAGATCCAGGCGCTCAACCGCACCGCGCCCACCTTGCCCATGTTGCCCAGCACCCCGGCTCGGGCCACCCACGACTACGAGCGCAACGGCACCTGTGACCTCTTTGCCGCCCTCGACGTCGCCACCGGCACCGTCATCACCGACATCAAGAAGTCCCACACCAGCGCCGACTTCGTCGCCTTCTTGAACAAGGTGAACCGCGAAGTCCCAGCCGAGCTCGACGTGCACGTGATCCTCGACAACCTGGCGACCCACAAGACCCCGCTCGTCCACCGCTGGCTGCTGCGCCACCGCCGCTTCCACTTCCACTTCACCCCGACCTACGGGTCGTGGATGAATCTCGTGGAGCGTTGGTTCTCTGCGCTCACCACCAAGAAGCTCAAGCGCTCAGCACACCGCAACGTCAAAGAACTGGCCACCGACATCACCGCCTGGGCAACCACTTGGAACGAGAACCCGCGTCCGTTCGTGTGGACCAAATCCGCTGAGCAGATCCTCGAACGCTTGGCCGGCTACTGCGCAGCCATCAACGCGGGCGCATGATCCGTTTTTCACAGCGGTTCAACCTTCCGGGACACTAGTACCGGTAGGTGTCGGGCTTGTAGGGCCCCTGGACGGGAACGCCGATGTAGTCGGCCTGGTCGTGGGTCAACGTCGTGAGCTTCACGCCCAGCGCGTCGAGATGCAGACGCGCCACCTTCTCGTCCAGGTGCTTCGGCAGGACGTAGACGTCATTCACGTACTGGCCCGTCTGGGTGAACAGCTCGATCTGCGCCATAGTCTGGTTGGTGAACGAGTTGGACATGACGAAGCTCGGGTGGCCCGTCGCATTGCCCAGGTTCAGCAGTCGGCCCTCGGACAGGATGATGATGGCGTGGCCGTCGGGGAAGATCCACTTGTCGACCTGAGGCTTGATGTTCACCCGCTCGACCCCGGGCGTCTTGGCGAGCCCGGCCATGTCGATCTCGTTGTCGAAGTGCCCGATGTTCCCGACGATGGCCTGGTGCTTCATTCCCGCCATGTGCGCGGCACTGATGATGTCCTTGTTGCCCGTCGTCGTGATGATGATGTCGGCTTGCGGCAGGATGTCCTCCAGCGTGGTGACCTGGAAGCCCTCCATGGCCGCCTGCAGCGCGCAGATCGGGTCGACCTCGGTGACCACGACGCGGGCACCCTGGCCGGCGAGTGACTGCGCGCAGCCCTTGCCGACGTCGCCGTAGCCGCAGACGACCGCGACTTTGCCCCCGATGAGCACGTCGGTGGCACGGTTGATCCCGTCCACCAGCGAGTGACGGCAGCCGTACTTGTTGTCAAACTTCGACTTGGTGACGGAGTCGTTGACGTTGATGGCAGGGAAGAGGAGCTCACCCTTCTTGGCCATCTCGACCAGGCGGTGCACACCGGTCGTCGTCTCCTCGGTGACGCCCTTGATCCCGTTGGCGATCGACGTCCAGCGACCCTGGTCCTCTCGTAGCTGTTGCCCCAGAACGGTGAGGACGACCTCGAACTCCTCCGAGTCGGCCGTCGAGGGATCGGGCACACTGCCCGCCTTCTCGAATTCGACGCCCTTGTGCACGAGCAGGGTGGCGTCCCCGCCGTCGTCGAGGATCATGTTGGGGCCACCCTCGCCGGGCCACAGCAGGGCCTGAACGGTGCACCACCAGTACTCCTCGAGTGTCTCGCCCTTCCAGGCGAACACGGGGACGCCCTTGGGGTCATCGACCGTGCCCTCGGGTCCCACGGCGACCGCCGCCGCGGCATGGTCCTGCGTGGAGAAGATATTGCAGCTGGCCCAGCGCACCCGGGCACCGAGCGCGGTGAGTGTTTCGATCAGCACAGCCGTCTGGACGGTCATGTGCAGGGAGCCGGTCACGCGGGCACCGGCCAGGGGCTGGGACGCGGCGTATTCGGCCCGCATGGCCATGAGCCCGGGCATCTCGTGCTCGGCCAGCTCGATCTCCTTGCGGCCGAACGCGGCCAGCGAGAGGTCGGCGACCTTGAAGGGGTCGGGGGAAGTCATTGCGTGCTCCTTTTGGGTGGGATGGGGTGCGCAGGCGCGCACCACTGCAGCGGGCCGGACGGCGGAAGCGCAACGCACGTGCTCCGACCTCTGTCGGAGGCCGCGTACCCACCCCTCACATTAGGCCGTCGCAGCAGGGCGGTGGGCACAGGCGTTGCCACCTGCGCTCATAGAAACCGTGACCGGCTCGAAACCCGTTCCCCGGGCCCCACGAACGACCACTGGAGTCGGCGAACCGCCGAACTGGCACGACGAAAATCACAACTGGATCCGGAGGTCAATGGCATAGTTGAGCTGTGGGAAGTGACACCTATTACGACATCTTGGGTGTGCCGTCTACCGCCTCGCCGAACGAGATCAGGGCGAAGTACCGCCGATTGATCCAAAGGATCCATCCCGACCTCGACGGCCCTGCTGCCCTCTTCCGTCAGGTCCAAGAGGCGTACGAGGTTCTCTCTGATCCCGGAAGTCGAGCAGCGTACGATCGGTCGCTCAAGGCTGGAGCTGGAGCAGCCCGTACAGCACCGGGCAGCGCCAAGACGGATTCCCCCGGAGCGGCGGCATCCGATCGGCCCCAGCGTCACGGCCACTTCGACTCGGGTCGGGGGCGATCGGGTGGGGCGGGGCCGTCGAACGGATCGGTTCCGCACGCCAAAGGCGGGAGCACCACGAGGGAGTCCAGTGTCCGGTCGTTCTCGAACCGACATCCCGCTCGGGCCGTTGCCATCGGAGGCTCCGCCTTGCTCGTCGTTGGGGCTGCCCTGGACGAGGACGGCAGAGCAGTGATGGTGCTGGGGGCTGTTGTGCTCATTATCGCGGCGATTGCGGGAGTGGGTGGCCGCGGTGCGAGAGAACGGGAGGCATATCAGCGCTCAGGTATGGCTGCGGTCGACGCCATGACCGGCCGACAATTCCAGGTGCTGCTCGAGCACTTCTTTGCCAACAAGGGGTACCGGGTTGCCCGGCTCGGCGTTCGGCGGAGGTCTGGCGCCGGACTGCTCCTCGAGGGCACCGATGGGCGCACGATTGTGCAGCTAAAGCGGTGGACCGGTGTGGTTCGCCATGAGGCGGTGCAAGAAGCAGCGGTCGCCAAGGCTCATTACGGGGCAGCCCGAGCTTTGGTGGTGACGTCCTCGAACTATTCCGAGCAGGCCGTCACAGTGGCCAACTCGAGCGGTGTCACGTTGTGGAACAGGACCATCCTGGCTTCTGAGCTCGCCGAATTTCGCGGCCAATCCGGTGTCAAGAAGTTCTCTTCGGACCTGCGCGCCGGCTCCCGGATATGTCTGGGCTTCGTGGTAGCCCTGTTCGTGGCCCTTGTTGCCGCTAATGCGAACGCACGAAGACGTTGGCTGTCCAAGCGACGCCGTGGATGATCAGTCACCGCCTGGCGACCGTGTGATCGCCGGCTCAATGGTCGGCACTGCTTCGGACGACGTCGGCGCCATTGAAGACACTCGTGTTCCGCGCCAGGGCCCGCTCAGCCATTGGTGAAGCCAGCCCCCCGGATCACCGCGTTCTCAGAGCTCCGTCTCCCATCCACCAGTGCCATACGACAGCGGCCGCGTCAGCCCCGCTCGCCCGTGCGATGCGACCTGGTTGGTGCCACCAGCGCCGACACGTCCCCCATGTTCAGCGATTGCATTCCCTCGAGGGCGGCCAATCGGTCGAACTCGTCGAGGATCTGCTCCAGCACAGCGAAATTTTCGGAGCGGTGCTGCGAGAAATTGTGGGGATGCCACCACAAATGGAAGAGGCGACCGCGTCGGGCCGCGTGCCGAATTCCTGAGCGCAGTCGGGCCAGACGCAAGGGCTCGATCCGGGCGCGGGCAGGATCGAACGGCCTCAGGAAGGCACTGGCCGGCACGTCGCAGAGGCCCGACGGCAGCAGGACGTCGTTCCATGCCGTCGTCGGAGGAGGTGAGACACCGACATAGGTGTCCGCCAGCCGGGCGCCTCGGCGCAAGGGGCTGCGGTCGCGGCCATGGCCGACTTGGTGACCCCACGTGCGCTGGGGACCCCGTATGCAGAGAAACCCCGAGTCGAGGACAGCGTCGGCATAGGCCGGGTTCCACTGGTTGCGGGGGAGAACCAAGCTTGTCAGCGCGAAGCCGCGCCCATGGGCAATGGACTGCGCTGCCGAAAGGTCGGCCCGGAACGTGGCTTCGTCCTGTCCGGGCTCGAGGCAGTAGAAGTGGGAGAAGGTGTGCGACCCCAGTTCCTGGCCGGCGCTGGAGCCGATGAGGTCGACGAGCGAGCCGGCCAAGTGCTCTGGATCATGTTCCTCGTCGAGGCCGATCGTCTCGACGTAGGGATCAAGCTCGGGGCGCTCGTAGGCCGGGCGTCTGCCAGGCAGGTGCTCTTCGAGCTCACGACGCTCCGACGCAAAGAGGAATCCAACGGTGGCCCACGTGGCCCGGATGTGCCGATCCCTGAACTCGGAGACCATCTCTTTCACCGCCCGGCGGGCCTGGCTCATGCGCCGGTACAAGGCGTCTTCGCGCGTCACGTGGTCCCTGACACCCCAGTGCAGCTCAAAGTCGAGCGAGATCACCAGGGCTCCGGGCCGGTCGGGGATGGTCACGTCCTCGAACTCCTCACCGTGTTCCTCCTCGTGCGGTCCGCCGGTGCTGGTGTCGTCGTTGGTCACCGCAGACGCTCCAGCAACACCGATGGTAGTGGGCGCTCAGCGGAAGCGATGATGGTGGGCGGACTAGGCTCTGGGTCCCTCAATCGACTGCGTCGTTCAGCGGACGCCGTGCCGCCAACGGCGCCACAGGTAGCCCCACAGTGTGGGGTGGTAGTAGAGGCCTGAGCCGAGGGCCATGCTCCTCGTCTTCGGTTCGAGCGGTTGGCCGGCCATCACCTTGTCGACCTCGGCTCCGAGCAGGGGTAGCCCGTGGACCAGATGCAGGTCAGGGTAGGTGGCGATCGAGTCCTCGCCGGTGACTTCGAAGGTGGCCTGCGCCAGAATCCCACCAGTGTCGATTCCGGGATCCACGAGGTGCACCGTGGTACCAACCCATTCGGGGTGCTGCTCAGCCAGCGCCCAATACCCGCCATGCACCCCCCGGTAACGAGGCGTGATACCCATATGCATGTTGATCACCGGACAGCTGAGCGAGTCCAGGACTCGAGCCGCGATGATCCGAGTCCCCTGTACGACCACGGCCGCCGGTCGAAGGGAGACGAGCAGCTCACGCGTTTCCTCGTCGTTGACCGAAGGCACCTGATACGAGGGAGGTCGGCGCGCCGCGTCGACCTCCGCTGCATGCCGGATGACGGCACGCCGGCGTGCCGACTCACGTCGTAGCACGGGCTGGAGCGCTGCGACGAAGAGAACTTGGCCGACGACAGAGGGCCATCCCACACGACGAGCGCGTCGCCGGGCCATGTGCAGGCGCGACGGAGGGTCCTCAACAACCACAACGAGGTCCGCCACTCTGGAACCGAGGAAATTGGCAACGATGTCCGTGGCGTCGCCCGGGCCCGCCAGCAACACCAGCCGGCCTTTGTCGAGAGCCGGCCCGGTGGCCGCCGCGTCGTGCGGTGGCGGTTCGCCGATCCCCGTCAGCGGGTCTCTCGGAACCATGCGACCGTGGCTTGTAATCCTTCCAGCAGTGGCGTCGGTCGGATTTCTGGGAACATCGCGCTGAGACGAGCCTGATCGGCCTGCGAATCGTGCACGTCGCCCGCCCGAGGTTCGACGTGATCGCGGCGGATCTCACGGTCCATGACTCGTTCCAGCAGGTCGATCAGCTCGAGCAGCGACACCCGCGATCCGTAGGCCAGGTTCACCGGCTCTGGATCGACCACGCGGCGACGAATGGCATCGGCGAGCACGGAGACGACGGTCCCGACGTACGTGAAGTCACGGGTCTGGGTGCCGTCTCCGTGGACTGGCAGTGGCTTCCCGGCAAGCGCCGACGCGACGAATGCCGGCACCACGGCTGCGTAGGCGTGTTCGGCCGGCTGCAGCGGCCCGAAGACATTGAAGAACCGGAAGGCCAGCACGGGAAGTCCAAACGAACGACCGTAGGAGAGGGTGTACGCCTCGGCGGCGAGCTTGCTCGCGGCATACGGGCTGACCGGCATCGGCGCCATGTCTTCACGTTTTGGAAGGGTGGCGTTGGCGCCGTACACCGATGAGGAGGAGGCGACGATGACGTGGGGCATGCCAGAGCGCCGCGCTGCCTCCAGCACCATCATCGTTCCGGTGGCGTTGACCTGGTGGGTGGCCATGGGGTCCGCCAGCGAGCGGGGCACGGACGGCCGGGCGGCCAGATGGACGACGGCCTGGGCCCCCGTCATGACGCTCTCGAGTTGGTCGGCATCGAGAATGGAGCCCTCCCGGAGCTCGACCGAGGGCGTGGCGGCCAGGTTCTGGCGCGAGCCTGTCGAAAGGTCGTCGAGAGCCAGCACGTGGTCGACAAAGTCCTGTTGGTCGAGAAACCGGCAGAGATTTGCACCGATGAATCCGGCTCCGCCGGTGACGACTACCTTCACCGCATGTGACGGGCGATCACAGCGACTCGACGCGTGCGGTCCCCGGATTCGGTTGCGGGTGTCGAGCACATACCGTGCGCGATCGAGGACCATGTCGTAGTCGAACGCGTCATGATCTGTGACGATCACGACTGCGTCTGCCTGCTGCACCTCTTCCGCTGTCAACTCGACATGGGCCACGTCGGCGGCGCCAGGTGACAGATGTGGGTCGGCAACCCGGACGTCGGCACCGAGCAACCTGAGACTCTGAGCGATCACCATGCCGGGGGACTCGCGGACATCCCCGGTGTTCGGCTTGTAGGCGAGACCCAGCAACAGCACCCGGGAACCGTTCACGGAGCGCTTGTCCCGGTTGAGGGCCAGGGTCAGCCGTGACACCACGTAGTCGGGCATGTGGGCGTTGATGTCGTTGGCCAACTCAACGAACCGGAACGGTTGTCCGAGGCTCCGGCGCACCTCCCACGACAGGTAGCTGGGATCGATGGGCAGGCAATGTCCTCCCACCCCGGGCCCGGGCGTGAACCTGAGGTAGCCAAATGGCTTCGTCGACGCAGCGTCGATGGCTTCCCAGATGTCGATGCCCATGGCCTCGGCGAACATCGCCAATTCGATTGGCCAACGCGATGTTCACGTGGCGGAAGGTGTTTTCCAACAGCTTGGTGAGTTCTGCCTCCCGAGTACCCGAAACCGGCACCGTGCAATCGAGCAGCCGATCGAAGAACGACTGCACGGCCTCCAGCGAGTCCTTGTCGATGCCCGAGACCACTTTGGGCGTGTTGGTGAAGTGCCAAGTGCGGTTGCCCGGGTCGATTCTCTCCGGGCTGTAGCCGAGATGAAAGTCGCGACCTGCCACCAGCCCTGACCCCTCTTCGAGGATGCCGGCCACGAGGTCTTCGGTGGTCCCGGGGTAGGTGGTGGATTCGAGGATCACCGTGGCTCCGGTGGCGAGCGAGGCGGCCAGCATGGCGGTCGCCTCCGTGACATGCGAAAGGTTCGGGACCCCGTCGCTGAGCGGCGTCGGAACATCGATGACGGCGACGTCGAATTCACGCGTTCGTTCCGGGTCGTCGGTGGGCTCGTAGCGTCCCGTTGCCAGTGCGCTCGACAGCACCTCACTGGTCACGTCCTCGACGGGCGACTCCCCGGCGGCCAGACGCTTGATCTTGGCCGCGTCGACGTCGAAGCCGACCACGTCAAAGCCGACTTCGACCGCACGCATGGCAACTGGGAGCCCTGCGTAGCCTTGACCGACGACGACCAGGCGATCGTCCGTGGTATCACCCACCGAGTGACCCGCCGGTTTGGGGCTCGATCGCGGCGGTCTCGTGCAGTCGGTGCGCGCTGGGAAGTGACGTCAGATGTTCGCCATCGAGCGAGGAACCTGCCATGGCGAAGAGAAGTCGGCGCACCCTGTCTGCGTCGCATCGACGAGTAGCGTCGGCGAGCTGTCCAAGCCAGGAATCGAACCATGCCGTCGGTGACGTGACCGGTAGCAGTCGGAAGACGGACGAATGTGCAGTCCCCATGACTTCTTCGTCCGATTCCCGCAGGTCCTCTTCGAGCTTCTCGCCGGGTCGGATGCCGGTGACCTCGATCTGGATATCTTCGTCGACCCGAGCGCCTGAGAGCTCGATCATCCGGCGAGCCAGTTCGATGATGCGGACGGGCTGGCCCATTTCGAGCATGAAGATGTCCCGACCCTGCGAGAGGAGGGAGGCCTGGAGCACGAGTTGCACCGCCTCTTCGACGCTCATGAAAAATCGGGTCATTCTGGCGTCGGTCACTGTGACCGGACCACCGGACGCGATCTGGCGGGCGAAGGTTGGAATGACGCTGCCCCTGCTCCCCAACACGTTGCCGAACCTCACTGCGCTGTAGGCACCGATCTCAGGCGATCGACTCAGCAGCAACTGTTCTGCGGCCCGCTTGGAGGCACCCATGACGCTCGAGGGCTGGACGGCCTTGTCAGATGAAATCAGCAGGAAGCGGCTCGCTCCGACGGAGGCCGATGCCTCGATCACGTTGAGTGTCCCGAACACGTTCGTACGGGCTGCCTCGACCGGGTGGTCCTCGAGCACCGGAACATGCTTGTGGGCGGCGGCGTGGAGCACGACGTCCGGGCGGTAGCGCTCGAACACACCGAAGAGCATGACGCGGTCATTGATGTCGACGAGGGCTTGGTGGCAGGTTCCCTCTATCTCCGACACGGTGTCGTGCAGGTGCGTCTCGTCGTGATCGAGCAGAACGAGCAAGGCTGGATCAAACCCGGCGACCTGGCGGCAGATCTCCGAACCGATGGAGCCGCCCGCCCCAGTGACCAGCACTCTGTGCCCTTCGAGCGACCGGCGGACCCCCTCGAGGTCGGTGGCGACCGGGGTCCGGCCCAACAGGTCCTCGATGCTCGGCTGGCGGGCCCTGCGGATGGCGAACATCCCGGACGGAACCTTGACCATGTCACCCATGGTCGGGAGAACCTTCATGCCGATCCCGGCTGCCTCAGCCGACCGCAGCACCTGGGCGATCATCTCCGGCGAGGCGTTCGGTATTGCGAGGAGCACTTCCTGGAGCAGGTAACGGCTCGTGGCCGCAGGGATGTCGCTGATGTTCCCGACCACCGGAACACCGACCAGTGACTTCCCGTGCGCTGATGTGTCGTCGTCGAACACTGCCACCGGGATCAGCCCGGCGTCGGGGTGGCGGAGCATTTCGCGTACGGCTGTCGCGGCCGCGTCGCGGGTACCGACGACGGCAACCCGCAGGCCGTTGCCCCTCGAGCCGCGCTGCCAGGCGAAGATGCGTGAGTGGAAGCGGATCAGGCTCATGCCGGCGGTCGCGAAGACCAGTCCGACCGCCACCACCGAAGGGTGCACCAGCTGATATCCCGCGAGTCGGATGAGAACGGACAAGACCGTAAGGAAGGCGGCAACCGTTGCCATCGAGAAGATCATCTGGCGAGCTTCTTCGAGTCCGGCGTGCTGCCACATGCGGCCGTACAGCCCGTAAATCCGGTTGCTGACCAGGGTCACGATCACCACGATGAGCACGAAGAGCCCGAAGTGCCATCCGTACTCGGACGGGGCGACATGGCGCCAGTAGAAGACTTCAGACGCACTGTATGCCGCCACCACGCAGATGGCATCGAGCACAGTGAACAGCAGCCGGGCGCGCACCTGGCTCGCCAGCACGACGAGCGGACGTGAAGTCTCCCCGGAGCTGCCGGGCGTGCCGGCGTGATCGGCGCTGGGGCCTGTCATCGCGCCACGCCAGACTCCCGCCGAAGAGTCACCACCTTCCTCCTCGTATCACCCGCGTCGCCTCCGTCCCCCGCAACCGCATGTAAGGGTAGCGCCCTTTCGCCGACTTGCACATGCCCGAATTTGCCCACGCCCACGCGATGGACTCGGGAATCGAAGGCCGCTTCCTTGACAGGCTCGTCGACGCCGGCGAAGCGATCCTCGGCCCGATGCACTCCGACTTCCGAAGTCCGACGTCCAATGCCCGATGTCCGGGAGGCGGGCGCCGCCGGGGTTTGTGTGGCGGACGGCTGTGGTTGCTATTCTTATTGTGCAAAAATTGTGTGGAGTTGGTCCGGTCGGCTCTAGTGCGGCGAAGCCCGCGACCCAGATATTCTGGAGACGGCGGGATTTGGATCAGGGCAATGGTCTCCCACGTCCCAGTGCGGGGGTTGCAACGCCCATGAGAACGGGACTGTCGAAACCGGCGGCGAGGCTGGGCGAGCGCGGCAGACTGTTAGCTTGTACGGCTTGGCGGGAAAGAGCTTGTACGACCTCGCGGGGAAACTTCTGACGTCGGGAGAGAGATGGAAAGAGGCGACTACTGGAATGCACTCCTCCGAGGCTGGTGGCTGATCGTCGTCTTCGGCCTCGTCGGATTGGCGGCAGGGTTGGTGTCACCCCGCCAGGCGATCCAGACAAATTTCGTCTCGACTTCGAGCGTCGGATCCCCTCCTACCGGCTCGGACTCCAGCGGTCTTGACTCGCCCGACCAGATCCTCTACTACGGGGGAACCGACACCGTCTTGGCCGCGGCCAGCAAGGCCTCCGGCCTGAATTGGCCGACATATATCGTGCGGGACGCGCTTACCCTCATTGGGCCGCCAGCCGCGAACGGGTCGTCAACGGGGCAGACCAGCGGTCAGGCCGGGGTGATCGACGTCCAAATCGGGGCGCCGACAGCTGCCGACTCACTTGCCCTGAACAGCGCCTTCGACCAAGCCCTGGGTGACCAGCTGAATGCAGTTGCGAAGTCGTCACTGGCGGGGGCCGTGACGGGGACCGAACAGAAGTTGGCCTCGATAGAGGATGAGATCGTATCCAACAGTTATCCCCCTGGTGTGACTACTGGTGCACTTCAAATTCAGGAGACCGCTCTCGAGAACTATCTGGCGACACTGGTGGTGGCGTCGCCCAGTACGGGTTATTCGGTACTGCACACGCCAGTCCTCCAGGAGGTGAACAAGGTCACTTCCGGTGCGATCCTCAACAGTCGTGCGCTCCGCGCCGCTGTCGGGCTCCTACTCGGACTGGTGCTCGGCGCCCTATTGGCCTTGGCCGTCTGGCTCCTGGACCGACGTCTGAAGACGGCCAAACGTGCGCAGCATGCTTTCGGTTATCCGGTCGTGGCGGAGATTCCGGCAGACACCAGCGACTCTACCGAGCCTTACCGTATGCTCTGGCTGTCGGTCTTCCGCGAACCCCTTCCCTTGCCGCCGTCGGACGAACAGCAGTGGTTGTACGAGGGCGAGGACCCGGTGCTCGAGAACGGGGCGGGCAACCGGTCGAGCCAGATGGCGCCTCAGTGAGCCAGCCGGTCCCGCCGTTCGGGGCGGGCCATGCCGCGACCAACGGTTCCCGCCGCGTTGTGCTGGTCACGTCTCCGGGGTCGGAACCCTCCCTCGCCGACGTCGTTATCAATTTGGCCACCGTGTGCGCTGACATCGGACAGCGCGTTGCGATCGTGGGTACCGAAGGACTCGCCGTGTCTGCAGACGGCTCGGAACTC
This sequence comes from uncultured Acidimicrobiaceae bacterium, assembly GCA_963828825.1. GTDB lineage: Bacteria > Actinomycetota > Acidimicrobiia > Acidimicrobiales > RAAP-2 > Bog-473. The sequence continues at coordinate 40,519 of CAWHGF010000003.1, read as the reverse complement.
CCGCTGTCGACCGCTCTGACGCTGAGGAACTGGCCGTCGCCCGGCGTCGGGCTCCCCGTCGGGGAGGCACGCAGCGACCTCCTCACCGGTCCTGTGAGTCCTGCCGACGTGGAGGATCTTCTCGGGGAGACGGGCATCCCGGGTGTGTCGCGGCTGGACATGCGGTACTTCGTAGCCCATCCAGCCCAGGTGGTTGTTCGAGCGCCGGAAGTCCTGATCGCCCTGAAGCAGCTCGTCGACGTCGTGATTCTGGAGGTCCCCTCCTATCTCTCGGTTCACTACGGAGAGGGCCTCACCCCGTTGGCCGATGTCGTGCTGATGGTGGGCGAGCGCCAGACGACGAGCCTGAAAGAGGTTCGCGGGACCAGTGCCGCGCTACGACGACTCGGGGCGCCGGTGGTCGGCATGGCTCTGACCCGCGCGCAGGGGCGAACCTACGCCTGGGGACGCGATTCCGAGTTCGACTCAGAGGACGAGTTCGACTCAGAGGACGAGTTCGACTCAGAGGACGAGTTCGACGCAAAGGACGAGTTGGACACAAAGGACGAGCAGCTGTACGAGGATCGCGATCCGACCGAGGAGGTGCCCATCACTGAGTCGGCCACCGCCGTTGCGACGATACGACTCGAGAGTGGGCTACTGAGCGATCACCCGTCGCCGGAGGCCTGAGCGGTCCGGGGCGTTCAGTCGACATGCCAAACGGACAGATTTCATCCCAACCGATCGTGGTGTTATTCATCGCGGTTGTTCTGTTCGCCCTCGGACGCGTCGTCATCCGCCGTACCGCAGAGGCCGAAGGTGATCCGTGGCTCGCCAAGGCCCTCACGGTCTGCCTGCTCCTCCACCTGATCAGCGCCCCACTCCAGATCTGGGTCGTCGACCACCTCTACGGCGGCATCGCCGACTACGACCGGTATGACTCTCAGGGGGCACTGCTGGCGACCGGCTTCCGTCATCTGGACTTCTCGCTCGCGCCCGGCCATCTCGGGGGGATTGTTTCTGACGGATCGGTCAGCATCGTGGCCGGCGTGGTGTTCGCCATCGTCGGAACCGACCAGGCGGCCGCCTTCCTGGTCTTCAGCTGGCTCTCCTTCATCGGGATCGTCTTCTTCTATCGTGCCTTCACCCTCACGTTCAGCAGGGCCGGCGGTCACCGATACGGGTACCTGATCTTCTTTCTACCCGCCCTGATCTTTTGGACCTCGGACGTGGGCAAGGAAGCGCTCATGACCTTCCTCCTCGGGCTCACCGCCTATGGATGCGCCAGGATCCTCGCCCGTCGCGGCGGCGGCTACTGGCTGGTCCTGGCTGCTTCAGTCGGCGGCTTTTTCATCCGACCGAACCAGCAGATGCTGGCCCTGGGCGGCTTCACCATCGCCATGATCTTCCGACCCGTGAAATCTGGCGTCCAACTCGAGGGAGGACGCCGCACCGTCGGCCTCCTCTTTCTCGGAGCGCTCGTGGGTGCCGCCCTCTTCGTGACGCTCCACTTTCTACCGGGGGCGAAGGGCTCGATCTCGCTGTCGACGATCAATACCGACAACAGCACCGGCACCGGCGCCGGGTTCGGGAGTAGCGTCAGCTACTCCGCGAATCCCATCTTCTTTCCGAGGGACGTGTTCGTCGTCCTGTTCGACCCGTTGCCCATAAATGCGCACGGCGGGGGGGAGTGGTTGGACGCAGTAGAGAACACAATACTGGTGGCGGTGGTGTTCGCGTCCTTCCGGCATATCCGCATATTGCCGCGGGCTGCACTGGCCCGTCCCTACATCATCATGTGCGTGATCTACACGGGTACATTCGCGTACTCCTTCGCCGCCCTGGGCAACCTGGGATTGATCACCCGGGAGGCGACGGTGGTTCTGCCCCTTTTCCTCGTGCTGTTGTGCGTCCCCCGCGGCCCCCGCCACCGTCCGCCCCGCTACGTCTGGGAGCTGCCGCGCCGCGTCCGCATCGCCCGCCGGAGGGCGCAGGCCCGCCGCGCCCGGTCCGGCGCGCCGAGCCGAGCGGTTCACACCTGAGCGCTCACCATCGGTTGGAGGGCGGCCTGCCACCGCTGGGCCATGAGGTCCAGGGTGAACGTCGATTCGCACCGCCTCCGGGCCGCGGCCCCCATCGCTGCCAGGCGGTCCGGGTCGTCCAAGAGCTGCCCGACCGCTCCGGCCAACGTGGCAACCGAGTCGTCGACGATCACCCCGGTCTCGCCGTCGCACAGCACGGTGGCAGCCCCGGGCGTGGCGGTCGACACGGTCGGAAGGCCGCTCAAGCCTGCCTCTATGAGCACTCCCGGCAGGCCCTCACCAGCGGGCCGACTGGGAAACACGAAGACGTCCGAACGGCGGAGAACCTCGGACACGTCAGAACGAGAACCGAGGAGCTCGATCCCCTCGGCCGCCGCCAGAGGGGCCAGGGTGCCGGCGAGCGGGCCGTCGCCCACGATCAGTCCGTGGACAGCGCGGCCCTCAGCCCGCAAGCGGCGCACCACTTCGACGAACCTGTCGGGCTGTTTCTGGGGCGTCAGGGCACCCACGAAGATGAGCGTGGCGTTTGTGGACACGGGAGGGCCTGATCGGGGAGGGTACTCAGACGGGTCCCGTCCGTAGGGAATCATGACCACTCGTTCAGGGGCCACGCGAAAACGCCCGGTGCACTCGGCAAGCACCTCGTTGCCGACGGCAACGACGAGATTCGCGCGGGCCATGAGGCGCCTCCACACCCACTCGTGGATTGCCGCCGGTCGCCCCGCGTAGGTCCCGATGACGCAGTACACCAACGGGCGCCCGGTGCCGACGAGCGCGGGAACGGCATATTTCATGGCATCACCGCCGTGCGCCACGACCGCTGCCGGATTGAGTCGGGCGAGCATCTTCCGCAGCCGGAGGGCAAGGCGGGGCTCGAACCCCTCGGCGGGGTGATCACCCGCCGCATGGCCGAGTGTGAGGTCGACCGCGACCTCGGGCGGACCGTCGACGAGGCCGAGCAGGCGATGGCGCACTGTTCCCGGTTCGTCGAGCCGGTCCACCAGAATGCGTGCGCCGAGTTGGGCACCGCGGCCACGGGGCGTCGGCACGACGTGCACGACCAGCGGAACGCCACCGGTGTCGAGATTTGCCGTCACCATCGAGCTCTTCCCCCCTCGTCCACGTGGGCAGCGTGCGATGTTAACAGCGGAGTCGGTTGAGCCTGACTGCCGCGCCGTTCCGCTACGCTTGCCGACCTGGGGCGACGGGGATGATCGGTCCAGCCGCCAAGTGTCGAGCCTACGGGGTGTGCATGCGTACGTTGGTGGTCGCCTACGAGTATCCGTGGCCGGCCATCAGCGGGTTTCGGCTGCGTCTCCACACCACGCTGCACGCTCTGTCCCGGTGCGGTCCGACCGAACTCTTCTCCATCACGCCCGAAGATGCCATCGATTTCGACGAGCCGGATCCATCGTTCGGGCTCGAGAAGGTCAGCCGGGTCCCAGTCCGCCTCGGTGGGGCTCGGTTCGGTGGCGTGGCCCATCCGCAGTTGCCGTTGGAGATTCCGATCGGCGAACGTGACCGGGTCTCCCGCGCTCTGGCGCGGTTCACCACCGGCGACTACGACCTGGTGTGGTGCTATGACGTGCGAGCCTGGCTCCTTGCCGGTAGGCCCCACCTGGCACCAACGGTGCTCGACCTCGACGATCTCGAGCATTACAAGATCAGGGGTCGCCTCGCGATCGACCCCACCGATGGTAGGCCCGATCCGCTTGCGCGCGACCGTCGTGGGCCAACCGCTCGCACCCGGTGGCGGCGCCTGCCCGGCCGGGCTTTTTCGCAGATCGAGGCGCTTCGCTGGGACCGGCTGTATCGCTCGGTGTCGCCCCAAGTGGCCCGAACCGTCGTCTGCAGCCCACTCGAGGCCGATCGGGCCACCTCGAGCGGTCTCCAGCGGGTGGCCGTCGTGTCCAATGCCTACGCGCGTCCTGACAAGCCGGTCGGACGGGTCGAGATCGGGCGACCGCCGGTCGTGCTGTTCCACGGCACCTTGCGGTACCCACCGAATGCGGACGCCGTGCGATGGCTGGTCGACCGCATCGCTCCGGCACTCCGCGACCTGGTCCCCGATGCCCGCATCCGTATCGTCGGATTGGGCCAACCGGGCCACATGAGCCTCCAGCGCCCTCCGGCGATCACAATGGTCGGGCCGGTGCCGGATATGGTGACCGAGCTGCGGCGGGCGGACATGGTCGTGGTGCCCATTCGGTTCGGCAGTGGCACGCGCGTCAAGATCATCGAGGCGTTCGCCCACCGGATACCCGTCGTCTCCACCACGCTCGGCGCAGAGGGCTTGGGCGTCGAGGACGGCCGCCATCTGCTGCTGGCAGACACGGCGGAGGGATTGGCTGCGTCCTGCGCCCGGCTCCTCAACGAGCCGGACCTGCGCCGGCGGCTGGTTGACGCAGCGCACCAGCGCTATCTCGAGGCGTTCGAGCGCGGGGTTATCGAGGGCCAGGTCGCCGAAATCGCGCTGACCGCCGTGGCCGGAGAGGCGTTGAAGGCGCCGTGAGAGCACTGATCGTGGCCCACGACCTGCCGTGGCCGCCCCTCGGCGGCGGGCTTGTCCGCCTGGCCCAGGTCGTGGAGGCCGTGGCATCGATGGCCGACCTGGACCTGTTCGTGATCCACGACCAGCGCCAATCGGCGATGGCCATACCACCGGCAGTTCCCGTGCTGCGTGCAATGGGCGTGCAGAACCCGCGTGCGTCGCCCCAACTCCGATGGCGCTTGGATTGGGCGGCCCGCCGGGACGTCCCGATCGAGGTGGCCGTGTCCCGAGCCGACCGTACCCCTCGACGTGTCCTGCACGACTGGGCCCGTCCGCCCTATGACGTGGTGTGGTTCTCGAGACCATCCTCGTACGAATGGACGGGACGGCCCGACTTCGGACCGACTGTCGTCGATCTGATGGACCTCGAGGACGTCAAGGCCGGGCTGCGGTCCGAACTGTTGGCCGACCAGCTCCGATCGACCGGCGTGCTCGGCTCGGTGCGGACCCGCTTGGCCTGGTACCAGGCCCGGCTCAACGGCGGCGACTGGCGCCGATTCCAGCAGTCGGTGGCCGCCCGCGTGGAGCGGGTCGTGGTTCCCAGCGAGCTGGACGCAGCCAGGTCCGCCCTGCCCAACGTCATGGTGATCCCCAACACGTACCCGCGGCCGCAGCGGCCGGCCGGGAACCCGGCCTCCGGTGGGCCGCCTGTCGTGCTTTTCCAGGGAAGCTTCGGATACCCTCCCAACATCGACGGGGCGCAATGGACAGCGGCCGCCATCTCCCCTCGCATCCGGGCGGCCGTCCCGGGGACCGAGGTTCGATTGGTCGGCCGTCCGGCCACAAGCGTCACGCGGTTGCACCAACCCGGGGTGCTGACCGTGGTCGGCGAGGTCGCCTCCATGGAAGCCGAACTGGCGCGTGCGTCGGTCGCCGTTGTTCCGGTGCGCTACGGAGGTGGCACCCGAGTGAAGATCCTCGAGTCTTTCGCACACCGTGTGCCGGTGGTGTCGACGAGCCTCGGCGCGGAGGGATTGGACGTCGAAGACGGCGTGCATCTGCTGATAGCGGACGATCCGGAGCAGTTCGCCGCCGCCGTCGTGCGCTTACTCGGTGACGCTCAGCTGCGCATGCGCCTCACCGAGGCGGCGGAAGCCCGCTATCTGGACCGCTACGACAGCCCCGTGGTCGACCAGGGCATTCGGCGCCTCTTCGGGGACTTGGCGGAGGTCAGAACTCGCTCGTAGGCGTCCAGCGTCTTCGAGACCACGGCTTGGTCGTCGAACTCGGCCTCGGCCTTGCGCCGGCCAGCGACGCCCATCCGCCGGCGGAGGGCGGGGTCGAGTGCCAGTTCCTCGATTGCCGTGGCAAGTCGTAGGGGATCGTGGAGGGGAACGAGCAGCCCAGTTTGCCCGTGTGCGACCACCTCACGGCAACCTCTGATGTCCGTGGCGATCACCGGCACTTCGCTGGCCGCGGCCTCCATGGCCGAACGGGGGAAGCCCTCGCGGTGTGAGGGGAGCACAAAAAGGTCGAAACCCGGGTAGACGCGTTCCATGTCGTCCCGGGACCCAGCCAACACGATGTGCCCGCGGCGACGGGCGTCAGCCAGCTGCTCGGATGTGATGGCGTCGGCCTTGCCCGCGTCGGATCCGCCCACCACCACGAAGACGATCTCGGGCCGTGTGTCGCGCAGCCGCTCAGCCGCCGCAAAGAGTTCATGGAAGCCCTTCTGCCAGACCAGGCGGCCGACCGTGCCGACCACGACGGCGTCCGTGTCCACTCCGAGGTTCGCCCGGGCCCGCTGTCGCTCCTGGTCGGACCGCGGGCGGAATCGCTCCAGATCGACGCCGTTGCCGAGCAGTACCAGCTTGTTGCTCGGCACGCCGAGACGCGCCAGCACGCGGAAGTCCTCGGGATTCTGGACCAGTTCGGCCCCTGAGCACTGCGACGCTGTCCGCTCGAGGGCGTACACGACCGCCCTGCGCGAGCGTCCGTCCTCAGGGCTCGCGTACAGGCCGTGCACGGTGTTGACCACTCCGGGAACTCCGGCGGCCCGGGCCGCCACACGTCCGTAGAGACCTGGCTTGGGGTTGTGGGTGTGGACGATGTCGGGCTTGAGGCGCCGGAACAGGCGCCACAGCTCCACGAGCGCCATCAGATCCTGGCCGGGGGCGGCGGATCGGGTCGCATGTCGAAGGGGCTCGTGACGGATGCCCCAGGATTCCAATTGCGGCACGAACGGCCCCGGAGCCGACACTCCGACCACCTCCATCCCTGCAGCGGCAAAGGCTCGGAGCTGCGGGCCGAGGAGCAGGACGAGGCTCATGTCGACGGTGGTGACGTGCACCAGTTTCTTCCCAACCAGCGTGCTCAATGAGCGGTCGCCACCTGCATGTAGATGTCGCCGACCGCCCGGCTGGCCTCGGCGATGTCGAACATCGCGCTCCGGAGTTTCGCCCTCTGGCCGAGCCGGTCCCGCAGTTCGGGATCGGAAGACAGCCGCTTCATGGCCTGGAAGAGCATCGCCGGGTCACCCGGCGTGACGAGGAGGGCATCGACTTCGTTCTCGAGGATCTGGGGCACGCCACCGATATCACTCGCAACAATCGGTAACCCTAAACTGGTGGCTTCCATCAACGCGACCGGGAGCCCCTCTTGCAGAGACGCCAGGACGAATGCGTCTGCGCCGGCCAAGAGTTGCGGGACGTCGTCGCGTTGGCCGAGGAACTGAAACCGATTGCCAAGCCCGAACTCGGCGTGGCGTGCGTGGAGGATCTCGCTGAGCGGCCCGCGGCCCACCGCGGCGATGCGGATGGGTAGGCCGCTGTCAGCGATGGATCGGGCCGCAGCGAGCAAGACGTCGTATCCCTTCTCGGGACGGAGATTTGCGACGGTCAGGAAGAGAATCTCGTCGTGGTCCACCCCGAGCTCCGACCGAACAAGCGTCCTGAGTTCCTGGCGGCGGGCGATCAGTGAGTCCGACCGGGACAGATCGACGCCGTGCACCACCGTCGTGGCGCGCCGCCGCAATGGAGTCGGAAGGGCATCGTAGGAAGCCTGCGACACCGTCACCAGCCGCTCCCCCCTTCCCATCGAGGCACGCAGGAGCACTCTGTTCACGAGTTTTGCTCGGTCCCACAGGCTGTGCTCGGTGTAGACGACACCCGGTCGCACGGAGCGGGGCAGCGAAGCCACCACCATCTGCCCCAGAGCGGCCGCATAGGGGAGGTGGAAGTGCACCACGTCGTAGTGCCCCTGTCCCAGCAGGTGCCGGAAGGCCACCATCCACCGCAGATCCGCATTATGGGCGGCACCGAGGGGGTGCACTGGCGTCCCGCCGGCCACGATCGCCGGCACGAGGGCGTCCTGGCTCCGGAGTATGTACGCCACTTCGTAGTGGAGCCGTTGTTCGTCCGCGGCAGCCACCATATCCGCCAGCAGCCGCTCTGCGCCCCCGTAGCCCAGGCACTTGATCACAAGCAGCACACGTAAGCGTCCGCCCGGTTCGCGGGCCCGCAACCCCTCTTGAACGCCCACCCGTCGATAGTACCGGTCGGAGCCTCCGCTTCCCGCTCGTTTGGTGTTCGCGGGGTGGGATACTATGACCCGTCTTGCCGGCGTGAAACGAAAGGCCTGCGTCTGCGGGCGGAGGTGACGCACTCGATGACCTTGCCGACTCCCTCGGACGGGGGGGTGCATGTGCCCGCGGGCAACTTCGGAGTGGGCGAGGGACCAGTGGGGGCGGTACCGGGAGCACCGGTCGAGCCACCGGCCGACCTGATTTACCGTCACGAGGCACGGCTGAGAACGTCGCTCCGAGCTCTGTGGGCGAGCCGGGACATCATCTACACGCTGGCCGAGCGGGACATCCGGGCCCAGTACAAGCAGGCCACCCTGGGATTTCTCTGGGCTCTGATCTTCCCTCTGGCGATGTTGGGCATCTTCACCATCATCTTCTCCCGGTCGTCATCGAACGGAATCCCCGGGATCCCCTACCCGATCCTCGCGTATATCGGGATCCTCTGTTGGACCTTCTTCTCCGGAGCTCTGGGGACCGGTGGTACCTCGCTGCTGACCAACAACGCCCTGATGAGCAAGACGCAGTTCCCGCGGGAATGCTTCCCCCTCGAGACCGTCCTGGTGACGGCGGTGAACTCGGTCCTGGCGTGGATCCCACTGGTGCTGCTCTTTGCCTTGTACCGCTTCGTTCCCAAGCCCACCACGGTCTGGGTGCCGCTGTTCATCCTCATTGAGCTCGCTTTCACCGTCGGGATAACCGTCATGGTCTCCGCATTGATCATCCAGATGCGGGACCTGGCCCAGGTACTTCCCATCATCATCATGTTGGGACTGTTCGCCACCCCGGTGATCTGGCAGTTCAAGCGCGTCCCTAAGAACTGGCAAATCGTGTACGGCTTCTTCAGCCCGTTGGGGCCGGTGATCGACGACACCCGTCGCGCCATGCTCCTCGGGCAGAACCCTGTCCCGGGGCCCCTGCTGGCGGCCATCGTTGGCGCCAGCGTCTACCTGCTGCTGGGCTATCGGATCTTCAAGCGATTGGAGGTGAACTTTGCCGACATTGCCTAACGGGACCATCCACGTGGAGCACGTCTGGAAGAAGTTTCGCGCCGATCGCACCGCTCCGCTGTTCTACGACCAGCTCGTCCGCATGCGTCGCTCGATCACCCAGGGGACGCGTAGGGACTACCGCTGGGTCCTGAAAGATGTCAGCCTCGACGTGGAACCCGGGGGGACCTATGGACTCATCGGCATCAACGGCTCGGGGAAGACCACCCTCCTCAAGATCATCAGCAAGGTCACCTACCAGTCGGCTGGCGTATGCCGGGTAGAGGGGCGCATGGGTGCGCTCCTCAGCGTGACCAGTGGCATCCATCCCGACCTGACCGGACGCGAGAACATCTTCCTCTACGGCGCAGTGCTCGGCATGCGCCGCAAGATCACCCACGATCGATTCGACCAGATCGTGGACTTCGCCGGGCTCGCGGACGCGATCGATCGCCAGGTCAAGTTCTTTTCCCTCGGCATGCAGATGCGGCTCGGGTTCTCGATCGCCGCCTTCCTGGAGCCCGACATCCTTCTCGTCGACGAGGTGCTGTCGGTGGGTGACGCCAATTTCCAGCAGAAGTGCGTTCAACGGATCGAGGAGGTCGTACGCCAAGGCACCACGCTCGTCTACGTCTCCCACGATCTCGCGTCGGTCGAGGCTATGTGTCAACAAACGATGTGGTTAGCCGATGCAGAAGTGAGGGCTGCGGGCCCCACCAGCGAAGTAGCTGCTCTCTACAGGTCGTCCATTCAACAGGACGCGTCGCTGGCCACCTCCAACGACGGCGTGGTCCAAATGCTGAAATCGTCCATCACGGGGCCGGACGGGGGACAGGTTCTCTCGCTGGAGGACGCCGAGTTCCGCATGACCCTCAACTCGCCGGAGTCGGTGGAGGCCGACTTCTTCGTCGGCATCTCGCTGGGAACAGCCTTCCCCATCTTCATCACCAAGCACCACGCGTTTTCCCATCAGGTGACTTCGAGGTCAGGTGCCGACTCCACAACATCCCACTGCCCAAGGGCCACTACTCCGTGTGGACGGCAATGACGAGTTTCGGCAAGTGGGCCGAGACCCCCTTGCTCCCGTGGAAGCCCGTCGCTTCTTTCGATGCCTTCGGCCCCGACGTGCTCCAGCCCCCTGAAGGGGTCATGGTGGCGGCACCGCTTCACGTGGGCAGCTCATGGGAAGTCCAATGACGACGACAGCCGCGGGCACGCGCAAGAGGCGTCCTCGGGACTCCGAGGGGGATTGAGTCCACCGTTCCATCCGTAGTGCGTGCGCTGCTCGCTGACGCAACGGTCACCACGGACGAGGGATTGGGCGAGTCGATCCCGAAGCGGACACGCATCAAACCCTGTTCCTGGTCGTCGCACTTCTCGTCACCACGGTCGTGTGGGTGGTGCTCTTCGTGGTTCGCGTGCACGCTCATCAGATCAACGTTGACGACGACGCCTACGCAAGCCTGGCTCGGAACATTCTTCACAGTGGTAGCCCAATCAGTACGTTCCTGCATTCCGGAACGTCCCCGCCGTTGGTCCCCGCGTTGGCCGCGCCCGGCGCGGAGCCTGGTGGGGTCTACGGCGCCATGTCCGTCGAGCTCCCGTTCCTACTCGTGCTTGTGGCCGGCGTTCCTTCCTTCTGGCCAGGCTCTGGATATCACCGCTGGTGGCGATGGTGGCTGCTCTCGCCGTTCCCTCAACGAGAACGTCTCGAGTTACGCGCTCATGCTGCATTTCGGCGTGCCAACCGCTGCGGAACTGGTGTGGGCCTTCTATTCGTACATCCGGAGCCGGCAATTCCAGGAGTAGAAGTGGTCACTGATCTTCGGACTGGCGATCGCCGCCCTGCTGTTGTCGAGGTCCGTGTCGATCGTCTACGTCGTATCCCTCGTCGTGATCGCGGGAATCGACCTGGCAATCGACATGGTCAAGAAGGGGAACCTTCTCCGTCTGCCTGCTCTCGGCGCGGGTGGTGTCGGGTCACACGCCCCTCCACCACCTCCAGAGCGCTGGTTACCGGCCGGGGGCGACACTTGATCTGACGGCCATCAGACAACGTGCCAGTTGGACGCTCGCCGAACTCGGGTGAGGCGAGTCATGGGCGCTGGGGATCGCTCTGGTTGCCGCACTCTGGGTCGTTGTGCGGCACCACCGCACGTTGAAGCTCACGGCTCTGTGGACGCTGGCGGCATGGGCGATACTCACCACCCTCATCCTTTCCAGCAGCTTCAACAACGGGGCTGCCTTCGGTCTGCCCGTGCTGGTCATCCTCATCCTGTTGGCCGCGGCCGTCCTAGGACAGATGTCGTGGCGACTCCTTCCGGCCCTCGGGGTGGTCCTCGCGGGCATCCTGGTCGTGGGCTGGTGGGCGAAACGACGGGTTACCGATGGTGGTGCCGGCGGCCTCCCTATCGGGGGAGGTGAGATGGGGGCGGCACCTTCCGTACCAACTCCGATCTGATCACTGCTCAGGTCGAGCCCGCCGAGACCCTGACGCCGTGTGCCCTGGCTTTAAGGGAAGAACGTGTGGTGCGTCATTGATCCGGCCAAGCGCCCGACGCGTACGCCGAAGGCGCGCATCCACTGACGGCGCCGCGACGGTATGACCAGTCCGGGGCTGGCGGCAACCAACCAGACCCACGCCTTCGCCGCTCCCCGGAGATCGGGCCGCATGCCACGGGCGCGGTAGTGGCGGTAGAGAACCGTGTCGCAACGTCCATAGACCCAGCTGGCGCGGAATGCCTCTCGGGCACACGTACGCTCGCGCTTCGCCACTACGGCTCTTTCGCTGACCGCGAACCGGCGCCCGGCTAGTTGCAGTCGCCAGCATAGGTCGATGTCTTCACCCGCCGACAGGGTCTCGCAAAAGCCATTGGCGGCTTCGAACGCATCCGTGCGGACCGCCAGGTTCGCCCCAAGCGCGAAGGGGAGGAATCCCATATGCCTGGTGGCCGCGGGGATGGGGTCCGACGGCGGCCGATCCTCCAGGGATCCGAAGTCGAACACCCCGGCAACCAGGTCCGCATCGGCCAGTGCCGCCAGCATGCCCGCCAGCCATCCCGGTTGCACAACGTCGTCGGCGTCACAGAAGGCCAACATTCGACCACGGGCCGATCGGACGCCAATGTTGCGAGCCGCTCCCGCGCCGAGACGCGCGGACGCGTCCACCAGACGGATGCGAGGCTCGCGCTCGGACCACCGCTGCGCACAAGAGCGAGTGCCGTCTGCGGAGCCGTTGTCAGCCACGACGACTTCCCAGTCACCCGGCACTTGTTGCATGGAGAGCGCCAGGAGCTGTTCTTCCACCAACGGCATGCCGTTGCGGACCGGCACCACCACGCTGATCAGCGGACGACCGCTCGCGCGCTGCTCATCCGCCACGCCAATATCCTCCACGACTGTTGTTAGCCTATCGAGATGGGGGCGGCGTGAAAAATCACCCGAGCTGGCCGGACGACGCCGGTGCCGATCCGCCGCAGGTACCGGAGTCGGTCACGGCGGTCGTGCTCACTCATCGGAGGCCGCGACTGGCTTCTGAGGTGGTGCGCTCTCTCGTCGAGCGGGAAGGTCTACCTCCGGAGCGTGTGATCGTCGTGGTCAATGGGCCCGGGGGCCTCGACGACACAACGTTGGAGGCCAAGATCCGACTGGTCCGATTGCCGCGCAACCTCGGACCGGCGGGCGGATTCGGCGTCGGGATGGAGGTAGCGTTCGCCGATCCCTCTGTGCGCTGGGCCTACCTGTGCGAGGACGACGTCGGGCTCTTCTCACTTCCCAGCCCGAGATTGGCTGACGTCCTGAGCCGGGCCGAGAGCCGCAGTCGGCAGCCTGGGAGGCCAATCGGAGCGGTCGTGGCGTACGGCCGAGAGTTCGTCGGGCGAGGATCCCACACCGTCAACCTGGTCCCTCCTGCGGGGATCCCGTACGAGTTGGTACCGGTCGATGTGGCCAGTTGGGGGGCGACACTTGTGGCAAGATCGGTCTTCGATGCCGGCATCGTCCCCGACCCGGAATGGTTCTTCGGTCTCGAAGACTTCGACTTCTTCTGTCGGGTCCGAGAAGGAGGATTCGACGTGTTGGTCGACGCCGTCTCAGCTCGCGCGGTAGCCGACGAGCAGACGTCCGCCGGCCGAGCGGAGGCTATTGAAAAGCGCCGCCCAACCGACAGACGCGAACCATGGCGGTCCTACTATCACGCTCGCAACTCCATCCATTTGACGCGTCGACACGGGCGCCCGTCCTGGCATGCGTGGCAGCTGGCCTATACCGCCCGGCATCTGCAGAAGGCGACAGGGCGTGAGGAACGCAAGGCGATTCTCCACGGCCTGTGGGACGGCGCCAGGGGCCGCTTCGGTGAGAACCCTGACTATGGCCGAACCGAGGGCGAGCACTCGGAGACGAACGTTGGTCCCGATCCTGCATCTCGTTGAGAGTGGTCGTCTTGCTCGGATCGGCTCGGGCCCGCGTGCCATGATCTGCGGGTGCCGGAGATCTTGTGCGAGGCCCGATGATGGCAGCTGCTCCTGCGGCCTCTCGGTCCGCAGCTGAATTGTCGTAGAGCGGATTGACGCGGCGTGTGCGGGATTGCCGGCATTCTCGATCCGGATGCGTCGACCAGCGCCGATCGCCTGGGCGCCCTGGCCTCGACGATGGCATCGTCGCTGGAGCATCGCGGTCCAGACGCTGACGGCGTCTGGGTCGATGCCGATGCCGGCGTCGCCTTCGGTCACCGTCGCCTGGCCGTCATCGGTCTCGGACCGGGCGGAGCGCAACCCATGGCCTCGCCCGGGGGTCGATGGGTTATCGCGTACAACGGAGAGGTCTACAACCATCCTGAGCTCCGGCGCCGGTTGGAGCGCGCCGGGACCCGCTTCCGCGGTGGATCCGACACGGAAGTATTGGTGGCGTCGGTGGAGCGTTGGGGCATCGATCGGGCGCTCGATGCCTGCGAGGGGATGTTCGCCGCGGCCCTGTGGGACAGGAAGAACCGAGAGCTCCACCTGGTGCGGGACCGCTTCGGTGAGAAGCCGCTCTACTACGGTTGGGTGGGCTCACTGTTCGCATTCGGTTCCGAGCTGAAGACCCTGTGCACGGTGCCGGGATTCGCGGCCGAGCTCGATCGAGGGGCCGTCGTCCGGTATCTGCGCTCCAACTGCGTCCCCGCGCCGGACACGATCTGGCGTGGTGTTCGCAAACTGCTGCCCGGCCACATCGTGACTCTGTCGGAGTCGCCGACCCCGGGCGTGGTCCCCGCACCGCGCTGCTACTGGTCACCTGCCGACGCGGTGGCACGGGGGCGCCGACATCCACTGACCGTCTCGGACACGGAAATGATCGACCAGCTCGAGGACGCGTTGTCCGACGCCGTGGCGGCCAGGATGGTCGCCGACGTCCCGGTGGGAGCGTTCCTCTCCGGGGGGATCGACTCCAGCACCATCGTGGCCCTGATGCAACGGCACTCCTCGGGGTCCGTACGCACCTTCACCGTCGGTTTCGCCGACCGCTCCTTCGACGAGTCGTCCGAGGCGGCCGCGGTCGCCGCCCATCTCGGGACGGACCACACCACCGTCGACGTGGGCGATGCCGAGGCGGTCGAGGCCATCGCCCAACTGCCGGACATCTGGGACGAGCCCTTCGCCGACGTCTCCCAGATCCCCACTTATCTGGTCAGCCGGGTGGCGCGCGCGCAGGTCACCGTGTCGTTGTCCGGCGACGGCGGGGACGAGCTGTTTGCCGGCTACAACCGCCACGCCTGGCTCGACCGGGTGTGGAGGAGGGCCGCCGCGGTGCCGGCTGGGGCCCGTCGGAGCGCCGGCTCCGCTCTGGCCCGCATCCCACCCACCGTGGTCGAAGGAGCAGCCCGGGCCACGAGCGTCCTCCCGGCCGGCTGGCGGGTGCGCAACCCCTCGAACAAGGTGGTCAAGCTCGCCCGGGTCCTGGCCGCGTCGGATCCCGAGGATGCCTATCGGGCCCTCACCACCCATTGGGCCGATGCGACCTCGTTGGTCTTGGGGACCGACCACCGCGACGATCATGACAACCACAGCGGATCATCCATCGTCGGGGCCGGGATCACCGAGCAGATGCTGTGGCTCGACCTGATCGGCTATCTGCCGGACGACATCCTCGTCAAGCTCGATCGAGCGGCGATGGCGGTGTCCCTCGAGACCCGGGTCCCGTTCCTCGATCGTCGGATCCTCGAGCTCGCCTGGAGTCTTCCCCTCGACGCCAAGCTGCGAGGAGGTCGAACCAAATGGGTCTTGCGCCAGGTTCTCGAACGCCACGTGCCGGCGGCGCTGGTCGAACGGCCCAAGATGGGATTCGGTCTGCCCATCGGGGCGTGGCTGCGCGGCGAGCTCGCCCCCTGGGCCGAGCACCTTCTGGACGAGCGACGTCTGCGTGACCAGGGGCTCTTGGATCCGCTTCCCATCCGCCGGGCCTGGGAACTCCACCGCTCGGGCCGACGGGACCTGGGCTACGAGCTCTGGGACGTTCTGGTCCTGCAGTCGTGGATCGACCGCTGGAAGCCGAGCCTCGGTTGAGGGTGGGTCACCGTGCCACGCAGTAGTGGATCCGAGACGACGAGTAATCTCTCGACGAAAGCGGCGCAGACCGGACGGGCAGAGGGTTGGGCACGGCGGGGAGGCGAGTGGGGATGGCTGTGACCAGCGGGAGCGGGACACCGTCATGGACGCGCGTCGTCGAGTGCCTGCGGTGCCCCCGATGCGGCGAGCCGATGGATCCCGAACCAGCCGGCGTGTCCTGTGTACACGGGCATCGCTTTGCGGAACGGTCGGGATACCTTGACTTCTCGGCCGAATTGCAAGCTCACGGGACGACGGAGCGCACGTTTTCGAGTTTCGGCTACGAGTGGAACGCCTTCGATGCGATTCGCGAAGAGGACGAGTCGTTCGCCGCCATCTACTTCAAGGACCTCGATCTCCCTGGCCTCGCCGGACGCGTCGGACTCGACGCCGGATGCGGAAAGGGTCGTTTCACCCGCGTACTGGCCCGCTACTTGCAAACGGTGGTGGCCCTCGACGGCTCCGAAGCGGTGCACGCCGCCGTCCACAATCTGCGCGATCAGGAGAACGTCGGTGTGGTCCGTGCCGACCTGCGCCTCCCCCTGTTCGCGCCGCGGAGCTTCGACTTCATCTCGAGTCTCGGGGTCCTCCATCATCTCGATGACCCTCGGGAGGGTTTTGAGCGCTTGGCGCAGTACCTGGCGCCCGACGGACAGATGCTTGTCTATCTGTACAGCCGCCCCGATTCGTTCAACGCGCGCGGAGTGGCTCTGTCCGCCGCCTCGGTGATGCGGCGCTTCACCGTCAATCTGCCCCATTCGCTCCTCAGGGCTCTGAGTGCCCCGGTGGCCGCTTTGCTCTTCGCCGGGGTTGTCCTACCGGGGCGGTGGGGTGATCGGTTTCGAGTCGGTGCACTCAGTCGCCTGCCGATGAGCACGTATCGTGACAAGCCGTTCCGCAGCCTCGTTCTCGACACGTTCGACCGGCTCAGCGCCCCGGTTGAGCACCGTTACATCTGGGCAGAGCTCGAGCCGTGGTTCGCCGACGCGGGTCTCGTGGTGGACGCAGCGCGCGACGAGACGGGTTGGTTCGTGCTCGCTCACCGAGCATGACCGAAGCCACACCGGACGTCGACCCCGTGTTGTCGGAACCCTCGGTACGGCGGGGGGCCAGGGTGCCCGACGATCCGGGCCTCTCGGTCTGTATCTTGATCCTGGAGCGCGCGCAGCTGGCCCTCGACTGCCTCGATTCCCTCCGGCGGCCTGGGGGCAGTCCCCCGGGGACCGAGTTGGTGGTGGTGGCCAACGGCACGAGCGCAGACCAGCTCAAGAGCCTGGCGGGGTATGAAGACCTGGTCCTGGTGGTCAACCGGGACAACCTGGGGTTCGCCGGCGGCTGCAACCAGGCTGCATTGGTGGCGAGGGCCCCGCTGATCGTCTTTCTCAATGACGACAGCACGGTTGAGGGAGGATGCCTCGAGGCATTGGTCCGAGCGGCGTCGGAGGACCCGGCGATCGGTGCTGTCGGGGCCCGCATCGTGTCGGTCGACGGCACGCTGGAGGAGGCGGGGTCGGTCCTGTGGCGTGACGGCTCCGCTGCCCACGTGGGGAAGGGTCTGCCGCCCGGTTCCGATGCCCATCGGGAACCCCGAGATGTCGACTACGTCTCAGCGAACGGGTTGCTGGTCACCAGGCGGTCGTGGGACCTTGCGGGGGGGTTCGACGAACGCTACTTCCCCGCTTACTTCGAGGATGTCGACCTCTGCCTGGCGTTGTCCGATCGCGGCTTCCGGATCCGCTACGAGCCGCAGGCTCTGGTGGTCCACCAGGGGAGCCAGAGCACCTCGGCCGTCTTTCGAGAATTTCTCTTGTGGCGCAACCAGCGGAAGCTGGTGGAAAAATGGGGTTGGAGCCTGGACCGCTTCGAGCCGCGGCCCGCGAAGGACTCAGGGCCTGCGTTCGACGCCGCAGTGGAGCGGGCGATCAAGCGGACACAGGCACGTGTGAACGCGTCGGGCACCGTGGCCGCCGGAGCGGGGGCAGGCGGACTCCAGCGCCGTGCGGTGTCCGCGGATCCGTCGCAGGCGGCCGCAGACTTGCGGGCCGAGTATCAGGCCTACCTCGAGCAACGCGTCGCCGACGGAGACCGACGGGTGACCACTCTGGAGACCTATCTCTCGGGACTGTGGGGAGTCAGCCTGCGTCGGCGGGTGGGGGGTTGGCTCAACCGGCGGCAGAGCTGAACCCTCCGTCGCCGACCTCTTCGAGGGTGCCGGCACGTCAGTCGCAGGGCGCGGTGCTCTTTCGGCCCTTCAACGTCGGCCTCTCGCGCAGGGGGCGGGTGATCCGCCAGCTGGTCGAATCCCGCATCCGCTCGTACCACTCGGTCACGTCGGCCAAGTCGGCCCGGGTACGTTCGAGATCGATGTTGAGGGCGGCGACCTTGTCGTTGATCCCTCGGGTCTCGTACCACTGCAGCCTGATCTTCTCACGGAGAGTGTCGCGCTCGGCGCGAAAGGACGGACAGCTGGTGCCGGTCGGCCAGCAGAGCGGTCGTCCAGGGGGATTCCGCTCCCGTGGGGGCGGAGGACAACGGTTGGTGCGGACCCTCGAGGTTCTCCATCTGCTCCATCAGCCGCCGTTGTTCGTCAAGCAACAGATCTGAGCCGTCGGAGTTCTGCTGGCGCGCGAGCTGTGGGGAGATACTGGCGACTGCGCTCGCGAGGTCCCAGTCAGGGGCGTGCGCAGCGAACTGCGGAAGGTTTCCGAGCCAGCTGGCGAGGGCGCCCAGCCTGCCGAGTGGGTCCTCGACGATCTTCTCGTAGCGAGTCACAAAGGTGTCGAGGCCGATCAGGCCGGCCAGTCCCGATCGGTTGTAGCGCTCCCAGAGAGCCACCCCGTCGGCCATATGCGTACGGTCCCGCACCTGGAGCGACCGGGCTACCGCGAGGGGTGAACGCCAGATGAACACGGCGGCAACCGGACTCGGGAGGTGGGCCAACCAGTAGGGCAGCACCAGACAGGACCGTGGGTCCTTCCACACGACCGGCCCTGGGTTCGGGAACGCCGCGCTGGCGGGTCCGGAGGGTTCGCCGAGATCGCCGATGCCGAGGTCCTGGTCGGACTCCCAGTCGATGTCAGGCTCCGGCGGGCGGTCCCACGTCCCACCCAATCGCTCGAGCAGCGCTTCGTTGTGAAACGTCAGAGCGCGACTCTCCCAGTGGTCAGGATTGTCCTCCGAAGGCTCCCACCGGTCGTCGGCTGCCGGGACGGCCAATCCGAGTTGCCCCAGTGCTCCGGTGACGGCGGATGTACCGCTCCGGTGCATACCCACCACGAGCAGCCATGGTCCGACTGGCATGGTGGGCTCGACTGCAGCGGGTGGATGGGCGGTCATGGTTCCTGCGTCACGGCTTCGGCGTGATCCCCTCAGCGCAGTCGAGCGTAGACGCGCCTGAATGCCGCAGCTCGACGTGGCGAGCTGTATACGACCTTGAGGACCGCTTTCTTGGGCAGGGACAGTGAGGACTCTGCCGCCAGTTTGCGCTTGGCGGAGACGGCGCGCCGGTTGGTCTCACTGACAACGAGACCGACGGAGGCCAGGTAATCGGCGACCGTCGCGGTGGCCTTGGGGTCGATGGTCGGGCTCAACTCCAGGTCGTCAGGGGCGACAGCTTCTCCGTACGTGCTGGGAGCGATGTCGACCGGGAGCGGCTCGAGCGCCCAGACGAAGTGTGTGACGGACCAGTTGGGATTGACGGACTGCGCGGTGGCCTGGAGCGCTCCCACCATTTCCTCTGGTAGGCCGTCACGCAGCCCGCCGTCGTATTGCTCGGAGTAGAGGGAATGGAGGTCGTCCCTCCCCACGACGCGCCACCCCGAGCGATCGAGTAGTCGGTGGAGGGTGTCCTCGGTGAAGAAGCGCAGGTTCGCCGGAGAGAGAGCGCCGGCCTCCCGGATCTCGAATCGACCGCACAGGATCTGGAGAGCCAGGTCGACGTGGGCGACGTTCGGGACCACGACGAGGAGGCGGGGCGAGCCGTGGCCCAGCGACCAGGACGCGAGGGAGCTCAAGAGCTCCTGTGGTTCGGCCAGATGCTCCAGCACGTCAATGAGGAGCATGGCACCGATGCCGTCGATGCTGTCGAGGGTCGCTTTCAACGACGCCACGTCGGTGAACGTGCCCGGCACAACATCGATGCCGGGACATTCGAACGCCGGCGCTTTCGACGGCGCAAACTGCTGTTCCGCGAGATCCACCACTTGCCGACCCGCGGGAACCTGGAGCTCGTCGAGCAGGCCGACGATATTGGCCGCCAATTCGCCGAGGGCGGCCCGGTCCTGCCACTCGGCAGCGGTTCCTGTCGTCTCGGAGTCGCGCGCCGCGGACTGCCCCGGAGCGACAGCGATTTCGGTCGGGTCGTCGATCAACACCACGGCGTGGCCTCGAGGAAGGCCCGACCGTAGCGCTGGTCGGGCTCCAAGTGGTTGCCCTCAGCCCACTCGTTCCACGCCAGGATAAAAAGGTAGTTCTCCTCCGACCGGACCCCGGAGAGCCGGTCTGCCGTGGACCTCAACCAGTGCTCATAGTGAGCCGGCGTCGCGCCGTGGTAGATGGTGGCCCCCTGGGCTCGGCGAGCCGTGTTGTCCCACCCCACCATCACCGACGGGAATCGTTTCCACGGGTAGTCGAGAAGATCCAAAGCCGATTCGACCGCAGATTCGTAGTCGAGGATCCGGTGTCCTCTGAGCGTCTCGAGTGAAGGGTGCAGCTCTGCCCCCTGCACGGGCATGAATCCTACAGAAGCGTCGAGACCGAAGGGCTTGGGCCCGTGGCCTCCGGGAGGAATCCCCCATGACTCGACCCAGCACAGGTAGAGATCGGGGAATCCGGCCTTCTGTACCTCCGATCGCCAGATCTCGCTGGTACGGAGGAGGTTGGGAACGAGCTCGGGCCGATAGATGAGCATGAGCGGCCGACCGTCGATGGTGATGTAGCGAGGATCCTTGAACGCCCGGAGAAGATCGCGGATGTGGGCCCGATCGTCCGCCTCGCTGAACTCTTGACGCACGAGCACATGACCGGTCTGTGCATCCCAACCTCGAGTCCACTCCTCGTTGGCCCAGCAAAGGGCGAACGGGAATTCCGGCACGCCGGACGCCAGCACTTCTTCAAACGGCCGCTCCAGCAGTCTCCTGCCGTGGAACCAGTAGTGGTAGTAGACGAAGCCGTGCACGCCGTGCTCGCGGGCCAATTCTGCTTGAGCCATCCGCACCTCGGGCACTCGCAGGTCGTAGTAGCCGAGCTCGCTGGGGAGGTGCGGCTGGTAGTGACCGGGAAACAGAGGTCGAGCCTTGGTCACGTTGTGCCACTCGGTGAAGCCCTTGCCCCACCATTCGTCGTTCTCGGGGATGGGGTGGTATTGGGGAAGGTAGAAGGCCAGTGCCTTCGGCTTGCCCGCTATGACGTTGGAGCTCCCCTGGGAGTTCATGCCGCCAAGGATACGATAGAAGCGTCCCTGCATCCCAGCTCAGAAGCTGGCCTGAGCCGCTATGACCTCAATGACTCGGGACTGGTCGGTGGCCGAGAGCGCCGAACCGGTGGGCAAGCACAGGCCCCGCTCGAAGACCCGGGCGCAGTGCCCCGGCCCCACGAATGTGGCCCCGGAGAACGCCGGTTGGAGGTGAAGAGGCTTCCACGTCGACCGGGATTCGATGTCCACGGCCTCGAGGGCGATGCGGACCTGCTCCCGGTCCGCTCCGAAGGCCCCGGGATCGAGGAGAATGCACGTCAGCCAGTAGTTGGAGTTACCCGCTGCGGTGCGCGGCATGGACGACACCCCGGGGAGTTTGGCCAACTGGGACAAGTACACCGCATCGATCTGCTTTCGGCGCTCGATACGGCTCTCGAGTCCGCGCAGCTGGGCCCTGCCGACGGCGGCGAGCAGGTTGGAGAGGCGATAGTTGTACCCCACCGTGGTGTGCTCGTAGTGGGAGAACGGCTCCCGGGCCTGCGTCGCCAAATGGTGTGCCCGCTCGGCCAGTTCGGCTGAACCAGTCACGAGCGCCCCGCCACCGCTCGTCGTGATGATCTTGTTGCCGTTGAACGAGAAGGTCCCGGCGACGCCGAAAGATCCTGCCGCGCGGCCCCGATAGGTCGACCCGACTGCCTCGGCCGAGTCCTCGATGAGCGGAACGTCGAACCGACGGCACAGCGATTCCAAGGCTGCGTACTCGGCCGTCTCCCCGTAGAGATCGACTGTGATCACCGCCGCAGGGAGCCGACCAATTGCGGCCCTGTCGATCAATACTTCTTCGACGAGGGAAGGGTCCAGATTCCAACTCTCGGCCGAACAGTCGACGAACACCGGACGTGCACCCACATAGGTGGCAGCGGCCGCGCTCGCGATGAAAGTGAACGAGGGAACGAGAACCTCGTCCCCACGCTCCACCCCGGCCAACAGGAGCGCGAGGTGCAGCGCCGCCGTTCCGCTGGAAAGGGCCACTGCGTGCGAGACGCCGGTCCTTTCGGCCAGTTCGCGCTCAAAGGCGTCGACATCGGGGCCCGTCGGGGCAATCCAGTTGGATTCGAACGCCTCGAGCAGCATGCGCCGTTCCTCGGCACCAACATCGGGCGGCGAAAGGAACACGCGGGTCATGCGTTGGTCCCGGTCGGATCGTTCAGGCCGCCGACAAGGGCGGCGCCACCCAGAGCAGCCAGTGTCATCGCCAGATCGATTCCGATGGCAACCGCCATGGACCCATGGCGGACCACTACGACCACGATGACGACGGCCACCTCGACCGTGATGTAGCTCGCGCTGGCCGCGATGCGGCTCCAGCCCCCCGCCACGAGGAGGTCGTAGGGATGGGCGCGATCGCCGGCCAGCAGCGACCGACCACTGCGGCGACGACGTACCACGGCGCACGCCACCTCGGCTACCGGGACGACTAGGAGGGCCAGAGCGAACACACCCGTCGTATGGGGGATGCCGACACCCCAGGCATAGGTGAGAAGCACGGCCATGGACGCGCCGATCAGGTATGAACCTCCGTCGCCAAGATAGATGCGGGCCGGAGGTCGGTTATAGAGGAGGAATGCGACCAGCGCCCCGGCCAGCGATGCGGCGGCGAGGCGACCAGGGCCGGACAGTATGAATGCGAAACCGACGCTGGCCGCAGCACCGACACCGGCTGCCAACATATCGAGGCCGTCGAGAAATTTAAAGCCGTTGATCAGGACAACCGTGGCCGCCATGACGAGTGATATGCCGATCCAAGCCGGCAGGTGGACCGGCTGGGCGACGGCGATGACAGCACCTACCCCCAGTTGGGCGACGAGCCGCGCCGGCGCGGGCAGATCGTATCGGTCGTCGCTGACCCCGACGGTCAGAGCGACTGCCAACGGCACGAGGGCGATAGGCCGACCGACACACACACCGATGGTCAGACCGGCGAAGACGGCGATCCCACCCAGGTAGGGCACGGGCGTCTCTTGCGTCTTGAGCTGCCCGGGGCGGTCCATGACGTCCCAACGGTGGGCGATCACGATGCACACCGGGACCATCGCCGCCGTGGCGCCGAGAGCAGCGATCGCAACCACGAGGGCCTCTGTCGTCACGACCCTCGATCGGACGGGGTCGGCCACTGCATGAGGAGGGACTCGGTCCCGTGGTGCATCTCGAACCGCTCGACCGTCCGGAATCCGGCCCTCCGGTACAGCGCGGCTGCCGCAGCGTTGTCCGCAGCGACCACGACGTGTGCGGCGTCCTGGCGACGCCCACGGATCTCAGTGAGGAAGCCCTCCACCAAGAGCGTTCCCGCCCCCCATCCGCGTACTGACGGATCGACCGCCACGGCCAGCAACTCCGCACCCTCACCGTCACGGCCGGTGCCGTAGCGAAGGGTCTCGATGACCCGACCCGGGGATCGGAGGAGCCGACCGCCACATGCGACCACAGCGGCCGCACCGTCACGGCGCACAAAGGATCGGTAGAGGGCGGCCACATCGGTGGAACCCGCGAGGAACCCCACCGTGGCCCCCCCGGTCTCCGCGATAAGCAGGAAGGAACCGGGAGTCCGGGTCACCCGCCGGTAGAGCTTGCGCAGGAACCTGGCGCCGAGGAAGGTCAAGAATCCCTGGGTGATCTGCCCGGCGTGGAGGGCGGCGGCTGCGGCAGCGTCATCTTCGGTCCCGCTACGAAGCACCACGCCGTTCCCACTACTCGAGTCCATCGCCCTCGCCATCGCCTCCGAACGCCTGCGGTGGCAGTCCACCTCACAGATGGTGACACGACCGCGATGGCGATATGGTACTTCTCCGGCATCGCGAGTTCCGCTGGTCGGGTCGACATCAGACGAGATGGCAAGACGGTGTGGATGGGCGCTACCATCACACCTGCTGTCGGAGTCGAGGCTCCGCCGGGAGTGCTGCTCGATTTGTGGAGGTGGGAAGAGTGTCGTCTACTGCCAGATGGGTGATCTGTGTGGTCTGCGCCGTTTTGGGCGTGGTCGCTCTGATCTACGCCGTGATCTATCTAAGCGTGCCAATCCACTCGCTGCCTGGCTTCGTCCCCGGCAAACGGCCCGTTGGCGGGCATTACCACAAGCGGGCGCTTCTGGTGGCCATCATCGGCGTCGTGCTGTTGGCCATCGCTGTCTTCTTCGGGATGCCAGCTCGGCGCTCGAAGGTCGCTCCGGCCGGATCGGCACCGGGACCTGCCATGGATCCGGCTCCTGGCGCTGCCAGGGTTGAGGAGGCGGGCGGTTCGCCGACCCCGTAGTCCCGTAGTGAGGAACAGACTCGGGCGGTTCCCCCTACGACGACAGCGTCAGGCTCTTACTGGCGTCGCCTCGACGATGAATTGGTAGCCAAACATCGTCGGCCACACATTTGACAAGAGCCGATCTGCTAACCGGAGAGTCCGGGCCTTGTTACTGTCGACACCCAGTGCGTCAAGGGGCAGACCCACTGGCTCAATCCGCTGGATGGCGAAGCCCCGGCTTGCGATCAGCTTGACCAGACTGCGGCGGGTGAAGAACCTCAGGTGAGTTGCATCCAGGATGCCCCGCTGGTCGTAATCGAACATCCCGAGGGTCGCCCGGAACCTCGGGTACCAGTGGGCCATGTTCGGAACGCAGAAGATAGCGGTCCCGCTCGGCGACAAGACATCCCTGGCCTGAGTGATCAGGGTTCCGGGACTGAGGACATGTTCGAGCACATCAGCCGCCAGAACAATGTCGAAGCCTGAACCGACCTCCGATGGGATTCCCTCGTTGAGGTCGGCGCTGACGAAGAAATCCGTTCGCTCTCTGACCCCGTCGATGTCGTTCACGTCGACGCCGACTACATGGTGCCCCAAACCTCGTAACCGCTCAGCAAGCATCCCGCCCGAACACCCAAGGTCCAGGATTCGGCTCTGCGGTCGGTGCTGCAAAATCTTCGTGATCCTGCCGTGTGAGCTGTCTTCGCTCGGCTTGAGCTGGTACTCCTCGACGAGCGCGATTCGGCTCCCGTCCCCGAAGCCGGCCTTTTGCAGCCGGTAAAGGATCACGTCCTTTGTCACGTCAGCCGCATATCCCAATCCATCGACATAACAGATCTCGTCGCCGTAATAGGTGGGTATCGGAACCTCGGCAATACGCATACCGGCATCATGCAGCTGGATGATGATCTGCGTATCGAAGTCGAAGCCGTTGGAGTTCTTCTCAAAGGGGAGTTGTTTCAGAGCGGCTACGGAGTACGCGCGGTATCCAGAATGGAACTCCGACAAGCTGGTGCCGAGCGCGGCATTTTCGAAGCGAGAAAGAATTCGGTTCCCTACGAATTTGTAGAGCGGCATACCCCCCTTCCTGGCCGCGCCCTTGATCATCGTACGAGAGCCGAAAACGGCGTCGGCCTCGTTGTTCAACAGCGGCGCGAGGATCTCTGGGAGTGACTCTGGCGCATATTGGCCATCGCCGTGGAGCATGACCACGATGTCAAGCCCGTGCTCGATGGCGAGCCTGTACCCGGCTTTCTGGTTGCCGCCGTAGCCGAGATTCGTGGGTTGCCTGATCAACGTGATCGGCAAGTCGGACTGCTGTTGGTAGCCGAGGCCGACCAGATAGGTCGAGTCCTGGCTGTGATCGTCACTTACAATTACCTCTTCGATGTCAGCTCTCAGCTCGGTCGGGATACGGTCGAGTACCTTCGCAAGTGTCGATGCCGCGTTGTACGCGACGACCAACACCCCGACCCTCTTCTTCTCGACGGATGCATCTGGAGCCACCTTCACATCCACCCTGAACCCTCCAAACCCACTCAACCGCTTTCACCGAGCTTATCCAGTGGCAGGGCCAGGCGAAAACGGGCCGTCCATCCTCGCCGTCCGCCCCTTGATGGCCGAGGTAGCCCTAGGAAGAGCTTCACTGTTTTGCCCATTCCGGACGGCGACCTCGACTGACCTCGTGAGATCAACCGTCGCCGCGACACCGCTCCAACCCCCCGTTGCCGGGACCGCTGATCTCCGAAAGCAAGTAGCCCTATGTCGACCCTGGAGGAACCCTCAATCACGCACTTCCTCTTGTCGGAAGAGCCCTAGTCCGAGGGCCGCACACTCGAGAACAACATCGTGAACGGTGCCATGACGGGCGGGGTTCTCGACCTCCACTCCGAGATTGAGATTCCAAAGCTCGTCGGTGCGGCGCACGAGATCTATGGTGAGCACGGACGAGGCCGCCACGCCAGGTGCGGGCCGAATGTCACTGAGGAGGGATTGGTGTGCGGCAGCGGTGACGTGTTCGATCAAGCTGATCGAGTAGATACCGTCGGAGGCGGCCGACGAGGGAGCTCGTCAAGTGTGCCATTCCACGATCGGTTGGCGAGGCCACCGCACCCGTAGTGCAAGAAGTCCCATTCGTTCCGATCCAGTTGTGGCGGCTATTTTCGAATGATCGGGTACGGATCCGAGGTGGATGCGCGGGTGGTCATCCACGACGCAGCTGAACCGTCCCCGAGGAGGGTCGGATCGCCGCGTGAGCGACGTCGATGCTTCTGGACTGCGGTGCGCGGGCAAGTCGTCAGGTTCTCCGAGTCAGGATTCGGCATGGTGAAGTTGTCGATGCCTGTTGTGTCGCGGCCGGATCCTCGGCGAGGTACTCGGCTAATGAGGCAAGAGGCACGTCGGCAACCGTGACAACCGGGAGCGGCGAGCCGGCTATGAATAGTGTCGACTTCATGAGCGTTCATGAGGGCGGGCCTTCGCTGGCTACGGAGTGGCTGATTAGGTCTTCATCGTCGTGCCACTTCACGACGGATCGGTTAAAGGTGGGGTCTACTGTCAGTGTTAAAGGTGGGGTCTACTGTCAGTTAGGGCAGACGGACTTCCGCGTTCGTGACGGGATAGTGCCGGCGAACGCGGCCGATTGCGCTCAGGTCCCGTCAGGAGTTCCTTAGGGGCGAGCGAGTCGGGTTGTCTGATCGCCGCGGCCATGTCTCCTACTAGCCTTTGCGGCTCCGTCGCCGGATGCGATCGCGAAATCCAAGGAGCTTGCTGGCCAGTTCATCTGAGATACCCAGATGTCGCTTCGCCCAGTCGTAGGCTCGTAGCATCTGTTTATCCGCGAAAATGAGGATGGCATGTAGCCCATCGCCAGGTCGCGGCCGATACTCGGTTGAGCGGACCACCGGGTCCACCTCGACGCTGAAGTAATACAGCGCCAAGGACCGTCTTGCTACTCCTTCGGGGCAGCGCATCGGTTCTGGGTGGCCATGGAACGACGTGGCGTCGGTCGTGAAGATCAGAACTCGATTGGCGACGGGACTGACCTTTTCGACACATTCCTTCATGTCGGTACTCCACAGTTCGAGGTCACCGCCGTATTCGGGCTTCCAATCCTCATTGAGGTAAAGGATGATGTTGGCTCGACGTTGCCAGTTGCGGTTGTGGGGGTGGACGGTGAAGTCGGCATGCATGTTGAGGAAGCCACCTCTCGTCGACTGATGGAGGCCCCCTCCCTCCAGGGAAGGATCAGGGATCAGATTGGGCACGCCGAGAAGCTCGCCCACGAATTGCACGAAGCGGGGTGAATTGAGCTCCTGGAGGACCCGCTGCAGAGTCGGCCCCCATGTGGCCGGATCGGTATTGCTGAACTTACGTTCATTGACGTGCAGGTAGTTGTTCCAACGTTCCGGCTCGAGAGGTGGGAACTCGGCGACTGCACCTTTGGCAGCATCCGCCTCGAGGAAATCGTCGATCACGATGTGCGGGTATGGGGCGGCCGACTGGTAGTCGACGCGCAGGCGCTCGATGTTTCGCTCCAGGCGATCGATGTCGAGAACGGGCAGAGGCGTCTCGGTCTTTGGTTGGAGGGTCATCCTTTGGGCGTCCCTGCTCGTTTCGCCACTGGCATCTGGGTGCTGCCCTCCGGCCGTTGCGGGTGGGTGTGGATTGGCGTCTGTTGTGGGCGTGCACGCCTTCGGAAGCACGCATTTTGCGGTCGAGTCTGTCCAGTGACACGCCACCGGTGCGTCGCCGTCAGTCTTTCCCCGGATCCTCTGGTTGCGCTGCCAGATTACAGCGTCACCGGGTTCTTGCCAGATGGCGCCCGAACACCTCATTTACCAGAGGCGACGTGGGCAACACGTGCCTCCGCGGGGTCTAGTCAGAAATTGTCGAAGATTTGATGGTAGCCGCCCGAGGGGGCCAGCGAGATGGTGACCCCAGAGCCATCGCCGAGGCCGGCCGGGTCCGACGTAGCCGCCTGACAACCCCGGTTTCGACATGAGGACTGTCTGGTCCGTCCGGGACATCTTGCGAACGGCCACGATCAGTGGATAAGGCATCAGTGGATAAGGCTCAGACAGAGCGTCGGGAGCGGTGTCGGCGTACTCTCGATCTGCAAGAGGTTTGATCCGAGCTGGCCGTGCGAGTTGGTGGAGTCGACATGGATGATGTGTTGTCCCGCACCCATCACCGCCACCGCCGAGCGACCGACCCCGTCCATCTCCGTTTCAAGAGTGTGGTTGACGGGATCGGTAGTCACGATCACGGTGTGCGCCATGCCGCTCCTTACTTCGAACGAATATCCTTCCACCACCTTCGCGCCTCCGAAGATGCTGAACGTCATATCGACGAAGCCTGCCGATATCGGTGTCGCCTCTGCCTTTACCGTGTACTTCCCCATACTGAGCAGTGGGATCGACTCCGCGCCTTTTGCTTCAGTGTTCCTCACCGTCATCTGAAACGTATGTTCGAATGGTTGACCGAGCTCGACCGGCATCCAGGTTGTTCGCTGGTATTGCTGACTGGGCACGGTCGAATAGTTCTCCCCGTTGGATATGTAGAGCCCGCTGCAGTTCCCGACGACGTACAACTCCCCGGCCGGACCCCATGGGGGCAATGCGTTGCCTCGCACGACGCGTTCCTGCAACGGATGTCCCATGAGGTCACTCACTGTCTTCTGAGCTTGGACATAGTTGACGAGTTGGGTCGTACTCCACTCTTCATTGGGGACAATAGCCATGCCGATGTTGGCCGCAATACTAAAAACCGCGAGCGCTGCGATGACCGCCACCGCGGCGACGCGCATCGGGCGCCGCCGGCCTTCCAGCCGGCGAAAGATATCGGCCAGGGCCACCGCACTGGCAAGCACGAGAAATGGAACGAAGTCACCCAGATACCTCGGACCGATGTACCCCCACAACATCAGAGCGGCTCCGGCGCTTCCCGCGGCCACGAGGAGGAGGCGTGTACGCGCGACCTTCCCGATCGCGTGTGGTCGAAATGCCGTGACGAGGCCCCAGACGCTCAGGAGGAAGAGCAGAGGCGTCGATGCTGGGACACTCGCCGTTCGATACAACTTGTCGAAGAGTATGCCGTTTAGGGCCTTCGGTGGACTCGTGGGCAGGGTGATGAACGGGAACACACGGCTGATGCTCAGGTTGTCCGGCCGAAAGTACGTGACGATGTTGGTCGGCGCATAGACGGTGCCTACCTCCGAATTGTGGTTGGCGACGAGAAATCGCTGTCGATATGCATTGACGTGGGACCAGACCTGGTCTGTGATTGGGACGCCGAACGGGACACCGAACTTCGCGTAGTTGAATGCGCATCCGAGGACGAGTGGGATAAGGCCCGCCGCGAGCACGGGAACGAACCACCGTCGGTTCTCTTGCCCACCGAGACCGAGGAGGAACCAGACGGCAATGAGACCAGCGCCTACAACGCAAGCCCAGCCAGTGGTCGCCCGGTCGAAGTTTGCACACAAGATCAACAGACCACTGGCGACGACCCGGCCCCATGACGGTCGCTCGATCACACCTAGGAGGGCGAAGATGCTTGCTAACGTCAGACAAATGCTCCATGCGATGTCTTCGTTGAAGACGTAGGGAATCGCCGCCAGCAGCATCCAGATCGTCCCGCCCATGATGGTGGCCATCAGGACCCCGTACGCAGTGGCCTCAACTCGGCCCATTGCGCAATCGCCGCGAACGAGGTACCGAACTCGCCAGAGCAGAAGCGATGCGAACAACCCCGTGAGCAACCACGCCAGGATCATGTAGGAGGGTGTGAGTTTGCCGTCCAGACTGCTGGTCACCAGCAATATCGGCATGCGGATGATCGAAGGGAACAAGCCGAAGTAGGTATACGTGCGCCCATCGTGAACGAATCCCTCGATGCCAAGAATTCCATTTGGCAAGGACAGGTGTCCGTGGAACATGGCTCGAGCCTGCAGGTCGAAGAAGTTGCTTTGGAAGATTGATTGGCGGAGCGGGTTGGCAGGGCCCCAATCCGACCACAGGATCCACACGAAAGGCACCATCGTGAGGACGATGGCAATCAGCGCAGCCCAGGTGAATCGCCGCCGACCTGCGTCGAGATCTGAACGCAGGGCGGCCTCGTCGAATGCCGTGACGTCCACCGCATCCATATCGCGTTCGATCGAGCCGGCCAGACTCTCCCCAGGGGGAGCAGTTGGAAGGGAACTGATGGAGCCTTCCCCCATGGCGCAGGAGTGTAGCGAAAAGGGCTCGAGGCGAATGGTCGCAGCCCAGGTCTTAACCCCGGTGAGTGGGCTCTACCCCTGTCCTGGCCGAGGGCGACGCACGGGATGGACGGGATGCCCCGGATTCGACGGGGTACTGTCATGAGCTGTGAAGAGCGGGTTGGTCAGGTTCTGGCGCTACTGTCAGAGCCCCCAGGGACTGAGGGTCGTCCGGTACACGATGGTGTCGGTGATCTCTGCGCTGACCTCTCTGGCCATCCTGACGATTGTATTTGGGGTACTTCGGCTGTGGGGCGAAGTCGCAAGCACTCTCTTCGCCAACGTTATGGCGGGCATCCCGTCCTACTATCTCAACCGCAAGTGGGTGTGGGGCAAATCGGGGCGGTCCCATATATGGCGAGAACTGCTCCCGTTTTGGGTGATGTCACTATCGGGCATCGGCTTCGCCTTGTACACCGCATCGTTGGCGCACAACTTCGCCGATGCACACCATCTTCAGCACCTGGCTCGGACTATCCTGGTTGTCGGTGCCAACATCGCGGCATTCGGCATCTTGTGGTTTCTCAAATTCCTCGTCCTCAATCGGCTTTTCGCTGAAATCGCGGATGCCGAGGTCGGGGCGGACGCCTGAGCGCCGCAGACATTTAGGTTGCGGGACTCATCGTCGTCGAGAGGTCGTCGTGTCCGTGGTTCATCCCGCGGTCCGGGCCTACGGCCCCGGACCCGGTCTGGGTGCCCCACCGCGCGTTGCATTATCTTCTGGGCAGAGCGGGTCATCTTCACCACGTGATAGCGGTACGTCATCGCGATTGTGACTGTGCCGCTAGCCCGCACGAGTTGGCATCGCGTTGGCGACACCAAGTGTGAAAAGGGGAGTTGTGATGAGCGTTACTGGCACGCCGGCGTCCGGTTCCGACTCGCCAGCCAGTGGGTCGCTCACGGACGCCTCCCCGCCAGAACCGACCGGGCCGTTGCTCCACGGACCTGCCCGATGGGTCGGGACGTGGACGGTGGGCCGTTTGGATCCACGGGTCGTCAAGGCCCTGACGGTCCTGGGGTTCGCCATCCCCGTCGTCGGATACCTCGTCCTCCTACAGCACTACCAGGAGAACGCCATCGTCGGTGATCAATGGGACGACATCCCGGTCATCCGTCAGTCGTATATCCATTTTCCCGATTGGTCCTCACTGTGGGGCTTGCACAACAGCAATCGGATCTTCTTTCCGAATCTCATCGTGGTTGCGCTGGCCCATACCGCACGCTTCAACATCACAGTCGAGCTGTACGTCAGTGCGATCATGTTGTTCGCCGCCACGGCACTTTTGATCTGGGCGCATAAGCGTCGTTCACCTGACACGCCCTTGCTCTTTTACTGTCCTGTCGCCTTTCTCACTCTCACGATTGCGCAGTGGCAGAACACACTCTGGGGATTTCAGATGGCGTGGTACCTCGTCCTGTTGTCGCTTGCCGCGACCATCTTGCTCCTGGATCGACCGACCCTGGCTTGGCCGACCTTCCTTGCTGCTGCAATCGTGGCGGTGGTGGGCAGCTACTCCTCCACGCAGGGCCTGCTCATCTGGCCAGTGGGAGTCTTGCTGCTCTATCTCCGGCGTCGGCCGAAGTGGACTTTCGTCTGCTGGATCGCGGGGGCAGGGGCTACCGCAGCCTTGTACTTCTATAATTTTGTCAGTACGGGGCGCGACCAGAGCCCGAGCAATACATTCGATCACCTCTTTACAGCTCTCAAATTCTATCTCTACGCGCTCGGTGACATCGTGGGCGTCCAGCCGCATCCGGGCGTACCCGACAATGGAGCCGTGATGCTCTTTGGAGTCGTGATCTTCGCGTTGGCTGTGCTCGTCCTCTTCAAATGGGGTCTCCGCAGAGACGAGGACAGTGGCGTACCGATCGGCATCGCATTGATCGTCTTCGGACTTCTCTTCGATGCACTCGTAACTGAGAGCCGGGTTGTATTCGGTCTGTCCGCAGCAGCGCAGTCTCGCTACTCGACCAATGACATCCTCGTCCTGGTGGGCATCTACATGACGACCATCAGTGGACTCCCCTCGAGCATCCGAGCACAGAGCGGCATCGGAAATCCGAGCGTTAGGAGGACGCCGCACGGGCTCATTGCGCGGGTCAGCTACTTTGTCGAGCGCATCGATCGGGGCGTCATCCGGCGGGTTGCCATAACGGCGATCGTGATCCAGGTCGTCTGCAGCGTTCACTTCGGTCCTCCAGGCGCTAGGGGGTTTCAGACCACCGCCATCACGGATGCGTCTCTAACCCGCAACATCAACCACGAGTCGGATGCAACTGTGAGCTATGGCCTGGGTATCTTTCTCGGTGAGCCGGCGCAGTGGTTCAGGGATCAGACGCAATTCCTGCGGGAGCATCATCTGGGCATGTTTGGATGAGCCGAGGTCGAGGCACCGGTCCTCGGCGCCCGGATCTGTTGAAGGAGATTCGTTGAGGCGAACAATTCGATCCTCGATCACGCGTCCTCGACCGGGAGTTACTGCGCCGCATGGTCGTGGATTCCACCGCACCGATAGTGGGACCGCATCGCATGGACTATTGTCAAAAGCATGGCGCCGTGAGGTTGCCGCTGGTCTGGGTACGCCCCCGTAGCTCAGGGGAAAGAGCATCGGTTTCCTAAACCGTGTGCGAAGGTTCGAATCCTTCCGGGGGCGCCACAAAAAGTCCAGCTCAGAGTATTATTTCCCGAGTCGGCGAAATAGAAATGTGGCGCTGTCCCTACAGGATCCCTACAATCCTTCTTCGTGGCGGGCACGATGCGGGAGAAGGCACCGGGACGTTGGGAGCTTCGTGTATTCCTCGGGAAGGACCCGATTACCGGAAAGCCGAAGCAGATCAGTCGGGTGTACACCGCGCCGCGACGAGAGCCGGGGGCCGGCAGGCGCGAAGCCGCCAAGCAACTCGCTGCGCTTGTGGCAGAAGTGGAGCGGGGCGGGCTCGGCGGGAGCGCGGCGACATTCGGTGTGCTGCTCGACGAGTGGACCGCGCACGGCGAACGGATGGGATGGTCGCCGAAGACGCTGCACGAATATCGGCGCAAGATCGACAAGCAGATCCGCCCGGCACTCGGGGCGAAACGCCTCGACAAACTGACGGCTCATGACCTCGACCGGTTCTACGCCGCACAATTTGGTACGGGACTGGCCGAACGGACGGTGCACCACCTGCACCGCATCATCAGCGCGGCGCTCCGTCAGGGTCGTAAGTGGGGATGGGTCACTTCCAATGTCGCGGACGATGCCACGGCACCGACGCCTCGTAAGGCGGAGTTGTCAGTCCCACCACCCATCCGGGTGTCGGCATTGATCCGAGAGGCCGGCCGGCCATCGTCGCGTTCGCCGGAGATGGCCGCAGTCATCACGTTGGCCGCACTGACCGGCATGCGCCGGGGTGAACTGTGCGGATTGCGATGGTCCGATGTGGACTGGCGGGGCTCCGCAGTCACGGTGCGCCAGTCGATCTGGCAGACCTCCGACGGCATCGGGACCAAGGCACCGAAGACCCACCAGACGCGGCGCCTCCTGCTCGGCGAGCACGCCATGGCCGTGCTGGCCGGGCGCTTGGCCCGAGCGAGGGAGGATGCGAAGTTGGCGAAGGTGAAGCTGCCCGCTGACGGCTACATCTTCAGTCCCGACGTCGACGCGGCCAACCCGACGCGTCCGGACTCGGTCACCCAGGCTTTCACTCGGCTGTGCCGCCGCATGGAAGCTCCGGCCCTGGCCGAATTACGCGAGACCAAACCGAAGGCCACTCGGGCCAATCTCCCCGCAGTGGATCGTTGGGACTACCGGCTCCATGACCTCCGTCACTACACGGCAACCCAGCTTTTCGCCGCCGGGCTGAATCCCAAGACCGTGGCCGACCGCCTCGGTCACGCCGACCCGTCGATCACTCTCCGCGTGTACACGGCCAACACGGACGCTCAGGCGCAGGAAGCGGCAGACTCGCTCGAAGCCGGGCTGGAGTTCGCGGCGTTGGGGCCGGGCGAATAAGAGGGGAGTTCGATCTGCGGTTGTCCTCGTCTTCGGACTCGTCACGCTGGGTGCTGGGTGAAGATCGGGACCCGGAGTCAACGTCTATGACGGAGGCGTATCTTCGCTAGCTGAGGCATCCCGTAAGGCGCGGAGCTCGGGTAGGGCCTCCCGATCCTTAGTCCGATCGGCGCGCTCTTTGGCCCGAATAATGTCCTCCAGGCCGGCAGCCTTGATCGTGAAGCCATCGCCGTACAGCAGCGTCGCTCGGACTACCAGCTCCTCGTATGGAACCAGGCGGCCGTCGGTGGCCTCCAGGCCAGCGAGGACGTCGAATGGGCCGGCGTCGGTCATCCAGGTCGACATGCCGGCCAGGTCGAGTGTCGTGGCGTCTATCTGGACCGGCAGTGCTTGGGCATCCGCGTCGGTCATCCCGCCGACGCGGAGGCGGGCGTGCAGCTCCCGCAGGGCACCAGCGAGCCGGTCGAGGTTCGCCCGCTCCCGGCGCACCACGCAGTCAGCGTCTTCGGTCGGACGCTCGGCGCCATACCCGATAGCGGCTACTCCTCCCACCATCAGATACTCCACTTCGTGACGGTCGAGGACCTCGATCAGACGTCCGAGGTCGTGCGGGGGGCCATCAGGCGTCGGCACCCGCGGCGGCGGCTTCCTCTGAGCGCTTCGCCTCGACCTCAGCCAGCCACTGCATCACGGCCTCCCGAGAGTCCAAGCGCCGTCCGTCCCACAGGATCGTCACGTCATCGGGGGTAGGGGGCCCAGCATGGCGCACGCGTTCGATCAGTTCTTCGGCGGTCATGACGGGCTGTGCGGCCATAGCTCCAGAGTACCCGCACCGTGAACTCCGAACGGCCCACCGAGCAATGCCACCGGGGACACCTACGTCAGAATGGTCGATTTCGATGCCAGACTGAAGTGGTGCGCTTCGGAGAAGCCGCCGTCTCGGCAGCTCCTGTTCCCGGCGGGCGCTGTGCCAACGGATATCACGGCTCCAGTTTCTCGGACGAAACGATCTCGTAAGGAACGCCTATCTGATCGAGCAGCCGCGCTGTGGCAATTCGGTGGTGCGCCCCTGACCCACCAGCTCTCGGCAGCGTCGGAATGACGCCCGCAACACAGTCGTCACGGATGGCATGGTCCGATCGCCCGAGCAATGGTGCGACCTGCGACGGCGAGCACACCAGCGGCAACTCGATCCCGCCGGTGGCGCGAATTATCAGGGAGGCGGTCATGGAGCGCCGCCGCCGGACGACATCGGCCCGCGCAGACATTCCCTGGAGATCGTTTGGTTGCTGGCGGAAGTCTCGACATACGCGGAGAGTCGAATGAGCGCCTTCGCCTCATTCATGCGTCACGCTCCGAGCGTCTGGTCCACCCGGCGGGCCGGGTCCGGTCGACCCGGGCGAGGGCGACGCACAAGTCGGATTCATCGTCGTTGGATTGGGTCCCTCGACCGGCGTCTCCTTCTCGTCCTCAAGGGAGCCGGCCGGCTCCAGAGTGGATACCCCTGCCCTGTGTGCGAGAGCGATCCGTCCTGATCTTCCTCCGACTCGAATGTGTCGTCCTTCAGACGAGACCTGCTTGATGTCCACTGTCCAATCTCCCTGGCGATGTTGTCGGTACTCACCAAGGAGGTCGGCGAACGACCATCGGTCGCCCCTCGGTCTCTCCCGGGTGGTGGTCGTGGGATCGAGGATTTGCCGTAATCGGGTGACCTTTGCAATCCCATGGCCAAAGCGCTGGCGGACGTGGTGAGGCAAGACCGATGTCGCACCGCCCGGCCGGGACCACCGGCGCTTCACGGCGTCAAGTCGCCGGATCGGCTCACAAGAACTTCTGGCGGTGTCGCGATCGTTGAGGTTCGCCCTGCGGGCGAACCCGCCAGAAGTTCTTGTTCGGCCCAACGGGCTTCCCTCTCCGGAACTTGACCCCGCACAGCTCCGGTGGAAATCGCTGTTATCGAACGACGCAATGGCGTCGTTCGAGGAGAGCAGCGAGAAGCGGGAGCGCCAATTCCAGATCGTCCCTGTGCGCCCTCACCCGAGTCAGCGCTGTTACGCACCTCCGTATTGCCCTCGGTCATTCTCATCACACCGTCTGACGCCCTCCTCTCTCATATCCCGCCTCGAAACCCCCAACTTCGCCACCGCACAACCAATCTGCATCACACTCCCCATTCCTACGTCCCCACGGCACAGCCAATCTGAGCCACACGATTGGCACCCGAGGGCCGAGTGTGGTCGGGGAGTCGTCGGTGGGGTGTGGGACGACCGGCGTCCCGGCCGTGAGGACGCGCCGTGCTTTCAGTCCGCAGAATGACGTTGGGATCGGGGTATCGGTACCTGATGGAGTCGGTGGCAGCCGGCGACGGGGTGCGTCATCAGTCGATCAGCCTGGCCGACTACTACGCCGCGTCCGGTACGCCGCCGGGCGTGTTCCTCGGCGCTGGCCTGGCCGGCCTTGATGGGGGAGCGGGGATCGAGATCGGCTCGGAGGTCAGTGAGGAACATTTGTTCAACCTCCTCGGGATGTGCGCCGATCCGATCACGGGCGAGGCGCTCGGGCGTCCGCCGGTGCGCTCTTCGGCGGCGAGTCGGACGCCGGTAGCCGGCTTCGATCTCACCTTCTCGCCCAGCAAGTCGATCTCTACGGCGTGGGCCTTGGCCGATGCCGACACCAAGGCGACGATCGCTGCCTGCCACCGCTGGGCCATCGAGGTCGTGCTCGCCTACGCCGAACGGGAGGTCTTTCACTCGCGCTCGGGCAAGAACGGCGTGGTCCAAGAAGACGTCGAGGGCGTGGTGGCAGCCGCGTTCACCCACTTCGATTCGAGGGCCGGTGACCCCCAGCTCCATGACCATGTAGTGGTGGCCAATCGGGCCCGGTCGGTCTCCGATGGGCAGTGGCGAACGCTCGACTCGCGGGGTCTGTTCAAGAGTGTGGTCATGCTCGGAGAGCTGCATCAGGGCATTCTCGCCGACCTGTTGACCCGGGAGTTGGGGTGGGACTGGGACGAAAGATCCCGGCGACATTCGGATCAGAACCGCTGGGAGGTGGCCGGGGTTCCCGAGACGCTTTTGGCCGAGTTCTCCCAACGGGCCGCCGCCATCGAAGAGCGCAAGGAGGCGCTGATCCCTGCCTTCGTCGCTGCCCACGGGCGCCAGCCGACCACGGTGGAGATCATCAAACTGCGCCAGCGGGCGACCCTCGAGACCCGCCCGGCCAAGGAGCATCACCCCCTCGGCACCATGACCGCCGGGTGGCGCCAGCGGGCCGAGAACTATGTCGGACGAGACCCGCAAGCCTGGGTGACGGGGTTGTCTGGCCGCAACGACCTGCCGCTGCTCCGAGCCGGTGACCTCGCCGACGAGATCCTCGCCGACGCTGCCATCGTTACCATCCGCACAGTGTCCGAGCGCCGTGCCACCTTCTCCCGGGCCAACGTCCTGGCCGAGGTCCACCGCCAATTCCACGGCGTCCGCTTCGCCTCTCCCGACGATCGAATCGCCGTGGCCGAAAGGACCGCCGATATGGCCACAGAGCAGTCGTTGCTCGTCTCTGTCCCTGAGTTGCACTTCACGCCGGAGCACCTACGCCGGGCCGACGGGACCAGCCGGTTCCGGGCCAAGGGACACGAGATCTACACCACCGCCATCCTCATCGACGCCGAGACCCGCCTGCTCGATGCTGGGCGAGAGATGGATGGCCCCGCCGTGGCAACGGGCACGGTGGCTGCCGTCACGGCAGTCCCGCTGCCCGGCGCGAGTTATTCGCTGTCGGTCGATCAGGCCCTCGCCGTGGAGCAGATCGCCACCTCGGTCCGCCGCCTCGACGTGTTGGTCGGACCGGCCGGAACCGGCAAGTCGACCACTATGGCGGGACTCCGTGCTGCCTGGGAAGCCGGGCATGGGTCGGGCTCAGTGCTCGGCCTAGCCCCTTCGGCGGCGGCCGCAGAGGTACTGGCCGAGAGTCTGGGCATCGAGACGGAGAACACCGCGAAGTGGCTCCACGAGCAACGCCAATACGGTGAGCGACTCGAAAGGATTGCGGGACTGCGGGCAGCACTTCGCTCTCCCGGAACGCAGCGGCATCGCTCCGCCCTCCACGCCGAACTGGTCCGGGTCGAAGGCGAAGTAACCCGATGGCGGCTTCGAGCTGGCCAGTTGGTGATCGTCGATGAAGCGAGCTTGGTCGGGACGTTCGCCTTGGATGAACTGGTATCGGCAGCCCGCGACGCTCGAGCCAAGCTGGTCCTGGTGGGGGACCAGGGCCAGTTGAGCGCCGTCGATGCCGGCGGGATGTTCGCCGCCTTGGTCCACGATCGGGGCACTCTGGCGCCAGAGCTGACCGACGTGCGTCGGTTCCTCAATCCCTGGGAGAAGGCGGCCAGTGTCGAACTGCGGGCTGGGTCCCCGGATGCCGTCGACGCCTATGAGGCCCATGGCCGAGTGGCCGGAGGCAGCCGGGACGAGATGCTGGACGCTCTCTATAAGGCCTGGAAGCGCGACATCGACGAGAGCAAGATCAGCCTGATGATTGCCGCCGATACGGGCACCGTCGGGGAACTCAACTCCCGGGCGCAGGCCGATCTGATTGCCGCCGGAAGGGTCGCAGGAGACGGGGTGCCGGTCTCCGGCGGTGCGAGTGCAGCGATTGGCGACGAGGTGGTTACCCGTCACAACAACCGAAGGCTCAACGCCGGAAAGCACTGGGTCCGCAATGGTGACCAATGGCGCGTGGCCGGCTCACATACCGACGGGTCGCTTACCTTGCAACGACGTCATGGTGCCGGCATGGTCCACGTCCCGGCTGTCTACGTTCGTGAGCACGTCGAGCTCGCCTATGCCTCGACTGCTCATCGGGCTCAAGGTAGGACGGTCGACACGGCGCACGCCATGGTGAGTCCCTCGACCACCCGAGAGACCCTCTACGTATCGGCCACTCGGGGCAAGGAGTCCAACCGGCTTTACGTGGACACCCATTACGACCCCGACCCTCAGACCTCGCATGACGACGCGCTGGAGCCAATGACGGCCAAGGATGTCCTCGCCGGTGTGCTGCGGAACGAAGGTGACGAGGTGGCGGCACACGAGATGATCCGTCGCGAGCGGCACGAAGCAGAGGGCATGGAGCAGCTCTCCGCCGAGTACCTGACCCTGGCCACCGAGGCACAAGCCGAACGCTTCGACGCCCTCCTGGCGCGATCGGGACTGTCCGATGCTGACCTCGCCATCGTGGCCGCCAGTGCGGGCCGGGGACCGCTGTTCGCAGGGTTACGCGATGCCGAAGCACGCGGACTCGACCTTGAAACAGGCCTGCCGCGGCTCATCGCCAGCAAGTCTCTCGCTGATGCCGTCGATGTAGCCGCCGTCCTCCATGGTCGGATCGATCGCTGGTCCCAGGCCGCTGGCGGAAGGCGACGGCACACCGGACAGCTGATCGCTGGGCTCATCCCGAGAGCCCAGGGAGTGAGGGATCCGGAGATGGCCCGGGCGCTCACCGAGCGGGACCAAGCCATGGAACGACGGGCTTTGTCGTTGGCCGAAGAGGCGATTGCGCGCAGAGAAACCTGGGTACGGCCGCTCGGAGATGCCCCGAGCGGAGTCGTCAAGCAGGAGCGCTGGTTGCGAGCGGTGTCGACGATCGCGGCTTACCGGGACCGCTGGAAGGTCGAGGGTCAGCGCCCTCTCGGTGCAGTTCCGGACCGCGAGAACAAGGAACAGTCGGCCCAGCGCAGGAGGGCGCTGGCAGCAGCTAAGTGGGCGAACGCGATCAGTGGGAGCGTGGGCACGGAGGGTCAGCAGATCGTTCGCGGGTCGGAGGTGGATGTAGGGACGCCGCAGGGGATTGAACTCTAAGGAGACTGGGTCGGACGCGAACCGACAGCTACGCCCCGTAC
>CAWHGF010000002.1:5000-848395 GCA_963828825.1 uncultured Acidimicrobiaceae bacterium | reverse complement strand
CTGCGCTTCGCGCAGCGAGCGGTGAAAGTCCGGCGGTTCGGGGCACCGGCCGCCGACGCCGATGCGGCACTGCCGCTTGCCCCCCAGCTCGTCGCTCACCGCGGCGCGGAACCGCTCCCAGTCGTGGTCGCCATGGGAGAGCACGACGACGCTCGTGCCCCTCGCCGTGTGCAGTGATCCGACACCGGTGTCGCGGGCGGCTCGCCGCACCGCAGTCAAGTAGATCCTCGGAGCTTGCCCGCTGCGTGCCTTCCTCCACGACGACCACCCTATGTGGGCGGGCCAGGTCGTACCCAAGGAGTCGAGCCCGTTCCTCGATGCTCCGCGACTCGGTACCGGACAGCAGCTCCTCGACCAGGTCCCGCCCGAGGCGCAGCTCCGTTTCCGCCACCGCCCGACGCCGCGCCAGCTCGAGCGTGAGGACGGTAGTGGCGTGCTCGAGCGCCACCGCGTCGGAGGGCTCCACCGTTCCGTCGGGGTCGAGGAGGACGATCACCCCGACGACCTCGTCTCCCGACCGGGCGACGGACAGGAGCCGCCCGTGGTCACGAATGGAGCCTCCGCCGGCCACCGCCCGGCGAAGTAGCCCTTCGCGTGCGGAGGGAGACGGTTTCGCCCGCTGGGGCGGCTCCGGGTGGCCAGCCCACACCACCCGGTTGCCGTGCCGGTCCTCGACCACGACGGGGAGGCCGGTCAACTCGTGCACCGCGCTGGCGATCCCCTGCTCACCCTCACCCGCCGTGGCTGCCGCCGTCAGCCTCCGGTGGATATCGAGGCTCCGCTGCGCCTCGAACCTGGCCTGCTCCGTGGCGGCCATCGATTGCTCGAGCGATCGGTTCTTGACCTGCAGCTCGTCGAGCGTCGCCTGCTGCCGGGCCTGCAGGCGGGCGTTGGCCAGTGCTGCCGCCGCTTGCTGGATGAGGACGGCGACGAGGAAACGGTGATGGTCCGCGAGCCTCCGATGGGACGAGACGACGATATGCCCCGCCACGCCGCCGATGGTCACTAGCGGGAACCCCCAACCCCGGCTGTCGCCGAAGCGCACCTCGCCGTCCCGCCCTCCCAAACGGGCGAGCTCGGCCTCGAGCTGCTGGGCATCGTCCGGTGATCGCGACGGATCAGGCCACCAGGCGCCGTCCAGCCGGACCGCCGCGAGCCGGCAGGGCGCAAGCGATGTCATTGAGGAGGTAGCAAGCCTAAGGATCTCGTCAGTGTCGGCGCAGGCCGTCATCAGCATGGACAGCGCCAGCAGGGGTTGGAATGCCGAGAGCTCCTCGCGGAGGACGGCGACCTGTCCGCCGGCGGACTGTGGCTGGAGAGGGGTCACGAGGGTCAGCGCCGACGGGCCACACGGCCGCTGCACCGGAGCGCGAGCTGCATTGCCACGGCAACCTCCCGTTGCCCAGACATCTCCCTCATCTTCGCAGACGGTGCTCGCCAGGGCTCGCGCGCACCGGCCTGGCAGGTTAGTGCCAACTGATCAGGTTCGTGCATCCAGGTCCAGGCAACAGAAGCGTGCAGGGCGGATCCTAGGTGAGCGGCCGCGGGTGCGGTCGGTATCACGCTAGGAGGCCCCGAATGAAACGACGGGTTCTACATGACGTACGCCAGGACACACGCCGAGCCCGGTGACCAATGCGGACCGGTGATTACATCGGACAGGATCGACCTCCGGAATCACGCGCGGCCCATTCGAGGGTTGGGCTCCGTGCCACCCGCGTGTGGGCGCAGCCCTTCGGCGCAGGGTCAGAACGGGAATCGCGATCAGGCGGGGGTGCTCGCCCAGCTTCGCTGCGGTCAGTTCAGGCAGGCCAGCGAGCTGGCGGAAGACCTGCTTGCCCGCGGACCAGATGACGAACGGGCGACCGCCCTCACTGCCTACGGGGTGGTCGCCTGGCACCAAGGCCGCGTGGCCGACGCTCTCTCGCTGCTTCGAGCCGCCGCTGACTCGGCCCGGCGACACCGCCCACCAGGGGCGATCCGGGCGCACCTAGTGCTGGCGGCCGTGCAGATCGCGCTCGGGGAGCTCTCCGGTGCGGCCGCCTGTCTTGTGGATGCCGGTAATCAGCCGGGCGAACATGGCGCCTTGCGGGAGGCAGGGATCCCGGCAGTCTCCGCCCGCCATCTCCTCGCTTCCGGCCGCATCAGCGAAGCGGCCAAGTGTGCGGCGTGCGCGGTCGACGCCGGCCGGCGGGACGCTCTTCGGGAGTTCGTCGCCTCCGGCGAATCGGTACTCGCCGCCATCGCCCTCCGGCGCGGGGACCTGAGGGCCGCCCAGGAGCACGTGCGCCGCTTCGAGGCCGAGCCACCGACGATTGACGGCGCCCTGGGCTTGGTCGAGCATCGAGTCACCGCCGCCCTCGTCGTCGCCGCCAAGGAGCGGCCCGCGCAAGCTTTCGAGACCTCCGTCTTGCTGTGCGACGACCCCCTCGCCCAGCGGGCCATGTTCGCCATGGTCCCGGTCGCGCCGGCATTCCTTGTTCGCACTGCGATGTCCGTGGGTGAACACCATCGGGCCGAGGCAGTCGTCGCCGGCGCGGAGCTGCTCGCCCGAGAGAACGACGACTTCCCCACCGTGGTCGCCGCCGAGCTCCAGGCGCGTGGGTTGCTCGAGGATGACGCCAGCCTGCTGCGCCAGGCGATCGACGCCCACCGGCATCCATGGGCACGAGCCTCCGCGACGGAGGACCTGGCGAGCGTGCTCGCCCGGTCCGACCCCGCTGCCGCCCGGAATGCCTATGGGCTGGCGATCGAGGGGTATGCCGCTGTGGGGGCGGAGCACGACGCAGAGCGCGTCTGCGATCGCCTCCGGACGCAGGCCGCCCAGCCCAGGGCGCGACAACGGCCCCGAGCGCTCGA
This sequence comes from uncultured Acidimicrobiaceae bacterium, assembly GCA_963828825.1. Classification (GTDB taxonomy): domain Bacteria; phylum Actinomycetota; class Acidimicrobiia; order Acidimicrobiales; family RAAP-2; genus Bog-473. The sequence continues at coordinate 845,536 of CAWHGF010000002.1, read as the reverse complement.
GGGGTGGGCCAGCCTCACGGATGCCGAGCTCAAGATCTCCGAACTCGTGGCCCAGGGCTTCACCAACCGGGAGGCGGCGAGCCGGCTCTTTGTCTCGCGCAATACGGTCGACTTCCACCTCCGGTCGATCTATCGGAAGATGAACGTCCGCTCCCGGGTGCAGCTGGCACTCCTCTCCAACGACCGCCCGCGTTGGCTGTGAAGTTCCGCTCCCGGTGGTGGTCTGTCCCGGCGATATGGAATAGGTCTGGCATCATCGCTCGATGTTGACCACCTGCCGAGGATCCTCTGGAAGCCGGACAACATCGTGGCGTGATAATCCCTGCGAGCGCTACCTGCGTTCGAGGATGCCATGGACGGTCACTTCGTAAAACATGTCTCGGTCAGTGCTCCCGACGACAGCGAGGTGGATCGTGGAAGGTCGCAAAAGGTTGTCTCGATGCGGCGCCGTTGAATCGACGCCGGCATTGCACCATTATCCGATGTGCTCGCGCAAGGACGCGCGGTCATACGGCGTCTCCATTGTGCTCGACCAACTCTGTGAGACCGGCTTGTCGTTCGGGAGGGACGTCAGGATGCCATTGGGCGGACGACCTGGAGGATTGGCTTCCTTCGAGCTGGTGGGATTCGCGCTAGGACACCTGGTGCGGGCCCGATGGGACGGGGTCGAACTGAGCATGACCGAGCAGTTGTGTCAGATGGTCCTGATGTCAGCGGCCGTCGAGGACGCGTTCCGGGCTGATGAAGAAGAGGAAGTCGACTGGTCGAATGTGTTCGCGGAGCGAGTCGCGGTTGATCTCGTTGGAAGCATGGACGCGGTCGCGATGGTGGAATACAGCATGGCGGCGAATCGTAGTGTCGTCAGAAGGACCTGGTATCTGGGAGGTAACCGGACAGTCGGTCCCACCCGTCGCGGCCTGCACGTCTGAAGAGAGCGGCCGACCAGGATCGAACTGGCATCATCAGCTTGGAAGGCTGAGGTTCTACCATTGAACTACGGCCGCGAACCGGGGTGCAGTTTAAAGCCTCTACTCTCGACCCCGTGGATGCATTGTACGAGCGGGTGGGCGGGCAGGCCTTCTTCGTCGACCTGGTCGACCGTTTCTATCTCGGCGTGGGCGGCGACCCACTGCTCCGCCCGCTGTATCCCGAAGACCTCAGTGAGTCGTCACGCCACCTCGCGCTCTTCCTGATGCAGTACTGGGGCGGTCCCGGGACGTACGGCGAGGAGCGTGGGCATCCACGCCTGCGCATGCGCCACGCCCCCTTCGTCATCGGCCCGGCGGAACGCGACGCCTGGCTGCGCCACATGCTCGGTGCGCTGCTCGAACTGGAGTCGGCGTCGCGCATCACGCCAGCGGATGCACTCGAGCTCCGTGCCTATCTCGAGATGGCGGCCAGCTCACTCGTCAATTCCCCCTGACCGCTCGAGCCGGTCAGTCCGTGAATACGGGGGTGCGGCCCTCCTTGCGGGCCGCCACGGACTCTTCGAAATTGCGCGTCGTGATACGGACGAAGAGCTGCGACGTGCCCTCCGCGTCCATATGGGACTGCAAGCTGCTGGCGTCAAGACTGTTCCAGAGCTGTCGCTTGGTCAGCTCCACCCCGGCCCGGCTCCAGCCGTTGACGCGGTCGGCCAGCTCGAAACACGCCGGCAGCAGCCCGTCCGGTGGCACCACGCGCGAGACCAGCCCGATCCGGTCTGCCTCGCTCGCGTCGACATCGCGGCCCGTGAGCATGATCTCGGCCGCCCTCGAGTGTCCCACCGACCGGGGCAGGAGGAAGCTCAGTCCGAGCTCGGCGGCCGTGAGCCCGTTGTTGATGCCCGCGGCCCTGAAGTAGGCCTCGTCCGAGGCGATTCTGATGTCGGCCGCCAGAGCGAGGCAGAAGCCGCCCCCGATCGCCGCGCCGTTGACCGCGGCGATGACGGGCTGGTGTAGCCGGCGGATGGTGGAGATGACGTCGTCCAACATCTCCATGGAGCGCAGGGCGATGGTTGGCAGGGTCAGACCGTCCATGTTCGGCATGGTGCCCGGGTTCTCGTGGTCCGCCCCCGAGCAGAACCCGCGGCCAGCGCCGGTGATGACGACGACCCGTACGTCATTGTCGCCGCCGATCTCACGCAGCGCGTCGCGGAAGGGGATCATGACGTCGAAGGCCATGGCGTTCATGCGCTCGGGCCGATTGAGCGTGACGACCGCCACGTGGGGATGGGGCCGGCTGATTTCGGTGAAGGACATGCGCGGCATCGTAGAGGGCTGAGACCATCATCCGAGGGCTCGGCACACGGCCGGTACCAGTGGCTAGACGCCGTGCTCCTTGAGCGGCGAAGCGCCGGCCGTGCCCTCTTTGCGGGCCATCCAGCGGAGGCGGGCCGCCCGGGCGTCCCAGTCGTAGACGACGGCGGTCCCCGCGATGAAGTCATTGAGGGCGCGCCGGTCCCGTTGGAAGACGATGCCGAGAAACCCGATACCCAGCGTGAGGAACAGGGTGATCCCGAGGCCGATGGTCCGGAAGACGGCCTGGCGTCCGCTGATGGGCCCGCCCTGGGCGGTCACGACCTGCAGGCCGAGGATGGCCATGCCGAGCGTCTTGCCACTCACCGCCCACTGGTACGTGAAATAGAGGAACTCCCAGACCGTCAGGACGATGAAGGCCACCAGCTGGTGGTTGGTCAGCGTATAGGAGTGTCCGGTCACCAGCTTGATCGCGGCATTGAGCAGCGCCACGCCGAGGGTGTAGAGGCCCCACGATGCTGCGACGTCGGCGGCGAATGCGGCGAGCCGGCTGACCGCACCGGCGTAGTTCCCCTGGCGCCCGACGGTGAGCGCGGGCGAGGGCACGGGCACGGTCGTCACGATGGCGCGATCGCCTTCGGTGCGACGAGGAGCGGAGGACCCTGGGGCCAGTCGGCGACTTTCTTGCCCCGTCCGATGAGCCGGTTCCCCCAGCGCAGGATGAAGTCGTCCAACCCGACCCCCTGTGCCCGAATGACGTCGAGGACCTCGGTCAGGATCCCCGTGGTCGATCGGGCGATGATGGAGCCGAGCTCGGTCTGCTCCACCAGGGCGTCGATGTCGATCTTGTCGACGATGGCGTTGATGTCGACCCGCTCGATGATCTGCTGCACGTCGACCCTGTCGATGATCTGTTGCACGTCGACCCGCTCGACGATCTTTTCCACATCGACCCGCTCAATGATCTTCTCGACGTCGACCTTGTCGAGAATCGCGTCGATGTCGATGGCGTCGACGATCAGCGGCACGATGTGCTCGGCCAGGGATTGGGCCAACTGTTCCACCCTGCTGCCGATCGGGTTGGGACTCATGTGGCTCCCAGGATCTGTGACATTTCAGTGATCTTCTCATCCCGGGCCCGTGCGGGTGTGACATCGATCGGGTACCGTCGGCTCGTCGGGGCACACGCGTGAGGAGAGCACAGTGGAGTTCGAGCGCTACGAAGACGGAGTCCCCTCCTGGGTGGACCTGGGCAGCACCGACTTGGCGAAGTCGAGGGAGTTCTACGGAGGACTCTTCGGCTGGAACTGCCCTGAGGGGCCGCCCGAGGCCGGGGGTTATTCGGTCTGCGACCTGGGTGGGAAGACGGTGGCGGGCCTCGGCCCGCAGATGAACCCCGACATGCCGCCGGTCTGGACGACCTATGTCAACGTCGACAGCGCCGACGACACCGTGGCCAGAGTGTCGGCCAACGGCGGCACTGTCTTCGTCCCTCCGATGGACGTCATGGACGCGGGCCGCATGGCCGTGTTCGCCGATCCCGTCGGTGCGGTCCTCGGCCTCTGGCAGCCCGGCCAGCACACCGGGGCACAGGTGGCCAACGAGCCCGGCACGTATTGCTGGAGCGAGCTGATCACGACGGACCTCGACGCGTCGAAGTCCTTCTACGACGCCGTGTTCGGGTGGGATGCCAACGACCAGGGTCCTCCGGGTGGCCCGCCGGCCTACACCGAGTGGCAGCTGGGCGGGAAGGCGATCGGGGGGATGATGCGGAAACCCCCCGACATGCCCGCCGAGATCCCGCCCTTCTGGGGCGTCTACTTCGCGGTGGCCGACACGGACGCCACCGTGGCGAAGGCCCAAGAGCTCGGCGCCAGCGTGTTCATGGGGCCGGCCGATATCGAACCCGGGCGGTTTGCCGTCCTCTCCGACAACGTCGGTGCGGTCTTCAACGTGCTGCAGTTCAAGGGATAGCGGGTCGGCGAGGTGGAGCGCCGGCGGCTCGGACGGACCGGGCACGAGAGCAGCGTGGCCGTGCTCGGTGGCGCCGCCTGCTGGGCGGCCACCGTCGAGGAGGCGGGGGACTGGCTCCAGCGGGCGCTCGACCACGGGGTAAACCACCTCGACATCGCGCCGCAGTACGGGGCGGCCGAGTCGGTCGTGGGTCCGCATCTGGCGGCACACCGCGAGGAGCTGTTCATCGCCGGGAAGACTCTGCGGGCCAACCCCGAGGGGGTGTCCGACCAGTTCGACACGACCCGCCGCCTGTTGCACGCGGAGGTCCTGGACCTCTACCAGGCCCACGCGGTGACCTCCCTCCAGGAGCTCGACCGGCGCTCCGCCGCGCTGGAGCGCATCGTGGCCCTGCGTGACGCCGGCCACACCAGGTTCGCCGGCATCACCGGGCACGACATGGAGGTCCCACGGGCCCACCTCGAGGCGCTCCGCCGTTTCGACCTCGACACCGTGATGTTCCCGGTCTATCCGGCGCTGTGGTCCCGAGCGGAGTACCGCGAGCCGGCTGAGGAGCTTCTCGCCCTGTGTGCCGAACGCGACCTGGGCGTCATGGTGATCAAGGCGGCCGCCCGGCGGCCGTGGGCCGACGGTCGCCCGCTGGCCGACGCGGTGGCCGGGAGCGACTCCACCTCCGCTCGCTGGGCCGACTCGTGGTACGAGCCGCAGGCCGGCGACGACGAGCTCGACCGCGGCATCCATTTCGCCCTCTCCACGCCGGGTGTGCACGCCTTCTGCACACCCGGCGACATCGCGCTCCTGCCCCGGGTGCTGGCGTCGGCCGAGCGCTACGCGCCGATGAGCGAGGAAGGGCGGCGCGCCGCCGTGGAGGCCATGGCGACCGAGGACCTCATCTTCCCGATGCCCCGCTGAGGCGGGAGCCCCCTCAGGCCGCCTGGAGCGCCGCCACCACCGGCCGGAAGGCCTCGTCGTCGCCGGCGTCGGGCGGTGGCGACATCACGATGCCCTGTCCGAGTCCGACGAAGCGGTCGCGCAACAGGCCGGGGAGCTCGTCGAACGTGCCGCACGGGACGAGGGTGTCGAGCACCTCGTCGGAGAGCACGCCAGCCAGGTCGTCCCAGCGGTCGTGGCGGATCAGTTCTCGGAGCCGGGGTCCGACCTCGGTCCAGCCGTAGAGCTCGAGCGTCGGGGCGTACGCCGGTGTCGAGTACAAGAAGGCCAACAGGCGGCGCTGGCGCTCGCGCTCGACCAGGACGTCGTCCTGGGTGGCCCCGGTGATGACGGACGTGCCGATGACGATCTCGAACCGGGCCTCACTCAGGTCCCGCCCCGCGGCGCGTGCACCCTCGGCGAGGGCGGGGAGGCAGGTCTCACGCAGGTAGTGCGGATTCGAGTTGGTCGGGTGGCTGACGAAGCCGTCCGCCACCGCGCCAGCCAACGCGCAGGCCTTCCGCTGCACCCCGCCGAGATAGATGAGGGGGGCTTGGGTCGCAGCGTCCGGCCCCGGATTGAAGTACGGCTGCATCCGGGTGACGCGGTAGTGCGGACTCTCGTAGGCGGGTGCCGCACCCGACGCGAAGGACGCGAACGCCGCCGCGCACCGCACCGACATAGTCGCCCAGTCGGCCAATGGGGTCCTCGCCGAAGGGCACGGCATAGCGGTCCTCCATGTTCTGGCGCACCTGCGTGCCGAGGCCGAGCTCGAACCGTCCGCCACTGAGCTTCGCGATGTCCCATGCCGCGTAGGCGAGGAGGGTCGGGCTGCGGGCGAAGGCGAGCGTGACGCTGGTGCGCACGACGATCCGCTCGGTGTGCTCGGCCGCGAGCAGCGCCACCGCCATGGAGTCGTGCACGGTCTCGGCCACGTGCAGCCCGTCGTAGCCGAGGTGCTCCACCCGCCGCGCGTGCGCGATGGCCTCGGGCAGGCTGAGGCGCGGGTCCATGCCCGCGTAGACCCTCACGCCGGAGCGCCGTCGAGTCCCGTGGTCTGCTCCCGGCCCCGGGCCACGATCTTCTCGCGCTCGGTCGACAGGCGCGCTTGGTCGAAGCGCTCCGCCATCCACGCGCGCGACCACCCGGCCTCGGCCGCGAACGCCTCGGGACCGCGGAGAGCGCCGATCTCGTCATACCCGCGTCGGAGCTCGCCGAGGTACTCGCCCGGGATGGACGCGATGGTGGCAGCCAGCTCCCGGGCCCGTCCCAGCAGAGACTCGTGGGCCACGACCTCGACGACGAGGCCCCAGTCGCGCGCCGTCTCGGCGTCGATGTAGTCACCGGTCAAGCTCATGCGACGGGCCCGGTCGATCCCGACGAGCTGGGGCAACCGGATCGTCATGCCGCCACCCGGCATGACGCCGACCCGGGCGTGCGTGTCGGCGAAGCGCGCTCGTTCCGACGCGATCAGGAAGTCACAGCACATGGCCAGTTCGAGCCCACCTGTGACCGTCGGGCCGTTGATGGCGCCGATGACCGGAGTCTCATGCGGCGGCATCATCCCGGCGCGGCGTGCCGGGCCGCGCTGTCGTTCCTTCTGCACCGCGCGCAGCTCGGTGGCGAGTGACTTGAGATCCATGCCGGCGCAGAAGGCCGGGTCCGCACCCGTCAAGACAATGCATCCCACGTCGTCACGGCTGTCGAGGCCGGTGATTGCCTCGTCCAGCTGCCCATGCAGCTCGGCCGAGATCGCGTTGCGCGCCTCCGGCCGGTTCAGGGTGACCGTGGCCACCCGGTCGTCGACCTCGACGAGCACCAGCATCAGCGTTCCCTCCCCCTGTCTCGAGCTCTCATGATCCGCCGTTGGGCTGTCCGGGGACCAATCGATCGAACGTCACGACACGACAGATGGCTCCCGCCTCGTCCAGCCAGCCGAAGCTCCAGCCCTCCATCACCGTGGTGCCGCGCTCCACCCGCTCCCACGAATAGCGGAAGTACCCGTGATGGAGGTCGACCGGGCTTGTCCGCCGCAGACCGGTCTGCCACCAGCCTTCGTTGCGATACGGGGCGAACGCCTCGCTCAGGCCGGCGGGCCCCTCGAAGACCGCCTCCGGGGTGACGTAGACCAGGTCCGCCGCGACGTCCCGGGTCAGGGTGTCCAGGCGCTCGTCGTCGTCCGGCGCGAACACGGCGACCATCAGGTGGTCGATGCGCTCGGCGATCTCCGCGTCCTCATGGCCATGCCTGAACACCGGGGCAGTCTCGCAGAGGGCGCGCACGGGTGCGCTCCCGTCAGTGCTGCTGTGCCCACTCGGAGGACAGGAGGGCGAAGCAATCGGCGTCGCGCTGCTCTCCGTCGATGCGCTCCCAGCCCCTCAATGTCGCCTCGCGGCTGAAGCCTGCTGCTTCGGCCGTCCGGGCCGACGCCACGTTCCAGGGCTCCACGAAGAGATGCAGGCGCGGGATGGCCAGCGCGCCGAACGCGAACGAGACCACGGCGCGCAGGGCGTACGCGGCGAGGCCTTGCCCCCGTGCGCCCGCGACGAGCCAGTAGCCGATGGAGGCGCGCCCACTCTCGATCTCCTGCAGCCACAGCCCGATGGACCCGATGCCGGCCTGCGGAACGGCCTCGGGCGCGATGACGAAGGAGTAGCCGTCGCCCTCGGCGTCGTGGGCGCGCTGGCGCTCAATGAAGGCCCGGCCCGAGTCGTCGGTATAGGTCCGGGGCACGGACGAGATGGAGGGGATGAGCGGATCGGCCGCGGCCTGGCGCACCATGGCGAGGTCAGAGACCGCGTAGGGGCGCAGCACGACCGGCGGTGAGGCGAGTTCGGGGACACGCAGTGGGGGAGTGAAGGCCGCAGGGTCGAAGTCGCTCATCGGAGGGTGAAATACCCAGGGACGGCGTGGTGCGACGTATCGAGGTAGCCCTTGGCCTCGGGGAGCCCGCCGAACCGGCCATGGCTCCAGCGCACCTCGATGTGGCCCACCACTGGGTGCACCTCGTGGGAGGCCCGGTCGCGCACGACGGCCTCCCAACCCACCCGGGGCTGGCCGCCCGCTTGGCCCTCCATCGTGATGGCGATCAGCTGGAACTGCTGGCGCCAGTCCCAGGAGGTGGCGATGCGGAGCCGCAGCGAGCGGTCCGCCGAGGAGCCCAGCACGAAGTAGGGCGCACTCCCGATGCGCAGGAGCCGCCAGAGCATGGCCTCACCGGTACCGCCTCGGTCGTCCATGGCCGCCTCCCAGCGGCGAACGGACGCCCGGGCCACGGCGCCCGACAGGGTGGCGTAGAGGTCCTTGGCGCCCGGAGGCCAGCCGGGACGGAGCCAGTGCCGCAGCGCCTCGCGCTGCGGCACGGTGAGATCGACGGCGCGGAGCGGCAGGTCGTGCGGCACTGCGCCCCGGCCCTCGTTGCTCCGAAGTGGACCCGCCGTGGGCACCCCGACAGCGGCGGCGGCGCCGAGTCCGGGGAGTGCCACGACAGTGGGCGCGTGACCGGGTCGCTCCGGACGGGCCGACGGGTTCGATGGGGGCGACGACGCCCCGCCCTCGACGCCACGAGCGGCGAGACGCACGGCTGCGTAGAGGGCCTGGTACTCGGCCGGTGCCACCTCGGCGTACCAGTCGGCGCCGACGTCCCGCGCCGCCCGACCCCCCCGGCCCTGCCCGCCGAAGAGGAGCGAGTCGAAAACGCTGGTCGGGGAGACGTTGAAGAGGATGTTCGAGAGGTACTTGCAGCTCACCAGGTAGACGTGATCGACGCGCAGGTCGATGGGCGCCACCTCGTCGCCGGGGGCGCGGCCGGTGCCCTTCCACTCGACGACCTGGGGCAGGCGGCCGCCGGAGGCCGTCGGCGGCGGTCAGGAAGGCCTGCCCGTTCGCCCAGGCGGCGTGGAATTCCGCGTCGTAGGCGCCGCCGCCGCGCAAGCGGTCCAGGCGATCCCACATCTCCGGCGACAGGCTGTGCATCACCCCCGGGCGTGACCGGAGGGCCTCGTCGATACCGGCCGCCCCCAGCATGCCGAGACCGGTCCCGAGCTCGGTCACCGTGGTGCGGTCGCTCGGCACGGACGCATCCTCCCACCGCGGGACAGCGCCCCGGCCGGGCGCCGGCTACTCGGCGAAGAGGGGAGTGAGCTGCAGCTCCAGTGGCCCCACGGCGGCCTCCGCGGCGAGATGCAGCTCGGTGCTCTCGTACACGTCGACCGCCATCCCCGTGCGGGCGATGAAGGCGAACACGGCGTCGCCCCACCGCTCCTCGCGCAAGGCCTGCCGCAACGCGGCGCGCTCGCCGGGCGGCAGGTCGCGCCCGGGCGTCTTGGCCACCAGCTGGCAGGCCAGGACCCAGTTCAGCGTCTCGAGGTCCTCGGCGACGAACACGCGCGGCGGGTCGTCGCGTACCACCGCGCAGGCGACGACGGCGCCCATGGTCAGCCAGGCCCACGGTCAGACGGCGCCGGGCGCCACGTCGGCGGCCGACCAGAACCCCACCCCGGGGGACCCGCACCGTCCGCCGGCGTACGTGGCGAGCCGAGCCCGGGCGTCGGCGGACAGGAGGTCCACCGCGTCGAAGATCCCTCCCGGCCCGGGCGCCCGCAGGGCGCGGTCCGCCTCGGTGCCCGGCCGGGGCAGCTGGGTGGTGAGCACGACGAACGGCGAATGGCCGCCGGCGGCCATCACGTGGGCCCGGCCGAGGGCCCGCCAGACCGTCTCGGAGCGGGCCATGCCGCCCCGGTAGGCCGAGTTCGGCCCGGCGACGTCGAAGTACCACGTCCGCCCTTGTGCGTCGGTGCCGGTGAAGTCGACCGCCAGGCCCAGCCCGCGCAGGCGGCGGTTGGGCCGCACGTCGGCGAACCCGGCGGCCTCGAGCGCGGCCCGGGCCACGGTGGCGGCGGACGCACCGTCGCCCACCGTCCCGTCTCCAGCCGCACCGTCTCCAGCCGCACCGTCTCCAGGCACGCAGCCGCCGTCGCCGGTCTGCGCCTCGTCGCCAGGCGGCGGCGGGACAGCTCGACGTAGGCGGGGTCGAGGTCGTAGCCGACGGCGTCACGCCCGCTGCGGACGCGCCGCCACCGAGCGTGGAACCGGACCCGGCGAACGGGTCGACCACGAGATCGCCACGATAGGTGTAGAGCTCCATCAGGCGCTGGGGCAACTCGACGGGGAAGGGCGCCGGGTGACGCACCCGCACCGCGCTCTCGGGCGGGATGTCCCACACGTCGAGCGTCAGCGCCATGAAGTCGTCGGCCCCGATGCTGCTCTCGTGCGGCAGCCCGGCCCGGCGACGCTCCTTGGGGCTGCGGGCCCGTCCGAAGCGCCCCTTGCTGGCCACGATGACGCGCTCGGTCACATCGCGCAGCACCGGATTGGCGGCGGAGCGGAAGGAGCCCCAGGCGCAGGAGCCGCTGGCCCCTTCGCCCTTCTGCCACACGATCTCGCCCCGGGGCAGCAGGTGCAGGTCGTCCTGCAGGATGGTCATGACGTCGGCGGCCAGGCTGCGGTAGGGCTTGCGACCGAGGTTGGCCACGTTGACCGCGATGCGGCCGCCCGGCTCGAGCACGCGCTTGCACTCGGCGAAGACGTCGCGCAGCAACGCCAGGTACTCGATGTAGGAGCCGGGCACCCCCTCGCGGTCGAGCTCCTCCTCGTACTGCTTCCCGGCGAAGTAGGGGGGCGAGGTGACGACGAGGGCGACCGAGTCGTCGGCCACCGCCTCCATCCGGCGGGCATCGCCGCACAGGCACGAGACACCGGGCTCGTGCGGGTTCACGTGCTCGTCGGCGCTCAGCTCCGGCGCTTCGAAGCGGGCGTAGAAGGCGTCCGCCACGTGCGATTCGCGGCGCCCGACGCCGAAATTGGAGGTCGCGGTGCGACGGCGAGCCGGCATGGGGATCGGGTCGAACCCTACCGTCCGGCCCGCGAGGGGGCCGGGATCCGGGCGGCGCGCGGGAGGCATGGCCGACACCCTAGGGAACTGCTGTGACAGGCGCCCGCCGGCGCTCCACCGGCCGCCGGGCACCCCCCGTCCGCCTACATCTCGTAGACGACGAACGACGTGGACCGCCCCACCTGGTCGTAGAGGGAGCGGGCCCGGCCGTTGTACTGCTGGGTGTGCCAGTAGACCGGGTCCGCCCCCCGCTCGGTGCCGGCCTCCTTGACCGCCTCGAGCAGGGCCCGCCCGACCTCGTGCCCCCGGGCCGCCGGCGCCACGAAGAGGTCCTCCAGGTAGCACGTGGGCTGCCGGGACCAGGTCGAGGCGTGCACGACGCAGTTGGCCAGCCCGATGCCCTGCCCGGCGTCGTCGACGGCCAGCAGGCCGAACATGCCGTCGTCACCGGCGCAGAGGCGGTCGAAGGTGGCCCGGGAGGTGGCGTCGGGCAGCTCGGCCCGGTAGAAGGCGAGGTAGCCGCCCCAGAGGGCCCGTCCAGTCGTCCCAGTCGTCGGTGCGCAGTGCCCGGATGGTGCCCATCCCCCCAGCCTCGCACCCAGGTGCCGGCCCGCCGGGCGGGACGGGCTCAGGCCGCTCCGTGGCGCCATGATGCGGGCACGCGGACGGCGCGGACGGTCGCCCGGGCCCGCTCCTTCCCCGCGCACGACAGCACGCACGCCGACGGCGGTGGACGGGCCCTCCACCTCGAGCACCCGTCCGGTGAGCTCGACCTCCTCGCCGATGGGAGTCGGGCGGAGGTACTCCACGGTCATGGACGTCGTGGCGCACCAGATCTCGGGCTCGCTCCCGATGGCGCGCCCCTCGTCGTCGTACGCCCGGGCGATGGCGGCGCAGACGCCGTGGCAGTCGAGCAGCGTGGCGATGATGCCGCCGTTGAGGACGTGGAGCGGGCCGGCGGCGAAGGCGGCATCCGGGAGGAAGCGGGCGACCGCTTGCTCGCCGTCCCAGAAGCTCTTGAGGTGGAGGCCCTGCGGGTTGTCGGCCCCGCACCCCCAGCAGTGGTTGTCGGGGATCTGGTCCTGGATCGCCGGAGCGGCCATGTGCGCGACCCTCACGCGTACGCCGCGGCAGTTGCCGTGCGGCGGGCTACTTGCGGGCTCGGCCGCGCCCGGGCGGCCCCGCCCGTCGAACTTCTCGCGGACCTGGGCCCGCCGGGCCTGGATCTCGCGGTGCGTGAGGCCCTCGGTCGACTCGTCGAGGCCGAAGCCCGCCTTGATCCCCGCCATGTCCGGCGCCCAGTGCGTCGGCCTGCTCGAGGCCGAGCTGCGCCATGATCTGCTCGCCGTGCTTGGCGGCGAAGAGCAGCGCGATCGCCTCGACCTCGGCGAAGAGGTCGAGGTCGGGTGCCAGCGTGGCGATGGCGCCGTCGAGGAACATCAGGTTCTTCACGAAGAGCATGAGCTCCTTCGGCAGGCGGGCGCCGATCCCGAGCAGGGTCTTGATGGAGTGCTGCATCTCGGCGACCAGCTCGTCGGCGGTCAGCGCCGTCGGGTCCACCGGGGGCCGGTCCAGTCCCAGCACGTCGATCACGTGCTGCACGTCGAGCTCGCCGGGGAAGGCACCGAGGTCGCGCAGGGCACCCACCTGGGCGGGGATGTCCGCGTTCGAGGCGCCGACCACCAGCGCGAGCAGGGCCAGGCGCTTGGCCTCGGTCAGCCGGCCCGTGATGCCGAAGTCCAACAGCGCGGTCTTCCCCGACGGCAGCACGAAGAGGTTCCCGCCGTGCAGGTCCCCGTGGAAGATGCCGTAGAACAGCGCGCCCTTCCAAGAAGCCGATCATGCCGGCCCGGACGACCGCCTCGGTGTCGATGCCGGCCGCCTGCATGCCCGTCCACGTCGCCGAAGTGGAAGCCGTCGAGGCGCTCCATGACGAGCATGCGGCGCGTCACCAGCGTCGGGTGGGGCCGGGGCACGACGAAGTCGCGCTGGTCGAGCGCGGCGAAGGTGGCGGCGATATCGAGCATGTTCTCGGCCTCCAGCCGGAAGTCGAGCTCCTCCACGATCGTCTCGGCGAAGAGCTCCACCAGGGCGGGCGGGTTGGCCAGCGCGGCGACCGGGATCCGGCCGACCAGGTGGGGGGCCAGCCAGGCCATGACGGCGAGGTCCTGGTGGACCCGCGTCGACACCGACGGGCGCTGGACCTTGACCACCACCGGGGTGCCGTCGCGCAGGGTGGCCGCGTGGACCTGGGCGATGGAGGCGGCGGCGAGCGGGGTGGGCTCGACCGAGGCGAAGGCCGTGGAGAGGGGGCCGCCCAGCTCCTCGGTCAGCACCTGCTCGACGACCGGCCATGGTTCGGGCGGTGACCTGGTCGCGGCACCACTTGAACTCGGCGACCAGCTCGGGTGGGAAGACGCCGTCGCCCGACGCGATGATCTGGCCCAGCTTGATGTAGGTCGGGCCGAGCTTCTCGGCCGCCACGCGCAGCCGCCGCGAGATGCCGGCGATGGAGTCCGTGCCGCCGCGCCGGCGCTCCCGCACGTACCACAGCGCCAGCGCGCCGCCGACGTGGCGCACGCGTGGTTCCCAGCCTCCGCACGGGCGGCAGGGTGCGCCGTCCGGGTCAGGCGCGGGGAGCGACGCGGTGAGCCGGGCCCGCACCCCGGCCAGGCCATGGCGCCAGGCCAGCGCCTCGGGGTCGATGTTCCAGGGTCCCGAGTCGCTGAACGCGCCGAATTCGGTGTCGGGGGACGCCACGGGAGCCACGCAGAGAGCCTATGGGTGCGCGTCCGCAGGGCTCAGGGCCGGACGAGCCCGGACTGGAAAGCGAAGACCACGGCCTGCACGCGGTCGCGCAGCCCGAGCTTGGCCAGCAGGCGTCCCACGTGGGACTTGACGGTGGCCTCGGAGACGTAGAGGCGCTCGGCGATTTCCGCGTTCGACAGCCCGTCGGCCACGGCGAGCAGGACCTCGCGCTCGCGCTCGGTCAGGCTGGCCAGCGCCGGGTTCTCGGCGCGCCGCCGCCTCCCGCGTCGGCACCGTGGGCATCGGCCGAGAGGTCGGGCAGCGTCGTCGGCGTACTCCTCGAGCAGGCGCCGGGTGATGCGGGGCGACACCACCGCGTCGCCCCGGGCCACGGTCCGGATGGCCGAGACGAGCTCGGCCGGGGGGACGTCCTTGAGGAGGAACCCGCTGGCGCCCGCCCGCAGCGCGCTGAAGGCGTACTCGTCGAGGTCGAAGGTCGTGAGGATGAGGACGCGGGTCTCCTCGCCCGCCGCCGACGCGGCGATGGCCCGGGTGGCCTCGATCCCGTCGAGGACGGGCATGCGCACGTCCATCAGCACGACGTCGGGCCGGTAGAGCTCGACGAGCCGCACGGCGTCGGCGCCGTCGGGCGACTCGCCGACGATCTCCACGCCCTCCTCGGCCTCGAGGATCATGCGGAAGCCCTTGCGCAGCAACGCCTGATCGTCCGCCAGCACCACCCGGATGGTCATGCGGGGGTGGGCGCCTTGCACTCGCGCAGCATGGCCTCGACCTCCCAGCCGCCCGTCGTGGCGCGGCCCGGCCCTGAGCGTCCCGCCGAACGCGCGTCGCCCGTTCCGCCATGCCGGCCAGCCCGTGGCCACCGCCCGGTGCTGCGGTGCGCCGTTTCGGTTGGCCGCGCCGCCGCCGCTGGTGCCGCCGCTGCCGCTGCCCCGCGCCGACGCCGGCACCGCCACCGTGGTCCGGCCGTCGTCGGTGATCCGCACCGACACGTCGGGATCGGCGAAGGCCAGGCGCACCTCCACCGCGGTGGGCCCCTCGGCGTGCTTGAGCGCGTTCGTCAGGGCCTCCTGCACCACGCGGTAGACGGTCAGGCCCGGCCGCGCCGGAGACCTCGAAGGGCGCACCCACGCGCCGGATCGAGACGTCCAGGCCGGTGCCCCGCACCCGTTCGACGAGCGCATCGAGCTCGCGCAGGCCCGGCTGCGGGGCGAACAGGGGGCCGGCCGTGCTCCCGTTGGCGGGGCGCCACCGCTGCCGCCCGTGCCGCCGGGCGCCGGCTCCTCGCGGAGCACGCCGAGCATCCGCCGCATGTCGGTCAGCGCCTGGCGTCCGGTGCTCGACACCTCGTGGATGGCCTCGGCCGCCCGGGCCGGGTCCGAGGCCTGCGCCAGCGGAGGCGGCGTCGGCCAGGGTGACCATCACCTGGATGTTGTGCGAGACCACATCGTGCATCTCCCGCGCGATGCGGGCCCGTTCGGTCACCGCGGCCAGCGACGCCTGCTGGTCGCGCTCGAGCTCCAGCCGCTCGGCGCGCTCGGCCAGCCAGTCGAGCTGGCTGCGCAGGGCCCGTACCACCACCCCGGCCAGCAGCGCGGTGAAGACCAGTCCGGTGAGGAAGACGAAGGAATGGACGTTGTTGCGGGTCAGGTCCCAGCGCACCGTGGCCATGACGACCCCGGCTTCGAGGATGACGACGGCCGCCGTGACGAGGGGCCACTCCGACTCGAGGGCGACGGTGTAGAGCGCGACGAGCAGCGCGACGTCGGCCAGAGCCGGACCCGGTGACCAGCCACTGGACGAACGCCACCCCCGCAATGACGAGGAAGACGGTCATGGGCGCCCGGCGCCGGAAGATCAGCGGGGAGATCAGGGCCGCCGCGAGCCACGAGGTTGGGAGCGGTCGCCGGGCGCTCGATGACCCAGCCCGAGCACAGGACGAACAGCCCCGCCGCCAGGACGACGTCGACCAGGGTGGCGTAGCGTCGGTCGAAGGCGCGCAGCCATTCCCAGACCCGCCACGTCCCCTCGTCCTGACGATCGGCCGCCCGCTGGTCGCCGTGCCACCCCGGGGGTTCCGGGGCCGGAGCCACTCGGGGTACAGGTGACGTGAGCTGGGGGCCATCGGATCCTTCGTTCCCAGGCGGGACGACCATGATAGTGCTGCCTGAACTGGGGCCCCTGTCGGCAACCACCCCGGTCTCACCTCTCCAGCCTCCCCGGTGGGGGCAGGAGACGGTGCTCATCCCGAGGGATGAAACCTGGGTGAGCGGATCATTCCTCCGGCCGATTCGGCCGAGCGGGGTCCGGCTCTACGTTCAAAGGGTCAAGCCTACGGGCGGCGAGAGGCAGCGGGTGTGGCCCGCCCCGAACACACAGCGCACCTCGCGTCGCCCGTGGATCGTGCCGTCATGAAGACCCGTTCAGCTGGCGGCGCGGGCGGCGGCCTCCCGGCAGGCCTCGAGGTCGTCGAAGGCCCGGGCGACGTCGTCGGGCGTGAAGGCGAAGAAGAGGGCGGCCACCGCGTCGGCGCCGACCTCGGCGTAGCGCTCCACCCAATCGGGCGTCAGCTGGTTGAAGTAGGGGCAGACCGTGATGCGCAGGTCGGCGCGGCTGCGCCCGACCGCCGCCAGCTCCTTGTCGAGTGCGGCCAGGCCGACGGCCAACTCCTCGGGCGACCGGTTGAAGGTGTGCCAGCCCTGCCCCAGGCGCGCCGCCCGGCGCAGCGCGGCCGGGGTCTCGCCGCCGATGTGGACCGGGGGCGGCTGCTGCACCGGCTTCGGGAACATCTCGCACGGGGGCAGGTCGTAGACCTCGCCCTGGAACGAGGACGTGTCGTCGAGCCAGAGCGTGCGCAGCACCTGGAGGTACTCGTCGGTCCGGCGGCCCCGGCGCTCCCAGGGCACGTTCGAGCGCGTCGAACTCCTCCTTGAGCCAGCCGACGCCGATGCCGAGGTCGACCCGCCCGTTCGAGAGCCAGTCGAGGGTGCTGACCTCCTTGGCCGTGTAGACGGGGTTGCGCTGGGGGAGGAGCAACATGGCCGTGCCGAGCCGGACCGTGGACGTCCGCGCCGCCAGGTAGGTGAGTGTGACCATCGGCTCGAGCAACCCGCTGCCTGGTGGGGCCGGGAACGCGCCCGTCGTCGGCGTAGGGGTAGGCACTGTCGTACTGCTCGAAGAGCACGACGTGCTCACCCACCCAGATGGTCCCGATGCCCCGGTCCTCGGCCCCCTCGGCCACGGCGTCGAGCAGCGCGGGGGTGGTCATCGGGCTCGCGGTCGGCACCCACAGGTCGAACTTCACGTCATCATCCTCCCAGCCCGCGCCGCAGGAGGTCGCAGATCTCCTCGGCGGCCTTGGGCGCCGGGATCGGGTCCGGCTCGCCGGCCCGCACCGAGAGCGCCCCGTAGATCTGCTGGCCGATGAGGACCACGGCGCGCTCGGGATCGAGGTCGGGCCGGAAGTCGCCGGCCGCCACGCCGGCCACGACCACTTCCTCGAGCACCCGGATCATGTCGAGCCCGATCAGCATGAGGGCGCCCCCCACGGCCGCCGATCCCTCAGCAGCGGTGGTGGCCTGTGTCGCCATGGCGAGTCGGAAAAAGGCGGGGCTCTCGTCGATGCGCTCGAGGAGGCCCAGGACGAGCCCCCACAGGCGATCCTGCGGCGAGCGCGCGCCCGGCCACGACGAGATCGACCGTGTCCTGCAGGCGGTCGTACATGGACTGCACGCACGCCCGCAGCAGGTCGTCCCGGTTGGCGAAGTAGACGTAGAGGGTCGACCGGGCGACGCCTGCCTCGGCCGCGATCTCGTCCATGGAGACGTCGGTCGTGCCGCGCTCGCCGAAGAGGCTCCGCGCCGTGTCCATGATCTGGTCGCGGCGGAAGTCCCGGATGACCTCCTTCATCGCCTCGGGCGCGCGCCGGGTCATCGGTCCTCGCTTCCGGCGGCCGGCTCAGGAACCGACGCGGGCGGACGGGGTAGAACGCCACGGGCAGGTGCTTGACGCCATTGATGAACTGGGACTGCAGGCGCTGCACCTCCCCATCGGGGCGGATGTCGGGCATGCGGTCGAGCAGGTGCTCGAACATGACCCGGATCTCCATGCGGGCCAGGTTGGCGCCGAGGCAGAAGTGGGGCCCGCCACCCCCGAAGGCGATGTGGGGGTTGGGGTCCCGCCCGATGTCGAAGGTGTCGGGGTCCGCGAAGACGTCCTCGTCCCGGTTGGCCGACGTGTGGAAGAAGACGACCTTGTCCCCGGCGGCGATCGTGGTGCCGCTGAGCTCGAGGTCGGACATGGCGGTGCGGCGGAAGTTCATGACGGGAGTGATGAAACGCAGCATCTCATCGACGGCGGTCGGGAGGAGGCTGCGATCCTCGACGAGGCGCTGCCACTGCTCGGGGTTCTGGAAGAAGGCGTGCATGGCGCCGGACATGAGGTTGCGCGTCGTCTCGTTGCCGGCGACGGTGAGCAGCAGGAAGAAGAGCTCGAGCTCCAGGTCGCTCAGGCGCTCGCCCTCGACTTCGACGGTGGTGAGCACGCTCATGAGGTCGGCGTGCGGGTCGATCCGCTTCTTCCCGAAGAGCTCGGCCGCGTAGGCGTAGAGGTCCATGGCGGCGTTGAGGGCCATCTCGGCGTCGGCCTGGTACTCGGGATCCTCGTTGCCGACCATGCGGTTGGACCAGTCGAACATGCGGTGGCGGTCCTCCTGGGGCACGCCGAGCAGCTCGGCGATGACCTGCAGCGGGAGCTCGGCCGAGATCTGGGTCACGAAGTCGGCCTCGCCCTTCTCGATCACCTCGTCGATGATGGCGTCGGTGGAGCGGTGGATGCTCTCCTCGAGGTCGCGCACCATGCGGGGCGTGAACCCCTTGTTGACGAGGCGCCGGTAGCGGGTGTGCAGCGGCGGGTCCATGTTGAGCATCATCAGGCTCTGCTGGGCGATCTCGTCCGCGCCCATCTCGAAGGGCATGGTGCCCTGGGCGGCCGAGCTGAAGCGCTCGTAGTCCCGGTTCACGGTGACGCAGTCCTCGTGGCGGGTGACGACCCAGAACCCCGGGCCGCCGGGCTCGTCCTGCCAGTGGACGGGGTCGTGCCGGCGCAGGTGCGCCAGCCAGGCGTGGGGGACCCCGGCCACGTAGGACCGGGAATCCGAGAGGTCGACGGGGGCGACGTCCGCCAGGGTGCTCATGGGTTGACAGCTCCTCTGATGTATCGGACATCGTGTCCGATACTCCGGATGGTAAGTCCGGATCGGCCGGAAAGTCAACGCACGACGCGCCCCCAGACAACAAAGGGTGGCCGTGGCGAGGCTTGCGCCCAAGTCCGGAGTGGACGATCGATCAGTCGTGGACGCAGGGCCGTCGCGGCGAGCCCAAGGCTTCAGGCAGGCACCGCATTGCCGGCGCGCCGTAACGCCTGCCTCTCCGCGACTACTCGGAAGGCGGGTCCGCCGCGGTCGTTGGCATGATGGCGACCGACTTCGTCGGGTCATCGGGGTCGAGGATGACCTGCAGACGCTGATCCGCGTCCGGGGGTTCGCCCGGGACGGACGCCACAATGGCGATTTCGTCGACGCGCTGGCGCGAAGACTGCTTGGAGCCCCCGGGCGACGCCCGTGCCGACCGCACCCAGCGCCGACTCCTTGCGCCAACGGTCGAAGCCTCCGGACACCTCGGGGTCCGTTGCCTCCGCGTCGGATGAGGTGTCCACAATCGGCTCGAGGTCGTCGTCCGCTGCCATCAAGACCATCATCGCAGGGTTGGCTGTCGCACCGTGCACAGGGGTCGCGCTGGGGCAATCGCCGCCGTCGGGCGATGAGCAAATCACTTGAGCCGATAGGAACGATTGGCGTCGATCGGTCTCGCCGACCGCGAAGCGTGGGGCAGACTCTGGCGATGGCTGTTCTGGTGACCGGAGGTGCCGGCTACATCGGCTCACAGACCGTGCGCCTGCTGCACGAGGGCGGGCGAGAGGTCGTCGTGCTGGATTCGATGGAGTTCGGGCACCGGGCCGCCGTCGGTGATGTCCCGTTGGTGGAAGGCGAGGTCGGCGACCCGACGGCGGTGGCGGAAGCGGTCGAGCGGTACGGCATCGACTCCGTCATCCACTTCGCGGCCTACAAGTCGCCCGGCGAGTCGATGTTCAAGCCGCAGCGATACTTCGCCAACAACGTGGCGGGCAGTACCAGGCTCCTGGAGACGCTCAACGGGGCCGGGGTGGGCCGGCTCGTCTTCTCCTCGACCTGTGCCGTGTACGGGACGCCCGAACGGGTTCCGGTGGGGGAGGACGCCCCCGTCCACCCGGAGAGCCCCTACGGGGAAAGCAAGGCGATGACCGAGAGAGCGCTGGGCTGGTACGACCGATGCCTGGGCCTGCGCTCGGTGAGCCTGCGCTATTTCAACGCCGCCGGGGCGTGGCCTGACGGGTCGATCGGGGAGGACTGGACCGTCACGATCAATCTGGTGCCGCTCCTCATGAAGGCGGCCCTCGGGCGCCGTGGGCCGCTGGAGGTCTTCGGCACGGATTACCCCACACCGGACGGGACCGCGATCCGCGACTACGTCCATGTCATCGACCTGGCCGAGGCGCACGTGAGAGCGCTGGAGTATCTCGAGGGTGGGGGAGAGACCACTGTGCTGAATCTGGGCACCGGCGTGGGTTCGTCGGTAATGGAGGTGCTGGCGGCGGCCGAGCGGGCCATCGGGCGGCCGGTTCCCTACGAGGCGGTCACCCGCCGTCCCGGGGATCCCGTGGCGCTCTACGCCGACACGGCGCGGGCGAAGGACGTCTTGGGCTGGACGGCTCGGCTCGGCCTCGACGAGATCCTGTCGTCGGCGTGGGCGTGGCACTCGACGCACCTGGACGGGTACGCCGACTGAAATCGATCGCGGTCAATACAGCTAGTGATCGCCGCCACTTGAAAACGCCTTTTCAGGTCGGTTCGGCCGGGGTGCTCAGCGGATCCGAAGGCGGATCCGAAGCAGAGGGAGGGAGTCGAGCCCGGGTCAGACGGACTGCAGGTAACGCGTGGTGTTCTCGCTGAGCGACCTTGCCAGCTTGTCGTAGGCCAGGTCGAAGTCCTTCTCGTTGTCGGCGCCGCACATGGCCAGAAACAGACCGTGGAGCCCACGGTCGGCCCCAGCAAAATCAGACGCCGACCTGACGATGGCGACGACCTCGGCACGACGCTCCTCGAACGTCTGTGCCTCCTGGTCGGCGAACATCTTGGAGAGCGTCATCTCGTCGGAACCCCCTCGTTGGGTTGACCGGTCGCTCACGAGCCGTGCAACCACTTCCCAGGTCAAATGGTAAATCGACGCATTGGGGGGGATAAATGAGTTGAAAGCCTTATTGGCGAATCAATTGTCGTCTTGGTTGTGTGTTGGGGTTCCCGACAGCAGGATCACCATGCCCGACCACTGGCAACGGCAATTACCTGCTCACCGTGCCATGTTCTCGTAGCTGACCGTTTGCTGGGGTCTGGTGGTGGCTCGAGCCGCACGGATGAGGGGACCGACCGCCATCGCGACCCCCGTGGACAACAGGACGAGCTGCCAGAACCACAACGGGAGCCGCGAGTGGATCGAATCCACGGACCAGAGTGGCCATTGCAAAAACGCCCACGCCGCGATCACGAACCAGGCGACGAGGTACCAGCGGACCCGCCGGTGCACGGCATCCCGCGCGATGAAAACAAGGACCACCACGATGCAGACCAAGGGAAGCGACGCCGCCACATGGTCGCCCCATGTCCGCGCATTGATGGATAGCCGGCCGGAATCGGGTTGAAGGCCAGGGTCGCCAATGCGAGCCACGCCACCAATCCGCCCCGGATCCGTCCACGAACGATGGCGAGGAGGATAAGCATCACGGCCAGCGCCACGAACTTGTATCCGAACAGGCCCTCCTCGAAGACAAGTCTCAGGCTCAGCGAAGTCGCCAGGAGAGAGATGAGGGGAATCGGTTCCAGCGCCCCGGACCCCAGACGCCGATACGCCCACAACGCAATGGCCATGCTGACCAGGATCGGCAGAATGCGTGCGCAGAAGACCAAAGCGGGCCCGCGCAGGCCCGTATTCCACAGGACGGTTCCGCCGAACGTCATGGAGTCGCCTGTTCCGAAGAGAACAGCGTGGATTGCCCTCCCGACGTCGCGACGATAAGGGGAGCGACACCACTGCCACAACGGCTCCGGACGAGACAAGAAGTCTCCATCGCTGCTTCCCCGGAGCCACCACGAACAGCGGCGCCAGGACCAGGAGCGCGAACTGCTGCGAGGTGACCGCCAGCCCAACGAGCACGCCCGCCCAGACCCACTCACGGCGGAGGGCACACGCCGTGCCGGCGAGTACGAGTCCCAGGGCGACGAGGTCTTGCGGATGGTAATTCGTCGAGCAGGGGCATCCAGACGATTGGGACCAGGGCGACGAACACGACCCCGAACGCCTCCCATCCAGTGTGGCCGCGACCCGACGCTCGCAGCAGTGCGACCACGCCGGCAAGGAGCACGAACCAGCTCCAGTACCCCAGGCCGATGGTCGGGAAGATGGCGGCGGAGTTCTGTGCCCAGTGATACATGCCGTAATAACCGTTGACGCAGTTCGCTCCGAGGGCCTGCTGCGAGGGAAACGACACCGTGTGGCCGATCCGCGTCAGCGCCGCAAGCCGCCCGAAATGAGCGGCCAGAGGGGTGGTGCGCCAGGGTGAGGTTGGTAGAAGGGAAAGAACTGCGACGCCGGGACCGAGCCGGCGGGCGGGTACGCGCAGGCGAGCTTGCCGTGGGCAATGGCCCAGGTCCCATAGAGCGATTCCGACCGCGTCGGCCTGAGTGGGTCCGCCGAAGAGGGCGACCGATCCGATGAAGATGGCGGTAGAAATGATCCAACCCGACAGGCACACCAATCCCGACTGGGGCTTGTCCAGCCAGCGCTGCCAGGATGGGACATCCTGCGCCTCCGAGAGCCGTCGGCCTTCCATTCGCACCACAATAGGAATGTGCCAACCCGACAACGCGGACACTCAAGAGAGACTCGGGTCTCGGCGTCATCGATCCTGCGAGCGAACGTCCCCATCGGCAGTTCGGCCGGGGCCTCTGATCTCGACCACACGGTCATTCTCGCAACGATCTGCAGGGCGGCGCGCCTCAGTTTCAGTGAGGCTCCTGCTGCCGAGGTCACGTGACACGGGCCCACGCATCATGTACCGAACCGATGCGTGGCCGGCATCACGGCACGGCACGTCCAACCGGGACATGACGGCCGACCACTAGCGTGAGCGGGATGACCCATCTCACCGGGCTTGTAGAACTCGCCGGCATGCTCGGGTTGCTCATCGGATTGTGTGCCATCCTGGGTCTTGTGGTTGGCTCGTTCTTGAACGTCGTCATCTACCGGGTGCCCAGAAACGAGTCAATCGTCACGTCCTCGCTCCTCATGCCCGGCATGCGGCACGCCGATCCGGGAGAGGGACAACGTCCCGGTGGTCTCGTGGCTTGTGCTCCGTGGTCGCTGTCGCGATGCCAGGCGCCGATCTCCGTGCGCTATCCGCTGGTTGAGTTGGCCTGCGGCGCGCTCTTTGCCGGCACGGCTGCCCGTTTCGGCCACCGGTGGGATCTCCCCGCCTACCTCGCCCTCTTCGCCGGGCTGCTGGCGCTCTCGTGCATCGACGTCGAGCGCATGCTCCTGCCGAAGAAGATCGTCTACCCGCTGACCGTCCTGGTGGCGGCCCTCTTGCTCCTGGCGGCGGCAGAGACCGGCAAATGGCACGACTACGTGATCGGGGTCATCTGCGCGGCCGGCTGGTTCGTCGTGTTCTTCGCGCTGAACTTTGCCAGTCCCACGGCTCCTGGGTTTCGGGGACGTGCGGCTGTCCCTGGTGCTGGGCCTCTCGCTGGGGTGGCTGGGCATCGGCTACGTCCTGCTTGGGCTTCTTCGCCGCGAACCTCATCGGCGCGGTGGTCGGTATCGCTCTGATCGCGACCAACACATGGAGCGCCAGAGCCGGATTCCCTACGGCGTCTTCCTGGCGTCGGGATGCGCCGTGGCGGTGTTCGCCGGTCCCGAGCTTCTGCGACCGTTCACCCACTACTCGATCTGAGGCTCGTCGCGTGGTGCGGACCCCGGACACGTCCTAACGAACGATCTCCATCCGCAGGCCCTGCTCGTCCCACTCCGGATCACTCGGGATGCGGACGCCCCGCCTTGGCGAAGATCCTCCGGGCTGTCCAGAGGATGGCGGCGACGTCGAGAAGGTGAGACGGAGTGGCCCCCGGAACCTCGGCGTCGATGATCCTCAGCACTCCGGGAATCTTCGTCTCCAGCAGCGGCTCGCCGCTCCTCCATCCCCTTTTCCGAATGCTTCGACCACCGCATCGGAACGTCCTCGTTCAGCTGGAAGAAGCTGAGTTCGGCGTTCACCTCGTAGATGGTCCGCTGCCGAAACGGCGCCATTTCGCGAGCGACCTCCTGGTAGCGGGGGAGAAGGGTCCGGCTGATCGCATCGATATGGTCCGGGAGGAGGTCCGTGCCCTCCGGTGAATCCACGTTGACCGGTGCGCTCTTGACGGCGGACGCACGCCGACCCAGAAGGGCTCTCGCTTCCCGGTCACAGGTTCGGCCGCCGGCCTGGGCCTGGTCGAGGCCGCCCACGGGGGCGTTCAGGGCGATGATGGAGTACGACGGGCGCATGTCGACCACGTCGACGAAGGTCTCAATCCGCGACCGGGTCCTCGGGGGCGAAGATGGTGCCCTGGAGCTTGGCGGCGGCAACCAGCCACCCCCCTCGGCAGGGCGTGACCCCCGCCACGAGCGAGTACGGCAGATTCGGACCGCGGCGTGAGGGGGATCCGCCGCTCACGCAGTCGAGAGCATGGCGCCCCGGTGGCTCAGCAAGCGCTCGAGCTCCTTGGGGTGCGCCGAGATGGCCATCGCGTCATCGTAGGTGACCACGTCGCTCTGGATCAGCTCGACCAGGCTGGCCTCCAGCGTGCACATGCCCTCCTGCTGGTTCGTCGTGATGACGTTGAGCAGCTGGTTGGTCTTCCCCTCCCGGATGAGGTTCCGCACCGGGTTGTTCGCCACCAAGATCTCGAAGGCGGCCACCATGCCGCCGCCGATCCGCGGCACCAGCCTCTGGGCGATCACCGCCCCCAGGGAGGCCGCGAGCTGGACCCGAATCTGCTCCTGCCGGAAGGCGGGGAACACGTCGATGATTCGGTCGATCGCCTGGGCGGCGTCGTTGGTGTGCAAGGTCGAGAAGACCAGGTGGCCCGTCTCGGCCAGCGTCAGCGCGAGCTGGATGGACTCGAGGTCGCGCATCTCACCGACGAGGAGGACATCGGGGTCCTCGCGGAGGGCGGAGCGCAGCGCCCGTTCGAACGACGGGCTGTCGAGGCCGATCTCGCGCTGGTTGACGGCGGAGAGGTTGTGATCGTGCACGTACTCGACCGGGTCTTCGATGGTGAGGATGTGCAGTGCCCGCGTCTCGTTGATGCGAGCGATGATGGAGGCGAGGGTGGTCGACTTACCGGACCCGGTCGGGCCCGTGAGCAGCACGAGGCCGCGGGGGAGCCGGGCCAGCCATTCGGCGATCGGCGGCAGCCCCAGTTCCTCGAAGCTCGGGATTGTCGAAGGGATCATACGAAGCGCCAGCGCCAACTCGCCCCTCTGGTGGAACGCGCTGCCACGCAGCCGGGCCTTGTCCTGCCAGGTGAGCGAGAAGTCGACGTCCTGGTGCTCCTTCGAGGATGGCCTTCTGGTCGGGAGTCAGCATGCTGTGGACGAGCTCGGTGATTTCGGCGCCGGTCAGCACGGGCGCGCTCTCGAGTGGCCGCAGGCCTCCGTCGACCCTGACCCTGGGCTTCGAGCCACTGACGAGGAGCAGGTCCGAACCCTGCTTGTCCCAGAGCACCTGCAGCCAAGGGTCGATTCGTTCGTTGTAGTCCTCACAGTGCCACTTCCGTTTCGTTCGATGTGAATGTCGTCCGTGCGAAAGCCAAAGCGCCCGGCCCAGAGGGCCGGGCGCTTTGGGTCGCATCTAATCTGTTACTACGAGATGCCGGGCAGCCCGTAGCGTCGCTAAAGGCGGTCGGTGTCCCACCGTTGACAGCGACCAGTCACGTTGGTGGCGCCGATGGCGATCGTGTAGCCGTTGGTGGTGAGCGGCGCCGAGTGCAGGTAGAGTCGGAACCAGTCCGGCCACGCCAACGGTTGTCAGGCCAGGTGTTGCTGTCGCCGCCTGGTACGCGTCGGCCGCGATCTCGACCGACTTCGCGTCCGTGGTGCACGCAGCCTGCTTGCTCTCGACCGGTCACTCCGCTGAGGGAGAAGACGACGATCGCGGCGAGGATGCCGAGCACGATGATGACGATGAGCAACTCGATCAGGGTGAAGCCGTACTCGCTGGCCTCGCCTGACTTTCGACGCTCCATAATTTCTTGATGACGCTCAACTTAAACACGCGGTATACCGCCTTTCTTGGTCGGGCTTGCCTTGCCCGTCTCTGTGCACTGGAAGAGGAACCCGGACGGGCCCTCTTTTTCGCCACGATGCCATTTCCTGGCGACTCGCCATGATAACCCTGATCGGATGTTTTTTCAAGCAAATAAGTACTATGTGACCAGGTGAATTGACCGTTTATTGATGCACTTCATACTGCGCCCAGTTTCTACATCGGAGCGCACCCTTTTCATCGGCTCCAGAAGGACCGCTCTTTAGCGATTTGCGAGGAACTCTTTCGGCCGGAGAGGAGATCGTCTCAGGCGTCAATGATCGGGGTACCCCGCTCAGACCAAGCGCATGGACGTCAGGTGATGTTGACTTGCCGGTAGATGCCGTACATGGCGGAGACAAGCGCGACCGCAACGAAGCCGACGATGACGCCCATGAAGATGATGATGGCCGGCTCGAACAGACTTGTGAAGTGCTTGACCTTGATCTCGAGTTCGCGGTGGTAGAAGGCGGCCGCCGTCGAGAGCTGCTTGTCCAGCGTCCCGGTCTCCTCTCCGACTCGGAACATCTGGCGGGCGGCCGCCGGGAAGAGGCCGGTCTCCGCGAGTGGAGCAGCCAGACCATTCCCTTCCATCATCTCCTCCCGGATGTGGTTGAGCCCGTCGGTGTACACGGCGTTGTTGGACGCCTCGGCCGTGACGGCCATTGCGCGGGGCAGGTCGACGCCGGCAGTGACCAGCGACGCGAGGACGCGGCACACCCGCTCGACGATGGCCGCTTGGAGAAGGCTCCCCGCGACGGGAAGCTTCAGAAACACCGAGTCCAGCCAGGCCCGGCCCTGCCGTGAGCGCCGCAATGCCACGACTGAGATGACCGTGACCAGGATGACTCCTAGCGATTGCCCACCACCACGTGCTGATGAAGTTCGAGACGCTCAGCAACATGCGCGTCGGAAGCGGGAGCTTCGCGTTGAGCGACGAGAAGAACGTTCGTGAACTTGGGCAGCACGAAGGTGGCCAGGATGATGACGGTGACGACGGCCATGACCGCCACCACGGCCGGGTAGATGAGCGCCGACGTTATTGCCGAACGGGCTTCAATGTCGGTTTCGAGGTATGTGGCAAGCTCCAAGAGAACGGTGTCGAGCGTTCCGGTCAGCTCTGCCGATTCGAGGACGGCCACGTAGTACCGGGGGAATGCTTCGGGGTGAGACCGCTGCAGCGGCTGCAAAGGTGTCACCGGCCTGGAGCTCGCCGACCATGTCGAGGAGGACCTTCTTGAGGAGTTTGTCGGTCGTCTCTTCGGAGATCAACTCGAGTGCCTCCATGATCGGGATACCCGCCTCTACGAAGACACTGAGTTGACGCGAGAAGTGCATGATCTCCTTGCGCGAGACCGTCTTCTTCGTGATCTCGAACTTGAGGATGCTCTTGTGCTCCTTCACGTCGATCGGCTGAAGCCCGCGTTGAATGAGCATGAGGTGCGCCGCACTCATTGAGGCAGCCTTCTCGGTTCCGCTGACCTTGTTGCCGTTCTCGTCGAATGCGCTGTAGCGGTAGCTTTCCAAAGTAGTCATGGCAGTCTCCTCACTCTCACAACGTGTAGATGCTTCTGATGACCTCGGACACCGTCGTGATGTCCTCCGCGACCAGATCGATCGCCTCTTGCCGCAACGAACGCATGCCCTGCCGTTCTGCCAGTCTCCGCAGTTCGTCCTGGGTGGCCCATCCGACCACCAATCGCTTGATTTCGGGTGTGATCCGCAGCAATTCGTAGACCCCGATTCGCTCCTGATAGCCGGTGCCGCTGCAGAAGTTGCAACCCTGGCCGCGAACGAAATCGCGCTTCTCAGGTCCGCCGCTCTCCTCGTAGAACGCTCGTTCCGCATCGGTGAGCGTGTAGGGAGCCTTGCAGGAAGGGCAGATCCGTCGAACGAGGCGCTGACCGACGATCCCGATGACCGAAGATGCCACCAGGAACGACTCGATGCCCATGTCGAGAAAGCGGTGGAGCGCGGAGACGGAGTCCGTGGCGTGCAGGGAAGAGAGGACCAAGTGACCGGTCAAGGCCGACTGCACTGCGATGCGAGCAGTTTCGACGTCTCGGATCTCGCCGACGAGGATGACATCGGGATCCTGTCGCAGAATGGAGCGAAGACCTGTAGCGAAGGTCAGTCCAGCCTGTTCGTTTGTCTGGATCTGGTTAATAGAGGGAAAGACGTACTCGACCGGGTCCTCGATCGTCATCACGTTGCGGGTGCTGTCGGCGATCTCCGAAAGGGTTGCGTACAAAGTGGTCGTCTTGCCACTGCCGGTCGGCCCGGCACACAGGACCATGCCGAACGGGGCGCGGACGAAGTTCGGAGTACGTTTCAGTTGCTTCCGTGGGCATCCCAAGTTCGCTCAGGTGGAGCACCGAGCGTGTCCTGTCGAGCACCCGCATGACGCATTTCTCGCCCCAGATCGTGGCGACGGTGGCAACTCTGACGTCGACGTCCTTTCCGTCGATCTCGGTGCGCAATTGCCCGTCTTGCGGTCGCCGGCGCTCTACGATGTTCATGCCGGCCATGATCTTGATACGGCTGATCAGGCCGACGCCCATAGACGAGGGGAGCGTCAGGACCTCTTTGAGTGCACCATCGATTCTGTAGCGAACCCTGATCCCCTGTTCCGACGGCTCGATATGAATGTCCGATGCGCGGTCGCGCATGGCCTGAGTCAGGATGCGCCCGACCACTTGGACGACGGGCGCATCGTCAACTACTGCCTCAGGGGTCACGCTCGTCGTATCGACGTTCCGTTTCCGGGTGACCTCTACGGCTTCAAATACCTGGACGAGATGATCAAGGCCTCTGATGGCCCGATAGTTGTTCTCAATGGCGTGGCGGATCTCCGAGAGCGGCGCAAGCATCGGACGAATGGCGGTCCCACTCGTCTCGGCGAGAAGTAACCCCAGCTCAGGCGACGGCTGGTCGGCCATCGCCACGTGAAGACCGACCTCGTCGAGTGCGATAGGGATCACAAGGTGCTCGCGGGCCAATGCATCCGGGATGAGGGCAAGTGCTTCGGGTTCGGGGTCCACTTGCCTGAGGTCGATGACCGGAAGCCCGGTGATTTCCGCACGCACGTCTGTCAGGTCGTGCTCTGCCAGCAATCCCAGACTGACGAGCAGGTTTCCGAAGTCCGCGCCGACGGGATCGACGGCGAGGACTTCATCGATCTGGTCCTGAGTCAACAGATTGCGATGAAGCAGAACCCTTTCCATGTGCTCGGTCGCGACTCGGTCAACCTGGGGCGCCGCCGTTACCTGGGGCGCCGATCCGTTGCTCGACCCGTTCTGGCTGGGAATCGCCGTCGCGACAGCCGATCTGCGCACCTTGGCGTGGCCCCCCCGATTACGTGCCACGGTTCCTCTTCCTGGTCTCGGTCCCGCCGCCCGACGCTGAAACTGCCCATCGGAGCTGGAGATGCCCAAGGCGGGTCGTGGCGCCATGGAGCGCCATGGAGGTTTGGACCTCAGTTCGCCAATTTCTCATTGTCCGCTCCATGGTGGGACCGCCTAACCCCACCCAAAAAATTTTCGCCTGAACAGGGGCTTTGATAGTTCACGGGCGGTCGCCGCCCGGATCTACTATCGGCCGACTCGGCGGGTTCCTAAAGTCACTGACGTCTGACCTGCACGAACAAAAACGTGACAACGCCAGGATCGCTGCAGTGGCAGGGCTGCTGCTCATGCATGTCGCTCCTTCGTCGATATAGGGCCACGTCCTGGCCGGGCCGGCACCGAGCGAAGGCTGAGATTCCTCGGTGGATCCACCATGACGTCTGCGCGATTGCATTGAGGCGGGTTGCTAGGAATACGTGAACTCGTCAGCAGGTTCGTTGTAGGGGTTCCCCGGTTGGTCCGCCCCGCTGTACGGGGGGAGCGCGACGATCGGGAAGTACACCGTCCCGGAGGCCCCCCCAAGGTTCGGCACCGTGGCGACAATCTGGGTCGTGCTCACAGGGGTGACGGCCGTCGGTCCCCCGACGTTCCCCCCTGCGGCGACGCATGAAGCGGAGTAATAGGGGGCGGTGTTCGTGACCGGGCAGAAGCCCACGGTGACGCCGGTCACGAAGTTGTATCCGTTGATGGTGATTGAGCCGCCGGCCGCCACTGGAGTCTGAGGGGCCACGCTCGTGATGATGGGTACCAGAACGCTATAGGTGAAAATAGGAGCGGAGAGACCCGAACCGGGAGCGGCCACACTCGTCAGCGCGCTGTTGATGTTGTCGACTTGGACCTGGACGTAGTAGTTCCCGACACCACTGGGACCTACTGGAGGTGACTGTGCGGTGATCGTCGCATACTGCGAACCGCTCGCCGGTGGCGTGACCACCACGCCATTGTTCGTATTGCTTGGGCTCGCGATGCACGATCCCCCCGCGGTGGAGCAGAAAGAGACCAGGACAGGGAAGCCGCTGCTCGGCGCCCAGAAGTTGGTGCCTTCGATTGTCACCGTGTTATATCCGGTGACGGAACCGCCCGTCACCGAGCCTGCGAGCCCGGCCACCACTGGTTGGACAGGGGTGTAGGTGAACACTGCCGAGAAGGCGCTGGTACCTCCAGGAGTGGTGACCGTCACAAAGTAGGAAGCTCCGGACACCACGGCCGGCGTGACCGCTTGGAGACAGGTCGGAAGGGCGCACGTCGCCGGAGGATTGGACGCGACGGTGGCCGAAACGGGCGGGTTGTACCCATGGACGTTCGAAGGGTCTACAGGGGTGCCGCCGGATTCCTGAAGGAAATTGACCGTCTCGCCGCTGACGAAACCAGTGCCGTTGATTTGGACCGTGGTGCCACCCGCTGGTGGGCCAGACGCGGGTGGAGGTCCGGACGCGGGACTGATCGAGCTGACAACCGGAACCACCGGGTTCCACTGCCAGCTCAATTGCGTCATGCTCTCGCCACAGCTGCCACCTGATTGGATTGTCGCGCACGGGGTGGGATTGACTGAGGGGGCCACGGTCCCGGCCGGGTTGTCGTCGTATCCCACGACAGCTTGAAGGAGGGGCTGGGCCGCACATGCCGCGGCCGATCCACCGCTGAGGCAGGCGGAATAGGTGATGACACGGGTGTACCCGGTCTGGTCAAGTGAATATGCGGTCGACGTGTTGGGTTGCCAGACCATGCTGCAGTACACCGCGATGGAACTCTGCTGACCTGTCACGGGGACAGGCGGAGACAAGCAGGACTGAGGCGAAGCCGCGTCGAGCAAGCTGTAAGGATCGAACGAGTACCGGGTGTTCTGGATGGCCAGGTTCACGGCGTTCGTGGCCGCGTTCTCCAGATTCCTCTCGTTCGAGAACACCGTGGTATCTGTCAGGCTCGTTCCCAACCAGGTCATTATTCCGGTGACGATCAGGCTCACCGCCACCAGGAAGACCAGTGCCAATATGAGGACGGCCCCGGCCTCGTCTCCGTGTGGGTTATCGCCTGGGGTCGGGCGTATGGAACGACGCGAGATCAAAGCCTGCAGTTGGTGCGCAGCAGCGCCCATGGCGCGAGCGTTCCGCGAGGTCCGACCGGGCACCTGGGACGATCCGAAGTTGTTCGTCGCTCGCATCACGCGTGTCCGATCTCGAGTGCGATGGTGCCCCAGTCCTGGCTACTGCCGAAGCCGGACGCGCTGGCTGACTCGTTCTGCTGGCCGGGGCTGGCCGAGTTCACCTGCAGCGAGGCGCCACCCGTATTGGTCGCTGCATTGTGGAAGTACAGGTTCGTGCTGGCAGGGCTCCAGGTGACGGCGCTCGCGCCGATCTCGTTATCGCTGGCCAAGAGCTGCAGGGTGATGTCACCGCTCGCCGGGGCATTCGCGGTGTCCCCGGTGATCGTGGTCGAGCTCGTGCTCGATGCCGTGGTCGTGCTCGTGGTCACGATCGGCGTGGTCGTGCTGTTCCCGCTGAGGGCGACTACGTCCACCACGCTGGCCTGCGGGGTGTTGTTGAAGGTCAGAGCAACGGTGGCGGAGGCATTCGTGGTGCTGGCGTTGTACCACCAGGCCCACTCGTAGCAGCGGTTGGCATTGCAGTTGGGAGACGTGGTGCCACCGAAGTTGTTCGTCACGATCGCGGTCGGTGTTCCGCCGCCGGTGACCGTTGGCGTCGGTGTTGTCGGCGTTCCATTGCCCGAGGAGGACTCGTACGCTGTGATCAGGTAGGTATTGCCGCTGGTTTGGGCGAACGTGCTGCTCGTGACGGAGGTGGTCCCCGTCCCCGAGGCGACGCTCGAGGCGGTCAGGGGCACCCGGTTGGTCTCGGAGAAGTTCACCGAGGTGGCGCCGGTGGCCGAGGCCACCACGTTGTAGGTCCCGGCGGTCGTGTTGGCCGTGTAGGTGCTCGAGGTCGCCACACCGCTGGCGTTGGTCACCGCGGTGGCCGAGGTGGTGAAGGTGCCCGAGGCGCCGCTGGCCGGGGGCGTGAAGGTGACCGTCACGCCCGAGACGGGGTTGCCGTACTGGTCGGTGACCGTGGCCACCAGCGGGTTGGTGAAGGCCGTGCTGACGGTCGCGCTCTGTGCCGCTGCCCGAGGTCGCCGTGACCGTGTGGGCCGCCCCGGCGAGGTTGGTCTCGGGGAACGAAGCCGAGCTGGCGCCGGTGGCCGAGGCCGCCACGTTGTAGGGCCCGCCGGCGGTCGTGTTGGCCGTGTAGGTGTTCGAGGTGGCTTGGCCATTGGAGCCGGTCACAGCCGTGGCCGAGGTGGTGAAGGTGCCCGAGGCGCCAGTCGTCGGGGGAGTGAAGGTCACCGTCACGCCCGAGACCGGGTTGCCGTACTGGTCGGTGACCGTGGCCACCAGCTTGTTGGTGAAGGCCGTCCCCACCGTCGCGCTCTGGCTGGTGCCCGAGGTCGCCGTGACCGTGTGGGCCGCCCCGACGAGGTTGGTCATCGAGAAGTTGATCGTGGGGGTGGCACCGGGAGCCGAGGCCACCACGTTGTAGGGGCCGCCGGCGGTCGTGTTGGCCGTGTAGGTGTTCGAGGTGGCTTGGCCGTTGGACCCGGTCACCGCCGTGGCCGAGGTGGTGAAGGTGCCCGAGGCGCCAGTGGTCGGGGGCGTGAAGGTCACCGTCACGCCCGGGACCGAGTTGCCGTACTGGTCGACGTCCTTGACCACCAGCGCGTTGGTGAAGGCCGTACCCACCGTCGCGCTCTGGCCCGCTGCCCGAGACGAGGCTGAGGGTGTCACCGGTCGTCTTGGCGGTGTTGGTCTCGGAGAAGTTCACCGAGGTGGCGCCGGTGGCCGAGGCCACCACGTTGTAGGGGCCGCCGGCGGTCGTGTTGGCCGTGTAGGTGTTCGAGGTGGCTTGGCCGTTGGACCCGGTCACCGCCGTGGCCGAGGTGGTGAAGGTGCCCGAGGCGCCAGTCGTCGGGGGAGTGAAGGTCACCGTCACGCCCGAGATCGGGTTGCCGTACTGGTCGGTGACCGTGGCGACCAGCGGGTTGGTGAAGGCCGTCCCCACCGTCGCGCTCTGGCTGGTGCCCGAGGTCGCCGTGACCGTGTGGGCCGTCCCGGCGAGTGTTGGTCATCGGGAAGTTGATCGTGGGGGTGGCACCGGGGGCCGAGGCCACCACGTTGTAGGGGCCGCCGGCGGTCGTGTTGGCCGTGTAGGTGTTCGAGGTGGCTTGGCCGTTGGACCGGTCACCGCCGTGGCCGAGGTGGTGAAGGTGCCCGAGGCGCCAGTGGTCGGGGGCGTGAAGGTCACCGTCACGCCCGGGACCGGGTTGCCGTACTGGTCGACGTCCTTGACCACCAGCGGGTTGGTGAAGGCCGTACCCACCGTCGCGCTCTGGCCGCCCCCCGAGACGAGGCTGAGGGTGTCACCGGTCGTCTTAGCGGTGTTGGTCTCGGAGAAGTTCACCGAGGTGGCGCCGGTGGCCGAGGCCACCACGTTGTAGGTCCCGGCGGTCGTGTT
This sequence comes from uncultured Acidimicrobiaceae bacterium, assembly GCA_963828825.1. Lineage (GTDB taxonomy): Bacteria > Actinomycetota > Acidimicrobiia > Acidimicrobiales > RAAP-2 > Bog-473. Next base: position 811,332 of record CAWHGF010000002.1, on the reverse strand, counting down.
GGCCGTGTAGGTGCTCGAGGTCGCCACACCGCTGGCGTTGGTCACCGCGGTGGCCGAGGTGGTGAAGGTGCCCGAGGCCCCGCTGGCCGGCGGCGTGAAGGTGACCGTCACGCCCGAGACCGGGTTGCCGTACTGGTCGGTGACCGTGGCCACGAGCTTGTTGGTGAAGGCCGTTCCCACCGTCGCGCTCTGGCCGGTGCCCGAGGTCGCCGTGACGGTCTGGGCGTCCCGGCGGTGTTGGTCTCAGAGAAGTTCACCGTGGTGGCGCCGGTGGCCGAGGCCACCACGTTGTAGGTCCCCGGCGGTCGTGTTGGCCGTGTAGGTGTTCGAGGTGGCTTGGCCGTTGGACCCGGTCACAGCCGTGGCCGAGGTGGTGAAGGTGCCCGAGGCGCCAGTCGTCGGCGGCGTGAAGGTCACCGTCACGCCCGGGACCGGGTTGCCGTACTGGTCGACGTCCTTGACCACCAGCGGGTTGGTGAAGGCCGTACCCACCGTCGCGCTCTGGTCCGCCCCCCGAGACGAGGCTGAGGGTGTCACCGGTCGTCTTAGCGGTGTTGGTCTCGGAGAAGTTCACCGAGGTGGCGCCGGTGGCCGAGGCCACCACGTTGTAGGTCCCGGCGGTCGTGTTGGCCGTGTAGGTGCTCGAGGTCGCCACACCGCTGGCGTTGGTCACCGCGGTGGCCGAGGTGGTGAAGGTGCCCGAGGCGCCGCTGGCCGGGGGCGTGAAGGTGACCGTCACGCCCGAGACGGGGTTGCCGTACTGGTCGGTGACCGTGGCCACCAGCGGGTTGGTGAAGGCCGTGCTGACGGTCGCGCTCTGGTCCGCTGCCCGAGGTCGCCGTGACCGTGTGGGCCGCCCCGGCGAGGTTGGTCTCGGGGAACGAAGCCGAGCTGGCGCCGGTGGCCGAGGCCGCCACGTTGTAGGGCCCGCCGGCGGTCGTGTTGGCCGTGTAGGTGTTCGAGGTGGCTTGGCCATTGGAGCCGGTCACAGCCGTGGCCGAGGTGGTGAAGGTGCCCGAGGCGCCAGTCGTCGGGGGAGTGAAGGTCACCGTCACGCCCGAGACCGGGTTGCCGTACTGGTCGGTGACCGTGGCCACCAGCTTGTTGGTGAAGGCCGTCCCCACCGTCGCGCTCTGGCTGGTGCCCGAGGTCGCCGTGACCGTGTGGGCCGCCCCGACGAGGTTGGTCATCGAGAAGTTGATCGTGGGGGTGGCACCGGGAGCCGAGGCCACCACGTTGTAGGGGCCGCCGGCGGTCGTGTTGGCCGTGTAGGTGTTCGAGGTGGCTTGGCCGTTGGACCCGGTCACCGCCGTGGCCGAGGTGGTGAAGGTGCCCGAGGCGCCAGTGGTCGGGGGCGTGAAGGTCACCGTCACGCCCGGGACCGAGTTGCCGTACTGGTCGACGTCCTTGACCACTAGCGTGTTGGTGAAGGCCGTACCCACGGTCGCGCTCTGCCCGCTGCCCGAGACGAGGCTGAGGGTGTCACCGGTCGTCTTGGCGGTGATCGTCACGGTCGCCGTGCCGGAGATCGTGCCGTTCGTGGCCGTAATGGTGGGCGTCCCGGCCGTCTCGTCGCCGTAGTAGGCGGTGACCGCGGCGGTGTTGGCCGGCAGGGTGACGCTGGTCACGGCCGCCCCGCCCGAGGTGGCAGCGAACTCGTGGATGCCCGTCGAGTTCGAGGTCAAGTTCACCGTGGTCGCGCTGGCGTTGGTGGTCGCGTTGCCGTAGACGTCCTCGAGCGTCACGGTGAAGGCGTTGGTCGCCGAGGCGCTCGCAGTGCCGCTAAAGGTGCTGACGCCCAGTTTCGTCCCGGCCAACGCAGAGATGGTCTCCTGCTGGGTGGCCGAGGTCATACCGCTCGCCGCTGCGGTGATCGTCGGGGTGCCCGCCTTGGTGTCGCCGTAGTAGAAGGTGGCAGTCGAGTAGCCACCAGGAATAGTGACCGCCGTGATCGCCGCCCCCCCGAAGTGGTCGCGAAGCTCGCACCGGCAGACGTCGAATTGAGGTTGACCGTGCTGGGGCTGCCCGATGTGGCGACGTTGCCGTAGGCGTCTTCCTGTTGGACCGTGATCGGTCCCAACGTGGCGCTGTTCGACGCAGCACCCGACACGGGACTGGTCGTGAAGACCAGCTTGGACGGGGCCCCTGCCGTGATGGTCTCCTGCTGGGTGGCCGAGTTCAGACCGGTCGCCGCTGCCGTGATGGTCGGCGTCCCGGGCTTCTCGTCGCCGTAGTAGGCGCTGACCGAGGCGGTGTTGGCCGGCAGGGTGACGCTGGTCACGGCCGTGCCGGCCGAGGTGGCGGCGAACTGGTGGGTGCCCGTCGAGTTCGAGGTCAGGTTGACCGTGGTCGCGCCCGCCTTGGTCGTCGCGTTGCCGTAGGTGTCCTCGAGAGTCACGGTGAAGGCGTTGGTCGCCGAGGCGTTCGCCGTGCCCGTGAACGCGGCCGAGGTGATGGCCAGCTGGGTCCCGGTGCCCGCCGTAATGGTCTCTTGTTGGGTCCCGGACGTCAGCCCCGCCGCCGCCGCCGTCACCGTGGGCGTCCCCGCCACGGAGTCGCCGTAGTAGAAGGTCGCGCTCGAGCTCCCCGCCGCGATGTTGATCGAGGTGATGGCCGCCGTTCCACCCGAGGTGGCAGCGAAAGCGTGGGTGCCGGCCGAGCTCGACGTCAAGTTGACTGTGAGCGCCGTGGTGGTGACGTTGCCGTAGGCGTCCTGTTCTTGCACGGTGATCGGTCCCAACTTGGCGCTGGTCGACGCGCCACCAGATACGGGGCTCGAGGTGAAGACCAGCCGTGCGGCCGCACCAGGTGTGATGGTTTCTTGCTGGGTGGCCGATGTCAGCCCCGTCGCCGCCGCCGTGATGGTGGGCGTCCCGACCTTCGTGTCGCCGTAGTAGAAAATCGCCGAGGACTGGCCGTTCGGGATCGTCACGGTCGTCGCACCGGTGGGCGGGTGGCCCCTTGTGTGGTGTTGAAGATGTATGTGCCTGTGGAGGTCGAGCTCAGGGTGACGGTTTCGCCCACAGTGGTCGGAGCGCCGGCGGCGGTTTCTTCGGTCACCGTGAACGGGCCCAATGCCGCCGTCCCCGAGGCGGTACCGGAGACCGGACCTGTCAGGACCAGCTTGGTGGGACCAGTGGTGATGGTCTCTTGCTGGCTACCAGAGGTCAGCCCCGTCGCGGCCGCCGTGATAGTCGGCGTCCCGACCTTCGAGTCGCCGTAGTAGGCGGTGACCGATGAGGTGTTGGCCGGCAGGCTGACGCTGGTCACGGCCGTGCCACCCGAGGTGGTGGCGAACTCGTGGGTGCCGGTCGAGTTGGAGGTCAGGTTGACCGTGGTGGCGCTGGCCTTGGTGGTCGCGTTGCCGTAGGTGTCCTCGAGGGTCACTGTGAACGGTGTCGTCGCCTTGCTGTTGGTAGCCGCGCTGAACGGGCTGCTCGTTATCGCGAGTTGGGAGGCCGTCGTTGGCGCGATGGTCTCGGATTGCGTTCCCGAGACCAGTCCGGTCGCCGCCGCGGTGATGGTCGGCGTGCCCGCCTTCTCGTCGCCGTAGTAGAAGCTGGGGGCGCTTGAGGAACCGGCGGGGATGGTGACAGACGTGATGGCCGGTCCACCCGAGGTCGCGGCGAACTTGTTCGTGCCGGACGAATTCGAGCTGAGGGTGACCGTGACCGGAGCCGTTGTCGGGACGGGGTTGCCGAACGCGTCCTGCTCCTGGACGGTGATCGGCCCCAGGGTGGCGCTGTTGGATGCCGTGCCCGACACAGCGGTCGAGATGAACGCGATCTTTGCCGCCGTCGCGGGAGTCACACTGTAGGTGGCGGCTGAGGTCGGCAACACACTGGGATTCGAGTCCACCGCCTTGATTTGGTACGACCCAGCGGTGCTCATACTGCAGTCGGAGAATTGGACGATTCCGTAAGACTCGGCCCCGGAGCACGTGTTCGAGATGGTGCCGCCGGCCGGTCCCGAGACGATCGACAACGTCACCGAGGAGAAGTCACTGGTCACGATGTTCCCGGAGCTGTCCTCGACGGCGACCTCAGGCTGTGGAGACACCGGTGCGTAGGCCGTACCGGTACCGCCCGCCGTTGGCTGCACCCACTCGAGTTGGTACGCGACACCGACACCGTTGCCATTGTTCGGCAGGGGAGCGGCCGGATCGGAGATCACGGTCGTCTCCACCGTGGTGAAATTGTTCGATACGGAGGAGATCGTCAGTGTGTATTGCTGGGCGGCGTGGGCAATACAGCCGGACTGCCACGAGGTTCCGTTCCAGTAGAGGGGCGAGGGTGCGGTCACCTGGAATTGGCCCGTCAGATTGGGGAAAGTCGGCGTGAACGGGTCGGGGCAGGTGAACGGGTCATTCGGCTGATTCGCGTAGGTTTGTGCTTCCTGTTCGACGTCCGCGATTGCAGTGTTCGTGGCGATCCGGTCGGAGGAATCGAGCGAGGCCAGGTGTCGGTGTTGGGCCGACAAGGTGATCGCGGTGGCGAATCCTCCGATGAGCGCAAGGCCAGCAATGCTGAGGACGACGAGCGCGAGAAGAACCTCGACGAGGGTGTCACCCCGTTCGGAGGACTGCCGTGTCGAAGCGTGGCGGCTGGCGCGCCACCGCTCGAGAGTGCGGCCCAGTGGGGGTCTCCTCATAGCAGCACCCCAACGAAGATTGCCTGGTAGCCGCCGCCCTGCATCGTAATGGACATGCTTTGCGGGGCCGAGGAACCGGACGGCTCTGGCGCGGCCAACATCAAGGTGCCGGTCTTGTCCAACTGCCCATTCGCTTCGCACCCGACGGACGTGACATTCGTTCGGTACGGCGTGTAGGGCGGGCTCGCGGTGACCGTCAGTCCAGTCTCGTGTGACGACAGCCCGCTCGAAGGACTTCCGACCGTGGTGTCCGTCGGCGGAATCGCACCCGAGTAAGCGAAGAGCCCGCTGTTACCTGGGTCGGCGGTGTCGTAACACGTGTTGCCGTAGAGGGACGTGTTGCTGTTGGGGAGAATGGTCCAATCAACCGGGGTCGGTGAGGTGGTGTTTGTGTACACGTTCCACTCGTTGGTGTCGGTCGACTCGGCGTCTCCGGTCACGAGCTGCCAACCTGTCGCCGGCTCGTTGTTCGCGTTCGTCACCTCGATGCCACTGAACGTGAGCGTCGTCAAGGCAGCGCTCCCGCCGTTGAACGTGCAGGGGCTACACCCGTCGTACGGCTGAGGCCTTTGGGATATCGCCGGTTCACCCAGAATGCCTTGGTAGAAGCCGTTGATGCCCAGATACGGCTCGCTGTTACCTCCCTGGCTGACGTTGTCGTATGTGGGAATGCCCTGGGGCTCAACCGTGACGTTTGAAGGACCTGTGGGGCTTACGCTCAGGCAGAACTGCAAGACGTCCGAGGAGCCGGCGATCGCGAACTTCATCGGTGTACAGGTGGCGGACGGGTTGGTGAAGGTCGTCAGATAGCTCGTGAAGTCGGCGAAACAGAGGACACTGGCATACGTGCCCGTTCCCGGGTTGGCGAGGTTGCACCCCGCGAGGTTCCCGTTCGGCGCGATCTGTGTTGCGGAACCGGTCGACGCGCCCGCACTCGGAAGTCCGCTGAGAGCGTAGGAGTACCCGCTCCCTGGGGCGACGACGTTGAGGGTGATCCCGAAGAGACCTTGTGTCGTCGTCCAGCCCTGGTTTGTCTTGTAGCTGAATCCAGTCGGGTTGAGGGCGACGGTTGGGCTGCCGACGTCGTGCGCGATCGTGCGCGTGCTCGTGGGAGTGGCCGACGCTCCAGAAGTGCAGACGTTCCGGATCAAGGAGGTCGTGGTGCCGGTCGCGGCCGTCACGTAGGAGACGACGGTCTCGTACGTCGTGGTCGTCGCGTTCTGGTCCGATTGCAGGCCGAGGAGCTGCTGTCCCGTCGATCCGCAGGCAGGAGTGGTCGTCGTCTCGACCTCCTGGGCGCTCTGTACGTCCCTGTTGAATATTGACGAGCTGACGAGCTCGTCGTTGGAGTCCCCGATGCGACCGTTCGTCTGGTTCTGAAGTCCAAATATAGAGAGCAGCGCCACGGAGATTCCGCCGACGACAATTGGCAGAATGACGATGACGACGAGCAGTTCAATAAGCGTGAAGCCGGTCTCGTCTTTTCCTTCGAGGCGCCGGCGAGTGGCCCGCCGTGCCACGACGAGCGGGTGCATGGAACGTCCGCCACTGCTCATGCGCGTCGTGTCCCGCTCGGCGAGAGTGAGCACCTTCGTCCATCTGTCATGTCAAAGATCCGGCGGTCCGGAAAGGCTGTCGTGGCCGAGGCAAACGGAACAGAATCGCGACGAAGTCGAGAGCGCGCGCCGCCACAGGCAGCGCGTGCAGTACCTCGATTCCGCAATGTTCGCCAAGTCGCCAAGATCACTCCAATGAGCGGACCGCCGCCGCCTCATCCACCTGCAAAAACATTACTCCCTACGTCGCGATATTGAAACGTCGGTTGGAGCCTTTTTGATGAGCCGTAGTCAGTTGTCGGTCACTCGAGCGCTAGTCCGAACCTCTCGAGATGCGAGGCCGGGACAATTGTTCTTGTGTTGTCTGTTCTTGTGGTTGTCTTTCGCCACGCATTGTCACGGCACGGTGAGCATGTACATCGGGTAGAGGTGTCTATGACAGCAACTACCTGGTTCCTCTTTTCGAGAACAACCAATAGCGGCTGACCCTCGATTCGATTGGTGAACTCGGCAACTTTTGCCCGGTGTCCGACGAGGGACCGGGATGAGATGCCTCAATCCACGGTTGCGCGCTGCACGTCCCACAGGTGATGGCGGACCTCGTGCGCGTTGCGCTGCACGACGTCAAAGGCGCAAATCGAACCGGCCTCGGGGTGCGGTGTCGAAACGTCGTGTGGTGCCTCGAACGCGGCGGTGCGCCACGCGTCAGCCGCCGAAATCAGGGCAATGAGCCCCACAATTGGCGAGAGCTGGTCATATGACCGAACCTCCGCCACCACATTCTCATCCCAGGTCGGTACGCCGAACGTGGGGTCAGCGCTGATCGTCCACAACCGCTCGGTTCCGAACCGCAGGACGTCGACGGTGTGCCACACGTAGCGGCTCGCGGACCAGAGCCCCGGTTCGACGGCCACCGCCGGGTCGATTCGTGAGAGCACGCCGCCGAAAACAGCGATGTTGTGGACGCACTGGCCGACCAACACCTCGTAGCCCGCCTCGTTCCAATCGAACCCGCACTCCGGGCACTCAGCCTGGGGCCGCACATGCAGGTCCGAACCCATTACGAAGACTTGCCGCGCCGTGGATTGCCCATATGCCAGGCCGAGCACACGTCGCAGCGATAGACGTTCAGCTCCACCCCTGACTCCTGTCTGCGCACGAGCGCCGCCGTCAGCGCGTCGCCCTGGCTTGCGTACGCGGTCTTCGGGAGACCGTCGGCGCGCCAGTGCGATCCCAGTCCCGAGATCCGGTGGTCATCGTCGGTCTCACGCCCCTGGGCATTCCGTGCATTGTTTCGACGCGGCACCTGACCATTCTGCTTGCTGGAATGCAAGACGAAGCGGAGCATCACTTCGAAGGAGTCGCCCTGAGGGCCCCGACGCGCCCTGAATTCGACGGAGGGGGAAAAGGGGTCGAATCCGGCACGCCGGGACCAACAAACCCTACCGGCACCGCTTCGAGATGTGACGTGTTTTGGCTGGCATGAGCCGGCAGTGCGGACGGGCATCTGGCCGTGTTCGTTCCTGGTGGACGAGTGGGCAGAGGTTCCCGATTTGGACCTTGTGTCCGGTTGCCCCGATGGGGGCGGCTTTGTCGGCGGACGAGGGCTCTGGCACCATTTGTTCATGGCAAAGACCGTGATAGTGAAGCTGACCGATGACATTGACGGCGGGGACGCCGACGAGACCATTCAGTTTGCCCTCGATGGCAGGTCCTACGAGGTGGATCTCAGCGCCGTCAACGCCACCAAGCTTCGTGACGCGCTCAAGCCCTACATCGAAAAGGGTCGGGGTACCGGCGGCGGGGGTCGGGCTCGCTCGCCCCGGCCGAGCAATCGGCCCGCAGAGGAGACGCTCTACTCGCAGCTGAGCAGCGGTGAGAAGACCCGCTTCCGGGCCTGGGCGAACATGCCCACTGCTCGACGGATCAGTGACGCCAGGGTCAAGAGCTGGATGGCGGCTGGGAAGCCCTGATCTTCTGCTTCTCCGGACCGCCTCACCGGCCTGGATCTGAGTCCAAACGGCCGCTTGGTTCGGGACGCCCTACGCCCAGGTGAGGATCCCATAGGTATTACAGAGCCCCATGAGGTCGATGAGCAGGAAGGCCGAGACCACGGCGATCACGAAGGGCACCTTCCAACGGCGACCTCCTTGGCGCACCGCCGGGGGCATGTACCAGAGGGGTAGTGCCGCACCCAGCTGGGCCAGGTGGATGCCGATGGGCACCGCCTCCTCGTCGATCGGCGCTTCCGGGTCGGCGGCCAGAGCCAGGGCGGTGAGCTCTTCGTCGGTCAGCAGCTCCGCCGGGATCCACGCGCTCCATTGTCACAGCGGTCAAGCTACCTGCCTGAAGCTGACGCAGGCACGACAGGACTCGTCGGAGGTGATGAGGATGGCCGAGGAAGAGGCCGGTACGCGCAGCCGGTGGTGTCCGAGCCGGACGTGGCTCTTGGCGGGAGCGCCGGAAGCCCGAAGGCGCCTGGGTGGTATCCGAGCCGCTCGAGTCCGAGCGACCAGACGTACTGGGACGGCCAGAATTGGACCGCCAGAAGGCGATGGACCGCCGGCAACGGATGGCTCGTGGCGGGCGACGTCCCGGACGAGGCCGACCGCAGCGATTCGAATCCGCCGCCACCCGCCCCTCGGCAGTCGGCCAATCCGTACGTCGCGCTGGCGACCCCTGCCAGGTCAAAGGCGACTGGCTTCACGTTCAACCTGGGCGTCCTTTTGCTCCTGGTGAGCGGCATCGCACTCGATGTACGGATCTGTCGGTGCGTGGGTGCACGTGAGCGGCAAGCGTGGGCATCGCCGACTTGCACGTGTCCTTCAACGGCATCGATCCCGGCGTCTCCACCCTGATCGGCGTCAACGGATGGGTGACGTTCATCGGCGGCATCCTGCTCGTGATCTTCGCCTGCTTCGAGATGACGTCAGCGGAGATCCAGCTCGCGATCCTGACGACTCTGATCGCAGCCGTGACGGCGGTCTTCGCCATTTACGACATGTTCCGGATAGTGCAGAAGATCTCGCAGGTGCCATCCGCCGCAAGTACCGACGTGAGTGTGGGCTGGGGCCTGATCTGTGTGCTCAGCGCCGCCGTGCTCGCCACGCTGGTCGCGATCGTGCGGTTGCTGCAGCGGTGATGTCTTGGGCCAGCGACCGTTCTGGTCGGTCCGGTCGCTGGCCGTACAGACTTACTGCGGAGGACCTGAAGTCAGCTGCACCGTCGCGGTGTGGGTCTGCCCCGAGCCGTCGGTCCAGCCGATGGTCACCTTGTCACCCGGGTGGTACTCGCTCATGGCGTTGGTGAGGTCGTTGGCCGAGCTGATGGTCTCGCCGCCCAGTGAGGTGATGACGTCGCCCTCGGCGAGGCCGGCCTCCTGCGCCGGCCCGTTGGTGACCGTGCCGGCCACCGATGCCCCGGACGCCGGTCGACCCGGTGTTGCCCGTGTTGCCGCCGAAGAAGCCGCCGAAGCCACCTCCGTTGCCGCTGTTGCCGCTGTCGCCCGAGCTGCTGCCTTCTGCGTTGATCTCCACGCCCAGGAAGGCCGTCTCACCTATGTGGACGGTGGACGAACTGGACCCTGCTTCGATCGTGCGGGCAAGGGAGAGCGCAGTGTCGATCGGGATGGCGTAGCCCTGGTTCCCCGAGGACTGGTCGTTGGACTGGAACGAGAAGCCGGCCGAGGCGGCGGTGTCGATTCCGAGGACCTCACCTGAGGTGTCGACGAGTGCACCACCCGAGTCCCCAGGCTGAATGTCGGCGTTGGTCTCGATGAGCCCGCTCAGCTGCTCCGAGGTGCCGTCGCCCTCGTCACTGGCGGTGATCGACTGGTTGAGGGCCGTCACGGTCCCCCCGGCTGCGCTGGGCGTGCCGCCCGTCCCGCCGGCGTTGCCGACACCCACGACGTCCTCACCGACGGAGGCGTTGGACGAGTTGCCGAGGGTTGCCGTCTGGAGACCGGAGGCGTTGTGCAGCTGCAGGACCGCGATGTCCTTCGTCCGGTCGTAGCCGACCACGCTCGCGGTGTAGGTCTTCTGGTTGCCGACGTCGGTGACGCTGATGGTGGTGGCGCCGTCGATCACGTGGTTGTTGGTGAGGATCACGCCGTTGGAGGAGAGCACGATGCCCGTTCCGGCGGCCTGCTCCTGCTGGTAGCCGAGCGTCGTGTCGATGTCGACGAGTCCGGGGTCGATCTTCGAGGCGATGGCGTTCACGTCGCTTGGGCCCGAGGAGTTGGATGATCCCGAGTTACCCGAATTTCCGGAATTGCCCGAGCCGCCGAAGACTCTGCCGTTCCCAAACGGACTGTTCGAAGAGCCCGAGCCACCTGAGCCATTCCCGCCGGAGCCGGAACCCGATGGCACCCGCGAGCTGCCCGACGAGGGGGCGAACGCCTGGGTGTTCGGACCGTTGCCCGAGGTGGTGGCGTGACCGATACCGACGCCCGCGCCCAGGACGGCCAGAGCGGCCGCTCCGGCCAGCAGGCCGTTGCGCAGTCGGTGGTTGTTGGTCTTCCCGGCCGCCGCGCCGGGCACAGGGGGCGCCGGCCACATCGGCGCTCCAGGGTCGGTCGGCGGGGGACCACCGAGCGTCGCCGCCCCTCCGTGGCCGAGCGCGGGATTGCCGGCCAGGGCGCCCATGGCGTACGTGCCCTGCGGTGGAGTCGAGCCGGGTGGGGTCGAACCGTAAGGGACGCCGAGCGGGGGGGTGTCGGGCTGCTGGGGGAGCGGAATGGGCTGCTCCGGGGGCGGGGGAGAGGCAGCCGGCATGGGAATGGCAGCCTGGCTCGTGGTCTCGGGCACTGGGGTCGGAGCGGTCTCCGACTCCGCGCCGCTGACGGGCCCCTCGGTCGTCTGGTCGTTCTGTTCCTCGGTCATGTCTGCGGTCCTCCGTCTGAGCCCGGTCGGCCAGGGCTCTTCACGTGTTCCATTGGACAGGTCACGTCTGTACGCCAGCCCAGAGAAAGTTATGACCGCGATAAATGTTGTCTGTGAGGCCAGAATGCGTACGAAATCCTGCGTCGCCTGGAGAAAGAGGTCATGGACCGGTTCCCGAAGAGGACCGCGGCCCGCTGGGGGCCCGGGTACAGGTCTACCCTTGGGGTCCACGACTTGAAACCATTGGGGGGCCCATGGAGACCGGGATCTTCGACGCCGACAGTCACCTCATGGAGACGCCCGAGTGGCTGGGCTCCTTTGCCGAAGAGGGGCTCCGGGCGCGCCTCGGCTCGCTGGGCCTGGAGGGGGCGGGAGCCGGGGCCGCCGAGCTGATGGCCAGCTTGCCTGAGCTCTGGGAGACCCACCGCCACCAGGACATCGGGCCTGAGGTGCTGAAAGGCCCCAAGGGCTGGATGGCGCCGGGCGCCCTGGACACGGAAGTGCGCTGCCGGGTGCTCGATGCCCTGGGGATCGAGGCCCAGCTCGTGTTCCCGACGTTTGCGCTGGCCCATTTCTCCCGAAGCAAGGATCCCGACGTGCTCTATGGCGGGACCGAAGCTTTGAATCGCGCCATGTCGACGTTCTGCACGCCCGACCGGCGGCTGAAAGCCGTTGGTTACCTCCCGCTCAACGACCCGGGCCGGGCCCGTCGGTCGTTGGAAGAGGCGCTCGAGGCCGGCGTGGCGGCCGTGTGGGTCCCCTCCGATGCGCCCGGGGACTTCTCGCCCACCCACGTGGACCTGGATCCAATTTGGGCCCGCCTGGCCGAGGCCGGCGTACCCTTCGTGCTCCACGTCGGGGGCGGGAAGCTGCTGCCCAAGGCGTTCCACAACAACGGTCGGCCGCGACCGAAGGACTGGCTCGGCGGCGGTGAGAACCTGCGGTCCAAGGACTTCCCGGTCCTGCACCACTCGCCGGAGCGTTTCCTCGCCTGCATGGCCCTCGACGGCGTCTTCGAACGCTTCCCTGACCTGCGGGGCGCGGCCATCGAGCTCGGGGCGAGCTGGGTCCCCGGTTTGCTGCGAAATGTCGACCACGCCCTACGGTCGTTCTCCAAATTCGAGCCGGCACTGCGCGAGCTCGCACTCCTGCCCTCGGAGTATCTGCGCCGGCAGGTGCGCTTCACACCGTTTCCGTTCGAGGACACGGCGTGGCTGCTCGAACAGTGCGGTCCGGAACTCTTCATGTTCTCGACCGACTATCCGCATCCGGAGGGCGGGAAGCGGCCGTTCGAGGCGTTCGGTGCCGCCGTCGCTGCCTTCGACGAGTCGACCCGCGAGCGCTTCTTCTGGCGCAACGGGGCCGAGCTCCTGGGCCTCGCCTGAGTCGACGTGGCAACGGCCGGGCGGACGGCCCTGACGGTAGAGCCGGTGGCCGGCGCCCTCGGCGCCACCGTCACCGGTCTCGACCTGGCCGAGGTGTCCGAGGCAGCCGAGCTGGACGAATTGCGCGGGGCGCTGGCGGACCACCTCGTCGTGTTCCTGCCCGGGCAGGACCTCGGCCTGGACGATCTCGAGAGGGTGACCGACCTTTTGGGCGGGCGCGACGTCACGCCCTTCGTGGATCCGCTGGAGGACCGGCCCTATGTGATCCGGGTCATCAAAGAGCCCACTGACACCCTGAACTTCGCCAACGCCTGGCACAGCGACCTGAGTTACTTGCCCATCCCGCCGGCCTACACGCTCCTGCACGCCTGGGACGTGCCCGATCACGGGGGCGACACCGTGTGGTCGAACCAGTACCTCGCCTACGAGAACCTTTCTCGAGGCCTCAAGTCGACCCTGGACGGCCTCGGTGCTGTGCACTCTGCGGGCCTGGCCTACGGGACGGGCGGACTCCTCGACGAGGTCAAGGACCTCACCTCCATGGCCATCGCACCGTCACCCGAGGCGTACGCCGAGCACGTTCATCCGGCGGTGACCGTCCACCCGGTCACCGGCAAGCGGGCGCTCTACGTCAACCCCGTGTACACGACCCGCTTCGCGGGCTGGACCAAGGAGGAGTCGGCGGCCCTCCTGGGCCATCTGTACCGGCACAGCATCAACGAGAACTTCACCTGCCGATTGCGCTGGTCCGTGCACACCCTCGCCATCTGGGACAACCGCTGCACCATGCACAACGCGTTGAACGATTACTCGGGCGTGCGCCGCGAGATGTACCGCACCAGCGTCAAGGGCACGCCGCCCCTCGGTACGTCCTGAACCATCTGGTGCAGTGGCCGTACGGAGCCCAGGCCTCGGCGCTTCCCGCGAACGGTGTGGCGAGATGCACCGAGCCCGGTGGATCCTGACGCGGACGAGTGCTGGTTCGTCGCGAACGGTCAGAAGGCGCGTGGCCGGCCCGAGAAGGTCGGGCTCAGGCCCCAGTGGCAGCAACGACGACGAATTGTCTGGTGTGGTGCGTGTCCGACGTGCGGGGATTCGGCCGAGAGTTCGTGGTGCAGCGCCCTTCCCAGCTGACCGGGGAGTGCCTCGATGCCTCGGACCTCGAGACGCCATTCGTAGTCGGCGGATTCGAACGCCCCATCGGCACTGATGATTGCGGCGTCAGCCGCGGCGTCAGGACAGGCGCGGTGGGCGCTCGAGAGCAACTCGAACCGAGCGTCGTACCCATCAGAACCTGCGTGGCGAAACCCCACTGCGCCCGTGACGCTGGGCGACTCGATCACGACGACCCATCGGGGCCCCTGGCGACACAGGTAGAGGGTGGCGCTGTCGATGACGCCGCTGTGAGAGGGGGCGTCGGTCCTGCTTCTCCGTTCCATCGCTTAGTGGAACGCCTCGTGACGGCAGGGCTTGCTGGGCCAAAAGGCCCGTTCTTCGCCGCCCCGTTGGGCGGAAGTTGTCAATTGTGTGTCTGCCACCTGCGCGGTTCGTTCGCCCGATGTTCTCGCTGTCACGTCGATCTCCATTCCCGGCGTCGCACCTGAGGACTGCTCGGACAGCCTGGGCCTGACACTGCCTGCGGAGGCGCAACGTTTTCATGTTGCCAGTGCTCCTGACCCGAGACCAGAGCCGAAGTGCCCTAGTGGAGTCGCTGTGGCGGAGACGATCCGGAACCGCGCCCGCGTAGAACCACGCGCTGGACCAGCCTCGGCGGCGAGGCTGAACGCGCTACGGGAGGAGGGGTGTGGCCATGGGGTGCACGGCAGAGCTGAGCACCGCGACGAGGAGCGCCCCCTGTAGGCACGCCATCACACCGACCACGGCGCCTTCCATGGAGCGGGGAAGCTTCCAGGCGAAGGCGACGAACAGCGGGAAAGCGGCCATGGTGTAGCGCGGGATGCTGTCGGTGAAGTACGCGCTGTAGGCGATCAGCAGCGTGCCGACCGTGTAGACCCACCAGCTGGCCGGTACCGCGGCGATGGTTCCTCCGACGGTCCGTACGCTCCCCGACATGCGATCGAGGAGCCAGATGCCGAGGAAGCCCAGGACCAGCGACGCGCCCGCCATGGCGGCGGGTAGGAAGCCAACGCCGCCGGGGCCCTGGTGCAGGGCGACGACGATGGCTCCAATCGGCGACTCGAACCACACGAAGTGCTGGCCGTCCCAGAAACGCTCGGCGGACAGGAACGCCACGGGAGTGCCCACCATCGCCCAGCCGTAGGCCATGAAGGAGACGAGCCCGAGCGGGGCGATCGACGCCGCGACGACGGGGCGCCACGTCCGCCCACGCCAGGCGGCCGGCAGGGCCATGACGAGAACAGCCAGGACGACGACGATGCCGGCGTTGCGGGTCAGGCCGGCGACGCAGGCACACAGTGCCGCGGTGATCCAGTAGCGCCGCGACAGCGCATAGAGGCACGTAGCAGCAGCGGTCAGAAAGAGGCCTTCGGTGTAGGCCAGCGAGAGGACGTAGGCCGTCGGGCAGAAGACGTAGAGCAGCACGGCACGGTCCGCCAACCGGGAGCCGAAGACCTCCCGTGCGGCCAGCCAGATGGCGAGCGCCGAGGTCAGCCCGAAGACGAATGCCGCGACGACCGCTGCGTCGGGGAGGTTGAGGCGCGTGACCTCGGCGAGCGCGCGCACCGCCGCGGGGAAGCCGGGAAAGAAGGCCCAGCGGCTCCCGTCGCCTTCATTGAACAGGTGATGCGGGTAGCCATGCTGCGCGATGGACAGGTACCAGCGACCGTCCCAGACCGTGCCCATGGCGTGGAACACCCGCAACCTCGGGAACATGGAAGTGACGATGAGCGCCGCGGCCAGGACAGCGACCCGGGAGAGGAGGTAGTAGCAGGCGGGACGCAGGAGGGGACGACCCCGTGCGACGACGTCCGTCCAGGACGTTGCCTGCGACGAAGACAGCAACGTCGCGGGTTCGACGGTCCCGCCGGATCGTGCGACGGCAGGCGGTGACGACGCCGGCACGTCGATGAGCCCGGTCACCGTGAGGAGAGGGGTGCGCCCGCCGCCTGCAAATCCGCTAGTTGGGGAGGATCGGGCGGAACGCCCAGGGGCGCGGGAGAGAGAAGCGGTGGAGGGCGGCCGCACGACAGGAAATGGTCGCCGTCAACCGCTGGGCGACGAGGTCGGTGTCGTCGGTAATGCCGTTGTCGACGATCGTCACCATGGCTCGCGACGCAAAGGACTCGCTCAGATAGCGCAGGCGCATGATGCCGGCCTCGAGATTTAATCGCCTCGTTGGAGGCGGGGACCACGACCTCGACCTGGAAAGGAGCTCCCGAGCGGCCCGAATGGGACCGCTGCCGCCCGGTCGATCCACGTCGGCCAGCGGGCGAGCCCTTTCCGAGCGGCTGTCCGCGACGCGAGCCGCAGGTTCCATCCGATTCCTCTCCCAACGACCGAGCGGCGCTGCCGTCGTTGCCACGCCGGCGCGCAGGTTCTCCCTAGTCAGGCTGACGGATGGCGACCGGACCGCGCATGAGCCAAAAGGACCAGATTTATCCTGGGGAAAAATCGGAGGATGACGAACAGGGCGATCAGACAAAATCCCTGGTCATAAGTGGTTATGTACGGTCGCTCTCCTGGGCTGGGTCAATATTCGGGCACTTCGCGTCCGTAGGCGTCCGCCTGTCGAGAAGTAGCGTTATACGAACACATGTTCGTAGCCTCTGGCCTCTGGAGGTTGCCGCAGTGGCCCGCCAGGGTTGCCCTGAGGTGCGGGAACCGGGATCTCACACCGACACTCCGTTCAGGGTTCAAGTGTCACGGATGATTCTTTATGCTCACTCTGACGCTCGGGCTATAGCTCGTCTTGCCTGCATAACCGTAAGCGACGCTCCGGAGTTGGTAACTGCCGTTGGCGTACTTGGTGGTGTTCCAGAAGACGAGCCACCCGTACGAGGTGTTCCTGCCAGCGCCTACGAGCGCATCGTGCACTCCGTCGCCATTGAGGCGGAAATCAACTTTGGTAACACCGCTAGAGTCCGACGCAACTGCGTCAAGCACGCTGGTTCCTTTCAGGATGGCACCGCGTACAGGAATGGTGACTCGGACTTGGAGTGCCGTCAGTTCAGGCAGGAGCCCGATTCGTGAGTAGTAGCCGACAGCACCGGTGGCAAAAAGGCTCATCCGATAATCCTTCATCTCCTTCACCGATTGGCGAGAAACCCCTTTGGCTAACTCGTTTTGTAACAACGGCTTCGAGGCCTTATCAACATTGACGATGATGTCCGCGACCACTTTCTGGTCTTGGGACCATGATTTCGCCGAAGCGAGACCATGGCCGGTGCCAAAGATCACCTGGAGACAAATCACCACTGCCAGGCCGATCCAGATGACGGTGTCGGCAACGACGGGTCGCCGCTCGGGCTGACCTTCTGTGGTTGTCGTTCGAAAGGCGAGGCGATTTCGGGTCGGCGCTCGCTCTAGTACGACCAGATAGCACCCCGCCAGTATCAGAAGACCACACGTTGAGTAGCGGGATGGAGCCCATAGCCCGAACCACGCTCGACCCTGAGTGATGGTGGCGGCAAAGAGGACCCCGTAGCAGATCAAGGCCACGCCGATGAGGCTGCCGCTCTGTTCGCGCCGCCGCTGGTACCTAACGACGAGCAAAATGGCGATCATCAAGACGATCGCTCCGAACGCGATCACGGGCCAGGGTGAATGTGTGAGCTCGACGCCCAGAACGGAGCCGATCAAGAATAGGAAGAACTTGAACGCCTCAATCGGATGGGTAAATACATAGGTCTGATTTGAATACTCGCCCGGGTTCAGCTGGTGGAAGTAGACCGTTGTGGTTATCAGCGCGGCACGCGATCCAGATCAAGAGAGAACGACGCGATCGGCGGTGGACGTACAGAACCAAGAGTCCGACCGGCCAGATGAGAAGCCCTTGCAGTGAAGAGAAGCTCCCGACAACTGTCGCGGCGATGGCTCCAGCGAAGACCCAGCCCGTCAGCGCAGGCCGGTCGAGAAGAAAGAGCGCGAGTGCCAACGCAAGCGTGACCAGATACCAGGCCGTCTGGAATCCCCACAGCGTGTTTTCGTACTGGACAAACGAGAACAACAGCAGCGTGAGGGGGGTGTAGTAGATAAAGGGCGTTGACGGAGCGCGACGCCTATGGATCAAAATGAAGAGGCCCGTTGCCGTGACCAGCATGGCGCCACTGAGATATTCCTCGAATACCACATTGAAATGGGTGAACTGAGCGAGAGCGATCACGATCAGATTTGGGAAGAGGATTCTGTGATCGCCGTGCGATGCCCATAGATTGCTAAAGGTGAGAGTTCCTGTGTACCAGTGATTGAGCAGCTCGACGTCGGCCCATTGATCCGCGAAGACGACATTGACCGAGTACTGATGAATAAGCCAGAAATATGCCCCGATCGGCAACAACGGGCCAAGAACACCCAAAGATGCCAGTCTCGTTCGCCCAGTCGGAGGTGCGGAGTTGAGCCGATTGGAGTCAGCTGCCGCGTGAGACCCCGTGTCGGAGAAAGGTGCATCACCCTCTGTGTCCGCTATCGCGCGAGACAAGTTTCCATCACCACCCATTCAGGCTGATAGATCACCAGAGTTCTCACAGCCCCCGAGCCATTGAACTGGCCGGTTTGAGCTCTCCCCGCCTCTCCGGTCGACTGACACAGTTCCATTGAATCACGCCCTTAGACCGTCCCGATGTGCCGAGCTGGGCTACCCCAACGCGGCCTAGCCGTTTCCACGATCGGGCGCCCGCGCAGAGTAATCGTCACGTAACGGACTGTGGGAGCCAGCGTGACGGTCCCGGCGCGTTCGTTGACGGTTCCAATCGATGTGGTCGCAATATTCCGGATGAAGGACGGCAGCTGGAAGAGAACGGGTCCCGTCGGCTTTGGACCGCGCAAGGTCAGAGAGACCGAGCGGCCGGAGGACGAGATGCTGACGCCGACGCGGTGGCCCGCGGTCGTGGGGAAATTCGTCACCGAGATCGGCGCGCCATGGCCGAGCCACTCCGGCGGCACTCCGCGGCCGACCACCAGGGAACCGTCCGACTGCTGCGCCACGAGGGAGTCCAGGAGCACCTTGTTGGCGCCGGCGATGCCCCAGGCATGTGGCGAAGAGCCCTGGCCCGCGGCGGGGTGTCGGCCGACCCACGGCGAGCGGAGGTTGGGGGCGCTGGAGCTCTCCCACCACGACAACGGACCGCTCTGGCTGTTGGCGACCATGAACTCGTAGTTCAAAATCCCCTGATCTCGGTGGCTCACGCTGGCCAGCCCGGCAGCACCCTGCGCGGCGTTGTAGGCACTCGAGTAGTAGTCGCCCGGGAAGCCTCCGGTGGTGTCCGGCGGCAGCAGCCCGCGCAGGCGGCCGAAGCCGTAGTCGTAGGTGGCATCGATCAGCGACTGCCCGGGACCGGTGATGGTGGCTCCGAAGAGCGAGCCCTCCCAGGCCCAGTTGCCGATCGGCGAGGTCCAGTTGGCATCCTCGGGGTTGTTGCACCGGTTGGCGGTATTGGCCTGCAGGAGCGAGCAGGGCAGGTAGTCGAGATGGTTGCGACTGATCGTCTGACCGAGTACGGCGTTGGTCGCACTGAGGAGGCTGGCGTACTGCGTCGCTGCCCAGGACGCCTCCTCCGCAGCGCCGAGCGTCGAGGCGATGTAGCGGTAGGCGGCCAGGCCGAGCAGGGCCTCGAAGTCGTCGGTGGTCCAGTAGCCCTGGGTGTCGATGTCGTCGGTGGCCTCCATCGTCCCCATCGGCCCGGTACGATCCGCCGCGATGGCGTGCGCGGCATCCTCGATGCTCGGCGCCGCGGCGTCGGCCCCCCCGGTGGCGAAATTCTGCTGGACGAACGCTTTGTCACCGGTCTTGAGCAGGTAGACGGCCCAGGGTACGGAGATTGTCCAGAGACCGTCCACGTACTGGCCTTGCGCGCCGACGACGTCGCGCGCCTCGGTGAGGAGTGCGTGCGCGTCGGTGAAGGAGCCTTGCGTGAACAAATTGGTCAGGATCCCCACCACGTCGTGGCTGTATTCGCTCTCGTAACCGTTGACGCCGGTATCGAGGTCGTTGCCGCTGCGCGCGATCTGCGTCGTGATGAAGCCGCTCTTGTAGGCATTGACCAGCGACAGGTCAGGCACGCGGATCTGGGCGATGCCGGCCAGCTGTGCATTCCAAAAGGCGCGCATGTGCGTGAAGTGCTCGTCGAATCCTCCAGCGGCGGCGAGGGCCTCGTTCCCGGGCCACGGGTCGTCGGTGCCGAAGCGGTCGGACACGATGACGTAGTCGTGGTCGACGGTCTGGTGCGGGGCGACGGTGTTGGGCCCGCTGTCGAGTGGCACGAGGGCATCGGAGGCGAGCGGGTCAGCCGTCACCGGGTGACCCGTCGGATTGACGACGTGGACGCGGCTGTAGACGGCGACGAAAGGATCACCTCCCACAACGACGCGGTCGGCGAACTCGGTGATGGAGACCGTGGCGCCGCCGCGGGTGGGGAACGTCGTCACTTGTGCCGGCAGGTAGCCGCCGGCATCGGACCAGGTGGTCCGTTGCCCGTCGTAGATGCCGAAGCCGTAGTCCTGGAAGAGCCCGTCGGGGCCGTCCTGGACCACGAAGGTGCCGCCGACGCACGTGATGACGCTGTTGTGGTTGCCGAGCCACCCGATGGCCGAGGCGGTGCCGTAGGCGCCCGTGAAGGCATCGGTGGCGACGTTGAAGGTGCAACGGTAGGCCTGCTGCGGTCCGGGGGAATCCGTGGCCGCGACGCCGGGCGTGGCCGCGGACGCGACCCCGCCCACGCTCAGGCAGAGAATGGCGCAGATGAGGATGCGGACAGCCACGACCTGGCCCAAATCGAGCGGGCGGCACCGGCGTCTGACGGCCTTGGCGTCCCGGGGCACGGGTGCCTCTCTACCAGAGAGAGCGTCGCCGCAGCGTCCTGGCGCAGTCCGTCGCCAGGATTGGGGGAGTGACGGGGTCCGTCGCCTCGTCCCACGCGGTCTCCGATTTCAGGGCCGGAACACGACCTTGATGGCGTGCGACGAGTTCCTGTCGATGGCGACCTCGATGGCCTCGCGGTAGGCCTCGAGCCCGAACTCGTGCGTCACCACGACAGAGTCCGGCAGGAGACCAGCGGCGAGCACGTCGATCGCCCGGTCCACGGAGTGTCGGTCCGGGGCGCCCGCCAGCCCCGGCGTGGAGAGGGCGTCCACCGTGTGGTCGATGGAGCCGATCAACGCCGCCTCCTTGTACCAGATGGGCGTGAGGTCGACCTCGCTGATCCCGGCCGCGCCGAGGAGCAGCACACTGCCCCGGTGGGCGACGGCGCGGAGCGCCTCGGTGACGGACCCCGGTGATCCCACCGCCTCAATGACGTAGGGGAAACCGCCCATCAGCATCTGGTGGCGCTTCCGACCGACGACACGGGCGCCGCTCAGCGACGCCAGCTCCTCCCAGTGCCCGTTGTCGGGATCGCTGAACACGACATGGTCCGCACCGCATGCCGTGGCCGCCACCGCCTGGTGCGGGTGGCGGGCCAGCACGGTGACCGGGCAGCGCGGGAAGAGAGCGCGCAGCGCGGCGAGAGACGCCAGCCCGATGATGCCGGCACCGACGATCAAGACCGGTTCGCCGTCGACGGGCATGGCTCGCAGCAGGCCGTGGCACGCGATGGACACCGGCTCGTAGAGGCTGGCACCGCGGTCCTCGATCGCGTCCGGAATCGGGTGCAGCATGGAGTCGTGCGCCAGCACGCCGTCGGCCCAGCCCCCGCCGAGATCCTGGGTGAACCCGAGCGAGCGCCCCGAGCTGATGATGCGGCTGTCCAGGTTCAGACATGACGACGTCCATCCGCGGGCGCAGTTGGCGCAGGGCGGGTCGATCCCCCGGGGTAGGCACGGGATGCACGGGTCGATGACCACCCTCGTCCCGGCCGCAACGGAGCAGTTGGCACCGGCCTCGACGACCCGTCCGGCCGTCTCGTGGCCGAGGACGAAGGGGAAGGTCCCGATGGACGCCAGGGTGGGTGACGGCCCGGTGTTGTGTGCGAACAGATGGAGATCGCTGCCGCAGATCCCGCCGGTCGCGACCTCTATGCGTGCCCAAGACGGCCCAGGGAGCACGGGCTCGGGGATCTCGGTCAGAGACGCGGGGAACTCGGGGTCAGCCATGTCGAACACCACCGCGCGCACGTCGTGAGCGTAGGCGCGCCCGATCGCTGCCACCGGGGGAGGGGCTGACATAAAGTGCCTGGCGATGCGGGTCTCTGACGCCACCCTCGCCGAGGTGCGCGAGCGCGGGTTCTCGCTGATGGAGGGATTCCTGAGCGACGAGGAGCTGGCCGCCGCCCAAGCGGCGCTCTGGCTGCATTTCCCCCGTCCCGAGGAGTACTTCGCCGACCCGTGTGGGTTCGCTCACTACGCGGCGAGCCAGTTCGCCGGCGTGGAGGAGTTCCCCTACCGCTCATGGGATCTGAACCGCCTGGCCGTGCATCCGGACCTGGTGGACGCGGCGGAGCGCTATCTGGAGACGACAGATCTCCATCTCTACAAGGTGGAGCTCTGGGCCAAGTACGCCGGTGCCATCGACTACGACCAGCCGTTGCACCGGGACTTCGGGAGCCACAGCCTGGTGGTACCGCGTCCCGGGTCCCGGTACCAGCAGCTGACGACCTTCATCTTCCTGTCCGACGTCACGGAGGAGGACGGGCCCACCCGCATCGTGCCGTACGAGGACGGCAAAGACGTCCCGTACACGCCGCTCTACATGCCGTTCGGGTCCCTGGCCGACGCCGAAGTGGCGTGCACCGGTCCCGCCGGCAGCCTCCTTGTCTACCGGACCGACATCTTGCATCGCGGATCGGACATGACGGGCGTCGGCCGGTCACGCTTCTCGATCCTCGCCGACTTTCAGGTCCGCGGCACGACCTGGGGCGGCAAGATGGCCTGGCCCAAGCAGTCGCCCGAGCGTTGGGCCAGGTTCATTCCGCAGTGCAGCGTGCGGCAGCGCGACCTCTTCGGCTTCCCACGGCCGGGCGATCCGTACTGGTCGGAACAGACCCTCGAGGGTGTCGCCGCCCGGTACCCAGGGATCGACCTGGGGCCGTATCGAAAAGAAGCGGGGTCGTCCTGATCGCTGCGACCCGCGACGTCGAGCACTCCGCAGCCGAGTACGCGCCGATCGGGATCTCGTACGTGTCTCTCTTCGACCTCGACGAGGAGCAGATCGACCGTGTCGCCGAGGAGATCGTCACTCCGCTGTGCTCACGCTGACGGCAGCCGGGTGCCGCGTCGGCGGAGGTGGCATCATTCCCGACAATTCCGATCCAGCGAGCAAGGGACGACACCAGTGAGCTTTCGGGTGATCCAATGGGCCACCGGCGGTGTGGGCCGCGCCGCCATGGAGGGGGTCCTGGCGCATCCCGAGCTGGAGCTGGCCGGAGCCTGGGTCCACAGCCCGGACAAGGAAGGAGTGGACCTCGGCGCGCTGCTGGGCCGCGAGGACCTGGGCGTGAGCGCCACGGGCGACGTCGAGGCACTCCTCGCCACGGAGGCCGACTGCGTCCTCTACAGCCCGATCTTTGCGGACCCGGCGGTGGTGACCGCCATCTTGGAGGCGGGCAAGAACGTGGTCACCCCGCTGGGATGGTTCTATCCGCCGCCCGAGGACCGCCAGAAGTTCGACGCCATCGCCAGGAAGGCCGGCGTGACCCTGCACGGCACCGGGATCAACCCCGGCGGGATCACGGAACGGTTCCCCCTCATGATCTCGGCCCTGTCGGGCTCCGTCACCCATGTCCGGGCGGAGGAGTTCTCCGACATCCGCACCTACGGTGCCCCCGACGTGGTGCGCGACTGGATGCTGTTCGGCAAGACCCCGGAGGAGGCCCGCGCCAGCGTCATGATCGACGCGCTCGGTGGCGGCTTCCGCCAGTCGATCTTCATGGTCGCCGATGAGATGGGCTTCGCCGTCGAGCCCCAGCTGAAGACCACCCACGAGATGGCGGTGGCCACCGCGCCGATCGACTCACCCATCGGCCCGATCCAGCCCGGGACGGTGGCGGCGCAACGCTTCACGTGGGAGGCCACCGTCGACGGCGAACCGGTGGTGACCGCCACGGTCAACTGGCTGATGGGCGAGGAGCACCTCGATCCTGCCTGGAAGTTCGGGGACGACGGGGAGCGCTTCGAGGTCGAGATCACGGGCGATCCCAGCTGCCTCACCACCTTCAAGAAGCTCCATCCCGAGACCGTGGAGGCGGGCCTCGTCCGCAATCCCGGGGTCGTCGCCACGGCCATGCACTGCGTCAACGCCATCCCCTACGTGTGCCAAGCCGAGCCCGGCCTGCTCACCTACCTGGAGATGCCCCTGGTGGCCGGCCGCGCCGCTCCGGGCTTGCACCGGGATAGGCGGGCAGCGTCACCCTCGAACCCGGCGTGATCCTCGACCGCTTCTCCGTCTCCGGGAAGGTGGCGATCGTCACCGGCGCCGGTCTGGGCATCGGACGTGGTATCGCCACCGGGTTGGCCGAGGCCGGCGCAGACGTCGCACTGGCGGCCCGCACGGATTCCGACCTGGAAGAGGTGGCCGCGCTGGTCCGGTCCCTCGGGCGCCGGGCGCTGGTCGTGCCCACTGACGTCACCGACGCCACGGCGTGCGAGCAGCTGGTGACGCGCTCGGTCGAGGAGTTCGGGCGGCTCGACATTCTGGTCAACAACGCCGGCGGTGCGATGCCGCGGGCAGCGATGGAGACCAGCGAGGGCTTCATGGCCCGGACCTTCGCCTTCAACGTGACCGCGCCCCTGACGCTCACCAAGCTGGCGGCGCGGCACATGGTGGATACCGTCGGCGGGGGCGCCGTGGTCAACATCTCGTCCCGCTCGGCCAGCATGACCCAGACGATGTTCGTCGCCTACGGCGCGGCCAAGGCGGCGCTCGACCGGATGACGCGGAACATTGCGCCCGAGTTGGCCCCGCGGGTACGGGTCAACGCGATCGACGTGGGCGGGGTCGCCACCCGCTCCCTCGACATCGTGCTCACCGACGACACGCTGCGCCAGCAGTTCCTCGAGGGAACCCCGCTGGGTCGCCCGGGACAGCCGGAGGACATCGCCTGCGCCGTGCTCTATCTCGTGTCCGACGCCTCGTCCTGGGTGACCGGGAAGGTGTTCGAGATCGACGGCGGCACGGAGGCTCCGGCGATGCGTGTTCCGGCACCGGTCCTGACCCCGACTCCGGGAAGCCCTGCCGATTCCTGACGACCAGCGCGGCCAGGCCGAACACGGCCGCCTCGCCGGCGGCAGCACTCGGTGCGTGTTGGCGTGTCGGGCGCCGCCCGGATGTCAGCCGTTGACCGACGTGACCCAGGCCTGGGCCACCGCCGCCGGCTGCTCCTGCTGCGCGGTCACGTCGAGGTTCAGCTTTGAGATTGCGGTGGTGGTCAGCTTGGCGTCAATGGAGGCGAGCACCTTCGCCACACCGGTGGTGTCCACCGACTTGCGGATGACCGGAACGATGTAGTCGGCGCCTTCGAGGTGCTTGTTGTCGGTCAGGGCAACGAAGTTGTTGGAGACCACGTTGCCGTCGCTCGAGAACAGTTCAACCACTTGTACCTCGCCGTTCTTGAGGGCAGCCACACTGAGCGGGCCGGCCTCGTCGAGGGATTTGAAGCCGGCGAAGGTGAGCCCGTAGACCTTCTTCAGACCCGGTTCGCAGCCGGCGAACGTCGGGCACTCCGGCGGCCCGCCGAGGGTGAGCTTGGAGGCGTAGGGCTTCAGGCTCGAGATGGTCGTCAGGTGGTACTTCGTGGCGGTGGCCTTGGTCACGGCGAACACGTTGGTGTCGAGTGCCTTCGAGGCGGGCAGCACGGTGACCCCGTAGCTGGCGAGCGCCTTCTGGTCTGCCGGGATGGCGGTGACGATGTTGTCGCCGGCGGGCTGGGGATTGCCACCATGGAGGAAGCCGAGCAGCGAGGCGGCGTAGTCGGGCTCCAGGTCGATCTGGCCCTTCTCGATCGCAGGCACCACGATGGCCCGGGTGCCGAGGCTGGGCTCGACCGTCACCTTGTAGCCTGCCTTCTCCAGGACGTCGGCCCAGATGTTCGACACGATGGCCTGCTCTTCGAAGTTGGTCGAACCGATGATGATCGTCGGCTTGCTGCCCGAGGCCCCGGCAGACACGGCCGGAACGGCGAGCAGCGCGCCCAGCGCGATCAGGACTCCGGCGGTGAGGAAGCGGGTGAGACGCATGAAGGGCACCTTTTTCGTTGTCGGGGTTTCGCCTGACGCTTCGCGGTGAGACTGTAATGAGTCCGTCAGCGACCCGTAATGCTGATGTATTCCATCGAGAATAGCAAGTTAGGTTGCAGGCAGCCCGGTCGTCGCAGCGCCAAGCAGGCTGTGACGGACTCTCCGGCGCAAGGGGATGGGTGTGAGCACCCTGGTCAGGAGGCTGAGGGACAGGGTTACCAACCCCGCCATGGCGGCCACCAACAGGGCGCCGCTGAAGGCCACGACCGAATCGTTGGTGTTGAGCCCGGTGATCACCAGCGTGCCGAGGTCCGTGTAGCTGACGTAGGCCGCCAGGGTCGAGGTGGCAACCACCTCGATCGAGGCGGTCCGCACCCCGGCCATGACGAAGGGGACGGCGAGAGGCGCCTCGACGGTTCGCAGGACCTGGCCTCCTGTGAGCCCCATCGCCTTTGCCGCGTCACGTACGTCGGCGTCGACCTGGCTCATCCCCACGTAGGTGTTGGTGAGGATGGGCGGGATGGCGAGCGCGGTGAGGGCCAACCAGGCGGCCAGGAAGCCGTTCCATTTGAGCGAGATGGCCGGCTGAATAGCGAGGAGCGTGAGCAGGGCCAGCGTGGGCACGGCCCGGAAGGCGTTGGCCGCGTTGACGGCCACGAGGCCGCCGCGGCCGGTGTGGCCGAGGACGACTCCGAGCCCGCCCCCGAGACAGAGTGCGGTCAGGACCACCGCGATAGAAAGTTCGAGCTGATGCCAGAACAGTGTCGGGATGCCCTGCGGACCGGTCCAGTTCGCCGAGGTGGTGAACCAACCGAAGACGTGGGCAAAGAAGGGCACGTCAACCGACCGCCTGCGCCCGGCGACGGGAGCGCGCCCAGGGGACGAGCAGTCGTTCGGCCACGACCAACAGGAGGTCGGCGACGGCGGCCAGGGCGACGGAGAGGACGAGGCCGACGATGATGGGCGTGTTGTAGGCGATGTTGAAGCCGTAGGTGATTTGCTGGCCCAAGCCCCCCAGTCCGATCAGTGCGGTGACGGTCACCAGTCCGATGACCGTCGCCGTGGCCACGCGCAGCCCGGCGAAGATGTAGGGCAGCGCGAGGGGGAGGTCGACCCGGACCAGCGCGGCCCACTGCGAATACCCCAACGCCGTTGCCGCCTCCCGGGCGTCGGCGGGGACGGCGTCGAGCCCGGCGACCGTGTTCCAGATGAGGATGAGCAGCGTGTAGCCGACGAGCGCGATCTCCGCCGTGGTGTAGGAGGCCACGAAGCCGGTGATGGGCCCGAGAATGGCGAACAGGGCCAGCGAGGGGATGATGTAGAGGGCGCTGGCCAGGCCGAAGACCGGGGTCCTAATGATGCGGTAGCGCCACGCCAGCACGGCCAGCGGGATGGAGATCGCGGTCCCGATGGCGACGGCAATGACGCTCAGTGCGATGTGCTGGACCAGATCGCCCTGAATCTGATCCCAATTGCTGGTGACGTAGCTCCATCGGAAGAACGGGTTCGCCCCCAGCAGCATTCAGTCGACGATACTGGGCCGGCCTCGCCGGCCGACTCGGGGGCCAAGGCCAAGCGCGTGGGTGGATAACCTTCTTTCCGGTGATCACACTCGACCGGGTGACCAAGCGCTACAGCGCGGACTCGGTCGCCGTTGCGGAACTGAGCTTCACCGTGCCCGATGGCGAGCTCTGCGTGCTGGTCGGCCCGTCGGGATGTGGCAAGACCACCACGCTACGCATGATCAATCGGCTGATCGAGCCGTCCGGTGGTCGGATCCTCATCGACGGGACGGACGTCCTGAAGATCAACCCCGTCCAGCTGCGCCGGAGCATTGGTTACGTGATCCAACAGGGCGGCCTCTTCCCGCATCGGCGCGTGGCGGACAATGTGGCCACGGTGCCCCGTCTTCTGGGCTGGGACCGAGCCCGGGTGGACTCGCGCGTGCGGGAGTTGCTGGAACTGGTCGGGCTGGACCCGAACCTCTACGGGCGGCGGTTCCCACATGAGCTCTCGGGTGGCGAGCGTCAGCGCGTCGGCGTGGCCCGGGCCCTGGGGGCGGATCCTCCGGTCCTGCTCATGGATGAGCCCTTTGCCGCTGTCGACCCCATCACCCGGCAGCGTCTCCAGCAACAGCTTCTCGACCTGCAAGCCGGCCTCAAGAAGACCATCGTGTTCGTCACGCACGACATCGAGGAGGCCACCAAGCTGGGGGACCGGATCGCCGTGCTGTCCAAGGGCGGCGTCCTGGAGCAGTACGACACCCCGAGCGAGGTGCTCGGCCGGCCGGCCACGGCCTTCGTGGCCGACTTCGTCGGCGCCGACCGCGGGGTGCGACGTCTGGCCGTCGTGTGCATTGATCCGGACGACCTCTTTCACCCTCCGGTGGTGACACCCGATCTCTCGATGCTCGACGCGCGGACTGCGGTCGGCGGAGCTGACAGTCGATGGGCGGTGGTCGTGGACGATGACTCGCACCTCCTCGGCTGGATCGATCTCGAGCCGGGCCTGAAGGGATCGGTCACCGATCACCTCGTGCCCTTCGACGTCCAGGTGCCCGTGGGCACCTCTCTGCGGGCAGCCTTCGGCGAGATGCTGCAGCACGACGTGCGTTGGATACCGGTCCTCGACGGCGATCGCTATCTTGGCGTGCTCACTCCCAACCGGTTGCACGCCGCCATGCGGCGCTCAGTGGGCGGTCACGCCGTCGAGGGTTGAGACCGGTGTCGACGGCGGCCCGTGCCGCTACAGGCCAGTGACGTGACATCCGCGGGGGAACCTCTCCTTCTTTCGACGATTGGATCGGGAGCACCATGAGCATCGACTTCAGCGAGGCTGTTGCTGTCATTACCGGAGCCGGGAGCGGGGTGGGCCGCGCGACCGCCCGCTCTCTTGCCCGCCGAGGAACGCGTATCGTCGTGACGGATATCGATGCTGATCGTGCGGCGACGGTCGCGGCCGAGCTCGGTGATCACGGCGTGGCGGTGCGGTGTGACGTCACTCGTCTTGAAGACCTCGAAGCGGCGCGAGATGTCGCGTTGGAGCACTTCGGTCGTGTCGATCTCGTGATGAACAACGTCGGCGTGCTGGCCGTCGGCCCTGTGGAGGCCATTCCACTCGACGGCTGGGAGCGCAGCATCGACATCAACCTGCTCGGCATGGTGCGCAGCAACCTGGTCTTCTTGCCGCTGCTTCTGTCGCAGGGATCGGGACACATCGTGAACACCGCGTCGACCGCAGGGTTGCTGCCCTACGGCTTCGATCGGCTGCCGTACACGGCGACGAAGTACGCAGTGGTCGGGCTGACGGAGGCGCTGGCGTTGTATCTCCGGCCGCATGGCATCGGCGTGTCGTGCCTATGTCCCGCCGGCGTTGCCACGAACATCGTCGAGCAGATCACGTACTACGGAGATGCGCTGCCGCCGCGAGGACCGGCCTTTCCTGTGGTGGATGCGGAAGCGGTCGGGGAGCTCGTGGCCCACGGCGTCAGCGAGGGCCGATTCCTGCTCCTCACCGCACCGCAAGCAGCGGATGAGCTGCGCGACCTCGGTGCCGACGTGGACGGGTACCTGTCGCGTCTGACGAGTGAGGAAGCATGACCAGGGTCGGGTTCATCGGGCTGGGCAGCCAGGGTGGGCCGATCGCACGGCGCATCGTCGAGAGCGGGTTTCCACTGACTGTGTGGGCCCGTCGTTCCGAGTCCCTCGAACCGTACGCGGACACCGCCGCGTCGACGGCGTCAACCCCCGCCGAGGTCGGTGCGGCCAGTGACGTCGTCGGCATTTGCGTGGTGGGCGATGGCGATGTGGAGGATGTCCTCCTGCGTCCCGACGGAGTGCTCGCGGGGATGGCTGCCGGAGGAGTGGTGGCCATCCACTCGACGATCCACCCCGACACCTGTGCGCGGGTTGCAGGGCATGCAGCCCGACGCGGCGTCGGCGTGGTCGATGCGCCGGTGAGCGGCGGAGGCGGCGCTGCGGCGCAGCGGAAGCTGCTGGTGATGGTGGGCGGCGAGGACGAGCATGTCGCGCAATGCCGACCGGTCTTCGACGCGTTTGCCGATCCGGTGATCTACCTGGGCCCGCTCGGGATGGGCCAGATGGCGAAGCTGGTTAACAACCTGGTCTTCACCGCGCTGGTCACCGTCGGACTCGAGACGTTCGCTTTCGCCGACGAGCTCGGCATGGACAGAGGCGCCCTGGCGCAGGTGCTGGCCAGCGGCAGCGGTGGGAGCCGAGCCGCCGCCATTCTCGCCGGGTCGGGGTTCGACATCTCAGGGCTGCGCCAGGCGGCGGGGAACCTCCAGAAGGATGTCCGGATCATGCTCGACGTCGCTCGACGCAGCCATGCCGCGGAGCCGGCGAGCATCGTGGAGCTCGCACAGCGGACGTTGACGACGCTCGCGGGCTGACTGGCGACACCGACCATCGCCCCCGTGGGGTTCGGTCCCCCAATCTCGAAGAGGGTCAAGGAGATCGTCGGCCTTGGCGGCGGGTCCCTCCTTCGCTCCTCCCCCCCTCATCGGTGCAATCGCGAAGTGTTGAAAGACGATGCCCAGCCCAACGGGCTTGGAGCGCTGATGGAGGCACGGAGAGGACGTAACCCGCGGCTCAACCCACGCAACGTCCGTGGCGGATCCAAAGCTGCCAGGCTTGAGCTTGAAGCGGTTTCAATGGCCTCTGGACAGCGAACCGATGTGCCCCATCGTCGCCGGGGGCAGGGTGAGCTCTGACGGGAAGACCGGAGCCGGTCCACTTCCATCAGACTGCACCAATGCTTCTCATTGATGCAGCAAATGTGGTCGGGTCTCGTCCGACCGGTTGGTGGCGAGACCGGGCAGGAGCAGCTCGCGCGTTGGTGGACCTTGTAAGAGCTGCGGTTGACGCAGGGCGGGTCGCCAAGCCCGTCATCGTGGTCCTCGAAGGCGAGGCTCGCAGGGGCATCCGGAGTGGCGACGTCGACGGCGTCACGGTGCTCCACGCTGCTGGAAGCGGTGACGACACGCTCATTGAGGTCGCGGAGAATGCCCATGATCAAGCGGTCACAGTCGTCACAGCGGATCGCGAGTTGCGGCGGCGTGCGGAGGCCCTCGGAGCCGACGTGGTTGGACCCGGATGGCTCCTTGAGCTCCTCGAGCAGTGAAATCAACGTCCAGTACCCTGAGTCTCAAACGACAGTGATGTCTCGACGTGTAGCATTTTGCCGGTGGTCACCTGGAGATGGGACGTTACCTGAAGCGAGCCGGCGCACCCGACGCTTGCCGGGGTCATCGGAACCTCCGGCACACGTCCTCGCTGTTGGCAGCAGTCGCTTGAGGTTGGATTCCGTGGAGTCGTCGGAGCGGACAGTGACTGCTGTGCGCGCCCTCGCCGCACCGACGGCCGACGGCTGCACGATCCTCGCCCCCACGACGAGCTCCTACAGGGACGGTGCCGAGGAGCGGGTCTACGACGTGATCCGCGACGCCGCCGATCTGAGCTCGATGAGCGACGAGCTGGCCGCGCAGGCCACCAGCTGGGCCGAGCGCTACCACCTGGCCACGGCGCGGGCCAACCTGCTCCGTCCCTTTGCCCTCCCGAAGGACGCGGTGGTGCTCGAGATCGGTGCCGGGTGCGGGGCGATCACCCGCTACCTCGGGGAGCACTGCGGATGGGTCGACGCCCTCGAACCTGTGTTGTCGCGGGCTCGAGCCGCCCGGGCCCGGGTCAGGGACCTCGACAACGTCGAGGTGTTCGTCGGCTCGCTCGGCGACCTGCCGGCCGACCAGGACTACGACGTGGTCGTGGTGGTGGGCGTGCTCGAGTACGTGGGGCAGGGATCGGCGGATCTCCGAGCACAGCGGGCCTTCTTGGGCCAGATCGAGGGCGTGCTGCGCCCGGGTGGGTCGCTGCTGCTCGCCATCGAGAACAGGCTCGGGGTCAAGTACCTCGCCGGTGCGGGCGAGGATCACACGGGCGGGGTCTACGACTCGGTGGAGGGCTACCCGGCGGGCACGATCGCCCGGACCTTTTCTCGCTCCGAGCTCACCGGCCTGCTCGAGAGCGCCGGGCTGGACCCGAGCTTCTACGGCGCCTTCCCCGACTACAAACTGCCCCGGGCCGTCCTCTCCGACGCGCTGTTCGCGTCGGTGCCGCCGCTGGCGTGGCGCATCCCACAGTTCCCGAGCCCCGACCGGGTGGGGAGATCGTCGCGCGCCCTCAACGAGGAGCGGCTGTGGCGAGCCCTGGTCCAAGACGGCCTCGGGGCGAACTTCGCGAACTCCTTCGTCGTCGTCGCCCGGAAGGGCCCCCGCCGAGGTGAGGGCGACGATCTGTGGCCCCTCGGACAGCTCGCCGCCTTCTATCAGCCCGACCGGCGGGCCGCCTACGCCACCCAAACCTTGGTCTACGAGCGCGACGGGACCACGGTGTTCGGCCGACGTCCCCTCCGCCCCGTCCCTGCCGGCTCGAGTCTGCCGCTCGGGGGACTGCAGGATGCGGAGCGGGTGCACGAGGAGAGCGCGCTGGCCGAGGGCACGGACCTTCTCGAGGTGCTCGAGGGTGCCGACGACGATCGTCTCGCGTCCTACTTGCGCCGATGGGTCGCCGTCGCGGAGGCCGACGCGGCCGAGCGAGGAGGCTACGACCCCGATCTCCTCCCGCACAACCTGGTCGAGGCCGCCGACGGCGCGCTCGGGATCATCGACCGCGAATGGCGCCCGTCGGTCGTCTCGCGGGACGAGTTTCTGGCTCGGGGCGTTCTCGTGACCGCGTTCAAGCTGCTGCCGCGGACCCCCCCCAGCCGATGGCCGTGCGGCACGTTGCGCGAGGCAGTCGTCTACATGGGGGTGATGGTGGGCCTCGACCCCTCCGGAGATTGGCTGGTCTCTGCGGTGCAGCGCGAGGCGGAGTTCGAGGCCGAGGTGCTGATCGAGACCGGGTGGGACCGCAAGGTGGCGACCCAGCTCGAGTCTCTTCGCCGCAACCTCGAAGAGACGCTGGCCATGCCCCTGAGCTGGCTCCCGCTCGGACCCCGGGATCACGAACGACTGGCCGAGGCGCTCGAGGGGAACGAGCGCTACAGCGAAGAGCGCAAGCAGCTCACTGAGGCCAACGAGCAGCTGGTCGCGGAGCGCGACGCCATCAAGGCCTCAGGCAGCTGGCGTCTCACCGAGCCGGTGCGCACCGTTTCGAAGATCGCTCGGCGACGACTGCAGCCGCCGAGGTAACCAAGAAGGCTTGTGCGATGAGCTCAGGAAGCACGTACAGCGGAGGACCGAGGCGCTCTGCCGCCAGCGGCGGCTGCGTCGCCTGCGTGATCGACGACCACCCCCGATTCCACCTGGAGGCGCTGCGGTGGTACGCCTGTCTCACCGAGGTTGCTGGGGTGGAGGCGTCTGACCTGGTGGTCCAGGTGGTCGGGCAACTGGCCTCGGAACCACTACGCCATCTCGAGCGCCAGGGTGTCACCGTGCGGTCCATCGATCGCTTCGACGAGCGTTCCCCTCATTGCAACAAGATCGCCGGCGCCCTCCGCCTGGCCCAGGACGCTCGCGACGGCGTCGTGGTGCTCTCCGATGCCGACACGGCCATCCTCGACGACCCCCGGCTGATCGAACGCCCCGATCGTTCACTATCCGCGAAGACCGTGGACGCGCCGCTCCCGCCGATCGAGATCCTCACCCGCATCTTCGAGACGGCAGGCATTCCGACCCCGCCGGACGTCCCGCTGCCCTGGGGGCCCGACCAGCGCACTTTCGCGGGCAACTGTAACGGGGGCATCTACGTTCTCGACGGAGCGCTCCTGCCTCAGCTGTCGTCCGCCTGGGCCACCTGGGCCCGGTGGCTCCTCGATCGGAGGGAACTGCTCGAAGAATGGGCGGTCTACGTCGACCAGGTGGCGATGGCCCTCGCCCTGGCGGCGGAGGCGATCGAGTGGCATTCGCTCGACGTCGCCTGGAACACTCCGACCCACGACCAGACGCGTATCCCGCCCGATCCGCCGCGTCCGCACTTGCTCCACTACCACCAGGAAGTCCATCCCAGTGGATCGATCAGACCGGTCGGGCGGAAATCCATCGATGGTCAGATCGAAGTTGCCAATTCCGCCATCGGTCAGGTCTTCGAAGCGGTGGCACCCAGCGCGACCCTTCGTCGGTGGCGGGCCGAGGACCAACGGCCGCCGGCGATCCCCACCGATCCGAGACGCGCCCTCGCATCGTTGGCCACGTCATTGGGCCGCCCCAGCGTGCTGGAGGTAGCCGAAACTGGGCAATCGGTGACCGACGGTCTGCCCGTGGGCGAGCGCCGGATGGCACTCCCATCGATCGAGGCTATCGTTGCGGCGCGTTCCGGGCTCCTTTCCGTGGGCGACTCCGGCGGGTCGCTACAGCCCAGGGCCGATCTCACCGTCGCCCTCGACGTGCTGCAACACGTGGCGAGCGTGTCCGAGTACCGTCGCATGGTCGAGCTGCTGTGGGAGTCGACGAGTCGGGCGCTCGTCGTGTCCGGCTTCGCTGATTGCTTCGGTGAGTTGAGCGCGGGGGAGTACTACCACGAGCCTCTCCGCAACACGCTGCGCTCTATCGCTCCTGACGCCGAGGTGTACCCGGTGGCCGCGGATGGCTTATCTGAGACGGTGGCGGTGCTGCGCGCACTGGACCGTCCGCACCCGCGGGATTTCGGCTCAAAGACGCTCGAGTCGTTGATCGACCGGATCCCCGATCCCGCGGGGCTCCTCACGATGCGCCTATCGGCCCGGACGCAGACCGGCTTCTACCCCGATCACTCCCCCCGACTCTGGGAGTACCCGGTGGTGGCCCGACTGGTTATGGAGAATCTCGATCCGGGCAGTCGGTTGGTGGACGTCGGTGCAGGAGTGTCGCCCCTGGCCCCGTTCCTGAGCTCCCGCGGGTATCTGGTCGAGACGGTCGACCCGTCGCCGATCCAGCGAGACTGGTCTGACCATCAGGAATGGAATGAGTGGCACTTCCTCGACTATGCGGCCGCCGGCTTGGCGAGCCGGTCATGGAATTGCGCGCTGGATCGGGTGCCCTCCCGGCCCTTCTTCGACGGGGCTTACTCGGTCAGCGTGATCGAGCACGTCCCGGCCGAGCAGCGGCGCGCGCTCTTGGCCGACATGTCGGCTCGCACCCGAACCGGCGGCCTCGTCGTTCTCACCATCGATCTCCAGCCCGGCACCGATGATCTCTGGAACTACAACCTGGGGGTCCAGGTAGACGATCCGTCCGAGCACGGGACGCTCCAGTCGGTCGTCGAGGAATGCTCGGCGGTGGGCCTCGAGCTGTTCTACGAGGAACGGGTCAGGGACTGGCCCATGACCCACGTCGAGATCGGGCTGCTGGCCCTCCACCAGCGGGCGCCGGTGCAGGTGGGCCGATGGCGCGCCGCCTGGGAGAGTTTCCGGCGGCGGGCGCCCCGGCGTAGTGCCACCAGTCGGCGCTGAGCTGTTCGGTTTCGCACGACCCGGGATACGACAGGCCGGGTCGCAACGCTCACTGTGGGCTGCTCGCCAGCTGCAACACGCAGACGCTGCAGAGTGGCTCAATCGCCCAGTCCCTCTGGTAGCCGTTGACTCGTCGAAGCTGCTCCCGAGCCTCAAACTCGGACGCGGCGAATCGGCGCCAAGAAATTATTTCGCACTCCGTGCTGGCGGGCCAATGGTCCGTCCTCCCAAAAGGTGGACCCCGGTGAGAATGCCTCTGGGGGCCCGGCGACGAAGTATTCGTCTGAGTGACCAGCAATTTCCGGTATTCCGAAAGGGCACGGGATAACAGCGAGCGTGGACCCGCAGCGCGCATTGGCGCATATGAGATAGCCCCTAGGCGGTCCCATCTACTGACGGTATATCCGCCAACAGATTCCCGGGCGGGGCCGGTTCGCATCGGGACGAGGTGCAATCCTGCGGCACACCCTGGGGGCACCCTCGACCGGCAGTGGCGCTCAAGGAGCTAACGCCTGGTGACCAACGCGGCCTTTCCTTCGCCCGAGAGATCATCGAGTGCAACCAAGCGCCCAGCCATCATCATCACCAGAGCCTCCGCTGGACCCGTCACCTCGGGTCCGTTCCCATGAGACCAGTCCATATCGGTGGCCGTGAGCTTGAACCCGGCGACGCGCTTCTTGGCACCGAATATATGAACGTCGTCCTTGACGAAGTCCGCCACTGGAACGAGATGGGCCTCGGGCAGATCGCGTGTGATGCCGAGAGGTCGGCACATGTCCTGACCATGGATCAGGACATGCATAAGGCCTCTAACCGGCCGGTCTCCAGGCAGGGCTTCGGTGTTGGCCGCGGCGTTCCGAAGGGTGTTGAGAACGACCGCTGGGTCCTGCTGACCGCGTTCTTGTCCATCAGCTGCCACCCATCGGTTGTAGTTGAAGCCGTGGTGAAGCATTCCCCGGACAATCGCGCCAACCCCGAATGCACCCTCCGCGCCCGCGGTCAGGTGAGCGAGCACGTCCCTGATGCGCCATAGGGCGCAGAGTGAAGGTGAGTTCCACTGCTCGTCATCTAGCACGGCAAGTCGCTCAGCGAGATCCAGCATCTCATCACGTCCTGCGTCTCGTATTTCCACGTCAACGTGCTACTGACTTGGCCACGGCAGGCCCATGTTGTTTCGCTTCGGCACCTCGCCAGCCTCCATGATCCGTTCGGCGAGCGGGCGCATCGCCTCCACGAGTTCGACTGCCCGGGCGCCGAGGGTGGCCACGAAGGGCGCCGCTAATCGATCGGTAGCGCCTTCGATGGCATCCCGGGCCTCGAAGCCCGCAGGTGTGGGATGCTCGTCCCCGTCAAGCCATCCCCGCTCTCGAAGATGTGTGACTGCCGTTCGCCATTCTTCTTCGGACCACCCGCGGTTGGTACGCAGGCTCTCCCGTTCAGAGCGCCCAGTCGCCGCTTGCATGACAAGGGACTCGCAAGGACCGACCTGGTTGGCGACGAGGGTCGTCACATGCCCGTCGCCTCGATGCTCACGCATCGCACCGAGGGCCTGCCAGAGCTGGAGGTGCGGTGAGCCCGGATCGGCGAGAGCGGCATTGGCCGCCCCCAGGGGTCGGCCCGAGAAGTCAGCTGAGTGGACGGCGGCCGTCGCGTGTGAGGCGGCTCGCCGAACGTCGGGCCCATCGATCGCTTCTCCCAGCAGCCGACCAAGCGCGGCATCCATCGCCGCTAGGCGAGCGTCGATGAGCTGTTGTGGGTCGGCGTGGGACCAAGCGTCGGGGATCGCCCGCTCGACCCTTTGAGGGTGAAAGCCGTAGAAGATCGAGGTCACCGCGGCGGCCGTGACCGCACCGAGAGGTGCGGCGCGGCAGGCGAAGTAGCTCATCCAGCCGCCCTTGAGGCCGAGCCCGTCCGTTGTGGCACGCGTCTCGGGGGCGAAAAAGACCACGGCGTGAATCGGCTCGCCGTACTGCCAAACGAGGCGCGCCATCTGCTCCTCCTCGATGCCCACGTTGCCCTCCTCCTCTGTCGGCCTCGAAGCGGCTCTTCCGCAGCGTACGTTTACCACGTGGGTATCACATGCCAATGACACCGGACGGGTGCCGCTCCGGCATTTTCGGGCTAGCGGCAGGGCCGTAGCATTGATCACTGATGAAGGCTGTCGCGACGTTGGCGTAGCGCTTGATCTCGGACTTGTCGTGGCTGGTTGTACGAGCAGGCCAAGCGCCACGGAAAACAGCGGCGCGCGCCAAGTGCCACAGAAACTGCTGACTGCACCCAAATTCTCAGAGTCACGCTTCCGTCCCACGCGGGAAGGCCCGGATCGGGCCTGGGGCGCAGCAATCGCCTTGTCGCCCAGACCGATCGAGAACCTGATTCACGCTGGCGATCCAAAGCTGGCTCAGCACGCGCGAACGATTGCCAACCTGAGAAACCCCAGCGGCGTTGATCCCGCAGCCATCGGCGGCTCAGGCCGAGTGTCGGAAGATCGGGTCGCGTGGAGTATCCCGGTTCCCCGGGGACGGTGAGACACGTCGGCACCTCGGACAGGCGTACCTCCTCCGTCGTCAATCCCCGCGAGTAGGACATGTTCGTCAGCTGAGTTGCTCGGCCAGTGCAACGATGATGCCGTCCGGGCCGCGGATGTAGCAGAGCCGATAGCTGTCTTCGTACTGCCCCAGCTCCCCGACGAGTTCGGCGCCATGAGCCTGCAGGCGGGCAAGGACGTCCTCGATGTTGTCGACCGCGAACATGATGCGACGTATGCCGAGAGTGTTGGCCGGTGCGTTCTGCCCGGTGCTGACCGCCTGCGGCGTGTTGAACTTCGTCAGCTCAAGCCGACTGTGGCCATCCGGAGTCCGCACCATTGCGATGTCGACTCGGACATCGTCCAGCCCGACGACGTCGTCCACCCACGCTCCCTCGACTGCAGCCTCGGCTTCCAGTTCCAGCCCTAAATCAAGGAAGAACGCAACTGCAGCCTCAAGGTCGTCGACAACGACGCCGACGTTGTCCATCCGTTGGATCGTCATAGGTCCCAACCTAGTCATCAGCTACTTCGGCGCTCCTGAACTCAGGAAACATGAGTCCGAACAGAGCGCCCCGTATGCATCGGGTGGGGGCGAACCGGATCTCGCTCACATGCCATCAACTACTCTGACCGACGTGATGGATCCCGGACCCTTGTTGGCGTCGGGCCGGGACTCCGACATCTTCGAGTATGGCCCTCGTCGAGTGCTTCGGCGCTCTCGCGAGGGACGTTCGATGGTACAAGAGGCTCGGATCATGGAATATGTCCGAGTCCAGGGGTTCTCCGTTCCTGCGGTTGAAGAAGTCAGCGCCGACGGTCTCGACATGGTTATCGAGCGCATCGAGGGGCCTGACATGGTCGCAATGATGGGCAACCGCCCGTGGAGCATTCCTCGTCTAGGACGGACGCTGGCCGACCTCCATCGCGAGCTACATGAGCTGGCGGCTCCGGACTGGTTGGTCGATGCACCGGTCGGACGTGGAGTTGGTCTCCTCCACTTGGACCTACATCCACTCAACGTGATGATGAGCCCACGAGGCCCCGTCGTCATCGATTGGGCCCGTGCGTGCCGAGGTGATCCAGCGGTCGACGTGGCGCTCGCTTGGGTTCTCATGGCGGCGGGCGAGGTGCCGACAAGTCGGTTCATGGGGATGATCCTCAGCCGAGCCCGCTCGGCCCTGGTGAAGAGCTTTCTTGGCTCCGTTGAAATCGACCTAGTCAGGCAAACTCTTTGTGATGTGGTCGCATGGAAGGTGTCAGATCCCCACATCTCGGCGTCCGAGCAAACCCGCATGTGGGAGGTGGTGAAGCAGGCTGGAGGTGGAACTCCTGATTAGAGCGCCGAGCCCGGCATCACGTTTGACCTCCAGGCGGGATGGCGCGGTCAAGCGGTGTCCGGGTGAATGTCCCGCACATTGATACGGGACGGCGAGATTGGGATACTTGGTCATGCCCTCGGATAGCCCCCGGGAGGGCTACCACTCGGTAACCCCTCGCATTGTCGTCGAGGATGTGGCCGCTCAGGTGAACTTTCTTCGGACGGTGTTCGGAGCGACGGGCTCGGTGCAGCCCGGTCGACCCGCCGAGATCCTCATCGGAGACTCGCTTGTCATGGTGTCAACCGCTGTCGAGCGGGACTCGTTCCCAGCCTTTCTTTACGTCTATGTCGATGACGCGGACGCCACCTACCGCCGTGCTCTCGAGGCAGGCGCCTCCTCGATAGAGGAACCTCTGGAAACGCGCTACGGAGACCGACGGGCCATGGTGCGCGACCCATTTGGAAATGTCTTCCAGATCGCTCACCAGATTGGCTGAAAATCCAGCTCCGAGTCACTACTGGGTGTCTGGGACTGCCCTCGTACATTGCCGGGATGAGCCATGATTGGGCCTGGCAGACAGCGAAGCCGAATGGTTCTCCGTCCTGTGTCTGTTTCGGGACCTCTGCTGAGCGTATGTTCTCGCTACATGGAGCAGGCTGTCGCCGATCTGTCCGGTCCGGATCTGCGCGTGCTTTTCTGTGGGATCAATCCCGGGAAGCGCTCGGGTGACCTCGGCCAGCACTTCGCCCGGCCGGGGAACCGGTTCTGGAAGTTGCTCTGTGCCGGTGGATTCACCGAGTCCGTTCTCTCACCCGCCGAACAGCACACTCTGCCCGGGCTCGGCATAGGCATCACGAACCTGGTGGGGCGGGTGACAGCCGCGGCCAGCGAACTCAGTGTCGCCGAACTACGTGAAGGCGCAACGCAGCTCGAGGCCAAGGTGGGGATGCTGCGACCCCGCTGCGTCGCGGTGCTCGGGCTGCAGGCATACCGAACGGCTTTTCTGAGACCGGAAGCCGTAATCGGTCCGCAGCCCGAACTCCTCGGCGGTGCCCTTCTCTGGCTCCTACCCAACCCGAGCGGACTTCAGGCCCATTATCAGCTGCCTGAAATGAGTGAGATGTTCAAATCGCTCTTCGTCGCCACTGAGGCGGCCTAACGGGATTACCGTATTCTCTAACGCACCCCAGGGCTACCACCTCAGCTCGCAATAGCACGCACGTTATGGGACGTTTAGCATCTAAAGCAAGCCTTCCGTAACTGGCGATCTGCGCTTGGATAAGGTTTGACGAAGACGCCGGGAAGCCCGACGACATTCGTACGGCTCCCACACCCACTGATGGCCACCACGACCACCTCCACCGTCAACAGAGGCGAACAGCGGCGCCTGTCAGCCGTATGGCCAGCCGGCTTCACGTTGGAGCGGAGCCCGTGGCGGCTCGTAACGCTGAGCATGCTTACGCTCTTCCTGGAGCTCGCACTAATCCGCTGGACGGCCGCCAACGACGTCCACTTGGCGAACATCCCGAACTTTGTGCTCTTGGCGAGCTTCTTGGGTATCGGGGTGGGGTTCCTGCTCGCCCGTTCGGCACAGAATCTGTTTCGGCTGGCGCCGGCAACCCTCGCGGTCCTTGTCGCGTTCGCGCTGATCTTCCCCGTGAAGCTCGTCACCCTGCGCGGCCCCCACGAGTTCGAGGGCCTCTCGGGTCACCATCCGCTGTCGCAGTGGGTAAGCCTCCCAGTGGTCTTCGCGCTGGTGGTCCTCGTGATGGCCGGTCTCGGCCAGGCCTTGGCGCGGTCATTCGCCCAGTTCAAGCCGCTCGACGCCTACCGCTTCGACATCATCGGCAGCATCGGAGGGATCGCGCTTTTTTCGGCGCTTTCCTTCGTCGGGCTCCCGCCCATCGCCTGGGGGGCGGTGGTGGCCGCGTTGTTCATATTGCTACTGGGCATAAAAGCGCGGTGGTGGCAGTGGGGCATGATCGCCGCCGTGGTGCTGATGCTGCTGGTCGAATCGCTCTCGAGCGTCGATGTCTGGTCCCCCTACTACAAGATCACCACGGGCCACGTCACCACGACCGTCGACGGCCATAGCTACCGCGGGTTGTCGGTCTCGGCCAACAACATCCCCTTCCAGACCTTGTACTCGATCTCCACGCTGCGCAGGATCGAGCCCTTCTACTTCTTTCCTTACCGGCACGTGACACGCAGCTCTCTCTCCGATGTGCTCGTGATCGGAGCGGGCACGGGCAACGACGTCGGCGTGGCACTGTCGGCGGGGGCTCGCCACGTCGACGCCGTCGAGATCGACCCGGAGCTCGTGGCTCTCGGGAAGCAGTACAACCCCGAGCACGCTTATGAGAGTCCGCGCGTGAGCGTCTATGTTGACGACGGACGGGCGTTCATACAGGACACGAAAAAGCGCTACTCGCTGA
Source organism: uncultured Acidimicrobiaceae bacterium (assembly GCA_963828825.1). Taxonomy (GTDB): domain Bacteria; phylum Actinomycetota; class Acidimicrobiia; order Acidimicrobiales; family RAAP-2; genus Bog-473. The sequence continues at coordinate 769,831 of CAWHGF010000002.1, read as the reverse complement.
TCCTTTATGCGCTGCCCGACTCCCAGACAGCGCTCACGGGCCAGTCCGCACCGGTCGGCCTCGAGAACTACTTGCTCACGACCCAGGCCATTCAAGCTGCGAGATCTCACCTGGCCCCCGGCGGCACCTTCGTCATGTACAACTACTACGAGCCGTTCCTGCTCGACCGCTATGCGACGACCCTCGACAATGTGTTCGGCTCGCGTCCGTGTGTCGAGGTCGGAAGCACTCTGAGCGGACGCGAGCAGGCGGTTCTCACGGTCGCGCTCGATGGCAACACTCCGAGGTGCTCGAGCTTCTGGAACGGAGATGCGGTGGCGCCGGTCTCAGACGACCGTCCGTATCCGTACCTGCCGGTTCCTTCGATCCCGAACTTCTACCTCTTGGTCCTCGGGCTGATCCTGGCGGCGTCGCTGCTCGTGGTGCGGGTGGCGGGGGGGCCGCTCAAGAAGATGGCTCCATTCGTGGACCTGTTCTGGATGGGAGCGGCGTTCTTGTTGCTCGAGTCCAAGAACATCATACAGTTCGCCCTTTTGTTCGGAACCACTTGGTTCGTGAATTCGCTCGTGTTCGCCGGCGTGTTGCTCAGTGTCTACGCGGCGGTCGAGACCGCGCGACACATAAAGCTCCCGCGCCCGATGGTGCTGTACCTTGCGTTGCTCGTCTCCTTGGGCGTCTCTTTCGTCATCCCGCAAGAATCGTTGCTTGATCTTCCAGTCGTGTTGCGCTTCGTGGCGGCGACAGCGCTGGCGTTCGCCCCGATCTTCATCGCCAACCTCGTCTTCGCCCAACGCTTCAAGGATGTGGGTTCTTCCACCACTGCCTTCGGTGCAAATCTGCTCGGGGCGATCGTCGGCGGAGTCCTCGCGTACCTTTCGCTGATCACGGGGTTCCGATTCCTTCTCGTGGTGGTGGCAGTCCTCTACGGCCTGGCCTTCGCCTTCGGGCGCCGCCATTTAGCCGTGCGCTCCTGAAGGACGACACTGCCTGACGCGTTGGTCGTCCATCCGTGGGCCCAACGCATGGGACTCGAGGACTAACTCCACAGCGAGCAACGAAACCTTCTGTTCTGACCTTGGGTGCGAATGACCGATGTCATTAACCCGAGTTTCTTAATCCCTCGCTCCGTCCACATCGCCTTGGGTCACCCGAATCGAACGCGGCCAGCCCTTGGCAGCTGAGAGCCGGACCCAGTAGGCGTCCCCGTCGAAGGAGATCCATGACACCGTGGGGGGTGATCCCTCGGGCCCGGATTGCGTCAGAGGATTGGACCGGTACTTTGGGTCGATTCGATAGCCGCGAATCGGGAGGTCAACTTCGGCGGTGCAAGTACCACCAGCACGACCCCGAGCCCGCCACGACAACTTCGCGAGTCTCTTCACGGAACGTTCCTCCGGTTCGGTGCCTCTGATTAGGAGTGTACGCCCACAGCCCCACATGACGCGTCGGGGAGGATCTGAAGTAGGTGTGTCCCGACCGCCGAGTCGGAGCTTTCTCGACGTATCGTTGCTGCGGTGAACCCATCTACTGCTTCGGTCGACGATGCGATAATCCTTGCTGCGGAGACCCATCGAGGCCAGCGTTACCCGTCACCGGACGCAGAACCCTACATACTCCATCCATTGCGGCTGATGCTCGAGTTCGGCGACCCTGTCGATCAGATGGCTGCCGTCCTCCGCGACGTAGTCGAAGACACCGACTGTCAGATTCGTGATTTAGCGGATCGAGGGTTCCCCGCCGTTGTCGCTACGGCAATCGACTGTCTGACACACCGACCCAACGAGGCCCACGCCGACTACATCGAGCGCCTCTCTGCAAATGATGTTGCACGACGTGTGAAAGTAATCGACTTCCGACGCAACCTGGCGAACAACCGTCGTCTGCCTGAGTCAAGCGAGACCGCTGAGCGTCCCGCACAGCCTGGGGGTCGGCCCGGCAGCTGGTATCAGCGTGACCTCGCCGACTGAGTCAGGTCCCTGACAAACGACGGGCAGGAGCAGGCGGGCCACATGGCACAAGAAAAGCCCCCTTGCCCTGAGAAGTTCGGCCTTGGTGAACGTACGGGAAAGGCGTAGGTGTTCTCGTCAAAGGGTTGTGGCGGTTCCCACGGCCCGAACTCGGCGGTGAGGTCGTAGTCGAGGGTGAGCAGCGCGTGGTATGCCAGGAACCGGGGGCTGAGCTGTGCAATCCCCCGTGTGGCGTAGGACCCGTGGGCGCCTCGTCCGGCCACAAGGCCATCTCCCACCGGTCGTCGGGACAACCAGTCAGCGCCGCCTCCATCAGCCGCAGCGCTTGCTCGAAATTGCTGGCCATGCTCTGCACAAACGGGTTCGCCACGCTTTACGTAGCGCATATCGAGGGATCTGGAGAGCGGCGGCTGACCCATAACGCGCGTCCGTGATCCGTGCTGAGGTTTTCCCCGTCCTCGCTGCCGGGACGGAGTGCCAACTTGCCGGACTTGCGGACGAGACACTCGGCTTCGGATGAAGTCCGGCAGGAGGACCGGCGCGCGCGGGAAGCTTGACTCATGGATAGTGAGCTGCGGCCCCCAGATTGCTTTGTCTGCGCCAAGCATGCGCTCGGCGATGCCGCCCTGGGGGGCGTCCTCTTCGAGGATGAGCTGGTCTACGCCGGACATGCTTATCCGCTAACCGGACCTGCGGTGACTTATCGGGGTTATCTCGTCGCCGAACCCAAGCGGCACGTCGCCGAACTCGGCGACCTGACCGACCGGGAAGCCGGGGACCTCGGCGTGTTGGTGAATCGTCTGGCCCGAGCACTGAAGGCGGTGGCCGAGGCCGAGCACGTCTACAGCTTTGTATTCGGTGACGGGCTTGGTCACCTTCACGTCGTCCTGGCACCCCGGTATCCAGGCACCCCGCGGGAGTATTGGGGGGTCCGGCTCCGAGAGTGGCCGGACGCACCCCGAGTTGGCGAGGACGAGATGCGGAGGCTGGTCGCTCGACTCCGCGCACAGGTCATCGCCGACTGAAGGTGCCCACGTTCGATGCCGGATGGGGGCGTCACCTGGGTGCCTTACTCTTCCCCTCATGACCGACCCAAACGCCCACGCCAGGTCACAGGTAAGACGGAACTGGTTCCGCGTTCATGACCTTCTTACGTTTTGGGACCGTATGTTGTGGGAACCTTCAACGCGGTCTCGAGCAAGATCGGCTTTCAACTTTTGATACCGTCGCCGTTGATGGAGTTCACCGAGCCGTCGACTTTCTCCGCTGCAGAGGCCACGGTGCTCTCTGATGGAGAGGGGATCCATACGGAACAGACCATCTGGGAATTTCATGGGCACCGAAAGACCATCATGTGGTCCTCTCGAAGGCAGGACAACTCGTTGCTCACGCCGGGTACATCTTGATCGCGGTGGAGGCGGACGGCGTCCGGGTCCCGGGAGTGGGCCTCGGCAGCGTTATGGTTCACCCATCGATGCGGGGACAGGGCATTGGTTCTCGTCTGGTCCAAGAGACGACCGCACGCATGGGGGCGGTCGGAAGGCCTTTTGCTCTGCTGTTCTGCCGTGACATCCGTCAGCCTTTCTATGAACGGATGGGGTGGCGCCGCGACTGCACCGAGGTCACCGCCGACCAGGGACACGGACTGCTGACCATGCCCCTCTTGAGTTGCTGGTTCTCCTTCGATCAGGACTGCCATCCCCCAGAGGAGCGGCTTCGGGTACTCGGCCCCCCTTCTGAGAGGACGTCGGCCATACGATCACCGGGCCCGCGACGAAGGTCCTCATCGGCTGTTGGCCCGTGCAGCAGAGTAGGAGCTGGTGTACCCAGAGATGACAGACCGGTCCCGCTCAGACTGACCCCGAACGCCATCGGTTAGACGGGCACTCGGGAACTTCGGTGTTGCTGAGAGATCGCGGGACAGGATCGACGAGATCAACCGTCGGCAACGGGCTCGTCGAACAACAGGATCTCCTCCTCATTGGGCGGTTGAAAGATCGTTGCCCACTCTTCAAAGTGAGCCCGAGTGATGGGCGCGGCCGTCCACTCGCCCGACGCATTGCGACGTTCAGCTCGCCCGATCAACTCCTCCAACGGCGCCCGAAGGTAATGCAGCTCGACCCCCACCCCCAAAGCTCGCGCCCCGAGTCGTTTCTCGTCGCGTTCAACTCGCGCCCAGTGGCCCCACTCGAGAATCACGCTCTGACCCTGGAAGAGGAGATCCTGGGTGAGAACCCAAAGCTGTTGTTCGAGACGGACTCGGAATTCTTCATCCCACACATCGGCGCCCAGTGAAGCCGTCCACCCGTCCTTATCCAACCTGATGGCGGGGATTTCGGGTGCGAGCAGACGAGCGAGTGTGGACTTACCCGAGGCTGGAAGCCCACAGATCAGGACCAGCCGTGTCGATGACGTCGCCATGCACGATTTCTAACATCAGTCGTCTCCCGCCCGGAGAGACGGCCCAGCCATAATGCCGGAACGGTGGGGCAGTTCGGCACTTCGGCCTAGGGGCAGATGAACTCGGCGATCATGGCAAGCTCAGTCCGTGAGTTCGGATAGCGAGCACGATTCTCTGGGCGAATCGGAGACTGAACCCAGGGACGAATCCGCTGCGCTGGCCTTTATCGCCGAAGACCCAGAGCTGGTTGAGCAAGGGGTAAATGCCTTGGCGGCAGACCATCGTTGTTCGTGCTCCGACGAATACGGCGAGATTGAGATGATCGTTCGTGCTCGTCGGTGGCGTCGATCCTGCCTAGAAAGCAAGTTTGTGAATCCAGCCGGATCGGTGGGATGGGGCGAGAGGGGCCTGTCGAAGGAACAGCTTGATCCACTGTTTAACTCCCTGAGGTTCTATGTCGCCGTTGGAATCGATGGGGAGTTCGACTACACCCCGAGGCTGGACTTGGCCGCCCCTTCGAATATCCGGTAGGGCAACAGGCGCTTGGCCGGGAGTCCCACCCGTTCCCCCACCTTGCCAACGGAGACGCGCCGGCGGGGGCGAGCCGAGTTCAGGAGTTTCTCGACGACGACGGCCACCTTGTCTGGTGGAACCCCGTTCGCCTCATCGTGCTCCATGACGCCGATCGCCTTGGCAACGGCGTTGCCGTAGGGATCGTCATCTGCGGGCGCGCTGACCTGACGCCTGCTCTGAGTGAAATCCGTCCGGACGTTGCCCGGTTGCACCAGGTTCACCTGGATGCCGAACGGTGCGACTTCGTAGGCCAACGCCTCGCCGTAGCCCTCCAGCGCGAACTTGCTGGCGCTGTAGAACGCCTGGAATGGGAGGCCGATAACGCCACCGATGGAACTGATGAGGACGATCCGCCCAGATCCCTGACGACGCATCGTCGGCAGCACGGCCTGCACGACCCGTACGGCACCCCAGAAGTTCGTCTCCAGTTGAGCTTTCGCCTCAGTTATGGGAGTCTGCTCAACCGCCCCGGCCAATCCCCAACCAGCGCTGGCCACCACGGCATCGATGCGCCCGTGCTCTACAACCACTCCCTGCACCCCAGCCGTCACGGATTGGTCATCATCGACATCCATCACCACGGACGTCCATCCGTTCGAGCCTGTGCCTCGGCGGCTCGATCCGACGACGACCCACCCTCGTCGATGGAGCCGAGAAGCCACGCTCAGCCCGATGCCTGCCGAGGCACCCGTGACGATTGCAACTCTGTTCGACATTGTCCCTCCCATCACCCAGCCAGGCGTTCAAGTAGCTCACCATTCCAGAACACATTTGGCACCCCGAGGCTCCTTCCTGCATGTGTCCGTGTCCACACCCGAACCAGGCTCACTTTCTATCCAGCAATCGGTTCATACGCCATTGGTCCGAAGCGGGCCGCAGCTTGCTGCATCCCGAAAGTGGGCATCGAGGGTCCTGCTCACTTCGCCAATCCGTTCGGTGGATTGCCACAAGTTTGGCCACGGCATCCACGAACGCTCCAGGGTTCCCCCACACGACGGGAAGGTGGGGCAGGCACTGATGGGACACCGACAGAGGCCGGTGGTAAGGGCTTCATAAAGGGACGCACTGGCGTGGGCCCTTTGCTAGGCCGATGATGTGCTGAGAGACCTCAGCGCAGCAGCCTCCTGAGGAGGTGACGGTTGAAACGGGTTCCGAGGAGAGCGATCCCATGGGCGGCACTGGGCCTCCTAGCGGCAATGGCCGCGGGCGGAGCGGTATTTGGCATTGTGGAGGCGCCTTCGAGCACGTTGGGCGCCGTTTCTCGACAATCGCTTCCTTCACATCCGCCTGCGTCCACGACCCCTCCGCCGGCCGCTCCCGCATCGGTAGCTCCGCCTGGTCCCCCTGATCCTCCGCCACCCGGACCTCTCACTGTCAACGGCCCTGCGTGGGCGGGCCACGGGGATCTTGCATTCGTCTCCTCCGGCCAGCTTGAAGTGCTCTCGAACGCAGGAAGCCTGACCACCGTCACAGGACCGAACGGCGGTGGATTTGATAGCAATCCAGCTTGGTCGCCTGACGAGCAGTGGCTTGCGTTCTTGCACACCGGACCCGCCAACGGATTCGCCGTGCCGGCTTCCACCTTGTGGCTTGTAGAGACCGGATCTTCACAAGCCGAGGAAGTGACTGCCACCGGCGTCGGGATCTTCGCCTGGTCGCCAACCGCCCCTCTGTTGGCGTACACCACTGTCCCCAATTACAACTTCCCCGCGGGAGGTCGATTGGGCGAGCACATTCGCCTGGTCAACTGGCGCAGGTCTTCGGCAAGGATCGACGCAACTCGACGAGTTACCGTCACTCTCCGATGAGGAGTTGCCGTAACCCCTGTCCACGGGGGCAGGGCCACCGAGGGGGACGGGGCGGGTCCCAAGCAGGCTTGGTATGGGGTCCAGGGCAACCCCGTACATCCGCCGGCTTGCGGGCGTGCCTGCGCTTCTCCAAACCTCTTAGTTGCCTACTCCGTGCCGGGTCGATCCCACCCCAGCGCGAGCGGTGGTTCAGGCGCTGGGCGTGATCGGGCTGACGTTGTAGCGCAGTTCCCCGGTCGACACGTCGATGTCGTAATACTCGACGCCCGTCTCCACCTGCGGGTCGTCCGCGTCGAAGGCGACGGCGATCTTATTCGCGGCGTTGCGGACGATATCGAGGGTCAGCTCGGTTGCGGCGGCAGGACCCAGAGCGTCCACGACCTGCTTGCCGAGCCCGGGTGGCCAGCGGATCGGCTGCCACACGAAGGCATCCACGACCCGGAGGGCCAGGGCCTGGGAGTCGGAGACACCGCTCGGATCCCTGTCGTCGAACAGATCACTCCCACCTGCCAGATCGATGGCACTCACGCTCCTGCGGGACTGGCAGAGCCGGCAGTCGTGGGCTCTTGCCCCGCGGAGCCTGACCAGTTCGGAGGTAACCGGATCGAGGGCTGGCAGTTTGGCCACCTCTGTGAGAAATCTTTCGTGGGCCACCCAGGGATCGGTCTCGACAGAAGTCGGGATCGGACGCCATTCTTCGCCGAACATCTCGCGCCAGGCGGAATCGGCGCGAATCATCATGTCCTCCGTCCATACGGCAAGGACGAAGGCTGGGGCACCGGCACCGAGTTCGGCCAGCCCGGCCGCTCGAACATCAGTGGTCATGGATGCCACATCGACGACCATCTGTTCGGCGAAGGCCATCGCGTCGGATCTCGGAACGGCAGGAACAGCCGGGTCGAGGCTGGCCCGAGCGATGGCACGGGCCTGATCCGTCAGGTCGCTCGGCGTGGTCGAGGCGACTGCGTCGATCAATTCGTCCCATGCCGTGAAGGCCACCGGCGCCAGATCCCGGGCGATCACACTTCGACCCTACTGGTCAGTTGACGCGTCATGAAAGCCCCACAGGCTTGCCCGGACAGATGCAACCGCCCCAGATCGCCGGCCTGGGGCGTCGTAGCTTTGGGAAGGACGGGGATACCAGTGGAAATACGCTGAGGGATAGGCGGTGGGAGTTCGACGACCAAAACTCAGGCGATTCTGAGCACGACGAATGAGCTGGGGTCGCCGTTCGTAACGAGGATCGAGATGCCGTTAAGTCTGCGGTAACCGACCTTCTGGCGAGGGTCGAGACGATGGACATTGGTCATCCGGGCCTGGGCGAGCGCAACGCATACGGCTGAGGCCACCTCCGCCGTATGGTTGATAGGGGTATCCGCCGCTGAACGAAGCCGGGAGGTAACGAATCCGGCCTGGGACCAGTAGAGGGACTACCGCCGAGCGCCCCGTGGATCGAGCGCCAGACCTTCGTCCGCACCTCTACCCATCACTGGTCAGATCGCACTGCGACTTTGACGGCCTGAGGCGAACAGCCAGACAGTGCGTGACGAGAAGAATCTCTGGGTAAGGAGTCGTCGTCAAGGTCAGTCTGAAGGGGGACGGGACGTGGCAACGACGATCAGAACGGAAGAAGAAGGGAGGCGGCCGAACCGCCTCCCCGAAGGAACGATTCGGAGCCTCATCCCGGCCCGACTCGACCGCCTGGGATGGTCGGGGTTCCACACCCGGTTGGTTGTAGCCCTCGGTGTGGCCTGGGTGCTCGATGGCCTCGAGATCACCATTGCCAGCAACGCCGAAGGCCTCATCAGCCAGAAGCAGGCCCTCAACCTCTCCTCGTCCGAAGTCGCCTTCGCCGTGGGCACCGTGTACCTCTTGGGCGAAGTGGTCGGTGCCCTCTTCTTCGGGCGGATGTCGGACAAGTTCGGCCGGCGCAACCTGTTCATGATCACCCTGGGCGTGTACTTGTTCGGCGGCGTGCTCACCGCTCTGACTTTCGGGCATTCGCCGGGCTGGGCCTACTGGCTCTGGGTCTCGCGGTTCATTGCCGGCATGGGCATCGGCGGCGAATACGCCGCCATCAACTCGGCAATTGACGAACTCATCCCTGCCAAATACCGGGGCCGGGTGGACATCGCCGTGAACGGTACGTATTGGGGCGGTGCACTCATCGCCACCGTCCTCACCATTCTCGTGGTGAACCACCTCCCCGTCAGTTACTCGTGGCGCGTGGCGTTCCTGTTCGGCCCGGCGCTGGGCTTCGTCATCCTTTTCGTGCGCAAGAACCTTCCTGAGAGTCCGCGCTGGCTCCTCATGCACGGCCGAGAGCAGGAGGCCGAGAGGGCAGTAGACGAGATCGAGCAGCACACCCTGCACAGCGGGGGGACCCTGGGTGAGGTCGATGAGTCCAAGGCCATCGAGATCACCCCGGCGAGCAACATCGGGTTCGTGGCCCTGGCTCGAACGCTCTTCGTCCACTACCCGAGGCGATCCATCCTCGGAGCCACCCTCATGATCACCCAGTCCTTCCTCTACAACGCCATCTTCTTTACCTACGCCTTGGTCCTCACGAAGATCTACAACGTTCCGGCCACGGACACCGCCTATTACTTCATCTTCTTCGCCCTGGGAAATTTGATCGGCCCACTTACCATCGGGCACTACTTCGACACCATTGGGCGCCGGAAGATGATCGCCGGCACGTACATCGTGGCCGGTGGCCTTCTCGCCGGCAGCGCTCTCCTGTTCAACGCCGGCGTCCTCAACGCCGTGAGCCAGACAGCGTGCTGGTGCGTGATCTTCTTCTTCGCCTCGGCCGGCGCCTCGGCGGCGTACCTCACCGTGAGCGAGATCTTTCCCGTTGAGGTACGGGCGAAGGCCATCGCCGTGTTCTTTGCCATCGCCCAGAGCTTCGGCGCCTTCGGTCCGTGGCTCTATGGCGAGCTCATCGGCAACGGGCAGGACCACTTCAGGCTGTTCATCGGCTACCTCATCGGGGCCGGCGTGATGCTCATCGGCGGAGTCGTCGCCGCCTTCCTCGGTGTCGACGCCGAGCAGCGGTCGCTGGAGGACATTGCCCAGCCGCTCTCGATCGCCCGCCCGTCGCCCCACCTCTCGGCGGTTACCGGCGCGCCGCGAGCCCCGGCGGCTCGGAGCACGAGTTTCTGACGCCTCCGAAAGTTCAACGCGGAACTAGCTCGGACTAGGCGGACCGCCGTCTTATGTCGACCGAACGCGGTCACCGTGCAGTAACTGTCAGGCGACCCGATCGCCAACGAGTCCCTTCCCTGTTGACATCTGCCGGGCCGGCCTCGAGACTAGCTTCGTCAAGATGGATGCCTATCTGGCCACGTTGTAGCCAGTCACAGCAACGCGAGGCATGGACGACACATTTTTTCGGGGCATGGAGGAGAGCGCACTCCCCGAAACCGTTCATCATCGAAACGGCGTGCGGGACGACAATTGCCCCGAAACCTCGAGCTATGGACGAGCCCGCAGCCATCAGGAATCCCGGGTCAGCGACGCTTTCGCCTGGGCTCACTAATAATCGAGCGTTATGAGAGCGATGGTGGCGGGATTCGAACCGACGGCAGCCCAAATGCGTTCATCCACGTCAGGGTCATTTCTGGCCGCTGACCACGGGAAACGTGGGATCCACCCCTCCCCGTCGATGACCATCATTGACCGCAATTTCGTGTTTTTTCTGTGCTCTTGTGTCTTTTTCGTGTCGCGAAAGACCCGTCTGTGTGGCCCAAATTTTCGAGCGTCGTGACCTCTGAGAGGCCGACTGAATTCGGAAATGAACACTGCCCTCGCAGGCACCATGGGGGAGACCCAGGACCCGCACCCAACTTCAAGATGGTGCCAAGGCCAACGGTACGACCCGCAGCGAACTCCGTTCTCAGGTTACGGTCAAAGCGTCAAAGGCCAGTGCGACCGCCGCAGTTCGATTTGATACGCCCAGCTTTCGATAAACGTGCTCGAGGTGTTTCTTGGCAGTCAGGGTCGATATGCCTGCCTTAAGCGCGATCTCCTTGGTCGAGAGGCCCTGGGCCAAGAGCCACAACACTTCCGCTTCGCGTTTGGACAAACCGAGTCGCCGAAGCGTGAGATTCTCGTCAACTGCTTCCCGCTCGTGCAACCAAAGCAGCTCGCGACCCTTTCCATCCAGAACATATTGAATGGTCAGTCGGCGTCCTTGCGTTTGAATCACGAAGGGGTGGCGCAACCTTTCGGGACCTGTCGTGACAAAAGCATCTCGTTCGTCATCGAGCCAGGTCTGAATAGGCTGAGGCAGCACGCCTTGCGGGTCGTCGAAGTAGGCGCTGAGGAGTTCAGCGGCGGGCCCGCTCACCTGATTATCGATGAGGTGGAAGGCCTGCCCTTCCTCTTTCAGGAATCCGGCCACGCTCTCGAGCGCCTGACGAAGAGTGCTCAGGTGCTGAAGGCGGCGGTGGGCCTGAATCAGATGGGGGCGAAGGATGTCGAGAAGTTGCAGCTCCTCATCGTCGAAGTCAGTCTCACGGCGATTGAGGGCGATCCCGATGACCAGAGGATCCGACGACGCCAGACAGAAGGCGACCTGGTGCTCGACTTGCAGAGGCCGGTACACCTCGGCGTAGAGCTCAAGCCCGTGGAACTCCGCTGCAGAGAGGAAATCGGAGATCCTTCTGGGCGACCCGTCCCCGGTCCTGAGGACGTTGTCAAGGCAGGGATTCTGGTGAGCCCAGCGCTTCCATGCGTCGAGCTCGGTTGCAGTTGGCTGGTGGGGGCGCCCTATCACCACGGCACGGCCTGCCGAAGGGTCCACCTCGTTATAGGAGGACAGGTCCGAGGGCACAAGGTCGTCGATCTCCCCGAGGACGGTAGGACCGAAGTCATCGATGTCCTCGACGAGCGAGAGGGCGTGGATCGTCTGCAGGAGGTCCTCTCTCCGGCGCGAGGATCCGTCAGACGGCACCAGCACGATTCTGACACGGACAGGCGGGGGCATACGCCGAATGGCGTATTGCCCGTGCCCAGGGGCTACGTCACGATCAGTGTCACTTTTTGCTTCGTCCCGGGGTGGCTCCCCGGCTGTTCGGGACCGAGGCGAAAACCTTAAGCGGGAGCCGAAGTTACGTACGGTCTGCCGCCGATCAGGCGCATAAAGAGAGGGTTGGGCACAGAATGCGTAGAGTTGCTTTCGCGGCCACGGCGGTCACGCTGAGCCTGATGGCGTCCGGAATCGTTGCTTGTACGAGCGTCGGAGTCAGCCCGGCGGCCGCTGCGGAACACGCCAGCAAGGCAGCGTTCTGCGGCGCCAACGATTCGATAGACCGCGCCGGCGCCAACGTGACCTCGAACGCAGGCTTTCTGGCCGTCCTCAAGTAGCACGCCCACGACTTGACGGTCCTGAAGGAGAACGCCCCGGCGGGAGCACTGGGTCAGACCGTGAACGAGACGGTCACCGCTGCCGAGGCGGCGATCTCCTCCAACAACGCCAACCAACTCAACAACATCCCCGACAGTGGGTCCATCGACACCTACTGCGGGGTCAATGGGAACGGTGCGCCGTTGCCGTCATATTTCGGTAAAGGAACGGCGACCGCATTCTGCTCGACCTTCCTTCCGGTATACCAGTCTGCCCAGAACGCCACCAGCAAGGCAGCTGTCCTCGCCGCTATTACGGCCCACCAAGCACAGATCGACCAACTCGCTTCGGATTTGTCGTCGTTGCCCAAGTCGATCAAGGCCAAGGCCACAGCCGCAGTGGAGAACGCTCAAAAGGCCATTGCGTCGAAGAACCCATCGGACCTAGGGGGAGGAAACGGCAATGGTCCGGCGAACTACGTCGCCCTCTATTGCGGGCAGAACGAATAGGGGTAGCCGATGGCGGAGTCTGGGACCTCCCGAGCGATCTTTGACCTCAAGCCAAAGGGTCACCGGTTCGGCCCCGGGGGTATGTCCCCGGACGCCGGGTGAAGGGCACAGGGCTCACAATAAGAATTACGAGCAAACGTGATCCCGATCACAAAGAGAAATACCGCCAGCAATCCCGCGAGGAACGGGTGGGATGCCTACTCCTTCTGGTATGCGTCCCCGCCCTTCCTCCGCCCACGTCGGCTCACAAGAGACTCCTCACCCACCGAATCCAGCTATACCGCGCCGCGGTGAATCCTCGGCCCTTTCCCGATTCGCCGCCAAGGTGGGAGAGCGCGGCACGACTGAGGTAGATGCCGCCCAAGTTGAATGCCGATGGATTGCCGAAATTTGCGGAGGTACAGTCGCCAGCCCCGATCTTGAACGGGCATCCCGAAATCGCGGTTGGACATGCCCGGTTTTTTGAAAATCCCGGATAAGTACCAGAATTTCTTCATTAGAGACGTGGATGGTCGCCGTCGGATGGGCGCAATGCGCTTCCCGGGGGCTGGATGTCCGGCCGCACGAGCATTAAATAGAGCACGAGTGCAGCGACGGCGGCAGTGAACACCAGAGCCGTGGGCCCGTCTCCGAATCCGATCCCGCTCATGCTGGCCGGCTTGCTTATGTAGTCGGCAAACGACGCACCGAGAGGGCGGGTCACGACGTACGCGCACCAGAACGCAACCACGGCGTTCATGCCGAATTTCCGCCACGCGAAGGCTGGGATCAAAATGAGCACGCCAAAGAGGATCCCCGACCCCAGATAGCCCAAGTTGAGGGCCGTCGCCGTGAAGTCACCGAGAGCCGTTCCCAGCGCAAACGTCGCGAACACTGTCGCCCAGTAGAAGCACTCGCGCCTTTGTGTCGTGATGCTGTGGATGGAAAGTGTTCCCTCCGTCCGGTGCCACACCAGGAAAATGACGGCCAGTATCGCTGCCCACAAGACGGTGGTGCCGGCATAGGGAATGCCGACGTCGAGGTGGAGAAAGTCGGAGACGCCTGTTCCGAAGATGGCGATGGCATAGGCGAGGAACCAATAGGCGTGGGCCCGGTAGCGGCGCGTGCCGAACTGGAGCACCAAGCCGATCGCGAATAGCAAGACCTCGGTGCCTCCGCCCCCGATGTTTCCCCACGTTTTGAGGAAGTCCGACGTTGCTTCACCACCGGCCGTCGTCAAGACCTTGACCACCCAAAACAGGGCGATGACCTCGGGTACCTTGGCGGCAACCGGCGCGGGGAAGACTCGACGAAGCACCGGTACGGTGCCGATCGCGCGCCGATCGGCGTCGTGAGGAACCGCTGAAGACGGCGACCCGTCTGGAGAGCTATCCATGATTGCGGTCTCCGCTCAGGCCGCCGGCCACTGGCAACCGCTTGAGAGCTCGTGACCGTAGGTCGGCGGTCGCTGACGGACGAGTGGGTGGGTTGATCGCACTCAGGCCGTGACGTCCTTTCGCACGAACACCACGGTCGCCACCACCCCGGCGATGACGAGATACACGACGCTCAGGATCAGCGAATGGGCGAATCCGTCCGGGAAGAGCCCTCCCGCCGCAACAGCTTGGAGGAGCTGTCCGGGCAGCCAAGTCGCGGTGTGGGGCGCGATTCGTGTGACGACCGCTTCGACCGGAAGCAGGTAGGCAAAGCCCACGATGACCGCGGTGACCGACGAACGGAACAGGAGGCCGACGACCAGACCAAAAATGGTAAATCCGATCGTGGCCAAGAGCAGGTCACCGAGAGCTCGGGTCAAGTCACCGATCCCGGCGCTCGAGGTCCAGGCAGCCGTCGGGACGTGGCGAGCATGGGCCATGACGAAGGCTGCGACGGTGGCCACAAGGGAGGAGAACACCACCGCGCCCAGCATGAAGGTGAGCACGGCCAGGCACTTGCCAGCGAGCAGGATGGGACGTCTCGGCTGCCGCACGAGAAGCTGGCGAAGCGTGCCGAGGCTGTACTCACTGGCGATCTGTGTGGCGGCGATCCCGAAAGCCACGATGCCGAGGAGCACGGCAGCCCGGTTCACACCGTGGATCAGCCCGTTCGGTTGGGCCAACTGAGTGAGGCTCGGGAGGTCCCCGCCACCATTGGCAGGAGCCTGGGCGAAGAGGAGGATGGCGAAGAGAGAGGCCGCGAGCGCGAGTCCCACATACGTTCCGACCAGAAGATTCCGTCGCTTCAGTTTCACCCACTCGCTACGGAATGCCGCCACGATCACCGGATCACCCCCAAGGCTCCACTGTGTTCGACATCGCCAGAATGCGTGCCGGTGAGGGCGAAGTAGGCCTCTTCGAGACTCCGCTCGCGCTCGGCCAGGTAGCTCACGGTCACTCCTGCTTGGAAGGCGGCTCGATTGAGTTCTCCGGCCAAGGCGGTGCTGGCGGCGACGACCACGGAGCTCGTCGCCTCCTCGATTTCCGCTTCGAGGCCCCGATCCGAGATCAGCTGCGCCAAGAGGCCAAGCTGTCCTGGACTCTCAGGTCGGAGCACGAGCTCCGCCGTCCTCATGGCGCGGAGTTCGGCCACAGATCCCTGAAAGACGCTCCGCCCGCTGCGGATCATCACCACGTGATCGCAGATGTGCTCGATCTCTGAGAGCAGGTGGCTCGAGACGAAGAGGGTCATGCCCTCGTCGGCCAAGGACCGGATGAGACTCCGCATCTCGACGATCCCCGCTGGGTCCAAGCCGTTGGTCGGCTCGTCGAGAATGAGCAACGAAGGATCAGCCAAAAGGGCGGCGGCGATGCCGAGTCGCTGTTTCATGCCCAACGAGTATCGGCTGAAGCGGTCTCGGCCGCGGTCGGCCAATCCGACCCGTTCCAGCACGCTGTCAATGGTCGAGATCGGCAACTGTCCCAAACGCGTGAGGACCAGGAGGTTGTCCCACCCGCTGAGGGCCGGGTAGAAGGCGGGCGACTCGATCAAGGCCCCCACTCGGGACAGGTAGGAGGAAGGATGATCGAGATCTCCGAGCAGAATCCGGCCCTCGCCACTAGTCGGACGGATCAGCCCGAGCAACATGCGGATGGTGGTGGTCTTGCCAGCGCCGTTCGGGCCCACGAATCCGCAGACCGATCCAGTGGGAATCGTGAGATCGAGATTGTCGACCACCCTGCGATCGCCAAACTCCTTCGTGAGTCCGGTCGTGACCACGGCCAATCCGGGCGAAGGCGTCGGCGTCATGGGACCCAGACGCCCTGAGCTGCGTGCATGGGTGAAAATGTAGAAATCCGCAAAGTCTCCGTCGACCTTCTCAGGGATGATCCCGACCGGAGCCGACTCCTCCTTTTGGCAAATGCCAGCGTTTGGGGTTTCACGCGAGTATTGAGCCATGACGATCTCGACCACGGATCGGACCTTTTCCTCTGCATAGCACCTCGAGCGATCTCCACGTCTGGTGGGATCGCCTCCGGGTCTGGGACGCCGACCATCAGTTGTTGATCGAAACGGCCATTGCCGTCCTGCTGCTGGCTGCCTGCCTCGCGCTTCCTGGCGCTTCGTGCGGCACGGCCATAAGGCAATTTTGTTGCAAGCTGCACTCATCCTCCCGCTGATCTGGCGTCGTCGGGCGCCGTCTTTGGTCTTCTCGGTTATCGCCGGAGTGGCCTTTGTCCAGTGGCTCACGTCGCTGGCGGACATCTACGACCTTCCCGATTCCCCAGAGGAGTCTCGAGGGCCACGGCCCCGTCACAGGCAGATCCTTGGAACGCACTGAGTGCGAGTGACTTGGGAATCAGCCGATTGTCCGCCGAGTTCCCGGCAGCCCTGAGCGGTCGGGCCGACCGCCTGAGACCCGTGTAGCGGCCTGGGCTAGACACTCGTGGAGGTATCCAGTAAGATACTGAGTATGCTAACGAAGTCGAGGTCCTGGTGAGTGTCCGCCACGCGCTGTTAGCCCTGCTCAGCGAAGGTCCCAAGTACGGCCTCCAACTGCGCCAAGAATTCGAGGCTCGCACGGGCGAGGTGTGGCCACTCAACGTCGGGCAGGTGTACACAACGCTGCAACGCCTCGAGAGGGACGGGCTGGTCGAGTCTGACGACGCCGCCGACGACGGTCCCCAGAAGGGTTTCCACATCACCGAGGATGGGGAGGCCGAGCTCGCCGAGTGGTTGCGCACTCCACCCGACTTCTCCTCGCCGCCTCGTGACGAACTCGTCATCAAGGTCCTGGTCGCAGTCGGGCTTCCCGGCGTCGACGTCCACCAGGTGGTGCAAGTGCACCGGCGCTACCTCGTCGAGCTGATGCAGCAGTGGACGCGCCTGAAGGAGGACGAGTCGCGTCTCGATCTCAACTTCGCTCTCGTCGTCGACGCCGAGCTGTTCCGGCTCGACTCGCTGATCAGGTGGCTGGACTCGGCCGAAGGCCGTTTGAAGCGAGCAGCTGCGGGCGTGGACGCGCCAGCTCCGCAGTCGTTCCCCCTCCCGAAGGCCCGGCGCAAGGTTGGTGCCCCGAAATGAGCTACCTCGAACTCCGCGGCATCTCCAAGGTATACGGCGACGGCGACTCAGAAGTGCACACGCTCGACCGCGTCGACCTCTCCGTCGATGGTGGGTCGCTGGTCGCCGTCATGGGCGCCAGTGGCTCGGGCAAGAGCACGCTGTTGACCATCGCCGGGAGCCTGGAGGACCCCTCAAGCGGTGAGGTCTATGTCGACGGTCGCGCCTTGTCCTCGCTGTCGCGAAACGGCAAGGCGCGGCTGCGTCGCCGGTCCGTCGGCTATGTCTTTCAGGACTACAACTTGCTGGCCGGACTCAGCGCCGTGGAAAACGTGTCCCTCCCGCTCGAATTGGACGGCGTTTCGGCCCGTAAGGCGCAGGCTGCCGCGCTCGAAGCACTCGAGGACTTCGGGCTGACGGACAGGGCATCGCACTACCCCGACCAACTCTCCGGTGGTGAGCGTCAGCGCGCCGCCATTGCCCGGGCCGTAGTCGGGGGACGAAAGCTGCTCTTGGCCGATGAGCCCTCCGGCGCCCTCGACTCCACCAACGCGGAGGCTGTCATGCGCCTGATCCTGGCGGCCTGTCACCGCGGTATGGCCGCCGTGGTTGTGACCCATGACGCCCAGCTCGCCTCGTGGGCCGATCGCGTCGTTTTCCTCCGCGACGGCCGCATCGTCGACCAGACGCTTCCGGTCGAGAGCCCCGAAACGTTCCTGGCCGATCTCCCGAACTCGTGAGCGTCGGCGTCATCGAACGACCGGCCACCCGGTCGGCCCCCGAGTCGACCACCGGTGGCGTCCCGGCCCGGCGGGCCATGGTCCGTTGGGCTTGGCGCCTGTTTCGACGCGAGTGGCGGCAACAGCTGCTCATCTTGCTCCTTATCATCGTCGCGGTGGCCGCCGTTGTCGTCGGTGCGGCCGTCGCCACCAACACGCCCCCGCCGGCAAACGCCGGCTTCGGCACCGCGCGGGACATGGCGACCTTCAACTTGACTCCCACGAGCAAGTCGTCATCGACCACCCCTGCCTACGTGGACGCACAGGTCGCCTTGCTGAAGCACGAATTCGGCACCGTGCAGATCATCGGGAACGAGACGTTCACCGTCCCCGGCTCGACGCAGACTTACCAGCTGCGCTCCCAGGATCCACACGGTCCCTATGGCGGGCCAATGCTGCAGCTGTTGTCGGGGCAGTATCCCACCGGGCCGAACCAGATCGCCCTCACGCCAAGCTTGGCTTCTGAGCTCAACGTGCAGGTCGGTGACACGTGGCCGCCAGGCGGTAAGACCGTTGTCGGCATCGTGCAGAACCCCCAGAGCCTCCTCGACGAGTTCGCGCTAGTGCCGCCAGGCCAGCTGACGCAGCCGACGCAGGTAAGCGTGCTGTTCGACGCATCGCCTTCGGCGAGCAAGAACCTTCCGTCCTATGTGACGACGCCCGGCTCGAACAGCGACAACATCATCAACCCTTCCACCATCATCCTGGCGCTGGCGACCGTGGGCATGCTCCTGATCGCCCTAGTGTCGATCGGCGGCTTCACCGTTCTGGCCCAGCGTCGCATGCGCTCTCTCGGCATGCTCGAGTCGATGGGGGCGACGGATCGCAACGTTCGCCTCGTCTTGGAAGCCAACGGCGTCATCGTCGGAGTCGTGGGGGCCATCGTCGGCTTCACGCTGGGCCTGGTGCTCTGGCTGGTGTACCGGCCGCACAACGAGCAGAGCGCACACCACGTCATTCCGACGTTCGCCCTGCCGTGGAACGTGATCATTCCGGCCCTGGTGCTCGCCATCATCGCGACCTTCTTCGCCGCCGGCTACCCGGCCCGCGCTATCACCCGGGTGCCGGTGGTCAACGCCCTGGCCGGGCGGCCCGCGCCGCCCCGCCAGATCCACCGTTCGCTGGTGCCCGGTGTGGTCGCGCTCGTCATCGGGTTCATCATGTTCTCCGTCTCCGGCGCCTCGGGGAACGGCGGGGGCGTGGTGTGGCTTGTCCCAGGGCTCATCGCACTGATCGCGGGGATCATCCTCGTCTCGCCCTTCTTCCTGGCCCTACTGGCCCGAGTGGGAGCCAGGGCACCCATCGCCATCCGCCTCCCGCTACGCGACATGGCGCGCTATCGGGCGCGTTCCGGCTCGGCCCTCTCGGCCATCAGTCTCGGCATCATGATCGCGGTCATCGTCTGTGCCGTTGCCGTCGCCCGTTACGCCAACGTCTTCGACTACGTCGGGCCGAACATGGCGGCGAATGCGATGAACGTGTACAGCCCGCCGCCGGCCGGGACTCAGCTCTTTAGCCCAGGAGAGAGCGGTCCAGAGGCCGCGCCGGCGCCGCCGAGCGTGCAGTCGCAGGAGGCGGCCGTGCATGCCATCGCCTCCGCCGTGGGCGCCACGCACCTCGTCGAACTCGACAACCCGCAGGCCGGGCTACAGAACCCGAGCGCAAGCGGGCGGCAATGGAATGGGCCGATCTACGTAGGGACGCCGGCGCTGCTGCGAGCCTACGGCATCAACCCGTCGTCGATCCCAGCCAACGTCGACGTGCTGAGCTCGCGGCCCGGCCTGGCCGGCTCGGGCGTACAACTCACTTACGGGGGAGGCGGCAAGGGCGGCAACGGCTTCGAAGGCCTGGGCGCCGGTGGGAACAACGAGAATGGGTGTTCGCCGGGCTCGTGCATCGCGCATCCGGCCATCCAGGAGGAGAGCCAGCTGCCCATTGGCACGTCGGCCCCGAACACGGTGATCACCGAGAGCGCACTGCAGCGGCTGCACATCGCAGACCAGAACAGCCTCGGCGGCTGGATGATCCTGACCAGCGACCCGATCACCAAAGCCCAGCTCACGAGTGCCAACTCGCTGGCGGCCAGCAACAGCCTGAGCGTCGAGTCGAAGAACGACGAGCCGACGTCGGCCGAGATCGTGAACTGGGCCACCGTCTTCGGCATCGCACTCGCCCTGGGCGTCCTCGCTATGAGCGTCGGCCTCATCCGCAGCGAGACGGCCAGCGAGCTGCGCACCCTAACGGCGGCGGGCGCCAGTTCCCGCACCCGGCGCGCCTTAACGGCGGTGACCGCCGGTGGGCTCGCGTTCCTGGGCGCGTTGCTCGGAACATTGGCGGCCTACGTCGGTCTGGTCGGCTGGTTCCGTTCCAACTCGCTCGAAGGGGGGTTGTCCGACATCATCGATCACATCCCGTGGAACAACCTGTTCATCATCTTGATCGCCATGCCCGTCGTCGCCGTGCTCATCGGCTGGGTGCTGGCCGGACGCGAGCCGTCGGCTATCGCGGCTCGCCCGATGGAGTAGCGCTCGTAGGGGGACTTGAGAACACCATGTCGAGATATGACTGACCTTCTGGCTCCACCGCGTGAGACCGACAAGTGGGCTGTCGAGACCCACGGGCTGACGAAACGGTTCGGCGACAACATCGCCGTGAACGACGTGGAGCTCCTCGTTCCCCGCGGCTGTGCCTTCGGCTACCTCGGACCCAACGGCGCCGGCAAGACGACGCTGATCCGGGTGCTGCTGGGACTCACCCACGCGGATTCGGGCACCATGTCGCTCCTCGGGCACCAGGTGCCGCGGCATCGCGACCTGGCCCTGGCCCGCGTCGGCGCCATAGTCGACGAGCCGCGTTTCCACGGCCACCTGACGGGCCGCCAGAACCTGCAGATCCTGGCTGCGGCCCGCGAGCCGGCGGCCAAGGGCCGCATCGAGCCGGCGCTCGAGCGCGTAGGGATCCTGCATCGCGCCAATGACAAGGTGTCGAAGTACTCCATGGGCATGCGCCAACGTCTGGGCGTCGCAGCGTGTCTTCTCGGTGATCCCCAGCTGCTGATCCTCGACGAGCCGATGAACGGCCTGGACCCGGGAGGGATGCTCGACATGCGCGACATGCTGATATCGCTTGTGGCCGAGGGCCGCACCGTGGTGCTGTCCTCCACCTGCTCGACGAGGTCGAGCGTACCTGCGATGCCGTTGCGATCGTGGACCATGGCAAAGTGATCCGCCAGGGTCCGATCTCCCAGCTGCTGGCCGGGTCCTCCTTCGAGGTCCAAGTCGAGTGCGCCGACCCCGACCGGGCCGGCGGCCTACTCAGCGGCACCGCGTTCGGCACGCATGTGCAGATCAATCCGGACGGCCTGGCCATCTCACTGCCCGAGGGCACCGAGCGCGACGCCATCGCGGAGATCAACCGACTCCTGGTGGAGGGCGGGATCTCGGTGTACCGGCTCCAGCACGTGCAGGCGTCGCTCGAGCAGTGGTTCCTCTCCGTCACGAGCCGATTGGGGGCCTCGGAATGACGACGATCTCCGATATCGGCGCACCGACACCGGGCCCGGCTCCTCAGATCGTTTCGGCGGACGCGCGGAGCGACCACCGCGGCTCGTGGATCCCGACATGGGGCATGGTCACCACGCGCTTCATGGAGCTGCGCCGGCGGCGTGGACTGATGATCGCTCTGATCGCGGTGAACATCGGCATTCCGGTCGTCTTCCTCGGCGTGCGTCTCGTCTCCCACGCCGTCGCACCCAAGTCCTACGGGCCTGCCGGCGGTTACAGCATCTTCACTACGCTGGTGGCCGGCTTCATATACGTCTTTGGGTTCGTCGTGGCGGCGGTCGTGGGCTCCACGGCAGGGTCGGTCGACCTCACCGAAGGGATGTTCCGTCACCTCGTCATCACGGGCCGTTCCCGGCTTGCCCTGTACTTCGCGCGGATCCCGGCCGGGCTGGCCATCGTCATCGCCATGGTGGCGGTGGGCTACACAATCGTCTGCGCGGTGTGCGTGTTCGCCGCGCCGACACAGCTGAACTACGACGGGGTCAACGTCCCTGTGGGCCTGTCACAACCGGCCCTCGACAGCTGGGCGGCGGCGCACGCCGACGAGGTCATCTGCGACTTCAACTTCCACGGGGGCGCCGGGCTGAACGGGCCGCCGCCGAACGTGACCTGTGGCGGCCAATCGGTCGGGCCGCCGCCGGGGACGGTCATCCAGACCAAGGGTGGGGGGACGTTCACCGTCCCCGCCGCCGAGTCACCGGCCCAGATTCGGGCGTTCGCTGTCGCGGTGGCCAACCAGGACTACGCGGACTACCACTCGAACTTCTTGGTTCCCTCGACCACGTTGATGATCGACGTGGGGCTGTGGATCGCGCTCGAGGCGTCCATCGGGTTCATCGTCGGCCTCGGGTTGGCCTCCCTGATGGGTCAGCGGACGGTGCCGGTGATCCTCCTCCTCGTGCTGGAGCTGATCCTGACGCCGCTCTTCAGCCGCCACATCATCTCGCACCTGCTCAACGTCCAGCGGGGGATAGTGGGCGTGGCCATGGCCCACATCGAGCCCGGAGGTCTCCCGACCCCGTTCAGCGGGGGCGGGGGGGCGGCGGACCTGGGGCGAACCCCCTGATCCCCGAGTCCACCTTGGCATCGTCATTGGTGATCGTCGGCTGGATCGTGTTCTGGACCGCCATCGGGGCATGGCGGATGATGACCCGGGACGCCTGACCACGCCCGACCAGGGTTCCCCTGGAAGCTCTCGCTGGGGAGATACACCCTCCAATCTGGCAACGGTCCGGCTCACGCGCAGGCGCGTCGTAAAACGATGAGATCAATGGAGCGGGATGACCACCTGTGGGTCAGGGTCCACTATCGGCCTTAATCTGCCGCGTCGCCCAGGAGCTCTCTCATCAGGTCCCTCGTCCGGCGGTCGATCTCCTCGACAATGGGTCGCACGACTTCGATTGGCTGCCCCGCTGGATCATCGAGTTCCCAGTCCACGTAGCGCTTGCCCGGATACACAGGGCATGTGTCGCCGCAGCCCATCGTGACGATCACGTCGGCCTGCCCGGCCACTTCGTCGGTCAGCGGCTTGGGGAACTCCTTGCCAGGGTCGAGGCCCTGCTCCACCAGCAGCGCGACGACGGACGGGTTGAGCTCGGTCGCTGGCTCCGAGCCGGCGGATCGCACGTCGATGCGGCCCTGGGCGTAGTGATCGAGCAGCACGCGGGCAGCCAGGCTCCGCCCGGCATTGTGCGTGCACAAGAAGAGGACGGTCGGGAGATCGCTCACGGCAACTCCTCGGTGGTATCGGGTAGGCCCGGGTAGAGCCCCTTGATAAGCCCGAAGGCCAAGACGCCGCCCACGATCTGGGCCGAGATGAAGTTCGGGACCGAAGACGGCGCGAGGCCTGCGAAGGTGTCGGAGAACATGCGGCCCACGGGGATCGCTGGGTTGGCGAACGCTGCTGGAGCTGAAGAAGTACGCCGCTCCGATAAACGTCCCGACGGCGGCCGGCGCCGTGCCCACCAGAGATCGGACCGAACATCAAGATGATGGCGAAGAGGCCGGTGGCGGTGGCCGCCGCGTTCTCGAGAGCTCAAGGCCGACGTTGAAGCACTCGTTTGGTAAAGGAGCGGCCAGGCGATAGGTCCATCCCCCACGGTGCACAGAACTGGCCCCGGTTTCGGTCGGGGCCAGTTCGCGTCGCTCGGATTGCTTTTTCGTCCCAGCCTGGCGATCACTTCAACGATCCACATTCACGCACCCACCATCCTTCTCGCCCGATCGCGGTCTGTCGAGTGGACGTTTTGGTTTCTGTCGCCATGGGTACAGCCATTGCAGCAAAGAAAGGGGGCTCCATGATTGGGGCTGGCGGACTTGTTGTAAGCATCATTGTTTTTGCCGTAGGGGCGGTTCTTGATTGGGCGGTGACGGAGCCCTATCAACACGGTTTCAATGTGAACAAAGTGGGCTGGATCTTGATGGTTGTCGGTGTTGTGGGAGCCGTCGTTTCAATCATCGTCATGGTGGCGGCGAACACTCGGAGGAGGCGGACCGTCGTGGACGACGGCCAGGGGAACGTTGTTCGTCGGGTCGATTCGACGTACTAACAGAGAGATTTCGGGACACATAAATAGGGAGGTTGTTCGGTGGTATTGATTCTTGCGTTGTTGCTCGTCTTGATCCTTTTTGGTGCTGGATTTGCGGTTCATCTTTTGTGGATAGCCGCTGCTGTATTTCTCGTTCTGTGGCTCGTCGGAGTCGCCATTGGTCGGGGTGAAGGCGCTGGCAGCCACCGCTTCTATCGGTGGTAGAGCCTTTGTGAAAATGGAGTCGTGAAAACGGTCCCCTCCGGGGGGCCGTTTCGCGTCCCCCGAAGTCGAGGCCGCGAACCTCGCGGGTCAGAGATACGGGTCCGGTGCGGAAAGTAGTGCAGACGGTTTCATCGCAGTCCCAATGGGAAGACCTATTTGTAGTTTCGAGAACGGGGGCAGTTTGAGTTGCCACACGAGCGAGGCAATTGGCGGAACGTCCGCCACTCAGTTAGAGCTGTCGAAGATTTCACCGGCGGCTCGATACCCCTTCCGCGCAGCGCTGATCATGCTTTTCCGCCCATGACGTCTTCCCTCGTCACAGCCGATACACGGTCAGAGCGGTTCGTCGCCAAGTACGATGCGCGTGGTTGGGTGCGCACGGTCGCAGGGATCGGAATCGCGTCGAGGGGTGTCATCTACCTCCTCCTCGCCTACCTCGCGTTCGACATCGCCCGGCACGGGAGTGCACCCACCCAGACGAGCAGTACCGGTGCTCTTCAGGAGCTGGAGGCCCGCACCGGAGGGAAGTTGCTCCTCGTCGTTCTCGCGGTCGGTCTCGGCTGCTACGCAATGTGGCGGTTCTTCGATGTCGTCACCGGTGCGAACGGCGCCATGAGACGCGTTTTGTCGCTCGCTGTCGGGATCATCTATGCGGTCCTCTATGTCCGGGCGGCGGAGCTTGTTGCCGGTCATTCCACAAGTGGCGGTGTTTCGAGCAATCCAGAGCCCTGGGTGGCGAAGATCATGGGCTGGTCCGGTGGGACCGTGGCGATCGAGGCGGCCGGCGCGGCCCTTGTGGCAGCGGGCGTGGTACTGGCGGCATGGGGCCTCTTTCACCGTTACGACAAGAACCTGGCCTTGGAGCGCGTATCGCGACCGTGGCAAAGGGCGATCACGATTCTGGGTGGCTTTGGAGATTTGGCCCGAGGCTCCCTCATCGCCCTATTCGGGGTCTATCTCGTCGCGGCAGGGGTGACGTCGAATCCAGCTCAAGCCAGAAGCGTCGACCAGGCGTTGCGAGCACTGGTCCACCACCCGTTCGGAGCGGTGGCCATAGGTGTCATTGCCCTCGGACTCCTCGCCTTTGGCGTTTTTTCGTTCTTCGATGCCCGCCTCCGGCGCCTTTAGAGATCGAATCCTCATGAGCACAGCGGAAGCAGCAGGCCTACTTGGCGGGGGCATCCCCGATGACCGCTCGAGTGGGCGTGTCGCTTCGACCGATCCCGACATGCGGGAGCCGGACGTCCTCATTCTCCCACCTGCGGTCGAGCGCGAGTTGACGGAGACCGACGAATCTCTCGGAACGCCCGGACGGCCTCTCGACCGGCGAAATCCATTCTTCATCGGTTTGACGGGGGCACTGGGCGTCGGCGTCGCCTACCTGATCTTCCGTGGCCTGTCGGACGTCACGAGCGTCTTGGTCATCGTGGGCGTAGCTCTGTTCATCGCCATCGGACTGAACCCGATCATCGAATTCCTTGTGTCCAGGTCTGTTCCTCGTGGAGGGGCGGTCGCCATAGTGACTCTCGGGTTTGTCCTCGTGGTCGTCGCTTTCATCGTCGTAGTCGTTCCCCCGATCGCCCATGAGGTCAACGTTCTGATCAATAATTATCCGCATTACAAGGCCAATCTCATCGCGGGAAGAGGTTGGGCTGGGCGGTTGACCCACAAGCTCCGTCTCACCAGTTACCTGGATGGGAAGTCCAAGTTAAAGCTTCCCGTCGCGAACGGCCTTCTCGGTGCCGGAAAGATATTGCTCTCTGCAACCGTGGCCACGGTAAGCATCGTGGCCCTGACCATCTACTTCCTTATCGCCCTCCCCGGAGTGAAGCGTTTGTGGTTGTCATTGATCGCCCGTAGCCGGCGCCAACGGGTCGCGCTGCTCACGGACGAAGTCTTCGGCCGGGTGGGCGGGTTCATGCTCGGCAACCTCTTGACCTCTCTGATTTCAGCTGTCTTGACGTACGTCTGGCTCGTTATTTTCGGAGTCCCATACGCGCTGCTGCTCGCCCTCGTGGTCGGTGTGTTCGATCTCATCCCGATGGTCGGTTCCACCATCGCAGGCGTGATCGTCTCCCTGGTGGCGCTTTCCAAGGGCCTTCCCATCGGGATCGCCACCGCCTGCTTCTACATCGCCTATCGGTTCCTTGAGGACTACCTCCTGAACCCGCGTGTCATGAAGCACACCGTGAAGGTGACGCCCGGACTGACCATCATCGCCACGTTGATAGGCGGGTCGCTCTTGGGCATCATCGGTGCGCTGATTGCCGTTCCGATTGCAGCCACGATCCAGCTTCTCCTGCAAGAGGTCGTCTTTCCCCGTCAAAGCCAGAGATGACAAAGCGAGGAATCTTCGACTCAGGCGAGCCCGCAGCCCTTAGGCATCCGGGTCAGCGACGCCATCCAATGGGCGCACGCGATCCTCGAACAGTACGAAGGCGTCTGTGCACCTCCAACGACCCTCACGATCTCGCGTGAGAGCCCTTGGAGGTGGCGGGATTCGAACCGACCTGGGCGCAATGTGTATGCCGAGGTCAGAGCCGTTTACACCTTTCGAACAGGGAAAACACGGTATCCGTCTGTTGCCGGTAATGACCGCCACTGACCGCAGTTCTGTGTCTTTTCGTGTCCTTGTGTCTTTTTTGGTCGCGCGAGGCCCCGGTTCAAGAGGGTCGGACAGCAGATCGTCCGAAAGGAGCCGGAGGGATTCCTAGGTAGATCAGGGGTGGTACGTCAGGTCGTCTGCGGAGTCCGCGGCTCGGTTGGCAATCGCCGGCAACGCCTCCGCATATTCTGACCTCCCTCGATTCTGACTGGGTGCAGCAGAAAGACCGGAGGCCGCCGACTCAACCACTGTGCCGTGCGACGTCCGACACAACTGCCGAGTGCAGTAGCTCAGTGGCATCGGCGGGGAGCAGGAACCCATCGGTACGATCGCGCTTCACTGCACGAGCCCAGGCTGCAACGAACTGGCCGTGGGTCTTGTAGAGGCTGGCGAGGTGAGCTGCGCTGTATGGCACGGTGGAGCCGAAGAGGACGCAGAAGCCCCCGCTGTTGCCTTGGCTTCCCAGCGCAGCGATCGGTGCGTCAACCTGCGGAGTTCGTACACCTCCGATGACGTTTCCGTTTGCGTCAAGTTTGTACACGACCGGCGAAACGTGGGTCGTTGCCAGGAGGGGCGCCCGGGGAGGCGGAGTTCCCGTGACAACCCACTTGTTAAGCCAGTAGACGGCGGCGTCGAGTGCCCAGTGTGTCCCCCCTGTGTTGATAGGAACGGCGCAGTTGAACCCACCCACTGGGGTGCGCGTCGGGTTTTGCATGGCAGCCAGGTTCTTCACTGCACCCTCGCCATTGCCGGTGTCATTGGGACCTATAGCGAGACCGTAGTAGTCGTAGTGCGAGCTGCCGGCGACCTCCCAGAGTCGGAACCACTTTGGGTTCCCGTAGTGCAGCCGGTCAGTCAGATTGCTGTTGTCGACGTCGGTCTCGGTCTCGAACTCGAGGACCGGAACACCGATGTCGCTGCGGATCGTGGTCGGGTTCGGTGCCGCGTCGTTGGTCTGCGGCGCTTGGGAAAGTGGAGCGCCAGTACCGAATTGGCTGTGGACCAGAAAACCTTGGTAGACGTGCGATATCGGCTGTATCGCATCGATGTACGTCATGAGCCGTCCGGCCGACTGCGACTCACCCGCCGCGATGAGTGTGTGTAACCGCAGACCACCCAAGATCCTCGATGAATCTCTGCGAACCGCCTGGCCGGCCTGCGAGAAGATGTCGTAGGAGAAGCTGTCGCCTGGGTGCGAGAGCGACGAGTACTCCGCCGACTCGGTGGTTTTTGCCGAGTTGACACCGACTTGTTGGGCCGAAATCCCCACCCAGGCGAAGCCATCGCGAATCAGTTCGTTGTGCGAGAGCGTCCAGTCAGGGCTGTCATCTGTTCCACCGCTCACATTGAGCCACTCAACCACCACCGTCCCGTTGAACTTCTTCGGGTTGATCGGACGGTAGACAGCTATCCGCGTCTTATACGGTGCACTGACACCTGTTGTGACCGCCCACTTGCCGTCACTCGTCAGAGGCTGCGCCGGCGTATACGAGTGGGCGGTGCCAGAGACGAAAAACTGGGACTTCTCATAACCGACCTTTGACAGGTTGAAACTTGTGCCGTAGAGGGTGTTGTTGAACGTATGAGAGCCGACCGGAAAGGGTCCAGTGACAGTGACGCCAGAGAGGGCGTGTGAGGTGCTCGTCGATGTCAAACTGCCGGAGGACGTGGACGACGCGGAGCTCGACGAACCTCCGCACGCCACGAGAACGACGCCGAAAGAGAGGCCCGCCGCGAGACCACGGGCGATGCGCCAGTGGCCGTGCCTCCCAGGCTGACATCTGCCGGCGGTTTCGTCTGACTTCATGGTCTGCCCCTGGTCGGAAGTGCGCGACAGCCAACCCTCATGGCTGTCGGTAGCGAGTCTGGCATAGCCTGCCAAAGGATTGACCAAATAGTTGTTCCTTTCTAGGCTCACTCCGCTCGTCGTGTGTTGTCGACGGGTCAATCCTGATGACTGGCGTGGATCCATCTCCTATTCGGGGGAGGGAACATGAGCGGCGCTTCGGAGGACACAGTGGACGCTGAGGTCGACGCCAGTGACCGATTCACGCTCCTGGCGTCCGCGATTTCCGGTCGCCCATTGGAGGTCACGGCCGGGGATCCGGGGATGCCGGCGTGGACCGACGGCCACACCGTGTTCATTGACGCCGAAGCACCTCACCAGACCCAGGTGCAGTGTGTCGCGGTGCAGGCGTCCCTCCTGTGTGCGGGGAGCCTGGAACCTCGAGTTCTCGACAAGTTGGCTCGGAAGCCCTCCGCAACCCGCCGTTACCTGAGCCTGGAAGGACATCGCGCTCTGATCGCCCTCTGGGACCTGCTCCCGACTACCGTGCTTCCCGCAACGGACCCCTCGACGGCACAGCGAACAGACTCTCCGCAGTCGTCATTGATCCTCGCCTTCGGGTCCGAGGGGATTCCGGAGCCTCCGACCGCCTTTGGTGTGATCTACCCCCGCCGGGTCGCGCAGGTTCGGGACGATCGAACTGAGGGACTAGGACGCAGCCACGCCCCGCCTCGGGAGAGGCAGGCACTGCTCCGCGAGCTCGAGGACGAGGTTGGAGAAGGCCCGGTCGTCGAGTTTCTCTCGAGTCCCGTCGGTGGTGGCGGTCCGATCGGCCACCTCCTCAAGCGGCTCCTCGGTGACGCCAGATCGTCGACGACTGGTGCCCCGGGGGCGGACGCTCCGACCCGATTCGCTCGGAGCAGCAGCAAGGGCTCGCGGCTGGGCACGCCAACAGCGGGCCAGATGGCCACATCCGACGACGGATCTCTGGGCGCCGTTCGAGGATTCGTTTACCCGGAGTGGGACGTGCATCACCGCAGGTATCGGCCCCAGTGGTGCACGGTGGCTGAGCTAGAGCCTGAGAAGGGGGAGTGGTCCCGAACTCCGCGAGGGAATACGAGGTCCCTACGACGCGCGTTGGCCCATCTCGGGACGGAGCTCGAGCGGCACGGTCGCCAACCGCAAGGGGAGGATCTCGATCTCGACGCCGCAGTCGAGTCCTCCGTCGAGTTCCGGGCCGGCTCGTTCCCGGATGACGCCGTCTATATAGAGAGCCGACGGAGTCGGCGGGACCTCTCCGTGCTCGTCCTGCTTGACATCTCCGGTTCCGCCGGTCAGCTGAGCGGGTCGGGCGGCATCGTCCACGACCACCAGCTGTCCGCTGCGACCGAACTTACGGCGGCGCTGTACGAGGTGGGGGATCGGGTAGCCCTCTACGGATTCCGTTCCCAGGGGCGCTCCGCCGTGCACATCTTCCCGGTGAAGAGATTCGAGGACGGGCTCTCGACTCTGACCGAGGGGCGGCTGGGCGGACTGCGCCCCGGAGGGTTCACTCGACTTGGCGCCGCCATCCGTCACGGCGCGTCGACACTGGAAAGGCAGGGGGGAACAGGCCGGCGTCTCCTCGTGGTCCTCTCCGACGGGTTCGCGTACGACCACGGCTACGAAGGGGCCTACGGCGAAGCCGATGCCCGACGCGCTCTGTCCGAGGCGCGACATCGCGGCATCGGTTGCCTCTTCCTGAGCATCGCCTCTACCACCGATGCCGAGGCTCTCCGGAGGGTCTTCGGTACGGCGGCCTATGCAGCACTTTGCACGGCGGACCAGATGGCTGGGGTGATCGCCCCGTTGTTCCGTGCCGCACTCGGGACGGCGGAGTTCCAGCGGAGCCGATCCGAGCGAGTCACGCGATCCGCGCAGCTCTTGTCGATGGAGAGGAGTAGGGCGTGAATCACGATGCACCGCCGTTTTATGTTCCGGTCGGAAACGAAGCGCAGGTCTTCCGGGCTGCCTTCCAACAGCAGCTCTCGATCATGCTAAAAGGCCCGACTGGGTGCGGCAAGACCCGATTCGTCGAAGCCATGGCGCATGATCTTGGTCGCCCGCTCATCACCGTGGCCTGTCATGACGACCTGACGACCGCCGACCTCGTCGGGCGGTTCCTTCTGCGTGGCGGAGATACGGTTTGGGTCGACGGGCCGCTCACTCGAGCGGTCCGGGAGGGTGCCATCTGCTACCTGGACGAGATCGTCGAGGCCCGACAGGACACCACGGTGGTACTCCACCCACTGGCGGATTATCGACGCCAGCTTCCTATGGAGCGGCTCGGTGTGACGCTCGACGCGGCGCCCGGCTTCTGCCTCGTGGTGTCGTACAACCCGGGCTACCAGAGTGTTTTGAAGGACTTGAAGGACTCGACGCGCCAACGCATGGTGGCCATCGAGTTCGACTTCCCACCAGCCGATGTGGAGGAGAAGATCCTGGTGCACGAAGCGGCCATCGACGAGGAATCGGCAGCACAGCTGGTGAGGCTCGGTGGGGCGATCCGCCGCCTCGAGACGACGGGACTCCGCGAAGTCGCATCGACGCGCGTCCTCATCGCCGCGGCGCGGCTCGTGCGCGCTGGCCTCGGGCTTCGCGAACGCGGCGCGAGCCGCCATCGCGGGCCCCCTGACAGACGAGCCCTCGGTCACCGCGGGGCTGTTCGAGATGATCGACGCCTACATTGTGCCGCCTCCCGGCTGATGGCGACGTCTGCTCCTTGACAGGGGGGGAGGGCATCGCTAGGTTCTGGAACAAATCTCAGGTTCGCCTGTAGAAGGGTCGTCAAGGGGGGCGAGTTGTCCTACGAGACTCAGGCCGAGCCCGTCAAGCTCGGCATCCTCATGGACCGGTTAGTGCCCGAGGACGATCCCGAAGACCGGGCAACCTCGTTGCGAGGAGACTCGTCGCTGATGGCGCACACGCAATCTCATCGACCGGTTCGGTGAGAAGAAGGCGATCGTGACCAAGATCGACTCCAGAACGGCAAGCGACCCGCGGCCCGACTCACCCCCGCGCCGGGCATCACGGCCGTCGCCCTGGGTAATTGTCCTCGTCCTCCTGGCCAACGTCGCCATCATCGCGATTCAGTACAACGCCCGCCGTGGCGCAGTGGCGGCCCGGATCGCCAACCCAGCCGTGCACGGAGCACCGAGGCCGGTGGCTCCACTCTTCCATCACGACTGGGTACCCACACTCGAGCTGGGTACGGCTCTCGGTGTCATCGCGCTCGTCGTCATTTTCGTCGTGATGTGGCAGCGTTATCCGAAGCACCCAGTGCTGCTCATGGTGATCGCCACCACCGCCATCGTGTGGATGGACCCCATCATGAACTGGGCACCGTACGCGGTCTACAACCCCCAGCTCACGCATTTCCCGGAGACATGGCCGCTCGTGTCGCTCTCGCCCACGGTCGAACCGTTCATCGGAGTGGGATACGCCACCTTTTATCTGGGGGCCTACTTCCCCGCGATTTGGATACTGCGGCGAATCCAAGCCCGCCGCCCGGTGGACTCGTTCGCCTGGCGGCATCCTCTTATCAGTCTGGCGCTGCTGATCCTGGTCATCGGATTCGTCTATGACGCCATCCTCGAGACGATCCTCGTTCGAACGCAGCTCTACATCTACTCCCAGGTCATCCCCTTCGGATCGCTCTTCGCCGGTAAGCCGTACCAATTCCCACTGCTCTGGGAGTCGACCTTCGTGTGCTGGGTGATGATTCCAGCCGGTGTCCTGTTGTACCGAGACG
The DNA here is from genome assembly GCA_963828825.1 of uncultured Acidimicrobiaceae bacterium. Taxonomy (GTDB): domain Bacteria; phylum Actinomycetota; class Acidimicrobiia; order Acidimicrobiales; family RAAP-2; genus Bog-473. The sequence continues at coordinate 737,468 of CAWHGF010000002.1, read as the reverse complement.
ACACGGGCCGCACCCAGGCCGAGAAGTTGGCTCGGCGGATCCGCACCTTCCGCCTTTTTCGGGCACGGCCCGCGCTGGCCACCTTCACTGTCATGTTCGCAATTCTCGATGTCGCGTACTTCTGCTACGGCGCCAGCTTCGGCGTGATCAGGGCGACGGGTGCCGCGACCTCGGTCGCCTGCCCCTGGCCTTTTCCTGAGGCCAAGGTTTACGACCCCCAGGGCTTCTATGCCGAAGCCGGGCAACCCGGTCCCTACATGGCCGGCATCTGGGACGGGTGGGAGTCCGACCAATCGGGACGGCCCGATGTGGTGACCAACCCTGACGGGCGCTGTAGTCCGAAGAATGTCGACGGGAGCGGATAGCCGCGCGGTGGTCGGAACGAATGTCGGGGCGGATGCCCGCGGTAACCTGCTCACGGGAGGCCACCGGGGAAGGAACACGTCGGGAGATCGCAATGCCGAGGGGATTTGAGCACCGTTCTCCTGTCGCGTACTGGACGGAGAGCCCCAGGCGGGATGTGATGTGAGCGCGGTCAAGCGTGGCCCGTCTGCGGTCGATCCTGACTCGATGGACGCACTGGATACGCAGCGCCGCGATGAGATCCTCGACACCGCCTCGAGCGTCTTCGCCTCGTCCGGTTTGCGCGCGACGCTGCAGGAGATCGCTGAGGCGAGCGGCATCCAACCGGGAAGCCTGTATCACCACTTCGAATCCAAAGAAGCGATTGTCGTCGAGCTGGTCAAGCGATATCACACTGACCTCGATCGCCAGGCGGAAATCGCTCTCAAGGAGCTCCGCGAGAGCGCTCCAGGCGATGTTGCCGACCGGATCGCGACCTTCAGCATTGCGATCGCGCAGTGCGCAGCGCGCCACAGCGCGGCGGTGCAGTTTTCGTTCTACGACCCTCCGGTCAGCGCCGGCCACGAGCTGGTCCGACTGGTGGCGCGAGCGCCCACGGCGACCGAGAAGGCGATGCTCAAGACCCTCGAGGCCGGGCACGCCGCCGGGTTCCTGCGTGATGACATCGAGCTACGGATGCTCTCCCACCGGCTTACGCAGACGATGCTGCACGTTGGACTGGGCCTGTACCACCACTACCGGTCCGTCGACCGGGTGGCCGACCATCTCTGCCACATGGTCCTCCATGGCGTGGCGACGCGGGCTCCTCGGTACAGTCACCTCGACGGATCGAAGGCGATGCAGGCCGTCGAAAAGGTCATGCGGTCGTGGGACGACAGCCCTGTCACAGAGTCCGACCGGTCGACGTTCATCCGAGCAGTCGCCCGAACTGAATTCGGTCGCAGAGGCTATGAGGTGACCACGGTCCGGGACATTGCCGCAGCAGCGCAGATGAGCACCGGCAGCGTGTACCGCGAGATTGGCTCGAAGGAGGCCCTGTTGGTGTCGATCATGCGCTCCTTCTCCGAGAAGGTCGTCGCCGGATGGGATGCCGCATTGACCTCCACGGCCACCAGTGTCCAGAAGCTCGACGCGGTGGCGTGGCTCCAGATCAACGTCCTGGAGCAGTTCCCCGACGAGTTCAAGATCCAGCTGGCATGGCTGCGGCAATCACCCCCGGACACGCCGGATATGGCATGGTCGTTTCCCAGCCTGTTGCAGCGCCTGAAGGCGATGTTGAGGGACGGCGCTCGGGCCGGCGAGCTCAGGATCGAGGGTCCCTTGACCGAGCTCACCGCCCGTTCCATCGTGGACCTCACCTGGGTACCAGAGGGCATCCTGCGCACATACGGCAAGCGCACAGCTCTCTTGCACGTCCGCGACACCATGCTGCGAGGTGCAGCGAAGCGCACCTGAGTCTCAACAGTGCTCCGTCAGCCTCCGTAGATCTCCGACGCGTGCCGGGTCTTCTGGTCAGCCGGTGATCCCGAGGCGCTGGCAAACTTCTGCCACCTCGTCAAAGATCGAGTCGGGGACTGAGAATGGCTCGGTCGCAGAGACTTCGGCAAAGTGTTCTGCGACGTCGTCCGCACTGGACTCGCTAGCGGCGTCGGCCAGCCACCCTCGCCCAAGGCCGACGAAGACGCGCCCGAAGCGGCCTGCGCAGGCCGAATAGTTATGGTGCGTCACCTCACATGCCCCGCTGGCGAGGAATACCACCATGGGGACGACCAGGTCGGGTTCGATGGCATGGAGGAAGGAGGACTCAGCTGGGAACTGGTCTCGATCGCCGATCGTCTCGGTCACCATACGTGAGTAGCCGAAGGGCAGCACGCTATTGGCGAGGATTCCGTGTGGCGCGCCCTCGATGGCCACGACGTTGGTGAGACCGACGAGGCCGGCCTTGGCGGCGGCGTAGTGGGCCGAGTCGGGCTGTCCGAAGAGGCCGGCCGACGAAGCGATGAAGACGAACCGTCCGTACCCCTGGTTCTTCATGACCCTGAACGCTGGTTGGCTCAGATAGAACCCCCCGTCGAGATGCACGTTCAGCATGCGTCGCCACTCCTCCGCCGGCAGTGCGTCGAATGCAACCGTGTTGAAAATCCCCGCGTTGCTCACGACCGCGTCCAGACGGCCGAAATGGTCGAGTGCGGTCTGCACAATGGCTTCACCACCCTCTGGGCTCGCTACCGAGTCAGACGATGCCACGGCCACGCCACCAGCTTCCTTAATCTGAGCAACGACTTGTTCGGCGACGAGGGCGTCCGCTCCCTCTCCTCGCATTGAACCACCGAGGTCGTTGACCACCACGGACGCACCCCGACGAGCGAGTTCGAGTGCGTAGAGTCGCCCGAGGCCTCGTCCCGCTCCGGTGATGATCGCGGCCTGGCCGTCAAAGCGGATCACTCGTTTCTCCCCTTCTCATTGGGCCGCACGGCTGCCCTTCGGAATCCGACGCCTTCGCGCGTGATCGGGCACCTCATTCGGTCGTCGCCGTGCGACGAGGCTCGAGGGGCCGCTCGTAAGAGCTGTCCGTGGAGTTACGTGCAACAGTCCCTGTGGCCGCCACGAAATCTGAAGTATCTGCGGGCAGCAGTGACTTCGGGTCTGTGGCCCACTCGACCAGGCAGAGGCGGACCGCGATGCCCCACCTCCCTCCACGGCGTTCGAAGCGGTCGACATAGCGGCCTCCGAAGACGGTGAGCGGGGCAGCGGGGTCGCGCTCCGTGCCGATGAACATGTAGTAGGTCTCGGAGTGCGCCTCGTCGCCGTCGAGCTCGAGGTGCTGGTTTGTGAGGTAGTGCTGGTGGCGGACCTGTTCGCCGTGGTAGGCAAACGCCCAGTCCAGGAAGTCGTCGACCTCGCCGACGAAGCCGACGTGATCGTCGATGGCGCCATCGTGGTACGCCGAGCGAGCCAACTCCCTATCAAGCCGGTCCATTCCTCGCGCGTAGCGGGTGAGGCAGTCCGTGATCTCCGCTCGATCCACCAGCTCGAGGAGCTTCCGCTCCGTATTCTGGTTCATCAGGTCTCCTCCGCCACTGGCGTCGAGATCGACGGTCCGTCCCAACAGTCGAGGACGATGACCTCCTCGAGGGGACGCCGTGGTGCCGGACGGAACCAGGTCCCCGGCCTCAGCTTGGCCACGGGCAACAGGCAACCTTGGACGTACGCGGTCGGAATTCCCAGCAGCGCTCCTACCTCTATCTGGTGGAGGAGGTGCATGGTTGTGATGCAGGTTCCAAACCCGTGGACGTGGAGGGCCAGCTGGAAGTTCCACACCGCGGGAAAGATCGATCCGTACAAGGTCGCCGCCTGGAAGGCGCCATCGTCTTCGCCGAAATCGGGCAGATAGGGCTCGTAGCACGGGATGACGAGGATCGGCACCTCCGCCAGGTGCTCCACAAGCCACTCCGTTGAAGACATCACGCGCCCGAAGTCGTCGTTGGGGAGGAGGTCCGAGACCATCGCCCCACCGGTCATGCGCAGGTAGGACTCCCGGTACAAGGTTCCGATCTCGCGGCGAAGGTCAGGATCGCTGACGACGATCCAACGCCACGCCTGTTGGTTCGTGCCGTTGGCGGCCTGCAAGGCGATCCGCAAGCATTCGCGGAGCTGCGCCGGGTCGACCGGCGCGGTCAAATCGAGCGACCGCCGAGCGGACCGAGTCGAGGTGAGGAGCTGCTCGATATTCATGCGGGCGGGGCCGGAATGTGACAGTCGAACATCTCCAGGTGCTCAACTCCATCGCCCCCGACAGAGTTGATGACCGGATCATCGAAGTGCATGGCCTGCTCCTGTGAGCCCGGTCGCCTAACGAGCGAAGAGCACGGGAATGGATGTCGGAGAGCGGAAGACCTGACCTCGGATGTGGGGGTCGTCGGCCTCGGGATCGAGGCGCAGCTCCGGGAGACGGTCGAAGAGGAGATTGAGGGCGACCCGCATCTCCACTCGAGCCAGGTGGATCCCAAGGCACACGTGGGGACCATGCCCGAACGACAAGTGTGGCTTCGGGTTGGCCCGGGTTATGTCGAAATGATCGGGCTCTTCGTATCGGGTCTCATCGCGGTTGGCGGCTGCAAGCATCAACATGATGGTCGAGCCTGCCGGTATCGGTACACCGTCGATCTCCGTGTCCCTCGTCGCGAGTCGCGTGATGTTCAGCAGAGGTGTCTCGATGCGCAATGCCTCCTCGATCGCCTCAGGGATCAACGACCGGTCCGAACGAATCGACTCCAATTGTTCCGGCTGTGCGAGCAGCAGGTACAGGAGGTTTCCGGTGGATCTGAACGTTGTCTCGACCCCTGCGGGAAGAAGCAGCCGCAGGAAGGAGAAGATCTCGTCGTCGCTCAGCCGCTCGCCGTCGAGCTCGGCGTGGGCGAGTCCGCTGATCAGGTCCTCACGCGGGGTTTTGCGCCGGTCCGCCAGGATGCCCGTGAGGTACGCCTCGACTTCGCGGGACGCCGCGATGGCCTCGTCCTGCTTGGCCAGAAAGCTCAAGATGGCGATCGACCACCGCTGAAACTGCTTGTAGTCCTCCCGTGGTAACCCCAAAATCCCCGCGATGACCTGGGTCGGATAGGGGAACGTGAACTCCCTGACGAGCTCGGCGTGGCCCCGATCGGCGAAACGATCGATGAGCTCGTTGGCCACCTTCGCCACCAGCTGGTCTTCTGACTCGGTGAGCACCTTTTGCCGGAAAGCCGACGACACCAGGGCCCGATATCGACGGTGTCGCTCACCGTCCATGCCCAAAATGATGTGTTCACCCATCACAGGCCCCATGATCATGTCGATGATGTGGCCCGACGAGAACGTGTCGGAGTCCCGCAACACGCGCACGATGTCCTCGAACCGATAGACGAAGAAAACCGGGAGCGCCTCGTCATGGGGCATTGTCGACGTGTCGAGCTTCTGCACCGGGCGCTCGCGTCTTGCCTGGGCGAGCTCCGGGTAGGGGTTCCTGGCGTCTCCCGCGACGGAGTCGTCGAAGAGGCCGAATTCGTCGCCGTCTTCGCCTGGTCTTCCCGTCCCAGCCACCGGCACTGCCGAGGCCCCTGTCCCGGATTCCACGGCGCCTCCCGCTAACCTAAGATTTGTTCACACGGTAGCCATCGGTGGGGTGGGCGTCAATGCGATGGCAGATGGAGGGAGCGAATGGGCGCAGCACGTGACCTGATCGGGCGACGCGTGCTCGTCACCGGAGCTTCGAGCGGTATCGGTGCGGCTACCTGCCGGGCCGTTGTCGACCGGGGTGGCACGGTGGCCATGTTGGCTCGGCGAAAGCAGAGGCTCGAGGATCTGGTCGAGGAGCTCGGCGACCGCGCCACCGCCGTGTGCTGCGACGTCACCGACCTCGGCTCACTCGAGGCGAGTGTGAACGAAGTTGCCGATCTCCTCGGAGGATTGGACGGCGTCGTCGCAGTGGCCGGCCGCATGATGGCCGGTGGCATTACCTCGGGGACCCCCGAGCGATGGCGGGAGCTCATCGACCTCAATCTGGTCGGCCCGCTGGCCACCGTGCGTTATGCGACGGCTCGATTCTCCGAGTCAGGGCGGCGCGACGTGGTGATCGTAGGCTCAACCGGCGCACTGACACCGATGCCTGGCGTCGGCATCTATGCCGCGTCCAAGCGTGGATTGGAAGCGGCGTTCGACAGCCTCCGACTCGAGCTGGCGCATCACGACATCAACGTCAGCCTGGTCATGCCCGGCATGTTCGAGACCGAGGGGCTGACCATGGAGGGCGTCATCATCGACGGGGACGTGCCTGTCACGGACGCGCCCATGTTCGTCGAGGGTGCGGGTCCGGCGCCTCCCGAATCCCTGGCCGACTGTATCGCCTTCATCATGAGCCTGCCCAATGGCATTTGCGTGAACGAGTTGGTCGTTCGCCCTACTGGTCAACTCAGTCCTTGATCGACAGAGGGTGCATTCCTCGCATCACTTGGCGCTGTTGACGCTCCCAGGGGGCGCTCATAGGCTGCGGAACAAATATCAGGTCACACGAGGTACTGAGGCGCGTCAAAGGTACGAGGGCGCGTCCTTCGATGCCGGGGGGTTGGTAGATGCGACGGCGAGTACGTAACTCCATGCTGGTGGTGGCCGTCGTGGGGTCTGCCCTCGGAGCAGTCAGTCTGAATGCACCTTCAGCTTCCGCGTCCCCAGCGCCCATCACGCTGGCACTGGTCACGTCGCTCACCGGTCCGAGTGCTCCGGAGACGTCGAGCGACCCCGCTGGCTTCTTGGCGCGCATCGCGCTCCAGAACGCCGAGGGAGGCGTGAACGGACACAAGCTCATACCGCTGGTGATAGACGACCAGACGAGTCCAACGGAGATCGTGACGGGCGTGCAAGATGCGTTGTCCAAAGGAGCATTCGGCATCGTGTCGGCCAGCCCGCTCTTCTACCTCGCTGCCAAGTACCCGCAGGAGCAAGGAGTGCCTGTGACCGGGTCCTACACCGACGGACCCGAGTGGGGCGAGCAGCCCTACACCAACATGTTTTCATCGGACCTCGGCAGCGTCGATCCTTCGTATCCCATCAACACCCTCGAGGGGAAAATTCCTGAGGGAGTTCGGCGGCACCGTGCTTGGCTCTTACGGCTACAGCATCTCCCCGAGCTCGTCGCGGGAGGCGGGTCAGGAGGTCAAGTCGTTCGAATACGAAGGCGGCAAGTTGGGCGTTCTCGACACCTCGGTGCCGTTCGGCGGCGTGAACTTCACCAGCGAGGCACTCGAGGCGAAACAAGAGCACGTAAACGCACTGTTCCCCACCATGATCAATGCTTCTGACTTTGCCCTGGCAACGGCTTTGGTACAGGCGGGGGTCAAACTGAAGTCAGCCGTCTTCGCCACGGGTTACGGGCCTGACGTCGTCAACTCTCCTTCGTGGAGCTACTTGCAGGGAGACGAGTTCTTGTCCATCTACCGACCCTTCTCTGTTCCCGACGCGGGGACAGAGCAGATGGCGGCCGCGCTCCAGAAGTACCAGCACTTCTCGAAAACGCAGTTCCCAACTCTGTTCCAGTACGAGACTTGGGCGGGTGCCGACCTCATGATCAAGGGGTTGCAGATGGCGGGAGCCAATCCGACGAAGGCGGCTGTGATCAAGGACCTGCGCAGTATCAAGAATTACACCGCCAACGGATTGCTACCCAAGCCGATTGACTACGTGACCAACTTTGGCCACGACCCGGTGGAACAGTGTGTCTGGGTGCTCCGGGCGGAGAAGAGTGGATTCGTCCCCTTCTCCTCTCAGCCTGTCTGCGGAACGGATATCAAGGGAACGTCGTCCACCAGCTCGTCATAAGAACCGGCGGCCAAACACAACGGGTCACTTCAGCTCAGGACGCGCGATCTCGTCAGAGCTTGTTTGTGGCACGACGCAGCCCACCCATAAGAGGAGGAACCATCCGTGTCGTACGAAAGCCAAGCAGAGCCGATCAAGCTCGGCTACCTGTTCGATTTCCTTTTGCCCGATGGCTACCCCGAAGAAAAGCGGCTCGATCTCACGCGCCCCTTCGAGTTGGTCTTCCGCCAGGCGCTTGAACGTGGAGTCCTCGACCGACCAGTTGAGATGGTCTTCCGGGAGGTTGAGGGGCTGCCGAAGGGGTCGGCCAAAGCGGTCATCGACGCCTATGGCGAACTGGTCGACGAAGGTTGCCTCGCCGTCTTCGGGCCGGCAATCACCGATAACGCCGTGCCGACCCGCGAGGCCATCGAGTCTCGGTTCCACGTACCTGCCATCACGATTACTGGCACCGAGGATTGGCTCGGCGAATGGACCTTCTGCCTTCCCCAGGGATCCATGACCGATGAGCCCATCTTCTGGGCTCAGCTTCTCGTAAAGGGCGGGCATGCCACCGTTGGCTGTCTGATCGAGCAATCCCTCATCGGCGAGTCATACATCCGCAACTTCCGCAAGGCGTGCGCGGCGCTGGGTATCCGGATCGTCGGGGAGGAATGGATCGCTCAGACGGCACAAGACGTGACCGGCGCGGTACAGAAGCTCCATGAAGCCAAACCCGACGCACTGGTCCACTGCGGTTTCGGGTTCGGCGTCCTTGGGGTGAACCCGGTCCTCGAGGCGATCGGCTGGGACCCGCCTCGATTCATGGGCACCGCCTTCCAGAACGCCTGGATCAATGAGCTGATCTGGAAGGCCATGCTGGGCTGGACCGGCGTCGACCAATACGATCCGGCCAACCCCGTCGGCCAACAGTTTCTCGATGAGTTCGGGGCCGCATATGGCCGGCGCCCCGAATACTGCGTGCCGGTCGTCAACCGAGACCTGGCGACCGTCCTCATGCATGCGTTCGCGGACGCGCATCCGCTCACGCCGCGGGGAGTGAAAGAAGCCCTGGAGCGGGTGAAGATGGTCCCGGCAGCCAGTGGGGCTCCCGGGACCTATCTGTCCTTCGGCAAATGGACCCGTCGCGGATGGATGGGTGCCGGGTATCTGGTGGCCCGGCGCCTCGATCCTGATGGTATTTCGGCCCACCTCGTGGATCGCTTTGGCCAGCTGTAACGCCCGATCGCTTGATTCGCCGATGGTGCCTCGGCGGAGTGCGACGAGATGATGTCTGGAAGACGTTCTTGCGCGTTTAGTCGCGCCCGACCCATCACGTCCGAATCCAAATTTGGCAAGTGGGCCGGCCGATGCGGCCCGCGGTTTCACATTGTGATCTCAAGTGCCAGCTCGGCTGGTCAAGGAACGGCGGGACCCCGCTTTGCTCCGTGTCGTCGCTTAGCCCGCGGCTTCCGTCGACCAATCTGACGCTCCAAATGGAGCGCCGAGAAGACGAAGACTCGATCTGTTTTTCGGACCCCCGCCGGCCTTCTCGCGTGCTCCGCAGAGGTCTCGTGTCTTTTTCGTGTCGCGTGGCGCGAAACGGGCCGCTGATCCGGGTAAAATCCCTGGTCAGCGGGTTTTCCTTGGTTGGTTGGTTGGTGGAGGTGGCGGGATTCGAACCCGCGTCCTCCGGAGCCGCAATAGGCCTTCTCCGAGCGCAGCCGGCATCAGATTGTCGGGGGCGGCACTTCTGCCGGCGGCAGTACCGCCCCGTAACCAACGAAGTGTCCTCAGTGATCAGTTGGTATGAGCCACTGAGTAAGCCCTACTGAATGACGCCCAAGATCCGATCCGTAGGGCGGGGACCGGCTGGACGTCGCTACTTAAGCAGCGATCGCGAGCTGAGGCTCGGCGTTTGTTTTTGGTTCCGGCTCTTTAACGTGGCTCCGGAGACCACGGCTCGCTTCTCCTACATTGACGACCGAAGTCGAAACCAATCACCCCCATGTACGGGTTATCCCCGATCACAGTGACCGGTCGGTCCATTCTACGGCCTTTGCGGCCTCGACCCAACGGCCCGCTCCGGGGGCTCCCTACCCATCGCGCCAGCGGCTCATCTCCTTGGAGGCCCGGGCGGCCTCCCGCTCGGCGTCCCGGGCCATGATCACGTTGCGCTTGTCGTAGAGCCGGCGCCCCTTGGCCAGGGCCAGCTGCACCTTCGCCTTACCGTCCCGGAAGTACAGCGAGGCCGGGATGAGGGTCAACGACTGCTGCTGCGTCTTGCCCATCAGCTCGTCGATCTGGGACCGGTGCAGCAGCAGCTTGCGCTTCCGATCCGGTTCGTGGGCGCCGAAGCCCGTGGCGTACTGCCACGGCGGGATGTGCAGTTGGAACAGCCAGAGCTCGCCGTCGTCCACCCGGGCGTAGGCCTCGCTGAGCTGCGCCTTGCCCTCCCGCAACGACTTGACCTCGGAGCCCTGCAGGACGATGCCCGCCTCGAACGTCTCGAGGAATTCGTACTCACGCCGGGCGCGCCGGTTAGTGGCGACCGTGCGGTCGCCACTGCGGTCCTCGCGGGCGGCCGCCCGCTTGGCGATCTGCTTCTTCGCCCTGGCCATGAGGGGTACGAGGGTACCCTTCATGGGTGCTTCGCCTGTCCCGCTCCATCTACATGGAGATGGTCGCCCACTGCCTCTCCGGCCTGCCCGACGAGGCGTGTGGCCTCCTGGTCGGGTCCTACGGGGGCGAGGAGGCGACCCATCTCTTCGTCACCCCCAACGCGGCCGCGTCCGCCCTGGTCTACGAGATCGATCCCAAGGAGATGCTGCGGGTCGACCGGTCGGCCCAGGATCTCGGCGCCGACATCATGGGCGTGTTCCACTCGCATACCCACACCGATGCCTACCCATCGCCCACCGACGTGGCCCAGGCGACCGATCCCGGCTGGCACTACGTCCTCGTGTCGCTGCGTGACACGCAGCCTGTCGTGCGCAGCTACCTGATCCGTGAGGGCACGATCTCGGAGGAGCCGGTCGAGGTGCCAGGGCTCGAGCTCCTCGGGCTGGACGGGCCTGGGTAGGGGGTCCGGCCGGGCTCCTTGTAGAATCGTTACCGGATCAGTCAACAATCAGCCGGTCAGCCCGCGGGACGGCCGGCAGCGCCATCCGACACTCATGGAGGAGGCCCCGTGGCCGTCGAAGTCCGCCTACCGACCGTCCTGCGCAGCCACGCCGGCGGGTCCTCCGTCGTTCGCGTGGACGGAGCCACCATCGGCGAGGTCCTCTCGAAGCTCGTCGCCGAGTACCCGGGCATGGCGGGCCAGGTCCTCACCGACGAGGGTGCCCTGCACAAGTTCGTGAACATCTACGTCGACGACGACGACGTGCGGTACCTGCAGGGCCTGGATACGCCCGTGGCCGATGGCGCCGAGGTGTCGATCCTGCCGGCCGTGGCCGGGGGCTGAGACCGACCGGAGCTCGCGAGCATGACGTTGTACGCCTCGGTCCTCGACCTGATCGGCAACACCCCGCTGGTCGACATCAGCGCGCTCAGCCCGAACACGGCTGCGAGCATCTTCCTGAAGCTCGAAGGGCAGAACCCCGGTGGGTCGGTGAAGGACCGGGTGGCGCTCTCGCTCGTCGAGGACGCCGAGCGGGCCGGCGTGTTGGTGCCCGGCAAACCGGACCAGGTCCTGATGGAGCCGACGTCGGGCAACACGGGGATCGGTCTCGCCTTGGTGTGCAAGGTGAAGGGCTACGCGCTCAGGGTGGTCTTGCCGACCAACGTGTCGGTCGAGCGCCGCCAGCTCCTGGAGTTGTGGGGGGCGGAGATCATGGAGTCACCGGGCAGCGAGGGCTCCAACGGCGCGGTGCGCATGGCCCGGGCCCTGGCCCAGGAGCACCCCGAATGGGTTTTCCTCTACCAGTACGGCAACCCCGCCAACCCCAAGGCCCACTACGAGGGGACGGGGCCCGAGATCCTGCGGGACTGCCCCGGCGTGACGCACTTCGTGGCGGGGCTCGGGACGTCGGGGACCCTGCTCGGCGTCGGGCGCTTCCTGCGCGAGAAGCTCGGCGAGGCCGTGCAGATCTGGGCGGTCGAGCCGCCAGCCGGCGAGATGGTCGACGGGCTGCGGAACCTCGACGACGGGTACATCCCGCCCATCTTCGAGAACCTCGGGGGCGCCGAGCTGCTGGACCGCAAGACGGTGGTGCGGCCGCGGGAGTCGATCGAGTGGACGCGGCGCCTGACCGAGGTGGGGATCTTTGCCGGTATCTCGACGGGCGCTGCCCTGGCCGGCGCCGTCAAGTGCGCGGCGTCGCTGCCCGAGGGGGAGCCGGCTTCCATTGTGGTGGTGTCGGCCGACGGCGGTTGGAAGTACCTCTCGACCGGGGCCTGGACGGGCGACCTCGACGAGGTCACCGAGCGGGCCAAGGAGATCATCTACTTTTAGGGTTTCCCCAGCCGGGCGCGGCACCTGTCTGTGCCGGGAGGACGGCGGGCCGGCGGGGCGGGGCTCTAAAAACTCTCAACGAGTCGGTTTACACCTTCTCTGACCCCCGGGAGAGACATCGTGCCGACGTGAAAAACAGGTTTCGGGTCGGAGCGCGTGCACTTCGTGGATTCAAGGGGCGAAACCCGGCGGCCGAAACCCGGCACAGATCCGAGAAAGCCCTTGGACAACCCGGTCGGCGCTCAAGTGGGGATGCCTTCTTGCCGAGAGAAGGACGCAAAGGAGCGCGGGCGCAGTGGGTGGCGACACGACCTGCCGCCTCTGCCCGGCGAGACCACCATGAGCATACGAGACAGGGAAGACAGGCCGTCGGAGCCCACCGGCGACATCCTCACGTTTCAGCATGAGGATGATCCTGAGGTCGGGCCGTCCCCGGAGCCCGAGCCGCTCGGCAAGCCGTTGGTCGCCTTCGAGGCACTTCCGGTGAAGACCGTGCCGTCTTCGTGGTAGTGCGACCAGGACCATCTCGGAGCTGATTCGCAGCATCTCCGCCATGTAGGACGGCGCTGCGCGCCATCCGGGGCCTCATGGCTCCAGAAGGTCCGTGCGAGCGCACTTTCTTGATTTCAAAAGTGTGACGATCGGCACCGGACCCCGGGAAGCGCCTCCGACGACCACCCTGGCACTCAAGTGGGGCTCCCGTTCAGCCGATGAAAAGGGGGCAAAGGAGAGCGGGCGGAACCGGCGACGCGAGCTGCTGCCTCTACCCCAGCGAGACCATGAGAATACGACGCAAAGAAGACAGCCCGTCTGAGCCCACCGGCGATACCCTCACGCTCGAACGCGAGGACCGGCCGGAACTGGGGGCGTTCGCGGAGGCCGAGCTCCTCGAGAAGCCACTGGCGGCCTTCGAGGCGCCTCCGGTGAACACAGGCCCCCCGAAGGGACTCTTGGGGCAGGTGCTCGTCTCGCGTGGCCTTGTCACCGAGACCCAGGTTGCCGCCGCGCTCGAGGCCCAGGCCAACTCCGGCAAGCGACTCGGCGAGGTGCTCGTCGACATCGGCGCCCTGGACGAGCGGGGCCTGGTTGACGCCCTGGCGGACTTCTTCGGAATGCCAGTGACCGACCTCCGGCGCGATACGCCGGACAGGGCGGCACTGGCGCTCGTGCCCGAGGCGATCGCCCGCGAGCACCTCGCCATCCCTGTGCACCTCGACGACGACGGGCTCCACGTGGCGGTCGCCCAACCGAGCGACAACCTCCGACTCCTGCTGGCCGGCACGAGCGGGCGATCGGTCCGACTGATGCTGGCTCCCGTGACCGACATCCGATGGGCCATCGACCGCAGTTATCAGGCCATTGGCGGCGTGGACAAGATGGTCCAGGTCTTCGAGGCGGTGGAGGGCACCCGAAAGCGGTCCGCTGAGACCGAGAGCACCGCCGTGGTCGGCGAGAACGCGCCGGTCGTCCAGGTCGTCGACAGTATCCTGACGCAGGCCGTGCGCGACCGGGCGTCCGACGTGCACATCGAGCCTTCGCAGGACGTGATCTACGTCCGCTTCCGGATCGACGGCGCCCTCAAGGACGTCCTCGAGCTCCCGACCTCCATGGGGATCGGGTTGATCAGCCGCATCAAGATCTTGGCGGAGATCAACATCGTGGAGAAGCGCCGATCCCAGGACGGCCAGTTCACGACCAACATTGACGGGAAGGACACCGACGTCCGCGTGGCCACCGTCGCCACCATTTGGGGTGAGAAGTGCGTCCTGCGTATCCTCGACAAAAACCGATCGGTGCTCCGTCTCCATGACCTCGGCATGCCCACCGACACCCACGAGCGCTTCTCCCAGCTCGTGCGGGCGCCATTCGGCATGGTCCTGTGTGCCGGCCCGACCGGCAGCGGGAAGACCACGACGCTCTACGCCACCCTCAGTGAGGTCAGCGACCGGTCCCGCAATGTCATGACGATTGAGGACCCGGTCGAGTTCGTCTTCCCCAAGATCAACCAGATTCAGACCAACGAGCAGGCTGGCCTTACGTTTGCCAACGGGTTGAAGTCCATCTTGCGTCAGGACCCCGATGTGATCCTGGTCGGCGAGATCCGTGACGTCGAGACGGCCCGCATCGCGGTGCAGTCAGCTCTCACCGGGCACTTCGTGCTCTCTTCCCTGCACGGCAACGACGCCGTCTCGGCGCTCCATCGTTTCCTGGACATGGGGATCGAGTCCTTCCTCATCGCCTCGTCAGTCATCGCCGTCGTCGGCCAGCGCCTGGTCCGACGGATCTGCCCCTCGTGCAAGACCCGCTACACGCCAACCCGAGAGGAGCTCTCCTTCTACGAAGAGGCAGAGGGTGAGCCAAAGTCGGACTTCTATCACGGCGTCGGTTGCAACTACTGCGGCCACACCGGATACCTGGACCGGATCGGGGTCTACGAGCTCCTCCAGATGTCCCCGGAAATCAAGCGACTGGTCGTGGGCTGGGCCACGCAGGACGAGCTGCGCCGCCAGGCCCAGAAGCAGGGCATGCGGACGTTGCGCGAGGAAGCCATCAATCTGGTGACCCACGACACCACGACCATCTCCGAAGTCATCCGCAGCGTCTACGGAATGTGAGCCGCGCCGGGCGATGCGCCCGGTGATCGGTGCCTGGCCTGCTCAGCGCCCCGCGAGGCTGCAGAGCTTGGTCACCGTGTTCCAATTCCTCGTGGTGCTGACCACGCCGAGGCGGCGCTCCAGGAAGGTCCCGGTGTACTTCGTCTGCGCGTAGCCGTCCGGCGTGTGCACGTAGACCTCCTTGCCATCGACCACGAGCTCGTCGCGCCCGCTCGGGGGGAGGGCGAGCGCGTCGAGAGCCGCCTTCGACGGGCGCGTGGCGAGGAATGTCACGTGGTGGCGCGCCGGGTCGGCGCCCGCCTTGGCGTAGGGGCTGGCCGACCCGATGCGTAGGAGGTCGGGGATGCTCCGGACGAGCACGGCCGGTGAGTCTCCGAAATCCTCGTCCAGGCGCTGCTCGATGGCGGCGGCGATGCCCGCTTCTCCCTTGGACCCCGTCGAGAAGAGGACGTTGCCCGTCTGGATGTACGTGGTGACATCGGTGTAGCCGAGGGCATCGAAGGAGGCACGCAGCTCGTCCATGGCGATGCGCCCGTGGCCGGCGACGTTGACACTCCGGAGAAGGGCGACATAGCGGGGCACGTGCGCAACCTACCGGGCCCCGGGCGTGAGCTCGGGCGCGGGTGTTGCTCCGCGGTGCAGGCTGAAGCGACCCAGGTCCACCGGCGTGCGCACGCCCTCGGCCAGATCGGCCAGGAGCTGGCCGAGCAGCGGGCCGAATTTGAACGCGTGCCCGCTGGTGCCGCTCCCCACGACGATCCGGCCCACCCGATCGAGAACGAAGTCGGTGTCGGCGGAGTTGTCGTAGACACAGCGTTCCGTGGCCACCGGCTGCGGATCGAGTGAGGGGAGGAGCCGCTCGACGACGCCGGTCAGCCGCGCCAGGAGCGCCGGGTCGGGGTCGGCGAGGGGGGCGGGGTCGGCCGGATCGAAGGCGTCGAGGACCGGACCCGGTGCGTGGCGGGACACCTTGTAGGTGCCGCGATGCGGCCCGCTGCCGGGAACGGGCAATCCATAGAGCATCTCGTCCCCCCACTCAATGAAGACGGGCGGTGTGACGTCGTGACCGCGTCGTGGCGCGAAGTACGCCACCTGGGGGAGCGACGGCGGGGCCGTCACCGCCGTGTCGTGGTCGAGGAGCCCGAGTGTGGCAGGGCCGGCGCAGCAGACGACGATGTCCGCTTCGATCACGCTGCCGCCGGCGGTCGTGACGGCGACAGACCCCGCCGACTCGCGCAGCGACGTCACGCGGCGACCCGCGTGGACTTCGAAGCCGCCCGCCTCGCACAAGGCACGCAGGCACTCGTCGGCGGCCAGCACGCCCGAGTGGGGCTCGACGAGCACGGTCCCCGTGGCGTCGATCCCGGGAAAGCGCCCTGCCGCCGTCGTGGCCGAAACCTGCTCAACGGGCGCTCCGGCGGCCGCCAGCGCGCCGGCGATGGCACGGAGTGTCGCCTCGTCGCCCAGCGTCACCTGGCCGGTGACGTGGAGGAGCCGGCGCCCCGTGGCCCTCTCGAGGTCGCGCCAGGAGTCGCGGGCCAGGACGGCCATCTCGACGTAGTGCGGCTCGGGATAGCCGAGACGGAAGATGCCGCGCGTCGCCCTTCGAGCCCGAGCGTTCGTGGCCCGGCGCGCCGGCCGCTTCGAGGACCCGTACCTGCCAGCCCCGGTGTGTCAGCGCCCAGGCCGCAGCGAGGCCGAGCAACCCGCCTCCGACCACAACGCAACGGCGGTCGTCGGGCATGACGCCGATCATACGAACGCGCCGCGCAGCCCCGTTTCGCAGGGGCCCGGCAGTACGCTCAGCCGCAGTGACCAGCGGGATGGACGTGTCGACGCACCCGGTGCCCGACACCATGGCGACCGGCCCCGCTCACAGGGGCGATGCCGGGCAGCCTCCGCTCCAGCCAGTCCGCCACGGACGCGCCGGGCGCGGCCTCCGCACCGTCGGCTTCCACGCCGTGGCCCTGGCCTGTTTCACCCTTCCCGCCATCGTCTTGTGGTGGCACGTCTGGTCGGGACACCCCACCGCAGCACTCACGTGCGGGTGCGGCGATCCGGCGCAGGAGGTCTGGTTCATGGCCTGGCCCGCCTGGGCCATCAGCCACCTGCACAACCTCTTCTTCTCGGGCGCCGTCAACGTCCCCGACGGGGCCAACCTCTTGTCGAACACGTCGGGGACACTGGTCGGCGTCGTCGCCGCTCCGGTGACCTGGCTCTTCGGGCCGGTGGCCTCCACCAACGTCGCCCTGACCCTGGCTCCCGCCCTCAGCGCGTGGGCCTGCTTCGCCGCCGTCCGCCCTCTGGTCACGTGGAAGGCGGGTGCCATCCCGGCGGCCCTCGTGTTCGGCTACTCGTCGGCCATCGTCACGTCGCTCGTCTTCGGACACGTGTCGGTGACGGTCCTCGTGATCCCACCGTTCCTCTTCACCACGCTGCACGAGATCGTGATCCGCCAGGAGCACTCGGTCCGTCGTGACGGCCTTCTCTTGGCCGCTCTGCTGGTGGTGCAGTTCTTGATTTCGCCCGAGATCCTGGTGATGTGCATGGTCCTCGCCGTGGTCGGGCTCCTGGCGGTCATGGCGATCGGCTGGCGTCAGCTGCGGCCGCGCGCCGGTCACGCCCTCCCCGCCCTGGGGCTCGCCGTTGGGGTGACCGTGGTCGTGCTGGCGTATCCGACCTGGTACGGCCTGGCGGGGCCGCAGGCCGTGACGGGGATGCTGTTCGCGCTGGCACCGATTTCGGGCGTCCCGCTCTCGGGGCTGCTCGCGCCGGGGCAGTACGCGGCGCTCGCCAACGCCTACACCCGTTTCGGCGGGTACCTGGGCCGCCTCGGGCCTCCTCCCGATTACGTCGGCGGGGGAGTGGCACTGGCCGCTCTGGGGTCGGTCGTCATCGGTCGCCGCCGTCCACTCACCTGGCTGCTCCTGCTCCTGGCGGCGCTGACGTTCTGGCTGGAGCTGGGTGGCTACCTGCTCGGTGCGCCCGCATGGCTCGGGCACCCGTGGTTGCCCTGGCGCGATCTGTCAACGCTGCCGGTCCTCAAACAGATCCTGCCGGACCAGTTCGCCCCGTTGCTCACGTTGTTCCTGGCCTTTCTGATCGCCGTCGGACTCGATGTGCTGCACGGCGCGCACCGGCGGCCCACCTCATGGATCAGGACACACCGGACGGTGGTTGCCTCGGTCGCCACCGCGGCGGTGGCCGTCGTCGCCGTGGTGCCCGTGTTCATGACGTTCGACACGCCGTTCCGGGTGGTGCCGGTGCACACGCCGCCATACCTGCGTGCGGCGGCACCGATGCTGCCGGCGGGCGACGTGATCCTCACGGTCCCCTTCGCCTTCTCGGGCTCCTCGCAGCCGATGCTGTGGCAGGCCGTCGACGGCATGCGCTTCCGACTGGCCGGTGCGGCACTCAAGACGCCCGATGCACTGGGGCGCCCGGTCGGATCGGGAGCCCCGGGGTCAGCCCGCCGGATTCTGGCCAACCTGACCGTCAGCGGTTCGGCGTTGCCCACGGGCACCCCCGCCCAGCTGGCGGCGGTTCGGCATGCCCTGAGCGCCTGGCAGGTGGACCAGGTGGTCATCGCCGGCCCGAGCCGGGACCCGGTCTACGCCTCCGGGTTCTTCACCGAGGTGCTCGGTGTCGGGCCCGCCTACGTGCGGGGCGCCTGGGTCTGGAAGCTGCCTCCGGGTGGACTCTCGGTGCCGCCGGCAACGGGGATCTCCCTGTCGCGGTGCCGGGCGGCGGCGGGCTTGCCGACCGCACGGGGCGCGCCGCTGACCATGTCGCGCTGCGTCCTGTTGGCGGCCGGACGCGCCGCCTGACCACGCCGCACCAAGCGGGTTCGCCCCGGTGCCGATGGGCACGACAGCCGGGCCATAGGCTGGCCTCGTGCAACCCATCCTCCACCTCTCCATCCCGGTGCGCGACGTGGACGAGGCGCGTGACTTCTACGTCCGCACACTCGGCTGCCAGCCGGCACGGGTGCGAACCGGATTCGCCGACGTGTGGTTCTTCGGCATGCAGCTCACGCTGCAGGACCGGCCCCACGAGGTGGCGCTCCCGACCAGAGGGGGGTCGCGTCACTTCGGTGTCACGCTCGGTCGCAACGACTTCGACGTGGTGATCGCCCGCCTGGCCGCGTGCGGCATCGACTGGGTGGTCCCCGTCTCGACGGACGACGAGGGTCTGCCCACCGAGCAGACCAAGGCCAAGGTCGCCGACCCGAGTGGCAACGTCCTCGAGTTCAAGACCTACCGCGACGTCGACGCCGCGCTGGAGATCTCGCCCCACTCGTACCCGGAGGCCTTCGCCCACGGCAACTGAGGTCGCCTACGGTGTCGACGGTGGCCGGACGGCGAATGGAAGCGAGAGGCATGCAGTGGGAGGTGGAGACGTGAGTGCAGAACCCCGCACGGCGCGCCAGGACGGGCGCGCCGTCGACCAGTTGCGGCCGGTCCGTTTCGACCGGGACTACACGGTGATGGCGCCGGGGTCGGTACTCGTGACGTTCGGGCAGACAAAGGTGCTGTGCACCGCCTCGGTCGAGGAGCGGGTCCCGCCCTGGATGCGGGGAACGGGCCGGGGCTGGGTCACCGCCGAGTACTCCATGCTGCCGGGTTCGACGCCGGAGCGGGCCTCCCGGGAGGCCGCCAAGGGCAAGCAGTCGGGTCGGACCCAGGAGATCCAGCGCCTGATCGCCCGTTCCTTGCGCGCGGTGTGCGATCTCGTGACCCTGGGCGAGGTGCAGATCACGGTGGACTGCGACGCCCTGCAGGCGGACGGTGGCACCCGCACCGCCTCCATCTGCGGCGCCTACGTGGCGTTGCACGACGCCTGTACCCGCCTGGTGCAGGCCGGCACCATCGGCACGCACCCGCTCACGGACTCGGTGGCCGCAGTCTCGGTGGGCATCATCGACGGCGTGCCGATGCTCGACCTGCCCTACGTCGAGGACTCGCGGGCAGAGGTCGACATGAACGTCGTCATGACCGGAGCCGGGCGCTTCGTCGAGGTGCAGGGCACGGCCGAGGGCATGGCCTTCACCCGAGGAGAGCTCGACACGCTGCTCGGCCTGGCCGAGGCCGGCATCAAGGAGCTGACCGGCATGCAGGCCGCCGTCCTGGCCGAGGCGCCGCCGCGGCGGTGAGCGGGCCGGGCGGAGCGGGGCCGCAGCGGCTCGTGCTGGCGTCGGCCAACCCGGACAAGGTCAAGGAGATCGTCGCCGTGTTGTCGGCCTCCCTGCCCGTGGAGCTCCTGCCGCGTCCCGAGGGAGTCCCCGACGTCGTGGAGGACGCCGACACGCTGCTCGGCAACGCCCGCCTGAAGGCGCGCGCGTTGGTGGCGGCAACCGGGACGGCGGCGGTGGCCGACGACACCGGGTTGGAGGTCGAGGCCCTGGCCGGTGCGCCGGGGGTCTACTCGGCCCGCTACGCCGGCGAGGATGCCTCCTACGCCGACAACGTCGACAAGCTGCTGCGCGAGCTGGCGGCACTCGAAGGCGCCGGTGGAGAACGACGGGCCTGCTTCAGGACGGTGGCGCTGGTCGCGTATCCCGACGGGTCCGAGGTGTGGGTCGAAGGCGTGCTGCCGGGGAGGATCGCCAGAGAAGGCCGGGGAGGCAACGGGTTCGGCTACGACCCGGTGTTCGTGCCCGACGGTGGAGACGGGCGGACGTTCGCCGAGATGCTGCCGGCCGAGAAGGACGCGGTGTCCCACCGCGGCCGAGCCTTCCGTGCGCTGGCCGCCGCGCTGGCCCAGCGGGCGGAGGTGCCGTAGTCGGGCCGACGAGCGCCGGGGCGACGTGTGCGTCAGGCGCCGAGGAGTGCTCCGGCGAGGACCCGGTACTCCTCCAGCGGGAAGTCCTCGCGGTCGGCCACGACCTGGATGCAGACGTGGTCCGCTCCCGCGTCGTGGTGGGCGCGGACGGCCGCCGTCACCGCGTCGGTATCGCCCCACGGAATCACGGCGTCGATGAGGCGGTCGCTCCCGCCGCCGCCGATGTCGTCGTCGTCAAAGCCGAAGGTGCGCAGGTTCTGCGTGTAGTTGGGCAGGTTGAGGTAGATGCTGGCGTACCGGCGCGCCAGCTCGCGGGCCCGGGCCGGGTCGGCTTCGAGCACGACCGCCACCTCGGGCGCCAGGAGCGGGCCGGGCCCGAGGATGGTGCGGGCCCGGGCGGTGTGCTCGACCGGGACGAAATAGGGATGGGCGCCGGCGGACCGGGCGGCGGCGAGCTCCAGCATGCGGGGGCCGAGCGCGGCCAGCACGCGCCGTTCCGGCGGCACCGGCGTGGCCAGGGCGTCGAGGGCATCGAGGTAGCCGACCATCTTCGAATAGGGCCGCGAGTAGTCGGCGACCACCGGCCCGTGGCTGGTGCCGACCCCGAGGAGGAAGCGCCCCGGGAACCTGTCCTCCAATGTGGCGACGGCCGGCCCGACGTCCTCGGGCGCTCCGGCCCAGATGCTGACGATGCCGCTGGCCACCGCGACGTGGCTCGTCGAGGCGAGCAGGTCCTCGAAGTGCGGCGACAGCCCGGGGTCGAAGCGCCCGGACGACCACAGCGCCCCGTAGCCGAGGGACTCGAGCGCGGGTGCGACGCTGCGGTCCGGATTCGCCGACTCGCGCCACGAGCCGCTCCACCACACGCCGACGCGACCGAGGTCCATACCGGCACCGTACCCGCGCCGATTCGGGGAGGGAGCGGCCGGCGTGCCGCTCGGCTCCTTCCCAGGCGCGGTGCAACTGCTCAGGCGAACAGCGGCTGCGGGGTCGAGGAGGCCGACAGATCGCCTGCGACCGGCTCGGGGATCACCCCGGCTCGGACGCGCCGGCGGACGGCGCCGGAGCCGAAGCGGGAGGCGTCGGCGGGGCCGCGTCCGGGCCGGCCGCCCTGGCCTGTGCCTTGGCCTTGGCGGCGCGCAGGTAGCGCACCCCGGTGGTGAGCGACTCCTCGATGAGCCGGTCGTTGTCCTTGGAGATGAAGGCGTGCACGCGTTTTTCGAGGAGGGCACGCAGGAACGGGTTGAAGGCGTGGTAGGTCTCCGAGAAGTGGACCCGGGTCGTCCCGTTGCCGATGTCCTCCAGGCGCGTCCGGCCTTCGGCTTCGGAGAACAGGGGGCGCCCGATGGCGTTGTACTTCCACGAGACGTTCGGCGTGACCTCGGTCAGCCACTCCCAGGACTGGCCCTTGCCCCCGGTCAGCAGGTAGCGGGGGACGCGGAACGTGCAGTGCCGCACCAGGCCCTCACCGACGGCGTCGCCGGGATGGAGGATGTCGATGGTCACGTCGCCCGTCTCGGTGTGGGGGATGCGGGCCCAGAAGAGCTGCCAGAGCTCGTCGACGCTGGCCTCGATGTCGACGTGGTAGTGGTGGTCCTGCACGGGCTCACCATAACCGCGGACCTGACGCGGGCGTCAGGTCCGAGCGCCGGCCCGTGGGCCAGGGCCGGTATGTTCGCTGCCGTGCCGTTCGCCGCCCCTCCGGAGAGTGGCGACCTCGAGCCGCGGGTGTGCCCGTGAAGGTGGCCTTCGTCGTGCCGCGCTACGGCCCGGCCATACGGGGTGGCGCCGAGACCGGGGCGCGCATGCTGGCCGAGCGCCTGGTCTCGGACCGGGGCTACGAGGTCGAGGTGCTGACGACGTGCGCCCTCGATGCCATCACGTGGCGCGACGAGCTGGAGGAGGGGACGTCCGACAGCAACGGCGTGCGCGTGCGCCGCATCCGCTCCGAGGCCGGGCGCGACGACCACTTCCACCCTCTCTGGGCGCACCTGCGGGACGACCCCACCCACGCCAGTAGGGCCGACATGGAGCGCTGGGTCGACCTGCAGGGACCCCGCTCACCTGCGCTGCTCGAGGCGGTGGCGGCCAGCGACGCCGACGTCCTCGCGTTCTACCCCTACCTGTACTACCCGACGGTGCGCGGGCTGCCACTGGTGGCCGAGCGCGCCGTGCTGCACCCGGCCGCGCACGAGGAGCCCGCCCTCCACCTGCCCCTCTTCGACGAGCTGTTCGCGCGCTGCCGCGGGTTCGCCTTCCACAGCCGGAGCGAGCGCGCACTGGTCAACGCGCGCTTCGGGGTGGCGGCCACGCCGCAGGTGCTGATCGGCCTCGGTGTCGAGGAGCCGGAGGAAGCCGACCGTGCGGGCAGCAGCGCCGCGGTGCGTGCGACCTTCGGGGTGGGGGAGGGGCCCTACGTCGTGTGCATCGGGCGGGTGGACGACCAGAAGGGCACCGGCATGTTGTGGCGCTTCTTCCGGGCCTACAAGCGGCGCCATCCCGGCCCGCTCCGCCTGGTCTTCGTGGGGCAGGTGGTCGACGCACCCGAGCCGGCCGATGACGTCGTCGTGACGGGGATGGTCGACGACGCGGCCAAGTGGGGCCTCCTGCGCGGGGCACAGGCACTCGTGGCGCCCTCGCCCCACGAATCGTTCTCCCTCACGGTGATCGAGGCGCTGACCGCCGGCGTGCCGGTGCTCGTGAACGCGGTGTGCGGCGCCACGCGAGAGCACTGCGAGCAATCGGGCGCCGGGCTGTGGTTCGGCGACTTCGCCGAGTTCGAGGCCGGCCTCCGCCTGCTCATCACCGACGACGCGCGGCGGGACACGATGCGCCGCAACGGCCGCCGCTACGTCGGGGCCAATTACACCTGGC
Source organism: uncultured Acidimicrobiaceae bacterium (assembly GCA_963828825.1). GTDB lineage: Bacteria > Actinomycetota > Acidimicrobiia > Acidimicrobiales > RAAP-2 > Bog-473. The sequence goes on along the minus strand of CAWHGF010000002.1, from coordinate 714,050 downwards.
CGGTGATCCTGGACCGCTATTGCGCGTTCCTGCAGCGCTTCACCGGGGGGGGCGCGACCAGGGGCCCCGAGGAGGATCGGGTCCGTGCTCAGGCGGGGGGAAACGGGGTCCCGTAGCGGTTCAGGTGGGCCTTCTCCGGGAGCGCCTGCCGCCGGGGCGGGCCGAGGGGCGCCGGCAGGTGGCCGAGTGGGACGACGGCGACGGGGACCACCTCGGGTGGCAGGTCCAGAAGGCCGGACAGCTCGTCGCCCCCGAGGACGGGCAACGTCGTCAGTGTCGAGCCGAGCCCGAGGGCGTGGGCGGCCAGCAACAAGTTCTGCACCGCCGGAAAGACCGACGCGTCCATGGCCTTGGCGTAGGTCAGCCGGGTGTCGCCGCACACGACCACCAGCACGGGAGCGCCGGCGATACCACCCGTTGCCCCCCGGTCGACGTCGCGCAGGAAGGCGGGAGTGAGTCGTTGCTCCTCGAGCTCCCTGGCGCCGCCCTCCCACAGGCGCGCCGTCAGCCCGCCGATGGCGGATCGCAGCGCGGGGTCGCGTACGACGACGAACACGAAGGGCTGGCTGTTCTCCGCGCTGGGCGCGTGGGTCGCCGCGGTCAGGATCCGGGCGACGGTGGCGTCGTCGACGTCGTCGGGGAGGAACGACCGGGCGGCCCGTTGGGTGTGCACCACGTCGAAGAAGTCGGGCATTCAGCTGGTGTATCCGGCTCTAACGGCTCGTGGAAGGGGCCACGTTGCACACGCCGTGCCCCGGCCAGGGGAAGCGGAGGATCGTGGGCGAGGTCACGGGATGCCGATGGTACCGAGCCGACAGGCCGTGACGCCGCTCGGGCGTCGGATTGGGCGCCCCCGAGGCGCCGCCGCTACCTTGGGCGCTGCACCGGCCCCGGGCCGGTGCCCGCCATGACGAAATGGTGGGGTCGACGGCGGAGGGGGACAGGAGGCAGACGGTGGCAGACGGTGCCGCATCGCAAGAAGACGTGCTCAAGGGAATCATCGGGCAGCCGACCGGCAAGTCCAAGGTGATCGTGGAGCGGGGGCCGGTGCAGCATTTTGCCGACGCCCTGCTCAGTACGAGCCCGATCTACCACAGCCCCGAGGCGGCCCGTCAGGCCGGGTTCGAGAACATCCCGGCGCCGCCGACCTGGCCCTTCGCCATGGAGTTCTCGGGCAAGTTCGCCGAGATGCAGCCGGCGGACGCGCCCACCGGGAATCCGCTCATGACCGCCATGGGGCCGTTGATGGCCAAGGGCGGCATGATCCTCCACGGCGAGCAGGAATTCCTCTACCACCGCCCCGTGCAGGTGGGCGACGTGCTGGTCGGCGAGGGCTCGATCACCGACGCCTACCAGAAGGAGTCAAAGGGGCGGACGATGACCTTCATCTGCTCGGAGACGAAGTGGCGCGACGACACGACGGGCGAGCCCGTGGTGACGGCGCGCTTCAACCTGATCCACCGGGCCTAGGCCCGGTGGCAATCGAGCGATCACCGGCTGCACCCGTGCGGAGCATGCGCAGGATCGGCAACCGGGAGTGGTGAACGAGCAATCGACGGGAGGTCGAGACGATGGGTGAGAGGAAGCTGTCCTTCGAGGACGTGCAGGTGGGGGACGAGGCGCCGGTGATCACGCACACGCTGACCCGGACCGACCTGGTCAAGTACGCGGGGGCGTCCGGGGACTTCAACCCCATGCACCATGACGAGGTGGCGGCTCAGAAGGCCGGGCAGCCGAGCGTGTTCGGGCACGGCATGTTCTCCATGGGCCTCCTGGGCACGGCCCTGACGGACTTCGTGGGCGTCGGCAACGTCACCCGGTACCAGGTCCGCTTCGCCCGCCAGACCTGGCCCGACGAGGTGCTCTCCTCCAAGATCGTCGTCACCGCCAAGCGCGAGGAGGACGGCAGGAAACTCGTGGACATGACGGTGACGCTGTCCAACGGCGACGGCGAGGACAAGCTGGTGGGTGAGGCCACCGCCGCCCTGCCCTAGCGTCCTGTCCCGGCCGACGAGAGGCCGCGGACCATGGGTGCGGACAAGTCGGCGCAGGCCTTCGCCTCGACCACCGGCGTGGTGGCCGAGGTCGATCGCCAACAGTTGGACGGGGCGACCAGTGCGGGTCCGGGCAGGTGCGCGAGGTGATCACACACGTCGTCGATCGGTGTGTGCCGTGAGGAAACGGGTGCGACCACTCGGAACTTGGGTGGAGATGGCCACTGCTTCGACAACGCATTCGCAACGGCACAACAATGAACGGCCACCGCCGCGCTCGTGTGCACGCCCCCGTATGCGGAGCGCAAGGGTCATGGCCGCCGCCGAAGCCGAACGTGGGGGCGCCGCTTCATGACGCCGCAGGTGTGGGCATAACGGCACGTCAGGGCCCATCCGTCACGGATGCCGTGGGGTGTGGTCACGTTCAGGACCCGGTGGAGAACCTGCGCGCGGTGAGCTCGCGCACGGCCTCTCTGCCCTCGCCACCCCGGTACCCGTCAGGTCAAACTCGTCGGCCCGGGTGCCGGACGGGAACCGTGCAGCCGTAGTGTGGGGCCTCGTGGCGCATGTCAAGGCGGTGATTCCATGAGGGTCGTCGACGAGCGCGTCGGCGACCTCGACGATGCCGTGGTCCTCGGTCGCGCGCTGGTGCGCAACTTGGAGCGGGTGGTGCTCGGCAGCGAGGGCGCGCTGGTGGCCGCCGCCGTTGCCGCCCTCTCCGGCGGCCATCTCCTCATTGAGGACGTGCCCGGTGTGGGGAAGACCGTGCTGGCCCGCACCCTCGCCATCTCCCTCGGCGCGGAGCTGTCGCGGGTACAGGGTCACCCCGACCTCCTCCCGTCGGATATCACCGGGGTTTCGGTGTTCATGCCCGACACCGGCAGCTGGGACTTCCGCCCGGGCCCGGTGTTCGCCCATGTCGTCCTGGTCGACGAGCTCAACCGCACGCCCCCCCGCACGCAGTCCGCGCTCCTCGAGACGATGGAGGAGCGCCAGGTCAGCGTCGACGGCCAGTCCTGGCCCCTCCCGCAGCCCCACCTCGTGATCGCCACCCAGAACCCGCACTCGCAGCGCGGTACCTTCCCGCTGGTCGAGAGCCAGCTCGACCGTTTCGCCATGGCCACGTCCATCGGGTATCCCGACGCGGCACACGAGGTGCAGCTGGCGCTCCACGGCGGCGGCACCTATGCGATGGCCGAGCTCGGTGCGGTGTGCACACCGGAGGAGTGGCGGCGCGCCCAACGGGCCACCGAGTCGGTCCCCGTCCAAGAGGCGGTGGCGGCATATGCGGTGGAGCTCTGCCGCGCCAGCCGGACTGCGCCGGGCGTCCACCTCGGTGCGAGCCCCCGCGCCGCCATCTGGTTGATCCGCGCCGCCCAGGCGCATGCCGTGCTCGACGGGAGGGGCTACGTGGCGCCCGCCGACGTGAAGGCGGTGGCCGTCGAATGCCTGTCCCACCGCATTCTCACCGTGGAGGCGGATGACGGCGCGGGGCAGGCGTCCGGGGTGATCCGGGAGCTCCTCGAAACGACGTCGACACCGAGGCCGTGAGCCGTTGGGCGCGACCGGCCCGGCCGAGGACGCCGATGGTCGCCGCCCTCACGATCATCGGTCTGTGGTGGCTGGTCGCCCACAACGCCGGCTCCGGGTGGGTGCAGGTCCTCGGGGATCTCGTCTTCGGCGCCCTTCTCATCGGCATGGTGGGCCCGTTCGTGGTGGTGACGCGGGCGCGGATCAGCGTCCGCAGCGCGCCGGGAGACGGTATTGCCGGCCTGCCCGTCGAGGTTCGTGTCGACGCACGCACGCGGGTGCGCGTCCGTCCCGTCGAACCGCCCGGGCCCGAGGTGTACGTCGGATCGGCCGGGAGGCGGGGCCCGGTCGATGACGTCATCGCGCTCCTGCCGGTCCGGCGCGGTGTCCACGACTCGGTGACGCTCGACATCGGATCGGCCGCGCCGTTCGCGTTGCAGTGGTGGACGAGGCGGGTGCAGCTGCCCCTGCCGTCGGCGCTCCACGTCTCACCGCGCTGTGGACGGGCGCAGACGCCCCATCAGCACCCCAACGAGGGGGCGGGCGATGTCCACGAGCAGCCCCGACCCGACGGGAGCCTGCCCCGGGGCGCCCGCCCCTACACGCCCGGTGACAGCCGTCGCCTGGTGCATTGGCGCTCGACGGCGCATGCCGGCAGGTTGATGGTCCGCGAGCTGGAGCGGCCGGCGGCCGAGGCGGTGACGATCACCGTCGAACTGCCGGCGGACCCCGACGCGGCCGAACGTGTGGCGGAGGGCGCCCTCGGGACCGTGGTCAGTGTGCTCGAGGGAGGCGCTCCGGTCCTTCTCCGCACCCGGGAACGGTCGGGTCCCGTCCTCGGAGCAGTCGCCGACCGCCGCGGCGCCGGTCGCCGCCTCGCCCGTGCCGTGCCCGGACCCGCCGGCGCGATCGTCGGCCGAGGACCAGAGCGTTCCGCCGTGAGCCTGATTGACGCGGTCCGGCGAGCCAATCGGCCGGGCCTTCCCGAGGATTCGATCCGGTTGCGGCTCGCCTGCCTGGGCGCGGTGCTGGTGGCGATCGCTGCCTGCGCCTCCCTCGGCGAGATCGCCTGGGCGACGGCGATCGGCGCCATGGTGCTCGTGTCGGCCGGCACGGCGTTCTCCCATGCCACCCGGGCCCGGCCCCCCGGCTGGGTGAAAGTGCTGGTGGCCATCGGCGCCATCGCCGCCTGCGTCTGGTTCTTCCGCGCGGTCAGCTCGCCGTCGGGGGGCATCACGTCCGTGGTCAACCCGCTGACGATCCTGCTCGTCTCCGTCCTGGTGGTCCACTCCTTCCACGTGCCTTCCCGGCGTGACCTGCTCTTCACCCTCGGCGCATCGGCGGGCCTGATGGCGGTGGGTGGCGCGCTGGCCATCGACCTCCGCTTCGGCCTGTACGTCGTGGCCTGGGCCTCCTGCAGCCTCTGGGGCCTGAGCGAAATGTGGACGTCGGCGAGTGGCGGGGGCCGCATGTCGGCGACGAGCCTGGTGTTGGCGCTGGCGGCAACATCGACCGCGGCGGCCGCCGTCTTCCTGGTCCTCCCGGCTCCGGTGGTGTCGTCCCGGATCTCGTTCATCTCCCGGGCTGGCGCCGGCGGCTCGGTTGGCGTCCCCGGAGGCCTCGCCGGCGACTCCGGCGTCGCCGCGCAACTCTCCCGTGCCGGCAGTCCCTCCAGCCGAATCCGGGTCGGCGGCTACCTGGGCTTCGCCGCCAGCCTCAACACGGCCCTGCGCGGCAACCTGGGCAACACCCTGGTGATGCAGGTCAGGGCCCAGCGCCCCTCGTACTGGGTCGGGGAGACCTTCGACACCTGGCAGGGCCAGAGCTGGACGCAGTCGCAGCCCGTGCCGCGGCAGCCGTTGCGTGGGGGTTCACCGTTCGTCCTCCCGATCTCGTTGGGTGACGGGGCGTTCGGGCAGAGCGACCTCCAGACGTTCTACGTCGCGAGCGCGACGGCGAACCTCGTCTTCCACGCGGAGACCGCGAGCGAACTGTGGTTCCCTGCCGGCAAGATCTACGCCAGCGGCGACGGCACCATCGTCTCGCCCCTCGGCCTGGGCAGCGGCTCCGTCTACACGGTCGATTCGCAGATCAGCACGGCGACGCCGGCGCAACTCCGGGCTGACGATGACCCGTTCTCACTCCCTCCCGCCGCGTTGCGCCAGGAGGAGCAGCTGCCGCATCCCTACCCGCGCGTGCTCGCGCTGGCCCGGTCGATCACCGCCCGCGACACCACGACCTACGACAAGGTGCAGTCCCTCATCCACTGGATCGGAGCGCACACCCATTACTCGGAGAACATCCCTCCGCTGCCCGCCGGCGCGGACACCGTCGACGAATTCCTCTTCGGCAACCGGGTCGGCTTCTGCGAGCAGATCTCCACGTCGCTGGCCGTCATGCTGCGTTCCCTCGGCATCCCCGCCCGCGAGGCGGTGGGGTACGTGCCCGGTGGCTTCAACCCGATCACCGACCTCTACCAGGTCCACGCCAACGACGCGCATGCCTGGGTCCAGGTGTGGTTCCCGGGCTACGGCTGGGAGGACTTCGACCCGACGGCGTCGGTGCCGGCCACGAGCCCCAGTCCGGGCGCGACGGCGCTGCGGGACGTCGGCACTGCCCTGAGCCGCATCCCACCGGTGCCGGCCGGCGTCGTCCTCGCCGCCGCCGCTCTGGTCGTCGTGACCGTGCGCTGGCGCCGATCACGGCCGCCGACGTGGGCGGCGCGGGTGGCGCGCAGCACCGAGCGGGCCGGCCGCCGGGCGGGACGCCCGCGCCGACCCTCCGAGACCCTGTCGGAATACGCCGCTCGCCTCGACGAGCTCGCCGGAAGCGGTGCGTCCACCTGGAGCCGGTTGGCCTCGTCGGTGGAAGCGAGCGCCTACGGAGGACACGATCCGCCGCCCTCCGCCCAGCGCGCCATGATCGACGAGGCTCGGCGCACCCGGATCCGCCGGCGGACCGGTTCTGCTGCCGAGTCTCCCGAGGCTCCCGTCGCCGTGGGCTCGGGGGTACGGGACTGAACCGCGGGAAGCAGCCGGGTCGGGCATGTGGCCGCGACCCCCTGCGAGGGTTCACGGAACTCTCAACGTGTTTGTTTACAGTTGAAAAAAGGGGCGGCCGCCGTGACGGCCTGCGAAGGTTCACGGAACTCTAAACGGTTTTGTTTATAGTGCGAGGACACCCCCGGCGGACCACCCCGCCCGTGGGTCGAGGGCGATCACGAGGGCTCGAAGCGCAGCGGGAGCCGCGCCGGGCCCCAGATGCCGAAACTCGAGGGCTTCCACTCCACCTCTCCGTCGCGGGTGAGCCCCGGCAGGCGCCGGGCCAACAGGGGGAGTGCCTCCTGCAGCTCGGCCCGGGCCAGCGCGGCACCCATGCAGAAGTGGATGCCGGAGCCGAAGGTCATCTGGGCCGTGCTGCGCTCCCGGGTGATGTCGAAGATGTCGGGATCGTCGAAGGCCTCGGGATCCCGGTTGGCTCCGGCCAGCGAGGTGGCCACCAAGGTGCCCTGGGGGAACAGCACATCGCGATAGACGACGTCCTCGGCGGCGAAGCGGGCCGTGCCCCGCACGGCTCCGAGGTAGCGCATCGACTCTTCGACGGCCCGGGCGGCCAGCTCGGGCCGCTCGGCCAGGAGCGCCCACTGGTCCGGATGCTCGGTGAAGAGCGCCACCGAGCAGGCGAGTTGGTTGCGGGTGGTGTCGGTCCCCGCCATCAGCACCGCCTGCGCCAGCATGGCCATCTCGTCGCTCGAGAGCCGGTCACCTTCCTGCTCTATGGCGATGAGGTCGCTGAGGAGGTCGTGGCGCGGGTCGGCCCGGCGCGCCGCGATCATGTCGCTCACGTAGGTGTTCAGCTCCTCGCCCGCCCGCGCAATGAAGGGCAGGTCCTCGACCAGGTTGTTGTTGAAGATGCGGAAGATGTCGGTGGCCCAGGCCGAGAACAGCTTCCAGTCCTCGGGGGGCGCGCCGAGCAGCTCGCAGATGATCGGGATCGGATAGGGGTCGCAGACGTCCGCCACCAGTTCGCACTCGCCGCGCGCCACGACGCGGTCGACCAGCTCACCGACCACCCGGCGCATGGTCGGGCGGAGGCGGTTGGCCGAGGCCGGCGTGAAGGCCGGTGCCACCAGGCGACGGAGCCGGGCGTGGCTCTCGCCCTCCATGGTGAGGATGGACTCGAGCCGGGGGTCGCGCCGCCCGGGTCCTGGAGCTCCGGCGCCTGCTCGATCATGGAGAGGGCGGAGTGGAAGCGCTGGTCGCGCAGAATCGCCGTGACGTCCTGCAGGCGGGTCACGGAGTAGCCCAGTTCGGAACGGGCCAGCCAGTGGACCGAGCGGGCGGCCTCGATCGCGTCGATGGCCTCCCGGCGCTCGAGTCCGATCGTGTCGAGGTAGGGCAGGTTCAGGTCCGAGACCAGTTGTGGCATGAGCCCCCGCAGTCCGTGCGCCCCGCAGTGTGCGTCGCGGCGACCTGATGGAGGTTAGTGGAGCCCGCCCCGGGTCCGGGCGGCCCTCCGGCGGTGACCGCAAGGGCCACACGATTCCGGCGTTCCTCGCGTGAGGCGCGTGGCCGGGCAGCGTCGCTGACGTTGGCGGCGGCCACGCGCCCTTCTGCGCGGCCCCCGGCCGCGGCCCGGACTCGTCGTCAGGTCGGCTTCAGCACCGGATGGTGCTTCACCATCAACGGCAGGATGAGCGCCTTGGGTGCCAGGTGAGCCAGACCGGCCGCGGCGCGGTTCACCGTTCCGGGGATCACGACGGAGCGACCCGCCGCGAGCCCCTCGACGGCCGCCCGGGCCACGTCGCCCACCGGGATCCACATGACCTTGGGCAGGGTCTGGCCCGCCTCCGCGTCGGTCATCCCCGCCACCTCGGCGAAACCGGTCTCCACCGGGCCCGGGCACAGCGTGGTCACGCTGATGCCGGTGCCGCGAAGCTCGGCACCCAGGGCGCGCCCGTAGGACAGGACGAAGGCCTTGGACGCGCCGTAGCCGGCTTGCCCCGGCAACGGCTGGAACGCGGCGGTCGACGCGGTGTTCAGGACCGCCCCGCGGTGTCGGGTCACCATGCCCGGGACGAACATCGTGCACAGGTCGACGACCGCCTCGACATTCGTCCGCACCATGGCGAGCTCGGCGGCGCGGTCGGCCTTGGAGACGGCGCCCATCGTCGTGAAGCCCGCGTTGTTGACAAGGATGTCGGGGGTCAGGCCGCGCGCCGCCAGCTCGGCGGGGAGCTTGCCGCGTGAGTCGGCATCGGTGAGGTCCGCCGCGATGACCTCGGAGCGGATGGAATGGGCGTCTGCCAGCTCATCGGCCAGCGCCTTCAACCGGTCCTCGCGCCGGGCCACCAGGGTCAGCCCGTGGCCGCGCCGCGCCAACTCCCGGGCGATCGCCGCGCCGATGCCCGACGAGGCACCGGTGACGATCGCGGTCGTGTTCTCCTTGGGTGTCGGCAGTGCCATGGCCAGAGCGTAGGTGACCGCAACGTCGTGATCCCCGGCGTTCGAGCGCCCGTCAGATCACGACGATGTGAAGTTTGCGTAACAGGGCCGTGCCCCACCTGGGCCTTTGTGAATGCCCTGTTCGCGTGGGGTTCACATGGCGCGGGTGGGGGTGGATACTTGAGCCAAGCAAGCGGCAACTGGAGCACCCGCCGTTGCCCCGAGTGGAAAGGAGCTGCCGATGCCATCGACACGCTCGACCGAGGAGGTCGATCCGCCGGGTTGAAAATGCGTCACCGATGTCGGTTTCGGTGGCGCCTCCGGGCAGTCCGCTTGGCAAGAAGTCCGGCGTATGAATGAGGCCGTGTTCGCGCCGGTGCGTGTGCCGGCCGGCCGACAAGGCGGCCCCCGCACCCACTGCGCCGCAGGCGAGAGCCGGTGAACTGCGTACAGAAAAACCGAAGTACTACAAGAAGCATAAGAACGAGTGAGGGTCGGCCAGAGGGTCGGCCCTTCTCGCGTCGGAGCATGACCGTGCGCAAACCTGTGTGCCGTGCCATGGTGGGGCATGTCCGGGACACGCCTGCCGATGTTCCCTCTGTCCGCCGTCCTCTTCCCGCACGCATCCATGCCGTTGCATGTCTTCGAGCCGCGCTACCGGGAACTCATGCGGGACTGCCTGGCGGGCGACGCGCCGCTTCGGCGTCGTTCTGATCGAACGCGGTTCTGAGGTCGGGGGCGGCGACGAGCGCAGTGGCCTCGGCACCAGGGGCGTCATCACCAAGTCGGTGGAGCTGCCCGACGGGCGCTGGGTGCTCCAGCTCGAGGGCGAGGCGCTGATTGAGGTGGAGCAGTGGCTCCCCGACGACCCGTATCCGGTGGCCCTGGTGCAGGAGACCGCTCAGGTGCCGCCCCCGGGGGACGCCGGCCCGTTGGTGGGCGCCGCCGGGCAGCGCGTGCGCCGGGCCAGAGCCCTGCTGGCCGAGCAGGGTGGGGCGCCGCCCCTCTCGCCCGAGCTCGCGCTCGATGGGGGCGGGGACGCCGATCTGGCGTCGTGGCAGCTGTGTGCGGTTGCCCCGCTCAGCGCCTACGACGCCCAGCGCCTCCTGGCGGCGGACGGCGCCCCGGCGCGCCTGCAGCTCCTCGCCGGGTTGATGGAGGAGCTCGAGATCGACCTGCACCGGATGCTGCGAGCACAGTGAACGGGCCGCGCGCGGGGCGGCAGATGAGCCGGCACACCCGCGGAGAGAGAGGGAGCGAGCGATGACGGGGGAAGTGACGGGGGAGTGGCGCACCGCGCGGGCGCGTCCGAACGGGGCGGTCGATGCCTGAAGCCGCTCCCGCTACTGCCCAACGTCGCCGCAACATCCTCTTCATCACCACCGACCAGCAGCGCTACGACAGCCTCGGCTGTAACGGGGGGACGGTGGCCCGCACGCCCGTCGTCGACCGCCTGGCCTCGGAGGGCATCAACTACCGCCGGGCCTACAACCAGAACACGGTGTGCATGCCGGCGCGCTCGACCATGCTGACGGGCCAGTACGTCCGGACGCACGGCGTGGTGGCCAACGGCATTCCCCTCCCGGTCGACGCGCCCTCCGTGGCACAGTACCTGCACGATGCGGCCGGCTACCGCACCGCGCTGCTGGGCAAGGCGCATTTCGAGCCCGGCTTCGACCCGCACAACCAGTTCGAGGAGAACGCCCGGGTCGCCCGGGGCGACACGGGGCCCTGGCGCGGCTTCGAGCGGTCCGAGCAGGCCATGCATGCGGCCGCCTGGGGCGACCATCCCATCGCGCACTACGGGCGTTGGCTCAAGAAGCACCATCCCGAGCACCTGCACAGCTTCGCCGGGCTGCTCCAGGCCGAGCCCGGCGGGGACACGGCCGCGCCGGAGACGAAGAACAACCCGATCCCGCGCCGGTGGTACCACACCGACTGGGTGGCGGACCTCACGGTCGACTGGCTCGACTCGGTCGGCGCCGACGAGCCCTGGTTCTGCTGGATGTCGTTCCCCGACCCGCACCACCCGTGGGACCCACCCGCCTCCGAGCTCGACCGGGTGCCCTGGCGCACCCTCGCCCTGCCGCCCGGTCACCCCGGCTCCGACGACGCCATTCGCGCCGTCCTGGAGCGCAAGCCGGCCCACTGGCTCGCCTACTGGGACGGGCACTTCTCCAACATGGAGGGCGGGCCGGCATCGTTCGTCCCCTCGAAGTTGACGCACGACCAGATCCGCGAGGTCAACGCCAAGGTGCACGTGATGAACGAGCTGATCGACGAGGCGTGCGGCCGCGTGCTGCAGACGATCGCCCGGCGGGGATGGTTGGCCGACACCGACGTGATCTTCACCACCGACCACGGCGAGATGCAGGGCGACTTCGGCCTGCTCTACAAGGGCCCGTACCACACCGACGCGTTGATGCGTCTGCCCTTCGTGTGGCGGCCGGCCCCGTCCGCCGGCATCGTTCCGGCGGTCGTGCACGACCCGGTCGGGCAGGTCGACCTGGCGCCGACCTTCTGCGCCATCGCCGGCGTCGACCCGGCGCCCTGGATGCAGGGCCGGGCACTCCCGCGGGCCGACGGCGAGGCCGGGCGCGAGCGCGCGCTGTGCGAGTGGGACAGCCAGTTTCCCGGCTACGGGATGCACCTGCGGTCCGTCTACCGCGACGGGTGGCTGTGCACGGTCTACGAACCGTCCACGGCGGGACAGCCCAACGGCCTGGAGGAGACATGGGGCGAAGGCGTCCTGCAGCCCTGCCCGGTCGTGTACGAGCAGTCCGGGTCGGGTCCCGGCGGCGTGGCGGTGGCCACGGGGGAGCTCTACGACGTCGATGAGGACCCCTACCAGTTCGACAACCTCTGGGACGACCCGTCCCGGCGCGCCCAGCGCGACGACCTGGTGGCCGACCTCTACGCCAGCTTGCCCTCCGAGGTGCGGACCCTCAAGGTGGTGGCTCCCGCCTGACCGTGACGTGGGCGCGCCGCGCCGGGCGTCGCCCGCTCTATGGCCGACCAGCCGCTGGAGAGCTCGCGACGCGCGTGCTCGGCCCGGTGGCCACCGCGCAACCCGAAGAGCCGCTTGGCGAGGAGCAGGTAGATGACCACGGCGAGGTTGATGGCGAGGGCAATGAGCTTGAACGTGCTGACGCCGTTGGTCAGCTCGTAGACCTCGAAGGGCACGAGGGCAGTGGTGGCGACGAACGTGAGGTACTCGGCCCACCGCTTGTTGAGCCACAGCCCGACCATCTCGGCCGCCTCCAGCGCCGCGAAGGCCAGGAGCACGAGCGCCAAAATCCGCAGGTGCGCCGGTGAGTACTTGAAGGCCCGGCCGAGGTAGCCGAGGATGCCGCGCGCCTGGGAGGCCCCGGGTGCACCCCCGGCCAGATCGTTCATGACGTTCTGGTAGTCGTGATGGAGGGCCTGGTCGTGCGCGGCGAAGGTGAACAGCGCGATGGCCAGCCCGCCGAGGACGATGACGTGGATGGCGCGGTCGACGGCAATGAGGCGCAGGACGTAGCGGTCGCGCAGGGCCGAGCCGCGCAGGGGCAGCTGAATCTCGTCCCTCTGCTCGACCCGCTCGCGTCCCGGCTGCTCCGGCGCCGTTCGCCCGACCCAGGCGTCGCAGCGCAGGCAGCGGTGCCAGCGCACCGCACCCTCCTCGCGCACCACCAGCGCATCGTCGGGCGTGATCGTCGTCGCGTCGGTCCCGACCAGGAAATGACCGGACCAGGCACAGGTCAGGAGCTCGTAACGGTTCGAGGGTCGACGGCGGCCCGGCACGCCGTCAGGTTAAGCGAGCGACCGGGGAATACTCTGTGTGTCGTTGCCGCAGATCGCGGTGCTCAGGCGAGACCGGGCAGCACGGCGTCGAGGAAGCGCTGTGGTGCCTCGACCATCGGGTAGTGGCCCACCCCGTCGAGCCGGATCGCCGTCGGCATCCGGTCGGGCCGCCAGCAGCGTGTCGACCATGGAGGGGACGGCGATGGGGTCGTCGAGTCCCCATACGACGTGCAGCGGCGAGGGGTCGGTTTCGATCGCGCCGGTGAAGCGGCGCTCATTGGCCCGCCGCTCCTCGATGTAACGGATCAGCCTCGGCAAAACCAGATGACCGTCGTCGTGGACCACCTGGGCCGCTGCCGCGGGGACCGGGTCCTCGGGCCAGCCGGCGGGGACGGTCGGCGTCAGCGGGCTGAACGTGTCCCGCAGGCTGCGCGCGATGGACGCGGCGTCGATCGGGACCCCGGCTGGCAGCACCGCGTCGGGGAGGCCGAGCAACAGCTGCTGGCCGTTGGACAGGTGTGCCTGCGCGATGTAGATGCTCCCGTTCGTCAGGACGCGTTGCGCCACCTCCACCGCCCACGCCCCCTCGGCCCGCCGGGCCAGGAGCTCACCGCCGACCGTGTCACCCATGTCGTGGGTCAACAGGGCCAGGCGCTTCACGCCGAGCGCGTCCACGAAGGCGGCGGCGACATCGGCCTGCAACGCCATGGAGTAGGCCCGGTCGGGCTTGGACGACAGCCCGAACCCGACCATGTCGAGCAGCAGGACCCGGCGCCCCGCCCGCAGGCTGTCGAGCACGGCGGCGTAGTCGAACGACGACGTGGGAAAGCCGTGCAGAACCAGGAGGGGCACGTGGCGCTCCGGACCGATGGACGGCGCGTCAATGGTGAAGACGCGCTCGCCGCAGAGCGCGCGGTGCGTGCCGATGCCCTCCCAGCCGCTGCTGGTGGTGATGATCACGTGCCGGCCAGCTTGGCCACCACCGGGCCGAGGGTCTCCCAGGCGTCCGACTCGATCGACCAGTAGGAGATCCCGTACTCGGCCCGGCGCCACTCGAGCTCCTCGGCCATCTCGTCGAGCGTCCCGGCGAGCGCCAGCGGGACGTGCAGCGCGTCGGCCGTGTCGATGCCGAAGGCCGGCGCCATCTGGGCGGCCAGCCCCTCGGCGTCGTCGGTCACCATGACGAAGCCGATGAGGGAGTTGAGTTCGAGGTCGTCGAAGCGGTCGCCCGCCGCCTCTTTCACCCAGGCGATCTTCGTGCGGGTGCGCGTCGGGCGTGGCGTCGGCGGCGGTCTCCGCGCCACCGGTGCCGTCGCGCAGGTTGACATTGATGCTGACGATGTCGGCGTGGTGGGCGGCGAAGGACAGCACCCGTTTGCCGCCGCCGCCGATGATGAGCGGGGGACCGGGCCGCTGCACGGGCCGGGGGGTGAGGGTGTGCCCCAGCACCTCGTAGTGCTCGCCGTGGAAATTGAAGGGTCCGTCGGTGCGCAGCAAGCCCTGGACGACCTTCACCGCCTCTTCGAAGCGCGCCACCCGGACCGCCGGGTGGTCGTAGGTCAGGCCGGCCTCGTCGTAGTCGGAGCGCATCCAGCCGGCGCCGAGGCTCATTTCGAACCGGCCTTCGCTGAGCACATCGAGGGTGGCGGCCTCCTTGGCCAGCACGAAGGGGTGGCGGTAGTCGTTGCCGAAGACCAGGGAGCCCATGCGCAGCGTGGTGGTGGCGGCCGCCACGGCGGCCAGGGCGGGCACGGGGGCGAGCTGGTCCCCGAAGTGGTCGGGCATGAGCAGCGTGCTGTAACCGAGGTCCTCGGCCTTGCGGGCCTGCTCGGCCCAGGAACGGGCGGAGCCGTCGGGCGCCTTGCTCAGCTGCGCGGCAAAACGGAACGTGCGGTCGTGTGCCATCACGACATGGTGCCGCAGATCGGCGGCCCCGTCAGGACGCCGCGTCGAGGCGGGGCCAGACGAGGGCTCCGCCCACCCGTTGCGCCGGGCCGAGCGCGGCGGTGAAGAGCTCAGCGGCGCAGGCGGCTCCGGGCGCGGTCGGGACGACGACCACCGTCTCGGTGTGCCACTGGCGCAACTGGGCCCGGACGTCCTCGGCCGAGAACGACGGCACCGAGGCCGCGCCCCCCTCGCACTGCGCCAGGGCCCCCTCCAACGGGGAGGCCTGCCCGCCGAAGGTGTTGGCACCCGTGGGGCCCGGAATGACGGCGAACCCACCCGGCATGCGGAATTCCATGTCGGCCATGGCCTGCCAGAGCATGGCCGAGTCGTTCGTGGAGCTGGCCAGTGGGTAGACCAGGGCGGCCGATCCCGCCGGGAGGGACCGCGCGTCGTTGGTGAACCATGCGGGAACGGACGCGGGCGCGGCGGCATAGGGCCACGCCGGCACCAGGGGCACCAGCACGACGAGGGCCAGGATCCCGCTTGCCGCCACCCCTCCCGTCGTCCCGAACCGGTCGTTGGCCGCGACGCGCGTGTAGACGGCATCGAGCAGCAGGGCCAGCAGCAGCGCGGCGAAGAGCCAGAAATAGGTCACCCAGCGCGCGGCGACGCTGCTGTCGAGCAACGGCAGATGTTCGATCACGATGAAGGGCAGCGGTATCCCCGTGCGGTACCCGTCCACGTGGAGCCTGGAGCCCATCGACATGATGAGGCCGACCACGCCCATGGCCGAGCAGAACAGGGCGAACCGCTTGCGCCGCAGCAGGATGCCTCCCGCGACGAGGGCGATCAGCAGCGGCACGCCGACGTACGATCCGTTCTCCACTGGCGACTCGAAGACGATGTGCCAGTTGGGATCCCGCAGCGCCACGAACGAGTCCCCCAGCGACGCGTGCCCGAGGGTGAAACGTTGATCGAGGGTGGGGACGACGAGGCCGAGCGGGTCGACGGTCACGCCCGCGATCGCGGTGGCCGGCTGCGCCGGACCGGTGATGTGCTCGGGGCCGGCCACGGCCACCCACGCCGCCGTAACCGGTGCCCAGGGCGACCACGATGGCCGCGCACCCGGCCATCGTCACGAGCCGCCGCCGGTCCAGCGCCACGTGCTTCCACAGTGCGTAGCCGCCGCCGAGGACCACCGCGATGCAGGTCATGACCGCGAGCGAGGCGAACGCCTCGGTCGAGATGTAGAACTGGGCGACGAAGCAGAGCCCGATGGCGACACCGGCCCACAACGGAGAGGTCTTGCTCGACCGCAGGCCGCGGTCGACGAAGAGGATCACCAATGGCGGGATGGCCTGGAACAGCAGGAACAGGTGCCCGTTGGCGGTGGCGGCGGTGAAGGGGAGAACCCGTAGGCCAGGCCCCCGACGAAGGCAGCGGGCCACCAGCTCACGAAGCGCCGGACCATGAAGAAGAAGCTCATCGCCGAGGCGAAGATCGCCAGGTCGATCAGGACGTTGAAGGTGGCGATCGGCCCGAAGAAAAAGGTGATCGGGAACCCGACGATCCCGAGCAGCGGCATAGTCGTGTTGTCCATCAGGTTGACCCCGCCGGGCGCGTTCAGCCAGTCGTTGGCCAGCGGATTGTGGCCGTGCAGGAGGACCCAGGGCGTCTGGGCCAGGAACCAGATCTCCTCGGGGACGTCGTTGCCGCCCGACGTCTGGATGGAATGGGCGATCCCGTGTGTCCAGGCGCTCCCGTTGGCCAGCACCGCCAGCACCAGGTAGACGGCGGCGACCACCGCCGTGACGAGCCAGCCACGGCCGGCGCGCCGGCGGGCGTGGTGGGGTCCGTGCGCTGGCGTCGCCGGGTCCGACGTCAGTACCTCCGCGGCGTCGTTCACGAGCGGCGGGGAGACGACCGAATCGGGAGTCGTCTGCATCGGTGCGCAAGGTAGCAGCCGCGCCCGCGAACCCCGAGGAGTTCAGGTGGTCGCGGCCCCGGCGCCTCACCGCCCCGGTGCCTCGCCGGGCTGGCCTTAAATGAAGCTGAAGGGCGGCACCCCGGAACTGACACCCTTGAAGAGGTCGCCCTTGGCGGCGACCAGTTGCTCAGGCGACCACTCGGCCTCGCGGGTGAGCTGGCCCACCGGCTTGAAGGCGCTCATGGCATAGATGTTCCCGCCGAACACGACGAAGATCTGCCCGGTGATGTCGGCCGAGGAGGGTGCGGCGAGGAATCCCACCACGTTTGCGATGTTCCTGGGGTCCCAGGCGTCGTAGCCGCCTTCGCCGGCGCTCATGCCGTCACCGCCGAAGAGAGTCTCGGTCATGCGGGTGCGGGCGCGGGGCGCAATGGCGTTGGAGGTGACGCCGTAGCGACCAAGCTCACGGGCTTCCACCAGGGTCATGGCGGCGATGCCCGCCTTGGCGGCGGCGTAATTCGCCTGTCCCGCGTTGCCGAAGAGCCCGGCCTCCGAGGAGGTGTTGATGATGCGGCCGGTGACGTCCTCGCCCGACTTGGCCCGGTTGCGCCAGTACACCGCGGCGTGGTGCGTAGGGGCGAAGTGGCCTTTGAGATGGACCCGGATCACGTCGTCCCAGTCCGACTCGTCCATGTTGAAGGACATCTTGTCGCGGAGGATCCCGGCGTTGTTCACCAGGATGTCGAGCGAGCCGAACGTGTCGATCGCCTGCTCCACGACGTTCTTGCCGCCGGCCCACGAGCTGATGTCGTCGCCGTTGACCGCGGCGTCGCCGCCCTGCTCCTTGATCAATGCCACGACCTCTTCGGCCGGGTGCGCGTCCTGCGACCCCTCGCCGTGCAGCCCGGCACCGACGTCGTTCACGATGACCCGTGCGCCCTCGCCCGCGAGCACCAAGGCCTCTTCGCGGCCGATGCCTCGTCCCGCGCCGGTGACGACCGCCACCTTGCCGTCGAGCAGTCCCATGGTGATGCCTCCCTGTGTGTCGGTCAACGCGCCAGGCCGGCCGTCCCGGAGGGGGAGGGCCCGGCGGGCGGGGCCGATGGCCGCCGCGAACGCGCCAGCAGTGTGGCCGATGAGCCGGTTCAGGGGCAAAACCGGGCCAGCGCCTCGGCGGTGACCAGGCTGATCAGTGTGGCTGTCTCCGCCCGCGCCCGGGCCCGGCCGAAGCGGGCGGTCAGGCTGACCACCTCCAGGCCCGGCGGTGGCGCGGCCAGCAGCGCCGCGTCGGCGCCGCCGGCGATGCACAGGACCGGCAGGGCCCTGCCGCGCCTGCCGCGGGCGCGGGCCAGTTCGAGCACGCCTCCGGGCACCTTGCCGTGGAAGGAGGGCGGGTCGAGATGCCCCTCGCCGGTGACGGCCAGGTCGGCCCCCTCCAACCGGTCGGCCAGGCCGACCAGCCCGGCCACGAGGTCGAAGCCGGGCTCGATCCGGGCGCCGAGCGCCACCAGCCCGCCGGCCAGCCCGCCCGCCGCGCCGCCGCCGGGGACGCCGGTCACGTCGACGCCCGTCTCACGCCGGTAGCGGGCCGCCACCTCGACCAGGCGCCGGCCGAGCTCCACGACCTGCGCCGGTGTGGCGCCCTTCTGCGGCCCGAACACGGTCGCGGCGTCGTTGAACCGCGTCGTCACGTCGCTGGCGACGACGAGCTCGACCCCCCGCAGTGCCGCCGGGGAGCCCACGGCCTCGTACGCGCCGACGCCGCCATCGGTCGTCGCGGACCCGCCGCAGCCGATCACGATCCGGCGCGCCCCCGCGTCGCGGGCCGCCAGGAGGAGCTGGCCCACGCCGGCGGTGGTGGCGCGCACCGGGTCGTCGCGCCGCGGCCGCGGGACGAGAGCGCGGCCCGCCGCGCGTGACATCTCGACGACGGCGGTGCGGGGCGCGTCACGGCCCACGCCGTCCAGCATGCGCCACTCGGCCTCGACCCGGGCGCCCAGTGGGCCGGTCACCGTCGTTGTGTGCCTGGTGCCGCCCAGCGCGAGCAGCAGGCCCTCACCGCCGTCGGACATCGGCACCTCGTCGGCCGTCCACCCGGCCGCCCGTGCTGCACCGGCCATCGACGCCGCCACCTCGGCGGCCGACGTCGTCCCCCGGAATTTGTCCGGCGCGGCGACCAGGTGGGGCACGCGGACGAAGCTACCGGGTGCCGTGTCGGGTGGACCGGGTCCGGGCGAGAGGGTGCGGGCGAGAGGACTCGAACCTCCACCCCCTTTCGGGGACCGGGACCTAAACCCGGCGCGTCTGCCAATTCCGCCACGCCCGCAGCGGCCCCGCCAAGCGGGTGAACAGGGAGTGTACGGCCGTGTGCCTACAAGCGCCTCCTCCGCCCACTAGCCTCGGGGCCATGGTCAACGCATCAGACGCCCCCAAAATCTTGGCCGCCGGGGCCGAAATGGAGTCCGCGGGACGGGTCTTCCAGGAACTGCTCAAAGAGCGCATCGTCTTCATCGGCAGCGCAATCGACCAGGTGACGGCCAACCTGGTCTGCGCCCAGCTCGTGCTCCTGGAGGCCGAGAATCCCGAAAAGGACATCTCCCTCTACATCAACTCACCGGGCGGGTCCGTCACCGACGGCCTGGCCATCTACGACACCATGCAGTACGTCCGGCCGGATGTCTCGACCATCTGCGTGGGGTTGGCCGCCAGCATGGGGCAGTTCCTGCTCTGCGCCGGCGCCCCGGGCAAGCGCTACGCCCTGCCCCACTCGCGCATCCTGATGCACCAGCCGTCGGGGTCCATGCAGGGACAGGCGGCCGACATCGCCATTCAGGCGGAGCAGATCATCTACCTCAAGCGGATGATGGCGGAGCGCATCGCCTTCCACACCGGGCAGCCCCTCGAGCGGATCGAGACGGACTCGGACCGCGACCGCTGGTTCACGGCGGACGAGGCCTGCGAGTACGGCTTCATCGACAAGGTCATCGATCGCTCGACGGCCACGGCGGCGGCAGGGAACAAATAGACGTGGCCGTCGACGTCCCGGCCTCCTCGTCGGACGCAGACCGGAGACTCGAGGGGGACGCCGAAGTACGGGTGGCGGACCGCTCGCCGGTGGCCGCCGAGGCGGCCGGCGTGAACCGCATCGCGGCCAGGCGCGGCTCAGTGACCCGCGTGGTCACCCCCACCATCAGCGTGCGCAAGCGGCTGCGCGAGATCTGGCTGTCGCGCGAGCTCCTGATCTACCTGGTCCGCACCGAGATCAAGGTCAAGTACAAGAACTCGGTCCTCGGCCTCGTGTGGTCGATGGCGGCTCCCGCCATGACACTGGCCATCTACTTCTTCGTGTTCCAGATCATCCTCGGCAACAAGATGCCGCATTTCGTGATCTTCCTGTTCGCCGGGCTCCTGATCTGGAACCTCTTCTCCCTGGGCCTGCTGACCGGCACCGGCGTTGTGGTCAACAACGCCGGCATCGTCAAGAAGGTCTCGTTCCCGCGCGAGATCCTGGCCCTGGCCGCCGTCGGCTCGGCCTGCGTCTTCTTCTTCTTCCAGGCCATCGTGATGGTCATCTTCATGCTCGTCCTGCACACCGGGCCCGACCTGGCCTACCTGCCCGTGCTGCTCCTCGCCCTCGTCACCGGCGTCATCCTCGCCTCGGCGCTGGCCGTGCTGCTCTCGTCGATCAACGTCTACCTGCGCGACACGCAGCACCTCATTGAGGTCATCCTCACGGCCTGGTTCTGGGCCTGCCCGATCGTCTACGCCTACCAGCAGAACATCGGCCTGAAACTCGGGCCGAAGGGCCTGACCTTCATCTACTTCCTCAACCCCATGGTGCCGCTGGTGCTGTCGTTCCAGCGCTGCATCTACGCGCACCCGATCACCTACGCCAAGGTCAACGGCGTGTTGACACCCTTCTATGTGCTGCCGACGAAGGGCATGCTCTGGTACGTCGGGCTCGACCTCGGCGTGCTCTTCCTCTCCATCATCCTGTTCCTGGTCGCACTGGCCACCTTCGGCCGCCTCGAGGGCAACTTCGCCGAGGAGCTCTGAGCGATGAGCGACTTCGCCGTCGACGTCCGGGACGTCTCCAAGCGCTTCCGCCTGGCCCACGGCCAGTACAAGACGGTGAAGGAGCGCCTCATCCACGGTGGCCGACGCAAGTCGACCGAGGATTTCTGGGCGCTCGACGGGGTGTCGCTCACCGTCAAGGAGGGTGAAACCGTCGGCATCCTGGGCCGTAACGGCTCGGGCAAATCGACCCTGCTCAAGTGCATCTGCGGCGTGCTCCAGCCCACGAAGGGGGAGGTGGCCGTGCGGGGCAAGCTGGCCGGCCTCCTGGAGCTGGGTGCCGGCTTCCAGCAGGACCTGACCGGCCGGGAGAACATCTACCTGAACGGTTCGCTGATGGGCATGCCCAGGCGAGAGGTCGACCGCGTCTTCGACGCCATCGTGGACTTCTCCGAGCTCGAGGAGTTCATCGACGGTCCCGTCAAGTTCTACTCCTCGGGCATGTACGTGCGGCTCGGCTTCGCGGTCGCCGTCAACATGGACCCCGACGTCCTGGTGATCGACGAGGTGCTCGCCGTCGGTGACGAGCGCTTCCAGCGCAAGTGCATCGGCCGGGTGAAGGAGTTCCAGCGCGAGGGTCGGACGATCCTGGTGGTGACGCACTCGGCCGACACGGTGCGCAGCATCTGTGACCGCGGGATCGTCCTCAGCCACGGCCACCTGGTGGGGGAGGGTGAGCCGGGCGAGGCCACGCGGATCTTCCGGGAGGGGCTGATGGCGGAGGGCGCCGGCATGGGGGTCGCCGACCCGACCCTGGTGGCGGTGCCGGCGACGCCGACGAGCGCCGGCGTGGGCACGATGCCCGATGCCGAGCGGCCGGTCCGGTTCCGCTCGGTGCACCGCATCTACTCGGGTGACAACAACGTGCCCTACATGAGCACGGGCGATGACCTCACCATCCGTGTGGAGTTCGAGGCGCTCTACCCGACCGAGGACGTGGTCTTCTCGCTGGAGATCCGCGACAGCGACGAGAACTTGGTGATGCGCACCGACACGTCCATCATCGGCATGCCGATCGACGCCCCGCGGGGTCAGCGTGATGCACTTCGGCATCGTGCAGATGCCCCTGCTCGACGGCACCTTCTCCTTCGCCCTGGGGATCCAGAGCCGGAGCGGCATCCTCTACGACTGGCAGGACACGGCCGGGACGTTCGAGGTCATGTACCCCGGCAAGGCCACCGGGATCCTGCGCATGAACGTGCACGCCGCCCTCATCTCGACCGAGAGCGGCGTCGATTCGTCTGCCGCGCTGGCGTAGACGATCCGCGCCAGACTCGCACCATGAGTGACACCGAGGAGACGCCGCCGGCAGATCCCCAGGCCTACGTGACCCAGGTCATGGCGGAGATCGCCGAGGAGGTCCGGCTGCGACGTGCGTCGGGCGACCTGCCGCCCAAGCTCGAGCGGGAGCTCGACGAGCTCTTCCTGGCCCATTCGCCAGTGGCCGGCCGCGGGGGTGACCTGGGCGACGCGCTCCGCATGGTCGACGCCGCCACCTTCATCGACCCCGTGGTCCCGGTGGACTCGGAACGGGCGGCGGGAGCCGTCGTCAAGAAGGGCATGCGCTCACTCCTCCTCTGGTACGTCGGATGGCTGACGCACCAGATGAGCCAGTCGGCGTCCGCCGTCAGCCGCGCCCTGCACATCGTCGATGACCGCCTCCAAAACCTGGAGCGCCAGGTGGAGGGCCAGCGGGTCCCGGCCGCCGGCGTGGTCGAGTTCCCCGCCCTGCAGCACGCCGGCGCCTGGTGGGTCGAGCCCGCCGTGGCCGCCGTGGCCAAGGCGCCCGGACGCATCCTCCACGCCGCCTGCGGTGACGGCTGGCTCGTGCGGCGCATTCTCGCGGCCGGTGGCGACGCCTACGGCGTCGACCCGCGCTCGCGCGCCGTCGACGCGGCGGACCTCGGGACCCTGGACCTGCGGGGCGAGCCGGTGGGGGAGCACCTCCGGGCGGTGGCCGCGGCCGGCCTGGGCGCCGTCGTGCTGAGCGCCACCGTCGACGGGATGGGCGGCGCGGAGCGCGGCCAGCTGCTCACGGCCATCGGGACGCGGCTGGCGCCCGGCGGGACGCTCGTCGTCCACTCGGTGACCCGCCAGGCCTGGGAGGCCGCCGACGCCCCGCCCGAGGCCGACCTCGCGGCCGGGGCGGCCGCTGCGACCCGAAACCTGGTGCAGCCTTCTGGAGCAGAGCGGCTATGAAGCCGTCGCGCAGTCCGGCCCGGGCGGCGCCGACTTCCTCGTCACCGCGGTCCGGGCCGCCATCACCTCGCCGTACGCGCCCGCCGAGCGGTGAGCGCCGCGGCCGGGAGGCCGGTGGCCGTGCACCAGTTCATCGCCACCCTCAACCCGCACGACGCCACCGGGACGCACGCGCTGAAGCTGCGTGACGCCCTGCGGGGGGCCGGCTGGCGCTCGGAGATCTTCGCCGAGGCGATCCACGACGACCTGGCCCCCGAGGCGTTCAAGCACTGGATGTATCCCGAGCATGCGGCCGCCGGCGACGTGGCGATCTACCAGTTCACGACGTCCTCGGCCGTCGCGGGCTACCTGGCCGAGCAGGGGCTGCCGTTGATTTTGGACTTCCACAATTTCACCGGGCCCGAGTACTTCGCCGGCTGGGAACCGCAGAGCGTGGAGCGGGCGGCCGCGGCCGCCCGCGAGTTGGCGCTGCTGGCCCCGGGAGCGCTGCTCGGTCTGGCCAAGAGCCCCTTCAGCCGTGGGGAGTTGCGGCGCGCCGGCTGCCGGCGCATCGCCATTGCCCCCGTGCTGGCCGACTACCGGCGGGTCACCGGGTCTCCCGACGAGCGGGTGGCGGCGGAGCTGGCGCATCTCCGGGCGGGCGGTGGCGCCGACATCCTGTTCGTCGGGCGGATCGTGCCCTCCAAGGCCCAGCACGACCTGGTCAAGGCACTGTGGGCCTACCGTCGCCTCTACGACGGAAAGGCCCGCCTGCACCTCGTCGGTGGCACGTCGAGCTTCGAGTACACCAAGGCGTTGCAGGAGTTCGTGCACGACCTCGGCCTGTCCGCCGCCGTCCGACTGCGTGGCGAGGTGTCTGACGCCGCGCTGGCGGCCTATTTCTCTGCGGCGGACGTGTACCTCTCGCTGTCCGCGCACGAGGGGTTCGGAGTCCCGCTGGTCGAGGCGATGGTGGCCGGTGTGCCCGTCGTCACCCGCGGGGCCGGTGCTGTCTCCGACACCGTGGCCGACGCCGCGCTGGTGCTGGCCGCCGCCGACCCGTCCTACATCGCCGCGGCCGTGCACCGCGTGTGCACCGACGGGCAACTCCGCGCCACGTTGACCGCCTCGGGGGCGCGACGAGCGGCGGAGCTCTCCGGGGACGCGGTGGCCGCCCGCATCATTGAGGCCATTGCCGGCGTCGTGGGGACTCCATGAGCGGCAAGGTGGTGTTCGTGACCCCGCGCTACGGCACCCAGGTCATGGGTGGTGCCGAGACGGCGGCGCGCCAGCTGGCCGAGCACCTGCGCTCCCACACGACCTGGCAGGCCGAGGTCCATACGACGTGCGCGCTCGACCCCCACACCTGGGCCGACGAGCTGGAGCCGGGGACCACGGAGATCAACGGGGTGCCGGTGCACCGCCACCGGTCGGCGCACGGGCGCCGGCCGGATTTCTACGGCCTCGACGGCCTCCTCCGTCTGACCCCCCGCCTGGGCACGCTGGAGCAGGGGAGGCGGTGGGTCGACTACAACGGCCCCGTCTCCCCGGCATTGGTCGACGCGGTGTGCGCGTCGGACGCCGATGTCGTCGCCTTCTACCCGTACCTGTACCACCCGACGGTGGCCACGATCGGCAAGGTGCGTGTGCCCGCCGTGCTGCACCCGGCCGCGCACGACGAGCCGGCTCTCTACCTGCCCGTGTTCCGCGGCACCTTCGGGGATGCGGACGCCTTCTGCTTCCACACCGCGTCGGAACGCACGCTCGTCGAGCGGATGTACCCGGTGGCCGAGCGTCCCCAGATCGTGCTCGGGCTGGGCGTGGGCCAGTCCGAGGGAACGGGCCGGCCCGGGGGCGACCTCGTGGGCCTCGGCGATCGCCCCTACATCGTGAGCGTCGGGCGGGTCGACGAGCACAAGGGCTCCAAGATGCTCGCCTCGTACTTCGCCACGTACAAGGAACGACATCCAGGACCGCTGGCGCTCGTCCTGGTCGGGCCGGTCTCCTACGAGTTGGCACCGCATCCCGACATCGTCGTGACCGGTGCGGTGGACGAGCGCGACAAGTGGGACATCGTGCGGGATGCCCTCGTGGCCGTCTCGCCGTCGGCGCTCGAGTCGTTCTCCCTCGTGGTGGTGGAGGCCTGGGTCGACCGGGTGCCCGTCCTGGTCAACGGTGCCTGCGGGCCGACCCGGGAGCACTGCGAGCGCTCCGGCGGTGGCCTGTGGTTCACCTCCTACCCCGAATTCGAGGCCGTGCTCGACCGCCTGGTCTCCGACCCTCCGCTGCGCGCCACGCTCGGTGCGCGGGGGAGGGACTACGTCGACCGGCACTTCCAGTGGCCGGTGCTGATCTCGCGCTACGACGAGTTCCTCACGACGGTGGTGGAGCGCGGAAGGGGCACGCCCGGCCTGTTCTGACGGGGGGCGACCGGCCCCGATCAGCGGACCGGGCGGCCCACCACGGTGTACATGCGCTGGTCGATGGCGTCGCTCGCGATGTCGTGGGCCAGGTGGTGGCGCTGGCTGTGCATGGTGGTGACGGTCTGCCCGAAGCCGAGTCGGGCGAGCATGGAGACGACGGCGCCCGGGTAGATCGACCACCAGTTGGTCAGGTGGTGCTCCGCCGAGGGGGAGAACCGCATGATGTTCGCCTCGGGCGGGTCCAGCTCATCTTGCAGGGGCTCCGTCACGATCATGGTCTCGGTCGTTCGCCGCGCCGCCTGCGAGAGTGCACCCCACGGCTCGCGCAGGTGCAACAGGATGGCGCCGACCAGCGTGACGTCGAAGGACCCGAGATCGGCCGGCATGTCGTAGATGTCCCCCTGGACGAACCGCGCGGAGGAGCCCAGCGTGCGGTGCAGGTACCACCAGGCGTCGTGGTTGCGGTCGATGGTTTCCTGCATGACGCGCAGCCGCTCCTCGAACTGGTCCTCGCCCTTGACGGGGAGCGTGTCGATGGACACGTCGAACCCGGCCTCGAAGGAGACCACCTCGGCACCCATGCGCTCCATGTAGAAGGTCAGGTAGCCGGTGGCCGGTCCGAGCTCCAGCACGCGCTTGCCGGCGAGGTCGACCCCGCCGAGATAGGCGGACTCGTGGCCCCGCAGGTCCCACACGCCGGGCAGGACCGTTCCGTCGGGGAGCTCAGTGGCGTGGTACCACACGAACTCACTGAGGTCGGCGCCCTCGCGGCGCTTCGACAGGGCGGCCTGAGCGCCCGGCTCCAGCTGACCCAGGTAGTCGTGCGGCGGGTAGGAGGGGAGGAGAGGGCCGCGGGGAGGCGCGGTGACCGGCGTCGGGCTCGGCGAGGAGGGGCCGCCTTGGCTGTCACGTCGCCGGAGCATGGGCCGTCACTCTAGGCGAGGCGTCCGGTCCCTCCCGTGGCTCCGGAGGCTCGCGGTGCGCGTGTCAGAACCCTTCCATGCCGACCATTGGCTGGTTGAGGTGCTGCCCGCCCATGGAGCCGCGGAACGGCGCGTCGCCGTAGCTGAAGACCCCACCGTCGGTCGCAACGAACCAGTAGCCCTGCCCGTCACTAGTGGACTGCATCGCCACCACCGGCTTGTTGAGGCGGATGGAGCCGGTCGAGCCGAAGAAGGGCGCGCCGAAGGCGAAGACCCCGCCGTCCGAGCCCACGAGCCAGTACCCGCCGGTCACCGGGTCGGGGGTGATGCCCACGATGAACCCGTTGAGATGGAGGCCGAGGGAGGGGATGTCGCCGTCCGGGGTCGCGTCGCCAAAGGAGAAGACCCGGCCGGTCGTGCTCACCTCCCAGTAGCCGAGGCCGTCGGGCGACGCCGCCATCCCGACGATGTCCTGCCCGGGAACGGTCGCGGCGGAGCCGTAGAACCCGGCATCCCCGTAGGAGAAGATGCCGCCGTCCGACGCCACCAACCAGTAGCCTCTGCCGTCAGGGGTGGCCGCCACGCCCACGACAGGTGCGTTGAGTTTGAGGGACCCGGTCGAGCCGTAGAACCCGGCGTCGCCGTACGAGAACACGCCCCCGTCCGACGCGACCAGCCAATACCCGCCTTGACCGGGGACGGCCGCCATGCCGACAACGGGCTTGTTGAGCGCGATGCTCCCCGTGCTCCCACAGAAGTCCTGCCCGAACGCGAAAATTCCGCCGTCCGAGGCCACGGTGAGGTAGCCGTTCTGCGCCGCCGCCGGGCGGTCGCAGGTGGCCTGGGCGTTGCCGCCCCCGATGAACCCGGACAGCGCCGCATCGTGGTGGAACTGCGGCCACCCGCCGGCGCTGTCTGCATTGGCCGAGTCGGACCCCGACACCTCGAAGTGCTGCACGATGCCCTGGACGTAGTTGCCGCCCTGCACCTTGAAGTAGCCGGCGACGGTGATGCCGATGGAGCCGTCGGCATCCGCGGTCACCAGCGCCGAATTCTGGAAGCCGTAGGTCCCGCCCGCGGGTGAGATGCCGCCGTTGTCCGACCCGTCGTCGACGTCGGCCACCATCAGGCCCGTGGGTCCGTCGAGGATGTACAGACCGTGGTCGGTCGGCACGATCACGTCTTGCGCGCCGCTCCCCGTGAGGTCAGCCGTGGTCACCGAGCCGAGGACGGCTCCCGGCACGCTGGTGCGCCAGATGGTGGCGCCGGTGGCGGCGTTGAGCGCCCACACCGAGCCGCTGGAGACACCCGTGGCGGTGCCCTCGACCACGGCGAGCTGGCCGTTGCCCTGCACGTCGGCCAGTGCGGGGCTGCCTCCCGTCGAGCCGTCGAGGGTGTGGCTCCACACCTGATTGCACTTGGTGTCGTAGACCTTGACCGTGTTCTCGTCGCTGGCGCCCGGGTAGAAGGAGCCCGTCCCGGTGGCGATCCCGTAGCGACCGCCGGGCAGGATGGGGCCGACGGCAGGGGAGGAGTCGACCTCCTCCGTCGTGTTGGCACTGCAGATCAGACCGCCGTGGTCGTTGTAGATCCGGACGTGCCCGCCGTCGGAGTAGTGGGTCCCCAGGGCGAACCCCTGTGACGAGGCTCCGCCGACCGCGAAGTCGTCCGAGCCCGTGCCGTAGAAGTCGCCCGCAGCCGCGGTGGAGAAGACGCTGTCGGCGGAGAACTGCGGCCAACCGGTGGCCGGAGCGCCGTTCGAGCTGTTGAGCGCGTAGGTCTCCTGGCCGAGCGAACCACCCTCCACCAGTGATCCTCCGTTGGCAATCGGCAGCGACGCCTGGACGCCGCCGTCGGGGGACGTGTCGGTGGATGGGTTGGTGGCGACCTGGTTCCAGGCCTCGGCCCCATTCGGCGCGTACGCGTAGTAGCCGCCGTCAACCGGCGCGGCCGCGTTCCCGGCACCGAAGTAGAGGTCACCATTGCTGTTGACCGAGGCGGTGGAGTCGACCGGCGGGCTCCCGGGGACCTCGACCCCGTTGACTCCCGTCGCCGGAGTCCCTCCGGAGGGGTTGCTCAAGCAGCCCTGGCCCGAGCCGACGGAGCCGCCCGTCCCGCTGCCCCAACCCGGCACGACCGAGCCGTTCTGGAGGTTGAGCCCGTACAGGTCGCCCTGGCGGTCGCCGACTTCCACCGCGGCGGTGCCGCCGTCGTTGAAGGCAACCGGCGACGACTCGGCCACACCGCACGGCGCGTCGTCGAGGATGGTGCCGGCACCGCCGTTCCACGTCTCGGAGAGCGTCAGCTGCGCCGGAGCCCCCGATACGCTCGTGGGGGAGACCGTCCCGAAAACGACGCATACTCCCGTCGCGGTGATGCCTGCGAGGATGCAGCGGGCCGCCAGCCTGCGCGCGTGTGTCACCTTGCCCCAAATCTCTCTCTCAAGTGCCCCGAAGGTACTCGTTCGTCACCCCCCGGAAAACCGCGGGCCACAGAACGCGGAGGGGCATCGCCGGTAGCATCGTGCGCCATGTCTGCGGCCCCCCCTCCAACCGGCGCTGCGGATGACCCGGGAGAAAAGAGTGGGGTGGCGAACCCCGCACCGACCGACCAGACCCGGGCGGCCGAAGCATTGCACGAGGCCTTCACACGACTGGCGCCCCAGGGGAGCGACGCCTGGAACTTCCTGGCGGCGTTCACGCATCTTGGCGATCGCTACGGCCCGTACCACCCCGGCGCCTCGGCGCTCTCCGACTCGTTGTCCCCGCGCCGCGGCGACGTCCGGCGGACGGGGCCGCTCGACCGGCTGCGCCCTCGCCGGGACCGCGCCGGGCGCGCGTCGGAAGGTGAGAGGACCGAGCTCGAAGAGGCGATGAGCCATGTGGTCGAGGCCTTTCGCTTCCTGTCGGCCCGCGTCGACACGCTCGAGGCGAGGCTGGCCGCCCAGGACAGACCGGTGGAGGGCGCGGCCTGGCTCGTCCAAGCGCGGCGAGCTGGGCGCGTTGGCCGGACCCGTCGCGGCCCACGTGCTGGCGCGCACGCCGGGCGGCGCCATCGTCCATGCGGACTGTGGCGAGGGCCGCCTGCTGCGCGCGCTGCGGGAGCGCGGCGCAGAGGCGCACGGCGTCGAGCCCCGCGGCGCGGTGGCGCTGCGCGCCATTGAGCACGGCTGCTCGGTGACCATCGCCGAGGCGTCGGAGTATCTGGCGTCCCGGCCGGACGGGACGGCCGGCGGACTCGTGCTGAGCGGTGTGGTCGATCGGTTGCCGCTCCACGCGCTCCTCCCACTGCTCGCCCAGAGCCGGCGCGTGCTGCAGCGCGGGGGCCCGCTCGTCGTGATCTCCGAGCCCGTGTCGGCCACGGAGGCACGAGATGCTGCCGCCCAGGATCTCATTGACGGTCGCCCGCTCCATGAAGCGACCTGGGAGCTCTTGTTGGATCGCGCCGGCTTCATGGAGGTCGCTCCGCTGCCCGACGGGACCGGACAGGACCGGCGCATCGCCCTGTCCGCTGTCGCCCCCTCGTGAGCGGCATCCATCACTTCGTCCCCGTTCTGCACAGAGGCGACGCCGTGGGTCGGCACACCCTGCGGTTGCGCGAGGCCACCCGAGCGCGTGGCGTTCCATCGGAGATCTTCGTCGACACCGTCGACGACGAGACCGCAGCCGAGACGGTGCCGGTTCTCTCCTACCCCGAAATGGCGCAGCCGGGCGACGTCGTCGTGTACCAGTTCGCCACCGCCTCGGCCATGGCGCCGTGGCTGGCCGGCCGGCCCGAGACCCTGGTGGTCAACTATCACAACGTCACGCCGCCCGAGCTGATGGCGCCCTGGGACAACCACCTGGCGCTGGGGCAGCTGCGCGCCCAGGGGGACCTGCGCCTGCTCGCACCCCGCACCGCACTCGCCGTGGCCGACTCCGCCTACAACGAGGCGCACCTGGCTGCGTCCGGCTTCGCCAGCACGGCCGTCATCTCTCCGTCGGCCGCCCTCGATGCCATCACCACCATCAACACCGACACCACCGACACCACCGACACCACCGACGCCACCGACGCCGACGACGGGCCCTCGGGCGCCGCGCCCCGCCGCGGTCCGCGCTGGTTGGCCGTCGGGCGCGTCTCGCCGAACAAGGCGCTCGAGAGCACCATCGCCGCGCTCGCCGTCGCCCACGCGCACGGCGAGCGCGGTGGGACGCTCGTGATCATCGGCAAGCCGGCGACCGATTCCTATGTGGGCGCGCTGCACCGCTACGTCGCCGAACTCGGCCTGGTCGCCGCGGTGCAATTTGCCGGCCATGCGAGCGATGCCACCGTGGCCTTGGCCTATGCCCACGCTGACGTGCTGGTCGTGACATCCGAGCACGAGGGCTTCTGCGTCCCCGTCGTCGAGGCGATGTCCGCCGGTGTGCCCGTCGTGGCGTTCGACCAGGGGGCGGTGCCCGAGGTGCTCGGCGGGGCCGGGGTGCTCGTGTCGGACAAGGACCCGTACGCGCTGGCTTGGGCCATCGACGCGCTGCTCACCGACGCACCCCGTCGGAACGCCGTCGTGGCGGCCGGGCGGCGACGCCTGGCCGAGCTCGCCCTCGATTCGGCGGCGGACCGGTTCGTCGACCTGCTGGTCCGCCTCGCCCCGCCGGCCGGCCGCCCGTCGTGAGCGGGATTCACCAGTTCGTCCCGATGCTGCACCGCTCCGACGCGGTCGGGCGGCACACGCTCCGGTTGCGCGACGTCATGCTCGAGCGCGGGATCCGGTCGCAGGTCTACGTGGAGATGGCCGACCCCGAGACATCGTCCGAGACGCGTCCGTTCGCCCGTTATGCCGAGGAGGCCGAAGCCGGGGACGTGTTGCTCTATCAATTCGCCACGGCGTCGGCCATCGCCCCGTGGCTCGGCGCCCGCTCCGAAGCCCTGGTGGTCAACTACCACAACGTGACGCCGCCCGAGTACTTCGCCCCCTGGGACAACGGCATGGCGCGGCACCAGCTCCTGGCCCAGACGCAGCTGCGTGAGCTGGCTCCCCATTCCAGGCTCGGGCTGGCGGTTTCCGCCTTCAATGAGGCGGAGTTGCGCGCCGCCGGTTTCGACCGCACCGCGGTGGTGCCGCCCGCCGCCATTGTGCCGGCCCGAAGCGACGGGCGCCCGCGCCCGTCGGGGGCCGTGGGCGCCGGAGCCCGGTGGCTCAGTGTCGGGCGACTCGCTCCGAACAAGGGGATCGAACTCGCGGTCATGGCGCTCCTGGTCGCCCGCGCCCACCACGATCCGGGGGCCACGCTCGACGTGGTGGGCCGTCCGGTGGTCCCCTCCTACACGGGTGCCCTCCGTCGCTTCATCGACGAACTGGGTCTCCACCCTGCCGTCAGGTTCACGGGTGCGGTGAGCGACGAGGAGTTGGCCGCCGTCATGGGCCGTTCCGACGTCCTGATGGTCACCTCCGCCCACGAGGGCTTCGGCGTGCCCGTGCTCGAGGCCATGGCGCGCGGGCTGCCCGTGGTGGCCAACGACGCCGGTGCGCTGCCCGAGGTGGTGGCCGACGCCGGCCTGTTGGTCGAGGCCGGAGATCCCTACGCGCTGGCGGCAGCGGTTGCCCGCGTGCTGGGGGACGGGGACGTGCGGGCTGCCCTCTCGGCCGCGGCGGTGCGTCGGCTCGCCACCTTCGACCTCCCGACGGCCGCGGCGCGAGCCGTCGACCTGGTCACCGCGCTGGGAGCCTGAAGGCCGACGCCCGGCCCGGGCAGTTCCGGTGTCAGGGCCGGTTCAGACGCCGACGGCCTGCTGCACGAGCCTGACGAAGCGTCCCGTGGAGGCCGCCAGGTCGAACCCGCCCGCCCGCTCGCGCCCGGCCGTGGCCAGGACCCCGCGGAGCGTGTCGTCGCGCAGGACACGCCCGACGGCCGCCGCGAAGGGCACCGCAGACTTGTCGTTCAGCACCAGCCCGGCGCCGCCGACGGTCTCGGGCACCGCGGCGACCCCGTAGGCGACGATCGGCACGCCATGGCCCATGGCCTCGGCCAGTGGCACGCAGAAGCCCTCGTGGTCCGAGGCACAGACGAAGACGTCAGCCGCCCGGAAGTACGCCTCGAGCTCCGCGCCGCTGACCGAGCCGGGGAGGTGCACGACGTCGGCGAGGCCGAGGTCGTCGATGAACGCGTGCAGCGCCGGTTCGTAGGTCTCCCCGAGAGGCGATCCCACGAGGTGCAGGCGGGCCGACGGGTCGTCGGTGCGGCGGAGCACGTCGAGCATCTTGACGAGGTCGTGCGGTGCCTTGTGGGGCGAGATCTTCCCGACGTAGAGCAGATCGGCGCCGCCGTCGCGCTCCTTGCGGCGCGCCAGGGACCGCTCCAGCTCGGCATCGGGTTCGTCGCTCTTCGACTGCATGTCGATCAGCAGTGGGACGACGGCGGTTGCCTGGTAGCCGAGCGCCTGCAACTCCGACTCGTTGAAGGCGGAGTCGGCGACGGCAAAGCGACTCTGGGGGGCCAGGCGCGCCAGCTGTGTGCGGCCCAGCGCGACCTCGTAGGCCACCGCCGGCTCCCAGTCTCGGAGCAGGGCGGCCGGAGTGATGTTGTGGTAATTCACCAACTTGGGCTCCGCCCGCGCCGCGAGGATGTCGTAGACGGGGCTCCCGATGGACGCTTGATACAGGAGCCAGCGGTCACGACCGGATCGACCGAGCTCAATGACCGGTCGGCCCTCGGCCTGCACGTCCTGGGTGTGGCTGCCGTAGTAGATGTCCGAGTCGATGCCTGCGGCGCGCAATCCGTTGCGCAGGTTCAGCGTGTGCACCCCGATGGCGTCGCGGCTGGCGAGGGACGGTATGACCTGGTCGACCCGCACGGCCGTGCAGTGTACCGGCGCGTCCCGCATCCCGATGGCGGCTTCCCATGCACCAAATTGCCCAGGTCGCGCCGGTAGCCTTGCCCCATCGTGTCGGTCGGAACCCATGTCGCGCGTCCCCGTTCGCCGCGCCTGCACTCTGTCCACGCGCTCGGCGTGCTTTTCCTCTCGCTTGCCTTTGCCGTGCCCGCCGCCCTGTTCGGCCTCGCATCCCCCGCGGCGGCCGACCTCGGCGCGCCCGACCGACCATCGGTGCCGGCGCTGATCCCGTCCTCCCAGGCGCACGCCTTGCCGGGTGACGCGACCGACGTCCGGATCGACATGACCGAGAACGACGGCCTCGATGTCATCGTGGCTGCGTCCGGCGGCGGCGTGTCGGCACCGGGCGTACCCGGCGCGGCGGCCGTTCGGTTCCACCAGACCGCGGGGACCTGGGAAGTCGACACCGGTCCGGGTTGCGCCGGCCCGTGGACCGAGGTCTCGGCCAACCAGACCACCCCCACCGCTTCACCGGTCGGCGGCGGACTCCTGACGCTGTGCGTGGCGAGCGGGAGCCCGACGGTCCACGGCACGTTGACGGCGCTGTACAACTCGGCCGGTCAGGCACGGTCGGTGAATACGGTGCCGCTCGAGCAGTACGTGGCCGACACGGTGCCCGGGGAATCGCCGTCGGGCTGGGGCAGCCTGGGCGGTGCCGGTCCCCAGGGCATGGACTGGGGCTTCCAGGAGCTCGAGGCCCAGGCGGTGGCCGTCCGCTCCTACGTGCTGGCCAACCTCGGCGGCTACGGCGGCTACGCCGACACCTGCGATCTCACCTGCCAGACGTACCGCGGCATCGAGTACGAGACGGCGGCGAGCGTGGCCGCCGCCAACGACACCGCCGGCCAGGTCATGGTCGTCCCGAGCGGCCGGATCGCCACCACCGAGTATTCGGCGTCGACCGGCGGCTACACCTCGAGCGCCAACCAGCAGTCGCCGTTCACCGCCGTGCCCGACGATGGCGACGCCGTGTGCGTGCCCGGGGCCTGCAACCCCAACCACCAGTGGTCCGCCTCGGTCAGCGATGCCGCCCTTGAGGCCGCCTGGCCCCAGATCGGCTCGTTCACCGGCTTCGGCGGCGCGGTATTTGATCCCGGCCGCCCCGACAACGAGACCACCTTTGGGCGGGTCGACACCATCACACTCGACGGGACCGTGCAGGACATCACCATCCCCGGCACCGAGTTCTACGGCGACCTCGGTCTCAACTCGGATCTCTTCAGCGTGACGTCGACCAACGGGTCCTCCGCATCCATCATGGGTCAGGGCTGGGGGCACGGCATCGGGATGGGCCAGTGGGGCGCGCTCGGCTACGCCATCGGGCAGGACAACGGCGACGGGAACTGGACCTATCAGCAGATCGTGAATCACTTCTACGGCCCCGCCCAGCTGGGCAGCCTTCCCGGCGGCACGAGCCCGGTCGGCGACAGCGGCGGGGTCGGCGGGTACTGGATCAACGCGTCCGACGGGGGCGTCTTCAGCTTCGGCAATGCGCAGTTCTACGGCAGCACGGGCGGCATGCGGCTGAACCAGCCCGTGGTCGGCATGGCGTCGACGCACGACGCCGGCGGGTACTGGGAGGTCGCCAGTGATGGCGGCGTGTTCAGCTTCGGTGACGCGTCGTTCCACGGAAGCACGGGAAGCATCCGCCTCAACAAGCCCATGGTGGGGATGGCGGTCACGCCCGACGGCGGCGGGTACTGGCTGGTGGCCTCCGACGGCGGCATCTTCGCGTACGGCGACGCCGGCTTCTACGGCAGCACGGGCAGCCTGGTCCTCAACGAGCCGGTCATCGGCATGGTGCCCACCCGAGACGGAAGGGGGTACTGGCTCATCGCGTCCGACGGCGGCGTGTTCGCCTTCGGCGACGCCGGCTTCTTCGGCTCGCTCGGCGGCGCACCGCCCTCCACCGCGCTCGTCGGCGTGGCCCCGACGCCGGATGGGGGCGGCTATTGGGTGCTGGGTGCCAACGGCAGCGTGTACGACTTCGGCGACGCACCCCCTGTCAGCGTGGCGGGCGACTCGCCGGCGCTCTCCAGCATGCGGAGCGCGATGACCGGGTTGATCCCGGACTTCAGCGGGCAGGGATTCGATGCGGTCAACGGCAGCGGGCAGGCCTTCGCCTACGGCGACGCGCCCTACTTCGGCGACGTCACCACCGCGGTGCCCGACTACTCAGGTCATGCCGTCGGCATCGCCGCCACCCCGGGCTGACGCGATCACCTCGGAGAGCCGCGGGAACCGGTGCAGGCGCCCGAGGCGCCCCAGCCGTCCGGCGTCCACACCGTGGTCCGCCGCGTTGAGCAGGCGCAGATCACCTCGGCTGTTCCCGTAGACCCACAGCACGGGGTGCTCGCCGCCGTTGTTGGAGAGCAAGCCGCGCGACCTGAGGTGGACGACCAGCCGGGCGTACTTCTCCGCCCCCCGGCAGTTCTTGCCCTCGTAGCCGCCGGTGAGGAGACCTCCGCCGCCCACGGCGAGGCGGGTCGCCACGACCCCGTCGACGCCCAGCTCCTCGCCAGCCGGGCTCACATAGCACTCGGGTGACGCCGAGACGATGACGGTGTAGTGGCCCTGACGGCGGTGCCACTCGAGTCGTCGAAAGGTGTCGTCGCGCAGGTGGCGTTGCAGGTGCCGACGGGCGAAGACGGCCGAGCGCCGGTCGAGCTCCTCAACGGCCAGGCCACCGAGGAGGCGGATGAACAACTTCTCCTTGACCTCGTCGGCGGCCGCGCCGCCGGTCACGGCCGCGCGCAGCAGGGAAGGGGAGAGCCGCAGTGCGGCGCGGACCACCGGCCAGGCGCCGCGCAGGCTGACAAGGAAGGGGAACACGCTTCCCGAATCGGTCAGCGTGCCGTCGAAGTCGAACGCGGCAACGGTTGGGCGTGCCGGCGGCCGGTGCCCGTTCGTGGCGTCGTCAGTCGAGCGAAGCGCCACGGCGGCCGGCACCCCCTGCGAACCGCATCGCTCCCTGGAGCGTCTCTCCACTTCGCACGACGTCGCGCCCGTGCCCGGCCTCGCCGACGGCGGCCTCCTCCTCGGTGAGGCCCCACTGCTCCAGTGCGCTCATGCGGTCGGAGCGCAGGCAGACCTGGGGCAACGCGGCGAGCTGGTGGGCGAGCGCCAGGGCCGCCTCCAGTGCCTCACCCGGGGCGACGACGCGGTTGGCGAGCCCCATGGCCAGGGCCTCCGGAGCGGACACCGCGCGTCCGGTGAGAATCAGATCCATGGCCCGCCCGTGCCCGATGATGCGGGGGAGCCGCACCGTGCCGAGGTCGCACAGCGGCACCCCGAAGCGCCGGCAGAACACCCCGAAGATCGCGTCCTCCGCCGCCACCCGCAGGTCGCACCAGAGCGCGAGCTCGATGCCACCGGCAACGGCATACCCCTCGACGGCGGCGATGACGGGTTTGGCCAGCGTCAGCCGGGTCGGCCCCATCGGCCCGGGACCGTTGTCGGGGATGGGCCGGAGGTCCCCTTCGGCCACCGCCTTCAGGTCGGCCCCGGCGCAGAAGGTCCCGCCGGCTCCGACGAGCACGGCCACCGCACGGTCGTCGTCGCTTTCGAAGGCCAGGAAGGCCTCCCGCAGCTGGTCGGCACAGACGCTGTCGACGGCATTGCGGCGTTCGGGCCGGTTGATCGTCACCACGGTCACCGGGCCGTCGTGCTCGACGAGGAGCGAGTCCGTCCGGTAGGGCTCGTAGGGACCCGGCGAGGGCCCGTCCGCCGGCGGCGTGGGACTCATGCCGGCCATTCTCGCACGGTGGAGCGGGGATCCCGCACATCGCCTTCTCGCCCGTGCCCAGGTGAGGGGCCCTTTCCGCCGGCTCAGCCGCCGTGACGAGAAACATGACCAATCGTGTCGACAATTGCGGGAACACCCGGTAAGGTCACACTCCGCATCTACGGACCTGCACCATCTCAGGAGGAGCACAATGGCAGTACGACTCGGGGACACCGCACCCGACTTCACGGCGGACACCACCGAAGGAACGATCAACTTCCACGAGTGGTTGGGTGACAGCTGGGGGATCCTGTTCTCCCACCCCAAGGACTTCACGCCCGTCTGCACGACCGAGCTCGGGGCGTTCTCCAAGGCCAAGCCCGAGTTCGACAAGCGCAACGCCAAGCTCATCGGCCTCTCGGTGGACTCGGTCGAGTCCCACAAGGGCTGGGCCGGGGACATCGAGGAGACGCAGGGTTCCGCCCTGGCCTTCCCGCTGATCGGGGACGAGGACCGCAAGGTGGCGGACCTCTACGACATGATCCACCCCAACGCCGACAACACGCTCACGGTGCGCTCGGTCTTCATCATCGGCCCGGACAAGAAGGTCAAGCTGACCCTGACCTACCCCGCCTCGACGGGGCGCAACGTCGACGAGATCATCCGTGTGCTCGACTCGCTGCAGCTGACGGCGGACTACTCGGTGGCCACGCCGGTCAACTGGACCGACGGTGAGGACGTCATCATCGTCCCGGCGGTCAGCGACGACGACGCCAAGGGCCGCTTCCCAAAGGGCTGGAAGGCCCTGAAGCCCTACCTGCGGGTGACGCCCCAGCCCAACCGCTGAGGGACATAGTCGACGACGGTCGCTGGTCACGGCCGCGGGACAAGAGGCGCCGCGGTTCCTCAGTCCGAGCGAGCCACGAGCTCGTCGCGCAGCTCGCGCTTGAGGACCTTCCCTTGCGGATTGCGCGGCAGCGGCTCTGAGCGGAACCAGATGTGGGTCGGCACCATGAAGCCGGCCAGCCGCGCCTTCACGTGGAGCTGGAGCTCGTCCGCCGTCACCTTGGCCCCGGGGCGCAGGACGATGACGGCGCCCACCTCCTCGCCGAGCGTGGGGTCGGGCACGCCGATCACCGCGCAATCGGCAACGGCTGGGTGTTCGAAGAGCGCCGCCTCGACCTGCACCGAATAGACGTTCTCCCCGCCCCGAATGATCATGTCCTTGGCCCGGTCGACGATGTAGATGAAGTCGTCCTCGTCGAGCCGGGCGACGTCACCGGTGTGCAGCCATCCCCGGGTGAACGTCGTGGCCGTCTCCTCCGGCCGGTTCCAATAGCCGCGCACCACGTTGGGCCCCTTGATCCACAGCTCACCCCGGACGTCGGGGCCGCGGGGGATGGTGCCGTCGGGTTCGTCACCCCGGTAGTCCTCCGGCACCACGGCCACGTCGCAGACGGGCACCGGGGGCCCGACACTCTCGGGCCTGGCCACGTAGTCGTCCCCGGAGTTCATGGAGGTCACCGACGACGTCTCCGTCAGGCCGTACCCGTTGGAGGGCTGCCCGATGGGCCAGGCCTCGCGGATCCGGCGCACCAGGTCGGGGGCGCGGGCGCACCCCCGTAGGAGACGCCGCGGATGGAGGACGTGTCGAACTTCGAGAAATTGGGCGAGTCGAGCACCTGCATGACCATGGCCGGCACGCCGCCGAAGGTGCCGATTTTCTCCCGCTCAATCAGCTCGAGCGCGCGGTCGGGGTCGAAATGGTGCATCATCACGATCTTCCCGCCGGCGGCGAGGTTGGAGACCATCACCGAATGGCAGCCCGTGGCGTGGAACAGCGGCACGGAGAGGAGGAAGGCTGCCTGTGATTTGTCCCCGGTGATCTCGAGAGCCGGGCGGCCGAAGCGGGTGGCACCGCGGGTGTTGATGAAGAAGAGGCTCATCAGGTTGGTGCAGATGTTCCTGTGAGTACCGACGGCACCCTTGGGACGACCGGTGGTGCCCGACGTGTAGAAGATGGTGGCGTCGTCCTCGGGGTCGATGGTGATGTCGGGCGGCGAGGCGCCCTCGTCCACGGTGCCGACGGCCAGGGGGAACGGCCATTCGGGCACCGGTGCCACACCCCCGGGGGGTTCGTAGACCGCCAGCGGCGCCTTGCGCTCGGTCCGGTGCTCGTCGGCCACGATCATGGCGGCCAGGGTCGAGAGGCCGCCCAGGAAGGGTCGGATCCGCTCGGCCCGCTCCGTGTCGACGAACGCCACCTTCGAACCTGAGTCCTCGAGCCCGTAGCGCAACTCCTCGCCGCTCCACCACGCGTTGAGCGGGACGACGATGGCGCCGGCCAGCGTGGCGGCCCAGAAGGCCATGATCCACTCGGGCAGGTTGCGCATGATGATGGCGACGCGGTCGCCCTGCTCGATCCCGAACGTGGTACGCAGCCGGTGCGCCAGCGTGCAGGCGATGTGGTAATGCTCGGCGAAGGTCGTCCGTTCGTCCTCGTAGACCAGAAAGACGGCGTCGCCGTGGGCCAGCGTCATGTCCATGACTGCGCGCAGAGACGTTGGGGCGTTCTTCCAGGTCCTGGTGGGGACGCCGCGGATGTCGAGCTCTTGCATCTCGAAGAGCTGCCCGGCGGCGGTCAGCTGTTCGTTGGCGTCGGCGATGGACATCGATGGCGCGTCTTTGCCCGTCGTGCTCACGTGGCCTCCTTTTCGCTTGCAGCGGCACGGTCGAAGATCGCGGCGCGGTAGTAGGCCAGCTCGGCCACGGACTCGCGGATGTCCTGCAGGGCCCGGTGGCCACCCTGCTTCTCCGGGGACGCCTTGTAGACGTCTGGGAGCCAGCGCCGGCAGAGCTCCTTGAGGGTGGAGACGTCGACGGAGCGGTAGTGGAGGAACTCTTCGATGTCGGGAAGCTGCGTGGCCAGGAAGCGCCGGTCGGTCCCGATGGAGTTGCCCGCCAGGGGAACCGTGCGAGCCTGCGGGATACGTGACCGAAGAAAGGCCAGGGTCTGGGCGCCGGCGTCGGCGAGGCTCAGCGTCGACGCCTCCATCGCGGCCAGGAGGCCCGAGCGGGTGTGCATGGTGCGCACGAACTCGTCCATGTTCGCCAGCTGTTCCGGCGAGGCGTGTACCACCAGGTCGGGCCCCTCTTCCACCAGTTGCAGGTCGTCGTCGGTGATCAGGCAGGCGATCTCGACGATGGTGTGGCGCGCCGGATCGAGCCCGGTCATCTCGAGATCGATCCAGGCCAGCATGCGCGGGCATGCTACCGGTCGGCCTCCGGGTGGGTGGTTGGTGCGGGCCTTGTAATGTCCGGCGATGCTGCGCGTGCCCCTGGAGCAGCTCGATGCCGAGCTGCCGACGCCCCGCTATGCCCGAGACGGAGATGCCGGCGCAGATCTGATCGCCCGCTCCGACGTCGTGCTGCCCTGCCGCGGCGGCCGGGCCGTGGTCCCGACGGGGGTGGCCGTGGCCATCCCGAAGGGTTTTGCCGGGTTGGTCCTGCCGCGGAGCGGGCTGGCCGTCCGTCATGGCCTCACATGCCTCAACACTCCCGGGTTGATCGACTCGGGGTACCGGGGAGAGATCCAGGTGGTCCTGGTGAACCACGATCCCGAGCACGACTACACCGTCAGCCGGGGCGACCGGATCGCTCAGCTGGTCCTGATCGGGGTGGAGCGGGCAACCTTCGAGCTGGTGGGGGAGGGGGGACTCGAGGAGTCGGAGCGGGGGAGCGGCGGCTTCGGGCACACGGGCACATGACGGACGAGCGGCGAGACGCTAAGAAAGGGACGGTCATGCAATCACTCGTCGGCATGGATGCCGCCTTCCTGTCGCTCGAGACACCCACCACGCCGATGCACGTCGGTGTGGCGCTGGTGCTCGACCCTCCCGAGGGCACACGCTCGCTCTTTTCGCCCTCCACCCGCTACGCACAGATACGCCGGGTGATTGAGCAGCGCCTGCACCTGATCACCCCGTTGCGGCAACGAGCCATCAGGGTGCCCTTCGG
This sequence comes from uncultured Acidimicrobiaceae bacterium, assembly GCA_963828825.1. Taxonomy (GTDB): domain Bacteria; phylum Actinomycetota; class Acidimicrobiia; order Acidimicrobiales; family RAAP-2; genus Bog-473. The sequence continues at coordinate 673,273 of CAWHGF010000002.1, read as the reverse complement.
GCTGCACCACCCGGTATGGGTCGACGATCCGGAATTCGACCTCGATGACCACCTGAGCAGGGCGAGCCTGCCCTCTCCCGGTGGGAAGGCCGAGCTCGACGCGTTCGTGGCCGGCGTCATGAGCCGCCAGCTGGACCCCGACCGCCCACTGTGGGAGATGCACGTGGTCGAGGGGCTCGAGGGGGAGCGCACGGCGCTGGTCGCCAAGGTGCACCACGCCATCCTCGATGGGGTGAGCGGAGCCTCCGTGCTGGCGGCGTTCCTCGACCTGACGCCGCGCACCCGCATTGTGGAACTGCCACCGGAGTGGGACCCCGCACCCTTGCCGTCCAACACGCAGATGCTGCTCCACGCCGCGTCGTCGCTGGCCCGGCAACCGGGATCGACGCTCAGCACCGTGCAGGCCGGCGTGGAAGCGGTGGCGGACCTCGGCATGCACAACCGGGAGTTGGCGGGTCGAGGGGAGAAGTCGCCCCCCGGCTTCTTCGCCGCACCGCGAACGTCGTTCAACGGCGCCGTTTCGAACCGCAAGCGTTTCGCCGGTCTCTCTGTTCCCTTGGACGACGTGAAGCTGGTCGGCCGGGTCTTCGACGCGACGGTGAACGACGTGATCCTGGCGTGCGTCTCCGGTGGGCTGCGCCGGTTGTTGGCGGCCCGCGGGGAGAAGGTCGAGGGATCGCTCGTTGCCATGGTGCCCGTCTCGACGCGGGCCGAGGGAGTGGCCGACGAGCTGGGGAATCAGGTGTCGGGGATGCTGGTCTCGCTGGCCAGCGACGTGGACGACCCGGTGGCCCGGCTCGACGCCATCTCGGAATCGACCCTCGTGGCCAAGGAGCAGGAAAAGCTGCACGGGGGACGGTTCCTGGGTGACCTGGCCCAGATCGCCTTGCCGGCGCTTGCCTCCAGGGTGGCCCGCGCCGTGGCCGGTACGCGGCTCTTCGACAAGATGCGGCCGCCGTTCAACGTCACCGTCTCGAGTGTCCGGGTCCCGGACGTCCCGCTCTTCTTGGCGGGGAGCCGGGTGGCCGCCACCTACCCGGTGGGTCCCATGGCCGAAGGCATCGGCCTCAACGTGACCGCCTTCTCGTATCTCGGCCGGGTCTACTTCGGCTTGCTGTCCTGTCGCAGGCTCCTCCCGGAGCTCGACGAGGTGGCGGTCCACGTCGACGATGCGCTCGGCGAGCTGGTGGGGTGCGCCCTCGACGCCCGGGGGGCAACCGCGTAGAACTTCGCGAAGCGTCCCGGAGGTCCGAGAGGGGGCGGTGCGGACCGCGTGGCGACCCGACCCACACCGCCCGTTCCTCTGGGGCGGGGACCGGGGCTGCGCGGTGGGGGTCTAGGAGCCCGAGGCCGACCCGCCGCTCGAACCGGACGACGGCGGTGCGCCGGATCCGGCGGGGGGTGTGCCGGCGTGGGAGCCCGAGCCGCTGCCCATGTCGGGACAGTTCTTGGTCGAGCCGGAGGCGGAGCCGGCGCCCGAGCCGGAGCTCCCGGTGCTCGAACTCGACGAAGGCGTGTTCGTGGACGAGCTCGAGGTGGAGCCCGAATTGTCGGTCGCGGTGGATGTCGTGGCCGCATTGGCGGCCAGTGCGCCACCGGCGAGGAGCCCGGATGTCAGCGCGCCGATGGCCAGGACATTGCGAAGGCGGATCTGCATGGCTGTGTGCCTTTCGTCTGTGTGAGCCGGCCCATTCGAGCCGGTACCGCAGACGGTGCGCCTTGGATCTGAGCGCAGCCGCAGAATGACGTGGGCGGGGGAGAGGAGTTGTCTGACGAACCGATGACGATTCACAGCACGCGTCGGCGACGGCTCACAGGCAGCGTGATGACGGTGTACAGGGGGAGCGCCGCGCGGTCACAGGCAGGGCTCGGGCGTCGGCGTCGACACCCGAGGGGTCAGCGCTTGGTGGCCCGCCAGCAGTAGGAGCGCATCGGGACGTCGATGGTGTCGAGCCCGGCGAACCCCTCGTCTGCGTCGAGAAAGCGCTTCATCCCTTCGAGATGGGCGCGGCGGGCGCCCTCGTCCATGGTGATCACCGCGCTGTACGTCGCGGACAGCGCGACGAGGTCAGCCTTGGTCATCGGCCGGGACCATCGGAAGAGTGCCGTCTCAGGCTCGAGGAACGGGCTGTCACCACCGACGTCGACATTGACAAGGTGCCGCCGCTTGCGGCGGCCGTCCTCATCGGACTTCTCCTCCGGGCTGAAGATGATGCCCCCGGCCCACAGTGATCGCATCCAGTCGACGGAGCGGTCCGGCCCGGTCCACGCGAGCGAGAGCCGCCCGCCCGGGCGGAGTACGCGCGCGACTTCAGGGACTGCGCGTCCCTCGTCCACCCAATGCCACGCGGATTGGGCAATGACCACGTCGACGGATGACGAGGCGGCAGGGATCTCCTCGGCGTGGCCGGCGAGAACCTCGACCCGTGCGTCAGCTGCGGTCAAGACGGCACGCATGCGTTCGTCGGGTTCAACGGCGGTCAGGTGTTCGACCCGCTCGGCGAGCAACCGCGTGAGTATGCCGGTCCCCGCCCCGATCTCGAGGACATCGGTCGCGCCTTTGGGAACGAGCCAGTCGAGAGCTTCGTTCGAGGGGCCTGATCGGAGGCGGTTGTACTCGTCAGCTACCTCACCGAAAGACCGGCTCAGGATGGCGGTGTTCTCGTCCTGGCGCACGCATGGAAATCTAGCGAGACGGGAGCCCTGGTCAACCGTCGGCCGTCCCCGGGGTGCAGTCGCACGGGTGAATCGCCAGGTGAGGGTCCGTTGGTCGCTCCGCTGGGCAGGCGGTCAGCGCGATAAAGTGATGGCCCACGCGGAAGTGGCGCAGTGGTAGCGCATCACCTTGCCAAGGTGAGGGTCGCGGGTTCGAATCCCGTCTTCCGCTCCAAGAAACTGGCTCATCGGATCCTGGCGGGGTCGCGCCCTGACCAGGATCACCTCGAGCGCGACGAAGGCGCTTCAAGCTTGAGGTGTGACCCAACAACCAAGAAGCACCTTCGTTCTTCGCGACCATAGCGGGTCTTCCGGTTTCTGCGGGGTCTGACGACGTGGTGACCGGGGTGACCTGGAGAGATCAGGCGGTATCCACCGCGTAAGCACAGAGGCGCTTCAGTCTCGATGTGTGAAAAAGAAGATCCTCCACGCCTCTGTGTACGTCGATCCTAGCGAGATCGTGTCTCATCTCGTCGGCTTGAAGGACGTGCGCGTCCTGTCCTATGCGCGACGCGGTCCCGCCGGTGAGATCACCATCGAACAGGACGTGAACGCGCCCGCGTGTCCCGAGTGCGGGAGCCGGGCCTGGGTCAAGGACCGCCCGGTGGTCTCCTACGTCGACCTGCCCTTCGGTGGGGTGCCGATGACCATCCGCTGGAGGAAGCACCGGTTGGTCTGTCCGGACCCGCTCTGCGGCGAGGGCTCGTTCACGCTGAGCGATCACCGGATCGCCGCCAAGGGATGCATGCTCACGACGAGGGCAGCCAAGTGGGTGGTCAAGCAGGTCGGGGCGGGCGAGACCATCTCGCACCTGGCCGCCGAGCTCGGCTGCTGTTGGGACGCGGTCAACGCGGCGGTGCGCATCTATGGCGCCGCCCTCTTGGCGGCCGACACCAAGCGCTTGAAGGAGACCACGGCCATTGGCCTCGACGAGACGCTCTTCGTGCGCCAAGGTCCGTTCAAGGCCAAGACCTGGTCGACCACCGTCTGTGACGTGGCCAACCACGCCCTGATCGATGTGCTCGCCACCAGGGAGTTCACCGCGGTGGCGGGCTGGCTGCGCCGCCAGCCCCACCACGTCAAGGCCCGCCTCGAGTACGGCTGTCTCGATATGTCCAAGACCTACTCAGCGGTGTTCAAGGTGGTCACTCCCAAGGCGACGCGGGTCATCGACCGCTTCCACGTGATGCGCCACGCCATCTTGGCCGTCGACCAAACGCGTCGACGGGTCCAACAACAGCGCCTCGGACACCGCGGCCGGGCGGCCGACCCCCTCTACCGGGCCCGCAAGCTCTTGGTCATCAAGGCGACGGCGGCCGACACCGAGCTGACGTCGCGCCTCGAGAGTCTCTTAGCCCTGGGCGACCCCGACGGCGAGGTGGCCTTCGCGTACAGCGTGAAGGAGGCCGTGGCCCGCTTCTACGAGACCGCCGATCCGCGCGCCGCAGAAGACCTCTTACGCGACATCATCGACCACGCCTCGAAACGTTCGGCGCCCCCTGAAGTGCGCACACTGGGGCGCACCCTTTCGAACTGGTTCGAGCCCATCGTGGCCTGGCACCGGGCCCGGGTCTCCAACGGTCCGACCGAGGGCATGAACAACCTGTTGAAACGGGTCAAGCGGGTGGCCTTCGGCTTCACCAACTTCGAGAACTTCCGCATCAGGGCTCTGCTCTACGCCGGCAAGCCCAACTTCAGAGTGCTCGACTCGATCGTGGTGGCCTGACGTGGCTCACCCCGCGAAAACCGGAAGAGCCACCATAGCGAGATACTCGAGGCCCTTGTCGGCCTCAAAGACGTGGTGGTCCTGCACTACGAGCGACGCGGACCCGACGTCGAGCTGGCCATCGAACAGCTGATCAGGGATCCAGTGCGCTGCCCATCGTGTGCCACAGAGGCCGCGGTCAAGGATCGTCCGGTGGTGCACTACGTCGACTTGCCCGTCTATGGGACGCCCATGTCGCTGGCCTGGAAGAAGCACCGGATGCGCTGTGTGAACGAGCGCTGTTCGAAGAAGACCTGGATGCTCAGCGACCACCGCATTGCGGCCAAGAAGTGCCTGCTGACGACGAGGGCTGCCAAATGGGCGACGCGTCAGGTCGGAGACGGTCGCACGGTCAAAGAGGTGGCCGCCGAGTTGGCCTGTGACTGGCACACGGTCAACGAGGCCACGATCACCTATGGCCAAGCCCTGCTCGAGGCCGATCGCAAACGGCTGAACCAGACGACGGCCATCGGTCTCGACGAGACCTCCTTCGTGAAGCTGGGCTCGCGCCACACCGATTACGCCACCACCGTGGCCGATGTCGAGCACCATCAGATCATCGACATCTTGCCCAGCCGCAACTACGTGGACGTGGCCGCCTGGCTGGACAAACAGCCCAAGTCCTGGAAGGAGCGCATCGAATACGGAGCCCTCGACATGTCGGCCACCTATGCCGCCGTCTACAGCGTGCTCTTGCCCAAGGCGGCTCAGGTGGTCGACCCCTTCCACGTGATCAGCCTGGCCAACCGCTCCCTCGACGCCATCCGCCGGCGCGTCCAGATCGAACAACTCGGCCACCGGGGCCGGCGCGACGATCCCCTCTATCGAGCCCGGCGCCTGTTGCTCATGAGCGAAGAGAAGCTGAGCGACGAGGCGACCGAGCGCCTGAGCTCGCTGCTCGAACTGGGCGATCCCGGGGCCGAGGTGGCCATCGCGTACCGGGTCAAAGAACGCCTACGCGACTTCTATCGGACCGGCGATCCCGACGAAGCCAAGGCGATGCTCGCCGAGCTGCAGAGTCACTGCACGAAGAAGGCCATGCCGCCCGAGATCCAGCGTCTCGGGCGCACCATCAAGCACTGGTTCGACAAGATCACCAACTACCACCTGGCCCGGGTCTCAAACGGCCCCACCGAAGCGCTCAACAACCTGATCAAGCGGATCAAGCGCATCGGCTTCGGGTTCCGCAACTTCGAGAACTACCGGATCCGAGCCCTGCTCTACGCCGGCAAGCCGAACTGGCGCGTGTTGGGGTCGATCGTCGTCCGGTGAGCAGGCAGACCCCGCCAGAATCCGATGAACCACTATTGGTCCATGTCCGGGCCCCGGAAGACCCTGAAAGGCCGTGCGAAGACGTCTGACGATCGCCGCCGTCGAAAGGGGAGTGGCGGAATCGCTGAGGTCGCCGACGATACCTGGAAGGTCGATATCGAGCTTCCTCGTGACGCCGTGACAGGCCGAAGACGGCGGGCGTCGCGCACTATCCGGGGGACGCGTCAGGAAGCAGAGCTGGCCCTCGCGCGCTTACGTGTTGCTGGCCATGAAAGGCGACTGCCTTCGGGTGGCACCAACGCCCGATCGGTCGGGGCGGCGATGGAGTTCTACCAGAAGACAGCGGAGAATGGTTCACTCGAATTGAGCCCGAAGACAATCACGACAACCCGTTCGGCGATCAGCGTGATGAGGGACGCTGAATTGTCGGACGGCCGCAGATTCGGTGCCATACGCCTGAGCCGGCTTACGTGGCAGGACATCGAAGACCTCTACTCCGCGATGCGTCGTTCGGGCCGGGGGCCCGACTGGATTCGCCGCTGCGGGACCGTACTCACACGAACGTTGGAGCTCGCACGGAAGCGGGGACTCATCGACAGCAATCCGTCCAAGGATGCCGTTCGGCCCAAGTCGACTCGCAAGAAACCGTTTGCGCCGTTGGAAGACGATGTTCGATCCCTTCTCAAATCGGTTGCCAAGCGAGATCCCGAAATCGCTGATTTCGCCACGGTTCTTGCCAGCACTGGAATGCGTACTGGTGAGGCACTTGGCCTGCGCTGGGCTGACGTGGACCTGGCAGCAGCCGAGGCCCATGTGTCAGCGGCGATCACCGACGGAGGCCCTGGTGTTGGCGTCGTCCGAAAGTCCACGAAACGATCCGACTGGCGAGACATACCACTGACTACTGCTGCGGTGATCGCTCTACAGCGCCAGCTCGATCGATCCGCGGCGTCTTTTCACCGATCCCCACCCAGAGGCAGCTACGTGTTTGGGTCAAGTGTCGATCGTATGAGCCCATTGAGGCCAGATGCCCTAAGCCGCAGATGGGCAGCTGCAAGAGGGAAGTCCTCCGTCACACTGCTCGACCTTCGCCATTACGTCGCTACAGCCATGCTTGACGCCGGCGAGTCCTATCGCACAGTTGCGGACATATTGGGAAACAGTGAAACCACACTGCGTCTTCACTATGACGGCCGGACTGGGATCGAGAAACGAAAGGTGATTTCAGCCCTCGAGCTTTAGCAGACAGAATGTGGCCTGGCCCGTTGAACCAAAAATCGACCGATGGGGCATGCCGATCAACAGCGGACGCCGACCGGATGACGTTTTGGAAGCCAGCCACCGCTGCAATCAGTCGCTCCGCAAGCCGGACTGCGGAAATGAACAGCATGGGCACTTCCAGCAATGAACAGATGAAGGTTGTCGTACTCGTCAAGGCGTCCCCAGTGCTGACGCAAGATCTTGATGAGACAATGTGCGTGGCTGGTCTTCGAGTCGACGGCCAACAAACCGATTGGGTGCGACTGCATCCCGTGCCCTTTCGAGATCACTGGAACTGGCCCAGCACGCCGGACAGGGAATTCTCAGTGAGGCAACTAATCCTGAGTGGCAACTGTCAGCTCGAACGCGTAGATGTCAGCATCCGTACGTCGTCTTCGGTTGAGTCCGCACGGAGACCGCACTAGTGCCGTCAGCGGTCATTTCATGCGTCTCGATTTTTACCAGTCGACCGTGGACTGTGGTGTGTGCACCAGACCACATCTCAGAGACGTGCAGGCGCCCCGCACCGTGCACAATGCGACCCAAGTTTCAGGGTTCGCAAGTTCGGTCATAGGTTCATCTGCCGCTGCGGCGCTCAATCGGGAGACCACGCAATGATCGGTAGGCCACGACAAGGTCGGGACTACGAGCATCGATTCCCGGCCGCACTCGCAATCGTGGTGGGGGTCGCATTGTACGCAGCTCTGCCGAGTGATCTCACCATTGGCAGTCGGTTCGTCATTCCAGGGTTGGAGTTGGCACTGCTTGTTCCTGTCTTGGCGTTCAACCCGCGCCGCCTCCAGCGCCAAACGCGATCATCCCGTGCCCTGTCACTCGCTTTGGTCGCGGTCATTGGGATTGCCAATCTTGTCTCGCTGGTGCTGCTAATTCATGCCCTTGTCGAGGGCTCCGCCAACGACAGCCACAAACTTCTTCTCGCTGCGCTACAGGTGTGGGTCACCAACATCATCGTCTTTGGTCTCGCCTATTGGGAACTCGACCGCGGCGGCCCGGTCCAACGGGTGGCACTCTCTCGCACCGAGATGCCTCCGGCGGACTTCCGATTTTCTCAGGACGAAGACGCCGACGCGGTCGCAGAGGTGGCAGCTTCATCGTCAGATCGGGTCGACTGGGCGCCTGTCTTTGCCGACTATCTCTACGTATCGGTTACGAACAGTTCGGCCTTCAGCCCCACAGATACAATGCCTTTGTCCAGTAGAGCCAAACTTCTCATGGGAATCCAAGCGAGTTCCGCTCTGATTGTGTCACTGCTTGTGATTGCGCGAGCGGTTGGTGGGCTCAAATAGTGCCGAGGTGGGAGAGCCGTTGGTCGATCCGTGGCACCATCGCCGTCGTTTGGCCCGTAACGGAGACTTGCTAGGTGGATCAAGACGGACCGATCCGCCTGCGGACTAGCCCCTAACGATCTTTCGACGTCGGGGTAGGTCGGGGTGCCGCCTTCGGCCCTCGCCAGCTCCCGCTCCAGCCACTTGTCCGTGCGGGGAACGATCGACAGAACCCTTTGACCCTGCTTAAAGAATGGCTGAATTGGATGCACACACTTGCACTGCAGGGCGAAGCCACCCCGCCCATCGACCGGATCCGTTCCGGGGCGGTTGAGAACTCGACTGGGAATGGACGAGGCGCATCCAGGCCGGCCCGGACGGGCCGGCCACATCCATTGTGTTGACCGGAATCTGCCCGAGCCGTCAAGGCCCGGCGCCCGACACGTCGGACGCCTCGGCTCCGCCGGCCTTGACCGCTCTCCCGATCGATCGAAGGGGATCGACGTGGGCACGGCGGTGGCGACGCCCTGAGCAGGGGTGGACGTTGCTGTGGACGTCCGCACTGCGGCATCGAGGGACAGATGAGCGGTTCACTGCGTGGCGCTGGTTCTCTCGTTGGCCCGGTCCGCCTCGATGAGGGCGAGTAAGGCGACCTTGGGCACGAGGCGCCGCCGGCCGAGGCGGATGACGGGGAGCTCGCCCCGGGCGACCAACTCGTAGGCAAAGGCACGTGAGATGCCAAGGAGGGCACTTGCCTCGGCCACCGTGTAGACGAGGCGATCAACGCGCTGATCCGACAAGGGTCTGCTCCGGGTTTGGTTGACATTCTTATTGTGGGACGGAGTCCCGCGGAAGGATGGAAGCCATGCCAAGGAAGTTCCCGCCTGAGTTCAAGGCCGATGTGGTCCGGGTCGCCCGCCGTGGCGATCTGAGCCTGGCCGAGGTCGCAGCGGACTTCGATATCTCCGTCGAGTCGGTCAAGCGCTGGAAGCGCCAGGCGGACGTCGACGAGGGGATCAAAGACGGCTTGACCAGTGCCGAGCAGGCCGAAGCGGTTCGGTTGCGCCGAGAGATCCGCCGACTCGAGATGGAGAACGAGATCCTCCGCCGGGCCGCCGCGTACTTTGCCAAAGACACCCTCCCAAAATGAGGTACCCGCTGGTCCAAGAGCTCGCCGCCAAGGGATTCCCCCCCGTGACGGTGACCTGCGGGGTGTTGGGCTTCTCCACCCAGGCCTTCTACAAGTGGGCGGCCAACCCGATCTGCCAGCGCGACTTCGACGATGCGCACCTGACCAACGCCATCGTTGACGTCCACGGTGACGACCCCGAGTTCGGCTATCGCTTCATCTCCGACGAGCTCGAGCGGGCCGGCCACCAGGTGGGAGAAGGGCGGGTGCATCGGCTCTGCAAAGAGCACCGGATCTGGTCCAGCACCACCAAGAAGGGCCGTCGCAACGCAAAGACCCCTGGGCCGGCCGTCCACGACGACCACGTCCAGCGCGACTTCAGTGCCCCGGGTCCCGACCTGGTCTGGCTTACCGACATCACGGAACATCCGACGAGTGAAGGGAAGCTCTACGCCTGCTGCATCAAAGACGTCTTCTCGAACCGGATCGTCGGCTTCGCCCTCTCCGATCGCATGACCGCGGAGCTGGCCGTCAGTGCTTTGCGCTCGGCTGTCGCTCGGCGACAGCCACACGGAACCGTGATCGTTCACAGTGATCGCGGGGGCCAATTTCGTTCAAGAAAATTCCGGGCCGTGCTCAAGGCCAACGATCTGACCGGCTCGATGGGTCGAGTCTCTTCAGCCGGCGACAACGCTGCCATGGAATCCTTCTACTCATTACTGCAGAAGAACGTGCTGAACCGGCGACGCTGGAGGACCCGTGACGAGCTTGCCTCTGAGATCATCTACTGGATCGAGCACACCTACAATCGCCGGCGCCGCCAACGAGCCCTCGGCAAACTGACACCCATCGAGTTCGAACTCGCCTTTACTGACCCCGCCGCAGCAGCGGCCTGACAACAAAACCACCGTCAACCAAACTCAGAGCAGACCCCTCAAGGGTCCGCTCCGCCGGCCTCCGGCCGCCCTTGACCGCTGCTTCTCATGGGTAGCGCCACTGCCCCAGTCAGGCACATGGGGGGCAGGAACGGTTAGGCGCTTAGTCGGATGCCTCGAAGACAGGTGAGGATTGTTTAGCACGCCTCGCCGGGTCTACTGAGGGGTCCGTGGGCCGCCTGCCCGGAGAACTGTACGCTGACACGCGGAGAGCCGGGAAGCCTGGTCGGCACATCGAAAGTTCACGCCCCTGAGGAGCTGAACGTGTGTCATTTGGCACCACCTAACAGGCTTGCGCCCGCATGAGCGTCGGACCTTCCTGTTTTGCCTTTTTCCTCGGGGCGGTCGTGAGCCTGTTCACGAGCTGGGTACTCGTTTCACGCCTCGAACGAGTTGGTGAGCGCCTGGGTCTTTCCGAAGCTCTCCTCGGCATGGTGGCCGCTGTTGCGGCCGACGCACCTGAGATCACCGCCTCCATCACCGCGTTGGCCCACCACCAAGCGACGATCGGCGCCGGAGTCGTTCTAGGTTCGAACGTGTTCAACCTGGCCGCTCTGTTGGGCCTTGGAGCGGTCGTTGCCGGTCGTCTCTACTTGCACCGAAAGGTCGTGGTCCTCAGTGGCACCGTTGCCATGTTGGTAGCAGTGACCTGTCTCTTCAGTGTGGGGGGTCAGCTCACTGCAGGCGTGGGTTTGGCCGTCACCATCGCCATCCTGATCCCTTACATCGCTCTCCTCGGCGCGCACCGGCGCATCCTTGGACGCTTCGGCCTCGCGACGAAATGGGCGGCATGGCTGAGTGCCGCAATCGTCGAGGAGGAGACCGAACTTGAAGAAGCGATCCATCCTCGGCGCGGCACCGCAGGCGACGCGCTGCTGGCCGGTGCAGCTTTGGTCGTCGTCGTCGCGGCCAGTGTCGCCATGGAGCGAGGTGCGGCCTCGCTCGGCGTGCACTTTGCTGTGCCCGACATCATCGTCGGCGGGCTCGTTTTGGCCGCAGTGACCAGCCTTCCCAACGCCGTGTCCGCGATCTATTTGGCGCGGCGAGGTCGTGGCGCCGCGACACTGAGCACCGCGTTGAACTCGAACTCGCTCAACGTGACTGTCGGACTCTTAATCCCCGCCACCCTCATCGGGCTGGGCAAGTCGTCGGGATCAGGCCTCCTCGTCGCTGGCTGGTACGTCGGTCTCACAGCACTGACGTTGGTGCTCGCCTATTCCGGTCAGGGGCTGCGGCGGACGTCAGGGGCGCTGATCATTACGGCCTATGGCCTTTTCGTGGTCCTGCTTCTGGTCGTCACGTAGGTTGGCATCCTGGCGACTCAGTGCTTGGTGGCCGATTCGAGTATCCCGGCCGCCCAGGTGCAGGCGATGGCAACCATCAAGACGGCGCCGGTGAAGGCGAACTAGGCCGGAGTACCCCAGATCCCGTCTGGCAAAGCCAGAATCAGCGCCAGGCCGATGGCGATAGCCCCGGCCCAGCCGGCCGAGCTGCGCCTGGCGCCGAAGAGGGCGTAGCAAGGCCCGACCATGAGCAGGGCGATCAAGATGACCCGGGGGCCAAGGAGCGCATCCGCCGCGGTGACGAGCAGCATGATGGCGACGCTCAGCCTCAAGAAGAAACGATTGGTCCGTTCGGCCACCAGAGTGAAAGTAGTAGCAGTACGCCGGCGAAGTCCCTCACGGGCTGTGGGTTGCTCCGGCCCAACCCAATCGCACGGTCAATTGATATCCCGGCGAGGTGTACGGTCCCTGGTTGGGGGGGCACGAAGGGAGACTCGATGAGTCTTACTGTCGAAGAACTGGCAATGGCGTATCACGGAGCTTGGGTCGAGTTAGACCCCGACGCGATCATCGCCCTGCATTCTGCACAAACAGTGTTTCACCTGCACGGAGCTGCGGTGGCGGCGACCGGAGAGAGGCCGTCCGGGAACTCATCGTGGCTCTGCTCAGGCTGGTGCCAGACCTCAAGTCTGAACCGAAGAGGCTCTACTCGGGACACGATCACATCGTCTTCGAGTACGACATGTCTGGAACCTTCGACGGATCGCCGTTCATCTGTGACGGCGTGGACGTGATCGCCGTCACAGACGGCCTCGTAACCCGCAAGGACACATACCTCGACTACATCAAGCTCATGGAGCAGATCGGCGAGATGCCACCCATTGGTGCTGTCGTTTAGCCGCGTTCTAAATATCCCACTTCGCCGGGTTGGAGCACCACCGAGCACCACCCTTTGAGAGGGGGGCGATCGCCGGGCTTGGGTTGATTCGCCACGGCAACGCACGACCGCCCCCGTTTCGGGTGCCTGAAGAAGTAGTGAACTAACTCGCTTTTGTTGCAAGCGGTTACCCCCCATGTAGGCGAAAATTGGACTCACGGCATCGTCAATCTTGAGAACTGGAGTGACAGTGAACGTCATGTACTCGGAGTACAAAAGGACATCTGCGTAGGCCGAGGTCATGTCGTCGTTCTCGGCGACGTGAAGCCTCCGGTCCCATCGGCCCGCACGTAGTTCGCGATCTCACCTTCTACAGCTCCACCCTTGCCAAAAACGTCCATGGGGCGCTTGACCTCGTCCTTGGTCAAATGAGGCTTGAGCTTGTACTCGCTAATGAAGAGCATGGCTCTACCAGTCCTTTCGGTGCTCGGTGACCGACGGACGGCGGAGAAGTCGACGACGCAGAATATCCGTACTCTATGCAATAATTACGGAATGCATGCAAATCGGCAGGCCAAGGAGCCTTCGTTCGAACCCGACTCGTTGGTTGACGCCGTGCTACGGGCCAGTCGCGTCCTCGTGGCGATCGTGGCGCGTTCCCTGGCCGATGCGGGCGAAGACGTGACCCTGACCCAATACCGCTCGCTGGTCGTCCTCGCCTCCCGGGGGCCCCAGACCGTGGCCGAGCTGGCCGATCTCTTAGCCGTCAGCCCGCCGACTGCTTCACGGCTCTGCGAGCGACTGGTGAGGAAGGGATTAATCCGGCGTCGAGCGGGTCACCATGATCGGCGCCAGGTACGCATCGCGCTCGAGCGCGGCGGGTCGGGAGCTGATCGATGCCGTCACCTTCCGCCGTCGCCGTGAGATCGCCGCGCTCATGGCGGCGATCCCCCCGGAGACCCAGCGCTCGGTAGTGGAAGCCCTCGCCCATCTTGCGGAAGTGGCCGGTGAGGCACCCGAGCAGGATTGGAGCGCGGGATGGGACCTCTGAGCGGACCCGACTCGACCCCCCACCCCAGCCGCGAGGTCTGGGCCCGAAGCCTCAGTGCACGAGCTGGCCGCTGGGCGGCCTCGTCTTCGTACCTCGCGAAGTGGAGCGTCCTGGGTGTGGTGATCGGGGCGGTGGCGGGGCTGGGCGCCATCGTCTTCTACGAGGCGCTCGTCGTGAGCACCCACTTCTTCTTGAACGTGTGCGCCGGCTATCAGGTGCCGACGTCGGCGAGCGAAGGCGGCTTGGCGGCCTCCACATCGGCAGCGCGTCCGTGGGCACTTCCGCTCGTCGCCGGGGTGGGCGCCCTCGTCGGCGCGATCTTGGTCTATCGCATCGCCCCGGAGGCGGAGGGACACGGTACCGACGCAGCAATCTCGGCGGTGCACCACAACCCGCGAGGCGTCCGCTTCCGTGCGGTCATCGTCAAGATCGTGGCGTCTGCCTTGACCATCGGCTCTGGGGGTTCGGGTGGGCGCGAAGGCCCCACCGGTCAGATCAGCGCCGGGTTTGGCTCTCTCCTGGCTCGTACTCTTGACCTCGAACCGGCCGACGGGCGGATCGCTGTGGCGACGGGCATCGGGTCGGGCATCGGGGCCATCTTCGGCGCTCCCCTCGGTGGGGCAGTGCTGGCGTCGGAGGTCCTCTACCGTGACGACTTTGATCCTGCGGCGCTGTTGCCCAGCTTTATCGCGTCGGTGGTCAGCTTCGTCGTCTTCGAGGCGGTCGAAGGCTTTCGGCCCCTCTTCGGCTATGTCGGGAACTACCGCTTTACGGATCCCTATCAACTGCTGTGGTTCGCCCTCATCGGGCTTCTCGCCGGCCTGATCGGACTCCTTTATGCCAAGGGCTTCTACGGTCTCGCCGACCTGTTCAAGCGCGCCCCGTTGCCGCGGTGGGTCGGGCCTGGCATCGGCGGACTCGCGGTCGGCGCCATCGCCATCGCCATCCCTCAGGTCACCGGGACGGGCTATGGCTGGGTGCAGCAATGCCTCACCCACAATGGGCTCGAGTCCATTCCTTTGTGGATCGTGCTCATCGTCCCCTTTGCCCGGATTCTCGCGACCGGGCTCTCCATCGGCTCGGGCGGATCGGGCGGGATCTTCGGGCCCGGGATCGTCATCGGTGCCTTCCTCGGCGCGGCGGTCTGGCGGGTCTTCGATCCGGTATTCCCCTCCATGGGGCACGACCCCGCTCCCTACGTGATCGTCGGCATGATGAGCTGCTTCGGGGGCATCTCGCGGGCACCACTGGCCGTGATGCTGATGGTGGCAGAAATGACGGGCAGCCTTTCCATCCTCACGCCCGCCATGATCGCGGTCGGGATCTCCTGGTTGATCGTGCGCCACAGCGACGACACCATGTACCGCAGTCAGCTGAAGAGCCGCTCTGATGCGCCATCCCAACGGCTGCTGGCCGGGCTGCCGCTGCTCGCCTCGATACCCGTTTCCCGAGCCATGGCCGAGCCGAAGTTGGTGGTCACGGCGGGCCTTCGCGGGAGAGCGTCCGACGCTCCATGGATCGCGCCGATGTTTCCGGAGCTCCGGTGGTCGACGAGGCGCGACGGCTCGAGGGGACGATCGCTCGGTCCGATCTGGACCGCTCTGGCGACGACACCCGCGAGATCGGTGAACTCGTCGATGCGGGCGCCCCGACGGTTGCGGCCAACAGCCGTCTCGACGTGGCGCTCGAAAGTCTCACCGCGGCCGAGCAGTCGTGGGTGCCCGTACTCGACCCTGAACGCCGGGTCGTAGGGACCTTGTCCATCTCCGACGTGGTGCGGGCCTATCGCCAAGAGCTGGCTGCGAGCGCTCAGCGCATCGGCGACCTCGGTGCTACCACGGGGGCGGCCGAAGTGACCGTGACCGCCGACTCATCCGTCGCAGGCAGGACGATTCGGCATGCGCAGCTGCCAGCCGGGCTCCTCGTCACCTCCGTTTCGCGCGGGCGACCAGGTCTTCTTTCCCACCGGTGAGAGCACACTCGAGATCGGCGACCACCTTATGGTGATCGGACATGGGTCCGACCTCTCACGCATCGGGGAGGTCGCATCACCCAATGGAGCCGGCGACTGACGAAGCTGACCCCGAGTCACGGATCACTCCGAACCCTCACTCGCCGAGCAGACCCCGTCGAGCAGCAGCTTGAGGCCAATTTTGAACTGCGCAGGTGTGGTCAGCCTCGTCAGCTCATCCAGCACACCATCAGTTCGAGCACTATCACCGTCAGCTGATTGGCCGCGTGCGGCTTCCAGAGCCGCGAAGCCAACCGTGTACGTGTGGATGGCGCCATAGGCCCGCCGTGCCTCTGCGTCCCCGAAGCCGGCCGTTCCCAGGACGTCAAGCATGGCATCCATCCGCGCGATTGCCGCGGGTGAGACCACGGGATGGCGCAGGTACACGTGCAAAGCGACCGGCTCGCGCACCAAGAGGATCCGAAGTCGATCTGCCGCTTCCATGGTCCAGCGGCGCCACTCGCCTCGGCGCGCCCTCGGCTTCCACGCCTCGGCCAGGAGGCCGTCGGTGACTTCGTCGAAAAGGTCATCTTTGTCGCGGACGTGGCGGTAGAGACTCATCGGCGCCACGCCGAGCTCGGCTGCCAGGCTGCGGATGGTCATCTGGTCGGAGCGTCCGTCGCGGACCGCCTGTGCCGCAGCGTCGACCACCTGCTCCCTCGAAATAGTCCCCCAGGCAGCGCGTCCCCTCGCTCGAGACGTCCGCCGCGCTCGTGGCTTACCGGCTTCCACGGACCACAGACTATCCAAGATGTGTACGTGTACGAATCATTTGGAAGGGGTACATGTCCGCAAAGAACCCCTACCCGGGTTGGAGAAGGAGGCATGACGTGGACTGGATCTGGGCTCGAGTCTGGACTCTCGGTGCTGCCCTCTTTGTCTTCGCTGTCGCCGCGTCCCGCGCTGGCCGCCATGAGGATGATCTCGACCCGGGCAGGCAGGCCTCCGTTCACCTGGCATCGCCGCGAAGGCGGTCCGCGAGAGGGGTTCCATTTGATCTACCTCCATGGAGAAGACACCCGGCGCGATCGCTTCCGGGGCGACCAATAGGCCAGCCGCTAACGCCGCGCTCAGCGCAAAAAAACACACAAGAAAGGATCCGACACAATGACAACGCGACCAATTGCGGTGGTGACAGGCGCCTCCGGCGGCGTCGGAAGAGCCACCGCGCGTGCCTTTGCCGAGGCGGGCTACGACGTGGCGCTCCTGGCCCGTGGCATGGCGGGGCTCGAAGGCGCGGCCAAGGAGGTGGAGTCAGAGGGCGGACGGGCGGTGGCGATCGCGACCGACGTCAGCAATTTCGAGGAGGTCGATGCTGCGGCAACCCTGGTAGAGAACGAGCTTGGGCCCATCGATGTCTGGGTCAACGACGCCATGACGACCGTCTTCGCCCCGACCTGGGAGATCGCGCCCGACGACTTCCGGCGCGCCGTCGAGGTGACTTTCCTCGGCCAAGTGTGGGGAACGATGGCTGCCCTTGCCCGCATGCGACCGCGTAATCGCGGCAGCATCGTCAACGTTGGTTCGGCCTTGGCATACATGGGCATCCCCCTTCAAACCGCCTACTGCTCCTCTAAGTTCGCCTGTCGCGGCTTCTTCGAGTCGGTGCGCGCCGAGCTACTCCATGAGAAGAGCGACATCCGGTTGAGCATGGTGCATCTGCCCGCCGTGAATACCCCCCAGTTCGACTGGTGCGAGACCACCCTGGACCGCCATCCCCAACCGGTGCCGCCCATCTACCAACCCGAGGTTCCGGCCCGGTTCATTCTCGAAGCCGCCCGCAACGGTCGCCGCACGAAGGTTGTTGGTGCCTGGAACAAGCTCCTCGTCGTCGCCGGAAGCTTGTTCCCAGGGCTCGGCAATAACTATGCCGCACTCGGTGCCTGGGAGACCCAGCTGACGGACCTTCCGATCTTGCCTGGACGCAAGGCCAACCTCCATCTCCCGGTGGACACGACCGAGGACCACGGCGCGCACGGCATCTTCGACGATCGAGCCGGCGGCCTTTTCGATCCAAGCTTCCTCCGTTCCCTCCCAGACGTCGCTCGCACGTTCTGGGCGGCATCTGGACGGACGGCTCGCGCCAAGGGCCGGAGGTATTCGCGGATCCTGGCGCTCAAGGCGGTGGACGCCCGATGAAGCTGCCGCACTTCACCCAACACGGAACCCGGCCGAGCGGCGATGCCCTCGACCTCTTTGCAGAGGAGACCGCCCTCCTGCGTGAGCTTTTCGGCAAATGGAACACCACGACGCCCAATCGGTCGATGGGTGGGGGAGCCGTCACCGCCAAGTGGGACCACGGCACGGTCGGCAAGCTGCTGCTCGAGCATGCAGCGGTCCGACTCGCCGCCGCCGACGATATCGCCCGTGTGCTGCAAGAGGTCGGGAGGACGAGGGAGGGTCGCCGTCTCGAGGAGACGAACCACCTCGTTCGCCCGCTGCTCGACCAGATGTACGACAACTCGCGCGGGATCCAGCCTATCTCCGTGGCCATCACCCCCGGATTCGTCGAAGCAGTGGATCAGCTCCAGGACCTATTGCGTCCCGAACTGGGCGGGGGACCCGAAAGCCTGGCGCGATTCGAGCTTACCGCCGCCCTCGGAGAAGAGCGCGCCCAGCTTCGCAGCGCCAAGTTCATCCGGAAGCACGCTCCGGCCCACCCGGGCCCCGAGCGCCGCTGGTACGACCGTGTCCCGGCGCTCCTTCGGGTCCACGCCGCGGAAGATCGACTGCGCGGTTTCCCCTGGGGCGAGAGCCACCTCGGGGACCGCAAGTTGGCGAAGCGCTACGACCGTGAGATCTGAATCCTCGGTCGACCCCTGGCCGCGACGTGCAGCGCTGGGGCTGCGCTACCTGCTGCTGACCGGCGCGCTCGTGGCAGTGGTCGGCGTTGCCGGGCGCTGGCTCGCCTGGCCCCTCCTGACCAGCGCCGTCGGACCGACCGCGTATGTCTTCGCAGCCCATCCCCACAGCGAGGGCGCCCGATTCCGCAACGCCCTAATCGGTCATGGGGTGGCCATCGCCTGCGGGGTGGGCGCCCTCGCGCTCTTCGGACTCGTGCAATACCCCTCCGTCAGCGCAAGTGGGTCGCCGTCTGCCGCCCAAGTCGCCGCAGCGGTGCTTGGCGTCGGCCTGACCGTCTTCGTCTTGGAGCTCACAGGCTCGCACCACGCTCCTGCAGCGGCCACGGCACTGCTGATCACCACAGGACTCGCCAAGCCGGGCGCGCCGCTCATCGGCCTCGTGCTGGGCCTTTCCTTCGTCGTTGCGCTCGGTCCGCTGATCGGGCGGATCCCCCTCACGCGCAGCGCAACCACGGATGACCAGTCTCGACGTCGTGAGTCCCCCCACCACACCGGAACTGTCCTCTCGTGAACACTTTGCGTCGGGTAGACGGATTCGCACCCATAGAGGACTACGCCGTGCTCGGCGACGGAAGAACCCTCGCACTGCTCGCCGCGGATGGTGGTGTGGATTGGTGGGCACTTCCTGCTCTTGACTCGCCCCCAGTCCTGTCGCGCCTGCTCGACCCCGCCGGCGGGGGGCGGCTCACTCTCGCGCCCGCGGAGGACTACGTCGTCACCCGCCGCTACCTCGACGACTCCAACGTCGTCGAGACCGTCTACACAACGGCGAGCGGTGTCGTTCGTGTCACCGCGGCACTCAACGTGGGGTCGGCCGGTCGACTCCCCTGGACCGAACTCGCCCAACGAATCGAAGTCGTAGAGGGGTTCGTCGATCTCAACTGGGCATTCATCCCCGGGGACCGGTTCGGACGAGCCACCCCGCGTGTCATCGACCGCCACGGCACGCCGGTCGCCAGCATCGAGGACCAGACCCTCGGCGTCATCCTCGATGGCCTCGGGCCAGCCGTAATCACCCCGCACGGCGCATGCGGCCGCAAAAGACTGCACGAAGCGGCCAGGGCGCTCCTCGCCGTCGTGGCCACCGACACCGAGCCGCTGTTCGTTCCGACGCCCGCTGCCATCCAATCTCGTCTGGACCGGACCATCGACTCGTGGCGGCGATGGGCCGCGCTGCTCGACTGCGATGGCCCCTGGGAAACGGCGGTGCGCAGATCCGCGCTGGCCCTAAAGACGTTGTTCGCCGAGGAATCCGGTGCGATCGCGGCAGCCGCCACCACCTCGCTCCCCGAGCGGATCGGCGGGCCCAAGAACTGGGACTACCGCTACGCCTGGGTCCGAGACTCGTCGTTCACCCTCGACGCTCTCATCAACCTCGGCTTACACGAAGAAGTCCATGGCGCTGTCTCGTGGCTCCTCGGCGCGATACGTGAGAACGGCGGAGACCTCCACGTCTTCTACAGCCTCGACGGAACCATTGCGGACCGACAAGAAACACTCGACATCCCCGGTTGGCGGGACAGCCGACCCGTGCGTTCCGGGAACTCCGCCTCAAATCAGACACAGCTCGGCACCTACGGCGATCTGTTCGACACCATCAGCCGCTACTGCGCCGAGGGACACCTCATCGACCCGACCACTGGCCGCATGCTGGTCGATCTTGCAAATCGGTGTTGTGACGTTTGGCGACACCGCGACTCGGGCATCTGGGAGCTGGAGGCCTGCCGGCACTACACCATCTCGAAGATCGGCTGCTGGGTCGCACTGGACCGAGCTGTCAACCTCGCCGAGACGGGGCAGATCCCGGACATGCACATCGAACGCTGGCGTTCGGGCGCAGACGAGATCCGCGGCTGGGTCAATCAGCACTGCTGGTCCGATGCCAAACAGGCCTACACCTTTTACGCGGGAACGGACGACCTCGATGCCGCTGTCCTCCTCGCCGGACGCACCGGCTTTGAACGCGGACGCCGACTGGTCTCGACCATTGACGCCATCGCCAGCGAACTGGGCTGCGGGCCGCTCCTCTACCGCTACACCGGCATGAAGGCGGAAGAGGGCGCGTTCGTCGCCTGCAGCTTCTGGATGGTCGATGCCCTCGTCCAGACCGGCCAGACCGGCCGGGCCTGTCGAATGATGAATGACACCGTGGCGCTGGCCAACGATGTCGGGCTGTTCTCCGAACAGATGGATCCGGAGACCGGCGTCTTCTTGGGCAACATGCCGCAAGGCCTGTCGCACCTCGCGCTGATCAATGCGGCTTTCGCCCTCGTAGGAGCTGCGCACAACAACGAATCGCACGAACCGAAGGAGACACTTCCGTGACATCGCCGGGACCTCGCCTGACCCATCGTCTGCCGGCGCTGGGTGTTATCCGTCTCGTCTGGGCCACCGTCCTCCTTGCCGCACCCGCTGCGGTCCTCGACGCCGTGGGCGGTCCGGTTGACTCCAACTCGGTGACCGTGGCCCGAATCCTCGGTGCGCGTCACGCCGCCCAGGGTCTCCTCGAAGTCACCACCTGGCCGAAGTGGCGGCGAGCCGGCGCGCTCGTCGACGCCGCTCACAGCCTCACCGCGGTCGGACTCGGGGTCAGCTCTCCTCGTTGGAGACGGGTGGGCCTCACGGACAGTGTGGTAGCCGGCGCATTTGCAGTCGGGGGAATGACGTGACCCCGTCCCCCTCGGCGGATGCCGAGACGAGCGCCAACAGCAGCAGCGCCGAATGGCTGAGTCTGATCTGTGACCGAACAACCTTGAGCCGAAAGAAGGAAGAGAAATGAGTGAGACCGTTGCAGACTTCGTGTTGTCCCGACTGCGGGAATGGGGCGTGAGGCAGGTCTTCGGGTACCCAGGAGACGGCATCAACGGACTGCTGGCGGCATGGGGGAGGGCAGGCAACGAACCCAAGTTCGTCCAGGCCCGCCACGAGGAGATGGCAGCATTCGAAGCCGTTGGCTACGCGGAAATTCTCGGGCGAGGTCGGCGTGTGTGCGGCGACATCTGGACCGGGAGCGGTGCATCTGCTCAACGGCTTGTACGACGCCAAGCTGGACCACGTGCCGGTGGTGGCGATCGTGGGCCAAACCGCGCGCTCGGCGATGGGCGGCTCCTACCAGCAGGAGATCGACCTGATATCGCTGTTCAAGGACTGCTGTCACCAGTTCGTGGAGATGGGGACCGTGCCCGAGCAGTTTCCCAACCTGCTGGACCGGGCCATCCGGGTGGCCACAGCCACCCACAGCCCGACCTGCATCATCATCCCTTCCGACGTGCAGGAACTGGCGTACGAGGCGCCTGGACATGCCTTCAAGATGGTGCCCTCGAGCCTCGGCACCGAGTGGGCGACCCCGGTGGCCGGTGATGGCCCGATCGCCAGCGCCGCCGAGATTCTCAACGCCGGAGAGAAGGTCGCCATCCTGGTCGGCCAGGGCGCCCGAGGCGCTCGGGATGAGGTCCTCGAAGTTGCCGATCTCCTCGGTGCCGGCGTGGCCAAGGCCTTGCTCGGCAAGGATGTTCTTGCCGATGACCTCCCGTTCGTCACCGGCGCCATCGGACTGTTGGGGACCCGACCCAGCTACGAGATGATGATGGACTGCGACACGGTCCTCACCGTCGGCTCCAACTTCCCCTACACCCAGTTCATGCCCAAACTGGGTCAGGCCCGGGGCATCCAGATCGACCGGGATGGTTCCCTCATCGGAATGCGCTACCCCTACGAGCTAAACATCGTCGCCGACGCCGCGTCGGCGCTCCGGGCGCTGATCCCCAAGCTTGAACGCAAGGCCGACCGGTCGTGGCGTGACACGGTCGAGAAGAACGTGGCCGCCTGGTGGGACACCATGCAGCGTCAGGCCATGACCGACAGCGACCTGCCCGGCGTCGTCAATCCGCAGCGGTTGGTGTGGGAGCTGAGCGAGCAATTGCCGACCAATGCCATCGTCGCCGCCGACTCGGGCTCTTCGGCCAACTGGTATGCCCGCGATCTCCGGTTCCGAGGGGATGTGCGAGGGTCCCTGTCGGGGACCTTGGCCACCATGGGGCCGGGGGTGCCCTACGTGATCGGGGCCAAGTTCGCCCATCCCGAGCGACCGGCCATCGCCATCGTCGGAGACGGCGCCATGCAGATGAACGGCATGGCCGAGCTCCTGACGGTCGAGCGGTACTGGAAGGAGTGGTCGGATCCCCGGCTCATCGTGGCGGTCCTGCACAACAACGACCTGAACCAGGTCACCTGGGAGATGCGGGCCATGGAGGGAGCTCCGAAGTTCGTCGAATCGCAGTCCCTGCCCGACTACTCGTACGCGTCGTTCGCGTCGTCCGTCGGCCTGCACGCCGTGGAGGTCACCGAGCCGGATCAGATCGCCGACGCCTGGCGCCGGGCACTGGCGGCGGACAGACCGACCGTGCTCGATGTGCACACTGATCCCAACGTTCCTCCAATCCCACCGCACGCCACATTCGACCAGGTGAAGTCCGCCGGTCTCGCCATGCTGCACGGGGACGAGGACGCGCGAGCAGTGATCACCACCGGCGTGAAACAAAAAGTGCAGGAGTTTCTGCCGGGACGGAAGGATTCATGATGCGCGTTCGCGGAAAATCGTTGGTACCCAAGGTGTCCACGAGGGGGTCAACGGGCCTTGGCGCCAAGGCGCTGCACGACGTGCGCACCGGTCGCTTCGAACGGACCCTGGCTTGTCTCGCAGCAGCCGGCGCCATCGTCACGACCGGAGAGATCTACACCTCGCACGACAGCGCCAGCTTCGGAAACAAGATGATGTGGTGGCCGATCGTGGCGGTCCCCACCCTTCTTCCCGCGGGGATCGCGGCCGTGTTCAGCCGGCGGGCAGCCAAGACGGTGCTTCCGGTGGCGTCGTTGCTCGTCATCGCCAACGGCGCCCAGGGCACGTTCCTTCATCTACGAGGAATCCGTCGTAAACCGGGAGGACTGAGCAACTTTCGCTACAACATCGAAATGGGCCCGCCTGCGTTCGCCCCCGCCCTGGCTAGTCTGGTCGGCGGGATGGGCTTGTTGGCCTCCCTGTTGCGCAGGGAAGAAGACTGAATGCCGTTCCGCAACCCGTCGGCCAGAGCGGTGACCCCCGGGGGAAAGGGGCGTTTCCCGGGCTTCGATGTCCTCGACGAGGTCGACCGCTGGGATGATGTCACCGCTGGCGTGGTGCTCGCGCGGCTGGACCCGCAGCCTGAGGTGTCGTTCTTCTCCGTCGCCGAACAGGCGACCGCCGACGCCCTGTTCGACCAGCTCCTCGGGCAAGACTCCGACCCGAAGGTGCCGGTGCTCCTCCTTGTCGACCGCCGCCTTGCTCTCGGCCAGACCGATGGCTGGCGCTATGCGGACATGCCCGAGGACGGCCAGGCTTGGCGCCAGACCCTGGCTGCTCTCGACGACGACGCCCAATCCGGTCATAACGAGCGCTTCCATCGGCTGAGCTGGGAGCAACAGGGCGCACTCGTCCAAGCGGTGCACGACACCGACACGTGGCACGGCCTCCCCGCAAAGAGGGTGTGGAGCCTGTGGACCCGCTACACCAGTACCGCCTTCTACTCCCATCCGTGGGCGTGGAACGAGATCGGCTTTGGTGGCCCCGCCTATCCGCGGGGCTACAAGGCGCTCGGAATCAACAAGAGAGAAGGGTGGGAGGCCGACGACGACCACAGTGCCGACCCGGGCACCTTCGCCGAGCGCGTCGAGAGGGCCAGGCGCCGCCACGCCCGCACAAGTGGCACGGACCACAACGCCTCATGAATCGCTTTAGTGACACCAGTATCAGGGCCAGGAACGAATCAGCTTGGCTGGTTCCCGACGGCGATGACCGCACCAATCACCGGCTACGAGCCGACATGCGCCGGTTCCCCGACGACGAGGAGGTCGACTTGGTGATCGTCGGGTGCGGAGCCGGCGGGGCAACGCTGCTGCAGCGTCTGGCGCGGGCCGGCTGGCGCGTCGTCGGACTGGATGCCGGCCCATTTTGGGATCCCGACGCCGACTGGGTCAGCGACGAAGCGGGCTCGCACCGCCTGTACTGGACTGAACCACGGGTCATCACGGGCGCCGACCCAGTTCCCCTCGGATCGAACAACTCGGGGCGAGGAGTGGGCGGGTCCATGGTCCACTACGCCGGCTACACCCCCCGCTTTCACCCATCGGACTTCCACACCGCAACGACCGACGGGGTCGGTGCTGACTGGCCGATTTCCTACCAAGAGCTCCGGCCGTACTACGAAGCGATCGAAGAGGAATTGCCGGTCTCGGGGCAGGACTGGCCATGGGGGGACCCACACTCCTATCGGTACTCACCCCAGCCCGTCAGTGGGAACGGCGAAGTCTTCCTGCGCGGCGCATCGGCCATCGGCCTCGAGGCGCGGGTAGGCCCCGTCGCCATCGCCAACGGCCGCTTTGGGAACCGGCCCCATTGCATCTACCGCGGCTTCTGCCTGCAGGGGTGCAAGGTCAACGCCAAGGCCTCTCCGCTGATCACCCATGTCCCCGACGCGCTGGCCCACGGCGCTGAGATCCGAGCCAACTGCATGGTCTCACGAGTTGAAACCGATGACAGAGGTCTTGCCACCGGCGTCACCTACTTCACCGGAGGCGTCGAGCACTTTCAACGGGCGCGCATGGTCGCCGTGGCGGGCTACTCCATCGAGACGCCCCGCCTCTTGCTGCTGTCGACGAGCAAGCGATTTCCTGACGGCCTGTGCAATGACGAAGGCCAGGTGGGCCACTACGTCATGGTCCAAGGCGCTCCCCAGACGGCGGGCCGGTTCGAAGACGAGATACGCATGTTCAAGGCCCCGCCGCCGGAAGTGAGCTCCGAGCACTACTACGAAACCGATCCCACCAAGGACTACCGGCGAGGCTTTTCCATCCAGAATGTCTCGCCGCTCCCTATCACCTGGGCCGAGCATGTCGCCGCTCAAGGGCATTGGGGAGAGGTGCTGCGCGAGTACATGCGCGACTACGTGCACTGGTCCACCCTCGGCGCTCTGTGCGAGTTCCTCCCTCGGTACCATAACGAGATCACCCTGGCCGAAGAAACCGATCGCCACGGGCTGCCGGTCGCAAAATTCTCCTACAGCCAATGCGACAACGACACCAAGCTCATGAAGGCCGCCCGAGGGGTGATGGAGGATCTGCTCAAGGCGGCAGGCGCAGAAGAGGTCATCACCATCGAGCGCTACGCCCACCTCGTGGGCGGGTGCCGGATGGCTGTCTCTCCCAAAGATGGCGTGGTCGACGCAAATCTGCGGAGCTTCGCCGTTCCTAACCTCTACCTCACCGACGGCAGCGTGTTACCGACGCAGGGCTCCGCCAACCCGGCCCTGACGATCATGGCCCTCGCGGCTCGCTGCGCTGACCACCTCATAGCGACTGCGGGCGCCGCCTCGCACTCACCCTCCAGGCCCAGATGAAGGTCACCGACGTCACAGCCAGGGCCTACACAATCCCCACCGATCGACCCGAAGCCGACGGGACGCTGACCTGGGACGCCACCACCGTGATCGTCGTCACCGTGGCCGATGGCGACCAGCAGGGGCTCGGCTGGACCTACGCCGGTGCGGGGGCCGTCGATGTGATCAAAGATCAGCTCGCGTCGGTGGTGAGGGGCAGCGACACAACCGAGATCCCACGGCTGGCCCAACAGATGGCCCACGCCTGCCGCAATATAGGGCGGCCTGGTGTTGCCGCCTGCGCCATCTCCGCCGTCGACATCGCCCTGTGGGATCTCCGGGCGCGCCAGCTCGGCCTCGCGCTGACGGACTTGTTCGGTCGGGCGCGCCATTCGGTACCCGTTTACGGCAGCGGCGGCTTCACCAGCTATGACGACGAGACCACGGCCGCCCAACTGGCGACGTGGGTCGACGACTGGTCGATTCCCCGGGTCAAGATCAAAATCGGCCAGTCTTGGGGCACCGTCCCCGAGCGCGATCTCGCCAGAGTCGCCTTGGCCCGCCGAGTCATCGGCGACGCCGAGCTCTACGTCGACGCCAACGGCGGATATGGCGTGAAGCAGGCAATCCGCCTAGGTCGCCTACTGGCCCATCAATACAATGTCACGTGGTTCGAGGAGCCGGTCTCTTCCGACGACCTCGCCGGCCTCAACCAGGTCCGGGGCGCCTACAAAGGCGACGTAGCCGCTGGCGAGTACGGGTACACGCTCGGCTACTTCGCCACGATGCTCCAGTCCGAAGCCGTCGACTGCATTCAGGCGGACGTCACGAGATGCGGCGGGTACACCGTGTGGCGGCAGGTGGCCGCCCTGGCCGAGGCCCACCACCGACAGCTCTCCGCACACTGCGCCCCCAACCTGCACGCCCACGTTGCCGCTTCGGTCCCCAATCTCCGCCACGTCGAATATTTCCATGACCACCACCGCATTGAGACCCTGCTCTTCGAGGGCACACTCCCGCCACACGGAGGCGCCATGGTCCCCGACACCTCACGCCCCGGACACGGCCTCAGCTTTCGCGACGGTGATGCGGACGCCTACCGAGTCGCCTGATCCGAACCGGCGGGCAGACTGATTTAGCCGGTCTGTGAGCCCACAGCACAGGAGCGTCGGCGGCCGGATGGGGAACCGGCGTGAACTCCGATCACGCGGCGCCTGACTTGGGGAATCCATCCCACTGCGCTACGCCTTTTTGATCATGCTGTTCACGCTCTTCGGTGCCGGCCTGCTCATTCTGCGCGCCAGGCGACATTTTACCGGAGTGACATCCTTACCGCGGCCGAATACGAAAATCGATCACGCAAGGAAGTTAGAAGCATTGGGTCATAAGCGGGACACAAGGCACGGCATTCCTCTGGGAACTCGCAAAGGGACCCGGATGGCGTTTGCGAGTCCCCGCCTCGGGTAGCAAGCAGGAAACAATTATCGGAGGTTCCCATGGGCGTGGCTCCCACTGACGACATCGTGTTCGTCATCACCCAAGACCACACAGCGGTGCGCCAGCGGCTATCCGAATTCGAGACGGTCAGTCCGGACACTAGGGGCGTATTGTTCTGGAAGTTGACCGACCAGCTGATGCGCCACGAAGTAGGGGAGCAGGAAATCGTCTATCCCGTCCTTAAGGAGCTGCCCGGCGGGAACGAGGTGGCTGACGCAAGGATCGCCGAGGAGGCAGAGGCCGAAAAGCTCCTGGCCTCAATGGGAGACATGGATCCCGAGAGCGAGGAATTCCTGACCGCATTCGCCAAGTTCCGCGAGTCGGTCTTGGAGCACGCGGACGCAGAAGAGGCCGAGGTTCTCCCCTTGTTCCTTAATCATGAGGACGCCGGACGGCTCGTCTATTTGGCACAGAAGTTCAAGGGCGCCAAGTTGGCCGCTCCGAGTCAGCCTCACCCGCACTTGCCTTCGAGACCGATGGCGCACAAGCTGCTGGGATCGATCGCGGCCTTCTTTGAACGGTCGCGAGGCTAACGACACCGCCTTCATTCGCTCCGGCCAACATCTCAGTCCTAAATGTGTCTACTTGAGCGAACGAGCCAACTCTCTGCGCAATCTAGAGCCGCTTGCGCACGACGACTCACTGAACCCCGGGTAATCCATTTTTCGCTTTTGCGGAATCCGCGCTGTAGTAGACCGCTCTACTACAGCGACCAACTGGCCGGACGGGCTGGAAACTGGGTGGAAGGAGCCGCACTTCGGGGATCCGCCAGACCTAAACGGACGAAAATCACCACCTTGCCAAGGTGATGGTCGCGGGTTCGAATCCCGTCTTCCGATCCATCGTACCAGGTCAAGGGCGGTTTCTCAAGCCTCCAACCCTTTGGGGGGCTTCCGCTCAAGTTCACGATCCGACCCCGGCTGGTTCCGATGAACGTTCCTGGTCGGCGCTAGTCCATTGTTATAACGTCCTTGCCGACCACCTTGCTCGATGCATCCGTCGCCTGCTCCAACAGGAATGTCGCGCCCAGCACGATGCGCAGATCGGAAGTGTTGAAGATTGGTCTTGGGCTCCTCTCGGAGTACCGCAGAGAGGACGCCCCGACCCGGCGACCATGAGGCGAACGTTGGGGGTCAACTCGACAGGCCGTATCCGCGGCGATCCCCCGGCCATGGCGACCTCTGAATGATCGTTGAGGACGTCCTGAAGACGGCCGACCCGGGCACTATTTCACCGTGATGGAACCCATCATGTACTGGTGGATGCTGCAGATGTAGTGGTACGTCCCGGATTGCATGGGAGCCTTGAACGTCTTCGTCTGGTTCTGGGTGACGCCCCCGGTGTTGAACTGGCCGCCCGTCGCCGTCAAGGTGTGGGTGACCTGATCCTTGTTGGTCACGCTGATCGTCGCACCTGGGGAAACCGTCAACGCCATCGGCGTGAACACAAAGTTCGAGATGGTGATGTGGGTGCCGGTCGCGCTTGAGCCAGACGTCTGGACGGCTGGGGCATCCTTGGAGGCCGGAGCGCTGATGTAGGCGACAAGGAGCAAGGCGCCTGCGACCAGCAGGACGCCAGCTCCAAAACGGGCGCGCCGCACGGTTCCTTAGACCGCCATGGAGGTCGGGTTGAAGGCCAGCGGCGTGCCGCTCGATGTCTGCGCACCGGGATACATTCCGAGCACGTAGTACAAGATGGCGATGTGCTGCATCTCGACCGGCTGTATCGACGAAGACAACCCGATGGCCGACGTAGACTTGAGCATCGAGGTCTCGGCCTGATACGTCTGCGCCGCGATCGTCTCCAGGGTGACGGCAAGTTGGGCCAGACCCGCGATGTCGGTCACCTTGGCGAAGTCCGACTGCACCGTCGGGGTCAAGGAGGGGTTGGTCACCGTGACGGCGGTCTTGCCGTTGGACTTGAGCACCGCGTTCCAGGCATCAGCATGCTGCTGGTGCTGGCCCTTGACCGTGGCCGCGAAGGTGGCGACGGCCGGAGGCACCGCGCCCAGCTTGCCCGCGGTAGCGGCTGAGAGACCGGCCGTGTAGGCGAAGACGGCGAGGTTCTCCAAGCTGGCGGCCACCGCGGCAACTGCGAGGTCGCCCTTGAGGCCAGCCGGCGGGAAGGCCGCCGCCTCTGGGCGCACCGCGGCGAGGCGGCGGGTGGACGCTCCGGCTAGGGCGGGGGCGCCACCGATCACAATCATGGCGGCACCGCCGGCGGCAGCCGCGCCAGCTCCCAAGAGGAAGGTCCTGCGACTCGTCGGGCGCACTGGGCCCTGCACGTTATCGATCATGGTGGCGACGCCTTCACGCATAGCGGGCACGCCGACGTCGTGGTGCAGGCCCTCGAGATCCTCGGTCATGGAGATCAGCTCGGACTCGGTGCCGGCGAAGGCGTCCTTGGTTGGCTTGGTCACTTGACTGCTCCTTGCTTGGCCGGGGCGGCCATGTTGGTTTGGTAGAAGGCATTGGGGAAACCCACGCTGCCCGCTACGGCGGGCAGCGCCGCGGCGGTTCCCGGGGACAGCGAGATGAGCTGTGGTGCGCTCGCCTTGAGCAGCGCCTGGACGGCCAGCAGGACACTCACGTGCTGAGCCTCGATCCCCATGATGGAGGCGAACAGCGCCTTGTTCGGGGTCGACTGGGCCAAGGTGGTGTCCTTGATGTAGGTCTCTGCCGCGATGTTTTCGAGCTCGAGTGCGAGGCCGACAACGCCAAGAGCCCCCTGGGCCGCAGTGGCGCCGCTCAGACTGGCCACCGCCTTGTTGACCACGGGCACGAAGGCAGGGTCAGGCTTGTTCTGAGCTTTGCCGCCGAGGTGCTTGGCCGCCGCATTGAACGCGTCGGCGTGTTGGACGTGCTGGCCCATCGTCACCTGGGCGAACTTGGTGATCACCGGGTCGGCGCCCGATCCCCCGATGTAGGGGAGGGTGAGCGCCGTCTTGTAGGTGGACACAGCCAGGTTCTCGATCGAAGCCGCCGTCTGGAGGAGCTGGACGTCACTCGAACTGGCGGCCGCAGCCGCGGAGGCCAGCACGCCGACGAGGGCCACACCGCCAGCCGCGCCGAGGATGGTGGTGGCCCCGAGGCTCGAGTGCAGTGAGCGCTGGTGCTCCTCGTGGAAGGCGACGTTCGCTGCTCGGTCCTCGTCTCGGGCTGAGTGATTGAGCTCGACAAGCTCGTCGAGGGTGTCGTGTGTGGGACGCAGGGCGTCTGCCTGCAGATCCTCGGACTCTTCGAGAAGTTCGCTCAGATCTCTCGGATCTGCGGTCATCGTGACCTCCTTGGTCGGTACGCGGTGTCTTCGTTGCCGCTCGGGACTTGGATGTCAGAACGATTTCGATTGGGCCACGAACTCGAGACGTGACAACGTGCGCACCGCCGTGTCCAGTAGGCGGAGGTCGGATTTCCCGGGAAATTGTTGATCGACTTCGCGATCGACGCGCCGCGCTGCTGCCTCGTCGTCGACCCAATCGGCATGGGCTTCGACGACTCATGGGCCATTCGGAGTGACGAAGCTTGCGGATGCGTGAGGAAAGCGACATCTGAGTGTCCCTTCGACTCCGAACAACGAATGATGGAGAACGAGCGCGGTGACGCCCAACTCGTCACCTCCATCGCCCGCTACAGCGAGGCCGCGTTGGCCGGGGTCTACCGACGCCATGGAGGCGCGGTCTACGGGATCGCCAGGCGGGTGCTTATCAGTCGGAATCGGGAGACTGCTCGGCCGATAGGCCGCGCCCAGGGCCGACTTCGTGGCGGGATCGCGACGGACACGAGCCGGGCGGTCATAAGCACCAGCGTGCCCGTGACCGCGGCGGTGAACCCTCCATCCGGACGAGTCGCTGGCGTCGAATACCCGTCATGAAGCTCGACCCGTTGCTGTTCAGTCCTCGGAGTCTCACCAAATCGACGGGATCGGTGGCCACGGCCGCATACGTCGTGGGCGGTGTGCTGCTGGCGTGCTCGGCCTACATCCACGTCCGCCTCTGGAAAAGCGATGGGTACCGCCATATTCCGACAATCGGACTGTTGTTCATCGTCCAGTCGATCATTGGCATGGTCATCGGTGTCGTTGTCGTTGCGGTGCGGCGCGTCTGGGCCGCCGTGGTCGGTGCGGGCTTCGCCATCTCAACCGTGGCTGGCTTCCTCCTCTCGGTGGAAGTCGGCCTCTTCGGATTCCAAGACACCTGGTCGGCACCCTTTGCCAAAGAAGCATTCTTGATTGAGTCAACATCGATCGTCGCGCTGATCGTGGCCGCGGCGCTCTGCCTATTGAGGCCAGCGCGGACGGACCAAACCGACTCGCAGCAGTCCGGTCTTCCGTTTCGCGCGTAACCCGGATCCTTGGTTGGTCTCTCACACCCCGCGTCGGCGGACGTTTCACTCGAAGTCCGCCGCAGCTCCCGCGCTGTCTCGCTGCACTGCCACATCGCTCGTTCGCGGTGTAGACACTCCGTGCTGTCGAAAGAACGATGACATTGCGCTTTCCGCTGGCTCGCGCCCAAAGACGATGGCGTGGCTGATTCAGTCTTTGACCACCTGATAAATGCCATAGATGACGCCGGGAATATGGCCGAGTAGCTGAAGGAGAAAGGCCCAGAGCACTTGGATGCAAGGTCCCTTCTTGATGAGGACCGCAAGGAAGGGCAGGATCAAGCATAGAAGGATGAGTAATACCTTGATCACGAGGCGGCGTCTCCTCTTGAAGGGGTAGCTTTAGGCGCCTGTCTTGATTCGTCGATCGTCGCAGGATTCAGACGCGTATCCCTTGCTCGCATGGTGCGACGAGCCAGCAGCCTCAACTGGAGCGTCCGGGCGGCTCCGACAACGAATACTGCGGTGGCACCCAGCAGGGCCGCGAGCAAGAGATCGAGACCGAGCGGGATACGCCAATGAACCCCGAAAAATGTGGCATCAGTAGCGTGCAAATTCTCTAAAATGAATACCAGGACAACGACCAGGGCGACGATTGCAACCGCAACGAAGGTCCATGAAACGGAAGTTCGAGTTGAGGGCACGCTGCTTTGGAGGCCTTGTCGTCGACGGTCCTGTGGTTCTCGAGTATCACCATTAGACTCATCGAACTCAAACTGTGAATTAGGAATATTCATCACCAGGGTCACTCTTGGAGGATTGAATCGGTGTCATCCACCCCTTGGTTTACCCAGAAGTGTCAGTCATCAGACATTTGGACTCAAACCTGCCGCAGACGCCCGCGCGGCTTGTGTACTGCGCGCTCAGGTATCGACTCGAGGCCAAATTCGCGAGCTTCCTACGCAGATGGGTGCCTGACTCTCTAAAGGGTGCGTTGGGAATCCGGACTACTCCCCCCATCGAGGGTATCCGTGACTGCACCGAGGTCGTCAGCGCTGTCATGTCAGCGAGTTGCGAGCGGTGAGGCTTTGCTATTTGGCGGCAATAAGGCTGTTGATTCGCTGGTTAAGGGCCTGCTGGTCGACAACGTGAACGTAGAAGTCGTAAGGGCGATTGGGATCGATTCGCCACGACAGCCCACCCTCGCTGTTGATGAAAGCAGCGCCGCCCCGTCCCAACTCAGAAAACAGACCCTGTGTGCCCCCGATCGCGAAGAGCAGGGTCGGTCCATCCCAGTCCCCGTCTCCTGGCGGCCCGCATCCGAACTTCGACTCGTAAACGATCCGCATTGGATTGTCGGGCGGTACGGTCGTGCACAGCGACCCTCCAACCTTGGTCTCGATTCCAGTAAAACCGTCGACCCAGGCAATCGCCGTTGGCCAATCAGTTCCGGTCACGACCTCTTGGGCAGAGGCTGTATCCAGCTTCTGGTTAGTCAGAGGAGGAGCACCGCCCGGAAAGAGGCCGTCCTCTATCACCAGCCGCTTTACCTTCAGCGCGACAAGTGCACGCCCGTCGAGTGAGCTGCCGGGACCTGGCTTCGAACGCAACAAACCCGCCAGGTTGGTGTAGGCACCGATGGCGACGATGGTGACGCTGTGATCGGGTTGCTCTGCGAGGAGGCGGCGGTAGAGGCGCAGGGCCCCCGAGACGTCGGCGCTCGAACGGATCGAATGCGGCAGCTTCTTGACCAGGACATTGGTGTAGCCGTGCGGTGCGGTATTGGCGTTGCTATCGGCGACGGCTCCCAAAGGGATATCGCGGTGGCCGTACGCGGTATTGATGGCATCGATGGCAGCCACTGCCAGTGGGTTTCGGACATCGGACATTACGCCGAGAATCCGAACTATTCCGCGCTGCTCCAAGACGTTAGCCATGCCGATGGCCGTCGCGTCATCCCACCACAGAGACAGATCAGTGTCGATGATGATTCGTGGGGCGGCCGCCCTCGTATCTCGACTTTGGGAGGCTGACGCGGCCAGTACTGATGGGGAATAGGTGACAACGGCCCCAACCACAACAAGGACAGCAATCGGCTTCCATCTCGATGACGCCTGCCGCCCTAATATCGGCATAGCCATTCCTCCGAATACCAATCGAAGCCCGTTCGTAGCTGTCGAATCGTGATTCCAACATTACGCCGCCGACTTCGCCGAAGCTCGTCCCGCTACTGAGCGCGTTGGGAGCGCGCACGGTTGCCGCCCTCGATCATCCGTTGCGGCACCGTCGCGGTCTGGTCGGCGTGCCAGCGGAGAAGGAAGACGAATCGCTCCATGGCGTCCTCGATTCGGATGCGATCTCCTGTCGTGAGCAGATCGAGCAAGAGGCCAGTGACAGTGGCGATCGCAAGCGTGGCAGAGATCTCGTCGACGGCGGCCAGCGGTTCGTCGAGCCAGTCACGGACAGCATGGTTGAGGAAGTCCGCGTAGCGGTCGGGGTGACGAAGCGCGAGTCCGTACGCCTCGAAAAACAGCCGCATCAGTGGACCTTGGTCGGGATCAGACACCCACGTCCACACGGCTCCCAGCCCCGAGCGCTGGGTCTCCGCCTCGGCGTTGCGCCCGAGCGCTCGTAATCGATCGCGTACTCGACGCAGGAGTTCCTCGACGAGGTGCTCCTTCGTCCCGAAATGATGGAGAAGGACGGGTGCTTGCGTTCCGAGCGCGAGAGCCAAGGGCCGCAGGGACAAGTCGGAGATGCCGTTGGCGACGACGTAGTCGAAGGCGCCGTCGAGAAGTTCCTGGCGGCGCTTCGGATCGGGTGGTCGGGCCATCACCCGGCCAGAACCTGGTGGGGAGGTCGCAAAATTGCTGATTGACGGCGGGGCATGCCAGTTACTATAACGATCGTAATATTAACTACCGGACTCTTCGAGGAGCACCCTGACGTGACACTCGACTACCTCTCCATCATCTCGGACGAGACCTCTCGCATCGTGAACGCGTACGAGCGCGATCGATACGCAGCGGTTCCATGGTCCGACCGCTGGACGGTCGGCACGGTTGCCCGACACGTGGCGGGGACGCATCACGTAGTGGCCGAGGTGGTCCGAGGGCGACCCGACGCCGACTTCGGCCTGTTCGCTGACCTGCAAACCCCGCCGAAACACTCCCCCGAGTTTGCCGAATGGTTCCGATCTGGGACTGCGTCGCTACTCGAGCAACTGTCGAGTGTCCCCGCCGACGACGAATGTTGGTCGTGGTTCGCGCCGGGGCGTCGCGTCGGCTGGTGGGCACGCCGCATGGCATTTGAAGCTGTCGTCCACCGTTCGGACACCGATGCGGCACAAGGGCAGGACTTCTCGGTCGCACCCCAGATCGCCGCTGACGGGATCGATGAGTTCCTCGACGTCTTCGTCGCAGCGTCGCGAGCTGCCCAGCATGCCGCGGCCGGACCGACGATGAGCTTTGAGTGCAGCGATCGAGGTGACCGATGGTGGCTTGATCTCTCAGAGACGGGAGGACGAATCGTGAGCCGCAGCCCTCGTGCTGCATCGGTACGGATCCGTGCAACCGCCGAACAACTCCTTCTCATTGTCTGGCGACGGGTTCCCATATCTGGTGCCCCTGGTGCGGAGATTTCCGGCGATGTTGGGGAGCTGGATCGCTGGTCAGAACTCATTCCCCCCATGTGAGGATCCACAAGCCGGAAGATGTCCGATGGACCTCGCATAGTAGAGCGCTCTACTACAGCTGCGGGACGTGGTTGGACGGGCTGGAATCTGGGTGGATGGACCACGCCTCCTCGATTCGAGGCCTCAATTCGGTCGGAGAGGAGACACGCATGTCATGCTCGGAGCGTCTCTTCATCCCCAATTCGGCGACCACTCCATGATCCATGCTCCGAGCCCCACGATCTCCAAAGTCTTACGGACAATCGCCGCCGGTCTCGTGACCACGAGCTCGCCCAGTCCCTTGGACAGGATGCGGTTTCTGGCTGCCACGAGCGCGGCGATGCCGCGGCAATCCATGAACGTGAGGTCCGACAGATCGACGAGAACGGGAGAGCCAGCTACCTCAACCAGGGCATCAGCCAGGCCATCGGCGGACACGATGTCCAATTCGCCGTGCAGCGCCACGACATGGATGTCGGGAAGGTCAAGGGCGGTAATGCTGAACTCGGGCAACACAGCGACGCCATTTCCGCCGAAGGTTGCAGGTGGCAAATTGCCAGGAGGCCGGTCAGCTCCCTAAATGCTACCCCCATTTCCTTGTCGCCACCCTGAACGTGTGCGGAAAGGTCGCGTTCACCTTCCGACCGCAGGGAGGACTAGCAGTTATTTGCCGCCTCGATAATAGAGCGCTCTCTACAGGGGCGGACACCTCGGACGGGGTGGAAACTGGGCGAACGGATCGGCGGCACAGGGGACCTCTGGGACCCACAAGGACGAAACCAGGACCCTCGACAAGGTGAGGGTCGTGGGTTCGAATTCCGTCTTCCGCTCAATGTTCCACTCGAAAGGTCCCGTCCCCGTCTGTCGCTCGGGTACCGGAACCTCACGGTCCCGTCGCCCTTACAGGTGTAACTCCCCGGCTTTTCTTCTGGCCGGCCGAAAGGGAGAATCACCGACAAGCCACCCGTAAGCGGCAGGTGTGGATTCGAGCTGGTTCTTCGATTCCGGGGTCGACCGTCGCCGTCTGATTTTCAGAGGCCAGCGTTGTCAGGCCGCCGCGCTGGAGCACCAAGCCAGCAACGACGGCTCCGGCCACGAAGATCAACGAGGACCACAGGAACGCCATCGTGTAACTATGCAGCAGGGCCGCGTGGAGATTGGCCGGGGTCGGTGCCCGACCAATCAAGTAGGAGGTCGCAGCGCCCGCCGCAAGCGTATTGAGCAGCGAGGTGCCGATGGATCCCCCCACTTGTTGCGCCGTGTTGAGGGTGGCCGAACCCACGCCCGCGTCTTGGGGCGCCAACCCCAGGGTGCCGGTACTGAAGGCGGGGGACACACTCAGTCCGAACCCGATTCCCAACACGAGGAGATAAGGGAGCACGTGACTGACGTACGACGAATGCAGTCCGACTAGGTGTAGTCCGAAAAGCGCCGCAGCTGACACGAGCAACCCGATCGGTACGATCGGCTTTGGTCCGAATCGCGGCAACAGAATGCGATTGGAAACCTGGGCCATCGTGGCCAAGGCAGCTACCAGTGGGAGGAACGCGATGCCGGTCTTCACCGGGCTGAATCCCAACGTGTCCTGGAGATAGTAGGTCAAGAACAAGAACACACCGAAGATTCCGACGCTGGCGAACAGCATTGCCAACATGGATCCGCCGCGGGTTCGATTGAGCACGACGCGGGGCGGGAGCAGCGGATATCTCGCTCTGGTCTCGAAATAGGCGAACACAGCAAGCAGGAGTACCCCGGCCACGAGGAATCCGATCGTGAATGGATTCCGCCAGGCCGTGGTCTCGGCATGCGAGAAACCGAACACGAGGCAGAAGAGCCCACCGGCCACGAGGAAGAGGCCGGGCAGGTCCAACGGATCCTGGTCAGCCCCCTCGTCGTTTTTCAACCAGAGCAGGGCTCCGGCGGTCGCGCTGGCAGCAAACACGAGGTTGACGAAGAGCGTCCACCGCCACGAGGCGTACGAGGTCAGGATGCCGCCGAGGAGAAGTCCAAGCGCGCCGCCCGCCCCAGCGATGGCGCCGTAGATCCCGAAGGCCTGCCCGCGCTCCGCCGGATCAGTGAAGGTGGTGGTCAGGAGCGCCAGCACCGAAGGGGCAAGCAGGGCTCCGAACGCGCCCTGGACCGTTCGAGCGATGACGAGCATCGTGAAGTTGACCGACGCACCACCGATGGCTGATGCCACAGCGAAGCCGACCAGTCCAATGATGAGTGCCCGCTTGCGTCCTACCTTGTCCCCGATACGACCACCGAGGAGGAGCAAGCTGCCGAAGGCAAGTGAGTACGCGGTGACGATCCACTGACGATCGGCGTTGGAGAAATGCAGATCGTGTTGGGCGGTGGGGAGGGCAATGTTCACGATGGTGCTGTCGAGAATGACCATCAGCTGGGCGATCCCCAACACAGCGAGAATCCACCACCGCCGGCTGTAGTTGGCCACATCAACGGGGGTCCCAGCCCCACCCGCGTGCTCCATCGTCATCAATGCGGTCATCAGAGCCTCCGTCCAAGCAGAGGGGAGTCGCTTCTGATCCTACCGACCCGACCCAAGCGAAAGACCAGAGAGATGGCCTGCAAGCGAGCAGTGCGATGCGGAGAACGATGGCCCCAACTCGTCAGAGACGAGCAACTTCCGGGGGACCCGGGCCCTGGGTACGCTCCGTCTGTGCGTATAGGAGTATTGACTGGTGGCGGCGACTGCCCGGGTCTGAACGCCGTGATCCGAGCCGTCGTACGCAAGGGTGTCCAGGTCTACGGTGACGAGTTCGTTGGATTTCGTGACGGATGGCGAGGACCCTTGGAAGGCGACTCCATGCCACTCGATGTCGCCGCTGTGCGGGGCATTCTCCCGCGGGGAGGCACGATCCTGGGGTCCAGCCGAACCAATCCCTATAGAGACGACAACGGTGAACGCCTCATTCTCGACACCGTCAGTCGCATGGGTGTGGAAGGCCTCGTTGTCATCGGAGGTGAGGACACGCTGGGCGTGGCGACCAAGCTCGCCGCGATCGGCCTTCCTGTCGTGGGCGTGCCAAAGACCATCGATAACGATCTCGGAGCCACCGACTACACGTTCGGTTTTGACACCGCCGTAACTGTTGCCACTGAAGCCATCGATCGACTGCACACGACGGCGGAGAGTCATCACCGTGTGCTCATCGTCGAAGTCATGGGACGTGACACGGGTTGGATTGCCTGGCACTCTGGCGTCGCCGGAGGTGCAAACGCCATACTCATTCCCGAACGTCCGTTCCACATCGAGGAAGTGTGCGCGTTCATCGAGCATCGATTTGCAAGTCACTATGCGCCGATCATCGTCGTTGCCGAAGGAGCACGTCCCCAAGAGGGTACGTTGCCACCGCGGAGTGGCGAAGTGGACCCTTTCGGCCACGTGCGACTCTCTGGGATCGGCAACCTCTTGGAGTCCGAGATCGCAGAACGCACCGGGAAGGAAGCCCGCGCCACTGTCCTCGGACACGTGCAGCGTGGTGGGAGCCCAACAGCGTTTGATCGGGTGCTCGCCACGAGATTTGGGCTACATGCCATAGACGCCCTTCATGACGGTCGCTTTGGACAGATGGTGGCCCTGCATGGCACCTCCATCGACCTCGTGCCACTCTCTGAAGCGATGTCAACGATCAAGCTGGTGCCACCGGAGCTCTATGCGGAAGCTGAGGTCTTCTTCGGATGATTGTTGCGGTAGGCGTTGACGAACCAGGTTGGTCTTTGCGTCACCCTTCGAGAGGGATCTCACGCTGCCCCGTGAATTGATTGACGCAGTTCTGCCGACGAGATCGTCACTCCTGAGGGATTCCTCTCGAGAGTAGAGCGTTCTCTCTCGCGACGGGCTGGATCGGTGTAGTGCAAACTGCGGACGGACCCGCACTTCAGGCGACATGCCAGACCTGAACGGACGAAAATCACCGCTTTACCAAGGGGTCGCGGGTTCGAATCCCGTCTTCCGCTCATCTTGGGCTCTTCCGGGAGAGAGGAGGACCGGAGGCGCGCGGGCCAGAACCGCCACGCAGCCCCCGACCGACCCGCACCGACCGACCGGGCACGATGGGGCCGAACCCACACGCCGGCGCGGCGATAAGGCCCGGACGCACCCACCCGAGAAGCGGGGCGGAGGGGACGCACGCTGGAGGAGGCGGGGCTTTTGGGGGCCTGGGTGAAATGTGGCGGGGGGCGCCCAGAACGAATCAGGCACATTGGGACGATTGGTGCGCATGGCAGATGCGGCCGGCAATCAGCAGCCTCAGCCCGCTGTGTCGAGCAGGGTTTGAGCGATAGTTCGGTCTGGTTCGGTGTGCCACATGGTGTCGTCGTGCTCGATGTCCCAGAGTGTGTTTTGCAGGACGCGGGCCAGTGTCCACGCGGTTGCGCGGTTCCGGTCGAGTCCGAGGATGTCGGTCATCAGGTCGAAGCGACGGCGGATCGCCCGCGGTACGTCGCCAGTGGCGACAGCTTCCTCCCAGCGGTTGTGCAGTGCCGCGAGGAGCGCGAAGCCGGGATCGCCGGCCACTGGGTTGGGGTCGATGGCCAACCAGGGCTCTCGCTGGTCGGCCGGGTGTGGTGCCAGGATGTTGTCGAAGTGCAGATCCTCGTGCACGAGGCGGTCGCCGGCTTCTGAGAGCACCTCCTCGAGCGCGGAAGCGCAGGCTTGGATGAGGCGGTGTTGCGATGGATCGCTCACGAGCGTCAAGGCGCGTGGTGCACGGTCGAGCAGATCGGCGCCGAAATCGGACAGCCGACGCATGCCGGCGGGTGCGGGAACGGAGCTGAGCCGGGCGAGGAGCTCGGAGAGGATCTGTAGGGCGGCCAGGTCGTCGCGGACGGTGGCCAGTGAGCGGTCGGCGTCGAGGCGTTCGAGCAGCATCGAACCCGATTCGGGGTCGTGGTCCAGCAGGCGTACGGCGCCGTTTCCGTTCCACGCCCGCAGTGCGTCGGGCTCGCCGACGGTGTGGTCGGTGACGGGTTGGAGCTTGAGTACCGCGGGCGTGGCGTCTGCGCGCACGACGGGCAACACGAGCGCCCAGGCACCGCAGGTTGGAGCTCCGTCGGGCTGCAGCTGCCAGCGGTCCAGCAGGCCTGCGGCGAGGTCTGGCAATGCATCGATCCAGGCGCGAGCGGTCTGGCCGAAGAACTTGTGGTGCCAGGAGACCAGGGCTTCCGGAATCTCGACACGCGGGCCGACGGGACTCGTCACGGTGCTAAGGCTCGCACAGCCCGGTGCCTCAGATTGCCTGTGGGTTGAGGGCATGGCTCACGCCCAGTGGCGGTCCCGCGCTTTCGAGATGGTGGACCCGAGCTGAGGGTCGGCGCGCACGTGGGCGACGGTGTAGTGGCTGGCAACAGCAGTAGGTCCCGGTCGTCGTCCCGGCCCGTGCAAACCTGCGCGAAGCGGGTTACTGTGCGGCGATCTTGTCCCCTTCTCGGCAACCACAGCAGATCACAGACAGCAAGGAGGTTCGTCCATGAGGCGTCGCATTCGACAGGGCCGGTTCACCCTTCTGGTCGGGGCAGTCGGAGCATCGGTGCTCCTTGTTCCATCCGCGGCCTCTGCTGCCCCTGTCCCGACCGGCCTTTTCGGTCACGTTCACCTGACAGGTGGAGGGGTAAGCGCCCACGCTGTGTCGCCGAATGCCCTTCCCGCCAACGTGCAGATCGTGGCGACCGGCCTCAACCAGCCCCGCAAGCTGGTCATCGGTCCCGACGGCAACCTGCTCGTGACCGAGGCCGGCACCAATGAGGTGCCCACCGGGTGCACCGACGGCGCCGAGCCTGCGTGCGCGAACCCGTCGGGTGCTATCGCCCGGGTGACGCCGAGCGGCCAGGTCTCGACGGTGGTCGGGAACCTGCCCTCCATCAACGGCGGCCCTGGCAGCCCCGGTGCGAGCGGTCCGTCGGGGATCACCATCGTCAACGGCCAAATCCAGTTCCTCACCCAGAACTCCGGCATCGACCAGACGACGGGCGCCCAGACCTACGGAGCGGCGGGGACCCTCCTCGGCAGCCTGCTGTCCGCCCCGTTGGCGGGCGGTGCGCCGACCGCCGAGGCCTATCTCGGGACCTACGAAGCCCAGAACAATCCGGACCACGGTGCCGGCAGTGGACCCGGCAACCCCCCCATCGACTCCGATCCCTACGGCATCACGCCCTACGCCGGTGGCCTCGCCATCGCGGACGCCGCAGCCAACGACGTCCTCCTCTACAAGAACGGAACTTTGAGCACTCTGGCAGTGCTGCCCCTCGTCACCGAGACTGTCTCGGGGAGTCCTGTCCAGGCGCAGGCCGTTCCGACCTCGCTCGCCGTGGGCCCCGACGGCGCCCTCTACATCGGTGAGCTGGGCGGCGCCCCCAACAACGTGGGTGCGGCGAGCGTCTACCGCTACGCCAATGGCCAGCTCACGCAATACCAGTCAGGGTTCACGATGA
This sequence comes from uncultured Acidimicrobiaceae bacterium, assembly GCA_963828825.1. GTDB lineage: Bacteria > Actinomycetota > Acidimicrobiia > Acidimicrobiales > RAAP-2 > Bog-473. The sequence continues at coordinate 631,474 of CAWHGF010000002.1, read as the reverse complement.
TCGGCGACATCGCCTTCGACCAGGCCGGTCGGCTATTGGTGCTCGAAATGGACCAGGCTGGCTTTGCCGACACCGATCCGGGCGGCATGCCGACTCCGGGCGCCCTGATCCGAGTCAACGCCGACGGGACTCGTACGACCCTCGCGAGCACTGGCCTGGAGTATCCGGGTGGCATCGCCGTGGCGCGGGACGGCTCGATCTACGCGACCAACTGGACCATCTTTCAGGGATCCAACGACCCCAATCTGCCGCCCGGTGTGAACGTTGGCGGTGAGTTGGTTCGCATCTCCGACGACACGCCCGCCGACCAGATCGGGGCCAACCTCGGCGGCTACCGCGAGGTGGCCGCGGACGGCGGCATCTTCACATTCGGCGCCTTCGGGTTCTACGGGTCCATGGGCGGCATACCCCTCAACAAGCCGGTGGTCGGCATCGCCTCGACCCCACTGACTCCCGGCTACTGGGAGGTGGCGTCTGATGGCGGTATCTTCAGCTTCGGGACCGCTCAGTTCTACGGGTCCACGGGCGGCACGCCGCTCAATGCCCCGATCGTCGGGATGGCGGCGACTCCCGACGGCAGGGGCTATTACCTGTTCGCCGCCGATGGTGGGGTGTTCGCCTACGGTGACGCCCACTTCCACGGGTCCATGGGCGGCACGCCGCTCAACAAGCCCATCGTCGGCGGTGCGGTGACACCGGACGGCAACGGATACGACCTGTTCGCTTCGGACGGCGGAGTGTTCTCCTTCGGCGATGCCCGTTTCTGGGGCTCGGAGGGTGCCGTCCGGCTCAACCAGCCGGTGGTCGGCGGAGCCGCCACGCCAAGTGGTGCCGGTTACTACCTCGTGGCCGCCGACGGCGGCCTCTTCGCCTTCGGTGATGCCGCCTTCAAGGGGTCCATGGGCGGAACCCCCCTCAACAAGCCGGTCGTCGGGATGCAGGTCACACCGGACAACGGTGGCTACAACCTCGTGGCTTCCGACGGTGGGATCTTCTCCTTCGGGAACGCCGCCTTCTACGGTTCGATGGGCGGCAAACCCCTCAACCAGCCGGTGGTCGGCATCGGCTGACCTAGTCGGACATCCAACAGACCGAATCGGTTCCCACTCGAAGGCGGGCACCGACTACCGCACGGATGGCCTTGAGAGCCGTGCCCTCAACCACGGGCGATATGGGGCACCCCGGCGGCTGGTCGAGATCATGTGGAGGATGATTACATTGCTCATATGGCTGAGTACCCCACGCTCTTCGAATGGGCGGGTGGCCGTACATCTTTCGACCGGATGATCAACGCCTTCTATGACCGAGTTGAGCAGGATGACCTGCTCACCCCGTTCTTTCCCGGCGGCGTGCACGAGGAGCATCGTCGCAACGTGGCCACTTGGTGGTGCGAGGTGTTCGGCGGTCCGTCGGATTACACCAACGAACTTGGTGGATACGAGCGAATGTTGCAGAAGCACTTGCAGCTCGGCATCACCGATGAACAGCGGTTCCGGTTCGCCTCGCTGATGAGCATGGCCGCCGACGACGCCCACATGCCCAACGACCCAGAGTTTCGTGCAGCCCTCGTGGCGTATCTCGAATGGGGCACCCGCCTGGCGTTGGGTAACTCACAGCAGGACGCCGACATCATCGAGCATGCTCCCGTGCCTCGATGGGGTTGGGGTGAAGCTCGTCCGTATCAGCCCTGACAACCCGGAACACGGCCCCGGCCGGGCGATATGGGGCCGTCACGTAGCTTAGGAACCGCCGTGGATAATCTTGGATGGTCGTCGGCCACCGGATGGCAGGTTTCCTTTGTGATCCCCAGATCGGCGGGAATCGCCACGTGTTGCTCAGCATTTCCTCACGACGCGGGCGGTTTCAGTATGTTTCTTAGACCCACGTCCAGATCGGAGTGGGAGAAGGCGAACCCGCTCGATTCCAGGACTGCGGGCTGCACCCGGGCGCTGGTAAAGAGAAGGGCGTCGGCAAGCTCGGACCCCAGCAGCAACCTCGGGCCGAACTTGGGCACAGGTAACCGGGCCGGTCGGGACAGCGCCGCGCCGAGGACCCGGGTGAACTCCCGGTTGGTGACGGGATTCGGCGCCGTCAGGTTCACCGGCCCGCGTATGTCATTCTCCAGCAGCCACGCAAGAGCCCGGATCTCGTCGTCGAGGGTGATCCAGCTCCACCACTGGGCACCGGATCCGAACCTTCCGCCCAGGCCGAGCTTGAACAGCGGCAACAGCTTCGGGAGCGCGCCGCCGTCATTGGTCAAGACAAGGCCGGTACGAGCGCAGACCACCCTGACGCCGGCCTCTGCCGCGGGGGAAGTTTCGGCTTCCCAGCGGACACAGAGCGATGCGAGGAAGTCGTCACCCGGTGGGCTCTGCTCTGTGAGGATCTCGTCGCTTCGGTCACCGTAAAACCCGATGGCCGAAGCGCTCACCAGCACCGCAGGCCGGTGATCCAGAGCAGCCAACGCACCCGCGAGCAGCGCAGTGGAGCGGGTACGGCTCTCGACGAGAAGCCGCTTACGGGACTCGGTCCAGCGGCCTTCGCCCACACCTGCGCCGGCCAGGTGTACCACCGCGTCGGCCCCTTCGAGGCCATGGGCATCGATCGTGCCGGCCTCTGGGTCCCAAGCAACGGCGACCTCACCCGGCCGAACCGGGCGGCGCACGACCCTCACGACCTGGTGGCCGGAACTGACGAGATGGGAGCCCAGTGCTTGGCCGATCGGTCCGCTCGATCCGGTGATAACGACCTGCATAGTCGTCGCAGCCTATGTGCGCCCTTGGCAACGACCTACTTATCCCGCTCCCGGCAGCGAAGGGGGGACGGCTTCCTCGTCCCGCAGACGGGCATGGTCTTTCTCGATATGGGTAGTCGAGCCAGGAGGACCGATGCAGGTTCACCGGCACCTAGGGCAGCTGATACGGACCGGTTGCAGCGAGGTATGGGTCCTTCTCAGGCGATCGGATTGGCCGCGATCGCCCGACTGTTACGGGCAACCCAGCTGTCAGTGCTCTCGATCGTCTCGTGATCGGATGGGTCACAGATGGTGTCCCACCGCTCAACCAGCAACTCCGGGCTCACGTCCAGACCATCATGGACGTAGCCGTCGGTCTCGGCGAGCAACAGGCGGCTGTAGCGTCGCATTCCCGCCATAAGGACCTCGCCTTCGACCGGACAGGATTCGTGCGCCAACACCGCGGCCATGGGAGCGACAAGCGCCGGGTGACGTTCCGGTTCGGGATCCGGGTCGGCCCCGCCCAGCTCCCGCGCTGACATCATGCGCGTATTCGCCATGGGCGCCAAAGCGTTCACCTTGATGTCGAAACTGTGGCCAGCAGAGACTGCCGAGAGGGCTCGGGTTAGGCCGATGACCGCTGCCTTCGCGGTTCCATAGGCCGTGAGGCTGCGCATCCCCAGAGCTCCCGTGGAAGTCGTGAGCACGATCCGCCCGTAACCGCTCGCCACCATGTGGGGCCAGCAGGACTTGACCGTCAAGAAGCTGCCGATAAGGTGCACATCGAGGTGCCGCCGCAGGTCGGAAAGCTCGATATCGGGGAACTCGTCCGTGTTGTAGATGCCCGCATTGTTGATCAGCACGTCCAGCCGACCAAACGCCTCGAGGGCCAGCTCGACGAGTTGCGTGGCTCCCTGCGGGGTCGAGATGTCAGAGGCATCAGCCACAACCGAACCACCGGTGGCGGCTATCGCCTTGGCAGCCCGCCGGGCTGGTCCGGCATCTCCACCGCTTCCATCGATACCGACGCCCCGGTCGTTGACAACCACGTGCGCGCCGCGTGACGCCAGTAGCCGGGCATGTTCAAAGCCGATTCCTCGCCCCGCCCCGGTGACAATCGCCACTCGACCGTCGAACCTCAAATCGTCCATGCGATCCTCCCTCCCCGTTGCCCAGACACAGACCATATATTTGGGGGCGTGTCCCGACCGGCTGCAATTCCTCGTCGACAGGCCCGGGCCGGGCTCGTCACGTCCCTCGCCCGAGGGGCGTCGAACGTTTCCGCCGCGGTCCGCTGGTCGCTGCTGGCAGCTTCGGTTCCGAGGCGCGAATGACTCGAAACCCCCACGCAGCTGAGGCGTTTAACGATGACGACCCGGTGATCACGGCGGCGCTTCAGGACGTGAGTGTCCCTGCGCTCTTGTGTTCCCTGGTGCACATGACAGGCGATCCTGCGTGGATACGTGGCGACATTCGTCCACGGGTCGCAGTGTCGCTGGACATACAGAGCGGCATCCCAGCAGATGAACAGGCGCAGGTTCGTCGCCTGGCTCTGCCGGCGATTCGCGCGGTACCGCGACGGCGGCTGCCAGCCGAAGGAGCTGCCGCGTGAGCTGTTGCAGGAGATGATGTCGTTTCTTGGCTGCCGGGCTGTGGAGGGTCGTCTTGCGGGTCTCTTCTTCGACGACCTGCAGTTCGAGGGTGCTGATACGGGCGCTATCGCCTGGGGCTACGAAATACCAGAGGACGTCAAGGCGGCGTGTCCGGTCGTCGTCATCGGTTGCGGTATGGCCGGGATTCTTGCTGGCATTCGCCTTAGGCAAGCAGGCCTGCCGTTCGTCATCATCGAGAAGAACCCAGGTCCCGGCGGCACGTGGTGGGAGAACCGCTACCCGGGAGCACGAGTCGATATCGGCAGCCATCAGTACTGTTATTCGTTCGAGCCAACCGATCACTGGAGCGAGTTCTACTGCCAGCAGCCCGAGCTGCTCGAGTATTTCACCGCCATTGTCGAGAAATACGATCTGCAGCCGCACTGCCAGTTCGACACTGCCGTCACCAAGCTGCGTTGGAATGACGAGCATGCTGGGTGGAGTGTTCACGTCAGTGGGCCCAATGGGACAGAGGAGGTCATCGACGCCAGATTTGTGGTCAGCGCCGTCGGGTCTCTGAATATCCCGAAGCTACCTGACATACCGGGGATGGATACGTTCCGCGGACGGTCGTTTCACTCGGCTCGGTGGCCCCACGGTCTCGAGCTGACCGGCAAACGGTTCGCTTTGGTCGGTGCCGGCGCGAGTGGGTTCCAGATCGGTCCGGCCATTGCTGGCGAGGTCGAGCGACTCACGATCTTCCAGCGCACCGCTCAGTGGATCATCCCGAATCCGCTGTACCACGCGTCGGTACCGCCGGGGGACAGATGGGCATTGCGGCACCTCCCGTTCTATGGGCGGTGGTACAGGTTCATCATGACCTTCGGCGGCATTGCTGCCGGCATGGACCCATATCGGGTTGAACCCGGGTACGAGGATCAGACAGGTCGGTCGGTCAACGTCGTGAACGCCACCCGGGCGGATGCACTTCTCGCCTGGATGAAGTCGATAATCGCGGAACGGCCCGACCTGGCGGCGAAGGTCGTGCCCGACTACCCAGCGCTCGGCAAGCGCGTCCTGCAGGATAACGGGTCATGGTTGCGGTGCTTACAGCGTCCGAATGTCGAGCTCGTCCGCACTGCGATCGCGAGAGTCGTGCCCGATGGTGTTGTAACGGTTGACGGCACCCACACTCCCGCTGACATCATCTGCTTCGCGAGCGGATTCCGGCACAATGACTTTCTTGCCTCCATGGATGTGACGGGTCGGGGTGGAATTTCCCTCCGTGATCAATGGGGCGACGAGCCGACGGCGTACCTGGGTATCACCATCGCGAATTTCCCAAACCTATTCTGCGTCTACGGTCCGGGTACGAACCTCGCCGCCGGGGCCAGCCTCTTCTATCACTCCGAGTTCCAGGTCCACTACGCCATGGAGGCGATTCGTGAGACCCTGACCCTGGGGGCGCGGACGTGCGAGGTTACGACCGAGGCTCACGCTCGCTACGCGGAGCGCTACCAGGCGGAGATCGGCCAGATGGTGTGGTCACATCCCTCGATCAAACACAGCCACTATAAGAACCCCGCCGGCAAGGTCTTCACACTGTCCCCGTGGCCCCTCGACCTCTACTGGGAATGGACCCGCCATGTGGACGGCAACGACTACATCTTCGAGTGACTGCCGATCTCGATCACCGGGGGAGGGTCGTCCCTCCGGTACGACAACTGATCTCACGAGGAGACCGGCCCAGTGGTCATTGCACGGAACGTTCTGCGCCCTGCAAAAAGACGGAGGTGATAGCGCCGCTGCCCGCTCCACGCCCACCTGTCGCTCGGCGGTAAGTGCCGGTGGCGTCAATGACTGTGATCGGCGGAGAGTCCGGTTGTCCGCGGGCGTGCCGGCCTGGTCGTTCTGGCCGCCCTTCCCAACCAGGCCCGGCAACAGCGCTCGCCGTGAGAGTTTCGAGAACCGAGAACCTCGCGGGATCACCCAAGAGTACGTACAGTTGGCTCATCAACCGGTAGACCGGGCCAACTCCGGGAGAAGGTGCAGCGTGGGCGTCCGGGGGCTTCGCATGGTGCCTCCGCTCTACTGAAGGCGAGGAGCAAAGGATGAACTTTCAGGGTGTCGTGATGAACGTTGCTGACCTGAACCGATCGATTGACTTCTATCGCGAAGTGCTTGATTTCACGGTACTGTCCCAAAAGGACCAATTGGCGGCGGTGAAAGCTCCAGGGAACGACCAACCTCAGGTCATCGTGTTGCGAGCGTTTGGGAGCAGTCCTATCGGAGGAGCTCGCCATATCGGTCTGCGAGCCTTCCTATTGGAGGTCGAGTCAGCCGATCAACTGGAGCGGATTGCGAGCGATCTGGCTTCTCGGAAACTTCTCGTCAGCCGGCGTGATCACAGCGAGTGGACTGCAGTGGCAGGCCGCGACCCGGACGGGGTGACCGTAGTCGTGGCCGCGCACCCCGACGTGCGGCGGATTACCGAGGACGGCTGGAGAACACTCGACGATTTTCTTTACGGAATCGGCGAGTAAGCGAACTCAGAGGGCTTTTTGATCACGGATCAAGGAGCCGGGAATGGGTAGGAGCCGCTTCGATCGTCGGCTTGGGTAGCGTCCGAGGTCTTGCAAAGAGAAAGGGGCAAATGTCATGACGGAAGGCAGCCACGATGGTCCCGTACTCTTCTGCTTCGACGGTTCTGACGGATCGCGAGAAGCTCTGAGAGCCGCGGCGGATCTGATCGACCGACCGGTGGACGCCGTTGTGCTCACGGTGTGGGAAACCGTCGCAACGCGCCTGGCTCTCGCTGGCGCCTTCGCCGCGGGCAATACCACTGGGGGGGCGGATTTGGATGCCGAGGAAGAGTCCTTTGCAAGGTCAGTCGCGGAAGAGGGTGCCCTCCGGGGGAGGGAGCACGGATATGAAGCCTCGCCAATGACCAGGGAGTCTTTCGAAGGGATTCCCCAAGGCCATCTTGGAGGCAGCGGACGACCTCTCAGCACGCTTGATCGTGTGCGGTCAACGGGGCCGGGGCGTTCTCCGTAGCACTCTGCTTGGCAGTGTCTCCCACGCTCTGGCGTCGCATACCCGACGCCCCATCCTCGTTGCTCCAGAACATCCGCCAGGGAGCGATTGAGCGTCGCTGTCTGACCGCCGTCGGTTCCCCGAGACGTGACGGCTGCCGTCATGAAACGCCTCTTGGTCCAATTCCGATGACCTTGCTTCTCGACCTCTGAGATGCGGAGACAAGACGTCGGGACGTCCTCCATCCGTTCTACGCAGAGACCGGGCGCTTCCCGGCCCAGGTCACACTCTGACGATGTCCCAACCCGGCATTGGCTCTGCGAGGGCCGTGCGCCATTCAGGCGAACCGAAGGCGGCGAAGTACTGCGTCTCGTGGCACTCGCTCAGCCAAAAGATGCCCGCCGCCTACGATCCGGAGGACGGTGAAGTGCCGATTGGCAGGGTGTGCGCCGCGTTGCGCCGAGATCGTGTCTCGCCCCCGGAATCGTTCACCGGATGCCCTCCAGTGTTCCCCTCGTGCGGCCCTCTTAGCACCGTCGAACGTCATGCGTCACGGGACGAAGCAATCGGCGATTCTGCCTCATACAGTCGTCACGGAAGTCATCCTCCGGGTTGTTTCTGGGTGGCGGCTCATGGGATCGCCGTTCCGAGCTGGTAGCGGACCGTGGCTCTGGCCTCAAGGAGCCCGTTGCTGAAGTTGTAGTAGGTCATTGTTGTGAGGCGTGGGGCATAGACATGCACGCTGATGGCCGGACCAGGTCCCAGGTTCACGATCTCATGCACGTGGTCCGTGCCGAAGGTGACCGATGCCGAGGCTGGCAACACCGTATTCGTCGTCGAGAGAGCCCCTCGCCGGTCCTCCGTCACCGCCATCTCGACGAGCTCGCCGTCCGCCACCATTACCGCGCCGCCGCTCCCGCCGTGATCGTGCAGCTCGATGGCCCCGCCAGGAGGCCAGCCGATGACCCAGGCTTCGAAGGCCTGACACGCAGTTATGAGCTCCCACACTCGCCGGGTCGGTTCCCTCATACCCGGCCATTGTTGCGCGCGGTGGACGAGCTCCCCGGCGATCGCGAGGAGCTGGGAGGAATCCATCTCGATTGCGTCGGTGACTCGATCGAAATCGCCGGCAGCATGAGCGATCTCGCTGGCTCGGGTACTGCTGCCCGAGGTCATCTCCGGTGGACCGAGTAACAGCGAGGTCATGACGGCGTCCTCTTGGTCGATTCGGCCGAGCTCCACGCCGGTGGGCCCGATCTCGTCGGATCTACGGATAACGAATGTGTCACTCCTGCAGTATGGGAGGCTCTCCTTGGAGTGTCCTTGGATCCATCGTTGGACAACCTGGTCACTTGCTGTGCGGCCCCAGCCCTGGCCAGAGGTACGCAGGATCCCGTGCCGTGCCGAAGGTTCGGAGGCCTTTCTCTGTGACGCTCGATCCCGGCTCGGTGGGCCGCGGGCATGGTTGTGGCACTGCACCTCCAATCGTTCCGCCAGTGCTTGTGCGCATATCGGCGGTAGGCACGCGGTCGGGTGGTTCGGTTCCTCCTCCGGCCACTTCCGGCCCGTCGTCATGCCCTTCAAGATCGGCGCAACGAGCCCGCACGATCAAACGGCGGGCTTGCTGTCAGCTGGAACGACAACCCGGCCCGAAACTGATCGTATTTTGATGTGACACTTACGGACTTCTGATGGTTCTCAAAGGTTCGGGGGGTAGAACAGCCATTTGAGCGAGGATCGCGGACTCTGAAGTCGACCACGCTTCGTTGAAGAGAGGAAACATGGGCAACGTACTGTTTGTCTTCATCACCCTTGCGTCGCTCGCGGTCGTCGTCTGGGCGATCATCGACGTGGCCAGACGTCCCGCTGTGGCGCTGGCAGGGAAATGGAAGGCACTTTGGATTGCCGGCATGGTTGGTGCGTGGCTCCTGTTCGGAGCCATCGGTGCAGCCGTCTCCGCCTTCTACTTGGCCGGACCGAGGAAGCGATTGAACGCCATCAGTTACACCGGCCGGCACTAGGCGTTCGCCCGTCTCCAGGCCGGCGCCGGCACGCGGTCCGGCATGTTGGAGTGCTGGTCGGTATTGTCCTCAAGGCTCATTCGCTGCACTCAGGGAGCCGACCAGCCGGAGCTCGCTCCGCCGCCGAAACCCTCGTCGCCGCCGGGAAGGAGGACGAACCATCACCACCCTCACGAAGACGGTGGCCCTCCATGACGTCGGACCGGTCGAGATCTCCTTCGAGGACGCCTGTCCTGGTCAGCCCTTCCTACTGCTCCATGGAGGTGGCGGACCCGACACCATGACCCGCTTCGGTCGGCTGTTCGCCGAGTCCCACCCAGCTCGGGTCCTCGTTCCGACCCACCCGGGCTTCGGTGCCACGACCCGACCGGAGAAGCTCGACACAATTCGTCGTCTCGCGGTGCTCTACGTCGCACTGCTCGACGCCCTCGACCTGCGTGATGTCACGGTCGTCGGGAACTCGATCGGCGGGTGGATCACGGCCGAGATGGCCCTCGTCGAGTCGCCTCGCATCAGCGGCATCGTCTTGCTCGACGCCGTCGGCATCGAGGTCGCCGACCAACCGGTCGCCGACTTCTTCACGATGGGCTACGAGGAGTTTCTCGAGCGAGCCTTCCGCAATCCGGATCCCTTCCGAATGGATCCGAGCGGCATGCCGCCCGCCGCCCCGGCCGCGGCGGCGGCCAATCGGTCAGCCCTCGCCACCTACACCGGCGGGGCGATGAACGATCCCCCGCTCGCCGAACGTCTCGGAGAGGTGGAGATTCCCGCGCTCGTGCTCTGGGGCGACAGCGACCGTATCGCCAGTCCCGAGTACGGGCGGGCCTATGCCAACGCGATCCCGATGGCCCGCTTCCAGGTCCTCACCGACGTCGGACATCTTCCACAGGTTGAGAAGTCGGACGTCGTGCTCCACGCCCTCTGGGAGTGGGGAGAGACCGGGTGGTGATGGCAGGGTTGAGTTCCTCACAGGGTCTCGCCTCCAGCAACCGGCGACCCCGGGACGGATTCTTAAAGGTCGGAGCTCGTGACAAATTCGAATGCACACGCGGCGCATACCCAATGGCGGTGTGCGTGGCTGGAGGCGCCATCGGGACAGCCATAGTACGTGTACTCGTCAACTCGGCGGGCCCCACAGCTTGAGCAGGGCGGGGGTACTGCGATACCTGACATGTGACGTATCCCTTCCTTGTCCTACCGGCTGCGTTCGCGGAGCCGATCTGGACGTCGTGGTCGATCGGTGACCGGCTCTCACCACGAGCGTCGGTGTGATTCGGTTATTGCATGCGTATAGGCCGCGACATACTCATCGACCATGCGATCGCTGCTGAATCGCTGGACCGCCAGGGTTCGGACTGTTGCCCTGTCGAATTGACCAATCCTCATGACCGCCTTGGCCGCCGATTCGACGTCAGTCACAGACGAACCCGTCGAACCTTCGATGATGATCTCTGACATGGAACCTCGGTCGAAGGCAATCACCGGGGTGCCACAGGCCATCGCCTCCACGACCGAGAGCCCGAACGGCTCGTCGAAGTCGACCAGGTGAAGGAGAGCAATCGGCACCGCCGAGGAACGATGAGCGATCCTCGGCTCGGACAGATCCGACGAACTGCACGCGGTCCCCGTCAAGACGTGGCACGACCTCCTTTTCGAAGTACGCCTCGTCCTGAATGATTCCGGCTATCCGAAGCGGGACCCCGGCCTCCTTCGCTGCTTCGATGGCGGCAACGACTCCCTTGTCTGGGTGAATGCGTCCGAAGAACGCCAAATAGGAGCCGGGCGCCGGGTTGAACGTGAAAGCGCCGATGTCGATCCCGTGATGGATGGTGGCCACATAGTCGAGGGCGGGATGTCTGTCAGCATCGCTGATGGCGACGAAGAATGTGCTGTGGTTGTACTTGGCGTACACCGGCACGATGTCTGGCGAAGAGAACCCGTGGATTGTGGTGATCACCGGGGTCGAGATCAGCCCGGAGTAGGTGAGGGGCAAGAAATCGAAGCTGTTGTGGATCACGTCGAACTCCGACGCCCGCTCGAATACCTCCGAAATGTGAAGGCACTCGGCGACTTTCGGATTGACGCCGGGGTCCTCCGACCAGCCTCGAGGGATCACGCTGCGCAGACGAGCGGAGGTTTCCGAGTCACCGGTGGCGAAGAGCGTCACATCGTGGCCCCGGGATACGAGCCCTTCGGTCAAGAGCGAAGCAAAGAGCTCCCATGGTCCGTAGTGGCGCGGGGGGACACGCCACGAAATTGGTGCGAGTACCGCAATGCGCACGAGCCTTTCAACGCCCCAGTCCCAGGCGATCAGCCTTCTTGTCTCGCTCTTCCCGCTTCTCCTTCTTTGCCCCTCTCTTCTCCTTGAGGGACTTTCCGGGCTTCTTTCCCGATGGCTTCTGGGGGGATCTGTCAGGCATCGCGCTCTCCAATCGGTGTGTGGTGGCATTTGAGTCAATCGGGCTCGGCACTGAGGGCGCCCAGGAGTTCATCCAGAGGCACGGTCGCCACCCCGATCGCAGAATCGCCCATTCCATAGGGAATGACCAGGCTGCCCGCATGGAGGAGAGCGCCGCAGGAGTAGACGACATTGGGCACGTAACCGTCCTGCTCATCACGAGCTGGGCTGAGGAGTGGCTCGCGCAGCCGCCCAATGATCCGAGTGGGGTCTTCGAGGTCGAGCAGAAGGGCCCCGATGTTGTAGGTACGCATGGGACCGACGCCGTGGGTGAGCACCAGCCAGCCCACCTCAGTCTCGATGGGCGACCCACAGTTCCCCAGTTGAACGACCTCCCAGGATCTCGTCGGGCGTCTGGCACGCCAGCCCTTCTTCCCAGCGATGTGGGTTCTCCGAATAGGTGATGGTGTTCGATTCCCGATCAGATCGAGAGAGGGCGGCGAACCTCCCGCCGATCCGGCGAGGGAAGAGGGCCAGACCCTTGTTGGCCGCCGCGGCGCCCGCCATCGGCGAAGAGGTGAAGTGTACGAAATCCTTCGTTTCAAGCAATTGTTGGCCGATGTCCGTGCCGTTGAAGGCCGTGTAGGAGGCGTAGTAGGTGACGCTGGCATCCTCGTCGGAGAATCGCACGAAACGGGCGTCCTCCATGCCTTTTGATTCGGCGCTCATGGCCGGCAGGAGCACCCGTTCGCTCAATGGCGTGTCGCTCTCGAATCTGACGCCGTAGCTCCGCTCGGCGACCCTGCGAATCTGGCCGATGGTCCTCCTCGCCTGCTTTCGGGTGGCAACGTGATCCTCGAGAAGGCCCAGTCGCACCTCCAACTCTGCTGAGGTGAACTGGGGTCCGAGGGGACCGAGGACGTAGTCACCATCGTCCACGCTCGCACGGAGCCGACGGAGCTCTCCTTTGAATACCTCGGCCTCGAGCATCGCCTCGTCTCGGCGTCCTTTCGTGGCAAAGATTGGAGCGGGATCGAATTCACACCTCGGCCGAAGCGCTGAATCGTGCCCGTCCGGAATCCGATCGAGGAGCTGTGACCCTCACCGATGGCACGGACGCTCATCACGAAACGGACATCGCCAGGCGTCGACCCCGACCTGGTCGGGATGCATGACCATGCTCGGATTGCAGAGGGCGGCACCCTCGATGGCGTATTCACTCGTAAAGGTGGCACCAAGGAGGAGCCGGCGGGTCGGAGACAGCCGGCGCTCGGGGTTGAGGCGATCCGAAAGCTCGTCGGCATGCTCAAGGAACGTTTCGGTCAAGCCATGATGTCGCCCACTGAACCGGGCCATCACATCATCAAGACTCTGTTGCACTTCTTCGTCCGACAGCTCCAAGACTCGTTGTAAGACGGAATTCGACCGGGACTCCTGCTGATCGAAGCCCTCATGACCTGGGACGAAGAGGCGGGTGACCACTCGCGACGTGTCAGCCGCGATATGGACCGGAGCAGCGGCGAACGAGCGTGCGATCCGAGCACGTCATTGGAGGACGCTGGCGGTGCGCCGGGCATGCTGCATCGTCGAGAGGAAAGCGAGCGTCGACTCCGTTCCCTGGTTGAGATTGGCGCCGGATCTCTGCAGGCCGTCAAAGCCTCCGCCGGTGTGTGGATCCCACATGAGGACCCCGCCGTCATTGTCGCCGAGAAACCAATCTGTGGCGGCGGTGATTCCGTCCGCCCACCGTCGGCTGCCGTCAACATCGAGTGCGCGGGCACACGCATCGGCCAGTGCTGCCGCCTCAATCGGTTGTTGGTCGAACCCCGGAGCCCGGTCCTCGGGACCGCTTCCTCCGACGGGGGTGACGGAGAGATGTCCATGTCGGGTCTCACGAGCGAGCAGCCATTCCAAGAGGTCCAAGCCACGCCGCAGGAGGACTGGACGATCGAGAACGGAGCCGGCCGCAATCATCGCCTCGGGGAGGGTCGCGTTCGCGTAGGTGAGGCGCGGTTCGGGCCAGGGCCACGCCTGCATCATGGCCGGGACCCGGTCATTGCGTCGGCGGCATCGGACAAAAGGTTACGGGCAGACGTGTTGTCCGGGTCGACGCTGAGGACATTCGCAGCACCGAGCGCGGCGAATGCCATGGCCCTCGGCCAGGGTGAGCGCTGCGTCATCGCTCGTTCGAGCCCGTTTCTGGACAACTCAGCGTATCAGGAGGTCGTCGCTGCGAGAAGCGGCAGTGCCCAGGCCCCAGATGCTCCTTCCCCAGCAATCATCGAGTGCCGGGACGTCTTCCCACACTCCATATCTGGTCCATTCGGTTTCGGCACTTGCCCCGGCCGTCCAGCGCTTCTTGAAGAAATCGCACACTCAGCAGCGCCAGGTCGCGCACCGCCGATGCCGCGCTCCGGTTCTCGGGTCGCAACGACAAGCACGCGGGCCATGTCGTCGGTGCAGTAACCGTGCTCGGGTCTGGGCTCGCTGAAGAGGGCGTGCTCGAAGGTGCCGCGCTCATCGGTCATGGAGATGAGGTGGCCGAAGTTCGGCTCAGGAGCTTCCAGCGCTCGGTTCACACCAGTGACAATCGCTCCGTCAGAAGGCGATCGGCCAAGCGCAGGTACTCGCCTGCGATCATCGACCATCCAAGGCTCGGGGCAAGGCGGGAGGCCTCTGCTGCCATCTGGGCGGCCAGCTCGGGCCTGGTGAGAATCTCTCCTCAGTGCGAGCGCCATTGCATCGGGGTCATCGTGGTCGACCACGAGTCCGGCGCCGCTCGAGAGCAGCTCAACTGCGTGAGGAAATGCCGTCGCCACCACCGGTCGTCCGGCCGCAATGGCGTCAACGAGGACGCCGGACGTCACCTGATCTCTGGAGTCATAGGGCAGAACGACGACTGTGCTGGACTGGATCAAGGCTGGTCAGCGACGGCCACATCGCGGTAGTCGGCGTCGAATACGACGGACGACGAAAGTCCGTGGCGCTCTGCCTGTGTCCATGCGGTCCCGACGGTACGACTCTCCGTGTGCGGCCAGTACCTTGGGGTGGGTTTGCCCCGCCACCAGATAGCGCGGCTGCATCGGGAGATCGTGCAACGTTCGCATGGCCTCAATGACTCGTTCGATCCCCTTGCCTGGTCCGATCAGCCCCCATGTCAACATGGCGGGGCGTGTCCGACCCGGTCGGGCACGACACGCGCACGAGGAACGGCGGCGCCATGAGCGATGGTCGTGACCTTGCGCGCGTCGACGTCGAAGCTCTCGCACAGGCGGAACCGGGCGGCCTCCGTCATCACCACGACCTGGTCCGCCAGAGCGGCCACATCGTTGAGCACAGACCGCTGATGGGGCGTCGGGTTGGTCAGAATCGTGTGGGCGATCACGATGGAGGGAACGTGGAGAGCGCCCAGGATCTCGAGCACCTCGTCTCCGTCGGTACCCCCGTAGAGGCCGTATTCGTGTTGGACCACAGCGACGTCGGACTGGTTCAGTGCGTCCGAGCTGGCGACCACAGAGCGTGGTGATCCGTTGACCAGCTCGCCAATGACGCGATCGCTGTTGCGACACATGTCCTCCGGCGTCGACGACCCGCACCACGCCCACTTCGGAGTCGTGCACCGACAATCCGGACGCCAGCGCGGCGCTGAATGTGGCCAGACCGCACGGAGTTGGAGGGTAGGAGCTGAGAATCCCGAACGAGCGAGCGCGATCGGTCGGGGCACTCGATGGGCAGATTCGCGACGCGCAAGGAAGCTCCTCAAGGAGGCTCGGTTGAGGCGTCGAACCTGCACGGGGCGACGTCGGCCTATCGGCCGTCCTGCCCAAGCGAAGCGACTCTCCCAAGGGGGGTGAGACACCCATCATACCGCGGGGTGCCGTAAGGTCCCGCCGGTTGCCGGCCGCGACGTCGTTGCTTCCGACGGCAAAAGCCTGGTTCACCGTCTTCTGGCGCCGGCGTCGTGGGAACGGCAAAGGGCGCGCCGCCGAGTCTTCACGGTGCTGCCCGAGGGTCGAATCCTCCTCGTCGCGTGTCCGTACCTGTCGTGAGGCCGCCGTGACCAGGTGTGGCGCGGTGTTTGCGGCGGCCGCCCCGCCGACAATAAGATTGTAATCCGATCGAAAAGGTCATGTTATAGGCGGCGGGCGTGGGGGATCGATCGGCACAGAGGCAAGGACGGGCGATGGGCTCGAGTCGGCGCTCACCGCGGCGACGCCGGGCTGACGCAGCGCCGGGAACGCTAGCGGCTGTTCACCCGGACCAGCTCCTCTGCGGCCGCCTTGGCCGAGGGCTTTCGCGCCAGCCGCTCGGACAGCAATGTCTCACATAAGGAACCGTTCCCCGATCTGGCGGCAGCGGCGAGGAGAGTGAGGTCGACGATGTCGCGCTGCGCGTGGCTTCCGCCCACCATGTACGCCTCCGGGCGGCTGTCGAGCAGCCGACGCAAGGCGCCGGCCGGGTCGCCCTGCGCAAAGGCGTGGAAGCCCTCGAGGAGCCCCAGTCCGGCGGCGTCGATCGCGCGGCGATTGGTTCCGGACGCCTCGAACCGGTTCGCCAGAATGATCCTTTCACACTCCTTGCGACGCCCGGCGAGCCCGGCGACCATGACGACATGCCAGTCATTGAAGACGTAGACGGGCCTTCCGAGGAGGGGCAGGACATCGTCGGCCAGATCGTTGGCGCGACCCTCGACGTCCACGCCGAAGAGGTGCAGCCTCCAGAGGAGAGACGCGGCGTCGACGATGTCGAGCCATTCGTTTGATCGCGTCTGCCGGATAGTCCCGTCGTAGAGGGCCAGGACGTCGTCGAGACCGCCGAGCTCGAGGTGGTACAGCGCGCGATGCCACCAATTGTGGACGGCGAAGTAGCTCCCGCCCCAGTTCTCGACCGTCCCGGCCAGGAACTCGATTCCGTCGTGCTGCGCACCTTCCATCTCGAAGACGTGCGCCAGTGCGTGGACCGCCCAGACGTCCCGGGCATTGTCCCCGAGCGCGGCGCGGGCCCGGTCCTCGGCTTCGACATACAGGCCGTTCTCCTCCAGCCCGAAGGCGTACATCCCCTGCACGTACCCCCAGCCGGCCCGATCCTGTGGCCAGGCCCGCAAGACGCGCTCGACGACCCCACGCAGGCCTTGCTTGTCTCCGAGGAAGAAATACAGATCCTGGGCCACCTTGAGGGCGAGGAGATCGCGCGGATCATGGAGGAGGGCTCGTCCGAGGAAGTTGACGGCGCGTTCCCATTCGCCACCGGCCCAGGACTGCGCGGCCAGCACGTGGAGCAGTTCGCGTTCGCCGGCGCCCAGGTCCCAGGCGTCGAGTCCCACGACGAGATTCCCCGCTGTCTCGAATCCCGACTCCGCGGTCGAGTACAGCGCCAAGTATGCCTGCAGGACGCGAGCGAGGACGAGATCGGGGTCGGCCGCCGCCGCGTCGGCGAGAGCCACCGGCTCGCCGCTCAAGGCGACCAGATCCTCAACAGCGCGCTCGAGCAAGGCGACGGAGTCCCGGTCGGTTGCGAACACCGGGCTACCCCACCTGTCGACGAAGGCGTCGCTCAACGGTGTCTCCTCTGCTCCACCACCATCATCCCACAGGGCGTCGTGTCACCCAGGCGTCCCGGGCGAGCGCGCCGCACCAGACCTGTGCCAGCAGGGTGAGGGATCGCTCCGTCGGGTTCCCTCCACGCGGCCGGGTGCCGGCCGGCTCCATCGAGTGCGACGGCGAGGCGGGGGGAGCCGGGACCCGGGAGCTCACGGGGCAGCTATCGAACAGAGGCAGGCACGCGGTCATGCTGCCTGACGATCCCCTCTATGGGCCCTCCGTTTTCGGGTTGGCCGCGAGCGGCTCCGGCGACGAGGGGAAGCACCCCTTCGCCCACGGCGTACACCTCTTCGAGGTGGGGATGCCCGGACAGGATGAACTCGTCGATCCCGAGGTCGTGGTATTCGAAGAGCCGCTCTGCCACCTGCCTGTGGCTACCGACCAGAGCTGTGCCGGCGCCGGGACGGACCAGGCCGATCCCCGCCCAGAGATTCGGGCTGACCTCGAGCTCTTCACGACTGCCGTTGTGCAGCGACCGCATGCGCTGTTGGCCAACTGATTCGCTCTTCTGCAGAAGCTGTTGGGCTGCGTCGATGAGGGCCGGGTCCATCGTGTCGAGGAGGCGCTCCGCCTCGGCCCAGGCCGCACGTTCGGTGTCGCGGGTGATCACGTGGAGATGCATGCCGAAGCGGATGGTCCGTCCCTGTGCCTCGGCCTTCTCCCGGACCCGCTCGATCCGCTCCTTGGCCATTGCGGGTGGCTCGCCCCACAGCAGATAGACGTCGACATTCCGGGCGGCGACGTCCTCGGCGACGCTCGACGCTCCGCCGAAGTACACCTCGGGCACCGGATCCGGCGGCGCCAGGGTTGTCGCTTCCCGGATCCTGTAGTGCCAGCCCTCGAAGTCGAAGGGCGCTCCGCTCCACGCTCCCCGGAACATCTTCAGGAACTCATCGGTCCACGCGTAGCGCTCGTCGTGGGAGAGCCAATCGCCAAATCGCCGCTGCTCAAACGCGTCGCCGCCGCTGACGACGGTGATCAAGAGACGCCCGTTGGTCATCTGCTGAAAGGTTGCAGCCTGCTGGGCGGCCAGCGTGGGGTTCGTGATGCCGGGACGGAAGGCCACGAGGAAGCGCAGTCGCGTCGTGTGTTGGCTCAGCGCGGCTGTCACCAGCCAGGCGTCCTCGCACCACGTCCCGGTGGGGGTCAAGACGGCGTCGAAACCGAGGTCGTCGGCGGCCCGGGCGATTTGGCCCAGGTAGTCGATCGACGCGGGACGGCGGTGCCCACCGAGCCCCGGGACGACGTTTCGACTGTCTCCTGATGTCGGTAAGAACCAATGCAGGGTGATTCCCATGCGTTCGGACCTGCCCTTCTTGCTCTCGAACGGTGCCGCCACTCGGTCTGTGCACGTCGCTGTTCTCTCGATGATCGGTGTGGCGATCCGTCTAATAGACTACTAATCCAATCGGAAATATCGTATTCTGCCCGTCGGGCGAACGCAACGGCGGGAGCCAGGCCAGGCCGACCGCAGGGATCGAGTGTTCAGGGGGCCCGTGGGATCCCGAGTCCAATCTCGGGCGAGACCAACGGAAGACCCAACGAGGGAGGTTAGGTCGCTCTACTGCGGGCAAGACGAGTAGGAGGCGACGATCCAAGACCGCTCTGAACGTCAAGGCGGGCCTCTTTGACATCTGCCACAGGACCTTGAGCGGAAATGCCGCTAGCGAAACTGGCATCACTCCCCGGAGTCGGCCATCCGACGGTCGACGTGGAACCCGTCGATACCAGGCTCCTGGATCTTGCGTCGCTCCTCCATCACCTCGTCGGTGCTGAAGACATGGCTAAAGACGTAGTCGTCAGAGAGGCGGCGCAGGCGGTAGCCACGGGCAAGCACCTCAGCGACGGCAAAACCGCCCGTCCAGCGGCGAAGGTAGTAATTCCAAACACAGGCCACCGTTCCGACTGCCAGCTGGACCTCGGAATCGCCGACCTCACCATCCAGAAGGTCGCCTTCTGACTCTGGCGTGTTCGTCATGTCGTCTCCCTCGGGTTAGAGGGATCGGCCTTTGTGACCATGAGCTTGAGCGCGGGCTCAGGCGCCTTAGTTGCAGGGCGACCAGCATGCCGATACAGGGGGTCCCCGTACGGGAGGTGGGCAGTTCGAATCCTTGGGGATAGTCCACCTCGGCCCGAAAATCGGACGCGCGTTTTGGGCGACCCTGGCTGGACGGCAGAGGCCGAACGGATGTGACCCGCGTCATGTCCTCGGTCACGATGTGGTAGCCAATGGCTCGGTGCTCGGTACCTCCGACCAGCGGTGGACGAGACTCGGTGTAAGCGTTTCCCTTCCCCGGTGGTCGATCAATCCGCTCACGCCCGATCTCGCGCCTGTAGCGTGGTGAATGTATGGCGGGATGGACGTCGTGATCGTTTGCAACGATCGGGACGGTGGGTCCCGCGAAGGCTGGGAACCCGGCAAAACATCCTTCGCGGGCTGCCACATCTTGTTCTTCTGGTGGCCCTAGCCGCTGTCAGTAGCTGTTCCGCTGCCGTGGCCGATGGGAGTGCCGCGGGGGCGACCACCGCGGCCAGCTCGGTCATTCTCCCTGTCCGCCCCTGTGGCAACCTCACATCGGAACACCTCCTTTCGCCGACTCGAGTGCCGGTCCGGATCCTCTCGGCACGATCGTCCGACTTCACCGGCGCGGATTACTGCCACGTGATAGGGGAGATCGGCACTGATTTCTACTTCGATCTCCGGTTGCCCCAATCGACCTATGAGGGGCAGTACGTACAGGAAGGGTGCGGCGGCTTCTGCGGTCTTCTGTCCCCTTCCGTACCGTTGGCGGCTGTCGAATGTCCAGCCGTGACCGGGAACACCTTGGCGCTCGCTGTCGACAACGAGGGGCATGCGACGACGTCGAATACGGACGCTCGCTGGGCAGCAAACAACACCAAGAGCCGTATCACCTTCGGCTCGACGTCGGAGCACCAGCTGGCCCTCGTGGCCAAGGCGCTCGTCGCCGATTACTACGGAAGCCGTCCCGCCTACTCATACTTCGACGGGTGCTCCGATGGCGGGCGAGAAGCGCTCATTGAGGCCCAGCGCTATCCGCACGACTTCAACGGGATCCTGGCCGGGGCGCCGGCCAACATTTTTTTGGAGCAGATCGGTGAGGTCGCAAGCTGGAACATTCGGGTCAATACGGGACCCGGAGGTCGGGAGATACTCACCTCGGAGAAGCTCCCGGCGCTCCATGCGGCCGTGGTGCGGGCATGTGGCCAAGGGCGGGGATACGTACTCGATCCCCGGGCCTGCAATTTCTCCCCGTCGAGCATCGAGTGCAACCGTCGGGTCACCAATTCCTGCCTTACGGCGGCGCAGGTCCGGGTCGTGACCTCGCTCTATCGCGGCCCCCGCGACCCGGCTGGACAGTCCCTCTATCCGGGCGACGAGCCCTACGGTTCAGAGCTTTCGTGGTCGACTTGGTTCGTTAAACGATCGGGCGACAGGGACTGGCCCCACGACACACTGACCTACCAGTTCGCCATCAATCTTCTCCGCTACCTGGCGTACCAGACCGATCCACCGAGCTCGTATTCCCTCTCGCAATTCCGGTTCACGTTGTCGGGCTACAAGAAGTTGACCAAGCTCTCTGAGCTCTACGACGCAACGGATCCTGACCTCTCGTCTTTCGCCGCGGACGGGGGACGGTTGATCATCTACCAGGGGTGGGCCGACGAGGTGGTTCCGCCGTTTGGCACCGTGGCCTACTACAAGGCGCTGGTCGACGTCGCCGGGGGCTACCAGGCGAGTCAGACGTTCTCTCGCCTCTACATGATTCCGGCGCAGTATCACTGCCTGGCCGGAGGGGACCCGGCAATCGGAGGCGCGAACCTTCTGACGCCGCTCATGGATTGGGTCCAGGACGGTACACCGCCCGGAACTCTTTCGTTCAGCTTGGCATCTACGAAGACCTCCCACAACGGAGCGACGAATGGCGGGTCTATGACCGTGGCGCCGCTCGATCCACTGACGCCACTACCCTCCGGCTCGAATGGCCTCAACGCTGATTACCACTGGGTCGGATCGTTCGGCTCACACGAGCCCGGTTGAGCGTCGCGCGTCGCCGGAAAGGAGTGCCACACACGGTCCCGGGCGAGCGGGGACACCCCTGAATCTCATGTCGGTCCGAGGTCACACTCCATGACGACGATCACGATCACTTTCGTCGGGTGGCCAACCTCTGGAATCGTTTCTCCGGATAATCGCATCCCCACGCCGAGGTACGCCGTCAGTGCGTGCTCGTTACCCTCCCGAACACCGAGACTCAATGTGGTCGCCGCTTCCGAAGCCGCCCAAGCCTTCACTTGGTCGAGCAGCTCCCTGGCTATTCCGCGTCGCCGGTGGGACGGTGCCACCCACATTCCGACTAGCTCACGTCTTTTCGGATCTCCGGACCATCCCCCCACCCCAACGGCTACTCCCACCAATCCATCGTCATCCGCCACAAACCACCGACCAGTGATGGCAAGGTCGCGCCACTTCGCTTCGTCGTAGGCCGATTCGCGGTCGAGGGTCGAGGTAAATGCTTCAGGTGCATCCATCAAGGACCGGAGGCGGATGTCTCGGATAACTCGCCATTCATCGGACCCGACAGCGCGAATCTCAACCACTGGCTGGCGAAGGTTAGTTCGAGCTGAACCGGCAAAGCGGGCGACCTACTTCGCCAGGGTGTGCCACCATCCCGGCGGTGTACGGGGACACACCGACTCTTGGTCGAGCGGTAGGTGTTCCAAATCCTCATCGGACGATTGGGTTTGTAAGACCTTGACATCCGAGAGTGAAGGCGTCTCCGTATCAATCGCTCGTCACCGAGGCTCTCGCGTCGAGGTATGCAATAAGTTCAACGATGAGCTCTTGGGCGTCTGCTCGGGCACCATCCATGAAGCTCGACTTGCGTCGGCGCAGAAACGGGCTTCCCAGGAGGAACATGCCGGGCGAATCGACGACGCCTCCGTCGTGTCGAATCATCCCCTTGCCATCGAGGACCGGGATGTCGAGCCAGGAGTAGTCCGGGCGGAATCCTGTCGCCCAGATAACGGTCTCGATCTCACCGCTGGTGAGATCGAGACCGAGCGGCGGTGAGTCGTCAACGACAGTTGGTGCGAACCGGTGGGGGGGCGGCATCGAGTGGTCAAGGCCGCTCTTGGTGGTCCACTCGTCAATCGTGTCCAGCAGCCGTCCGAGTTTGAGGTCTGCCAGCTCGCACTTGTTCCGCAAGGACCCGGAAAACTGGGCCCGACCCCCGCTTATTCCAGCCAGCCGACCGACTAGCTTGACGCCGCCGTTCGTGAGCGCGTTGAGGTCGAAGGTTGCCCGTTCGGGTGAGCCGGCGAGCTGCATGGATGGCACCCGCCGTGCCCGGACGATGTCGTCAACTTCGTCGTAGCGTTCATCGAGAACGCCGGCCGCGTCCATCCACCAGTGAATATCTCGACCCCGATAGTCACGAGGCCCCCGTACATGCTCGCCCACCGCGAGTGTGACCTGGCGGCCGGAGCGCTGGACCTCGGACGCGATCTGCACTCCGGTCGCCGATGCGCCGACGACAAGCACGCCACCTTCGGCCAGCTGATCCGGGTTCTTGTACTCGAACGGAGTCAAGGTTGTTACCGACGGTGGCACTGCGTCCGAAAGCGCAGGGAGATGAGGCACGTTGAAGGCACCCGTGGCCACGACGACTGTCTCGCACGTCCACTCGTCTTGGTTTGTGGTCACCCGGTACTCGCCATTGGCATGACGCACGGACGAGACGGTGGTCTCGGTCTGCACCGGGGCGGCGATCAGTGTTGCGTAGTCCCTGATGAAGTCGACGACCTCGGCCATCGTCATGAAGCCGTTGGGATCGTGGCCATCGTATGAATATCCGGGAAGTCGACATTGCCAGTTCGGAGTGAGCAGACGCAGCGCGTCCCAGCGCTCGGTCCTCCACGAGTTGGCGACCTTGTGTCGTTCGAGGACAACATGGTCGATCGAGCGATCTGAGAGGAGTTTGCTCATCGCCAGCCCGCTGTGACCGGCCCCGATCACGACGGTCGTGGTGCGCATGGAGCTGCTCTAAACCTCCGGAACGAAGTCTGGTCAGCGAACCTGGACGCTCACGTTTGTGGGATTCGTGATGATGTCGTACACGGCCGAGCGCTTCTGCGATTGTGCGACGAGCGCCTTGATGTCGTCAGGAGACGCGTCTGCGTCGATGTCGTAGGTCACCTTGATGTCGCTGAAGCCGTTGCGGACATCGCTGTCCGCTCCGAGGATGCCTCGAACGTCCATCCCGCCTTCGATTGTCGCCGAGACACTACGCAGCTGGATATCACGATTCTGCGCCACCGCAGCAACGCCGGCGGTAAGGCAGCTGGCGAGGCCGACGAGAACGTATTCGACAGGGGTCGCGCCGTTGTCCTCAGAGGCGAAGATCTCTGGATGGTCGGCGTCAAAGAGGTAACGGGTGCGATGGTTCTGCTCCTCACCAAGACCGAAGAAACCCTCGACCGTTGAGCGGCTGTGGGTGCCGTTCTGCCACTCACAGGTTGCCCGCCATTGGAACTGCGCCGCTTGGGGTGTCTCGATGAGCGCTTCCCGGGCGCCCAACAGGGCCTCGACGTTGACGCCGTTGTTCACCGGTGTATCCGTAGCCGTCATTTGGCTCGCTCCTTCTCTCTTCTCGACGAGGAGGGTCCCCGCCGTATGACAACACCTGCTTGGGTGACGCGCTCAGTCAGCGTGCAGCAACTTCGAGACGTGCCGGGAACGGCAGGTTCTCGTTGCGCTCCTCCAGGAGGCCCCACGAGCAGGAGCACCGCGGGCGCCTGTCTATTCATGATCAGGCCCCAGGGGGCGGCCGAACGTCACGGCGGACCGAACAGGCGGCGGCGTCGAAGCGCCCAGTTGAGAGTCTGGACCTGCCCCAAGCGCGTCGTTGATGGTCGAGAAGGCAAGGCGGAGCGCGACGAAGGTCGTGATGGCGAAGATTTGTGCCTCATCGAAGCCGGCGTCCCGCAGACGCTGCACGTCGCTGGCCCCGATGGCGTTCGGGTCGGTTGCCACGGATCGAGCCCAATGGGCCAGCGCCCGTTCGCTGGGGTCCAGATCTTCGTCCGCACCCCGAATGACCGCCCCCGCAACCTCGGGTCCCACCTCCGCCGCGAGCTTTTTGCCCCAGGCCAGCGAGCAGTAGGAGTCACCCAGACTTGATGCAGTGGCCGTCACGAGGACAGCACGCTGCCGAAGGGTGAGTGAACCGGCCAGTGTCGCTTGGCCCATGAGGTCGGACAGACCTTCGAGCGTGGTCGGCATGTACGCCCAGAGGCGTGAAACGTTCGTCACGTAGCCGACGGCGTCGACGTCATTGTCGAACAGCTGCTGGACCTCAGGCGTGTGTCTCGGCTGTGCGAGGAAGCCCGTACTCAATTCGTCGCTTTGGACGCTCGAAGTTTGGTTGCCGATGGGGACCTGCCTGGCCGGCTTCCGGGCGATGTAGCCCACAACCGCAATTGGCGCCCGAAGGGGAAGACCGGCGCGGACCTTCTCGTGAGCCAGATCGGCTGCCGACTGCAAGAACGCCATCTCACCGACCGCCTCCATCGCCTCAAATGCTGGTCCGGTCGAAGCCAAGGCCCGTGCATAGTGATCCGGATCGGCGAACTCAAAGACGAAGGGGATGTCGACACGCTCCACGTCTGTGAAGCCGGCGTTCTGAAGGAACGCCTCGCCGGCGCCAGGCCGGCCGAGGGCCACCATCGCGGCTTGGTTCTCCACCTTTGGTGCCGCCGCGAGAGAGAACGGCGTCAGCGCCCAGGCGCCCGGAGAGGCCTTGATGTGACCCCACACCGTGAGTCCGACCCGGCCACCGGGGACCAGGACGCGGCAGACCTCGGCTATCGCTCCGGGGGTCGTCCCCCAGATGCCGCGGAAACTGGTCACGACGTCGAAAGATCCATCGTCCCAAGGGAGACCGTGCATGTCTCCAACTCGCAGGTCGGCGTCCGGATTGCGGTCCCGGGCCACCTTGACGAGGCGCTCCGACGCGTCAATACCCGCGCACCGAGCTCCCCGCAGGCTGGCCAGCGCAACCGCGAGACCCGACCCGCAGGCGACGTCAAGAAGCGTGTCGCCTGCGCCCACGTCAAGTCGGTGGTGCAGAGCCACGTACTCCCGACAGTTGGTTGGTTCGGCGAGGGTGGAAAAGTCCACGGCCCGCCGCCCCCAGCCCTCGTCGACGCCGCGCCAACTCTCATCGGGCACGATCGACACCTCCGGATCCACCGTCACGGTAGTGACCTCGGGGCGGCCGGGCCGGGGATCACTGGCAGCTCGGAGAGGCCGCGCAGTACGAGGCCGTCACCGTGACCCCAGTGCAAGTCGCTGACGGGCACCGCGAGCGACAGCTCCGGGAACCTGCGGAGGAGCGACCCGAGAGCCAGGTGGCCCTCCATCCGGGCGAGCGGGGCACCGAGACAGTGATGGATGCCGTGCCCGAAGGCGAGATGGCGGGCCTCGTCCCTTTCGACATCGAGCAGCTCGGGGCTGGCGTATCGGTCGGTGTCCCGGTTGGCCGCCGCCAGGCAGATGATCACCTGTTCACCGGCGGGGATCGCCACCCCTCCGAGAGTCAGCGGCGCCGCGGTATAGCGAAACGTCGAATGGGGGACCGGTGCGTCGTAGCGAAGGAACTCTTCGACTGCCTTGGGAATCCTCGCTGGATCGGCGCGAAGCCGGGCAAGCTGAGCCGGGTTGCGGAACAGAGCAACGAGGCTGTTGCCGATGAGACTGGCGGTCGTGTCATGTCCGGCGACGATCAGCTGAAAGATCGTGGAGAGCAGCTCTTGGGTGTCGAGACTCTCCTCTCCGTCTCGTGCGGTGATCAGATCGGAGACGAGATCGTCACCGGGGTCGAGCCGCTTGTCTTCGACAAGTGCTCTCAACATGGCCACGACCGAGTCGGACGCCTCCTTGGCCGCCGCATACTCGCCCGGAGTCGATGTGGGGACGAGCATCTTGGTGAACCCCTCACCGAGCGAGGCACGGTCGCGCTCGGGGTACGCCGAGGAGCTCGCAGATGACTGTGAACGGCAGTGGGAAGGCGAAGGCTGCGACCAGATCGATCCGGCTGTCGGGTCCCTGACGAGCAATGTCATCGAGGAGGCCGTCAGTGATCGTCTGAACGCGGGCGCGCAACGCTTCCACGCGCCGCGTTGAAAAGGCCGCGGACACGAGTCGCCGCAGGCGGGTGTGGTCGGGAGGGTCGACGGTGAGCATGTGCCGAGCGAAGGCTGGTCCTGGTAGTCCTTCGGCCACAACGCCCGAATCCGTCGCCAGTGCGGCGTGCATATCCTTGGAGAGCCGCGGCTCGTTGAGGGCGGCACGGGCCTCCTCGTAGCTGACGACGAGCCAGGCTCCATGTCCGTCGGCCAACGTCACTGCATGCACCGGACCGAGCTGGCGGGCCTTTGCGAACACCGGAAACGGATCGTCCAGGTCGTACGATCCCCAAGCCGCCAGTGCCTCCGCAATCGTCATCTGTCACACCTCCGCGTGAGCGAGCCGTGACGGTCCCAACCACGCTCTCGGGTCAGGGGTAGCCGAGGTCGTCTCTGCAACTCCCCTTTGTAGCTCCCCATCTCGTCTCTGTCGATTGGCGCGCATTGATCGCCCAGCGACTGCGTGGAGAGACGCGGCCGACCTGACATGCGATAATCATATAAACCCGATTGGATTAGTTCCATTTGCGGAGGAAACTCTCGCTGGTGGTGAAGATTGCTCCACTTGTCACCCGGAAAGCCCAGGTCTTCGTGGCTGGGCTGAAGCCGTCCATACCTCGCCGCCAGCGCCTTTGGGCGCCGAGGAGTCGCGCAGATCGTCCGGCTCCCGTCGGCGCGTACAGCACGTTCGCCGAGGCATCGGTGAGGATCACCGACACATTGAGGTCGGCCAGGTCCGCCAACATGCGACCAAGCACGGCCCGGCGGCCCGAATCTCGATTCGAGCTCGGGCTCTCGCTCAGGACGATGAGGTGCTCGGGCGCGAGACCGGAGGACGTCGAGCGCCGCCAGGGGGAGGCGAATCTCAGGTCGCAGCCCCAGCCCCCGGACCCGTCCGAGGCCCGCCGGGTCGACGTCGGACGTCGCGGACCTTGTGGCCCTGGCCAGCATGGGTCCGGAGACTCCACCCATCGACCCCAGTTTCCCACGACGACGGCATCTACGCTCGTGGTTGGCCGCAGCACGTGGAGCTGCCGACGCCCTGTATCACTCGGTCCCCGAGTGACCCGCGAACGTGGGAGGTGGCGTGTGCCCTGAGGCGCACCGGCAAGGTTGATCGAGACGGGACAATGCCGCGAATTTTAGGGTAGGAGAGAGCGGAACCCCAAGGAGCCACCATGACGACCGAAACCGTGACCGAGATGACCCGCCTCGACACCGTCGCAGAGCTGGCGGCACAACTCCGGGTCGACTCGATCCGGTCCTCGACCAGCGCCGGCTCGGGTCATCCCACCTCGAGCATGTCGGCGGCTGACCTGATCGCCGTGCTGGTGGCGCGTCACCTGCGCTACCACTGGGACGACCCAGACGCCGCGGCCAACGACCACCTCGTCTTCTCCAAGGGTCACGCCTCGCCGCTTCTTTACTCGTTGTTCAAGGCAGCCGGCGTGGTGAGCGACGAGGAGCTGATGACCGGATACCGCCGTTTCGGGCAGCGCCTCGAAGGACATCCGACCCCCGTACTGCCGTGGGTGGACGTGGCAACGGGCTCTCTCGGTCAGGGCCTGCCCGACGGCGTGGGCATTGCGCTCTCCGGCAAGTACCTCGAGCACCTTCCTTTCCGGGTCTGGGTGCTCTGCGGCGACAGCGAGCTCGCCGAGGGCTCGATCTGGGAAGCCATCGACAAGGCGTCCTATTACAAATTGTCCAACCTGGTCGTGATGGCGGACATCAACCGGCTCGGGCAGCGCGGGCCGACCGATCTCGGTTGGGACGTCGACGTCTACAGACGGCGCTTCGAAGCCTTCGGGGCCCGCGCCCTCGTCATCGACGGTCACGACCTCTCCGCCATCGACGGCGCGTTTGCCGAGGCTGAGGACCCGAGTGGGGACCGGCCCACGGTGATAGTGGCGAAGACCATCAAGGGCCGGGGCTTCTCGGAGGTCGAGAACAAAGAAGGCTGGCACGGCAAGCCACTGCCGCCCGACATGGCCGGGCGCGCCATCAAGGAACTGGGGGGCGAGCGGCACCTCGTCGTCCGCGGTCCGCTCCCCGAGAGGGTCGCGGACCGTCCCCAGTCGTCCGCGACGACCGCGACGACCGCGACGACCGTCGACCTGCCCCACTACGACCTGGGCGACTCGGTCGCCACCCGTAAGGCCTACGGCGACGCGCTGGTCGCCATCGGCGCCGCCGACCCACGTGTGGTCGTGTTGGACGCTGAAGTGAGCAACTCGACCTTCGCCGACGAGTTCAAGGGCGCGTTCCCGGATCGCTACTTCGAGATGTTCATCGCCGAGCAGCAGCTGGTCGCCGCCGCCACGGGCTTGAACGCTCGGGGCTTCAAGACCTTTGCCTCGACGTTCGCTGCCTTCTTCACCCGTGCGTTCGACTTCGTGCGCATGGGCGCCATCTCGGGTGTCGAGCTGCGCCTTTCGGGATCTCATTGCGGGGTCGAGATCGGCGCAGACGGACCCTCGCAGATGGGCCTCGAGGACCTCGCCATGATGCGCACGATCCACGGGTCCACCGTCTTGTACCCGAGCGACGCGACGAGCACGGCCGCGCTCGTCGCGTCGATGGCGGGCAACCCGGGGATCAGCTACATCCGCACCACACGCGGCGCGTATCCGGTGGTCTACGAGGCGCGAGAGACGTTTGCACCAGGCGGTTCCAAGGTCCTGCGCTCCTCCGAGCGCGACGACGTCACGCTCGTGGGCGCCGGCGTCACACTTCACGAGTGCGTGAAGGCGGCGGAGCTGCTCGGGGGCGAGGGAATCCAGGCTCGGGTCGTCGACTGCTACTCGGTCAAACCGATCGACGCTGCCACCCTCTCCGAAGCGGCGGCCGCCACGTCCGGACGGATCGTGGTGGCCGAGGACCACCATCCCGAAGGTGGGCTGGGATCGGCCGTGACCGACTGCCTGTTGTCGACGGGCCGGACGAGCCTCCACGTCGCGCACCTGGCGGTCAGGGGCATGCCGGGCTCGGGCACGGGGGCGGAGCTCATCGCGTGGGCCGGCATAGACGCCGACCACATCGCAGCCGCGGCGCGCGGGCTCGTGCGCGGCGGCTGAGGGAGCCCGGGCATGCCTGAGGCAACCTGCGCTCACAGCGTTCCCCGAAGTGCATATGGTGATCGGCGCCGCGAAAAGGGAGGTCACCTAGCTTGGGCACGTCACTGAGGAGGAGTACCACGCGCCACCAGCCCGCGACGTCGAGCACCCCCGGGTTATCGGGTCCACGGGGTCGGAACCACTCCGAGCACTTAGTCCAATGAGTCAGGCGCCTCATGTCACCGATCATTCGATCCCCTCTGCTGGAGGCAAACTGGTCGCGATCGTCACCGGCGCGTCGCACGGCATCGGTGCAGGGGTGGTAGCCGCCTTTCGGGACGCGGGATACGCAGTCGTCGCCACGGCGCTCTCGATCCCCCAGGCAGACGAGCCGGACTTGTTAACGGTGGAGGGTGATATCACACAAGCCGAGACTGCACAGCGGGTGGTGGAGCAGGCGCTTGAGCGTTTCGGCCGCATCGACAGCCTCATCAACGACGCGGGGGTGTACATCGGCAAGCCCTTCACGGACTACACGATCGAGGACTACACGTCGGTCACTGACGTCAACCTGAAGGGGTTCTTCCACGTCACTCAGCGTGTCCTTCGCCAGATGGTGACCCAAGGTCGCGGCCACATCGTCAACATCTCCACCAGCCTGGTCGACCACGCCGACAGCACGAGGCCGTCTGCACTGGCATCACTCACCAAGGGGGGACTCGCTGCGGTGGCCCGATCACTGGCCATCGAGTACGCGTCACGAGGGGTAC
Organism: uncultured Acidimicrobiaceae bacterium; assembly: GCA_963828825.1. GTDB lineage: Bacteria > Actinomycetota > Acidimicrobiia > Acidimicrobiales > RAAP-2 > Bog-473. The sequence continues at coordinate 601,063 of CAWHGF010000002.1, read as the reverse complement.
GGGTTAACGCAGTTTCGCTCGGAGTCGTCAGGACCCCTGACCACGACCCGGCGTCCTACGAGGGCATGGCCTCCCTCCACCCCCTTGGCCGCGTAGGTGAGATCAGCGATGTCGTCGACGGAATCCTCTATCTCGAGCGGGCTACGTTCGTCACTGGCGAGATACTTCACATCGACGGCGGTCAGGCGGCGGGACACTGACCCATCGAGGGAGACCATGGCGCCCGGCCAATGGGCGCCCGGCTGGCTCTCGCCGTTCTCGGCCAGTTGGGGAGACCTCGACATCCAGGATTACCCGGTGCGATGCCCAGTACCACGCGTCCACCTCCTCGTGCGCGTCGCCAGGTTGACCTGGCCTCGACGAGCTCACAGACTTGATCATGGAGGCCTCGATGCCATCGCCACGATCAAGGAGCTCCGAGCCGCGTTGTCAGATCCGGCCTGGGGCGGCCGTGTATCCGGCGGGACGCTCCACCGCGTCTCCGGAGTGATGCCTGATGCTCCGCTCGAACGTTCCTCCGGACGGTCGGGTGCCAACCTCGGTGCTCTAGTCCATCGTGAGGACGGCTTTGCCGACCACCCCCCCAGCCTCGAGAGCCCGATGTGCATCTGCCGCCTGCTCGAGCGGAAAGGTCGCGCCAACCACAATGCGTAGCTCTGAAGTCTCAAAGAGTGGTGCGGCCTGATCAAGAATCGCTCTTTGGCGCTCTTGATGTTCGGGCCATCCGAAGACTGAAGGCGCCGGCATCCAGGTGAACGAGACACGCAAATTCCTGTCGTGCATCGCCTTGATTGCTTCTTTCTCCCATGGACTCTCGACGTTTGAAACAAGGTCACCGTAGGGCCGCACGAGTGAAAAGCACGCAGTGAACGTCTTACCACCGACCGTGTCATGGACAATGTCGGCCCCTTGGAGTCCCGTCCACGAACGCAGGCGCTCGCCGACGTCTTCGTTTCGGTAGTCGATGCACAGCTCCGCCCCGAGCGACGATGCCAGCTGACTCTTCTGACCTGTGCTCACCGTCGTGGCGACCCGTGCGCCCGCCAGTCGGGCGATCTGTACGGCCATGTGCCCAACGCCGCCGGCTCCCGCCTGGACCAGAACGAACTGGTCCTCGCTGACTCGGGCTCGCTCTCGTTGGGCCTCCCAGGCGGTGATGGTGACCAGGGGTGCTGCGGCGGCCTCGGCAAACGACAAGTGGTTGGGCTTGTGGGCGAGATAGCGCTCGTCCACAACCTTGGCTTCCTGATAGGTGCCCGGCACGGGTCCAAAACCGCCGTCGCAGAAGTAGACCTCATCGCCGGGGTGCACCCTGCTCACCGAGGGTCCGATGCTTTCCACGACTCCGGCTCCGTCCCAACCGAGGGTTGCGGGCAGCGTGCCACCGATTGTCCCTTGAGCGCGCAGCTTGTAGTCCACCGGATTGATACCGGCAGCCCGTAGGCGGACCAGTACGTCGTGTTCGGACGAAATCTCGGGCTCAGCCAGCTCGACGAGTTGGAGGACATCGGGTCCCCCAACAGCTGTCATCTGTACCCCCCGCATCTTCGCCTCCTTTCACCCCACCTGTGGTGGTATTTTCCACAGTTCGTTGAAGGCAATGCTGTCGTCGAACGCGATCCCTCAACGATAAGCCCAGCTCCAGTTCACGTCAGCAGCGAACCGGCTGTGGTTCCGGGGGGATCGACCTGTCCGCGGGAGCTGTGTGCCTCGACGTTCAACTGAAACAATGTTGGCATGGTGATCCCGTTGATGCTGGCCACTTTGACCGACCGTCGTGACTTCGGCGACGATTGGCTGCTGGAGCGCAAGTTCGACGGTGAGCGCTGCGTCGCACGCAAAGTGGGCATCGACGTGCAACTCGAGTCGCGCACCGGCAAGGATCTCACCGGCACCTACCCCGAGGTCCGCTTCGCTGTGGCGGCTCAAGAGTCCCGAAACCTCTTGCTCGACGGCGAGGTGGTGGCCTATGACGGTGACCAGACGTCCTTCACGCGACTCCAGCAACGTCTCGGGGCGACCAGGCCGTCTCCGGAGCAGGTGGCCAAGTACCCGGTGGTCTATTGCGTCTTCGACCTCCTGGAGGTCGACGGGGAGGATCTGACCGACCGGCCATTCGTCGAGCGCCGGGCCCGGCTGACGAGGACGGTCCGGTCCAGCCCGGCCTTGCAGCACACCGAGGCCTGGCGCGACGACTCTCAGCGGCGGTTCGTCGCGGCCTGCCAATCCGGCTGGGAGGGCCTCATAGCAAAGCGCGCCGACGCACCGTATGTCGCTGGCCGCTCGAGGGACTGGTTGAAGCTCAAGTGCGTCTGGGAGCAGGAGTTCGTCATCGGCGGATACACCGATCCTGGCGGCAGTCGGACGGACTTTGGTGCCCTGCTCGTTGGTTACTACGATCAGGGCACGCTCCACTACGCCGGGAAGGTCGGCACCGGCTACACCAAGACGATACTTCGCGACCTCGGTATCCGGCTACGGAGGCTGGAAACGGCCGAGCCGGCGTTTGTAGACGTGCGACCGATTCCCCGCGGCGCGCACTGGACGCGGCCCACGCTCGTGGCTCAGATCGGATTTGCCGAGTGGACGAGCGACGGTCGGTTGCGGCAGCCGCGCTTTCTCGGGCTTCGTGACGACAAGAGCCCGACTGAGGTCGTCCGGGAGCGGGCCCAGTGAGCGTGGGGGGGCGGTCCTCAAAACCTGACAGCAGAAGGACGTCGCAAGCAGGTCGATACCTATCTCGAACGCCCCCTAATATTGACACCGCCTCTCTCCGGTTATCGGTTACGACAAGGCTTCCGCCATTGCCCACAAGGCGAACGACGACAACACCACCTTCCGCCAGGCCGCCCTTGCGAGCGGGTACATAACCGAGGCTGATTTCGACCGGATCGTGGATCCCGAGATGATGGTCGGCAACCCCACCTGATCCTGCGCTCCTCATCGTGGGGTGGGATTCCCTCACGACTGCAAGACTTGGGCCGATGGTGGACACTCCCGGCTCGCTCCGGCAGTTCTTGAAGAGAGTGGTCCGCCCGGCGATCTACGGGAGGCGTGCCCCGCTGGAGGTGTCGGCCCACCACCTGCACGGCGAGCCCATTCCGGCCATCGAGGCCGTTGGGCGACCGTTCACCCCGTTCGAAGTTGGCGACGCCTGGGGAGGCATGTGGGATACCACGTGGTTCCGGTTTCGGGGATCGATCCCGGGCTCGTGGGCCGGGGCGGAAGTGGTGGCCCTCATCCACCTCGGGGGTGACCAGATGGTCGGCTTCACGGCCGAGGGTCAGATCTGGGACACCGGGTTCCGGCCCGTCCAGGGACTCCACCACCGGCACCGCGAGTTCGTGCTTAGCCCTGAGGCTCACGGAGGCGAGCCGGTCGAGTTCTTCGTCGAGGCGGCCGCGAATCCGATCCCACCGTGGCACTTGGCCGACTGGCCCCTGCTCCTGCCCGACTACTCGGGTCCACCGCTCTATGCCCTGGAGACAGCCGAGCTGGCGGTCGCCGACCGATCCGTCGAGGGACTGTTCCTCGACATGCAGATCCTGGCCGAACTGGCCGAATTGTGCCCCGACCGATCCGAGGAGATCATCTTGGTGCTGGACAAGGCACGCGGCATCATCGACCTCGAGAACGTCTCCGGCTCGGTAATCCCGGCTCGGAACGTGCTGGCCCCGCTCCTCGAGCGACCCACGTCCTCGGCCAACACTGTCGTTGCGGTGGGTCACGCCCACATCGACTCCGCCTGGCTGTGGCCGCTACGCGAGGCCAGGCGCAAATGCGCAAGGACCTTCTCCAACCAGCTGCGCCTTCTCGAGCGCTACCCCGAGCACCACTTCGTGTGCAGCCAGGCCGTGCAGTACCAGTGGATGAAAGACGAATACCCTGAAGTGTTCGAGCAGATCGTGGAACAGGTCCGATCGGGTAGGTGGGAGCCGGTCGGAGGCATGTGGGTCGAGCCGGACACCAACGTCCCATCGGGCGAGTCACTGGTGCGCCAGCTGGTGTACGGCAAGCGATTCTTTGCCGAGGAGTTCGGGGTCGAGACCCACGAACTGTGGATTCCCGACGTCTTCGGCTACTCGGCCGCCTTGCCCCAGATCGCTCGTGGGGCCGGCGTCACCGCACTCATCACTCAGAAAATGTCCTGGAACGACACCAACCCCTTTCCACACACCTCCTTCTGGTGGGAGGGCCATGACGGCAGCCGCTTGCTGGCCCACTTCCCCCCGGCCAACACCTACAACGGCGACTTCTCCGTCGGTGAGGTGGCCGCTGGCCAGGACCGTGGCCTGGGACCCAATGGCACCGCACTCAACCTCTACCCGTTCGGGTATGGCGACGGCGGGGGTGGCCCGAACCACACCATGGTCGAGCGCTTCCGCCGCATGACCGATCTCGATCACCTGCCCCTCGGAGAGATCGGCACTGTCGCCGGTTTCCTCGATCGTTTGAGCGGGGAGGCCGACGACCTCCCGGTCTGGGTCGGAGAGCTGTACCTCGAAGCCCACCGGGCCACACTGACCACCCACGCCGAGGTCAAGCTGGCCAACCGACGCGCCGAGGAAGCCCTCCGGGCCGCCGAGCTGTGGTCGGTGGCGGCGTCCCTCGACCGGCGCCCCGACCTCGACCGGGCCTGGAAACTTCTCCTGCTCCACCAGTTCCATGACATTCTCCCCGGATCGAGCATCCACTGGGTCTACGAGGACACCGCGCGTGAGCAGGCCGAGGTGCTCGCCATCGCTGGCTCGGTCATTGCCGAGGCCCAGACCGTCGTAGCCGGGGGAGACGGGGCCGGGGGCACGGTGGCGTTCAACCCGTCGTCCACCGACCGGACCGAGGTGGTCGAACTGCCCGACGGTTCGCTGGCCCTGGTGTCGGCACCGGCGTGTGGCTGGTCGATGGTGCGGCCCGACCGGTCGCTCGGCGGCACAGAGCAGGTGACCGTCGGCGTGGGATGGCTGGACAACGGACTCCTTCGGGTGGAGTGGGACGGTGACGGCCTGCTGACCTCGGTGCAGGATCTCGTCGCCGGCCGCCAGGTGCTGGCCGACGATGAGCGCGGCAACCTGTTCCAGCTTCATGACGACCATCCGCGCGCTTTCGATGCCTGGGACGTCGACCGCACCTATCTCGACCGGGTTACCGACCTGGTAGCCGTGGACTCGATCGAGGTGGTGGAGCGCCATCCGCTTCGGGGCGGGGTCCGGTTCATCCGGTCATTCGGGGCCTCAACCATCACCCAGACCATGCGGCTGGCCGCCGGGACGAGGCGGCTCGAGTTCCACACCGACGTGGAGTGGCACGAGCGCCACCGGTTCCTCAAGGTGGCCTTTCCCGTCTCGGTCCGCTCCACCCGCGCCACCTACGAGATCCAGCACGGCCATCTCGAACGGCCGACCGTTGCCAACACCAGCTGGGACGAGGCGCGCTTCGAGGTGTGCGGCCACCGGTGGGCGGATCTCAGTGAGCCTGGCTACGGGGTGGCCCTGCTCAACGACTGCAAATACGGTTACGACATCCTCGGCCACACCATGCGGCTCTCGCTCCTCCGCGCTCCGGGCTTTCCCGACCCCGAGGCGGACCAGGGCCCCCATCACTTCGCCTACGCGCTGGTTCCCCACCAGGGTGACCTGCGGGTCGCCGGGGTCATCGCCGAGGCCGAGCACTTCAACCTTCCCCTCTCGTTGCGCGCCGGTCAGGGTGAAGGTCGCGTGGTCTCCGTCGATCGGCCGGGGGTGAGTGTGGAGGCGGTCAAGTGGGCCGACCGTTCCGATGCCGTCGTGGTCCGCCTCTGCGAGGTATGGGGCTCCCGAGGTCCCGTGCGTGTGACGCTGCACCGTCCCTTCGTGTCGATAGCCCGCACCGATCTGCTCGAGCGCGCGGTGTGCCCGCTGGTCGGCCACGACGGGACGGTCGAGCTCGAGCTCCGGCCCTTTGAGCTCGTCACGCTGGCCTTCGCGCTGGGCTGAGCGATTCTGCCTCAGAGGCGCTCAGCCTGGAGAGCTGATTCAGTTGGAATACCGTTTTCCGCACCAGGAAATCATCCTGGGAGAGGTAGTGGGGACTGCGCAGGCCAGCCGAGTCGGGCTCGCCGAACTCCGCGTCACAAGGACGCCAGTTGTTGCAGCTCCTGCGGCGTCAGATGCACGACGTTCTTCGGGTTGCAGTTCCAGATGGACTGGGTCGGCTGAGTGAGCGCCTTGTCGTAGACGAACTTGTTGGGCTTCGCCTCGAGGAGGGCGAAGCAGGGCGAGGGGAGGGGTTTCAGGTTGGACAGGGCCAAGCTCGCTATCGGCGCCTGGATGCCGCCGGCGTCCCAGCTCTTCGTGGCGGCGGCGTGGCTCAGCACACACGAGACCGTCAGGTCGGTGCCACAGGCCGAGGCGGACTTGGCCCACAGGAGCCACGACTCCGCGCCTTCCTCGTCGTCGAAGTCGATGGCGTCGCCCTTGGCATAGGTGTGCATCACTTTGACGAGCTGCTCGGTCGAGGGGTTCTGCGAGGCCATCTCGAGCGGCCACCATGACGTCTCGACGTAGACCGGGGGGAGGCCTGGGTTGGCGGCGACACCCTTGGTGGTCGTGGAGTTGTAGAACTGGACCCCGAGAGCGACGAAGGCAGGATGGTAGCCGGCCGTCGTCATCGCCTGGAAGTAGGGGACGATGTTGTCGTCCAAGGAGGGCCACAGGGCCTCGACCCCTTTGCTCTGGGCCTCTTCGACGTAGGGTGCCCAGTCGGTCACGGAGATCGGTGGCTCCTGGAAGTCGACGACCTTCCAGCCCTGTGCCTCCGCTCCGAATTCGTACTTCAACTCTGGCTCGAGGACCGAGGGGTTGTTCTGCCCTCCCATGCCCGCTTTCTTGACCGCCTGCGGATAGGCCTTGGCCAGCGCCCCGAACCATCCCGAGGGCCATGTGCCGGTGTTCCCGCCGCCGGGAGAGACCTGATCGGACGCAACTTCGGAGGCGTCGGAGGCGAGGTAGCTGCTGATCTGGCCCAGTCCGCACTTCTCTCGTACCGGGACGGACGGCTGGTCGAGCGCCATGCCGCCCCCGACCGCCATGAAGTCGCTCTGGCAGGCCAGCTCGGTCACCTGCGCCGCGTTGAACAGTGCCGCGTCGCGATCGTCGATGACGATCTTGCGGCCGTTGATGCCACCCGAGGCGTTGCACCAGTCCGCGAAGGCCTGGGCCTGCTGGGGAAACTCCGCCTCCAGGCCCGGCTCGACGGTGTTGGCGGCATCGTTGAACACGGCGATGTGTATGGTCTTGGCGCCCACCCCTCGCACCGAAGAGGCACCACCGGGACCAGGTTCGCAGATCTTGCCCACTCCGGGCCACTCACCGTTGGTCGCGACGCTCGACGTGAGGGCGCGGCTGGCTGACGTCGCCGCGCCGGAGGGACTCGATGAGAGTGCGACAGACGTACCGGCCAGCACAATGGTGGCAATGGCGAGCAGCAGTGCGTTTTTGCGCAGTTCGGCGAGTTCTCTTCGCAACATTGTGAGTGCCTCCAATGCCGCCATCGTACGACGGCGATATCCCAGAATGTACGACTAGTCTCGTTGGGAAGAACGTCAGATTCGTCCCACCGGTGATACAGGGGCACGATGGAAGATCGACAACCGCCTCGGCTGCACCTCGAACTGGTCCGCGAACCCGACTGCGTGGACGAACGGGCAGCGGCCGTCGAATTAGCCGGCTGGGCTGTCTCCATCTGGGAGCCTGCGACTATTTCGGACGATGATCTGCCCCGAACCCTGCCGCGGTGCGACGGGGTGGTGATCGGCGAGGGCGATGGCGCAGTCGTTGAGTCGCCCTCGGCAGCAAGCACGGTGGTGCCCTTGGTTCGCTACCCCCGGCCCTCACAGGGGTCGTGCTCGGGGGAGCGGACCACTGGGATCCTGCTGGTCCTCATCTCGGCGAAGCAGCACGAGTCCGCCCAAGAGCTGCGTGACTGGGCGGATTTCGTCCACTTGCGGCACATCGCTGAGGCGGCGGTGCCTGGCTACCGGACAATTACGCCCTGGGAGAACGAGTCTTCGGCAACCCCACGGTTCTGCCACATATACGAGATGGTGGGTGATGATCCCCAAGGCGTCTTCGAAAAGATGGTCCCGCTTGTACGTGCTCGCCTCGATCGCTTCACGTTCGACGACTGGGCGTGGCATCCACAGCTCATGATTGAGGAGTCCCGGACCTACCGCCGGCGGGACCCGAACTGAGACGCGGCCAAGTGCCATGTCGCCGGCATCAACGTCGATATTGAGAAGCGGTCGCACCAGCCACGGCCATAACGTCGAGGTTCAGACGCCAAGGTCCTCTTTCGTAGTAGAGCGCTCTGCTGCAGGGACGTATCTGGTGGACGTCATTGAAACATCAGTCGTATGACAGCGGATCGGATCTCAGTCGATCGAGTACGGGAAGCGCGAACCAAAGCAGCGCGAAGGTGGCGCTCGTGGCTGCCGACAGGACTGTCACGATCCAGCTTGCCCCGATAAAGCTCATGATCAGCCAAATCGCGAGCGAGATTGCCACCGCGACGCTGGCGAGTCCCAAGAGTGCGAGCACATTGGCGATTCTCAGGAGGCGCCCCTTTTCGTGTCGTCGGAACACCCACCGGTGGTAGGCGACGGGACTGATCAGCAACGCGGTGGAGAGTGCAGTGAACAGGAGAGTCCCCCTGTAAAGGTTCTGCTGAGTTCCATCGAGCTTCGTGAAGCGAAGCGTAAATGGGAGAGACAGGAGGAATCCAAAGAGCACCTGGACACCTAGGCCTGCGACCCGGAGTTCCTGCAGCAGGTCACTCAGGTTGCGGTTGTTTCGCTCAGCGGTCGCCTGATGGAGAGGATCGACGCCAGCCGTGTCTGAGTCGACACCAGCGACCACGGGCTCCGGCGTCACCTCTATTGAAGCCAATCCGTTGCGCGTCCGCGTTTCAGAGCGTTCCAGGCGTGTCTCCATTGCTTTCGTGTTTTGGCTTGCTGGCGACGCGCATCGGCAGCCATGCCTCCGGCGACGAAACTGGCCTGTGTCGTGGCGTCCGCAGGGATCTGTTCGAGCCACTGCACGGCGGTCACGGCATCGTGATGACCTCCGAGTATCGTTTGGATGTCTTCCGTTCGCCGAGCAACCCGACGGGCGGTCTTGCCCATGATCGGTTCTGCGACTTCCGCTCCGTACCGTAATTGTTTGGAGCCGATCCGTATCCGGTGAAGCTCGGTGTCGGTGGGCGCCGATCCTGCCTTGGCGATCCTCCGACGCAGCTTTTTCCAATGGATGCCCAGGAGGAGCGGGAGCGCGTCTCGTGCGAGCTCATCCGGCCCCAGTTCACCAACGGTCTCCGTTTCGGCTTGCAGTCCCGTGGAGAACCTTGGAGAACACGTGCCGGCGTGGAGTCGATCGAGCAGGTTCAGATAGCGCTCACTGCGCAAGGCCTGGGCCAGCTGGTCGCTGCTTGCTCGGCGCCGTGCTGCGAGCCTCGAGCGCAGCTCGTCTTCACCCCGGGACTCGAGTGCGGTCCCGGTCCGGGTCGGAAGCCTCTTGCCCAACACGTCAATATCGCGCACCGCCCCGAGAATGGTGCCAATCCACTTCAACTCGGATCTCGTGTGTCGACTCCACACTGGATCCAGAACTGGACCGAACGTCTTGAGATCGGATCGCAGGCGCCTGGTCGCTACTCGAGCCTGGTGGACGGCTCGCTCAGATGGGTTTTCGGTGTCCAGGCGCAGATGAACGTCGAAGTCGAGAATCTGTTCGAGTTGGCTCTCCAGAGCCTGCCGCACCACCGACCCAAGCGTCGACTCAGGGCCGACCTTCGTTGCTGGCCGATGGACTGCATCGGCGCCGAGAGCCTTGGCAAACTTCTGCTCGTGATCGATGTGGGCTCCTGCCCCCGTTATGGCGGTCAGCACCGTGTCGATTGCTGATGGTTCGGTATGATGGTCCTCGGGGCCGGGGGCCAGTTCGAACTCGATCTGGCGGAACGTAAGCCCGGTTCGGCCTCCGCCGGACACTGAGACGATGTCGTCATCGATCTCGCCTAACGGGGAGCCTCCATTCCGGACCAAAACTCGTCGCCTTTCGGATTCGAGAACGACAATGCGCTCGAGGACCTGTCGGCGCACGATCCCACGCGTGAGCTCAGTCGCCTCAGGTGGCATTTCCGCGGGGCCTCCCGGCCACGACAATTCGGTACGGTTGATCCCGTTTCGGCTCGGCTTGCCTGGCAGCTTCAATGTCCAGGTCCCGGCTCCGTCGCCCTCTCCAAGCCGATGGCGGAGCGTGATCTTCCTTTCCCAAAGTCGGAAGTCTTGTGTGTCGAAGTAAGACGTCGACAGTCTCTGCATTGGCAGCTGGACAACGCCGAGCCCGAGCTGTCGCAGGTCGGGAAGTTCAAACTCCAAGGTGGCGCTGAACTTCACCTCTCGTTCGACGTGAGCGAAACCTTGTCCCACTTGACGGTCCTACCCCAATTAGGGAGAACCAACCCGTATTGGCGGAATCTGTCCCGAGTACAGGGAGGAAACCGGCCCGAGGACAAGTCCGGACGTCACGGGTCGCACCTGCTCGCGCCTGGCCCGGCAGTGCGCATCGGCGCCTTACAGCGCCTCGTCGAGGCCCCAACCGGCGTAGGTCGTCGGCGCCGGCCCATGAACGGCTGATCGGCACCGCCTCGTGCCGGTCGCATTCTCACGCCTGCCCCGGCGGCCCCGCGAGTGCCGGACCTGTCGTGCGCAGATGACAGCGGGCCGAGGTCCCGGCCGGGGTGCGGGAGAGCCGCTGAGTCAGGTCGGCCGCGGTCACTGGTCCGAGTCCTGTCTCCTGCTCAAAATGAGCTTGCTCAATGGGGAGTCAGCAAGGCGCACGCGATCCGGACTACCTTCGACTTTCGATGTCCGCCTGCGCCCGAGCGGTCCTTACGGCCCGGCTGAGCGTCGCAAGGTCATACCCCCCCATCTGACGCTGACCATTGACAAAGAAGCTGGGGGTGCCCGCAACCCCGCTCACGTCGGCGCTCTCGATGTCCGCCGCAACGCGTTCGCCCCATCGGTGGTTTCTGAGGTCCTCGGTGAACGAATTCACATCGAGACCCAGCCCTTCCGCGTACCGCATCAGATCCTTGGGGGCTAGCTCGTCCTGGTGCTCGAGCAGGAGGTCATGCATCGGCCAGAAGGCACCCTGTGCCGCGGCCGCCTCGGATGCCTCGGCCGCCAGCTGAGCTCTCGGGTGTACGTCCGTGAGTGGGAGATGGCGCCAGACGTAACGGAGATCGCCGAAGTCGGCCAGCAGTTCCCGGATGACCCCTTCTGCCTGCCCACAGTAGGGACATTCGAGGTCGCCGTACTCGACGAGGGTCACGGCGGCGTCCGCCGGCCCGCGGATGTGATCGCGGTCGTCATCGACAGGATCGGCCAGATCTACGATGGCGGGGGACTGGCCGAGGAGCGCTCGGGTACGAAGCGACGACGGCAGTTGGCTCGTGATTTGGAACACCAGCCACGTGAGGAGGGCTGCCGCCACAGCGGCGGTGAGCACGCCGAGGGTGGCCTCCTTCAACTCGACTCCCGAAAACGCGACCGAGGCGACGAGCAGCGAGACGGTGAAGCCCATCCCGGCCAGGGTGCCGCCGCCCAGTGCGGACATCCAGCCCACTGGCGGTCGGAGGCGACCTCTCGTCACCTTGTTGACGAGGGCGGACACCGTCATGATCCCGGCCGGTTTGCCGACGACGTAGCCGATCGCGATCCCGAGCGTGATGGGCGAGGTGTAGGCCTTGGCGAGGAATCCGACATCGATGGGGATACCGGCGTTGGCGAGGCCGAACAGGGGGACGATGAGGTAGCTCGCCCAGGGGTGCCAGAGCTGCTGCAGGCGGTCGTTGGGAGAGACTGCGGTCCGCACGCCGGCGCGAAGCTGCCTCGCCATTCCGGCGGTCGGCTGCTCCCGGAAGTCTCGGAAGAGATCCGAGGTCCGTTCCAGGTCGATGCGGGCCGGCGGAGCTGCGTAGGCAATGAGACCAGCAGCGAGGCCGACCACGACCGGGTCGACACCGGACTCCACGAGCGCGATCCAACTGGCCGCCGCCAGCACAAAGTAAAGAAGTCCATAGTGGATCCGAAGGGACGCGGCGAAGACGGCGACTGCCATCAGCGCGATTGCGATGACCAGCGGAACGAACGTCAAATGATGGGTGTACACCGTGGCGATCACGACGAGACCCACGATGTCGTCGACGACCGTGAGCGTGAGGATGAAGCCGCGCAGTCGTTCCGGAGCATGCCTGCCGAGAAGAGCCAGCAGGCCAAGGGCGAAGGCAGTATCCGTCGACATCGCCACGCCCCAGCCGTGCGCCGAGGTCCGACCGGCGTTGATCACCAGGTAGAGCCCAACCGCACCCGCCATCCCGCCGAGTCCCGCCAGCACCGGAAGGATGATTCTGGGACGCTCCCGAAACTCGCCGACGTCGAACTCCCGGCGCGCCTCGAGCCCGACGACCAGAAAGAAGAAGCTCATGAGCCCACTGTTGATCCATCCGCGCACATCCATTGAGATCGCTGCGGCTCCGAGCTGCACGGTCAGCCGGGTATCCCATACGCGGCCGTAGGAGGACGCGTCGATGTTCACCCAGATCAGGGCTCCTATTGCCGCCGCGAGGAGCAGGGCACCACTCGCCGTCTCGGTCTGCAGGAAACGGCGAAGGGTGGTGTCGCGCTGCAACCACGCCGTCAGGCTCGTGCTCTCTGAAGGTTCGACCATGGCCATACGGCTGGCGCCGAGCCTATCTAGTCGTCCGCTTCCGAGTCGCGAGCTCCCGCCGTAGTTGACCAGATTCGGAGCGACGGGTGGGAGGGTACGCGGAGCTAGGCAGGACCCTCACGGTCGCCTGATTGCTGGGACTGCCACAATCCGTTGATGAGGGCGCTGAGTCCAAAGCTGAAATCGTGTTCTGGGTCGGGCGTGTCCGCGTAGGCACTGAACTTGAGCACCGTGGGATATCGACGTGCCGGAAGCAGATCGAGCAGTTCTTCCAGTCCCGAATTCGCCTCTCCAGTCCATGCAGTGTTCCCCTGCCGGGCGGCGGCCGCGCCGAAGATTGCCGAGGAGACGACGAAGTGCATGACGGCGGAATACGTCCGTACCGCGAACTCGGCTTCACATCCGTCACGATCCATGACGCTCCAGAACAACTCCCGAATTCGCATGGCGTTCGGTCCGAGCAGCGGTGCATTGGAGCTGACCACGACCAGGCCTCGGTGTCCCACCAGCACCCGTCGCAAGTCGTGGGCGAGCTGTTCGAGTGCTTCGCGCCAGTGCAGTCCGGGGTCAGGTGTCTCGAGCTCACCCAACACGAGGTCGGCAACTTCGACCAAGAGATCGTCCCGACTCGAGACGTGACGGTAGAGCGACGCCGGCCCAGTGCCGAGCTCGTCAGCCAGCCGTCGCATGGTGAGTTCTCGCAGACCCTCCTCGTCGACGATCTTGAGCGCCGCTCTGCCGATTTGCTCCAAGCTCAGGCCGCGGCCACGTGCGCGGAGTCCCTGCAGATAGCGATCTCTCCACCACCGGGCTGATCCGGGCGCAGCCTGCGATCGTTTGACGACTGCGAACATTGATCGTATTTTAGCGAACTATGTTCGCATTGGGTTCGACCATGCCGAAACGAACTCTGATGGTGATCACGTTGGTCTGCCTGGTTGCGCTGCTCTGGGGCTACGGGTCCAGTTCATCTGCGAGTTCGGCGACGACAACGGCAACCTTGCCCTTGAGCGTCACGTGGATGCAAGGCTACGCGGCTCCTGGGACCCCTGCCCGGTACAACAAGGTCGGCGTTCTGAAGGTCGGGTCGAGCGGTGCGAAGAATGTTCTCGTCCTGGAGCCGGGCACCTCGGCGGCCGCCGCTTACTTCGTTCCTCTCGCCAAGTGGATCGTCTCGAAGACGAGGGGCTGGCAGGTTTGGTCGGTCCAGCGGCGGGAGAACCTGTTCGAGGACCAGTCGGAGCTCAACCTGTACAAGGAGCACAAGGCCTCGTCTACGCAGCTCTTCGATTACTACCTCGGCTACATCAAGGATCCGAGCATCACCCATCACTATCAGCCCGTGGCGAACTCGACCGTCCATTTCGCCAAGCAGTGGGGGATGAACGTCGCCGTCCAGGACCTCCATGTCGTGATCGGCGCCGCCAAGAAGCTCGGCGGCAAGGTCGTGCTCGGGGGCCACTCGCTCGGCGGATCGGTGGTGACGGCCTATGCCACCTGGGACTTCGACGGCCACGCCGGAGCCGACCAATTGGCGGGCTTGGTCTACATCGACGGCGGCAGCGGCACGACCACGGTGAGCGCCCAGGCAGCGACGCAGACACTCCAGGCGCTCGACGCCCCGGGTGCCAGCCCGTGGCTGGCCTTCGGCGGTATAGCGGCGCCGTACGCCGGATTGTTCGAGGCAACTGGAGCAGCATCAGCACTCCTGGATCCGAATGCGCCTTCGTTGGGTCAGACGTCGGGACTCTTGCCCTCGGACATCGTTCCGCCGGTGCGCGTCACGAATGTGGGCCAGTACGGCTACGCGCTCAACGCGTCGACTTCTCCGTCGAGTTTGCTCGCCGCCCAGGCACACCTCGGCCAGGGCATCGCGTCGAAAGGCCCGATTCACGGCTGGAACGGGACCGGAGCTCTGACACCGATCAACCGCTTCGCGACCATGTTTTCGGGTGAAGGGATCCAGAACGCGAACGGCACTGAGTGGTACTTCCCCCAACGCTTGACGGACGACACCGTCGCTGTGGACAACGGGAATGCCAACCCGGCCCAGAGCGTGCTCGACGTCAATGCCACCATGGGTCACAGCCTCCCGAAGAATCTGCTGATCTACGCATTTGGAGCACGTCTCGGTGGAGCAAGCGTGCCCGAGGATGCGCAGATATTGGCCCAGCAGTCGGGCATACCCATGAGCAACCTCACCCTGGCGAACTACCAGAGCACCTACTCTCACAACGACCCGGCCGGGGCCTATCCCACCAACGCCTTCTTCAAACGACTCATACCCTTTCTGGGCAAGGTCCGCGCTCAGGGGTAGAGAGCGAGTCCGGGCCGCCACCCGGATTGGGACAAGGCGGCAGTGCAGGTCTTGTGCGCCAGCGCGGCGAGCCGGTGGGCCCGTGACCCTCCATGAAGCGTGCGGCTTCCGAGGAGGGGATGCCCAGGCAATATCGTGGATGTGAGCGTCTCGAATCGGATCGATCACGGCAGCCGAGTATCTGTGCATCGGTGGCTGGGGGGTAGGCGATGGCAGTGACGGTTTCTGAGCTCCGCGTCGAGTACCAACGTGATCGTCCACTGGGGGTCGGAGCGCCATACCCCCGGATCTCGTGGGCTGTCACGACCACCAATTCCGGGTGGTTCCAGTCCGCCCATGAGGTGGAGATCGACGGTATCGCGACCGGTCGCAGGGAGAGCGGCGACTCGCTCTTGGTCGAATGGCCGGGACCGGAATTGACGTCGCGCCGCGTCCACCGGGTACGGGTGCGGCTCTGGGGCGCGGACGGATCGGAGTCGGGGTGGAGTGAGCCGGTGACCCTCGAGGCCGGCCTTCTCTCGCCGGACGACTGGTCGGCCCGATGGGTCACGACCCAGGAACCAACCGTCGACGGCAGGCCCGCGTACTTCCGGCATGCGTTCAGCTTGACGCCCGCGCCGAGCGTGACGATCGAACGAGCACGCCTCTACGCCACGTCCGCCGGAGTCAATCAGCTCCACCTCAACGGAGGAGTGGTGGGAACGAGCGTGCTCGCGCCTGGATGGTCCGCCTACGGCTCGCGCCTCCGCTACGAGACCCACGATGTCACCAGTCACGTGTCGCTCGGAGAGAACGTGATCGGCGCCATCGTTGCCGACGGTTGGTGGCGAGGCTTTCTCACCTGGCAGATGAAGCGGAATGTCTACGGAGATCGGCTCGGCCTGCTCGCCCAGCTCGAGGTGGTGTTCGCGGACGGCACAACCCAGACGATCACGACCGGTTCGGAGTGGCGGACATCAGTCGGACCGATCATCGACGCTGACCTCTACAACGGGGAGGTCTATGACGCCCGCATCGATCTGGACGGGTGGTCAGCCTCGGGTTACGACGATTCGGGATGGGGTCACGCTGCGCATTTCAGCCCCGACGTCGGAGAGCTGGTGGCCCCGCTCTCCCCGCCGGTCCGGCGGGTCGAGGAGCGCGCCGTGGACGCCGTGATGGTCACGCCTTCAGGCCGCACCGTCCTCGACTTCGGGCAGAACCTCGTTGGTTGGGTGAAGTTCACAGTGAAGGGAACAGCCGGCGCGACGGTCACGCTGCGCCATGCCGAAGTGCTCGAGAACGGGGAGCTCGGCGTCCGGCCGTTGCGCAACGCCAAGGCGACCGACCGGTACATCCTCCGAGGGCAGGATTCCGAGACCTGGGAGCCCACGTTCACCTTTCACGGGTTTCGCTACGTCGAGGTGGACGGCTGGCCCGGGGCGGTCGAACCGGGAGCTTTCAGGGCGATCGTGATCCACTCCGACTTCGAACGGACCGGTTCCTTCACCTGCTCTAATGCCCTGCTCAACCGCTTGCACGAGAACGCGGTCTGGGGCATGCGGGGTAATTTCGTGGATGTCCCCACCGACTGCCCCCAGCGTGACGAGAGGTTGGGGTGGACCGGGGACCTCCAGGTCTTCGCCCCGACCGCCGCGTTTCTCTACGACGTATCCGGTTTCGTTGCTGACTGGCTCGAGGATCTGAGAGCGGAGCAGAGCGAGGACGGGCGTGTCCCGCTGGTCGTGCCGATAGGGCCTCTGGGGCCTGTCGTGATGGGAGACTTCGCCGCTGCCGCCTGGGGTGATGCCGCGACTGTGGTCCCCTGGACGATGTACGAGCGCTATGGCGATGTGGGCCTCCTGGCCCGGCAGTTTGCTTCCATGCGCGCCTGGGTCGATTTCGTGCGCGCCAAGGCGGGGCGCGCCTTGCGATGGCCCGAGGAGTTCCAGCTGGGGGACTGGCTGGACCCCGATGCGCCGGCCGACGAGCCCTGGAACGCGAAGACCGACCGCATCCTTGTCGCCACCGCCTACTTCGCTCGATCCGCAGCTTTGGTCGGCCGAGCGGCGCGCGTCCTCCATCGTCCGGAGGTGGCCGAGGAGTATGAACAACTCGCCGAGGACGTCGGCCGTGCATTCCGGGAGGAGTACATGGCCTCGTCGGGTCGAGTGAGCTCCGACTCGGTGACCGCCTACGCATTGGCGATCATGTTCGAGCTCTGCGCGGACCCCTCGCAACGGTCGAAGGCGGGAGGGCGAATCGCCGCCCTCTCGGCCGCCCGTGGGTACCGAGTTTCCACCGGGTTCGTCGGCACACCGCTCGTGCTCCCAGCCCTCTCCGCGGTGGGGGACACCGCGACCGCCTACCGTCTCCTCACCGAGACCGAGTGTCCCTCGTGGCTGTACCCCGTCACGATGGGTGCGACGACGGTCTGGGAGCGTTGGGACAGCCTGCTGCCGGACGGCTCGGTGAACCCTGGCGAGATGACCTCTTTCAACCATTACGCGCTGGGCAGCGTGGCCGATTGGATGCATCAGACGATCGGGGGCATCAGTCCAGAGGAGCCCGGCTATCGAAGACTTCGGTTCAATCCGATTCCCGGGCGTGGGGTCACCTCTGCCGCGTGCTCGCTCCGCACTCCTTACGGCCGGGCGGCCTGTCAGTGGTCGTTCGAGAACGGGCGTATGGATCTGGAAATCGACGTCCCGCCCAATTGCTCCGCGATCGTCGTCCGCCCGGGACTCGAAGCGGACGAGCTCTCGGTGACGTCCGGCAACCATGGATGGAGCTATACCGTGCCGGAGAGAATCAGGGCGGTGTGGGCGGCTGAGCCATGATGAGCTCGTTCGGCTCCGGCAAGTAATTCTGATCCGCCAGAGGGTCACCTTGTCCAGCAAGAGGGGGAGTCCATTGTCCGCAGAACAGCAAACGCAAGCTCCGACGATCGGGGTGATCGGGCTTGGCACCATCGGCGACGGTATCGCCACCAACGTCCACGCCGCCGGGTTACCCCTGGTTGTCTGCGACATCCGCGCCGAGGCGGTCAACCGCCACGCCGACCACGCCACCGTGGCCGCTTCGCCCGCCGACCTGGCACGGGCGTCCGACGTCGTCGTGGTCGCCGTGGTGAACGACGAACAGGTCTACGACGTGCTGTCGGGCCCAGAGGGCGCGCTGGCCGCCGGCGCTCCCGGGACCACCGTCGTCGTGGTCAGCACGATCACCACCGCGTGCGTGGCTGCCATCGGCGCCGAGGCGGCGGCGCTGGGTGTGCCGATCGTCGATTGCGGCGTCAGCGGAGGGCCGTCGGCGGCGGCCTCCGGCAACCTCGTCTGCATGTGCGGGGGCGACCCTCACGTCATCGCTGGCCTCGCTCCGCTGTTCGACGCCGTGGGCTCGCTTACGGTGACCATGGGGCCGTTCGGAACCGGATTGGCGGCCAAGCTTGCCCGCAACCTGGTGCAGTACGGCGGCTGGCTTGCCGCCTACGAGGGGCAGGTCCTGGCCGAGGCCGCCGGCATTGAGCTGGCCAAGCTGGCCCAGGTTGTCAGGGCCAGCGACGCCCAGTCCGGCGGCGCCTCCACCCTGATGTTCCGGCCCACGGTCGCACCCTTCTCCGAGGCGGACGACCAGGGGCTGGTCGGGGCCATGCAGGCCGCGGCTGACTTGGCCCACAAGGACGTGCGGGCGGCGTTGGCGTTGGCGAAGGAGCTGGACATCGAGCTACCGCTGGCGACCATGACCGCAGCCCGTTGCGACGATATCTTCGGCGTCGGGGTGCCCCCGATTGAGTCTCCCCGTGCGTAGAGGCGCAGGGACCACTCCGAACGCCCAGGGACACGCCGGCGCTGGGGCGGGCCGGGACTCCTCCCATCCCTGTTTTCGCAGTCCACGCACGGTCAGCGGGTGACGAGACCGCCATCGGCATGGACCACGGTGCCCGTCACGTAGCTCGACGCATCGGAGGCGAGGAAGAGGGCCGGCCCAACCATCTCGTGAGCGTGTGCGACGCGCCGCAACAGGCACGCACCGGCCATGTTGGCGGTGGCTGCCGGCCCGGTGGCGCGCACCATGTCCGTGTCGACAGAACCGGGTGCGAGGGCGTTCACCCGGATGCCGTCGGGGGCCAGGCCGGCGGCGAGCGCCTTCGTGTACGCGACCATGGCGGCCTTGGCGGCGGCGTAGTGGGCGACTGTCGCGGAGAACAGCCAGGCGCCCGCCGATACGACGTTGATCACAGACGCATGGTCCGAGTCCCGTAGGTAGGGGAGAGATTCCTGGACAAGGAAGACGGGGCCTTTGACATTGACGTCGATCGATTTTGTGATTCCCGCCTCGGTGAAGCTGCCGATGGGCTCGGAGAGCGCATTCGCCGCGTTGTTGACCACGACGTCGATCGCACCGAATCGTGCGGCGGTGCCAGCCACGAGGGCACGCACATCCTCTAGCGAGCCCATATGGCATGCGACACCCGCGGCGTCGATGCCCGCCGAACGCAGCGCGTCCTCGGTCGCCGCGCACGCCTCGGGTTTTCGGCTGGCGACGACCACACGGGCACCGGCCCTGCCGAACCCCTCGGCAATGGCTCGCCCGATTCCACGGGTGCCTCCGGTGATCAGGGCCACCCGCCCGTCCAGACCGAAGAGCCGGCTGACGTCGACACCTTCGCCAGCCTCGACCTCGCCGGCACCGTCGGTCTTTGCCACCGAGTCGATCATCGTTTCGGGGTGCCCTTTCGTGTTCATGAGAGTTCCAGACCGAACTCGTGGCCGGCGTCCACCCTCCCATCGGTGACAGAACGTGCGGCTTTGGGTGCCCACCCCACAACGAGCAAACCTTCTTTCGCCGAAAGGTCGCATCGGAGGCGCTGTCAGCGGGCACCGGTCACCGACCGGACGAGTACGCTTTGTATATTATATTACCGGGCGATGACCGACGGCGCACGGTGTGCCTTCCTGCCGCGGGGTGCCGAGCCCCTCAGGTGTGCAGTCGCGCGTCATCGCGAGGAGAAGGACGTTCCGACGGAGCGTTGATGTCGGCGGCGTTTGCTATGTTCAGCCGATGAACAGCCTGGTCATCCCGGATGATCTCACTACGATCACGTATGCCGTTCGTGACCATGTCGCCCTCGTGACGTTGAACCGGCCCGAGGTGCACAACGCGTTCAACGAGCGAATGCAAGAGGAGCTTGCTGGCCTGTGGCGTCACCTTCGTGTCGACGATGACGTACGGGTCGTTGTGCTGACAGGCGCAGGGAACCAAGCGTTCTGCACGGGAATCGACCGTGGTGACATCCCAACCGACGAATTCGACCCCTTCACCTACGATGACCCCGGACAGAAGATCGGGCCGAAGAGTCAGGGGTTGTGGAAGCCCGTCATTGCTGCGGTGAACGGCATGGCCTGTGGGGGTGGGTTTTACCTATTGGGTGAATGCGACATCATCATCGCGGCGGCGAGCGCCACCTTCTTCGACCCACACGTGACCTACGGGATGACGGCCTCATACGAGCCCATCCTTCTGAGCGGCAGGATGGCGTTCGGGGACCTGGTACGAATGAGCCTCGTGGGGGTTCATGAGCGCCTCTCCGCGCAGACGGCCCGCGAGGCGGGACTGGTGTGTGAAGTTGTCGCGACGGAGGAGCTCCTCGAAACAAGCCGGGCACTCGCAGAGGTCATCGCATCACAACCGCCGACAAGCGTCCAGGCGACTCTGCGGACCCTGTGGGCGGCGCGGAGCCTTTCGCCGGAGCAAGCTCTTGGCCTGGGAAATGTCTTCCTTCAGCTCGGGACGAGCGCCCGGGCGCTGCGCGAGGGCCAGGAACTCTTCGCACAGCAGAAGCGAAGAGAGTGGAAGGTTAGGTAGCGCCGGTGTCCCTTACTGCGGTGCGGTGAGACGCGATCGCAGTTCTTGCTTGAGGACCTTGCCCATCGCGTTCCTGGGCAGCGCGTCGACGACTTCCAATTGCTCGGGGCACTTCTGGACGGCCAGGCCCTGAAGGCGGCAATGCTCGCGAACGTCGGTCAGCTGAACGTCGCGTCCGTCTCGCAGAACCACAACGGCCACGACCCGCTCTCCCGTGCGTGGGTCGGGGATTCCGAGCACTGCCGCATCAGCGACATCGGGATGGCGGTACAGCAATTCCTCGACCTCGACGACCGAGATATTCTCGGCGTTACGGATGATGATGTCCTTGACGCGACCCGTGATGCGGACGTTTCCGTCCACGTCGATCGTACCGAGGTCCCCGGTGTGGAACCATCCGCTGGCATCGATCGAATCCCCGTCGAGGGTTGCATCGACGTAGCCGGAGAAGCTCTGGGGACCCTGAAGTTGGAGTTCACCTTCTTGTCCAGGGCCGCACACCTTGCCTCCCAGGTCCACGGCACGCACTGAGACACCCGACGCCGGGCGACCGACGGACGTCGAGACGATTTCGATGGCGTCAGTCGGTGCCGCCGACGTGGCGTTTGGGAACTCGGTAAGGCCCCAACTGCCCACCAGGGGCACGTCGAACATCGCCCGCATCTCATCGTGGATCTCGGTGGGGACTGGTGCGCCCCCGAAGCACCCGAGCCTCAGGGAGGGGAAGAGCGGCTGGTCGTCGTCGGCGCGGGCAGCGTCCAGGTATGCCCGGAAGAATGGGACAGCGGTGCCCAGCACCGTCGGTTCGTACTGAGCCATCCGGCCGGGCGTCGTCGCGGGGTCGAAGGTCTCGAAGAGGACGAGGTGGACGCCACCGCGGAGGCTTGCCGCAAGGACCGAAGCGCCACCGATGTGGGTGATCGGCCAGGGGATCGGATAGACGTCCTTCTCGCCCAATCCCATCAGTTCGAGCAAGGCGTTGGCCGAGGCCGTGATGCTGGCGTCGGTATGGCGGGCGCCCTTGGGATCGGCGGTGGTGCCTGAGGAGTAATAGATCCAACCGGGCCCGTCGAGGGATGCGTGCGCCGCGAGCGTGTCCGGGTCCGCGGTCGGCAACCTGAGCTCCTTCCGGGATCTTGGAGCTCCGAGATCGTGCAAATCGACCTCCATCACGGCAAAGCCACCGGTCCGTGCGAGTTCCCGCGCCATTGCCCCATGCTCGAAGCCACGCCATTCCTCCGGCACGACCAGGAGGTCGGCGCCGACCTGTCTGGTGATGAACGACACCTCCCGTTCGCGCAGGATTGGGATCAACGGGTTCTGCACTGCGCCAATCCGTGCCAAGGCGACAAGGAGCACCGCAGCCTCAATGGATGTCGGCAGTTGCCAGGACACAACCGTGCCGGCTCTGACTCCCCGAGCTGAGAGCGCGGCGGCGGATGCCTCGGCCGCGTCGCGGAGCTGGATTCGGGTCAACGACCTGCCGTGATCGTCTGACACGACCGGAGCGTCAGGTTTTTCCTCGACGGCTCGGACGACGACATCCCAGAACGTCGGCGGCCGCGTTGTCCGCATCGCGTTCTTCAAGGGGCTTGTCGCACTGTGACGGCCTCGCGGCGGGGCTGGATCTCAACCGGGACGTCGGTCCCGCCTCCGAAAATGAGGTCGATGCTCTCGCTCAGGTAGTCGTAGACGCCCGTGATTGGCAGACGACCGGCGGACCACGAACGCAACTGGCTGTCGAGAACCGCATCCATCGTCCGGACGATCGTTCGTGCCCGGCCAGGCTCCAGATCCTCGAGCAAATCCATGTACACACCTGTCGTCGTCTGATCCAGCCTCTCGAGAATCTCGGTGGCGAACGGGTCTGACGACAGCTCGAGTGATGCGATGAGCCGGGCCAACTGGGGCTGGTGCTGGAAGGCCCGGACCGAACGGTGGAGTGCGTCGGTGAGCTTTTCCCGTGGCGTCTGACCCTGTGGAGGATGACGCGCCAGGCTCGCCTTCAGCGTGGCAGCCCACTTGACCAGCACCTCTGCGAAGAGGTGCTCTTTCGACGAGAAGTAGTGGTACAGCGTCCCCAGGGCGACGTCGGCTTCCTCGGCCACGTCCTTGATCTGTATGCGTTCGTACTCGTTTCGCTCCAGAAGAACGAGGCCGGCGTCGATGATGCGCTGACGACGTGCCCGTTGATCCTCGGTCAACACGTTCGGCGATACCGGTTCTGCCATCTCAGCCTATGGAGTCGTCCCAAATCACTAGAAGCCAAGTCTAGCGGACGGGTGAAAACCCGCTATTGTCGTGGTCCTGGGCTCATCGAAACTCCGTTCTACTGTGGGAGTCGTCGCGACCGAGACGACTGGATCGGACACATCTCGACGTGTGCTGCCCAGATGAAACGATGCGTGACGGAGACGCGAGTGCCGCGAGGTGAACGAGAATGAGCAGCTTCCCCGGTCAACCTGACGACCTGCGTTGGGACCCCTTTGACGAATCGCTCAAGGATGACCCGCATCCGGTGTGGAAGCGTCTCCGCGACGAGGCACCGGCGTATTACAACGATCAATACGACTTTTGGGCGCTGAGTCGGTTTGAGGATGTCGAGCGGGCCCACCGGGACCCACAGCGATACAGCTCGGCGCATTCGACCGTCTTGGAAGCCATGACGGAGGAGGCCCAGAGCGAGGGCATGATGATCTTCCTCGACCCGCCGGAGCACACCGGCCTGCGCCGGTTGGTGTCGAAGGCCTTCACGCCGCGCCGGGTCGCAGAGCTCGAAGACGAAATCCGGACGCTCTGCGCAGGTCTCCTCGATACGCAGCAGGGTAAGGACAGCTTCGACTACGTGCAGGACTTCGGCGCCCGTCTCCCGGCCACGGTTATTGCGACGCTGCTCGGCGTACCGCCGTCGGACCGTGAGGACGTCCGCCACCACATTGACGGCCTCTTTCATCTGGAGCCCGGGGTCGGCATGGCCAATGAAGCGTCCCTGGAGTCCGGGGCGTGGCTGTACAACTACATCGGGCAACAGGTCGAGGAACGGCAACAGGATCCACGGGATGACATGTTGACCGACCTCGTGCAAGCCGAGATCCTCGGCAACGACGGGGTCCCGCGTTGCCTCACTCAGTCGGAATGCACGGCGTTCGGGATTCTTCTCGTCAGCGCCGGCACGGAAACGGTGGCCCGTTTACTGGGTTGGGCTGGACTCATCCTGGCGGACCATCCCGAGCAGCTGACAGCGTTGGCGCAGGATGCGGATCTGATACCCAATGCCGTTGAGGAGCTCCTTCGTTTCGAGGCTCCGTCACCGGTGCAAGGTCGGTGGCTCACCGAGGATGTGGAAATCCATGGGCAACGCATCCCTGCGAATTCGAAGGTTCTCCTGCTGACTGGCTCAGCGGGCCGCGACGAGCGTGTGTATCCCGCAGCGGACTCGTTCGACATTCGCCGCGACTTCAAGTTGCACGTTGCCTTCGGGTACGGGATTCACTTCTGTCTCGGTGCAGCGTTGGCCCGCATGGAAGGCAAAATCGCGCTCGAAGAAACGTTCAAGCGCTACAAGAGCTGGACGGTGGACAAGGAGCGCTCGGTCCCGCTCCACACCAGCACCGTGCGCGGCTACCTGCGGTTGCCCATTTGGGTCTAGGTGGAGGCCGCCGCTCCCGCGCGCCGGCGGTGCTTGGGCGTGTCACGGGGCCGGGCACGTCGTCCATGCCGATTGGATATAATATATGGGATGACTACGGTGCTGGAGGCAGACGTCGCCAAGATCCCTTGGATCGTGGACCTCGATGCGCACGTCGTCGAGCCGCCGGACGTCTGGTTCAGCCGCCTACCAGCCCATTTACGGGATTCGGGCCCGCGCATCGAGTACATGCCCGGGGGAGTACCCAAGCTCGAGGGCGCCTCGTACGTAGAGGCTCCCGGGACCGAGGGACCCGAGGTTGCCTGGTGGTGCTACGAAGATCATCGGGCTTCCGTCAAGCGCACCATCGCAGCGGCCGGCTTCCCGGCGGACGAGGTGTTGCTCAAAGGCGTCACCTACGACGAGATGCGGCCTGGCTGCTGGCAACCGAAGGCCCGTCTGGAGGACATGAGCATCAACGGGGTGCAGGCCCAGCTCTGTTTCCCCAACTACCCCAGATTCTGCGGACAGCAGTTTCTGTGGGGGAAGGACCGCATGCTCGCCTTGCTGTGCGTTGCGGCGTACAACGACTGGATGGTGGAGGAGTGGTGCGGTCCGAGTGATGGTCGGCTGCTCCCGCTCTGCCTCATCCCGCTCTGGGACATTGATCTCGCGGTGGCCGAAGTTCTCCGCAACGCTGCGCGTGGCGTGCGCGCCGTAGCCTTCAGCGAGCTTCCGACCTTCCTCGGCCTACCCAGCATCTACTCGGGCTATTGGGATCCGCTCTTCCGGGTCTGCCAGGAGACCGGGACCGTGATCTGCATGCACGTGGGTTCGGGCAGCAAGACTCCCCAGACATCGCCTGATGCACCCGATGCAGTGCCAGCCACCATTCTTTTCGGGAACAGTATCGGCGGGATGTCCGACTTCATGTTCTCCGGTGTTCTCGAGCGCTTCCCGCAGCTCAAGCTGCTCTTCGCAGAGTGTCAGATCGGCTGGATCCCGTACCTGCTCGAACGTGCGGACGACGTGTGGCTGACCCATCGAGGGTGGAGCAACTCCCAGTTGTACTGCCCCGAGCCGCCGTCCACGTACTACTACCGGCAGATCTTCAGTTGTTTCTTCAAAGACTCGGTTGGCATAGCGCTCCTCGATCGCGTTGGTCCCCGCAATGTGGTCTTCGAGACTGACTATCCCCATCAGGATGGCACGTGGCCCCACTCGGTCGAGGCGGCAGCCGAGCAGTTCGGCCATAAGTCACAAGAGGTCGTCAACCGCTTGGCGCGGGGGAACGCCATCGAGTTGCTCGGGCTCGAACTCCCACTGATGGCACCACGGGGAAACCCCTAAGCGGTTGCCTTGGCCGCTATTTCTGCCAGGTCCACACCCTTACCCGTCCGCTCGAAGCGGCCGTGATCGTAGGAGCGGATGGACACGTCGTGTCCGACCGCTTCCGCTCGAAGGGCGCCCACCGTGCATCGCTCCCGTGGCCGATGAGCCAACGGGTCAAAGGAGTACCAGCGGCACGCATTTTCCCAGGTGATCTTCTGCAATTCGTCATCCGGTACCCCGGACGCGACGAGGGCAACCTCTTCGGGAGCATGCGGCCATGAAGAATCGGAGTGCGGGTAGTCGCACTCCCACGCGATGTTGTCGATCCCGATCTGGTGTCGAAGCTGGACTCCGATCGGGTCCGAAATGAAACAGGTCAGGAAATGCTCGCGGAACACCTCGCTGGGCAACTTGCCTCCGAAGTCCTGCCCTGTCCACTTGTGGTGCATCTCATAGGTGCGGTCGACCCGGTCGAGGAAGTAGGGAATCCAACCGGTCCCACCCTCCGAAAGGGCGATGCGAATATCGGGAAACGTCTTGATCACGCGGGACCACAACAGATCCGAAGCAGCACTGCAGATATTCATCGGCTGCAGGGTGATCATCACGTCAACGGGGGCATCCGGAGCCGTGAGCGCGAGCTGCCCCGATGAGCCGAGATGAATCGACAACACGAATTGTTCGTCGCACAGCGACGTCCACAGCGGGTCCCACGAGGCGTCATGAAAGCTCGGATATCCGAGGGCGGAAGGGTTCTCGGTGAAGGTGAGGGAGTGGCAGCCTTTGGCGGCCACCCGGTGGACTTCAGCCGCGCACAGCGCGGGATCCCAGAGCACGGGCAGCGCCATCGGGATGAATCGTCCGGGGTACGAGCCGCACCACTCGTCTATATGCCAGTCGTTGTAGGCCTGCAGGACAGCGAGTGCCAGGTCCTTGTCACGACAGGCGGCGAAGAGCCGCGCACTGAAGCCGGGAAAGGAGGGAAAATTCATCGAGCCGAGGACGCCTCCGGCGTTCATGTCCTTGATGCGCTCATGGACGTCGAAGCACCCGGGTCGCATCTCGTCGAAGGCTGTGGGCTCGATGCCGTATTCCTCCCGCGGTCGGCCAGCCACGGCGTTCAAGCCGATGTTGGGGATGGTGTGCCCGTTGAACTCCCAGACGTCGCTGCCGTCGGGGAGGTGCTTGACGCTGGGCGCCCTGTCCTGAAACTTGGCCGGCAACCGGCCCTCGAAGAGGCTTGGTGGCTCGACCAGATGGTCATCCACACTGACCATGATCAAATCGTCGGCGTGCATGGTGACCCCTTCCTGTCTAACTGATGAGCTGATGTGAAGGTTGGTTGAGAGTAGTGAACCACAGTGGACAAAGGACGTCGTCGGCGCACCGGGGAGAACAGGGACGTCGCGCGGCCCGACCCGTTCGGGTTCCTTTGGTCACTCCGGCGGTTCAAAGAGGCCCTCGAACTCCAGCTTTCCGTCGTGCACCCGGCCATACAGCAGCCAATCTCCTCGGAACATTCCATGCTCGTGAGGTGCGGCGGCAATGTGCGTGCGTGGACCACCCGTGCTGCTGGGCATGAAGCGGATTCTCTCGAGCCCATCTTTGAGCCCGGGTCCCGAAAGTGTGGGTGCACGGAAGAGACCCTCAGCCAGCACGCGTGCAGTGTCGTACGCCAGGACGGGGATGGCGTTGGGCCACATTGGGGGGTCTTCCCCGTGTCGCTCGACAAAACGGCGATGGAAACCCTCGACAAGTGGATTGTTCGGGTCGAATTGATCGATTCCCACCCAGCCCTCGAACTTCTCGAAGCCCATCAAATAGAACATGAAGGCCGTACCCATGATCCGCGGGGGATCCCACGCCAGTTCGTCCAGCGCCTTGCGCAGGAAACCCTGGGCCGCCAGCATCCCGTAGCCCATGTAGCAGAGTGCATCCGGTTTCGACTGGCGAAGGTTGTCGAGGTTCTCCGTCAGATTCGCCGGCTGCTGGCTGACGGTCTCCAGCGAGACGATTGTCAGATTGTGCCTGCGGCATTCCTGTCGGAAGAAGCGGAAATACTCTTCGCCATTGGGTGAGACCTCGTTCAACACAGCAACACGCTCATATCCGTGTCGCACGAGCCAGGCGACGCACAGAGCGGCATCGCCGCCGCAGTCCCCGTTACCGAGTCGAAAGCAGTAGTCGCCGGCCAATCGCTCAGTACCTGCCCAGCTGATGAGGGGTACCTTGAGTTCGTTGGCGAGCGGCGCGGCAATGATGGCGTTGTCCGAGCTGTACGCACCGGCGACGCCAATACAGCCTTGGTCGACGAGGTACTTGAACCCGTCCGCTGTATTACGGGCCGAGCCACGCGGTAAGCCGTTTTCCGCGTGGAGCACGAACTCGACGGGGCGATCGAGCAAGCCCTGCTCGAGTGCCTCATCGAAGGCCATCCGGTGGATCTTGTTGTAGCCGCCTTCAGGACCATCGAGCGCTGAACCGAGCCAGCCGATCTTGATCGGGTCGGGAGACCCGGACCACCCGCTTGCACTGTCTGCCATCGTCGGACTCCTCACTCTCGAATGCGAGATGCCATTCCCGCACTGCACCCCTGGTCGTCCCCATCGGATGCGCGGGGACAAACAAATATAAAGTATACAATTATCACCGGCTGGAGGGCCGGAACGAGAGAAGCCCTCGGAAAGGATCTCCTGGTGTCGGAGCCGCGCACCCACCCCCTGACCACCAGGTTCCTCGGCGTGGGTGCACGAGTGGCCGCCGCCGCTCACCGCGGGCTGTCGTCCGGCGGGGCGCCCGGCTCATGACGGCGACCACGGGCAATCTGGCGGACCTGTTGACCGCGCACCCCTTTTCCGATGACGAGGACCTGATCAGTACCGCGGACGAGACCGTCACGGCCGGCAGTGCCCGCGCCCAAGCAGCCAGTTGCTGCGCGCGGTTGCAGTCCGTCGGAGTCCAGTCCGGCCAAGCGGTGGTCGTCCAGCTGCCCAACGGACCCGAGTTCGTCTTCGCCATGTTCGGGGTCTGGCTGGCCGAGGCCGTGTTCGTGCCGGCCAACCCACGACAGCCTCAGGCCGAGCTGGACCACGTTCTTTCATCAACTGCCCCCGCAGCCGTGATCGACGCCTCCGGAGTTCGCTCCTCGGGTCTGTCGCCCACCCGCTATGAGCCCGATACGGCCTTTGTCACCTGGACCTCCGGAACGACTGGACGACCGAAGCCCATCCTCCAGACGCACACCGGGTACCTCGAGTTGCTCGACCGCGTCCTCGGTCCGCTGCGGGGCAGACCCGCCGATCCGGCTCGTCCACCTTCGCCGAACCTGGTCCCGGTGTCCCTGGCGCTCAACGCCGGGATCTACAACGTCCTGTTCGGATTGCGGGCCGGAGCCTCGCTCGTCCTCATGGACCGATTCAGCACCTCGGAGTTCGCCACGCTTGTGAGCCGCTTCTCCATTCGCTCCACCGTCTTGCCCCCTGCCGCCATGGTGATGCTCGCCGACGATTCCGGCGTGACCGATCTGACGCCGCTGCGCTATGTGCGGAGCATCACCGCACCGCTCTCGCCTCTCGCCGCCCGTCGGTTCTCGGAAAAGTTCAGCGTCACGGTGCTCAATGGCTACGGCCAGGCCGAGATCGGAGAAGTCATCGGATGGACGGCCGCCGATGCCCGGGATCACCCCGAAAAGATCGGGGCGGTGGGGCGGCCTCATCCTGGCGTCAAAATCAAGGTGGTGGGAGAGGACGGATCGGTGACTCCCGCCGATACCGTGGGCGAGTTGCTGGTGAAGCCACCGCGCATGGCCTCGGGGTACGCGGACGGCGAGAACCTCGATGATCGACTGGATCCGGAGGGATTTGTCCGCACCGGGGACTACGCCCGCATTGACGGGGATGGCTTTGTCTGGATCGAAGGTCGGGTCGGCGACGTCATCAACCGCGGCGGGAACAAGGTGTTCCCCGGCCAGGTCGAGGAAGTCCTGCTCCTCTCACCCGGTGTGAGAGAGGTTGCGGTGGTGGGCCTCCCCGACGAACGCCTCGGTGAGGTGCCGGTGGCCTTCGTCGTCGGTGACGCGACGGACATGGAACTGGATCGACTCTGCCGGGACCACCTGGTGGCCTACAAGATCCCTGTCGCGTTCCGGCACGTCAACGAGTTGCCGAAGAGCGAGGTGGGCAAGGTGCTGCGCCGGGAACTCGTGGCAAGGGGAGCAACCGGAGCACACGGCGACGACGTCTCCGGTGAGAGTCGATAGCGAAAAGGCTCGCTGCGGCCGCGGCTTCAGCCGTCCCAGGCCTCGGTTCGATCGGCGCGCGACGGCTGGCGACCGAGGCGCATGGGAGAGAGTGCCGCCTCCACCAGCAGGATTCGGCTCACGCGCTCCGTCGATGCCAGGTTCTGCGCCTCCAGCTGGACCAGCCCCCGGTGGCTACGCCGTGCCTTCTCGCGGTCGGCCCACTCCTGCCAGGTGGGGACGGCCCACAGCAGAAAGCATTCGCTGTCGTCGATCAGCGCTGTCTCCCATGCCCCGGCCAGTTTCCAACCGAATTCGCTCATGACCGGGATCGCCTCGCGCTGGACGAAGTCCAGGTAACGTGCCGAGCTCCCTCTCGGCACTCGAATCTGCTCGTGGGCGTACACATCGCCTCGGATGCCCTCTGTGCAGGCCTGCGCAATAGTCGGCATCCATGGCGCCGGCACCAGTAGGCGATCCACACCTCCCGCCCTCAGCTCGGCGGCCGCGGCCCACCACGCGGCGAGCTTGGGGTCCTGCAGATCGCGATGCCCCAGTTCATGGCCGAAGGACCGGGCCAGGCCATCGAACCCGTCCTCTTCCCAGAGGTTGACCACCTGCGGCCAGCGTCCGGTACTGCCCACGACACCCCACACGCCGTAGCAGAGCTGGTGCCGCTCTTCCTGTGCCGTGGGGCTCCAATTCGCCGTCATGTGGTACATGTAGCGCCCGCGGTTGTGCCCGATGATGTCGATGTACTCGTGGATGTAGACCTTGTCGTTCATGGCGGGCCCACGGTCGCTCATGGCCGAGCTTCGATGACCGGAGTGAAGTAGGGAAGGGTGATCTCACGCGATGCCGGATGGAATTGCACGGCAAGGCGCATGTCCTCGTGCAATGCGTCCGGCTCGCAACCGATGACAGCACTCATCATCCAGACTCCTTCGTCCAGGTGGACCACGGCCGGGGCGTACGGCACGCGGAACGACGGGTTGGGCGGGCGCCAGACCACCGTCCAGCTGTAGAGGCTGCCCCGTCCGGCACTGGCGACCCAGATCGGTGACGTCGCGTGGCACTGGGCGCACACGGTGAAGGCACTGAGGCCGTGATAGCCGCATTCCGCGCACCGTTGGTAGAGCAGACGGTGTCGGCGACATCCTTCCCAGTAGGCCTCACTGCGGAGACTGGGGCGTGGGGCAGGGATGCCCTCCGGCTGTGGAAGGAGGAGACTCATGGTCGCTCCCGGCCCAGGAGCAGCACATCACAGAACAAGGCTCCGGCGCCCCCGTTCGAGCAGAGGGCGACCTCCGCTCCGGCGACCTGGTTGGTGGTGCACAGCCCGCGCAACTGCTGCACGGCTCGGATGACCCGCTGCAGCTGTTGCGCACTGATCCCGGGGTGGCTGAACGACATGGTTCCGCCATCTGTGGTGACGGGGAGTTGGGCGCCGGGGGCGATGTTACCGTCCTCGACGAATGGTCCGCCTTCACCGATGGGGCAAAACCCGAAGGCTTCCAGCTGTCGAATGATCTCGAACGAGAACGGGTCGTAGAGTTCGGCGACGTCCACCTCGGCCGGCGTGAGCCCGGCTGTCGTGAAGGCCCGCTTGGCCGCGCTGGCGCCCACCATCCCGGCTACATCGGCGCCGGCTCGGGGCTGGAAGTCCCACACGGGCGCCACCGTGTAGGCGGGTCCGAAGGAGTCACTTGCTCCCCCGAGGATCCAGACGGGCATCTCGGATTCGGTTGCCCGCTCGGCGGTCACGAGCACAATGCCGCAGCCACCCTCCGACGTCATGGCGCAGTCCAACAGGTGAAAGGGGTCGGCGATCATGCGAGAGGCCAGAATGTCGCCAGGTGAGAAGGGGCCGCGGTCGTGGTAGACGGCGTCTGGATTCGCGTGTCCATTGGTGCGGATGGTGGCCGCGACGGCGGCCAGCTGCTGGGGCGTGGTTCCGTACCGCAGCATGTGACGGCGCGCCATCAGGGCGAATTCAGCCGCCGTGAAGAGTCCGTACCCGACAACGAGCTCATTCGTCGGCCGGGTCCAGGGTGCCGTCGAGCTCCGGTCGACGTGGATTCCGGCTCCTCCCGCCGCGATCACCACGACATCGCACTGGCCGGTCGTGATCAGGGCGGCGGCGTCAAGGAGTGTCGGGATCCCCAACGAGCTCGGTCGTCGGGTGCAGGGGCCAAGGCCGAGTTCCATGACGATTTCTGCTGAGGCCGGGCCGACGACGCCGTCGACTTCGTGCGGCGAGATTCCGGCCTCGGTGAGCGCGCCCAGTGCACCGGCAAGCGCGATCGAGGCCGAGTCGTGGTCCGGAAGGTGTCGCGCCTGCACAGTGTTGTGGACACCGGCGATGGCGACACCGCGAAAGGGGTGTGCGGGCACGTGACGGGTGGGCGCTCGACTTCTCGACCGTCAGGCCGTGACTTCCACCGATTCGAACAGAGAGCGCTCCCGGAAGAGCTGCGCCACCTTGTTCCCCACGTTCCGCATCATCTTGACGTACTCGGCGGATGCCTTGTCCCCGTCTCCCTGCTTCATCGCCCGGGCGATGGCGGCCAGCCCCCGACTCTCCACCTCCACCGCCTCGGGAACCTCTTCGAAGAAATTGCCGGGCACCAGTGCGGACATGGCGCGAAGCGCCACGTTGATGCGGGGCGATGCCGCGCCCTTCACGATCAGGCCGTGAAAGGCGATCGACAGATCGTAGTGTTCATCCGCCGTCGTAGCCCGCGCGAACCGCGTCTGGATGGCGCCAAGTTGCTCGGGGAGGTCGTCAGCGGCACGCACCAACGCACGCTTCGCGGCAAACCCGTAGATCAAACCGAACAACTCGTAATGATCGTGCACGGTTGGTTCATCGAGCGTATTGATGAAGGCGCCGCGGTGCATCTCATTCGTGACCCATCCCTCGCGCTCGAGCACGATGAGCGCTTCACGCACAGGTATCCGGCTCACGCCCAGCTCCTGGGCGATGGCATCTTGTGGCACCCGCATGCCGGGCCGCAGCTCGCCCTCGAAGATCAGCCTCCGAATGTATGACGCGATGTGTTCGCCGCTCGGTGTGCGGACGATCTTGGCCTCGCGACCTCCGTTCGACCGCACCTTGGCAGTAGCACGGGAGCTGTCAGCGCGCGATGGCATACGTATATCTTATGCGACCTTGGGTCCCAACCGGCGCTCTCGCCCTCGCGCTGGTCTCGTCACATGACACCTGCGGGGCACCGAACAGGCGGAATGCCCGGCGCCGGGAACCGGGGACATGATAAAATATACAATCTGACGCGTGGGGACTTGGCCGAGGTGCAGTGGGCTATGACCGAAGGTTGGGTCGACCAGCTGGGCGACCTCAGAGAGGGGACATGTGGCTCGCTTGGGGCCGCGGCGACGGATCGTCTGAGCCGATGATGGAGTCGTTCACGGCCACCGGCCCCACCCACAGCGACACGGGGAGCCTCCTGTCGGTGCCATCGGACGCCGGCGTCGACGAGGTCGTCGAGGCCGTACGAGGCTGGATTGCATCAGCGGTACCCGCGGCATGGGTCGACGCCGGCCGTCGGGGTGGACCGGCCGCGGTGCGAGAAGTCAGGACGAGAGCGGAGTACGAGGCCTGGTACCCGATCTTCGGCAGATCCGGACTGGTGGCCGCCACCTGGCCGCGCGCCTACGGCGGGCTCGATCTCTCTCCCGATGCAGCCCGACGGATCGAGCTGGAGCTCGGCCCCTTCAACCTCGGGCGCCTGAACCCCCTCGGACTCAACCTGGCTGCTCCTGCCCTGTTCGCGCACGGGACCGAGGAGCAGCGGCTTCGTTTTCTCCCTCCCATCGTTCGCAACGAGGAGGCCTGGTGCCAGCTCTTCAGCGAGCCGGGCGCCGGCTCGGACCTCGCGTCGCTGGCCACAAGGGCCGAGCGCGACGGCGACGTCTGGGTCATCACCGGTCAGAAGGTGTGGACCACCTGGGCGCACGTCTCGGACTGGGCCGTGCTCCTCGCACGCACCGATGTCGACGTGCCCAAACGCCAGGGGCTGACGTACTTTCTCATCGATCTCCACCAGCCGGGTGTCGAGGTTCGCCCGCTCCGCCATCTGGGCGGTGAAGTCGACTTCAACGAGGTGTTTCTCAATGCCGCCCGAGTCCCCGACGCGTGCAGAGTCGGCGATGTGGGTGTCGGGTGGAAGGTCGCCAACTCGACGCTGTCGGGGGAACGTCAGATGGTGTCGGGCGCGGGGTCGGGTGGTGTGGACCGCATCGGAGGCTCGGGTGTCGGCCATCTCATCCGGTTGGCGAAGCGCCGGAGCGCCGAAGGCGGCTCGGGGGGATGGGACGATCCTGTGCTCCGCGACGAGATCGTCCGTCTGTACTGCGAGGAGCGTGTCCGGGAATGGACCAACCAGCGGGTGCGCAGCCGGGCCCGGGCCGGGCGCCCTCCCGGTCCGGAGAGCTCGGTGGGCAAGGTCCATCAGGGTGAGCTGAACCAGCGCATCCAGCTAGCCGCCACGACCGTATTGGGCATGGGGGCGACCGCCTGGGTGGGGGACCTCGGGGACTACGCCGCCTCGCTGCCCTACGAGGTCCGGGGCATGCTGCGCAGCCGGGCCAACACGATCGAGGGAGGGACGACCGAGATCAACAAGAACATCCTCGGCGAGCGTGTTCTCGGCCTGCCCCGCGAGCCGGACCCGTACGCGTCGCTGCCGTGGCGGGAGGTGCCGCGCAGTTGAACCCGTACTCCACGCTCCTGGTCGAACGCGACGGACCGGTCGGATGGCTCATCTTCAATCGCCCGCAGTCGGGGAACGCCATGGATGCCGTCATGCTCGACGAGCTGGAGGCGGCCTGGCGCGAGTTGGACCAGGATCCCGATGTCCGGGTCATCGTGAACACGGGTGCGGGCGGCATGTTCCAGACCGGCCTCGATGTCGTCCAGCTCAGCCGGGATCCCGATGCCCTGCGTAAGCAGTCCGGTCGCACGCGTCGTGCCGAGCTGCGCCTGACGTCATGGCAGAACGCGGTGTGGAAGCCGGTCATCGCCGCCGTCAACGGGATGTGCGTAGGCGGCGGCCTGCACTTCGTCGCCGATGCCGACATCGTGATCGCGGCGTCCGACGCCACGTTCCTCGATTCCCACGTGTCGGTGGGACAGGTGGCGGCCTACGAGCTGATCGGGCTGGCCCGTCGCATGCCCTTCGAAGCGGTGCTGCGCATGGCCCTGGTCGGACGGCACGAGCGCATGTCTGCCGAACGAGCGCTGGCGCTCGGCATGGTCAGTCAGGTGGTCGACCCACCAGAACGCCTGCGCGAGGAGGCGCAGGCGTTGGCCGAGAAGATCGCCCGCAACTCGCCCGCCGCCATGGCGGCCACGAAGCGGGCGCTGTGGGGAGCCCTCGAGCGGGGGCTCACCGACGCCTGCAAGGCCGGTGCCACCGAGCTGGTCTCCCTGTGGGGCCATCCCGACCAGGTCGAGGGGCCTGCGGCCTTCGCCGAGAAGAGGGAGCCGCGCTGGGCCGCACCGACGGCCACAGGACCCATCCCAGAAACGTGAGACCGAGAATCGACGAGAGGGACTCTCAACGGTGTATGAAACTCTGAAGATCGAGCGCCACGGCCCGGTTGGCTGGTTGATCAACAATCGCCCGGAACGCCTCAATGCGATGAACAACGCCATGCGCGACGAGTTCGCCGAGGCATGGAAGGAGTTGGACGCAGACCCCGCGGTACGCGTCATCGTCCATACTGGGGAGGGCAAGGCCTTCCAGACCGGCGCCGACATGATAGAGATCGCGTCCGACGGCATCGGGTTCGAGCGGTACCGAGAGCAGAGCGAGACGTTCGACTTTCACTTCACGTCCTGGCACAACGGCGTCTGGAAGCCCGTCATCACGGCGGTCAACGGGATCTGCGCCGGCGGGGGATTCCACTGGATCGCCGACGCCGACATCGTGATCGCGGCGTCCGACGCCACGTTTCTCGACCCCCACGTGTCGGTGGGACAGGTGGCGGCCTACGAGCTGATCGGGCTGGCCCGTCGCATGCCCTTCGAAGCGGTGCTGCGCATGGCCCTGGTCGGTCGGCACGAGCGCATGTCCGCCGAACGAGCGCTGGCGCTCGGCATGGTCAGTCAGGTGGTCGACCCACCAGAACGCCTGCGCGAGGAGGCGCAGGCGTTGGCCGAGAAGATCGCCCGCAACTCGCCCGCCGCCATGGCGGCCACGAAGCGGGCGCTGTGGGGAGCCCTCGAGCGGGGGCTCACCGACGCCTGTAAGGCCGGTGCCACCGAGCTGGTCTCCCTGTGGGGCCATCCCGACCAGGTCGAGGGGCCTGCGGCCTTCGCCGAGAAGCGGGAGCCGCGTTGGGCCACCATTGAGGGGTCCGGAGCGAATTGACCCGGGGCTCCACCATGGTCGAGCGCCCAACGTGACCACCATCACCGCGGCCGAGCTCTGGCGACGAGTGGCCCTGGTCTCGGGTATCGACGCCACCTACGGGGCACCCTTCGGTGCCCTCGAGGTCGTACCGATGTCCGGTGCTGTGGCTCCGCTGTTCGCGGTGGCCCACCAAAGGGTCCACGTTGCCCGCGCCGCGGCGCACCGGGGTGATGGCCTGTTCTGGCTGCCCGGGCTCGGGCACGAGCCATGTCGCACCATCGAGGCGGACTCGGCTGAGGCGTTAGTGGGCGCTGTCCCCCTACTGTCGTCCTCGGGGGAAGTGGAGATTCGCTTCACTCTGGACCCGGATCAGCCGGTCGAGAGCTTCGTCCCGCCGCCCCTGGCGCCCGATGACAACTGGGTCGGGCCGGCCGAGGAAGCGGTCAAGGCAGTGGGCGCCGCCTCGAGTTTGGTTCTGCTGGCCGGTCCTGGCGTCGTCGTGCAGGGATCCGTGCCGGGCCTGCACGACCTGGCCGTGTCGACCGGGGTCGGCGTCCTGAACACCTGGGGCGCGAAGGGGGTGTTCGACTGGAGGAGCCGACACCACTTGGCGACAATCGGGCTGCAAGCCGACGACTTCGTGCTGAGCGGGCTCGGCCAGGCAGACCTGATCATCGCGACGGGACTCGACCAGTCCGAGTCTCCAGACGAGCGCTGGCGGCTCGCCCCCGCCCTCACGATCCCTCCCGCCGGCCTGGCCCCCCTGGCCGAACGGTGTGATCACAATCGTCGCGTGCCGCTGGCCATGCCGCCGTTGCGGGCGCGCCTGACGGAGGTCACCCAGCGGGGATGGGCCGTCGGGACACAGCCGCTGCCACCGAGCCGGGCCACCATGCACTATGCGGAACATGTGGCCGGCGGCGCGCTGATCGCGGCCGACGCCGGCGACGCCGGTTTTTGGGTGGCACGCACGCTCGGCACGACCCGGCTGGGCGCGGTGATCGTCCCGTCAACCTCCGCTCCGGGTTTTGCCGCCGCCTGTGTCGCGGTCTCGCTGTTCCGGCACCCCGGCCGTCCGGCGTTGGCCGTGATCGATCTCGCCCAGGCAGAGGCAACGACGCCGGTCGCGGACGCGGCGGCAACGCTGGGGATCCGAGTCCCCGTCGAAGCGTGGGACCCCGAGGGCGAGCGCCTCGACGCCGATGCCCACCGGGAGCGGCTGCGTCGGTTGGTCCTCGGCGGGCTGCCGGCAGGAAACGGGCTCTGCACCCTGGCCACCGACCCGCGTCAGCTCTCGGAGATGATCGCGGTGGCCGGGCCGGTCGTGGCCTGGACCTGAGGCACACGTTCCACGACGGGGTCAGCCCGGTCGGAGCCGGAGCTCACCCGGCAAGCTGGGCGCGCAGCTCGAACTTCATGACCTTGCCCGTGGGATTCAGCGGGAGCGAGTCCACGACTCGTACGGAGCGCGGGACCTTGAAGTTCGCCATGTGCTCCCGGCACCAGGCCACGAGCTCCTCCGGGTCGACCACCTGGCCGGGACGAGGGACGACGAAGGCGACACCGACCTCCCCCAGCCGGTCATCGGGGATGCCCACGACTGCCACCTGGCCCACCTGCGGATGGCCGACCATGATGCCCTCGATCTCGGCTGGATAAGCGTTGAAGCCGCCCACGATGTACATGTCCTTCTTCCGGTCCGTGATCCGCAGGTTGCCGTCGTGGCCCAGAATGCCGATGTCCCCCGTGCGGAGCCATCCGTCCTCGTCGATCGCCTCCTTCGTCGCCACCGGGTCCTCGAAGTACCCCTTCATGACATTGAATCCCTGGACGAGGATCTCACCCGGGTCACCCGGGGCAAGGGAATGGCCCTCGTCGTCCACGATGCGAACGCTCACTCCGGGGAGAGGTCGCCCCACGGTGCTGGCGATCACCTCGGGCCGGTCGTCGTGGCGGCACATGCTGACCGTGCCCGTCGTCTCGGTGAGTCCGTAGCCGGTCACGACGGTCTCGAAACGCAGCTCGGCGCGCATGCGGCGGATCACCTCGACGGGGACGGTGGCAGCTCCGGTCACCGAGAGGCGCAGGGAGGACAGGTCGAACGACGCGAAGTCCGGATGATTGAGGATTGACTGAAAGACGGTCGGGGGCCCGGGCAGCATGGTGATCCGCTCCGCCGCCACGCGCTCCATCACCGGCACGACGTCGAAGACGGCATGGGGGAGGATGGTGGCGCCCCGCAGGACGCAGGCGAGCACTCCCGACTTGAGCCCGGCCGTGTGGAAGAACGGATAGACGACGAGGTACCGGTCGCCTCTCCGCAGGCCGACCAGTTCGGACCAGGCTATGTAGGTGCGGACACTGGCGCCGTGCCCCAGCACGGCGCCTTTCGGCTTGCCGGTCGTCCCCGAGGTGAAGATGATGTCGGAGGCGTCATCCGCGGTCACGGCGGCCCGGCGACGCGCCACCTCCCGCCCGTGGGCGTCGGTGGCCCGGGCGCTGAACTCGGTGAGCGTCGTACACCCCGGCCGCGGTGGTCCCTCCAGCACCACGATCTCCTCCAGGCCCTCGAGCCCGGCCATGTCGGTCAGCAATGCCACCAGGTCGGAACCGAGCAGGTCGGTCACGCCGAAGAGCAGGCGAGCGCGCGAGGTGCGCAGCACGTGGCCGGCCTCCTCGCCGCGGTACCGCGTGTTGAGTGGCACCAGCAGGGCACCGACCGCGTAGACGGCGAAACTGGTGATCACCCACGTCGCGCTGTTGGGCGCCCACAGGGCCACGCGGTCGCCGCGCTCGATACCGCTCGCCACCAGCGCGCGCGCCACGTGGTCGACGCGTTCGGCCAGGTCCCGGAACGACAGTCGGGTCGTTCCGTCGACCAGAGCCTCATCGCCCCCGAAGCGGTCCGCCGCCTGATCCAGCGCCTCGGGAATCGTCCGAGGCTGCCGATCACCCGACGCGCCGGTTGCCTGGTCTTCGCTTGGCACGGTTGTATATATTATGCGAATGGCGGAGCCCGGGGGAGTGGCAACCTCGCAGCCGGATCCGGGCTACGTGCGAGTTGACCGCCGTGAGGCCGTGGCCATCGTCACCCTCGACCACCCGGCTGACCGCAACGCGCTGTCGCTCACCATGACCCGGGCGTTGGCCGAGGCCGTGCGACAGGTGAGCTCCGACGAGAGGGTCGGGGCGATGGTGCTCACCGCGACGGGCACGGTGTTCTCCGCCGGAGGATCGGTCGACGACCTCCTCGAGCCCCGGGCACCCCTGCGCGAGATGTATGCCGGATTCGTCGCCGTGATGGAGTGCGGGCTGCCGACGGTCGCCGCGGTCAACGGCCCGGCCCTCGGGGCCGGCATGAATCTCGCCCTGGCCTGCGATGTGATCCTGTGCTCACCCTCCGCCCGGTTCGAGACCAGATTCCTCGATGTCGGGCTCCATCCCGGAGGCGGTCACCTGTGGCAGTTAGGCCGTCGCATAGGTCGCCAGGGCGCTGCTGCGCTGTCCTTGTTCGGAGAGACGTTGGACGGTGAGGAGGCGGCCCGCCGTCAACTGGCGTGGCGCTGCGTTCCCGAGAGCCAGCTCCTCGACGCGGCGTGGCAGCTAGCAGCACGCGCCGCAGGGCACGATCCTGCGCTCATGGCCCTCACGCGCCAAACCCTCGATGACGGTTTCACCCGTGTGCGGGCGTCGAACGCCATCGACCTGGAACTCGAGCGGCAGCAGTGGTCCATGGGGCGCCCTGAATTCGTCGCTGGTCTCGGGCGACTACGCGCCCGTCTCGGGCGGGGCGAAGGGACGGGTCAGGCGTAACTCGAGTCCAGGCCGGCGGCTAGCCGACCACCGACGACGACCGCAGGGTCTCGATTGCCGATTCGGTCAGCCCGAGCTCGTCGCGCAAGACCTCCTGTGTGTGCTCTCCGACCCACGGGATGCGTCGGTCCCCGCTCTCGGAGCGGTCCACGATCATCGCCGGGTTGCCCGGCACGAGCACCGGTTGGTCGAGACCGTCCGTCCGATTGATGCCAACCAGCATGTGACGGGCGTTGACGTGGGCATCGTCAACGAGCTCTTCGGCGCGCGTGCAGGGTCCGGCGGCGATGCCAGCCTGGCTCAGGGCTTCGCACACCTCCAAGCGGCTGCGGCCGGCAGCCCATTTCTCGATGGCCGGACGGATGACCTCGTCGAGCTGTTGGACCCAGCCGTACGGAGTGGCGAAACGCTCGTCGGTGAGCCACTCGGGATGTCCGATGAGATGAGCGAGGCGTTCGAAGACGTGGACGCGGGCCACCTGCATGACGAACCAGCCGTCAGCGGCACGGAAGCCATGATTGATCACCGCCCCGGAGTCGCCACCGTCGACCCCCATCGACCAGTAGTTGGTGACGATGTCGGTCATGGCCATCACCGCATCGAGCATCGCGACATCGACGTAGGCGGGTCGCCCCGTCCGGTCGCGGTCCCGCAGAGCGGCAAGGATTCCGATGGAGGTGTACAGCGCCGCCCCGATATCACCGAGCGCGCCAACCGGCGACACCACGGGCGGGAGGTCGCCCGTGCGCTTCATCTCGTAGACACCCGACATGGCCTCGACGATCGGCGCGAAGGCAGGCCAATCTCGGTACGGGCTTGGCACAGAATTGCCGAACCCCGACACAGACGCGTAGACGACTTTCGGATGAACGGCCACGATGCCGTCGTAGCCGAGTCCCATCCGATCCATCGCACCCGCCTTGAAATTCTCGGCAAAGATGTCGAAGCGCGGAGCCAGGTCGAGCACGAGTTGCCGTCCCTCGGCCTGTTTGAGGTCCACACAGATGCTTCGCTTGTTGAAGTTGTTGCGCAAGAAGGTCGCTCCGACGGAACGACCTCCGGGGTCGGACATCGCCGGCAGTGAGGCGCGACCGAGCTCGCCGGCCAGCGGCTCGATCTTGACGACGTCGGCACCGAGACGTCCCAACAATTGGGTGGCGTAGGGGAGCGCCTGCATCTGTTCGATGGCCAACACGCGGACGCCTTCGAGAGGTCGTCCTGCCGCGGACACCGCACCTGAATCTGCCGCAGCGAACTCCATCTTGAATATTATATCCGAACGGTCGGCGTCGTCCGCAGCGCGCGCTCGACTTCGCGATCGGGTTAGCGCCCGGTGAAGCGTGGCGCGCGCTGCTCCTTGTTGGCCTGGGCGTACTCCCGGAAGTCCTCCGAGCGGCTGGAGACTTCCATCGCCCATGCTTCGTCGGCCAGGTGGCTGTTGAGGTCAGCGGTCAGCCCGCGGTGCAGCAACAGCTTGGTGAGCCCGACCGCGAC
Source organism: uncultured Acidimicrobiaceae bacterium (assembly GCA_963828825.1). Lineage (GTDB taxonomy): Bacteria > Actinomycetota > Acidimicrobiia > Acidimicrobiales > RAAP-2 > Bog-473. The sequence continues at coordinate 559,254 of CAWHGF010000002.1, read as the reverse complement.
GGTCGGTGCGGCGGCCAGGCGATCGACGAGCTCCCGAGAGACGGCCTCGAGGTCGTCGGCCGGCACGGCGCGATGGACCAACCCCCACGAGGCGGCATCCTCTCCTGAGACCTTCTCCCCCAACATCAGCATCTCGCGGGCACGGGCCACACCCACGAGACGAGGGATGAGCCAGGTGGCGCCACTGTCGGGTGTGAAGGCAAAGGTCGTGAAGGGGGCCCAGAGCCGGGCGTCCTCCGATACCACGGCGAAGTCCGTGCCGAGGAGGATGTCGAGACCGAGGCCGATGACCCAGCCGCGGGCGGTGCAGACGATCGGTGTCTGGCAGGACAGCATCGCCGGGATGAGGCGGTTGACGTGCCCGTTCATGCGCCGGTGCACCGAACCCACCCGGGGGCGTTCGGGACCCGGTGTCCGCTCGGCGAGGTCGAAGCCGGAGCAGAAGTGCTCCCCTTCACCTTCGAGGTGGATGACCCGCACGGACTCGTCGCTCGCCGCGGCATCCATGGTGTCGGTCAACGCATAGACGATCGGGTCGGTGAGGCTGTTGCGGCGCTCCGGCCGGTTGAAGCGCAAACGCAGGACCGACCCCTCGTGTTCACGGGTGATCCCGGGGGGCATGTCGGGGTACGGCTTCACTGCATTTCCTCCGCGGCGAACCGGTCGGCCAGGGCATCGAGTGCTTCTTGGCAGGTGGTGGCCCCTCCCGGTGGCAGGGGGAGCAGGACTTCGCCGTGTTCCCGGGAGGGAAGCAACACGGTCGCATGGCCGGGCGTCGTCTTCTCGCCCCGTTGGTTCTCCCCCCACACCTCGAGGTCCACCGCCGGACGATCCTCTTCAGCGAGGTACTTCCGGGTCACCCGCCCCCGCATCCAATGGGTGTCGCCCACGTAATTGAACTTGCGGAACTGACAGTCCAGTTTCCAGAGCCACGCATCGTCACCCATCCAGTCGGTGCACAGGTGGATCAGCCAGGTCTCGCGCATGCGGCCATAGTCGTAGCAGGACGGGTTCCCGGCCCGCCGGGCCCATTCGGGATCCCAGTGCACGCGTTGTTGGACGTCAGGGATGTTCAGGTCGTCGGGCTTGAAGAAGCGGGGCATGCGCTGCAGCTGGTCGTGCCCGAGCCGGAGCGCGGCAACGCCGTACAGTCCCATGCCCATGCCGGTGTGCCATACGATCATGTCGGTGACGCGCATGGGACCCTTGATCAGGGGTGGCAGCTCGTCTCCTTCGTGCACGTCCTCCCACCAACGTGGCTCCGCACCGCGCCGCCGGGTTCGCTCTCCCGCGAGTGCCTCGCCGATCGCTGCGATGTCGTCGTCGGAGTACGGGCTGATCGTGACCTCCTCGTTCTTCTTGCGTTCGGTTGCTTTCTCCCGTTCGGCCCGGATCATCAAGCGGTATTGGCCCGAAAGGACCGGTCCGCCCGCCACGGCGAACACCTCGGCCAGCCATTCGTGCACGGTGCGACCGGCGAAGTCACCGACCTTGTCGTGCACGCCCACCAGGGCGTTGCGGCGGGTCACCCGCATTCCGGAGCGGAGCGGGTTCCACCACTCCCGGAACGACCCCGAGTAAAAGGCGTGGACGCCTCCCAGCGGGTCGCCTTTCATGAGCGCCTTCGTCTCGCCCTCCAGGGCGGTGACCTCGTCCTCTCCTATGAGGGTGTCCCCGCCGACCAGATGAGGGGGCGCGATCGGACCGGACCACCGAGTGGTCGCACCGTAGGCCGGATCGCACCACAGGGGGTTGTCGTCGCCGTACGCCTCGGCGACGTGCCGAAAGGCGTCCTCGTTGGGGATCCGGTAATGAGGTGGGTTGGTGTGGGGCCGCGCGATTCCGATCCGCTGCCGGAGGCGGGTGACGCCCTCATCGGTGATGGTGTCAGCCACGCGGCGGCCCGGACCCGACGCCGAGGGAAGATGAGCACGGGGTGGCGACATTCAAACGTCGATGCACTGTGCCTGCCTCCTGAACCGAGAATTTCAAATATAGTATACGAACGTATCTACGCCCGAAGGCTCAGATCCGTGTGGGCCGGCTCGGGCACTTTCTCTCGCCGAGTCCTTAGGGGTGGAGGCAGCGATGGATTTTGACGACACCGAGGATGACGCGGCGTTCCGGCGCGAGGTGTCGGCATGGCTCAAGGAGCATGCGGAGCTCAGAACGGGCGTCGATGACTGGTCCCGGAACCCGGCGCGTCCCGACTATGTACGCCGTTGCCGGGAATGGCAGCACACCCTCTACGAAGGTGGCTGGGGTGCCATCACTTGGCCGCAGGAATATGGTGGGCGCGGCGAAGGGGGGTGGCACCAGGCCATCTTCGCTCAGGAAATGGCCAAGTTCGACGTGTCGACGGGAGCGTTCGCCGTCGGGATCGGTATGGCCGGCCCGACGCTCATTGCCCACGGCTCGGAGGAACAGAAGCGTGCTCATCTCCCAGCAATGCTCCGGGGCGAAGCAGTCTGGTGTCAGCTCTTCTCAGAACCGGATGCCGGATCCGATCTTGCCGGGCTGACGACCCGCGCCACACGCGATGAAGAGGCGTTTGTGGTGAACGGCCAAAAGGTCTGGACGTCAGGTGCGCAACACAGTGATTGGGGGATCTTGATCGCGCGGACGAACCAGCATGCGCCCAAGCATCGAGGCATTACGTACTTCCTCGTCGACATGCAGACTCCTGGGATCGAGGTCCGGCCGCTCCGCCAGATCACCGGGAGCGCGCATTTCAACGAGGTCTATCTCACTGATGTCGTGGTCCCGGCGGGGAATGTGGTGGGGAGGGTTGACGACGGGTGGTCCGTGGCGCACACGACAATGGGCTACGAGCGCGCCCTTATCGGCGGCATCGGCCAGAGCATCTCGATCGCCCAGGTGCTGGACCTGGCACGCCGTTGCGACAAGAGCGACGATCCGTTGGTGCGCCAACAGATCGCCGATTACTACACGCGGGTGCAGCTCCTTCGGTTTATGAATTACCGCGTGCAGACGGCCCTCTCCAAAGGTCGCCTGCCAGGTCCAGAGGCATCCACCACAAAGCTGTTCGTCTCCCGGCACATGAGCCTGAACGGTGAGTTGTTCATGAACCTGGCCGGCGCCAAAGGGATGTTGGCCGGTGACGCAGCGGTCGACGATGGTTTCTGGGAGACAGCATTCCTGAACCAGTGGACGTCCAGGCTTGGGGGCGGCACCGACAACATCCAGCGTAACTCCCTGGCCGAGCGCGTCCTCGGCCTCCCCCGAGAGCCACGCAGCGACAAGGATCAGCCGTTCAGCGAGACGCGCCGGGCGACGTGGTCTGACCCGGTGCAATGATCCGCGGAATTCATGACAGGGCGTGACCAAGTGAAGGGAACGCGATGACAGACAAGGTGCTGCTCGACGTGAACGGTCCAGTTGCCGTGATCACGAACAACAATCCGGACAAGCGGAACGCGTTCGATGACGGCATGGACGCCCGCCTGTTCGACATCCTGACCGAGTTGAAGAGCCGTCCAGAGGTGCGTGCCGTCATCTGGCGCGGCGAGGGGAAGGCGTGGTCGTCTGGTCGGGATGTGTCCGTCATCGGGAACAACGCGACTCCCCTCAGTCATCACGAGCTCATGAGCCGTGGCCATCGGGGCATCCTGCAGGTGTTCGAGTTGGATGCGCCGATCATCGTGGCCATCCACGGATGGGCCATCGGCGGTTCTTTCCAGCGGGCCCTCTTGTGTGACATCAGGATCGCTGCCGCCGGGTCGCGCTTCATGCTGCCCGAAGTGGGCCATGGCGTCATCCCCGACACTGGTGGCATGGGGCGCCTCTACGAGATCTGCGGCAGCGGCGTCGCCAGCGATCTCGTGCTGACCGGGCGCGCCATGAGTGCCGAAGAGGCCTACGGTCACGGGATCGTCTCGCGCATCGTGGCACCCGACGCACTCGACGAGACCGCATGGGATATTGCGAACAAGATCGCGGCCTCGCCGAAGGTCACGGTCAAGATGGCCCGCCGTGTCCTGCGGCACCTGAGCGAACCCGGGGTACGGTCCTCCATGGAGGACGAGCTGATCTACCAGACCTTCATCAACAAGTCATCCGACTTTGCCGAATTCCGAGCGGCCAGCGCCGAAGGGCGCGAGCCGCGCTACACGGGGAGCTGACCATGATCCAACAGAGAGGACTTCCCGAGCCGCCACCCGTTGGAACGCGGGCCCTGCCGGAGGGAACCTATGCCGGGAACTGTGTCTTCGTCACCGGCGGCGGAACGGGGCTCGGCAAGGCCATCTCCGCCGAGTTTGCGCGGCTGGGGGCCGACGTGGTCATCGCCAGCCGCAAAGCAGAGCATCTCGGCGCCGGACGCGACGCGATTGACGCACTCGGGGCCCGTGTGCTCGGGGTGACGTGCGACATTCGTGACGCCGATCAGGTCGGTGCCGCCTTCGACGAGGCCACCGCGACATTTGGCCTGCCCGGCGTGCTCATCAACAACGCGGCCGCGAACTTTCCGGTTCCCGCGGAGGACATGTCCCCCAATGCCTGGCGGACCGTCGTCGACATCACCCTCAACGGCACCTTTTTCTGCTCGCGTGAATTCGCCCGGCGCCATATCGAAGTCGGAACGGCCGGGTCCATCGTCAACGTCGGGGCGTCCTACGCTTGGACGGGTGGTCCTGGATTCGCTCACTCAGCCGCGGCGAAGGCGGGGGTGAAGAACATGGTGGAGACGCTCGCCGTGGAATGGGGGCCCTATGGGATCCAGGTGAACGGGCTGGTACCGGGACTCTTCCCCCACGAGGACATGACGGCTGACATCAAGGGCAACCTTGACCGGACCAACGAGAAGGACGCCTGCCAGCCGGCGCTACGGGTGGGGCAACTGCAAGAGCTCGGCTGGGCCGCGACCTTCCTCGCCTCACCCTTCGCCCGGTTCATCTCCGGGCATACCCTCGTCGTCGACGGGGCCAATTGGCAGCGCCGAACATTGACGAACGCCGCCGTGATCACAGTACGCGACCAGATGGGGCGCGGGCCGTTCGATCCCACCCCGGCCCGGTAGAGAGTGAGGGCACGAATGAAGACCGGCAACGAAACGATCGACCGAGCAAATGGTCACTACACCATCATCACGGCCGACAGCCACGCCGGAGGCAGCCATGCGGCCTACCGGGAGTACCTCGACCCCAAGTACCTCGACGAGTTCGACGCCTGGCGGGCCAAGTACAAGAATCCATATAGAGATCTCGGGGACACGCGGCGCCTCCGCAATTGGGACAACGACATGCGCAACGGTCAGCAGGAAGCCGATGGCGTCGTTGGCGAGGTCATCTTCCCCAATACCATCCCCCCATTTTTCCCCAGCTTCGTCCTTTTCGCAGCACCCCCCAGGCCCGAAGAGTACGAGCATCGTCTTGCCGGCATTCGGGCGCACAACCGTTGGCTCGTGGATTTCTGTGGTGACTTTCCCGAGCGCCGCGCCGGTATCGGTCAGATCTTCCTCAATGACATTGACGACGCCATTGCCGACGTCCATTGGATCAAGGAGCACGGGCTCCGCGGCGGTATCCTCCTCCCCAATATCGCACCGGATGTCACGTGGGTCCGACCCCTCTACGATCCCGCCAATGACCGACTCTGGGAGGTCATCGAGGATCTTGAGGTGCCCATAAACGTCCATGGGGGCACGGGTGTACCCGATTACGGCGACTATCCGTTTGCCATGCTCTTCTACATCAACGAGGCAAGCTTCTACTCACAGCGCCCCTTCGTGCAGTTTGTTCTCGGAGGCATCTTCGAACGCTTCCCCCGGCTGAAGTTTGCTATTACGGAAGCCCAGTGTTCTTGGGTGCCGAAATTACTGAAGGATCTCGACGCCACCATTGACCGCATCCGTAAGACCGGCCAGACCGGGGAGATCCGCTACGGCGACGAGAACAAGCTCGGTCATCTGGCCAGTGAGTACTTCGCCCAGAATGTGTGGATGGGAGTCAGTCAACCCCGACCCGGCGATGTGGCAGTCCGGGCACAGATCGGTGCCGATCGGTTCATGTGGGGCAGCGACTATCCCCACGACGAGGGGACTCACCCCTTCACCCGTGAAACGCTGCGCCAGGTGATGTCCGGGATTGGTCCGGACGAGAAGCAGAGGCTCCTTGGGGAGAATTGCGCCAATCTCTATGGCTTCGATCTCGCGCAGTTGGCTCCGCTTGCGGCAAAGCTCGGTCCCACAGTCGAAGAGCTCGAGGAGCCTCTCGACCGGCTGCCCGAGCACGCGAACGACGCGCTCCTCAGGTCAGCGTTGGACATCGAAGCACGCACTGTGTGAGGTGGCGTTGCGTCTCGGCGGGATGCGGCCGCTCTGAGTATTTGACAGATTTGGGGCCGGGGACCTGATGATCGTCGGCCGACGCCGATGGCTGCGACGAGGATTTGGCCTGGCCTGGGCGGGCAAGGACGCGGAGAGCCAGGACGTGGAGAGCAAGGACCAGGCGTTCCCGGCTGACACTGAGAAGCCCCTCACGGTGGACCGCAGCCTCCGGAGACCCTCATCAGCGAATGCCGTCGCTCGAGACCCGGATTTCCTAAGGAGCTCCAGCACCGGTATCGGTGTGATCTGTTGCCCCGTTGTGGGCCGGTGAACCGGCTCCCGCTGGTTGAACGGGTCCCAGATAGGCAGAGTGGAGCACGGACTCCACGTCGCCGGCCGCCCCGGTGTGGACGATCCGTCCGTTCGCCATCACCATGGCCGAGGTGGCAACCGACAGCGCGGTGCGGGCGAATTGCTCCACCACCACGACGGTGATTCCCTCCGCCGCCAACTGGACGACATGGTTGTAGAGCTCGTCGACGATGATGGGCGCCAGCCCCATGGAGAGCTCATCGAGCATGAGCAACCTCGGGCTCGATGCCACGGCGCGGGCAAGCGCCAACATCTGCTGCTCGCCGCCCGAGAGCGTGCCGGCCGGCTGGTCACTGCGGTCCGCCAGGCGCGGGAACCGTTCGAACGCGCAACGCTCGACATGCCGTCGTCCCGAACCGCTGTGCGTCATGACCCAGAGGTTCTCCCGCACGGTCAGGTTCGGGAACACGCCGCGGCCCTCGGGGATCAGGCAGAGCCCCCGACGGGCCAAGGAAGCCGTGGATCCCACGCGCACCTTTTCACCGGCGAAGCGGACGTCGCCCTCGCTCGGTCCCATGATCCCGGCCGCCAGGGCCAGGAGGGTCGACTTTCCGGCACCGTTTGCCCCAAGGACAGCGGTGACCACACCCTCTTCGAACGTCGCGTCGATACCGTGGATCACCTCGACTTCCTCGTAGGCCGCCCGCACTCCCCGGAACTCCAAGAGGGGTTCAGGCACCGGCGTCAGCTGTCGATACTGTGCCGAGGTACGCGGCCTGGACCTCGGGGTCGGCCCGGATCTCCGCGGGCGTACCGGTGCAGATGACGCGGCCGTAGTCGAGGACCACGACGGTGTGGCAGACGTTCATGACAAGTTCCATGTCATGCTCGACCAGCAGAATGGCGAGTCCCTCGTTCGCCAGGTAGCGCAGAACCTCCGAGAAGCGCTGGGTTTCGTCGGTGTCTTGACCCGCCGCCGGTTCGTCGAGGAGGAGGACCTTGGGCCTGGTGGCAAGGGCACGCGCCAGCTCGACAAGGCGCCCGGTCCCCGTCGGCAAGGTGTCGGCGCGGTCATTGGCCACCGCTGTCAGTCCCAGCCGGTCCAGGACCTCCTCGCGGATCTGTTGAATTGCTCTCGAGCGTGCCTTCACAACCCCGCGCTGCGCGATGGATGCGGCAACTCCGATATTCTCGGCGACGGTCAGCGTGCCGAAGAGCTCCAGGCGTTGGAACGTGCGGCCGAGCCCGAGCCGGGCCCGGCGGTAGGACGACAGCCCGCGCAAGTCCCGGCTGTCCAGGCGCACGGTCCCCGCGTTGGGGCGCTGCATCCCGGTCACCACGTTGAACAGGGTCGTCTTGCCGGCTCCGTTGGGCCCGATCAGTCCGGTGATCGCACCGTCACTCGCGCTGAGCGACACCTCGGAGAGCGCGGCCAAGCCCCCGAAGCGAACCGAGATGTCCTGGATCTCAAGCCCCACTGGTGCCTCCGGCCCCCGACAGCGAGGCGAGCGGGTCGGCCGAGGCGACCGGGCCCTCGTCGGACACCGCTTCGGCGAACCAGGCGTCCCTCTTTTCCTTCGACCGGCGCTCGGGCAGGCCGAATGCGGGCGGCGCGATCCTCGCCCAGTAGTCGGCAACGTACGCCGGCACCGGGAAGACCGCGAGGTCGACCACCATGATGATGGTCATCGGCCAGTTGCCGATCGCGCCGCTCAGCCGGAGCGCCCAGGCCGCCCCGACCACCGCCACGATCAGCCCCAGCAGCCAGCGGCGTCGCGCCACGGAGAGATAGACCGGGCGGATGCTGCCCGGGATCGTCCCATTGGGCGTGGTGCCCACGCCGACGCCGCCGAGACCGACGAGGAGCAGCGGCAACTGGGTCAGAGAAGGGAAGAAGTTGGTGAAGAACGGCGATCCCTGGTAAAGGCCGTTCAGCCCCGCCGCACCGAACGAGGTGATCCCCATGATGACCATCACCAAGAGCACGGAGAGCCCGCTGAAGAACTGGAAGACGTCGGGCGCCGCGCTGCCCAGCGCCATGCCGTAGATGCCGCCACCAACCCCCGCCACGGCGGCCGAGAAGGCGAACACTCCGATCAGCGACGCTCGGCCGTTCATCCCCAGCGTGGCGCACGCCGCGGGGCTGTCCTTCATGGCCAGGAGGCGTTGTCCGAACTCCGAACGTCGCAGCGCCACGACGATCACGACCAAGACCACGAAGGCCACCGACCCCGCGATGAACTGCGAGGTCTTCGAGTTGAGTGCAAGCGAACCGACGCGGAAGGGAGCAAAGACGAGCGACCCCGAGCCGAAGGGGGCGTAGGGGTGTCCGAAGAGGTTGAACGATGGGAGCACGAACACCCAGTTGTCCATGGTGATGGCGAAAGCCGCGGTGGCCAGTGCGAAGTAGATGCCCGAGAGCCGCAGGGCGGGGATGGCGACGATGACGCCGATCACTGCGCACACCCCCGCCGCGGCCAGTAGGGAGAGGGGGTTCCCCTGGGCCCCCAGATGACCCACCATCGTGGCACCGATACCGGCGAACGTCATCTGGCACAACGACAGACGCCCGGCATAACCGACGATGGGGACGACCGAGAGCCCGACGATGGCCAGCCCCCACATGCGATTGAGGCTGAACATGTCGGCTGTTGAGACGGTGGTGGCCAAGAACACGGCGGCGATGACCGTGCCAACGCAAAAGAGCCCGGTGCCGTTCCAGGTGGGGCGGAAGGCGAGCTCGCGGCTCCGAAGCTGCCGGTGCCCGCGCAGGCGCGACTGGGGCAGGACCAGGAGTGCAATGAAGAGGATGATCGCAGGCACCGCGTTCTCGAACCCTTGGACGTACGGATTCTGGGGCAAATAGGCCACCGAGTACCGCGATCGAGAGGCCCAGGACGATCGCACCCACGAAGGTCATCGGAATGGAGCGCAGACGGCCGATGACCGACGCGGCGTAGGCATTGACGATGAGCAGTGTCAGCGCGGAAGCCGACAGGGTGAGGGTGGGTGCGATGAGGATCCCGGCCAGTGCCGCCAGCATGGAACCGATGATCCAGGCGTTGCGGGCATTGGCAGTGGCGCTCGACCCGTTGAGGGAGGTGAGCGTCCGATCGTCGACGCTGGCCCGCATGGTGACGCCCATCCGGGTGCGGTAGAGGAACAGGCGCAGCCCGAGGGCGACGACCAGAGCCAGGATCAAGACGGTCACGTCGTTGTAGGAGATCCTGATCGACCCCAGGACCAAGGTGTCGTTGTTGAACAGCGGGGGCAGTGCCCGATAGGTCGTGGGGTTCCAGATCCATTGTGCGAGGCCCAAGAACATCAGCGCAATGGCCAGCGTGACGACGAGTTTGGACGCCTCCGAGACGCCTTCGAGCCGGCGCATCACCGCCACTTCGATCACGATGCCGATCACAGGCGCCAGCACGAAGAGGCAGACGAGCAGAGAGGCGAGCACCGGCCAGCCCCAGCCGATGCTCATCTGCCAGTAGGCGAAGGCGCAGACCATCCCGATGGCGCCGTGCGCCCAGTTGAAGATCCCGGTCGTCGTGTAGGTGAGGGTGAGGCCGCTCGCCGTTATCGCGTAGATGCCCGCTGCCGCCAGGCCGCCGATGGTGAAGATGATGAAATCATGCACAGCCGTCCCCCGACAGAATGATCAGTCACCTGCTCGGGCAAGACTATGCAATTTGTACCCACACCCGCGGCGACCCGCCGGACCCATGCTCACAAGGAGTTCAGTTGTTGCTGTTGTTGCGCGGTCAGATGCACGACGTTCTTGGGGTTGCAGTTCCAGATGGACTGCGTGGGCTTGGTGATCGCCTTGTCGTAGACGATCCCCTTGGCGTCGAGCTTCAAGATGGCGAAGCACGGCGAGGGCTGGGGGTTCTCGTTGGAGAGCGTCAAGCTGGGAATCGGCGCCTGAATGCCGCCGGCGTCCCAGTTCTTCACGGCTACCGCATGGTCCAGCACGCACGTCACCGTGAGGCTGGCGCCACAGGCCGAGGCCGCCTTCGCCCACAGGAGCCACGCCTCGGCCCCCTCCTCGTCGTCGAAGTCGATGGTATCGCCCTTGGCGTAGGTGTGCATGATGTTGACGAGCTGCTCGGTCGACGGGTTCTGCGAGGCCAACGCGAGTGGCCACCACGACGTCTCGACGTAGACCGGAGGCAGACTGGGGTTGGCGGCCACGGCTTGGTCCGTCTGGGCGTTGGCGAACTGGGTCCCCAGCAAAATGAAGGCGGGGTGGTAGCCGGCGGTCGTCATAGCCTGGGCGAAGGGGGTGAAGTCGGCGGTGTCGGCGGGCCACAGCGCTTCGGCCCCCTTGCTCTGGTAGGTCTCGATGTAGGGCGCCCAGTTCTCCACCGTGACCGGAGGCTCGAGGAAGTCGACGACGTGCCAACCTTGAGCCTCGGCGCCGAACTCGTACTTCGTTTCGGGCTCGAGGACCGAGGGGGTGTCGGCCCCACCCATGCCGGCCTGCTTGACCGCCTGCGGGTAGGCCTTGGCCAGCGCCCCGAACCATCCCGAGGTCACCGAGTCCGTGTTGATCCCGCTCGGGTCGACCTGGTCCGTGGCCAGATCGGAAGCGTTCGAGACGACGTAGCCGCTGATCTGTCCGAGCCCACACTTCTCACGGATGGGGACGGATGGCTGGTCCAGGGCCATGCCTCCGCCCACCGCCATGAAGTCGGTCTGGCAGGCCGCCGTTGCCTGCTGCGCCGCGTTGAACAGCGCGGCGTCACGGTTGTCGATCACGATTTTGCGACCGTTGATACCCCCCGAGGCGTTGCACCAGTCCGCGAACGCCGTGGCCTGCTGAGGGAACTCGGCCTCGAGCCCCGGGTCAACGGTGTTGGCGGCGTCGTTGAACACGGCGATGTTGATGGTCTTGGAGCCCACACCACGGACCGAGGAGGCACCGCCCGGTCCTGGTTCGCAGATCTTGCCGACTCCGGGCCAGACGCCGTTGGGTGCGGCGCTCGAAGACAGCGTGTCACTGGCCGACGTCGCCGCGGCAGCGGTCGACGACGAGAGTGCCACGTACGTCCCGGCGACCATCAGGGTCGCCATGGCCAGCGGCAGCGCCGACCTTCGAAGCTCGGCCAGTCCTTTGCGGAACATCCTCACACCCTCCCCGGAGCAGTTTTCGATCGTGTCATTCAATCAGCACGCCGACAGGAGCGGGGATCGGGCCGCTGAGCGAGGGGAGATGTACTGAACCGGTACCCCGGCTGCTGGTACCCCCCGGAAGATGCGATCATTTCCCTCCCTGAGCCGCGGGTCGCGAGCCCTCGTCTGATGACACAGGCCAGAGCGGCGCAATTGCCTACGACCCAGATCTCAGCATGCGATGACGGACCCTACACCAGGCCCCAACATCGAATATAGTATACGAACCAGTGTTTCGGGGGAGTCGAAGGACGACGGGCCGTGGGCAGGGGCCGACCGGGTTCGGTCACGGGTGATGTTATGCGTCGGCTGGAACCCGTGTGTGGGCCTGCAGTCCAGGAGGCACAGTCTCGCTATGCCTGCGGGCGTTGGATCCTGCTCCGGCTCGGTAGGGAATCCGACACGCCTGTGAGCGGTTTCAATCTGGCCGACCTCTGGGAGGCGGTCGCCGACCGCGTTCCGGATCGCGTCGCGCTTCGCTGTGGAGAGCAGCGCCGGACCTACGCGCAACTCGAGCAGCAGTCCAATCGATTGGCCCACTGGTATCTCGAGCAGGGCGTACGGACGGGCGACCACATCGGACTCTACGCGGAGAACTGTGTGGAGTACGTCGAGGCCACGTTGGCCGCCTACAAGGTCCGGGCTGTGCCTATCAATATCAACTATCGATATGCCGCCGGGGAGTTGCAGCATCTCTTCAACGATGCCGACCTCGTAGGCGTTGTGCATCAGTGGGGCTTCACCAACCGAGTGACGGAGGTGGTTCCCCTCGTCCCGACACTGCGTTGGAAACTGGCTACCGGTTCCCCGTACGACGACGCGCTGGCCTCGTCGTCGCCGGCTCGGGACTTTGGCCCTCGGTCGGGGGACGATCGCTACATCCTGTACACCGGCGGCACCACAGGCTTGCCCAAAGGTGTGGTGTGGCGACAGGAAGACGCCTTCTTCGCCTGTATGGGGGGTGGCAATCCCGCCCTTCCCGAGGTCACGTCGGTCGCCGAGCTGGTCCAGCGGATCGCGCCCGATCAGAGCACCTTCCTGCTCCTCGCTCCGTTGATGCACGCGGCGGGCGGATGGGTCGTGCTGCTCCACCTCTTCAGCGGCAACAAGGTCGTATTGTGGTCGGGTTCGCTCGATCCGAGCGAGGTCTGGCGCACGATCGAGCGAGAGAAGGTCACGGCTACCAGCACGGTGGGGGACGCTGTCATGCGACCCTTGCTTGACGCATGGGATGACTTCGATTCAAAACCCGACATTGAATCGTTGGTAGTCGTCAGCTCGGGTGGCGCGCCTCTGTCGACGGCGTTGCGCGATCGGTTCCTCGCGACGTTCCCTGCCATCCCACTGTCTGACGGGTATGGATCATCCGAGACCGGGATTCAGGCCGGGCGCATCTTCTTGGGGCCGATCGGGGAGAAGCCGGAACCGCAGTTCACCGCCCAGCAGGCGGTGGTAATGGATGAGCAGACCCACCGACCCGTGGTACCAGGTTCGGGCGCCGTAGGCCGCGTGGCTCGCACCGGGCGCATTCCACTGGCCTATTACAAGGATCCGGCAAAATCGGCCGCAACATTTGTCGAGTGGGAGGGACGCCGATGGTCGCTCACCGGTGACATGGGTACCGTTGCCAAGGATGGCACCATTACCCTGCTCGGGCGGGGCAACCTGTGCATCAACACAGGAGGCGAGAAGGTCTATCCCGAGGAGGTCGAGGGCGTGCTGCGCCAGTCCCATGCCGTCTACGACGTGGTCGTTGTCGGCGTTCCCGATGACCGCTGGGGGGAGCGTGTCGTCGCTGTCGTGCAGTCGACTTCCGGGACGGACCCCACGGAGGGCGAGCTGATGACTCTGGTGCGCGCCTCACTGGCTGGCTACAAGGTGCCGAAACAAGTGATCTTCGTCGATGAAGTTGTTCGGTCTCCGACAGGGAAGGCCGACTACCGCTGGGCGGCAGCGGTGGCGGCGTCAGCCTGAATACCCGAACAGACACCTTCGTCGCGTCGCACGCCCGCCCGCTGCGCTAAAGCCCCTTGGGAAGGTCACCGACCAGGCCAGACTGCCGCAACCCCACGATCGCAGCACCGGAGTAGCCGAGTTCCTCGAGAATCGCCTCGTTGTCGCGGCCAAGTGTCGGCGCCGGCGACTTGAGCCACCGAGCAACCCGAGAGAAGCGAAATGGCAGTGTGGGGATCTCATGGCGACCGGTGATCGCATGCTCCTCCACCTCGAAGAGACCTCGATGTCGGAGCTGCGGGTTGGCCGCGATGTCGCGGGGAGAAACCACGACCGAGGACGGTATGCCCGCGTCGAGGAGAATCTGGGCAGACTCCTCTGCCGAGTGCTGGCTGGTCCACCGCGAGACCTCACGGTCGATGTGGTCGTGCGCATCACGTCGGCCGACGGAATGCCCCAATTCACCGCTCCTCGCCCATTGCGGGTCACCCAGCAACGACCGCAGAGACCGCCATTCGTCGTCACCGGCGATGGCAATGGCGACCCACTGGTCTTCGCCGGCACACCGGTAGACCCCTTGGGGGGCGGCCTGCGGACCCCGGTTCCCGTTGCGACAGAGCAACGTCCCACTCGAGCCGTACTCGACCACTTGCTCCGCTGCGGCATTGAGCACGGACTCGACCATGGCCGCCTCGACCAAGTTTCCACCGCCACCTCGATCGCGCTCCATCAGCGCAAGCATGGTGGCGATGACCGCGTGCATCCCCGCCAAGGGGTCACAGGCCCCTCGTACCAACGTCGGGGGCCCCTCGGCGAACCCCGTCAACCAGGACATGCCGGTCAGGCACTCCATGGTCTGGGCGAAGCCAGTTCGATCCCTCCAGGGGCCGTCAAGGCCGAAGGCCGGCATCCGAACCATGATCAGCTGGTGGTTCAGCGAGTGGACTCGGTGCCAGTCGAAGCCGAACTGCTCCATGACCCGGGGGGTGAAGTTCTCGACCAGGACATCGGCGGTCTTCAGAAGTCGTTCGAACATCTCGGATCCCTCTGGACGAGACAGATCGAAGGTGACTCCACGTTTTCCTGCATTGGCTGCGTGGAAGATGGGACTCCACTCCCACCAGCGGTCGTGTGTCGGGGGCCGGGTACTGGCGAAGCGCATGTAGTCCGGTCTCGTGACCGATTCAATCTTGATGACGTCAGCCCCCAGACTGGCCAGGGCAGCCGTGGCCACTGGACCGGCCCACCAGGCGGTGCAGTCGACGACCCGAATGTCGGCAAGAGGGAGCCGCCAGCTGTCGGCGTCCGCACCACCCTCCAGATGGGCGGTGCGGGCAGCCCGTGTGGCAACAGCCGTCCGCCGGGGCCAGTCGATCGAGCCGTCATCTTGGCCGAGACGTGGAGCGGGGGCGAACGGTCGTGGCGAGAGCCCCGAGATCCGATAGGGAACACGGGGTTGGAGGAATCGACCGGAGGGATTTGGCACGAAGACACGTCGGGCCACGAACTGTTCGAACTGGGTCATGGTCGAGCCGTCGAGGAGGGGACCCGCCGGAATCCGATACAAAGCCGCCGCTTCCAGGATCTCCTGGGTGGTGTGCTTCGTGGTGTACCGGTGAACGGCTGACAGGAACTCCTCGCGCCGGCGAAATCGCTTGGCGACCTGAGGAAGGTCAGGGTCAGCCACGAGGTCAGGCCGCTCAATCATGAGTAAGAAGTCCTGAAACTGCTGGGCGCTGTTCGTGGTGATGACGAAGTATCCGTCCCGCGTTGGCTCGATGGAGGGAACCTCGATCGTCCGTCCCGTGCCCGCCATCTCGGGCCACCCGGCAAAGGACGCGAACACCGAGGGGTACGTGACCATGGTGACCGCCATGCAGTCGAGCATCGCCACATCGACCAGCTCCCCATGGCCACTTCGAAAGGCCTCACGAAGGGCAGCGATCGCGCCCAAGGCTGCGTAGGTACCCGATGTCCACTCGCCCAGGCGACCGCCGGCGGACAGAGGCGGTTGCTCCGGGAGACCACGCTGCCCGATGGATCCGCATGCGGCCTGCAAGGTGAACTCCGTGCTCGGGCGACCAGTCCAGGGCCCGTCACAACCGAACGGCGTGATGGTGACGACCACCAATGACGGGTTGTCGCTCCAGAGGGCACCGGTGTCGACAGGCTCGTTGCTGACGAAGACATCTGCCGCGGTGAGCAGATCCCCAGCCTGACCTTGAACGGAGCGCTTCGACGTGTTGAGGTATTCGAAGAGAGCGCCCGATCCCCATTGTCGTAACGGGTCACCTTCGGGCGGTTCCACCTTGACAACGTCCGCGCCCGCGTCGGCCAAGAGTTTGGAGCAGTAGGGGCCGGCGATTTCTGTGGTGCGATCGACCACGCGGACGCCGTGGAGCATCAGGAGGCACTCCGTCGTAACGCTGTCGTGAAGAGGTTCTTAGGCAGCGGACAGTGCATGAGAGACTGAATATAATATGGAGATTGCCGGCCACGCGTACCGGCTTGCTGGTTCAAAGGGGCGCCGATGAAGGCAGACGACATGATCCTCATCAGCGTGGACGATCACATCGCAGAGCCTGCGGACATGTTCGACGCCCACGTGCCCGCCAAGTACCGACACCTCGCACCCCGGGTCGAAACGGACGAACACGGGTTCCAGCAGTGGTGGTATGGCAGCAAGAAGGGTCGAAACCTAGGGCTCAACGCCGTAGCCGGCAAACCTCCGGAGATGTTCAACGTCAACCCGACCAACTACAGCGAAATGCGTCCGGGCTGTTACGACGTGCACGAGCGAGTACGTGACATGTCGGCTGGGGGCACGCTCGCGGGTCTCAACTTCCCCAATTGGACCGGCTTCTCGGGTCAGGTGCTGAACGAGGGACCGGACCTGACCGTCAACGAGGTCATGATCAAGGCGTACAACGACTGGCATGTCGACGAATGGTGCGCCGGCTATCCCGACCGGTTCATTCCCTGCGGCATCCTGCCGCTGTTCGACGTGCACAAAGCGGCGGACGAGGTCCGCCGGCTCGCCGGCAAGGGGTGCCATGCTGTCACATTCTCGGAGAACCCAGCGGCTCTCCGCATGCCGTCCATCCATTCGGGCCACTGGGATCCCCTCTTCGCTGCATGCTCCGACGTGGGCACGGTCCTGTGCCTGCATGTCGGTTCGTCTTCCAAGGCGGCGGCAACGTCCGCTGACGCACCCGCCTCGGTCGCGATGGGACTTTCGTCGGTGATGTCGATCTACTCGCTCGGCGATCTGTTGTGGGCCGATTTCTGGTGGCGTTTTCCCGACCTGATGTTCTCTCTCACCGAAGGGGACATCGGGTGGATCCCGTACTTCCTGCAGCGGGCTGAACACATTCAGCAACGACACTCGGGCTGGACGGGGCAGAGCTTCCCCGACGGTATGGGGCCTGCCGATGTGTTCAGGCAGAGAGTTCTGTGCTGCTTCATCAATGACCCAGTCGGAGTGAGCCTCATCGATCAGTTCAATATCGACAATGTCTGCTGGGAGTCCGATTTTCCACACTCTGACAGTTCGTGGCCTCTTGGGCCCGAGGTCAACGAATCTCAATTCGCACCGCTCTCCGATGAGCAAATCAACAAGATCACTCATGCCAATGCCATGCGTCACTTCTCGTTCGACCCGTTTGAGACCAGACCACGAGAGAGGGCCACGGTCAGCGCACTGAGATCTGAAGCGAAAGGCGTAGACACTGTGACAAGGGTGGGAAGGGCACCCGACCAGAGTGACCGTGACTACTTCAGAAGTCTTGGCGCTCGGCCGCCTGTCATAACCGAAGTGGTTCCGTCTGGATGATCGGCCGGAAGGAGCTCTTTTCAGACGGGGTTGCGCGTCGCGGGCGACATCTGTGCCGCCGTCGACTAGCCGCGCTCTGAGCCGACGACAGACACAAAGGCAACCATCTCACCTGGGTAACCACCCAGGTTGTGGGTCAGTGCCAACTTCCGGCCGGTGTCCACCTGGCGATCGGGTGGCGCGTCGCGGCGGAGCTGGAGCCAACACTCGAAGAACATGCGCAGGCCCGAAGCGCCCACGGGATGCCCGAAACTCTTGAGCCCACCATCGGGGTTGACGGGGAGCTCGCCAATGAGCTCGAAGGTGCCATTGAGCACTTCCTTCCAGGCCGTGCCGCGTTCGGCGAACCCAAGGTCCTCCATGAGCACTAACTCGGTCGGGGTAAAGCAGTCGTGCACCTCGGCGAGCGCCAACTGGTGGCGCGGGTCGGTGACCCCCGCCTGGCTGTACGCGTCGTGCGCCGCCGATTCGCACTCGGGAAAGTGGGTGTAGTCGTAGTCAGGGTCGATCAGGCCGGAGCCGCTGCCAGCCACGAACGACAGACCCTTGATGTATATGGGCTTGTCGGTATAGCGGTGAGCGTCCTCGGAACGCACAAGGACTGCGGCAGCGGCACCGTCGGCTACCCCCGCGCAGTCGAATACGCCCAGCCGACCTGCCAGACGGGGAGAGGAGAGAATCGTCTCACGGCTCACTTCCTTGCGGAACTGCGCCCTTGGGTTGCGAGCCCCGTTAAAGTGGTTTTTTGAGGAGATGGCGGCCAGAACCTCGGCCATCTGCTCCTCGCCCACGCCGTACTTGGCTCCGTAGGCCGGAGCCACCATGGAGAACATGGCCGCGGCCGTGAGTGTCCGGGCCGTCCCGTCGTTTGGCGGGTTGTTGGCGTTCAACCCCTGGTAGCCGCTGTCCTTGACCTTCTCGGCACCGAGCGCCATCGCCACGTCGTAGGCCCCCGACGCGACGGCGTAGGCGGCGGCTCGAAGGGCTTCTGCGCCGGTTGCGCAGTAGTTCTCGACCCGGGAGACCGGCTTGTCGAGCAACTGGAGCGGTCTCGACAGGGTGATGCCGCTCATCCCGCTCTGAGCAGTGCCGAACCAATAGGCGTCGACTTGCTCCTTGGTGACGGCCGCCGATGTGAATGCCTCGGAGGCGGCATCGATGATCAAGTCATCGAGACCCTTGTCCCAGTGCTCCCCGAAATTGGTGCAGCCCATGCCAACGATGGCGACGCGGTCACGGATGCCGTGTGAGCTCAATATGTTCCTCCCGTCGATAGGACTGACCGCTGGGCGGCGGCCTTCCAAGAGGACTCAGAATTGCGACACGTTTGTTCCAATCGCCGCTGCGACACGAAGCTGGCGCCGCCGAGGAGTCCGCTCACAGCCGAAGTGAACCTCTAGCTCGACCAGGTCTGCAGGCCGCGGCCCTGCGTCCCGAAGATCCGTGTCGCCATGACGTCGCCCATCCGAGATGCGTCCCAACGCTTTCCGTCGTTCGAGGCCGAGGCACTCTCCACCCAGCCCTGCATCAGATGGATCTTGTCGCCGATCACCCGGATGACCTGCCCCGTGACGTACTGCGCCTCGTCCGAGGCCAACCAGGCGACCACCGGTGAGCTCCCCGCGGGATCCAAGGGATGGAAGGAGTCTTCGGGTATTTCGTCCGGTTCGACGACGGCAGGGGCATTGGGCATGGTGCCTGTGATGCGCGTCGCTCCAGCCGGTCCAATGGCATTCACCGTTACCCCGATACGGTGCAACTCAAGAGCGAGGGTCAGCGTGAGCCCCACTACGGCCGCCTTGGCAGTCGCGTAATTCGTCTGACCGAAGTTGCCTACGAGCCCGGCACCCGAAGTCGTGTTGATGATGCGGCCTCGGCTGTCAAGGCCGTCCTTGTCGAGCGAGCGCCAATGACGGGCAGCAGCGCGGCTGGTCAGCCATGGACCTCTGACGTGAACTCCCATGACGGCGTCCCAGGCTTCTGCCGTGAGGTTCCAGATGACCCCATCGCGCACGATTCCGGCGTTGTTGACCAGAATGTCGATGCGACCCCATTCGTCGAGCGCCCGTTCGATCATTGCCTCTGCGTCGGCTTCATCGGCAACGTTGCCATAGTCCGCAACGGCCGTCCCCCCTCGTGCGACGATCAGCGCGACGGCGAGGTCCGCGTCCTTGCTGGAACCTTCCCCGGTTACCGAAGTCCCCAAATCGTTGACGACGACTCGTGCACCGTGCCGCGCCAGCTCCAGGGCATGACCGCGACCGATGCCATGGCCGGCGCCCGTGACCACCGCAACCTTTCCTTCAAGCATTTCGCTCATGCTTTCCTCGTCCTAGAAACCGTTGGGGATGCGTGAATGGAACGGAGAACGAGCGTGGGGAGGGCGAGCTGCATATCCCGCATATTATATACAACAAGATTCCCTGCACACGAAGCGGATGTCGACGCGCGGGGCTCTCGCGCCCGGTCTGCTCGAGCCGAACTGGCGGCTAGGAGGCTCGGCGAGTCAGAGCCCAGCCGTTCTGCGCCATCACCGTATGGATCTCATCCTCACTGAATCCATGTCGTCGGAGGTCCAACGCGAAGTTGCGCGGTTCCGCCAGACCTTCGGCGTGTGGCCAGTCCGAACCGAACAGGATCTGCTCGGTACCGATGAAGTCTTTCAGCTGAGCCAGGTTGTCCTCATAGAAAGGCGCGACCCAGACGTGCTGTCGCAGTTTCTCGATCGGGTCCGATTGGAATGACCCGGGCATCTGGCTGTATGCCTTCTTCAGTTTCTTGATCAGGACGGATACCCAACTCGCGCCGGACTCGATGCTCGCTACCCGCACTCTCGGGAAGCGGTCGAAAAGGCCCTGGCACAGGAATGCGGCCATCGTCTCGAAGGGCGGACGGTCGGAACTGAGGACCGTGCGGAGTGGAGAGAAGCGGAAGGATTCAAAGTCACCGGAGGGCTCCCAGTCGTTCAGGTACCGGCCATATCCCGCGTCACCTGAATGGATCCCGACCGTCACCCCGGACTCGTTGACCAGACCCCAGAAGGGATCGAAGCGGGTATCAGCTGGAGAGATGAAACCACTCGGCGTGTGGGCCGGGCCGCCCTTGATGCAGACGATTCGGGCATCAGCCTCGAGGACACGACGAAGCTCGGATACCGCGGCCTCAACATCGATGAGAGTGATCATTGGCGCCGCAAAGATTCGTTCCTTATAGGCATAACCCCAGTCGTCTTCGAGCCACCTGTTGAATGCTTCGAAGGCGGCGACCAGTGCATCCGGGTCATCTGCGAGCGCTTCCTCCATGCCGACACCAAGCGTCGGGAACAGGAAACAACCATCAAGGCCCTGTTGGTCCATGACCGACAGACGAGCATCGCGATCACGATATTCGGGTCGGATGGGTTCCAGGTCCCCGAAGAGGGATCGAATGTCCTTTGCTTCTTGGTTCTTCCCTCGGAAGTACTCGTCGAGGCTGCCTGGTTTTGCGACGGGGTCGAACAAGGGGTTCGGGATGAACCTGTTCACCTTGCCGCCGACAAGGAGTCGCTGCCGACCATTGATCTCTGCCCATTGCATGGCGCGCTTGGCCATCGACTTGTCGATATGACGGGTGTAGGCATCGGTCGCCTCGTAATAGTGGTTATCCGCGTCGAACGTCGTGTAGTCGACGACGGCACCCTCAGCGGACGCAGTGTCGGTGGCGATTGTCGTCATTTCACTCCTCGATCGGGGGTTAACGCATACTGATGTAGGTCTGGCATACGACTAGTCGAGGCCGAGAACCCGAAGGGCATTATTGCGGAGGAACTTCGGCCATACCTCGTCCTTGAAACCGACGTGAACCATCTCGGTCATGATCCGTTCAAGTGAGAGACCCATGGGGAAATACCCGGCGTAGATGATCTTGTCGGAGCCGCGGCTGTTGGCGTAGTCAATGATGTCCTTCGGGTAGTACTTGGGCGCAAAGGCACTTGTCGAATAGTGCAAACCCGGCCACTTCAGCATCAGCTTCACGGCGAGTGCGGTCCATGGTTCGCAGCCATGGCGCGTGACGAAGACAAGGTCAGGAAAGTCGTACATGACCTCGTCAATGAGTTCGACATGCTGGCAGTGCGCCTTCAGACGAGGGCCTGGAATGCCAGCACAACAGAAGATCGGGATGCCCAGCTCGACGCACTTGGCGTAGATCGGGTACATCTTCTTGTCGTTGATCGGAACCTGGGGGAAGGTCCCCGCCGGGAAGACGCCGACAGCTCGGGTGCCGAAGGTCTCATGTTCGCGGACGAGGCGTTGGATGCCCGCCATACCGTCGTTGGGATCGGCGCTCGACGACGCAATGAACCGATCGGGGAACCGTTGCAGCGCCTGAGCACCGGTTCCAGCCGGGTCACCGACGCCGATCAAACCCTTCTCGATTCCCCAGAGATCCATCTCCCGCACGGTCACGGCGATCGGGTCGTCGACTTCTTGCAGCGCCTTCTCGGGAACGTCCTTGAACATGTACTCGACCGGGAACTCGAACTCTTCGTTGGACTGCGTGTCCTTGGTCTGACGCGTAATGAACCTATAGACCTCCTTCATGTCCCGATGGGGGAATCCCAACATGGTGTCGATTGCACCTAAGCCTTGGGGCATGACCATTCGAAAGGAGCCTCCTGACGTCAACGGGTCCACTCCGGCCGCCGAATCGCAACTATACTAGAATCAGGTTTCAGCCAAGTCCAGCCACGTGAACTACGCCTCCCACCGGGCCTAATGCGCCGCTGAGCAAATCCGCTACCTGGACAAGCGCGACAGTAGAATCTCGTTATAGCCCGGAGGCCAGGAATGCAGGGGACTACCCACGGGGGTGCCGAGCTGGCTTGGACCCGTGCGGGGTGGGCACGATTCGTCATCGGGGTGTCGTGATCCGATCGACCCCGACCTCCCGCCCCACACGCTGGGCGCCGACCGCTCATGCAGGTCCTGCAGGCATCCTTTCAATCAGAAGATCCGCCAGGTCACCGGGGCGAGTCAGGAATGGTGAGTGATCAGTCGACCACTCAATCACCCGATCGACCCGTTTTGCCATCTGAAGTTGTGCTTCCGGCGGGATGGCACCGTCGCGGGTGCACACGACATACGTGGATGGCACTGCGGAGGGTATCGAGGGCGTCGCCAGCATGGCCGTGACATCCAGGACCATGGGGCGGAGCCGAGGAACAATCGTCGCGGCGACGTCTGGTGCGCTGTCGGCGTAGAAGATCGTCTGGGCGAACTTCGGATCGAAAGAGCACCGATCTCCATCCCTCACGATGGCCTCGAGGAGAGCGAGTGGCCGGTCAGTCAAGGCAGAGGCTTCTCCGGGGTTGACAAATGCCGCCAGAAGGACGAGGTGGACGACATTCGTCAAACCCGAGATGGCTTGGCTGACGACCGCCCCACCGTATGAATGAGCGACCACCACCACTCGCTCGCCGTTGCCTGCGATGGCGGAGCGAGCCGATTCGACGTCGTCCGCGAAACCCGTGAACGGAAGTTCCACTGCGACCGCGTCGATCTGGCGATTGCGCAGTTCGGCCAGCACCTTCTCCCAGCACCAGGGTCCGTGCCACGCACCATGGACCAAGACAATTCGCGTCATCTACCCTCAGTGACGATCTCGCTGATTTGGACAATGGGGGTGATGTTCGTGTAGTTCGCGACATCTGCTGACACCTGCCCTGAACTTTCGCCGGACATCGACGCGGTCATCGCCTCCGTCGACTCAGAGTGAAAGTGGACCGCTGCAACGTACGGCGCGTCAATCCCTTTGTCGATCTCGGCGCGTTCCAGACCCCAAGTCCGAAGGGCGACGGGAACGTGAAGCTCTCTGTAGTAGTCGTTGTCGAAGACCGCATCTTCCCTCGTGGGGTACAGCACACTCAGTCGTATCATCGAAACCCCTATCGAGTCGTCGGCAGTGCCCTGTCGGAAGCATCCGGCCCTGCTATCTGGTGATTAGTCTTTGGAATCGAGTGGTCTCGAGGTCATGAGGTTGGTCTCAATGAGATACTCGGGCGGGCTCATGTCGATTTGTGAAGTCGCGCGGGCTCGGATCTTCTCCTGTTGCTGGGGGAGTGGAACGGTGATCCAGAAAGTGTCGTTGACGATCCCTTCGAAGCAGATGTCGGCCACCTCGGACAGAGGCGCGAACTGGACCTCCATCCCAGCTGCCTCCATCCGACTCAGGTAGGCACCCAGGGCGTCGCGTCCTTCCTTCGGAGGGGCACCCGGCCGGTCGTATCGCTCGGGGCGATTTGCCCCTGGCCGCCAGATACCAGTGTTGAGCATTCCCGGTGTGAAGGTTGACGGGTAGAGCAAGGATGCGCTGATCTTCGCACCGACTTCTTGCAGCTGGCCCCAGAGACACTCGGTGATGGTGGTGACCGCGGCTTTGGTCGTCGCGTAGACCGCACTATTGATGAGTGGGGTGAACCCGCCGTTGCTCGAAGTGGTGTTCACGACGTGGCCCTCATCGTCCTGGGCCAGCATGGTCGGCACGAACGCGTTGATGCCGTTCACGACGCCCATCACGTTGACGTCGAGGGACCAGCGCCAGTCGTTGACGTGGTGCTCCCACAACTGGCCCTCGGATCCCGAGCCGATCCCTGCGTTGTTGCACAGCAGATGGACCGCGCCGTACCGCTCGATAGTGGCGTCGCGCAGGCCCTCGACTGACTCGAGTGACGTGACGTCCGTCACCATGCCGGTGACCTCGAGACCCCGGTCTGCCAACTCCCGGGTTGTCTCCTCGACCAGGGTGGGAACGATGTCGGCCACCACGACCTTCATCCCCTCCGCGCCGAAACGCTCTACCATCGCCCGCCCGATGCCCTGACCTCCTCCGGTGACTACCGCCACCTTGCCGACCACGTCTCTCAAGACGGCCTCCCCTTGTCTGACGTGCGTCTCAACCGGCCGTCGACGCACCTTTCCGGATCGTCACGAAAAAGACGATTGCATATCATTTGTGATTGCACTATAACGCTGTCATAGGCAGGGGGGTATTGATGAAGTCACTCGCCGATGATCGCTACATCGTGATCTCCTCCGACGGACACGCCGGTGCCGAGATGCTGGACTACCGGGACTACCTCGAGCGGCGCTACCTCGAAGAATTCGATGCCTGGGCGAAGACCTATGTGAACCCTTATTCCGACCTGCAGGGGGAGACGGCCTATCGCAATTGGGACTCCGCGGCCCGCTTGCGCGAGCTCGAGGATGATGGCGTCGTCGCGGAAGTCCTGTTCCCGAATACGATTCCGCCCTTCTTTCCCTCGGGCAATCTCCTGGCGCGGCCACCGACTCCCGATACCTACGAGCTCCGTTGGGCTGGTCTTCGGGCGCACAATCGGTGGTTGGCCGACTTCTGTGCAGATGCTCCGGGCCGGCGTGCCGGCCTGGCCCAAGTCTTCCTCAACGACGTCAACGACGCGGTCGCGGAGATCACCTGGGCGTGCGAACACGATCTCTTCGGTGGGGTCCTGTTGCCTGGCGTGCCGCCCGACTCGGGACTCCCGGCGCTCTGCGCCCCTGACTACGACCCGATCTGGGCCGTTTGCCAGGATCTCGACATGCCGGTGAACAATCATTCCGGAGCCGCCGGCCCCGAGATGGGCGAGCACCTGGCCTCCATGGCCATCTTCATGGTCGAGCTGGGATGGTTCTCGCATCGGGTCTTCTGGCACATGGCTTTTGGGGGCGCCTTTGCCCGCTTTCCCCGCCTCAAGCTGGTGCTCACCGAGCAGTCATCGGGCTGGGTGCCCGCCACCCTCAGCATGCTCGACTACCAGTACTCACGCTTCACCGACGAAGGCAATGCCGAGGCACATTTCGGAGCCGAGCTGATCAAGGAGATTCCCGAGCCGCCGAGCTTCTACTGGAAGAAGAACTGCTTCGTCGGTGCCAGCTTCCTCCGTCCCAACGAGGCACCCCTCCGCCACGACATCGGCATCGACAAGATCATGTGGGGCCAGGATTACCCGCACATCGAGGGGACGTATCCCTACACCACCGAGGCCCTGCGCCACACCTTTGCCGGGATCGACCCCGCCGAGGTGGGGCCAATGCTGGGAGGCAATGCCGCCCGCGTCTACGGCTTCGATCTTGAGAAGCTTTCCGCGGTCGCCGCCCGCGTCGGCCCCCAGGTCGACGCCGTGAACGTGCCGCTCCAACAGGTGCCTGCCGACTCGCATTCGCTTGCCTTCTCAGGAGGAGACCTCAAACCGTGGTAACCGACAACTACCTCATCATCTCGTCCGACACCCATGCGGGTCTTCCGGACGCCCAGTACAAGGAGTATCTCGAACCCCGGTACCGGGAGGCCTTCGACGAAGATCTGGTGCAGCGCGCTGCGCTCCCGCGCCCCAGCGAACGCCCAGGTGGAAGAACTCGAGTTCGTGAAGGACTGGTACGACGACAACGAGGAGGGACTCCGGGGGGGATGGGATGCGGCCCGCCGAGATGCTGAGCTTGAGGCGGACGGCGTAGTCGGCGAGGTCATCTTTCCCGACGCGGACGCAGTGTTGGGAGGCGCGTCGGCCCCCTTCGGCGCCGGCCTGGGTGCGAGTGGGGAGTACGACCCGACGCTGCTGATGGCCGGAGCCCAGGCTCACAACCGCTGGCTGGGCGAACTGTGCAGCGACAGTCCGGATCGGCGGTGCGGCCTGGCGATCGTGCCCATTCTCCACGACATTGACGCCGCCGTCGCCGAGATCCGGAGGGCCAAGAGCTCCGGCTTGGGAGGCGTCCTCATTCCTGCGATGTGGCGCCCCTACCCCCCGTACAACGACCTCCGATACGAGCCCATCTGGACCGTGTGCGAGGAACTCGAGATGGTTGTCCACACCCACACGGGACCCGCCCCGCGCGAGGAGATCGGCGCCGACCTCGGTATCTATGCCAACGAGACCATCTTCTGGACGATGCGGCCGATGTGGTTCCTTCTCTGGTCCGGTGCCTTCGAGCGCCACCCCGGCCTCAGGTTTGCCATCACCGAAGGGGGGTCGTGGTGGGCGGCCGACCTCCTGTGGAGATCCGACATCGCGTACATGAACGAGCACGCCACCAAGAAGATGGGGGACATCGCTCCGAAGTTGAAGATGCTCCCCAGCGAGTACTTCGACCGCAATGTCTTCATCGGATCGTCCAACACCCGGCGCCGCGAGATCGCCCGTCGTTTCGAGATCGGCGTCGGCAACATCATGTGGGGCAACGACTTCCCCCACCCAGAAGGCACGTGGCCCCACACCCGCCAATGGCTTCGCGACACCTTCTGGGATTGTCCGATCGGCGATGCGCGGCGGATCCTTGGGCTCAATGCCGCAGAGGTCTACAACTTCGACGTCGGCAAGCTACAGTCTCTCGCCGATCGTGTCGGGCCCACCCCGGAGGATCTCGGTCAGACCTGCGGGGTGGACCTCCAGAAGTGGAACGATGTCGAAGCGGCCGGTCGACCGTGGTTGTCAGGCGTGGAGGCCGTTCCCGTGAACGTCTCCGAGTAGCAAAGAGCCGTTGCGTTCGTCTCCGCGCGGTGGCCGGTTTCCAGCGCAAACTGTGCGACGGGAGCCGAAGATCTCGTCAAGAGGATGATGGTTGGCTTGTGACCCGATCGTACGGCAGGAGGTTGTGCAATGGTGTCGATCCTTTCTCAGTACTGCATCAACGTCAGTGATCTCGAACGCTCCATTGACTTCTGGGAGGGCGTGATCGGTATCCCGGTGCAGAGCCGAACGGACATCCCAAACATCAAGGAAGCGGTGCTGCAGTCGCCTGCCGGGGGCAGTCGCATGCAGCTCGCTCAACACCTCGACCGGGAGGGTCCGATCGACATGGGAACCGCCATGTGGAAGCTCTACGTGAACACCGATAATTGCGTGGCGCTGTACGACAAGGCGATCGCCGCGGGGTGCGAGTCGGTGTCGCCGCCGAGTCGGCTCGAACGGTGGCCCGTGACAATGGCCTACGTGAAGGACTTTGACGGCTATCTGGTGGAGTTCGTGGAATACCACGAGGGCACACCTCCTGGCGTGCCGGATCCCAAGGACTTCAAATAGCACTGTGCCACCGCCGGGTGGGCTCTAGGAACCGGGGTACGAAGTCGTGGGGCAGAAGGAAAAGACGGGTCCAGCTGGACCAGCCAGCGGTCCTTCCCTCACTGTCGACATGGTACTTGCGACAGCCATGAGGATGATCGAGGAGAGTGGAGTCGATGCTTTCAGCATGCGAAAGCTCGCTGCTGAGCTTGGCGTCGGGACCCCTACCGTGTACTGGCATGTCGGCAACCGAGACGAGCTCTTCAACCGGTTGATCGAGGAGATCACCGATCAGTTCGGCGGGATCGCGCCCCGTGGCCGCACACCGGCCGAGCGCATCACCTCGATTTCGAACGCACTCCTACGACAGGTACGGGCCCGCCCTCAACTCATCGCTCTTTCGAAGACACAAGGCCGGGGTGAGGCCATCTTCACGAAGGCCCAGGCGGTGCTGGCCCACGAGCTGACCGCCAGCGGCCTGCGCGGTGAAGAGGCGGCCTTTGCCGTGGCGACCATCCTGTTCCATCTGGGCGGATTCATCGTGCTTGAAGATGCGCTCTCACCCGATTACCGAGTGCGCGGGGCACAGGTGTGGGCGCAACAGGACGCCGAGATCGATGAGACCATGAGCACCTCGCTTCAACAAGTGGTCGACGTCGACCGGATCTTTCGGTTCACTCTCGACGCGATCCTCCAATCCATCCTCGGGGACTCGACGTCCTGTGGCGCCGATGGCACGTGACGGGCCACTGGCATCGCGAGGCTCCTGAGCAACGTGGTTCGACGAGGATTGGGTCTCGCCTGTCATGACGAGGGACGACAACATCGCTCCCATGGCCCGTGCCTATGACCCGTGCCTATGATCAGCCGGTGAACGGCAGAGAAACTGCCACGGCTGTCGCGGTCACCACACACGGACCGCGCGATCCAACCGTCCCTGAGGTTGTGCTCGTCCACGGCGCCATGGATCGCGCCAAGAGCTTTCGACGCGTCGTGGAACACCTCCCGGACCTCAGGGTCATCGAGTACGACCGGCGGGGCTATGGTGAGTCGATCCCGGCGGTGCCGCCGGCCTCCCTAGCCCAGCACGTGGATGATCTGTTGGACGTCATGGGCGATCAACCCACCACCGTCGTCGCCCACAGCTTTGGCTGTGTGGTGGTCGTCTCGGCAGCAATCTCGAAGCCCGAGCGATTCCGGGGACTGGGCCTGTGGGAGCCGCAGGTGCCGTGGATGGAATTCTGGCCAGGCTCGGTCAGGCGGGGTCTTGAGGCAATGGCGGCTGAGGTCGACACGGATGCCCTCGCGGAGCGGGTGTACGCATCAATGGTGGGTGAGGGGGCGTGGCGGCGCCTGCCCGAAGACCTCAAGGAGCGCCGGCGCGCCGAGGGAGCGGCCTTTCAGTCCGACGTCGTCTCCGGCCTCACCGCACCCTTTCGCTGGGAGGACCTAAAGGTGCCCAGCCTGTTCGGTATCGGGCTGCAGACGTGGCCATTCGCCCAAGAAGCCGCCACTCGGTTGGCCGACTCGCAGGGAGCCGACTTATTCACCATCGAGGGCGCCGCCCACAGCGCGCATGTCAGCCACCCGGAGCAATTTGCGCAATTCGTGCGCCGGAGCACGTCAATTCGGTAACCGGTTGGCCGCGCAGTCGGGGCGGGGCTGTCGCGCGGCGGGTGTTCCCTGACACCCATCAGCCATAAGCCACTGGGCGGGCTGCAAGCTATCGCCGCTCGTACTCGATCCCTGCGGTCTCGGCATCCCAGGTGTCGGGTGTCACGCCCTCCGCGCGCAGTTCACGCTTGAGGACCCGCCCCACGGGGCTCCGAGGGAGATCATCTCGGAATTCGATGTAACGGGGCAGTGCGAAATAAGGCAACTGGGCAGCGCACCATTGGAAGAGTTCGTGGGCCGACAACACGTGGTTTGCCTTGATCACCGCCGTCACCTTCAGGTCGTCCTCGCTCAGCTGACTCGGCACGGCGTGGACGGCGACGTCTGCCAACGCCCCATGGCTCATCAGGACGCTCTCGACTTCGAAACTCGAGATGTTCTCTCCCCGCCGGCGCAGATAGTCAGCTTTCCGGTCGACGAAATAGAGATATCTGTCCTCATCGATGCGGCCGATGTCGCCGGTGTGGTACCACCAGTTTCGACTCGTCTCCACGGTGACCTCAGGGCGTCCCCAATATCCCTCGAACATGACATGTGCTCGCTTGGGGCGCACGACGATCTCGCCCTCAGCATCGGCCGGAAGCTCGCCGTCGTCGTCATCGAAGACCCGAACATCGAAGTACTGGTCGTTGACGACCCCGGCCGCACCTGGCTTGTTCCGAATCCCTGGAGGTTGCCAGGAGACCAGACTCGCCTCGGTCACGCCATATGCGCCGCTGAAGGTCGTGACACCGAAGCGATTCCTGATGACGTCGTCGACCTCAGGCGGCATTGGCACTGCCCCGATCAGCCGCAGAGTGCGATTGGCGTCTGGCTGATCAGACAGTGGCATTTCGGGTCGATCGATGTCGTGCGCGAGCAGGTACGTCATGGACCCGAGGGTCGACGTGATCGTCGCCCCGACCCGGTTCATCTCGGGCCAGAAGTTCGAAACGGAGAACTTGCGGTATATCGCCCCCCGGCCGCCATAAAGCAACGTTCCGATGACCACCGTCGTCAATGCGTTGAAGTGGTAGAGCGGAAGTGGGGTCCACGCGACGTCCTCAGACGTGCGACCCCAGCACAGGCCGATCTGCCGAGCCAGGGCGGCGTGGTAGTTATGAGTCAACATGCAGCCTTTCGACGGGCCAGTGGTGCCACCGGTGTAGATGAACGTGGCGAGGTCTGACCCTCTCGCCCTGTTGCCCGGCTCATTCGCCTCGGCCCCCTGTACGTCCTCCCAATGATGGAGTGAGAATCGGGCGTCCCATCTCATGTCGGGCTCGTCGGCTGGAGGGCTGGCTTCGTTGGCGTCATCGACCACGATCACATGGTCCAAGCTGGGGAGATCGGATCCGGCGATGTCCGCCAGACGGCTGGCGAGGCTCTTGGCGACCACCACGGCGCGAGCTCCACAGTCGTCAAGTTGATGTCGTAGGTAGTAACCCTTGTAGGCCGTATTGATCGGAACCGCGATCCGTCCCCCGAGGACGATGCCGGCCCAGGCGGTGACGGCGGCGGGGGAGTTCTCCAAAATTGTGGCAACGCGTTCCCGTGGGGTGATCCCCAATTCGTCCAGGACCGTCGAGACGCGCCATCCACCAGTCACGACATCGGCTGCAGTCAGCTTTGTTCCACCGACGTCGAGGTATTCGCCCGATGGATCCGAATGGAGTCGCTGCTCGTAGAGGGAGGCAACCGTTGATTGGCGTTCGCTGCTCCAAACTGCGTCCACTCCTGGGTTCTCCATTCCACAATCCGAGGGGTTGTCGTCGACAAATCGGGGTCCCGCAAAGTGAATATAATCTGCAATCCACCCTCGGCTCTCGCAGGCCAACCGATCGCGAGGAGGCCGAAGAGGAGGAGGAGCGAAATGGATCTCGGGTTGACGGATGCGCGGGTCCTTGTAGCCGGCGGATCGCGGGGCATGGGCCGCGCGGCCGCTGAAACATTTGCCAGGGAGGGTGCCCGTGTGGCAGTGCTTGCGCGTGCGAGCGATGCACTGGATGACACCATGGCCGCATTGAGCATGGCCGGGAGCCCCGAATCGATCAGCTTGGTGGCGGACCTGACGAACCGAGAGGACGTGAACGCGGCGATCGACCGCTTAGGCGAACGATGGGACGGTCTCGAGGTTCTCGTGAATGCGGCCGGGCCC
This sequence comes from uncultured Acidimicrobiaceae bacterium, assembly GCA_963828825.1. Lineage (GTDB taxonomy): Bacteria > Actinomycetota > Acidimicrobiia > Acidimicrobiales > RAAP-2 > Bog-473. The sequence continues at coordinate 527,831 of CAWHGF010000002.1, read as the reverse complement.
GTCGAGGTCGGGATCGCCCCCTTCGAAGCGCTCGACGATGACGAATGGCTCGCGACGTTCGATATCGGGGTGCTCAGTGCGGTTCGCACTGTGCGCCGAGCCCTGCCGTTGCTTCGCCGTGGCTCCTTCGCCAGGATCGTGCATGTTTCGGCTCACTCCACCAGGAGACAGAGCCCGGACCTCGTGGCCTACACGGCGTCCAAGGCGGCCCTGACCAGTCTTACGAAGAACCTGTCGCAGTCGCTGGCACCTGAGGGAATCCTCGTGAACACCGTCTCGCCCGGATCGTTCCTCACAGAAGGGATGCGGGGATACCTACGCTCGCTCCCAGCGGAGCGAGGCGTTGACAGCGAGAGCCTGACCGATGCCATGCGGATCATCGAAGAGGACTTCGGACATCCGGCCTTCCTGGGACGGGCCGGGAGTCCGGCCGAGATCGGGCCCGTGATTGCCTTTCTCGGATCCCGTACCAACAGCTACATGACTGGAGCGGATGTGAACGTGGATGGTGGGTCCGACTTCACCTGACGCCAGCGCATACCGGGACAGTCGCAGGCTCCGTCGCCAAGCTGGCCCGAGCAGGTCGACCTCGTCGGGTCCTTGCCTCGAGCGTGACGGGCGAGAATCGAGATGGCGCAGCTCAAGCGGCTCTTCGCAGGCGATGCCTCCTCGGTGGTGGCGGTCACAGCCCAGACGAGTCCGCGTGGCGGCACCGACGAGCCAACCACTGCCTGCGTCGGTGGTTGCCCACCATAGTAAGTGCTATGGTCGTCTGGACGAGAGCATGAAGGGTGGCCGCATGGCTGGAGTATTCGCAGATCTGCGCGTCCTTGATCTGTCTTGGGGCATTGCCGGCCCGATGACAACAATGTTCATGGCTGACAACGGCGCCGATGTCATCCGGATCGAGGCTCCGTCCGGGGATCCGTTTGCCCAGCAAACCGGCTATCGGGTGTGGAACAGGGGCAAGCGCAGCGCCCGCCTCGATCTGCAGAGCGACAAGGGAAGCCGCCAATTCGAGGTGCTGATACGGACGTCGGACATCGTCGTCGACAGCTTCTCGCTGGGGACAACCGAGAGACTCGGCGTCAATCATGCGGCACTGAGCGCCCTCAACCCGCGCATCATCACCTGCTCGATCTCCGCCTACGGGGAACACTCCGCCCATCGTGATCGTCCGGGTTATGACGGTCTCGTTGCGGCCCGAACGGGCCTGCTCTATGACCAGAAGGGGCGGCGAGGGACGGCCATGGAATTCATCTGCGGCCGTCCTGGCCCACTTCCTGAGTTCGAAGCTCCCGAGGGTCTCGTCAGGGGGGCCGATCGAGATGGACCCGTCTTCCCGCGGACCCCATGGCCCAGCGTTGGCGCCGCTTACTTCGCAACACTCGGGATTGCCGCTGCGCTGCGCGCTCGGCAGGTGAGCGGTCAGGGGCAGCGCGTCACGACGTCACTCCTGCAAGGGGCGCTCGCGGCGGCCTGCCTCAACTGGCAGCGCGTTGAGAATCCGGACGCCCCCCTCTACTGGATGTGGCCAGTCGACTCGAGATCGATCGAAGGTCTCTACGAGTGCTCCGATGGCAAGTGGGTTCATCACTGGACACTCCGTCCGCGGTGGGTTCTGGCAGCCGCCGAAGGGGACAAGCTCTCTGCGGTCGAGATGGACGCTTCGTATCGAGAGGACCCGGATCGGGTCTCGATGGAACCGGACGGCATGTTGACCGGCATCTTCCTTCACGACCAGCTGGCCGAGGCGTTCAAGAAGTTTCCGTCCGATGAATGGGTGCGTGCCGCTGAAGACGCCGGATTGGGCATCACCACCGTCCGATCGCCGGGCGACGCCCTGGCGGACAAGTCGTTCCTCGCGGACGGCTGCGTCGTGGAGATCGACGATCCGGACGAGGGCCCGATTCATTATGCCGGCCCCCTGCTGGAGTTCTCCGCGACGCCTGGCTCGGTCACCGGCAATGCGCCTCGTTCCGGGGAACACACGGATGAGGTCCTGCGCGAGGTCAACTCACGATCGGGTCCGGTCGAGGCAGCGCGGGAGCCACTTGCCCATCCTCTTTCAGGGGTCCGCGTCCTCGATCTCGGTCTTGGGGTCGCTGGGCCGTTTACCGGGCGTGTCCTGGCGGATCTCGGAGCCGACGTCATCAAGATCAACGCCCTGCACGACAGCTATTGGAATGGCACGCACATGGGGCTCGGGACGAACCGCGGGAAGCGAAGCATCGCCCTCAACCTCAAGGACCCGGCGGGCAGGGAGGCCCTGGAGAGGCTTCTCCAGGGGTCTGACGTGATCACACTGAACTGGAGACCGGGCGCGGCCGCGCGCCTCGGTCTCGACTATGAGACGCTGCGTGCGCGCTACCCGACATTGGTCTATTGCAACACCAGAGGGTACGAGAAGGGGCCTCGATCCGACCTGCCCGGTACGGACCAAAATGCGGCGGCCATGACCGGGACGGAGTGGGAGGACGGAGCCTGCAATGCGGGCAACCCTCCGCTCTGGAGCCGATCCAACATGGGGGACACCGGGAACGCACTGCTCGCGGCCATTGCCATCACCGCTGCGCTCTACCATCGGGACCAGACCGGCCAGGGCCAAGCCGTGAGCACCTCGATCGTGAACGCTGGGCTCCTGCACACCTCCTACGCCTGGATCCATTCGGACGGGCGAGAGCCGGACTGGGGCCACGTTGACGGTGATCAGTTCGGGTTGTCCCCCTATTACCGTCTCTATCGGTGCGCTCTGGGCGAATGGATCTTCCTGGCGGCGATGACGCATGAAGAGCGGGCGAAGCTCCGGGACCTGCTTCCCGGCGCTCCCGAAGGAGATAACCCGGAGTCGGTGGCGGGATGGCTGAGCTCGTACTTCGCGAGTGCAGTGGCCATGGAGGCCTTCCAGGCCCTTGACGATGGTGGGGTGCCGATTGAGGTGGTGGACGAGTATTTCTGTCGGAACCTGTTCGACGATCCGGAGGCCAGGCGATTGAACCTCGTCAGCGAGACATCGTCGAGCAATGTCGGTCGATTCGAGGACCCGGGGCTGTTGGTCAACATCACGCCCGCTCGCACGGTCGTGCAACGTGGCCCGTGCGCCTGTGGGGAGCAGTCGCGGGAGATCTTGCTGGAGTTGGAATATTCAGATTCCGAAATCGACGCCATGGTGGACAGTCGCGCGATCCTGGACGGAGCGACATGACCGAGACCGAGGGAGTTGCCCGGCCCGCCCCCATTTTGACCGACGATAACCACTTCTTCTGGGACGCGGCTCGTGATGGTCGGCTCGTGGGACAGAGATGCCAAGGATGTGGTCGGTTGCGCCACCCGCCACGTCCGATGTGTCCGCACTGTCACTCGCTCGATTTCGAGATCGTGGACCTGTCCGGCGCCGGCGAGGTCTATAGCTACAGCATTCTTCATCATCCGCAGAATCCGGCTTTCGAGTATCCGGTCATTGCAGCCCTGATTGATCTCGAAGAGGGTGTGCGAGTGTTATCGAACCTGATTGACATCGACCCTGCGGACATCGCAATCGGAATGCCGGTCACGGTCGATTTTCGGCCGACGCGCCACGACGGAGCGGTACCTGTGTTCAAACCACGGCAGGAACTTCATGAATAGAACGCTGCAGGATGCGTCAGCCATCGTCGGGATCGGGCAGACCGAGTTCTCGAAGGCGGCCGGACGGAGCGAGACACAGCTGGCTGCCGAAGCGATCGTAACTGCTCTGGCCGATGCCGGGCTCGGCGCCGCCGATGTGGATGGCCTGGTCAGCTACACGATCGATCCCGTCGATGAGACGGAACTGGTACGGACACTTGGGATCCCTGAGGTCAATTTCTCCAGCCGCGTGCCGTATGGCGGTGGCGGCTCGCAAGGGGTACTCCTGCACGCGGCGGCGGCGGTGGCGGCAGGCGTCGCTGACGTGGTTGTCGCCTATCGTGCCATCAAGGCACGGTCGGGAGAGCGCTTTGGCCGAGCGGCACTGGGAGTGAGAGGAACGGCGTCCCATTCTGGCTCGACGGCGATGCAGTGGTGTTCGCCGTACGGCGTGCTGACTCCGGGATCCTGGATGTCACTCAACGCGGTCCGCTACATGCATGCCTACGGTGCGACCAGCGAGGATTTCGGACGCGCGGTGGTGCAGTTCAGGGACTACGCAGCGACGAATCCGAACGCGCATTTCTACAAGAAGCCCATCACACTGGATGATCACCAATCCTCCCGATGGATTGCCGAACCCGCCATCCGGCTCTTCGATTGCTGCCAGGAGACCGATGGGTCAGTGGCGCTGGTCATCACCTCCGCCGAGCGCGCATCCGCCAGCAACGAACCGGTTTTTATCGCGGCGTCGGCCAATGCCAGTCTGTTCGAGGAGGAGATCGCCAGCAACCACTACACCCCGGACATCGCGGTCATGGACGGTTGCGCCGCAATGGCCCGTCGTTTGTTCGATGGCTATGGAATCAAGCGGTCGGACATCGACGTTGCCATGATTTACGACGCCTTTTCCCCGATGTTCTTCTTACAGCTCGAGGCACTGGGATTCTGTGGTCCGGGCGAGGCCAAAGATTTCATCGGCGATGGCAATCTCGGTCCGAAGGGCAGCCTCCCGTGTAACACGAATGGGGGGCTTATCGGTGAGGGCTACATCCACGGTCTGAATCTGACAGTCGAGGCCGTACAGCAACTCCGCGGAAAGTCGGCCAACCAGTTGCCAGACCCTTCGACAGCCCTCATCTGCGCCAGTCGGACCGGTGCAATCCTGCGGCGGCCCTGAGGGATTCGAACCGACAGCGGCGTCTCCCGAGATCATGTCTGAGCCACCAACGTCACGATCCCCGGATGAGCGTCTCCGGTACCTTCTGGATCCGGAGCGCTGTGTGGTCCTGTTGCAGGAGCTGCAGCAAGGCGTCGTCGGATCCACGTCTGGGTTGCCCGAACTTGCCCGCGCTGCGAAGGAGTCCTCGCTCATTCCCAACGCACAGAGGGTGGTGAAGGCGGCCCGACAGGTAGGTGTTCCAGTGGTCCACTGCACCGCAGCGAACCTCCCAGATGGATTTGGGAGCAACACCAATGCACGGTTGTTCGCCGCCGCACGGAAGAGCGGGATGGACAATCTGCCCGGATCCGATTCCGTCAAGCCGATCGGCGCCCTGGGCCCCGTCGATTCCGACATCGTCCTGCCTCGCCTCCACGGTTTGAGCCCTTTGACCGGATCTTCGTTGGATTCATTGCTCCGGAACCGGGGCGTTCAAGCCCTTGTCATCATGGGTGTCTCCCTGAACATTGCGATACCGAATCTCGTCTTCGACGCCGTGAACCGTGGGTACCAAGTGGTCGTGGTGTCGGACGCTGTCGCTGGAGTCCCAGCGGAATATGGCCGGCAGGTGATCGAGCACAGCCTGTCACTTGTTTCGACCCTCTCGACGAGCCATGAGATTCAGAGCGTATGGTCCGGATACGAATGCTGACGGAGCTCCCCGCGGTCTGGACGGGCCGCTGATGGCCGCCGATCTGCAATCCCTCGTCAACGATCTCGTTGCTGAATCCGGCGCCTTGGACGCCGTCCTCGAGGGACTTCGGCTGCAGCAGTGGTCGCTTGCTACCCCTGCTGTGGGGTGGAGCATCGCCGACCAGATCAGCCATCTCGCTTATTTCGACGAGAGGACGCTGCAGGCTCTCTCAGATCCCGACCAGTTTCGTCGGGATGCCGAGGTGCTCGTCGGTGACGGCGACAACTTCCCGGACCGCATCGCGGCGGAGTATCGGGGCCGAGGGTTAGACCTGCTGGGCTGGTTCCGGACCGCCCGCACTGCGATGGTGAGGGCCTACCGCGTCGCCGACCCAGGGCGGCGTTTGCCCTGGTACGGGCCGGACATGACCCCAGCGTCGTCGGTGACGGGGCGACTCATGGAAACCTGGGCGCACGGCCAAGACGTCTTTGACGCGCTCGGCATCGAGCGTGCGCCGACCGACCGGCTACGCCACATCGCACACCTCGCTATCCGGGCGCTCCCCTATAGCTATTCCGTCAACGAACTACCCCAGCCCGCCGAACTCATCAGGATCGAGTTGTGCGCGCCGAACGGGGTTGTGTGGACGTGGGGTCCGCCTGATGCTGCAGACCGTGTCACCGGCAACGCGCTCGAATTCTGTCTCGTAGTCACCCAGCGGAGGCACGTCCTCGACACCGGCTTGGACGTCACCGGTGCCACGGCCCAGCAATGGATCTCGATAGCACAGGCGTTTGCTGGCCCAGCTGGACCCGGCCGGGCGCCGCGGGATCGCACGCAGTTATGGAAAGTGAAGGAGGAACAATGACAATTGTGGAAGAGTGGGAAGGCTCGGAGAACGGTGAACTGCTGATCTCGGCGGATAGCCATGTTGCGATCACGCATGACCAGGTGAGAGCGCACCTGGCGCCGAACCTCTACTCCGACTACGACGCGGCCGTGGCGGCCTTCACGCAACGAATGGCTCGGGGCGCTGCGGCGGCCAATCAAGCTGGCATGAAGATGAAGCGGAGCGACGACGATTCCCACATTGGAGCAAACGCCGTCTTTAAGCGACCCGGCTACGGCAACCCCCACGAGCGGCTGAGGGATATGGACCAAGACGGCGTCGAAGTCGAGGTTCTGTACTCGGAGGTGAGCGCATTCAGATACATCCCTGATCTCAAGACTGGTGCCGGCGATGCCACGCGTGCCTTCAACGATGCGCTCGATGAGTTCGCTTCAGCCGATCGTGAACGACTCTGCGTGTCCTACCAAATCCCGATCCATGACGTCGACTTTGCAGTGTCCGAAGTGAGGCGGATTGCCGCGCGCGGAGGGAGGTCCCTCCAGCTGCCGGTGTTTCCGGCAGAGTTCGGTCTGCCGGACTACTACGACGATCGCTACGACCGACTCTTCTCGGCGATCGAGGAAACTGGTTTGCCGGTGTGTTGCCATATTGGATTGAATCTCAGTCTGGATGATCTGAGCCGGAGGGACCCCACCCCGCAGAAGGGAATCATGGTGGTCATGTCACCGCTGATGACAGCGGAGGCGCTCGGCATGTGGGTCCTCACCGGGCTGTTGGCCCGGCATCCGAAACTCAAGCTGGTGTTCGTCGAGCCGGGGCTGGCGTGGGTTGCCTGGTGGCTCCATAGCGTCGATGACATGGTCCGTCGCCAGGGCTACAAGTTCCCGGGGTTGACCGAGTTGCCCAGCTTCTACTTCCACCAGAACGTCTACTTGACCTTCATCGAAGAAGGTTTCTCCCTGGAGCTTCTCCGGGACAGAATCGGGGTGAACAACATCATGTGGTCGTCGGACTACCCCCACCCCGTGACGTCATGGCCCAGGTCAAGGGAGGTCGTGGAGAGGCAGTTCCAGTCGATTCCTCAAGACGAGCGAGAGCTCATCCTGTCTGGCAATGCCATCCGGGTTTGGAATCTTTCGAACTAGCAAGATGACGAGACCCGGCATCATTGCGCTGGCACCTGCGGAGCGGTCGCCACGGATCGACCGAGCAGAACAGCGGCATGAACTCGATCGCAAAGCGAGCAGCGTGACCCAGCGCGCTGCCAGGACCAGTTCCACTCGGAAGCGGTCCCGATCTCAGCCTGACAACACAGGACAGTGGCCGACGGAGCAGAAGAAGCGGTCTGGACGCCCATCTTCGAGACGTGGCTGAGGATCCCCCTCAAGCGGCTCTGGCCGGACAGCGCGTCAGGAAGTCGACCGTCGCCATCGACGTGAGCACGGTGGCACCTGCAGGGTGTAACCGGCTTGCGATGGATCTGTTCGTGCCGGAGGGGCTGGGTCTGAGCCCGCTCCTTTGGGTGTGCGTGCCCGGCGGGGGAATCAATCGGAGGTATTTCGATCTTGAGGTGGTGGGCCACGCAGAGGCCTTCAGCATGGCCCGGTATCTGGCGGCGAGGGGAGACCTCGTGGTGACGGTCGATCCACCTGGAGTCGGGGAGAGCGACGTGCCAGAGGACGGCTACACACTGTCCCCCGACGTCGTCGCCGATGTCCTGGCCGCGGCGATCCAGACCATCGAGGCCGACCTCGAGAACCATGGGATGCCGACGGCGGGACTTGGCCGGATGACGCCCAGAGCACGGTTGGGCCTTGGGCATTCCGCCGGAGCGCTCCTGGTCGCGTGCCAGCAAGCCCGTCACTGTTCCTACGACGGCCTGGCCCTACTCGGTTTCTCCGCCTCAGGCCTTCCCGACGTGCTCAACGAGCAGGAATTGCAGTTTGTCGGGAGGCCGGTGGAATTCGCCGAGGCGGTTGCGAGTTTGTCGGCAGCGCGGTTCGGCGAACCACTACCGCAGAGGTCGAACAGCAGCGCCGGGGAACTTGAGCCGAGTTCCGCGACAGCGGCCCTCGATATCGCGCTGGCCGGCGCGAGCTCCCGTTTGTTGGCACTGGTCGGAATGACGGCCATCGTGCCTGGGTCGGTGCAGCCGCAGCTCGACCAGCTCCGCGTCCCGATCTTCGTCGGCCTCGGTGAGCACGACCTTGCCGGCAAATTCAGACGTCCTTCCCGCGCAGTTGCCGGCGTGTGGTGATCTGACACTCTTTCTCCTTGAGGGCGCCGGCCACAATCACAACGTCGCGGCCAATCGCCGGACTCTCTGGACGCGTGTGATGCGCTGGGCGGATTCAGTGGCACCCAAAGAGTCGTTCCCGGGTGGCCGGGCCGACGGAAGGGACCTGAACTCCCACCTTGCGGGTGGTCGTCCCATTGCCGATACTAGGTTTCCATAGTAATCACTATGAAACCTTCCGGCAGGAGTGGAGGAGGGTGCGTGCGGCTTGACTGTGTAACGGCGAGAGACGGCGTTCCCGGGGGCCGCCGCGCTGCTCGGTTGATCGCAGGAGCTGCACATGTGACATACAGCCCGCCGGCTCCGGCGCGACATTGCCATGGAGGTGGGCGGTGACGAGCTCGACGCTGGTGTATGACCCGTCCTCGTACGAGCTGCACGAGGATCCCTTTCCGATCTACCGGAGAATGCAGGACGAGGCGCCGCTCTACCGGAATGCGGAGATGGGATTCTGGGCGCTGACGCGATTCGATGACGTCGTCGCAGGCCTCTCTGACTGGGCGAGCCTCAGTTCCGCTCGGGGCACGCTGATTGAGCAGATCCAGAGTGGCGGCCCTCCGCCGGACATGATGATATTTAACGACCCTCCGCGTCATGAAGATCTCCGGCGTCTCATCGGTCGAGCCTTCACACCCCGTCGCGTGGCCGAACTCGACGGCACCGTCCGTTCGATGTGCGAGGCCTGGCTGGACCCGATGCGCCAGGCGGGCGGTGGAGAGATCGTGGCGGAGTTGGCCGGAAAGCTTCCGATGGCGGTCATCGCAGCTTTGCTTGGCGCCCCAGCCGAGGACAACCCACGCCTCAAGGCGCTGTCTGACCGACTCCTTCATCGTGACGACGGATCGATGACGATGCCTGAGGACGGAGCCGTGGCTGGGGCCGAGCTGTGGGCGTATTTCAGCGATCTGATTGCGATGCGCCGGGCACAGCCGGCCGATGATCTCATCAGCGCCTTGATCAGCGCGGAGATACCGACCGAGGGCGGTGAGCCGCAACGTCTTACGGACGACGAGATGGTGTACTTCTGTCTCCTGCTCGGCGTGGCCGGGAACGAGACCACCGCCAAGATGATCGCGACCGGGGTGGTGACACTCAATGACTTTCCCGACGAGCGGGCGCGGTTGGCCTCCAATCCCGACCTGTGGCCGAAGGCCGTCGAGGAGCTGCTCCGGTTCGATCCCCCCTCCCACTACCAGGGCAGAGTTACCACGACGCCCCTCGAGCGACACGGCCAGCAGATCCCCGAGGGCTCTATCGTCCTGCTCATCAACGGGGCGGCCAACCGGGACCCACGTGCGTTCCCCGATCCCGACCGGTACATCGCCGACCGCTCAGTTGACCGCCACCTGGCCTTTGGCCACGGCATTCACTTCTGCCTGGGTGCTCCTCTCGCCCGGCTCGAGACGAGGATCGCACTCGAAGAGCTGGTGAAGCGGTTCCCGCAGTACGAGGTTGATCGTGACGGAATCGAACGATTCCACTCGACCAATGTGCGCGGCCTCTCGAAGGTGCCATTCCACGCGTAGACGGCCGCTCGTCATGACGGATCGCCCGGCAACAGAACCGCCTCTAAAGGCCGTAGACACGTGCGGCGTTGCCGGCGACGATCAGGTCTCTTTCGCTAGTGGGAATTCCTTCGAAGTTCTTCTCGACGATGTGCTGCGAGTTCGGCCATGACGTCGCCGGATGCGGAAAGTCCGTCGACCACATGATCCGATCAACTCCAAGCGCGTGCCTGTCCGCGAGCCCTCGCGGATCGTCCACAAACGTCAGGTACATCTGTCGGTGGAAGTAGCTGCTGGGTTTGTCATCCAATGCCGGGAAGTCATAGGGGCCCTCGGCCATCGAGTCCAACAGGTCCAGGTAGAACGGCACCCAGCCGAGGCTTGGCTCGACCAGGACGATCTTGAGGTGGGGGAATCGAGCCAGCACACCCGGGAGGATCCAGAACGCGATGGTCTCCGCCAACCTCATGGCGGGTTGGGAGGTGAAGATCGCCTTCTGAGGAGTGGGATCCCGGCGGAAGAGGTCCCAGAGCGACTCCACCAATCCGAGGTGTTGGCTGATCGACATTCCGGACTCCGAGATCGTCGCCCAGACAGGGTCGTAGCGGACGTCGTGGTACTCGGGCAGACCGACCTCGGCGGGGAAGGTCGGGATGTGAATCGCCTTGGCACCCTCTGCGGCAAGGCCGTTGATCTGCTTCACCGCGAAATCAATGTCCATGAGCGGCACCTGATACGCAGGAACGAAGCGAGCCGGATTCACCGAGGCGAAATCGAACATGAACCGATTGAAGGCCTCCGAGGCCTCCTTCCAGCCCTCTTTCATGTGGGGATAGTGCCGGAATGCGCTGACCTCGCTGTAGAGGATCTCGGCCTCCACTCCATCTCGATCCATGGCCTTGAGCCGCTCCGCAGAGTCGTAGTATCCGGGGTTGGTGAAGGCCTCATGGCTGAACCCGGCGGCCATGACCGAAGGGTCGATCCCGCCCATCTCCTTGACGTGCTGGGCCTGCTCTGCAACGACAGCGGCGTCCCAGTCTTCGTGAAACTTGGACGGCATCAGCGCCTTGATCTCGTCGGGAATGACCTTGACGTGCGAGTCAACGGAGATCAACCGGGTTGTCATATGCCCTCCCTCGGAGAGTGCGCGGAATGGACCAGCTGTCCGACATTCGCAGTCGGACACGGAAATCCCACTCACATAGTAGCTGCAATGTGCAACCTACCATAGGCACCAGGTGCCGATAAGGGGAGCCCTAGAGTTGCCGTCGTGACGATCAAGCCAGAACGGACCACCCGCAGCGGACAGCGTCGAGAGCAATCCGGCGGCAACGGAGTGGTTGATACCCGCGACCGAGTCATCAACGCGGCTGTCGAGTGCATCATTGACCTCGGCTTTTATCGGGGCTCGAGCACGAACGAAATCGCGCGCAGAGCAGGGGTGACCTGGGGAGTCATCCAGCACTATTTCGGAAACCGCGAAGGCCTCATGCTCGCCGTCCTCCAGGACGGGGCCCGACACATGGTCGAGACCGTGGTGGAAGCTCGAAATTGACGGAACGACAGTGGAGGAGCGGATGGCGCAACTCATCGACGTCTTCTCCGAGCACTACTCCAGGCCTGACTATTTGGCCAGTTTGCAGGTGCTGCTGAACATGGATCATGACCCGCGAACCAGTTCGGAGGTCCGCAAGACGATGCTGGAGGTCTCGGAACGGTCCAATGCCCATGTCCGTCGGTTGTTACGGGAGGCCCTTGGGCCCGCCATGAACAAGCCCGACTTGGGGACCACGATCTTTCTAGTCATACGGGGATTCGGATTCAGCCAGCAGTTACTCGACTCCATGGCGTACGACACCGTTGCTCCAAAGCGAGATCGAGTCTCTCGACGTCGCCGACTGCTGGCCGAGATCCTGGCCCCGTACGTCGAGATGGCGGCGACCACCGCCGATCGCTGAGCCGGTCGGAGGGGGAGCTTCTCAGGTTCTCGATCAGAGCATCCCACTCTGGCCTCGGATGGGCCTCAGGGCTCCCTACCTTCAGCCAGAGCTCTCCGGTTTCGATTCAGACGCGCTGCCAAGTCTCGAATCGATAGGTAATTCCTCCGTCCTGACGATCGTCACCCTCAGCCGCAAGGCGAAACTCAGCTTCGTACGGCGGGAAGAACTTGGTGCAGTCGAAGTCACCGACCACCTGGGTCAGCAGCAGCTCCTGGGCCTCGGCGATCGTCTCCGCGTAGACCGTGGCGCCGCCAATGACCCATATGTCTTCGTCCGGATGATCGGCGACCAATTGGTCCAGGCTGCCGATGGCCCGAAAGCCAGTGCGCAAGAGTCCGGAATCAGCCGTCAGCACGAAGTTCTCTCTTTCGTGGAGCGGGGCGGCGAACTCGTTGTAGGTTGCCCGTCCCATCAGAATGATTCCACTGGCCGTCTTGTCGTGGAAGAAGGCAGTGTCACCCGGGAGCTTCCAAGGGATGCCCGAGTCGGTCGCGATTCCTCGCCGTGAATCAAGGGCTGCGATGAGACGGATCATGTCAGGTGACGCTCCTGAATCGTCGGCGTTCCGAGCAGAACATGGAACCTATACGAAACCGGAAACGCTCGACTGTACCGCCGTTGTACCCCGACCAGGCACTGTTTCAAGCTGGAACGCACGCATTAGCGTGACGGAATGCGACTCTTGTTGGTGGCGTATCCGGGGGCCGGAAAAGGCACACAGGCGGCGAAGCTCGCTTCTCACTACGAAATCGCGCATCTGTCCAGCGGGGCTCTCTTGCGCGACGAGGTGGCTCAAGGCACCGAGATTGGGAGGCTTGCAGCCGATTATCTCGAGCGGGGCGATCTCGTACCCGACCAGCTTCTCTTCGAGGTGCTCTGCGCTCGGGTTCTCGACGCAGCTCGCAATGGCGGGTATGTGCTTGATGGTTTCCCGAGGACCGTGCACCAAGCTGAAGAGGCGTATTCCATGGCCCAAGGTCTCGAAGGAATCACGCTCCAGGCCGTTGTGTACCTCCGAGTCAGCAATGAGGAGCTGCATAATCGGCTGCGGGAACGCGCCGACCGGGAAGGGCGCAGCGATGACACTGAGGCTGGTATCGCGCGCCGATTTGAGGTGTTTGACAGCCAGACGCAGCCTTTGCTGGGCTTCTATGTCAAGCGCGGCATACTCGTCGAGGTCGACGGCGAGCAACCTGTTGAAGAGGTGTTCGCTGACATTACGGTCGCCATAGACGGCCTGCGGGGGCGAAGAGACGAGGCTTCGGACATGCCCTGACGTGGGCCAGTCGCCACTCCGATCTCGGCGCACCGAGACAGAGGTCTCACCGCACCAGTCTTGCCAGTGGGTGAACCGGCCAGCAGCCGAATCGATTTCTCGGTCACTGTCCGGCGAGAAGGCGAGATGGGGAATGCGGCACCGACCGTCGAGGGAGACGTCGGAATCGAGTTCGTTGGGCTCACCAAAGCGGAGCATGACATCACAGCCCTTCTGATTGAGATGAACTTCTGGACGTAGCGCCTCCTGCGGGCAGGTGGGGCATAATCCGGGATCATGGAAGCAAGTGGTTTTGCCGCTGACCTACTGGATGGTCAGGTCGCGCTCGTGACGGGTGGAGCGACCGGAATCGGCAAGGAGATCTGCCATGTACTCGGCGCTCACGGGGCACGAGTCACGATGGCCAGTCGAAAGCAAGAAAATCTCGAGGTCGCTGTCGAAGAACTGAGGACGGTAGGCGTGGACGCTTCCTTCGGCGTCTGTGACGTCCGCGACGTGGAGGCGGTGCGTTCGGTGATCGACAATATTGTCGCCGAGCGGGGGAGACTCGACATCGTCGTCAATGATGCGGCTGGAAACTTCCCCGCCCCGATGTCAAAGATCTCGCCAAACGGATTCAAGGCGGTTGTCGATATCGACCTGCTCGGGACCTACAACGTGACCCGCTCGGCTTTCGACGCATGGCTGTCGGATCACGGCGGGAGCATCGTCAATATCAGCGCCCCTTTTCAGCAGAAGGGCGTTGTGTTTCAATCACACGTTGCGGCGGCGAAGGCCGGGGTCGATTCGTTGACCCGAACCTGTGCGGTGGAATGGGGACCGTATGGGATCCGGGTGAATGCCATCGCACCCGGATCGATCGGTGGCACCGAGGGCGTGCGCCGGTTTGCCGAGGCGGTGACCGGTGGCGATGATCGTCCCAAGAACCCACTCGGTGTGCAGGGCAGTGGGTCGGACATCGCCTACCTCGTACTCTTTCTCTGTAGCCCGATGGCCCGCTTCGTCTCTGGACAGGTCATCGCCGTCGACGGTGGCGGATCGGCGGACCTGCTGAAATTGCAGACGGGGCGGATATGAATGACGAGCATCAAGGATGGGGCCCGGCCCTGGAAGAGATCGAGAGACGCAAGGCCGAGGCACTTTCTATGGGCGGCGAGACCCGCCTGACTCGCCAGAGACGCCGGGGGCGACTCAATGCCCGTGAGCGGATCGCCACACTTTTCGATCCCGGCACCTTCTCCGAGATCGGACAGCTCGTGGGAACGACTGAGCATCCCCCGATCCCGGCGGATGCTCTCGTGACCGGTTCGGGGCGTATCAGCGGCCGGCCGGCCCTCGCCGGGGCTGAAGATGTGACCGTGCTCGGCGGATCCATCGGCAGCGGCGCGTCGGACAAGCGCTATCGCCTCTGCCAACTGGCCCTTCAGGAACGCGTGCCCTTGGTGATGATGCTCGAGGGTGCTGGTCACAGGGTGACCGATTCGGCGGCAGGGCGACGGCCCGGGGACTTGATGGGCCTGACCGAGCTGTCGGGAATCGTGCCCTTGGTGTCCCTCGTCATGGGCGCCTCCGCTGGACACGGCGCCCTGACGGCTCCCTTGTCTGACTTTGCGGTCATGACCGAATCGGCTTCAATCTTCGCAGCCGGTCCGCCGCTCGTGAAGTCGGCGACCGGTGAGGACGTGACGAAGGAGGTGCTCGGCGGGCCGCAGGTGGCGGCGGACGCGTCTGGGGTCGTTCACAACGTGGTCGCCGACGACCTTGAAGCTATCGCATTGGCTCGGCGGTACCTTGGATATTTTCCGCTGAACGCGTGGGAGGCGCCACCTCGCCGGAACGGTTCAGACACGGCCCCCCGTCGGCTGGACAACATTCTGGACCTCATTCCATCGAGCCCCCGCCGTCCGTATCCGATTGGGCCCGTCCTCGAATCGCTGGTCGACGAAGGGTCTCTTCTCGCGGTCCAGCCGGCGTTTGGACGATCCACCGTGACCGCCTTGGCTCGTCTCGGCGGGCAGAGTGTCGCCATCGTTGCCAACGATCCAGACGTAATGGCAGGAACCGTGGACAGCGCGGGGGCCGACAAGGTAGCCCACTTCCTCGATGTGGCTGGGGCCTTCGGACTTCCGTGTATCTTCCTGGCGGACAACCCCGGCGTGCTCGCGGGCACACTCGCCGAGCGACAGGGGATCCTGCGCCATGCCGCACGCATGTTCGCTGTGCAGCACCGGCTGGCGGTACCGAAGCTCCATGTCACCCTGCGCAAGGCATTCGGCTTCGGTTCGTCCATAATGGCGATGAACCCGTTCGACGGACAGACCATCACTCTGGCCTTCCCTTCGATCACACTTGGTGCCATGCCGGCGAGCTCAGAGGGGAGCGCCGTCGCCGATCCCGAAGAACGGGCTCGATTGGCGGCCGAGCAGGCCAATGCTTCGATCTCCGCCGCGAGCCGACTCTCGTACGACGCGGTCATAGATCCGCGGGACCTTCGCAACGCGCTGCTCGCCGGACTCTCTCTCGCTGAGGGGCGACAGACCGCGGCGCGCGCACCTCGGGGGACGGGGATCCTGCCCTAACCTAAGGCTGACCGGGTGGGACCGAGTGCAGCTCGGACCCGGCGCAGCGCAGTGGTGACCGCACCAGTGAGCGCTCGATCACCTCCCGCGTGGAGCCACCTTCTTGGCGCCGCCCGCCTTCCGGGTCGCCGCGGTGGCGCGCTTCTTGGCCACCTTCTTGGCGCCGCCCGCCTTCCGGGTCGCCGCGGTGGCGCGCTTCTTGGCCACCTTCTTGGCGCCGCCCGCCTTCCGGGTCGCCGCGGTGGCGCGCTTCTTGGCCACCTTCTTGGCGCCGCCCGCCTTCCGGGTCGCCGCGGTGGCGCGCTTCTTGGCCACCTTCTTGGCGCCGCCCGCCTTCCGGGTCGCCGCGGTGGCGCGCTTCTTGGCCACCTTCTTGGCGCCGCCCGCCTTCCGGGTCGCCGCGGTGGCGCGCTTCTTGGCCACCTTCTTGGCGCCGCCCGCCTTCCGGGTCGCCGCTGTGACCCGCTTCTTGGCCACCTTCTTGGCGCTGGCAGCCTTCTTGGCGACCTTCTTCCGACTCGGGCTCAATCGCTTTTCGATTCGGGTCGCCGTGTCGGAGCTGCTGATCGCCGCTGCGGCCTCGCTCAGACCCTGCTGCACCCGTTTCCCAGCCGCTGCAGTTGCCGCTCCGGCGGTGCCGACTGCATCTCCAACAATCTCTGCTGCGTGATCGAGCTTGCTTGGCATGAGCTCAGACTACAGGGTTTACCCAGTGTGCCGGGAAATTTGTGCAACGAGCGAGTTCGACGCGAGTCATGATCCAGTGGACAGACGTCGCTTGGCTCAGGTCGTCGCCTCACAGGCGTATGTTCACCGTCGGCGTCCCGGCCGGCGCAGCGCTTCATCGATTTGAGCTTGCAGGGATCTCTGGGTCTCTCGATCTGAGCGTCAACTGCGGAGAACCACCCGTCGGGTGATTGAACACAGGCTGATTGAGACGTCCATGATGGTCATCACGTCACGCGGCCCGACAAGGTAGCTTCGGGGACGAGGCCGCATCCATCTCAGGTGAGGCGTTCTGCAAGCGGCGAAGGGAGCAAGCCGGAGACCAATGAAGCGCCTTAGCGGGGGACGATGACCGACGCAGCCGCTTCACCGGCACCGGCACCGGACCCGACTGCGGTCGTCAAGTCACGCAACTACATCGTGCTTCTCGTGCTGGGCGCCATCATCGGTGTCCCCGTGGCGACAGTGGCCTACTTCTTCTTGGACGCGGTGTCCAGAGTCCAGACCGAGGTCTTCACTGATCTTCCGAAGAGCCTCGGGTTCCATGGAGAACCGTTGTGGTGGCCGCTGCCCTGGCTGACGCTGAGCGGGTTCCTGGTTGCTCTGGCCATTCACTACTTACCCGGTACCGGTGGCCACGAGCCTTCGGAGGGCTTTAAGTCCGCCGGCCCGGTCCAGCCCGTCGAGCTCTTCGGCAGTATTCGTGGCCGCGTTCGCCACGCTCAGCCTTGGCGTGGTGTTGGGCCCGGAGGCTCCGCTGATCGCCATTGGCAGCGGGCTGGGCGTTCTTGCGGTGCACCTCGTCAAGCGCGACGCGCCGCCCATGGCCACGGTGGTGATCGCTGCCGCCGGGAGCTTCGCTGCCGTCGCCACGCTCCTGGGCTCACCGCTTGTCGGGGCCTTCCTCCTCATGGAGATGGCCGGATTGGGGGGGCCGATGATGGAGATCGTGCTGGTCCCGGGTCTCCTCGCCGCCGGCATCGGCTCGCTCATCTTCGTCGGGCTCGACAGTCTGACTGGATTCGGGTCCTTCTCGCTGACCGTGTCGTCCATTCCCCACGTCGGGTCGCCAACCGGTGCCGAGTTCCTCTGGGCGATCGTCATCGGCCTTGGCGCCGCCATTGCCGCCACGGTCATCTTCAGGTTGGCATCGCTGCTGCGGCCGCTGGTTGCGCGGAGGAGGATCCTGCTCACTCCCGTGGTGGGCTTGGCGGTCGGCGGGCTGGCCGTGGCCTTCGCCGCGGGGACGGGGCGGGGTTCATCGGAGGTCCTGTTCTCCGGTCAGACCGCGTTGCCCTCTCTCGTCCAGCAGGCGGCTGGTTGGACCGTCGGCGCGCTGCTGTTGCTGCTCCTGTGCAAGGGACTGGCCTATGCGATCTCGCTCAGCAGTTTCCGGGGGGGCCCGATCTTTCCGAGCATGTTCATCGGTGCCGCCGGCGGCATCGCCTTGTCCCACCTCGGTGGGCTCCCCATGATCGCCGGCGTGGCCATGGGGGTCGGGGCCATGATTGCCGGAGCACTGAAGATGCCCATGACCGCTGTGCTTCTTCCGAGCCTTCTCTTCCTCTCCGATGCCGTGCGCCTCATGCCAGTCGTCATCGTGGCGGTAGTGGTGTCGTACGTGGTCGCGGTGAGGATCGCACCACCTCCCCCTGCGGCGGATCCCTCGGCGGAGTCGTCCACCCCGGCTCCCGCAACGACCGGCTGACGCCGAGGCCTACAGCCGGTACAGCCCGACGGCGTTCTCGCCCATCACCTTGCGTTGGGTCTGGGGTCGCAGAGAAGCGATCTTGTCCTTCACCATCTCCAGGGGATCGGGGTGCAGGCTCGTCGGATGCGGAAAATCGGTCTCGAACATGACGTTGTCCTCGCCGACGGCGTCGATGAGGTGTTGGAGGTCACCCCGGCCGGTCTCGAACCAGAGGGTGGCGTACCAGTTGTCCCGAAAGTACTCCGAGGGGAGCTTGTCCAGCTTGTGGAACCACTCTGGCGCGTTCTCCTCGAGCTCGTAGTCCATGGCCTCGAGCATGAACGGCACCCATCCGATGCCGCTCTCGACCGAGACCATTCTGAGGTTCGGGTGACGATCGAACATGCCCGAGTAGGCGCTGTTGAGCAGGAGCCGCGAGTTGTTCTGGAACAGTGACGCGCCGCCGATGGCCGGCTTGACGTACTCGTCCTGGCTCGGCCAGAACGTCGTGCCGAAATACGAGAGCGCGGTCTGACTCGCACCGATGTGGAAGTGCACCGGCAGATCGAGCCCGGCGCAGACCTCCCAGAAGGAGTCCCAGGCCGGGTCGCCCAGGTCGGGGGACCCCGAATCCTGCGGATCGGCCGTCATGTTGACTCCCCGGTAGCCCATGTCGGCGCAGCGCTGAGCCTCACGGACGCATGCGGCAATCTCCCATGCTGGCATGATGGCCATGGGGAGGAACCGGTTGCCCGACTCTTCTTGCACTTCGGCCATGGCGTCGTTGTAGAGCTCGACGCAGAGCATCGGGATCTTGGGGTCGGTGATGGAGTTCCAGAGGTTCTGGCCGCCGAGGCCGATCGAGTTCGGATACAGCACCTGGGTGTCGATGCCGAGTTCGTCAATCATCCGGAGCCGTTCCTTCGGGTCCCAGGCCGCCGGGTGCACGTCGTCGATTCCCCACGAGCCGCCCTGGGAGTCAAAGAAGGGGTGCTTGTTCCCCTCATGGTCGATCGTGCCGCCAGATCCGGCCTTGCCGAACGTCTTGCCCTCGATCACCCACATGTCCTGGTCGTCGATGCGCTCGACGTGAGGAACCTTGTCCTCATACCCCTTGGGAGCCCGCTCGGTGAACAGATCGTGCCGCTCGGTCATGTGTGAGTCTGCGTCGACCACCCGTAGGTCGTCAGCCAGCTGAAGCATCGAGATGCCTTCCTGTGGTTTCGCTCACCGCGCGAGCGCCCGACAAGGCTACGCGGCCCCCGTGGGGCTCGCAGCACAGAGTCGGCACCGGCGGCGCCGAGCGTCATCCGGGAGCAACGGCTCTCCCTCGCCGAGCCCGGGACCTATTTCCCCGCAGTGCGTGTCGTGGCTCACCGCGACGGGAGCACGGCCCCAGGTCGCCCGACGCCGGATCGTTTCCTGGTAGACCTCCCGGACATGGCTACTGATCGGATGCTGGACCTGCTGGGGCGCCCGGGGGGACCGCTGGCCGACGCCGCACTGTGGCACCTCCAGGTCACGGAGACCGGCTCACTGACTCCGTCGATCCATCGGCTCGTGGTGACGGCACCGGGGATCGAGGGACTGCAGTACGCGCCCGGCCAGGACCTGATGCTCAGGGTTCCACTGCCCGATGACAGGGTGGTGAACCGTCGCTATACCATCCGGAAATTCGATCCGGTCCGACGGACGGTGACGATCGACGTCTCTCTCCATGGCGCCGGTCCCGGAACCGATTGGATTCGCGCGGCCCGGATCGGCGAAGGGATCGACGCGATCGGCCCCCGTGGCAAGATCACCGTCCGCCCGAATTCGGACTGGCACCTCTTTGTCGCTGACGAGACCGGGCTGCCGGGGACTCTGGCGATGATTGAGGCGCTTCCCCCAGGGTCAATCGCCACGGCAGTACTCGAGATCGATAGCCCCGCCGACGAACAAGAACCCGGTTCGCACGAGGCGGATCACCTCCATGTGCAGTGGCTTCACCGATTCGGTCGGTGGTCGCCGGGTGATCCCTCCGCCCTCCGCGACGCTGTCGCATCGGTGGATCTTGCCGCCGGAATCGGACACGTCTACGTGGCCGCCGAAGCCGGAGTCGTGCGAGGGGTCAGTCGGATCTTGACGGAACGGGGCATCCGACCGGATCAGATCTCGGGCAAGGCGTATTGGCGAAGGGGCCTCCCCAATGCCGAGCATGGAGAGCCGACTCAGGAGGACTGACGTTCCGGCCCGCAGATTTTGTACGAGCCGAGGAGTCACGTCCCTTCAGCGAGCCTCCTCCATCGTCAACTCGGCGGTCGGATCGGCCTCGAGGCGATCGTCCGGTATTGGTTGCCCGCTGCGCACCGAGTAGCCATAGGTGCCGTCCTCCAGGCGCTTCTCTGCCCGATCGATGGCCGCCAACCGATCTTCGAGCCCTGCTCGCACCGCGTCGTCGGTACCCTCCGTCGTCAGTGGCTCCGCCGAGTCGAACATATCCCCCTCCTGGTCGGCAGCCACCCGGTCGGCCGCCCCCGCTTCGTCGATGTCCTTGAGCAACCGCTCGACGCGGAGTCGCTCGGCGCCCAGCAGCTCCTTGGCCTTGGTGTCTTCCATGAGTGCTCCCGATTTTCGTGATGTGGGCGAAGGAACCTGTCGCTTCTGCTCGTCGCGTGGCTTCATAGTAGACCGCTCTTTCACCACCCCGACCGGTCGACGCGGGAGTGGACGGCGGTCGGCGGACAGCCGCGGCGCACTGATGACGCGAAGAGGCGTACGAAGCTCGCTGCGTTTGTGTCCGATCCTCTGCGGGGATAGCTGCGTTTCTGTCCGATCCCCTGCGGGGATAGACGCGCCTGTGCCGCGCCAACGAGACGGCCCGTGCGTCTCAGCGGCGATGTGGTCCGAGACCGATGGCGCGGACGAAGCGGTTGATCTGGCGGTTGCCCTGCCGGTAGATCACCCGTCTCGTCTCCCGCTGTGCCGCACCGCCGGCTGCGCCCGACAGTCCACCTCGCTGGTAGCCGTGCTCGACCGCCTCGACGTTCCCGAGGTCCCGGGCCAGGCGGTACAGCTGAGATCGTGTCGTGCTCATGACGCCCGTTCCTCCTTGGTGGCGCGGTCGGCCAAGATGACGGAGCCACCGCGTTCACGGGCATCACGGTGGCGAGGGAGCACCCGGGCGGATCGGCCCCCTCGACCGTCCCTCGCTGGCCCGTGAGTTGCGATGTGGCCCGTGAGTTGCGGTCCTACGTTGGACGCGCCCAAGATGACCGCCGTGCCGGCGGCGGAGGAGGGGTAGGCAGTGGAGGAGTTTCTCAAGTCGGCCGGGTACGGCGCTATCTTCGCGTTGAGCTTCATCTCCGCCATGGGCCTCCCGGTGGGCGCCGAGATCGCCCTCATCTACGGGGGTGTCCTGGCCAGCGGCCAGGTTCCCGGTGAGGGCAAGCCGCTGCAGCTCGCCATCGTCATCCTCGTGGCGGTGGTCGGTGAGGTCCTGGGTTCGATGGCCGGCTACAGCATCGGCCGCTTCGGCGGCCGAACACTGGTGGACCGGGTCGGGAAGTACGTCCTCCTGACCCACAAGGATCTCGACCGGGCGGAGGCCTGGTTCGCGCGCCGGGGCGAGCCGTTCGTGCTCTTCGGGCGGTTCATTCCGCTCCTGCGGTCCTTCGTGTCCTTCGCGGCCGGCCTCGGCGAGATGGCGCTCGCCAAGTTCACCATCTTCACCGTGATCGGCTGCGCGGCCTGGTGCGCCGCCCTCTGCTCGCTGGGCTACAGCCTTGGGGGAAGTTACAACCACGTGCTCAAGGCGTTCAACGACGCGGGGTACATCCTGGGGGCCCTCGCCGTGATCGCAGTCGTGGTCGTCTTCTGGCACCGGTTGCGTGCGTACCGCGGACAGCGCGATCTCGAGCGGGCCGAGACAGAGGCCTGACCGTCACCGGCTCACCGGGCCCGGGCGTAGCATTGCCCCGATGACCGGCCGAGAACACTCCCGCGGAGGGACCGCCCCACCGACATGACGGCGTCGGTCGATCAACGGCCCCTGCGGGTCCTCATGGCCAAGGTCGGGCTCGATGGCCACGACCGGGGGCTGCGCGTCGTGGCGCGCATCCTGCGCGACGCCGGATGCGAGGTCGTCTACGCCGGGCTGCGCCAGTCACCCGAGACCATCGCCGCGATGACGGCCCAGGAGGATGTCGACGTCGTCGGCGTGTCCATGCACAACGGTGCCCACCTCACGCTGGCCCCGGCCGTCGTCGGCGCCCTCCGGGCCGCCGGCCTCGAGACGCCCGTGGTCATCGGCGGCATCGTCCCGCCCGGCGACGTCGATGTGCTCAAGGCCGACGGCGTGGCCGCCGTGCTCGGTCCCGGCGCCTCCAACGAGGAGGTCGTGGCGACGGTGCGCACCGCCGCCGGGGTGGGCCTCAGCTGACCGTTGCGCCACCGCGCCCGGCGAGGGCCCGGCGCAGGGCCCCGTGGAGTCGGGGGACGACCTCGTGCCAGTCACCCACGATGCCCACGTCGCAGTGGTCGAACACCGGGGCGCCCCGGTCGGTGTTGACGGCCAGGATGGTCCCCGCCGACCGCACGCCGACGATGTGGTTGAACTTCCCGCTCAGGCCGACGGCGACGTAGAGCCGCGGGGCGATGGAGCGGCCCGTGATGCCCACCTGACGGGCGCGGGGGGCCCAGCCCCGGTCGGTCATCTTGCGGGTGGCGGCGAGCTCGGCACCCAGCAGCACAGCCAGCGGGCTCAGCTCCTCGTACTCCTCGGGCGTGACCCCGGTTCCCACGCCGATCACCACCTGCGCCCGGGCCAGCGTCTCCACGTCGTCGTTCCGCCGGTCGGACAGCACCCGGACCCGCCCCCGTGCGTCGACCGCCCGCGTCCGCACGGGGACATCGCGCGGTCGCGGCGGGGGTGACGGCAGGACGCCCGGGCGCACCGTGACCATCTGCGTGGTGCTCCGGCACGTGATGTCGGCCACCAGTGCGCCGGCGAACGCCGGCTTGGCCGCCACCAGGAGGCCGTCGCGTGCCGCCAGCGCGACGGCATCGCCCACCAGTCCCGACCCCGTGGCGGCCGCCGCCCGTCCGGCCACCTCGCGGCCGAAGGCCGTGCTCGGGGCGAGCACGGCCCACGGTGCCGCCTCCCGGACGTAGGCCGCGAGGGCATCGGCCACATCCTCGGCGACCGCGGAGCCCTCGAGCGCCACGACGACGTCGGCGCCGGCGGCGCCCAACGGGGCCGCGTCCAGCGGGCCCGGGCACAGCGCGTGCACCGCCGCGCCCACCTCGCGGCCGAGGCGCGCCGCGGCGCCGAGCAGCTCCCCGGACACCGCGCCACGGCCGGGCTCGGCGAGGACGGCGATGGTCCGTGACACACCCCGGTCCGGGGTCCGGTCGTCACCCGGCGGCGGCGCCGCCGGGTCGGGGCGCGCCGTCAAGGCGCCCCGCCGGGTGAGCTCGCGCACCGCCTCCTCCACCTGCGTGTCGACCGGGCCGTCCAGGACGATCATCGAGCGCTCGTGCTCCATGGGCCTCGTCGCCCCGACGACGGTCGGGCTGCCGGCGCCCCCCCAGGGGCCCGGACCGAGCCGGGCCGCGTCGAGCCGGGTGAGCCGCGCCGGCGATACGGCGGCGCGCCCCTCGGCGTCCACCTTGCAGGGGTCGCAGAGGCGCTCGGCCACCGAGAGCACGGCGGGCAGCGCGAGCTCGACCTCCTGTGTCCCGTCGTCGTGCTCGAGCTCGAGGCGCCACACGGAGCCCAGGTCCTGCAGGTGGCGGACCCCACTGGCGAAGGCGAGGTCGAGCAGCTCGGCCAGCTCGGGGCCGACCTGTCCGGTCTCCCCGTCGATGGAGTTGCGGCCGAGGAGGACGAGTTCGAAGGGGCCGGCGGTGCGCAGCGCGGCGGCGAGGGCGCGCGCCGTGGCCAGCGTGTCGGAGCCCACGAACGCCGGGTCGCAGACGTGCAGCCCGGCGTCGGCTCCCCAGGCCACCGCCTCGCGCAGGACGTCCTCGGCGCCCGGGGGCCCGAGCGTGACCACGGTGCACGTCCCGCCGCTGTCCCGGGCGAGGGAGACCCCCTCGGCCACCGCCCGGCGGCAGTAGGGGTTCATCTCGACGCCCACTCCCGTGCGCACCAGCCGGCCGTCCCGGAGCCGGAGCGACTCGGCCAACGGGACCTGCTTGGCCAGGGACGCGATCCTCAGCGGGTCACCCGCCGCCCGGCTCACCGTGTGTGGTGCGCGCCGTCGCCGGCCCGGCGCGGAGCCCCGGCGGTCGGGGAGGGGGCGTGCGGGAGCGGCGGGACGGGACGTTCGATGCGAGGCACGCTACCTGCCGCATCGACACTCCTCGCCGCCGCATCGAGGGTGGTGCCCTCTCGGGCAGGGCGTCAGCGGCCCAGCGCACCCCCGGCGGGGCTGCGGGGGTCCGATGCCCCCACCTGGCGGCCGGAGCCGGCGCCATCGTGCTCCAGCTGAATGATCTGGGCGCATCCGACGGCGACGGGATCGAAGGCGCTGATCGTGCGCACCCGGTGGCCGTGGCCGGCGAGCCCGCTGAGCCACGCCGGGGGCGCGTCCGCCTCGACCAGCACGGTGAGGTCCTCCCCCCACCACAGGCGGAACGGCCCGGCCGACGGCGCGTCGAGGGTGAGGCGGGGGGCCGTGATGGCGGTCGCCGGATCTTGCCCGGTCAGCAGCAGTCGGGCCAGGAGCTGGACGATGATCTGCGGCTGGGCGTCGCCGCCCATGGCGCCCACCAGGTGCGACAGCGCGCCGTCGCCGGCGGTGACGAGCATGGGGGAGAGGGTGTGCGGTGGTCGCCGCCCGGGCGCCACCTCGGCGGGATGGCCGGGCACGAGCGAGAAGCCGACGCCGCGGTTGTGCAGGAAGACGCCGGTGGTGGGCTCGACGATGTGTGAGCCGAAGTCCAGGGCGTTGGACTGCGTCAGCGAGACCCCGAGACCGTTGCCGTCCAGCGCGCACAGGTGTGTGGTGTCGCCGTCGCCCAGGCGGGCCACATCGGGGGCCGGCGTCCCGCGGCCCGGCGCGACGTCGGGTGGTGCCATGGCGCGCGCATCGACCCGGGCCGCCGCGGCGGCCAGGCGCGCCGGGGTCGAGGAGCGCGTCGCCGTCGGCGCCGTCGAAGAGCACCGCCGGGCGGTCGTGGCCGACGGCGCGCCACGTCTCGACGAGGAGATGCGCCCACTGGGGATCGTCCGGATCGGTCCCGAGCCCGGCCGCCGCGGCCACCGCGGCGCCGGCCAGCGTGAGGTAGCCCTGCGACGGGGGCGGCACGGTCCACAGTTCGTGGCCCCAGGCCGCCGCGTGCAGCGGCGCGCACCACGACGCCGCGCTGGTGGCGAAGTCGGCCGGCGCGAAGTGGCCGCGCCCCAGCTCCAGGAGGCCCCGGCCGAACTCCCCCTGGTAGAAGCCGTCCCGGCCGTGAGCTGCGATGGCGCGCAGCGTGCGGGCGACGCCGGGCACGCGCACGGTCTGGCCGATGTGGAGGGGGCCCTCCGGGCAGAGCTCGCCGGCGCCGGGGAGGGCGTGGACGAGATGGCTGGCCAGCGCCAGCATGATGGAGGCGGAGAACCCCTCGGAAGCCAGTTCGATCGCTGGCGCCAGCACCTCGTCGAGCGGCAGCCGCCCGTAGCGCTCGTGCAGGGCGAGCCAGCCGTCGACGGCGCCGGGCACCTGCACGCTGCGGATGTCGCCCCGCACGGGCATCGTCGTCATCCCCTCGGCGCGCAGCCGGGCAGGGTCGGACCCGGCACCGGCCCGGCCGATGGAGAGCAGCGCCTCGGGCGCGACGCCGGGCGCCGAGACCATGGCGAGCACGTCGCCCCCGAGCCCGCACAGGTGCGGGCCCACGACGGCCATCGTCGTCCCGGTGGCCACGGCGGCGTCGGCCGCCGAGCCGCCCCGGGCCAGCATGCCGATGCCCGCCGACGCGGCCAGCTGGTCGGCGGCCGCCACCATGCCGCGCAGCCCGGTCCGCGGTCCGAAGGGAGCGAGGGGGAGCGCCATGCCTCAGGAATAGCATGACGCCCGCTCCGACGCAGGTCCGGCGACGGTTCCGATTCGTCCGTACAGACCTGGGTATCGGACTATGGAAAGAGTTCCCACGGTGCACCCGGCCGGCGTCCGAGAGGAGAGGTGCTGATGGCCACGGCCAAGCAAAAGGAAGCGGCCCGCCGCAATGTCAAGAAGGCCCAGAAGGCACAGAGCTCCCGCTCAAAGAAGGCCAAGAAGGCCGCCCGCTCGCCCGGTCTGAGCACGGCCGACAAGAACAAGCTCGACGACAAGAAGTTCGCGTTCCCGAAGGAGCGCAAGGAGCCCCTGGTCGACGCCAAGCATGTCCGCAATGCAGTGGCGCGCTTCGACCAGGTCGAGGGTGTGACGGACAAGGAGCGCGACCAGGCCTGGCGGCGCATCAAGACGGCGGCCAAGAAGTTCGGCGTGAAGATCGAGGAGAAGAGCTGGCACGAGCTCTTCTCCGGGGGCAAGGCCACGAAGAAGCGCTGAGGGCCGGTGCCATAGCCGCGCCGGAGCCCCGGCCGCCGCCACGCCTGACTACAGCACGACGACCGACCGCAGCACCTCGCCGCGCTGCATGCGTGCGAAGGCGGCCTCGACCTGGTCGATGCCGATCGTCTCGCTGACGAAGCGGTCGAGGTCGAGCCGGCCGCCGAGATAGAGGTCGACCAGCAGCGGGAAGTCGCGCGAGGGGAGGCAGTCGCCGTACCAGCTCGGCTTCAGCGCGCCGCCCCGCCCGAAGAACTCGATCATGGGCAGGTCGATGCGCATGTCGGGCGTCGGGACACCCACCTGCACCAGCGTCCCCGCGAGGTCCCGGGCCATGAAGGCCTGCTCCATGACGGCGGGATGGCCCACGGCCTCGATGCACACGTCGGCACCGTTGCCGCCCGTGAGCGCCTTGATCGCCTCCACCGGGTCGGTGGCGCTGGCGTCGACGGTGTGGGTCGCGCCGAAGGACGTGGCGAGGGCGAGCTTGCCGGGGTCCTTGTCGACGCCGATGATGACGGCCGCCCCGGTGAGCCTCGACCCGGCCACGGCGGCACACCCGACGCCCCCGCAGCCGAAGACGGCCACCGAGTCGCCCAGTCCGACCTCTCCCGTGTAGATGGCCGCGCCGATCCCCGCCATGACGCCACAGCCGAGCAGGCCGACAGCCTCGGGGCGGGCGGCCGGGTTGACCTTCGTGCACTGGCCGGCCGCCACGAGCGTCCTGTCGGCGAAGGCGCCGATCCCGAGCGCGGGGGAGAGCGGCGTCCCGTCGGCCAGCGTCATCTTCTGCGTGGCGTTGTGGGTCGCGAAGCAGTACCAGGGTCGGCCGCGCCGGCAGGCCCGGCATTCCCCGCAGACGGCCCGCCAGTTCAGGACGACGAAGTCACCGGGCGCCAGGTCCGTCACGCCGGACCCGACCGACTCCACGACGCCGGCGGCCTCGTGGCCCAGCAGGAAGGGGAAGTCGTCGTTGATGCCGCCCTCGCGGTAGTGCAGGTCGGTGTGGCACACTCCGCACGCCTTGACAGCGACGACCGCCTCGCCCGGCCCGGGGTCGGGCACCAGGATCGTCTCGAGTGTGACCGGTGCACCCTTCCCCCTGGCGACCACACCGCGCGCCTCGGTACCCATGCGTGCTCCTCCTCGTCGGCGAGACCACATGATGCCCGATCGGCGCGCCGGTCGGTCCACGGCCACGAAGGTCCCGCCCGCCTCCCGTCTCGCCGCCGTCGCCCTATCGTGACCCGCCATGGCCGTGGCCACCGTGGAGGTTCCGGAGGGGTGGCGGCGCCTGGGCAGCCGCGGCTTCGGTCCCTTCGTGACCAGGGAGGTGTTCCTGCGCCCCGACGGCACCCGCCTGCTGTGGGATTCCCGCTGGCACCGCAAGCACGCCGGCCGCGTCCCCGGTGGTTCGACCTGGTGGGCGCCGTTCGCCATGGCCTGGTGGATGGGTGTGCTGTTCGCCATCGGCTCCGTCTGCTTCGCGTTGGGCTCGTTCCCGCCCTATGCCACCGCCGTCGGCGTCACACCGGACAACATCACCTACTTCGTCGGATCCATCTTCTTCACGACGGCCTCCTTCCTGCAGTACATGGAGGTCGCCTCCACCCCGACACGCCTCGTCGAACCGCACCGGAACGGCCTCGGCTCGTTGCTGCGGATCCGGCACCGCCGCATCGACTGGTGGGCGGCGGGTATTCAGCTGGTCGGCACCGTGTGGTTCAACCGGACCACGCTGAGCGCGCTGCTCGTCGGGTTGGGCGCATCGTCGAGCCACCACCCGGTGTGGCGCCCGGACGCGCTGGGCTCCGTCTGCTTCCTCGTCTCGAGCTGGCTGGCCTGGGTCGAGGAGTGCCACGGGCCCTTCTCGTGGCGGCCGTCCGACATCTCGTGGTGGATCACCTCGCTGAACCTGGTGGGCTCCATCGCCTTCGGCGTCTCGGCGGTGGCCTCCTACGTCACATCGAGCGGCCAGCTCCTCAGCCTGGCCCTGACGAACCTCGGCACGTTCGTCGGTGCCGTCTGCTTCCTGATCGGCGCCGTGCTGCTGCTGCCCGAGCGCACCCTGGAGGGCCCGGCC
This sequence comes from uncultured Acidimicrobiaceae bacterium, assembly GCA_963828825.1. Taxonomy (GTDB): domain Bacteria; phylum Actinomycetota; class Acidimicrobiia; order Acidimicrobiales; family RAAP-2; genus Bog-473. The sequence goes on along the minus strand of CAWHGF010000002.1, from coordinate 498,842 downwards.
ACGGAGCCCGAGCCGGGACCAGGGCCTGCTCCCGGGCCGGAGCCGGCGCATCCGGTCAGCACCGTCTCCTGATCAGCACCGGCTCCTGATCAGCACCGTCTCCTCACACGCCGCGGTCCGCGTCGCGCAGCCGCGAGATGACGGGAGCGAACGCCGCCACGTCGCGGACGCTGAAGTAGCTGAAGCCCCAGCGCTCCCTGCAGGCGAGAAGGTGCTCGGCGATCTCGGCGTGGGTTCCGAGACAGAGGAACGGCGTCGACAGCGCGTCGGCCACGTCGATCCCGATACGCCCGGCGATCGCGGTGGCGGCGCCGTGACGGTCGTCGGTGACCACGACGGCTTGCACGAGCGCGTGGAGCTCGATCGCGCCCCAGCGAGCCTCCGCGGCGGCGCGCATTGACGCGGTCGTGTCGTCGAGCCGGGTCGCCTCCCAGCGGACGTCGTGGTGATGCCCGTCCTCCCTCGTCCGGCCGAGCATGGTGGGTGCAACGATGTCGGCATGGCGGACCGCATGGGCCAGGGCCGCCCGGCCGTTGACGCCGACGAGCAGAGGCACGTGCTGCTGCAGCGGCGTCAGTGTCGTCGCCTCATGGAGGCGGTAGTGGGTCCCGCTGTGGGACACCGAACGGCCCTCGAGGAGCGCGCGGACGATCTCCACCGACTCGCCGAGCCGCTCCTTGCGCACCGCCGGCGGGTCGAAGGCCTGTCCCATCGCCGCGTACTCCGTGAAGCTGTGGCCGGCTCCGAGGCCGACCTCCAGCCGCCCACCGGAGAGGTGGTCAAGTGTGGCCAGCTCCTGGGCCAGCGGGACTGGGTGACGCAGGTCGCTGTTGAGGACCAGGGTGCCGAGGCGGATCCGTGCGGTGCAAAGCGCAGCGGCGGCGAGGGAGACGAGCGCCGAGGGCTCCCCCCCGACGTGGTCGCCGACCTGGAAGATGTCGAAACCGGCTTCCTCGGCCACCTGGGCACTGCGGACGGTCTCGGATAGGTCGCTCGATGTGGCCTGGTAGCCGAAGCGGAAGGGCCGCACCGCGTCGACGATACCGAGTGCCGGTGCGCTGCGGACTGGGCCACGCGTGCGACGGCGCGGGAGCCTCCATCTGGTAGCGCTCGAGCCGCTCCGCCGACTTCTCGCAAGGGCGGGGCGCCGGTACTAGGTGTGAGGAGCCCGCCGCCGCCCTCGATACGTGCTGAGGAAGAGGAACGCGGCCGCCACCAGCGGCAGGAGGATCGCCCCGACCAGCCGCGGACCCGCAAGCAGGAAGGCCAGGCCGACGAGGGCGCCGGTCGCCACCGCCAGTTCGGGCGTGTCGCCGACCAGGAAGTCCCACCAGAAGTGGCCGAAGGCCCGCAGCGCCCGGGCGACCGCCGTCACTGGCTCGCCGTCACTGGGCCGCCGTCACTGGGCCGCCGTCACTGGCTCGCCGTCACTGGGCCGCCGTCACTGGTCGCCTTCTCGGTGAAGAGGGCCGGCAGCTGCGTGCGCATGAAGGCCGTCAAGCCGATGTACACCACCACGAAGAACCCGACCAGCACGGGGATGGACAGGTCGTCGCCCGGCCAGTGCACCCCCGCCCCTTCGCCGACCCAGAACACGCCGAAGCTGGTCAGCATGACGCCGACCAGCGTCTTGATGGTGTTCTCGGGGACCTCGCTCAGCTGGCGCGCCACGATGAGGCCGACGACGCCCACCAGGACGGCCGCCGCCGCGGCGGCCAGCGCGGCCAGGCCGAGCCGGTGCTGGGCGGCGCCGAGGCTGATCACGATCAGGACCACCTCGCTGCCCTCGAGGAAGACACCCTTGAAGGCCACCGCGAACCCGACGCCGTCGCGCCCCTTCGCCCGCTTCGCCGGCGACGGCGCGGCCGCCCGTTCCTCCGAGGTGAGCTCGGCCACCGTCTCGGCGAAGATCGTGTCCTCGTCGTGCGGGTCCTTGTGGCCGCTCGCGCGCAGGACGGCCTTGCGCAGCCAGGACAGGCCCAGAACCAGGAGCAGCGCCCCCACGACCACCCGGAGCGCGTCGATCGGGATGTAGCGGATGAGCGGGACGCCCACCACCAGCACGAGTACCCCGAGGACGAGGGCCGCCGCCGCGGCGCCCTCGAGGGCGGAGCGCCAGCCCCGGCTCACGCCGGCGGCCACCACGATGGTCAGGGCCTCGACCATCTCCACCAGACTGGCGGCGAACACGGCGATGATCAGGACGAGCGTCGAAGAAGTGTGCATCCCCCGCAGAAACTACCCGCAGCCCCGCCCTGCCCCCGCCCGAGACCGTCGGCAGTAGTGTGCGGGTCACTGACCAGGTCGTCCGCGTCGGGCGCCCTGTGTCCAGTGTCAGGGTCCAGTGTGAGGGTCCAGGGAGGGCGTTGCATGGGTGAGGGAGCGGCGACGGGCGCGCAGGGCCGCAACTACGTTGTGGTGTCGGCCGACACGCACGCCTCCCCGGACAGCCTGGACCACTTCCTGTCCTACGTGGACCCGGCGCACCGCGAGGCCGTGGCCGCCTTCGGCGACATGTCGTCGCTCGCCATCTCCATGTTCGGCGGCTTCGATCCGGGTGAGGTCGACGAGTCCGATCCGGTCCGCGCCACCGCGGCCCGGCGCCTCGCCGGCATGGGCGTCGACATCGCCGCCGCCGAGGGCTGGCTGGCGCACTACGGCACCGACTGGGTGGTGCCCGGCGACGGGGACGGGCGCCGGTTGGCCGTACTCGAGGAGCAGGGGATCCACGCCGAGGTCACCCTGCCCGGGCCGATCCTGGCCGGCGGCCTCTCGCCGGCCATGTACCTCGGCGCGACGACCGACAAGGGGCTCGAGGTGGTGTGGCCCGCGCTGCACGGCTACATGCGCTGGCTGGCCGAGTTCTGCGCGGCGGCCCCGGGTCGCCGCGCCGGCTGCATGCCGATCGACTTTCACGACATGGACCGCGCCGTCGAGGAGGTGGCCTGGGCGCGCGACCACGGCATCTTCGGTGGCGTGATGCTCCCGGCCATGTCGGTCACCTCGAAGCTGCCTGGATACGCGGACGACTCCTACGAGCCCTTCTGGAGCGCGTGCGAGGAGCACGGCATGGTGGTGAACCTGCACACCGGCGCGTCGGGTTCGGCGACCGACACCAAGTTCCTCTACGACGCCGAGCACGGGGGCATGTTGGGCCTCTACGAGGTGTTCGTCTTCACCCGCCGGCCGTTGTGGTTCATGATCTTCGGGGGCGTGTTCGACCGCCACCCCGATCTCAAGGTCGTCGTGACCGAGAACGGCGTGCAGTGGCTGCCCTCGCTCATCCGGGACATGGAGTCGTTCTTCGACACCCACGGTGGCGCCCCCGTCCGCTCTTACCTGAAGATGCGGCCCCGGGACTACTTCGAGAAGCACGTCTGGATGGGCGGCTCGCTCATGAAGCGCTACGAGGCCGAGATGCGCCACGAGATCGGCATCGACAAGCTCATGTGGGGCGCGGACTATCCCCACCTGGAGGGGGCCGCTCCCGTCCACCGTGAGACGCTGCGCTACATCTTCGGCGGCCTGCCCGAGGACGACCTCCGCCGCATCCTCGGCGCCAACGCCGTCGACCTCTGGGGCTTCGACGGCGCGCTCCTTCAGTCCGTGGCCGACCGCGCCGGCCCGACCGTGGCCGACCTGGCCCAGCCACTGGCGCTGGCCGAAATCGAGGACACCTTCAGCTGGAGCCTGGCCCGGCCGGTGCCGCTAGCGGCCGGCGCCTCGTAGCACTGCCGGACCGCTTCCGGCGGCTTCCGCGCAGGGGACCCCCCAAAGAACGGTCGCTCCAGAATGCACGATGTTCAGGGAAATTCTCGATATTTCACGCCCAGAGCGTGTGACAACCGTGTGCTTCCATCGAAGACATGGAGTTGGACGACTTCGGCGAGGCACTCGAGGCGCTCGTCGCATCTGGGGCTGAGAACTACGGCGACTGCGCCTCCATGGAGGAGCTGTACCGGCAGCTCTCACGCTTCGAGTCCTTTGTCACCGAGGCGACGGCGGCTTTCGAGGTGGGGGAGGAGTGGGCGGCCGACGGGGCCAAGACGGCGCCGGCCTGGATCGCCACCCGCTGCCGGCTCCCCCGTAGCGCCGCCCGGCGCCGGGTGCGCCTCGGGCGGAACCTGCGCCACCTGCCCGAGTGCACCGAGGCCTGGCGGGATGGGCGTATCGGGTCCGAGCAGGCCCGGGCCATCGCCGCGGCGCGGCGCCACCGCACCGAGGCCGCCATGGCGCGCGACGAGGAGATGCTCGTCGAACAGGCCGCCCAGATGGGCTTCGAGGACTTCTACCGGGCGCTGAGCTACTGGAAGCAGCTGGCCGACCCCGACGGGGCCGACGCCGCCGAGGAGGACCGCAAGGCGTCGCGCAACGTCTTCATAGAGCAGAGCCTGGGCGGGATGTGGCTGGGCCAGATGACCCTCGACCCCATATCGGGCTCCATCGTGGCGGGCGAGCTCAACCGCCTCGAGCACGACCTCTTCGAGGCCGACTGCGCCGAGGCCAAGGAGCGCCTGGGGCGCACGGGCCGGCTCGACGAGCTCTCACGCACCTCGGCCCAGCGCCGGGCCGACGCCCTGGTCGAGATGGCGACGCGCAGCCGCACCGCTCCCGCCGACGGCATCCGCCCCGCCCCGCTCTTCAGCGTCTTCGTCGGCTACGAAACGATCCACGGCCGCATCTCCGAGCTCGAGAACGGGACCGTCATGGCCCCCTCTGCGCTGACACCCTGGATGGATTCCGCCTACTTCGAGCGCGCCATCTTCTCGCTCGGCAACCGAGTCGACGTCAGCGTGCGGGCGCGGTTGTTCACGGGCGGGACCCGCCGGGCGATCGAGCTGCGGGATCGGATGTGCACCCACCCGTATTGCTACGAGCCCGCCGAGAGCTGCCAGGCCGACCACATCGAGACATGGGCAAAAGGTGGCCCGACCACCCAGGAGAACGGCCGCCTGCTCTGTGGGTTCCACAACCGCCTGCGCAACCAGCAGCAACAGGTGCGCCAGCGCCCCCCGCCAACCGCGGCCTGACCCGGCGGCGGCCGCGCTCCCGGCAATCGCACACCGAGGGGCCCGCGTCGGTGCACTTTAAAAAGGCGGGGTGCACTTTAAAAGGGCAGTGCTACGGCACTTCGTCGCGCCCCGGGGCCGGGTGAACACCTGCACACCTGCACACCTGCACGCCACGAAACCGGCAGGGCGCGGTTCATGCGGACGCGACCACAGCCGTACCGGAGTCAGGGGCCACCGTGGAGAGCCGAGATAGAATCGTGTGACATGCGGCACGCCACTGCCGAGACGCTCCAAGAAATCGAGCCGCTGCTTGAAAAGCTCCGCTCGGTGCCCGGACTGGTCGAGAAGAGGCCCGGCATTTTCTACCGTAGGTCGAGGGCCGTCTTGCACTTCCACGAAGATCCGTCGGGTCTCCACGCAGACGTACGAATCGGGGAGGAGTTCGAACGCGTGAGAGCTGAAACCGATATGGAGCGCGAGGCACTCATGGCGAGGATTCGAGCTGTGTAGCTCAGCTCACCTTCCAGGCGACTGGGCGCAGGGATCGGTGGGCCAGTACCCACCGATCAGCTCTCAGTCGAAGCAGTCGGCGGGAAGTGGAGGTGGGATGGCGTCGAGCCCGGGCAGGGGATTGTCCCACCATGTGGTTTCCTCCACCCGGTGGCGAATCCTCCAGCCTGAGTCCGTCCGCACCAATCGGTCGTGGTAGGTGCCACCGACCACGAAGAGCCAGGACCGGCCTTCGATCTCCATGCTGTTGGGATTTTGGAAGAGTGACCGGCAGGTGGCCTCGTCGCCACCAGGGGCAAGCTCGACGGCGCGATTGACCACGAGGTGCTGGGTCCACGTGAACGCGGGGAGGACGTTGGCGAGCCAATCGCGAACCTCGGGGAAGGAGCCGCGGACGCCGCCGGCCGAGCGGTAGTCGAGCACGGCGTCGAGGGTGAAGACCTGATCGAGTTCGTCGAATCGGCGACTGTCGATAAGCGTCGCGTAGTGCGTCAAGAGGTCGTCGATCGCGATCCGGTCAGCAATCGGGCGTCCGACGTCAGCCATTTTGAGATCGTACTGTGGTGGGTCCCGAACCACCCGGGCGCTCGGTGTCGCACAATCTGCTGCGAAACGAGTTTCTGCAGCAACCGCGCTCGGAGGTGCCAGCTCAGCAGCGCTTCAGCTCTGGTCCGCCACTACCAGCCGGTACCCGAGATCGATTTCCGCGACCTCAGCCAGGTCGGCATGCCGCCGCTGCCACTCACCACTGGACAGGTCCGCCTCGAGCGCAGCGACACCTCGGGCCACGACGGCAGGGTCGGCCAGCGCCAGCCCCGAGCAGTTGGCCCGCACCGCCGGGTCCAGGTACGCCTCGGGTCGGGACCAGTAGGCCCCCAGCACGCCGTCCTCCATGTCGCGCGGGACGAGCAGGGGTATCGAGGCCGTCGCGCCGATGATCTCTGACACAGTGTCAGCATCGGGCCGCTGCCGTCGAGTGAACTCGCCCACCTCGGGCACGTAGTCCTCGAGGAACCAGAAGCGCGAGTGCAGCTCGAAATCCATTGTGAGCACGACGACCCGTCGCGGCGCCACCCGGCACAGCTCGGCCAACCCGGCCGCCCAGTCATCCCAGTGGTGCGTTGTGAGGATGGCCATCGCCACATCAGCACAGCCCGTCGCAAGCGGCAAGGCCGAGCCACTGGCCCGGACGGCCGGAGCCGCACCCGACGCCCGCTGCTCCACCATGACGCGGGAGGGCTCGACGGCCACGACAGCACGGTCCACCGGCTCGTAGTTCCCGGTGCCCGCCCCGACGTTCACCACGACGCGCCCGTCCCCGAATTGCTCGTTGATCACGGCCGCCCAGCGGGGGTCGGCCCGACGGTGGGCGAGATAGCCCTGCCCGATGGTGTCGTAGACGGGCGAGCTCACGGCGACGGCGAGACCGAAGGCAACGACGCAGTCGACAGCCACGCCATCACGCAGTCGGCCTCACGCCCGGCATGCCTCCCGGGTTACGCCGCCGACTTCTCCAAGATGTGCACGCCACACGCCGAGCCGAGCCCGATCACGTGCGTCAGCCCGACCTTGGCGCCGGGAATCTGCCGGTCGCCGGCCTCACCGCGCAGGTGCGTGGTCACCTCCCAGACGTTGGCGATGCCGGTGGCGGCGATCGGGTGGCCCTTCGACTCCAGGCCGCCCGAGACGTTCACCGGGGTCGTGCCGTCGCGCCAGGTGGCGCCCGAGTTGAAGAAGTCTGCCGCACCGCCGCGCTCGCACAGCCCGAGGTTGTCGTAGTGCACGAGCTCGGCGGTGGCGAAGCAGTCGTGCAGCTCCACCAGATTGAGGTCCGCAGGGCCCACGCCGGCCTGCTCGTAGGCCTGCGCCGCCGCATTCCGGGTCAGGTCGTTGACGTTGGGCAGGATCTGGCAGGCCTCCTCCCAGGGGTCGGTGGTGAGGATGGAGGCCGAGATCTTGACCGCACGCCTCTGCTGTTCGAGCGACAGCGTCTTGAGTTTGGACCCCGAGACGACCACGGCCGCCGCCGCCCCGTCGCAGTTGGCCGAGCACATGGGACGAGTGTTGGGGTAGGCGATCATGACGTCGTTCATGATCTCGTCGAGCGACATCTTCTTGGTGTAGGCCGCCAGCGGGTTCAGGGTCGAGTGGGCATGGTTCTTCTCGCTGATCTTGGCGAAGAGCTCGAAGCTCGTGCCGCCGTAGCGGTGCCCGTACTCCATGCCGATTTGGGCGAAGACGCCCGGCATGGTCTCGGTGCCGACCCGGCCGTCCACCGGCGCCACCGCGCCGAAGCGACCGTGCGGGGTCCATGTGTTGGAGTCCGACCCGCGGCTCCCGCCGGCCAGGAGGCCCGCGCCGGCCAGCTTCTCCACGCCGACGGCCAGGCCCATGTCCACCTCGCCCGCCTTGATCGCCATGCCGGCCACGCGCAACGCCGTGGCGCCGGTGGCACAGGCGTTCGACACGTTGTAGACGGGGATCCCGGTCTGGCCCAGCTGCTTCTGGATCATCTGCCCGGTGGGCGCCATGGCCATCATGAGGTTGCCGGCGCCGATGATGCCGATGTCCTTCATGGTCACGCCGCCGTCGGCCAGCGCGCCCTGCGCCGCCTCCGCCCCCAGGTCGACCAGGTCCTTGTCGGGGTGCTTGCCGAACTTGGTCATGTGGATCCCGAGGACCCAGAGCTCTTCCGATGCCGATGCCATCGTCCTTAACCTCCCAGTGGTTCGAAGCCGAAGCCGACCGCTTCGGTGCCGTTCTCGTCCGTGCCGATCACTTCGGTGCCCAGGCGCACCTTCATGCCCGTGGTCACGTGCTCGGGGTCGGGGGTCACGTTCATCAGATTGGCCCGCACGCTGGTGCCGTCGCAGTCCACCACGGCGGCCACGAAGGGGACGGGGATCCCCGGTGCGGCGAACGAAACGATGGTGAAGGTCCGCACCTCTCCGGTCGTGGGAATGGCCACCCGCTTGAACTCGGTGCCCCCGCAGGAGGCGCAGGCGTTGCGCCGGTCGAAGAAGCGCGCCCCGCACGAGGTGCACTCGTTGGCCACCAAATGCGGATCATCCCCCAGCTCCAGGTAGTCGACCAGCGGGATTTGTTGCGGCATCATGCCCCCAAGCTCGGGTGGGAATTCGTGTACTCAATGTAGCGGCACGGCGAAAAAGTCGGCCAATCGGTGCACTCTTGGGCATCGACCGGTAGGTTCGGGCCCATGCACTACACCCACCTCGGCCGCACCGGCCTCCGCGTCAGCCGCATCTGCCTGGGCACCATGAATTTCGGTCCCGAGACGGATGAGCCGACCTCGTTTTCCATCATGGACTCGGCTCTGGAGGCCGGGATCAACTTTTTCGACTCGGCCAACGTCTACGGGCGCTCCAAGGGGCGCGGCGCGACGGAGGAGATCGTCGGACGCTGGTTCGCCCAGGGTGGCGGGCGGCGCGAGAAGACGGTCATCGCGACCAAGCTCTACGGCGACATGGGGGACTGGCCGAACGAGGGGCGGCTCTCGGCGCTGAACATCCGGCGGGCCTGCGACGCCAGCCTGCGCCGGCTGCAGACCGACTACATCGACCTCTACCAGATGCACCACATCGACCGCCGCACCGGCTGGGACGAGATCTGGGAGGCGATGGAGGTCCTACGGGACCAGGGCAAGATCCTGTACGTCGGCTCCTCCAACTTCGCCGGCTGGCACATCGCCCGGGCACAGGAGGCGGCGGGCCGCCGCAACTTCATGGGGCTGGTGAGTGAGCAGTCCATCTACAACCTGATCGTGCGGGCGGTCGAGCGCGAGGTGCTGCCGGCGGCCGAGACCTACGGGCTCGGCGTGATCCCGTGGTCGCCGCTGCAGGGCGGTCTGCTGGGCGGTGTCGTCCGCAAGGAGCGCGACGGCAGCCGGCGCTACGCCGGGCGTGCCGCCGAGACGATCGAGGCCCGCCGGCCCCAGCTCGAGGCCTACGAGGACCTCTGCGCGGAGCTGGGCGAGGAGCCCGGCACGGTCGGGCTGGCCTGGCTGCTGACCCGACCGGCGGTCACCGGGCCCATCGTCGGGCCGCGCACGCCCGAGCACCTCGACTCCGCCCTGCGCGCCGTCGACGTGACGCTGGACGACAAGGTGCTGGCCCGCCTGGACGAGCTCTTCCCCGGCTACAAGACCGCGCCCGAGGACTACGCCTGGTAGCTGCGGCCTGGTAGCTGCGGCCTGGCAGCTGCGGCCTGGGTCTCGGTGCGCCCTACTTGAGGGTCCCGGCCAGCTCGGGCTGAGGCTCCGGGCCCGGGTCTTCTGGCGCGTGGGCGGCGAGGTCGTCGGCGTCGACGGACAGCTTGGGGAGCATCCGGTCCAACCAGGCCGGGAACCACCAGTTGGCCTTGCCGAACATCATCATGATGGACGGGACGATGGCCATCCGGATGAGGAGGGCGTCGACCAGGATGCCGCCAGCCAGCCCGATGCCGAACTCCTTGATGACGCGGTTCCCGCCCAGGATGAACGAGCCGAAGACGAGGATCATGATGAGCGCGGCCGCCGTGATCGTCTTCCCGGTGGCGGCCAGGCCGTTGCGCACGGCCACGCGGTTGTTGCCGCCCGACTTGATGTACTCCTCGTGCATCCGTGACACCAGGAAGACCTGGTAGTCCATCGACAACCCGAAGAGGATGGCGAAGAGCATGACGGGGAGGAAGGCCTCGACCGGGCTGGTGCCGCTCAGGCCGATGAGCCCGCCCAGGTCCCCCCACTGGAAGACGGCCACCAGCATGCCGAGCGCGGCGCCGATGGAAAGGAGGTTCATCACCGCCGCCGTGAGGGGGATCACGAAACTTCGGAACACGGTCATGAGCAGCAGGAACGACAAGATGACCACCAGACCGATGAAGAGCGGCAACTTGGCGCTCAAGACGTTGGCGAAGTCGATGTAGATGGCGGTCGTCCCGCCGACGAGGACGTTCACGCCGGAGTGGCCGACGGCCTGCGGCACGGTGTCGCTCCGCAGGTGGTTGACGAGGTCGGTGGTGACGGCGTCCTGCGGGGCCGAGTCGGGATAGACGTTGACCAGCACCACGTCGCCCGTGCCCGTCTTGCTGGGAATGTAGAGGGGCGAGGCGACGCTGTGGACGTCGGGCTGCTGGGAGACCTCGTGGATGACGTTGTCGATGACCGCATGCTGGTCCGGCTGCACCACGGCCACCAGCATCAGCGGCCCGTTGTAACCGGGCCCGAAGCCCTTGGAGAGCATGTCGAACGCCACCCGGGTGGGCGTCCCGGCCGGGTCGGTGCCCTGGTCGGCCGAGCCCAGCTGCAGCGAGAAGAACGGGAGCGCGATGGCCACGATGATGATCAGGGCCACGCCGGCGGAGAGCCACGGGTACCGCTGCACCCGGTCGGCCCAGTTGGGCCAGAACCCCTTGCTGTCGGCGCCGACGATGCGCGGGCCGTTCTGGGCCAGGTTCCTCTTCTGCTTGCGGCTCATGACCTTGGGCCCGATGAAGCCCAACATGGCCGGCAGGAGGGTGAGGGCCGCCACCATGGTGAGGGCGACGCCGATGGCGGCGGCCACGGCCAATCCGTACAGGAAGCTCACGCCCAGGGCGAACATGCCGAGGAGCGCGATGCACACGATGATCCCGGCGAACAGGACGGCGCGTCCCGAGGTGTTCACCGCGTTGACGATGGAGGACTCGATGTCGCGCCCGGCCACCAGGCCCTGCCGGTGTCTCGTCACGATGAAGAGCGCGTAGTCGACGCCGACCCCCAGTCCGATGAGGAGGGTGAGCTCCGGCGAGATCGAGGGCATGCCGATGGCGTGGCTCAATATGCCGATCACGCCGACGGCCGTTCCCAGCGCGAACAGCGCCGAGAGGATGGGGAGGATGGCTGCATAGAACGAGCCGAACACGAGCAGCAGCACGATCAGCGCGAGCAACACGCCCAACCCGGTGCTGCTGAAGGACTGGTTGTTGGCGTTCTCGGCCAACGGGCCCGTGACGGCGACCGTCAACCCGTCACCGGAGGTCTTGGTCACGGTATTGACGAAGGTCTTCGCCTCGCTGTTCGAGATGTTGTTCGTCTGTTTGTCGAAATTGACCTGGAAGAACCCGACGGTGTCGTTGACGTTGATCTGCGTCGGCGGGACGAATTCGCCGTCTCGGTAGGGAGTCGTGACCGCCGTCACGTTGGGCAGCGCGTTGATCTTGCCCACCATGGTGTTGATGCGCTGTCCGACGTCTGGGTCGGTCAGGCGCGCATCACCGGAGGTGCCGAAGACGACCTGCTCGGTGTCCCCCGAGTGGGAGGGCGCGACGGACTTCAGCAGGTTGATGGCGTCGAAGGACTGGGTGTGGGGGAACTGGAAGTTGTTCGAGTAGTCGGTGCCGACGGCCTCGACCGTGAAGATCGACACGACCAGGACGAGCAGCCACAACAGGACCACCATGCGGCGATGACGGACACACCACCCGGCCAGGGTGCGCATTAGGGGGATCTCCTCGGGGATGTTCGACGCGGCCACCGGCCGGCGTCACGGGGGAACGGGTCAATCGTACCGGCCCGCCGGACCCCCTCCGGTGCACGAGGTATCGGCCAGGTGGACCAGGGCATTGAGGACCGGGAGGGCCAGACGGTCGGCTGAGGTGGCGGAACGTGCCACCAGGCGTCCGGCCAGAACCGGATGGTGCTCCGGGATCTCGAAAAAGGCGCGCTGGCCCATGGTCAGCAGGGTGAGCGGCGAGAGGGCCACGACGGCGATGGACGATCGCAGCTGGTTGAGGAGCGAGTGCTCGGACCACGAGTCGCCCCGGCCCAGCAGCCCGATCGGGGTGCCGTCGCGCTGCACGACGGCATGCCCGCTCATGATGATGTGCCACATGCGGACCGGGACGTCCTGGGCCTGGACCACCTGTCCGGGGTGGGCGGTGCACGTCGTGCAGCGCGCCGCCAGCTCCCCGAGCTCGACGTCGGGGAGGCCGGCGAAGAGCTGCATGGAGCGCATCGTGCCGGGGTCGCCGGGCGCCGTCGGATGGATGGTGGTGTGAGCCGTGTGGGGGGCGTGGGTGTGCACGGCGCCGACTCAGTGGTCCATGACCGAGCTGGGCGGCCCGACCTCGTGGCGGTGGTGCTGGTGCAGGTGCCCACCCGCCCTCCGCCACACGAACAGCCCGACGATGACGAAGAGGAGCCAGGGCACGTGGTACAGCGGGTAGAAGGGCATGGTCGCCCCGGCGGCAATGGCGACGAAGGCCACGACGAAGACCCAGGGCAGGATCCGGCGGTGCCGTGGGGGTGGCGGCGGAGGCTCGCTCGGTAGCCGGGGCAGATCGTCGAACAGCCCGTTGAGATCGCCCCGTGTCGTGGCCGACATCGCAGTGTCGAGCCGGTTCTTGAACTCGACCTCATCGAGCCGTCCCTCGGCGTAGTGCCGCGAGAGCTTGTCGGCCACCGCGTTGCGCTCGTCGTCCGAGGCGCGCATCGAGGCGTCGTAGGCCTGCGTGTCCCTGCGGCCCATCGGGTAGGCGGGATCCCACCGGTAGCGCATCGGTTCTCTTCTCCTTCGTGTGGTCAGGTCTGATAGTCGGTCGGTCAGTCGGTCAGTCGGTCAGTCGGTCAGTCGGTCAGTCGGTCAGTCGGTCAGTCGGTCAGTCGGTCAGTCGGTCAGTCGGTCAGTCGGTCAGTCGGTCCGCTTGCGGCTCAGAACGCGCCGTGGGCCCGTTCGCGGGCCAGGAGCTCCTCGGCGACCGAGACGTCGGAGTCCTCGTCGGGGATCAGGAGCCACCCGGCCAGGTACAGCGGCACGGCCAGGCCGCCCAGGAAGGCAAGGGCGACGAAGCCGACACGGACGATCGTCGGGTCGACGTCGAAGTAGTCGGCCAGGCCGACGGCGACACCCGCCAGCATGCGGCCACGGCCGCCACGGTGGAGGTGCTGCTCGTCGCCGTATCCGGTCGGCGCCGTCGGAGGGGCAGCTGTGGCCTGCTCGGTGGTCGGGGCGCCTGTCGGGCCCGCGCTGCCTGCCGAGCCCGTGCCTGCCGAGGCGCTGCCTGCTGAGGCGCTGCCTGCAGAGCCGCTGCCGGCCGAGCCGGTGCCGGCCGAGCCGGTCGCTGTCATGTCTGGTGTCTCGTCTGGTGCTGAGTGCATGCCTCCAGCCTGACGGTGCGCAGGTCAGGCGTGAATCCGGCAAGACCCTGGTCGGACCCTGAGAACACCCCCGGGCCGTCAGGGATGTCCCTGATAGCCCCGGGGTGGCATCGGCGCGATCATCGACGTATCGCAGAGGCACCCGATCCCGGTACGCGTCCGCTCGCCGACGGTGGCCGCCCGACAGAACCGCCACCGGCCGCGCCCCAGCCCGGGCCCGGGACCGCCGGCCACCAGCCCGCCGCCGGCTGGAACGGGTACGGGCGGAACGGGAACTGGTCCCACCGCCACGGTCCGTGGTCCGATGCGCACCAGCACCGTCATCACCACGTCGGGCGGAAGCTGAGGGCCCTGCGCCGCACGCCCGACAACCGGGTCCTCGGTGGCGTCTGCGGTGCCGTCTCGCAGGCGACGGGCATCGACGCCATGTGGGTGCGCATCGGCTTCGTCCTGCTCGCCATCGGCAGCGGCGTGATGGTCTTCGTGTATGCCATGGCCTGGCTGCTGATCCCCATGGAGGGGCAGGATTCGAACATCTACTCGCGGGCCATCAATGACCGGCGTGGGATACGGACGGTCGCCGCCATCCTGATCCCGCTGCTGATCGCGGTGCAGTTCATCACGAGCAGCTTGCACGTCCCCTTCGTCGGCTTCCTCGGGTGGCCGACGTTTCTGGCGGTCGGCGTGATCGTCCTCATCTGGCGCAACGCCGACGGGTCCGAGAAGGCCTTCATCGACAGCGACGTCGTGCCTCTGGTCGGGGCCGACACGCACGGACGCGGTCGCCGCTGGCTCATCGCCCGCGTCGTTGCCGGCGTGCTCATCGGTGCGGCCGGCATCGTCCTGCTGGTCGAGGGCCACACGACGGTCGCCGCGCTGCGACCCGTCGGTGGCGCCGCACTGGTGATCGGGGCGAGCGTCATCGTCTTCGGCCCGTGGTGGCTCAGTCTCGTCCGGGACCTCATCGCCGAGCGCCAGGCGCGTGCGCTGGCCGAGGAACGGGCCCAGATGGCAGCCCACGTGCACGACTCCGTGCTCCAGACGCTGGCTCTGATCCAGCGCTCCTCCGACGACCCGCAGCACGTCGTGCGCCTGGCCCGTGCGCAGGAGCGAGAATTGCGGGCCTGGCTCTTCGAGGGCCGGTCGCCCGGCACCATCGGCGAGGATGCCACCATGCTGGCCGAGGGCGTCGGTCTGCTACAGCGCCAGGTGGAGGCCGACCACGGGATCGCCGTGCAGGTGGTGATGGTGGGGGACTGCGAGCTTGACGAGGCCTTGCGCGCGCTGCTCGATGCGGCGCGAGAAGCGACCGTCAACGCTGCCAAGTGGTCGGGCGCCGACCAGGTCTCGGTCTACGCGGAGGTCGAGAGCGACGCGGTCATGCTCTATGTGCGGGACCGTGGCCGCGGTTTCGACCCCGATGCCGTGCCCGATGACCGTCAGGGCATCGCCCAGTCGATCTGCGCCCGGATGGCCCGCTTCGGTGGCTCGGCTGTGGTCCGCTCTGCCCCGGGGGAGGGGGCCGAGGTCCAGCTCTCCATGCCGCGGCGGGAGCGGGTCAAGTGAGCGAGGGCGAGCCCACGGGCCGCCCCCGCATTTTCCTGGTGGAGGACCACGCCGTCTTCCGGGCCGGCGTGAAGGCCGAACTGGGCGACGCGGTCGTGGTGGTGGGCGAGGCCGACGAGGCGGCTGCGGCGATTGAGCTCATCCTCGAGCGCCTCCCCGACGTGGTGCTCCTCGACGTGCACCTCCCCGGCGGCGGCGGCCTCGCGGTGCTGCGCGGCGTCCTGCCCCACCATGCCGAGGTGCAGTTCCTGGCCCTGTCCGTCTCCGACGCCCCTGAGGACGTCATCGACGTCATTCGCGCCGGCGCCCGCGGGTACGTCACCAAGACGATCTCGGGCCCGGAGCTCCTGCAGGGCGTCTACCGCGTCGCCGCCGGGGACGCTGTCTTCTCGCCGCGCCTGGCCGGGTTCGTCCTCGACGCCTTCGCCCAGGGCGGCGCGCCCGCGACGGGCCTCGATCCCGAGCTCGACCAGTTGTCGCCCCGCGAGCGCGAGGTGCTCCGTCTTATCGCCCGCGGCTACACGTACAAGGAGGTGGGCGGCGACCTGAGCATCTCGGCCAAGACGGTCGAGTCGCACGTCTCCTCGGTCCTGCGCAAGCTCCAGCTGTCGACGCGGCACGAGTTGACCAGATGGGCCACCGACCGGCGCTTGGTCTAGACAGGGGGGATGCCCGAGGAGCTGCAGGCCGAGCATCGTGACGCGGCCAAGCTGGCCGAGATGGCCGGCCGCGCCCTGGTCGAGCTGCGTGCCAACCCACCGGCCCTGCGTGATCTCGGCGCCGCCGGTGACCACATGGCCCACCAGTTGCTCGTGGCCGAACTCAACCGGCTCTACCCCGACGACGACGTGCGATCCGAAGAGGGGCTCGAGCACGTGGCGGGCTCCGGCCGCCTCTGGATCGTGGACCCGCTGGACGGCACCCGCGAATTCCGCCAACAGGAGCGCCGCGACTGGGCCGTTCACGTCGCCATGGCCGTGGGCGGCGTGGCCGTCGTGGGCGCGGTGGCGCTGCCGGCGCTCGACCTCGTGCTCGCCACCGACGAGCCGCCGGTTCTGCCGCCGTTCCCTTCCGGCGACGCCCCCCGGGTCGTGGTCTCGCGGAGCCGGCCGCCCGACGTGGCGTACGACGTGACGGAGTCGATCGGTGGCGTCATGATCCCCATGGGATCGGCGGGCGCCAAAATCGCTGCCGTCATCCTCGGTGCCGCCGAGGTCTACGTGCATGCGGGCGGGCAGTACGAGTGGGACTCGTGCGCACCGGTGGCCGTCGCCGCCGCCAGCGGCCTGCACGCCAGTCGGCTCGACGGAGCGCCGCTGCGTTACGGCGATCCCGACGCCTGGTTGCCCGACCTCGTCGTGTGCCGTCAGGAGTACGCCGAGGCGGTGCTGGCGGTGACCACGAAGCAGCACCGCCCGTACTGGTGAGCTGACTTCCCCGAGGCTTCTTGACGATTTGACCTTTTGACCTCTTCGTTGACCTCTTCGCCGCCCGACCTCTTCGCCGCCCGACCTCTTTGCCGCCCGACCCACTCGGCAGCCCGGAATTGACAGAACCCCGTCCCACAAGGAGACGGGGTTCTGTCGTGATCCTGGTGCGCTCGGCGTCAGCCGATGGCGCGCACGTTGGCGGCTTGAAGGCCCTTCGGGCCCTGGTTGGTCTCGAATTCGACCTTCTGGCCTTCTTCGAGATTGCGGTAGCCCGTACCGCTGATCGCGCTGAAGTGCACGAAAACGTCGGGGCCCCCACCGTCCTGGGTGATGAAGCCGAAGCCCTTCTCACCGTTAAACCACTTCACGGAACCAGTTGCCATTGAAAATCCACTCCTCTCCTGGCCAGATTTGACCCGTGTCGCGGGGGCCATGGCCGGTAGCTCTTGCGAGCCAGAGGGATTTCCAAACTTGTGATGGTGGTGCCCTCGGACGACAACCTTAGCGCGCCGGGGCGCCCGGAGGGAGGTTTGGAATTCCGGTGCCGAATTCGTCACCGTTGTCCGTGCCGGGGATCGTGCCTAAGTTGGGTGGGCCGTTCTCGCCCGCTGAAGGGGGGCCAGCAGTGACCGTCGCCGTCAATCCGTACCTGGAAGGCAACTTCGCGCCCGTCCTCGAAGAGGTGACGGCGACCGACCTGCCCGTCGCCGGCCATGTCCCCGAGGCCCTCTGCGGCCGTTACCTGCGCAACGGTCCCAACCCGGTCTCGCCGCCCGAACCCTCGACGTATCACTGGTTCGTCGGTGACGGCATGGTGCACGGGATCCGCCTGCGTGACGGTCGGGCCGAGTGGTACCGCAATCGCTGGGTGCGCTCCGCCGAGGTGGCGCGCGCGCTCGGCGAGGCGCCCCGTCCCGGTCCCGTGCACGCCGGCATGGATGGTGCGCCCAACACCAACGTCATCGGCCATGGGGGCCGCACCTTCGCCATCGTCGAGTCGGGGCCGCGCCCCTACGAGCTCGACGACGAGCTGGGGACCATCGGGCCGTGTGACTTCGGTGGCACGCTCGCCGGCGGCTACACGGCGCACCCGAAGCGGGACCCGCTGACGGGCGAGCTCTACGCCGTGTCCTACTTCTTCGGATGGGGTGATGACGTGGAGGTCACCATCATCGACGCGGACGCCAAGGTCCGTTCGGCCCGCCGGGTCACCATGGGCGGCCCGGTCAGCGTGCACGACAGCGCCATCACCCAACGTTCCATCGTCCTTCTCGACCTCCCCGTGACGTTCAGCATGGACGCGGTGGCCGCCGGGGCGCGGTTTCCCTACCGCTGGCAGGAGGGGTACCGGTCCCGTGTCGGCCTGCTGCCCCGCGACGGTGACTCGACCGAGGTCGTGTGGCACGACGTCGAGCCGTGCTACGTGTTCCACCCCATGAACGCCTTCGACGACCCCGATGGAGACGGCATCGTGCTCGACGTGGTGCGCCACCCCTCGATGTTCCGCACGAATCATCTCGGCCCCTCCGAGGGCGCCCCGACACTGGAGCGGTGGCATCTCGACGGTCACGGGAGTGCGGTCAAGGAGGAGCGGCTCGACGACCGCGGGCAGGAGTTCCCCCGCGTCGATGAGCGCCGGGTCGGCCTACCCCACCGGTACGGCTACGCCGTCGCCGTCGGCCATTCCGACGACATCCTCGGAACGGAGTCTGTGCTCCTCCGCCACGACCTCCAGCAGGGAACGAGCGCGGCCCGTTCCTTCGGGCGTGGTGCGAGCCTGGGCGAGGCGGTGTTCGTGCCCCGGTCCGACGGTGCCGAGGAGGGTGAGGGCTGGCTCCTGCTCCTGGTGCACTCGGACGAGACAGGCCGCTCCGCCCTGCACATCCTCAACGCCGACGATGTCGAGGGCGAGGCCCAGGCCGTCATCGACCTGCCCCGGCGGGTGCCGGCGGGTTTCCACGGGAATTGGGTGCCCGACCCCTCCTGACCAGGTCCCGGTTGGCCGGACCGCCCCCGGGGTACTATTTCTGCGTGTTCGTCTGGCAATGGGTCCAGCAGCACCGGATGCTGTCGGTGATCGTCTTGGCACTGGTGATCGTCAGCTGCGCCGGCGGGACGGCGTGGGCGCTCGTGTTCCGCACGGTGTCGTCGCCCGTGGGCCTGCGCGAGGCGCTGCGCATCTACCGGCGTGAGCAGACGGGCAAGGTGGTGGCGTCGCTGCGCAACCGGTTGCCCGTGCCCGGGGTCTACACCTACCGGACCATGGGCGGTGAGAGCCTCAATCTGGTCGGCGTGGCCCGCTCCTTCCCTTCGAGCACGTCCATGATCGTCGCCGACGGGCGCTGCGCCACCGTCAGTTGGGTCCCGATCGAGCAGCACACCGAGGCGACCACCGTGTGCAACGCGCCCAATGGGGCGCTGACGATTCCGAAGCTCGTGACGGACGAGTCCATCGCCGGCTCGAACACCACGTCGACGGTCGACTGCCCGGCCTCGACCTACCTGCTGCCGCCGTCTGTGTCTCCGGGCCAGCGCTGGCATTCCACCTGCTCGCTCGATAGCCCGGCGGAGAAGGTCGTGCTGGCGGGACGGGTCCTGGGGGCGTCCACCATGGTGGTGGGCGGGCACGCCGTGTCCGTGGAGCACACCCGCCTGAACTTCACCTTCACCGGTGCCGAGCACGGGACCAACCCGACCGACTTCTGGATCGTTCCCAGCACCGGCCTCATCGTGCGTGAGCAGGAGTCAGTGGGGGTGACCCAGGGCAGCATCCGCTACAGCGAGAACATGGAGGCCACCCTCACCGGGCTCGCGCCCGCCCACTGAGCCCTTCCTCCGGCGGAGGAACCACCAGAGCCGCCAGCCGCTTCGGGGCGGTGAGGCAGAAGCTCTCGGCGATCATCTCCGCCATCTCGTCCCAATCGGGCGCGGCCCGGAGATCCAACCGCACACCGACCCATCCCTTGGGCCCGACGTACTTCGGGACGAAGAACCGAGCCGGCTCGGAGGCCACCAGGACCTGTTGCGCCCCCCGGGGCGCCTTCAGCGTCATGGACGTGCCGTCCTCGCTCGTCATCACGAAGAGCTTCTCCCGCACCCGGAAGGCCGGGGCCGTGTGGCCGCCGAAGGGGCGCTCCTCGGCCTCGGGGAGCGCCAGGCAGATGGCCCGCACCCGCTCGATCGCGGAGCGCGCCGCGCTCACCCTCCCGACGCCGTGTCGGCCTGCGCCGCCCCATCGTGCGCCGCCCCAGCGTGCGCCGTCCGATCCTGCGCGACCGCGTCGTAGGACGCGTAGTCGGACCCGGTGTCGTCGGCGAACTCGAACTCGAGCAGGCCCGCCTCGCCCCACTTCTGGCGCAGGTACCCGTTGTTGGCATCGAGGAGGCCGAGCTTGCGCACGTTGGGCACCAGCTTGGCGAAGAAGCCGCGGGCGAAGCCCCGCATCGGGTTGAGCTGTGACTGCTCCGCCGCCCGCATGATGAAGGGGAAGACATCCTCGGCGGTCGTCCCCATGCGCTCCCACACCTCGGGCGTGGTGGCACGGGACCGCGAGTTCAGCGTGGCGTCGACCAGGAACTCCTGGCGCTCCTTCAGCTCGGCCTCGCTCAGGTCCCGGTAGAACTCCGACAGCGTGAGCACACCGAAGGCGACGTGGCGCGCCTCGTCGGACATGACGTAGCGCAGGAGCTTGGTCAGCAGGGGCTCGTTGGTGCGGCGCAGCATGTCGCCGAAGGCGGCCAGCGCCAGCGACTCGATCACGATCTGCATCCCGAGATAGGCGATGTCCCAACGGGAGTCCTCCAGCAGAGACCAGATCTGCTCCTTGAGGAACGGGCTCATCGGGTACGCGTCGCCCAGCTTGGTGCGGAGATACTTGGCGAACACCTCGGTGTGCCTGGCCTCGTCCATCGTCTGGGTCGACGCGTAGTACTTGGCGTCGATCCACGGCACGGTCTCGACGATCTTGGCCGCGGTCATCATGGCGCCCTGTTCGCCGTGCATGAACTGCGAGAGGTTCGCCTTGAAGAATTCGATCCCGAGTTGCGAGTACTCCTTCTCGCTCCAGGTGGCTATCGGGGAGCCGGGGAGGGTGCCGGCCACCCGGGCCACGGCCAGCAGCGGGTTGTCCTGCTCGGCCACGAGCCGCTCGGGGTCGACGTCGATGGACCAGTCGAGGTCCGTCACGCTGTTCCACTGCGACCCCATGGCCTTGTTGTAGAGGGTGACGAGCTGCCCCCGGTCTCGCTCGTAGTCCCACAGGAAGAGTCGATCCGCGTCGTCGTGGATGACCTGGACGGCCGCCTCCATGTCGCGCCGGCCCGGTACCTGAGGGGTGACCGATTCGGTCCCCGACACCGGAGGTGTCGCCTCGGTCCCTGACAACGGAGGTGTCGCTTCGGACATGAGCCGAGGCTACTTCCGCCGCCCGCCCATGTTGGCGTTCGGGGCTGCCTTGGCCACCAGGTCGGGCACGACCTTGCCGAGCTCGGCCGGGTCCCAGCGGTCGCCCTTGTCCGCACCGGGGCCGGCCACCCAGCCCTCGGCCACGCTGATGTGGTCACCCTGCACGTTGAAGACACGGCCGGTGATGGCCGCCGACTCGGAGCTGCCGAGCCACACCACGATCGGCGCGATGTTGGCCGGATCGAAGGGGTCGAACTCCTCGGGCTTCTTCTCGGCCGACGCCGTGCCCATGCCGAGGTTCTCTGTCATGCGGGTGAGGGCGGCCGGTGCGATGGCGTTGACGGTGACGCCGTAGCGCTCGAGCTCCATGGCGGCGATGATGGTGAAGGAGGCGATCCCCGCCTTGGCGGCCCCGTAGTTGGTCTGGCCCACGTTGCCGTAGATGCCCGACGGCGACGTGGTGTTGATGATGCGGGCGTCGTTCGTCTCGCCGGCCTTGGTGCGGTTGCGCCAGTACTCCACGGCGTGGCGGGTCGGCGCGAAGGTGCCGCGCAGGTGCACCTTGATCACGGCGTCCCACTCATCGATCGTCATGTTGACCAGCATGCGGTCGCGCAGGATGCCTGCGTTGTTGACGAGCACGTCGATGGTCCCGTACGTGTCGATGGCCGTCCGGATCAGGCGGCCCGCGCCGTCGTAGTCCGAGACGTCGTCGCCGTTGGCCACGGCCTCGCCGCCCATGCCGCGGACCTCGTCGACCACCTGGCCGGCCGGACCGTCCGAGGAGCCCGACCCGTCCACCTCGGCGCCGAGGTCGTTGATGACCAGCTTGGCGCCCTGGCTGGCGAACTCGAGTGCGTGCTCCCGCCCGATGCCCCGGCCTGCCCCGGTGATGACGACGACCCGTCCGTCACAGATACCCACGTTCAGCTCCTTTTGGTTTTGGTCAGTCCGGCTTCGACGCCGTCCGGTCCTGCTTCGCCCTGTATTGGTCGCGCAGCTTCCTCTTGAAGATCTTCCCAGTATCCTCCCGCGGCAGCTCCGGTACGAAGTCGACGCTGCGTGGGCATTTGAAGTGGGCCAGGTGGTCCCGGCAGAACGCCATGAGCTCGGCGGCCAGCTCGTCGCTGCCCGTGACCCCCTCGGCCGGCTGCACGACGGCCTTGACCGCCTCCCCCCACTCCTCGTCGGGCACGCCGATGGTGGCGACGTCGCCCACCGCCGGGTGCTCCAGGAGCACCGCGTCGACCTCCGCCGGGTAGATGTTGACGCCGCCCGAGATGATCAGGTTGGCCGTGCGGTCGGTGAGGTAGAGGTACCCCTCGCTGTCCATGTACCCCATGTCGCCCAGCGTGAAGTAATCGCCGCGGAACGCCCCGGCCGTCTTCTCGGTGTCGCCGTAGTAGTCGAACTTCGTGGCGGCCGGGGCCAGCAGGAAGACCTGGCCGATCTCGCCGGGGGGGAGATCGTTGCCGGCGTCGTCGGCCACCTTGACCAGCCCCGGCACCATCGGGCGGCCGACGGTGCCGGGGTGCGCGAGCCAGGTCTTGGAGTCGACCAGCGTGCCGAGGCCTTCGGTGGCCGCGTAGTACTCGACCACCACCGGTCCCAGCCACTCGATGAGGCGCCGCTTGACGGGGACGGGGCACGGGGCCGCGCCGTGGATCACGAAGCGGAGCGACGAGGTGTCGGAACGCTCCCGGGTCTCGGGGGGCAGCGCGAGCAGGCGGTGGAACATGGTGGGGACCATGTGGGTGTGCGTGATCCCGTGGTGCTCAATGAGGCGCAGCGCCTCGACGGGGTCCCAGTGGTCCATGACGACGATGGGCACGCCGTACAGAAAGGGGACCGCCACCGAGAAGGCCAGCGGCGCGGCGTGGTACAGCGGCCCGGTGAGGAGATGGGCGTCGACGGTGTGCTCGTAGTCCTCGTCGTAGCCGCAGAAGTTGACGGTGGCCAGCGCGCTCACCGCGGCGGTGTCGCGGTGCACGCCCTTGGGCCGCCCGGTGGTACCCGACGTGTAGAGCATCTGGGTGCCGATGACCGGGTCCTCGATGTCGGTGCCCTCCTCGGCGGCGACGACCGTGTTGTACATCTCGAAGCCCGGCAGGTAGCCGCCCGTGTTGATCCTGACGAGGCCCGGGCCGCCCGCCGCCGCGGCCGCGACGACCTTCTCGCCGAGCTCGCCCGAGCAGACGAACGCCTTGGCCTCGCAGTTCTCGATGATGTAGGCCGCCTCCTCACCGGTGAGGTGCCAGTTGATCGGCGTCAGGCGCAGCCCGGTGCGCTGCGCCGCGTAGAGGACCTCGAGGAATTCGGGGCCGTTCGTGCACATCGAGCGCGATGGAGTCGCCGGGTTCCAGGCCCCGGGCCCGCAACGCCCGGGAGAGGCGGTTGATCTCCGCGTTGAGGTCGCCGTAGGTGCGGTCCCCGTGGGGCGTGATGAGCGCGAGGTGGTCCGGGATCCGGGCCGCCCACCACGCGTGCAGCATGCCCTGCGCCGCCGCGGCGCGCTTGTCCTCGGGCAGGGTCACGACCCCTCCGCCCCGGACGGCCGGAACAGCGCCAGCTGCCGGCCGTCGCTGAGCGGCTCCCAGCTGACGGTCACGGCCATGCCGCTGTGGACGTCCCCGGGCGGGCACCCGACGATGTTGGTCATCATGCGCACCCCTTCTTCCAGGTCTATCAGGGCGATGCAGTAGGGCTCCCCGTTCGAGAACGCCGCCCCGGCGGCCTCCGGCCTGTGCTCGACCACGGCCGCGTACACCGTTGCCCTCCCGCTCGCCTCGCGCCATTCGAGCGTCCCTCCCGCCTCGCCGGCACGGCCGGTGTCCCCCGCCACCTCGCAGTAGGGGCAGAACGAACGCGGGTAGAAGACGCCCCGGTCGCAGGCCGTGCACCACTGCACCAGCAGGCGGCCCCGGCTTGTGGCCTCCCAGAAGGGCCCGCTCTCGTCGCCGACCGGCGGCTCGAGGCGTGTCGGCGTGGCGCGGTCGGCGCGTTCCGTGCTCCCGACGCTCACAGGGTCGCCTCGGTCCCGAGCACGGCGGTCGACATGACCGAGAGGAACATGCCGGAGCCGTGCGCCACCGCGACGTCGGCGCCGGCGACCTGACGCACGTCACATTCGCCCCGTAGCTGGCGCACTGCTTCGGTGATGAGGAACATGCCGTACATGCCGGGGTGGGTGAAGGAGAGCCCGCCGCCGTTCGTGTTCATGGGGAGTGAACCCCCCGGGCCGAGGCCGCCCTGGGCGGCGAACGGGCCACCCTCTCCCTTCGGGCAGAAGCCGAGGTCCTCCAGGTGGAGGAGGGACGTGATGGTGAAGCTGTCGTAGCCCATGAGCACGTCGACGTCCGTTGGACCGAGGCCCGCCATGGCGAAGGCGCGGGAACCCGACACGGCCCCCGGGGTCGTGGTGAGGTCGGACATCTGGGTGATGCCCATGTGGTCGCTGCAGGTCGCCGCGCCGAGGACGTAGACGGGTGGCTTGCGCAGCGTCGGGGCCCGCGCCGCGCTGGTCATCACGAAGGCGCCGGCGCCGTCGGTGACCAGGCAGCAGTCGAGGAGGTGCAGGGGGCTCACCTGGAGCGGTGACGCCAGCACGTCGGCGATGGTGAGCGGGTCGCGATAGCGGGCGCGTGGGTTCAGGGCGGCCCACTCCCGCGTGCTCACCGCAATGGCGGCGAGCTGCTCCGACGTCGTGCCGAACTCGTGCATGTGGCGTGCTGCGGCCAGCGCGTAGGGGCCCATCGGGAGGCGGAGGCCGAACGGGAGCTCCCACTCGGCCATCGGGTTGGGCCCCGGCATGCCGCGACGGGGTCGTGAGCGCTTTCGGGTGCGATCGCTGCGCGGAGTCGAGGCGTAGACGCTGACCACGACCTCGCACAGCCCCGCCGCGATGGCGGCGGCCGCGTGTTCGACATGGACCTCGTAGCTCGAACCGCCGGTCATGGTCGACTCGATGAACCTCGGGTGCAGGCCCAGGTACTCGGCGAAGGCCACGGCCGATTCGGGGTGGCACACGCCGTCCACGTCGGCCAGGGAGAGCCCGGCGTCCTCGAGCGCGCCGAGCACCATGGCGACCTCGAGCTCGCGGCCCGTCCGGTCGAGTTCTCCGCTCGGTGAGACGTCGTCGACGACGCCGACGATGGCGGCCGCGCCGCGCAGACTGCGGTCCTCTCGACCCACTTCGACGACCCCCCGGTCCAGCCCGACGCAGCCGCGGACGGCTAGGCGTTCTTGGGCAGTTGCGAGAAGGGCGTCACGCGGTCGTTGTTGGGTTCCTTCGGCAGTCCCAGCACCCGCTCCCCGATGATGTTGCGCTGCACCTGGTCCGTCCCGCCGTAGATCGGAGGTGCCTGGGCGAAGAGCGCCATCTCGGTGATGCCGCCGGCGAACGGGTCACCGGTGGCGTGCTTGAGCGCGGCCTTGTCGTCACCGTCGTAGGCGTGGAGCATGCCGGCGGGGCCCATGATGCGCAGGCCGAGATCGCGGGTGAGGCGGACGATCTGGCTCATGGAGAGCTTGGCCACGTTGGGCATGCCGGGGATGTCGCGCCCCTGCTCCTTGACCGCCTTGACCCGCAGACCGTTGAAACGGCCGAGCTCGCCGAGCGTGTAGAGCCGGGCCAGGTCCTGGCGGATGCCGGCGTCGTGGTCGACCCCACGGGACTTGGCCACGCTGATCAGCAGGCCGGCCCCGCCGCGCATGGCGCCCAGGGCGCCACCCGGGGCCTGGGATCTCTTGTTCCCGCCTGCAGCTCCCGGTGGGGGAGCGACCTGGTCGCCCACCCGCCGCGGCAGCATGCCCATGACCGAGCCCGGTTGCGCCAGGCCGCCCCCGGCTGCGTTCCCGCCGCCGGAACCGAGTCCGGCCCGCTCGTTCATGAGCGTCGTGTTGGCCGCGGCCCAACCGTTGTTGAGCCCGCCGATGAGGGCGGAGTCGGCCACCCGGGCGTCGGTGATGAAGACCTCGTTGAAGAGCGCGTGCCCGGTCATCTCCTTGAGCGGGCGCACGTCGACGCCGTCCTGGAGCATGTCGAAGGCGAAGTAGGAGATGCCCTGGTGCTTGGGCACGTCGGGGTCGGTGCGCGCCAGGAGCATCCCGAGGTCGGCGTACTGGCCCCCCGAGGTCCACACCTTCTGGCCGTTGATGATCCACTCGTCGCCGTCCTTGACGGCCCGGGTCTGGAGGCCGGCGAGGTCCGAGCCGGCCTGCGGCTCGCTGAAGAGCTGGCACCAGGCCTTCTGGCCGGTGACGATGTCGCGCACGTAGAGGTCGATCTGCTCCTGGGTCCCGTGGGTGGCGATGGTCGGGGCGGCCAGCAGCAGCCCCAGCCCGGCGGGGGCGCCCAGCGCGCCGAACTTGGCGACCTCCTGCTGCACCAGGACGACGTCGGAGCGCGCCATGGCCTTGCCGTAGGCGTTCTCGGGCAGGCCCGGGGCGGACCAGCCGGCCAGGCCCATCCGTTCCCACCACTCCGCCACGGTCAGGTCGGGGTCCCAGTTGCTGCGCAGCCAGGACCGGAGCTCGCTCAGCAGCTCGTCGGTCCGCGTCGTCTCGGTGGCGGTGTCGGTCACACGCCCGAAGTTACCGGGCACGCCGGGGAACGGGAAACTCCACCGAAACGTGGGTAGCGTCCTCCGGATGCGAGACGACCGACTGGACGCAGCGTTCAACGCCTGGGTGCAGGCACAGACGGCGGCTCTCGACGTCGTGCGCCGGGCCACCGGGGTGCCCGAGACCGACGTGGACCTGTCGGAGGGCTACCGGTGGGTGACCCGGCTCTCCCGGCTGGCCCTCGACTGGATCGTGGAGAAGTCCGACCCGCTGCATCCGCAGCTGTTCGTCCTCCAGGACGAGTACAAGAAGCTCCTGGTCGACAACCCCGACGTCCACTACACGTTCTGCGTGCTCGACGATTCGCGTTCGTACCGGCTGTCCGGGTACCGGGGGGAGTGCGCCTATCTCGGCATGACCTTCGGCACCCCCTTCGGACAGGGGCAGGTGGGGGGGCGCACGGGGACGCAGACGCAGACCCACATCGACGAGTTCGAGCTCGGTCCCAACGGCGAGGTCGACATCCTCATTGCGCCGGCCGCCGCCCTGCCCGACCCCAGGCCCCGCAACTCCGTCGTGCTCGAGCCGGGCACGGCGCAGCTGGCGATCCGCGAGACGCACTTCGAGAAGCGGCCCGATCGCCTGTCCCGACTGACGATGGAGCTGATTCCCGAACCGGGAGAGGTCATTCCGCCGCCCATCCTCTCCGCCGCGGAGCTCGCGCCCAAGCTCGAGTTCGCCGCGATGTTCCTCACCTTCGTGGGCGGGACGGCGTTGCAGATGTGGCACGACGCGGCCTCCAACATGAACACGTTCGGTGGCCAGGCCGGCTCGGCCCACGTCGAGTCGCAGGAGGACGAGGTGCGCTCACACTCCAACGCGGAGATGACGTACCACGGGGGGCGCTTCCGCCTGGAGCCCGGCCAGGCGCTGGTGGTGACCGTGCACGAGCCCGACAAGCCGTTCCTCTACTGGGGGCTGACGCTCACCTCGCCGTGGATGGAGAGCTTCGACTACCGCTACACCACGACCGCGCTGAACAACCAGACCGCCAGCCGCTCGGCCGACGGCTCATGGCGCATGGTGATCGCGCCGTCGGATCCGGGGGTCGAGAACTGGCTCGACACGGGAGGCCGGCTCGAGGGCTACATGCTGGTGCGCTGGGTGCTGGCCGACGGGCCGCCACACCCGACGGCGGAGCTGGTCGCGGTCGGGGACCTGGCACGTTCGTAGCGGGTCGGCCGGCGACGGCCGCGGCGGGACGGGGCGACCGCTACACCTCGGAAGGAACGCCGAAACGCTCCTGGTAGGGGGCGACCAGCGCCCGGTGGGTGGCCAGGTCGAGGCCGGTGTCGGCGAAGGAATAGTCGTGCCCGCCGGCGCGGGCCGTGTGGCGGGCGGCCAGGTATCCCTCGAGCGCCGAGCGGAACTCCGGAGTCAGCGGGAGGTCCCAGGCGGCGTAGAGCCGCTCGATCGTGCCGACCGGGTCGGCCACCAGGTCGCGGTAGACGACGTCGGTGATCTGGTCCCCGGGGATGGCGCCGGCGTCGCGCTCGGCGGTGACGCCGTCCATCTGCATCTCGAGGCCCATCGCCATGAACTCGACGAGGATGCCGTGGTTGACGTGGTCCGAGTGCATGTAGTGCAACGTCGCCATGAGGTCCGACAGCGACCCGATGACCCGCAGCGGGTCACGGTGGGTGATCACGACACGGGCATCCGGATAGGTGGAGAAGACGAGGGGCAGGGCGGAGAGGTGCGAGGGCGCCTTGACGACCCAACGCGTCGTCGGCCGCCCGGACACCCACTGGAGCGTCTGCAGGTGGCGCTTGTGCCAGTCGTAAATCGGCGCCTGGTCCTCGCCGCTGCGCCACACCGTGTAGTCGGCCACGTTGTAGAGACCCGTGTAGACGTCGCTCGAGAACTGGTGCGCGAAGGCGAAGATGCACTCGGTGGGGAGGCGGCCGCCGTTCTCGTGCATGGCCGTGAAGGCGGGGATGATCTCGTCCATCAGCCTGATCTCGTCGTCGCACAGGTCGCCGGAGGCGTCGTCGTACGGGACGGTATGGAGCAGCTCCCACAGCAGCGGTGGGCGGTTGTCGAGGTCGCAGGCGAGGAGCTCGTGCAGCAACGTGGTGCCCGAGCGCCCGAGGCCGGTGACCACGATGGGAGCGTGCACGGGCTCGCGCAGGACCGCCGGCTCCCTCTTCCAGAGGTCCACCATGCGCAGGCGGTTCTGCAGGATCACCTGGAGCTCGCCCCGGGTGCGGATGCGACCCGGCAGGTGGAGTCGCGCCTCGGAGTCGAGGGAGGTGCACAGGCGGCGGAAGGGCTCCCGCCACCAGTCATCGCCGAAATCGTCGAGCCCGGTGGTGGTGACGGCCGCGGCCGTGAGGTCCTCCGGCTGGAGCGAGACCATGGAGCGCCCGCCATCACCCAGGCTGCGCCCGAGCGACACCATCTTGTCCGCCCACGGGCTGCGTGGCGGGGGGACCCAGGGCACGGGGCGTCACCGTACCCGCAACGGGGGGAGAAAAGGGGGAGAATGTCGCATGAGGAGCTGCTGCACGGGGAGTCCCAGAAGGTCTCCCGGCGGGGGTCCCGGGAGGGTCGCCCAATGACCACCACCGGGCCGGAGCTCGGCGTGGAGGAGATGGTCGGCGTGCTGGCCACCGGGGCCCGACGGCCGCTCAGCCCCGGGGTCCCTGTCTCGCAGCTCGACCACGCCCTGCAGACGGCGGCGCTGCTGGCGCATCTCCATCCCGGCGACGACGAGCTGGCGGCGGCGGGGCTGGTGCACGACATCGGGCATCTGCTGCCCGGTGGCACCGACGAGGCCCACGCCACCGACGCCGCGCACGCCGTCCGGCGCGAGCTGGGGGAACGGGTGGCCGGGACGGTGGGGCTGCATGTGGCGGCGAAGCGGTATCTCGTGGCGACCGACGGAGGGTACGGCGGCGTGCTCACGACCGACAGCGTGATCTCGTTGGGTCGCCAGGGCGGCGCCATGACCGAGGAGGAGGCGGCAGCCTTCCTGGCCCGACCGTGGGCGTACGACGCCGTGACGCTGCGCCGGGCCGACGACAGCGGCAAGGTCGAGGGTCTGGTGGTCGGTGACCTGGCCAGTTGGGTGCCGCTCTTGCGAGAAATTTCCCGGCGGGTCGGGGCGCGCGGGACCTGACGCACCCCGGGTGGCCGCCGGGCGGCCGGGCCGGGCTGAGATCGCCGCCCTGCCGTTTGCACCGCCGGCACGCCGGAGACAGAGTCGCGTCCGTGGACGTCCCGGTCTCCGGCCACTGTGACGCCCGCTTCCGCGCCGTGCAGGAGGAGTTCGCCCACAACTTCGCCGAGCGTGGTGAGGTCGGCGCGGCGGTGTGCATCGTGGTCGACGGCGTGACCGTGGTCGACCTGGCCGGCGGCTGGGCCGACCAGGCGGCGCGCACGCTCTGGCAGCGCGACACGCTGGTCGACTTCTACTCCGTCGGGAAGGCGTTCGTGGCACTCCTGGCGCTGCAGCTGGTCGACGCGGGACTGGTCGCGCTGGACGCTCCGATCGCCGACGTCTGGCCGGAGTTCGCCGTCGCGGGCAAGGAAGGAGCGACGTTGCGACACGCGCTCTGCCACCGGGCCGGGGTGCCGGCCATCCGCGAACGGTTGCGCAACGACGACCTGTGGGACTGGAGCCGGATGGCGGGCGCACTGGCGGCCACCGCACCGTGGTGGGAGCCCGGGACGCGCCACGCCTACCACACCAACACCTACGGCCACCTGATCGGCGAGGTCGTGCGCCGGGTGAGTGGTGAGGCGTGCGGGCGTCGACTGGCCGCGCTGGCGGGGCCCTTGGGGGCCGACCTCTACGTGGGTGTCCCGCCGGCGGAGCAGCATCGCTGTGCCGAGGTGCTCTTCGAGGCGCCGGGACCTCCCGCCGCGCTGGACGACGCGCTGGAGGGTGACGCCCGCATGGAGATGCTGAGCTACTTCAACCCGCCGGGCTTTTCTTCCACGGGTGTGGTCAACACGGCGGCGTGGCGCGGCGCCGAGGTGCCGTCGACCAACGGGCATGGTTCGGCGCGCGGCGTGGCACGCCTGTATGGCGCGTTGCTCGACCCCGGCCGCCTGCTCTCTCCCGACCTGCTGACGGAGGCGACCTCGGCCCAGTCCGAGGGGTACTGCCCGATCCTGCACGATGACGTCACGTTCGGGTTGGGGTTCAAACCCTCGGTGCCCCGGCGCCCGTTCGGCCCGAACCCGGGCAGTTTCGGCCACTTCGGCACCGGGGGGGCGGTGGGGTTCGCCGATCCGGTGGGTGGTGTCGCGTTCGGCTACGTCATGAACCATGTCATCCCCCGTTGGCAGAGCACGCGCAACCGGTCGCTCATTGACGCGCTCTACCGGTCGTTCTGACGGCCAACGGCTATTGATCGCGAGCCGCGAGGACAGTGCGGCGAGCCTGCGGGAACAGCCGCCGTCGCCCGCCGGTCCGGCGACTGGCGGGGCCGCGTGAACCGACAGTCGCGGCGGAATCAACGCCAGACGGGTGGTGATGCTCTAACGTGCGACGTGAACTCGTCTCCCGCAGCGGATGGCGAACAAGGGGGGTGACATGACGAACGCGTCAACGGCCATGCCGACCAGGCGTGTCGAGATGCTGTACGCCGGCACTGCGCGACAGAATCGATTGACGGTGGCCTTCCGCGTCATCTTGGCCATCCCGCAGTTCATCATCTTGTACATCCTCTTCATCGCCTCCTTCTTCGTGCTGGTGATCGGGTGGTTCGCCGCGTTGTTCACGGGCCAGCTTCCCCAATGGGCCCACACGTTCCTTGGTGGTGTGGTCCGCTGGTCCGCCCACGTCGGGCGCGTACATGTTCCTGCTCACCGACAGCTACCCGCCCTTCTCCTTCGACGACGTGGAGTACCCGGCGCGGCCGGTCCTGCCGGACCGGGGTCCCCTGAACCGCGTGTCGGTGTTCTTCCGCATCATCCTGGCCATCCCGGCGGGTGTCTTCCTCGAGATCGTGGTGAACGGCCTGACGTTCCCGCTGCTCTTCATCATGTGGATCGTCGTGCTCATCACGGGCAGCATGCCGCCGGCGCTCTATGACCCCTACTCGGTCCTGCTGCGTTACCAGGTCCGCTTCAACGCGTGGTTCTCCATGCTCACCTCGGAGTACGCCTGGGGCATGCTGGGAGACACGGTCGTGGTGAGCACGGGGTACACGCCGCCTCCCTTTGTGCCTCCAGTTGTGCCTCCAGCAGCTGGCCCGACTCCCGCCGGCACCCCAGGTTCTCCGCCGCCCGCCCCGCCCGCCCCGCCGGCCCCGCCGGCCCCGCCGTCTCACGTACCCCTCCGCGCCGGGCGCACCGGGCGAGCAGGCGGCCACGCCGCCGGCGGATGCCGCCCCACCGGCGCCGCCGCCCGGATGGCCACCGCCGCAGCCCGCGCCACCGGGGTCACCTCCCGGGGCCATGCCCCCGCCTTCACAATGGGAGCGCACGTCGACGCCGTCCCCGCAGGATGTGCAGCGATCACGGGGGACCCTGATCCTGCAGGGTGCCGCCCGGTCCTGGATGATCTTCGCCATCGTCTGGGGCTCGATCGTGTTCGTCGGGCAGATCGCCCGGGACGCCGCCGGTGGGAACCGGCACACGACATCCGAGCAGGTCAACACGGTCAACGCTCGCACGCCGCCGGCCCATGTCAGTGTCCAGGCGGGTGCCGATCGTTGAAAGCCGGCCATTGACACCGGAGCGGCCGGCTGCGCCACCGTCCGCACGGGGACGCGGTCACTGACATCGGTGCCATGACCGGCTTCGAAGAGCCTGGTGGCGGAGGCCGCGGCGGTCCCCGTCGAGGGGTGGGACTTCTCCTGGTTCGAGGGCCGCGCCACCGAGGAACGACCGCCGTGGGGTTACGCCCGCCTCATGGGTGAGCGCATGGCCCATGCCGATGCCGCGCTCGACATCGAGACGGGAGGCGGGGAGGTGCTCGCCACCGTGGCGCGGCCGCCCGCGCTCCTGGTGGCCACCGAGGGCTGGCGGCCCAACGTCGAGGTGGCGCGGCAGCGCCTGCGCCCGCTCGGTGGCCGGGTCGTCGCCGTGGCGGATGCGCCCACGCTGCCCTTCGCCGACGCCTCGTTCGACCTCGTGGTGAGCCGCCATCCCGTCGTCGTTCTGTGGGGGGAGATCACCCGCGTGCTGCGACCGGGTGGCACATACCTGTCGCAGCAGATCGGTCCTGGCACCAACCGCGAGCTCACCGAGTTCATGATGGGCCCCCGGCCGGTCAACGAGGGCCGCAGCGGGGCGAGCGCGCGGGCCGGGGCCGAGTCCCAGGGGCTGGAGGTCGTGGACCTGCGGGCGTGCGCGCTGCGGGTGGAGTTCTACGACGTGGGTGCGGTGGTGTACTTCCTGCGCAAGGTGCACTGGACGGTGCCGGATTTCACACCCGAGGCCTACGACGCCGAGCTGCGCCGCCTGCACCGGCAGATCGAACGGGAGGGTTCGTTCGTGTCCACGGCGCAACGGCTCCTCGTCGAGGCGCGGCGCCCGCGTCGAGCGCGGGAGCGGGCGTGGCCGCCGTGGGCGTGGGCGCGGAGCGTGACCCCGCTCAGCTGGCCTGGCTGACCGAGCTCATGTTGTAGTCGGGGATCCGCAGGGGCGGCATGATCGTCCGGTTGAGGTACTCGCCGAACTCGCGTCCCAGCGAGCGCACCGGGGTGCCGACCTCCGTGGCCCGAGCCAGCAGATCGACCGGGCTCTCATTGAAGCGGAAGTTGTTCGCCGCCCCGATCACCGCACCGTCCTCAATCACGTAGACGCCGTCGCGGGTGAGCCCCGTGGTCAGGAGGGTGGCCGGGTCGACCTCTCTGATGTACCAGAGGCAGGTGAGCAGGAGCCCGCGCTCGGTACGCGCCACCATGTCGTCGAGCGACCCACCGTCGAGGTCGCCGCAGCGCAGCACCAGGTTGTCGATGTACGGCGCCATCTCGACGCCGGACCTCGCCGCGCCGGCCCGGTGGTAGCGCAACCGGGCCAGCACACCGCCGTGCAGCCACTCGGTGCGCGCGCTCGGCAGGCCGTTGTCGAAGACCGAGACCTCCGAACTGCTCGCCTCGGTTGCGACGAAGGGCGTGCACGCGATGCCCTGCTCGAAAGGGTCGCTGTAGAGCGAGAAGGGCAGCGTGGTGATCGTCTCGCCGACCCGTGTCCCCCCACCCTCCTTGGAGAAGACGGTACGGCCGTCTTCGGCGTCCTGACCCCCAGCGCGTCGAAGGCCAGCGTGGCCATCATGTCGCTCACGGCCGAGGGTGGCATGATCACCTCGTAGCGGCCGGCCTCGAGCGGGATCTGCGTCGTGCCCCAGTCGAGACGGCGCCAGATCTCCTCTTCCATCTGCTCGAGGGAGGGCGCAATCGTGGGCTCGGCGGTCCAGGCCGAGCCGGTCCCGTCCGTCGTCCGTCCGACCAGGCTCACCGCTCCCGTCGGCTGAGCATGGGAGAGCCGCACCCCGGTCGAGCTGCCGAGGTAGAGCGTGGCCAGGTCCTGTTCGGCGAAGCCGGCCAGGACGGCGTCGCGGAGCCGGGCGCGTCCGAAGGCGCCCGCCAGCGCGGACAGGACCACCTCCAGCGCGCCCGAGTCGGTCTCCTCGGGGTCGAGCCCGAAGTCGCGCGCCGGGCGGGCCTCCGCCACCTCGACGAGGGCGAAGGCATCTTCGGCCGGGGGTGCCTCCCGCGCGTCGGCCAGGGCCGCCGCCGCCATTTCGGCGACACCGTCCGCGCCGACCACCCCGGTCCGCCGGGCCGAACCGACCGACCCGCCGGCCAGCGCGATCACGCTGACCGAGCGTCCGCGTTGGACCCCGTTGGTCGTGGTCGTGTTCAACGCGAAGCGGACATCGACGTGGCTGGTTTCCTCGACCAGCACGACGCAGCCGTCCGCCCCGAGCGCCTCCGCCGAGGCCACGCCGCGCCCCACGAGTTCCTGCGCCGGGATCACGGCCGCACCACCGTCACCGGCGAGTTCGGATGACCGCGTGCCGCGGTCACCCCGTCGCCCCGGTCATACCGTGCTCCCGTTGCAGGCTCAGCGCCCCGACTCCTCGCGCGTGTTGAGCAGCCGCACCCCCCGCACCAGGACGGACGGGCAGCCGTGCGACACCGGTGCCACCTGCCCCGGCTGGCCCTTGCCGCAGTTGAACGCGCCGCCGAGCACCCAGGTGGACGCGCCGCCGACGGCCTCCATGGCGCCCCAGAAGTCGGTGGTGGTGGCTTGATACGCGACGTCCTTCAACTGGCCCGCCAGCTTGCCGTCCTCAATCCGGTAGAAGCGCTGCCCGGTGAACTGGAAGTTGTAGCGCTGCATGTCGATCGACCAACTCTTGTCGCCCACGATGTACACACCCCGGTCGACGCCGCCGATCAGCTCCTCGGTGCGCGGACCGTCGTCGCCGGAGTGCGCCAGCGACACGTTGGCCATGCGCTGGATCGGTACGTGCATCGGCGAGTCGGCGAAGGCGCATCCGTTGGAGTGCTCGAAACCCATTGCGTGGGCGATGGAGCGGTCGAGCTGGTAGCCCACCAGCGTCCCCTCGCGCACCAGGTCGAACGACTGGCCCGCCACGCCCTCCCCGTCGATGCCCACGGTGGCCAGCCCGTGCTCCACCGTGCGATCGCCCGTCACGTGCATGACGGGGGAGCCGTAGGCGAGCGTGCCCAGCTTGTCGAAGGTGGCGAAGGAGGTTCCGGCGTAGGCCGCCTCGTACCCGACCGCCCGGTCGAGCTCGGTGGCGTGCCCGATGGATTCGTGGATCGTGAGCCAGAGGTTCGACGGGTCGACGACGAGGTCGTACGTCCCGGCCTCCACCGAGGGGGCCCGCAACTTCTCGGCCAGGAGCTCGGGCAGCTCCTCCAGCTCGGCGTCCCAGTGCCAGCCACCGGCGGACGTCGGACCGGTCAGGAACTCCCAGCCGCGGCCCACCGGTGGTGCCAGCGTGCGCATCGTCTCGAAGCCGCTGTCCGACAGGGCCAGCGCCTCGAGTTGCGCCTGCAGGCGGACCCGGTGCTGGGTGGCCCGCGTCCCGTTGAGGTCGGCCAGGTAGCTCTGCTCCGACACGGCGAGCAGCGACGCCGACGTATGGGAGACGGCGTCGTGGTCACCGAGGCGCCCGCTCCACTCGGCCAGCAGCGCCACCTTCTCGGACAGCGGCACGGTGGACGGGTCGATCTCGAATGCACTCGACCACGTGACGTCGCCGTGCGACGGCTCGGGCGCCAGTTCGACGCGTCCGCCGCCCGCCCTGCTCGTGACCTTTGCCATCTCCAGGGCCCGGCGGACCAGGTTGGCCGCCTCCTGCGGCCGCACGTCGACCGTGGCGGCGAAGCCCACCGCGCCATCGGCGACGACGCGCACGCCCATGCCGAAGTTCGTATTGTCGGCCGTCGTCTCGGGACGGGCGTCGTGGAGGCGCACGGTCTGGCTGCGGATCCGTTCGACCCGCAGCTCGGCCGCCTGACAGCTCGCGGCGGCATCCAGCGCGGCATCTGCCAGTGCCGTGAGCTCGTCGGCGGCGAGCGGCATCAGCCGACCGGAGTCGGCTGGCGGAGCGGGAGGCCAGCGGAGCTGTAGATGGCGTCGATGAGCTCCATCGTACGGATCGCGTCGGCGGCCGTCGTCGGGAACGACGCCCCCTCCTCCGCCGCGGCGACGAAGGCCTCGAGCTGGAAATCGTAGGAGGCCTTTCGGCTGAACCGCTCCTTGCGGGTGCCGAGCGAGGTCGTCACCTTCATCCGGTGCCCGAACTGGGGGCTGAAGGGATTGAAGACGGAGATCTTGCCGTTGTCGCCCGTGATCTCCGCGTGGAGGCGCAACACCGAGGACGAGAACATGGAACAGCCGATGTGCGCGCTCCCGCCGTCGGGCAGGGAGAAGTGGGCATCCATGGCCCGGTCGACGCCGGGGGAGGAGAGCTTTGCCTCGGCGCCGATCACGCGGGGCCCGGGGGCCAGGAGGCGCAGCAGGCTGACCGGGTAGCAGCCCATGTCCATGGTGGCGCCGCCGGCCAGGGCCAGCTGGTAGCGGATGTCGCCCTTCTTCCAGAGCGGGGCCGAGAAGGCCACGTCGACCTTGGTGATGTTGCCCAGCTCGCCCGAGCGGACGATCTCCACCAGGCGCTTGGTCAACGGGTGGTACTGGTAGTGGAAGGCCTCCATGACGACCACGCCTGGGTTGCCGTTGTCCGCCTCCGCCACGGCTCGGGCCTCGTCGGCGTTGGCCGTGAACGGTTTCTCGCAAAGGACGTGCTTGCCGGCCTTGAGGGCGGCGATGGTCCAGTGCCCGTGCAGGCCGTTGGGGAGCGGGTTGTACACGGCGTCGATCTCGGGGTCGTGCACCAGCTCTTGGTAGTTGCCCAGGACGCGGGGAATGCCTTGCTTGCGGGCGAATTCGGTGGCGCGCTCGCGGTCGCGCGCCGCCACGGCGACGACCGCGGCCACCCCGACTCTGCGGGCCGGTTTGATCAGGGCGGTGGGGGCGATACGCGCCGCCCCCAGGATCCCGATTCTCAGCACGCGGTGGTCATCGGGGCGTGCGACCCCCGTGTGCGTTGGGGCAGTGAGGTGCGGCCCCGGGCGGGCGTTCCCCCGATATCGGGCGGAGCGGTCGCCGCTCCAGACGGTGGGGTCAGACGCTGCATGGGGACGGACGCTAACGCACCCGGGGGGGCGGCCGACGCTGGGCCACATCCGGGGGCGCGACGGCAGGGCCAGTCCCGTGCCACGGCGTCGCCGGGTGGCGAATGGCCCGGGCCTCTGCCACCATCGACCCTGTCATGGTTCTCGAAACTGCCCTGCCCGTAGTCCGGCGAGCCACCGATGACGACGTCGCCGCCATGGCCGCGCAACTGGCGCGGACCTTCTTCGACGACCCCGTCATCTCCCACATCTTCCGCAACGAGAAACGCAGAGAGGCCGCCCTGCGGGTCTATTTCCGCACCCAGATGCGGGCCGACTATCTCCCCTTCGGCGGCTGCTACACGACGGAGGGCTACGCCGGCTCGGCCATCTGGGCACCGGCCGGCAAACCGCTGCACACGGGGCTCGGCGCGATCCTCACCATGCTGCCCGTCCTGCCCTTCGTGGCCTCCAACCTGGGAACCACGCTGCGCCTGCTGGCGCTCATCGAGTCCAAACACCCGCACGAGCCGCACTGGTACCTCGCCACGCTCGGCACCGCCGTGGACAGGCAGGGCACCGGTGTGGGCAGTGCATTGCTCGCCCCCGTCCTCGAGCATTGCGACGCGGAGGGCGTCCCCTGCTACCTCGAGTCGTCCAAGGAGCGCAACCTCCCCTTCTACCGGCGGCACGGATTCGAGGTCGTGGAGGAGGTGCCGCTCCCCGGCGACGGACCTCCCGTCTGGACCATGTGGCGGGAGCCCCAGCCGGCACCCTGAACGGGGTGCCGGGCGGCTCCGCGCGACCGGGCCGGGTCGCGCGGTCGGCAACGCTCAGGTGGGATGGATGCCCTCGGGCATGGAGAGCACGTCGTTCACCACGACTCCCAGCACGTCGATGACCGCCCTCGCCGGGGCCGACGGCAGACCGCGCCGCCGCTGGGCCACGCCGACCCGCCGCCGGGGGAGCCCGGTGACCGGCAGCACCGAGAACCGCCCGCGCAGGTGGCCCGGTACGGCCGTGGCCGGCAGGATGGCCGCCCCGTAGCCGTCGAAGGCCAAGGAGGCGATCAGGCGTACGCCGTCGAGTTCCATGGCAGGCCGCAGGGCGATGCGGGCGGGACCGGTGGCGCCGTCGATCTCGGCGCGCAGGGCCGTCCCGGGCGCCGGCAGCAGGAGCTCGACCTCCGCCAGGCGCTCGAGGGGGAGCGACGTCTCCTCTGCCAGGAAATGTCCCGCCGGCAGGACAGCCACCAGGTCCTCGTCGAAGAGTTGGGCCGCCATGATCTCGTCGCCGCTCAGGGGGAACGTCACCACGGCCAGGTCGAGCTGGCCCGAGGCGAGTTGCTGTTCTAGCTGGACGCTCGAACCTTCGGCGACGTTCAGGTGGATGTGGGGGTGGCGCACCCGCAGGAGGTCGAAGAGTTGGGGCACCAGCCAGCGGCCCGTCGTCCCGATCATGCCCAAACGGACCGTGCCGATGACCTCCGCCCGCAGCGCCGTCACGTCGGAGACCATCGCGTCGAGCTCGTTCATCACCTGGCGCGCCCGGGCCACGACCACCTCGCCCTCCTCGGTCAGGCGCCCCGAGGCCCGATCGACCAGCTGCACGTCGAGCTCGCGCTCCAGTCGGGCGACGTGCGCCGATACGTTGGATTGCACGGTGCCGATGGAGGTGGCGGCGGCGGAAAAGCTGCCGGTGTCCGCGATGCCCAGAAGTGCTTGCAGGTGTTTCAGCTCCACGGATCACCTCTCCTTGAAGCGCTTGCCGCAGTTATGCGTGGCATCACTATAACTGATGGAAAGTATCTCCTAAAGCTGGTTGACTGATCGCCGATATGCCGCCAGAATGAACATCAGACCGCAGGGAATCGGAAGCCCCCCCTCTGACCCTGATGAGTCTCGAGAAGGGATCGCCCACCCCCCCCGGCGATCCCTTCTCCTAATTCCGGCCCCGAATTCGGAGGCACCCGGAAGCCCTCTGACCCGCGATCGAACTGCTTTAGGCTCCCTGTCCGTGGCGAAGAGCGCCGTCTTCATCGACCTCGACCGAACCCTTCTGCACCGGGCCTCCGGTCAGATCCTCAGTCGTGCCCTCACGCAGGAGGGCGTGCTGCCCGAGGGGCGCTCGCTCCCCGGCGACAAGATCCTCTACGCGGTCAACGACCGTCTGGGCGAGAACCTGCTCTCCATGGGACTCGTGCGGGCGGCGGCCCGCGTGGCCCGGGGCTGGCGGCAGGAGCAGGTCCAGGCGGCCGGCCGACGGGCGGTCGCGGCACTGAGCGAGATCGTTGCCCCGTTTGCGCCCCAACGCCTGGCTGCCTTCCGGGCCCAGGGCCACCGCCTGGTGCTGTCGACCACGACGCCCGCCGACCTGATCGCCCCCTTCGCGGAGGCCATCGGCTTCGACGATCTGATCGCGACGGCCTACGAGGTCGAAGACGGCCGTTACACGGGCCGCCTCTACGAGGGCTTCGTGTGGGGCACGGGCAAGCTCCACGCCGTGCGAGCCTGGACCGCCGACAATCGGATCGACCTGGCCGACTGCCACGCCTGCAGCGACAGCATCTTCGACGTGCCGCTTCTGTCGAGCGTGGGCAGGCCCCACGCCGTCAATCCCGATCCCTCGCTCACCATCGTGGCCACGGCGCGTCGCTGGCCGGTGGAGTATTGGGACCGTCCCCCCGGTGTTCCCAGTGTCATCGGGCTCGAGCCGTACCACCTGCTCCGCCCGTTCGTGCGCAAGCTCTCCTTCCCCTACGCGCGCTTCGACATCGCCGGCGTGGAGCACGTGCCGTCCCGCGGTCCGGTGCTGTTGGCCTCCAACCATCGGAGCTACTTCGACGTGGCCGCGCTGGCCCTCGTGGCGCGTGGCATCGGTCGCCCCGTGCGCTTCCTCGGCAAGAAGGAGATCTTCGACGCACCCGTCGTCGGGATGATCGCCCGTGCCATCGGCGGTATCGCGGTCGATCGCGGCAGCGGGTCGGGCCAGCCCCTCCGGGCTGCCGAGTCCGCGCTGAGGGCGGGGGAGGTGGTGATCGTGCTCCCGCAGGGCACCATCCCGCGCGGGTACGACTTCTTCGACCCGGTGCTGCACGGCAAGACGGGGACGGCCCGGCTGGCGGCGTCGACGGGCGCCACGGTCGTGCCCGTCGGGCTGTGGGGCACCGAGAAGGTGTGGCCGCGCTCGGCGCGGGTGCCGGACTTCACCCTGGTGCGCAATCCCCCGAAGGTCAGGGTGCGGGTGGGCCGGCCGGTGCCGTTGTCGCTCACCAACGCGAAGGCGGACACGTCGGCCATCATGGCGGCCATCAGCGCGCTGCTGCCCCCCGAGGCCCGGGTGCGTCACGAGCCGACCGCCGAGGAGTTGGCTCGCAGCAAGCCCCCTCGGTGAGGGCACAGCTCGCCAGCGCCACGACGCGCGCCGTCAACGCCACCTCGCGCCGGCTCGGGCGCGGCCACGGCACGGTGGCCGGTGGCCGGGCCGGGCTCCGGCTCGACCCCCGCCTGCTCGAGCACCTGAGCGCGGGACACCAGATCGCCCTCGTCACCGGCACCAATGGGAAGACCACGACGACTCGGCTGCTCACGGTGGCGCTCGGCGCCACGGGCGACGCTGTCGTGAGCAACGAGACCGGTTCGAACATGCCCCCGGGGCACGTTGCCGCGCTGGCGGGGTCCCACGCCCCGCGTGCGGTTCTCGAGACCGACGAGGTCTACCTGCCCCGCGTGCTCACCGCCACGTCGGCCGCCACGGTGGTGCTGCTCAACCTGTCGCGGGACCAGCTCGACCGGACCAACGAGGTGCGCATGATCGCGGGGCGTTGGCGGGCGGCGCTGGCGGCCGCCCCGCGCACCCACGTCGTGGCCAACGCCGACGACCCCCTGGTGGTGTGGGGGGCGGGCGCCGCCCGCGACGTGCACTGGGTGGGTGCCGGCCTTCGTTGGCAGCACGATGCCGTCGGCTGCCCTTCCTGCGAAGGCCGCATCGCGTTCACGGATGGCGACTGGTCGTGTGCGAGCTGTGGCTTTGCCCGTCCCGACCCGGAGGCGACTCTCGTGTTCACGGCGGACGGGGTGGCGAGCGGCGAGTGGGCCGACGGGCGAACGGCCCCCCTGCGACTCTTGTTGCCCGGTCGGTTCAACCAGTCCAACGCGTTGATGGCGGCCGTGGCCGCCGAGGCGTCCGGCATCGACGCCCTCGACGCCCTGGCCGCCATGGAAGCTGTGCGGGAGGTGGCGGGTCGCTTTACGGTCCGCGCGTTCGGCGACGCGCGGGCCCGGCTGATGCTGGCCAAGAACCCGGCGGGCTGGGACGAGCTGCTCGACCTCGTGGCCGCGTCGGACGCGCCGGTCGTGGTCAGCATCAACGCGCGGATCGCCGATGGTGCCGACCCCAGCTGGTTGTGGGACGTCCCCTTCGAACGCCTGGCCGATCGCCCCGTGGTGGCCACCGGGGACCGCTTCCGTGACCTGTCGGTCCGTCTGCACTATGGCGGAGTGCCCCACACCACCGAGCCCGAGCCCGTGCAGGCCGTCCGCCGCGCCGCCGGCGGGTCGGAACCCGGGGACGGTGTGGTCGATGTCGTCGGGAACTACACCGCCTTCCACGACCTGCTGGGCGCGGCGGAATGACGAAACCGTTGCGCATCGCAGTCGTCTACCCCGACCTGCTGGGCACGTACGGTGACGGCGGGAACGGTCTGGTGCTGGCCCGGCGGGTTGCCTGGCGCGGCCTCGACGTCGAGCTGCTGCAGGCGCCCTCCGACCGTCGCCTTCCCGAGGCCGACGTCTACTGCCTGGGTGGGGGAGAGGACGGTCCGCAGGTCCGCGCCGCGCGGACACTCATCGAGGACGGCACGCTGGCCCGGCGCGTGGCGGGTGGTGCCGTGGTCCTGGCGGTCTGCGCCGGGTTCCAGATCGTCGGGCGCACGTTCCCCGGCGCCGCTGGTGATCCGCATGAGGGAGTCGGGCTCCTCGGCGTCGACACGCTGAAGGGAACCGGGCTGCGGGCGGTGGGCGAAGTGCTGGTCGAGATGGACCCGTCGTCGCTCGGACCGCTGCCCACCCTGACCGGCTTCGAGAATCACGGCGGCACGACGTCGCGACGGGAGGGGACCCTGGCGCTGGGGCAGGTCGTCGTCGGGGTGGGCAACGGCGACGGCGACGGGAGCGAGGGAGCCGTGCAGGGTCGCGTCGTCGGGACGTACCTCCACGGTCCGGTGCTGGCGCGCAATCCGGCGTTCGCCGACCGGCTGCTCTCCTGGGCACGGGGCGACGTGCCGCTCGACCCGTTGGACGACGGGGCGTCCGAGAGCCTGCGCGAGGAACGGCTCGCGACGGTCGGTGGCAAGCGCCGCCGCAGGCGCCCGTAGAGAACTGACGGAACGGACAGGTACGGGGGAGGACGGACTTCGATGCGAACGGTGCTGAATCTGCTCTGGCTCGTGCTCTCGGGCTTGTGGCTGGCGATCGGGTACGTGCTGGCCGGCCTGGTGCTGTGCCTCCTTATCATCACCATCCCCTTCGGGTTGGCCTGCTTCCGGCTGGCCGCATTCGTGTTGTGGCCGTTCGGGCGGGCCGTCGTGCGCAACTCCGAGGCCGGTGCACCCTCCACGGTGGCCAACGTCCTGTGGTTCGTCCTGGCGGGGTGGTGGATGGCCCTGTCCCACCTGCTCCTCGGCGTGGTGCTCTGCCTCACCATCATCGGCATCCCGCTCGGCCTCGGGAACTTCAGACTGGCCGCCGTGGCCATCGCCCCGTTGGGCAAGAAAATCGTGCCGACAAGCGACCCGCGTGCCCAGGCGGGGGCCATCGTGTTCTGAGTGCCTACCCCGTCCCGCCCGCGGCGACGCCGACGCCAGCACGATCTCGGTGTCGCCCGGCCAGTCCCAGAACAGCCCTGTCGGCGAGCGTTCGCGCAGCAGCGTCCGCACCGCGTCCTCGAAGGAGGCCCGGCGGGCCCCAAAGTGGCGTGGGGCGGCGTAGGACGTCGAGTAGTAGCCCGCCAGGACCGACTCCACATCGCGCACGAGGTCGGAGCGCCCGGGTGCGTAGATCGTGCGGCACGCACCGAAGCGCGACGCCCGCAGGTCGGCTTCGTGGAGGTGGGGTGCCGAGCGTCGAGCCTTCAGGCGCAGCGCGTCGTCGGTGGCGAACTGCCGCACGAGCTCCCCTATCTCCGCCTCCGGGATCCTCGGCAGTCCGGGCCCCGCCGGCTCCGGGCGCCCCCGACCCGATGGCCGACGAGGGCGACGGCGCCCGCCGGCTCCAGAAGCGCATGGACGGCATCGAGGACCGGCACGCCGGCCGTCCAGTGGTAGGACTGGCCGAAGGTCACCAGCCGGCACGGGCCGAGGTCGAGCTGGCCGAGCCTTTCGGCGGTCCCCTCGACCCAGCGCAGACGCGTGAGACCCGCTTCCTCGGCCCGCCGCCGACCCTCGGCGAGCATGCCGGGATCAGGATCGATGCCCACGCACTCGTCAAACGCCGGCGCCAGCTCGAGCGTCAGGACACCCGGGCCGCACCCGATATCGAGCAGGCGCCCGCCGGAGTACGGGCCCAGCTCGCCCCGCAGGACGGACAGGAGTTGACGCGAATAGGGCGGACGGCCCGCCATGTAGAACGCCGACGCCTCGCGGAACACGTCGGACACGGACGTCAGGCGGCCGGGCCC
Organism: uncultured Acidimicrobiaceae bacterium; assembly: GCA_963828825.1. Classification (GTDB taxonomy): domain Bacteria; phylum Actinomycetota; class Acidimicrobiia; order Acidimicrobiales; family RAAP-2; genus Bog-473. Next base: position 454,876 of record CAWHGF010000002.1, on the reverse strand, counting down.
ACGTCCAGCGTCAGGAGGTCGTGGGCCAGGACCACCGTCCCGTCGAAGTGCTTGCTGGCCAGTGCGATCCATTCCGGTTCGGTCCCCGGCTGCGGCGCCGGGACGAGGTGGGTGAGGACGAGGGTCCCCACGGCGCCGCGCGCCGCAGTCTGCGCCGCGTCCTCGACCGACGAGTGGTAGTCGAGGACGTCGAGTAGCCGGGGCAGGCCGATCGGTTCGATCAGATCGGGTCGCACCACCGTGTGCACGAGCATGTCTGCGCCGGCACAGAGCTCGTCCAGCCCGGCGCACGGGACCGTGTCACCCGCGATGACGACGGACCGTGCGCCCTCCTCCACCCGGAAGCCCACGGTGGGGCGAACCGGGGCGTGATCGGTGGGCGCGGCGGTGATCCGGACCTCCGCGTCCTGCAGCACCGTGCCGCGTTCGCATTCGACCACCTCTGCCGACGGCCGCCACTGCAGATCGTCGTGGTGGGTCAGGCGGTAGCCGATGTCGAGCTCCAGCATGGCCTCGGTTGCCTGCAGCAGCGACGCCGTGCCGACCGGGCCGTAGACGGGGAGCGGTTGGGGCTGGAAGGACGTGATCCAGCGCGATGTGAAGACGTCGTTGAGGTCGGTGGTGTGATCGCTGTGCAGGTGGGTCAGGAAGAGCCCGCGCAGCGCTCCCGCGGCCGAGCCGGCGGCGGCGGCACGCATGAGGACGCCACGCCCGCAGTCGAAGAGCAGATCGCCCGCGCCGGTGCGCACCAGGGTCGACGGCCCGGCGCGCCCGGGATCGGGCAGCGGGCTGCCACTGCCGAGGATGATCGTCTGCATGGGATACGCCTCCTGGATTCGCGATCGCAGCGCACCCTAGGTCGGACGGGCGGCCCCAGCCTGGCACGCTTGCTACCATCCCGCGGCACGCCGTCCCGGGAGGAGTCAACGTGGCGCAGTGGAGCGAGGAGGAGGTGGGCGCGCTGATCCGCGAGCTGGGAGCGCACGGCTTCGGGGGCATCAATCCCGGCGAGGATCAGCTGCGGGCGTTGCTGGCGTCCGGCGAGGACGGGCCCCTGCAGTTCGTGAATCTGTTGTCCTACCGCGCCGCGGCGCGGTATCCGGAGGGACATGAGTTGGCCGGCGCCGGTCTCACCGGCGCCGAGGCCTACGGCCGCTACGGGGCAGTCGCGCTGGACCACGTCGTCCGGAGGGGCGGGGCGCTCGTCCTCTACGACGACGTGCTCCAGGTCCTGATCGGCCCGACCGCTCCCTGGGACCAGATCGCCATCATGCAGTACCCGGGGACCGACGCCTTCGTCGACATGATCCGGGACCCCGAGTACCAGGTCGGACTGGTGCACCGCGACGCCGGACTGGCCGAGACGACGATCCTCGTCTCGCGTTCCCTGCTCTGAGCCCACCTCGTCGTCGATCCAGCGGACGTCCCCGACCGACGGCCTGACCGAACCTCAGCTGGTCAGTCCGGCCACTCCGAGCCCCGCTCCCGCGACGGCGGATCGTCGAGAGCCCAGGCCCGACGCCAGGGCGACGCCACCGGTCCCCGGTGCGCCGTCTCGGCCCCCTCGACCGGCGCCACTGCGCTAACCGAGCGCCTGGCCTGCCACCAGTCCGAGTGGACCTCCCGTGACAGGCTGGCGACCGCGGCCTCGACCCGGTCCGAGAAACGATGTGCGTTCTCGCCTTCGTCCGGCGTCATCGGCGCCCCGAAGAGGACGGCGATGGGGGAGCGGCGCAGCCGCCGCCCCCGCTGGGCCTCGGTGCCGGACCCGCCAGGTGCACGCGCGCCCGGTTCCGCCGTCTTCGGCAGCACGTGCCGCGTCCCGTGGAGGTACACCGGCACGACCGGACGCCCTGTTCGTCGCGCCAGGTAGGCGGCCCCGCCCCGGAACGGCTGTGTCCAGCCGTCGGGTGAGCGGCCGCCCTCTGGGAATATGACGAGGCTCCAGCCGTCCCCGACCAGCTCGGCTGCCGTGTCGGCCGACTTCCGGTTCACCTTGCTGCGCTCGATCGGTATCGCGGCCAGCGCGAACGACCACAGCACCGACTTCCAGGTGCGATCGAAGAAGTAGTCCGAGGCCGCCGCCACCACGGTGCGGTGGCGGAACTCCACCGGCAAGGTCGTGAGCAACAAGGGGGTGTCGATGTGGCTGGCATGGTTGGCCGCGAAGATCACGGGCCCCTCAACGTGCTGGAGGTGCTCGAGTCCGCGTACCGTCGCGGGCGCCAGCAGTCGGGCCGTCGGTCGGGTGACGTTGTCCATGACCACCGCCCGGGCCAGCCGGACGGGATAGCGGCGCGACCACTCGTGGTCGTAGTCGAGCCCCACCTTGCGTTCGGGATCGGGTCGCTCGACCGTCGTCGGCCAGGAGGGTGCGGCGAGAGGGAAGCGGGCCGACCGAATGCGACCCCGTAGCCCCGGGGCCGCCATCAGTGCACGTCCGACATCAAGATCGGCGGGTTGTGCATGTGGGTCAAGGTGGGCGAGGGTCCGACGACGTCGGAGGCGATCTCGAGGGCGTCGTCCAGTGAGCTCGCCGGTGAGAAGCCGAGCCGGCGCACGGCCTTGCTGTCGCCACCGACGACGATGACGCGGCCCAGGTGCGCCATCGCGTGCGCGCACCAGTACCACATGTAGAAGGGATGCACGCCGTGGTAGGCGTGGCCGGTCCGGTAGAGGTGCACGTACCACGGGTCGGTGGCGAAGGACTCCTCGAACTCCTTGTGCATCTGCACCGGGTCAACCGTCTGTGTCAGCACCTGCTCGTAGAAGTCGATGTAGCTCGGGTGATGGCCGGGGTGGAACTCGGGTCGGGTCGGGTGCTTCATGATCACCACTCCGCCCTCGCGCACGAGCGGCTTCCCGCGGTACATGTTGAAGAAGTAGCCGAGACCGAGACAGGCCACGAGGATCGGGTTCATGATGGAGTTCACGTTGTAGGGGCAGATGTAGGGCAGGCCCATGGTGAGGATGTCGGTCTGGCCCTCGACGTCGACCCCCTGCTGGGCCCAGACGTTGGCCGTGGTGAGCGCGTGGACGGCCTCCACCTCGCCCGCCTGCACCGAGGTCAGGGCGTGGGGGGAGCGGATGGAGTGAAAGATCTGACGGGCCAGGCGCGGCGGCACCTTGGACAGCGCCGTCGACGTGGCCGCATAGGTGGCGCGGTCGCGCAGCGACCACTCCCATTCCCGCTTCTGCAGGAATCCGAAGTTCGAGGGGAACGTGTCGTTGTTGAGCGTCGTCTCGATCTGGAAGATCTTCACCCCCGACTCCGCGATGAGTCGGCCCATGCGCCAGTTCGACGAGTGCAACTCGGAGGCCGGCTGGTCCATGAACGATTTCGAATGGCGCATCGTCTGCGGGTTGTGGTGGTGGCGCAGGCTGCGGTAGCTGGCCAGCCCCGTCGCCACGCTCTTGTGGCCACCGTCCATGGAGACCAGGTTGATGTTGACGTAGACCAGCAGGTCCGAGGTGGCGGCCCGCTTGTTGATCTCCACCTCCTCGCCCTGGTCTGTCTCGCCGATGAAGAGGAGGTTGCCAGGGTCCTCGGCGTCGTGCTGGGTCAGCAGGCCGTGGGGGGCGAAGGCGTCATAGACCCGGTCGCCCAGGGCGTGGCGTAGCTCGTCCTCCGTCATGCGGCGATGCAGAGCCAGCGCAGCCACTAGCTCCAGGTCGTCGACGCCGGCCTCCGCCGCCATGTCGAGCACGGTCTCGATCACCATCTGACGGATGTCGGGTGCCTCCATTGGTGGCAGCGGCAGCGAGACGTCGTCGAAGCAGATCGTGAGCTTCATACCCGGGCGGAGGAGAGCCGGCAACGGGTCGCGGTCGCCCTCGGGGTGCAGCAACGCGTGGCGGATGGCGCGGTGCGGATCCTCGATCGCCTTCATTGGCTCAGGGGCGTAAATGACGCGACTGCCTTCGGGCAGCGTCTCGAGGCCGAAGCCCTCGCCGCTCCAGAACAGTGTCGGTGGCGTCGATCTGTCCACCTCGAGGACGAAGCCTGGACGGCGACTCATCGGATCGGTCCTTTCCGTACGTCGAATGCGATCTTGACGGCCCCACGGCGGCCGGCGCTGCCTGCGTGGGCGACGGCGTCTTCGAAACGCGCCAGTGGGTAGGTGGCCGACACCAGCTGCCCGGTGTGCTGCGCGGCGGCGACGTCGAAGGCCAGCGAGAAGGTGGAGATGCCCTCGTCCGCTCCGGGGCTCCGCTCCGTCCCGTAGGCGTAGGCCCCGGCCAAGCGGACCTCGCGGTGCCAGAGGGGGGCGAGGTCCACCGTCACCTTGCCCGGCATGCCGACCAGTGCCACCGTGCCCCGCGGCCGCACCATGGCCAGAGACTGCGCAATCGACTCGGGGCTGCCCACGCAGTCGATCACCACATCGGCGCCGCTCGAGAGTGTCGCCGTCACCCCCGACGCCCCGCCGTAGGACAGCGAGCGCGAGTGCCGGCGGACGGCGCGGCCCAGCTGGTCGGCGGGCAGCGCCTCCGTGCACCCCAACTCGCGGGCCAGACGCTGCTGATGGGCGTAGCGGGCCCCGACGAGCACGGCCGCGGGCGTCGGGCAGCGACCCAGGCCGACAAGATGCGTGAGGGCTGCGGTGACGAGCAGGCCGAGCGTGCCCGCCCCGACGATTGCCACGACGTCACCCTCGGTGATCGGTGCGCCGAGCACGGCGTGCACCGCGCAGGCCACCGGTTCGACCGTCACCGCGTCTTCGTCGCTGAGACCGTCGGGCACTGCATAGAGCTGGCTGGAGTGCGCCACGAGCCCCGAGCTCGACCAGCCGCCTCCGGTGTCGGCGCAGAAGCCCGTCTGCAGGCCGGGGCGGATGTGGCCGAAGGCGACATGTCCGCAGTTGCCCACGTGCCCGGCTTGGCAGGCGGGGCACGGCGGTTCGATCCCCCGGGCGGCGCACCCGAGCACCGGTTGCAGGACCACGCGGCTGCCGGTGGGGAGCGGGTCTCCCTGGGCGCCGGTGGCGTCCTCGGTGAGCGTGCCGACGACTTCGTGGCCCGGCACGAAGGGAAAGGAGACGATGTCCTCGAAGTAGCGCGAGCTCCGTCCGTCCAGCGTGGCCAGGTCGGACCCGCAGATTCCCGAGAGGACGGGTTCGACGTGCACCCAGCCGGCTGCCGGCACCGCCGGGGCGTCCTGCTCGACCAGGCGCAGCGGGCCGACACCGGCGCCCCGACCCGAGCCCAGCGACGACACGACCCGGGCCGCTGCGTAGCGGGGGAGCGACCGTTCGAACAGGAGTGTGCTCATCGGCCCATCACCGCCCTGGGCTGCTTCACGTCCAAGGGCCCCAGGGGCAGTGCGCGGTGTGACCCGCCTTCGGCCTTGGCCCAGTGCTCCACGTGCCAGCCCCGCCGCCGGGCGATGGCCGAGAGGCGGGACTCGGGGTTCACGGCCACCGGGAAGCCGACGGCTTCGAGCATGGCGAGGTCACTGGCCGAGTCGGCGTAGGCCACGGACTCCTCCAGCGAGAGCCCGTGCAGGCCTGCGTAGTCGGCCAGCACCAGTGCCCGGGCCTCGCCGATGGGCGGCAGCGTGGTCAGGTGCCCGGTCAGCCTTCCGTCGCGCGACTCCATTTCTGCGCAGACGATGTCGTCGAACAGCGGGCGAATGGGCTCGATGATGAAGTCCAGCGCCCCCGTGATGAGCAGCGTCCGGTGACCGGCGGCCCGGTGCGCGCGCACCCGAGCGAAGCCGTCGGGGAATGACCGGGTGAGGAGCTGGCGGTGGAAGAGCTCCCACGAGTCCTCGCGCAATCGATCGACGGGCGCATTCTCGAAGCGGCGGTAGAACGAGCGCAGGAAGTCACCGCGGTCGCGTCGGTCGAGCGCCAGGAGCGCGGGCGCCTGCCGCACGAGATCCGCCACGAAGCGCGCTCGGCGTGCCGGCGACAGGTGGCGGCTGGCGAGCCAGGCGTAGGTGTCGACGACGTTGGAGGACATCAGGGTGTGCTCGAGGTCGAACACGGCGAGATGCCGGTCGGGGGAGAGGATGGCCCGCCGCTGCCTCTCGGGCCGCTTGTCCACCACCGAGCGGCCGGGCTTGGTGCGGACGCGAGTGTGCTCGATCACCGAAGGAAGGTGGATCTCGTGCACGTAGTGGTCCCAATCGATGGCGGCCGGATCGAATTCGAACCGGGCATGGTCGTCGCCGTCACCGGCCTCCCACAGCGCAATCAGGTTGTCCACCCGGTAGCGCGCGTCGGTCTCGGTGTAGGCGCCGTAGAGCTCGACGTAGCCCAGGGCACGCTTGGCCAGCGCGTGCCGGTCCTCCATCCGGGCGGCCAGCTGCGCCTGCTTGCCGCGGATCGGCAAGGCAGTGATCACCTTTTCCACGAAGGTCATGGCCGCATCGGCGCGTTTGAGCTGCCGCTGGACCCGCCCCCTGCCGGGGAAGGACCACTCGGGCACGTTGATGGGTTGGCCGCGGTCGTCATAGAGGGGGTTGCGGCTGAAGAAGTCCTCCGACAGCTCGACGAGATGCCCGTAGCGCAACGGGTTCCGCACCCCGGACGCGACGTGGTACACCTTCGGCCGGCCTGGCTCCGGTCCCCGCGCCGCCACGGCGAGGATGGCGGCCACCACGAGGTCCACGGGGATCACGTCGACGATGCCCTCGGGTACGCCCGGGAACTCGCGCAGGAGCCCGCGGGCATAGGACACGATGATGGGCTCCGCCATCCGGAAACCGCGGATCCACCCGGGCCGGGGCTCGGCCAACGCCGACTCGATGATCGAAGGCCGTACCACGGTGATGGGCACCCGGCCCTCCCACTGCTCCACGAGGGCCCGCTCGCCGAGTGCCTTCGTGAAGGGATAGGCGTCCGGCCACCCGAGCGAGAGCGCGCGTGCCGTGCCCGCCGTCACGAGCTCGCCGCTCACCCACTCCTCGCGCAGTTTCTCCGCTTTCGACGCAATGAGGTGATCGCCCGCGGCGCCGATCTCCGCCCTGGCCTGCTTGGTAAAGGCGCGCAGCCTCTCGGGCTTGCGGGACTCGGCCTCCAGGTCGTCGCGCAGCCGTCGCGCCGAGCTGACCTCGGCCTCCCACGGGACATCGAGCGTGAAGCGGTTCTCGCCCAGCAGCTCCTCCTTGGCCTCGCCCTGATGGGTACTCGCGACGTACGCGGTCGAGACGGCGATGAGGTGGGCGGACGACCCGGTCTCAACGATCGCGGCCGCCACGCGGGACGGACCAAGAAGGTTGATCTCGATGGCCTGGGTCAAGGGGGCGTCGAAGGAGACGGTGGCGGCGGAGTGGATGACCACGTCGGCCGCCGCCAGTGCACGGCGCCCTTCCTCGTCGAGCCCCAGTCCGTCGCGGCCGACGTCGCCGGGGACGGCGTGGACCCGACGCGCCACCTCCTCGTTGAAGCCGTCGCCCAGCTCGGAGCGGAGACGGTCGAAGCAGTCGTTCTTGATCACCTCGCGGGCGAGTCGGGCAGCGGCGTCAGCGCGGCGTCCGGGCCGGACGAGCACGGTCACCTCCGCCGCGGGCACGCAGCGGACGATGCGCTCGACCAGGGCGGTGCCGAGGAAGCCGGTGGCGCCCGTGATGAAGAAGCGCTTCCCACGGAGATCCCGCTCAATGGGCATCGGAAATGTCTACCACCGCTCGCCGATTCTGTCTACCATTTGGTAAGTGACCAGCTCGTCGACCAAGGATCGCATTCTGGATGCCGCGCTGGCCTCGTTCGCCAGCCGGGGATACGAAGCGACGTCGCTCGATGCCGTCGGCAAGGGGCTCGAGCTCACGAAGCAGTCCATCCTGTACTGGTTCCCGTCGAAGGACGCGCTCTTGGAAGCAGTGATCGCCCGCAGCGCGGACGACCTCTCGGCCGCGCTCGAGACTGCGCTCCGGGGAGCGGGGGAGGGCTGGGAGCGGGTTGAGGCAGTCGTGCGCTCCGTGTTCCGCTTGGCCGCACGCCAGCCGGAGCTGCTCGGGTTCCTGCGCGAAGTGGGGAGGCTGGGCCCACCGGCGGCGACCCAGATGACGCTCGCTCTTGACCCCCTGGTGCAGCGAGCCTCCTCGTTCCTGGAGGCGGAGATGGACGCTGGTGCGATGCGTCGCCACGATCCACGGCTGCTGTTGCTGGCCATCTACTCCACGGTGATCGGCATGGTGACCGAGGTGGAGGTGTTGCGCGCGCTGGGGGAGGAGCCGACGGCCCGCTCGCTGGTGCGACGTCGGACCGACGCGCTGCGGCTATTGCGCTCGGCGCTCCTTATTGAGCCAGCGAACTGACCCTGGCTCCATCGGGCTCCGGCTGGTTGCGCTTACTCGGTGGCTTTGGGGACCTTTTTGCGAGGCGGAGCCTTCGGCGTGTAGCGCTTGCTCGCGGTCGGTGGCTTTCGCTCAGCAGGACTGGCAGCCGTTTTGGACGTTGACCGGGCGGCTTCCTTACGCTGCCGGCCGCGCGGCCGCGCCGCCGCTTCCCGGGCGATCGCCTTGGAATTGGTGGTGCCGTACTTGTTGATGCGCCATGCCCGCAGCATGAGCCAACCGCCGAGGAGGATGAAGGCGAACCCGATGAGCCCGACGAAGATCGTGAACGCGAAGCCGACGAGGAAGAGGTCGAAGGCCACCAGCGTGCGCTTCCGCTTCCACAGGGCCAGGAATCCGATGGCGCAGAGGATCAGGATGGCGCCACCGAGCAGTTTGGCGTCTGGTGCGACGGCGATGGAGTTCTTCCCGGCCTTGGTGACCTTGTTCTCGGCGACGAAATAGGCCGGTATGGCGATGCCGGCAACGGTCGCCAGCACGAAGGCACCGAGAGCCCACTTGGCTTCCTTCGGGTCCAGGTTGGACATGGCCGCCTTGCGCTCCCCGGCCGGGAGGATCTCGGCCGGATCGGTCTTCACCTCAGAGCCCCCCGAGGGGCCGGGTCCGGTGAAGGCACCCATGAGGCGGGCACTCCAGGTCTGAGGCTTGCTGCTGCCGTTTCCAGCGGTGGGGGACATGACAACCTCAGGGTACCGGCGCCAATGGGGCTCCCCAAATCACCCCACCGCCGCAGGTGGGCGCGTTCACGCAGGCTACGGTTATGGTCCGGCAAATCCGCCAGGGCGCTTAGCTCAGCTGGTTAGAGCGCAGCCTTCACACGGCTGAGGTCGTGGGTTCGAGTCCCGCAGCGCCCACCTCAGACCGCAGCGCCCACCAGGTCAGGCGCGTCCCGTAGTCGGTCCCGGATCTGGATTCATGCAGTCTTCGGAACCCGATCGGCCCGGCTGATCCGGTGCCAAGGTCTACAAACAGTGGCAACCGCCTCTTGAAAAGGCTCAGTCGAGTGGGTGGCCGCGGAGGTACTCGAGGCCAATGGCTTCTTGTGCCACCCGCCGGCCAGAGATCAGCACCCGGGCCATCCGCCTCATGAGCGCGCCATCGCTTATCCACGAGCACAGTTCGACGGCAACGTCATCCGGCACTGGACGAGCGCTCTGCCCGTAGCGGTCTGCCAGGTCGCAGAGTGCGGACCAGAGTTGGATTGCTGGCTCGGGCGCCGGCAAGCCGGCTTGTTCGGCCGCAGCTACCGCCCGCTGAGGGATGGCCAGGCCCTCGGCGTCGAGGTCGCCGAAGTAGAGCACCCGCGACGGTGCGAGATCCGCCAGCCCGGCCACGCTGAGTGCGAATTGGCCGCCGCCGCCATAGGCCACGTGGGTGATCGGTGCTCTGGCCGTGGCCAGGAGCGAGTGATACCCGGCAGCATTCTCCGAGACCAGAACTACACGAGCACCGAACCCCGAACCTCCCGGTAGGGGGGCGAACGGAATGGGCGGAGGCGTCCAGTGACAGGCCAGAAGCTCCAAGCTCAGGCGGCCGGGTTCGAAGAGTCGACCCCGGATCAGGCGGTCGAGGCGCTTCTCGTCCCCGAAGAGCTCCAAGGAGCGCTCTCGGTGTGGTACGACCGGTGCACTGGCGCGGTCGCGCACGAAGGCCTGCACTGCACCGAGGGCATCGAGTTCACCCGAGCTCAGAGCGAGCTCGTGTGCCCAGGCGAGTTCGGGACGCCAGACGATGTACCGATCCTCAACTACCAGCGTCGGCGACGCGTCGTCTGCGAGCGTAACGAACGCAGGAAGCTCGGGACGAGCCGTTCGATCGCGCTTGACCGAGAAGCGCAGTGCCCCAGCATCTTGAAGTTCTTCGAGGGTTGCCGCGAGCTGGCCTCGGCGACCCGGATGCCATTCGAGACTTGGTTCAACTTCGAGCAGAGCGGCGTCGCACTCGGTTGCCAAGATGCGTTTGCGCCGGCCCGCCGCCGCGATGAGCTCTTCTCCGAGCCGCTCAGCCAAAGGTCGCAGCGTCGGCCCAGTGGCCGAGATCGTCACAGCTCATCCCCCGGCAGTTGGGCCGCCGTGGCAGCGAGAACGTCGAAGGTCAGCTGGATTGGCTTGCGTCGCAACAGCCGCGACCCTACGACCAGCGAGGAATCGCCGTCTCCTCCAGCGAGCTGCTTGAGGAAGGTCGGGTCGGCTACGACGTAGGCCAGCTGGGATCGCCGTCCTGTCTCGTTGTTGAGGCGGTTGACCACCGGGAAGAGGCGGATGGCGTCGTAGTCGTTCACCGCACTCGTGTAGAGCAGCTGGATGCCGTTCTTCTCCGCCATCAGGCGTTGCAGCGCGACGAGATACGTCGAGCTCGCCTCTCCCAGGGGGTTGTCCAGGATCAGCGTACCCACGCCGCTGTGCGCCCCTTGGTTGGTGGCGCGGACCTTCGCCAAGGTGCAGAACAGAGCGATAGCGGCGGTGGCGCGCATGCCCCCTGAGAGCGGGGCAAGCTCCGAGATTGGAACGTAGACGAGGCGCTGGGCCTTGTTGGGTTTGAGCACCTCGACGTTGACCTCGCGTTCGGAGCATGCGAGGAGGGCCTTGCACACCAAGTCCGCCCCTTGGGGCAGAGATCCCCCAGACACCCGTTCGACCAGGTCGTTGGTGAAGCGCCGCAGCCGTGCACGCAACTCAGTAGCATCGGCCGGCAACGAAACGGAGAGTTTCAAGAATGGGTGGTTCGACCAAGCTCCGAGCCCGTCTGGCATCAGGCTTTGCCTGCTGGCCCGACGCAAGCTCGCATTCGCTGTCGAGACTGCCTCGCCGAGCGATTCGAGGAGCAGACCGCGGTAGACATCGAGGTGCTTGATGTCGTCACGGAGGCGGTCCATCTTGAGGCGGACCTGCGTGCAGAGCGCTTCGGCTTCGGCCGCGAGGACATCAGGGTCGTCGCCGAAAAGCCTGGCCGCCAGCTCCCCATTCAGTTCAGCCCAGCGTTGCTCGCGGGCGAACGAGGTCAGGGATCGACCGGCCTCGCGTTGCGCATCCTGAGCGCCCGAGAGGCGCTTTGAGGTCTCCCCCAAGCGAGCGACTGCGGCGTCGACGGCTGCTGCAGCGTCTCCCGTGAACGGGTCGGCCGGCCTCAGGTCGCGTTGGTTCAAGAGCGCCGAGAGCGTCCTGCGCCTCGATTCGAGCGCGTCGAGGTCCTGGCTCAATTGCTGAAGGTCTGCGCGCGCCCGCCGCAATGCCTCCTCCGCACCGTTGCGCTCCTGGCGAGCCACGTCGGCGGCACGGGCGGCAGCCCCCGCCAGAGCGGCCAGTTCCTCGGCGCTTTCAGGGAGCGTCCCGAGCTCGACGACGCGGTCGGGCTCGCTGAGGGCCTTGCGCTCCCGACCTGCCAAGAGGAGTTGGCTCTTGACGTCGCTGTGCACCGAGGAGCGGTGGTCGCGAACCCTGCGGGCATCACGTTCCGCGGCGCTTCTCGCACTTTCGTTGGAGGCTTGAGGGGTCGCCACCAGCGCGGTGGCGGCCTCCCGGAGATCAGACTCGAGGGCTCCGATGCGCTGGCCGATCTCGGAAAGCTCGTCCTCGACGTGCGCGAGTCGCTGTGCCACTTGCGACTCTGAGATGGCAGAGGTCAAGAGCCGATCGGCTTCGGCGAAGCGGCTACGCAGCTCTGTGAGCGACTCTGCAGCCATGACGCCGTCCACTCCAGCGACGGACGCCTCGCCGGGATCGGGCAAGTCGGCCAGTGACTGGGTGAGGCCGGCGGTTGCCTGTTCTGCGCGTTGCGCGAGCTGACGTTGTTCGGCCGCTGCGTCCTGGGCTCGGATCCGCTCGAGGTCCGCCGCGTCGGTCTCGAGCTGTGCCTCGGTCTCTCTGGCACGCAGCTGCTCCGCCTCGCGGCCGGCTTGAGCGGCCTGACGGATCTGCCACTCGAGGTTCTCCAAGACGGTGGCGAGCTGGCCCGACTTCGTCTTGGCATCCTGCGCAGCGTTGACGCCACTTTCGGCATTTTCGGCCTCAACAACCAGCTTGGCATGCTCGCTCTGGGCTTGGGCGGCCCGATCCAGCGCGAAGGTTGCGGCTGACCCAGCGGCCTCGGCCACCGCCCTGGCGGTCTCGAGCGCACCGGGTGGCCAGTGTTCGAGGTGTGCATCCAGCGCCTCGACGAAGGCGCGCGCGCTTTGCTCAGCAGCATCCTCGGCGGCGATCCGCTGGGCACTGCCGGCCAACTTGGCCCGACGCGATTCGAGGGCCGCATCGGCGCCCGCCGGGTCAAAGAGAGCGGGGTCTGGGGGGACCACCCATGCTCGCTCTGGTGCTGGGGTCTCCTCTGATTCTCCGACACGGGACCCGGGCGCCTCCGCTGACGCCAACAGGCTGCCGGCGGAGAGCACGATGGCTGCAGCCGGCCCCGCTCCGGCCAGCAGATCCTGAGCGGCGGTGAAGTCGCTGTCGGCAACGACGATGCCGTCGAGAAGGGCGGGATGGGCCGCGATTACCTCGTCGTGAAGCGCAGAATGGACTGCTTCCGCGAGGTAGCGCCATCCGGGGACCGCCGAACGGATCCCGCCACCGGCCAGCGCGGCACACAGTGTTTCCACCTCGCGCCGGGCCGGGAGGAGGCGGTGGGCCTCGAGCGACGCCGCTGCCCGCTCGTCGTCATCGGATTCGGCGGCAGTACGGACCGCAGCAGCCCTGTGCTCTTGTGCTTTGGTGCTGGCACGGCTGACAAGCTCGGCGCCGACAAGTTCGAGGTCGACACCCTCGCCGCCCAACTCCACGGCAAGCGCAGTCTCGGCCAGGGCGGATCGTTCATCGACGGCCACGCTGACGATGTCTCGTGCTCGCTGTGCGGCACCGGTGGCTTCACGCGCTGCCTCCTTGGCCTCATTGGCGGCGTCACCCGCCTCTCGGACACGCAGAACCAGATTGCGTCGAAGCTCTCGGGCACCTTCCAGAGCAGATTCGGCCTCGGCGGCACTGTACTTGGCCCGCCGTAACGCCTCGCTGGGAGTCTCGGCCGCGCCCAGCATTCCTCGCGCTCGAGCGTCGTCGAGAGCCTCGGTACCTTCCGCTGCTCGCGCTTCGAGGAGCTCGGCCTTCGAAGCGGCTTGGGTACGAGAATCCAAAGCCGCCATCTGGCGCTTGCGGGCGTCTTCTTCTTCCCCTTCGAGTTCCTCGGCGCGGTGCGTCGCGAGCTCATAGGTCTCTCGCTCCGAAGCAAGGTCGGCAGAGAGCCGATCTCGTAGTGCAAAGAGCAGGGTGTTGCGTCGATCGCGCAACGGTGCAGACTGATCGTCGAGTTCGACCTTGAGCTCGTTCTGCTCGCCACGCAATCGATCTCTGCGACCCAGTTCGGGGACAATGGCCCAGGCGCGGGCGACCAGATCGGCACTGCGTGCGATCTGAGCAGCCTCGTGCTCTTCGGTCTTGAGGACAGCGATCTTGGCGTCGGCGGCCGCAATGGCCAGAGCTGCAGCCCTCGTGTCTGCGTCGCGTCGGTTTCTGTCCGCTTCGCGTTGGAGCTCCTCCGCGATGCCAACATCGCCCTCGGCATCGCTGCATCGTCCATCGAGGTCTTCGATCCCAGCAGCGAGGGCATCATCGAGTCTCTCGGCATCAGCGTGAGCGTCAGCGGCATCGCCGGCGGCTGCGTTGTGGTCTCGGTAAGCACTCGCCAATTCATCGAGCCGTTGCGCCGCTCCGGTGCAGTAACCGAGATCGAGTTCCTTGCGGGGGAGGTCGGCCACTTTCTCGGCCACGCGACTCAGCGTTTCGGAGAGCTTGTCGACTGAATCGGGATTCATCGTCAGCTTCAAGAAGAACTCGATGAACTCGTCGGAGTCACGGAAGCGAAAGAGGCTGGCGGCGCGACCCTCGGCGCGGTTCATGAGCGCCTGGTACTCGAAGAGAGTGGGGTCGAGATCGTGATCGGCCAGCAGGGCTAGCCACTGCTTCTGCGTGGTCGCACCGAAGTAGTCGATGTGCCGCCGACGCCCTGTTGCCGACGCGCGTGCGATCTCTTGAAGAGATTCGAGGAAGGGGCCGGGCCGAAGCCGGCGCCCCTCGTTGGAAAAGACCATCTGGTCGATCGAGAACGCCTGGTCGCGCACGACGAGCATGTACCAGCTCCGGACGACCCCGCTGCCGCGCTTTTCAGCCACCAAACCGGTGATCAGACGTACGTCGGAATCATCGGCCATCCATTCGCACAGCACGTGGCCGACATCGCCGCTCAGGAGGTACTCGTCGATCGCTCCTCGCCGGCGTTGCTTGCCGGGGACGCCGTCACCGTCACCTCCTATGAGCGGGGCCCGGTCAGGGCGCAGCACATGGAAGAGCAGGGCCAAGAACACCGTCTTGCCTCCGCCGTTCTCGAGCCAGAGCAAGGTATCGGACGGCTCGTCGGATGCGTCCAGGCAGCTCACCTCAAATGGTGCGAGCTCGGGCGAAGGCTGATCGAAGCGAGCATCGGCCGGGCCGATACCGGTGCAGCGGATGCGGGCCAGGCGGTACATCAGTGCTGGACCTCACCGGCCGGTGCGCCCTCGACCTCTTCATGTGATCGTGCGCCCAGTGACTGGAGTGCCTCGAACGCTCCTGCTGAAGCCGCCACCACGCCGAGGCGGTAACGCTCGCGCAATCTCCAGGTGTCGGGTGTGCCCTGTACCTCTTCGGCCAGGCCACGCTCGGTCAGCCAGCGCAGCGCCTTGCGGATCGCCCCCATGACGTTGTAGGGGGTGTCACGCTCGTCGGGCGTTGTGTCGGTCGGGCGCAATCGAAGGAGCAGGTGCCAGATCCGCTCGGCCTCGGGATCATCCACGGGTGGATCGTCACGACCGGCCCGACGGCGGCACTCCTCGGCCAGGTGCATGAGACGGTCGTAGACCTGGGTGGCCGAGACGGAGCTGATGTGGGTCGTATCCTCGAGGGCGCTGGCTGTCGGGTAGGCGGTGACAGCGATGCCAAGCTGGACGATCCCGTGCAAAAGGCGAATCTCTGCGCTTTCAACGCCGATGTAGTCGGCCAGGCGGATCCCATAGATCGATTCGGGCGTGGGAGCCAAGATGAGGCCCTCAACCCTGTCGCAGGCGACGACGCTCAACCCCTGGCCTCCGGCGATCGCCGCCACGAGGCGTTCGAAGTCGCGGTCGGCCAGGAAACGCAGGACCAGGTCTTTGTAATCGGCGTCGCGCGACGGGCGGAATTTTGCGGCCTGGATGCCGTAACCGATCAGGCGACCGGCGTCTGCTGCCGTCGAGCTCGCTATGTCGATCACGATCCCGCCCCTAGTGCCGCGACGTCTGGGCGAAGCCGGCCCAGCACCAGGTCCGGACCACTGAAGAGCTCGTCGTCGAGCTCGCCCTCGGGCGCGGCGGCGACGACTGGGCGACCGCTGCGCAGCACCTCGTCGTCAAATCCGGTTGCGGCGTAGGCGAAGTAGGTCAAGAGCTCGGCGGCTTCGGGATCACCGGCGGATCGCAGCTGAGCGCTGAGTTCGCTGAGGCGGACGGGCTCGTCGATCTCAGCGAAGACGTCGTCTGCGGCATCTCGAGCTAACTGGGTGAAGCGCCTCGGGTCAAAGACGTTGTCGAACTCTTCGTCGGGGACTTCCCCGGCCCATGGCGTGATCTCGCGCACTTCGGCCAAGAGCCGCTCGAGAAGCTGGTCGAGGGAGGCCACTTTGTAAGGGATCGCTCCCCACGACAGGGTTGCGAAACGCTCGATGACATCGGCGGTCTCGCCGACGGTCCCGGCACAGATCGGAGCCAGCAGCTCGGAGTAGGGGTCGACCGCCCGCAGCGCGAGATCGGACCGGAAGCCCTGACGCTCCTGCTCGCTGAAGAAGGTCTCAGTGGCCTCCATCACCCGGTTGTGCAGGTCCCGGTGACGATCGAAGCAGTCTTCGACCACAGCGACGAGGCGAGCCGCAACCCGCGAGTGCTCTTCGATCTCCGCGTTGTCCCGAGTGTTGCGCATGGCCTCGAGTATCTTGGATTCGGCGTGGGTGCGCTCGGTGAGCACTTCGAGGATCTCGTTCAGGCGGTCGGGAACGCGGTCGCCCCACCCCGCCCGACGCACGTCGAGCTTGGTGTCGGCGATGATGCGACGGACTTCTGCTGTGTACTGGATGGATCGGATGCGGGCCTCGCGCGCGGCAAGTTCCGCTTCGTTGAAGCGCTTGCGATTGACGAGAGAGGCCACCTTGGCGTCAGCGGCTGAATGAGCCGAGGCCACGTCGGTGTCGAGAGCTCCGACGAGCACGTTGATGGCTTCGTTTGTCGCTGCCACCCGGACACCCTCGGGCGACGGCTCCTCACGCAGGAGCTGGAAATCGAAGGGGCGACGCGTCGGATCGCCGGCATCTTGGTAGGAGCCACGCTGGGGCCTGATCAGGGTCTCGTTGATCACGACAGCTGCTTCGCCGATGGCATCGGCGTCGAAACCCGGTGCCTGGTTCGCAATCTCGCCGCCGATGAAATCGAGGACCGCTGTGGGCTCGGCGCCCGAGTCGAAGCCCATGTGGTCCACCACGAAGTCGATCGTCGCCAGCGCGATGTCGTAGCAGTCGAGAACGGCGAACAGCGGGCCCCGCCGCCCGCGATTGGCCTGGAGATCGTGGAGCGGCTCAGTGCAGATCAGGGCCCGGACACGATTGGCCCGCGAAGGGTCCGGTGAGGCAAAAGGGTCGTCGGACGCCGGCTCAGACCCCCCTCGGCTGCCATCTTCTTCCGCCGTGGTCATGAACAGCCTCCGGGCCAGGTGACAGTGAGCGAGGCAAAGCGCTCCGGCGCCGACAAGTGTGACATGCCGGTGCGCGTTTTCGGCCCGGACCCAGGCCCTGCGGTCCTGTGCGCGCAGCGAGGGCATCGTGCGACCGCCGAACATCCTCAGCTTCTGTGAGATCGTTGGCTTGGGTAGAACCCCTGCTGGGTGCTCTCCGATCCTTCTGTTCTGGGCAAATGCGCCGACCACTGGGTCGCATGGTCTCGACGGACGGGTCGACGCTCAGCGGGCGCCGCCCGACAGGAGGGAGTCTTCGAGTTGGACCGGAATAATCCTTTACATAAAGGGGGTATATGTATAGGATTGTTCCGAGGAGAAACGCCATGCCACTAACTGACCTTCCAGACACATTTACCTACACAGAGGCCCGCAAGGCTGGCCTCTCAAAGCATTCGCTGTACAGGCTCAGGGACTCCGGGCAGCTTGAGCCCATAGCGCGGGGCCTTTACCGGCGCCACGACGCCCCCTTGGGCGATCTCGACCTCTTGGCGGTTGCCCAACGGTCCCCGATGGCGACCCTCTGTCTCACATCGGCCCTCTCACGTCACGACCTCACCGACCTAATCCCGTCACGCCATGACATCGCACTCCCTCGCGGGACATGGCACCCACACGGGCACCTTTCGATCCACTGGCACAGTTTCGATACCGGAACCTTCAGTGTCGGCCGGGATGAGATCGTCCTCGACGGCGACACCCGCATTGGGCTCTACAACCCCGAGCGGTCCATCATCGATGCCTTTCGCTTCCGGTCCCAACTCGGGCCAGAGACCGCCAACGAAGCCCTCCGGAGGTGGCTGCGGGCGGGCGGATCGCCGGCTGGGCTGCTCCAAATGTCGCGACGGTTCCCTCGCACTCAGACGGCCATCCGGTCTTCGCTCGAGATCTTGATATGACTGACGCCGGACAGCGTTCGGCTTCCCCGTCACACGCCACCGTCGACGGTCACGCGTTCCTGTCACTTCGCGCTCTCGCCAAGACGGACGGTCGGACAACGGCCGAGTACCTACGCCTCTACGCGCTCGAGGGGTTCTTGGCCCGGTTGGCCATCTCGGCCTATGCCGATGACCTCATCCTCAAGGGTGGCGTGTTGTTGGCGGCCTATGCACTCCGGCGCCCAACGGCTGATATCGACTTTGCCATCAAGAACCGATCCAACGAGGTCGAAGAAGTCAGAACTCTTGTCATCGAAATCGGTCGGATCCAGTTGTCTGGTGACGACGATGACGGTCTCGTCTTCGATGTCAGTGCCGTCACCGCCGAATCGATTCGGGAGGAGGACGAGTACAGCGGCGTCAGGGTCACCCTTCGCGCCAAGCTCGCGACAGCCGTCGAGCCTTTTCACGTCGACGTCAATGTGGGCGATCCCATCTGGCCGGCACCTAATGAGATCGAACTGCCAAAGCTCCTCGGAGGCGAGATTCGGCTGCTGGGCTATCCAATGACGATGGTCTTGGCCGAGAAGGCCGTCACTGCATTGCAGCGAGCTACTGCAAATACGCGATGGCGGGATTTCGGTGACATCTACCAGCTGACCGGCCAGCATTCGTACTCGGCCGAGGCGGCACGTGGCTCCCTCGCCGAAGTGGCTCGCTTTCGCGATGTGGAACTCACGCCGGCCCGTCTCACCCTCGAAGGGTTCGCTGAACTCGGCCAAGCCCGCTATCTTCGCTGGCGTAACCGCCTTGAGCTCGGCGACAGACTCCCGGAATCCTTCGCTGAAGTGCTTGAGGCCCTCTTCGCCTATATGGACCCACTCGTCACCGGGGACGAAGTATTGGATACGGCATCGTGGGACCCGGTAACTCGATCGTGGACCTGACCCCGGCGTAGCCGACCGGCCTGCCAAGCCCCGATCGGTCACCCGGGCCGGAGAGTCAGATCGGGTAGACCAGCCCGCAGACGGCATTCCGGGTTCGAGCTTGTTCGGGCCCCACCCGAAAAACAGGCTCAGCCCGCCCGCACCGATAACGACGACGATTGCAGCAATGGGATCGCCCGACGACAGCCCAAATGCTGAACCCAGGAGAGTGCCGACCAGGACAACCGCAGCCAAGGCAGCCCCGTCGCTTGC
Source organism: uncultured Acidimicrobiaceae bacterium (assembly GCA_963828825.1). Taxonomy (GTDB): domain Bacteria; phylum Actinomycetota; class Acidimicrobiia; order Acidimicrobiales; family RAAP-2; genus Bog-473. The sequence goes on along the minus strand of CAWHGF010000002.1, from coordinate 435,723 downwards.
GCTTCCGCCCTCAGCCGGATCGAGGCTTATGTCAGGAACATCTCTACCGCCTCGAGTGAGCTGCGACGCGCGTGGCGCTGACTCCACGAAAAATGGGGGAGCCTTGTCCTAAAGATTGTCCTACAACGGGTACCAAATGGTGTCGTGAGGTGTCGTCTGCGATCTACACGAGTACCTGCTCACGTCGTCTATCGCCTAATAGAAACAACCCATCTGACCAGGGGAAACGCTTTCACACGGCTGAGGTCGTGGGTTCGAGTCCCGCAGCGCCCACTCTGTTCGTCCTGGTCAGCGCCTTGCGTGTCGCTGACACTCTCGTCACGGTGGTCCGGCGTGCGCGCTACGTGCGCGAACGAAATCGTTTTTTCGCGCGCACTCGACGCGTCGTCGCCGTCGCGCGTGACCTCAGCCGTCGGTTGTGCGCCCTCCGCCAGCGCGTCGAGCGCGTCGAGCGCGTCGCTCGGAGCCCGGTAGCAGGTGCCCGTAGCGGTCGAGGGTGAAGCTCACCGACGTGTGTCCCGCTCGTGCGGCAACTTCCTTCGGGTTCGCCCCGGCTGCCATCCACAACGCCACCGCGGTGTGCCGCAGGTCGTGCGGCCGCAGGTGCGCCAGCCCGGCGTGTCGCACGCCAGGGGCCCAGAAGCGCTGCCGCCAGACGTTGAGCTGCACCGGTCCGCCCTCGGGGGCGGTGAAGACGAGGTCGTCGGGCTGGCGGTCGTAGGTGCGCAGGTGTTCGGCCAGCGGGTCGGCCGCCACCCGGGGGAGTGGGACGCTGCGATGGCCGGCCCGGGTCTTGGGTGGCCCGAAGTAGGGATGGCCGCCGACATCGACCACCGTCTCGGCGATGGTGACCGTGCGGCGCAGCGGATCCACCCGCTTGGCACGCAACCCGAACAGCTCGCCGGCTCGCAGCCCGCCGTAGGCGGCAAGCAGAACGGTCGCTCGGTAGCGCGGGTCCATGGCGTCGGCCAGCGCCATCACCTCGCCCGGATCGAGGAAGCGCATCTCCACTCGCTCAATGCGGGGCAGCCGTACGCCGTCGCATGGCGATTTCGGGAGGAAGCCCGCCTGCACGGCCGAGCGCATGATCTTGCTGAGGAGCTGGGCCGCCTTGGTCGTGGTCGACGGCGCCAGGCCCGACGCACCGAGCTTGGCCACCCACGACCGCACCATCATGTGGTCGATCTCACCGAGCTCGAGCGATCCGAAGCGGGGTAGGACGTAGCGCTGGAGGTACCCGAGGTCACGGGCCTTTGTCGATGGTCGCAGGTCGACGATGGTCGCCTTCCACTCCTCAGTCCAGTCGGCGAAGCCGATCTGAGCGCCCCAGGGATCGATCCAGCTGCCCCGCCGGATCTGGGTCTCCATCGCCGCCAGGTAGGCGTTGGCGTCGGCCTTGGTGAGCAACGTGACCTCGGCGATGTGCCGGCGGCCGAGGTGCCAGTAGCTGGCCTGCCACCGCCCCGAGGGGAGCCTGCGCACCGATCCAAACTGTCGTCGCTTCATGGTCGCCTTACCACGCTTCCCATCGCTCCATATCCTGCTCCGTCCGGCTGTACCACTCCTCGTTGCCGAGCTGCCGCTCCTCGGATCGTTGCCGCTGCTGGAACTCGGCCCACCGGGCTTCCCCCTGATTCGCCCACCCGACACCAATGGCACGCAGACGGCGCACGAGAGAACGGTCCGCCTTCTCCCCGCCATGACCGCCGCCGCGCATGGCATCCCGCCAGGCGGCCCGAGCCGTCTTGAGCGCGCTGAAGCTGGTCGAGTAGCCCTGGGACTTGGACAGGAAATGACCGCCGTAGCCCAGCCCGTGGGCGTGGCGGCGCAACCCGTACGGCTGGAACCCAGCGTCCGCGCCGAGCGCCCAGGCGGTCTCGGCCATCCGGCGCAGGTGCGGCGGGAGCGAACGCCGAGCCAGGTCCTCTTCAGAGCGGATGGGGGCGTCGAGGGCGCCCCAGCCGTCGGAGCTCTTGGTGGCGTACTTGGCCAGATAGCCGGCCACCTGCTGGGCCCGAGGTCCGGCGGAGGGGTCGAGCACCTGGACGTCCACCTGGTTGCCCCAACGGGCGACTCCCAGTGGGTGCACAACAGCGACAGCTCCGGCCGCGGAAAATGCGGCTCGGGCTAATGGGGGTCGACCACCTCACCCGGTGAACGGGTGAGGCTGGTGCCGAGCCGCCAACAGGTGAGCACTGACTCCGGCCGAGCCTTGAGCCTTAGATCTAGATCGTGCCCCTGTTGGTCGGTGAGGTTGCCGTGACGGCTGGTGGGATGTCGTGCCGCGAGCACTGATCCATTAGCGGGCTGCTGGCCACCTCGAGGCTCAGAGAAGCTGTTCCGACGAGAGAGAGGTGGCAGACAGATGATCTTTGTTGGAGTGGACTGGGCTGAGGCCCACCACGACGTGCATGTGGCCGACGAGGAGGGCCGACGACTGTCCAAGGCCCGCCTGCCCGAGGGGGTAGAGGGCATCGCCCGCTTCCACGAGCTCGTTGGCGCGCACGTCGATGATCCATCGGCGGTGGTGATCGGCATCGAGACGGACCGGGGGCTCTTCGTCAGCGCCCTGGTGGCCGCCGGCTACCAGCTCTACGCGGTCAACCCGATGTCGACGTCGCGCTATCGCGACCGTCACTCGACGAGCGGCGCCAAGTCCGACGCCGGCGACGCCGAGGTGCTCTCCGACATGGTGCGCACCGACCGCCACCACCATCGGCTGGTCGCCGCCGACACGGCCGAGGTCGAGGCTCTCAAGGTTCTGGCCCGGGCTCATCAGTCCATGGTGTGGTCCAAGGGTCGCCAGGCGAACATGTTGCGCTCGACGCTGCGCGAGTTCTACCCGGCTGCCCTGCTCGCCTTTGAGGACCTGACCAGCGGCGATGCCCTTGAGGTGCTGCGCATCGCCCCGACGCCCGTCCTCGGCGCCTCCTTGTCGCGATCGAAGATCGCGGCTGCGCTGTGCCGGGGTGGTCGCCAGCGGCGGGTCGACGAACGCTCCGCTGAGATCCAAGCGGCCCTGCGCTCCGAGCAGCTCACCGCACCGCCTGCGGTGGAAGCGGCCATGGGGACCTCGGTCGCGGCCAGCGTGGCGGTGCTCGCAGAGATGGTCGCCCAGATCGGCCTCCTGGCCGAGGAGCTCTCCTCGAATTTTCGAGGCACACCCAGACGCCGAAGTGGTCCGCTCCCTGCCAGGACTCGGGACCATCCTCGGCGCCCGGGTGCTCGGCGAGTTCGGCGACGAGCCGAACCGCTACGCCACTGCCAAGTCTCGCAAAAACTATGCCGGCACGTCGCCCATCACCCGGGCGTCTGGCACCAAGAAGACGGTCCTCGCCCGTCACGTCCGCAATCGCCGCCTGGCCGACGCCATCTACCTGTGGGCCTTCGCCTCCCTCAGTGCCTCTCCGGGCGCCCGGGCCTTCTACGACGCCCGGCGAGCGGCCGGCGATGGACACCACCAAGCCCTACGGGCCCTCGGCAACCGCCTCGTCGGCATCCTCCACGGCTGCCTCACCCACCACGTCGCCTACGACGAATCGATCGCCTGGGGGTACCGCCCCGCCAACGAGTTGGCGATGGCTGCTTGACATTTCGAGCCGTGGGATGTCTAGATCCTCGGCGGTGAGCGGCGGCGGCTTCCCGTCGACGCCGTCGGCACGGAGCACGGCGTGTAGATGCACGACGCCACGCCTTTGGAACTCCGCCACCCGGCAGAAGGACAAACGGATACGTTCCTTCGTTTCTTGCTGAGTCCACCCGAGGGCACCGGCCAGGTGGCGCAACACGTAGATCGTGGTCCGGCGCCACAGTTCGGGGGTGCAGGCATTCTGCAGCACGGCGCCCTCGAAGTCGTAGCAGTCCGGGCAGAGCGGAGCACCGACCACGGGGTCGCAGTCATCGTGCTGCTCCGAACAAGCGAACTGGCGTCCGTGCACGCACCTGAATGACGAGGAGCCGGGACGGCACGCCCCGCCGTGCCCGGCCGAGTGGACAGAACCGAAGGTCGGGGCGGTTAGCGTCAGCAGGATTGCAGGGCGGTCGGTGACGGACTCGTCGACGCCCTTGCCGCCGATCAAGCCCGCACGAACGAGATGGCGAGCGTCGCCTCGGTACATGGCGGCACACGATGGGCAGCGGCTCTCCCGCCGGGTCCCGCAGGCCTTGAGGAACACGCCGTCGGGCAGTCGACCGGTGGAGAAGATCCGTACCCGTTCGTCGCCCTTCCGGGAGATGATGGCGCCCCGCAGACGAATGGGGTGGCGACACCAGCCGCAGCCCTCGCCTTGGGTCGTGAAGTCGTCGAATTGCCTGGCTCGGACTCGGCGACCAACGGCCCTGAGCATCTCCCAGTCATCGGCGTTCAACTCTGGTGGTTCCATGTCGGCCAGGGTGGATCCCGGGTGTGACAGCTGTCGCCGGTCGACGCAGGCCAAAACAGTACGTAGCGCGTACTCACGCGTACCAACGGAGACGTGCGCGCACTAACGGACACCAACGGGCACTCAACTTTTTCGAAGAAATTCTTCGCATTGCGATCGGAACGCCTTCATCGGCCCGGTGATCCCGGCCCTGGGCACCCTCCGCGCCCGCACGAGCTCGAGGCGCACCAGGACGCCGGCACGACGGAGTAAGGGAGTTGTGAGGAGTTGCTCTACCCAATCAAGGAGCCGGGCCGGAAGCGATCGTCAGGGCCATTCTGTGCTGGCTCGCGCAGCCAGTCGGTTCGCCGGAACCCGGGCCGGCGCCGGCCTTCAGCCTGCGCCGGCCCCAGTCCGTCACCAATGGAGATCTGCCAATCGATGGCGGAACGGGTGCTGCGGGAACTCCCAGCCGGTTGCGCCCTCGTGCCCAATCATCACTGCCGACCGACCGGTGAGCACGGGACATCGACCGGGCGGGGTACCTCTGCTACGGGCAACCCCAACGGGCATCCAGGCCGGCCGCCCGGCGGCCGGCGAAGTCGATTGTGGGATGTCGGGTGGAGTTACGGCGCAGCCGTCAAGGGCCGCTCCGCTGGCCTCCGGCCTCCCATTGACGGGTGCTGATTGCCGGCTCGAGCCACTGCCCCCAAATGTTCGATCACCCGTATAACCCTGCCACCTAACGGCACCATGGGGATACCTGCTGACGAGCTTCAGCACCTGCCCCCATCTGCGGCTACGGCGGCGGCGTGGTGTAATCGATGATCGTGACGGGCACGGGCGGGCTCGTTCCACTGACCCCACCAGAGTAGGAGGCCACACTCACAATCGAAGCGAATCCTGACACCGGGACGGGGTAATCAGTGATGCAACTGCCGCACGGGGGAACGACGACGATCCAACCGTAGATGGTGGGGGTAGCGGTCCAGGCATTGAAAACGTCGGTGATCTCTTGCTGGTTCACGAGCTCGACCGAGACCTGAGTCACACCGGGCGAGGCGGTCGCGTCGGCCACAAAGCCGGTTCCAGGATCCAATGTCTCGAAGGGGGGTAGCAGTCTCACGGTGATGCTCGGCGGCGGGTTGTCGACGGTGATGCTGATGGGCGAGCTGAAGGCACTCCCACCCGCCCCGGAGGCCTCAGATACAAGGGCGTAGGAGCCGTTGGGGACAGTCGTGGTGTTCCAGGCACACAACCATCCGTAGTAGGTCAGGGTGGCCGTGCAGACCACGGGGGCTGAATAGCCGTAGGTGCCGCCGAAGAGCAGGAACTCGACGCTGGTGGCGTTCGACGCGGAAGCGTCAAGGTACGTCGATCCGGACAGCGTCGCCCCACTCGGAGGGACGAGCACGCTGGTGCTTGGCGACTGGGCGCCTGCGACCTGCAGCGGCACGACGCTGATGGCTGCGGCCAGAACAAGCGCCGCTCCGACCACGGCAACCTTTGATGCTCGCATAGCCCACCTCCAAGGAAGCCGGACCACTCGATGAGTGCGAGGCCTTCATGCGTGGCTTATCACGGCACCGGGTGAGGTGCAACAGATCTCCCCCAAGTCGCAGGCGCACGGTCGCACCGCATCAGCGTCGGTTTACGCACGGCGAGGGTGGTTTGCCTGGCTGGCAGGGGTGCCCCATTCCGCCGGGATGGTGGGATACGGACCCGGGTCAGATTCTGGTCACGACCACGCTGCACGGCGCATTGCGGACGACGTGATCCGAGACTGAACCCAGGAAAGCGCGCTTCAGTCCTCCTCTGCCTCGAGAGCCAATCACGATTGCCCGAGCGGACAGTTCCGTTGCAAGTTGACAGATGGCTGCGCCAGGGTCACCGCGAAGGACATGAACTTCGGCCTGAACGAGTGCGAGCTCGCTCTGAGCCTTACCAACCGCAGATTGGGCTGCCTCGCGAGCTTGTGCGACTTGGTCGTCGTACTCCTTGAGAGACAGTTCGGGTCCGGCGTGACCAGAACCCGCCAGGGATCCCTCGTCAGGCGCATCCGAGACCGTGACCAGAACAAACTCATGATTGGGGCCAAGAAGATCGAGGCCAGCAGACAGTGCCCCCAATGCCTCATCAGATCCATCGGTGCACAGCAATATTGTGGATGCCATCGGCCTACCGTAGCGACTGGTTTCGCCGTGGTCGTGGTCGCGAAATTCAGTGAGGTCGGGGTGCCCCAGTCCGCCGGGAAGGGGTGTCACCAGATGGCACCATCGGGATACTCGATCCTGGTTGGAATCAGGTGCGATCATCTGTATATGGGGACTCCCGACAGCGCATCAGAGCTGATTCGTCAATCTGCAGAAGCACTCTCTTCCGGTAGTGGCTCAGTGGCGGAACTTCGCTCAACGCTGCTCTCCAACATGCACGATCTCTGTCGGGATCGACCCCTGGAAGGTGACTACCTCAGTCTCTTTCAGGCCATTGAACGATGGGAGGCGTCGGTAGGAACTGACCACGAGATCCCCGAGGACGAGGTAATGGGCGTGGCTGAACGCCTAGCGGCGACATAGCCCGGTACGCCGGGTTGATGACGTATTGGTCTTACCAGTGGCTATTACCTCCGCGGTCTCTGGGGTAAGTGATCGAATGGGTCGAGGGTGTGAAGGTCAGAACTTTTGAGCGAGCACCCGAGCCCAGTCATCGGCACGAGAGTGCAGCAGATCGAGGTCAAACTGGGCTCCGAAAGCATTGAAGGCCACGACGCCTCTGAAGTCGTCGTCGAATGACAGGAGGTCCGCTGCGTCCCACCACGGCTGGTGATCGTACGTGGGGACGAGGTCTACATATGCCTCGAGGAAGGCGTCGGCTGCGTCGGGACCGTCGACGAGCGCAAGATTTCCTCGCGTGTGTGCGACGTCGATTCCCCGGGGTCCCCAGCAAGAGACGGGCCAATCAACTATGCCAACGAGCTCCTCCTGTTCCCAGAGGAGGTTGCCGGGGTGGTCGTCGCGGTGCAAGAAGGCCGGTTGTCCCTCGGGCTCAGGGCCATGTATGGCAGCTACCAACCTTGTCCAGGCTGAGGGTGCCGTAGTCCACCTCGGTACCGCAACCTTGTTGAGATCGAACCAGTGTCGATAGCGAGGTAATCCACTCGGAATATCCGCCCCGTGCAATTGCACGAGCGGAGCTGCCATTCGCCTCGGGTCGAGGTGGTGCACAATGGGTCTCCCCGGCAGGACGGTCATCAGAAGACTTGGGTGCCCCGCCTGCGCACCCGTGACATCGAAGGCGATCGCTTCTGGCACGAGGTTCCCGAGAACAGTGCGTGCCGCTCGGAGGGCGTCGGCCTCGTATGCGATCACCTTGGGAATCTCATCGATGACGTCCCTTGTGAGATACCGCCGGAGCACGAGTTGGGCACCATCAACCTCGATCAAGCGGAGATCTGACGTGATGCCAAGGGCCAGGGATCGCAGATCGACCACCTTCTTAGCGCCGAGAACCTCAAGCACCCACGTATGCGCTGCTTGGTCCACCAAACCAGCCTATGACGCCGGGAGGCTCTGGCATATGGGTACGAATCGCGTTCCATTCACCCAATGAGGCAATCGAGGAATCAGTCGGGGGGTATCCCCATCCGCCGGGAGTGCATCACTCCGCTCCGTCGCCCACTGAGAGTCGGCGATCGATCTCGGCTCCCATGATCTTGCAGTCCGTTGCTGGGTGGTCGTAGCGACACAGCAACGCACCAGAGAGGTACGCACGGGCCTGCACCAACTTGGCGATCTCCTCGTCGAGAACCTCAAGTCGTCGCGTGGCTATGGCCTTCCACTCGCTGACATCGGCAGCGCCGAGGATCCCGGCGATGTCGACCAAGGCGAGCCCTGCGTCCTGGAGCATGCCTATGAACACGAGTTTTCGTAGGGTGCTGACGCGGTAGCGGCGCTGGCCGGACGCTCGGGCATCGGCGACCAGCAGGTTGAGGCGCTCGTAGTAGCGGATCGTGGAGGTGGCAACGCCCGCTCGTTCGGCGACCTCCCCGATGGTCAGCAAGGTCTCTGACATGCTCCCACTTGACTTGAAGTCGGGTTCAACTGTCAAGGTGGAGATGTGAACGAGCAGCAAGCACCGCCCAATCACCACGCCGACTATCCCGGTTTTAGGGGTGTCGCTGGGCTTGTCGCCGCGCTCAGCATGGCCTTCGGTCGCAAGGGCGATGCGCAACTTGCCGTGCGACTGAGCAGTATGGGTTCGGGCGACAGCGTTCTCGACATCGGGTGTGGCCCCGGAGTCGCGGTCCGCTACTCGGCCCGACTGGGTGCGACGGTCACCGGAGTCGACCCGGCGCCCGTCATGCTCCGGGTCGCCAGACTTCTGACCCGGAGTTCGGCGAAGGTGCGGTATGCCATGGGCGCCGCCGAGGATGTTCCACTTTCAGAGGGTTCTGTTTCGGTCGTGTGGTCGATCGCAACCGTGCACCACTGGTCGGACATCGACGCCGGGCTTCGAGAGGCGCGGCGGGTGCTCATCCCCAGAGGCCGTCTGGTCGCCATGGAGCGGAAGGCAGAACCAGGTGCCCGCGGGCACGGGAGCCATGGCTGGACCGACGAACAAGCCGCCGCCTTTGCCGATCGATGCTGCGAACACGGCTTCACCGACGTTCGCCTGGAGCGGGCAACAATCGGGCGTCGATCAACGGTCAGTGTGGTAGCCAGCACGTCCTGATGCTGTGGAGGTGATTCGCGGTGGTCTCCACGGGTGTCCCCATATGTTCATCGGCCCGGCGCCTCAGGGTCGCCCCGTTCGCCGGCAGTGGGATGCCACCCTGCCGCGCTTTCGGTGCCCGGATTTTAGAGTGGCGCCGAGGTCCGGCTTCCTGCTTAGCGGTGTTGACGTGACGCGCCTGTCGGTCCAGGGCGACAGACTGGTAGCCGTGATCGAGCCTCCCGAAACGCAGTACCTCAAGACTGACGATGGTGCGCATATCGCCTACCAGGTTTGTGGTGATGGGCCGCCCGATCTTGTCTTTGAGCGCGGAATCGGCAGCCACGTGGAGCTGGCCTGGGAGATAGTGGCACTCGCCCGCGTGTTCCGGCGCTTGGCATCGTTTAGCCGCCTGATTCGCTTCGACCACCGAGGCATGGGAATGTCCGACCCTCTTGGCCGGTCCGAGCAACGTTCGCTCGAAGTTCGAGCGGGTGAGATGCTGGCGGTGCTTGACGCGGCGGGTTCGGAGCGAACGGCGCTGGTGGCCAACAACTTCGGGGGTCCGATGGCAATCTTGTTCGCCGCCACCTATCCGAATCGGACGGCCTCGCTGGTGCTCGACGGTTGCTATGGTCGCCTGGCCCGAGCACCCGACTATCCATGGGGGATACCGGACGAGGTTTTGGAGCGGGCCCTCGCCCGGGTGCGCGATGCCCAGCTCACTGGCGACGCTGGCGACGTCTCGGGACTACGGTACTTGGCGCCTCACGCGATGCAGGATGCTGAGTTCGTCGCTCAGTGGCGGCGCTACTCCCGCTACACAGCGAGCCCCTCCGCGGCCGCAGCCGAGGCCGAGGTGGGGGTCTATACCGACGTCCGTGCTTTGCTCCCCCACGTCCAGACACCCACACTGGTGCTGTACCGCCGCGACGACCTATTCGCCGGAAGACCCCACGCTGAATATCTGGCTGCTCGCATCCCCGGAGCAAAACTCGTGGAGGTTCCCGGCTCCGACAACTTCATCTTCGCCGGCGACAGCGATACCGACCTGGACGAGATCGAGGAATTCCTAACTGGCGCCCGCCAAAGCCACGCTACCGATCGCGTGCTGGCCACGGTCATGTTTACCGACATCGTCGCCTCCACCGAGCGCGCCGCTGAGGTGGGAGACCGCAGATGGCGAGACCTGCTCGACGCCCACGACCGCATCGTCCGCCGACAACTTGAACGATTCCGCGGCCGGGAGGTCAACACCGCCGGCGACGGGTTCCTGGTCACCTTCGACGGGCCGGGACGAGCCATTGAGTGCGCTCGTGCCATTTGTGAAGCGGTCCGAGCCTTGGGTATCGAGGTGAGGGCAGGCCTGCATACCGGCGAGATCGAAGTGCGTGGCGCCGATGTGGCCGGGCTGGCTGTCCACATCGGCGCCCGAGTCGCTGCGGCGGCAGGCCCAGGCGAGGTGCTTGTCTCAGGGGCGGTGCCACCCCTTGTTGTCGGCTCCGGCATTGTCTTCGCCGACCGGGGCGAGCACGAACTCAGGGGCGTACCTGGTACCTGGAAGCTCTTCGCTGTGGCCAACTGACAGCAGCGATCACCGGGCCCGATTCCGATCGCCATGACTGCCCCCAAACATTGGGACGGCGGGATACTGCGGCCCCTTGCGCTCAATGGGATATGTGCAGGATCTCACCGATGACGCGATACCCGGCGCGCTCGTAGATACGGCGTTCGCTGTCGTGGGCGGCCATCAGCCACGGCACGTCTGCGCCCGCCGAGAAGGCCTCACGACCGAGACGGCTTGCCAAGGCGCCACCGATCCCTCGTCCTCGATGCTCCGCAGACACGGCGATGGCGGCCACCTCAGCCAGCCCGCTGTTGACTTGGGAGCAGCTGCCGGCACCGACGACTTCTCCAGTGATCTGTTCGACGGCGATGACCGCCTTTGCACCGTCGGCCAAGGCCGCTCTGCGCCGGGCCACGATGTCGCGGCTAGGTAGCTCCGGCTCGTCGTATGCCTCGGTCTGGACGACTGCCATTTCGTATAACTCGTCGTCTGAGGTGGGGATGCGCAGCTCGATCCCCTGTGGTTCGGGACCGGCGCCCAACTGCCGGGCGCTGGTGACCATGACCGGCAAGATGCCCTCGACGGAGAACCCCCCGGCGAGGAGCCGTTGCTCGGCGGCCGGCGCGCAGCGGGTGATGTATTCGAGGCGAGGCCGTCGGCGACGCTGCGTATAAGCATCGATCAGCGCGACGACCTCGTCGTCGCTGGGCTCGGCGCCGTCGTCGGGCAGGGCGTAGTTAAGGTACGGGTTGTCGCTTTGTGGGTCGAACGTGGCCAGGAACGGCCCTACCTGCTCGTGCTCCCGACCGATGGGCGCGACAGCGCGCAGGTACTTCTGAATGCGTGTGAGCACTCGGATCCTTTCGGAGAGATGACTCGAATGACTCCTGCCCCGCAGCGCAAGCGCCAGGCGGGGTCGCGCTAGGCCGGGAGCTCGCAGCCGCGTTGTGTTGTCACCTTCAGAGTCATCCTCCAGGGGGTCGGTCCCAGCGTACCAACCTCAGTGCTCTGTGGTCGGAGCGCACACTGCCCCCATACGCCGGGAGTGGGCCTTCCGAAGCCGGGCTGTAAGGGCGTATCCTCTCGATATCCCGACAACACGCATCACCGGGGATGCCCGAGGCGCAAGCCCAACCGACAGGAGTAAGAGGCGGTAGCCGGGAGGCCCGCTCGCGAGTCACACGTCCGGTGACCTGAATAGACCCTCTCGGCCCCCGGACCGCCCCCGTACGCCGGGACAGGGCGCAAGACCAGACCTAGTCCGCTTGCAGATTATGCAGGGAAGGCTTTCGTTTCTCCGTACCAGGAGATGGGATCACGCTTGACCGCTTCCCACCGCCGCTTTCCGGATTCGGCCAACAGCGCCTGCAGTGATGCGTCTCTGCTCGCACGCTGCCACAGGGCTTGTCGGCTCTGGCCGAGGGACTCGGCAATCTGCTCCCACGACAGCCCAGCCGAGCGCGCAAACGAGATTGCTTCCTTCTGGACGGCATCAAAGTAACGGCTAAATGCAGCCGCTAGTTGAAGGACTTCCAGCGGGTCGGGGTCTGCACTTGTCCTGATGCGCTCCCATGCTTCCCAGAACGACTCTGTGGGTTTCACCGTCACAACACTGAACGACTCGCAACCGTCTGTCAACACCCGTTTACAACAGTGAGATGCTCGCTCAGTCAAACCCCTCCCTCCGACCTGTCCCAGTTCGCCGGCCCGAGGACAGGAGCTACCTCGTCATACGGGGGCACGCAGATCCCTTCTTGTCCTCCGAGTCGCCGTCAGTCATCTGTCGGCAATGACTCATCCTCGTTTGGCCCGAAAAGCCGAGTCGTCGGCCATGTGGAAGTAGATGTGTCCCGTGAGGGAACCGTCCGGCTCAAGAGCAGCCCACCCGCGACCGCTCGCCGATCACATTCGTCGTTGCCGTCCCACGAGAACTCCAGACCGGGCCGACCATCGATCGACGCTTCCGGGCAATCCATCCAGCCTTCGACGGCGATGAATCCAAATTGCCCCGTGTTGTCGGAGCGAAATTCGATGAAAGCGGGACCGACGAGATCAAGTGCGTCTCTGTCCCACAGATCCATCTCCTCGATACGCCACCGACCCGTGAGTGCCCTGAGTCCCTTGCTCGAGCGCCGAGTTGTCACGAGGCTTGGGACAGAAGGCGCTGAACGGCGAGCTCGAGTTCCGGCAGATCGTTGTCAATGGTGGCCTGAACGATGGCGTGCGAAGTATCGAAGTACCGGTGGGCGAGCCGATCACGCATGCCGGCGATCTCCTCCCATGGGAGGTCGGGTTCAGACGCCAGCAGAGCTCGCGTCTATCAAGCGCAGTCGAACGGCATCGAAGATCAATCCGTCGCTGAGGTTGCCTCGCTCCTGGTAGGAGCGGATCGCCTGAATGGCAGTCGCGATGTCGGCCAGCCACTCCTGGTCGTGACGGCTCACAGAGGAATCGCTTCCTTCTCCGCCTCGGCCCGGACCGCCGGACGTAGACCTTCAGCTGGCACGACGTCGACGGGCACGCCAAGAACGTCACTGAGTGATCGCTCCAATCGTCCCAATGTGATCAGGCTCGACCGTGGTGACAGGTCAACAAGAATGTCGATGTCGCTGTCGGGGGTGTCTTCTCCGCGGGCAACGCTCCCGAATACCTTCACATTGGAGGCGCCGTGCTTCTTGGCCGCTGCGAGCAGCTGCCGGCGGCGCTGCCGAAGACGGCGTCCGAGTGGCGTGTCGGGCAGACCGGGACGAGCATCTGCTGCCGGTTCGAGCCGGACGTCCAGCCGGTGCCCGGTGGCGGCGATGAGCCGCTCAAGGGTGCCGAATGCCGGTTCTCGACGTCCCGACTCGTACACGCTGACCACGCTTTGGGCGACGTCAGCCCGCCGAGCGACGTCGGTCTGCGACAGGCTGGCGCGCTTGCGCGCCTCCCGAAGCAATGAACCAGGGGAGCGGGGTGACGACTCCATGAGTCTCAGCCTATAGCGGATTGTCTATTACCATGTGCGACCCGTGGAGAGAGCATCGGAATAGCTCCTCGGCGTGCGCGCTACGTCCGCGACCGAGCGGAAACTAGGGCGTAACTGCGCGCAATGGCGGAACCCTCAAATGAACTCTGAACTGGGTTTTCCCCGGTATCCCCAGGTGACAGAAACCACCCAGGACGGATTCACACGGCTGAGGTCGTGGGTTCGAGTCCCGCAGCGCCCACAAGGAACGACTCCTGAAACCGCACGTCGCGGGCCGCTTTCCGATGCCTTGACGGTTGACCACGTTTGACCGTCTTTGACCATGGCGTGCCACTACGAGTGGCACGGACGGGGCACACGGTCGCTACACCGTACGTACTGCAGCGTGGACACCCCCAGCGTGACGGAATGTCCATAGGGGATGGTGTCTCCATCCCGGCAGCGTCGTACTGCGGCAGGTGTATGCGGTCAACGTCAGGTCTACTCTTTGCCCAGTGGAAGTAGGTGGGCTCCCGCTCAGCCTCCGACATTTCTTGAGGTCCGTGACGAACGAGCTGCATTCTGCGCATACGCAGGATCGAGAACCCTTGGCGGGAGACTCGCGACACGCCGACCTATTGGCTGCCTCGCTACTAGCAGTTGGGGGCGCTAATCACATCCCACGTTGCCGTCCAGGCCTCCATTGTCGTCGGACTTTGCTTGATCTCGTAGCCTGACGACCGGAACAATGCTTCAGCCTCTTCTTTCATTTGCTTTGCGACCTCAATCGGTCCAGCTCCCATTGCCACTTGGTGGAACTCGAGCATTTCGCCCTGTTGGCAGCGGATGATGATGCGCCACTCGAAAATTTGGCCATCATCGCCACTCGGAACTATGGGGTCGAGCGGAACTATGGGGCCGAGCAGTGCGAATCGCGCCGTCCGATACGGGGGGATCAGTTCGGATGCCATCGGGACAGGCATGGTAGCGAGGACCAGGCGGTCTTAGCACTGAGCTGACCGCACCTTTATATATCAACAATCAAACAACTTGAGGGAACGGGTCCTCCGCAACGGCCGTTCGGCCGTGGTGGCGACGTCTATTGCGACTCACAACACTCTGGATCAGGGCCGCAATCGCTACTGCCGCGAGCAAGGCGAGCGACGGCTCGGCGATAGCCCGATAACGAGTGCTGCCGAACGCGAGGGCGGCGTTAACCACCGCCGCGACGATTGGCACGGTGACGATGACGAGGTTGCGCCGAGAACGCCTGTACAGCACGACGCCGCCAGCGACGGCCAGGGGAAGCAGCACCCAGTTCAAGTATTGGCCGACGAGTTGGACGCTTCGCACTCCATCTCCGTCAGCGTCAATATCCTGTTGTAACTGCGAGCCGGTGTCGTAGAGGCCCCAGAGACGGCCCTCACGTGCGAGCATCACACCGGGCAGGTCAGTGAGGTGGGCGCGGGCATATGAGATCCCGGTATGAGCCAACGCGTTGTTCAGCGTTCGTTCCGTCCACCGCCTTGCGTGATCTGGAGGGTGCCCCCACTTCACCGTGACGATAGTCTCAGCAACCTGATCAGTCCCGTCGGTGCTTCCATAAAAGAAACTGTTTGGATTGAACGTATCGGCCGTGTTCGCACCCACAAGGGTGGTGCCCATGTCGGTGGAAAACACGAAGCCACCCATCTGGACCTCGTTGCGAATCAGCCATGGGCCAACCACGAGACAGAATCCCGCCAAGAGCACCAAGCCCAATTTGGCGCGGCCATTCCAGCTCACGGGCACAAAAAGCAATAGGGGGATGCCCAACAGGAGAATGAAGGTCACCGCCTCGCTTTCGGTCAGGGCAGCCACGCCTATGGCCAGGCCGAGCAGCAAGAACCTCCAGCCGCTCGGTCGATCGAGGCAGCGAAGAGCTGCAAGCAGCACAACAGGGATGACGACCAAGTAGACGCTCTCGCTCAGGACCTTGCCACTTGGCTGAATCCATAGAGGACCCAATGCTGCGATCCCCGCGGCGATCAGGCCGGCGATCGGAGACAGTAGTCGACGCCCGAGCAGACCCATGACGGGGATGCACCCCGCGGATATGAAGGCCAGCGCGATGCGATGGGCGTTGGCCGACTGGATGCCAACCAGATCCAGTGATCCGAGAACGACCGGAAAAACGGGGGGATGAAGCGCCGTGGGTTGTTTGCCCTGACCCAAGAAAGGCACCACATAACCCATGCCATGCGAGAGCGATGCGCCGACATCTTGAAAGAACAGCGGATCCCCGAGAAGCGGCTTGCCGTACATCCAGCGGACAATTAAGAGAAGGCGGGCTCCGACTCCTAAGATGACCAACCCGACGAGAGCAATGCTGAACCATCGGCGACTAAGAACCCGTCTTGCCTCACCGGCGGCACTGATGTCTTCTTCCGCCAAAACTGGAACGGTCGATGTCACCGCTGATAGTGCACCTTAGATTGAACCCACTTGGGTTTGACGGAGTATCGGTGGTTTGGTTCTCTGATGCCACATCGGGCTGAGACCCGTGAAGATAGTGCCTAGCGCCCCAGTCGTGCCGGAGTGGGGCAGTCCGTCCCGGCAGCGAGGACGGGGCACCGTGAGCCCCATTTGGAATGACCCGAGGTCAGATCTGGGGAACACCCAAAGTGCTCTTACCCGTACCAGGGCCAAACGTCACTGATGCCTGATCGGTGAAACTTCCCTTGCTTGAGCGCCCACTGCTGAAGGTCGATGGTCCACCTAACCATCCGCCGCTGACCCTTGGTTCGCACGGCGCCCGCTCCATGTTCTTTCAACAGCTCCTATCGTAGCCAAACGTCTCACCTACACGGCGTAAATGCGCCTATGTCGTGAATAGCGCGGCGTGTCCTCAGAACTGCGTGCAGAGTCCTACAGGGTCTACAAGCCGTGCAAACGCCCCGGATGGGGAATCGGCGCTCAAGGCCGCCTAGAAGGGGCGAGAGCAGTCCCGGCACCGTGGCGGGACGGGTAACCGGGACCGACCGCTCATCGCCACTTCCACAATTACGCCGAGCGGCTGGCGCTACCGCGGATGGTTCTTCCCGAATCGAATCGTGGGGCGAGCCAGCAGAGCGGGAAACCATCTACATGACCGGCGATCCGACACACATAGAAGGTGCTCTCGCTAGCCTCACGGAGTAGCGCCACTACCCCTGGATCCAATCCTCTCGCTCAATGTGACGGGCGATGCGCAGGACAGCCCGCTGCAAACCCTCGGCCTTGCCTGTGAGGAGGAGCTCGCTTATCGGTTTCGCTCAGGACGACCGTGCCGACCTGATCGATCAAATCACCCAGCGCCTCCCGGGTATCCCACTTCTTCTCTCGGAATTCTGTCCTATAGGCGTTTAACGGTCTCCTAACAAGTTGCGCTGAGAATGCCGCAAATGAGCATGGCGATCGGGACCGGTGGGGGGTTCATGTGAGGTTTGTGGCTTCATCCGTTTCGACGTGTGAAATCACCGACCCAACGTGGTCACGCTTCGGGCAGCGAGCATGAGGCGCCGAGTGGCTCCAAGGATCCCCGCGGCGGGTGACATGGACAGGGACTTGTCCAAGGATGAGCTCTCCATCGTTGTGAGCGCGCTTTGGATGTTTAAGGGACAGCTGGGCCGTGTCGGTTCAGGACAACCCATTCCGGGGCTGCCTACTGCTGAAGCTCGCAAGAAGGTTGATGAGATCGCGCGAAAACTCGGTGGGGATCCAGACGCCTACTTCTATGGGCTCCAGCCCTCCCAACGGCACTGATCGAAGCGTTGTCGCACGGATGGGACGGCTAGGAGCAGTCCCTTCAGACGGGCACGGAATCGCACCCCGCGATGAAGGTCCGTCAGAGGATCTGGCGTCACCCAGAATGAGTCGATGGGGCTGGCCATCGGTGGCAGTGGTGCTGGCCTACCTAGCGCTCGGGATGATCGCCTACTGGTCGGCGATCCCCGACTTCACCGGCAGGCTCGCGGGTTCCGACGGCGATTTCATCCAGTCGGTCTGGTTCATCGGCTGGATTCCCCACGCACTCGATCATTGGCTGAACCCGTTCTTCAGCAACGCAATGTACGCACCGACGGGTCTCAATCTGGCTCAGAACACGGCCAGCCCGTTCCTCGGACTTCTGACGTACCCCATCTCGCGGCTGGCGGGCCCATTGGCCAGCGCCAATCTGCTGATGGTGCTGGCCATGCCGATGTCGGCCACAGCCGCCTTCGTCGTCTTGCGGAAGTGGAACGTCTGGGGCCCTGCCGCTGCCCTTGGCGGTGCGATCTATGGATTCTCCCCCTACATGGTGGGCCAGGGTCTCGACCACGTCGAACTCATTTTCATCCCAATCCCGCCGTTCATCGCCCTCACGATCGAGGCGATACTCCACCACCGGGGCAATCCCCGCCGGCTAGGCATCCAGCTGGGAGCACTCGTCGTGGTGCAGTACCTCATCTCGCCCGAGGTGATGGCCGATGTCGCCCTCTTGTCGATCGCCGCCCTCGTGTGCATCGCGGTCCGCAACCCCGCCGCGTGGCGGATGATGGCGCGCGACGCCCTGGAGCCGATGACTATCGCCATCGGGGTGGTGGCCGTCGCGCTCGCCTACCCCCTCTGGATGCTGCTGGCGGGTCCCCAGCGCTACACCGGCCCGACCCAATCCCTTTCGAGCTTCTACTACAACGACCTGCTGAGCTTTGTGATTCCCGGCCCGTTGCAGCGGGTGTCCTTCGGCATGGAGTCCCAGTGGGGCGGACCACTCGGCGCAATCCAACCGGTCGAGGACGGCGGATACATCGGGATCCCCCTCCTCCTCTTGGCCGCTGCGTTCGCCTGGCGCTGGCGGCGCCGGGCCCGGATGCAACTGACCGTCGTGCTGCTGGCGGTTTCGGGCCTGCTCACGTTGGGGTCGAGCCTCCACGTGGGTGGCCACGCGACACACGTCCCACTGCCGTTCACGGTGTTGAAGCACATACCGCTGTTGAATGACATCCAGCCAAGCCGGATCTCGTTCGCCACCAGCGCGTTTATCGCTGCGGTGATCGCGTTCGGACTCGACGATTGGCATCTGCGCCAGTCCCGGGCTCAAGACGCCACTGTCCGCGGCGGGGCGTTGGCACGTAACTGCGGCCCCTCTTCTGGCCACGCTGACACTCATTGCGCTGGTCGTAAGCCAGTTTCCGTCGTGGCCGTATCCCCCCGAGGGGTCCACGACTGCCTTGCCCGTCAATGTGGAGCGCGCCATCCCTCCGGGGAACCCCATCACCATCGCGTACCCCTATACGGAGTTTTTCGTGTTTGAGCCGCTGCTCTGGCAATCGGCCAGCGGCTACAAGTTCAGCATTCTCGGAGGTTATGCCCGTCACTCCAATGCCAAGGGCAGCGGAGCCGGCTTCTCGGGAAGCCCGATCCCGATGAACCCGCCCGAGCTGCAGCAGTTCCTTCTTACCAATGACAATCTGGAACTCAATTTTCCGAAGGGTCCGTCGGCGCAAGTTGCCGCTCCTCCGATCACCCCCAGACTGCTGAAGGCGACGCGAACCGCCCTGCTGCGATACCGCGTGCGGGTGGCGATCGTGGATCGGACCTTTGGCTGGGCAATGCCGGTATTGAAGCTCTTCCACGATGTGCTCGGCCCACCGAACTACACACTGGACGGGTTCTCACTGTGGGTGGAGGTGCAGCGAGCCCTGAAGCACAGGGCCACCACTCCAGCGGTGGCCGTACACGGTGCCTCGCCGTCGATCACGGGCTCCCCGGTGGTCTCTGGAACCGACGCGGTACCCTTAATCTCCCGAGCTGGAAGGTGACCGCCCAGCACGGCGCGCCGCCGCGGCTGGCCGAGTTGTGGGTTCACGATGGTGCGCGGCGGCGCTTTTGCCTTAGCTGAGACGCTGGCTGAGACGCTGGCTGAGACGCTGGCTGAGGAGCAGAGAATTGCTCCGTGGTCGGTTCGCTTGCGTAGGTCATCGTCATACCCTGCCTAACGCATAAGAGGACCTGAAGAGATCATCGGCCGGTAGCGGGGAAGCCTTGAACATAGGCAGGAAATGCCAGATTCCGACTATTAGCAGGAGTGACCTATCGCAAAAGTCGCCACAATGGACCAGCATCTCGCCTACGGGGTGTCCCACTCCCGGCAGCGACGGGGGCGGGGGCTCTCGAGAACACGTGACCGAGAGACTCGCTGCCCGACGTGATGAACTCCAATCCGACTCAGAACTCAAACGTAATATGGATCCGTGGACGAACCGCCGGACACGAAATATGTAGCCGTCGGTGACTCCGATGTGGCCTACCAAGTCTTGGGCGAAGGGCCCCTTGATCTTCTGTACTTCTATGGCTTCGGCTCACAGCTTGACCTGCTCTGGGACCTTCCGGGCACTGCTGCGTATTTTCGGCATCTGGCATCATTCTGCCGACTAATCCTCTTCGATCGCCGCGGAACCGGCCTGTCGGATTCGCTGTCTGGGGGAACCCTCTCCACCTGGGAGGAGTGGGTAGAAGATCTAGGCGCCGTGCTCGACGCTGCTGGATCGCGTCGGGCGGCGATCTTCGCTGCCGTTGACTCGGGTCCAATCGCGAGTCTCTTCGCTGCCACCCATCCCGAGCGAGTGAATGCCCTCATACTCCACAACTCGTCAGCTCGTTACCTGGTCGCAGAGGACTACCCGATCGGCCAGCCGGCTGTCAGCGTCGACGAGGTCGTCGAACTAGTCCGGTCAAAGTGGGGAACAGTGGATCTCCAGCTCATTGCCAATCCGGGTGGGGACGAAGAAGTCAACCGCATTAACGCCAAGATCGGACGTGCAACGGCGACGCCACGCAGTGCTGCGGCCCAATTTGATTACGTTTTGCGCCAAGTCGATGTTCGCGAAGCCCTCCCGCTTATCCAGGCCCCGACGCTTATCTTTCACAACCGGAACCCCTTGGTTCCGATGGAGCACGGACGCTACCTCGCGGAGCACATACCCGACGCCTCATTCGTCGAGCTACTGGACGCCTCTCTGGCCGTCGATGTTGGCGACCCTACGTTTACCGACAGATTCAGCGAGTTCCTCACCGGTGAACTGCGCATACCCGCAGCTGGACGCATCCTGGCTACCGTGCTCTTTACCGACATCGTGAAGTCGACCGAACGCCTCGTCCGCCTCGGTGATCAGCGGTGGGTCGAGATGCTCGAAAGCCATAACGAATGCGTTCGTGATCAGGTCAGGCTTTTCGGTGGCCGTGAAGTCAATACCACCGGAGACGGGTTCCTTACATCTTTCGACCTGCCATCCAATGCCATCCGTTGTGGCCAGGCAATCATCAAATCGACCCAGAACCTGGGTCTTGACCTAAGAGTAGGTTTGCACACTGGCGAGTGTGTTATTCACGGCGAGGACCTTGCGGGAGTTGCCCTCAATATCGCTGCCCGAGTTTGTGCGTCCGCTGTGCGGGGGAGGTTCTCGTATCAGCGACGGTCAGGGATTCCGTCGCTGGTTCCGGGATCGAGTTTGTCGAGCGAGGCGAATACGAGCTGAAGGGCGTATCGCCTGAGCCGTGGAAGTTGTTCACCGTCCGGTAACGCGCAACGTTGATCGCCACCCGTGCATGAACTTCTGGCACTGAGATCAACAATCCTTCAACTGGGAGTCGGCTGTGCCAAGGTCCACACGGTCAGCAGGAGGAGCCCCACGCAGCACTTATGGGATAGCCTTTTACGCCCCAGATAAAGTCGCTAACCGGGAGTTGGAGCGAGGAAGGGGAGCGATGAAGTTTTCGAGGATGTCCATTGCAGCTCTTGCCATCGCGGGGGTGCTGGTGGTCCCGCTGCTCTCCGCTACTACAACGGACGCCGGTGCGGGGTCGCCCTCAACGAATGTCGTGCTCCCCGGCAACGGCTCCTTCGTATCAGGCCAAGCGGTGGTGCTCGACGCGGTTGCGTCGGCGGGAGCGATCGAGGTCACGTTTACAATCGGCGCTCCGCAGAACGTTGTCCTCTCTGCCACGCCGACGTATTACGGATGGCTGGCAGTGTGGAACTCGACGACCACGGCAAACGGCGGTCCATACGAAGTCACCAGCACGGCCTTTTTCCCCGGAGGTCAGAGCGTGGCGAGTAGCCCTGTCCCGATCTATGTGTCTAACCAACCGCCAACGTCTCAGACGATATTGCCTTCGAATGGGGCCATCGTCTCGGGTAATACCGTGCTCGACGCTGTAGCCCAGTCCGGGACGCAGACCGTCCAGTACGAGATCAGCGATGGGAGCCCGGAAAATAACGTTGTCCTCTCTGCCACGCCAACGTATTACGGATGGCTGGCAGTGTGGAATACCACGGATGTGCCCAACGGCGTCTACCTTGTCGTTCCCGAGGCCTCGTGGGAGGGAGGGGTGGGCGTGACTGGTCCGGCCATCACAGTCACCGTTGACAACGTGCCTCTGCAGACCCAGTTGCTCCTGCCGAAGAATGCCTCGGAGATATCGGGCAACGTCGTGTTCGATGCCTCGGCACTGGGGACCAATATCACCGGGGTGTACTTCGTAGTCAGCGTTGGCTCAGTCAGTGACTACGACTTCTTGACCGCAAAGCCGACGTACTACGGCTGGATAGGTGAGTGGAACTCAGTAGCGTGCCCGCCTGGGTTCCCGAACGGGAGCTACGTCTTCCAAAGCGTCGTCACCCAGGCTGGAGGAGGCACGGCGATGAGTCCGCCCGTCGATGTGACCTTGTTGAATTCCCTTGGAGGGTGCCCGTAGATTCGCCGCGGTAACGTCTCTCAAGTATGGGCGTTCCGCGAACAACCAGTCGGAAGCGCCAGGTCCCTGTCGGCGTGAGCAAAGCGTCCCAGTACGCCAATCGGGACGGGGCACAAAGACTGTTCCGTTTGGGCACCCGGTTCCTCGGCGTCGCAACGTTGTCTGTCTACGTAGGCCGGAAACCCTCGAACTGATCTGCGCCCTCGATGGGCGACACCCAATGATGGCGAAAGGGCGTATGAAGTTCCGCCACGGGTACGGGAAAATCTTGATCGGCGAAGTTCCCGACTGCGATAACCGTGATCGCGCGTCCTTCAAATGTCCAGAATATCGTGGATCCGTACGTTGGACAAAAGTGATAACTGACGTCGGCTCCGTTAGCTGTACCTACACCGTCTATTTCCAAGCCGTTGTAGACCTTTGTTGTACCGGTGATCGAGACGTTCGCATCTTCTGAGAAGACTGCGCTGACTTGAAATACGCTGCCCGTACGCTTCTGACAGAAGTCACAGTGACAGGTCAGGACGGCCAAGGGCTCCTTCTCGACAGTGACTTGAACACGTCGGCAGGCACATTCGGCGGTGCGCGTCACCGCTATTACGTTCGCGGAGACTTCGGCTGACGACAATGCGACTCCCAACAAATGGGGCCTTGCTGGGTCTTGCTGGGTATGCCAAAGGAGATTCGCCCGGCTGCCCCCGAACAGTGGATAGCGGCTACGAAGGGGAAGCGTCAGCAGCCGCTCGGTCGGGTGCCGATCGGAAGAGCCTGGCCGACGGCGATCGTGCGGGGCGTCTCAATTAGCGAGACCCGGAGATACCACCGTGTAGCCAGGGTATCGATGAAACGGCCCGCACTCGTCGATCAGCACGTGGAACGTATGCGATTGGAATGCTCGCGGACGGGTATAGCCCGTTGACGAGGTAAGGAGGAAACATGGTTGATATCTGGACGTATCGCATTGAAGTATTTCCGGTTGACTCGGCTGCTCAAAGGCCGGACATGACAGGCTTTGACGTTGTGACACGTGATGGTCACAAGATCGGCAAGATTGACGAAGCCACCAATGAGGTCGGCAGTTCGTTCATCGTCGTCGACACCGGGTTTTGGATCTTCGGCAAGAAGCGCATGATTCCTGCCGGAACCATTGAGTCCATCGATGTGGACAAGCGCGAAGTCAAGGTCGACATTGACCGAGAGGACGTCAAGGAAGCCCCTGACTACGATCAGGTGCGTCGTGGCGACCAGGAGTATCGAGGTGAGGTCGGTAACTACTCCGAGAAGTTCCAGCCGCCGGCGGAGGCCGCACGCAGGCCCGATAGACCGCGGTTTAACAGATAGACCCCGATTTAACCGACTCGACCCCGCTTTGGCGGGGTCGAGTCGCGACTTCGCCGAACCGGCAGCTCGCAGAGGCAACATGAGAGTTCTAGGGGATGGTTACTGGTGCAGGCGATTGCCAGTTTTAGCAACCGCCTCGTTGTTGTTGCTTCTGTTGGGAGCGTTGACGGCAGCGTGTGGTTCCGAAGGTCCGCCGCAGGGCACGATCGTGGCCGTGGCGAAGACGTGGCCCGGCGTCAATATTCCGCCGAGCGACAGCCACGGCACCATCGTCCTCCTCAGCAAAGGCCAGCCCGTCAAGAACGTTGTAGCCCCAACACACCACACCCCCAGTGCTCGTGACCGCGCTGGTGTTTAGTCCGCTGTTGGCGGCGCTAACCGCGGTCCACGACCACGATGAGGTGGGCGATGTTCTCGGACGTGAAACTGCGAAACGAACTCTATCTGCTCGTGGTCGGAAAGGGTCCGGGACGCTCGACGATCCCGAAGCGAGCGTTCACCTCACCAGGCTGATGAACTAACGTTTCGTGAGCTGGCCGAGCGGTCAACGCTGGCGCACTCCGATCCGAAGGATTCCTAACTCCCGTCGTCCAAGCTGGTCCCAGTCGTGCTTGCGGGCGACGCCGTCCTGATGCGATGAAGGGGCGGGGATCCACCCCTTGCGAGATCCGAGCATGCTCGGTCTTGCAAATGAAAACCTCGAAGAGGAGGAGGCCTCTATGGGACAGTACGTCGGAATCGACCTGCATCGACGCAGCACCACCATCGTTCGGATGGCAGAAGACGGCGAGGTGCTCGGCACCGAGCGCTTCGTCAGCCAACCCTTCGATCCCATGGCCGCTGCCGGGCCCGAGCCCGAGGTGGTGTTCGAGTGCACCCATGGCCGGTACTGGGCCGCCGATGTCCTCCAAGAGCTCGGCGCCCATGTGCACCTCGCCCATGCGCTCGGCAACAACTGGGGGAACCGACGCGTCAAGAACGACGTGCGCGACGCCGAGGACCTGGCCGCCATGTTGGCCCTCGGGCGCTGCGCCAGCTGGTCCGTTATCGCTACTCGCTCATCCGGCACCGGACCAGTGCCAAGGCCCAGATTCGATTCCCTCCCGGTCTGCCATCACAGCAATTGCCCATTCTTCAAAGCTGTGCTGATCCAAGACCGTCCCACCGAGCTGCTCCACGAATGCAATTGAGGTGGCGAGGTCATAGACCCAAAAGTCCAAGTGAGCCTCGAGGGCCGAAGCGCGGGCGGAGCCGATGAGGCGGAGGTGGAGGGCGTGGAGGTTGTCCATGCGCCCGGCGAGGGCGATGACGGCTCGCCGCCATCGCCGAGGCCAAATCGAGACGTGGTCGTGGTCACGGCCGACCGTGAACTGGCCGAACCGGTCCGAGCCACCAACTCGTAGGTCGTCGGGCCGAACTGGCTGCTGGCCTAGCTCGTCGACAGAACCTGCAGAACGAGCCGGAGCCCGTGGGATAAGGACGGTCCCGGCACCCGGCGTTGGGGGACAGTCTCGCGGTGTCTGCGCCGCGGGGGGTGGGCTTGTCGACATGTCGGCACGCTCCCCGGTACCCTCGCGGTTGAGGTCGTGACTGGCGTTGCAAGGTGGAGTCAACCACCGGGGAGCGACCTTCGAGCCGTGCCGAGCGCCTGGGCCATTGGAGAGCGAGGAGCTCAATGTGGCCGTCGGCAGGTTGTTGGAGACATACCTCTCGCGATTCGGGATCTCCACCGAAGGGCTCTCAGTCGAGACGATCGGGTTCGCCGCCGCTCTTGATGCGGTCGCTCGTCTCGAACCAGGCGTCGCCGAGGCTGTCGTGCAAGAGCTGGGCGACCAGCGCAGTCACCTCAAGCTGATCGCCAGCGAGAACTTTGCGAGCCCAGCGGTGCTGTTGGCGATGGGGAACTGGCTGAGCGACAAGTACGCCGAGGGCGCGCCCGGTCATCGTCTCTATGCCGGGTGTGACAATGTCGACACGGTCGAGTCGCGGACGAACGAACTGGCCTGTGCCCTCTTCGGCGCCGACCACGCGTATTCACAGCCGCACAGTGGGATCGACGCCAACCTGGTCGCGTTCTGGGCGGTCCTGTCTCAGCGAGTGGAGTCGCCGGCCCTGCAACGCCTCGCGGCACGCCACGTGAACGATCTGTCCGATGAGGACTGGGAGATGGTGCGTCAGCAGCTCGGCAACCAAAGGTTGCTGGGGATGTCGCTCCAAGCGGGCGGTCACCTTACCCACGGCTTCCGTCCCAACATCTCCGGGAAGCTCTTCCGCCACCGTTCCTACAGCGTCGACCCCGACACCTTCCTGTTGGACTACGACGTGGTCCGGCAGCGGGCGCACGAAGAACGGCCGTTGATTCTCATCGCCGGCTATAGCTCCTACCCCCGGCTCGTGAACTTCCGTGTGCTACGAGAAATCGCGGATGAGGTCGGCGCAACGTTCATGGTCGACATGGCGCACTTCGCCGGCCTAGTCGCCGGCAAGGTGCTCACCGGTGACTACGACCCAGTCCCTCACGCCCACATCGTGACCACTACGACGCATAAGACGCTGCGCGGTCCACGCGGCGGGATGGTGCTCTGCCAGGGCGACCTCGCCGAGTTCGTCGACCGCGGCTGTCCGCTGGTACTCGGTGGTCCGCTTCCGCATGTCATGGCCGCGAAGGCCGTAGCCCTATCTGAGGCGGCGCAGCCGTCGTTTCGCCAGTACGCAGAAGCAGTAGTCGACAACGCGCGGACGCTCGCACAGGGTCTGGTCGCTGGTGGCATTCCTGTGGTGACCGGCGGAACAGACAACCACCTCGTACTCGTCGATGTCCGGAGGTTCGGACTTAACGGGCGCCAAGCAGAGGCGGCGTTGCGAGCCGCGGGCATTACCTTGAACCGCAACGTCGTACCCGACGAGACGAACGGGTACTGGTACACAAGCGGCCTGCGACTCGGCACACCCGCCGTCACTACGCTCGGCATGAGTGCCAACGAGATGGACGAAATTGCCGAGGTTGTCGCCGCTGTTCTCCGTGCCAGCTCCGCCGGCGTCGTGACATCCGGACCAAGCAAGGGCAAACCCTCGCTCGTGCAGTTCCGCCTCGAGGAGCGCATCGCCCGCACCGCACGCTCGAAGGTTGCTGACCTGCTGAGACGACACCCGCTCTATCCAGAAATTGCGCTATGACCTCCGACAGGTGCAACCACTCTGGTCCGCCCCATAAGTGATGGCATGAAGGAGCTGGGCCTCCGCTCCACGTGACGGTTCCGGCCTCGTTGACGAGACTGGTTGCTGTCACACAAACCTCTCACGAAAAGGGAGGCCCGATGGCAGAAGAGTATGTCGGCATCGACCTGCACCGCAGGCGTTCGGTCATCTACCGGATGGACGAACAATGCGACAAGATCGACAGCGTCCGGGTGGCTATCGCGTCCACCTGGCCACGCATACCGCTCCCACGCGCAGCCGCAAAGCCGGCTTGCCTGACCGAGAACTCGTCGAAGCCTTCAGGACTGTGGTGCCTACACGCACGCACCTCCCCGGGCTCTCATCGATGTCCATGCTCGAGGGCATCGTGATTCACTCACTCGACATTAGGCATCCCTTGCACCGAGACCACGCAATAAGGTCGAATGGTCCTGGTCGCTTCGGACCTTTTGTCCAGTCGATTCTTTGTCGGTCACAAACTATTTTCTCATCTTCGAGTGACAGCGACCGACGCCGAAAGGTCATGCGGACACGGTGACGAGGTCAACGGGCCTATCGAGGGATTCGTACTCGCCATGAGCGGGAGGGCCGCTGCTCTCCAAGAGTTGCAAGGGAAAGGAAAGGTCGCGGTGCAGCAGCGTGCGAAGAACCTCTAGATCCGAGGAACACGGAATCGGGTTCAATGTCACCGGGTCTGACTACGGGACGATCCGCATCACCAGGATTGAGTGGGGACCTCAGCCAGGGTCGACACCTTTGCGGTCTGAAAGCTCGATTGGTCCGGCTGTCCCCCCGTTTAAACAGGTTCTCAACGGCCTTTTTATGGAGTAGTCCGATCAACTGAGCGGCGTGACTTGTTCCTTCTTCTTTTCCAAAACCATAGTCAGCACCCGCCTTTATTTACCCTGATCCACCGATCGGCCTCGGTGCGACGGCTTTTGCCAACGATGTGTAACCCGCCTGTCTGTGCGGTGAGGTGGTCAGTCGCTGTGACGTGTTCTGGGACGCGTTGAACCAGAGGTTCTTGTGATCGGCGATCTGCACTGGCGGCCCCGGGTTGCTCGGGGCCACGTCCACACGACAGTCAGGTCACGAGCAAGACGTCGCGGTGACAGGTGAGCGCAGCGACGAATCGCTCCGCCCAGGGCCAACGTGCCGGCAGGTGCAAGGTGACGCGTCGGGCTGAGCGCGTGAGTCGTCCCGGGAGGCTCAGGTAGCGGCGGCGAAGGGTCTCGGTGGTGATCAGGCTGTCGCCGAGTCCGATCCTGGTGCTGAAGCGGGCCAGGTTGTGAGCCATGACGTTGAGAGCCAACCACGCCGCGTTGGCACCGAAGCGCCCCGAGGGCAGATGGTTGAGACCGACACCGTATTTGAGGTCACGGATGGTGTTCTCGATCTCGGCATGGCGCCGGTGGTCGGCCTCGAGCTCGACCATCTCGCCTTCTCGGTCGGTGATGAAGGCGTGGTAGGTGAACTCGACGAAGAGCGCCAGCTGGCTGCCCGGTGTGGGCCGCACCCGGCGCACGATGAGCCGACACGGCCGGCCCTTGGCGCCGAAGGGCGTATAGGTCGTCTCGGCGACGTCGGCGCCGTCGAGGAAGTAGGCGATGGCGACCCAGGCGGACTCGTCGATGGCGGCGATGGCCGTTTTCACACCGCCTTTGTGGAGTTTGGCCGTGATGGAGAAGGACACGTTGGCCCGGCGGCAGGCGTCGACGACTGTCCGGTTGTAGAAGCCCGAGTCGGCCCGGAGCACGATCGGCCCACTGGCACCCGCTGTGCGCACCCGACCAAACGTCTCGGTGAGGAAGCTGGCCGCACCCCGACCCGAGTGGGCATTACCACCGCGCAGGCGGACGTGCAGGACGTCTCCGGTCCCCGCCGCCACTGCGTAGAGAGGGTTGTAGCCCCGAACGTGGTTGTAGGTGAAGTGGGTCCCGCCCTCTTTGGCCAAGCCGTAGGTCTCGTGGATGGAGGAGTCGACATCGATGGTGAACGGCTGCTCCTCGCCCGGGCCCGCCCCCGCGGCCCAGGCCCGCGTCAGCAGGTCGCCGGCCACCGCGTCGAGCTGACGAGCATGCCCCCAGCTGAAGCTGCGTAGGAACGTTCCGAGAGTCGACGGCGCCAACACGACGTGGCCGAGCACCGCTTGGGTGTCGCCAGCCCGCAGGGCATCGGCATCGTCGATCGAATCGCCCCCGGCCAGCGCCGAATGGATGAGCGTCATGGCCTTGTGACCCACATTGGCGCGGCCCGCCGCATCGCCGAGATCGACGTACTCGTCGAGGAGCTCTCGCAATCCCAAATGCTGCGCCAGGGTCGCCGGCAGCATCAAGCCAGCGTTGGCCACCAGACGCTCGTCGTCGAAGGTCACGTCGAAACGGTCGAGACTGTGGCAAGCTACGCGCATCGAAATAGTGCCTTCCCGTAGGGGATGTGGTCGGTGTGGTAACCACCATTTTCCCTTGCAGGAAGGCACTTTTCGCGGATGCGCGACCGCGATCAGACTCTAATTATCGGTGGATCAGGGCTTAGCTCTGGGTCGAGATGCGAGAGAACCCGCCGCGAGGAGTCCTGTTCGGATGGGGGTTCGCTCGCTTTGGCCAACGATATGGATTGCCCTCACATGGCATAGGGCACCAACGTCGTCGAGCATTGTCACGCGGACCCCGAACCACCACGAGTCTGCCATCTCGTGCAAACAACCGGTACCGACAGCGCCACTCAGGTCGCCGAAAACCACGACCGCCACATGCCGTGGAAGAAGCCTTGGCCAGTCCTCTTGCGACAGAGAGTCGAGTCCCTTCCAAGGTCTTAGCCGCAGGAAGGCAGGACAGGCCACGGCTACCTTTCGTCGTGGATGGCTCGCCCAGGAATGTTCACTGAGGTCCAAACGTCTCGACATACCACGGTCCCTCATGGTGATCCCGAGCCGCTGGATCTGCTGGGTGAGTCGGATCGAGCTTGCTCAATACGGCGTCGAGCGTGCGATAATCCCTTTGGCTCGAGACCCTGACCCCATTACGGATCAGGAGAGCCGCACAGACACCTTGACCGGCTTGATAATGCCTCATTGACCGAGGACCGTCGTAGATGACTTGGGTGCCGCAGGCAGCACTGATGTCCATGAGCAGGGCCAGTCGAACGTCGTTGTCCTGCGCCATCCTCAACACGGCCTGGGCTGCACCCAGCATTGGCACGGTCCAGTCCTCTCCTGTGTCACTGAGAACTCGGGCTGTTCCGTCGAGAACATCGAATCCGTTGCCGCCGTGGATGTCTGGTGTTGCTCGGGGCGTACCGAAGGCGAAGTCCTCGGGACAGAAAGTGAGAACGTGGACATTGGGAAGGTTCAGGAGGCGACTTGTATGAGAGTACGGAGCGCCGTAGGAGGTGCCGTCTACTCCACACGTCACGCCCACAAGGCAGGCACTGACCAAGATCTCTAGGGGACTTTCCTTTGTGAATTCGGGCCACGCTGCGATCTCTGGCTCGCTCGGCAGATGTGTGATCCCGGACACCCCACCATTCTGCCCAGAAGTCAGTCTTAGTGATGCCCCCAGGGCCTGGCGTTATGAGCACCCCAGCGGCCGCAGTGAGCGATTCAGCCTGCTGCACCCACTCTGTGGTGTCGGGTCAGCCAAGGTCGACCTTGGTATCCAGCTTCGGCTCCTCGGACGTCCTTGACCAGGTTGCCGAGAGCGAGGTTGATGTCCTGGAAGTGGTAATCCCACGTTGGTCCGGCGATCTCGTTTGCGACCGGCCGGGTGTCTCCACTCGCAGCCACGGCAGTCACCTGTAGCCAGGTTGCACCGTCCTCGCTCTCGCAAGCTCCCGTGTACTGCTTGGGATAGGAGATCCACGGCGTCGTGACCGCGGGTGCTGGTGGCGCCATAGATGGGATCGGGAAGGGCGTCTGCACTGGCCAGTAGGTCTTCAGGTCCGCTGTGCCTCCACCGATGGCTGCTGGATTCACGCAGGTCACCTGCACGCCGGTGGTGGCCGTCTGTCCGGTGTTGAGACTGATTCCCTGTCCGGGTCGACCGAAATTGGCGTTGGCGGGTGGCTCTGAGCGGAAGGACGAGTAGGCGATGATGCCCCACGACCACGTCAGTCTCGGAGGTGAATTTACGCCGGCCGGTCACGTCGGCGACGATCGGGCAAACCCGTTCACCCCGAACCAGGTCATCTCTGACCGCGGACGTCGATCAGGTGAGGTCGAAGCGATCGAGGTTCATAACCTTGTCCCAAGCAGCGATGAAGTCAAGGATGAACTTCTCCTCTGCGTCGTCACATGCGTAGACCTCCGAGATGCCTCGCAGCTGGGAGTGGGAACCGAAGACGAGGTCGACGGCGGTGGCGGTCCACTTGATGTCACCGGTGGCGCGATCGCGTCCTTCGAACACATTCTCGGCCGAGGCGGATGCTTTCCACTCCGTGCTCATATCGAGCAGCTTGGCGAAGAAATCGTTGGTGAGGGTCTCGGGCCGGTCGGTGAAGACGCCGTGTCGGGATTGTCCGAAGTTGGCGTTGAGCGCCCGCAGGCCGCCGACGAGAACTGTCATCTCGGGCGGCGTCAGGTTCAGCATGAACGCCCGCTCGACCAGAAGTTCCTCGGCCGGGCGCTTCTCTCCGGCCCGGAGGTAGTTGCGGAACCCGTCGAAGATCGGTTCAAGCACGGCGAACGACTCCACGTCGGTCTGCTCCTGCGAGGCGTCCGTGCGCCCCGGCGAGAACGGGACGGTGATGTCGTGTCCGGCGTTCTTGGCCGCTTGCTCGACGGCCGCGCACCCGCCCAGGACGATCACGTCGGCCAGTGAGACCTTCTTCCCGCCAGACTGCGAGCCGTTGAAGTCCTGCTGGACTTGCTCGAGGGTCTGCAGCACCTTGGCCAGTTCGGTCGGATCGTTCACCTCCCAGTCCTTCTGCGGTGCCAGGCGAACCCGTGCCCCGTTGGCCCCGCCCCGCTTGTCAGTGCCGCGGAAGGTAGCCGCTGATGACCAGGCGGTGGAGACCAGCTGGGAGACAGACAGTCCGGCTGCGAGGATCTTGCCCTTGAGGGCAGCGATGTCGTCATCTCCGATCAACGCGTGATCGACGGCGGGGACGGGGTCCTGCCACAGTTGCGCCCCGGGAACCCACGGGCCCAAGAAGCGCGAGACGGGCCCCATATCGCGGTGCAACAGCTTGTACCATGCCCTGGCGAACGCGTCGGCCAGCTGGTCGGGGTTCTCATGGAAGCGCTTCGCGATCGGCCCGTAGATCGGATCGAGCCTCAGCGCGAGGTCGGTCGTCAGCATCATCGGAGCGTGCCGTTTCGACGGATCATGGGCATCGGGCACGGTGCCCTCCGCCTCGGGATTCTTGGGCTTCCACTGCTTTGCACCGGCCGGGCTCTCGGTGAGCTCCCAGTCGTACTGGTACAAGTTGTCCAAGAACCCGTTGTCCCACTTCGTCGGCTCGTTGGTCCAGGCGCCTTCCAGCCCGCTTGTCAGGGTGTCGACGCCCTTGCCGCTCCCGAAAGTGTTCCGCCAGCCGAAGCCCTGCTCCTCTATGGATGCACCTTCGGGTTCGGGACCGCCGTACTCCTCACCGACTGCGCCGTGGGCCTTACCGAACGTGTGGCCGCCGACGATGAGCGCCAGCGTCTCCTCGTCGTTCATGGCCATCCGGCGGAAGGTCTCCCGGATGTTTTTGGCCGAAGCGAGCGGGTCCGGGTTGCCGCCCGGCCCTTGCGGATTCACGTAGATCAGACCCATATGATCGGCACCCAAGGGCCCCTCGATGTCCGCTTCGCCGGCGTGGCGTTCGTCGCCCAGCCAGGTGTCCTCAGGGCCCCAGAAGATCTCGTCGGGCTCCCAGATGTCCGGGCGCCCGAACCCGAAGCCGAACGTCTTGAACCCCATCGATTCGTAGGCACAGTTGCCGGCGAAGATGATCAGGTCGGCCCAGGAGATCTTCCGGCCGTACTTCTGCTTGACCGGCCACAGCAACCGGCGTGCCTTGTCGAGGTTCGCGTTGTCCGGCCAACTGTTCAAGGGTGCGAAGCGTTGCGCGCCCTCGCCGCCACCGCCCCGGCCATCGGCGATGCGGTACGTGCCGGCGGCGTGCCACGTCATCCGGATGAAGAGCGGACCGTAGTGGCCGTAGTCAGCCGGCCACCACTCCTGCGACGTGGTCATCACCTCGAAGATGTCCTGCTTGAGCGCTTCGACGTCGAGGCTCTCGAATTCGTCCCTGTAGTTAAAGCCCTCACCCAACGGGTTCGACAGGGACGAGTGCTTGTGCAGAATGGAGAGATCCAGCTGATTCGGCCACCAGTCCCGATTCGACAGGGGCCGGTGCCCCTTGGGAGTCGGGGAGGGGATGGCTGGGCTCTCGCTCTCGCTTTCGCTGCCGCGGTCAGGCACGTCGGTTCTCCTGTCTCAGTGTTTGCATGTTTTCATCTGACGGGTGTTGGCATGTTTCTGTTTACATCTGATGGCCGGTGGCACACGCCGTGGCTCTCTTGGCGCCACGGCTGCGCCGCGCAGCCGGAGTCATACGCTCAGCTATCGTACGAGATCGCTTGCCGCGCCACTTAGGGACGGCACCCCAGTCGACGACGTTGGCATCCTCGACCGTCGGGCCGATGTCGGGGCGCCACCTGATGCGGGTTCTGGCGTCCGGCGTGGTCTGTGGCCTGCACTCATCCCGGCTCGAGGTTCACGGTGGGCGCACCGGTGCTTCACCACGACGTCGAACATGCGGCGGTACGCCTCCACCGTGGCGGCCGACGGCCCTCCCCATCGATCGCTCGCGGCCGCCTCCGATGGCGTGGCCCCACGCCCTGACCCCGGGAAGACCTGGGCGTCGATCTCCTCGAACGCGCGCGTGCTCGCGGTCACCTTGTCGGAGCCCGCCTCGTCCTCGTCGCTCATGGTTCTTGGCGCCCTCCCTGGCCCCGATTGGGGCTCGGGCCCCTCGGCGTGCTGTCGTCGCGGTTCACGACTTGCGAGTCACCTTAAGTCTGTACCTAGAACGATTCAAGGGTTATTTTGGATTGATTCTTAGAGGATATTTCTGCCTGGTATACATGAACCCATGTCCTCGACGCCTCTTCTCGACCGCTTGCGGGCGGTGGGGTGGCGCTTGACGCCCCAGCGGCGGGTCATAGCCGAGGCGATGGGGGGTGACCACGTCCACCTCACGGCGGAAGAGGTGCTCGAGCGGGCACGGGGACGTCTCCCAGAGGTGAGCCTGGCGACGGTGTACAACACCCTCAACGAGCTGGTTTCGATGGGCGAGGTTCAGCAGGTGGACGCGGGTGGTGGCTCTACCCGCTACGACCCCAACACCAAGGACGGTCATCACCACCTCGTGTGCCTCAAATGTGGTGACCTACGCGACGTGCATCCGCAAGGACTGGACGCGCTCGAGTTGCCACGCTCGGACCGCTTCGGCTACCGGATCGTCAACCGAGAAGTGCTCTTCCAGGGCTACTGCCGCAACTGCGGCGGGCCATAGATACCGCTTGCTTCGACAGCAGGCCACTGGGCCGAGCAAGATGGCGCTGGGTCGCTAGCCTTCAACCGGGCTGAAATCACTGCCGCAACGAGACGCGAACAGCGATGCACGACAGGAGAATCAGCCGCGTAGTCGACGTCAGCGCCGGCGGCCAAGTGGCAAATACAGAACGTCCGTATCTGCGTCGGCGGAGGCGGACTGATTGAGTCTTTCGTCAGCCACTCCGGACGACGGCTCTGAGAGCGGCAGGTGAGTTGATAACGCGCGTCGGTCAATCGCCCTGAAGGTATCTCTCTACGCCAATCGGGACGGTGGGACATTTCGAAGCAGGCACCATTGGCCCTCGTCGTGCCGATCAGTCCAGGTCGCCTCAAGAGAAAACCGGCCGAATGTAACGTCTGGCAGGCCGTCGGGAGGGTCACTAAGGTTGCGAAGGGTGCTGTGGCGGAGGGTCCGGGCTGGTGACAAGCCACGGATGGGAAGTGGCCGCTGGTTGTGAGGGGGTCATGGTGTCGAAGGTATCCAAGTTCACGTTCGTCTCTTTGGCGGTGGTGGTTTCGCTGCTGCTGACGGGATGCCAGAGCTGGCCGTCCTACATGTACGGCGTCGGTCACAGCTCCTTTAACAACAACGACACGGCCATCACGACCGCCAACGCCTCGTCGCTGAGCCTGGCCTGGCATTTCACGCCCCCGGGGAACGAGGGCGGTGTCATTTACTCCAGTCCCACCGTCAACGACAATCAGATCTACGTGGGATCCCAAAACGGCGATTTCTACGACCTGAACGAAACGTCCGGGGCGGTCGTGTGGCAACACGACATCGGCCAACAGACGGGCACCACCTGCGCGGAACCCGAGAACGGTGCGCAGGGATTCGCGTCCACCGCGACCGTGGACGCGTCCACCGGTACGGCGGTCGTCTACGTTGCCGCCCCCGACGGCTACCTTTACGCCTGGAACGCCAGCACGGGGGCCCTCATATGGCGAAGCGTCGTGGCGCTACCCTCCACCACGGTGAACAACTACTTCAACTGGTCGTCGCCCACCGTCTACGACGGCAAGATCTACGTCGGTGTTGCGTCGGCCTGTTCCCAGCCAGACGTCCCTGGAGCCGAGAACGTCTATAACGAGACGACGGGCCAGCTGGTCGCCACCTTCAACACCACCCCGGGCGACGCCGGTGGGGGCATCTGGAGTAGCGCCATGGTGAGCCCAGCCGGGAACGTCTATGTGACCACCGGCAGTAGCAACCCTTTCGGAGGGGCGTTTGGCTATGCGGAGTCGGTCATCGAGCTCAACCCCAATACCCTCGCCATCGAGGGCTACTGGACGCTTCCCGCTTCACAGCAGATATTCGACGGCGATTTTGGTGGTTCGGCCACCTACTGGACCGCGGACCTGAACGGAGTCCAGACGCCCATGGTCGGGGCGTCCGACAAGAACGGCAATTACTACGCCCTCCAGGCCAACGACTTGGCCGCCGGACCGGTCTGGACGTACCCGATCGGCTCCGCTCCCGTTGAGTCGATCGGTACCGAGCAGCTCACCGCGGCCGTCTCGACCAACGCCGCCCTCTTCTTGTCGGGTAACAATACGACGATCCACGGGACCAGCTATAACGGGTCTGTCCAGGCGATCAATCTCGCAACCGGCGCCCCGATCTGGCAGACGGGCTTGCCCGGAGCCGTGATGGGCACTCCCTCCATGGATGACTCAGGCGTCCTCGCCGTTGGCACACTCGACTCTGCGGATCTGGATATCAACACAGGAGCGCCGGATGCCGTCTATCTGCTCGACGGGCTCAACGGCCAGATCTTGGCCACGGTCAGCACCGACGACACCGGGGTCTTTGCCCAGCCGGTCATGGACGACAACTATCTGTTCATCGCCACGGCCGGGGACGGGATCTTCGCCTACCAGGCATGACCGCTGAGGTCGTTGTTTTGGCTGACGCCGGATGGCTGCGAACGGTAGCTGCCACCCTCAACAACCCGAAGGTCCGACGTTCAAATTCTCCCCGACGCCACCATCGAGACACGGTCGGTGCGTCTCGTGCACGCGGCCGTTGCCTTTGGGGTTGCATAGGGCATGAACCATGCACATGCCCTACTGGTTCAGCCCAAGGTGCCTCCCTTCGCCGGATAGACGGCATGGGCATGGGGAGCACCCGAGAGACTGGGAAGCATCGACAGCACGAGATCGGTGCGGTCAATCCGTGATCGTCGGAAATGGAGCAAATGACATGGCCGAGCCGGTGCCAATGACCGAGCTGAGCGCCTTCAGCAGCCCGAACGCGACACCCTCGGAATGGGCTCTGGGGCGAGCGGCGTTGACGAACGCCGAGGTGTATTGGCTGTCGACCGTCCGACCTGACGGACGTCCGCACGTCACACCGCTACTTGGAATCTGGCTCGCAGGAGCGATGTACTTTTGTACTGGATCAGACGAACGGAAGGCGAAGAACCTTGCACAGAATCATCACTGTGTCCTGACGACGGGCCACAATACGCTCCACGGTCTCGATATCGTGCTCGAAGGAACTGCCGAGACGGTGGAGGATCGCTCTGACTTGGGAGGTGTCGCCGACGCATATGAGTCGAAGTATGGAGCGCATTTCACTGCGCCAGATGGAACCTGGTCGGGCCTCGGTGATGCCATCCGACGAGCGGAGATCCCCGTCTACCGTGTTGTCCCCGCGACGGCCTTCGGGTTCGGCAAGGGCGAGACATACAGCCAGACACGGTGGCTATTTTCCTAGTCCTAGCTTTCCCCGGCCTGGCGGCACGGAACCTAGATATTCAGTCTTGCGTCAGGCTTGTGCCAGCCGGTCGAGCAACTCTTTGCCTCGTTCCAGGAGTTTGCTCATCCGTGCCATGAATTCTTTGTTTGCCTTCACACATCAAGGCGCTCAGCGACCGCCCCATCGGCTTCGGGAAAGAGGTGACCGTAGGGGTCGAGGGTGAAGCCGGCGGAGGTATGCCCGGCTCGACGTGAGACTTCCAGCGGCGTGGCCCTGGTTGCGATCCAAAGGGCCATTGCCGTGTGCCATCAGAACCCCGTGCCGGCGATGATCGATCCATTGAGGTGCGTGCCTGACATCCCGCCGTCATTGGGAGCGTCACCGTACTGCTCCACAGTTCCATTGGCAGAGGCGATCCAGTATCCACCGCTGTCTGATGTAGCGAAGATGGCCGTTGCCGGATTCGAGCCTCCGAAACTCCCGGCGGCATCGCCGTAGTTGCTTGCATCGCCATAGTCGTAGACAGTGCCGTCGGCA
Source organism: uncultured Acidimicrobiaceae bacterium (assembly GCA_963828825.1). Lineage (GTDB taxonomy): Bacteria > Actinomycetota > Acidimicrobiia > Acidimicrobiales > RAAP-2 > Bog-473. The sequence continues at coordinate 398,060 of CAWHGF010000002.1, read as the reverse complement.
AAGAGGATCCAGTAACCAGCACCATTAGGTGTTCTCACCGCCGAGGTCACGGGCGACCCTGTGTTCCCTGGGGCACCGAAATAAGAAGCGTCACCGAAGGTGTAGACGCTCCCAGTCTGCGTGACGAGCCAGTAGCCGTTGCCTGAAGCGTCGGGCATCACCGCTACGGCCGCTCCCGAGCAACCTCCAATACCAGGACACGACCCGGCGAAGTGGGCGTCACCAAAAGCAAACACTCCGCCATCAGAAGCCACCATGAAGTAACCGCCATCATCAGCGGACGGCACCATGCCAACGATCGGCGCATTGAGACTATTAGGCAGTCCTGACCCAGCGGGGTGGAGCCCGAGCCCCGGGATCGACCCGTAGAACTGTGTGTCGCCGTAGCTGAAGACGCCGCCGTCGGAGGCATCGAGCCAGTACCCGCCGTGATCAGACGTGGGCACGATGCCGACCACGGGTCGCTGCAATTGCAGGCTCCCGGTCGATCCGTAGAACTGGGCCTGCCCGAAGCTGAAGATCCCGCCGTCGGAGCCCACGAGCCAGTAGCCGTGCGTCGGCGTCGGCGTCGGCGTCGGCGTGGACGGGGCGACCTTCGCCACTGTGAAGCTCTGCGCAGTGCCCGAGGCCACGGCGTACGTCGCGCTTGCCGCCACCTGGGCGGTCAGGGTGCACTGACCCGCAGAGACATAGGAGACGACAAGGCCGCTGGCGGTGCAGACGCCGGGCGTGCTGGAGGTGACCGACTTCGTGCCGTTGCTGTCGGTGCTCACCGTGGCGGTGAAGCCACCCCCCGGGCTGTAGGTGGGATTGCTGGGAAGGTTCGTGATGCTGGGCGCGGTGGGGGAGATCGCACCCACGGTGAAGCTCTGCCGCGGTGCCCGAGGCCACGGCGTACGTCGCGCTTGCCGCCACCTGGGCGGTCAGGGTGCACTGACCCGCAGAGACATAGGAGACGACAAGGCCGCTGGCGGTGCAGACGCCGGGCGTGCTGGAGGTGACCGACTTCGTGCCGTTGCTGTCGGTGCTCACCGTGGCGGTGAAGCCACCCCCCGGGCTGTAGGTCGGATTGCTGGGCAGGTTCGTGATGCTGGGCGCGGTGGGGGAGATCGCACCGACGGTGAAGCTCTGCGCGGTGCCCGAGGCCGCAGTGTAGAACAGGCTCCCCGCCACCTGGGCGGTCAGGGTGCACTGGCCGGCGGAGACATAGGTGACGACGAGGCCGCTGGCGGTGCAGACGCCCGGTGTGCTCGAGGTGACCGACTTCGTGCCGTTGCTGTCGGTGCTCACCGTGGCGTTGAAGCCACCCCCCGCGCTGTAGGTCGGATTGCTGGGTAGGTTCGTGATGCTGGGCGCGGTGGGAGTCGCCTGATAGGCGACCAGGACGTCAGTCGGGCCCGCGAAGGTGGTGTTACTGCCCGCGATGGTGTTGGCGGGCGTCACGCTACCCGACGAGGTCAGCTGGTCGGGGGTGTACTCGTAGACGCCGTTCGTCCCCGCAGGGTTTGTCCCAGTCCCCTGGTCGGCAATCCAGAGGTCACCGGCGTTATCGAACGCCATGCCGGCGGGATAGCCGATGGACGCGCCGGTCAGTTTCACCGCCGGGTCCTGAGGGGGTGAGGAGGTCAGCTGGCTGGCGGTGAGCTCGGCCAAGGTGCTGCTAGCGGGTGCGGAGAACCACAGATCACCGTTGGCGTCGAATGTCGGGTTGTTCGGATCGTCGAGGCCGGAGAACGTGACCGCCGGGGTTCCCGACGAGGTCAGCTGGCCGGGTGTGTACTCCACGATCGAGTTGCCGGCGCTGTAGGTTGCCACCCACAGATCGCCGGCTGCGTCGAAGGTGAGGCCCCACGAGGCGGGGGTGCTCGTGATCGCGACCGCTGGGGTCGGACTTCCAGAAGACGTGAGCTGACCAGGCGTGAATTCCTGGACGCCACCGGTCTCGGTGGTGACCCACAGGTTTTCCTCCGCGTCGAAGGCGACAGCGGTGGGAGCCGCAGAATCGGTGATGACTATCGCCGGAGCGGGACTGCCGGAGGCTTCCAGCTGGCTCGGGGTGAACTCGACGATGGTTCCTCCAGAGTTGGCCACCCAGAGGTCGCCCTGCGCGTCGAACACCGCGCTCGAGGGGCGCGTTCAGAGAACCGGCGTTGGCAGTGATGTGGACGGCCGGCGCCGCGTTCCCGCTGGCCGTCGCCGGGAACACATTGATGGCGTTGGCGCCGTTGTCGATCTCGTATAGCAGAGGAGAAGGGTTCGACGCACCTGCCGGCGCGGTCGTGGTGGCGAGTCCCGTGATCAGGGCGCCGCCCATGCAGAGGGCCATTGCGGCAAGCGCGCGGACAAGGCTGGCGCCGGCTGTGCGGCGACCCGAGTTCGGCCCCTTACGATGCGTCCCCCGTCGGAACACCATCTTTCGCCAATGGGGTCGAATGCTCGCCATGGCACCTCCCTTTCACTCCGCCTTGCGAAACGTGGAAGGACCAAGTGCGTGCCGCGTGCATGCCCAAGTCACCAGCCCTTCGGAAAGAATGCTGACTCGGCGTTCAAAGCTGAAATAGAGCCGGTCGGCCTGATCTGGCACAACAACCCGACAACGATTACCGCTGGGGCGGGTTCCCTCGCCACCCCCACCGAACGACGTCACGCCTAGCCCGAAGGTTCCGAACGGTGGCACCCGTCATTGGCTGACGACAGACAGCCAAGGCCTTCCTCGGCATCACCTAGGGGAGCAGTCCAAAGGCTCCTTTGGCCACGGCCGCAAGTTCCGAGGGCGATAGCGGGGACAGAGCTACGTTGGGATCCGACACCATCGCAAGGACAACGAAGGTCTTCCCCTGACTGTTCGTGGCCATATAGCCGAGGGTAAGGACGCCAGGCTCTGAGCCGCCTTTGAACCAGACGGTGCGCCATTCGGACGGGTCCAGTCCGATCCCGCCTGAGTTGTGGGCAAGAATCGTTGACAAGGGAGACAAGAGGTGGCTCTTCGACAGCAATTGCAGACCGGCAAAGGCGCGGCAGATGTCATCGGGCGAGGCAAACCACTCGATCCTCTCGACATCGCGAGGCTCGACCGAGGCTTGGATCTCACTGAGCGGCAGTGGGTCAACCGACGAAGCGACGAAGGCGGCTCGCCGGGCACTCGGCGTGGTCAAGTAACGATTCGCTAGCGTCGGAAAGTCGAAACCGTGCAGAAGAAGGATCTCTCTTGTCGTGAGGAACGGCTCGTCCACGGACGCGTTCGCCGACCACCGGCGGACCTGTGCCTCGACCTCCTTCCGACCGACCAGCCCGATGAGCATGTCGGCGGCCGTGTTGTCGCTGATTGAGATCATCTTTGTCGCAGCTTCTTCGACCGAGACCGTGGTTCCGACGGGCGCGAACTGGAGCGATCCTGAACCCGGCGCGTTGCCGACGCTTTTGGTGGAGTCTTGGACGGTCAACGTCTGGTTCCATGAGACCCGTCCAGCCGTGATTTGGTTGGCGAGCGCGCCCAGGACGAACAACTTGAACTGGGATGCCAGTGGACGTGCTGTTGAAGGTGCGACGGCATTGACCGGTTGGCAGGTTCCATTCGGTGATACCTGTGCAGCGAGAAACCCTACGTCCGGCCCGAGCCCGGAGAGAGCATCATCGACGCTCGCCCAGGTCCAGGTGCGAAGGGGTTCAGCCGCGAGCACTAGGCCTTCGATTAGGCCGAACTTGTCAACGGACACTGTGACTTTCACCTGCTCGGAGTCGAAGTCGGCGATCGCGACGAGCGAGGTGTCGGTCTCGCTCAAAAGGCCGACCAACGACGCACTTTTCGTCAGGTGGAACTGAACCAGGACCGTATTGAGTCGATCAGGGGTCACGCTGCCAAGAAAGTCGGAATCGAAGTGGGACTCGATCGCCTGGTGCGACAATGGTGCACCGGCCACGACCCCGAGGAACCACGTCAGTTGGTTCCCTACCGGGCTATCCGGAATGCTTCGAGCGACGAACCGCGGCTGAGGTGAAATGGATGAAGAGGTACCCGCGGAGGCTTGGTCGCCTCCAGCCCAAGCCGCGGCCGACATCGTCACGCTCGCAACCAAAAGGAGACCGAGAGATCGCTGGTAGCGCGCCACAATGCAGAATGTCTATCTCAGGTGGTCAGCCCGCTCTGTTCACCAAACCGAGGGGTCACGGACCAGTTCCACTGGGATGCAGCTCTCCATCGTGGGTGCTTTGAGGACATGCGCGGCTTAGGCAAAGCTTGCCGAGGAGTTGCGCATACCTGCACGAGCGCCAGGAACACAATCGGACTGGGGCACCTTGACGAAACCCCACAGGTAAGACTACGGCATGACTCGGGTGGTGGTCGTTGGAAACGGCGGCGGTGGCAATTCAGCCCTCGCTCGCGCCCTCGCTTCAGCCCTCGCTCGCGCCCTCGCTGAGCGTCACGACCTGGTGTGGTGTTCGGTTGATCAGATCCAGTGGGCTTCTGGTTAGGAATCGGCGCCCTGAGGTTGCCCAGAGATAGTGGACACGGTGATTAAGCAGCTTGTTGCTTGAGGCCCAACGATAACTCGTAGCGAATGGGACTGAGATTGCCAGCCTTGGCGCAACGACGTTGGTGGTTGTAGAAGTTGATGTAGCGGGCGATCCCGGCTCTGAGTTCGTCGATGGTGGCGAAGGTGTGCCGGTAGAAGTATTCGTGCTTGAAGATCGACCAGAAGCTCTCGGCGCTCGCATGGTCATAACAGCTTCCCGTGGCGCCCATGGAGCGAACGAGGCCCACGCGCTCGCAGAGGTCCACGACCTTGCCGTCTGAAAATTGGCTGCCTCGGTCGGTGTGGAACACCGTTCCCTCGACGTGTCCGAACCTGGTGGTCACCGATTGCTCCAACGCGTCGAGAACGATCTCGGTGCGCATGTGCTCAGCCACGGAGAACCCGAGCACGCGAGACGATCCCTCGTCGCGAATGGCACACAGGTAGGCCTCGCCGTCGCCCACCTTCAGGTAGGTGATGTCAGACGTCCACAGCTCGTCGATGCCGTCTGGATGGAACTGCCGATTCACCAGGTCCGCCGGGTACGTGGCGGCTGGATCGGGGGTGGTAGTGACCTTGAACAAGCGCGGACTCACCCCCACGATCCCGAGGCTGGCCATGCGCTCGGCCACGGTGTTGCGGCTCACCCGTTCGCCGGCCTCATGGAGGTCGAGCGTGATCCGGGGGGCGCCGTAGGTGCCGTTCGAGCTCTTGTGCAAGTCGATGATCCTGGCGTCGAGATCGGCCCGGCGGACCTCGCTCGGAAGCGGGGGACGGTCCTGGGCCGCCCGCCAGCGGTAGTAGCCCGCCGTGGACACCTCCAAGAGGCGGGCCATGCGGGTGATCTCGAAGTTCGCGCACTCGGCGGCCATCAACGCAAATCTCTCTGCTTTGGTGGATTCGAAGCGAAGTACGCGGCAGCTTTTCCCAAGAAAGCCAGGTCCTTGTCCTGCTCGGCCACCTGGCGACGCAGCGCCAACAGCTCGGTTCGCTCCGCCGCGCTCAACGGTTCATCAGACGATCCGGCCACCGCATCGAGCCGACGGCGCTCCTCGCGCACCCATCGGGCCAACACGCTGCCTGACACCGACAGCTCAGCGGCTACTTCGGCCACCGTCCTGCCCGTATCGATCACGCGATGGGCGGCCTCTGTCTTGAATTCCAGCGTGAACTTCCGCCTTGTCGCTCCCATATCGGACATCCTTCCAGCCGACCAAAAGATCGGCTTGTCGGGTGTCCACTAATTGTGGGGAACCTCACCCGAGGACCTTGTCGTGGAGCGCAAGCGTGCAGTCACGGCAAAGGGACGGTGGATAATCGACGGTTGGGCACCACGGCCATCTATTGAAGAACGGATGGAACTGTCGGAGACGTTCATGTTTGTGAACCTGCCTCTATGGATGCATTTTTGGCTGGCCGCAGAGCGCCAGATCTCCGTGCAGAGCTGCGCGATGTGGTGGCGTTCGCCCTTCTGATCAATCCTCCGTCCATCGCGGTGATGGAACGACTTCGGTTCGTTCCCCAAGTGGAGTTCGACCGCCCAGCTGGGCGCCACCGTTTCTATCGTAAGGCCCTATTCAGAGTGCCGAGGTACCCTGAGCGGCCATTCTTGAGCAGGGTGAAACCTGCACCACCCTGGTGTACGACTGTCCGGGATTGTCGGATACCGATTGGGCTGTGATCACCCAACAGCCCCATACGTGCCGAAACGTCCCACATGACCGGCAATCTACGGGGGCTCCATTCGACAGGAATCATCTGGTGCGGTCCGTCCGAAGGTCAGTCGCGGTGCGTCCTCCATCTGCCAACGAGAAGTTCTCGCTCGCTTCATGCAGGATTGGTTCGGCCGTACGGTCGGCAAATAGAAACCATCAACGGCGAGGGTGCAACCTGTGTTTCCATCAGCATCCTCATGCAACGGTCAAGAGAGCTTCAGACAAGAACACGGCATGGAGCGACAAGACCGGACGGACATCGCTCCTCCGCTGAGAGGCTCGCTCGACGAGGATCCCCAGGCCTTTGAGGCTGCCTTTACGGCGAACTTTCAGTCTGTCCACCGTTTCCTCGCTCGGAGAGTCGGGAGCGCACTGGCGGACGACCTCGCCGCCGAGACATTTGCCGTCGCATTCCGACGGAGAGACAGCTTCGATCCGTCCCTCGGCGAGCCCCGGGCCTGGCTGTTTGGCATCGCGACCAATCTTCTGCGCGCTCATTGGCGCGAAGAGCAGCACCTCCTCGCTCTCGAAGCCCGCATCGTGGGTGAGCCAGGTCCGCCCGTGACCGAAAGCGACGACGACGCGCTGGCGAGATGGGTCGCACCGTACCTGGCACGTGCTCTCGGCCTGCTCTCCCAAGACCAGCGCAATGTGCTCTTGCTTCACGCCTGGGCGGACCTTTCGAGCGAGGAGATCGGCTCGGCTCTGGGAGTGCCAGCGGGAACAATCCGCTCTCGCCTCTCCCGGGCACGTGCCGAGCTGCGTGACTACCTGGGGGACTTCGACTTCGATCGGTGGCTCTTCCATGAGAAGGACGCCCCAACCCTGGAGGACCGTGAGCGATGAACGAACTTGATGTACTCAAGCGATTTCGCGACGACGTGCCCGAGCCGTCGACGGACGCATGGTTGCGAGCCCGCGCAGCCATCGAAGCGGCTCGCGCTGAGACGTCCGAGGTGCCGACGCAACTGGCGCCTCTTCGTCATCACTCTCGGCGCTATAGAAGACGCGTGGCCCTCGTGACCCTCGGGATCGCCGTCACCGTCGCTTCCGTCGTCGTGAGTCTCGCGCTCGACAAGAAGGGTCCAAGGACACTGGTTGCTTCCTCCGATTCGAGCGGTCGAACCACAGGCCTACGGCCTAGGGCTGCCGTGATCCGTGCGCGGCTTGTCGATGCTCTGAGCGGCGAAACAGACGCGATCTTTTACACCCAGTCATCCACCGAGGTTCCTGGTCAACCCACGAGTAACGGCGAAGAATGGGACTATCCGTGGAACGGGCAACCGGGCCAAGTCGTCCGACAGGCCGGCTCAGATTCGGTCGGAGGCACCGTTGAGAACACATGGAGTCTCACCTTTACTGTTCCCGCCTCAGGTGCCTCCAACAACAGCGCCTCGACCACAAGCCTCGGAGCCGCGTGCAACGTCGCTGGACAGCGCATTGATGTCGACTTCACGAATCGGACCTGGCAACCATCGGAGCAGTCTTGCGTCGCCCTCACTCCTGGACTCGACACTCTTGGGTTCGTTGACCCAGCAACGGGCCAGCTCATCTCCAACATTAAGGCACTCGTGGTTGACGGGTTGCTTCAAGTCGCTGGCTATCCAACGCTGGACGACCAGCCGACCGTCGAGCTGAAGACCGATACGCATGGGGCTACGACACTTGATCTCTGGGTCAACGCCAGCACCTACTTGCCCGTGGAGTCGGTGACCACGAGCCCGACCGGTGACCCCAACCCTGGGAAAACGTCTACGACGGTTGACCAGTACTCGTTTCTCAGTCCGACGCAACCCGACCTTGCAAATCTTCAGGTGACCATTCCTCCGGGCTTCAGAGAGACCGTCTCGGCCTCGGGGGGCTAATGAGAAGGGCCGCCTAGTGTCCCGGAAGGTTGAACCGCTGTGAAAAACGGATCATGCGCCCGCGTTGATGGCTGCGCAGTAGCCGGCCAAGCGTTCGAGGATCTGCTCAGCGGATTTGGTCCACACGAACGGACGCGGGTTCTCGTTCCAAGTGGTTGCCCAGGCGGTGATGTCGGTGGCCAGTTCTTTGACGTTGCGGTGTGCTGAGCGCTTGAGCTTCTTGGTGGTGAGCGCAGAGAACCAACGCTCCACGAGATTCATCCACGACCCGTAGGTCGGGGTGAAGTGGAAGTGGAAGCGGCGGTGGCGCAGCAGCCAGCGGTGGACGAGCGGGGTCTTGTGGGTCGCCAGGTTGTCGAGGATCACGTGCACGTCGAGCTCGGCTGGGACTTCGCGGTTCACCTTGTTCAAGAAGGCGACGAAGTCGGCGCTGGTGTGGGACTTCTTGATGTCGGTGATGACGGTGCCGGTGGCGACGTCGAGGGCGGCAAAGAGGTCACAGGTGCCGTTGCGCTCGTAGTCGTGGGTGGCCCGAGCCGGGGTGCTGGGCAACATGGGCAAGGTGGGCGCGGTGCGGTTGAGCGCCTGGATCTGGGGTTTCTCGTCGATGGCGAAGACGGCGGCGGCGACCGGTGGGCTCATGTAGAGCCCGACGAGGTCACGGATCTTTTCGACCAAGTCGGGATCGGGGGACACCTTGAAGGAGTCCTCGCGCCAGGGTTTGAGCCCGAAGGCGCGCCAGATCTCTCGCACCGTGGTGTGGCTGATCTTGTGCTTGGCCGCCAAGGTGCGCGTCGACCAGTGCGTGGCGTCGGGCGGTGCGCTCTCGAGCGTCTCGACCACGACCGCTTCGATCACCTCGTCGCCGATCGTGCGGGCCGCCCCCGGGCGCGGGGCGTCGACGAGGCCGTCGAGACGAGCTTCGGCGAAGCGGTTCCGCCACTTGGACACCGTCACCGGATTACAGCCCAGCTCGGCCGCGATCTCCGCGTGGGTGGCTCTCTTCGACGCGCAGGCCAGCACGATCTTGGATCGCAACGCCAGCGCTTGGGACGACGAGTGCCGGCGTGCCCAGCGCTCGAGCGTGGCGTGTTCGTCCGCGCTCAGGTTGATCTCGACGGTGGGGCGTCCTCTTTTGGCCATGGCGTTCCTCCGATGTTGGCGTACAACACCGGACCAACGCGGCCCAACCGAGAAAATTCCCGATTAACCAATATTTATCGGCGCTTCAACCTTCCGGGACACTAGCGAGCATGCGGCAAATGCGGGAGTCGGATCGCCAGAGAAGGCGGGACTTGAAAGCAGAGAGAGGAGGGAGTCACCGGAGCAAGACCAAATCGGGTAGTTCAGCCCGGGCGGACGGGAATACCTGGCCTCTGATCACTCGCCTCGCGGTTTCTTTTGCAAGACCGAGCATGCTCGAATCTCACAAGGGGCGGAGGCCCCGCCCCTTCATCGCATCAGGAGGGGGCGTGGCTGAACGGCCCAACTGGGGCAGGATCGAGAATCGCCCGGAGTTCGTCTGGATAGCATTCGCCAGTGCCAGCTTCCGATCTGAAGTCGCTGCCGGAGGAGGTTCGAGCTTCGGCTCGGGTTGATGACAATGGTGAAGTCCGGTGGCCGCTGTCACACGTTGCCAGGCAATCAATGCTCTGGCAGATAGTGGCCGGATTGTCCTTGGCCTGGAAGTACGCGACTACGTCGATGACCACGGCTTTGTCGAAGTGCGTTCACGCCTTCCGGAGGCGCAGCTGATGTCGAGCTTGCTCGGGAGCATGCTCTATCGGCGCTGCTCCGCCCTGACCTTCCCGGGTGCTTGGTTAGTCGTGACCTGGTAGGCCCGCTCGGGTCGAGGACACCGCCCCGTTCGCCGGGAGGTGGGATGTGGTTGACGAGCTTCGTCTTGACGGACTTCGGAGGCGCTGAATCAAGAGAGATAATGGGCGCCAGTGACAAAGGACGGCCACGAAGATTCGGCCGCGTACGATCGCCTTGGCGTCGGTTATCAATATGTACGGCGACCGGATCCTCGCTTAGGGAGGATGATTGAGGAGGCGCTCGGCGATGCCGAGACGATCTTGAATGTGGGGGCCGGAACCGGCTCGTACGAGCCCGCGGACCGCCAAGTGGTCGCGATCGAGCCTTCTGCGGTCATGCTTGCCCAACACGCCGGTTCCCGTCGGGTCCGAGGAGAGGCCGAGAGTCTGCCCTTCCCCGATGTCAGTTTCGATGCGGCGATGGCGATTCTCACTGTCCACCACTGGCGAGACCTCTTGCGAGGACTCAGGGAGGTGAAGCGCGTCGCTCGGCGTCAGGTGATCTTCACGTGGGACCCGGATCACGATCGGAGGCTCTGGATCGCCACGGAGTACGTCCCTGCGATTATCGCGATGGAGGCGGCTCGCTTCGCTACGCTCGCGCGAATAGTCGAGGCGCTCGACGCCCACACAGTGCACCGATTTGAGATCCCCCACGATTTCACCGACGGCTTCCAAGCGGCGTTTTGGCGGAAACCAGAGGCGTACCTGGATCCACGAATCAGAGCAGCCAGCTCGACGTTCGCGTCGTTGCCGTCAGAACTCGTTGAGCCTGGAATCGCTCAGCTTCGTCGCGACCTCGAATCAGGCGTGTGGGCCAGCGAACACAGCGATCTGTTGGGGTTGAACAGCCTGGACTACGGGTACCGAGTCGTCGTGGCGGGCTGATTGTGTACTCAGATTGAGGTTGCCCAAGAACGTCGGAAGCGGGCAGTCAATGCGTTCGGTTGGTTTGGGTTTGATTAGGAGTCAACTAGCGCGGAGCGGAAAGCCACCCTTGCTAATAGGACCCCAGCTTTCAAGTGCTACTCGGAGCAATACCTTGCCCTGGTCAATCATGGCTTGACGGTATTCGTCCCAATCAGAATGTTCACCGCTGATGGAACGAAAGTAGGTCACCAGACCTTCCATCGCTTCGGGAAGATCGACCACAGTGGCTGTACCGGAAACCTGGACCCACTCGCCACCAAAGTCATCCGAGAGAACGCACAGTGCCACCTGATGGCGCCGTCGTAAATTGTGAACCTTGGCCCGCTCTGGATAGCTGGCGACCAGAATCGCCCCGTCTGGACCGACGCCCATGGTCACCGGAGACATCTGGGGACTTCCGTCGCCTCTTTGCGTGCTGAGGATGGCACGGTGTCGGGGCCGAATGAACTCTTCCAAACCTGCACGGTCAACGGGCGTGTCCGAGGCGATGGGGCGAGCCATCTGGCGACCGTACCATCGAGCGGCTTGGCTCCATGTCGATACGAAAGCGCCTCGCAGCCAAGGCCTGGGTAGCTCAGAACGCCGGACTTGGGCGCCTTGGTGGAAAGCTTTTCCCATGAGGACAACCGCCTTGTTGTCGTTGCTTCTGTTGGGAGCGTGGACGGCAGCGTGTGGTTCCGCAGGTCCGCCGCAGGGCACGATCGCGGCCGTGGCGAAGACGTGCCCCGGCATCAATATTTAGCCGAGCGACAGCCACGGCACCATCGTGCTCCTCAGCAAGGGCCAGCCCGTCAAGAACGTGTCCGTTACGGTCGGCGGAACATATCGGCTCACTGTTGAACCCGGCCGGTATCTGCATACGTACGGGCCATATCTGCCGCCACCGAGGGAACCCAACGGATCGACTGCTGCCACAGTCCACGCCGGGAAAACGACCCAGGTTGGGGTCTGGCCGCTGTGTCCGTAGGTTGTAGGCCATAGCTGCCCCCGTACATTGCCGGTGATGGTGGAACACTTCGACACGTTCCGGACGGGGTGGCGGCGCTTAGCCGCCAACAGTCGGAATCTGGCATTTCCTGCCTACGTTCAAGCTTCTCCGTTACCCGCCGATACCAGTTCACAGGTCCATTTGATGTAGTAGGAGGGCAGTATGGGGCTACGGGCGCGCTTGGCGATATCTGCGGTCGTGATTATCGGGATTAGCTTGGCAGCGGTTCCTGCGGGCGCAACCACGGCCCAGACCAAGTTCGTCAAGGATGTCCGCTATCTGGACCCGACGACCGCGGCCACCGCCTCAAATAAACAGATAGTCAAGCTCGGTAGTGAGGTATGCACCGACTTGAGGTCGGGCACCAGCGTCAAGAGGCTGGCTAGGGTCCTTTCGGGTACAGAAAAAGCGATCGTGGTGGAAGCGGCGACCGTCCTCTGCCCCACCTACAAGGCGAAGGTGGCAAGCTACTACGCCACAACCACAACGACCACGGCACCGACAACGACCACGGCATCGAATGGGGTCTATTCCATGGGTACCGTTGTGTCAGTCCCCGTCAACGTTAACGGCATCAACAAGGCGGCCACCTACGGGTTTTATCCGAACGTCACAACCGATCACCCCAACGTAGACAAACCGCCGTCGGGTGATACCTATGGTGCCGTCGATGCTGGTGAGTGTGCAGGTCCCAGTGGGGCAAGCAATGGCGTCGATCCCAGTGACTTTTCAGTTCTTCTGTCGAATGGCTCTACGGCACAGTCAGACACGGTTGTCGGGAAGATGACGATTCGGCCCATTGCTTCAGAGTCTCAGTTGGGATCGTCCACTTCCGGTCTGTCTGCTGGACAGTGCCAGCGTGGGTGGATCATCTTTGATATGCCCCAAGGGGTGACACCCACTTATGTCGAGTTCGTCGGTACGACGGCCAGCATCACAAGCAGTAATAGCGTTGCGAAGTGGACGATCCCGGCTTAAAGGACCGTCGACAGCGAACCTGTGCCGATGCGGTGTTCGAGTAGGCGGCGCAGAGGACGAACGGCTTGAGAAATACCGGATTCTCCAAGATTTCGAGAGGGCCTGGCACGCCGTCTATGGCAGCCTCTCTTCAAAGCTAGGTTTCACCGTAGGCGAGGGCTGTGCAATCTACTCAGATCCACCCGTTACGGGATTGGGGTATTGCTCTCCGATGGACGACTGAGCAGACAGGATTTGATCCGGCCTTAGGCCGTCCCGATTGCTGGGACGGTGACCTGTCGGTTGCTGGGCGCTCGCCTCATGGCGCCGCACCTTCTCTCACCTTTGGATCAACTCTGCTTTGTTATTCGCTGGCTATCCTCAACCGCCTGGATCGTCTCGTCTGACTCCTCTTCCAGCATCATGAGCCTGCTTTCCGCTTGGGGAAGCGCCCGTAGTAGCTCGTCAAGTTTTCTCTGAGTTGCCATCTGTTCGCGGCCTTGAGTGTGCTGGATGATTACCACCATCATCAACGTGATGAATGAGGCTCCCACCTCAAATGCGGTGGTCCAGGTGGCGGGAAAGCCAAGGATTGCGCCCAGCACAACCGCCGAGACCAGGATCGCCCCGAGAAAAAGTGTTGCCCACGGCTGGGAGGTGTAATGGTCGATTTTGTGAAGCCATCGACTGCTCCGGGTCAGCCGTTCCGTCTTTGGGACGATTCGACTCCTACCCGATGCCTCAAGGAGGGAACTCATGTCGGGCCGAGCAGGTGGACTGTGTGTATCACGGGTTGTGTTATACCCAGCGATTCCAGCTGAAAGCTCGACTTCAAGATGTGGCCCGTTCGATGCCGGGAAGGGTGCCCAGCCCAGGCACATCGGAACTAGGGCAGTTCGACCTCACTGCGGTGCAAAATGGCGACACGCCTCAGGACTCTTCGGCGATGCACTTGGCTCACCCGATCGGGTGATTGCTTAGCGACCCCCAAGGTTTGACTTCAGTGAGACTAGGTATAAGCACCGAGCCACATGGTCACGGAGGTTGAATCAATGGTAAGTGCACCCGCGGTGCCGGATATGCGGCTTGAACTCGTACCAATCCCCGTATCCGATGTCGACCGGGCTAAGGCGTTCTACGAGCAGGTTGGGTTCGGGAATCTGCACGATACCCAGGTCACGGACACGATGCGGGTCGTTCAGCTCACCCCACCGGGGTCGAGTTGTGCCATCGTCTTCGGTACGGGCATGGGCCCAATCACCGATATGACACCAGGCTTGGTCAAGGGACTACATCTTGTCGTAGAGGACATGGCTGCGACCCACGCCGCGTTGACGGCGCGCGGCATCGAGCTAAGCGACGTCGAGGACATGGGTGGCGTCCTCTACTCATACTTCAGCGATCCGGACGGAAACATGTGGGCTCTTCAACAGTGGCCCACCGGCTACCAGGCCTAAGTCACGCGGAGTACCGCACTCCGCCAAAGCGACGCCGGTCAAAGAGTGCCTCCGTGTACGCCAGTGGGGTTGATTTCGTTGGTCAGGTTGACAGCCGCTCGGTAAGGCGAACGGTGACCGAGTCGCCCACACCCTTTCCGATCTTCTTTCGAATCTCGGCTTTGATCGGCAACTTGTGCGTGCCGTCACCGAGTGCCATAAATGAGCTCTGGAAGGGTTCGCCGTCCACGGTGCCCCGAACCTTCACAAGACCCTTCGTCCCGAAATATTCCGCGGAGCCCGGCATCACGACGTATGTCCATCCGCCCTTGTTAGGGCTCTTCTGCAACTCAGCTCGAAAGCTCTTACTCATACTCTGATGTTGTTCTGCCCAGCTGGGGTCGTCCAGTGTAAGAGTGTCTCCGTTCGCCGGAACCTGCTCCCGCAGGGTTCCAAGCCACCAGGGCTGCAATCCGCTGATGGTCGATTGCCGTCCACGGTCGTGTCCTCAAATTCGCTGGAGACAGGAGTATTGGCGAGCGACGCGTCTTCGGACCACGGCGCGGGAGCAGTCGCGACACTGGGCGGAGTGGGCGGAGTGGTGTTGCAATTGGCGCCACCTCCGCCACCGAAAAGAGCAACGCTGCCCCCGATGGAGGGTGGGTGAACCATGACCCCGAGCACCCCGTAGCCGCTGAGATTCCCCTCGATGCAGTCGTTGGAGATCCCCTGGGGGGCTCGAACAGGAAATACCCGGTGAGCGCCGCCCTGGGCGCCCGCGGGAGGCAACGACCTGCCGAAATTGGGGCCGAAGGTGTTGCCAAAATGCGGAGCGGCACTCGCCACGTTCGTACCAAGCGAAGAGAATGCCCCCGCGAGCACCAGCATCAGCAATGGTGCATCAAGCACACGGATCAGCCGACGCAGTCTCAAAGGACCCTCCCCACGCAAAGATGCGCAAGCATCCACCGCCGATGTCGGTCGAACTTCCGACTGCCCGTGGGTCAAGGGATGCAGCAGAACCACCGTAGTTCTGACTTTGGCTTTGTCGGAGCCGAAAGTCTCGCCCCCGTCAGCGGCACACCGGGCTTCCGCCAAGCCGGTGAAAGGCTTCCGGCCCGTGGGCAGCAGGTCGTGTCTTCCTAACGAGCCATGGGTTCAGGCTCGGGCACGGGTGAGGGAGGATTCGGCTCGGGCTGAGGTTCGATAGGTGTTGGCTCCTCAGGAATAGTCATGATTTGGCAATACCCGAGGCGCATTGAGGTCAACCCGATCTGCCCCCGCTCCGCCGGTCCCAGGGCACGCTATCCCGGGGACTACCCGTTTTCGTCGTGTCAGAAGCCCACGGTCGGCGTCGCGGTCCTTCGTGTCAGAGCGAGACGCACGCCTCGTGTCCACACAAGATTGGCGGTGGTGTCCGTCTATCCCGGCGCACGAAGGGCTCATTTGCCTTGTTGTGCAATTGCGCCTGTCATAGCGATTGCCCCGTGGCGAACAGGCGCGAGGTGGCCGATGAGGAATGGATGCGGGAAGGCACCTGCCCAGGTGACCCCGACGGCCGTCCACGCCGGAAAGGGGTCGGCCAAGAACTCCGCCGCAACCGTCATCAGCGCTTCGCTCTGGGCTCGTAGCCCCACATGGTAGGAGTCGATGCGAATGACATCGGACCAGCCCACTCCGGCTTTGGCCAACGTGATGCCGATGTTGAGAAAGGTCTGCCGAATCTGGGACTCGGCGTCATCAGAAAAGGTCCCGTCATCGAACGTTCCCGTGTGACCCGTTAGATACAGGAGGTCGTCGACATGGAGAGCGGCTGGGATCCGTGTCTCTTCGTAGAAGTCAGCCCAAAAAGGCGGGACAATTGACCTTCTCGGCGTCACTGCCTGCGACCCGTGTAGAGGGCGGACACGAAGCGCCTTCTCACGATACCCTCGGACATCTCGGTGGCGAGCCGTTCGACCCCATCCAGAATCCTGCGCTGCTCGTCGGGCGGTAGTCGGATAACGGTGGCCATCGATGCGTACAAAGCACGGGTCTGGACGGGTGTCATCTCACAGGTCCACGGAATGACCTTGCTCGTTACGTCATCGAGTTCCGCCCAACGAGTCATGTCCCGCCGTCGATGCGGCTCGTCGAGCTGAAACGGGGGGCGGCCTGTTTCGTCAAAGGCTCCCCGGGTCACCGGTCCCAAGATGTGATCGAGGGCCTGGCTGAACTCGTCTGGCTGAGCCGGATCGCGGAAGAGCGTCCACCACAACGCGACCCACCCTCCTGATCTCATTGCCCGCCCCAGTTTGGTCAGACCAACCTCCTGGTCGACCCAGTGAAACGAGGTGGCGGCTACCGCCAGATCGAAACTGGCCGGCGCTACGTCGGCATCTTCAAAGCTCGAAATCACCACGTCTAGGTTGGCCGAGGCTGAAGTCTCGAACAGGTATGAAGCCATGGAGGGATCCGGTTCTACGGCTACCACATGGGCGCCATTGCGGAGCAGGCGCTGGGTAACCTGTCCCGTGCCCGGTCCGATCTCAAGGGCCCGCGTCGTCGGACCTAGACCACATCGACCAACGAGTATTTCATACACCGCTTCGGGATAGTCCGGTCTCCCGGCGCGATAGCCGGCCGGATCGAGTCCGAAAAGTCGTCGACCTTGGTCTCTGTGAGTTTGGATTGCGGTGTCGCGGGGAGGCACGTTCCAAAGCCTAGGGACCATGTAGGTGTGGCGTCATGGCCCTGCAGATTCGCAGTGCAGAAGACATCCAGGAGCACCCTCAACTGACCTCCAAGCCATGCAGCCGGAGTGGGCCTAGGACAGTCCGAGGCGCTCGGCCAAGCTCGGGCCGACGACGGTGAGGCCGTACTGCGCGTGGAGCCGCTCCAGCGCATCATGGTCACCGGTCGCGGCGACCTTGTCGATTTGACCGATGTAACGGTCGAAGCCGATACCCGGTGTCATTAGGTTGACCGCCCTGCATGCGCGGTCGGCCCGGGCATTGGTGAACGAATGTGGGACGCCCGGCGGGGCCGTCCCGAAGTCGCCCGGACCGAGCTCGACGATGTCGTCGCCAAGCTGGACGGTCAGTACACCGTCGAGGACGTAGAAAGTGTCTTCCTGTGTGGTGTGGACATGCAGGGGCGGGCCGTGCCATATGCGAGTTCCGAAACGAGGAAGTCGAAGCGCCCCTCGTTGTCTCGGCCGTTCGCCTTCCACGTCCAGCCCGGCGCGTCCCGCAACACATACCCGTCCACAGTCTCGGCCCTGCCTTTCCGCTCACGCTTCTTGGAAGAACATGGTAGGGAGCTAGTGTCCCGGAGGTTGAACCGCTGTGAAAAACGGATCATGCGCCCCGTTGATGGCTGCGCAGTAGCCGGCCAAGCGTTCGAGGATCTGCTCAGCGGATTTGGTCCACACGAACGGACGCGGGTTCTCGTTCCAAGTGGTTGCCCAGGCGGTGATGTCGGTGGCCAGTTCTTTGACGTTGCGGTGTGCTGAGCGCTTGAGCTTCTTGGTGGTGAGCGCAGAGAACCGAGTTATAACCAGAAGTTGTGGATGCGCGATCTCCTGAAGGGCGCGAACGTACCCTCCAAGTTGACCAAACAACGATTCCGCCGGGTGAGACCAGCGGGGAGGGATACGCCAATGTTGAAGTTAGTCCATGACACCACCGCGAGCGCGGTGGGTGACCCCGAGACCATGACGATCGGCCTCGACGAGCTGTGTCGGGTGGCCGCCCAAGACATGCTGGCCGTGTCGCTTCTGGCCGAGCGCCGGGCCTACCTCGAGGCCCATGCCCAAGAGCTCGACGCCATGGGCAAGCGCCTGGTGGTCGCCAACGGGTACGCCCGGGCCCGGGAGGTGACGACGGGGGCCGGCATGGTCGAGGTGAGCGCGCCGCGGTCGACGACCGCCGGGAGGGCGAGCACTTCAGCTCGGCCATCTTGCCGGCCTACATGCGCAAGTCGCCCAAGGTGACCGAGGTGCTGCCCATCTTGTACCTGCGCGGGCTCTCCACCGGGGACTTCGCCCCCGCGCTCGGCGAGTTCTTCGGCGCCGAGGCCGGGCTGTCGGCCTCGAGCATCAACCGGCTCACCGTGGCCTTCCAGGCCGAGCACGAAGAGTGGTCCACCCGGGACCTCTCGGGGGTCGACTACGTGTATTGGTGGGTCGACGGCATCCACTTCAACATCCGTCTCGAAGAGGACCGCCTGTGCTGCCTGGTCATTGTCGGCGTGCGTCCCGACGGGACAAAGGAGCTGGTGGCACTGGCCGACGGCTACCGCGAGTCCACCGAGTCGTGGGCCGAGGTGCTGCGCTCGCTCAAGGACCGGGGTCTCTCTGCCCCGGTGCTGGCCGTCGGCGACGGGGCGCTCGGGTTCTGGGCCACGCTGCGCGACATCTTTCCTGAGACCCGCGAGCAGCGCTGCTGGGTCCACGTCACTGCCAACTGTCTCGACGCCCTGCCCAAGCGCCTGCACGGCGACGCCAAGGAGGCCATCGCCAAGATCTACTCGGCGCCGTCGCGCGCCGCCGCCCTCGAAGCGATCAAGGCATACTCCGACGCGTTCAGCGCCTTCCCCAAGGCCGCCAAGAAGATCACCGGCCAGCTCGACGTCCTGCTGGCCTTCTACGACTTCCCCCTCGAGCACTGGATCCACCTGCGGACCACCAACCCGATCGAGTCCACCTTCTCGACGGTCAGACTCCGGACCAAGGTGACCCGTGGCGCGGGTTCGCGCCAAGCAGCCCTGGGGATGGCCTACAAACTGCTCGACGCCGCCCAGGATCGCTGGCGCCGCATCAACGGCCACGAGCTCGTTCCGCTCGTCCGCGCCGGCGCCACGTTCATCGACGGCAAGCTACAAGAAAGGAGTGTGACGACGACCGACAGCGACAGCAGCACCGGGTCCGTCGCCGCCTGAACGAGAAACCTCATCCACAACTATTGACAATGACTCCAGAGAACCAACGCTCCACGAGATTCATCCACGACCCGTAGGTCGGGGTGAAGTGGAAGTGGAAGCGGCGGTGGCGCAGCAGCCAGCGGTGGACGAGCGGGGTCTTGTGGGTCGCCAGGTTGTCGAGGATCACGTGCACGTCGAGCTCGGCTGGGACTTCGCGGTTCACCTTGTTCAAGAAGGCGACGAAGTCGGCGCTGGTGTGGGACTTCTTGATGTCGGTGATGACGGTGCCGGTGGCGACGTCGAGGGCGGCAAAGAGGTCACAGGTGCCGTTGCGCTCGTAGTCGTGGGTGGCCCGAGCCGGGGTGCTGGGCAACATGGGCAAGGTGGGCGCGGTGCGGTTGAGCGCCTGGATCTGGGGTTTCTCGTCGATGGCGAAGACGGCGGCGGCGACCGGTGGGCTCATGTAGAGCCCGACGAGGTCACGGATCTTTTCGACCAAGTCGGGATCGGGGGACACCTTGAAGGAGTCCTCGCGCCAGGGTTTGAGCCCGAAGGCGCGCCAGATCTCTCGCACCGTGGTGTGGCTGATCTTGTGCTTGGCCGCCAAGGTGCGCGTCGACCAGTGCGTGGCGTCGGGCGGTGCGCTCTCGAGCGTCTCGACCACGACCGCTTCGATCACCTCGTCGCCGATCGTGCGGGCCGCCCCCGGGCGCGGGGCGTCGACGAGGCCGTCGAGACGAGCTTCGGCGAAGCGGTTCCGCCACTTGGACACCGTCACCGGATTACAGCCCAGCTCGGCCGCGATCTCCGCGTGGGTGGCTCTCTTCGACGCGCAGGCCAGCACGATCTTGGATCGCAACGCCAGCGCTTGGGACGACGAGTGCCGGCGTGCCCAGCGCTCGAGCGTGGCGTGTTCGTCCGCGCTCAGGTTGATCTCGACGGTGGGGCGTCCTCTTTTGGCCATGGCGTTCCTCCGATGTTGGCGTACAACACCGGACCAACGCGGCCCAACCGAGAAAATTCCCGATTAACCAATATTTATCGGCGCTTCAACCTTCCGAGACACTAGGTCGTTGTGAAATCAGCGGGCTGATTTTCGGTCGAGACGCACATTCAAGGAGTCATCACTTATTCAATAGCCACGTGGAACTCGGGCGCTACGATTGCCCTCGCACGATGGGGGCACTCTCGGCACGCAATGGGGCGCACTCTATGGGTCCGATAGCGGTGCTATGCCACCGCCCCGGCGGTGGATGAGATGGCGTTCCCAGAGGCACTGAGTTCATCGCCAGCCTTGTCCATCAGCGAGACCAATGCCCCTCGCACCGCCGTTGCTGCTCGGCTGACCTTGGGAGACAACGCCACTGTTCGTCGGACGAGCCACCTCCACCAGCCTCTCGATCAATCGGTATCGCATGAGGCGGATGCCGGGGTCGCTCGTCGTTCACTTCTCACTGACGCTGCTGGTGCAGGGAACGCATCAGGAGGGGGCGCCTAACCCTCCGGATCGTCCAATGGCCGTCCTCGTTGGCCGTCCTCAAGAAGGCGTCCAATCTCGGTAACCTCTTCTCTTACCGAGTGAGCGAACCATCTTCCGGCGACCAAGTCGTGGAAAGCCCCAAGGACTCCATGTCCGAGATCAAGTTCCTCGACGTGTCGAATCCGAACACCGTCGGACACGTCTTCAATTTCAAACCATGCGTGGAGGTTTCTCGGAACACCGTGCTCGAGGGTCACGTCTATGTAATTCGGCCGGTTCCATTGGTATCGGGTGATTACCGATCCCTTGAAGCGACCGAGGAACTTGCCATCCTCGCGGGCCAACATGCCGTTGGGAATATCGGCGAGCTTGGTCACCCACACCATCTTGGTATCGGCCTTAGTGTATTGAGCAGGGTCCAGAACGAAATCAAATGCCTCCACAGCACTGACTCCCCGGGCCACAGTGGTGCCCTCACCTCTGACCATGGCTGCCTCCAAATGAAAGACGGTTTGAAAGGAAGGATGATATTTCCCGTTCACGCACCGTGCGTTTCCCTTTAGTCCCGCTCCTGCTCAGAGCGCAGGGCATCGAGAGCCGCTCCGACAGGCGGTGGTGTTCATCTTCGGGCCTGCCCCATTCTGACGCTTGGAGTCTCCTTGAGCCGACCGTCGGGCCGCGCGCCGCAGCACCAGGACCGGGTCAGGCGTTCGTTCTCCCGGAGGCGGGCCAGAAAGGTCTGAGCTGGCATTGGGAAAAGATAAGTGCCTGGCGGCCGTGCAAGGACGCCCAATCGTGAAGGTGTCGAACGCCGGGAGTGGGCGCCAAAACTCATCGTCCGTATCAAGTCTTCGACGGCGTGCCGAGCCTGCGCTCGGCACGCCAGAAACGCAGACGAGCGCCGGTGGGGGTGACCTCACCGTTGATGCCGAAAAGCCGCCGAACCCATTAGAAGATGAAGGGCACGAGCATCTTGGTGGAGCGTCTGTACACAGGATAAGCGTCAGGGAACTGCTCGGTCAGGTAGCGCTCCTCGACGGTCGCGCTGTAGGCGAAGTAAACCCCGGCCAGCACCATGGCGATGAGCCACAGCCAGCTCAGTGCCACCGCGGTGCCGACACCCGCGAGCAGGATGCCAGAGTAGATGGGATGGCGGACCAGGCGGTAAGGGCCGCTGGTCACTAGCTCGGGTTCGTCCTTTTGCGACATGGGTGTGCCCCAGTTACGCCCAATGTGTAGGCGGGCCCAGATGGCGAACCCCAGCCCGAGCGCGAAGAGGAAGAGCCCGAGGCCAGCGCGCCATGGATCCGAGTTGATGCCGCCGTCTCGGAAGACTCCCAAGCGGAGCAACAGAATCGCCAAGACGACGATCACCGCCCTGATACGCAACTCGCGGGACCAAGGGACGCGGCCCCTTTTCATGGAAAAGGCTGCCACGAGCCAGTAGATCCAGAACGCAGCCCATCCGATAGCGAAAACGAGTTCGACTGCGTGCATACGACTCAGCCTTCCACCACATGGGAGTCGGTGCTGTCCTAGCCGAGTTCCTACGAATCCTTCGACTGCCCAATCCGCCAATGACGGTGGGACAGTGCATCATTTCGGGGTATCCCAAGCCCACAACGACTTTCGGCTATCTCTCGCTCATCGTTCTGTGGGTTCTGGCTCAGCCGTAGGTGGTCATGAGGGGAGATAATGTCGTGATGTTCCCGTCTATGGCGTGCGGCATCCCGGACTCGAACGCGCGCTTGCAGTGGCTGAGCCGGCGGGTACTCAGGAGACGATGTGGGGCAATGGAACACTGCCTCTCCGGGTGACTGCATTTCTAGGCCGAGGAGATCTCCCTTCCGAGCTGGTCACTTCGGTTCGATGCATCGTGAGAGTTCGTGATCAGATGGTGGTGTGTGAGCTCCCAACGGAACATGGCACCCGTGGCCAGGTGGTCGACGGGAGTCCGGAGAGTCGTACGCAGACACGGCTTACCGAGAGGTCCATGAGGAAACGGGTTGGCAAATTGGCTCAGGAACCACTCGGCTCATCGGCTGGCCGCATCTCGAGCATCTAAAGGCACCGCCCCAGGATCACCCGTTCCCTCATCCGGATTTCTGCAGGTGGTCCTCGTCGCCAGCTCGACGTTTCGGGATGGAGGCGAACAGGGAGACTGGACCGACACCGAGGGTTATGAGTTGCGCTCACGGCTTGTTTCTATTGACCAAGCTCCCATCCTCACCTCGACGGCCGACATGCCTACCTCACCCTTCCTCGACCTGATCGCCACAACAACGTAATGAGCGGGCCAAGATACGTCGTGGACTCTGATCGATTACGAGTGGCCGCGGTGATCGTACGGACCGACCAAGTGTTGATGGTTCGAGAACGTGGCCCGGATGAGAGTGGGATTCATCTGGGTTAGGAGTATTGGACGTGGGGGGTGGAGTCGAGCCAGGCGAAACCCTTGAGCGGGCCGTCCGCCGGGAGGTCTGGGAGGAGGTCGGACTCCAGGCCAGTGCGGTCGCATACCTGGCTTTACCTTTTCAAAGGAAGTATGGGACACACTGATACTGCTTCAGGTTCATTGAGGATGATATCTTTCAAATCAATCAGAGTTCCGATTCGATAGTTAGCCTCCGAAAAGTCTTGTGCTTTTGTAAAGTCGTTATAGACAATGGCGCAGTCGATACCGGCCGCCACGGCTGAGTTCAGCCCTCTGGATGAATCCTCTACGACCAGTGTCTCTTCTTTGGTGGCTCCGAGGCGCTTTAAGCCGGTCAGGTATGGTTCCGGGTGCGGCTTGGTGAGCTTGTAGTCTTCGCGAACAAGGACGAAATCCATGAATTGTCTGAACTTGGCGGTTTTCATGAATGATTTCAAAATCCGCACGTTTTGCAGTCGTCACGATGGCCATGCGGACGTACTTTGACAATTTCAGCGAGAGTTTCAACGACGCCTTCAATCTCAATGGCTTCTGTCCTCAGATATTCCTGATAATAATCATTACGAACCTGACGCTGCCTGCTGATGGTCTGTTCATCAATGCCTGCCGCCCTGGCTTGGGCCCAAGTGCCCAATCCCTGGTTCATGTCGCGGAGATATTGATCCTTGTCCAAAGTCAAACCAATGTCCGCCAGCGCGCGTTCTCCAGCTTTGTAATACCAGAATTTGGTATCCACCAGCACACCGTCATGATCGAAGAGTATGTTCTTTTTCACTGTCTTGATCCTTTCCGGTAGCCGCGGGCAACCATGTGCGCCATCACGAACGCACCGTGATCACCGACAAGGAAACGGGCCACTGATATTTGCGTTGTCGGTGAGAGCTCTCTCCAAACTGACTCCACGGCAGATATGCGCGAAGATGGCGGGACTCAGGCGCCATCCAATAGTGATGATCGTGTGCTCCCGAACAGCGACCAGACGCGGTCGCGAGCCGTCTGCGGAGTTGCCTCGAACGGCCGCTGGGTGATTTCTTCCGCCAGCGCGATGTCGTGCGAGGCCGTGGCGAGTCGGACCTCATCGGGTATGGCGGGCGCCGGGCCATCGCCGCGGAAGCCTCGCGCGACGAACCACTCGCGCAGCGGCTCCTTATCCAGGGCGCGTTGATCCTTGCCGGCGGCGAACAGCTCCTCGTACGTTTCAAGCGTCCCGCCCAGCTCCTTGGCCATGCGCTCGTCAGAAACCACCAAGTCGTCCCAACTCTCGCTCGCCCTCGAACGTAGTCGAGGCTCCATATGGGCAGCCCACACCGCCTACTCCTCCGCAGGATCTGCGAACCAGCAGCCCCGTGACCGACCTGCCCGAACTTTGGCGACAGCCCCTGAGCTGTGGCGACCCTCACAAGGGGGCCTCCTCCCAGCCCGGCGACCGAGGTGTCGTCTGAGCTACTCTCGATTGCAGCCGATCACGAAGGAGAAGCGAATGCGCCAAGCGTCTATGTCCATCAAGAAAGGAGAGATCACTTATCGAGAGGACCTGACGCGTAATGCAATCGTTGAATCTGGGGATTTTGGCACATGTCGACGCCGGTAAGACCAGCCTGACCGAGCGGCTGCTCTATTCAGGTGGAGTTATCGACCAGCTCGGGAGCGTCGACAAGGGCGACACACAGACAGATTCCCTTGCCCTCGAACGCCAGCGCGGCATCACGATCAGGTCGGCGGTGGCGTCGTTCCCTGTCGCACCTGACCTGATAGTCAACCTCATCGACACACCCGGTCACCCTGACTTCATCGCCGAGGTGGAGCGGGTACTAAGGGTTCTCGATGGTGCGATCCTGCTTCTCTCCGCCGTTGAAGGGGTCCAACCCCAGACGCGTGTGTTGATGCGGGCGCTTCGGAGACTTCGAATCCCGACGCTGCTCTTCGTGAACAAGATCGATCGTCCAGGCGCGCGGGAGGGGCCCCTGCTGCAAGAGGTCTCCCAGATACTTGAGCTAGCCATCGTCCCGATGGGGTCCACATCCGCCCTCGGCACGAAATCGGCCGATTTCAAACCGTGGGGAGCAAACGACCCTGAATATCGATCGATTCTCGTAGAAGTGCTCGCGGAACACGACGAACAAATTCTGACCAGCTACATCGAGGGGGAGGGCCGACTTTCTCTTGACCGACTTGAGGAGCAACTGCGGACTCAAACGCGCGATGCCCTTGTTCACCCAGTCTTCTTTGGTTCGGCGCGTACAGGAGCGGGCACCGACTCGTTGATGTCCGGAATCGCTGATCTGTTTCCGGCGGGCGCCTCCGGCGATCCCGGCGCACACACGACGGGCACAGTCTTCAAAATCGAGCGTGGATCGTCACGAGAAAAGATCGCGTACGTGCGGTTGTTCTCCGGCACTGTGAGAACCCGTGATCGGCTCGTCTATGGCCAAGGCCAGGAGGACACAGTGACAGCGATCGCGACGTTTGATCGCCAATCCGACCAATCGAAGACGCTGGTCTCGGCTGGCGACATTGCAAAGATTTGGGGTCTGCGCAGTGTCCACATCGGTGACCGGATCGGTGAGGTTGGCACCGACGAGTCAGATCAACAGTTCGTCTCACCCACCATGGAGTCGGTTGTCGAAGCCCATGACCCTGCCGACCGAGCGCGATTGCGGATCGCGCTCGGAGAGCTGGCCGAGCAGGATCCATTCATCAAGGTGCGGCAAAACGCGGACCTTAACGAAATGTGCGTGTCGCTCTATGGGGAGGTCCAGAGAGAGGTCATCCAGTCCACACTCGCAGCCGATTATGGAATAAGAGCTGAGTTTCGAGAGACGACGACGATCTATGTCGAGCGTCCAGTTCGCAGCGGTGAGGCGGTCGAGCTGCTCACTTCAGAGGCCAATCCGTACATGGCCACCCTCGCTCTCCGGGTCGAACCTGGCCCTGATGCATCCGGTCTGCAGTTCCGACTCGATGCCGACCCACGATCGGTGCCACTGTACATCTACAAGACGCAAAGTCTGTTCATCGACCACATGGCGGAATACACGCGCCGCGCTCTCAACCGAGGCTTGTGCGGATGGCAAGTCACCGATTGTGTGGTGACACTTACAGATTGTGATTACTACATCGGCGACGGACCAACGAAGCCGAACATCCCTATGGCCCGCACGACCAGCGCCGATTTTCGAAAGCTGACTCCGATGGTGCTCGCGCGGGCGCTCGAGGAGGCTGGCACCTATGTCTGCGAACCGGTGTTACGTCTCCGCATCGAATTGCCTTCCGAGAGAATCAGGGGTCTCCTCAACGCGATAGCCCAATTCGGCGGCCTCATTGAGCAGACGTGGGTGCGACGTGCCTTTTCGACCGTAGAAGCAACGATGCCGGCGGATCGCGCGCGTGATCTCCAAAGACAGTTACCGGGCCTCACCGGCGGCGAGGGCAATGTCGAATCGATCTTCGACGGGTATCGGCCGGCACGGGGTACGTCGCCGAAGCGGGCTTCGAATCCGGCGAGCAGCAGCACGTCTCCCTAGTCGCCGGGTGGCTGGTCCTCCCAACACGATTGATGCGCGTGAGGCGGGTCGTGCCTGAACCCTCATCGATCGGGAACGCCATGACACGCAGTGGCATACTCGATGCGTTTGGGGATGAGTAGCCACGCTCCGGTCGAAGAGCTTCGGGTGACCCCGAACAATGCCGGTTGAGTGCCATCGGATGCCTGAGTGCTCGCTCCCGTATTCGGTTGAGAACGCCCGAACAACGACCGCTCGGCGTGAGCAGGAGGTAGGAGGGCTACCTTCTAGACATGGAGCACTCACGACTGGGACGAACTGGTCTTCAGGTCTCAAAACTCTGTCTTGGGACGATGACCTTTGGATTGCAGTGCGACGAGCCGACTTCGGTGTCGATTCTCGATCGAGCTGAGGAGGGCGGCATCGATTTCATCGACAGTTCGGACGTCTATCCGCTCGGCGGCGATCTCACGACTGTGGGCCGCACTGAGGAGATCCTCGGTCGGTGGCTTCATGGGAGGAGAGACCGCTTCGTCCTCGCGACGAAATGCTTTGGACGCACTGGGCCGTCACCGTTCGACGGCGGCAATTCCAGAAGGCACATCCTCGATGCAGTCGAAGCATCCTTGCGCCGTCTGCAAACCGACTACATCGACCTCTATCAGCTCCATGGCTTCGATGCGGCGACCCCGATAGACGAGACGCTTGGTGCGCTCGACGATCTTGTCCACCAAGGCAAAATCCGCTACATCGGATGTTCGAATTTTCTCACCTACCAGCTGGTCCGTGCCATCGGGCGCAGCGAGACGCTCGGGCTCGCGCGGTTCGACTCGGTTCAACCTCGTTACAACTTGTTGTTCCGGCAGATAGAGCGTGAGATGCTCCCGTTCTGCGGTGACGAGGGTGTCGGAGTCATCCCGTACAACCCCATCGCTGGTGGACTGCTGTCGGGGAAGCACCGACGCAGTGATCCTCCGACCGAGGGCGGTCGCTTCACTCTCGGCAACGCGGGTCAGATATATCAAGGCCGCTATTGGCACGACCGAGAGTTCGACACCGTCGATCAGCTCCTCGTTATTGCGGAGGAGATCGGCGTGAGTCTCGTGACTCTGTCCGTCGTGTGGGTATTGGCGAACGAGGCGGTCACCGCACCCATTATTGGGGCGAGCCACCCCGACCAGCTTGCAGTGAGCCTGGCAGCGGCCGAATTCATTCTCGAGGACGATCTGAAATCCCGGCTCGACGAGCTCACGCACGAGTACCGCATGGGCGACTCCCCTCGATAGAAGACATTGACCGTCTTCGCCTTGTTCCGTGCGCTGCGTGCGCGAGAAACGCCGGACAGGGCGGAGTACGAGAGGTTCAGATGTCGTGCCGCACAGGACCATGCCGACACGCCACCCCCGCCGGAACCATGGCACGGAGGCCACCGGTCAAGGGCGTGACCATGACGCGGACCAGCGCACGACAGACAACTGTCGCAGCGGGACCAGGGATCGGTCATGTCGCAACGTTCGAATGCCTGCACCTCCCGTTGGCACTGTCGGCAAGGTTCACGGTTCACGCGTCCGATGTCTCAAGCTTCGAGGCACTCCGCCATGGTCACTTCGTGACTGCCGTCGCGATGCTGAGGCAGATGCCGTGAGGCGTACGCGTCGGCGTGGGCCTCCACCGACCGCGGCTCGACCGCCCTGAGTCGGATGCGCGCTGGAACTCCGAGCGCCATCGCACCGGCGGGGACCTCGGTCCCCGGGGGGACGACGGCACCCGCCCCCACCAGCGAAGACGAGCGGCAGATGGCCCGTTCGAGGACGACTGCACCGGAACCGATGAGCACCAGGTCCTCCAGGATGCAGCCTTCGAGATGCACCAGGTGACCGATCACGCACTCAGCCCCGATCCGGGTCGGGTTCATGGATTGGGTGTGGATGACCGCGCCATCCTGTATGGAGGTCCGAGCACCGATGACGATCGGACCATTGTCTGCACGAATGACGACCCCCGGCCAGACACTTGCTCTCGGTCCGAGACGGACCTCGCCGATCAGAACCGCTTCCGGGTGGACATAGGCCTCAGGGTGTATCCGCGGTCGTTCTTCGCCCAACGCGTAGAGAGTCATGGCGCCATTCAAACAGGGCGGCACAGATCCCGGACCTGCCGCTGCGAAGCACCCCCCGTACATCGCCCCGGAGCGTGGCGCGTCCGGCGCTCCGGGCGAGGGGAGGTGAGGTGGCGTCAGGACTTGATGAACTCCAACAGATCAGCGTTGATGGTCTCGGCTTGGGTGGTCGGCATGCCGTGTGGGAATCCGGCGTAGGTCTTCAGCGTCCCGTTCTGCACCAGCTTGGCGGACAGGGGGCCGGAGTCGGCGTAGGGCACGATCTGGTCGTCGTCGCCGTGCATCACGAGGGCCGGCACGCTTATCTTCTTGAGGTCCTGCGTGAAGTCGGTCTGGGAGAAGGCGACAATGCCGTCGTACTGGGCCTTGGCTCCCCCCATCATCCCCTGCCGCCACCAGTTCTCGATGATCGCTTCGGAGGGCTCGACACCTGGTCGGTTGAAGCCGTAGAAGGGCCCTGAGGGCAGGGCGCGGTAGAACACGGCTCGGTTGGCCGCCAGCTGGGCCTGCAGATCGTCGAACACGCTCTTCGGGAGGCCACCGGGATTGGCGTCGGTCTTCACCATGAGCGGTGGCACCGAACTGATCAGGACCGCCTTCGACACCCGGGTCTCGCCGTGCCGGCCGATGTAGCGGGCGACCTCGCCCCCACCGGTGGAGTGACCGACATGGACGGCGTCGTGAAGGTCGAGATGTGCGGTCAGGGCGGCCAGGTCGTCGGCATAGTGGTCCATGTCGTGACCGTCGCCCGTCTGTGTCGAGCGGCCGTGCCCGCGCCGGTCGTGGGCGATCACCCGGTAGCCGTGGCTCAGGAAGAACAGCATCTGGGTGTCCCAGTCGTCAGCCGAGAGCGGCCAGCCGTGACTGAAGACGATCGGTTGGCCCGACCCCCAGTCCTTGTAGAAGATCTCGATCCCATCGGGAGTGCTGATCGTACCCATTCGAGGGTCCTCCTGTCTGGACGTGATGCCCGGGCCGGCGCGCCGACGGCTCCGGCCCGTCCTCGGCCTTCACCTCACATCTTCCCTTTGGAGCCGGTCGTGATCAACCCTCGACCGTTGTCCACGACAGCGGCGACGTGAGATGGTCGCGGAGGTGGAGATGTGGCAGGGCTCGTGATGCTGGGCCCACCGGATCTCCCTCCTTCCGGCGATGCCGGGCGCGGGCCGTGCGATCGACGGCCGCATCGTCTTGGCTTTGTTCTAGCCTGCATCCGTGGCGCTCACCGTCGAGGACATCGTCGCCCGCTGCCAGACGGCGCTGGGCGAGCATGCACCGGTCCTCGCCGTCCGGGACGTCCTCGACGAGCTGGTGGCGGATCGACCGGGACTGGAGCGTACGCTGGGACCTGTTGCGCGTGGCGGGATCACGACGTTGCATCACGCGCCCGACCTGACGGTGCTGCACGTGGCGTGGACCCCGGGCATCGCCCTCTACCCGCACGAGCACCGGATGTGGGCCGTGATCGGCATGTACGGCGGTCAGGAGGACAACGCGTTCTACCGGCGGATCCCGGGAGGCCTGGAACCGACGGGCGGTCGAGAGCTCCCGGAGGGTGAAGTCCTCCTTCTCGGCGACGATGTCATCCATTCGGTCGCCAACTCCCGGCGCGACTTTGCGGTGGCGCTCCACGTCTACGGAGGGGACTTCTTCGCTACCGAGCGTTCGGAATGGGACTTCGACACATACGTGGAACGACCGCGTGACTTCGAGCGAACGCAGAGGCTCTTCGACGAGGCCAACGCTCGTTGGTCCGATGAAGGACGAGATGCGTGACGAGAACCGACGACAACCGCAAGCTGATCGAAGGCTTCTGGGAAGACCTCTACCGGCAGGACTTTCAGGCTCTGGGGTCACGCTTCGACCCCGAGGGGGAGTACACCGACATCGTGACTCCGGAGGATGACGTCGCCCGTGGTGCGAGTGAGATCACGGCGCGTCTGCGCCTCGCCTTCGACAAGCTTTCGAGGTTGTACGACGAGCGACGCCACCTCGTCGTGGGCGAGCACGCCGTGATGACCGAGCACGTGGAGCATTGGGAGTGGCCGACCGGCGAGTCCATGGCGCTGCAGGTGGCATCGGTCCACGAGATCCGCCACGGAAGGATCATGAGGTGGTGTGACTACTGGGACATGAACGTCCTCACCGCAGCGGCGCCGCAGTGGTGGTTCGAGCACGTCCTCCAAGGCTGGAAATAGCCCCCCCCCCACAGGGCTCGAGCGAACCCCACGAGGTCCGGGTCGAGAAGACGCGCAAGGCGCTCACGGGTGGCTTTCAGGCGTAGTGCGTGAGCTACGTCGACGGCCAGAAGATCGGTCGTTACTCCAACGCCGCCGAGGGCGGGGTCCGAGAGAACCCCGGCGACGCCGGCGGCCCGCTCCGCTGAGCCGGCAGGTCGTGCTCAGCGCCCGATCCAGGTCGGCGGTCGTTTCTCCAAGAACGCGGCCACGCCCTCGCGGGCATCGGCTGAACCCGTTGCCGCCGTCAGGGCCCGGTCCGTCTGGTCCCAGCCCAGGTCGTCGCCGGCGGCGACGATGTCGTTGACGGCGGCCAGGCACGCCTGCACGGAGACCGGCGCGTTGGCACAGAGCTGCTGCGCCAGGGACACGGCCTCGGTCAGCGCACCCCCGGGCTCCGTGAGCACGTTGACGAGACCCACCTCATAGGCGCGCGGTGCGTCAATCGGCCGGCCGGTGAGGATGAGCTGACGGGCCACGTTGAGGGGAAGCGCCCGTGGTGCCCGGAAGAGCCCGGCGCAGGTAGGGACCACCCCGATGCTGACCTCCGGCAGTCCGAACCGGGCGGTCCGTGCCGCCACGACGAGGTCACAGGCCAGAACGACCTCGAGCCCACCACCGAGAGCGGGGCCTTCGACCGCGGCGATCAGGGGCTTGCGGCGCCGCCGGCGGATGATGCCGTACTCGCCGCCGCGGGTCGTGACGTAGTCGCCCCCCGCCTTCAGGTCGCTGCCGGCGCTGAAGACGTCGGCGCCGCCGGTCAGGACCCCGGCCCACACCTGGTCGTCGTCGTCCAGTTCGTTCAGAGCCTCGTCGAGCGCGTCGGCCATCGCCCTGTCGATGGCGTTCCGCTTGGCGGCTCGTTCCATGGAGATGACCAGGACGCGCCCGTCACGGCCAGTGCCGACGCGATGACGTGTGTCTTCCGTGTCCTTCACGCGCGCCTCCCGAACCCGTGAGCTGGAAAGGAGGTCAGGCTACCGCCAGTCCGCGAGACGGACGCCCTCGGACCCGGACCGGTCCCCAACGGGGAGCGCTCAGCGCGGAGGCGTCACGTCCCCGCCATGGAGACGACGGGTTTGTTGAGCGGTTTGCCCCCCATCGACCCGAAGAAGGGAGCGTTGTAGCTGAAGATGCCGCCGTCGGACGCCACGAAGCGGTATCCCGAGCCGTTCCCGCTGGCCTCCATGCCGACGATGGGTGCGTTCAGGTGCATGCTGCCGGTCGAGCCGTAGAACGGGGCGCCGAAGGAGAAGATGCCGCCGTCGCCGGCCACTTCCCAATACCCGCCTGTCTGCGCGTCGGCAGCCATCCCCACGACGGGGGAGTTCAGCGGCCGGCCGCCCATGGAGCCGGAGAAGTGGGCGTCGCCGAAGCTGAAGATCCCGCCATCGGAGGCGACGAGCCAGTAGCCGTGGCCGCCGGGGGTGGCCGCCATGCCGACGATGGGCTGATTGAGGCGGATACTGCCCGTGCTGCCGTAGAAGCTGGCGTCGCCGAAGCTGAAGATCCCGCCGTCGGAGGCGACGAGCCAGTAGCCGCCGCCGTCGGGCGTGGCCGCCATGCCGACGATCGGTGCATTGAGCGGTTTGCCGCCCATGGAGCCGTAGAACTGGGCATCGCCGAAGGCGAAGATGCCGCCGTCCGAGGCCACCTCCCAGTACCCGCCGCCGTCATGGGTCATCGCCGACGCCACCACCGGTCGGTTCAGGTGGATGCTGCCCGTCGACCCGCAGAACGGGATGTTCCCGTAGTTGAAGACGCCGCCGTCAGAGGCCGAAAGGAGGTAGCCGTCGGGTCCGCCCGCGGGTGCGTTGCAGGGCACCTCGAGGGTGGGCCCCGGTGTCCCGGCGTCACCGGTCAGCTGGGGGTCGTGGTGGAACTGCGGCCACGCCCCTGCCTCGTACACGCTCGACCCGGAGCCGCTCGTGCCGTCGATCTCCCAGTGCGCGATGTACCCCGTGGCGGCCCCGCCGACATCGACGTAGCCGGCGCCCGTGATGCCGATGTGCCCGTCGGGGTCGTCGGTCACGAGCGGCGAGCTCTGGAACGCGTAGTTGGTTGCCAGAGTCGCCACCTCGGCGCCCGAGCGGCCGTCGAAGATGTCGATGCCGTCGGTGGTCGGGACGATGACGTCCTGGTACCCGCCTCCGGTGAGGTCAGCGGTCACCGGGGAGCCGATCACCTGGCCGGTGGTGGCAGCCGACCATATGGCGGCGCCGTTGGTGCCGTTGAGGACGTAGATGGTTCCCGCCTGGGTCCCCTCGACGACGTCGAGCTGCCCGTTGCCCGTCACGTCCGCCAGGGCGGGCGAGTCAGCCGTGACCCCGTTGAGCTGATCGCTCCAGGCCAGACCGCAGCTGGTGTTGATGGCGAAGACCTTGTTGGAGTCCGACGCTCCCGAGAAGAAGCTCCCGTCGCCGACGGCGATGCCGACGGCCCCGCCGGTGAGGAACTGTCCGACGGCCGGCGACGAGCGGTCGATGTTCTGGTTCGTGTTGTACTGGCAGATCAGGCCGTCGTTCGGAGCGGGCTGGCCCGCGTTGCCCGCGCTCGAGAGGATACGGATGTGGCCGCCGTTGGAGTAGGTCTGCCCGTAGGCCACGCCGGCGCTGGAGTCGCCACCGCTGATGATCTCGTTGTTGCCGTCGGCGTAGAGGTCGGCGAGGGCCGAGGTCGAGAACACCGAGTCTGCCGAGAACCACGGGAAGCCGCCCAGCATCGCCCCGTTGCCGGCGCCGAGCGCGTCGGTGTTCTGCCCGAGTGATCCTGCCTCCACGCCGTAGCCGCCGGCGTACGAGCCGACGGTCAGCGAGGCGGCGACACCCGAATGGGGCGTGGAGTCGGTGCTCGGGTTGGTCTCCTGGACGAACCACTGGTCGCCGCCGGTGTTGGTGATGGCCTGGTAGCCGCCGGAGGCCGGCGCGGTGGTGCCGCCGCTGCCGATGAAGACCGAGTCGGTGCCGTTGGGCGAAATGGGGGCGACCGATGGCGAGGAATCGACGGGAGCGCCGGCGTTGTAGGGCCAACCGGCGACGCCCGAACCGTCGCTGAGGTGGTAGGCGTAGACCAGCCCGGCGCGATCGCCGACGACGACGGCGGGCTGACCGTCCAGGTTGGCGACGTTGGGCGAGGAGAAGGCGATGGGGTTGTTGGCGTCGTTGAGCGTCGTGCTCCATTTGAGATTCGCGACGAACCCGGCCGCGTGGGCGACTTCGTCAGCCTGTGCGGCGGGTGCCGCCTGCAGCGTGGGGGTCAGGATCAGGGCGGCGGCGCCAGCCACCATGGTTGCCGGAAGGCAGAACCTCAGCGCACGACGTTTCACAAAGCTCCTCTCGCATCAGATGCAGCCCGCGCCGCTTCTCCGTCGGCCTGTCACGGTGTGCGTGAGCCCGCCGGACGGGCGTGCACCGGCGGGAGATCGACGCCCTACAGAGAGACCATCGGCATGGCGGCACCGGGTCTTGAACCTCTCGCCGGTGCGGTCGCCGTGTCGCACGGCTCGCATCGGCGTTGCAGGCGGGCACGCCGGACTCGATCCGCCCCGCGCCTGGTTGCACGGGG
The DNA here is from genome assembly GCA_963828825.1 of uncultured Acidimicrobiaceae bacterium. Lineage (GTDB taxonomy): Bacteria > Actinomycetota > Acidimicrobiia > Acidimicrobiales > RAAP-2 > Bog-473. Next base: position 363,599 of record CAWHGF010000002.1, on the reverse strand, counting down.
GTGGAGCGTCTCGCGACGGGGTATGAAGCCCTGGTGGGAGGTCCGGCGCCTACCATGCGTGCGGTGATCGGATCGTCCACGAGGGGGCTGGCGGGCTGATGGGCCGTCGAATCCGTTGGCTCGGGGTCGTCATGGTGCTGTGCCTGGGCCTCGTGGTGGCCCAGCTGGTCAACATCCAGCTGGTGAAGGCCAAGCAGCTGCAGACCTCGCCCTTCAATCCCCGGGTGGCGGCGCAGCAGTACATCAACCCGAGGGGGACGATCTACGCCGCCGACGGCACGGTCCTGGCCGAGTCGTTCCCGACGCCGGCCGGAACGAACACCCAGGACTATCCGTACCACTACGTCCGCCAGTACCCCCAGGGCCCCCTGTACGCCGGGATCACCGGGTACGACTCCGCCCTGTACTACGGCACGGCGGGGATAGAGCAGCAGTACGACTCATACCTGGGGCCGCACCAGCAACCGGCGCAGACGCTGAGCCAGCTGCTCTTCCGACAGCAGCAGCCGGAGATCACCGACAACGTCACCCTGACCGTCGAGCCGCAGCTCCAGAACGCGGCCTGGTCGGCGCTGACCACACTGCCGCCGGGTGCGAACAAGGACGGGGCGGTCGTGGTGATCCAGCCGTCGACGGGCGACATCCTCGCCATGGTGTCCAACCCCACCTTCGACCCCAACCCGTTGGCGAGCACCTCGTTGCAGGCGGAGCAGCTGGCCTACTTCAGCTACATCCAACAGGACCACGAGGGCTTCTATCCGTTACGTCCCGTCGCCAACCGCGAGACGTTCGCGCCGGGTTCCACCATGAAGGTGGTGACCAGCACGGCGGCCTACAACCTCAAACCGGCGCTGGCCGGCTTCGACTACCCGGTCCAGACGTGCCAGACGTTCTCCGACTCGAACAAGCCGCTGTGCGACCAGTCCGGTCCCTGCGGCGGGACGATGACGATCATGCTGCCCGAGTCATGCGACCCGGGCTACGCCGAGCTCGGGGTGCAGCTGGGCGTCGGCGACATGACCAAGCAGTCCGAGTTGTTCGGCTACGACTCCGTGCCCGGCATCGACCTGCCCGGCACCGTGGCCTCGGAGTTCCCGGCTTTGGCGCCGAACTCGCAGGCGTTCCTCGGGCAGAGCTCCATCGGCCAGTACGACGTGCAGACCACCGCGTTGCAGAACGCCATGGTGGCCGCGGGGATCGCCAACAAGGGTGTGCTGATGACGCCCCACCTGATGTCCTCCATCCATGACTCCCAGGGCTCGTTGGTGCAGTCCTACACCCCGAAGGCGGCGGCCCTGGTGGCGTCCGCGCAGGTGGCCCAGCAGGTCACCTCGCTCATGGAGGGCGTGACCACCCAGGGCACGGCGGCGGGCGTCGGCTTTCCCTCCTACCTGTGCGCGGCGGTCAAGACGGGGACAGCACAGACGAGTCCGACCCAGGACGTCAACAGCGACTGGATGATCGGCTTCGCGCCCGCCAACAATCCCCAGGTGGCGGTGGCGGTCGTGGTGCCCCAGCAGGCCAAGGGCTCGGACGGCGCCGGCGTGGCCGGGCCGATCATGAAGGCGGTGCTCACGGCGGCGGTGCCCGAGTCGTCGGTGAGCCAGCCCTGCACGGTGCAGCCCGTGCCGACGTCCAGCTTCACCTCCGCCCCCTGACACCCGGCCAGAGAGGACGTCCCGGCCGCCGGCGGGTACACTATCTGCATGCCTACGCAGGTAGTTAGAAGTACTGCGGGAGAGGAGTTCCGCTCCGCCGTCGGGATGCTGAAACTGCTGGCCGACGAGACCAGGCTGCGGGTCATCTGCGCCCTGCTGGAGGGCGAGCACCCGGTCAACGAGCTGGCCGAGCTGGTGGGCGCCCAGCCGGCCGCCGTCTCGCAGCATCTGGCCAAGCTGCGCCTGGCCCGCCTGGTGCGGAGCCGGCGCGAGGGCAACCGGATCTTCTACGTGCTCGACGACGCGCATGTGCGCCGGCTCGTCGAAGAAGTGCTCTCCCATGCGGACCACGTGACGGCACATGGCTGACGGCCACGACCACCACGCCCGGCAGCCGTCGGTGGACACCGACCGCCGCGCCCTGATCCTCGCCCTGGTCCTGCTCATCGCCTTCATGGCCTTCGAGGTCGGGGCCGCCGTCGCGTCGAATTCGCTCGTCCTGCTCGCCGACGCGGGGCACATGCTGGTGGACGTCGGCGCCATTGCCGGCTCACTGGTGGCCATCCGATTGGCGGCGCGCCCGGAGACGGGATCGCACACCTACGGCATGAAGCGCGCCGAGATCCTCGCCGCCGCCGCCAACGCGATCACCCTCCTCGTCGTGTCGGTCCTCGTGACGTACGACGCGGTGGGCCGGCTCGTCCACCCGTCCTCGGTGGACGGCGCGGTCCTGATCGTCGTCGCCGCGGTGGGTGTGGCCGTGAACCTGGTCGCGACCGTGACGATGGCCCGGGCGGACCGGCGCTCGCTCAACGTCGAGGGTGCCTTCCGCCACATCCTGACCGACCTCTACGGGTTTGCCGGCACGCTGATCGCCGGTGTCGTCATCGCCGTCTGGGGCTTCGATCGCGCCGACTCCATCGCCTCACTCCTGGTCGTCCTCCTCATGTTGAAGGCGGCTGTGCAATTGCTGCGCCCTGCGCTGCGGATCCTGCTGGAGGCCACGCCCGAGGACATCGACGTCGACGAGGTACGGCGCCATCTCATGGAGCTCCCCGAGGTGCAGTCGGTCCACGACCTGCACGCCTGGACGCTGACCTCGTCGCTGCCCATCCTGACCGCCCATGTCGTGGTCACCGACGAGTGCTTCACGACGGGCGAAGCGGGTCGGGTGCTCGACCACCTGCAGGAGTGTCTCTCCGGGCACTTCGACGTGGCGCACTCGACGCTGCAGTTCGAGTCTTCCGGGCACATCGAGCACGAGCTCGGCGGCCACGCCTGACCGCTCAGCCGCCCGGCCGGCCGGGCGGCTCCAACGCCGCCACGATCTCCACGTGCTCGGTCATCGGGAAGATGTCGAAGGCGCGCAGCCCCGTGAGGTGCCAGCCCTCGTCGAGCAGGACGCGGACGTCGCGCCCGAACGAGGAGGGGTCGCACGACACGTAGATCACCGTGCGCACGGTCGGGGTGTGCGCCCCAAGGGCCCGCATCACGCCGGTCCCGGCACCCTCACGGGCGGGATCCAGGACGACGATGTCGGGCCGGCCCAGGGCCGACTCCACCAGCGCCGGCGTGACCTCGCCTTCGAGGACGCGCAGGTTGGGGAAGGTCGCGCCGTTGTGCCGGGCGTCGGCGCAGGCGCGCCGGTCCCGCTCCACGGCCAGGACGGAGCCCGTCGGTCCCACCGCCTCGGCCAGGGGGACGGAGAACAGGCCGGCGCCGGCGTAGAGGTCCACCACCCTCGTCCCGTCGCAGTCGCCGACCGCGGCGAGGACGGCCGCCAGCAGCGCCGTCGCGGCGCCCGGGTGGACCTGCCAGAAGACCCCGGGCGAAATCCGGTAGGGGCGGCCGGCGACGACGGCATGCACCGCGCCGGGCTGCCGGCGGACCTTCCCATCGAGCACGACACCGGCGTCGATGTCGGGCAGGCGCGGCGCGGCCTTGCCCCGGGGCGTGACCGAGACCACCGCCTCCGCGGGCTCCGTCCCGGTCACCACCTCGAGTTCGGAGGCGCCGGGCCACAGGACGGTGAGAGCACCCGTCGCCGCCACCGCCGCGGTGGCAATGGGGCACTCCTTGACATACTCGAGCCGGTGCGAGCGATGGCGCCGGAACCCCACGGCGCCGCGGCCGTCCACCGCCACCCGCACCCGACTGCGCCAGCCCAGCCCGGCGGCGTCTCCGGGAACGGGCTCCACCTCGACGGCCCGCTCCACGCCGGCCAGCCGCTCCAGCTGCTCGGCGATGCGGAAGGCCTTCAGCCGGCGCTGCGCCCCGATGTCCACGTGCTGGAAGTCGCACCCGCCGCACCGCCCCGGCCCGGCGTGCGGGCAGGGGGGCTCCACGCGGTCGGGGGAGGGGGACAGGACCTCGACGGCGTCCGCCCGCAGGTAGGAGGTGGTGCTCGACGTGACCCGCGCCCGCACCCGCTCGCCCGGAAGGCTGTGGCGGACGAAGACCACCTTGCCGTCGGGTGCCCGGCCCACGCAGCCCCCGCCGGCGGCGATGGAGCCCACCTCGAGCTCCAGGATCTCAGGGTTCTCCATGACGTGGGAGCGTAGGACGGCGAAGTTGGCCAAGATTTCCGTTCCGGGGTGTCGATCCGGGCGGTCTCCGATCGTCGTAGGAGCGAAACCAACCCCAACCAGGAGGACTGATGCGATACCTGTTGCTGATTGCGGGCGAAGAAAGCCAGATACAGGGGGCCAGCGCCGAGCAGGGCGCGGCCATCATGAACGAATACGCCGAGTTCGGGAAGTCGATGGCCGAGCGTGGCGTGCTGCAGGGCGGCGAGCGGCTGCACTTCACGACCGACGCCACCACGGTGCGCGTGCGCAACGGTGAGGTGCTCACGACCGATGGCCCCTTCGCCGAGACCAAGGAGCAGCTCGGCGGCTACTACCTCGTCGACTGCAAGGACCTCGACGAGGCCATCGAGGTGGCTGCGAAGATCCCCGGCGCCCGCGTCGGCAGTATCGAGGTGAGGCCGATCTGGGAGATGTGACCCCCGAGGTCGAGGCCGCCGTGGCCGAGGCGTTCCAGGCCGAATGGGGCCGGGTCGTGGCGACCCTGGTCCGGCTGACCGGCGACTGGGACCTGGCCGAGGAGTGCGCGCAGGATGCCTTCGCGACGGCGCTGGAGCGCTGGCCCCGCGACGGCATCCCGCGCCGCCCCGGCGCCTGGCTGACGACGGTGGCGCGCCACCGCGCCGTCGACCGGGTGCGGCGCGCCCGGATGGGTGCGTCCAAGACGCGGGAGGTCGCCGTCATGGCAACGGGTGAGGAGGAGCTGGCGCCGGACGAAGACGTGCCGGACGACCGGCTCCGCTTGATGTTCACCTGCTGCCACCCGGCCCTGTCGTTCGAGGCGCAGGTGGCGCTGACCCTGCGCACGCTGGCCGGCATGACCACGAACGAGATCGCCCGGGCCTTCCTCGTGCCCGAGCCGACCATGGCGCAGCGGCTCGTCCGGGCCAAGCGCAAGATCCGCCATGCCGGGATCCCGTTCGTGGTGCCGCCGCCGCACCAGTTGGTGGAACGGACGGCCGCCGTGCTGGCCGTGCTCTACCTCCTCTTCAACGAGGGGTACTCCGCGAGCTCGGGCACCGACCTGGTCCGTCGCGGCCTGACCACCGAGGCCATCCGCCTGGGTCGGGTCGTCTGCACACTGATGCCGGACGAGCCCGAGGCGCTCGGGCTGCTCGCGCTCATGCTCTTCCACGACGCCCGCACCGCGGCGCGGGTGGACGGCGAGGGGGATCTGGTGGTGCTGGCGGAGCAGGACCGCTCCCTGTGGGACGGTTCGGCCATCGCCGAAGGGCGGCGCCGGCTCGAGGCGGCCGCCCGGCTGGAGCGCCCCGGGCCCTTCCAGGTCCAGGCGGCGATCGCGGCGTGCCACGTCAGCGACGAGGGTGGGACGGACTGGGCCCAGATCGCCGCGCTCTACGACCTCCTCTTCGCCATGACGCCGTCGGCCGTCGTCGCGCTGAACCGCGCCGTGGCCGTCTCCATGTCCGAGGGACCCGAGGCGGGGCTGGCCCTGATCGACCGCATCGCGCCGGATGGGGAGTTGCGCGACTACCACCTGCTTCCGGCCGCGCGCGGCGACATGCTGCGTCGCCTCGGGCGCCGCTCCGAGGCCGCAGAGGCCTACGGCAAGGCACACGACCTGGCCGGGACCGACGTCGAGCGTCGCTACCTGGAGCGACGCCTGCACGAGGCGACGGCCTAGCGACCCCCGCCGGCACGCCGGTTTGACAGGCCGCGTCGCCGTTGTAATCGTCTCGCCCGGACCGCCGCCCGGGGGCGCCGGTTCCCGACGAGTGGGAGAGGACGGCTGGACCATGTTGCAGGACAGAGTGGCGATCATCACGGGAGCGGGGCGGGGGATCGGCCGTGAACATGCACTGCTGTTCGCCTCCCTCGGGGCCAAGGTCGTCGTCAACGACCTGGGCGGGGCGGTCGACGGCTCCGGTGCTGACGTCTCGGCGGCGCAGTCGGTGGTCGACGAGATCACCGCGGCGGGAGGCCAGGCCGTGGCCAACACGGACAGCGTGAGCTCCTTCGACGGGGCCAAGGCCATCGTCGAGCAGGCGCTCTCCTCCTTCGGAGATCTCCACGTCGTCGTCAACAACGCCGGGATCCTGCGCGACCGGATGCTGGTGTCCATGAGCGAGCAGGAGTTCGACGACGTGATCGCCGTGCACCTGAAGGGCACCTTCAACATGACCCGTCACGCGGCAGACGTCTGGCGGGACGCGGCCAAGGCGGGAACGGTCAGTGACCGGGCCATCGTGAACACCAGCTCGGGTGCGGGCCTGCACGGCAACGTCGGCCAGACCAACTACTCGGCGGCCAAGGCGGGCATCGCCGCCATGACCGTCGTCAACGCCATGGAGCTGAACCGCTACGGCGTCCGGGCCAACTGCATCGCCCCTGTCGCCCGGACACGGCTCACCATGCAGACGCCGGGGATGGGCGAGTCGATGCAGCAGCACCTCTTCGACCCTGAGAACGTCTCGCCACTGGTCGCCGTGCTGGCTTCCGAGACCTGCCCCTTCAACGGACAGGTCTTCAGCGTGTACGGGGGGTCGGTCGGGATCTACGCCGGTTGGTCCATCGCCGACTCCGTGGACACGGACGACCGCTGGACGGCCGAGAGCCTGGCCACGGCCATGGACAAGCTGCCCCGCACGGTCGAGGTGAACAGCCAGATCGCCGAGCTCGGCAAGCACATGGGGCGCTGACCGCCGCCGGACACGACCGTCCGCACGACCGGCCGGCGGGGTCGGGCCTGCGTAGGCTCGTCCGCATGGGTGGGGCCGATGCGACCGGAGCGGTCGACGACGCACGACTGAGGGCGGCCTTCGCCGCGGCGGACGTGCACCCGCTCCTGTGCGTGGTGGCGCACCGGACGGGCGACCTGTCGCTCCTTCGTGAGGACTTCGCTCCGGACCAGGAGCAGCTGCTCGTGCCCGGACGGGGCCTGGCGCCCGAGCAGGAGGCCGAGGCGCGCGAGCTCGCCGGCGCTGCGCTGTCGGCCCACCTGACCGCGGGCCGGCCGGACCACACCCTGACGCCGGACGACTGGCGGCGGATCTTCGGCTTCCTCGTCGGCGCCGGCGCCACCGGGCACTGGGAGGGCTTCTTGACCGAGGAGCTTGCCCTCGAAGGGACCGACCCGCGGGAACCGACGTGGCGTCTGGCCGACATCGGCGGCAGCTTCCGGTGCGCGGTCATCGGGGCGGGCGCCTCGGGCCTGGCGGCCGCGCACCGCCTGCGCCAGGCCGGGGTGGAGGTCGCCGTGTTCGAGAAGAACGCCGACGTGGGCGGCACCTGGCTGGAGAACGTCTACCCGGGCTGTCGCGTCGACGTGCCCAACCAGCTCTACAGCTTCTCGTTCGCGCAGACCAACGACTGGGTCTCCCGCTTCTCGGCCCAGCCCGACCTCCTGGCCTACCTGCAGTCGACGGCCAAGAAGCTGGACCTCGGCGAGTGCATCCGTTTTCGCAGTGAGGTCACCGAGGCCCGCTTCGACGACACCACGCGGCGGTGGTCCCTGACCGTGCGGGCTCACGACGGCACCGACACGACCGAGGAGGTGGACGGTGTCGTCTGCGCGGTGGGACAGCTCAACCGCCCGTCCTTTCCCGCCATCGACGGCCGGCAGCGGTTCGCCGGGCCGTCGTTCCACTCGGCGGCCTGGGACGACTCGGTGGACCTCGCCGGGCGACGGGTCGCGGTCGTCGGGACCGGTGCCAGCGCGGCGCAGTTCGTCCCCTGCCTCGTGGGGGAGGTGGCCCATCTCGACGTCTATCAGCGCACCCCGCCCTGGCTGCTGCCGACGGAGAACTACGGCGACCCGTTCCCGCCCGAGTTCCAAGACCTGTTGGAGCTGCTGCCCACCTACGGACGTTGGGACCGGCTGTGGCAGTTCTGGCTCATGCACGAGGGACTGCTGGCGGCTGCCCGCGTCGACCCCGAATGGGACGAGCACACCGAGGCGGTGAGCGCCGGCAACGACTTCGTGCGCTCCATGCTGCTCGACGTGCTGCGCTCCCAGGTGGACGACGACGCGCTGTACGAGAAGATGGTGCCGCACTTCCCGCCCTTCGCCAAGCGCGCCCTGCGCGACGACGGACGGTGGGCGGCGGCCCTGGGTCGCGCCGACGTCGACCTGGTGACGACACCGATCGCCGGGATCGTCCCGGAGGGTGTGCGCACGGCGGACGGCGAAGTGCGCCCGGCGGACGTGCTGATCTACGGGACGGGTTTCAGCGCCTCGGACTTCGTCGCACCCATGCGGGTCTACGGCAGCGGCGGCATGGAGCTCAACGAGGAGTGGGGTGGTGACGCCCGGGCCTACCTCGGCATGACGGTCCCGGGGTTCCCGAACTTCTTCCTGCTCTACGGGCCGAACACCAACCTCGTCATCAACGGCAGCATCCTGATCATGGTCGAGTGCCAGGTGCGCTACGCGGTGGAGGCGATCGGCGCCCTGCTCCGGGCCGGCCATCGGACGATGTCCTGCCGGCGGGTCGTCCACGAGAGCTACGGCCGCGAGATGGAGGAGGGCAACGCCAAGATGGTCTGGGGCGTGGCGGACGTGCCGACCTGGTACCGCAACGCGCAGCGGGCGCGTGACGCAGAACTGGCCCTTCGATCTCCACACCTACTGGGCCCGCACGCTGCGGCCCGACCTGGCTGACTACGAGCTGGCCTGAGAACCGGGGTGCCCAGCCGCGAGCTGACCGAGATCCTCGCCCTCGTCCCGCTCGACTTCGCCGACCCGGAGGCGGACTACCGGACGGTGCGGGCCACCATGGCGCCGTTCCACGGTCACCCGGTGCCGGGGCACGTCACGGTGACCGGAGCGGAGCTGGGCGGGGTGGGCTGCGCCTGGTACGACGACACCCGCCGACCCCGCCGCGACCGCGTCGTTTTCCACTGCCACGGCGGAGGGCTCGTCTCGTGCCCGCTCGACGACTACCACTTCTACGGGGCCATGCTGGCCGAGCAGCTGGAGGCCCGGGTCGTCATGGCGGACTACCGCCTCGCCCCCGAGCAGCCCTTTCCCGCCGCAGCGCAGGACTGTCTCCATGCGTACCGCGGCCTGCTCGGCGAGGTCGATGCGGCGCAGGTCGTGGTCAGCGGGGACTCGTGCGGCGGCCTGCTCGGTCTCGGGGTGATCCTGGCGGCGCGTGACGAGGGGTTGGCGCTGCCCGCGTGCTTCGTGTCGATTTCGGGCTGGTTCGACGTCTCCGTGGCCGTCGAGAACCCGGGAGGTGGCCGCGATCCGTTCCTCACCGCCGAGTGGGTGCGCAACCGCGGGCGCGAGTACGCAGCCGGACAGACGGGCCTGGACGACCCGCGGCTCTCGCCGGCCTACGCGGACCTCTCGGGCCTGCCGCCGCTGTACCTTCCGGTGGCGCAGCACGACACCCTGCGCCAGGGCACCGATGCGCTGGCGCGGGCGGCCATGGACGCGGGTGTCGCGGTCACCGCCGAATCGTGGCCCGGCATGGTGCACGGCTGGCAGGGGCTCGTCTCGGCGGGGGTGCCCGAAGCGGCGGCCGCCTTCGTCCGGATCCGGCAGTACCTCGACGCCGAAGGGGTGTGAGGGAAGCCCGGCCGCTGGTCGGTCAGGCGACGATGGTGATGGGCGTGCCGGCGGGGATCATGGACAGCTGCGCCAGGTCCGCGTCGTGGAGCCGGATGCACCCGTTCGAGATGGCGGCCCCGGTCGTACCGATCAACGAGTCGTCGTACGACGTGATGGGCCCATGGATCGCGATGACGGCGTCACCGGTGTTCTCCCAGTCCGCGATGGTGTCGGAGTGGTCGGAGGTCACGAGCACGAAGGGGCCGTACGCCGGACTCGGCGCGGGGTACTGCATGGTGACGAAGTACGAGCCCGGGGGCGTCGGGTCGTCCGGCGCGCCGATGCCGGCGGGGAAGTCCAGGATCGGCGTGCCGCCCTCGTCCACCGTCAGGCGCATGGTGGACAGATCGACCACGATCGAATAGGGCGTGCTGCCGAGCACGACCTGGCTCTGCTGCACCCAGGTGGTCGAGCCGTTCGGCCGCTGGGCCAGCCGCACCTCGAGCCACCCCGGCGTCGACGCGATCACCGGCAGCACGGACGGGTAGCCCCACCAGGTACCGGGCACGGTCGTGTTGGAGGGCTGGCCCGGTCCGGGGTAGCCCGGGATGGACCCGTCGGTGGTGGCCACGAGCGTCGAGCCCGCAGGGGCCGTGGCCCCGGCGGGAGTGGTCGGCGGCGCTGCCGTGGTGGTCGTGGTGGCGATCGCCGCGTGGTGGGTTCCCGTGGGCGCGGCCGGGGCACCGGCGAAGACGCCGGCGGCGACCACGAGGGCGGCCACACCCAGCGCCATGACCCCCGTTCCCACCAGGACACCGGTCCGCCGCCCGCCCAGTCTCATCCGACCGCGATGGTACCGCCGCCGAGGGGCCGGCGGCCCCGGGGTGGGAGGATGCCCCCATGGGCGAGCGCCGGCACATCTCGTCGGGCTCGCCCTTCGAGCCCACCATCGGCTTCAGCCGGGCCGTCCGGGTGCGGGACCGTGTCGTGGTCTCCGGGACGGGTCCGGTCATGCCGGCCGGCCCTTGTCCGGAGGGGGCGGGGCCCCAGGCGCGTCGGTGCTTCGAGATCATTGCGGCGGCGCTGGCCGAGGCGGGTGCCTCGCTCGACGATGTCGTGCGGACCCGCATGTATGTCACGTCGGCCGGCGACGGCGACGCGGTCGGCGCGGTCCACGGCGAGATCCTCGGGCACGTGCGACCCGCGGCGACCATGGTCGTCGTGGCGGGACTGCTGGACCCCGCCTGGAAGGTGGAGATCGAAGCAGAGGCGGTGCTGCCCTAAGAGGCGAGCCCCTCGACGGTGGCGGCGACGATGTTGGTGCCGCGCAGGTCGCCGACGACCCCCGCCTCCATGCGGTTCATGACGTAGCAGACGGAGAGCTCCGCGTCCTGGTCGTTGATGATGACCGAGCCGCCGTACCCGCCCCAGTAACACGCGCGCGGGCCGAGCGGCATCTCGGGCGGATTGCTCAGGCCGTACCCCATGCCGATGCGCTCCTGCACGCCCAGCACCCTGTCGACGCCGTCCGCCTGCACCTCGAAGATCGGGTCGGTGCCCTCCGCCGAGAGCAGGCGCACACCGCGGGCCTCGCCCCGGCCGGCGACGACCGACTGGATGGCGGCCACCGAGCGGGCATTGCCCTGGCCGTTGGCGGCGGGGATCTCGGCGCGCCGCCACCATTCGTGGTGCGCCATGGTGGCGTCGAGAGGCGGGTTCATGAAGGTCTTGATCATGAGCTCGGAGACCTGCCCCTCCATGGCGGCGACGTCGATGGGCGGGGGCGGGATGACGTTGGACACGCGGTGGTCCTCGCTCGCCGGGAGGCCGATGTGGAAGTCGGCATCGAGCGGCTTGGCCACCTCGCGGGCGAACCAGCTGCCGATGCTCTCGCCGGTGATGCGGCGGACGATCTCGCCGATGAGGAAGCCCTGTGTCACCGCGTGGTACCCCGAGCCGTCGCCGGGCTCCCACCAGGGCGCCTGGGCGGCCAGCCGGGACGTGCAGAGCTCCCAGTTGGCCAGGTCCTCGGCGGTCAGCGGCTCCTCCCAGCCGCTCAGGCCGGCGGTGTGTCCCATGACGTGGCGCACCTCCACCCCCTCCTTGCCGTTGGCCGCGAACTCCGGCCAGTAGGTGGCGACGGGCGCGTGGAAGTCGAGCTCACCGCGGTCGTGCAGCATGAGCGCGACGAGGAAGGTCATCGTCTTCGTGGTGGACCAGACGTTGGTGATGGTGTCGCGCTCCCAGGGCCGGGTCTTCTCCGCATCGGCCCAGCCGCCCCAGATGTCGACGACCGGCTCCCCGTGCAGGAAGACGGCGACCGAGGCACCGACGTCGGCGCCCGTCTCGAGCTGGTCGGCCAGCGTGGCGCGCACCGGTTCGAAGCGCGGCTCGCAGGTTCCGTGCACCTCTGCCATGGGGACCCCCTTCTCGTGTGGGTGGGCCGGGCGGGGACGCGTCCCACCGGCGGGTCGACCCTATCCCGGTCGCCGCTCGATAACGTCGCTGCATGCAGCGTGCCGACGCGGTCGTCGTCGGCTCCGGACCCAACGGCCTCGCCGCCGCGCTGACGTTGGCCCGAGCAGGCCTCGGGGTGGAGGTGTTCGAGGGGGCGCCGACGATCGGGGGCGGGACCCGGACCGAGGCCCTGACCCTGGACGGCTTCCGGCACGACGTGTGCTCGGCGGTGCATCCGGCGCTGGTGGCCTCACCCTTCTTCCGCTCCCTCGACCTGCCCGGCCTGGGCATCGTGCTGCGCCAGCCCGAGGTGGCCTTCGCCCATCCACTCGAGGGTGGGCGGGCCGCCGCGCTGTACCGGGACGTGGGCGAGACGGCCGCCCACCTCGGCGGGGACGCTACGGCCTACCGGGACCTGGTGGGGCCGTTGGTGGACTGGCTGGACCGCATCGTGCCCTATGTCCTGGGCCCGATGCGCAGCCTGCCGAGCGATCCCTTGGCCCTCGCCCGCTTTGCGTTGGTCGGCACCCCGTCGGCCCAACGCACGGCGCGGCGCTTCAGCACCGATGCCGCGCGGGCACTGCTCGCCGGTGCGGCGGCGCATTCCATGGAGCCGCTCACCGCGCCGTTGACGTCCGCCTTCGGACTGCTCCTCACGGCGCTGGGCCACGGGGCCGGCTGGCCCGTCGTCGAGGGAGGGAGCGCGGCCATCACCAGGGGGCTGGCCAACGAGCTGCGCCGCCTGGGTGGCGTGGTCCACACCGACGGCTGGATCACCTCACTGGGCGATCTCCCGCCGGCACGCGCGGTGCTCCTCGACACCTCGCCCGCGGTCGTTCGTCGCGCTGGCGGGCGCGCAGCTCTCCCGACGGGCCGGCCGTCCCTGGGCGAGGTTCCGGCCCGGCTGGGGCACCTGCAAGGTGGACTGGGCGCTCGACGGCCCCGTGCCCTGGCGGGCCGATGCCTGCCGGCGCACGGTGACCGTCCACGTCGGCGGCACGTTCGACGAGGTGGCCCGCTCGGAAGCGGCGGTCCGGGCCGGGCGGCACGCCGAGCAGCCCTTCGTGCTGATCGCCCAACCGGGCGTGGTCGACCCGACGCGGGCCCCGGCGGGGAAGCACACGTTGTGGGGGTACTGCCATGTGCCCAACGGTTCCCCTGTGGACATGACGGAGCCCATGGAGGCGCAGATCGAGCGCTTCGCCCCGGGCTTCCGCGACCTCGTGCTGGCCCGCACGGTGCGCACGGCCGACGAGGCGGAGTCGGAGAACCCCAACCTGCTGGGCGGGGATGTCAACGGCGGGGCTGCCTCTCTGCGCCAGACGGTCTTCCGCCCGGTGGCACGGTGGAACCCGTACCGGACACCCGTCGAGGGTGTGTATCTCTGCTCGGCCTCGACTCCGCCGGGCGGCGGCGTCCACGGGATGTGCGGCGTGGCGGCGGCCGAGGTGGCCTTGCGGGACCGCTTCGCATAGTCGGCCGGGGACGGTCAGCTGACGCGCGGAGCTCTCGACGCCTCGTCGCGCCTGGGCAGCTCCACGCGACGCGTCGTGGTGACCGTCTGGAGCAGGCGCCGGTCGTGGGAGACGAGCAGGAGCGTCCCGCCGTAGTCCTGCAGGGCCGATTCCAGCTGCTGGATGGCCGGAAGGTCGAGATGGTTGGTCGGCTCGTCGAGGACGAGGAAGTTGACTCCGAGCGCGGCGAACGCAGCCAGCTCGGCTCGGGTTCGCTCGCCGGGCGAGAGCGACGACGACGGACGGAGCACCGCAGCCGCGCCCAGCCCGAACTTGGCCAGCTGCGATCGGGCCTGGTCGCGGCGGAGGCCCGTCGCCGCGGTGAACGCGTCGGCCAGGTTGGGATCGTCGCCGAGGATGCGCCGGTCCTGGGCGAGCTCACCCACCACGACGCCGGGACCCATGTGCCGGGTCCCGGCGGAGAGCGGGAGGCGGCCGAGGAGTGCCTCGACGAGCGTCGTCTTGCCCGACCCGTTGGGCCCGACGAGCGCAAGCCGCTCGGCCCAGGCGACGTCCAGTGTGAACGGGCCGAGCGTGAAGTCGCCCCGCTCGACCACCGCCTCCTCCAGTCGTACGACGACGTCGCCGGACCGAGCCGCCTCGTTGATGGCGAAGCGCAGGTCCCATCCCTCCCAGGGCTTCTCGACGGCCTCCAACGAGCCGAGCGCGCGCTCCGTTCGTCGAGCCCGTCCGGCCAGGGTCTCGGTCCGTTCAATGCGGAACCTCCGCTGGGACTTGTCGTTGTCGCGCGGAAGCTTCTTCTCCCGGGCCACGCCGGTGGTCGCCCATTGACGCTCGCGCTGGGCCCGACGGCGCAGCTCGGCCCGCTGTGACTCGTAGACGGCGTAGTCGGAGGCGGCGTGCGCCTGGTCGGCGGCGCGCTCGTTCTGGTACGCCACCCAGCCGCCGCCGTAGGTGGTCCCGGTCCGGGAATGCTCGTCCAGTTCGAGGACGTCGGTCACCGTTCGTTCGAGGAAGGCCCGGTCGTGCGAGACGATGACCATGCCCCCCGCTCGCCGGGCCACGATGTCCTCCAGCCGGGAAAGACCGTCGAAGTCGAGATCGTTCGTCGGCTCGTCGAGCAGGGTGAGATCGAAGCGGGCCAGCAAGATCGCCGCCAGCGCGACCCGCGCCTCCTGACCGCCCGAGAGCGTCGACACGGGCTGCTCCGCGACGTCGAGCGGAAGAGCCATCTGCGCGCAGGCGCTGACGAGGCGGGCTTCGAAGTCCCCGGCCGAGGCCCCTTCGTAGCGGGCCAGGGCGGCGGCGTAGCGGTCGTCGGCCTCCGGCGCCCCCGTGGCCAGGAAGGAGGCGGCCGCCGAGAGCTCCGCCTCGACGGAGGCCACGCCGGCCCGTCGGGTGAGTGCGGCGCGCACGGTCTCGTCACCTGCCCGCGCGTGTTCCTGGCCGAGGTAGCCGACGGTGGCCGACGGCGGGTCCACCCGGACCACCCCTGAAGTCGGGACCAGCAGGCCGGCCAGGATCTGGAGCAGGGTCGACTTGCCCACCCCGTTCGGGCCCACGACGCCGAGGCAGGTGGCCGGCCCGACGGAGAGCGACACGTCGTGGAGCACCGGGTGGCCGCCGCGTTCGTGGTGGAGCTGGCGGGCGACGAGTGTCGCGTGCGGTGCGGGGGTGAAGGCAGGCATGGCGAGCTCCGAGACGGTACGGGGTGACGGTGGGTGTGGTCGGTCGCAGCATGGTGCGGCCACCGGACGCGTCGAGCTCTACCTCACGACCGTGAGTGTACCGCCCCCGACTTGGGGTCCTTGGGCCGGTGTTCTGTAGTGTCGGACGACCGGGCGGCATGGGCTCCCCGGACCGGGCCGACGCACAAAGGGGGCAGGGATGCCGATCGCCATCACCGACGAGCACCAGGAGCTCGGGGCCTCCGTACGCGGCGTGCTCTCCGATCACGACTCGCTGGCGGCGAACCGGGCCCTGCTCGAGGCCGAGGCCGAGCCGCGCCCGTCCTTCTGGAAGGACATGGCGGAGTTGGGCTGGCTGGGCATCCACCTGCCCGAGGAGCACGGTGGCGCCGGAGCCGGGCTCGGCGAACTGGTCGTCGTGCTGGACGAGATCGGTCGACAGGTCGCGCCGGGTCCGTTCCTTCCGACGGTGCTGGCATCGGCCGTGATCGCCGAGTGCGGCAGTGAGGAGCAGCAGACGGCACTCCTGCCCGGATTGGCCGATGGGAGCGTCGTGGCGGCCCTCGGCCTCGGCGGCGCGCTCACCATGCGGGACGGCACGCTCGACGGCGACGGCGACGTCGTCCTCGGAGGGGCCGGGGCGGATGTCCTGCTCCTGCGGGCCGGCGACGACGTCGTCGTGGTGCGGCGGAACGCCGAGGGCTCACGTTCGGCGGCACCAAGAACCTGGACCCGTCGCGACGGTCGGTCTCCGTCACGGCGTCCTCCGTGGCCGTCGGCGGCGCGGACGTGCTGCGGGGCGCGGCGCGGCGCGCCGGTGCGCTCGCCCGGACGCTCGGTGCGGCGGAGGCCGTCGGCGTCATGGCGGCCTGCACGGATGCCGCCGTGGCCTACGCCAAGGAGCGGGTCCAGTTCGGTCGGACGATCGGGACGTTCCAGGCCGTGAAGCACCACTGCGCGGACATGCTGGTGGCGGCGGAGCTGGCCACGGCGGCCGTGTGGGATGCCGCCCGGGCCTCGGCCGACTCCATCGACGAGTTCGATCTCGCCGCCGCCATGGCGGCGCACCTGGCCTTCGCACCGGCGGTGCACAACGCCCAGATGAACATCCAGGTGCACGGGGGCATCGGGTTCACCTGGGAGCACGACGCGCACCTCTTCCTGCGCCGGGCGCTGGTGCTCAACGCCGTCCTGGGCTCGCCCGACGACGCCGAGGACGTGACGGCATCAACGGCCCGGGGCACGACGCGCGACGTCTCGCTCGACCTCCCGGCAGAGGCCGAAGCCATCCGGGCCGCGGTCCGGGTCGAGGCCCAGCGGATCGGCGCGCTGCGGGGAGCCGAGCAGCGCAAGGCGCTGGTGGACTCGGGGCTCCTCGTACCCCACTGGCCGGCGCCATGGGGCCGCGGCGCGGGAGCCGTGGAGCAGATCGTGATCGACGAGGAGCTGCGCGCGGCGGGGGTCAAGGTTCCCGGCCTCGGCATCACCGGATGGAACATCATGACGGTGAACCAGTACGCCACCCCGGACCAGGTGGAGCGGTGGGTCTTCAAGACACTCATGGGGGAGTACGTCTGGTGCCAGTTGTTCAGCGAGCCCGACGCCGGATCGGACGCGGCGGCCGTCACCACGAGAGGGACGCGTGTCGAGAGAGGCTGGAAGGTCAACGGCCAGAAGGTGTGGACGAGCGGCGCCCAGTACTGCCACCTCGGGCTGGCGACCGTGCGGACGAACCCCGACGCACCCAAGCACGCCGGCATCACGACGATGGTCATCGACATGCATGCGCCCGGGCGTGGAGGTACGGCCGCTGCGGCAGATCACCGGCAACGCCGACTTCAACGAGGTCTTCTTCGAGGACGTGTTCGTTCCCGACGACGACGTGGTGGGGACCCCCGATGACGGATGGACGGTGGCGCGCTCGACCTTGGGCAACGAGCGGGTGTCCATCGGTGGCGGCGTCGGCAGCATCTTCCCGCCCATGGACCTGCTGGCCCTGCTCAAGAGCGGCGGTGACCGGGTGCCGGGGGCGGCGGCGCGCATCGGCGCCATCGTGGCCAAGGACCACGCGTTGAAGGTGCTGAACCTCCGACGGGCCCAGCGCGCCGTTGTCGGATCGGGCCCGGGACCGGAGGGCAACGTGACGAAGCTGGTGCTGGCGGAGCACGGCCACGACCGGGCCCGCCTGCAGGCGGACCTGGTCGGCGCGTCCACCGCCTTCCTCGACGGCGGCGACGGCGGACTGGCCGGGTTCTCCCAGCTCGCCACGAGGGCCATGTCGATCGCAGGCGGGACGTCGGAGATCACCCGGAACCAGATCGCCGAGCGCATTCTCGGGCTGCCCCGGGACCCGCTGATCAAGTAGGGCCGCGACCGTCTCACCGGTCGTCGGATCCCGGCCTCGGGTCAGTCGCCGGCGTGTGGGCGTCTGGGCCTGGGTGCCTGGCATCGTGGACGAGTGGCCGGCCCCCGGTGAAGGCGCTGGTGCTGCAACCGAGCTGTTGAACGAAGCGACGCGATCGCAACCGTCCTGCGACGACGGCGTGCCAGTACGCGTTGTACCGTGCGCCCAGGGATGCCGGTGGGGGTCCGGTATGAGGGGGGAGCAGTGCAGGCGAGCGCCCGGGTCGTCGAGACGTTCGATGTACCGACGACCGGCGCCGCCTCTGCACGAGCGGAGCCGACGGACGTGCCCACGCCGCGGCGCCGGCTCCCGCAACGAGCGATCGAGATCGTCGGGATCGTCCTCGGCATCGCCCTTGTGGTCATGGTGGCGCGCGCGCCACGAACTCTCCAACGACGAGTTCTGGTCGCTGGCCGCGGGCCAGTGGATGCTGGCCCACCACTCGTTCATGGGCCTGGACCCGTTCAGCTACACCGAGTCACACCGCCGCTGGGTGACCGACGAGTGGGGATCTGAGATCGCCCTGGCGGCGCTGTTCCGGGTGTTCGGTGACGCGGCGTACGCCGTGTACGCCATCGTGCTCGGCGGGCTGTGCCTGGTGGTCAGCGCGGCCTACGCCCGCGCGCTCGGGGCGCGCGGCGGCCGGGTGGCCGCCATCGTCCTCCTGCTCGCCGTTGGGATCGCCGGCACCGTGGTGGGGGACCGGGGGCTCGACTTCTCCCTCGTCTGGCTCCCGCTCGAACTCCTCATCCTGACCAGGGCGCGGGCCAATCCGCGCTGGCTGCTCCTCCTGCCGTTGCTCTGCCTTCTCTGGGTCAACACGCACGGGTCGATACTGCTCGGCCTCCTCGTCCTCGGCGTGGAGCTGGGATGGTCGCTGATCCCGGAGCGGTTCGTGCAGAGGGTGGGCGGCGTGCACCAGTCGCCCTTTACCGGTTCGCTCGCCCTGGCCCTGCTGGGGAGCGTGGTCGCCTCGTGCATCACGCCGTACGGCCCCGGCCTGCTCGTCTACGACATGGGCGTCTCCCGTAACGGGCAGATCGCGCGGTACATCAGCGAGTGGAATTCACCCAACTTCCATTCGGTGATGACGCTCCTCGTCTACTGCGTCCCGCTGGCCGTGCTCGTGGCCTGCCTGTGGACGCGGCGGGTCCCTCTGCTCGAGGGGTCGCTGGGCCTGTTCCTCTTCGTGGAGGCCCTGCAGACGCAGCGACTCGCCATCTATCTCATGGTGGTCGCCGTCGGATTGGCCGCGACCATTCGGGCGCGGGCGCCCTGGGGGACCACGGCGCGGCGCTGGGCGGGTGGAGGGTTGGTGGCACTGGCGATCGTCATCCTCGCCATTCCCGCCGTCCCAGCCGGGTCGGTGGCATCGTCGCAACCGGTGGCGGCCTTCAACTATCTCAGTGCGCGCCCGGGCCGTATCTTCACCGAGTACGCCTGGGGTGACTACTCGGTGGCCCGCCACCGGGCCACCTTCGTCGATGGACGCACGGACCTCTTCGAGGGTCGGGTGCTCGCCGAGTTCATGGCGGTGACGAACCTGACTTCGAATCCCGACCCCTTGCTGTCCGCCTACCACGTCTCCTACGTCGTGTGGGCCCCCGACACGCCGCTCTCGCTGTACCTCTCGCACGACAGCCGCTGGCACGTGGTGGACCGATCGGCGGTGGCGCTGGTCTTCGCCCGGCGCTGAGAGCCCCCGGCACCAGGTCAGCCGAGTGTCGCCTCCAGGCCGCGCAGGTCTCCGTCCTCGTCGGACCACGTCCGGACGGACGTGTACCCGATGTGGTCCAGCGTCGGACGGAGCACCTCGGCCTCGCCGCCGCCGAGCTCGAGCAGCAATGCGCCCCCCGGGCGCAGGAAGCCGGGAGCGTCCGTGACGACCCGCCGCAACACGTCGGTACCGTCCCGGCCGCCGTCGTAGTGCGAGGCATCCTCGAACCCGAGCGTGTCGCGGGGGAGGAGACGCAACTCGGAGGAGGGGACGTAGGGCACCACCGCGACGACCACGTCGGTTACCGTCCGGAACGACGCCGGCACGGCGGCGAACAGGTCGCCCCGATAGGCCTCGACCCCGTTCGCCCGGGCGCAGGCGACGGCGCGGGCGTCGCTGTCCGTACCCACGACTCCCGCCGATGGTCTCGCCGCCCCGAGCGCGGCGGCCACCGCGCCCGAACCGGTGCACAGGTCGACGGCCTTCCCCTTTTCGGGGAGTCGCGCCGTCGGCGCGCCGGGCCAACTCCAGGCTCTGCCAGCGGGGGACGTAGACCCCGGCATGGACCAGCACGGTGCGGTCGCCGAAGGCGGCCCGGCCCGTGATCCAGGCCAACGGCTCCCCGGTCAGGCGCCGCTCGACCAACGACCGCAGCAACGACAGGTCGCCATCGGCACAAGCTGCGAGCTCGTGGGCCTCCTCCTCCGCTGCGACGCATCCGGCTCGGGCCAGTCGTGTCACCAGCTCGGCCATGACGCGATCGGGTGGCGTTGTCAGTCGAGCATCGCTCCGGCGACGGGCGTCCCGGTCTCCCCGTCCTTGTTGTTGTCCTCGGCATGGGCCGGCATGGCGGAGGCGGCGTGGTTGGGCAGGAACAGGGTCGGGACGAAGGCGATCAGGATGGCCCCGACGGACCACCAGAAGGTGTGGGCGAACGCCGCCGCCACCGGGTCGGCGACCTGCGGCGGCAGCGCGGTCGTGGCCGAGATGACGCCGGTGCTGCCGCCGGCCTTGGCGGCGGCCGGTCCGAGCTGGCTGACGATCTGGCGTTCGAGCACGACGGCGAAGAGGGCGGTGGCCACCGAGCCACCGACCTGGCGCACGATGTTCATGGTCGTGCTGGCCTTCGGGATCTCCGCGTGGTTCAGGTCGAAGTAGGCGGCCGCGGTGACCGGCATGATCGTCAGCCCGAGGCCGAGGCCGCGGATGAAGAGCGTGGCGGCCAGCAGCACCTCGCTGGTCGAGGTGGTGACGAACGCCAGCGGGACCGTCGCGGCCGCCATCAGGAGGATGCCGAACGGCACCACACGCCGCGGCCCGACCCTGTCCGTGACGCTGCCCGCCCAGCGCATGATGCAGGCAGCACCGATGCCCTGGGGCGCCATGAGGAGTCCCGCCACCCAGGCCTCCTGCCCGCGGGCGATCTGGTAGTAGAGCGGCAGGAGGAACATGGAGCCGAACAGCGTGGCGCCCAGGACGAAGATGCAGATGTTGGCGATGGCGAAGTTCCGGTCCTTGAACAGGTGCAGCTCGAGCAGCGGGTTCTTGACGTGCAGCGCGTGGAGGATGAACGCCGTCATCAGCACGATGCCGAGGACGAAGCTGACGACGACGGACGTGCTGGTGAAGCTGCCCGTGGTGCCCACCTCGGCCAGGGAGTAGACGAGGGCGGCCAGCCCGGGGGAGAGCAGGCAGAACCCGAGGGTGTCGAACGATGACTGGAAGCGCTCGTCGGTGTCCCACTTCGGCAGCCAGCGGCTGGACAGGATCAGCGTGACGATGCCGATCGGCAGGTTGATGTAGAAGATCCAGCGCCAGCTGAAGTTCGACACGATGAGGCCGCCGATGACCGGCCCCAGGATGGGACCGAGGACCATGGGCACGCCGATGATGCTCATGACGCGGCCCATGCGCTGCGGACCGGCCGCACGGGCCAGGATCGACTGGCCGACCGGCAGCAGCATGCCGCCGCCGATGCCCTGGAGCACCCGGAAGGCGATCAGCGAATTCGCCGACCAGGCCACGCCGCACAGGCACGAGCCGACGATGAAGAGGCAGAGCGAGGTCATCCAGATCAACTTCGCCCCGAAGCGGTCCACCGCCCAGCCGGTGACGGGGATGACGAGGGAGAGGGCCAGCAGGTACCCCGTGGCGACCCACTGAATGGTGGTGACCGAGACGTGGAAATCCCGGCCCAGCGTGGCCAGGGCGACCGCCACGATGGTGGTGTCGAGGATCGACATGATCGATCCGAGGACGACCACGGTCGAGGTGCGCCGGAGTTCGGGCGTGAGCGTGAAGGGGGTGGTTTGCGTGGACGCCATGGGGATTAGTTCATAATACTCAAAGGTATGGAGTTGTCAAAGAGTTTCGCCGGTGGGACAATCGCACCATGGGAGTGGCAGAGGACGCCTTCGAGCGTCTGCGCCGAGTCGCCTTCGACGGCGAGCACGTGGAGCGGATGGCCGCGCTCGGTATGCGTCTGAAGCTGTCGCCCGGGGTGATCAAGACGCTGATGCGGCTGGCCAAGCAGGACGGCGTCTCCATGGGCGAAATGGCCCGCGGCATCGGCTGTCGACCCCTCCTACATCACCGCCCTGGTCGACGACCTCGACGCGAGAGGGCTGGCCCGGCGGGAGTCCGCGCCGTATGACCGGCGCGTCAAGATCATCGTGCTCACGGACGCCGGCCGGGCCGTCGCCACCGAGATCGACCAGGTGCTCTCGGTGCCCCCGACGGCGTTCTCGGCCCTGTCGCAGTCGGAGTTGCGCCAGCTGCGACAACTTCTCGACAAGGTACTGGTGGCGACCGCTGAGGCGCCGGGGGGCGGCCCCGCCCCGCCGCGTCGAGGAGGCGGCGGCCTCGTAGGCGTGCCGTCGTGGCGCCCTCGCCCTGTAGCGTCGAGGCCCGTGGTGGAGACCGGGCGCGATCCTCTCGTTGCGCGTGCGGCCTTCGTTCTCGTGGGGTGGCGATGCCGGCCGTAAGCGTGGAGCACCTGTCCAAGTCCTACGGGGACACCGTGGCCGTGCGCGATGTCAGCTTCGAGGTGGAGAGAGGGGAGGTCTTCGCCCTTCTCGGGCCCAACGGGGCCGGCAAGACCACCACCGTCGAGATCCTCGAGGGCTTTCGCGACCGGACCGGGGGACGGGTGGCGACGCTCGGCGTCGACCCGGCCGACCACCGCACGCAACGTTGGCTCCGCACCCGCATCGGGGTGGTGCTGCAGGAGCTGGCCGTCGAGCCGTACTACTCGGTGCGCCAGGTCCTGACCCGCAATGCCGGCTACTACCCCAACCCCCGGCCTGTCGACGAAGTGATTGATCTGATCGGGCTCACGGAGAAGCGTGACGACCGCATCAAGCGGCTGTCGGGCGGCCAGCAGCGCCGCCTCGATGTCGGCCTCGGGATCATCGGGAACCCCGACCTCCTCTTCCTGGACGAGCCCACGACGGGCCTCGACCCCTCGGGGCGGCGCGAGACGTGGGATCTCATCCGCCTCCTCGCTGCCGCCGGCACCACGGTGCTGCTGACGACCCACTACATGGACGAGGTGGAGGCGCTGGCGGACCGGGTAGCAGTCCTGTTCGGCCAGGAGATCGTCGCCAGTGGCACCCCGACCTCCATCGCCGGGCGTGACCTCGGTGCCGTGACGATCCGATTCCGGCTGCCCGAGGGGGTTTCGATGGAGTCGCTTCCCGTCCCGGCCGAGCCGTCGGGGGACGGCCTCGTCGCGATCCACACCGAGGACGAGCTCCAGGTGCTGCACGACCTGACGGGATGGGCGTTGGCCGGTCACCATGCGCTGCCGGGTTTCTCGGTGCTGCGGGTCTCCCTCGAGGACATCTATCTCGGGCTCACCGAAGGGGCCGGGCCACGGCGCGGCAACGGCTCCGATGCCGCGCCGGACCGGCAGGAAGTGCGACCGTGAACGCGACCGATGTGCCGGTCAAGGGGTCGTTCCGAGGTGTCAGCGACCTGCCGCTCGTCGCACGCCAGGTCCGTTTCGAGCAGCTCTCGTTCTGGCTGAATCCGATCGGCGCCGTGTTGACGATCGGGTTCTCGGTGGTCTTCGTCGTGATCTTCTTGTCCACCTCGGGACATTCGACGGTCGGCTACCTGGCACACATCAACCTCGGCCAGTACTACCTGCCGGCCTTCGCCGCATACGGCATCATGGCGGCCTGCTTCAACATCTTGGCCATCACTCTGGTGAACCGGCGCGAGATGGGGCTGCTGAAGCGGCTCCGCCTCAGCCCGCTGCCGACGTGGATGTTGCTCGCCGCCATCTTCATCAACTCCATCATCATCGCGCTGATTCAGATCGTCTTGATGTTGCTGGTCGGCCGTTTCGGCTACAACGTGCACGGACCGCGCGACATCCCCGCGTTCGTTCTCGTCGTCATCGTGGGCATGCTCAGCTTCACGGCACTCGGGGTCGGGGTCAGCACGTTGGTGCCCAACGCCGATGCGGCGGGGCCGATCGTGAGCCTCGTGTTCTTCATCCTGGTGGCGCTCTCCGGGCTTTACTTCCCGGTGAAGCCCGGCTCCGGTCTCTCGACCTTCACCGATTTTTTTCCCGTCCGCCACCTGATCGTCGCCTGCGTCGACTCGTTCAACGGGATACCGGGCGCCTCGATTTGGAACGACGTGCTGGTGATGGCCCTCTGGGGCGTCGCCAGCGTCATCATCAGTCTCCGGCGATGGGAGTGGTCACCCAAGCGCGGGTGACGTCGGCGTTCAGCCTGGTATCGGCGGCCCTCTCCCGACGCATCCGAGGGGCGTCGTGGCCACGGCGTGGACTAGAAGGGGGTGGTGAGCCCCGACGAGACCCGCCCGACCCATTTCCGCCCCGCCACGTTCGCCGCCAGCGACGGGGAGCGGCCCGCTGTCATCACCGCGTCCGGCCAGGTCGTGACGTTCGCGCAGCTCGAAGAGCGCTCGCGCCGCCTGGCCCAGGCATTGTTCGCCCACGGGCTGCGACCGGGCGACCACGTGGCGGCGCTCCTGCCCAACGACGACCGGACGCACGAGGTGGCCTTCGCGCTCCAACGTTCTGGCCTCTACTACACCATGGTCAACACCCACCTGGCCGCCGACGAGGCGGCCTACATCGTGGTCGACTGCGGCGCCCGCACGCTCATCACGTCGGCCGCGCTGGCGCCCCTGGCGGAGGAACTGGTCGCCCGCACACCGGACATCGAGCTGCGACTGATGACGGGGGACACCTCCTCCGCGGGCCACACGTCCTACGACGAGTTCGTCGCTCGGTCCCCGGCCGAGCCGCTGGCCGAAGAGGTCGAGGGCTCCCCGATGCTGTACTCCTCGGGCACCACCGGGCATCCCAAGGGGATCCGCCGCCCGCTCAGCGGCCTGCCCTTCGGCTCCGACGTCACGCTCTCCGGCATGCTCGGCGGGATCATGGGGTTCGGCCCGGGGGACGTGTACCTCAGCCCGGCGCCCCTGTACCACTCCGCCCCCTTGGTGTGGTCCATGACGGCCCAGCGCCTGGGCGGGACGGTCGTGGTCATGGAGCACTTCGATCCCGAGCGCTGCCTGGCGCTCATACAGGAGCACAAGGTCACCCACGCGCAGTTCGTCCCGACCATGTTCGTGCGCATGCTCAAGCTGTCCGACGACGTACGGGCCGGCTACGACCTCTCCTCGTTACGCTCGGTGGTGCACGCGGCAGCGCCCTGCGCGCCCGAGGTCAAGCGCCGGATGATCGACTGGTGGGGACCGGTGATCCACGAGTACTACTCGGGCACCGAGGGTTTGGGCATGACGTGGATCACCTCCGCCGAGGCCCTGACGCATCCCGGTTCGGTGGGGAAGGCCATCTGGGGCGAGGTGCACGTCTGTGGCGACGACGGGGAGGACCTCCCGGTCGGCGATGACGGCGTCGTCTATTTCGCGGGCCGCACCGGCGCTGCCACGTTCCAGTACAACCACGACCCGGAGAAGACGCGCCAGACCTTCAACGACAAGGGCTGGTCCACGCTCTGGGACGTCGGCCATCTCGACGGCGACGGGTATCTGTACCTGACCGACCGCAAGCTCTTCATGATCGTGTCGGGCGGCGTGAACATCTACCCCCAGGAGATCGAGGACGTCCTCGCGCTGCACCCCGCGGTGGCCGACGTGGCCGTCTTCGGCATCCCCGATCCCGAAATGGGCGAGGAGGTCAAGGCCGTCGTCCAGCCGGCTCCGGGCACCCTCCCAGGGCCGGAGCTCGAGGCCGAGATCATCGCCTTCTGCCGGGCCAACCTGTCGCACTACAAGTGCCCGCGCACGGTCGACTTCACCGACCTGCTGCCCCGGGGGGAGAACGGGAAGCTCTACAAGAAGTCCCTGCGTGAGGCCTACTGGGCCAGTTCGGCCCCCAGCACCACCTGAACCTCGGGCGGCGGCCGCACGTCGGCGTACCAGGCCAGGCCGAGGGCGACCACGGCGCCCATGAGCAGCACGGTGGTGACGCCGACCGCGCTCACCACCGGCCCGATGAGCAGGTTCCCCACGCCGACCGTCCCGCCGAACCCCATCATCCACAGCGCCATGACGCGGCCCCGTACGTTCTCGTGCACCCGGGCCTGCAACGTGGTGTTGAGCGAGGTGATGAACGCGAAGTAGAAGGCACCGGTGACGGCGACGCTGACGTCAGCGGGCACCGGGCTCCGCTGCAGCGCGAAGGTGCAGAGCGCGACCGAGTAGCCGACGAGGCAGACCCGGACGAGCATCGGCTTGGACGTGCGGGCGAAGACCGTCCCGATGGAGATGGCGCCGGCGAGCGCGCCCGTGCCGAAGGAGGCGTACAGGATGCCGTAGTCGGCCGACTTCGAGAGGTTGATACCGAGGTTGTGGGCGGCCACGACGGGCATCTGTCCGATGAAGGCCAGCGCCAGCAGCGAGAACACGAACACGGTCACCAGGCACCGGCCCACCACCCTGTCCTGGCGGGCCACCGTGATGCCGGCCGTCAGCTGGCGCCAGCGGCTGGCCTGCGTGGGCGTCTGCCGTACGGCGGGGAGTGTGACCACCATCAGCGCCGCCACGACGAACAGGTAGGTGGCGGCGTTGCCGGCGAAGATCCAGGCCGGCCCGACCAGGGTGTAGAGCACGCCGCCGATCACGGGACCGATGACCCGGGAGGCGTTCATCTGGGCCGAGTTCAGCGAGATGGCGCCCGGCAGGTCCTGCTTGCCCACCAGTCCGGGGAGCACGGCCGAGTAGGCCGGGCCGAACATGGCGCTGCCCGCGCCCACCCCCAGCACCATGATCACGAGCAGCACGTGCGAAGGGTGCGGGGAGGCCGCCACCAGGGCCACCCCGAGCGAGAACACCAGCTGCTCGAGGGACAGGATGATGAGGAAGCGCTTCCGGTCGATCTTGTCCGCCAGGAGGCCACCCACCATGGGCAGGACGAGGGTGGGCCCGAGCTGGGCGAAGATGATGACGCCGACGAAGGTGGCCGAGTGCGTGAGGTCGTAGGCGTACGCACCGAGGACGACGTTCTGCATCCAGGTGCCGATGTTCGAGGCGAAGGCGCCCAGGAAGACGATGCGGAAGGTGCGGTGCGACAGAGCCGCCCGAGCGGTGCCGGTACGGGCCGGGACGGGGGTGTCGCCGTCGACGACCGCGTCCTCGATCTCCTCTATGGAGATGGCAGCGTCGTCGCCCTCCGTCCTGCCCTCGGGTCGGCTGTCGGACGCGGGCGGCACCCGCCCATCGTACGGGAGGCCATCGCGGCTCGGCCCTGGGCGAGAGGCCCATCCCGGGCCCACCCAGCTCTTTCCCTGACACTGGTGTCAGGTCTCGGGTACCCTTGACGTCATGGCACTGCCCAAGATCATCAGCGTCGACGACCATGTCGTCGAGCCGTCCCACGTCTGGCAGACCTGGCTGCCGAAGAAATGGCGGGAGCGTGGTCCCCGGGTCGAACGCAAGCAGTGGGGAAGCTTCAAGCACCTGTCGGGCGCCAAGTACGACATGGTCGAAGACCCCGAGGGCGAATGGGGCGACGCCTGGTACTACGACAACCAGCTGATCTATGTGCACAAGAAATTCGTCGCCATCCCGGGTGCCTCCGTCACACAGGACGACAAGGGCGACCTCGTCTTCGACCGCACGCAGATGACGATGACGGCCATCACGTATGACGACATGCGCAAGGGCTGCTGGGACCGTGACGAGCGCGTCAAGGACCTCGCGCTCAACTACACGGACGGATCGCTCCCGTTCCCGACCTTCCCCCGCTTCTGTGGTCAGACGTTCTACGAGGGTGAGGACAAGGAGCTCGGGCTCGCCTGCGTGAAGGCGAACAACGACTGGATGGTCGAGGAGTGGTGTGCGCCCACGAACGGCGTCAACATCCCGCTCTGCCTCATCCCCCTGTGGGACGTCGAGCTGGCCGCGGCCGAGACGAAGCGCAACGCCGAGAGGGGTGTCCGGGCCATCGCCTTCAGCGAGATCCCGACCCGCCTGGGGCTCCCCAGCATCAACACCGACTACTGGGACCCGCTCCTGCAGGTCTGCAACGACTACGGCGTGACCCTCTGCATGCACGTGGGCTCATCGTCGTCCAACCCCGCCGCGTCACCGGACAGCCATCCCGCCGTCGGCGGCACCCTCGGGTTCAACAACGCCATGGCCTCACTGGCCGACTGGCTCTTCTCGGGCAACCTGCTCCGCTTCCCCAAGCTCAAGCTCGCCTATTCCGAGGGCCAGATCGGCTGGATCCCCTACGTCCTCGAGCGGGCCGACACGGTGTGGGAGCAGCACGACTCCTGGATGCACGCCAAGGACCGCATCCCGGTCCCGCCCTCGACCCAGTACTACGGACGCATCTTCGGCTGCTTCACGGCAGACCGCCACGGCCTGCGCTCGCTCGAGGAGGTCGGCGAGGACAACATCTGCTTCGAGACCGACTACCCGCACACCGACACGACGTGGCCCTACTCGGAGGCCTACATCGAGAAACTGTGCGCCGGCCTCGACGAGCAGACCACCTACAAGATCCTGCGGGGGAACGCCATCAAGATGCTGGAGCTCGACCGGACTTAGCCCGTTTCGCCTGCCGCCCGCGCCACCGCCGGAGCCGTCACGGCGGTCCACCGTGCGGCCGCCCGGTTTCCAGGGCGCGACGTGGTGCACGTTGGTGAAGGTGACGTTGGTGCAGCCGGGGAAGCGGCAGTGCCGGTCCCGGCGCACGATCTCCCGCCGCTGGCTGTCGCCTCGCCCAGGAGCTCCACGATGCGTCCGTCGATCGTGGCCCACAGCGTGAACAGATCGTCGAGCTGCGCCCCGAGGTCCTCGTTGGAGAGCCCAGCCACCCGGCCGGCGCCGAGCGCTGACGCCGGCGGGGTGGTTGTCTGGGCCATCGCGGGGAGAACGGTCTCGTTTACTCGACGGAAGACAGCGTGGCGTTGGAAAGCGTCCCGCTCGCACGCAGCGCCGAGATGACGCCCGCCGCCGCCGCAATCGCCGCCAGGACGTACGTC
Organism: uncultured Acidimicrobiaceae bacterium; assembly: GCA_963828825.1. GTDB lineage: Bacteria > Actinomycetota > Acidimicrobiia > Acidimicrobiales > RAAP-2 > Bog-473. Next base: position 334,606 of record CAWHGF010000002.1, on the reverse strand, counting down.
GTCACGGTGAAGGCGTGCTGCGCACCGCTCGTTCCGCTACTGTCGCCCCCCGCCGCCACGAAGATGGTGCCGGTCACCGCCAGTCCGAGTGCCGTCCCCATGCCGCGGGTCATGTTGAGGACACCGGAGGCCATCCCCGCCTGCTGCCCCGGGGCGGCGCCCATGATGGAGGCGTTGTTGGGCGAGGTGAAGAGTCCCATGCCCACCCCGATGACGGCCAGGAGCAGGAGCAACCAGACCGTCGACGGCCGCAGGGCACCCATGAGGGCCAGGCCCAGAACCACGAGCGCCATCCCGCTCACCGTGAGCGGCCGGGCCCCGACACGGTCGGCCAGCCGTCCCGCCAGCGGTGCCACGATGCCAAAGGCCAGCGGCATGGCCATGAGCTCCAGGCCGGACCGGGCCGGCCCCAGGCCGAGCCCCCGCTCCAGGTAGAAGGGGATCAGCAGCAGCACGCCGAACATCACGAGGTACGAGCCGACGCCGCTGGCGATCCCCGTCGAGAAGCGGGCATTGCGGAACAGCGTGAGGTCGAGCATGGGGTCGCGATCGCGTCGCTCGTGCCAGATGAACAGCCCGAACAGGACGACGGCAGCCACGATGAGCCCGATGATCAGGCTGGAGGTCCAGCCGAGCTCCGCCCCGAACGAGATCGCCGACAGGAGCGCCAGCACCGCCGGGAAGAAGACCCCGAGCCCGGTCCAGTCGAAGCGCACACGCGCCATCAGGTGGCGGCTGCGGGGCACCAGCAAGATCGCGGCGACGGCGCCGAAGAGTCCGAACGGGACGTTGACGAAGAAGATGAGGCGCCATCCACCGGCAGCAAGGAGCAGCCCGCCGATCGTCGGGCCCAGGGCCAGGCCGAGCGCCTGAGCCGCACCCTGCAAGCCGATGGCCCGCCCCAGCGATCGGCTGGGGACGACCAGCACGATGATGGCCAGGCTGTTCGCCTGCAACATCGCGGCGCCGATCGCCTGCAGCGCCCGGAAACCGCACAGCGCCCCCAGACCCGGGGCAATCCCGCACAGCACCGACGCCACGGTGAAGATGAGGAAGCCGTAGACGTACAGCAGCTTGCGTCCCCACATGTCGGCGAAGCGTCCGACGGCGATGACGGTGGCCACCAGGACCAACAGGTACGACAGGCCGACCCACGTGACGGCGCCGACGGAGACGCCGAAGGTGTGTTGCAGCGTCGGGAGGGCGACGGTGACGATGGACGCATCGAGCTGGCCCATGAAGGCACCGATGCACACGGCCGCCACGGCGTACCAATAGGCGTCGCTGCGTTCGCGTATGGCCTCGGGACGCCGCGGCTCGACCAGCAGCCGGTCCCACGTCCATGTCCACGGACGCGGTCCGGTGTCAGCGCCCGGTTCCTCGCCGGCTCCGCTCACGACGTCGTCGAGCCGCCCCACGTGACGAAGCTGCTCGCCCTGATGTCGCGGGACGACGCGCCGACGAGCACCTCGTAGCGGCCCGGGTCCGTGCGCCACGCGTGCGTGTCGACGTCCCAATAGCGGAAGGCGGCGGCACCGAGATCCACTCGCACCGTCTCCCGGCTTCCCGGGTCGACGCCCACCTTCGCGAACCCGACCAGCTCCCGTTCGGGGCGGCGGACCAGGCTCTCCGGCGCCCGCACGTAGACCTGCACGACCTCGGTGCCCCGCCGGGGCCCGTTGTTCACCACCATGACGGTCACCCCGTCGGCGTCAGCCTGCACGTCGTCAAACGAGATGTCGCCGTAGGAGAGGCCGAAGCCGAAGGGGAAGAGCGGCGCCATGCGGGCGGTCTCGAAGAACCGGTAGCCGACGAGGACGCCTTCCCCGTAGACCACCCTGCCCTCGACGCCTGGATACCGGTCGCCCTCGACACCCAGTCCGGCCGGCCCGTCCTCGACACTGGCGGGGAACGTCACGGGCAGACGTCCCGACGGCTCGGCCACCCCGACCAGCATGTCGGCCAGCGCGTCCGCGCCCTCCTCGCCCGGGTACCACGTCATGAGCACGGCCCCGGCGCGCTCCGCCCACGGCATCTCGACGGGGGACCCCGCGTTGACGACCACCACGGTGCGCCGGTTCGCCTCCAGGACCGCATCGACGAGCTCGCGTTGACGGCCGGGCAGCGAGAGATCGGGGCGGTCGTGTCCCTCGGACTCCCACTGCCCGTTGGAGCCGACGACGACCACGGCGACGTCCGCTTCGGCGGCCGCGGCCACCGCACGCTCGAACTCGTCGCCCGTGTCCGGCGGGGACGCCCCCATCCGCGCCCCCATGATGGGAGACGACGACGAACGCGGCCAGATCTCGACGACGAGGTCGTAGGGGTGTCCGGCGGCGAGGTCGATCGTCACCTCGACCGGCTCGCTGCCGGCGCCGTAGAAGCCCGAGCCGCGCACGGGCTCGGAGTTGTCGACGACGACGGCGCCGTCCAGGCGGAGGACGGCCCGCCCGGCGCTCTCGAGCCCGAGCTGCCACGCCCCCGACACGTCGGGCACGAACGTCGCGGACAGGCGGACCGAGCACGCCCCGACGGTGAGCCCCGGCTGCGGGGGGCCGAGCCACAGGACCCGGGCGGTGTGCGCCGCGCCCGTCGCCACGGGAGCGCCGGCGAGCTCCGGGTTGTCGAAGTACTCGATGCGAAGGGACTCGCCGCCGGCCGCGCTGAGCAGCCGCAGGTCGATGGGCGGAAGCCCGCGGTCGATCCGGCATCCCACCTCGGCCGTGACGGAGGCACCCGGGAGCCGCTCGGCCAGCGCCTCGTCCACGCGCCGCCGCCGGTGCGGGGTCACCTCGGAGCTGCCGCCCCCCATGGCGAGCTGGCCGGCGTTGGGGCCGATGACGGCGACGCTGGCGACGCTCCCGGGATCCAGCGGCAGGAGGCCGTCGTTGACCAGCAGGACGCTTCCCTCCGTGGCCACGCGGCGCGCCACCGCCCGCCGCCCCGGATCGTCGTCCTCCTGCTCGTCGGGCGCCGTCGTGCGGCCGAGGATCCCCACGCGCCCCATGAGCCGCAGGACGTGGCGCACCTGGCCGTCGACCACCGCTTCGTCGACCTGCCCGTCGCGCACCGCGGCGGCCAACGTGGGCCCGAGCCACGCCGGGGGCCCGGGCATCTCGAGGTCGAGGCCCGCCAGCGCGGCGGGGGCGGTCGAGTGCGTCCCGAACCAGTCGGACATGACGAGCCCGTCGAAACCCCACTCATGCCGGAGCACCCCGCCGATCAGGTCGGCCTGCTCGCCGCAGTAGACGCCGTTGACCTTGTTGTAGGCGGTCATCACGGACCAGACGCCGGCCTCCTGTACGGCGTGTTCGAAGGCGACGAGGTGGATCTCCCGCAGGGTTCGCTCCTCGACCTCGGCGCTGATGGTCATCCGCTCGTGCTCCTGGTCGTTGCAGGCGAAGTGCTTGATACAGCAGGCGACCCCGCCCGCCTGCACGCCCTCGACGTACGCCCCGGCGATGCGGGCGGTCAGGAGGGGGTCCTCGGAGAAGGACTCGAAGGTGCGTCCGGCGAGCGGCGTCCGCACGATGCAGACCGTGGGACCGAGTAGTACGTGCACGCCCTTGGAACGGGCCTCGGCGGCCAGCACGCCACCGAGTTGCCGGGTGAGCTCGGGATTCCAGGTCGACCCCACGGCCGTGCCGCAGGGGAGGGACAGGGAGCGTCGCCCGACCAGGCTGTCGCCCCGGACGCCCGACGGGCCGTCGGACACCTTGAGCGCCGGGATGCCCAGCCGTTCTATGGGCGGGAGGTACCACATGCTGGCGCCGCCCGTGAGGGAGGTCTTCTCATCGAGGGTCATGGCGCCGATGAGGCGCTCAATGTCCACGTCCGGGTCTGGTGTCATACGTCGTCTCCAACTTTCGGGCCGATGCTCACCACGTATCGACGAAGGGTCGCCTTCCGCCGGCCGGACCCGACCGCCCCGCCGCCTCGAGGGCGTGGACGAAGCGTCGCCTCGTCACGGCCGGGTCGATCACGTCGTCGATCTCGAAGTGCTCCGCCACGTGGACCGCCTTCCCGTGCTCATAGGCCCGCGCCACCATGGCGTCGAACGCCGCCGCCCGCTCGCCGGGGTCGTCTACGAGGTCGAGCTCACGCCGGAAGCCCAGTCGCACCGCTCCCTCGAGGCCCATGCCGCCCAGCTCGCCGGTCGGCCAGGCCACGGTGAACAGCGGCCGCCGGAAGCTGCCGCCGGCCATGGCCTGGGCGCCCAGCCCGTACGCCTTCCTGGCGATGACACAGGCGAACGGCACCGTGAGCGTCGCCCCCACCACGAACATGCGGCTGACATGGCGCACCAGTGCCGTCTGCTCGGCCTCGGGCCCGACCATGAACCCCGGCGTGTCGCACAGCGAGAGGATGGGCAGCCCGAAGGCCTCGCACAGCTGCATGAAGCGGGCCGCCTTGTCGGCGTTGGCCGCGTCGATCGCCCCCGCCAGGTGCATCGGGTTGTTGGCCATGACCCCGACCGCCCGCCCCTCGACGCGGGCCAGTGCCGTCACCATGCCCGGGGCGAACGCCGGCCGGAGCTCGAGGCACGACCCCTCGTCGACCAGGAGCTCGATCGCCCGTCGCACGTCGTAGACCCGCCGCCGGTCGGGCGGGACCACGTCGCGCAGCCGCTCCTGCTCCGGCGCCGTCCAGTGCCGCACGTCCCCCTGGAAGTAACCCAGGTAGCGGCGGGCCACCTCGACGGCTTCCTTCTCATCGGCGCAGAGGACATCGACGACCCCGTTCGGCACCTGCACCGAGACGGGCCCCACCTCCTCGGGGGCGAAGACGCCCAGCCCGCCCCCCTCGATCATGGCCGGGCCACCCATGCCGATGTTGGCGTCGGGAGTGGCGATGATGACGTGGCAGCATCCCAGCAGTGCGGCGTTGCCCGCGAAGCAGCGTCCCGACACCACGCCGACGAGCGGCACCCTCCCGCTCAGCGCGCCGAACAGCGCGAAGGCCTCGGTGTCGAGCCCGGTCACGACGGCCATGTCGGTGTCGCCCGGGCGTCCCCCGCCGCCCTCGGCGAAGAGCACCACCGGAAGCCCGAGGCGCTCGACCAGCTCGAAGAGCCGGTCCTTCTTGCGGTGGTTCATCTGGCCCTGGGTGCCAGCCAGGACGGAATAGTCGTACGACAGCACGGCGCAGCGCGACCGTTCATCGTCGAAGAGGTCACCGTTGACCCGGCCGATGCCCGCGATGAGGCCGTCGGCCGGCGTGTTGGCGACGAGGTCCTCGGTGCTCCGGCGCGCCCGCTGGGCGGCGATGACGAGTCCCCCGTACTCCTCGAAGGTGTCCGGGTCGCAGAGGTCCTCGATGTTCTCCCTCGCCGTCCGGCGCCCGCCCGCGTGCCGGCGCTCGGTTGCCGCCGGACGTCCCGCATCGAGGGTGGCGGCGACGCGGGCCCGCAGCTCCTCGAGCTCGGGGCGGCTCACGCCGCTGGGGGCGCCGGGTTCATCCGCCGCGATGTTGCCCACCGGTGCCTCGTCCTCCTCCATCCGCACGAGCACGTCCCCGGACTGCACCGCGTCGCCGACCGCCACGGCCACGGCGGTGACCGTTCCGGGTGCCGCCGCCTGAACCACATGCTCCATCTTCATGGACTCGAGCAGGAGCAGGACGGCCCCCGCGGCCACGCGATCGCCCGGTGCGACCGCCACGCGGAGCACGGTGCCGGCGAAGGGCACCGTGAGCTCGGTCAGCCCTCCCACAGGGGCGCGGGCACCTCGAAGCCGACCTGGGTGCCCCAGGTGTTGCGGTACGAGACCTCGTGGACCGGGCGGCGCTGGGCGACGCCCCATGTCCCGGTCGGGTACCCGAAGCTGACCGTGCCCGAGAGGTGCCAGCCCTCGTCGTCGGGCACGCCGAGGATCTCGTAGGTCTCGGTCGGATGGAAGAACTGCAGCAGCGCGGTCAGGCAGCTCCCGACGCCCTCGGCGCGGGCGGCGAGCATGGCGTTCCAGACGGCGGGGTAGATGGAACCGCCCGTGGGGTCGTACTGGCTGAACGGGAAGAGGTACAGCGGCACCGTCTCGAAGTTGTCGGCCAGCCACTGGGCCGAACGCTGCACCTTGAACATCTGAACGGAGTCGGGCGCCTCCGGGTCGGCATGGGCGGCCTCGAGCTGGGCCTTGTAGACGGTCTTCCACAGCTCGCCCATGGCGTGCTGGTAGAGCGGGGCGAGGGCGGCCTTCTGCGCCGGATCGTCGACCCAGAGGAAACGCCAGTTCTGCTGGTTGCCGCCGGAGGGGGCACGGATGGCCGCGTCGAGGATGCGGGCCTGGACGTCGAGGGGGATCGGGTCCGGCCGGACCCGGCGCATGGCGCGGGTCGTGTACAGCGCTTCGTGGAGATCCATACGCCCGGCACCTTACGTCGTCCGACGAGGGGCTGATCCGACCGTTACGCGAGTTGATTCAGAGGATTCGTAGGACCGGATCAGCCGACCGCCGCATCGCAGATATCCGGGCTGGCGTCGAAGTCCTGGCCCTTGTTGTAGGGACCGTAGGACCCCGGAGGTGCGACCCAGACGTGCCCGGCCGAGTCGTACTCAATGACGTACGAGGTCGTATGCGGCGGATTCGCCATGAAGGGACCGCCGCCGCCGCTGGAGGTGAGCGGCCCATAGTTGGCCACATAGGTGGCGGCGCTCCACGGCGACGGAGGCGAGGGGTAGACGCCTTTCTCCGCCATGTAGGCGTCCAGCGCGACTTCAACGGTTTTGGCATCGGCCGTACAGGCCGCGATCTCCGCCGGTCCCTGATCCGGCAGTACGACAGGAGACGTCGTCGTGGAGGTGGAGAGTGCAGCCGGGGTCGACGGTGAGCTACAGGCCGGGACGACGGTCAAGAGTGCGATTGCGCCCGCCAGCAACCCCGCCCTCCCCCCGACGCGCTTCTCGTGCGACGGGGGTCGACGTTGCACGGCTTGCTCGACCACTCTGCCTCCTCCGCCATCATGGCACCGTGGCGGTCAGGCGGTCGCGCCCTCGTTCAGCTGCTGCAGCCTCTCGATCGCGTCCACGTACTCCTCGACCATGCCGAGCACCACGTCCTTGGTGCGGCGCACGCGCGATGCCGCGCCGATGATCTGTCCGGCCGGGTTGAAGTTCACGTCCCTGGCCTCCTCGGGGTAGGCGTGGCCGCGGGACACGCAATCGATGGCCACCATCATCTGCAACGGCATCCCGAGCGGCTTGGGGTTACCGGGCGCCTCCCACGCATCCGTCCAGTCGTTCTTGAGGAGACGGCAGGGCTTCCCGGTGAACGACCGGGAGCGCACCGTGTCCCGCGACGTCGCCTTGAGGTACGACTCCATCTGCTTCGGCGGCACGTTGGCTTCCTCCACGGTGAGCCAGAGCGATCCCGTCCAGACGCCCGCCGCCCCCATCACCATCGCGGCGGCCATCTGGCGTCCCGATCCGACTCCGCCCGCGGCGAGCACCGGCAGGGGAGCGACGGCGTCGATCACCTCGGGCCACAGGACGATCGAGCCCACGTCGCCCGTGTGCCCTCCGCCCTCGGAGCCCTGGCAGATGACGATGTCGACGCCGGCCGCCTTGTGGTTCAGTGCGTGCTTCACCGAACCCGCCAGGGCGGCAATCAACATCCCGCGGTCGTGAACCTGGTCGATGACGTCGTCGGGAGGCGTGCCCAGCGCGTTGGCCACCAGCTTGACCTTGTCGTGGCGCAGAATGACCTCGACCAGCGGTGCCGCCGTGGCCGCCGTCCAGCCGAGCAGCTCGCGCCGGGGGCCGCCCTCGAGCTCGGGGACGCCGTGGTCGGCCAGGATCTTCTTGGCGAAGGTGCGGTGCTCGTCGGGGATCATCGCCCGCAGCTCCTCCTCGAGCTTCACCGGGTCGAGCTCGCCCATGCCCTCGTACTTGCCGGGGATGACGATGTCGACCCCGTAGGGACGGTCGCCCACGTGCTCGTCGAGCCAGGTCAGCTCCACCTCGAGCTCGTCTGCGCTGAACCCGACCGCGCCGAGGACACCGAGGCCGCCGGCGTTGCTCACCGCGGCGGCGACGTCACGGCAGTGCGTGAAGGCGAAGATCGGGAACTCGATACCCAGGCGTTCGCACAGCTCGTTATGCACGGAGATACCTCCTATTTGTGCCTTCGTTGACGTGTGCCACGAAGATGTCCCTGGCAACGAGAACAGATTCTACTTTTCATCGGGCGATCCCGCTGGTCCGGCCGGTCAGGCGCCCGCCGTCTCGGCCTCCTCCTCCTGGTCGGCGAACTGCGTCCGGTAGAGCTCGGCGTACAGGCCGTTCTCGGCCAGCAGGCTGGCGTGGGTGCCCCGCTCCACAATGCGACCCCCGTCGATGACCAACAGCTCGTCGGCCTCGCGCACGGTGGAGAGGCGGTGGGCGATCACGAGGGAGGTGCGGCCCGACAAGGTCTCGCGCAGCGCGCGCTGCACGGCAGCCTCGGACTCGGAGTCCAGGTGCGCCGTTGCCTCGTCCAGCACGACGATGTCGGGCGCCTTGAGCAAGAGCCGAGCCAGGGCGACACGCTGTTTCTCCCCACCTGAAAGCCGGTAGCCCCGCTCGCCGATCACCGTATCGAGGCCGTCGGGTAGGTCGGCGACCAGATGCCCGATCTGTGCCTGGGCCAGGGCGTCGAGGACGTCGAGCTCGGTCGCCTCGGGACGGGCGTAGAGCAGGTTGGCCCGCAGCGTGTCGTGGAAGAGGTAGGGATCCTGGGTCACGACGCCGATGACGTCACGCACCGAGGCCATGGTGGCATGGCGCACGTCGATCCCGCTGATACGCACGGCACCCGCGGTCACGTCATAGAGACGGGGGACGAGGTTCGAGATCGTCGTCTTCCCCGCACCCGACGGCCCGACGAGGGCGACCATGCGGCCCGGCTCGACCCTGAACGAGACGTCGTGCAGCACCTCGTGACGAGCGTTCTTCTCCAGGACCGCGACTGATTCGAGCGAAGCGAGCGAAACCTCCTCGGCGCCCGGGTAGGCAAAGTCGACATGGTCGAAGTCGATGGAGGCGGAGCCCCGCGGGATGTCGACCGCCTCGGGGTCCTCGGTGATCATGGGCACGATGTCGAGGACCTCGAACAGGCGCTCGAAGGAGACGAGGCAGGTCATGACGTCCACGTTGACGTTCGAGAGCTGCGTCATCGGACTGTAGAGCCGGGTGAGGTACTGGGCCAGGGCGACGACGGTCCCCACCTGGAGGGTGCCGTGCACGGCGGCGACTCCGCCGAAGCCGTAGACGAGGGCGGTGGCCACGGAGGCGGTCAGTGTGAGCCCGACGAGGAAGAAGCGGGCGTAAGTGGATTGGGCGATGCCGATGTCGCGCACCCGGCCGGCCTTCTGCTCGAAGGAGGCGGCTTCGGCGTCAGGCCGCCCGAGCAACTTGACGAGCATCGCCCCGCCCACGTTGAAGCGCTCCTGCATGACCATGTTCATCTCGCTGTTGAGGTTGTAGCCCTCCCTGGTCAAGGAGCCGATGCGCTGGCCGACGAACCGGGCCGGGAGGAGGAAGATGGGGAGGAGCACGAGGGCCACCAGCGTGATCTTCCAGCTGAGGAAGAACATGGCACCGAGGACGATGACGACCGTGACGAAGTTGCCGACCACATTGGACAGCAGGTCGGTGAAGGCCTGCTGGGCCCCGATCACGTCGTTGTTCAATCGGCTGATCAGAGCACCGGTTTGGGTGCGGGTGAAGAACGCCAATGGCATCTGCTGGATGTGGCGAAAGACCTTGGCCCGCATGTCGTAGATCAGGCTCTCCCCGATGTAGGCGGAGATCCTGCGCTCGGTCAGGGCCAAGCCGGCGTCGACGAGCGCCAGGACGCCGACCAGGAGAGCGAGCTCAACGACGAGCTGGGTGTCGTGGTTGTAGATGCCGTTGTCGATCAGGGCCCGCAGGATCAGGGGGTTCACGGCGCCGATCGCCGCATCGACGATGACCACGGGCAGGAAGACGGCAAGGATCGTCCGATAGGGGACGGCGAAGCCGAGCATCCGCCGGGCGGTGCCCTTCTTGACCCGGTGCTGGAGGACGGCGCGGTCCTGGCGCATGGTGCGCATGCCGCTCCAGCCACCGCCGCGACCGCCTCCCATGCCGTGGCCCCGCATACTCATGGCTGCAACCTACCGTCGGAGGTCCCCAGACCTGGTCAGGGACTCGGAGTCGGTCCGGTCGCCGAGCGGACAGCTCAGTAGGCGCCGACGCCTCGGACCATCGTCATGGGGGTTTCGAAAATGATCTTCAGGTCCCACCACAGCGACCAAGACGCCACGTAGAGGTAGTCGAGCTGCACGAGGTCCTTGCGGGTCAGGTCATTGCGCCCCGAGACCTGCCAGAGGCCCGTGATGCCCGGTGGCACTTCGAAGCGGCGCGTCGCCCAACCCTCGACGTTGGACTCGTTGGGGACCAACGGGCGTGGACCCACGATGGACATGTCACCCTTGAAGACGTTGATGAATTTGAGGGATCTCGTCGATACCGGTCCGGCGTAGGAACGCCCCGAAAGGGGTGATCCGGCCCGTTTCGCTCTTCTTCTTGTGCAGCTCGTGCAGCGGCAGGTCGGGATCGTCCGTCTCGGGTGCCGCTTCTCCGCGTGGAGCGGACTCGGCATCCATGGTCATGGAACGGAACTTCGTGACCGAGAACGGCTCGGCGGAGCGGCCAAGGCGGACCTGGCGGAAGAACACAGGTCCCGGGGAGCTGAGCTTGACGCCGATGGCCACAGCCAAGAACAGCGGCGACAGCGCGAGGAGCACCGCCGAGCTCATGCACAGATCGAATGCCCGTTTCACAAACCTGTCCCACGCGCTCAGGTGGGGCTGGGCGATCTCGAGGAGGGGCATGCCCGAGAGGTCTGAGAGGCGCGACCGCCAGCTGATCAGCTCGTAGTAGCGCGGCACGATTGCGATGTGCACGGAGTTCTGCAGCCGGCGGTAGATGTCGAGCGACTCGGCCGAGGATTGCTCGCTCGCCGCCACCAGGATGCGATGGACCCCGAGTTGTCGGCAGAGCTCCGGGAGATCAGTCACCCTCCCGATCGCACCAGCGTCGACCGTGTCTCCGTCGACAGCACGTCCGACCAGGGTCAGGGCGGGCTCCTGCCGAACGCTGAGCATGACGCGATCGGCCATCGTGCCTGAACCGACGACCAGCACCCGGGTCGTGGTAAGCGTACGCAACAAGAAGCGCAGGACGACGTGTCCCACGGTGATGACGCCGATGGCGACGATCACCGCCATGACGAGCTGGGTGGCGTTGGGCTCCGGCGTCCCGAATGCGCCATGCAGGAACTCGCCGATGGCCAGGGCGAGTACGCAACCGCAGCCGACGCAGAAGGAGAGCTCCCGCAACTCGAGGAACGCGCTGGGCTGCAGGCGACGGTGCGCGACGCGGTAGACGCCGCCCAAGGCGAGGGCGACGACGACCGCGACAGGAAACAGCGAGTCGAGCTCCATATTCGTCAGCAGCTTTCCCGACGCGTTCACGGTTTGCGAGGAGAACCTCGAGAGAAGGAGCAGGGCGAGTGGGACTGCGATGCAGGCGCAGACGAAGTCGCAGGAGATCTGTAGGAGCGTGAGACTCCTGTCGCTGAGGGCGTGTTGGGAGGCAGGGTGGGTGCCGCCGCCGTCGTGTGGCGCCGAGAGCGGGGGCGGCGTCAAGCGCGTCGGCTCGTCCGAGACCGCCGTGCGGCCGCCCGCCTCAACCTTGGGATCCGAGATGCTCATCGACCGACCGCCTCTGGTCTGCTCCGCCTGAACGCAGTCAGCATACTCACGGGACAACATTCAGACAATGGGGGTAGCCGAGGGCGGATGGTCGGTGATACGGGGGTTCACCCTGGAGGGGTGCCCGTTCGAGATTCTCCGTTGACCGGCGCCGCAGAAGTCTCCCCTCGCCTGCGCTGATGCTGCTGACGGCGCAGCGGGGTGGTGCCGTCCGTGAAGGTTAACGGGGAGTGAAATGTGCCGTCACGAGGAGCCACCGACGGCGTGCACCCCGCCGTCGACGTGGACGATCTCCCCGGTCGTCATCGGGAAGAGATCGCTGAAGAGCGCCACGCACCCCTTGGCGACGGCGGTCGAGTCGTGCACGTCCCAGCCGAGCGGGGCGCGGTCGGCCCAGGTGTCCTCGAAGGCGCTGAAACCGGGGATCGACTTGGCCGCCATGGTCCGGACCGGCCCCGCCGCCACGAGGTTGACCCGGATGCCACGCGGGCCGAGCTCCTTGGCCAGGTAGCGCGAGAGGGATTCGAGCGCTGCCTTCGCCACGCCCATCCAGTCGTAGACCGGCCACGCCACCGTCGCGTCGAAGTCGAGGCCGACGACCGAGGCGCCGCCGTCCTGTCCAGCCGCGGACAGCATGGGCAGGAACGCGTCGACCAGTGCCTTGAGGGAGTAGGCGGAGATGTTGAGGGCCACCGAGACGTCGTCCCAGCCCGCGGCGAACATGCCGCCGCCCAGGCAGTCCGGGGGCGCGAAGCCAATGGCGTGCAGGATCCCGTCGAGGCGGTCCCAGCGGGCGGCCAGCGTCTCGCCCGCGGCAGCGAGCTGCTCCGGCGAGGTCACGTCGATCGCGAGGACGTCGGGCGCGCGTGGCAGTTTGCGGGCGGTCCGCTCCGTGAGGGAAAGGGCACGCCCCGCGCCGGAGAGGACGATCTCGGCGCCCTCCTCCTGGGCGAGCCGCGCGACCGCGAAGGCCAACGACGCGTCCGTGAGCACGCCCGTGATGAGAAGCCGCTTTCCGTCGAGGAGTCCCACTGCGCCAGCGAGGTTATGCGAAGGTGGGGGTGTGCACGTGGGAATCCTGGGAGGAACAGGCCCGGCTGGGCGCGGGGTCGCGGTCCGGTTGGCCGAGTCCGGCATCCGGGTGACCATCGGCTCGCGCGACGCGGATCGGGCGGTACGTGTGGCCGGCGAGGTGGCGCAGCGCTGGCCTGGGCTGACCCTGCCGCTCGAGGGGGCGGACAATGTGGGCGCTGCGGCAGCGGAGCTCGTCGTTCTGGCGACCCCCTGGGACAGCGCACTCGCGACCGTGCGGGCGCTGGGGGAGCCGCTCACCGGCAAGGTCGTGGTCTCCATGGCCAACGCACTGGTCAAGGAGGGACGCGAGATGCTGGCGCTGATGCCGCCCCGGGGTTCGGTGGCGGCCGCCGTCCAGGCGGCCCTCCCGGACAGCCTGGTTGCGGCAGCCCTCCACCACCTCCCGGCGGCGGAAATGGAAGACCTCGAGTCGGGGTTGGTAGCAGACGTGCTGGTGTGTTCGGACCATCTTGAGGCGACGGAAGCATGCGTCGGGATGGTCGAACGCATGCGGGGGCTGCGGCCGCTCGACGCGGGCAGCCTGAGCCAAGCCGGCGCCATTGAGGCCTTCACTGCCGTCTGCGTCACCCTGAACTTCCGCTACGGGGCGCACTCGACCCTGAGGTTGGCGGGTATCTAGGAGTGCAGCTGTACGACACTGCTCGGCGGGAGGTGGTGGCGTTCGAGCCCGGACCCGTCGTGACGATGTACTCGTGCGGCATCACTCCCTACGACTCGGCGCACCTCGGCCACGCTGCCGTGTACCTCTACTTCGACATGCTCCAGCGCCGCCTACGGGATGCTGGACACGAGACGAAGCTGGTGCGCAACGTCACCGACGTCGACGACGACATCCTGCGCAAGGCGCGCGAGCTCGGCGTGCACTACCTGGACCTGGCTGCTGAGGAGATGGCGCGCTTCGACGCCGAGATGGGCTTGCTGAACTTGCTGCCCGTCTACTCCGAGCCCCGGGCCACCTCGGCCATCTCGGAGATCCTCTCGTTGATCGGCGCTGCCCTCGAGGGCGGCCACGCCTACCAGTCCGGGGGGTCGGTGTATTTCAGCGTGGCGACCTTCCCCGAATTCGGGCGCATCAGCGGATACGACCGGGCTTCCATGCTCGCGCTCGCCGCCGAGCAGGGAGGGCGGCCGGACGACCCCAACAAGCGCGACCCACTCGACTTCGTGCTGTGGCAGCCATCGTTGCTCGACGAGCCGGCTTGGGAGTCGCGCTGGGGGCCGGGCCGGCCCGGGTGGCACATCGAGTGCTCGGCCCTGGTACTGCGGGAGCTCGGCGAGACGATCGACATTCACGGTGGGGGGCGCGATCTCGTGTTCCCGCACCACGAGTGCGAGACCGCCCAGTCCGAGTCGGTGACCCACAAGCAGTTCGTACGGCTCTGGTTCCACGTGGGCTTGGTGGGTTACCAGGGGACGAAGATGTCGAAGTCGCTGGGCAACCTCGTCTTCGTGGGGGACCTGTGCAAGGAGTGGGACCCGGCCGCGGTCCGGTTGGCCTTGCTGGCCCACCACTACCGCGGGGACTGGGAGTGGCGCAGCGCCGAGGACATGCCCGCGGCCGCGGTGCGGCTGGCGCTGTGGTCCAGTGCGCCCGCCGGGGACGGCTCGGCGGGGCTCTCGGCGGTGCGCGCCGCGCTCGACGACGACTTGGACACGCCCGGGGCGCTGCGGGCCCTCGACGATGAGGCGTCGGCCGGCCGGCCGGTGGCCGACGGTGCGCGGTTGCTGGGCATCGACCTGTAGTGGTGCGACGCTCGTGGCTCTCCGCGGGCCGTCAAAGAGTTGCGACGAGGGAGGGCTGAGGCGGCGGGCACGGAGACATTCAGCACCTGCTGCGCCACCGGCGTGGACTCGGCGTGCTGCGACGCCCCGCGTTCGCCTGATCGATGGGACCCTGCCCAGGGATTTCGACCCGAGGTGGACGTCGTTTGGACGTGCCGTGGCTCATCGTCGGCATGGTGATGACTCAGGCAGCGGCCATTCCACTACTCGCCGGGAGCGTCTCCGCTCTGTGGAGGAAAGAGAGTCGGAGAATCCGACAACGGCGGCGATTCGACCTTGGCGTGCCGCCCCATGGCCGGCCAGTCGACGTCTTCATCGGCCGGCCAGTCGACGTCTTCATCCTCTGTGGCGGGAAGGTCCTCGACGAACTCCTCATGCACATCAAGTGGGACAGGGCTCAGGTCATGGGCAACCTTGCCATTGCCGTTTGTGGGGGCAGGGGCATCACGTTTCTTGTCGTCTTTGGGCTTGGCCTTGTACGAGGACTTCTCTTCGTACCGATAGTGGTAGTACGCAGACGAATCAGTTTCTGGGGCCCGGTTCAGCACGATGCCCGCAATCGGGGCGTTGATCTGATTGAGCATCTCAAGTGACCGGACGACGTCACGGCTGTTGTCCATCCCAACGGACACCACGAGCAAAATGGCGTCGGCGGCGGTCGACAAGACGGCGGCATCGGTCACCGGCAGAACCGGTGCGCTATCGACGATGATCACATCTGCGTAGGCGCGAAGGCTCTGGAAGACCCGCTGGGTCCGGGCGCCCGAGAGGAGTTCTGACGGATTTGGTGGGACTGGTCCGGTCGGGAGCACCGTAAGGCCGGGCTGATTGGGGACCGACAGGATCGCGTCGTCCAGCTCCGCTTCTCCCAGCAGGACCGAGGTAAACCCGACGTCGTTCGGTAGTCCGAAGAACTCATGGATTCGAGGTTGACGCAGGTCGCAGCCGATCAATACGACCCGCTGGCCCGCGTCGGCCATGATCCAGGCCAGATTGGCCGACGTGGTGGTCTTGCCGTCTCCCGCAGAGGGACTGGTGATCTGTAGGACTTGGGTGGGTTTCTCCAACGCCATGAACTGGACGGAGGTTCGGAGTCCCCGGTAGGCCTCCGAGGACGGCGACCTCGGGTGTGACTGGGCAACGAGGAATGGCCTTTTGCGGTTGCGCCACTCGTCAATCACGGGAATCAGACCGAGCACCGGGGTTCCGGGCATGAGCTGCTCGAGCTGGTCCTTGCCCCGCACCCGGTCGTCTAGGTTTTCACGGAGGAGGGCAAGGCCGATGCCGAGGAGCAGGCCGACGCCTATCGCGACCACAGCGTCCCGAACTGGCTTCGGGGAGATCGGCACCGGATCGGGGACCGCCGGGACGACCAGCTGCCCTGCGCTCGCACCCTCGATATTCTGTTCCAACTGGTAAACCTCCGATTGGGAGGATGCGACCTCTGCTTCGAGATTGTTGTAGCTCGTTTGAAGCGAGGCTGAAGTCTGGAAACCGGGAGTGTGAAAGATCGTGGTGGCTTGCGTTTGCTGGACGAGTTGCTGAGTCTGAATCTGCTTCTTGGCGGCGTCCTGTGAATTGATGTAGCCCTGGGTTGCGACCTGGAGGTAGTCACGGGCGTACGCGTTCGCCGCTGCTGACGCGAAGTCTGGGCTCATCGACTGCACGGCGATCTGGGCGACATTGGTGGTACCGACCTCGGTCACCGTGACCGGCGGTGCGGCCGTGTGGAGCGTCTTGGCGACTGCCGCCTCCACCGGGGCGCTCTGGACGAGCTCGATGTCTGTGGCGACGTCCGCCGGTGAGAGGTCGGTCGATGCGGAGGCACCCGAGGCACCCGAGGTGCCCTGGGGGGTGAAGAGGACCTCGGCGGTCCCCTGGTAGGTGCGATGCCGAACATGGTCGAGACCCACCGCGGCTCCAGTAGTGACGATTACCGTCAGAGCGATCACCAGTTTGTGTCGCCAGAGGATGCGCAGGTAGTCGATCAAGCCGCGCTCCGCCGAACCCTGGCTAGTGGCGCGCCCGCCGCTCGTAGCTTGAGCCATCCCTGCATACAGTACTCGAACCCCCCGGGAGCACGACCCCAGGGACGACGGGAACGAACGTTCCGGCACTCTCATCTCCACCCGCACCGTTGAGGTCTGCCATTTGATTGGAGCTCAATGAGCAGGTAATTTGCACTGGTGGCGAGGTCCTTGGCGGTGCTCGGCGTGGGGGCTGTGCGCCTGCGTTCATTGTCGCCCCGAGCCCTCCGCCGGATGGCGCCCGCGGAGACGATCGTCCTCTTCGGACTGCTTATCGCAGCACTATTCGGCGCATTGCTCGCTGCCTCGGTCTCACTTCACGTCCTCCTCGCGCTCGCCGTGTGTCCGCTCGTGCTCGCGGTGGTCTGGATGTCACCACGCTCGACGATCCTCGGGCTTGCCTTCTGGCTCATCGCCCTCGGAATGGTCCGGCGGCTGGCCGGATCCGGCACCAGCTCTGGGCTCGGCGACCCGCTCTTACTTGTCGGCCCAGCCGTGCTTGTGCTCCTTTTTCTCGTGGCGAGCGGCCAGGGAGCACTGCGCCAGCGCTCTCGGCTCGCCAATGTCGTCGGCCTGCTCTCGCTGCTGGTGCTCGTCGAGGCGCTGAGTCCTTTCCAAGGCGGACTTCTCGTCGGGCTGGCCGGGCTGCTCTTCATGCTCGTGCCGACGCTCGCCTTCTGGGTGGGACGATCGCTCCTCGACGATGTGACACTGCGGCGCCTGTTTCAACTCGTCGCCGTGCTGTCGGTGGTGTCGGCTATCTACGGTCTCATCCAGCAGTTTGTCGGCTTCCCTTCCTGGGACGAGCGTTGGATCGCCTCGAGCGGGTATGTCGCGCTCAACGTCGGTAACGGCATCACCCGGGCCTTCGGCAATTTCTCCTCCGCCCAGGAATATGCTGCCTTTCTCAGCGTTGGCCTGGTGATCTTGGTGTCGAGCCTTCCGAAAGTTCGTCGCGTGCTCCAACCGCTAGCGCTTGGGGCCATCGGCCTCGTCGGATTCGCGCTTGTCCTTGCGAGTGTGCGGACATCTCTTGTTCTCACGGCTGCCGCCCTCGGATCGATTGCGGCGGCACGAGTGCGGCTCCGACCTGGTGCCGCGTTGCTCGCGGGTGTCTTGGCGATCGTGGCGCTCGGTGTTGGGTTGAGCTACCTTTCCGTCTCGTCGCAAACCACGTCGGCGGCGGGGACGCTGTTGCAGCACGACATCTCCGGAATCACCAATCCGACGGGCAGCGGTTCCTCGCTCCCAGGCCACCTGTCCGAGACCTTCGACGGTGTAAAGGCGGCCTTCTCACAGCCAATCGGGTACGGTACCGGCTCGGTCACACCGGCGTCCGGGCGTCTGGGTCCGGCGGCCATTTCCGGTACCGACAGTGATCTCGGCAACGCGGGTACAGGCCTCGGACTCCTCGGGTTCATTCTCTATGTTGTGGTCGTCTTTCAGGGATTGCTGTGCACGTACCGGCTTGCCGCCCGTCGTCGCGACGCGCTGGCTTTTGCGGCGCTCGGACTTCTCGTCGTCATGCTGGACCAGTGGCTGAACGGTAACCTTTATTCGGTGGCATGGCTCGTCTGGCTCAGCCTGGGCTGGGTGGATCGGAACGCTAATTTGCGTCTCTCTGAGAGTGTTCCTTCGCTGATTCGACAGGAAAAGCAAGACACGCGCACTGTCGCATGAACGAAATGATCCAGTCGGGCGCGGAGCCACCGGACGATCGACCGAAGATCGTGGTGGTGGCCCTGGTCGGGGGGCTTCATCAATCATGGAGCTGACCACCCTCCGTCGGCACTGCTATGCGCAGCGCGTACGGGACGAGTGGATTCGCCTTCTCCGATTCCCTGCATCCCGTCCTCCGCGGTGGCCGACGCGCTGGGCACCGTTGCTCGAGCTGATCGTTCTTCGGCGGCGACGCCCCAGCGGCAACGACGCAGAATGGCAAGACGAACGTGGTCGTACGAGACGCCGAGCAGATCACGTCGCCCAGATCATGGTTGCCGCGTGGATGGGGCTCTTTTCGTGGCGGAGACTATGGAGAGATGAAAGGTTGATTCTTCGCGATCCATTGGAGGAGACCCGAGAGCAGGGATCGACGGGGACCGGTAGCCGGGTCGGAAGGCGCCAGTCGATCCGAGTCGCCTATGTCGGGCCCACTCCCCGAAAGGGCGCCGGAGGTCCGGAGGGCGCCGCATGGCTTGTTCTTGAAGAGCTCCTTCGGTCCGGAGTTCGGCTGGACCTGTATCTCACCGGCACGGAAGAGCGGGCGGAGATCGCTGCTCTCGGGTCGTTGCCAGGACTGAAGGTGATCCGGGTTGCCAGCGTGTGGCGATGGAACCGCTGGTACAGCAGGAACGACATTATCGCCATGGTGACGGGAATGGGTTCGACCTCGCTTGGTCGCCGACGGCTTGTGAACCTGCTCGTGGAACAGCACAAACTTGTTCCATACGACGTTATGTACCAATTCTCCACGATCGAAGTGTTCGGTCGACGGCGGGACCGGCAGAAGCTTCCCACGATGGTGCTCCATCCGAGCGTCCATGCGGCGGGGGAGCTGCGATGGATGTGGAACGAGCGCGAATTGTCACGGCGATGTGAAGGGTGGCTGAGGCCCCGGCTCGTGATGGGCTGGTTTCTGTTCCGGAGTCGGCGCCAGCGGCGGGACATCGGTCGGGCTGCTCTCGTGCTCGCGTTAAGCGACGCGTTTGGCCGCCACCTCGTCGAGGACTATGACGTCGACCCCACCCGAATTCGGATCGCCCCGAACCCGATCGACCTCGAAAGCTTCCTTCCGCGGCTACAAGTCCTTCCAACGGAGGGGCCGTTGAGGATTGCCGTGCTTGGCCGGATCTCGGTTCGCAAAGGGCTTGAGTTGGTCGTCGAACTCTCGAGCAGAATGCGCGATCTCGCCGGGCTGGTTCGCTTCGAGATCGTGGGCGACCCGTCGCTTTGGTCCGACTACAGGCGGCTCCTCGATGACCTTGATCCGACGATGGCGAGCATCCATGGCCATGTTACGTACGACGAGGTGAAGGAATGGATCCCGACATGCGACCTATTGGTCCAGCCGGCCAAGTATGAGCCATTCGGCCTGACTGTGGGCGAGGCCCTTGCGTGTGGGGTTCCTGTTGTCGTGACGAGCGAAGTCGGTGCAGGCGAACACCTGTCAGAGGCGTGCTCAACCAGGATACCTCCGTGTGACGTCGAAGCTCTCGAGCTTGCCGTCCGCGAGATGGTCGCTCGCCTCACTTCGCCAGCCAGGGAGCCGATGCGAGCCGCAGCGCGATCCGAAGCAGAGCGTCTCTGGTCGGCTGCATCCACAACGCTCCCGGTCATTGAGGCGCTGTTCGCTGCAGCGGCTGTTCGCACGGATGTCCCTGCCGGTCCGCCGTCGAATGAACCGCTCATGCCAGAGGTTTAACCGGGCGTGGGTGAATATACGCAACGCCGCTGACGTCTGACAGTGTTTTCACGCGCTCACAATGTCGCATGTCGGTTAGCGATAAAAAATCAACAAACATCCGGGGCTAATGGTCCCACGGAAGAAGACCCATTTGTAGGCCATCGTGGAGCGCAATTCGAGCGAGGAGCTATTCATTGACTTCCACAAATCGCACGGCACTGGAAGTCACCGTGGTCGTACCAACGTATCGTCGACCTGATCAACTAGTGAAATGCCTTGCCGGACTACAGTCTCAGACCCACAAATCATCGACAGTAATCGTGGTGAAAAGAGTTGGTGACGAACTCACCGAGAGCTGTTTAGCCGGTACCCTACCGCTTGACCCACAGGTGGTGTCAGTCGAACAAGGCGGCCAGATGGCGGCGATGGCCGCTGGACTCGCGGCCAGTCGGACTCCGCTGGTTGCGTTCACGGACGACGACGCTATACCGAGACCCGACTGGCTCGAGCGCCTGATCCAGCCATTCTCGAACTCCGAAATTGGCGCCGTTGGCGGACGAGATGTTGTTGTGGCCGATGACCTCGTTCGCACGGAACAGCCAACGGAGCTTGTAGGGCTCGTCACACCTTGGGGGCGCTTGATTGGCAACCACCACACCGGGGTTGGTCCGGCTCGGTACGTGGATGTCCTAAAGGGGGTTAACTGCATGTACCGCCGCACCGCCATTGCTATACCAAGCAACCTTCGCGGCTCCGGCGCCCAGGTGCATAACGAAGTAGCCATCGGGCTGCGAGCCAAATCCAACGGGTGGAAGTTGCTCTATGACCCCCAGATCATCGTTGACCATTATCCTGGAAAGAGATTTGACGTCGACGCCCGGTCGGAACGCGCCAAAGCGGCAACTTTCGACGTCGCCTATAACTTAACGTTGTCCATCGGATCTCAGGGGCTCGTGCCGGCGATACGAAGAGTGATTTACGGTCTTCTAATCGGAGACCGCTCTCTGCCGGGTCTTGGAAGAACAGTGATTGCACTCCTCAGCGGGAGCGAGGGACGCTTATTCATCGAACACCTTGGACCTGCATTGCGAGGTAATTCTCGTGCGGCCTTGGAGCTGGCGCAGGGCCGAGGTGTCACTTTCTTCTAAGAGTGCTGCCCGTGACTATCCTCACACAAGAGAGGAACCTGCAATCCATGTAAGGCCACGATTTAGCGCCGAAGGCCCACGGACTGACGTGAGTACTGTAAGTACACTTGCCGGTGTTTTGTGGCTCTTCCGGTTTCAGTGGGGAGACGTTGAGGTGATCCGTGGCGGCCGGATCGGGCTCGGCCACGTGACACCGCCGGCGTGGAGCAATACACGGAGCTTGTAGTGATCGAAGTTGGTGAACCCCGTGCCAGCCCTCTTCACCTGTTTCGCACAGAAGTTCATCCCCTCGGTCGGTCCGTTCGACGCCCCGGTGCGGTGATGGTTCAAGATCTCGCCTCTCCAGCGCGACAGGGTGTGAGCGAGGGTGCGGATCTCGGCGACCTCGTCACTGCGGCACGCGTCGATGGCGTTGTCCAAGAGGACGGCGGCCTCGTCGACGTCTTCGGTGAGATAGATGGAACGAACGGCTTCTTTGGCCAGCCACGCCCCGAGCACCTCGTCATGGGGGTCGCCGAAGCGCAGTCCTGCCATCATCTTGTCCCGGCCGCGCTCGTCGAGGCGCTCGTCGCCTCTGAGCAAGAGCTTGCGGATCCGAAAGAGCGGGTCGACCTTGCGTCCGCGGTGTCCGAGCGTCTCGTTCTGGACGCGCCGGCGCACCTGGTCGAGGGTGCGGTTGCCCACACGGGTCACATGAAAGGGATCCGCCACCCGCCTCGCGTGGGAGAGATGCGGATGGAGGCCCAGGCGATAGGTCTCGGTCAGGTCCAAGGCCACGACGCGGACTCCCTTGAGCCAGCGCTCGGTGCGCCCGGCGCACCATCGGCGCAGCTGAGCGGCGCTTTTGCCCTCGAAGAGGTCGATCACGATGCGGCGGTCGAGGTCGACGAGCGAGGTGGCGTAGATGGTCGAGTGCTCAGGGGTGGCAGCGAGATAGGAGTGCTCGTCGACGCCGAGGGCGCGCACCCGCCCGACGCGGGAGGGGTCGTCGACGAGCGGGGGGCCGTGGAGCTCGACGGCCGCCCAGGCGGTGTCCCAGCCCACCCCGTACTCGTCGGCCACCGAGGCCACCGAGCGGCACAACTGGCCCACCTGGCGCGTGACCTCGGCGCCCGCCCGGACCGTCAGCACCTGACGTGATGCGACGCCGGCGATCTCCTCGGTCCAGGTCTTCTTCGTGCACCCCGGTGTCTTGCAGCGCCACCGCCGCTTGTTGATCACGAGACGGCACGGCCGACCGAAGCAGTGCACGTCGCGCAAGTGGACTTCGGTGCGGTCGTGCGCTTCAGCGCGTCGGCGACACGACGGGCACACGACAGCGGGCCGAGTCGATTCGACGCGAACGACCACCTCGCCGGGCACGTCGTCGACCTCGAGCACCACCAACCCAGGCAGTCCCAACATCTTCTCTGCCAGTCCGATACCGTCCGCCATTGCCAGGGGCCTCCTCGTGCTTGCCGTCAGACAGCAGTCACGATGTCGGGGCCCCTGGCCCCAGTGGTGGATGCCCGGTCAGCTCAACGAGGTGGCGAATCCCCAGTTATTCCGGAAGAGCCTGTTTTGTTTGCTTCCGGTGACGGCTCCGGCGGCCAACTACTCATAGATGTGACATTCGTCAGGAAGCTTGTGAAGCGATTCAACCCCCGATCGTCGGGTCATCGAGCCCAGATTCGCCTTGCACGCCCGGACCGGGTAACGCGACATGGGCCGCTCACTTAGCTCGCTCCGACGTCTTCGCCATGAAGTGAAGGTCCGAGCGGCGTCGCCCCCGATGCTGATTCCGGCGCCGCGTCCGAGTTGCACATGCCCGCGGACGGCCCGTGACGATTCTCGGCGGGGCCGGTGGGGCTTCCGCCAAGCGATGTCCGCATAATCAGCGACGCGGTATCCTTTAACGCTGGCTTCAATCCAAGACCTAAGAAACGTTTCGGCAGGTACGCGCCCACCCACGCCGCGGATGCGACAGCCTCGACCCGCTTGGTCCAGCGCCCAGCGCCGTGAATCGCGATCCGAGACTGGTGGCGGCGTGCGATTACTTCCCATGCGTGAGCAGCATCACGGCAACCGAGTTCTCGCCACCATTCGGCGTAGCTCTCCGCTCGTGCGGCCCTCTCTGCGTAGACGTCATTTGAGGTGGCCAAAGACCGTCTTACGTTATAACTCACATAGTGTCCTGGCTCTTCGCGAGTGACGCTGGCCTCGTGGAGACGATGCCAGGCCAGGACCTCGGGCAACTCGATCATCTGGCCGAGACCGAGCGCGACGAACTGGATCCATTCGTCCTGAAGCATCGGTCCAGTGGCGAACTGAGATTGAGGGCGTGGCTTTTCCGCGATAGATAGCAGCGAAGCGTCGAACACCATTGCGAAGCCTTGTCTCATAGGTAGACCAAACCCGCGGTAGCGGCGGGTCCGCGTGGTGTACGTGCGGGGGTAACGGGTGATCTGTGAAGGCCGTAGGCGCCGACGCAGTCGCTCATCGACAAGGTGAGTGGAATGCGTCACCAGGGTCGGTGTGCCCTGGGCGTCAAGAACCTCAAGACACCGGCGCAGCTTGGTCGGGAACCACACATCGTCCTGGTCGGCGAAGGCGAGGTAGGTTGTGGTTGCTCTGGCGGCGGTCTGAAGAAAGTTCTCACCCACTCCAAGCCGTTGGGCGTTACGCTCAATGCTCACCGGGAAGGGGGCCGTTGTTCGGAACTCCTGAAGGATTTCATGGGTTGCATCAGTCGATCCGTCATCGCCAATGAGAAGCTCGGCCGGGAGAAGATCCTGCTCGCGGATACTGGCGAGCTGTTCTCGAAGGTATCGATCCCCGTTGTAGGTCGCCATAACGACCGAGACGCTTCCGCGCATTCCCACGGGACGATCATACGAGAAGATGGCGTGGACATGGCCTCAAACAATGTGAGCCGCGTTCTTCGACGCACTTTTGGCATATCGCACCAAATTCCTTTAGACGACTTAGCTTCGAATCACGCGACTCTGCAAGCTGGGGAGTGAGATTCCGGTCGTCATCGCGGACAAGATGAGGTTCGATTTTTGTGCCCTACCCCATAACGGACTCCCATGGTCCGCAACCGGGCTGATGCCCTCCACGCAACGACGCGCCCGCAGTCCGTGACCACTTATTCGCTGGGGGTGACACCTCCGCGTTGCCCGAGAAGAGCGGCGAGGATGAGGGCCGACGCCCACGATCAGCAGCGTTATGCGACTTGAGACGGTCGCCTCGGTGGTCCCGGCTTGTCGGCGAAGGTTCCGGAGCCAGGTCTCAGATCCCGGCGTCGTCGGTCTCCGAGCAACGCGGACCTCGCTCAGGTGTTCGTCGCTGACCGGCGAGGACAACACCTACCGTCCCCACTCGGAACAACTTCAGCTCACGTAACGGCTGGGCGGCCGATCAGTCGGCGTCCGGTCAGAACACCATGAGGGATTGACGAAACTCCGTCAACCCTGGTTGGCAACCGGATCTCGGAACCTCCAGAATCGTCCTACCCAAGATCGGAGTGCGTTGACCTCACCTTTTTTAGCCCTTGACCGCTATGAGACGTGCTCGGTAGACGCGACCAGCGATCCGCTGACGAATGGGTGTCGGACTTCGATAGGTGATTCGCCATCCGGCTGCAGCGAGAAGCCGGGGTAGTTGGTCCTCTCGGAACGAGTGCGGGTGGCAGATGACATTGAAATCATGAGGGTGTAGCCGACGAGTGACTTGACGCCACTTGACTAACCCCAAAGCAGAAAAGACGTTCACCCCGAATAGCAAGGTGCCACCTGGCTTGGCCAAGCGAGCAGATTCTACAAGGATGGCTTCCGGGTCCTGGGTGTGGTCGATGACGTTGTCGCAAACGACAAGATCGAAGACTCCGGGATCAAGAGGGATTGTCTTGGTGGCATCGGCCTGAAGATAATCGGTGCGTTCTTGGAGACTCCGGGCGAAGTCGTCCACTACTCGATCGCCAGTCGAAACGATGAGACGTGGAAGTGGATCAACTCCGACCGCCTTATCGGCGTCGCAGATAGCGCTCCAGCCGATGCCCAAAGGACCAACTCCAAGCTCGACCACTGCACCGACAGTCCCGATGGAGCCGCAGGTGGCTCCAAACTCCACCAGGCGTGTCACCTCTTCAATCTCCGACAGGACAGCGGCGACACTCGTGACCGTGCCCTCCCAGTAGCTAAGTTCTTGTGTCTGGGCGCTCTCCCAATCGACTGGCATGCGTCTGAGAATAGCGCCACAAAACGAGTGACGCGTTCTCGCTCGTTTTGCTCCGTGAGATCAACGAAAGTCACTTCGCGGGGCAGATCGGGGCCGCCCAATGGTGAGTGCCGGGTCGCTTGATGAGATTGCCGTCGAGGGTTTCCATCCGCGGAATGCGCTCAATAACGGCCCTCGCGATGATCGGTGCGGGAGACGAAGATGGCGCATCGCAGTGATCTTTCGGTCGGGGTGCTGCAAGAGGCGCGAGATCCCTCAGACAGCCCTACTGACGTTGCCGTTGTCGCCTCAGCGGTGCCGACGCCTGGGCCAACTTTGTAGGCTTTACGCGTTTGAGTGGGGAGAGCGGGTTCTGATCTTCGGTGGTGACGGAGGCCTGGGCCAGGTGACGCCGCCGGCGTGAAGGAGTACCCGCAGCCGGTAGTGGTCGAAGCGGGTGATGCCCCGTCCGGCGCGCTTGACCTTCTTGACGCACAGGTTCAGGCCCTCGGTCGGGCCGTTGGAGGCTCCGGTGCGATGGTGGTTCAAGATCTCGGTACGCCAGCGCTCGAGTGTGGCACCGAGCGAGCGGATCTCTTCGACCTCGTCGCTCTTGCATCCGACGATGGCCTTGTCCAGGAGCACTCGGGCTTCCTTGGGGTCGTCGGTCAGGTAGATGTCGCGCACCGACTCCTTGGCCAGCCATGCTCCCAGGAGTTCGTCATGGGGATCGCCATGACGCAGCCGAGCAGCACACGTTCATGGCCACGCTCATCGAGTCGTTCATAGCCCGAGAGCAAGAGCTTGCGGATCCGATAGAGCGGGTCGGACTTCCTGCCCCGGTGCCCGAGCGTCTCGTTCTGGACGCGCCGGCGCACCTTGTCGACGCAGCGGTTGGCGACGCGCACGACGTGAAAGGGATCGGCTACCCGGATGGCATGGTCGAGGTGCGGGGATGTGCCGCTGCGATAGCTCTCAGCGAGATCCGTCGCCACGACGCGGATGGCACTCATCCAGGCGGGGTCCTGCTCGGCACACCATCTCCGCAGGTCAGCGGCAGCGTTTCCCTCCACCATGTCGATCATGTTCTTGCGGTTGAGGTCGACCAGGCCGGTCACGTAGATCGTTCGGTGCTCTCTGGTCGCAGACAGGAACGAGGTCTCGTCGATGCCGAGGGCCCGGACCCTCTTCAGGGGTGTCGGGTCGTCGATGAGCGGTGTGCCATGGAGCACCACGGCGTCCATCACGGTCCACCAGCACACCCCGAGCTCGCGGGCGACGACAGCGACCGGCAGGGCGAGCTCGCCGACCTGGCGGGTGGCTTCTGCGCCTGCGCGCAACGTGAGCACGGCCCGTGGAGCGACGTGCTCGGTCCCTTCGGTCCACGTCTTGGCCGCACAGTCGGGATCGACGCAGCGCCAGCGGCGCTTCAACCAGACGAGGCGTGCCGGGCGTCCGAAGCAGGGCAAGTCCCGGATGTCGACCCGGATCCGATCCTTGGCCTCAGCGCGCACACCGCAGGTCGGACACCCAACGAAGTCCACCACCGTCTCGACGGTCACGACCACTTCGGAGGGGGTCTCTTCCACCGCCAGCACCCCGAAGCCGTCGAGTCCCAACAGAGCCTCAGCCAGACCGGTAGCGTCATCCATCGTCAGGGGTCCTCCTCGTTGAAGTCGTCAAGAAACCTCAACGATGTCGGGACCCCTGGCCACGTACGCGGATACCTCGCTACCTCACGCTCCCCAGTTCAACGCGTAGAGCCACTTTGTATCCAACAGGGCCTCACTTCGGACCCAGGGTCAACGTGGGCAATGTCGATGATCGCAGGTGGGGATTTCCGCGATCCGCGGCATGTTGGCGTGATTCTCCGCGGCCCCTGCCGGCGGCGCTGCACGTAGGGAGGGTCCATCATGCCGACGGCTTACGTGAAGACGTGTCGCGTTGAAACGCAACAGGACCTAAGGCCCGCACCTCAGTTCTGAGATTCGTCGATGTGTTCACGCGCTATCAGGTCCAAAAGGAACCGGCTGACCCTCGTCCCATCTGCCAGCTGATGTGAGTCGGGCGCTTGGTCGACCATCGCTCGTGTTTTTTGGTCAATCTCTTCGTTGCTCACTCCCTCAATCATCGTTACGAGGCCGTTTAGATAGGTTGGATCCCACGGCACGTCCCCAGGTATGCGCCAGATCCAACCGGTGTCAAGGTCGTAGGCCGCCGGAATTTGACCAGTGACGACTGGAAGTGCTGCAGCCACGTACTCTGCCAACTTCGTCGAATAGCGAAAGCCACCCGCCTGATCGACGCTCTGCGGTAAGGAACCTATGTCCATGGCGGCCAAATAGGCGGGGACCTCCTCGCGAGGAACTGGGCCGATCAGACGGACCCGTTCACCTAGTTCCGGTCCTGCTTCGTTCTCCAAGAGGCGGCGCCCACTTCCGGTGCCTATGACCAACGCCACAACATCCCGCCGGGCGGAACGACGAACGGCCTTAACGATCTCAAGGCCATAGCAGTACGAATACCGCTTGTTCCAAATGAGAGTGCCTACGATGCCGATCACCAGCGCCTCAGCCGGGATGTTCAGTTGAGCGCGTACTCTTTTGCGATCTTGTTGGCGCTCCTCAAGTGGCCGCTGAGGAATCCATCCAGGAGCCGTCATTGCACGAGGCGCTCCCAAGGAGAGAGCTCGTCCTGTCAGGTAGGGCGTCCAACCAATCACTCCGGCGGCAAGACGGCATAGAACGCGCTCGTAGATCGAGCCTGGGAGAGCGAGAGCTCTCCGCCTGCTGGCCAGATATGGACCGATCGCATCGCCAGTGCTGAACACATACGGAATGCCGAAAAGCAACCGCATCGCAATCAGAGCCACGCCACCGCCGATACCTGTTCCCTCCATCAGCACCAGGTCCGGCAAAACTCGGCGAACCTCACGGATTACGCTCCACGGCGTCATCAGCAATCGCTGAGCGAATGAGCCTCTGGTTACATCGACGAAGACGACGTCCAAGTCGCCGACCAAAGCTCTGAGCCTCGAGCCGTCTCCGCTCGAAAGTCCTTGGGTTGCAAACGCGCATATTTTCGGTGAACTCTGCACGGCCGTCATGGAAACACCTCAGCGCCGACTCCTCAAGCTATATGTCAGCACGTTAGGTCGGCTTCGACGCACATGCGTGACCCCGGGCTCTCACCGAATTCAGATCTGAAGGCTCAATAGCTTCAAATGGCCGATCTAAGTTCTGACCCTATTAAAGACATCCACCCACCACGGTCTGGAAAAGACGATTCAGAAGGGGCGACTCGCTGCGACAAGTTCCTCGAGCTGCTGGCCGAGGCGGTCGGCAACCTGGCCCCACCCCCCACGGCTTTGCACTCTTTTGCGTCCTTCGGCACCAAGGGAGCGGCGAAGGTCTGCGCTCACGGCGAGTGCCGCTAGGGCGCGAGCTAGGTCATCCCGATTGCGTTCGATGATCATGCCGGCTTGGCCATCTCCCAGCAGCTCAACGACGCCATTCACCGCGGTGGCGACCACGGGAAGAGAGCATGCTGCCGCCTCTAACGCCACCAGCGGGTCAGCCTCGTATCGGCTCGGCAAGACGAATATGTCGGAGGCTTTATAGAAGCTAGACGGGTCCGCTTGCCACCCAAAGAATCTGACACGTGTCCGAATCCCGGCCATGGCTGCTCGATCGGTGAACCTGGACTGGTCTCCCGAACCGACCACCCAGAGCTCAAGATAGTCACACTCTTTTGAGGCTAGGGCGACGCCATCTATCGCGATATCGAGACCTTTGTGGTCCCAGTCGGCAGCCACGAATAAGGCAACAACGGTATCATCTGTTATGCCCTGTTCACTGCGAATCCGCTCCCGGACAATGGGGTCTGGCTGAAATCGATCGGTGTCTACGGCATTTGGGATCACCGTTATTGGTATACCTGGATAATGCGTCCTCAGTTCCTCTGCGACGCCGTTGGACACCGCGTGAAACCTCCGCAGCCGTGTGGGGCGGTAGCACCACCGCTCACCAGCTAAGGCGAGGAAACGGTTCACTGTGGTGTTCAAGCGGCGAGGCAGCGGTGCGTTAGCCGGAGCCAGTCTGCCCGTAACCTCGAACAAGCCAGCGTGGCACAGATGTACGGAGGCAATGTCGGCGCGATTAGGGACAACTGCTCCAGCGACGTGGACTAGTCCTCGTAACGATCTCAGTCGCCACCCACCCAAGACAAAGAAGCACGAGTACCTGAGCGGTGCTGGACGCCGTGGCAGCGGTATCCGATGCCATTCCACGAGCTCGCGGAGCTCAAGAGGCAGCGTAGCGGATACCACGGTGATATCCCATTTGTGACTGAGACTCTTGATCAAGTCTGCGTGGACTCGATCCATCCCTCCACGGCCGTCGAGATTCTCGACTACAAGGACGAGTCGGCGCGTCGATAGTTCGGTCATATGAGCGTCCCGGGTGGGACAGGTTGATTCTATGCCGATCTGTCAGGCAGAGTGCTCCCTGGCATGCCCTTTTCCACGACAAGGCTCTCGCTGGCGCGAACATCGCCGTTGATCTCAAGATCCTTACGCCTTGACGAGCCGAAGGCGGGCGGGCGATATTCCATTTGGACAAATCCGACGTCCTCCAGCAAGCCGAGCCAACGTCTCGTAGTCGCAGGAGAAGCGATGCTGGCCTCCTTGTCGAAAGTGAGCATTGACGACTTCCATTTTGCTCCGTAATGAAGAGCCCGTGGCCTCATAGGCACAGAGCGGACTGAAGTTCATCTGCTCCCAGCCGTCAGAACAATAGGCCTTCAGATACTTCTCACCGTCGGAAAATCGGCGTCGGCGCATCAGCGGGGTCGGTCAGCAGCGCCTCGACAGCGGCGGCTGGTTCCGCCGGCGGATGCGAGCGCCGTCGCTCATGCCTGTGGGCTCATAGACGCCCGGGCGATCAGCTCCTCGAGCGCCTGCAGCTGGTCGGCCGCGATGTCCGTCTTGGCCGCCTCGACCGTCGACCGGAGATGCCCGGCGTCGTTGGTCCGGAAGAGCACGACGCCGCCGCGGTTGCGGGCCATGGCACGGCGCAGGAGCAGCGCGGCGAGCACGCTCGCGTCGGTCACCTCGCCGTCGAGGCGCCCCGACCACTCCCGGAGCGCCGGTTCGCTCGCTCCGGCAAGGTGAGCCCGCAACGCCCTCAGGTTCCGGTTGAGGACCCCGTGGGTGATCGTGCTCGAACCACGGTGTCGAGCGAGCCCGATCACCTCCGCGCCGAACATGTCGCCGTCGTCGTGGAACTGCACGAGGGGGACGGCAGGGGACTCGTGCCCGAGGATCTCCAGGGTGCCGGCGGCGCTCGTCGCTGGGCCGGCGCACCCGACCGCTCCGGAGCCGACGAGGTCTGACAGGACCTCTTGGACCGACCCTGAGGCCCACTCTTCTGGGGTGCACTCGTGGAGGAGGAACGCCTCGAGGCGATCGCGCCGCAGGGCGCGGAGGCTCGTCTCTAGGCTCCGCCGTATCTGCTCGGGGCCGAACTGCCCCACCTGCACACTGGCAGTCGCCCGCGACCGTACGGCCCCGTAGGGGCCCGGGACCTTGCGCAGCGCCGCGCGGGCGAGCGCCTTCGTGCGTCGGCCCGGCAGGCCGTAGGTGGCGGCAGGAGCGATCCCGCATTTCGAGGTGACCGTGCAAGGCTCGTTTGTCGTGGTGAGGAAGTCGCCAAGGACCGCCTCCGCGTCGCCGGACCCGTACGAGCGCGCGACGTCGAAGTGCCGGATCCCGAGGTCGACTGCCGCCGAGAGCAGCCCCATGGACTCGCTCCTCGTGTTCGAGCCGATGATCCCGCTGCAGCCGAAGCCGAGAGCGGTGGTCGTGGTGCCGGATCTCCCGAGTCCGGCCGAGGGGATCGTCACCCCGGTGCCGTGAGCGCGAGCGCCAGATGGTCGGCGAGGCGGACCGACAGCGCCAGCATCGTGAAAGTTGGGTTGGAGACGCCGCTTGTGGGGAACACCGAGCAGCTCGCGACGTGGAGGTTCTGGACCCCGTGCACAGTGCAGTTGGCGTCCACGACGCCGCGGGCCGGGTCGGTGGCCATGCGAGTGGTCCCCATGTGGTGGCCGATGTCGACGACGACGCCACTCAGGTCGGCCGGGTCATCGGACAGCGAGAACGCGTCGACGTCCACGCTGGCGAGCCCGAGTCGCTCCATCTCGCCCACTACCGTGTCGACGAATTGCCTCGCGGTCTCAATTTCGGCCTCGCCCAAGCGCCAGTCGAGACGGGCGACGCGCTGGCCGAGGGCGTCGACGCGCTCGCCGAGCGTGACGCGGCTGTCGGGGTTCGGTGCCTGCTCGAGCCCGATCGCGAGCGACATCGGCCCTGAGGTGTCCTGGCTAGGCACCCCGCGCACGTAGTAGCGGTTCGCCGCCGTCGCGAGCTGGAGGGGGTGGCGGGCGATCTCGCGGAGCTCCTCGAGCCGCTCGCGCCCGAAGCGCCGCTCCCTCACCGCTGTGACGAGGGACTTGCCCGCCTCCACGCCTGGCAGCCGGGCGCCCTCGAAGACGAGCGACGCCCCGCAATTCAGGCTCTTGGTCTTGGCCTGCCACTGCTCGGCGGCGCGGATCAGCGGCAGGTACTTGATACCGCCCTCCTTGCGGGGCCGGAAGTGCTCGCGAGCTGCCTCGCCGGTGACCTCGCCCACGGAGAATCCGGGGTGGTCCTGGAAGTACCTCCCGACCAGGTCGTGGTCGTTGCCGATGCCGCCCTCGGAGCGGCTGGTCGACGACAACAGCAGCCGGGCCGTCTCGATGCCGCCACAGCACACGACGAAGTGCTCGGCGCCGACGGTGAGCTCGTGGCCATCGATGTCCCTCGCCGTGACGCAGTCGACGGCGTCGCCCTGCGGGCCGGCGACGATCCCGGTAACGTTGGCGTGGAGCACGACATTGATCTTGCTCAGGGTCTCGAGTGTGTCGTGCGAGACCTCGGCGAAGTTCGGGCTCGGGCTGAACTGTGAGTACACCGTGTAGAGGAGCCGCTCGTCGAAGGCCGGGCCGGCGGGGAGGACGCTCGGCCACCGGTGCTCTCCCGGGTCGCCGAACGTCTCGATCGCCAGGATCGCCTCGGCCCGCTTCAGGTACGGCTGCAGCTCGGCGGGTGTGAGCGGCCAGCCGCTCTCGGGGACCCACGACCTGGCGGTGAAGTCGATGTCCTGGAGGGGCAGCGCCTGTCCCGCCCAGCGGGTCGTGGCGCCGCCGAGGGTCCGGAACCGGAGGGTGTGGATGCCGGCGTGGGCGAGGCCGACCACCTCTGAGCGGTATAGCTCCTGCGAGCGTTCCTCGAATCGCCGACCGCCCCCTTCGAGAACGATGACAGAGATGCCGTTGCGGGCGAGCTCGGTCGCCACGGTGATCCCCGCGGCACCCCCTCCCACGACGCAGACCTGTGCCCGCAACTCACGGGGATCGGCAGCGGCGATGTCAGTCAGCACGTTGGGGTGTTCCTCAGGGTCGCATGCCGTCGTGGTGGGGTGGCAGCCTTGATCTGGCACGACAATACTCCGGCGAGGGTCGCGCGCGATTGGCTCGCCTTGGGCGCGATGCACCTGAAAGAGCGCCGCCTCGGCATCGTCCTCGACGCGGTTTACGGGCTCTACGCGTTGAACTGGGGAGCGTGAGGTAGCGAGGTATCCGCGTACACGGCCAGGGGTCCCGACATCGTTGAGGTTTCTTGACGACTTCAACGAGGAGGACCCCTGACGATGGATGACGCTACCGGTCTGGCTGAGGCTCTGTTGGGACTCGACGGCTTCGGGGTGCTGGCGGTGGAAGAGACCCCCTCCGAAGTGGTCGTGACCGTCGAGACGGTGGTGGACTTCGTTGGGTGTCCGACCTGCGGTGTGCGCGCTGAGGCCAAGGATCGGATCCGGGTCGACATCCGGGACTTGCCCTGCTTCGGACGCCCGGCACGCCTCGTCTGGTTGAAGCGCCGCTGGCGCTGCGTCGATCCCGACTGTGCGGCCAAGACGTGGACCGAAGGGACCGAGCACGTCGCTCCACGGGCCGTGCTCACGTTGCGCGCAGGCGCAGAAGCCACCCGCCAGGTCGGCGAGCTCGCCCTGCCGGTCGCTGTCGTCGCCCGCGAGCTCGGGGTGTGCTGGTGGACCGTGATGGACGCCGTGGTGCTCCATGGCACACCGCTCATCGACGACCCGACACGCGTGAAGAGGGTCCGGGCCCTCGGCATCGACGAGACCTCGTTCCTGTCTGCGACCAGAGAGCACCGAACGATCTACGTGACCGGCCTGGTCGACCTCAACCGCAAGAACATGATCGACATGGTGGAGGGAAACGCTGCCGCTGACCTGCGGAGATGGTGTGCCGAGCAGGACCCCGCCTGGATGAGTGCCATCCGCGTCGTGGCGACGGATCTCGCTGAGAGCTATCGCAGCGGCACATCCCCGCACCTCGACCATGCCATCCGGGTAGCCGATCCCTTTCACGTCGTGCGCGTCGCCAACCGCTGCGTCGACAAGGTGCGCCGGCACGTCCAGAACGAGACGCTCGGGCACCGGGGCCGGAAGTCCGACCCGCTCTATCGGATCCGCAAGCTCTTGCTCTCGGGCTATGAACGACTCGATGAGCGTGGCCATGAACGCGTGCTGCTCGCGCTGCGTCATGGCGATCCCCATGACGAACTCCTGGGAGCATGGCTGGCCAAGGAGTCGGTGCGCGACATCTACCTGACCGACGACCCCAAGGAAGCCCGAGTGCTCCTGGACAAGGCCATCGTCGGATGCAAGAGCGACGAGGTCGAAGAGATCCGCTCGCTCGGTGCCACACTCGAGCGCTGGCGTACCGAGATCTTGAACCACCATCGCACCGGAGCCTCCAACGGCCCGACCGAGGGCCTGAACCTGTGCGTCAAGAAGGTCAAGCGCGCCGGACGGGGCATCACCCGCTTCGACCACTACCGGCTGCGGGTACTCCTTCACGCCGGCGGCGTCACCTGGCCCAGGCCTCCGTCACCACCGAAGATCAGAACCCGCTCTCCCCACTCAAACGCGTAGAGCCGGTTTACGAGCCCGATCCCGGCGGCTCAGCGCGCCGGGACCTCCTTGCCGGTGTCGGCGAGCCCGGACAGGTGCCCCTAGGTATGTGAGGAAAAGGAGATCCGTATAACGCCGATCCAGGGATCAACGGACACGATGACTATCGGGAATTCTCCGACTGTATGACTGTTGCTTCAGCGACGTGTCGAAATGCAGCTCTACCCATCACCTCATCGCGTGGCCCAAAATCCGCGAGTCGCCCACCATCGAGAACGAGGAGAAGGTCGCAGTCCTCTACTGTCGCCAGCCGATGGGAGATCACGATAACTGTCACATGATCACGTAACTCCGATAATGTGCGCCGGACCAAGCTCTCTGATCGCCCATCGAGTGCGCTGGTGGGCTCATCCAAGACAAGTACCCGAGGCGACCCAACGAGCGCCCGAGCAATGGCCAATCGTTGTCGTTGTCCTCCCGAAAGTGCGTCACCGCCTTCCCCCACTGACGTCTCATACGATCGTGGCATTGCTACAACGTCCTCATGGAGATGGGCGGCACGCGCTGCAATCTCAATCCTCTCTTGAGAAACATTCCGGAAAAATGAAATGTTTGACGCGATCGAACCTTGCAACAAGATCGATTCCTGGGCTACCAGCGCAATCGGGCTTGTCCCGTTCCCCTTCCTTATAGATGAGGCTGCTACATCTCCCACGAACACATGTCCATGTGAGGGCATTCGCATTCCTAGGACCAATTGACTCAATGTCGATTTCCCGCTTCCGGACCTGCCCACAACGCCCAGAATCTTCCCGCTGGGAATGTAGAATGATACGTTTTTAACCGCCTCAGGTCCCGAATCATATGCAAATGAAACCCCTTCGAACTTAATGTCGAAATGCTCAGGAACGCGGTTTCCATTTAACTGCGGTGAACTAGCCTGATAGTGCCGAACTTCTGCTTGGACTTCATCTAAAAATGGTTCCTCCGACCGAATCTGTTGGCTACTCGATTGGATCGCGGAGCCGTATACCAGTGATCGCAAGGTGAGCACTAGAATTGCCCCGGTTGTCCCTAAGTTTTTCGCTGAGTGAGCTAGAAGTAGTGCGAGACCAATAATGACGAAGGCCAGCGCGAATGTTTGGTAGACCACGGAGTTGTATTGCCCCAAGACGCGGCTTTTCGCATAGCTTATTGCAGCCTCGTGATTTCGTTGGTGCAGACGATCTGTCGCCTCTTGCTGTACGCCGAACAAACGAAACTCACGAGCCAGGCGCGTATACTCAGTCGCTAGGGTCGCTATCCTTTGGCTGTCGTTTGAAAGCCGAATGGAGGCCGTTCGGGTCAATCTGAGGATGGGGCGCATGACCGTTGATAACACGACGCCGGCTACAATCACTACGGTGGCCGTGACGGGATTGACTATAAAGGCGGCCAACAGAAGCGCCAATGCTCCGAAAATGCCTTGCAGCCCAGTGGAGATAGCTTGTGTTAACCCGGCTATATAGTCGCAGTTGACCGTTAGGAGCTGTTGGACGTGACCGAGCCGTTCCGCCGATTGAATGTCCCAACTGGCCTTGAAATACGAATCCATGATCTTGTCTCGACCCATCTCCACTGCCGAGCTTGACATTGAGGCAGTGACGGAAGCCGCAGTCATACTAAATAGAAAGAAGAGGATTAGGAGTCCTATACAAACCAATATTGAATCGTGGAGCGGTATCGATAATCCATGGATCTTCAGATTGCCGCTGCCTTCTGCGTGGCTTGCTGCCAGTTCAGTTATTATGACGAGGAGGGCTGCCTGTGACAATCCTCCCACAAGGGAGCAGCTTGCAATCCAAATAAGGCTACGGTTTAGCGACCTGAGGCCGAGGGATCGCAGCGACCTGAGTATTGCAAATATACTTGTCTGCTTTGTACTTTTCTTTGCCTTCGGTCCGTGTCTCGCGTGGGCAGCTACTCGCAGTTGTGACATTCTTGAGCAAACCTCTTAGGTCGAGCCATCGATATCTTGCGTCTCATGCAAGGGCTTGTTCAAACTTCAGCATCGGATGACTGCCCGAGCCAATTTGTGAGCAGAAGTTTAGTGGCGCTTCAGATTTCAGTGGGATGTGATGGTCTCGAGTAGGTGCCATTTCGGGTTTGCCGACGTAGAGCAGCTCGCCTACGCGGAAATTCCGCAAGGATGAGAAGCTGAAGGCGGCACGCTTGACGCGCTTGATCAGGGCCGCCTCGGTGGGTCCGTTCGAGTACCAGGCGACGATATGTTCCGTCCAACGGGTGAGGGTCCGCCGGAGCGAGCGCACCTCGACGGAGTTGTCACGATCGGCCATTTCGGTGACGAGGCACTCGATCCGCTCGCGTGTCGTGGCCTCATCGCCGCGTGCGTCGAGCTCCCAGACGGCCTCTTTGGCATGCCAGATGGTGGCCACCTCTCCGCGCGGATCTCCGGCTCGCAAGAGGCGGTGGAGCCTCGCTTCGGAGTCTTGGAGGCGTTCGTCGGCCTTGCTGAGCAGGCGCTGGATCCGACAGAGAACGAGTCTCAGTTGCGACTGCGGTGTGCGAGGGTCTCGTTCTGGACGCGCCGGCGGCACTCGTCTAGCTTTGGGTTGGCGTGGCGGACGACATGGATTTTTCTTGGGGGCAGGCCTGAAATTGTTCGCTCGATCGGAAAGCTATGTGAATTCGCGCAGTAGTGCGAATTCACGATGTTTCCAACAGCTCCAACAGCAGAGTCGATGGAGGAAGGCTCATGCAGAAGACCCGCTGTCCCGATGCTGAAGGCTCTCTTTGACCGTCAAGCAGGGGACAGTGTTCCGAAGTTCGCGTGGCCCGAGTTCGTCTCGTGTGCTCCTGTCGAGGTTGCGGGCTGTCTCAAAGAACTGGTGGGGCAACAAGCTCTCGCCCGACAAGCGCAGCGCATCTGCCGAAGAGGGCGACGCGACCGGTCGGTGTAGGAGGCAGGTTTGAGGGCATCGCTGATCACCTGTTGTCCTTCACCACACGATCAGAATGGCGATCCGTGAGGGGTCAGGACATCTCGCCGTTACGAATTCTCTTGACCATCCACCACGACCTCGACCTCAACACCGGAGCGCCGGGGTCGACTCTGCAGTTGGGGAATGCCCTTCGCAGACGAGGCCACGAAGTATCCGTGGTGGGCTTCGACGATCTCCCCATCCGCCTGGGACCGCGTCTAGACCAGCTCACCTTTCCCGTGTACGCCGCTGCTCACGTCAGACGCTCGCTGAGCCGAGGTCTGGTGGATGTGGTCGATGCCTCGACTGGCGACCTCTGGCTGTTGCCCCGGGTCGCGATCACCAAGGCACGGGCAATCGTGGTAACTCGGAGCCATGGGCTCGATCACCTCGCCCACCTGGAGCTGATTCACGCGGCCAAGCGTGGTGAACTGACTTTGCGCCGCAGGTACTTCATCTACCACGGCGGTATTCAACTGTCCCAGGTGGCACGGTCGCTGCGGATTGCTGATTTTTCCGTGTTCAACAACGAGCCTGAGCGGCAATGGGCCATTGACAACCTTCGTGTTCGACCTGATCGCTCAGCGGCCGCACCCAATGGCGTGGCGCCCGAGCTCATTGGACTTCCGCTGGGCGACGCGGAGGCGGTTCCTCGAATAGCGATCCTCGGCGGGTTTGCGTGGCGAAAGGGTGCTCAGACCGCTGCCACGGTTCTGTCCGAGGTATTGCAGCGGATGCCCCGCGCTCGGGCGAGCTGGCTGGGGGCCGACCCGGCGGAGGTTGCCCGCGCCCTGGATCCCGCTGTCCGCGATCGAGTCAGGGTTCTGCCTCAATATGAGCTCGTTGAGCTGCCCTCTCTGCTTCGTAAGCACGAAATTCTCCTCTTCTTGTCCCGCTCTGAAGGATTTGGAATCGTTGTAGTTGAGGGCATGGCATGCGGGTTAGTCCCCGTCGCAAGCGACATCCCCGGACCGAGGGACATCCTCAATGGTAAGGACGCAGGCATCCTGGTTCCTGGTGGTGATGTCGGAGCCGCAGTCGATGCCGTCAGCTATCTATTGGAGCATCCCGAAGAACGCCAACAGATGCGCCAGCGTGCCCACGCGTTGGCGCAGGATTATTCCTACGAGGCGATCGCAGACGGGCGGGTTGCGTTGTATCGGAGGCTCCTCGGTGACAAGGCTGGCGCAGAAGCCGAGGCAGTGACCTGACCGAGAGGTTCTCCGAATAGAAGATTCTGGCCTGCTCCAAGTATTTGCACCTGTTGTCAGCGAAGATGGCAGGCCGCATTGCGCGACCGGGACGACCAGCACGAGCCGTTGAGCCACGCGGCCGATCTTGAGAAGTCAGGCCACTATGTCTCGCAAAGTCGTTCGTAGAATTTGTAAGCATGGGCGGCGACTTCGTTCCAGGTAAAGCGCCGGTGTGCCTCGTTACGTGCTGCTTCTCCCACCGTCCGAACGAGGTCATCGTCACAAGCCAGTTCACCTAGTATCTTACGCAGCGATTCAATATTTCCGGGCTCTACTACGAATCCCGTCCTGCCATCATCTACGACCTCGGGAATTCCTCCGACGTTGGAGACGACCACGGGCGCTCCGCAATACATCGCTTCGAGAACGACTAACCCTAGAAGTTCGGGAGCATGATGCTGTCGCCCCTGCCAATCGAGTTCGACGCTGGGCAGGATCAGAGCTCGTGCATTTCCGTAGAGGCCGCAAAGCTCATCGTCGTTGACATTGACTTGAAATTCAACATCTTTACCGACAGCCAAAGAAGACAGATGTTCGAAATAGTCCTTCTCGTGTATTGGACCGACAACCAACAGACCCGCACCGGGTGGCAAGGCTCGAATTAGGACGTCCACGCCTTTATGGGGGGTCAGCCGGCCCACGTAAAGAAACCGGCCCCTATGATCGCTGGTTCGTTCCTGGCGATCAGGACACAACGCATCAGCTCCTCCGTAAATGACGTCCGAAGGCAGCGTCGCGAGTTCTGATTCACACATCCGAGCGAACTGGGAAACGAAGAGGGAGCCATCGAACAGTTTCCACAGTCCACGTCTGATACCGGCGCGCGCCCCACCACCATGCGGTGTTAGAACAACTTTTGTTCGGTGTAGAGAAGCTCCCAATGCCAGCAATACGGCCGCTTTGTTGAGTATGTGTGCATGAATAAGGTCATATCGGGACGCCAATCGGAGGAGCGCTGGGTTTACGGGATCGCGCAGATCGCCCCGCCATGACCACGGTCGTATAACGCGAATTCCGAGGCCAGAATGATGGCGGAGTTCCATACGTTCCCGTCCAAACGTCACCAGATCAACGTTTGCTCCCGATTTCGCCAATGCGACTGCGAGCGCACTCGGATAGCGTTCACCACCGCCACGGACCTCAGTCAGGCCGGGGACTCCGAGGTCGGTAACTGCTGGCGCTACAATCGCAATTCGCATCTCCGCCCTCAGATCGTCCCAAAGCCTTCCAGAGTATATGACTGGTATCGGCACTGCGGGCTCTGATACGTCGCAACGCCATATCTCGCAACGCTATTGGGCGGGTCGGATGAATTACCGACAGCGACAAGGACATTTGCTCTCGATCGTTTCATACGGGACGGAGCGAGGGAGAAGGTGCGAGTTAGCTATTTTCATCGCACCAGCTCTATCGAGCGACGGTAAGGTTCGGTGTGGGCTTGACCGGGTTCGACGGACAGGTTGGTTGTGTTGATCATGCCGCCTGACGGTCGGCGTTGTGGTGGCTGAGTGCTTCGTATTGGGCGGGACTGCGGTAGCCGAGCGAGCTGTGCAATCGGCGCGTGTTGTACCAGCCTTCGATGTACTCGAAGACGGCACGGCGAAGTCCCGCTCTCGTCGGCCAGGCCCGCGTGTCGATCAGCTCGCGCTTGATGGTGGCGAAAAACGATTCCGCCACCGCGTTGTCCCAGCACTCGCCCTTGCGCCCGACCGAGAGCACCATGCCGTTGGCCCGGGCCAGCGTGGCGTAGTCGCTGCTCGTGTATTGGCATCCCCGGTCGGAGTGGAAGATCACGCCTTCGGCCGGCCGACGCTGGGCGAAGGCCACGGAGAGCGCGTCTTCGACCAGCTCGGTGCGCATGTGATCGGCCATGGCCCAACCGACGACCTTGCGGCTGGCCAGATCGATGACCGTCGCCAAGTAGGCCCAGCCCTCCCAGGTGGCGATGTACGTGATGTCGCCGACATAGCGGCGGTCCAGTTCTTCGCACGGTCCGAAGTGGCGTTGGATGAGATCCTTCGCCGCCTCGGCTTCGGGGTCGGGCACCGTCGTCGTGCGCCAGCGCTTCTTGGCCCGGCCCTCGAGGCCCGCCGCTCGCATGAGCCGGCACACCCGCCACTTGCCGACACAGACGCCCTCGTCACGCAGGGCCTTGTGCACCCGCAGGTACCCATAGGTGCCCTTGGACTCGTCGTGGACCTCTTTGATCTGCTCGGTGAGCTCGGCGTCGGTGACGTCGCGGACAGAGGGGATGGCCTTCTTGCGCTCGTAGTAGGCGGACCGGGAGACCTCGAGCAGGCGGCAGGCGCGCGTCGCACCGTGACCTGCAATTTCCTCCGCCTCGATGAACGGGTCCACCGTCATCGGGTCTCCCGGGCGAAGAAACTTGTGGCTCTTTTCAGCGTCTCGTTGTCGAGGCGCAGCTGGCGGTTCTCGTGGCGCAGGCGGGCCAGCTCGGCCCGCTCCTCGGTGCTGAGTCCCGGCCGCTCACCGGCGTCGATCTCGGCTTGTTTCACCCAGCTGCGCACGTTCGTCTCTGTCAGGTCGAAGTCCCGGGCCACCTGGCCGATCGAGCGGTCACCGCGTCTGCAGTGCTCGACGATCTCGGCCTTGAACTCCGAGGTGAACGACCGGCGGGGACGGGGCTTCTTCCTCTCCATGGTCTCCATGATGGGCATCCTTTCTGGTGCTGTGCACCTGATGGTGGATGTCCGTCAAACCCGGAGAAGCCCAGTGCGCAGTAGTGGCCCGAAAACAGTGTCCCTGGCGATGGGGCGGCCAACCAAATCCTGACAACATCGCCGCGCGGAAGCACCCTTGCCCCGACTGATGATCGATTCGGGCGATTCGGCGGCGGATCGAGGCATTTCGCATCGCACCTCTACGGTTTGCTTGGCGCACCCGACCCGATCTCCCGGACAGGCTCAAAGGCAACATGGCAGCCGACTTCGTCTAGCTGAGACGGTGCCATAGAAGCTCCCTCGATCCCAATTCGTCCCGAGCTGAAGACTCAGCGATCGTCTCCAGCACCCTCGCTGCGACCGACGGGCCCCTGCGACAAACGGGTCGAGGACGTCTTGCAATGGGGGTATTACCGCGTCGCCGAGCGGGATCGTGGCGAGTATTTCGGGGACCACTGGAAGGTGCCAATCCCCGAGGGAGGCTCCTCGAAAAGCATTCACTTCATGCGCAGACCCTGGTCAAAGCGAAAAGACTTACTTTTCCGGCGTGCGAGGCCGAAGTTCCTCGTGGCGGCCCCGATTGCTTCGACCCCGTCCGCGGCAAAGACCCTGCGCAACTCATTGAAGGGGCCTGCCGGGCGATTGAGGAGATCACCATGTCAAGCCCTCTGCGGCGACTGCGAGACATCAGCGCATTCCTGGCCGCAGCGTGTCTTGTCACAACTCTCCTTGCGCTCAGCGCGAAGAGCGGTGCGCCGCCGTCGCCTGCCGAAGGAGCGGTTGCTCCTCACAGCTCCACTCCTCACAGCTCCACTCAGGCGACGGGTTATGACCTCGTCGGCTCCGATGGAGGCGTCTTCGTCTTTCACGGTGGCTTCTATGGCTCGTTGCCGGGTCTCGGCATCCATGTCGACAACGTCGTGGGGATCGCACCCGCCGCCAACTACGGCGGCTATTACCTGGTCGGCTCGGATGGTGGTGTCTTCTCCTTCGGAGACACGGCGTACGAGGGTTCGTTGCCGGGGCTGAGTATCCACGTGAACGATGTCGTTGGAATCGTGCCGTCCTCCGATGACAAAGGGTATTTCCTCGTAGGTGCCGACGGCGGCGTCTTTTCTTTTGGAGACACGGCGTACGAGGGTTCACTTCCCGGCCTCGGGGTCCACGTCGATGATGTGACCGGGATCGCCGCCACCCCGAACAACAGTGGCTATTGGGTTCTCCAAGCCAATGGTCAGGTGACGGGGTTTGGCGACGCCCCGGACCTGGCCCAACTCCCACCTCTTCCAGAGGCAGTCGGAGCGACCCGCTACGTGGCCATCGCCTCGACATCGGATGGGCAGGGCTACTGGGCCGTGAACAACTTCGGTGCGGTGTTCGCCGTCGGCGACGCCCACTGGCTCGGCAACGTGGCCTACAACCCGAGCAGCCTGGTGTCGATCGTGCCCACTGGGGACAATGCGGGCTACTGGATCGTCGGATCCAACGGCGCAATCTTCGGCCTGGGCGACGCTGCCTCTCACGGCTCTTTGCTTGGCCTAGGCATAGTGCCCAACTTTCCGATCGTCGGTGCGGCACCAACTGTTACTTCTTCTCCACCAGCTGTTCCGCCACCAACGACAACCTCTGTCACGCCACCAACTGACACCGCAACTTGGGGTTCGCCGACGAGAGCGCCATCGCCGGCCATTACCACCGTCGGCAACACCTGTGGTGCCGTCGGCTCATGTTCCGCGAATGGCAACCCAGTAGGCAACACCTTTGGAGGTGTGCCAGAGACCGTGGCGGAGCTGGCCGTATCCGCTGATGGCGTCGCCCTATCCTCCGCAAACTGGGAAGAGAACTCCCATAACATCAACGTCTACGCCCCTTCAACCGGGTCCCCAGAGGGCCTTCAGACTGGTGATTCTGGGCCACCATCTACCAGCAATCCTGCCGGCACCTTCGGCCTCGCCATGGACTCGACCTACATCTATGGGGCCGAAGGGGATGGCCTAGTGACCCGTTTCAGCAGGGCCACCTGGCTCAATCCGGCAAACGAGTCCAATGTAGACGAAGGCAACAGCACCGGCGTCGGTCCACTGACCGTTGACTCAGGCGGCAACCCATTGCTCGGTGAAACCCTCTGTGACGGCAACCTGTTCGTCACTGACGCGAACGGCCCGCTTACGTCAACCACCTACTTGTCGCCATCCACGACCGAAATCAA
Organism: uncultured Acidimicrobiaceae bacterium; assembly: GCA_963828825.1. Classification (GTDB taxonomy): domain Bacteria; phylum Actinomycetota; class Acidimicrobiia; order Acidimicrobiales; family RAAP-2; genus Bog-473. Next base: position 291,065 of record CAWHGF010000002.1, on the reverse strand, counting down.
AGAGGTCCCTACGTCGCTCTCAGGCGTCACAGAGACCTGGAGCGCCCCAGGGGCCAGCGTGCTCACGTGTGACCGGGAGGGCGACATCTGGGCCCTCGTAGAGAACCCGGCAGGTTCGTCTGACATGCTCGAGCGCTTTAATACTTCAGGCTCACTGCTCACGGCCTTCACCCTTCCGGCCTCCGTCATCGCCCAAGGCATAGCCGCGAGCCCGAGTCGTGACGAACTGCTAGCAGCTGACAATGGTCAAGACCAAGACTTCAAATGGTTCAACTACTCGGGAACCCAAACGGGTCAGGTTGGCGTCACGGGGGGTTACCTACAGGGCTCTGACCCCGGCCTTATCGGTCCTGACCGCTTCGTGGGACCTCGCTCGGTCGCCATTGACGGTTCGGGGAACATCTACACGGCCGAGAACTGCCTGCCAGGAGTTTCGCAGTCAGTGTGGCAAACGCCTGGTCCCTGCGCCATTATCACTGAATACCAATCAAACGGTACATCCGTCGTCTGGCGTGACGTCAACGCAAACACCTTCGGTGGAACCGGCGAGCCGACCAATGACGGCAGCCGGTTCTTCAACCGCGACTTCGAATTTACCCGTGACTCATCCGGCAACTACCAACCGTATGCCTTTACCGTCGATCCATGGGCGTACCCTTCTGATTCTCGTGTCAGTAGTGCGGCCCAAATAGGCTGTTCCACCGCGTGTCCCCAATACGGGGCCGGCACTTACGAGTGGGAAGGTGACGGCCACCGCTTCGAGACCGTCGTCCTCGGCGAAGGTGCGGTCTATACGTACGAGCAGTTGCCTAGTTCAGAGATCATGGCCCCGGTCTGGCAAATACCCAACCCTGGCGGCTGGGAGAACGTGTTCGTCGATGACAGCACCGGCGACATCTGGGGCGTTCAACTGGGCGGCACCAACGTCACTGAATATCCGTTGACCGGCTATTCCTCGAGCGGTGTGCCCGAGTACGGCAGCCTCATCAGCTACGGCGAGCCACCGGGCCTGGTTGACGTCAGGGGTGTTGATGTTGAAGGCAGTTCTGTCTATGTAACCGGTTTCTCCCCGAGCGACACAGACAGCAGTTCGGTGGCGGGTAACTATGAATCCGTTGGCCCAACGCTAATGAAGTTCAACAGCCTACCGACCACCTCCGGCTGGTCAAGCTCAGCCTGGACCACTGACCCGACCTACTCGGTCAATTCATCCGACACCACCCCATTCCCTCAACCCTTCGGCTTTGCCGTCGACAGTCAAGCGGGGATAGTAGGAATAACTCTGCTGTACGAGCCAGTTACCAACGGCAACCAATCGCTACAACACCAGGGTGCATTGGAGGAATACTCCACGACTACCGGCGCCTACATGAAGACACTCACCCCGCCCCTACCCGGCGCCGGCGTCGGTGAGGGTGCCTTCGACGACCAAAGCGGAGTCGTATCCAAGAACGGCTGGTTCTGGCTTGAGGACGACTGGTACACGCGCATCATCGGCGTGCGTCCCTAGGCGGTAGTCGGACAACGACGGGTCGTAGGAAAGCGGGTGATCCGGCTATTCCGTCACCTCTCTTTTCCGGCTGCTTGCGAAGACTGAGCGTCGTGACCTGGGACTGAGGCACGTTGAACCGGTGCGCAACGGGCTCCGACACACCTTCATGCCATCACTTGGAACCGTCGCCGACCCGACGTACCGGGAGAGGGGGTGAGGCCATGAAAAACTCTGGCGGTGAGGAGGACCACATCGTTGGCGTTCGTGCTTCTGGTTGCCCTTGTGGCCGGGGCGTGCACCACGAAAGTCAACGTGGCGGCATCGCGGACCACCACGACGACCAGCAGCTCCACGGCCAAGACCGCGGAATCGCGGCCCGTTTCCATCGTCGGAAATACGTGTGGTGCCGTCGGCTCATGTTCCGCGAATGGCAACGTAGTAGGCAACGAGTTTGGAGGTGTGCCAGAGACCGTGGCGGAGCTGGCCGTATCCGCTGATGGCATCGCCCTATCTTCCGCGGCCTGGGAAGAGAACTCCCACGCCATCAATACCTACGCCCCCGGAACCGGGTACCCAGAGGGTGAGGCGACGGGCAACAGTGGGCCTCCGGCGGCGAACGGCAACGGTGTGTACGGCTTGGCGATGGACTCCTCGTACATCTACGCGGCATCCGGCGATGGTGAGATGACCCGTCTGCGTCGCGCGGACTGGCTCGACCCAGGCAACGAGGGCGCTCCCGATTATGGGACTAACAACACCGCGTATTACACCGGAGTTGGTCCGCTTGTTGTGGATGCAGCGGGCAATCCGCTGTTGGGCGAAACCCTGTGCGACGGCCACCTGTTCGTCACCGACTCCAACGGGGCCTTGGCCGGTGTCGGCTTGTCTCCATCCACGACCGAAATCAAAGAGATCCCTACGTCGCTCTCAGGCGTCACAGAGACCTGGAGCGCCCAAGGGGCAAGCGTGCTCAGTTGTGACCGCGAGGGCGACATCTGGGCCCTTGTGGAGAACCCTGCGGGCACAGCGGACGGACTGGAGCGCTTCACGGACACGGGCAGCCTGGTGACCTCCTTTACGCTTCCGGCCTCCGTTATTGCCCAGGGCGTTGCCGCGAGCCCGTCCAGGGACGAACTGCTCGTGCCCGACAACGGAGTGGACCAGGACTACAAGTGGTTCAACTACTCGGGAACCCAAAGCGGTCAGGTTGGCGTCCCAGGTGGTTACCTCCAGGGTTCTGCCCCTGGCCTCATCGGTCCCGACCGCTTCGTGGGACCTCGCTCGGTGGCGATTGACGGTTCGGGGAACATCTACACGGCTGAAAACTGTTTCCCTGGCGTTGCGCAATCCGTGACCGGGATCACCGGTGGACCATGCGCGATCATCACCGAGTACAAGTCGAACGGCACGACGGTCGTCTGGCGTGACGTGAACGCGAACACTTTTGGGGGCAACGGTGAGCCCAGCAACGACGGCTCTAGGTTCTATGACCGAGACTTCGAGTTCAGATGGAACGGGAGCAGCTACCAGCCCTATGCCTTTACGGTGGACCCGTGGGCGAATCCCTCAGACCCTCGAGTATCGAACATAAGCCAAACAGGCGGGGCAAGTGACTTGCCACAATACGGTGCTGGTACCTACGAGTGGGAAGGAGATGGGCACCGCTACGAGGCGACCGTTTCGTTGACCACGCTCGTTGTCTATGAGCAAGAGCCGAATTCAGAAATCATGGCTCCTGTTTTCACCCTGCCCAACCCAGACGGCTACACCGGACTCTTCGTGGATGTTGGGACCGGGAATATTTGGGTCGTCACAAAGGGCCCTCAAGGTGGCGACAACGTGGTTGAATATCCGCTAACGCACTACACCTCGAATGGCGCGCCAGAGTACGGCAGCGGCCTCAACCACGGCCTACCACCTGGTCTCGTAGACGTGCGCAGGGTCGACGTTGAGGGCAATTCCATCTACGTCTCGGGCTTCTCTGCCAGCAACACGGACAGCAGCTCGGTATGGGGCAACTGGGAATCCATCGGCATGACACTCATCAAGTTCAACTCCCTGCCCACCACTTCCACATGGCCTGCCGCTGCGTGGACGACGGATCCGATCTATGCGCTTCCGAGCGACGACACGAGCGAGTTTTCCGAGCCTTTCTCGTTCGCCGTGAACACCTCGGCTGGTGTGGTCGCGGTTGCAATGCTGTATGGCCCGAGCACCCTGCCAGGAGCTCTCTACCCTTCAGGAGAGGTTCGAGAGTACAGCACATCAAGCGGAGCGCTCGTCAAGACGCTCAACCCGCCACTTCCGGGTACCCACGTAGTTGAGGGCGAGCTGGACGGTCAGAACGACATTGTGGCCAAGGGTGACCGCTTCTGGATTGAGGACGACTGGTACACGCGCATCATCGGCATCTCTGGCTAGGCGCAGGCAGACAACTACGTAAGAGTTTCGGACCTCGCCCGGCCATGCCAACTCGCCCGGCCGTCTGTCAACACCCCGCACCCCTGCGACAGAGTGGCTCCGCACCTATGCGACACCCGTCTGAGCGTTCTTGACCCTACCGGGGCGGCCGTTGGGTGAGGCGAAGGTCCGGCGCATGGACCCGTGTCGCGATGGCAAAGCTGCGCGCAACCGGGTTTGGCTAGCGTTGGCACGATCATGCGAGGGGACCCAGCCAAGACGAGGTCCGAGGTCGTTCCTTCTGAGCGGCCCACCGTTCTCCTGGTCGGTGAAGCGCTCGCCCATGAGAACCCAGGAGGCTTGAACAGGTACCTCGAGGACTTGGCCTCGGCCTTGGAGATCCGGGGCACGCCCGTCTTCACAATCCGGATGGGCGTGGGCCCCCCCAGATCTGCGAGCCACGTTCTGGCGGGCAAGACGTCTTGGCCACCGCCTTTGCGGATTCTGTCCTACTGGAGGGCAGCCGCACGACTGGCCGACCGTATCGATGTCGTCGACTCCCATTTCGCGCTCTACGGACTGCTTCCTGCCCTCGCGACGAGCCTCCGTTCGAAGCCCTTGGTCGTCCACTTCCACGGGCCGTGGGCCGAGGAGTCTCGGGTCGCGGGCCAGCGAAGCGGCGTGATTCTGTCGGTCAAGCGCTCGATGGAGGCCGCTCTCTACCGACGCGCCAGCAGGCTCGTCACCCTCTCCGAGGCCTTCAAGACCATCTTGGTTGAGCGTTTCCACGTCGATCCGTCTCGCGTGGAAGTGATCGCCCCTGGCGTCGACCTGGACCGCTTCCGCCCAGGGGACAGATTACGAACCCGACGGCACCTGGAGCTCTCAGACGACGGCTTCGTAGCCGTGGTGGCACGCCGCCTTGATCGGGACGCCCGGCGAATGGGACTCGAGACCCTACTCGTAGCGTGGCGGCAGGTAGTCGATGCAGTTCCAGGCGCCACGCTGCTCGTTATCGGTGACGGTTCGGCTCGGGGCGACCTCCAGGACCTCGCTCGCGAGGTGAACATCTCCGGTTCGGTGCGGTTTCAGGGCAGGGTGGACGACGTAGACCTTGTCCGTGCGTATCAGGCGGCAGACGTGAGCGTCGTCCCGAGCATCGCGCTCGAAGGATTCGGCCTGGTGGCCCTCGAGTCCCTGGCGTGTGGGACACCTGTCGTGGTGACCGACTGCGGGGGGCTGCCCGAAGCGGTGGCCGGCCTGGACGCTTCGTTGATTGTGCAATCGAAGAACGCGGGAGCGTTGGCCGATCGCCTGACTGCGGCGGCCAGAGGCACTTTGCCCGACCGCAACGTCTGCAGGTCTTACGCCGAGGGGTTCAGCTGGTCGGCCTGCGCTCGGGCCAACCAAGCGGTCTACGCCCGAGCTCTGGACCCGCGTCCACGGGTCGTGTTTCTCGATCATGTGGGCCGCCTCTCGGGCGGTGAGCTGGCTTTGGCCCGGCTCGTGGAAAACCTGGACGTCGACGCCCATGTGATCCTGGGGGAGGATGGCCCACTCGCGGAACGACTTCAGGAGGCTGGAGCAGAGGTGGAGGTGCTTCCCCTCCCGCCGATCGCCCGCGATCTCCGGCGGGACCAGGTGGGCGCGCGACCTGAAGCGGCTCTGGCCTCGGCACGCTATGTGGCCACCCTGACCCGAAGGTTGAGGCGGCTGCGGCCCGATCTTGTCCACACCAACTCACTCAAATCTTCCCTGTACGGGGGCCTCGCCGCCCGGGCCGCCGGCGTGCCACTCGTGGTACACCTTCGTGACCGCCTGGCCTCCGACTACCTCCCGCCTCCTGCCCTTCGGGTGGCCCAGGGAAGCATCCGTTACTTTGCCTCCGGGTTGATCACCAACTCCAGCTCGACCCTGGAGACCGTCTGGCGCAGGCCAAGACACTTCGCCGTCGTTCCCTCGGGGATCCCCTCTTCCTGGTGCACTCGCCCGACTCCGGACCGCTTGGCCCGGTGTGGACCTCTTCGTGTTGGCATGGTCGGGCGGATCGCTTCCTGGAAGGGACAGCATGTCTTCCTCGCAGCCTTCGCCGAGGCCTTCCCAGACGGTGGAGCTGAGGCGGTCATAGTCGGTTCGGCGCTCTTTGGGGAGGAGGCATATGGGGAGCAGCTCGGCCGGCTTGTGCGGGATCTCGGAATTGCCCGCCGAGTTCGGTTTTCCGGTTTCAGCGACGATGTCTGGGAGGAGCTCTCCCTGCTGGACGTCCTGGTGCACGCCTCGACCGTTCCGGAGCCCTTCGGCCAGGTCGTGCTGGAGGGAATGGCTGCCGGTTTGCCTGTGGTCGCGGCCCGGGCGGGCGGCCCCTCCGAGCTCATAACTGATGGGATCGACGGCCTGCTCTTTACTCCGGGGCAGTCCGACGAGCTGGCGACAACGCTGCGGGTGTTGGCCGAGGACCCGCTCCGCCGCCAGGAGTTGGGCCAGAATGCGCGACAACGAGCGGCCTCCATGAGCGTCGAAGCTTCGGCCGCCGCGGTCCTTGAACTCTACGGGCGTGTCCTCGGCCGGGGGCTGTCTTAGATGTGTGGCGTATGTGGGATGGCGGGCGGCTCGGAGGGTGAACGCATCTCATTCGTCAGGGCCAGCACCGCCACCCTTTCCCACCGCGGTCCGGACGCCGAGGGGATAGAGGTTCTCGACGGAGCTGTGCTCGGCCACACGAGGCTTCGAATCCTGGATCTTTCGGAAGCCGGGGACCAGCCGATGTCATGCCGGAACGGAACCCTTTGGTGTTCTTACAACGGAGAGGTCTACAACTTCCACGATCTACGCTGCGAGCTTTCAGCCGCCGGACACCGTTTCGAGACCTCTTCCGACACGGAGGTCGTTCTGAAGGGCTTCGACGAGTGGGGCACACGAGTCTTTTCTCGCCTCCGGGGGATGTTCGCAGTCGCTGTTTGGGACAACCGCACCCGAACCCTCGTGCTGGCCCGCGACGGCTTGGGAATCAAGCCGATGTACTACCGACCGCTCGCCGACGCGGTCGCTTTCGCCTCGGAACTGCGGAGCCTACGCCGATCCGGAGACCGCCTGGATTCCCTCTCGGTCTCCCGGTACCTGCGCTTGGGTTGGGTCCCTGGGCCCCGGACCATCGTGGATGGGATTTTCGAACTGTTGCCCGGGACCCTCCTTCGTTGGCAGGCCGGGCGAACAACGGTGGAGTCCTGGACCGTGTCTGAACCGAACTCGCCCCGCGGAACCAGCGCGCCCGAGGTGGCTGAGGCCCTGGCGGAAGCGGTGGCGATGCATCTCGTATCGGACGTGCCGGTAGGCGTGTTTCTGTCAGCTGGCGTCGATTCCGCCCTCGTCGCCACGCTGGCCGCTCGAGCCGGTGGCCGTCTCAGGAGCTTCACCGTCGGGTTCCCCGGTCCCAAGGACGAGACCCCCGCCGCCGCAGCCTTGGCTCGTCGCCTTGGTCTTCCGCACGACACCGTGCCCGTGTCGGGCCAGGAGGTGACGGGATCGATCGATCGGATCGTCGGCGACCTCGATCAGCCGTCGGTAGACGGGGTCAATTCCTGGGTCATCTCCAAGGCCGTCCGCGAGGCGGGCATCACCGTGGCGCTCTCGGGGCTCGGAGGCGACGAGATCTTCGGCTCATACTCGACTTTTTGGCATGTGCCTCGCCTGGCCCGATTGGGCGACGCGGCTCGTCACGCTCCTTCCAAGCTACGGGAGGGCCTGCCTGTTCTGTCCGCAGCACTCCCTCGCTTTGCCCACTCCCGCCAAAGGAGGGCCCTCGAGGCAGTGGCAAAGGGAGGCTTTGACGCGGCTTACGCCGCGGTCCGCGGCCCGCTCGGGGAAGGAGAGCTCGCGTGGCTTCGTGGGAGTCCGACGGAGCAGGTCGACCTCGGTATCGTCGAATCCGAGGACGTGGGAGAACTCGAGGCGTCGAACTACCTCCCCTTTCAGCTCCTACGCGACACCGACACCATGTCCATGGCTCATTCCCTCGAGATACGGGTGCCGTTGCTGGACTCGACCGTCGTGTCATTCGGGAACGCACTACGCCGTTCGCACCCTGCTGCGCCTGGTGGGGTGAAGCCACTGGTGGCAGAAGCCGTGGACCCGCAACTCAAAGAGGTCGCACTTCGCCCCAAGGCGACCTTTACCCTTCCCTTCGACAGGTGGCTCCGCGAGGAGTTGGCCGACTGGTCGGCGGAGGCCATAACGGCCGTCTCCTATCAGGGCCTAGGTCTGAGAGCTGACCGCCTCGACACCTTCCGGCGGCAGTTCGTGGCCGGTCATGTCAATTGGCGTGCCGTTTGGAATCTCGCCGTCCTCGGATGCTGGATCAACAAGGCGGGACTCGGGTGAGCGCCGCTGCGGCGCAGCTGATATGAGACGGCGCCGGTGAGCTAACGGGACAGCCGCCAACCCCCTCGTCACCGTGGCTACGGCAGCGGATCGTCGCATTGCGCCCGTAGGCTAAAGGGGTGTGAACAGGGCGTGAGATCGCAATGTCGCCAGATGCTCGGCGTCACCTGGCTGCGATTGTCGCACCGAGTAGCCGTGATCGACCAAGGTCTCGTACGCGGCCGCACCGCCTTCGCCATGAAGCTCGATCAGCCAGGTCGGTCGAACTTCGTCGAGAAACCTGGTCGCTGCCGGAATGACGATTCCCTCGGCTCCTTCGATGTCCATCATCACCAGTTGCGGTGGCGCATGCTCATTGAGGAGCGCATCGAGCGGTACCGCCGGTACTGTCCGATCGCCGTTCTCGCGGATCCGGCCGAGCGCGCTGTTCGATTCGAACTGTACATTGTGCACCCGATCGGAGACAGCCGCACCGATCACTTCGACGGTCAGGCTGTTGAGTGCGAGATTGTGGCGGAGGCGTTCCACGTTGGCTGGGTCTGGCTCCACCGCGAGATGATGCCCGGTCGGGGATAGCGCACATGCGGTGATGACGTAGTAACCGATGTGGGCGCCGACATCCCACATCGACATTCCCTCTCGAAGGATGTGCGGAAGCAGACTATGAATCCACGGCTCATAGGTGCCAGCGATCAACCGCCGCTCGTCGCTCGCCATGTCGACTTGGATGGGTTGTCCGCGGGCCGGCCCTCGGCCGATCTTGCCTTCAGCCAGTCCCGCTCCTGGCGCTTCGGTGAGCGCATCGCGCAAGAGGTTCCGGATGCGCGGGTAGCGGTTGGCGATGAGAAGGGCGCGCTCAGGCACAAACGGCATTGCTGTGTTCAGGACTCGGCGAACCACGCCCCGATCGTAGCTCTTGATCAACCGCCGAATCGTTTCGTCGCCCGCATCTCACGACGATGCTCCAGCAACTGACAGATCCCCATCCGCCTTGACCAACCGAGGACCAGATTGGGTGGCACTCGTGCGTCGGGCACACGGGGAGACGTCGTACTGGGGAGTGAGCGATCCCGCGGAGTCCACAGCACTTCCCGCCCAACGTACTGGCCGGGAAAGGAGGAGTTGATCCCGTCCGGGCCGGCCTGAAGGTCGGACCTCGTCACCTCGACCCGGAGTGTGGCACCGGTGCTGCCGTCGATGTCTGTCAGCGGGCACCGCCTAGCTGTACGCCAAAGAGCCTTCGTCGCCTCAGGGCGTGGACCGATGCGCGGTTCCAACCGCTCCCTCGTGGAACCTGGTCCCGCGCCGCGGATTCTGTGTCGACTCTGTATGGCCGAGACCAGCTCGTTCGGGCCCGACCGTCGGGGTCCACCCTTTGCGGTGATCGGCCAACGGAGACGCACGGGGGCAGCCAGCACTCGGGGGAAGCGCCCACCAGGGGATTTCGCGTCTCCCATCGATTCGTCGGTGAGTCCGCCGGCCGCCTGTCCCGCAGCCTGCACGAGAAATTCATTTTGATTGACACGATTCTTCGCTCCAGGCTGAGGGCGTCGGAGCTCGAGCCGTTGAAACTCTCGGATGTCGTATCATTGACGCGTCCACGCGCGCCCGCGTCTCACCCGGAAGAGGCCTGTCACAATGGAGCTACTGGACAAGTGACACGGGATGTCGTGGCGGCCGAGGTCGGCACCAGTGCCGTCGATCAACCGCGGCACAGTCGCGATCGTTCACGACTACTTGACCCAGAGAGGCGGAGCGGAGAGGGTGGTGCTGGCGATGCACCGCGCGTTCCCGGCTGCGCCGATCTACACCTCCCTGTACGAGCCTGACCTCACGTTTCCGGAATTTCGGGACGTCGACGTACGGCCGTCCTACTTGAATCGCGTAGCGTTCTTGAGGCGGCACCATCGGCTCGCTCTACCTCTGCTGGCTCATGCCTTCTCCAAGATCGAGATCGACGAGAAGATCGTGCTCTGCAGCTCGAGTGGCTGGGCTCACGGGATCCACACCACGGGGACAAAGCTCGTTTACTGCCATTGCCCGGCCCGCTGGCTCTACAAGAGCGCCGATTATTTTCGCACGAGCCAGGACGCCCGGAACGAGAGGGGACACCCTGCATCCCTGCTGGACGGGATCCACAGCTCGTTCGTCCTCGGAAAATCCTTTCGTGTCGTGTCGCCGATGCTTCGGCGCTGGGATCGCAGGGCGGCGGCCAGCGCGAGCGCGTACTACACGAACTCCTCAGCGGTCTCCGACCAGATCTCGTCGGTGTACGGGATACAGCCGCTCATCATCCCTCCGCCTCCCCTGTGCGCGATCGATGGCCCGTCGGAGAAGCCGCACACCGAGGCGAGGGACGGGTTCTTCCTGGTGGTCTCGCGCCTTCTCCCGTACAAGAACCTCGATCGAATTTTCGCCGTGTTCGCGCAACGCCCTGACCTCGAACTGATTGTCGTCGGGACCGGACCCCTCCTGAAGACATTGCGGCAAACGGCCACGCCCAATATCGAGCTCCTCGGCAACGTCAATGACCGCGAGCTTCGCTGGCTCTACGGGCACGCTGGCGCGTTGATCGCACCCGCCTTCGAGGACTACGGGCTCACGCCACTGGAGGCCGCCAGCTTCGGAAAGCCGACCCTCGCGCTGAAGAGAGGGGGATACTTGGACACCGTCTCGGAGGGCACGTCCGGTTACTTCTTCGATGACCTCGACGTCCGGTCCATTTCGGGTGCGATCGACAAATTGAGCGAGAATCCTTTGAACAGCGACGAGATCCGAGAACATGCGTCCCGGTTCTCCGAAGAACGATTCGCCAGCACGCTGAGACAGCAGGTCTCGCTGCACCTGGCCTGAGCTTTCTCAACCCGGTCCTCTCCCCACGGGGCGAAGCCCGCCGCTGTGCAGCCGTCTGACCCGTTTCGCGGCGCCTCCGTTCCGGGCGGTGGGCGGCTTTGCGCTGGGCCAAGCCAGCGTGCGCAGGGTCTGGGTGAGCTCCGACACTTCCCTGAGCATCCGACGGTAGTCGTCCCGACTCCCACCCAACGGGTCCATGACGTCGTCGTCCGGCGACGCACCAATGAGATCGGCACGGAGCCTCCCTTCATGGAGCCGGGCGAGCCAGGACCCGAGATCCTCGCCTGCGCCACGCGGTCCGGTGTGGAGTCCCCGACGGACGATCTCCCGCAGGACGAAGGTCCTCGGGAACGAGGGTGGGACCGCCAGCACCGCCTGGCGTACATGCTCTCTGGTCAGGCCCACCACCAGATCGGCCGCCTGAATCATGCCGGGGTCGACCGTGCGAGGCACGTGGGCGCCCAGATCGATGCCGAAGGCGAGGCCTTCCTGCACGAGGGGACGAGGAGGGCCGACATGTGCGCCCGTCGTGCCCGCCGAGTGCACTGCGACGTCGTCCCTGCCCGCCTCACCCAGCTGCTGGCGTAAGAGCAATGCGGCCGCGGGCGAGCGGCAGAGGTTGCCCGTGCACACGAATAACACCTCCGCCATGCCCCAACGTTCCCACATGGTCCGGTCGACGTCATTCCGGGGACCCTCTGGGGGCGCACAGACGAGAGGGCAACGGATGGGCACAGAGTCATGCTGGGGAGAGTCGGTCCAGTACCCTGGTGATTCAGCGTCCGGACCAGGAGCAATCGGCCGGCTGAGCAGGAAAGGGTGCACGATGCCAGGCGTCATCTCGGTTGGTCTTCCCGACGGCTCGACGCGGGAGCTGGCTGAGGGCACGACGGGCCTGGAGCTCGCCCGCTCCATCGGGTCCCGCCTGGCCAAGGCGGCCGTCGTGGCCACCGTGGACGGCCGGGAGGTGGACCTGGAGTCGGCGCTGCCGGCCGGGGCCCAGGTCGCCATCGTCACGGCGGACTCCGACGCCGGCCGGGAGGTGCTCCGCCACTCGACCGCGCACGTGATGGCCCAGGCGGTCCGCCGCCTCTGGCCGGGCGCCAAGTACGCCATCGGGCCGGTGATCGAGAACGGCTTCTACTACGACTTCGAGCTGCCCGACGGGGCCCACTTCAGCGACGACGACCTGGACCGCATCGACGCGGAGATGCGGGACATCATCAAAGAGGACCAGCCCTTCGTCCGCCACGAGCACACGCTGGAGGAGGGGCTGGAGATCTTCGCCGACCAGCCCTTCAAGCAGGAGATCATCGAGGCCGTCGAGACCGGGGCGGACGAGGTGGACGCCACCGGCTCGGTGGTCAGCACCTACCGCAACTCCGACGCGTTCATCGACCTGTGCCGCGGGCCGCACGTGCCCTCGACCGGCCGGCTGGGCCACTTCAAGCTCATGCGGGTGGCGGGCGCCTACTGGCGCGGCGACGAGAAGCGCGAGCAGCTGCAGCGGATCTACGGGACGGCATGGGAGTCCGAGAAGGCCCTGGCCGCCTACCTGCACCAGCTGGAAGAGGCGGAGCGGCGCGACCACCGCAAGCTCGGGGCGGAGCTCGACCTCTTCAGTTTCCCCGAAGAGATCGGCTCGGGTCTCGCCGTCTTCCACCCCAAGGGCGGGACCATCCGGCGCCTGATGGAGGACTACTCGAGGCAGCGCCATGTCGAATCGGGCTACGACTTCGTCAACTCGCCCCACATCACGAAAAGCGCGCTGTTCGAGGAGTCGGGGCACCTGGACTGGTTCGCCGAAGGCATGTTCCCGCCGATGGAGCTCGACGGCGGGTCGCAGTACTACCTCAAGCCGATGAACTGCCCGTTCCACATTCTGGTGTACCGGAGCCACCAGCGCTCCTACCGCGAGCTACCGATGCGGCTGTTCGAGTTCGGCACGGTCTATCGCTACGAGAAGTCCGGCGTACTTCAGGGGCTGACCCGGGTGCGGGGGATGACCCAGGACGACGCGCACATCTTCTGCACCCGCGAGCAGATGGACGCCGAGCTGGTCCGCACGCTGCACTTCGTCCTGGACCTGCTGCGCGACTACGGGCTCAACGACTTCTACCTGGAGCTGTCGACCAAGCCGGCCGGCAAGGCCGTCGGCTCCGACGAGGACTGGGAGATCGCCACCGAGGCGCTGCGTACCGCGGCCTTCGAAATGGGCCTCGAGCTCGTTATGGACGAGGGCGGCGGTGCCTTCTACGGCCCCAAGATCTCGGTGCAGACCCGCGACGCCATCGGCCGGACCTGGCAGATGTCGACGGTGCAGCTCGACTTCCAGCTGCCGCATCGCTTCGGACTGGAGTACGTCGGCGCGGACAACCAGCGCCACGAGCCGATCATGATCCACCGGGCGCTTTTCGGCTCGGTCGAGCGGTTCATGGCCGTGCTCATTGAGCACTACGCCGGTGCGCTGCCGACGTGGCTGAGCCCGGAGCAGGTCCGCGTCATCCCGGTGACCGACGCGCACGCCGACTACGCGTGGTCCGTCGTGGACGTCTGCGCGGCCGCGGGCCTGCGGGCCACGGTCGATGGCAGCGGCGAGAAGATGGGCGCGCTCATCCGCCGGGCCAAGCTGGCCAAAATCCCCTATGTGCTGGTGGTGGGCGACCAGGACCTGGCGGCCGGGACGGTGGGCGTGAACCGGCGCGGCTGGACGACGAAGCCCGAGCAGGGCGTGCCGCTGGCCGACCTGGTGGCGGAGGTGGTCGACGAGGTGGGCCGCAAGGGGCTCCCCGAGGACAGGGCGGCGCCCGCCGCGGCGCGCGCGTGAGCGGGCGGCGGGCCACGCCGTGAGCCTCGAGCAGCTCTGGGCGGGTTGGCGCCGCGAGTACATCGTGCAGGCGACGGCCCGGGAGCGCGCCGGCGGGATCGCGCAGGGCGAGGCCGACTGCGTCTTCTGCCGCCTGGCGGCGAGCGGCCCACCCTCGGAGGACAACCTCGTGGTGTGGCGGGGCGAGTTGACCTTCGTCGTAATGAACGCCTACCCCTACGCCAGCGGGCACGTGCTCGTCCTTCCCCTGCGCCACACCGGGGCATTGGCCGACCTGACGGCCGACGAGTCCGCCGAGCTGTGGGCGGCGACGCAGGCGTCGGTGGCGGCGATCGAGGCCGCCTACGAGCCCGACGCCCTCAACATGGGCGCCAACCTCGGGCGGGCGGCGGGCGCGGGGTTGCCGTCCCACGTCCATCTCCACGTCCTGCCGCGCTGGTCCGGCGACACCAACTTCATGACGGCGGTGGTCGGGACGCGCGTCATGCCCGAGACGCTGCAACTGTCTTGGAAGAGGCTCACCGACGCCTGGCCCGGGTAGCGCGCGCCCGACGGCCCGGGGGAGGCGAGGGGCGCCGTCGGCACGCGCCCCGACGGGCCCGTGAGCAAGGACCGCGCGCGCACCCGCCCCCACAGAGACCCTCCCCGTGCGGGGCCGCGGGCCCGTGCGGCGGGTGCTCCGCAAGGCTTGGCCGGCGATCCGCATCGTCGTCGGCTTCGGCCTGGCGGCCCTCGCGCTGTGGGTGCTCTCCTCCCAGAGCTCGGAGCTCGACGGGTTCAGCACGATCTTCCGGAGGTTCGACTGGTGGTGGGTGGGCCCGGCGGTGGTGGCCGAGATCGGCTCCTACTTCTGTTTCGCGGCCATGCAGTACGAGCTCCTCAAGGCGGGGCACTTGCGCGCACCCTGGACGCCGTTGGTGAAGCTGACGTTCGCCTCGCAGGCCATCACCAACTCGCTGCCCATCGGCAACGCCGTCGCCTCGGTCTACGGGTTTCGCTGGTTCCGTCGCTTCGGCGCCGACAACACGCTGTCCGTGTGGGCGCTCGCCGGGACGCTGGTCGCCGCATCGGTGAGCCTCTCGCTGCTCGCCGTCCTGGGTCTGGGCGTGGCCGCCCGGGAGGGCGCCAGCCTGGACCTCGTCCCGGTGCTGATCGGCACGTTTGTCGTCATGCTCGGCATCGGCTCACTCTTCGTGTACGAACGGCCGCTCCACGCCGTGCTCTCCGGCGCCCTGAAGCTGTCGGTGGCCGTCACCGGGCGGCCCCGGGGCGACACCGTGGACCTGATCGACCGCGTCACCGCCTGGATGACCGCCGTGCGCCTCACCTGGGGCCAGATCGGGCGCATCATCACCTGGGGCACGGTCAACTGGCTGTTGGACTGCGCCTGCTTCGCCATGATGTTCCTCGCCCTCGGCGTGCCGATCCCGTGGAAGGGCCTCCTCCTCGCCTACGGCGCCGGCCAGCTGGCCGCCTCGCTGCCCATCACGCCCGGCGGTCTCGGCGTCGTCGAGGGCTCCATCACGGTGGCGCTGGTCGCCTTCGGAGGGCCCGAGGCCAGCACGGCCTACGCGGTGCTGCTCTACCGGGTCATCAGCTTCTGGATGATCCTGGTGGTGGGGTGGCTCTTCATCGGCCAGCTCGCCCTGCAGGTCCGCCGCGGGCGCTGGAACCGCCAGGCCCTCGCCAGCGAGGTCGAGGCCGGCCCGGTGGCCTACGAATCCCCGGCGGGGCCCCCGACGGCGACGCGCGCGCGACGGCGACGGCCCCGGCGGGAGGTGCCGAGTGAGCCCGGGCCGCGTCCGCGACCGCGACCGCGTCAGTGCCCGCGTCCGCGCCGGCGCCCTTGCGGCCGGGTTCGTCCTGGCGGCGTCACTCCTCGCCTCGTGCTCGTCCGCCCGCATCGACGTCGGCACGAGCGACGGATCCTGCTACCTAGCCCTGCCGACGGCGGCAAAGGCGGTCGGCGGCCACGGCCACCTGGAGGGCGTGCGCAAGTACACGTTGAGCAGCCTGCGTGGTGTGGCGCCGCGCCTCTACGGCCGGCTGGCCGACGACGTGCCCAAGAAACAGTCGGTCTGCGTGGCCGGCTACACGGGTCACTTCACGAGCGCGGAGGTCACGAAGCCGCTCGGGCACCCGTCCGGCACACTGGCGGTGGCCGTGGTGACGACCCCGGCGAACAAGCTGCTCGGGACGCTCATCCTCACCAAGCTGCCCGTGCGCTTCGAGCACACGCACCCGTTCTGAGCACGGCGGTCAGCCCATCCTCTGTGGTGTCCGCAACTGTATATACCCACTAGTAGTGCCCGGAAGGTTGAACCGCTGTGAAAAACGGATCATGCGCCCGCGTTGATGGCTGCGCAGTAGCCGGCCAAGCGTTCGAGGATCTGCTCAGCGGATTTGGTCCACACGAACGGACGCGGGTTCTCGTTCCAAGTGGTTGCCCAGGCGGTGATGTCGGTGGCCAGTTCTTTGACGTTGCGGTGTGCTGAGCGCTTGAGCTTCTTGGTGGTGAGCGCAGAGAACCAACGCTCCACGAGATTCATCCACGACCCGTAGGTCGGGGTGAAGTGGAAGTGGAAGCGGCGGTGGCGCAGCAGCCAGCGGTGGACGAGCGGGGTCTTGTGGGTCGCCAGGTTGTCGAGGATCACGTGCACGTCGAGCTCGGCTGGGACTTCGCGGTTCACCTTGTTCAAGAAGGCGACGAAGTCGGCGCTGGTGTGGGACTTCTTGATGTCGGTGATGACGGTGCCGGTGGCGACGTCGAGGGCGGCAAAGAGGTCACAGGTGCCGTTGCGCTCGTAGTCGTGGGTGGCCCGAGCCGGGGTGCTGGGCAACATGGGCAAGGTGGGCGCGGTGCGGTTGAGCGCCTGGATCTGGGGTTTCTCGTCGATGGCGAAGACGGCGGCGGCGACCGGTGGGCTCATGTAGAGCCCGACGAGGTCACGGATCTTTTCGACCAAGTCGGGATCGGGGGACACCTTGAAGGAGTCCTCGCGCCAGGGTTTGAGCCCGAAGGCGCGCCAGATCTCTCGCACCGTGGTGTGGCTGATCTTGTGCTTGGCCGCCAAGGTGCGCGTCGACCAGTGCGTGGCGTCGGGCGGTGCGCTCTCGAGCGTCTCGACCACGACCGCTTCGATCACCTCGTCGCCGATCGTGCGGGCCGCCCCCGGGCGCGGGGCGTCGACGAGGCCGTCGAGACGAGCTTCGGCGAAGCGGTTCCGCCACTTGGACACCGTCACCGGATTACAGCCCAGCTCGGCCGCGATCTCCGCGTGGGTGGCTCTCTCGACGCGCAGGCCAGCACGATCTTGGATCGCAACGCCAGCGCTTGGGACGACGAGTGCCGGCGTGCCCAGCGCTCGAGCGTGGCGTGTTCGTCCGCGCTCAGGTTGATCTCGACGGTGGGGCGTCCTCTTTTAGCCATGGCGTTCCTCCGATGTTGGCGTACAACACCGGACCAACGCGGCCCAACCGAGAAAATTCCCGATTAACCAATATTTATCGGCGCTTCAACCTTCCGGGACACTAGGTACCTAGTGGGTATATACGGTCATGCACTCCCCGTCGGGATCGACGCCATCAGGTGCTCGGGCACGGCGTCGTAGCGCTCGTAGGCGACGGTGAAGGAGCCCCGCCCGCCCGTCAGCGCCCGCAGGTCGACCGCGTACCGGGTCAGCTCCGCCGTGGGCGCCGTGGCGGTCACCGTCTGGTACCCCTCGTCGGCGGCTGGGTCGGTCCCGATGATGCGGGCCCGCCGGGAGTGGAGGTCCCCGAGCACGTCCCCCTGGCAGTCGGCCGGGACGGTGACCTCCAGCCGCGAGATCGGCTCCAGCACGATCGGACCGGCCTCGGCCATGGCCGCCCGGACGGCCAGCGCCGCGGCCATCTTGAAGCTCACCTCGTTGGAGTCCACCGAGTGGGCCTTCCCGTCGTCCACCGTCACGGCGATGTCGACGACGGGGTAGCCGTGGACGCCGCCGGCGCCGAACGTCTCGAGCACGCCCTTCTCCACGGCCGGGATGTACTGGCGGGGGATGGCGCCCCCCACGACCTCGTCCCGAAAGGCGAAGCCCTCACCCCGCGCCAGCGGCTCGAGGCGGAGATGGCAGACGCCGAACTGGCCGTGGCCACCCGACTGCTTCTTGTGCTTCCCCTCGGCGTCGGCCGGCCGGGTGATCGTCTCGCGATAGGCGATGCGCAGCTCCTCGCGCTCGACGTGGACGTTGCACTTGCGCTCGAGCCGCTCGAGCGTGACCGCCAGGTGCACCTCGCCGCTGACCCCGAGGATCGTCTGGTGCGTCTCGTCGTCGCGGGCCACCGTCAGCGAGGGGTCCTCGTCGCACATGCGCTGCAGGGCCGACATGAGCTTGTCGTCGTCGGCGCGCGTCGCGGGCTTCACCGCCACCTGGAGCGCGGGCGCCGGCAGCGGGGGCGGCGGCACCACGACGGGCTGCCCCTTGGGGGCGAGGGTGTCGCCGGTGCGCGTCCCGTTGAGGCGGGGCACCGCCACGAAGTCGCCGGCCGCGATGCTCGTGGCGGGCGCCGTGGCGTGGCCGGCGATGCTCTGCAGCGCGTGCAGCCGCTCCTCTTCCCGTGTGCGCGGGTTGACCAGGACGGCGTCGGGCTGCAGCGTGCCCGAGACCACCTTGCAGAGGGACATCTTGCCGGTGTGGCCGTCGTTGAACGTCTTGGTCACGGTGAGCAGGGTCGGGCCGCCCGGGTCGCTGGGGATCTCGGCCGTCTCGGTCCCCGCGGTGGCCAGGAGCGGCGGCCGGGACGCCGGGCTGGGGCACAGCTCCTCGATCAGGCGGGCCAGCCGGTCGACGCCGACCCCGCTGGCGGCCGAGCAGCACAGGACCGGGAACACGCTGGCCGAGCCGACGCCCCCGGCGAGGCTCTTCTCGAGCTCGGCGTAGTCGAGCGTCTCCCCGTTGAGGTAGCGCTCCATGAGGTCGTCGTCGCCCACCACGATGCCCTCCACGAGCTGCTCGTGCACCGTGTGCTCCTCGTCGACCAGGTCGTCGGGGATGGGACCCTCGTGGCCGGCGGGCGGCACGGTGCCGTCGACGGCCGCACCGGCGGCGGGCGTGTCGTAGTGGGTGGCCGTGTCGTCGAGCAGGTCGATCACGCCGTGGAAGTCGGCCTCGTGCCCGATCGGGAGCTCCACGGGTGCCACGCCGGCGCCGAAGGACGCCCGGATGTCGGCCAGCGTGCGGTCGAAGTCCGCCCGCTCCCGGTCGAGCTTGTTGATGACGATCACCCGCGGCACACCCAGGCGGGCGGCGGCCCGCCAGGCGTCCTCGGTCTGGGCCTGCACGCCGTCGGTGGCGCTGACGACGACGACGGCCAGGTCGACGTTGGCCAGGGCGGTGACCATCTCGCCGGCGAAGTCGGCGTACCCGGGCGTGTCGAGCAGGTTCACCTTGACCCCGTTGACCGTGAAGGGGGCCAGGCTGGTCGAGATGGAGAGCTGGCGCGCCACCTCCTCGGGCTCGAAGTCCATGACGGTGCTGCCCTTCTCGATCGATCCCCGCCGCGCGATCGATCCCGTGGCGGCCAGGAGCGCCTCGGCGAGCGTCGTCTTGCCGGCTCCGTGGTGGCCGACGAGGGCGACGTTGCGGATAGCGGTCGGGTCGTGTGGCACCTGGTCCTCCGTCCTCCGTCCGTTCAGGTGGGCCTGAACCGGCTCGTTGGAGTCGAGTGTACGACCGCTCGTGTTGCCTCGCTCGGGCGCCCGCGTCGGGTGGCGCCGCCCCGTTCAGCCGGGACCCGGAGCGGCGGGGTCGCCCGATCCCGCCCGGGGCGCCGGCGCGGCGTCGTACTCGTGGCGGATGGAGAAGCGAATGAAGAGGCCGATCGTGTCCCACAGGAGCAGCCACACGGCCTTGAGCGAGATCGTGCTCCCGAACCGCTCCTCTATCCGCACCGGCGCCTCGACGATCCGCGTGTACCCGAGCCGGCGGGCCAGCACCAGCAGCTCGAGATCGAGCGCGAAGCGGCTTTCGCGCAGCAGCGGGAGGACGTCGGCGATCACCTTGCGGTCGACCAATTTGATCCCGACCTGGGTGTCCTTGACGTGCAGGCGGAACAGCAGCCCGATGAGGTGCTGGTAGCCCCACGAGTAGAGGTGCCGCAGCGGTGGGTAGTGCACTGAGGAGTCAGGGTGACGCTTGCTCCCGATGATGATGTCGGGCTCCATGGAGCGCATGATGGAGACGAAGGGGGCGAGCAACTCGGGGGAGATGTCGCCGTCGGCGTCGATGAAGCCGAGATAGCGCCCCCGTCCCATGCCCAGTCCGGCCCGGAGCGCGTGTCCCTTGCCGACGTTCGTGGCGAACGACACGCGGCGCACCACGCTCTCGGGGAACCCGTCGAGCGTGAACGGGCTGCCGTCGGTCGAGCCGTCCGACACCGTGATGATCTCGAAGGTCATGCCCGACGAATCGAGCACCCGCACCATGTCCTCGACCGTCGTGCGCAGGCGTTCGCCGGGGTTGTAGTACGGGACGACGATCGACACGTCGAGCGTGGGGTGGGGGAGCACGGTGCTGTCGCGTCCCGCACTCCTCGGCTCGGACTCGGGCACCATCACCTCACCTGCGCCCACGCGTGCACCGCGTGGCAATCCCGGCCGTGAGGCTACCCGACGGCGTCTCGGGGACGGGACCGGCCGGATTGCGCCGCGACCAGGGGTGGAACCCGCTCGAGGCTGCCCGCCACGGTCGCCGGGGCAGGCACAACGGGCGTGGCGCACGGTCGGCGGGGCCTGGGGTTTCGGGATCCGGATGGTAAACTTTTGTACGCAGCGCCGGAACCCTGTCCGGGGTCGCGCACGACGAGGAGCTCCATGTTCGACGGCCGTTGGAGAACTGCCGTCGACCGGACCACCGGTCCGGTCGGCGAGGCACTCCACCGCCATGGCATCACGGCTGACATCCTCACCGCGACCGGCCTCGTGTCGGCCACGGCGACGGCGGTCCTGGTGGCATCGGGCCACCTCCACCTCGCCATCGTCTTCCTGATCATCACCGGCATGCACGACCTGTTCGACGGGCCCGTCGCCAAGGCGGCCGGCACGGCGTCGGTGCGGGGTGCCTTCTTCGACTCGGTCACCGACCGCATCGCCGATGCCGTTCTGATGTTCGGCTGCGCGTGGTACCTGCTCGACCGTGGGGACGGCCACCTCGCCCTGCTGCCCATGGGCATCCTGGCGGTGACCGCGCTCGTCTCCTACGAGCGGGCCAAGGCGGAGTCACTCGGGCTCTCGGCCAAGGGCGGCCTCATGGAGCGGGGCGAGCGCATGTTCCTGCTCGGCGTCGCCTTCCTGAGCGCCACCATCTTCGTGCCGGTGCTCTGGATCCTGCTCGTCCTCGTCTCGTTCACCGCCATCTCCCGCTTCGTCAAGGTCTGGAACGCCGCGTCGGGACGCGACGCCGTGATCCGGCGCCGCATCGAAGCGTGGCGCGAGGGGCGGGTCGACTCCCGCTGGCGGGCCTGGCGAGAGGCGCGCGAGTCCACCGGCGTGCCGCGCCGTGAGCTGGTCCGGACCACCGGCGCGCCGGTGGGTCGCTGGCGGGCCCGCCGCCAGGAGTCCTTGAGCAGCCGTTCGGGTCGGACGCTCCGGGAGCGCCGTCGTGCCGCGCGTGGTCACGCCGGCGACAGCGCCACGCGCCGCGCCACCCGCCGCACGCCACCCGCGTCCTGATCCGCGCGCTCCGCTGCTCCTGGTGACCGTCCGCGCCACGACGACGTACCTCATGTACCGCGGCATGGGCGCCGGCATGGGCCACATACCCGAGCCGCTGGCGGAGGGCATCGCGCGGGCCGTGGCCGGGGTGATGGCAGTGCGGGGCACTCCCGCCCTCTCCATGAACGAGCGCCACATGCGCCGCGTGCTCGCCAGCGAGGGGGTGGAGCCCGACCCGGCACTCGTGCGGCGCTGGAGCAAGCGGGCCTTCGACTCCTACGCGCGCTACTGGTGCGACGGTGCCCGCCTGCCCTATGAGAGCGAGGCCGGCGTGCGCGCCCGCTGGCAGCTTTTGGAGGGTCATGACCACCTCCGTGCCGCCGTGGAGCGCGGACGCGGCATCGTGATGGCGCTGCCCCACGTCGGCAGCTGGGAGTGGGGCGGCTACTGGCTGGGTCTGGAGGGCGTGCCGATGACGGCCGTGGTCGAGCGCCTGGAGCCCGAGAAGCTCTTCGAGTGGTTCGTGGCGAAGCGCGCCGCCATGGGGCTGACGGCGGTGCCGCTCGGTGACGGTTCGAGCTCGGCGCTTCTCCGGGCCCTCAAGGAAAACCACGTCGCCGGCCTCGTCAGTGACCGGGACATGGTCGGCAACGGGGTCGAGGTCGAGTTCTTCGGGGAGAAGACCACGCTGCCGGCGGGCGCAGCCACGTTGGCGCTGCGCACCGGGGCGCCGCTGCTCCCCGTCGTCGTCTACTCGGGCCCGGGGAACTGGCACACGGGCGTGGTGCATGCCCCGCTCGACACCTCCCGCCGCGGCAGGATGCGCGAGGACATCGCACGGGTCACCCAGGACCTGGCCACCACCTTCGAGCACGACATCCGGGCCCGTCCCGAGCAATGGCACCTCTTCCAGCCCAACTGGCCGAGCGATCCGCGATGAGGATCGCCATGCTCTCGCCGTACTCACTGTCGCGTCCGGGCGGGGTGCAGGGACAGGTCATCGGGTTGTCGCGCTCGTTGCGCGCCCTCGGCCACCAGGTCACCGTGCTCGGCCCGGCGGGCGAGGCGGGCGGCGTGCCCGCCGCGGCGGGGGAGCATTACGTCATCGGCCGGCCCACCCAGCTGCGCTCGAACGGCTCGGTGGCCCCCGTGGCGCTCTGGCCGGCCGCAGCGGCGCGGGCGGAGCGCTTCGTGCGCACGGGCGGCTTCGACGTCGTGCACCTGCACGAACCTCTCGCGCCGATGGCGGCCTACGGCCTGGTGCTCCGGTCGCCGCTGCCCATGGTCGGCACCTACCACCGGGCCGGGGTGAGCCGCTGGGTGCCCCTTTTGAAACCCCTGGCCGAGCTCGTCGGCCGGCGCCTGCAGATCCGGGTCGCGGTCTCCGAGGCGGCGCGCGAGACGGCCCTGCACTCTGGGGGCGGCGACTTCGAGGTCCTGTTCAACGGTGTCGAGATGGATCGGTTCGAGACGGCGCCACCGTGTCGGGACGAAGAGGGCCGGCCCGCCGTGCTGTTCCTCGGCCGTCATGAACCACGCAAGGGCCTCAACGTCCTGCTCGATGCGTTCGAGCCGCTGGAGCGGCCCGCCGTCCTGTGGGTGGCCGGTGACGGTCCCGCCACCGAGGTGCAGCGCCGGCGCTACCCCGAGTCTGATCGGCTGCACTGGCTCGGCACGCTCGGCGACCGGGAGGTGGCCTCCCGACTGGCCGGGGCGGAGGTGCTGTGCGCACCGTCGCTGCATGGCGAGTCCTTCGGCATGGTGCTCCTCGAGGGCATGGCGGCGGGCTGCTCGGTGGTGGCCTCCGACATCGAGGGCTATCGCATGGCGTCCGGCGGCCATGCCGCCCTGGTGGCACCAGGTGATGCCGGCGCCCTGGCCCGTGCCCTGGGGGTGGCGTTGGCCGATGCCGTCGAGGGCACCGGGCACTCGTCCACCGAGGCCCGCAAGGCGGCGCGGGAGTACGCCCGGAACTGGTCGATGGAGAGGCTGGCCGAGCGCTACGTCGACGTCTACACCCGGGCGATCGAGGCCTTCGGTGCCCGGCGCTGATCCGCTGACCGGCAGGTCGTAGGCTGCAGGGCCTCATGGCCGATCAACACGAGGGTGCGGGGTCGTCCGCTGCGGGTGGCGCCGCCGGCGGCGGCAATCGCAACCGCAACCGGAACCGCAACCGCAACCGGAGCCGATCCGGGAGCGGCGGCGGGCGGCCCGGCGGCACCAACTCCAGCACCCGGTCGAACCCCAATGCGCAGCGGAAGGGCCAGGGCGGTGGCGGCGGCGGCGGCCGTCAGCGCTCCGGTGGCCAAGGCGGGGGGAAGTCCCGGTCGCCCAGTGGCCCCCCGCGCGCCGCCGTGGCGCTCGCACCGCCCCCACCCCTCGAGCCGCTCCGCGTCGAGCCCGGTCTCGGCGCCCCCCAGGTCTTCCCCGCTGAGGTGGCGGCGAACCGGCATCGAGCCGTCAGGCTGTGCGCGGTGTCGGCCGTGCTCCCCGCGCTGCTGCTCGGCGCACTCGTGGCGGTGGTGGTCTCCGTCATCGCCGGTGCCGTCGTGTTCGTCGTCGCCGGGGCCGCCGTGATGTACGGGGTGTGGCGCCTGGCGCCGTCGGTGGC
This sequence comes from uncultured Acidimicrobiaceae bacterium, assembly GCA_963828825.1. Lineage (GTDB taxonomy): Bacteria > Actinomycetota > Acidimicrobiia > Acidimicrobiales > RAAP-2 > Bog-473. Next base: position 266,812 of record CAWHGF010000002.1, on the reverse strand, counting down.
CCTGCGCCGGATCGGCGCGGTGCCGATCGAGGAGCACGAAGAGACGCGACTCTCGAACATCACCGAGGGCCTCTGCGCGACCTTCGGGTTGAGCAAGCCGTCGCTCCAGGTCTTGGACGACGACGTGCCCAATGCGTGCGCGCTCGGCCGCGACGCGCGCCGCTCCGTCCTGGTGGTCACGACCGGGCTCCTGCGCCTGCTCGGTCCGATAGAGCTCGAGGGCGTCGTCGCCCACGAGCTGGCGCACGTGAAGCGGGGCGACAACGGTGTCTCGTGCATCGGCATCACGCTCGGCAGCGTCTTCGGCGGCGAGTCCACCCTGCGCCGCTGTGTGGGGGAGAACCGCGAATATCGGGCGGATGTCGTCGGAGCGTCGGCCGTGCGCTTCCCCCGCGGCCTGCTCGGCGCGCTGCGGGCGATGATGGATGCGCCCGCCCCGGCCGAAGGCTCCTTCTTCGCCTCTCCGGCCCGGTTCGGGTCAACCCGGTGGGTGTGGATCGACCCTTCCGTCGGGCACCGCAACGAGGCCCTGGTGGCCGGGGATCTCGATGTCACCTCGGTGAGGGCCGCCGCGCTGAGCGAGTGGTGAGAAGGGGCGGCCGACCCTCGTAGACTGGTCCAATGACAACCGGGACCTTCACCGTCAAGCGGGGGTTGGCGGACATGCTCAGGGGTGGCGTCGTCATGGACGTCGTCAACGCCGAGCAGGCCAAGATCGCCGAGGACGCCGGCGCGGTCTCGGTCATGGCGCTCGAGCGGGTGCCGTCGGACATCCGGCGCGACGGTGGCGTGGCGCGCATGAGCGACCCGGTGCTGATCGAGGGGATCATCGAGGCCGTCACGATCCCGGTCATGGCCAAGGCCCGCATCGGCCACTTCGCCGAGGCGCAGGTGCTGCAGTCGCTCGGCGTCGACTTCATCGACGAGTCCGAGGTGCTGACGCCGGCCGACGAGGCGTACCACATCGACAAGTGGCCCTTCACCGTCCCCTTCGTGTGCGGCGCGACGAACCTGGGCGAAGCGTTGCGGCGCGTGTCCGAGGGGGCGGCCATGATCCGCTCGAAGGGCGAGGCCGGGACGGGGAACATCGTCGAGGCCGTGCGCCACCTGCGGTCCATCCTGGGCACCATCCGCGCGCTGACCCAGGCCGATCCCGCCGAGCTCTACGGCTGGGCCAAGGAGCTCGGCGCGCCGATCGGGCTGGTGCAGGAGATCGCCTCCTCCGGGAAGCTGCCCGTACCGCTCTTCTGCGCCGGCGGCATCGCCACGCCGTCCGACGCCGCCCTCGTGATGCAGCTGGGCGCGGAGGCCGTCTTCGTCGGATCGGGGATCTTCAAGTCGTCCGATCCGGCCCGCATGGCCTCGGCCATCGTCGAGGCGACGGCCCATTTCACCGATGCCGAGCACGTGGCCAAGGTGTCCCGGGGCCTCGGTGAGGCCATGCGGGGTCTCGAGGCGTCGCAGTACGGCGAGCATCTCGCCGACCGGGGGTGGTAGCGGGACCGCTCGTCGGTGTCCTGGACCTGCAAGGGGACGTGCGCGAGCACCTGGCCGCGCTGGCCGAGGTGGGGTGCACCGCCCGACGGGTGACGTGGCCGGCGGATCTGGAGGGCCTCTCGGGCCTGGTGCTGCCGGGCGGCGAGTCGACGACCCTGTCCATGCTGCTCGTGTCCACCGGCCTGTTCGAGGCGGTCGCGGCACGGATCACCGACGCGGATCGTCCGTTGCCGATTCTCGGGACCTGTGCCGGCCTCGTGCTGGTCGCCCGGGAGGTCCTCGACGGGCGCCCGGACCAGCGCACCTTCGGCGTGCTCGACGCGGTCGTGCGGCGCAACGGGTACGGGCGCCAGACGCAGTCCTTCGAAGCCGACATCGTGTTCGGGTCCGGCGAGGGCCCGCGCCTGCCCACCGTCTTCATCCGGGCCCCTCTGGTGGTCTCGGTCGGCGATGACGTCGACGTGCTGGCGACGCTGGACGGCGTACCCGTGCTGGTGCGCCAGGGTCCGGTGCTGGCGTCGTCGTTCCATCCCGAGCTCACGGCGGACCGCCGGGTCCATCGACTGTTCGCTGAGGTGTGCGGGTCCGACGGCCCGGCCGGGCTCTTCGGCTAAGGGTGCGAGGAGTGGCCCTCGTAGGTCTGCTCCCGGTTGGCGTCGTTGTACATCTCGGACACGATCAGCCACGACCCGTCACCTTGACGCTGCAGCACCCGGAGGGAGTGGTTGTCCCGCACCTCGATCTCGCCGCCGCCCACCAGCTTCTGCCCCTCGACCTGCAGGTGCGCCGACACCAGCACGACGTCGGGCGCCAGCACCCGCAACGAGGTCTCCGGCGGCGCCTTCAGCACCCCCGCAGTGAAGTTGTCGTCCGAGAAGAGCCCGCGCAGATACGCCACGATCTCCGCGCCACCCTTCTTCACGGTGCCGAAGGCATTCACCCAATCGGCGTCCGCCGTGTAGACGCCCACCAGCTTCTCGGCGTCTCGTTCCCGAAAGCCCGCCATGAGTGAGAGCAGGGTCACGCCGATCGCATCCTGGTCCTCCTGGGGCAGCGATGAGATGCCGCCGTCGTCCCCCGTTGTGGTCATGGCATCTCCTTTTCGAGCGCGCCGGGTCCCCGCAGATTACGGCAGGTCGCCCCGTCCTAGCGCCCGAGGTGGGTCACGAGCGCAGCGATCCGGTTGCTCACCACCGCGTCGACGCCGGCATCGAGCACCCGGGTCATGTCCTCGGGGTTGTCGACGGTCCAGGTCGACACCCGAAGCCCGGCGTCGTGGACCGCCGCCACGCCGTCGGGGGTCACGAGGCCGAACATCGGGTTCCAGCACTCGGCCGCCAGCTCGCTCAGGAGCGCGCGCGGCGGGTGCGCACCGTCGGTCCAGGTCAGCCCGAGGCGCGCCGCGGCCGACAGGGCACGCAGCTGGCGCAGGGCCTCGACGTTGCCCGTGACGAACAGGGAGCGGTCCAGCGCCCCCGCCGCCCGCACCGCCTCCAGCGCGCCCGGCACCACCTCGCGCCGGGTGAAGTCGACCATCAGCGGGAGCGCCACCGCGTCGAGCACCGCGGACAGGGAGGGGATGCGGACGTCGCCCTCGCCGAGGGCGGCGACCTCGGCGAGGTCCAGGTCACCGACCGACGCCCCGACGCCCCACAGGCGTTCGAGCGTCTGGTCGTGCAGGACGACGATCTCGCCATCGCGGGTGCGGCGCAGATCGACCTCCACCATGTCCGCCCCCAGGGCCACCGCCGCCGTGAAGGCGGGCAGCGTGTTCTCCCGGTGGCCGATCGGCTCGCCTCGGTGTGCGATGGCGACGACGGTCACGCGGTCGGTCTGCGCCTACGAGCTACCGGCGTAGACGGCACCCGCCACGTTGGCGATGATCTGGTTCAGCGCCGGTGCAATCAGGTCGTCCACCCCCGCCTGGGTGATGTGCACCCCGTCGGCGGATCGTGCGGTAATGCCGTTCACCACCGAGGCGTAGGCCCCGTTGGGGTCGAGCACCGTGTAGAGGTCGTCGATCGACACGTAGGGATACTGGGCCGCCACCGACCGCACAATCTGGTTGTAGGCGTCGACGAGATCCCAGGGCGTCCCATCGTCGAAGTAGGGCGAGGTGGAGAGGATCACCGCACCCCCGTCGGAGTGGGCGATCTGCACCGCCTCCGTCAGTTGGGCCTGAATAAAGGCCGAGTAGTCGGCGTCGGCCAACGTTTGGAAACTCCCGTTGAACTCGCGGTCCTGCGTCTCCCAGTACCCCGTCTGGATCACGGTGACGTCGGGATGGAAGCGCGAGATGACCCACTGCAGCTGCGTTGCCCACAGTGCGCAGGCCGCCGAGCTCGTGAAGAGCGTGCCCGGGTCGCTCCAGGGCATGGTCGGGGCACCGTTGGTGAACCCGCAGCCCGCCGCCGCACCGTCGTCGACGGCATAGGGCGGATCGGTCTCCTGCACGTACTCGCCCTCGTAGAGGGACAGCGAGTCCCCGGCGAAGGCCACCCGTTGGATCCCCTGGTGGGCGGCTTGAGGCCCGGTCGCCTCGTTGATGATCGCCACCACGGGCGGGATCGGCGCCGAAAACGGTGCCGGGAAGAGCGGGGGGTGCAGGGGGGACTGCGCGCTGCCCGAGAAGCTGGCGTCGCCGAAGCTGAAGACCCCCGCGTCCTGCCCGACCAGCCAGTACCCGTTCCCGTCGGGCGTCGGTGTCATCGCCACGATGGGCTCGCTCAGGGCGATGCCGCCGGTCGATCCCCAGAACTGCGCATTGCCGTAGGTGAAGACGCCGCCGTCAGCGGCGACGAACCAGTAGCCGTTGCCGTCCGGGGTGGCCGCCATGCCGACCACGGGCTGGTTCAGGTGGATGCTCCCCGTCGAGCCCAAGAACGGCGCGTCGCCGAAGGCGAAGATGCCGCCGTCGGAGGCCACCAGCCAATAGCCGTTCCCGTTCGCCGTGGCGGCCATCCCGACGATGGGCTGGTTCAGGTGGATGCTCCCCGTCGAGCCCCAGAACGGCGCGTCGCCGAAGGCGAAGATGCCGCCGTCGGAGGCCACCAACCAGTAGCCGCCGCCGTCCGGCGTCGACGCCATGCCGACGATCGGCTTGTTGAGTGGGATGCCACCCGTCGAACCCCAGAACGGCGCGTTCCCGAAGGAGAACACACCACCGTCTGAGGCCACGAGCCAGTAGCCGCCCCTGGGGTCGGCCGCGCCGCCGACGATCGGCTTGGCCAGCGGCACCTCGAGCGCGTCGCCGTCGTAGGCGGCCCCGCCGAAGGTCATCACTCCGCCGGCCGCGTCGACAATGGCGTAGGAGCCGTCCGTCGCGCCCGGTGGTGCTGCAGCGGCGGTACCGGATCCCGCGCCCGCGGGCGCCATGGCGACCAGCACGGAGGCGGCCAGCAGTGCCGCCACACTCACGGCGGCCCGGTGGCGCGCCCTCCACAACCACGACCCGACCCCCGGCATGAGTCCTGGATCATAGGGAGGTTCGGCCGCCGGGTCGGCGCGCCCCCTCAGAGCAGGCGGAGTTGCTGGCTGCGGTCGGTCTCGGGTGGCGTGGCCGTGGGACCGGTCGGTGGTGCGCCGCGGTAGCGGTCCCGTCCCGTCACGCCGCAGCGCCGTGCCGCCGACCGCACGATGCCCTCCACCCTTTCCCGCTCGGCGTCCTCCTGGTAGGCGCCCCGCCGGAACCGCTCGCGGTGGAGCCGGACCAGGTCGGGTCGCTCGTCCTGGAGCCAGTCGAGGTAGTGGGCCCGGAGCGTGCCGCGGAGGTGCAGCGCCACACCGGAGATGGACACCGCCCCGGCGTCCGCGCAGGCCTCGACCACCTCGGTCAGCTGTGCCTCGGAGTCCGAGAGGCCCGGCAGCACGGGCGCCACGAGGACACCGCACGGGATGCCCATGCCGGTCAGGCGGCGCAGCGCCTCGACGCGGCGGTCGGGTGGGGGAGTGCCGGGCTCGGTCAGCGACCACACCGAGCGGTCGAGGGTGCCCACCGAGAAGCTCACCGCCACCTCGGTGCGCCCGCACGCCGCGGCCAGCAGGGCGGCGTCGCGCAGGATCAGCGTCGACTTGGTCAGGATGCTGAACGGGTTGCGGGCCGCCGAGAGCGTCTCCACGATGCCCCTCGTCAGGTGGTACTTGCCCTCGGCGTGCTGATAGGGATCGGTGTTGGTGCCCATCGCGATGTGGTCGCCGTCCCACGCCGGCGCCCGCAGCTCGGCCCGCAGCCGCTCGATGGCGTTGACCTTGACCACGATCTTGCGCTCGAAGTCGGTCCCGATCCCGAGACCGAGGTAGTCGTGGGTGGGCCGGGCGAAGCAGTAGACGCAGGCGTGGCTGCATCCTCGATACGGGTTGATCGTGTGCCGGAAGGGCATCCGGCTCTCCACCGGCACGGTGTTGATGATGGTGCGGGCGTTGACGTGGAGGAACTCCATCCCGGCGTAGGCCCCCTTGCCGACGTGCCGTTCCGCCAGCCGCTCGTCGCCGAAGAGCGTGCCGCCCGCCTCGTTCTCGGCCAGGGCCCAGCGCAGTGCCATGCAGGCTAGGATAGCGAACACATGTTCGTATTTCAACGGGTGGAGTGTCCACAAAAAGGACCAGGTCAGGCAGTAATCTCGACCCCACTGTGGTGACCAAGACCCGCGGGGGCCCTGCGACGCGCCCGTCCGCCCGTACCACCAAGAAGCCCCCGGCACGCGCCAAGCGGCCCCAGCCCGCGCGGCCGCCGTTCTGGCGCGTCCAGGCCCGGGACCTGTGGGCCGTCGGCCTGATCACCCTCGGCGTGCTCCTGGCCCTGGCCCTGTGGGGCAAACAGCTCGGACCGATCGGCCACGCCGCCGACACCGGGCTGGGGCTGGTCGCCGGCTGGGTCCGCGTCCTCCTCCCGCTGGTGGCCTTGGGTGCCGGCCTGGCGCTGCTGCTCGATCGGGCCGGGCCCGCCGATGAGGACGAGGAGGACGAGGGTGCCGACCCCTGGCGTCTGGCGGTCGGGACGGTGCTCGGTCTGCTCGGGATCTGCGGCCTGGCCGATCTGGCCAAGGGAGCACCGCCGTTCTCGGACTCCCACGCCCTACGCGAGGCGGGCGGCTACGTCGGTGCGGCCGTGGGGCACCCGCTGCACGCCGGCCTCGGACCGGCCGGCGCCGCCGTCCTGCTCGTTGCCGTGGTCGTGGTGGCCGTCCTCGTGGCGACCGGGGTGTCGCTGGCCACGGTCGGACGGACGCTCGGCGCGGCCGTGACTGCCACCGGGCGCACGGCGGGAGCGCTGTGGCGGGGCAAGCCGTTCGTGATCGCCTCCGATCTCGGTGCAGACGGCGCGGCCGTGGCCGCCCCGCCTCGCCCGGCCCCCTTCGACGCCGAGGACGACGACCTCCAGGACGACGACCTCCAGGACGAGGACCCGGCGGACGAAGCGGACACGGATATCGACATCCCCCTCGAGCCTGAACCCGAGCCCGTGCCGGTCGCGGCGGCCCGGGTGCCGCACGTCGCCGCGTCCCCGCGGGCGCCGGGCGAATGGGCGCTGCCGAGGATCTCCCTCTTGCGGGCTTCGAAGAAGATGCGCCAGGACCAGCGCCAGATCGACGCCCTCGGCGAGGACCTCGTGCGGGCGCTGGAGGCGCACGGCGTCGAGACCAGGCTGGTCGGCTGCCGGGTCGGCCCCACGGTCACCCGCTACGAGCTCGAGCTCGGCCCCGGAGTCAAGGTGGCCCGGGTCACCAGCCTCTCCAAGGACATCGCCTACGCCATGGCGTCGCCCGACGTGCGCATCCTGGCGCCCATCCCCGGCAAGTCGGCCATCGGCGTCGAGGTGCCGAACCGGACGCGCCAGCTGGTGTCCCTGCGCGACATCCTCGAGACCAACGAGGCCAGACCGACCGCGACCACCCACCCCCTGGAGGTCGCCATGGGGCGCGACATCGCCGGACGCGCCGTGATGGCGAACCTGGCCGAGATGCCGCACATCCTCATCTCGGGCTCGACCGGCTCGGGGAAGTCGTCCTGCATGAACTCCATCATCACGTCGATCCTCATGCGGGACACCCCGGACAAGGTCAAGATGATTCTGGTCGATCCCAAGCGCGTGGAGCTGGGCCAGTACGACGGCCTGCCGCACCTCCTCAATCCCGTGGTCGTCGACCCCAAGAAGGCGGCCAACGCCCTCGCCTGGGCCGTGAAGGAGATGGAGCGCCGCTACGACATGCTGGCGGAGAACGGCGTGCGCGACATCACCGGCTACAACCAGCTGGTCGAGCAGGGGCTCATCGCGCCGGCGCCGCCGTCCGACCGTCGTCGGATGCGCGACGCCACCGCCCGTGCCCTCGGCGAGGACCACCCGGCGGTGGACGACGAGGCCGACCTCGACGACGAGCCCGAGCCGCCACAGCCCCTCCCCTTCATCCTCGTGATCGTCGACGAACTGAACGACCTCATGATGGTGGCCGCCCGCGACGTCGAGGACTCCATCGTGCGCATCGCCCAGATGGCCCGCGCCGTCGGCATCCACCTGGTGATCGCCACCCAGCGCCCGTCGGTGGACGTCATCACCGGGGTGATCAAGGCCAACATCCCGAGCCGCATGGCCTTCTCGGTGTCGTCGCTGGCCGACAGCCGGGTGATCCTGGACCAGCCGGGTGCCGAACGCCTGATCGGCAAGGGGGACATGCTGCTGTTGACGGCCTCGTCGAACATCCCGCGGCGCCTCCAGGCCCCCTGGGTCTCGGAGGAGGAGGTGCGCGAGGTGGTCCACCACTGGCGCGCCCAGGGGGGGCAGGCCGAGGCCATCGTGGGGATCGAAGGTGTCGACGACGGGACCTTCGGCGGCGACGGCATCGACGATGACGACGACGAGCTGCTGCGGCAGGCCCGGGATCTCGTCGTGCGCTCGCAGCTCGGTTCCACCTCCATGCTGCAGCGCAAGCTGCGCGTCGGCTTCGCCCGGGCCGGCCGCCTGATGGACCTGCTCGAGCAGGCCGGCGTCGTCGGGCCCAGCGAGGGGTCCAAGGCGCGCGCCGTCCTCATGACCCCCGACGAGCTCGACGGCCTGAGTCGGCGGTGAGCCCGGAGGCTCCGGCGCCCCCCCTCATGGTGGCGCCCTTCCGGCTCGACTCGTTGCACGAGCCTTCAGCGCCGGTCCCCCCCGCTCCCGAGCGCGGCCGGCACTCCGTGCACTCGCACCGGCGCCGCCGGCGCGGGCGTCTCCGCGCGCTGCTGCTCGCGCTCCTCCTGCTCGTCGCCGCGGCCGGCGTCTTCGTCGGTGTCCGGCTGACCACGCCGGATCCCGCCCCGGTCGTCACCCCGGCCCTGGCGCGGACCGTGCACGTCCCGGCCCAGGCCGTCACGCTCCCGTGGCCATCGACCGGGCAGGCGGCGATCGCGGTCCCCTCCATCGGCATCGACGTGGCGTCGGGGCCCGAGCAGCCGGTGCCCGTGGCGAGCCTGACCAAGCTGATGACGGCGTACGTCGTGCTCCACGACCACCCGCTGGCGCTCGACCAACCGGGCCCCACCATCACCGTCAGCCAGGCCGATGTCGACGACTACGACAACGACACGGTCGACGACGACTCCAACGCACAGGTGACGCTGAACGAGCAGATCACCGAGCAGCAGGTGCTCGCCGGACTGCTGGTGCATTCGGCCGACAATTACGCCGACCTCCTCGCCCGCTGGGATGCCGGGAGCATTCCCGCCTTCGTGGCGAAGATGAACGCCGACGCGTCACGCCTCGGCATGGTCCATTCGCACTTCGTCGACGCCAGCGGTGTCGATCCGGGCTCGACGTCGACCGCATCGGACCTACTCAAGGTGGCCGCGCCCGACATGGCCGATGCCGTGTTCGCGTCCATGGTGCAGATGCCGTCCGTCACCCTGCCCGTCGCCGGGACGATCTCCACCTACACGCCGCTCCTCGGCGTGCAAGGGGTCATCGGCGTGAAGTCCGGCTTCACCACCGCGGCGGGCGGGTGTGATGTCCTCGGTGTGGAGCGGACGGTGCACGGCAAGGCGGTGCTCCTGCTGGCGGCCGTGACCGGGCAGACGGGACCCGTGGTGCTGGCGCAGGCCGCGCTGCACGGGTTGGCGCTCGTCGATGCGCTGGGCCCCCTGATCGGTTCTACCGCGGTGCTGGCGGGCCACCAGGTCGCGGCCCACGTCAGTGAGGGCGGCGGCTCCGGCGTCACCGCACGGACGGCGGCTCCGGCGTCCGTGCTGACCTGGCCCGGGGTCACCGCGACGCGGGTCTTCGTCCCGGCGCGCCACGTGGCGGACCAGCCCGCACGCGGCACGCGGGTCGGGACCGTCGTCGTCACCGTCGGCACCCAGCGGGTCGCCGTGCCGGTGCGACTCGAGCGGGACGTGCCGCCCGAGTCACTCCTCCAGCGCCTGTTTTGACCGCGTAGCCTGACCCCGTGCGCGCCCGGACCCCTGCGTCGTCGGCCAACCTCGGGCCGGGTTTCGACACGCTGGCCGTCGCCCTCGACTGCTACGTGAGCGTCGACATCGAGGATGCACCGTCCCTGCGCGTGCGGAGCGAGGGCGAAGGGTCAGGCCTCTTCGATGACGCGTCCCACCTGGCCGCCCGGGTGGCCGCCGGGGTCCTGGGACACGACCACTTCGCCGTGACGGTGCGCTCGCAGATCCCGGTCGCCCGGGGGCTGGGCTCCTCCGCCGCGCTCGCCGCCGCCGCCGCGGCGGCGGCCGGTGCCGAGGATCCGTTCGCGGTGGCGGCCGCCTACGACGGGCATCCCGAGAACGCGGCGGCCAGCGTCTTCGGCGGCCTGGTCGCCGCCACCAGCGTCGACGGCCGACCTGTCCATGCACCGCTCCCGCTCAGCGAGCGGCTGGCCTTCGTCGTCATCATCCCCGAGCGCGACCTGGCCACCCCCGAGGCGCGCGCGGTGCTCCCCGAGACGCTGACGCGGGCCGACACGGTCTTCAACCTCGGCCGGATGGGCCTCCTCGTGGCCGGGCTGGCCGACCCGGATTCACTCGTGGCCCAGGCGACGGACGATCGCATCCACCAGCCGGCCCGTACGGCCCTCTTCCCCGAGGCGCCTGGGCTCCTCGGTGCCCTGGTCGACGCCGGCGCACTGGCGGCCAGCTGGTCGGGGGCGGGTCCGACGCTCATCGGCATCGTGCGGGCGGGATCGGCGGCGTCCGTGCGCGCCGCGGCTGAGGCCGCACTCGGACCAGCGGGGGTGTCGGGCCGTGTGGCGGTGCTCCAGGCGGACCGCCGCGGCATCGTCTACGGCGACGAGGCCGACGTCCCGCTGTAGCGCGGCAGGGCGGCCGGCCGGTCACTTGCCGAGCGAGCCTCCCAACGTGGTGACGTCGGCCCGCAGCTGGCTGATCGCCGAGTCGACGTTGAACGTGTTGAGCACCTGGTCGTAGTTGGCCTGCGTCGGCTGCGCGTCACCGAGGATCTCCAGGCTGTTGGCCAGTGTCTGGGCGGCGTCTCGGGTGGTGGTGAGGTCCGCCTGTGGCACGACGAACCCGTGGCCCACGGCGAGCAGGTTGGCGTAGCTGTGGATGGAGTTCCCGAGCTTGCGGTCGGCTGCTTCGAGGCACACGACGGGGCTCGACTCCTTCGCGCAGGCGCCCGCGCCGGCCAGGTAGCCCGTCATGGCGGATTGGACGGTGCGGTCGGCGCTCTCGAGGGAGGCGGTGGCCGACTGGGCGGAGTGTCCGCCAGAGCCGCCGCTTCCCGCGCTGCACCCGGCCAGCACGAGCGCGAGCGGCACCAGCGCCAGACCCCGTCGCATCGTCTGTCGGTTCACGGCCGAAAATCTAGGCGCCCCCGTTCCGTAGACTGCCGCGGATGGCCCGGACCTATTTCATCCGCACCTTCGGGTGCCAGATGAACGAGCACGACTCCGAGCGGCTCGCCGGGCTCCTGGTGGCCGACGGCCTGGCGCCCGCAGCCAGCATGGAGGACGCCGACGTGGTGGTGCTCAACACCTGCTGCATCCGGGAGAACGCCGACCAGCGACTGTACGGCACGCTGGGGCGACTCAAGGAGCTGGTCGACGCCAAGCCTGGTCTGCAGATCGCCGTCGGCGGGTGCCTGGCCCAGAAGGACCGCGAGCGCATTCAGGAGAAGGTGGGCTGGGTCGACGTCGTCTTCGGCACCCACAACCTGACGAGTGCGCCCGGGCTCCTGCGCCGGGCCGAGACGGAAGGCCCGGTCATGGAGATCCTCGACGCGCCGGCGCCCGACTCGGGGAGCAATCCTCTGCTGGGGCCGGGCGCAGTCCGCGAACTGCCGTACGCGGCGTGGGTCAACATCCAGACCGGATGTGACAACTCCTGCGCCTTCTGCATCGTCCCGTCGGTACGCGGTCCCGAGGTGAGCCGGCCCCTCGACGACATCGTGGCCGAAGTGGGGCTGCTCGCCCGTAGCGGGGTCACCGAGGTGACGCTGCTCGGCCAGAACGTGAACTCCTACGGCCGCGACATCACGAAGCGACGACCCCTCTTCGCCGATCTGCTGCGCGCCGTCGGTGCCGTGGAGGGCATCGGGCGCGTCCGCTTCACCAGCCCGCACCCCAAGGACCTCCGTCCGGAGACGATCGAGGCGATGGCGGAGACCCCGGAGGTCTGTGAGCAGCTGCACCTGCCGCTGCAGTCGGGGAGCGACGCGGTGCTGCGCGCCATGCGGCGGGGCTACACGGCGGAGCGCTACCTCCAGCGGCTGCGCGCCGCCCGCGCCGCCATCGCAGACCTGGCCGTGACGACCGACATCATCGTCGGGTTCCCGGGCGAGACGGCGGAGGACTTCGAGGACACGCTGGCCGTGTGCGCCGAGGCCGGCTACGACAGCGCCTTCACCTTCATCTTCTCGCCGCGCCCGGGGACGAGAGCAGCCGCCATGGAACCCCGCTTCGTGCCCGCGGACATCGTCGCCGAGCGCTTCGAGCGCCTCAAGACGGTGGTGGACCGCGCCGCGCTGGCGCGCCACCGGGCGCGCATCGGCCGCAGCGAGGAGGCCCTGGTCGAAGGGGTCAGCCGGCGTGACGAGGCGATGCTGACCGGTCGCACCCGGCAGGGGAAGCTGATCCATTTCCCGGCCGGGACCCCCGCCGGGACGCCCGCCCCGGGCGCGTTGGCCCGGGTGACGGTGACCGACGGCCACCCCCACCACCTCTCCGGCCGTCTGGAGGAGGTGACGGCGCGGCCCCGGCATCGCGTGCGCATTCCGGTGGCCGGCGCGTGACTGCGGTCGCACTGGTCGGGGTCACCGCCTCGGGGAAATCGGAGACCGCCCTCCAGCTGGCCCGGCGCCGGGGCGACTGCGAGATCGTCTCGGTCGATTCCATGTGCGTCTACCGCGGCATGGACATCGGGACGTCGAAGCCCGGGCCCGAAGCACGGGCCGCCGTGCCGCACCACCTCCTGGACCTGGTCGATCCGGAGGAGGACTTCACCGTCACCGAGTTCCAGGTGGCGGCGCGGGAGGCGCTGACCGGCATCGAGCGCCGCGGGCATCACGCGCTCCTGGTCGGGGGCACCGGGCTGTACCTGCGGGCTGTCGTCGACGACCTCGCCATCCCGGGCCGCTACCCCGACGTCGCCGCCGCGCTCGACGCCGAGCTCGACGAGGGCCGGGCCGATCCGGCGGACCTCCACACCCGGCTCGCCACGCTCGATCCGGTGGGCGCGGCCCGCATGGAGCCCACGAACCGTCGGCGGGTCGTCCGGGCGCTGGAGGTCACCCTCGGGGCCGGCCGGCCCTTCTCGGACTTCGGGCCCGGGCTCGAGGCCTACCCGGCCAGCGGAACGGCACAGGTCGGCCTGGCCCTGCCACCCGCCGAGGTCGACCGCCGGATCGCCGCCCGCTTCGGCGCCATGGTCGAGGCCGGCCTGGTGGACGAGGTGCGCTCGCTGGCCGCCCGTCCGGCCGGGATCTCGCGCACCGCCCGCCAGGCACTCGGCTACCGAGAGGTCCTGGCCCACGTGGAGGGTGGTGCCCCCTTGCGCGGGTGCCTGGAGGAGGCGGTGCGGCGCACCCGGCAGTTTGCCCGGCGCCAGGCGTCGTGGTTCCGCCGCGACCCGCGGGTGACCTGGGTCGGGAGCAGCGCAGAGGCCCAGACCCTGCTCGAGGAGGCGCTCGCCCTGCACGGTTGAGCCGCGCCAGCTGCGAGAATGGTCCGATGCAGGCGACCAAGCACGAGGGGGCGGGCAACGACTTCCTGGTCGTGTTGGACCCCGACGACGCCATCCGGTTCTCGGTGGCCCAGGTGCGCCTGCTGGCTGACCGTCGACGCGGCATCGGCGCCGACGGCATCATCCGGGTGGGTCCCGGTCGTGACGGCTGCGACCTCTCCATGGAGCTGCGCAACGCCGACGGCGGTGTGGCCGAGATGAGTGGCAACGGCATTCGCTGCCTGGGGCAGGCGGCGGTCGACGCCGGCCTTGTCTCCCCCCGCGTTTCAGGGTGGCCACGGCCGGCGGCAGCCGGACCGTCGAGTACACACCGTCCGATGCGGCCGGCTGGGCGACGGCCAGCGTCGACATGGGCCCGGCCCGGCTCGGCCCGGACCAGCCCCAGGAGTTCGACGACCGCCGGGCCCGCACGGTCGACGTCGGCAACCCGCACCTGGTGCTGTTGGGCCCCGACACTGCTGCCGTCGACATCGCGGAGCTGGGGCCGAAGCTGCAGGCGGCGTTCAGCGGCGGCATCAACATCGAGTGGATCACCGTCGACCACGACGAAGAGGGGGAGCTCCTCGACTTCCGGGTCTGGGAGCGCGGGGTCGGCGAGACCCTCGCCTGCGGCACCGGGAGCGTGGCGGCCGCGGCCGCGGCCCGCAGCTGGGCCGTCGTGCGCGGCGAGGGCACCGTGCGGGTTCGCAATCCGGGGGGCATCCTCGAAGTGACCCTCGGGGTGGACGAGGGGGCGAGCACGCTCCTGGCCGGGCCGGTGCGCAAGGTGGCCGACGTCGACATCCACCCGGGAATGCTCTCTTGAGCAACCTGTTGCCTAGTACCCGTCATCTCTTAACATGCTATTGTTCTGGCTGTGACCAGGGTTCTTGTCGCAGCAAGGCTGAGCCGGGTCACCAACGCCGAACAGGGACGCATCGAACGCGATGACGCCGAAGCCGAAGCATGGGCGAACGCTCAACGTGACGTTGAGGTAGTCGCAGTCTCGACAGACGCCGGGGTGTCTGGTGCTACCTCGCCATTCGACCGCCCATCGCTGGGACCGTGGCTAATGGGGGTCGACCACCTCACCCGGTGAACGGGTGAGGCTGGTGCCGAGCCGCCAACAGGTGAGCACTGACTCCGGCCGGACCTTGAGCCTTAGATCTAGATCGTGCCCCTGTTGGTCGGTGAGGTTGCCGTGACGGCTGGTGGGATGTCGTGCCGCGAGCACTGATCCATTAGCGGGCTGCTGGCCACCTCGAGGCTCAGAGAAGCTGTTCCGACGAGAGGGAGGTGGCAGACAGATGATCTTTGTTGGAGTGGACTGGACTGAGGCCCACCACGACGTGCATGTGGCCGACGAGGAGGGCCGACGGCTGTCCAAGGCCCGCCTGCCCGAGGGGGTAGAGGGCATCGCCCGCTTCCACGAGCTCGTTGGCGCGCACGTCGATGATCCATCGGCGGTGGTGATCGGCATCGAGACGGACCGGGGGCTCTTCGTCAGCGCCCTGGTGGCCGCCGGCTACCAGCTCTACGCGGTCAACCCGATGTCGACGTCGCGCTATCGCGACCGTCACTCGACGAGCGGCGCCAAGTCCGACGCCGGCGACGCCGAGGTGCTCTCCGACATGGTGCGCACCGACCGCCACCACCATCGGCTGGTCGCCGCCGACACGGCCGAGGTCGAGGCTCTCAAGGTTCTGGCCCGGGCTCATCAGTCCATGGTGTGGTCCAAGGGTCGCCAGGCGAACATGTTGCGCTCGACGCTGCGCGAGTTCTACCCGGCTGCCCTGCTCGCCTTTGAGGACCTGACCAGCGGCGATGCCCTTGAGGTGCTGCGCATCGCCCCGACGCCCGTCCTCGGCGCCTCCTTGTCGCGATCGAAGATCGCGGCTGCGCTGTGCCGGGGTGGTCGCCAGCGGCGGGTCGACGAACGCTCCGCTGAGATCCAAGCGGCCCTGCGCTCCGAGCAGCTCACCGCACCGCCTGCGGTGGAAGCGGCCATGGGGACCTCGGTCGCGGCCAGCGTGGCGGTGCTCGCAGAGATGGTCGCCCAGATCGGCCTCCTGGCCGAGGAGCTCTCCTCGAATTTTGAGGCACACCCAGACGCCGAAGTGGTCCGCTCCCTGCCAGGACTCGGGACCATCCTCGGCGCCCGGGTGCTCGGCGAGTTCGGCGACGAGCCGAACCGCTACGCCACTGCCAAGTCTCGCAAAAACTATGCCGGCACGTCGCCCATCACCCGGGCGTCTGGCACCAAGAAGACGGTCCTCGCCCGTCACGTCCGCAATCGCCGCCTGGCCGACGCCATCTACCTGTGGGCCTTCGCCTCCCTCAGTGCCTCTCCGGGCGCCCGGGCCTTCTACGACGCCCGGCGAGCGGCCGGCGATGGACACCACCAAGCCCTACGGGCCCTCGGCAACCGCCTCGTCGGCATCCTCCACGGCTGCCTCACCCACCACGTCGCCTACGACGAATCGATCGCCTGGGGGTACCGCCCCGCCAACGAGTTGGCGATGGCTGCTTGACATTTCGAGCCGTGGGATGTCTAGATCCGGATCAGCCGTTCATCCACACCTATGACGAGATTGTCGCCAGCAGTCTCGATCGGCTCGGGAGATCCGCGCGGGACCTTCAGGCTCTCAGGAATTGGGCGGAGGACAACGGCAAAACCATCCGAGTCCTAAAGCCGGAATTGATTTGGCCTGTCCCCCTGGGGTCGCAGGTGCCGCGTCTCGGATCGTATGGGAAGTTCTGGGAGCGCTAGCAGAGGTGGAGCTTGAGCTAATCAAAGAGCGCTACGCCGCCGCCCGCGCAGAATTGCGAGCGAACGGGGCATTCGCTGGGAAGCCATTCTTCGGCTTTAAGGTAGTGGGGGAGCGGTACAACAAGCGCTTACAACTACGGGACGAGCTTGTGCCGACCCTTCGGGAGATGGTGGTGCGTGCCATGCGTGGAGACACGTATACGGGCATCGCTGAATGGTTGGATGAATCGGGAGTGTCGACCGTCCACGGCGGGCCGTGGTCCCAAACCTCGGTGCGTACCGTGCTCTCGTCCCCAGCCTTAAAGGGCCGATACCTGAACGCAGACGGCGCGGTAACGCACAGGTTTGAGGGACTGATGACTGCGGCACAATGGTCGCAGTTACAGGCGAGTCTCGACAGACGGCCCCAACGGCGCGGGATGATAACGGCGGCAACCGCCATGCTTACCGGTGTGATCTTCTGTGACCGGTGTAAAGGACCGATGTACCGCACTAGATCCAAGCGAAAGAGGAAGGACGGCACGCTACGTGAGTGGTTTTACTACCGATGTGGCGGCACCGACCGTAGGCGCTCTGATTGCCGCAATATGGTGCGAGTCGAGGACGTTGACGCTTGGGTAGACCGTTGGTTCACCGAGGACGGCACGTTCGCCAATACCGAGATTGTGGAGACAATCATCATTCCCGGCGATGACCATGCCGAGGAGATTGCAGAGCTGGAAGCAGAGATACGAGAGCTTGACCAGAACGCACCGGATTACGACGAGCAGCACGCCACACTGCGACGTGAGCGCTCTAGATTGCGTTCTCTGCCCAGCGAATCGACGCAGGTGGCCGAACGTCCCACTGCTAGGACGGTGGGCAATGTGTGGGCCAACCTTGACGATGCGCAACGGAGGGAATTCCTGTTGGTTGCTGGCATGAAGGTCTATTGCATGTCGAACGCCACCCTGCGCGCCCAATCGGAACGACGCAGGCAGAACCCAGGAGCGGGACCGATCATGCTCCGTAAGCGGATGGTGGTACCACAGCCCGGAGCATGGCCCAAGGGGCTGCTGCCACAGCCCGGAACATGGCCGAAGCCAGGAGATCGCGAAGTGATCTACGTGACTGGCGACCCGAGCCAAATCGAAGGTGCGCTAGCCAACCTTACGGACGACTAGAGGCGAGAGCAGTCCCGGCACCGTGGCGGGACGGGTAACCGGGACCGCTCATCGCCCCTCCACAATTACGCCCAGCGGCTGGCGCTCCTGACCGGGCCCCGATCGTTGAGCCACTCGCTATGCGAGCTGTAGCTGCTGTCGGTTGAGCCACTGCTCGACGAACTCGACCGGGGTGAGCCAGCCGTGCGCCGAGTGGGGCCTGTTCATGTTGTAGTCGATCCTCCAGTCCTCGGTGAGCACCTGAGCCTCGAGCAGCGAGTCGAGCTGCTGGCCGTTGAGGTGCTCGTCGCGCATCCGCCCGTTGTAGCTCTCGATCCAGGCGTTCTGCCAAGGGCTCCCCGGGTCGATGAACACCGTGCCGGTGCCGTTGAAGCGGCACCAGTCGGCGACCGCGTAGGCGATGAACTCGGGCCCATGGTCGAAGCGGACGAAGATCGGCGCACCGCGCTGGGCCGCCAGACGCTCGAGGCAGGCGACGACACCGTCCGCGTCGATGGAACGCTCGACGTCGGTGGCGAGCGCCTCGCGGGTGAACTCGTCGATGACGTTGAGGACCTTGAGCATCCTCCCGTCGGAGGTCTGGTCGAACTGGAAGTCCAGAGCCCACACCACGTTGGGCCTGATCGGACAGAACGGGCCCATGGCCTTGCCGATGCCCCGCAGCGGCTTCTTGCGCTTGCGATAGGGCACACGCAGGCCTTCTGCGATCCACAGGCGATGGATCCGCTTGGGGTTCACCCTCCATCCGGCCGCCTTGGCGGCCAGCGCCGCCCTCCGCCAGCCCCAGCGGGGACGGCGCCGGGCGACGTCACGCAAGAAGGCCCGCAGCGCCAGCTCGTCATCTGAGGGCACCGGTGCCTCCAGGCGCTGGGTCGATCTGGGCTGGCCGAGCACCCGACAGGCCCGGCGTTCGCTCACCCCGAACTGCGTGCAGAGGGCCCTGACGGCCCGCCGCCGGCAGTCCGGGGTCAGAAGTTTCCCCGGTTGATCTCCTTCAGCATCGCCTTGTCCAACTCGGCCTCGGCCAGCAGCTTCTTCAACTGCGCGTTCTCCTTGCGCAGTTCTCGCAGCTCCTTGGCATCGTCGGCCTTCATGCCCCCGTACTGATTGCGCCAGCGGTGCCAGGTCGACTCGGTGATTTCGAGGTGACGGACCACCTCATCGACCGTCTTTCCTTCTCCGAGGAGCTTCTCACCCTCGGCGAGTTTCCTGATCACCTGCTCGGGCGTATGGCGCCGTCTCTTCATCGTCGTGCTGTCCTCCTTCCCCACATCGTGGGGCTCGGACTCGCACAACGGGTGGATCAGTTCACGGGGACCCGGTCACTCCCGCGGATGGTTCTTCCCCAGATCACCGTCCGCGTGCGTAGACAACCCACGTGCCCAAATTACCGCGCAGAAACGATCTGAGGGTCATTTAGCGAAACACAGGGTTGCACCCCAACCCGGCGATACGTTATCGGGGCACCCCAGGCCGGTCTCGCTCAGTATCTGATGCTTCCCGTTGAAATGTAGATTGACGCTGCGCTCTCCCAGACCGCGCGCCCCGCTGGTGCTGGCTGCTGCGTGGGCGGGGGCTCTAAGCCTCGATTCACCGCCTGACCCCATGTGAGCTGGATTGAAGACGCAGCACCGCCGTGCAGGGTGCGACCATCCCGGAGTGCGATGAGTTTCTGGCCCAGGGACGTGCGAGTCCCAGGGATTTGTGTCGCCTGTCGGTTGTCAGCGCGTGGGTGATCGTCTGCGGCCACGCCGGTCCGCGGGGGATCGCTCAGATGGGGGCGAAGGCGACGGCGCGCAGATTGGTGAGTGCTCTGGTGAACGAGACGGCCCACGGCCACTGGGTGGGTCCGCGCAGAGTCGGCGTTCCGGATCGGTTGACGAGTCGAGCGGGGACCGAGAAGTAACGAGTCCGCAGGGTCTGTGCCACCACCAGCGTGTCCTCTTCGACGAGCCCTCCGAGCTTGGCGCTCCAGCGGATCAGGTTGTGAGCGAGGACGGCGCAGCACATCCACGCCGCGTTAGCTGAGAAGTCGCCCGAGGGGCAGTGCTCCATGCCCGCCCCCTCCTTCCAGTCATCAATGCAGAGCTCGACGACAGCGTGCGCGCGGTGGAAGGCGTCGAGCTCCACCGCCGTGCCGACAAGGTCAGTCAAGAAGGCGAAGTGCCGCCAGGTGGGCCACAAAGTCGCCTGGGGACCGGTCAGACGGGTGCGGCGCACGATGAGGCGTCGTCCCTTGTAGGTGCACTCAGCGACCATTGCCTCTCCACCGACCGGATACTCGATGGCGATCCAGCTCGCCTCATCGATCTCGCTGATGCAGGTGTCCAGGGCCTTTGTGCCGGTGTGCACCGCCATGGTGTAGGAGACCCCCAGGCGTCCGAGCACCTTGATGGTGTCGTTGGACCAGTAGCCCGAGTCGAAGCGCATGACGATCTTGCCCGTGGCCCCGGCCCGGCGCAGGCGGGCCACGAGCTCTTCGACGAAGCGCTTGGTCCCGCGCTGGGTGTTGGCCGATCCCTTGCGCAACCGGGCATGGAGGATCTCGCCGGTGTCGGCCCTCGTCGCGAGGATCGGGTGGTAGCCGAGGACCTTGGTGTAGCCGTAGGCAGCACCACCTTTGAGCTTGCCGAACACCTCACGGATCGTCGAGTCGATGTCGACCACCAGCTGGTGGTCACCGGGGCCCGCCCCGAGCGACCAGGCGCGCCCGAGGGCATCACCGATCACCTTTTCGAACTGCCGGACATGACCGAAACTGAAGGCACGTAGGAAGGTCCCGAGCGTGGACGGGGCCATCACCCGGTGGGGCAGCACGCTGGCCGTCGACCCGGCCCGCAACATGTCGGCGTGGTCGATGTGCGATGCGCCCGCCACCATGGCGTGCACCAGGGTCAAGATCTTGCGGCCCGGCTGGAACCCACCGGTGCGGCCACTCAGCCGGATCGTCGCGTTGCACAGAGCCTCGAGGCCGAGTCTGCGCACCAAGGTGGCGACGAGCAACAAACCGGCATTGGCCACCAGATTCGGATCGTCAAAGGTCACAGCGATCCGGTCGATTCCGCGCGATACTGACTTCACAGAAAGTGCCTCCTCGTGGTGGGTACAACGACGACGTCAAGCACCGTCATTTTCCCACTGCAGGAG
This sequence comes from uncultured Acidimicrobiaceae bacterium, assembly GCA_963828825.1. GTDB lineage: Bacteria > Actinomycetota > Acidimicrobiia > Acidimicrobiales > RAAP-2 > Bog-473. Next base: position 246,088 of record CAWHGF010000002.1, on the reverse strand, counting down.
GCATTTTCCGCGGACGCGCGGAGCGTTAATCAGCTATTGGGGCGGTGGATCGAGGCTAAGACAACGGACGGCACGGGCATGGCCCTCGCCTTGTTGCTCTTCCTGCGACCCCACGACCTTGGTTTAGAGGAGCTATTCGCCAAGAGAGAACGGTCCCACTAGTTCTTGACCCAGATGACAACGTCAGCGCTGTGACTGACGTTGCCGGTGTCGTTGTAGGCGACACTTTGGAGCCGGTACTTTCCGTTTGGAACGGACGCAGAGTCCCAGTCCCCGTGCCAGCCAAAAGGGCCCAAGGAAGCAGTGGCGATCAGCGACGAGCCTCTTAATGCCCCGCCGCTGAGATAGAACTGGACCCTGATCACTGGCGTAATATCCGACGCCGTCGCGTCCAGAATCTGAACGCCTGTTAGGACGGCGCCCTTTGACGGAACCACCACTGTTGTATGGAGGTAGACGTTATCGGCCGCTCGCCGCGTGTAGCTGTCGCTGCTCGCTGGGAGCTGGAGTGCCTGGGCGAGCACAGTTTCTAGGTGCAGGGCGTATGAACCCATTACGTGAAAATGGTCATGATACACGTCGTATTGTCCGATCACAGCCGTACATACCTTGGAACAGAACCACGGAGTCACGTCGATGTAACGTCCACCCAGAGATTCGACGGCCTCCGCCTCGGCTTGCTGGTAGGGAGGCTCTGCGGCTGCGACTGTCGCGGAACACGCTTGTACATCGTTCGTGTGCCTGGCGATGCAGTTGGGGCCCGTTTGCGGCAACTCTGGAATGTTACCTAAGACGACGAATTTTGCTCGTGGCGCAGTAATCGCACGAAAGAAGGCATCCAAGCCGTCCTTCCATTGGGAGTCGCTGTACAACACATTGTCTGGAGCGGCCCGGGTTTCCTCGGACACAATCACAAGGTCGGGATCGAGCTCGTTGATCCGCTTGATGACGAACTTATGCCAGCTGTCACATGCAGCGTATTCGCTGCCGATTTGGTTTAGAATATAGGGAAGCTCGGGGTCCGGACAGGCGTCTTTTGCCAGGGACCACAGTCTCCAGTGGGATTTCTTGGCGATGGCATCGATCGTGTCGAACCACATTGCAGTATGTGAATCGCCGACCACGACCATCGTGCGGGTTCCGTAGGGATCTCCGGATAGGCAGGGCGGAACACTGGTTTGGGAGGCTTGGGCCAAGCATGAGCTGTTATATTGCCAGCCCAGGTCGCTAACGCCGAGCGGAGGATCGAGGTTAGTGGGAAGCGAACGGATCTTGGACGAAGACACCACCAGGTTTTCCACTGAGGCCAGACTTGCCGATTCCTTCACATTGTGAAGAGACGCTGTGCTCGGCATATACGTGGCGGTGTGCACGCGAAGCTCAGCCACGACGCATGTCAGACTCACGGCGATCAGCCCAGCTCCTAACCCGAGGCTAAGGGAGCGATTTCCGATCAGCGAACGCGAATGTCGAATGGGGTTCTCGACGGCCAGATACGTAATGATCGACAAGCCGAGTGCGACCAGAAGCCATGGCAGGTTTCTCGTCGCCGGAAGACTCGTCTGTCCGGCAGACTCAGCCGCGAGGATGAGGATCGGCCAGTGCCAAAGGTAGAGCGAATAGGAAAGCTTCCCAAGTTGGCGAAACGGCCAGAGTCGAAGGAGCGATTCGGCGCCGTAGCGCGGGCCGACGGTTCCGCCAGCGATGACCATCGCCGCTCCAACGACCGGTAGTGCTACGGCGGACCCAGGGTAAGGGGTCTGAGAGTTGTATGAGACGGCGGCCAATGTGATAAGGCCAAGCCCAAGCCATGTCATCGCCGTCGCCAGCCGTGTTGGCACACGAAGGAGGAACGGTGCCGCCGCCGGCAACCAATGCACCCAAGGCGAGCTCCCAAGCCCGGGTGAACGGAGAGAAGTACGCCACCGTAGGATCGCTTGCGGTCTGAGAGACCGAAAGGGCGAGTGAGAAGGCGATCGCTACGCTCAATACGAGGACCAATCGGGCCCGGAAACCCAGAGCTATGCGCGTCCTTGCCACAACCAGGAACAGAGTCGGATAGACAACGTAGAACTGCTCTTCCACCGAGAGGGACCAGAAGTTCTGCAAGGGGGACGGGGCCTGAAACTCTGTGAGATAGTTGGTTCCAACAGATGCGAAGTGGAAGTTGGCCAAAAAGATCGTTGCCCAAATGCCGTCGGTGGCGGTCTGATTTCCCCCCAGATGCCTAGAAACACGTAACTCAGGACGACGGTTATGACGATCACCAAAGTCGCGGCTGGGATGATGCGACGGCATCGGCGGCCATAGAAGCTGAGGATCGACGTACGCCCGGTGCTGGACTGTTCTCGCAAGAGGACGCCTGTGATGACAAATCCCGAAATCACGAAGAAGACATCGACCCCGACATAACCGCCCGACAATCGGGTGACCCCGCCGTGATAGAGGACCACGAGCAGGATCGCGACGGCTCTCAGTCCTTCCACATCGGGGCGGAACGAGCGATCCTGCGGCGCGCTCCGGCCTCGTCCCCCGGGTGCAAGCCCGATCGAGTCGCGAGAGAGGAATGGGTCGAGGTATCTCCTGAAGCGGCATCAGCAGCGACCAGACCAAGTCATGGCCGTTTTCCCCGCACCCCGATGGTGTCGAACTAGGCCTTCCGTAAAAGGGCACGCTAACACCGGGGTCCAAAAATGGCTTAGGGGCCGCGAGGGTGGGGAGCGGTCAAGAGCTCGCCGTGCGAACGGGGGCCCGGGAGGACACTAGGAAACGACTCGTTGCCTGCGTGGTCGGCTCTACATCCTGAAGGCCGGCTCTTCGGCGAAGTCACTCCCGGACCACCCAAATCCTATGCAGTCGCGCCGTCTCATGACACGTCGACATCGCGCCTCTGCGGCCTCGAAATTGGGGTCTTGACTCAAAGAGGATTCGTACGGGGGCACCCTTTCGTCGCTAGATGGAGCATTGCTCAGTGGGATTATACGCGGCTTTCAAGTGAGAGCACGAAGTGCTGTGTGACGTGGGCAGAGGTTCGGTGGGAAGCGCCCCAGCGTGCGAAATTTGGAGCGTGGACCTATGGCGATGGGTAGGACTCGGCCTGTGTGGGCCTTTGCTCCGCTGGGAGTCATTGTCAATAGTTGTGGATGAGGTTTCTCGTTCAGGCGGCGACGGACCCGGTGCTGCTGTCGCTGTCGGTCGTCGTCACACTCCTTTCTTGTAGCTTGCCGTCGATGAACGTGGCGCCGGCGCGGACGAGCGGAACGAGCTCGTGGCCGTTGATGCGGCGCCAGCGATCCTGGGCGGCGTCGAGCAGTTTGTAGGCCATCCCCAGGGCTGCTTGGCGCGAACCCGCGCCACGGGTCACCTTGGTCCGGAGTCTGACCGTCGAGAAGGTGGACTCGATCGGGTTGGTGGTCCGCAGGTGGATCCAGTGCTCGAGGGGGAAGTCGTAGAAGGCCAGCAGGACGTCGAGCTGGCCGGTGATCTTCTTGGCGGCCTTGGGGAAGGCGCTGAACACGTCGGAGTATGCCTTGATCGCTTCGAGGGCGGCGGCGCGCGACGGCGCCGAGTAGATCTTGGCGATGGCCTCCTTGGCGTCGCCGTGCAGGCGCTTGGGCAGGGCGTCGAGACAGTTGGCAGTGACGTGGACCCAGCAGCGCTGCTCGCGGGTCTCAGGAAAGATGTCGCGCAGCGCGGCCCAGAACCCGAGCGCCCCGTCGCCGACGGCCAGCACCGGGGCAGAGAGACCCCGGTCCTTGAGCGAGCGCAGCACCTCGGCCCACGACTCGGTGGACTCGCGGTAGCCGTCGGCCAGTGCCACCAGCTCCTTTGTCCCGTCGGGACGCACGCCGACAATGACCAGGCAGCACAGGCGGTCCTCTTCGAGACGGATGTTGAAGTGGATGCCGTCGACCCACCAATACACGTAGTCGACCCCCGAGAGGTCCCGGGTGGACCACTCTTCGTGCTCGGCCTGGAAGGCCACGGTGAGCCGGTTGATGCTCGAGGCCGACAGCCCGGCCTCGGCGCCGAAGAACTCGCCGAGCGCGGGGGCGAAGTCCCCGGTGGAGAGCCCGCGCAGGTACAAGATGGGCAGCACCTCGGTCACCTTGGGCGACTTGCGCATGTAGGCCGGCAAGATGGCCGAGCTGAAGTGCTCGCCCTCCCGGCGGTCGTCGACCCGCGGCGCGCTCACCTCGACCATGCCGGCCCCCGTCGTCACCTCCCGGGCCCGGGCGTACCCGTTGGCGACCACCAGGCGCTTGCCCATGGCGTCGAGCTCTTGGGCATGGGCCTCGAGGTAGGCCCGGCGCTCGGCCAGAAGCGACACGGCCAGCATGTCTTGGGCGGCCACCCGACACAGCTCGTCGAGGCCGATCGTCATGGTCTCGGGGTCACCCACCGCGCTCGCGGTGGTGTCATGGACTAACTTCAACATTGGCGTATCCCTCCCCGCTGGTCTCACCCGGCGGAATCGTTGTTTGGTCAACTTGGAGGGTACGTCGCGCCCTTCAGGAGATCGCGCATCCACAACTTCTGGTTATAACTCCCGCTGGCTCTGCGGCGGAGCAAAGGCATAGAACTGCTGTCGATCATCCGTAGGTGGAAGTGACCGGCTCAGGGACAGCCCCCGGATACGCCGCACACGATCCCGAAGCGTCGGCGGGTCCGGGGGAATACGTCATGGTGTTGCCCAGCGAATCGGTCAGGGTGAGCACGCACTCCGTGGTCTCGGCAGGTGGCTGTCGTGGCCGTGGTCGTGGTGGCCGGTGCCACCGTGGGAACATCTTTCTCATTGGCGGGGAGAGCTGGCGTCTCAGCCACGGTGGGCACCGGCACACTCTTCGCTGCACTTGAACAACGACCGGGACTCGGGATACTGGCGGTGTCGATTGGTGCGGAGCGAAGAGAATCGAGGGACACGGCGCCTCCGGCGGATACTGGCAACATGACCAAATATCGGAACTACTGGATATACAGCATCGGCTGCTTCGTGGTCTGGGGCGTCCTTTTGGCTGTTGTGGCAGCGCAAGACAAGAGTGACAAGACCCACACGGTGCTACTGGTATTTGCTGGATGGTGTATCGAGTGGGTCTCGACGACCATCGCCAGGTTTGTCTACCCACCTCCGAGACGCTGGCTTCAGCCAAATCCCCCAACTGTCTGAACTGACAAGCAGGGGGCATGACCGATGTGCCGAACTGTCTCACCCTCCCGGCGCATGGGGGCACCCCAACTCAAGCGGGCTGCCACGATGGACGATTAGAAACCACCATGGGTTCTTCGGCCGTCGGCCTCATTGTTGTCGGCACGGTCTTCGTGGTCTACGGCCTGGCTTCGGTGGTTCTGGCGGTAACTGACTTTCGCCACTGGGTGAGCAACCGCTACGAGGAGACCAAGGGTCGCAAGGTCGGGTTCCAAGCCATATCCAGCTCGACGAGCACCTACCGGGGATTCATTGGCGTCTTTGGAGCAATCTTTCTGATTATCGGGGTTGTGGCTTTAGTCAATGCCTGAGACATCATCCCCCGATCTGGGGCAGCTCAGCTCGGAGCGATTCCGTGCGGTTCTCTAGCCTCAGAACTCCAGTCCCCTAGCGAGGCCGCCGGACTAACGACGAGAGTTCAGCCCGGCGCGACCACCAGGTCTCGGCGGCGGTCAGCGCGCTCTGGCCTCGCGGATGCCGTCGCCCAGCCCAGCGGTGGCAGCCCAGTGCAGGGGCACAAGGGCTAGAGCCCCGGGGAGCCATCGGTACTCATCGCCAGTCAACGGTTCCGGAGCCGTGCTTTCGTAGGCGTCGAGCAGTCGTCGCGGCTCGAGCAATTCGCCGCTCGGTGCGACCTGGTGCAGGCTGGCCGCGATGTCGTAGAGCCGCTCCCTGACCCTCGCGAAATCCAGGTCGAAGGTGGCCCATGAGCCGTCTGACAGTTCTCCCGCGTTGCCCAATTTGTAGTCCCCATGAATCGGAGCGCATGGCAGTTCGACCTCCTTCCGGAGCTTGGAGAGCTCGCCAGTCAGTTGGCGCATCCGATGCACGACCGGCTCGCTGCGGGGTCCGAGCCTGCGGCGTGTGAAGCCGACCGAGTAACGCAGTTGGCCGAAGGTTCTGTGGTCGTCGAGGGGTTCGGGCGGACTGGGCTCCCAGACTGCTTTGAGCGCAGTGTGAACGCGTCCGAGCTCCTCGAATAGGCGGACGTAGGAGTCCTCGTCCATCCGTGGCTGCACGTGATCGATGAACTCCTCAAGCTCAGCCCAACGATCAGCGACCCTCAGGAGGTCGCAGCCGGAAATCGGAATCGGCCGAGCGACGCGGACTTGCGTCCGCTGGAGCCGTTCCCGCAAGCGCCGCAGTCCCGCCACTCGCCCGCGGCGGACCCAGGGCCTATGAACTCGGAGGACAACTGGCGGCTCAGCGTCTATCCGCAGGTTGAGGTTGAATCCACCGCCGATGTCTGTCCATCCGGCCCCCGCGCGCGACGCGGTTGATCAGGGCCGAGACGGCCGGATCATCTGGGCTGGCTCTAGGTCCAAACCAGCGCGGCAAGGCAGGGGGAGAGGTCGAAGCTTCGATTCCGGTCATGGCAATGGCCCACCAAGCGCACCCGACGAAGGGGTCCGCCGGCGAACCAATCCTCCCCGACGCGGGTCGATCGTGCCACCGAAGTGCCGAACTGCCCCACCGTCCTGATGTACGGCGGTAGGGGGCGCCCTGGCGCGCCGGAGGCGCCCGGCAGTACTTCAGCGCTCCCGAAGCCAATCACGTTTCCGTCAGGGTCGGTTACGGAACCGTCCCTCTTGCCTTAGCCCTGATCCACCGATAATTAGAGTCTGATCGCGGTCGCGCATCCGCGAAAAGTGCCGTCCTGCAAGGGAAAATGGTGGTTACCACACCGACCACATCCCCTACGGGAAGGCACTATTTCGATACGCGTAGCTTGCCACAGTCTCGACCGTTTCGACGTGACCTTCGACGACGAGCGTCTGGTGGCCAACGCTGGCTTGATGCTGCCGGCGACCCTGGCGCAGCATTTGGGATTGCGAGAGCTCCTCGACGAGTACGTCGACCTCGGCGATGCGGCGGGCCGCGCCAATGTGGGTCACAAGGCCATGACGCTCATTCATTCGGCGCTGGCCGGGGGCGATTCGATCGACGATGCCGATGCCCTGCGGGCTGGCGACACCCAAGCGGTGCTCGGCCACGTCGTGTTGGCGCCGTCGACTCTCGGAACGTTCCTACGCAGCTTCAGCTGGGGGCATGCTCGTCAGCTCGACGCGGTGGCCGGCGACCTGCTGACGCGGGCCTGGGCCACGGGGGCGGGTCCGGGCGAGGAGCAGCCGTTCACCATCGATGTCGACTCCTCCATCCACGAGACCTACGGCTTGGCCAAAGAGGGCGGGACCCACTTCACCTACAACCACGTTCGGGGCTACAACCCTCTCTACGCAGTGGCGGCGGGGACCGGAGACGTCCTGCACGTCCGCCTGCACGGTGGTAATGCCCACTCGGGTCGGGGTGCGGCCAGCTTCCTCACCGAGACGTTTGGTCGGGTGCGCACAGCGGGTGCCAGTGGGCCGATCGTGCTCCGGGCCGACTCGGGCTTCTACAACCGGAGCGTCGTCGACGCCTGCCGCCGGGCCAACGTGTCCTTCTCCATCACGGCCAAACTCCACAAAGGCGGTGTGAAAACGGCCATCGCCGCCATCGGCGAGTCCGCCTGGGTCGCCATCTCCTACTTCCTCGACGGCGCCGACGTCGCCGAGACCACCTACCAGCCCTTCGGCACCAAGGGCCGGCCGTGTCGGCTCATCGTGCGCCGGGTGCGGCCCACACCGGGCAGCCAGCTGGCGCTGTTCGTCGAGTTCACCTACCACGCCTTCATCACCGACCGAGAAGGCGAGATGGTGGAGCTCGAGGCCGACCACCGACGCCATGCCGAGATCGAGAACACCATCCGTGACCTGAAATACGGTGTCGGTCTCAACCATCTGCCCTCCGGGCGCTTCGGTGCCAACGCGGCGTGGTTGGCTCTCAACGTCATGGCTCACAACCTGGCCCGCTTCAGCACCAGGATCGGACTCGGCGACAGCCTGATCACCACCGAGACCCTTCGCCGCCGCTACCTGAGCCTCCCGGGACGACTCACACGCTCAGCCCGACGCGTCACCTTGCACCTGCCGGCACGCTGGCCATGGGCGGAGCGATTCGTCGCTGCGCTCACCTGTCACCGCGACGTCTTGCTCGTGACCTGACTGTCGTGTGGACGTGGCCCCGAGCAACCCGGGGCCGCCAGTGCAGATTGCCGATCACAAGAACCTCTGGTTCAACCGTCCCAGAACACGTCACAGCGACTGACCACCTCACCGCACAGACAGGCGGGTTACACATCGTTGGCAAAAGCCGTCGCACCGAGGCCGATCGGTGGATCAGGGCTTAAGTTCTCGTCGGTATGGAAGCAGAGGGCTACCCTACGTGGAACGACGTACCTGATCGAGAGAAGTGAATTGACCTCCCTCAGCGTCCCCCGCGCCGATTTTGATGCGCTGCTACGAGCCGTCGGATCGCTCGCGGAGTTCCGGGACCTCGACGCCCTTCGACATCACACGGTAGAGATTCTTCCGTCCCTGGTGCCGACCAACGGGGTGGCATGGAACGAGGTGGACACCGAGCGTGGGCTCATCGAAGCCATCATGGAACCCGATCTCGTCTCGGAAGAGCTCGCGTCCGCATTCGCGACCCACATATCCGACCACCCACTGATCGCCCACCACTCCGCCACCGGTGACGGTCGTCCGTTTGCCATCTCGGACTTTTTGAATACGCAGGAGTTCCATGCGACCGGGATCTATCAGCACTTCTATCGGCAACTAGGTGCCGAAGATCAGATCGCCTTCATCCTTCCCGACCCGCGTTTTGTCATCGGGATTGCCCTCAATCGTGCGCGGCGCGGCTATTCCGAACGAGAGCGGCAAATGCTCAATGAGTTGCGGCCTCATCTCGTTCAGGCGTACCGCAATGCGGAGGACTTTTCTCGCTTGCGACGCTCGGTGGCGGGGATGGAGGCGCTCGTCGAGCAAGGGGGCGAAGGACTTGTTTTGCTCGACCGACGCGGATCTCCCGAGCACTGGTCCCCGCGAGCACATGACGACTTCGGCCGGTGGTTCAGTGACTTGAGGCCGGGCTGCCTTCCCGAGGAGGTGATCTCGTGGCTCAGCGATCCTCTTCCGTTCGCGGCGCCACTGGCACCATTGCTGATCGACCGCGGCGATCGCCACCTCATGGTCAGACGAGTGCCCGTACCTGATGGCGAAGTCCTGCTCGTCTCGGAAGTTCACAATGACCATACTGCGGCACTTCTTCATCGCCTAGGACTCACTCGTCGGGAGGCAGAGACCCTCCTGCTTCTGACGGACGGGCACACCATCGCAGCTGCTGCATCCCGCCTTGGTATCAGCCCACGGACCGTCGAAAAGCATATTCAGCGCGGCTACAACAAATTGGGCCTCGACAACCGGGTGGCTGCCACGAATCTGGTTCGTCAACTGGAGCGGGGTGAGCTGTCAATAGGACCGTAGATCGTGGGGTGATAGCCGCCCATGCCCACGAATTTCTACGGCTTCACAAATCGAAACGTCCCGGTCGTAGGCGAGGAAACCTTCACGTCGTTGCCGCTTCCGGTTGCTTGGAACCCGTTGGCACCCTTTATGACGTTCTCCTTTGAGTAGAAGTACAACGGCTTGCCCGCGTAGGTGATCTGGAGGTCCCCACCGCTCCTCTTAATCGTTCCGACCTTCGATGGCGACAAGGAGTTCAACAGCGCTGGATGTCCCGAACTGAGCACGGGTGGCCAGGCAATACTGCAGCTGCCGGTGCAGGTGCTCTTCGCTGAGGTGTCGCCGCTATAGGAGTAGAGCGGGAAGACTTCCCAGCCGGCAAGTGTGAGCTCGAGGGCACCAAGCACGGTCTTGTTGTGCATTTTTACCGTTGTCAATGTGCCAGGCCACGCGAGTGGCTGACCCGTTGGCGACAGCAGGTACCAAAGACCATTCCACGGTGGAAGCCCAGGCTCGTCCCAGCCTTCTCCGGTGATCTGATCGGGTGAGGTTTCGAACAAGTAGAGCGGATGCCCGGCGTAGGTCACCTGCTCTCCGATACCGGCGCGCTGCACGGTCCCGAGGAGTTTCTGGCTCACACCCGGACCAGCGACGGGCGGACCCGATGTTGTAACAGCTGGCCACTCTGCCGTCTGGTCGTTCGATGGTCCCGTGCACGCGATAGGCATACCAAGCAAGCTGACCGGTGTCGTTGTGCACCCATAGGTCGGTGGCTGATCACTCGTGAGGAGGTACACGGTATAGCCGGCGTACTGACCCGAGCCTACGTCGAGCATCGTTCCAAATGCGCCAGTGCGCGTGCCGATCGTCGTCCCCGTCGTTGATGTGGTCGCGCCTTCGGCTGGCGTCACCACCAATGCGGTGGTGAATCCGGCGGCAACAGCGGCCACAAGCGACAGGCGGCGCGCGAGCCGATTTCCGATCACGACAATCTCCTATCGCTCAGCACATGAAGCTCTCCATACCGCAGACTTGCGACTCAATGTCACTGGCTCCTATGTCCAGGACAAGTATCAGCAGGGAGCAAAAGTGCGTCAATGGGTTGTTCCACGTACATGATTCGGCTGGGCAGTCGGCGGCTGGGGAAGAAGAGGGTTGGCGTAGGATGACCATGGGGTCGCAGTCGACCCCGGAAGGATCTTCGATAGTTGTACGCAGAGCTTGGTCGCGAGCGCTCCTTATGTTTCGCAAACCGAACTGCATGTATCCCGCTAGCCGATCCCCTTTCGGACCATTTACGAACCCGGGGGTTCCCCGAAAATTCGACGACCGGGACTCCAGAGATACGCCCGTAGTGCCGATCGGGGATAGGGGCATCGCCGAGAACCGACAACGCGAAGCGGCCGCCCCGAAGGGCAGCCGAGACGCAGCCACGGAACCTCTAATTACCTGCCTGCCGCAGGTGACTCCTAAGCGGTAGCAATTTGCGCCACGAGAGCGCATGAAAGTAGTTCGCCAGTGCCCTTCGGGAGCCTCGCGCCGTTTGATTCGACGGCTTGCGCGGTGGCGGTGGGGGCCTAATTTTCCCCGAACGGTTGGGCGGAGGTGGCACCGCTGACAACCTGCGCCGTTCGTCGACAGCGTCACGGTGCTCCGGGTCTTTTGGCAAGGGACTTGGGCGCGGGTTGCGGGTGCCTATTGGTCCGCGGCTCGTGCTCGCCCCTCTCAAAATTAAAGCAAACGAAGATTCCTCGGAAGCCGCTCCATCGGTCATCGGCTGATGACGGGCCCTCTTGGCCTCAGTATCGGCCCGCGTTAATGCCACCTGGATGATTTCGAGTTCCCGCTCGGCTCGTGTCACTCGCTCTAAGAGAGCCGGAAGGTCCATGGCGTCCAGGGCAGCGGCCGCCATGACCTCGTAGAACGCTTTGTCGGTCATGACCGGCATCGGACGCCTGGCGCGTTCGGCCAGCCCTTTCGCCGCCAGCTTCACCCGCCACTCGTACTCCGACACGCAAGTTCAGTGTAAGACCGGCTTGTGCGTCGACGATCGCGGATGCATGGCCTGGCCTGGCCGGCACATGGGCTCCGGGAACCGTCACGCGCGCCAAGCACACTCCCGTAGGCCTGTTACACCAGCGTCCAGTCCAAGTGGGGGTTCGAGGCAATGGGCAGCAGCCTGCCCCTGACGGTCGTGAACCATGGCCCAGCAACTGTCCTGGTTCGACGGTTAACGCCCGGCCGTAGCGGGTCGCGGGGGTCCGCGATTCAGCCCTACCGAGGGCTGAATCGGCCACCTCCCGCTTGATCGCCCCTCACCAAAGGGCCTGCCGATCAGGGTGGCGCAGGGAAGCGTGGCTCGTGCGATCTACGAATGGAACGATCCGAATGGCCTGATTTTGCACAACGTTCCCACAACGCCGAGTGACGTGCCAGGCATCGTTTGCCTCGGCGCGAATGCGCAGACCCGGCAACTGGGGCAGTCCTGACCCTGATCGCGCTTCGCAGAATCGGCCCGTGGCCGACATCAAAGTGCGCAGCAGTCTGTGCAACGCCAAGCACCGGCTTCGAGCATGAGCGCTCCGTCGCTCATTGGTTGTCAACCCTGACGGAGACAGGGCGGCTGCGACCAGACTTCCCCGTGGCGTTGTAGGCGACCGTGCGCAGCTCGTAGTTGCCATTGGGAACCGTCGAGGTGTTCCACCAACCGAACCAGCCATAGACGATTGGTTTTGCAGTGGCGATCTTGACATCGTTGAAGCCGTTTCCGGAAACCACGTAGACAAGCCTGACGATCCCGTACTCGTCGGAGGCAACTGCGTCCAGGAACACAAGGCCATTCAGATTCGCACCGGGTGACGGACGAATCATGCGCGTGACGGGAACCCCTGTCTCGGGTGGCAAGCCCTCCTTCGCGTACATTGCAGCATCTGCTGTCCCGAACATGCTCAGGTGATGAACGCGCAGAATCCGAATGAGTCCTGGAACCAGCACTTCAAAGCTGGGACAATCGCACGAGTCGAATAAGATGTTGTTCTGATAGGTACGTGTCCACTGGTTGCCGTTGACGGTGGCGTTTGCAGCAATTTTCATAACGTTCGACCACCCGGGTCCTCTGTAGGATCCGATGTCAGTCCCGGCGAGGAACTGCACCGCGATGATGCAGACGACCAGAGGAGTCACAATCAACTGGACCGTCCGGGCCCGTGACGATTGGCGACGGCTGGAGGTGAACGGTCGATGCGCCTCGTCGGATTCGGCCTTGGGCACGTACTCGAAGACCACTACCTTCGCCCACCACCGGCGCACCCGCTCGTCCAAGGGTTCCCAGACACTGAGCAGAGTCAAGCCACAGCCGACGATGACCAAGAGGGTGAACGTCGTGTAGTGGGAAGAGTCTGCGACGTCGAGTCCTTCGGAAGCTCGCTCGGAGGTCGTGAGCAGGGCGAAGAGCAGCCCGTACGCGGTGATGGCAACGCCCAAAGGAGCCCCACTCGTCTCGTCTCGATGGCTCCCGAATGCGATTATCACCCAGCAGGCGACGAGGAAGATGACCACTCCCAGCGCCATGATCGCGTACGTTCCAGCGTTCGGAGTTGGTGGCACGCCGAAGCCGAACACGTCGCCAAGGAGGAGAAAGTAGAACTTCGCCGCGACGATGGGGTGCGTCAAGGCGTAGAAAGAGGCACCCTGTTGGAGACTGAGATTGTAGAAGTACACGATTCCCACGATGACGCCACATCCGAGCCAGATGACCGACATCCGAGGCGATCGGTTCCGCTGGTACATCAGCAAGAGACCGATAGGCCAGATCAGAAGCCCCTGGATCGAGGAGTAGCTGCCGACGGTGGCCACGACGAGGGCGATGCTCAATGCGATCCACGTCAGACGAGGACGATCGAGCAGGAACAGTGAGAGGGCGAGTGAGAAATAAACCATGTACCAGGCCAATTGAAAGCCCCACAACATCTGCACGTACTGGACGAGCGACATCATCAGGGCTGCGATTGGGACATACCAGAGCCAGTTGATCGAAGGGGACCGGAGTTTGTGCGCAAAAAGGATCGCTACCGTCGAGAACGTCATGAGCACGCCGCTCACATACACCTCAACAACTGTGTTGAAATGCACCGTTCGCGCCAGCAGCAGCACGACCAGGTTGGGGAAGAGGATCCGGTTCTCCCCATGTTGCGCCCAAAGGTCAGAGAGAGTCAGGTTGCCCGAGTACCAGTGGGCAATGATCTGCACGTCCCACCACTGGTCGTAGTAGATGGAGTTGACGGCCCAATGGTGAATGAAGAGGAAATAGTTAGCTACGAGTGCAGCCAGGGCGAGGAACGCCAGCGCCGTCATCAGCTTCCTTCGGGCGAGGCCGCTCTCAGGCGCCGTCTCTGGCATCGTGTCCATGTCGCACAGTTTCGCCGACAAGAAACGAGCCCGCCCGGACCGCTCAGCGTTGCCAGGGTCGGCAGAATTACCTGTGCGCTCAGGACCGCCTCCAGGCACAGCGTTCAGACCGTTTGGCCTCAAATTTTACCCAGAAAAGGACGCCCCCATGTGGTCGCTGGCCTAGCCCACAAGTGCCGTACTGAGCGCTACGCCGAGTCCCCGTCAAGCCAGATCGCGGGGCGGTGCGGACACCCAGAATTTTCAGGGTTCTAGGTCCAAACCTTTCCTCAGCTCAGTCAAACATGAAGGCTTTCACTGGGATCAATCGACCATCGCGGTCAATGCCGCAATGGTGGTCGACCCCTGATCTCACGTTGCACCGGATGCACGATCCCACCCAGGCATGCACTTCTGAACGAGCGACGGCTCCCACGCGAGACACCGGAATCTGCATCCTGACTGTCGCCATGTTGCTTGCCCCCCTCCCGTCGCTCTCTGATGGGTCTCACTGCCCGCGATTTTTGAATCTCCCCACCCTCGATCACTGAAATTCCCCACCCTGTCCCGGTGAGCTGAACCATCCACCCGCGGCGGTGGGCCCCCTTCGAAGCTGACGAGCGACCAAGCCAGCCAGCTCGAAGGGAGACCCGCTCCGCATGCTCACACATGGGGAAGACGTGGAAGCACATGCACTCAGAAGCAGGGGCTGGACGATCTCGGCGATCGCCCGGCACCTCGGCCGGGACCGCAAGACCGTCCGGGCCTACATCAACGGGGAGCGGGTCCCCGGCGTCCGGGCCAAGACGGCGCCGGACCCGCTCGAGCCGTTCACCAAGTACTTGGCAGCGCGGTTCGTCGACGATCCGCACGTCTGGGCGTCCGCGCTCTATGACGAGGTCGTCCGGCTCGGCTATCCGCTGAGCTACCCGAGCTTCACCCGCCAGGTGCGCCTGGCCGGCCTCCGGCCGCACTGTGAAGCCTGCGCGGGGGTCAAAGGACGCGACACCATCGAGATCGACCATCCGCCGGGTGAGGAGATCCAGTGGGACTGGTTCGAGCGGCGCAACGCCCCGTGGGGAGCGACGGCCTACGTGTTGTTGGGCACCCTGCCGCACTCGGGCAAGGTCCGCGGCGTGCTGGCCGAGAAGATGGACCAGGCCCACCTCGTCGAGGCCATGGACGAGGTGCTGCGGCGTCTCGGCGGGACGCCGAGGGTGTGGCGGACCGACCGCCTCGCCACGGTGATCGTGCCGGGGACGAGGGACGTCCAGGCCTCCTTCGCTCCAGTGGCCAAGCACTACAGCGCCGTCATCGAGCCCTGTCCGCCCCGGCGCGGGAATCGCAAGGGTGCTGTCGAGTCCTCGGTGCGCTTCGTGTCGGGTCGCTGGTGGCGCACCATGGGAGTAACGAACCCCGAGGAGGCCCAGCGCTCCCTCGACGTCTTCTGCACCACCATCGGTGACGAGCGCGAACGCCGGAGACCGGGGGGTGAACGAACCACCGTGGGTGAGCTGGCCGATGCCGAGCCACTCCTCGCCCTCCCGCCGGTCCCTTTCCCGGCCACCACCGAGGTCTCCCGCCTCGTCGCCGACAATGCCAGCGTGGCCTTCTGCGGCAACCGTTACTCGGTGCCGCCGGGGCTCAGTGGCACGACGCTCCACGTCCGGCACTGCTTGTCGTCTCCGACGATCGAGGTGGTGGCTCCATCGGGGGCGATCCTCGTCACCCACCGCCTGGCTCCAGCGGGATCCGGTGCCCTGGTGCGCAGTGTCGAGCACAAAGAAGCCCTCGAGGCTGCCGTGCTCAGTGCCTTCACCACGGCCCGTCCGTGCGACAAAAAGGCGAACCGCCCACCGGGCAGAGAAGCGCTCGAAGAGGCGGCCCGACTGCTCGGGCCCATCGGACGTGAGCCCGTCATCGACCTGTCCGTCTATGACGAGATCGCGGAGGGACAGAGGTGAGCGAGTCCTCGACCTATCAAGAGATCCGCTCGCACCTGGCCTACCTGCGTCTGAGTGCGGCCGCCGAGTCCCTGCCCGGAGAGCTCGAACACGCCCGCAAGGAGGGGCTCGGCCATTCGGAGTTCTTGCACCGACTCCTCGACGTCGAGGTGAAGGCCACCGAGATCAGACGCCGAGCCGGCCTGGAGCGCTTCGCCTGTCTGCCGTCCCCATGGACGCTCGACGACTTCGACTTCTCCGCCCAGCCCTCGGTGGACAAGAAGCTGATGAGCGAGCTCGGCACACTGCGGTTCTTAGAAGACGCCACCAACGTGCTGCTGATCGGGCCGCCCGGCGTCGGCAAGACCATGCTGGCCGTCGGCCTGGCCCGGGCGTCGATCAATGCCGGCTATCGGACTTACTACACGACGGCCGCCGATCTGGCGGCCCGCTGTCACCGGGCCGCCCTCGAAGGGAGGTGGGCCACCACCATGCGCTTCTTCGCCGGGCCGAGGCTCTTGGTCATCGACGAGGTCGGCTACCTGCCGCTGCAGACCGAGGCCGCCGCTGCGCTCTTCCAGGTCATCACCCAGCGCTATCTGAAGAGCTCCATCGTCATGACGACGAACCTGGGTGTCGGCTCGTGGGGGAAGATCTTCGACGACCCGATGGTGGCCGCCGCCATGTTGGACCGCCTTTTGCATCGCAGCGTGGTGTTCAACATCGATGGCGAGAGCTACCGGATGCGCTCGCATCGGGCCCGCACCGAAGGGCTCCGAAAGGGGGTGTCCAAGGTCAAGGAGTAAAATGAAGGAAAACTCACCGGTCAGTCAACTGGGGAATTTCGTTGATCGCCCCTGGGGAGTTTCGGAAATCGGCGGCATCACCCCAGTCCGCTAATCCGCGCTTGCCAGTCTGCTTCTGTTCGAACGTTGTGAGGGGAATCCGCTGTGCCGGAACTGTCTGCTCCTGCTCCGGACTCCTCAGAAATCGTATTCCTGCTACAACCGGCGTTCCCACAATGGACGAACAATCTGTGCCCAGCTCCCTGCTATCTGCCACAAGGGTTGGCGCAACCCCCCGTTACCCTCCCGTGATGGCGAGTGAGCAACGGAACTGCCCAGCCTGCGGAGGCCAGATAACTACAGCCGTGGACATGGGTTGGAAAGACTCCACCGGTCGGTTCAGAAGGGTCTGAAGAGACTTCGCCAGAAGCTTCCGTCTATCCACGCCGAAGCGAAACAGGATGACGGGGATATCTAACCCGACCGCAGATTTAGCCTAAAAGTAAGGCGTAACCAGGCGCAGGGAGCCGCAAAAAAGACTAAGTGGAATCCAGCCCTAGTTTGGTGGCGCATAGTGAACAACGGCTCGGAATGGGTTCCTCATCGAAGGGACGTTCCTCCACGATGGACGTTCCATAGATCGTGACCCCACAGACCGTGGACGTTGCTGGAATCTCATCAGTCACGGCAACGGCGATGGACTCCTACTAAATCGTCCACGTAATCCGCTGCTATTTCGCCTGTCAGGCTCTTACTCCTGACCTGACGAGTCTCAGCCCAACATCTGAAAAAGGTGTCCATCAGTTAGGAGACTCCCCATCACCCAAGGTGAGCTGCGCCCAGTCTTGGAGAATCTCATTTGATGTCACCTGCTCCCGACTACCAGACACCACGTCCACGTTGTCAGCATCCATCGCCGCCGCGAAAGCGGTCGCCTGTATAGCAATCTTGGCTAGCGCTATCGTCAGCAGCGTCCACGCCGCAGCGTCGGGTTTGCGTCCGATTGCTTCGGTTAATTCCTGCTGGAGAAGCTCGTCGCTATCCAGTCCCGCCGTGAGAATCGCTATTGCATGCAGCTGAGCATCGTGTCCCTGTGGAGTGTCAGCTCTGTAGTGAACGTAAGTCATGCGTCACGCTATGTCGCCGTCAAGCGGGAAGGCATCGACTCGGAGCAGTTGACCTGCGGCATCCACTCCATAGGTGTAGTCCTCGCGAGGCGGCTTCATGTTGCACCGGACGCAAGTTAGGACCCAAGGGTGCACCCCGCCTTCGGCATCCTGCAACCGAACCCCCAACCTCTTGGGAGAGATGACCCCACATTCGGAACACACTCGTCTCGGAAGACATGAGAACAAGCCTATACGAACAGGTGTTCGTAGATGGGGTGCCGAGAAGGCACCAGGTCCGTACTCTGGTAGGTCGTGAGTCGTCGGCGTAGCCGGGTGTGTATGAACAGATACACGTGACCTACCCGGGACGCTCATCGAGCGCACCTTCCGGGAGCGGATCATCCTGGTGGGCGTCGTCTTCCCCGGCCTGACCGACGAGATGGTCGCCGAGGAGCTGGACGAGCTCGCGCAGTTGGTGGACAGTGCCGGCGCCGACGTGGTGGGTCGCGTCGTGCAGCGGCGCAAAGCGCCCGACGCGGCGACGTTCATCGGTCGCGGCAAGGCGGAGGAGATCGCGGAGTTGAGCCGCAGCCTCGACGCCGACACGGTCGTCTTCGACGACGAGTTGACGCCGGCGCAGCACCGGAACCTGGAGAAGCTGTTCGGCCGCACCGCCATCGACCGGACGGCGGTGATCCTCGACATCTTCGCCCAGAACGCGCGCAGTCCCGAGGGCAAGGCGCAGGTGGAGCTGGCGCTGCTGCGGTACCGGCTCCCCCGCCTGCGCGGCCGCGGTCCCGCCCTGAGCCAGCAGGCGGGTGGCATCGGGACCAGGGGTCCGGGCGAGACCCAGCTCGAGGTCGACCGCCGGCGCCTCGTCCGGCGCATGCACAAGCTGGAGGCCGACCTGCGCGAGGTGGAGCGCACCCGTGCGCAGCAGCGCCGCAGCCGCGCCCGCGGCCGCCATCGTGAGCTCGCCCTGGTGGGCTACACCAATGCGGGGAAGTCGACGCTGCTCAACCGGCTGACCGACGCCGGCGTGCCGGCGGAGAACCGCCTCTTCGTCACTCTCGACCCGCGTACCCGGCAGCTCTCGCTTCCCGGTGGCGAGACGCTCCTCGTCACCGACACGGTCGGTTTCGTACGCAAGCTGCCCCACGAGCTGGTCGAGGCCTTCCGCTCGACGCTCGACTCCGTGCGCCTGGCGGATCTGGTCGTGCACGTGGTCGACGGGACCGCGGCCGATGCCGCCTCGCAGATGGCCGCGGTGCGCGAGGTCCTCACCGAGATCGGCGCCGCCGACGTCCCCGAGCTGATCGTCGTGAACAAGGCCGATGCCGCGCCCGAGGAGGCCAAGGCCGTCGCGCATGCCAGCGAGGGCGCTCTCCTCATCTCGGCCCGCACGGGCGAGGGGGTCGACGAGCTCCTGCGCGTCCTCGGCGACCGCTTGCGGGGTGCGGACCGGGTCGTGCAGCTGGTCGTGCCCTGGGCGCGCGGCGACGTGTTGGCCGCCGTCCACCGTGAGGGTGAGGTGGTGGGCCAGAGCGACGGCGAGGAGTCGGCGACGCTGCAGGTGGTGCTGGACGATGTGGGCCGGGCCGCGGTTCGCCGAGTTCGTGGCGGCACCGTGACCTTCCGCCTGCCCCCCTATCCCTACGACCGGCTGGCCGGACTGGCCAAGGTGGCCGATGCCCACGAGGGCGGCATGGTCGACTGCTCCATCGGGACTCCGTACGACCCGCCGCCGCCGGCCGTCATCGAAGCGCTGGCCTCATCGGGGACCGAGCGGGGATACCCCGCGTCGGCGGGCAGTCCGCCGCTGCGCGAGGCGGCCGCCGCATGGCTGGCCCGCCGCTTCGGGCTGTCGGACCTGGCGCCGTCCTCGGTGGCTGCGTGCGTCGGGACCAAGGAGCTGGTGGCCTCGGTGCCGCACCTGCTCCGGCTGCGCGAGCCCGGTCGGGACACGGTGCTGTACCCGGCGGTGTCCTATCCCTCGTATGCCATGGGGGCGGAGCTGGCCGGGTGCCGCGCCATCCCGGTCCCGGCCGCCGCGGGGCGGGTCGGGGGACTGCAGCTCGACGCCATCGACCCCGACGATGCGGCGCGCGCCGTGCTGCTCTGGTCCAACTCGCCGTCGAATCCGACCGGCGGCCTGGGGGACCTCGGTGCGGAGGCGGCCTGGGGACGGGCCCATGGGGTCCCCGTGTTCTCCGACGAGTGCTACGCCGAGTTCACCTGGGACGGCCCGCCCCGGTCGGTGCTCCAGCACGGCTCCGACGGCGTCGTCGCCGTGCACTCCCTCTCCAAGCGATCGAACCTCGCCGGTGTACGGGTCGGCTTCTATGCCGGCGACGCCGAGCTGGTCGAGTTCCTCCGGGCCGTGCGCCAGCACGCCGGCCTCATGGTCCCCGGCCCGGCGCAGGCCGCCGGCGTGGCGGCCCTGTCTGACGACGCGCACGTGGAGGCCCAGCGGGCGCGCTACCGGGAACGCCTGGCCTTCATGGCCGGCGTCCTCGACGACTACGGCTGCCCGGTGGCCTTCCCCGAGGGCGGCTTCTACCTCTGGGTGCCGGTGCCCGCCGGCCGCTGGCCCGACGCCTGGGCCATGGCCGAGTCGCTGGCGACCGACGGCGGCCTCCTGGTCAGCCCGGGGGATCTCTACGGCGAGGAGGGCGCGGGCCACGTGCGGGTGGCCCTCGTGCAGCCCATGGAGCGGTTGACGCTGGTTGGGGAGCGCCTCGCTAGGGTGCGGCATGGCTGATCTGCAGGCGAGCATCGAGGAGTTGTGGGAACGGCGGGACGGCGTGTCGCCGGCGGACGCCGACGCGGTGGCGCTGGTGACCGAGGCCATCGAGCTGCTCGACACGGGTCAGGCCCGTGTGGCCGAGGTCGACGCCGCCACCGACGAGGTCGTCGTCCACGAATGGCTCAAGAAGTCGATCCTGTTGCTCTTCTCGCTGCGGGGCATGGAGACGATCGAGCTCGGTCCCTTCGAGTACGCCGACAAGCTTCCGCTCAAGCACGGCTTCGCCGCGGCCGGCGTGCGCGCGCTGCCCGGTGCCTCCGCCCGCTGGGGCTCCTTCCTCGGGCGCGGTGTTGTCCTCATGCCCTCCTACGTGAACATCGGTGCCTGGGTGGGGGCGGGCTCCATGGTCGACACCTGGGCCACCGTCGCCTCCTGTGCCCAGATCGGCGAGCGCGTCCACCTGGCGGGCGGGGTCGGCATCGGCGGCGTGCTCGAGCCGCCCAACGCCGTGCCCGTGGTCGTGGAGGACGACGCCTTCGTCGGGAGCCGCTGCATGGTGACCGGCGGGGCGCGCATCGGCAAGGGGTCGGTGCTGGGCGCGGGGAGCTTCCTCGATCCGTCCATCCCGGTCATCGACGCCGAGACCGGCGAGGAGATCTCACGCGGTGTGGTGCCGCCGTGGTGCGTGGCCATCCGGGCCAGCCGTCGGCGCGAGTACCCGGGCGGGGAGTTCTTCGTGCCGTGCGTCCTCGTGATCAAGCGCCTGAGCGAGGGGGAGCGCCACGACAAGGCGCAGCTGAACCAGGTCCTGCGGGACCACGGCGCCAGTACCTGATCCGGTGGGCGACCTTCTCGCCGCCACCCGGGATCTGCTGGCCGTCCCCTCACCGAGCGGAAGCGAGGCCGCGCTCGCCGGCCTCGTCGAGGACGCGCTCGGCGCCTGCCCATGGCTGGTGGTCGAGCGGGTCGGGGACAACGTCACCGGCCGCACCCAGCTGGGTCACCGCCAACGCGTCGTGCTGGCCGGGCATCTCGACACGGTCCCACCGGTCGGGAACGAGACACCGAGACTCGAGGGCGACACTCTCTGGGGGGTGGGTGCGTCCGACATGAAGGGCGGCCTGGCCGTCATGCTCGACCTGGCCACCACCGTGCGCGAGCCAGCCGTGGACCTCACGTGGTGCTTCTACGCCCGGGAGGAGATCGGCCGCGCCGACAGCGGCCTGCTCGAGCTGTGGCAGCGGCGGCCGGACCTCCTGGCGGGGGATGCCGCCATCCTGGGGGAGCCGACCGGCGCCTTGGTCGAGGCCGGCTGCCAGGGGACGATGCGGGTGCGCATCACGTTGCGCGGCGTGCGGGCCCACACCGCTCGTCCCTTCACCGGGCGCAACGCCATCCACCGTTTGGCCCCGCTGCTCCAGCGGGTGGCCGACTGGCCCGGCCGCGAGGTGGTGCTGGACGGCTGCACGTATGCCGAGCAGCTGCAGGTGGTGGCCGTCGACGGGGGAGTGGCGGGCAACGTCGTCCCCGACGAGGCCCGGGTCACCCTGAACCACCGCTACGCACCGGACCGTGGAGCGGAGGAGGCCGGCGCGTTCCTGCTCGACCTCCTCCGTGGCACCTGGGAACCGGAGGCGGGCGATTCCTGGGAGGTCCTCGACGCCGGGGACGGCGCGCCGCCCTCCCTGGAGCACCCGCTGCTGCGCTCCCTGGTGGAGAAGAGCGGCGCACCGCCACGGGCGAAGGTGGGGTGGACGGACGTGGCGTCGTTCTGGGAGCACGGGGTGCCGGCCGCCAATTTCGGGCCCGGCGACCCGCTCCTCGCCCATCACCCCGACGAGCGGGTGTCGGCCGCGCAACTCGAGCGGGCGCGCGACGTCCTGCTCGCCGTGATCACCTAGCGCAGCACGTCGCCGGTTCCCGTTGACCATTGTTCGGAGACGTCCCGGCCGCGGCTGACACGAGGTGGAACGTTCCTCACGACGGGGAGAGACGTGCCACGGCACGCGTGAGGAGATGCAGGTCGTTCTGTCCCGGCAGGCGGTCGACGCGGCGGTCGATCCGTTCCAGGAGCTCGGCTCCCTTCGTTCCTTCGAAGAGATAGTTGACGAGGAACCCGACTTCCGGTTTCGGCATGACGCCCGAGCCCACCGGTCGCCACCAGTGCGACAGTGCGAAGCGCGTCATCTTCTGTGCCTTGGGATTGTCTCCGAGGCGGCGCCTCGCCTCGGACGCGTAGAAGTCGATGTGCCCGCCCTCCTGCTTCATGATGCGGCCCAAGAGCTCGCGCAGGGTCGGGTGCCCCGCCGTGTCGGCCAACCGGGAGTAGCCGGCCTGGGTCGTCCACTCGTTGATGGCGCCCCACGTCATGTGCAGGGCGATGAAGGCCCGGCCCGCGAAGGCGGCCGAGGCAATGGTGCTGAGTGTGCTGGCCGCCTGGCGCCGCCGGCGACCGTGGCGCAGCGCGGCGATACGCGGCGCACCCGCTTCCTCACCGTGGACCTCGAGCACCCGCCCGATGGCCTCGCCGTGCCACATCTCCTCGAACACCCAACAGGAGAGGAAGGAGGTGATGGTCGGGTCCTGGTGGGCCGGTGTCAGCAGGAGGTCGCGGCAGGTAGCACACGGTGTGGTGCTCGACGTCGTGCATGTAGCGCAACGAGCGCAACACGTCAGGTGACAGCGGCTGGTCCCTGAAGTCATCGAAGTTGATGCCCCCCAGGTCCAGGCGGCCCGCCCGGGACTTGTAGGAGTCGATGGTGGTTCGCATACGACCTACTATTCGGTACCCGGGGTAGGCCCGGATGGGCGAGGTTCGGGGACATCCAAAGGGGAGAGCGGGTCCGAACAGGTCCGACATGCCGCGTATCGACGAAGTGAGCGATGCCCAGCTCGTCACCTCCATCGCGCGCTACAGCGAGGTGGCACTGGCCGAGGCCTACCGGCGGCACGGGGGCGCGGTGTTCGGCCTGGCCAAGAGAGTCCTGAACAACCCGACCGACGCCGAGGACGTGACGCAGGAGGTCTTCCTGCGGCTGTGGAACCAGCCGGACCGTTTCGACCCCGCCCGGGGCTCCCTGCGCTCGTTCCTGCTGGCCCAGGCCCACGGCCGGGCGGTCGACGCCGTGCGCTCGTCGAGCTCCCGGCGCCAGCGGGAGGCCCGCGACGCGCCGGCGCGCCGCGGAGGCGGCCTACGACATGCAACGCGAGGTGTGGGACCTGGCGGTGGCCGACCAGGTCTCGCACGCGATGGGCGAGCTCCCCGAGGAGGAGCGCCGGGCGATCGAGCTGGCGTACTTCGACGCCCGTACCTATCGCGAGGTGGCGCAGATGCTCGACCAGCCCGAAGGGACCGTCAAGAGCCGGATCCGCAACGGCATGCGGCGCATGCGCGCCGTTCTCGCGGATGCCGGCGTGAGGGGAGTCGACGCGTGATGTCCCACGAAGAGGCCAGTGTCCTTCTGGGTGCGTACGCGCTCGATGCCGTCGACGGCGACGAGTTCACCGAGCTCGAGGAGCATCTCGAGACCTGCCCGCGCTGTCGGGCCGAGCTCGACAGACTGCGCGAGGTCGCCGCGGCCATGGGCAACTCGGTGGAGCCCGTGCCCGAAGGGTTGTGGTCCCGGATCGCCCTCCGCCTGCCCGAGGGCCGGGAGGACGAGGAGCCGCCGCCGATGCCGCGTCTCACGTCCGAGGCCCGCTCACCGTTCCGGGCGTCCGCCGACGGCCGCGCCCGCCGGCACCGCACCATGGTCGCCACGGTCGGCGCTGTTGCGGTGGCTGCGGCGGCCGCGGCAGCCGTGCTCGGCATCGGGCTGGTGCGCGCCGACGACAAGGTCTCGAACCTCCAAGCGACGCCGTCCGCGGTCTCGGCCGCACTGCGGACGCCCGGGCACCGTCTCGTCGAACTGGACTCGAGCTCCTCGCAGGCCGAGCTGGCCCAGGTCGTCGTGGTGCCCTCGGGACAGGGTTACCTGGTCTCGTCGAAGCTGCCGACCCTGGGCGACGACCGGACCTACCAGCTGTGGGCGATCGAAGGGAACCAGGCGATCTCCCTCGGCCTGCTCGGGGGGTCGCCGCGCCGCGCCGCCTTCACCATGGCCGGCTCCACCCGACCCTCACACTTGAGCATCACGGCCGAGCCGAAGGGCGGGTCGGTCTTCCCCACCGGCCCGATCATCGCCACCGGGGCTGTCTGACGCCGGAGCGCAGTGTTAGGTTCGCTCCTCATGCCCGAGGAAGACGCACCCAAGAAGCGCCGGCCCATTGAGGTCGGCGCGGAGGCGGAGCCGGTCAAGCTGGGATCCATGCTGCTGACACTCGTGGAGCCCCACCGGGGCCACGAGGTGGCCTACAACCGCTGGTACGAGCGGGACCACTTCTACTCCGGCTGCATGGTGGGTCCGTACAACTTCGCCGGGCGCCGCTTCGTCGCCACGGCGGACCTGAAGTCGTTGCGCGACCCCGACCCGTCGACCATCACGGGCGAGCCGGCCCGGGGGTCCTACATCTCGGCCTACTGGGTGCTCGACGGGTACTTCGACGTCTGGAACCGCTGGGCCTTGCGCCAGGTGAACGCGCTGCACGCCGCCGGGCGGATGTTCCAAGAACGCGACCACGTGCACACGCTCCTCTACAACTTCGCGTGGGAGCACCGGCGCGATCCCGACGGCGTCCCCGTCGAGCTCGCCCTCGACCATCCCTACCGCGGCTTCGTCACCGTCTTCATCGACCGCGACGACTCGCTGTCCAACGAGGCGTTGTGGTCGTGGCTGCGCACGGAGCACCTCCCGGGGCTGATGCCCGGGAGCGACGCCGACCTGGTCGCCGCCTTCACGCCCATCGCGCTCGAGGTGGATGCGCCCGGTGACGTGCCCCGCGAGAAGGCCCGGGACAACCGCACGGTGTTGTTGTGGTTCCTCAACACGCCGCCCGAGGTGGCCTGGGAGCCGGTCATCGCCGAGCACCGGCGCCAGCTGGAGGCGGCGGGCAAGGGCACCGTGGTGGCCGCCCTCCCGTTCATCCCGACCATCCCCGGCACGGACACCTACACCGACAAGCTCTGGACGGACTGACCGGCGCGATCGCACCGGTCCGACCGCGTCAGTCGCGGGCCAGGATCTCCACGTGGGTGATGACGAAGACCGCGTCGGGTGAGGCCGCCCAACGCACGAAGGCCTCCGCAATGCGCTCGAGCT
Source organism: uncultured Acidimicrobiaceae bacterium (assembly GCA_963828825.1). GTDB lineage: Bacteria > Actinomycetota > Acidimicrobiia > Acidimicrobiales > RAAP-2 > Bog-473. The sequence continues at coordinate 220,369 of CAWHGF010000002.1, read as the reverse complement.
CGTCGGTGTCGCTCAGGCCGTACTCCACGGCCTGCTCGGCGAAGCGCGAGTAGCGCACCCGGTCGGCCCACAGGCCGCCCCACCAGGCCCGGGCCTCGGGGTCGGCGTAGGTCCAGGTCGAGCTCGAGACGGTCACGTCGGAGAATCCCGCCTCGTGCGCGTGGCCGAGCAGGCGGGGCCCGATGCGGGCATCGTGGCCGTTGCGCGCCGTCACCGCGAGATACAGCTCGAGCCAACGGTCCAGGACCGGGTCCGCCGGGGCCCAGGTGAAGGCCCCGTAGTCCGAGTCGCGGGCGGCCAGCACGCCCTCTGGAGCCAGGACGCGGCGCAGCTCGACAAGGGCGGCGACGGGGTCGCCGAGGTGCTGGAGCACCTGGTGCAGGTGGATCACGTCGAACGAGGCATCCGGAAAGCCCAGGTCGAAGAGGTCCGCCACCTCGAAGTGCAGGTTCTCCACCCCCAGGCCCCGGGCATGCTCCCGAGCCTGGGCCACCACGTCGGCCGCCGCATCCACCCCGGTCACGTCGCCCGGCGCCACCAGGAGGGCGAGATCGGTGGTGATCGTCCCGGGGCCGCAGCCCACGTCCAGCAGGCGCTGACCCGGACGCAGGTGGGGAAGGAGGTACGCGCCGGAGTTCTCGGCGGTGCGCCAGGTGTGGCTGCGCAGCACCGACTCGTGGTGCCCGTGCGTGTAGGTCATGCGTACATTGTGGCGTGCCCGAAATGCCCGAGATGCAGGCGCTGTCCGAACGCCTCGACGACCGCCTGGCCGGGGCCAGGCTCGAGCGGGCCGACCTGCTGGGGTTCTCGTCGCTCAAGACCTACGCGCCGGCGCCCGGGGACCTCCTGGGTCACCGGGTCCGCTCGGTCGGCCGCCGGGCCAAGTACCTCGTCTGGGAGTTCGACGACGGCAACCGGATGGTGCTCCATCTGTCCCAGGCCGGCCGGCTCGACATCGAGGAACCGCCGAAGAAGACGAAGCCGCGCGGGGCGGTGGCCCGCTTCACGTTCACGACGGCCGGCGAGGACCCTTCCACCGTCGCCGTGCTGGTGCGCGAGTACGGCACGCAGCGCAAGGCCTCGTGGTGGGTCCTGGCGCCGGGCGACGACGGGCCGTTGAACGGGCTCGGGCCCGAGCCGGGGAGCGAGGCCTTCGCCGAGTTCGTGCGCACCAGCGACTCCCGGCGTCACCTCACCACCGACCTGCGCGACCAGCACGTGGTGGCGGGCATCGGCCGGGGCTGGGGCGACGACATCCTGCACCGGGCCAAGCTGTCGCCGTTCGCCTCGCTGCGCTCGCTGAGCCCGGCCGAGCGCGAGGCGCTGCTGACCGCCGCCACCGACGTCCTGGCCGAGGCCCTCGAGCTCGAGCGCGGCCGCGAGGGCGGCCTGTCGGAGGCCAAGCTGGGTGGCCGCTTCAAGGTGCACGGCCGCTTCGGCGAGCCCTGCCCGACCCCGTGCGGCGACACGCTGGAGCGGGTGTCGTTCGAGTCCTACGAGATGGCGTACTGCCCGACGTGCCAGACGGGGGGCAAGGTGCTGGCCGACCGCCGCCTCTCCCGCCTGCTCAAATAGGGGGTCTAGTTGAGCTGCCGCACCACGGTGACGACCTTGCCGAAGATCGTCACCTCGTCGGGCGCGTCGAAGACCATCGGCTCGTAGGCCGTGTTGGCCGGCGTGAGCACCACCCGACCGTTCCTGCGGCTGAACGTCTTGACCGTGGCCTCGCCGTCGTTGATGCCGGCGACCACGACGTCGCCGTTGTCCGCCTCGGGCTGCTGGCGCACCACCACGTAGTCGCCGTCGAAGATCCCCGCGTCGGTCATGGAGTCGCCCCGGACCCGCAGCATGAAGGAGGGCCCGCTGCCGGTGAATTGCTCCGGCATGGGCAGCAGCTCCTCGATGTTCTCCTCGGCCAGCACGCCGGTTCCCGCCGCCACCTCGCCCACCAGCGGCACGTTGTGCACGGCCGAGGCCGCCAGGCGGGACGACGTGTCGGGGTCGAAGTGGACCTGGATGGCCCGGGGCTTGCTCGGGTCCTTGGACAGGTAGCCCTCGCGCTGGAGCACGGCCAGATGCGTGTGCACCGTGGCCGAGGAGGCCAGCCCGACCGCCTCGCCGATCTCGCGCACAGAGGGCGGATAGCCCCGGTCGCGCTGGCAGTCGGCGATGAAGTTGAGGATCTGCAGCCGCTTCCCGCTCAGGACCTCGGCCATCGGCGTCTCCTTTGGTGCCCACCCCGGCCTGCCGCCGGGCCCCTCCCGGGGGCGAACATCCGTTCGTGACCCACCAACATACCCAAGCAGTCGGGCCAAAGCAAACATCTGTTCGCTGTCGATTTCCGTGGAGATAGGTTCAGGCCGGGGCGGCTTCCCGGTGGACGCCGAGCTCGGCCAGGAGACGGTCGCGCAGCGCGTCGAACGTCTGACCGCCGATGCGGCGCGGCCGGGGCAGGTCGACGGCGACATCGAGGCAGATCCGGCCCTCGCGCAGCACGAGCACCCGGTCGGCCAGCAGGACCGCCTCCTCGACGTCGTGGGTGACCAGCAGGACACCCGGCCGGTGCCGGGCGCACAGGTCCGCCACCAGGTCCTGCATCTTGAGGCGGGTCAGGGCGTCGAGGGCGGCGAAGGGCTCGTCGAGCAGGAGGAGCTCCGGCTCGCGCACGAGGGCCCGGGCCAGGGCCACCCGCTGGGCCTCGCCACCCGAGAGGGTGCCGGGCCAGGCGTCGGCCTGGTCCTCGAGGCCGACCTCGCGCGAGCGAGTCGCGGGCCGCGGCCCGGGTGGCGGCGGCCCGGGGCAGCCCGAGCACGACGTTGCGCCAGACGCGCATGGAGGCCACGAGCCGGGGCTCCTGGTAGACCACGGTCCGCACCTCGGGCACCAGCACCTCGCCGGCCGACGCCGCCTCGAGCCCGGCCAGAATGCGCAGCAGCGTGGTCTTGCCGCTGCCCGACGCGCCGAGCAGGGCCACGAACTCGCCGCGGGCGACGGTCACGTCGAGGTCGTGGAGCACGGTGCGGTCGCCGAAGGACTTGCCGACGCCGAGCCCGATGGCGGCGGGAGCGGTGGTGACGAGCGTCATCGGACTGCCCGTGTCATCGGACTGCCCGTGTCATCGGACTGCACTGTGACGTCGCCACGGCATGGCGAACCGCTCCAGCAGGCGGACGAGGAGGTCGGCGGCGATGCCGAGGATCGCATAGATGATGACGCAGACGACCAGGTCCGGGATGTTGTCCAGGCTGTCGGCCTGGGCGACCAGGTAGCCGATGCCCTGGTTGGCGCCGACGCTCTCGGTGAAGACGAGGGCGATCACCGCGATCCCGGCCGAGAAGCGCAGACCGGTGAGGATGGACGGCATGGCCAGCGGCACGATGACCTGGCGCACCAGGCGCCGGCCGCCCAACCCGAAGCTGCGCGCCGCCTCGACGACGCGCCGGTCGACGTTGCGCACGCCGTTGGAGGTGTTGAGGTACATCGGGAACAGCGTGGCCAGACCGATGAGGAGCACCTTGGCCGTCTCGCCGATCCCGAACCAGATGATGAAGAGGAAGATGACGGCGGGGTAGGGGACCATGCGCAGCATCTGCATCGGCGCATCGAGCAGCTCTTCGCCGAGACGCGTGAGGCCGACCACGATGCCGAGCACGAGGCCGGTCCCCGCGCCGAGCGCCAGGCCGAACGCGGCCCGGCGCACCGAGACGCCGATGTCGCCGACCAGGTCCTGGGTGTTCCACAGGTCCGTGAAGGCGTCCCAGGTCGCCCTCGGCGTCGACAGCGTGGTGGGTTCGATCACGTGGGTGCCGGTGAGGAGCCACCAGGCGAGGAAGATCGCGACCGGGATGAGGAGGCGCAGCAGGACGGCCGCCCGCCGGCGCTTCGGCGCTCGCGTCACCGATGGGCAGGCGCACGAGCCCGTCGCCCGGCGGCACCGGGCCCGTCGCCGGGTTCGATGCGTCGTGGCACCGGCGGCGTGGCCAGCTGCGTCATCGGTCTCGTCGCCTCACGACTGGAGTCCCGCATTGTGGGCAACCACCTTGTTGAAGGGGAGGTCGAAGATCCCCTTCACGTTGAGGTGCGACGAGACCAGTCCCAGCTTCTGGAACGTGTTGGCCTCGTTCTGCTGGTAGCTGATGATGGCCGGCGTGATCGGCGTGCCCTTGGCCTGCGACGGAGGCGACGGCCTGTTCGGCCACGGCCAGGGGGACGCCGTAGGTCTTGGAGTAGGTCTCCGCCGCCAGCTTGGGGTCCTTCAACAGGATGGCCGCCGCCTTGTAGAAGCGCCCGATGAAGTCGGTCAGCGCGGCGGCCTTCTGCGGGTTGGCCAGCGCGGCGCTGCTCGCGGTGAGGTAGCCGTAGGTCGTGATGATGCCGGCGCCGCTCTCCAGGATGCGGACCTTCCCGGTCGCCTGGTCGAGCGCCGTGAGCGGTTGGCTGATGACGGCCGCGGCCACCTGGCCGTTGGTCACCGCGGTGGAGGCGGTGGTGACCGCCAGGTTGTCGATCTTGACGGCGCTGTAGGGCACCTTGGCCTTCGCCAGCGCCTGAATGAGGAAGTACTGCTCCACCGTGCCCTCCTGGACCCCCACGGTCTGCCCCTTCAGCTGGGCCACCGTCTTGATGGGAGAGCTGGTCGGCACCACGATGTCGAAGGGCGAGATCTTGGGGTTGGCGCCCACCGTGGCCGCCACCACCTTCACCGGGTCGCCGGCCGCCTGGGCGAAGATGGTGGGCGTCTCGGCCATGTCGCCGAGGTCGACGGAGCCCCCGGTCTCGGCCGCGATGACCGGCGGGCCGCCGACGAAGTTGGTCCAGTTGACCGTGTACTGGGCGCCCTTCAGCGCGTTCGTCGCCGCGAAGATCGTCTGGTACTCCTTCAGCTGGTCGCCGAACGTGATGGTCACGCCGGCGAGCGACGTCGGTCTTGGCCGTCCGCGCCGACGCGGCGGTCGCGGTGGCGCCGAGTGCGATGCGCCGAGCGACCAGCGAGGCCCGCCATGACGGCGGTGGCGGCGAGCCGCGGCGCGGCGGGTGGCGGTCGTGGCGCGCTGAGGCGTCGGGAGCATGGTGCGGGTCGTTCCCTTCGTTGGGCCCGCTGCACGGCGGCGGTCGGTGATGGAGCTCGCGGGCTGCCGTGCGGTCGACGGGTCGCGTGGGCCGGTCTGTCGTCAGAAGGGCCGGTCGCCGCGGATCGTGACCCGCTGAATGACCCGGTGGGCGTCGCCGTAGTCGTGGATGGCGTAGTGCATGGTGGTCCGGTTGTCCCAGAAGCCGAGGTCGCCCTCCTCCCAGCGGTAGCGCACCACGTACTCGGGCGTCGTCATGTGCGCGGTAGAGGAATTGGAGGATGGCGTCGCTCTCGCGCGCCGTGAGGCCCTTGATCCTCTGGGTGAACCCCGGGTTGACGAAGAGGTTGCGCCGCCCGGTCTCGGGGTGGGTGCGCACGACCGGGTGCTCCACCTGGACGAGCTCGGTGAAGGTCTCGCCGTCCCATTCGCCCTTGCCCGACGCCTCCAGCACCTTGCCGAAGAGCGGGTGCCGTCGTGGACCGCGGTCAGCCCGTCGACGAACTGGCGGACGGGGTCCGAGAGCCCCTCGTAGGCGGCCTGGGTGTCGGCCCACAGGGTGTCGCCGCCGGCCGCGGGGATCACGATGGCGTTGAGGACGGAGCCCAGCGGCGGCGTCTCCACGAAGGTGACGTCGGTGTGCCAGTTCTCCCGGTCGTCGTACTCGGAGCCGGACGCCGCCCACGAGGGCCCGGGCCTTCGTGTAGTCGATCTCGAACACCTCCTTGTGGTCCTCGAGGCCCGGGATCACGGGGTGGGCGACGGTGATCTCGCCGAAGGAGGCGGCGAATTCCTTGTGCTCGTCGGGGGACAGGTGCTGGCCCGGGAAGAAGATCACCTTGTAGTCGAGGAGGGCCTGGCGGACGGCGGCCAGCGTCTCGGGGTCGAGCGGCTGGTGCAGGTCGATGTTGCGGATCTCGGCGCCGATCGTGCCCGAGAGGGGCGCGATGTCGAGCTGGACGGAGGTGGCGGTGGTCATGGCTTCCTCTCGGCCGGACCGGCGGGGGACCTAATCCTGACTAAATCCACTCGGAATTGTCAAGTTAGCGAGCCGCGGTGGTTGTCACACCGCGCTCCCTAAGGTCCGTCGCCGTGTGCGAACAGCTGTTCGGATCGACGGTTGACAGCGAACAGGTGTTCGTGATCCAATGTGGACGAAGCGAACAGGTGTTCGGAACAGGGAGACGCCATGTCGGTCGCATATGAGCTCGAGTTCGAGGCGTACCGCCCCCGGCTGTACGTCCTTGCCCGACCAGCCGGCGCGGACCGCACCTTCCCCCCGGGTGCGCCGCCGCCGGGTGGTCGTGGCGGCGTTCGTCGCGGCCCTGCTGGTCCTGCTCGCCCTGCCGATCCGTTCCTTCGGCGGGAGCACCCTGGCCCAGGCGGCGCCGGCGCAGGGTCAGGAGTACATCGTCAAGGTCGGGCGACACGCTGGCGTCCATCGCCGACCCGGGCCGACCCGGCCCACGCCGCCTCGCTGACCGGGCAGCTGGTCCGCGAGACCGGGACGAGCTGGTCGTGCCGGGGGAGCACATCTTCATTCCCTGACTATCGTCGGCGGTGTGCGGTGTCCCTGGTGCGGTGTCGATGACGACCGCGTCGTGGATTCGCGCCAGGCCGAGGACGGCGGGGCCATCCGGCGCCGCCGTGAGTGCCTCGGCTGCGAGCGCCGCTTCACGACGTTCGAGCGGGTCGAGGAGGTCCCGCTGTGGGTGGTGAAGCGCAGCGGGCTGCGTGAGCCCTTCGACCGGGCCAAGGTCGTCGAGGGCGTCCGCTCCGCCACCAAGAACCGGCCCGTCACCGCCGAGCAGATGGAGGAGCTGGCCCAGGCCGTGGAGGACGCGTTGCGGGCGGAGACGACCGAGCCGACCAGCCAGCAGGTCGGCGTCGCGGTCCTCGAGCGCCTGCAGAGCCTCGACGACGTGGCCTACCTCCGCTTCGCCAGCGTCTACAAGGGCTTCGAGGAGGCGGGCGACTTCCAGCGCGAGGCGGGGCTGTTGACCAAGACGACGGAGCCGAAGCGGAAGTGATGGAGGAGACGCCCGGCATCGTCCTGGCCGTCTACGCCCATCCCGACGATGCCGACGTCGCCTGCGGCGGCACCCTGGCCCGCTGGGCCAAGGCGGGGGGCGCCGTGCACCTGGTCGTGTGCACCGACGGGGGCAAGGGGACGACCGACCCCGCCGTCGAGCCGGAGTTGCTGGCCGCCGAGCGCGCCGCCGAGCTCGAGTCGTCGTCCGCGCTGATCGGGCTGTCCAGCGTCGAGAACCTGGGCTTCCCCGACGGCGAGCTCACCGACTCCGACGACTTCCGGCGCACCCTGGTGGAGCGGGTGCGCGCGCTGCGTCCCGACGTCGTGTGCGGCCACGACCCCACGGCCGTCTTCTTCGGGCAGGACTACTTCAACCACCGCGACCACCGGATCGCCGGGGCCGCGCTGCTCGACGCCGTGGCGCCCGCCGCGGCGCTCCCGCACTACTTCCCCGACGCCGGGCCGCCCCACCAGGTGTCCACGGTGCTCCTGTCGGCGACGCTCGAGCCCGACGAGTGGGTGGACATCTCCGACACGATCGAGACCAAGGCGTCGGCCGTGGAGTGCCACCGGACCCAGTTCGCCGGCCAGGACGGCTGGGCGGGCGAGGCGGTGCGGCGCCGGGCGGCCGAGGAGGGCCGGCGGGCCGGCGTCGCCTACGCCGAGGGGTTCCGCCGGTTGACCCTCGGTGGCTGAGCGGCCGGTCGTCCCCACCATCCTGCACGTCGACATGGACGCGTTCTTCGCGTCGGTCGAGGTGCTCGACGACCCCTCCCTGGCCGGCAAGCCCGTGATCGTGGGCGGCGCCGGCGCGCGCGGTGTCGTGGCCTCGTGCACCTACGAGGCACGGGCCTACGGGGTGCACTCGGCCATGCCGTCGGTGCGGGCCCGCCAGCTCTGCCCCGAGGCCATCTTCCTGTCGGGGCGCCACAGCCGCTACGCCGAGGTCAGCGGGGAGCTGCACAAGGTCCTGGCCGACATCACCCCCATGGTCGAGCCGATCGGCCTCGACGAGGCCTTCGTGGACGTCGCCGGCGCGGTCCGCCTGCTCGGGTCGCCGGTGCACATCGCCCACGGCCTGCGGCGCCGGGTGCGCGACGAGCTCCACCTGGAGTGCGCCGTCGGCATCGGGCGCTCCAAGATGATCGCCAAGCTGGCCTCGCGGGCCGCCAAGCCGCGGGCCAGCCGGGCCGGGCTCGAGCCGGGCCCCGGCGTCTTTCTCGTCGAGCCGGCCGAGGAGCTCGCCTTCCTGCACGGGCACGACGTGGAGGCGCTCTGGGGCGTCGGCCCGGCCACGGCGAAGCGCCTGCACGATCTGGGCGTGCGGACGGTGGGCGACCTGGCGGCCCTGCCCCTCGACACCGTGGTGCGCCGCCTCGGCAAGGCGAGCGGCGCCCATCTGGCCGCGCTGGCCCGCGGCGAGGACCCCGATCCGGTCAACCCGAACCGCCCCAACAAGTCGATCGGGCACGAGGAGACCTTCAGCCAGGACCTCGTCGATCCCCACGAGCTCGAGCGCCACGTGCTGCGCATGGCCGAGTCGGTGGCGACCATGCTGCGCGGCGCGTCGAGCTCGGCCCGGACGATCACGGTCAAGGTCAAGTTCAAGGACCTCTCCCTGCAGTCGCGGTCGCACACGATGGAGCGACCCATCGCCACGGGCGGCGCCATCGGGCAGGTGGCGGCGGCGCTGCTGTCCGGCGTCGATCCCGGCGAGGGGATCCGCCTGCTCGGCGTGAGCGCCTCGGGGCTGGCGGCCGGCGGGGTGGACCAGCTCTCCTTCGACCTCGGGGACGGGCTCGGCGAGGACAACCAGAGCGCCACGGCGCGGGAGCAGTCCTGGCACGACGTCACGGCGGCGGTGGACGCCATCCGCAACCGCTTCGGGCGGGGGGCGGTCGGCGCGGCCTCCATGGTCACCGAGGACGGGGTGCAGGTGCCGGCCCGGCGCGATGCGCCGTGGGGGCCGGACGACTAGGCGGGAGTGATGCTGTCCGGTGGAGGTATCGTCCCCGGACCCGATGTGGAGCACGCCAATGCCTCCGGAGTGTTACCCGCAGCCGCCAAAGGGGGCAGCGCGGGGAAGATCGGTTGGCTTCGGGCCATGGCGTCGAGATCGATGAGATCGGTGAGGTCGTTGGCGTTCGCGTCACGATATGTCATCGCCGGCAGGTTCCACTTCCGCTCCACCAGAGCGAGGATCGAGGTGTGGTCGAACACCGTGTGACTCACGTGCTTTCGCCTCGAGTACGGAGACACGATGAGCCCAGGTACGCGGAACCCGTAGCGCTCGAAACCGTCGTAGGTGCTCTCGCTGGGCAGGACGACGGGGGCAATTGAGTCTGGCGCCAGGGCAACGGGAGGCGGCACGTGGTCGTAGTAACCGCCGTGCTCGTCATAGGTGACGACGAGCAACGATCGCGCCCAACCCGGCCCGTTGCCCAATGCCTGGACCACCTGGGCGAGCATCGCCTCGCCCACCACGATGTTCTGCGGGTTCTCCTGGGACTGTGTGTCGTAGTTCTCGTCGAGGAAGGAGAAGCTCGGTAACGATCCCGCCGCCGCGTCGCTAAAGAACTGGTCGAACGGCCGTAGGTTCGAGCCCGATTCCAAGGGCGTGTCGTTGACCGGGTAGAGCTCCGGTGTCGCACCCACCGGGAAGGAGGTCACGTAGTTGGCCCAGTCGATATCGTACGTCGTGAGCCTCTGGAAGATAGTCCCGTTCGCTTGCTGCGACAGGAGGGCGGTCTGCGACGGTTGGCCGACATCGTCTGTCATCCCAGCTGAGGTCCCAGCGATCACGTAGCGGCGGTTGGGATCCGTCTGCCCGAGAACTGAGCAGAACCAGCGGTCGGCGACGGGGAACGACGACGCCAGGCTGTAGGTGAACGGAAGGTCGTCCTGGGTCCAGTAGCCCATCGCCACTGCGCCCGAACCACGGACGAAGCCGTCCATGGCGCCGTTGTCGTAGGCGCCGTGGGAAATCGACCACTCCTGGCCTGGTGCGCCGGGCAGCTGGCACGTCGTCGGCATGTGGAACGCGTGCTGTATCCGGCCATCGGCGTATGGGTTGGATGCTGTGGGCTGCGCGCCAGGTCCGAGCGTGAATCCGTCGCACCGGCCGAGCATCCCGAGGATGTTGTCGAACGAGTGGTTCTCCATGACGAGTACGACCACGTGCTCGATGGTCGGCATGGTGTCGGTGCCGGCGGGGAGATCCGGGAAGGGGAGTGAGTCCGGGAGCCGCAAGCCTCTGCGCCCGAGGACCTTCAGCGCCTCGTACTGCGGCGACCAGGGGCTCACAGGGACGCCTCCCTGACCCGGCCCGTCCGCTGCCGTCCGGGACAGCGCCCCGCCGGAGAGCACCGGCCCGAGGGCACCAGCAGCCGCGCCTGCGCCTGCGTACCCGAGGAGGGTGCGGCGGCTCAGCCTTCGACGATCGTCAGGGAGAGGGGGATCCTGCATGTCGTCGCCGGCGTGCATGCATGCGATGCTATCGGCCACGCTCCTCCGGGACTCTCGTGCATCGGGACGTCCCGCGTGACGTGCACGAATGGATCGCGTGGCGTTTGCCCAGGATATTGCCCACACAAAAGTAACGCCCGGTACGCCGGATAACAGTCGGGTTGAACTTCCCAACAGTGCCGAGCTGCCCCGTCGTCCGGCGGGGACAGGGGGTACCCAGCCGACTGCTATCTGGTGCCTTCGCGGTGCTTGCACCCTGACCAGCAGCAGGCCGACGGTGTCCTTCCTCAAGCTGCTCCTGGGTCTGGCGAATGCGGCGTTCTCGGGTCATCTCCGCTTGGCATCTTCGACCCAACAGATCAACTCGCGCGAGGGGCAAGGTTCGCCTTGGTAGCCCTGTTCTGAGCAGCAAAGATCTGGTCAGACGCGATCTGTGGGTTCGGACCGTACCCACCAGCGGATCCAGTACCCGTGCGGATGGGTGTCGGCCAGGCGCACGGGCGGACTCGGGCTGGGGCCGATGTGGACCAGCGTGGTGGCCAGATCCGGCCCCTCCCGCGGCACCGGGGACGGGGGCGTGGGCAGGCCAGGAGTCTCGAAGGGCGACTCGCAGTAGAGGTGGTGCACGGGCCGCCGCGCCCCGAGGGCGGCCACCTGGTCGACCAGGATGCGCTGCTGCCGCTCACTGAGGTAGGCGGCCACCCAGGAGTGGAACACGACCAGTGGCCCGTCGCCGGCGATGGTGGCGGCCACCTCGGGCAGGTCCACCAGCATGTCGCCGCGCTCGAGACGCGGGGGGTGCGCCGCCGCGCGCACGTTGGCCAGCGCGGCGCGCAGGCGGCCGAAGCGCGCGAGGTTGTCGGGCCACTGGCAGGCCAACAGCCACCGGGCCTCCTCGTCGGAGAACGGGTTCACCGGTGAGAGATCGAGCCCGACCCGTCCGGCCATGACCGGCAGGCGGAGCTCGGGCAGGTGCGTGAGATCTTCCCGCACGGAGCACTCGAGCGCGACGGCCGAGTTCGCCGCCCCGGCGGTGAGGACGGCGCCGCCCTCGGCGGCCCGATAGGTGTAGCCGTAGTCGTCGAAGAGCAGATTGAGGCCCGCCGAGGTGCCGAGGTCGAGCAGCGCCAGCGGCTCCCGCCACTCGTACTGTGCTGCGACGACGCAGAGCCCGGGGAGCAGGCCGGAGCAGCGCCCGACCTCGTTGGTCTGGGTGGTGCGGGTGGCGACCAGCCGCTCGACCGCGGCCCGGTGCACGCGGCAGAAGTCGGCGAACGCGGCGGCGACGTCGCCGCCGGCCGGGGCGTCGGTCGCAGCGCCGCGCACGGTGGCCACAGTGTCGTAGTACGCCGCCAGGGGGTGGTCGGTACCGGAGAGAAGCAGGAAGTGCACGGCCGCCAGGAGCAGCAGGGGGCGACGCTGGGGCAGCGGCGCGCGGTCGAGGATCGACAGGACGTCGTCATCGTCGGCGATCGCCCGGCAGATGGCGGGGTAGGTCGTGCCACCGTCACGCTCGACCACGGCGGCGAAGCCCCTGAAGTGGTCGGCCAGCGGCTCCTCGACGAGCATGGGCGCTAGAAGCTGGCCGGGAGCAAGGGACTGATGGCCCCGAAGAAGAACCAGAGCAGCACGAGGGTGCCCAGGACGCCCACGCCGTAGATCACCCAGCGCTGGCGCCGGAAACGGTAGGCCGCGTAGAGGATCCCTGCCACGACGAGCGCCGTGAGGAATCCCCAGAACAGTGCGCTGGTGAGCCCGACGGCGGAGTCGCCGGCCAGGTTCTGGCTCTTCGGATCCGCGTGGAGCCGCTGCACGGGCAGGCCCGAGTTGGGGAAGAGCTGGGAGTGGGCCAGGGTGGCTTGCACGACCAGGCGGCTCGAGGCGCTGAAGCGCGGATTGCAGGTCGTAAGGGTGAGCCGGTCCGCGAAGACGTTGTCAACGACGCTGGTGTCACTGGGCGAGACGACGGTGCTCTTGGTGGCGTCATAGACGAAGATCCCCTGCAGCGTGGTGAGGACGATCGGATCTCCGACCTTGACCGAATCGAGGTTGTAGAAGGGATGGCCGTACGTGGTCCGGTGGCCGGCGATGGCGACATTGCCCGGCTGGCCGGGGAGAGGGGTTCCGGTGTAGTGCCCCGGACCCTTGCGGAGGTCTGGCGTGTTCGTACCCTCGACGACGACCTGGTTTATGCCGATGACCGGGATCCGGATGTCGCCGATCGGCTCACCCTCAGCCGGGGCGGCCGTGGACGGAGCAGTCACGGGAGGTCCGGTCGGCAGCTTGTCGAGCGCAGATTCCTCGGCGAGGGCGCGGCGGACGGCTTGGTCGTTGGTTTCCCGTTGGAGTTGGGTGCGCAGCCCGGACTGGGTGCGGGCCTCCTGGATCGAGGTGCCCCAGATCTGGTACGCCGTGAACAGCAACAGCAGGACACCGAACCCGATCAGGACCCGCCCGAAGATGTCGACGACCCGTCGAAACGTAGACATCGCAGACAGACACTAGGGCGGCAGCCGGCCCAGCTCGGACCACCCGGCCCCGGCCCGGGCCTAGGCCTGGACGGTGACCAGCGTCCCGAGCGGGGTCAACGGGAACACGGTCTGCGCATTGGCGATCGGCATCTCGACGCATCCGTCGCTCTGGGGAAAGCCGTAGGAAGCCCGAACGTACCCATGCAGCGCGTCCCCACCGTGGAAGTAGCTCACCCAGGGGATGCCGGGGTCGACGTAGTGGGAGCCATCCGGGTTAGTACCCGACATGGTGGTCACGGTGTAGCGGGCGTAGACGGGCCAGGTGCCGTTCTCCGTGGGGGCTCCGGCCACCCCGGTGTTGACCGGGGTGCTGTAGACGGGGGCGCCATTCGAGTAGACAGTGGCCGACTCGGGCAGGGACTGGCTCACCAGGACGTAGTCCCACGGCAGGGCATCGCCCTTGCCGCTCTGCACGTCAGCGAGCAGATCGGTCCACACCTGCGGTCCGGCGACGCCGTCCGTCTGCAGGCCGTTCTGGGACTCGAAGTTCATGACGGCGCCCTGGGTGATCACGTTGTCGGTGCCGGGTGTCCACAGCGTCTCCAGCGCGAGCGGCTGGTCCGGCCAGCGCCAGGTGAACGCTCCCACCTGGTCGTTGCCCTCCTGCGTGGGCGACGTCAGCGGCGATGCCGGTGTGAACGTCAGAGGGAGGTAGCCCAGTTCGGCCAGCAGCTGTTGGAGCCGCAGGACGGAACCGGGCGCCACGGAGAACTGTGACGTGACCGACTGCGCCAAGTGCTGGCCTTGCGAGCCAACGACGCCCGAAGGCCCCCCGGGGACGGTGACCGTCTCGGTCGCGCCCGGGACGAGCGGCCCGACCGCTTGGTATTCGAGCAACGACGGCGACAATACGGCCCACGAGCCGGCGACGGGCGGGCTGAGTGTGGGCATGGGGCTGCCCGGGGCGAGGTCGGTGGAGAACTGCACCGTGATGGTGGATCCGGCGGCGACGTTGGCTCCGGTCGGCGAGACGGACGCGACAGTCAGCGCCGGAGGTGGGGTTGACGGCGTGGCGGCGGCCTGATTGTTGTGCAGCCGGTCGACGGCGACGAACCCGCCGGCCGCGATGACGATCACCGTCACGCACACGCTGACGATGACCCACCGTCGTGGGCCGCTTCGGGCGCGCGCGTGTTCGCCGGACATAGCAGCACGATTCTACCGGGGAGAAGGGACGCCTAAAGGCCCAATTCGGCCTCAATTTTCGTCGTGATTTCTGTGAGCCGGCTGGCATCGGTCACCTTGGACCCTCCGGACTCCCGAACATAGAAAGCATCAACGACCATTTCGCCGAGCGTGGAGACCCGGGCGGACACCACGTCGAGGTCAGCGACGAAGAGGGCCCGGGTGATGCGGTGGAGCAGGCCGATTTCGTCGGGGGCCCGTACCTCGAGGACGGTGGCGGTCTCGGAGGCCTCGTTGTCGACGCTCACGTCGCTCCCGGGCAGATGGGCGGCGGACCCGCGTCGGAGCGGGTAGACGCGCTCGCGCTCGGAAAGTCGTTCGCCGATCGCCATGCGGTCCGAGAGAACCGCGGCCAGGTCGTCGCGCAGCTTGGCCGTATCGGGCCAGGTCCCGCGCGCCACCTCCACGGTGAACACCTCCACGGCGACGCCGCCCTCGCCGCTCACGTTGGCGGCCCGCACGTCCATGCCGTTGAGCGCGAGCGCGCCGGCCACGTCCGAAAAGAGGCCCGGCCGGTCCGGCGCCGCCACGATGACGTGGGGGGGCTGGAGCGAGACCGACGGGAGTCCCGCGGCGCGCACCTCCGCCATGAGCGCGCGGTTGGCTGTCACGATGCGGTCCGGCGCGGCCGGTTCGTTCTCGCCCTGGAGCACGCGGTCGGCGCGTTCGACGAGATCGGCGACGAGGCCGGCCTTCCAGGTACCCCAGGCGGAGGGGCCGGTGGCCCTGCTGTCCGCCTCGGTCAGCGCCGCCAGCAAGTGGAGCGTCTGACGGTTGCCGGCGGCCCGGGCGACGCGGGCGATGGTGGTGGGATCGTCGAGGGTCGCGCCGGGTGGCGGTGTCGGGCAGCAGGAGGTGGTAGCGCACGAGATCGACCAGGACGGCGACGTCGGCGGGGGCGAACCCCATGCGAGTGCCGATGCGGTCGACCACCCCAATGCCGATGGCGGTGTGGTCGCCCGGGAAACCCTTGCCGATGTCGTGCAGGAGAGTGCCGACGAGGAGGAGGTCCGGCCGCTCGACGGTGTCGGTGAGCCCGGCGGCCAGTGCGGCGGCTTCGAGGAGGTGACGGTCGACCGTGAAGGTGTGGTAGGCGTTGCGCTGGGGCTTGTTGCGGACGGCCGCCCACTCCGGAATCAGCCGCACGAGCAGGCCGTGTTGGTCCAGAGACTCGATCTTGTCGATGGCGGGGCGACCGAGTCCGAGCAGGGCGACCAGGGAAGCACGTGTTTGGTCCGTCCATGGGTCGCCGGGTGGGGGCATGCGGTCGGCCAGGCGGTGCAGCGACCCCTTGGCGATGGGCCGGTCCAGCTCGGCCGCGGTGGCTGCCAGGCGCAGTGGGAGCGAGGCGTCGTCGGACACCGGCGCGAACGGTTTCAGGGCGATTTCGCCCTCGACCTCGACCATGTCGGGGCCGAGGTCCACCGGGGTGGAGAGGCTGCCGTGGTCGGGCGCGGCACGGCGGAATCGTCGCTTTGGCGCCGGGGTGGGGTCCCACAGGCGCCGCCGGCGCCACGCGTCATCGCTGACCCAGGCGATCTGCCGGCCCGCCGTCGAGACGGCCAGCATCAGTGCATCGGCATCGGCGAACCCGAGCGCGTCCGCCACCTGGTCCTGGTCCTGGAGGAGAAGCTTGTCGTGCTCGCGCCGGGCCAGGCGGTGCAGCTCTACCCGGATGTCCGTGAGGAGTGCCGTGGCGCCCTCCAGGGAGGCCAGGTCCGCGTACTCGGCCAGCAGCGGAGCAAAGGCCGAGATCGCGCGCAGCACGTTGACGTCGCGCAGTCCGCCGTGACTCTCCTTGAGGTCGGGCTCCAGGAGGAAGGCCACGTCGCCGGCGCTGGCCTGTCGCTCGGCCATCTGCTTCTGCAGTAACGGCAGATACCGGGCACCGAGGCGGTCGCGCCACGCGGCGCGGGCCTTCTCGAGGAGCGGTTCCGCCACCTTCGCCTCGCCCCAGACGAGCCGTCCGTCGAGCAGGCCGAGCGCCACGCGCACGTCCTCGGCGGCCGCACTGAGGACTTCAGAGGGACGGCGGACGGAGTGGTCGAGGTGCACGCCCTCGTCCCAGACCGGGTACCAGATGGCGTCGGCGACCTTCCCGATGTCGCGGAGCCCGTTGTGGACCAGCACCACGTCGAGGTCGCTGAAGGGGCACAATGAGCTCCGTCCGTACCCCCCCACGGCGACGAGGGCCAGGTGCCGCGGGACGTCACCGGCCGCCCGTTCGGCCAGGCCAGAGAGCCAGGCGTCCGCCTCCGCCGCGTAGCGTCGGCAGAATTCCTGGCCCCTGAGCTCGGGCTGAGCCAGCAGGCGGTCCCGCCGGTCACGTAGTGACGTCTCGGCGACCATGGCGGGAACGTAGCATTGGGTCCGTGAGCAAAGACGTAGAACGCAGGGAGGGCAAGACTCCCATGACCTTTACCCATGCCGTCGCGATGACGGCGGTGGGCGTGGTCGGGATCATCGTCGCCTTCTGGATCCTGAGCAGTCTCGCCGGGATCTTCTTCTTTTTGGTGAAGGCAGCGGTGGTCATCGCCCTCATCGCCGGGGTGTTCTGGTTGGTTTCCCGCTTCCGGCACTAAGGAAGGGTTCGGCCCGGGCCGGTTGCGGGCCGAGCCTGAGGGCGGGGCACGCAGGCCGTTAGGCTGGCCGCCCGTTCGTGTGGGTACACGGCGGCGTGGCCGAGTGGTTTAGGCAGGGGCCTGCAAAGCCCCGTACGGCGGTTCGATTCCGCCCGCCGCCTCTTTTGTTTGTGCAGTCGGATGGTATCGCCCAGGATTTGCCTCGCTTGGAGTCCATTCCAGATACCGCAGATATATCGCGGCTCCTCCCGGACGACTGGGATCCGGTCGGACTCCTGCGCACTGCGAGCCGACTCGATCACGTCGTCGAGGTAGGTGGCGATCGCCTTGCTCCGCTCCGACGTGGCGTGCTGGTAGCGCAGGAGCCACAGAGCACCAACAAAGGACAGAGAAGCCTGCCCCTCCTCGACGGGTAGTTCGGCCCTAGACCGGTTTTCCTCCCACGCACCACGCGTTCGCCGGCACCCCCTGGCACGGGTTGGGCATGGTCGGGAGGCTCGTCGGTACCGTTGTCATAGTCGGAGGCGTTGTCGGCGTCGGATAGTTGATCCCCGTGCACGAAGTTCCGAAGCTGGAGGCAAAGCCGGTGGCGCACAACACCTGGGTCAGGAGTTCGCCGCCGGTGTTGGCGGCCGTGGTCGTCACACCACAGCTGCTGGGGGGCTGGGTCTGCTCGAGGTCAGAAGGCGTCGAGCCGTCCGGAGCAGTGTTGCCGCCGAAGCAGTTCTGTGGCTCTCCCCCGAAGAAGGTGATCTGCCCGTAGTCACCGTTTGTCGCGTTGCCGTAGCCACCGTTGCTCGAGTACGTGTTGTTCAGGAGCGCATCACCCTTGGGGTCGTAGATGCAGAACCCAGCGACCAGCTGTCCGCCCGAGCTCGCACACAGCCCGGGGGGACCGGGATCGCTGTCCGGATAGGGCACGATGAGCGTGCCCCAGGCGTTGTTGTTGGCGAAGGTGTTGTCCATGACGGTGACATTGGTGGCACCCGAAATGGTCTGGCCGGTCCCGGGCGGCTCGCCGGACAAGCCGGCGCCAGGGGCCTGGGGATTGTTGTTGTTGTGGGAGTCGTTGTCCATAAAGACCCAGCACGAGTGGGTGCCGGTGAAGCCGCTGATCCCACCGAATGGACAGGCCCCGTTCTGCGGCGGCGGTGGATCACCGGCGCTCTGCGTGTTGGTGTCGAGCCCGTCCGTGTTGTCGTCGAACTGCGAGTGTTCGATCACGAGCGTGCCACCGGAGTTGGTGCCCGAGTAACCGAGGGCGTTGTTCTCCATCCACGCGTTGTCGACCCACGCGTCGCAGAGCTGCTGGCAGGCTCCGATGTACATGCCGGAGTCGGCGAAGTTGTTCGCATAGGTCTGGTTCCAAACTCCGGGTCCCTGCGAGTTCGAGGAGAAGATGCCGTAGTTGCCGAAGGCAGAGCCGCCGGTGACCGCGCCGTTGAAAGTGTCGGTCGTCGTCAAGTAGCTGCCCTGGTAGCCCTGCAGCCCGATCTTGCCGCTGCCGTCACCGCCGTCCCACCAGATCTCGTTCCCGCCGTCGCCCGCCTGGTTCCCCCCACTGTCCTCGACGAGCTGGAAGTTGCACACAGTGAGGTTCTCGACCGAGACACCGTTGGCCCAGATGTCAATCCCGTTCCGTCCGAGCGGGGCATTGGCTGAGTTCAGTGACCCAAGATCCTGGTCGCCGGCGTTGGCGCTGCATTGCGGCGCACCGGGCTTGGTCCCGTCCACCACGGTCGAGTTCCGATTCATTCCCCGGAGATGGATGTCATTGGTGTGGATCTCGACACCGCCGTACCAGCCCAGTGAGACATCGTTCGCGGACGGTGGATTGAGGTGGTCGGCCTGCTCGTGGTAATCGCCCGGAGCGATGAGGATCCAGTCACCGGGCTGCGCCGCATTCACGGCATCTTGAACGGTCTGATACTGCCCCGGTATCCCGTCAAAGGTCCCGACCAGCAGCGCGCGGCCTCCGATCGCCGGACCGACCGACGCCATGGCGACGACGGGCTTGTTGAGCTTTGTCGATCCGAGCGATCCACTGAACGGGGCGCTCCCGAAATTGAAGATCCCTCCGTCTGCCGCCACGAGCCAATACCCGTTGCCGTCGCCGGTGGCAGCCATGCCAACGATCGGCTTGTTCAGAGGCGTACCGCCCATCGATCCCTGGAAGGTCGCCGATCCGAAGTCGAAGATCCCGCCGTCGGCCGCAACGAGCCGGTACCCGTCGCCGGCTGGCATGCCGCTCATCCCCACGATCGGCT
Organism: uncultured Acidimicrobiaceae bacterium; assembly: GCA_963828825.1. GTDB lineage: Bacteria > Actinomycetota > Acidimicrobiia > Acidimicrobiales > RAAP-2 > Bog-473. The sequence continues at coordinate 201,238 of CAWHGF010000002.1, read as the reverse complement.
TGTTCAGGGGCATGCCCCCCATTGAGCCTTGGAACGTCGCGTCCCCAAAGTTGAAGATCCCACCGTCGGCCGCGACCAGCCAGTAGCCATTGCCGGTCGGTGACGCGGTCATGCCCACGACGGGCGCATTCAGCACTTTGCCGCCCATTGAGCCTTGGAACGTCGCGTCCCCAAAACTGAAGACCCCACCGTCGGACGCGACGAGCCAGTACCCGTTGCCCGTCGGTGACGCGGCCATTCCCACGATGGGCGCATTCAGCGCTTTGCCACCCATTGCGCCGAAGAACGTCGCGTCCCCAAAGCTGAAGACCCCACCGTCGGACGCGACAAGCCAGTAACCGGTGCTCGAGGGCGTGACGGCCATACCCACAATGGGCGCATTCAGAGGTTTGCCGCCCATTGAGCCGTTGAAGGGTGCGGCACCCTCAGCGAAGACGCCGCCATCAGAGGCCGCCATCCAGTAGCCGGCGGGAGGACTGGAAGCGAGCGCCCCGTCGGGGGACTCCGCCGGCGGGGTCGCCGCGGCTCCCGACAACGCAGTCACTCCGACCAGGATGCCGAGTACCAGGGCCGCCGCTGAGAGCAGGTGCGTCGACAGAGACACGAAGCGACCTCTCATGTGCTTACCCCCGACCGCATCCCTGCGACTCGTACAACGCAACGATGGGCTTACTACTCATCAGAACCCTCGTCAATCGACAATTTTGCATCGACCTGATCGGGACCACAAACGGAGCAGCGGCTCTCTGATCGTTGCCGAGACAGCGACCGTGACGAACGCTGCGCCGGACAGGCCCGTGTCCTGTGACCCCCTCGTTTGCTGCCGGATCGGTGCGACACTCCGGCACCGTGCGATAGCTCACCAGCTCATGCATTCCTATGGGAGCGGACTCAGGCCAGGTTGGAGCACGTGAGGGGTTCTAGGCCAACGAGGCTTGACATAGGGTCTGTACGTCGCCGGCTGCCGGAGGCCCGGTCGCGAAAGGGGTCGGCATGCGGGAGCGCACCAACGAAGTTGGGGTCGAGCGGGACATCAAGATCGCCGTGTCGGACGGGACGGTGCTGCTGGCCGACGTTTACCACCCCGTGGGCATCGACGACGCTCCCGCCATCTTGGAGCGCACGCCGTACGGCAGGGTGAACTTCGCCTCGGCCATGGCCCCGGAGTTCGCCGCCCGCGGCTACCGGTACGTCCTGCAAGCGTGCCGGGGCACGGACGGGTCGGGTGGCACGCACAGCTACTTCGCCGAAGCGGGGGACGGGCGGGACACAGCGGACTGGATCGCCTCGCAGCCGTGGTTCAACGGCCGCATGGGCACGTTCGGCGGCAGCTATATGGGCTTCACCCAGTGGGCGTTGGCCTCAACCAAGCCGCGGTACCTCAAGGCCATGGCCGTCGCCCTGTCGACCTCGGTGCGGGCCTACTCGTGGTACCCGGGAGGATCGTTGGCCCTCGAGGTCATCATCCCCTGGGACGCGGGCGCCACCCAGTTCAACAAGCACGCCGACGCCATCCCCACCACCGACATCTCCCCGGAGGGCATCGAGCGGCGCATGGCCGAGCTGAAGGCGGGCTTCGACCACCTACCTCTTGGTGAGGTGATCCACCAGCTCACCGGGGTCGACCTGCAGCTCTACCAGGACCAGCTCGCTCATGGCGGCGCCGGGGACGCCTTTTGGGGTCCGGTGAACTTCCGGCCCTTTCTGGCGGAATGGACGGTGCCGACCCTGCTCGTCGACGGCTGGCACGACTACCCGCTGCCCGGTGTGATGGAGGACTACGTCGTCCTGCGCGCCTCGCCCGCCCCGGTGCATCTGCGCATCGGCGCCGGCGGGCACCTGGGCGGGGGCGGGGAGGGCGGCATGACCGATGCCCCACTCGACTGGTTCGACACCTGGTTGCTTGCCCGGGAGGGACTTCTCGGCCCCACCCCCGTAAAGGTCCACGTGCAGGGCGAAGGCGGGCATTGGCGCGACCTGCCGGACTGGCCTCCTCGCGCAGAGCCGACCCGCTGGTACCTCCATGCCGGGGGCCATCTCGCGCCCATGTCGCCGGAGGCCCCGTCGGAGCCCGACCGCTATCGCTACGACCCCGCCGACCCGACGCCGTCGATGGGCGGCATCGGCATGCTTACCGGGGGCACCGTAGACAACCGGCCTCTCGAGGCCCGCTCCGACGTCCTGGTCTACACCTCCGACGAGTTGGGCGAGCCTCTCGAGCTCGTCGGTCCGGTGGAGGCGGAGCTGCACGTGGGCTCGAGCCTGGACCACACGGACTTCTTCGTCCGGGTCTGCGACGTTTCACCCGACGGCCGGTCCATCAACGTGTGCGACGGACTGCAGCGCTTCGACCCTGCGTCGATCCGCCGGAACCCGGACGGGACGTTCACCGCGGCGGTGGCCTTGTGGCCCGTCGGTTACACCTTCGCCTCCGGTCACCGCCTGCGGGTCCAAGTCGCCAGTGGCGCCCACCCCGTCTATGCCCGCAATCTCGGCACCGGAGAGCCGCCGGCCACGGCCACCACCCTGCGGGCCGCCGAGCAGGCGGTGTACCACGAGCCGGGCCGGGCGTCCTGGGTGACTCTCCCGCACTTCTCCGGCTGACGTCCCGGGCGACCTGTCGGGTCGGCGGATCGGTGTGGGGCCCGCGACCCGCCCGCCGCTCCCGCTCGGGGGAGGGGCGCCCATGACACCGAGCATCAGGGACGACGACCATGCCCCGGCTCACTGATACTTCTCCAAGGGTCCCACGCCCACCGCTTAACCGCTGGTTCTCAATGCTTCCGGTTGGTCAATCGGGTTTCATACCGCGCAGATACCGCGGCACACCCGAATGTCCGCGGGTCGGTGAGAACTCATACGCACTCTGACCTGGAGTGTTGCACTGCGGCGCACTGCTGCGGACCCCGTTTTCGCCCCTGCAAGGCCCGATACGTCCGCCCGCCACCGCCAGGGTTCCTGTTCAGGGGCGAGTTGACCAGGGAAGTCGCGCCGGCGGCGACGATCGTTTCGAATGTGGTTCCGACGCGAGACGGCCGGCGCCATCCGGGGGTCTGGAGACGGCGCCGGCCTCGTCGCGTTCGTAAACGCTAAAGCGCAGGGCTGAACCGTTGGCGTACAGAGCGTGACGGCGCGGTTGCACCGAGAGGGTCTTTACGCGAAGCAACCGCCCCGAAGGGCGGCCGTTCGTCTCACCGGTTCCCGAAGCAATGGACGCGACACGGTCGGCGCCGGCTCAGTGGGTTGCTGGGATCCGACGCCGGCCAACGTCGCGTGAGCGACACCGTAAACCTCTCGTCTGAACACCGGCTGTGCAGAGTGTGACAAAGCGGTTTCATCCCGAAGGTCTTTCCGTGAAGCGACCGTCCCGAGGGCGGTTGCCATTGCCGCAGCATCCGGCCTGTCGGTGAAGGACGTCGGAGCGGCGTCCCCCAGATCCAGAGTTGTTGTCGGGAGGTTGTGGGCGCAGGGGACGAACGGCCCTATGGAAGATCGGACGCTCTCGCCAGAATCGCTGTAGGGCGGGTCCCGGCACACCAAGGTGGTGGCCTCCGATCGTGAGGGTTCATCGAAATCATGGAAAAGACACGGCACACGACACAGCAGTGGCTCTTGACGGCGGTGTCAGACCTGCGACGGGTGACGAACGCCGAGACGAGGTTCTCGGCGGCGATGAGCGTGAATCACGTCACGATGCTGGCGGCGGCGGACGAGCTCGACGCGGCCACCAGGGAAGCGACGGCGTGGATGTCCGGGAACCCGTGCCCGGACCCGGAGCTCGGCGGGCGGATCAGCCTGATGCTGAGCACCTGTTCCGAGGTCGCCCACACGGCCGAGCGAGCCCTCACCGATCCGACCGCCGACATCGAGGCGGTGTTCGGCCGGCTCGGCGACCTTCTGGCCATCATCGATTTCCACTCGGAGACGCTGAGCGCCTGGTGACGAACGGCACGGCGCGCCGTTCGCTCGACCCGGGCTGCACCCAGGGACCCCTCACTCCTGCACCCCGACGTCGATCACGACGGGGGGGAGTGTCAACCCGCTGGTGGTGGTGAGGCTGACCCGAAGTGAGTAGGACCCGCTCGTCGGAGCGGTGACCGTGAGCGGCTGGACCGTGGGTTGGGGCGCGTCGCATCCCGCGGCGCCGCCCGCGCCGGCGTGGGCCGGCGTCAGCGTGAGCGTGCCGGAGGATGGCGTGACGGTCAGCCCGCTTGGGTCCGCCACGGCCTGCCAGTGGACGGTGGTCGCCTGGTCACCGGCCGGGGCCATCCCGAGCTGGATCGTGGTCGGCTGCCCGGCCGCGGCTGACGTGGCGCCGCTCGGGAGGGAGAATCCGACTGCGGGGAGCTGGCCCGACTCAAACGAGGGAGGTCGAGAGGCCGGCGACGAGGCCCACGTGGTGTCCGGGGTGTTCGACAGGCTGTAGTGCAGGGTCCCGCCCGAGCGGAGGGCTGAGGCCGGCAGCCAGGGCAGGTCCCACGTTCCTGTCGGAGAGCGGGACCCGGGCGCGCCGGGGCATTGGGGCGCGCCGGGGGCGGGGCGGGTGACTCCCGAGACCGTCAGCGCGTGGACATACGGGCGGGAGGCAGCAGCAGCCGGGGCCTGCTCGGCCAGGCGGCGACCGTCGGCGAGCGTGATCACCACGGACGGGAAGAGAGGACTGGCGAGCGCCAGGTTCGCCGAGCCCGGCGTCACCGGGAACAGGCCGACGGCCGCCCACACGTACCACGACGAGATGGCGCCGAGGTCGTCGTTGCCCGGCTCGTCGACCGGGGCGTCCGCGTACTCGGTGTCCACGATGGCGCGCACCGTCCGCTGTGTCTCGTCAGGCGCACCGACGTAGTCGAACTCCCACGGCGCCCACTCACCCGGCTCGTTACCCGACCATTCGTAGGGGGCGTCCCGGCTCGCGTTGAGGGAGCTCTCGAACGTCTCGAGCTTGCGCGTCGCGGCGTCGTCGCCGCCCATGAGGTTCGCCAGCGCGGCCAGGTCCTGCGGGACGTTCCACGTGTACTGCACCGCGTTGCCCTCCTCGAAGCCCGTCTGGCCGCCGGGCTCGAGCTGGGACGCCTCGAAGGCCTTCCCGGGAGGGAAGCTGCCGTCGGCGCCCCGGGCCTGGACATATCCGGTGGCGGGATTGAACTCATCCTCCCAGTTGGCGGCGCGCCGACTCATCGTCGAGGCCAGGGAGCGGTCGTGCTCGGCCGTCGCTATCTGTGCGATGGAGAAGTCATCGATGGCGTATTCGAGCGTGACGGAGCCGCCAATGGAATAGTCGATGGACGTCAGGTCCAGCGACCCCGCATTGACGTAATGTTGGGACAGGTACTGACTGAGGTACTGGCGCTCGATTTCGAGGCCGTGGCCGGTCTCGTTCTGCGTCGCCCCCTTGACCATGTACCGGAGGGCCGCGCCGACGTCGAAATTGCGGACGCCCATGCCAAAGGCGTCCGCAATGACGGGGTCGGCTGAGTCGCCGTTCATCTGCGACTCGTCCCCGCCGACGATGGCCCACTTGGGGAGCCAACCCGTCTGTTCAGCGTCGTCGACGAGCGACTGGACCATGTCGCCCACGTCCCGCGGCGCGAGGAGGGATTCGAGCTGCACCTCGCTGCGGTAGATGTCCCACTCGGAGAAGTTGGCGTACTCCTCGCGGTTGTCCGCCGTGTGGACCTTGCCGTCGCCCCCGTCGTAGCGGCCGTTCACGTCGGAGACCACGTTCGGAAAGAGGAGTGAGTGGTACAGCGCCGTGTAGAAGGTGTGCTCCTGGGCCATGGTGCCGCCCCGGATGGCGATGCGACCGAGCAGGGCATTCCAGCGACTCTGTGCCTGGTCGCTGACCCGTTGCAACGACCAGCCCGGATCCTCAGCCCGGAGGTTCTGCAGGGCATCCTGCGTGCTGACGAAGGAGATCCCGACCTTCATCATGACCTGCCGTTGAGTCCTCGTGTCGAAGGTGACGAAGGCGCCACACGACGTACCCGTGCAGGTCGCAGTGCCCGGAGCGGTGCCCGCGCTGCTCCACGTGCCCCCCGACGAGAACGGCCGGTCGAACAGCGCGACGAAGTGAACCGTGTAGTTGGTACCGGTCCCGCAGAACTGCCCGCTGGTCACCTGACCCTCGACCTCGTTTCGGCCGACGACACGGGTGCTGGCGGCAGACGAGGGGTTGATGCTGTCGGCCACCTTGAACAGCACGTTGGATTCGGTTCCGGGTGGGAAGTCAAAGCTCGAGATCCCCGATCGCGTCGTGACGGCGAGAGAGACCGAGACCGGGGCCGGACCTCCCAGCTCGACCTGATAGCGGCCCGGACTGGCGTGCTCCTGCTCGTGCGAGAAGGAGGCGACCGCCATCGCCGGCGCAGACACCGCGCCGACGGTGGGCAGTATCGGGACGTCCTGATAGGACGGGCATCCCGTGCCGCTCAGATGGGTGAGGCTGAAGCCGCTGATCTCGGAGTCGTCGTAGGAGTACCCACCTCCGGCCTGCACCGCGTTAGGGCTGGTGTCGGGACTCCACTGGATCATCCCGAACGGGAGGTCCGCTCCCGGGAACTCGCCCACGGTCCCTGGGTTCACTGGCCCGGTGGCGGTGCCGTCGAGCGGATGGACGAGGGCCGCCGGGTCGGCGGCGGCGGTCGAGGGCGGTCGGGCGCCCGCAGCGGGGAGTGGAAAGCCAGCCGCGACCACAGAGGCCAGCACGGCCAACGCCGCAACGCCGACCACCGGCGCCCGGCGCCTCCGGGGACGGATCCTGCCGGTCATCAGCTTGACCGTAGCAACGGGCGCTGCGCGCAGCTGGTCGAGCGTGATCTCGTCCGGGCCGACTTTGTGGCGCGGAGGCATCCGCGGTCGTGTCACACCCCACTGCCATGCTCGGCGCCGTGGATGCATGGCCGATCGGCGAGCTGATAGGGCTCGATTTCGAGACGACGGGGATCGACCGCTTCAACGACGTTCCGGTGTCCTATGCACTCGTGTCCGTGGTGGAAGGCGTGATGGTCAGGAGCTGGTCCGGTCTCATCGACCCCGGCCGCCCGATCCCGCCGGAGGCGACCGAGGTGCACGGGATTTCGACGGAGCGGGCGAGGGACGAGGGCATGCCGCTCCGTGAGGCGATCGCGCTGGTATCCGACGCCGTGGTGGCGGCTTCCGGTCGCGGCGTCCCACTGGTCGGGATGAAACTCGATTACGACCTCACCATTCTCGAGACGCAGGCGCGAGACCTGTGTGGCTGGGGGCCCATCGAGCGGGGATGGCGCGGGCCGGTGCTGGACGCCGTCGTGATCGACCGTCACTTCGACCCCGACCGCAAGGGCAGACGCACGCTCATCGACCTGTGTGCGCACCACGGGATCGAGATCGGGAACGCACACGATGCGTCGGCGGACGCGATTGCCTCCATCGAGGTCCTGTTCGCCCTTGCCGTGCGCTACGCCGCGCTCTGGGAGTGCGGTCTCACCCAACTCCACAACGACCAGATCGACTGGCACCGGGAGTGGACGGAGCGCTACGACGCCTGGCGCCTCTCGGAGGGGATGATCCCCCTCGATCCCCGCGACTACGTCTGGCCCGTCGCCCCGGCGGTGCTGGCGGCGGCCTGAGGGCCGATCAGGTCTTGAGCAGATCCCAGACCATGTCGACGTCTTCGTTCTCGGCGAGGACGACCTTGGCCGGGTGCTTCTTCTCGATGTGGCCGACGAGGCCGTTGTAGACCGAGTACCCGATCAGCTCCTGCAGCCGCCGGGGGAAGGTCTTGACCAGTGCCGGCGGGATCCCCAGCTGCTGGTTCTCCTGCTGGCGGATGTAGCCGGCGCAGTAGTTCATGGCGATGCCCACCCGGCGGGTGTCGGTGCGGTTTGCGCCACCGCCGTGCCAGAGACTCCCGACCCAGACCAGGACGCTGCCCTTGGGCATCTCGGCGGGGATGGTCTCGTAGAGCTCCAGCGGGTTCGGAGGCTCGTCGAACAGGTGGCTGCCCGGGACAAGTCGCGTCGCCCCGTTCTCCTCGGTGAAGTCGGTTATCGCCCACATGGTGTTGCAGATGATCGGCACATGCGGGCGGGTGAGCGGGATGAGCTGGTCGTCGGCGTGGATCGGCTGCGCCTGCTCATCGGGCCCGATGGCGATGGACGAGAGGGACGAGATCAAGAGGCCGGGGTCGAGCACCGCCTCCACCACCGGGAGGACGTTGGGATGGACCGGGATCTTCTCGAAGGTGGCTCCATGGACGAGCAGGTTGTACACCCGCATGGTCCGCACCCCCTCGAAGAGGTTGTCGGCCGGAGCCGTACCCAGGTCATGCTCGAGCTTGAGGAGTGCCTCGTCGATCTCGTCGAGCAGGTCAGGCTCGATGGCGTCGGGCAGGATGGTGTAACCGTCCTCGGCAATCCGCGCGAGGTGGGTTTCGAGGTCGGGGAGCGGGTTGATGGTCCGGCTCCCTTGGTTCTCGTTCGCTGCCATGGCCTCAATTGTAGGGAGGATCCCCCCGTTTCGCCCCGAGGGAGGGCCAGCCGGGACCCGGACCCGAATTGGCCCGGTGGTAAGGTCTCCGTCGACGGGCCGTTGGCGCAGCTGGTAGCGCACTTGCATGACGCGCAAGGGGTCACAGGTTCGAGTCCTGTACGGCCCACTCTGTACGGCCCACTCTTGTCCTGTACGGCCCACTCTGTACGGCCCACTCTTGTCCTGTACGGCCCACTCTGTACGGCCCACTAGCTTGACCAGCAGTTATGCGCAGAAGATGCGCAATCTCGATTCAGCCGGCGCTTCGGTGCGCGAGTTTGTGCAGCAACCCGTGCGCGAGTTCGGTTCAGCCGGCGCCGAAGATGGCTTCGACGTGCTCAACGTGGCGCCCGAACGACTCACGGACGCGGTGGCGGTAGTGCGCCTCGAGCATCCGCGTCGACTTGTGGCCGAGCAGCTCCGGCACAAGGTGGCCCATCCTCGAGTTAGATGTCTGACGCCCTACGCGCGGCCCCGGCCGAACTCCCGGAGACCCGTCAGGCCCTCGAGGTGGTCGGGGACACGCGTTCCTTTCGAGACGAACGTCAAGGGTTGGCTGAGGTCCCCAAACCACCACCCGTGGCCAGAGCTCGACGCTGCCTCACCCGGTGACCCAGGAGGAGTCCGAGAATGACGAGCGCAACCACGACGAGCCTAGACAGTGCCTTCCTGGCGCTGCGACTTTCCTCCAGCTCGTCCATTATTCCGGTTTCCTCCACCACTGCATTCTGCCCGCATTAGCTCGCTGAGGTCGACGGTGTGTGATACGTGCCGTCTCGGGTAAGAGAGACTGAAATACCGGGTCCGAGGTGCGGACCCGGAAAGGGGTGTGCGGTGAAGAAACTGGCTTTTCTTATCGGTCTCGGGCTCGGATTCTTGCTGGGTTCTAAGGCGGGGACAGGCCCCTACCAAGAGCTAGAAACAATGGTGCGATCAATCGCGAACCGACCCGACGTGCGCGACGCAGTTGAAACAACCAAGGAAGCCGCGGTTCAACAGGCGACTGACGCCGTTAGCAAGGTCGCTGACCGAATCCCTGGTGGCGCTGAATCAGTGGCCCCCGCGACATCGTCGAGTAAGAGCCCGGCGGCATCAGTATCTGGATAGGCCAGCCTGTTTACGGAACCTGTGTTCAGGCGTGCGACCACGGGAACGCCTCAACAGGCAAGGCGACGAGGGATTCGTGTCGCCTGGAATCCCATTCCTCGGCATCCCTTAAGCAGAAAATCATCGGCGACAGGCTGGGGTAGGAAACCGGCGGCAGGATTGGGAGAGCATGATCGAGTATCGCATTCGGGGTGGGCAGGCCCCCGGAAAGGCCACCGTTGCGTGCGCGGGCGTTACCTACCGCCTGGCATCGCTTCGAGCGAGGAGGTCGTGCTCGGCAGCGAACGCCGTAGCGCTCGCTCGTGACGACACGCCGATCTTCGTGAAGATGTTCGACAGGTGTCGTGACACGGTCTTGGGGCTGAGGAAGAGCTCAGTGGCGATCTCGTTATTGGTGAGCCCGCCGGCGATTAGCCGGAGTACCTCCGCCTCTCGCTCGGTGAGACCAGCGGGCAGGGCTGACTTGCTGTCACCGAGCGCCTCGCGGGCATCGAGCCGCGCTCCGATCTGGTCGAACAAGCGGGCGGCGGCGTCGAAGGATGTGGTCGCGCCTGCCTCGTCTTCTGCCGTGCGCAACGCCTGGCCGAGAAGCGTGCGAGCCGTCGCTTCCTCATATGGGACACCCAGTCCTCGCCATGATTCAACGGCCTGCTGCAGGACCACGGACGCGGCTGGGTCTCCATCGGCCAGCATCAGCCGGCCGCGAGTCGATTGCTCGGTGGCACGAAGCGAAGCTGTTCCAAAAGTGGCGACCGTCGTCTCTAGCTCGGCCAGAGCACGGTGCGCGGCGTCGAGGTCCCCCGCTCCTACCGCGATCTGCACCAGCATCGCCAACAGGCCCGCTCGACCGAGGGGATTCGATTGCTGGGCAACGCAGCTCGTGATGATCGTCATGGCCTCGTCGAGGCGACCCTGGGCCAGGCGGAGGAGCGCGAGCCCACCACAAGGCGCTCCACTGACCTCCTGTGATCGGGCAAAGGCCTCCTCTGCCTGATCGAGCTGGCCGAGCCGGCGTCTGATGTCACCGACCTCAGCCCAGGCCACCGCGCTGTTGGCAACGTGGCTCTGCCGGAGCTCCTCGCAAGCTCGGGCCGCCTCCTCTTCGGCGGCCCCGAGCACGCCACGCCGCTTGAGGACGATGGCCCGGTGCAGCCGGCAGATGCCCGGGAAGATGGCGAAAGGATGCTGTTGAGCCCAGCGCAGCGTTGCATCGGTCCACTCGGCCGCCCGGTCGAAATCGCCAAGTTCCTCACACGCGGCGATGAGGCTGCAGTACACCTTGCCAGTCGAAAAGGGCCCGAGCCGCCCTTCGACGGCGAAGAGCATGGCCTCGTCGAGGTGGGCCATGCCGTCATCGACGCTGCCCTGATCGATGAGGATGCGCCCCTGGGTCTGCAGCGCCTCCGCTTCAAGGTCGGTCGACCGCAGCCGCCTCCCAAGATCCAGCGCCGTCGTGGCGAGCCCGCCTGCACGGTCGAGGTCTCCGGCGCCATGGGCCATCTCCGCCTCGCGCAGGAGCAGGTTTCCGAAGGCGACGCTCTCGGTGTCGCCGTCGAGAGCTCGCCGGGCCCGCCGAAGCCAGCCGCTGGCCGCGGCTGGGCGTGCGCAGATGGCGTGGTGTTCCCAGAGCCATACGGCGCACTGCCCTGCCCGGCGCCGGTCGTCCTGCTCCTCATAGATCCGGTACGCGGCTTCCCGGGCAGCGATGCACTCGTCGAGCCGGCCGAGCCACCACGCGGCCTCGGCCTCCGAGTCGAGCCGGTCCGCTTCCAGGCCTGGGGTGTCCACGCCGGCTACGCGGGCGGCACCTAGCGCTGCCTGCCAGTCGGAGCGGCGCAACGCGTCGTGGACAGCCTCGAGCGGGTTACCGACGCTCACCACGGCGCCGCCTCAACCATGTGACGATGCTAGTCAGCGCCCAGAGGCGGGCGTCGGACGCGTACGGCAATCGTCGGTGATCGCTTGGGAACGGAGATGGGGCATTCGCCCCATCGAGGCCGGGGATGAGACTTCCGGAAATGAGGTGTTCGGCCGACGACAGCTGCATGGCGCTTCGCCATGATGATGTCGTGGTTCCCGCCGATGGACCTTGCGACGTGGGCGAGCTCATCCGAATCGGGCGCGACCGCGAGGCTGCCGAGCGGGGCAGCGAACAGGAGGATGATATGAGCGAGACCCTGACCCTCGAGGCCCTGACGGCAGTCAAGGAGAAGCAGCACGCCACGTGGTCCTCGGGCGACTACGCAGTGATCGGCACCACGCTGCAGCTGATGGGAGAGCAGTTGTGCGAGGCGGTCGACGTGTCTGCCGGCTGGAAGGTCCTCGATGTCGCCGCCGGTAACGGCAACGCCGCACTGGCCGCCGCTCGCCGCGGCTGCGAGGTAGTCGCCACCGACTACGTAGAGGACCTGCTCGACCGGGCCCGACGCCGGGCGGACGCCGACGGGTTGACCCTCACCACGAAGGTGGCTGATGCCGAGGATCTCCCCTTCGCGGACGGCAGCTTCGATGCCGTGCTGTCCACCGTCGGCGTGATGTTCACACCCGATCCTCGACGCGCCGCGCACCAGCTAGTGCGCGTTGTCCGCCCCGGCGGCCGCGTCGGACTTGCGAACTGGACTCCCAAGGGGTTCGTGGGTCAGATGTTCAGGATCGTCGGCGGACACGTCCCGCCCCCCGCCGGCGTGCCGTCTCCTCTGCAATGGGGCACCGAGGAAGGGATCGAGGCGCTCCTAGGTTCCGAGTGCGATGTCGAGGTGACTCGGCGAAGCTTCACTTTCCGGTACCGCTCTGCCCACGACTACTTCGAGACGTTCGGAGCGTTCTACGGACCGATCGTCAAGGCGCTCGCCGCTCTGGACGAAGCTGGGCGAGCTTCACTCCGCGACCAGCTGGTTGCGCTCGCCGAAGACCACAACCGCAACGAGAACGACGCACTATCCATTGACTCCGAATACCTCGAAGTCGTCGCCACTCGCCGCTGAGCCGTTGTCCCCGCGCAATGCGGGTCCCCCGATGGTTGGCGGCCTGGCGGCCCAAACAGGGCGCATAACAACGCTCAGTTAGAACCGGCTCCAAATGTCGCGATCGCCGGGATACCGCTCGCTCTCGGAGTCATCATTTGCCTATCCCCATTGTGCGATCGGGGATAGGGGCATCGCTGTGAAACCAGAACGCGAAGCAGCCGGCCCGAGGGCGGCCGCAACGCTCACTCTGTTTACTTCAATGACCGGAAGCGAACGGGCCGGCGCCATCTAGAGGGGGAGAAGGAGAGGATGGCGCCGGCGCCGCTCGTCCTCTTACTTATCGGCGATCCACCCCGTCGCTTTCGTCGCAATCGAAAGCCGGTCGGTTCCCGTTCCCAATACGAGACGACCCCGGTCCGATACGACGGGCCGGGGTCGTCTCGCTGGCTGCGCACGCTGCAGGAATGCGGGAACCCTGCTGTGTCAGTCCAGTAGGCACTGACGGGACTTGGCAAACCCTGGTGCCTTCATCCAGTCTGACAGGCGCGAAACGGCTGCACCAGGGGGAATGCGTGGCCGCGAAGCGGCCACCAAATGGAGGAGTGGCCGCATCGCCCCTGGTGGGCGGGCGGCGGTTTCCTCGCCCCGCACGCCCGCCAACGCATCTCTAGCCGTCAGGCACCGTTCAAAAATCACCCGATCGGGTGGTACGTGGATGTTGTTTAGGTGGCCTCGGCCCGATAGCCGATCAACTGCTTGGCGTGGGCGCCATCGCCGAGTTGCTGGGTCGTGGGGGAAGAAAACGGGGAGGCTCAAGTAATGGGCGACGAAGTGATCGGCGAGCCAACTGAATACGACCTGCAGGTGGGAGACCGAGACCGCGTGCGTGTCGAGGGGTCGCCTATGAGGGCCGGGTCGAAGAGAAGATGGACGACGACTTGTACGTGGTGATCTTCGACAACACCACCCTCGGCAACCCCCGGGCGGCGAGTTTCGCCGGGGAAACCTGGAGCGCTGGACGCCCGACTGAACACCCGTCCTGCGAGGGTACTGACGGCGGCAAGGCCGCCGGCAGGCTGTAGGGCCCGCACCATGGCTCAACGAAACCACGAGGGCGGGCCGCCCTCCAGGATTACGTGGCGCAACTGCCCCTATCGGCCGTCTTTCCTCTTCCCCTCGTGGTCGGCGACACCTTCTCAGTACGACGCCGCCTGGTCGAGTTCGTCAGCGACGGCTCGAAGTGACCGGGGCCAGCGCCCAGCTCCGCTCGATCTCGGCGCGTAGGATCTCCTCGGAATCGGTTGTCATTGCTGCCTCCTCATGGGTTTCGTTGTCATGGCTCAGCCGCCCTTGCTCGACCAGTACCTGGGGTACCTCGCGTCACGCTGGCTGAGACGCCTGCGATGGTGATCTCGCAGGTTTGCCAAGGTCACCAGGCCGGCGACGACGAGGAACGAGAAGACCGTGGCCGCCGTCGCACCCCAACTCAGTGCTCGAAGCGCCACGTTCATCGAGTAGCGGTCTCGCTCTGGGCGACGGTCGACGGATCTACGGTGCCTTGGACCAGGCCGTAGGACGAGCCGGAGGGCAAGCCAGCCACGATGGCGTCGAGTTCGTTGCAAGCCGCCTGGTCCCATCCACTGTTCGGGGACGGAGTCGAGACACCGGGCTGCTCGGGGTTGGTGATCGCGACGTAGGTCGTCCAGGTCAGCGTGCAGAGCGGGACCGTGGTCGTAGTAGTGGTGTCCGGTGCCACCGTGGGAACGTCTTTCTCACTGGCGGGGAGAGCTGGCGTCTCAGCCACGGTGGGCACCGGACTCGCCTGTACCACGGCACTTGGCGGTGCCACGACGACCGGCGCAGGCGGCGCGACCGGGGTCGATTGGTGTGGGGCGAACAGTGGAGCGAAGGCCATAGCGACCACATGAACAAAACGCATCAAGGGCTTACTTCTTTCGGTAGTGATTCGTGGTGTGGCGATGGCGAGAGGACCCCCACAGGGCGAACCCGACCGCTATGACAATTGCTGCGATGACGGCGAGCTCGAGGAGGTCCGCACCGGTGAAGGCCAAGGGAACGGCGTGCTGCAACGGAACCATCGCTGTGTGTGGAGCGCCGCCGGGGTGTCTGGGTGAGGCCAGTTGTGGGTGCCGAACAGCCGACATGGCAAGCAGTGGTCATTTAGGCCGATCAACTGCTTGGCCTGGGCGAATGGCTAGCGGATCATCGGCGCACTCGGTCACGATATTCGCCGGGGACGCCCTCATTGGGTCTCATTTGGTCAGTGAGACCACGAGGGCGTTGGCAGGAACGAATCCGACCGTCGACCAGCTCCGTCAACAGTTCGCGGCCCCGTGAGGATGGGTTGGAAGGACTCCAGTGGTCGATTGCACGCCTGGGTGGGGTCGTGCATCCGGTGCAACGTGAGATCAGGGGTTAGACCCGCGAGGCCAAGGCCAAGTGGCGGGTGGACCATCACCGCGGTCGTCGGCCCGGGGTGTGGGCGCCGAGCGACGTGTTGGTGTTCGACTGGGGCGAGATCGGCCCGCTCTTCGTGTTCTGCGCCGTGCTGGCGTGGAGCCGGTTGCGCTTCGTGTACTTCGCCGACAACCTCGGGGCGCAGAGCCACCATGGCGGCGTTGGCCGAGTGCATGGAGACGATCGGAGGTGTGCCCAAGACCCTCCTCACCGATCGCATGGGGTGTCTGAAGGGCGGCAGCGTGGCCGGGCTCGTCGTCCCGACGCCGGACTACGTGCGCTTCGTCACGCACTACGGTATGTGCCCGGACTTCTGCTGCGGGGCGGACCCCGAGTCCAAGGGCCTGGTCGAGAACCTCGTCGGCTACGTGAAGTCCGACCTCATGATCCCCGAAGAGCTCAGCGTGGCCGACCTGGTGAGCGCGAACGCCAAGGGCCGGGCGTGGTGCGCCGAGGTGAACGCGCAGGTGCACAGCGAGATCGCGGCCATCCCGGCCGAGCGCCTCGAGATCGAGCGCCCGCTAATGGGTGACCTGCCCGCGCTCCGGGCCCGGATCGGCAAAGTGGTGCTGCGCAAGGTCGACCGCCTCAGCTGTGTGCGCTTCGGCTCGGCCCGCTACTCGGTGCCGACGGCGCACATCGGACGCACCGTCGAGCTCCGTGTGGCCGACGGTGTGGTCATGGCCGTGTTCTTGGGCGAGATCATCGCCGAGCACTCGACTCGTCGCCCCTGGTGAGACGGCGATCTGCGACGACCACTACGGCGGGCCGCGGCCCTTGCCCGCCCGAGCGGTGCGGCCCAAGACGGCGGCAGAGAAGGCGTTCGTCGCGCTCGGGCCGGCGGCCGAGGACTTCATCAAGGCGGCCGCCGCTCGAGGTCTACCATGCTCGCCGCCGATCTCGCCGCGCTGTGCGCCCTGGAGGCGGCCCACTGCCGACTGACTGGTGGCCGCCATCGAGCGCGCCGTCCAGTTCGCTCGCTTCCGCGCCTACGACGTGCGCTCCATCCTCGCCGTGTGCACCTGCGTGGCCCTACCGTGCCAGCCCGGTGACGCGCTCATCGTCTACCTGCCCGCGTCGCCGTGCGCTCGCTCTGTGACTACGCGATCGGGACCGAGTCATGAGCACTACACCCTCCCGCACTCGCCAGCCTACCTCTAAGCAGTACTCCGCGACTTCGCCTCTGTGCCATGCGCCTTCTCTCGCCCTAACTGTTGACGGTGGCCAGACGCAACTCTGTAAGCCCGAGCAGTTCTTGCGCACGTCTATCGAGGCCGAGTCGCCTCTCGTGACGCTTCGAACGCCCGGGCCCGCCTGGCCGCCGCCGCCTTCCCCGTGACCAAGACGCTCTACGAGTTCGACGTGCACGCGTCCTCGGTGCCCCGAGCCACCTTCTAGTACCTGGCCAGCCTCTAGTGGATCAGCGCCAAGGAGAACCTGTGCCTGGTCTGTCCGGCGGGAACCGGCAAGTCCCAGTCCTGTCAGGCCCTCGAGGTGCTCGGGAGAGGCCCACACCACCAGCGGTCGCCTTTTGAGCTGAACCACCGGCCCGTCCCGTTCGACTCCTGTCGGCAGTGGGTGGCTTGTAGGTTCCGGTCGTACAAATCCGCCAGCACCGACCAGGTTCGGCCATGAAGCCAGGGCACGGTCGCCGGGGCGGGACGGAACAATCCGACGGTAGCTTTGGGTCATGACCGGGCTGGCCCTAGGTATCGCTGCCCTCGCCTTGACGGTCGCAGGGGTCTCGCTGGGGTTGACCGTCTATCAACTGCGAAGTCAGCGAGACCGTGATCGTGTTCCCACTGAACACTCCGACAACGAGTAAGCGGGACACGTAGACCATCGCCCAGCACCGCATCGGCTCAGCGATGAAGCCGGGGTGACGGTCGCCGGGCTCGGGCATTCGGTCCACGGGTCGACGGTAGACCGGAGCAGGATCGGGCCGCACGGTGACCCCCACCGGCATCGGCGACCCGACCCCGCCTCGAATGGCGAGGGACAGCGACGACTGAATCTGCCGGATTGTCAGCCGTAACTGCCCCTCGGCCCACGATGCTGACAGCCCGGCTCACGGCGGACTAGAGCCGATCGGCCCGGACCCCGCACAACAGACGGACAACGCTCAGGCCGCTGCAGTCGGGTCCACGTCCGTCAGGAGTGCCTCGAGATGGCGCTGGCGGACCCGGAGCTGGTCGGGCTGTGGGGTGGGACGACGGACGCCGAGCGGCGTGAGGCACCCTGGCCTAGGTCGGCGGGAGAAGCGAACTCGGCCAGGTTGCGCCGGGCTGAACACCGTCGAGGTCTCGCCGGCATGGGTGGCGGTTGGATTCACAGTTCCGTTCCACAACGGACCCTCAACTCGAGGGCGGAGACTGCCGATGACACGAAGCGACCCCGGCCCGACTACGCGGGCCGGGGTCGTCTCGCTGTGGGCACGTATGCGGCGGGCGTAGGCGGTACACCCAACCCCGGTGTCGGCGGGGGACCCCGGCGTGCCAGGGTGATTCTGCCCTTGGGTCGCACAAATTGCGAATGTCGGGTCGGTCCGTCCACCTTCTCGTCAACGGTCCGGAAGCGCCTTCTTCGCAGCTTGAGCGTCGGTCACGGGCTTCCTTTCGGCCTGTGACCAGCGCTCGGCCTGAGGAGCTCGCCCTCTGCAATCCCTATGACCTCGCAGTATTGTGGGTTCGTTGTGAAACGGCAGGCACGCGGAGGAGGTCGGTCTGAATGCGTGATCCCCATCACCCCACGATCAAGACCCACGACGGCAGCTGGATGGTCGATTGCCCAGAGTGCCGGAGGGCTTTGGCGTCCAGGTTCGATGGGTTCGGCGAGTTGCCCATAGGGATTGGGATCCCGCTCGATTCTGAGCTGACTGCGCTGCGGCTCAAACAAAACCACGAAGGGCCGCGGATCGCCACGACCGCCTAACGCCGCCGGCCGAATGCCCTGAGCTCCGTCAGTCCCTCCAGGTGGTGCTCGGACAGTCCCATGCCCGCCACCAGCGGTCGCCTCGGGGCGGGGGGCGGGTTCGGGTTCAACACTTGATTTTCCAGACATCGTCCGACCGGTGATGCCACCGAACCATGCCAGGCCGATTCCTAGTGATTCGCACAGTTGGTGATGAGCGCGATGCTTGATGCTCACCCCAGGAGGGTGCTGTATGCGTTGAGTGTGTCTGGTTCCACTCGTGCGAATTGTCCGATCCGAGCCATCTTAAGGGCCTCATCAACCAGGGCTATTGCCGCCTCCTGTCTTCGGGCCGACCGCGCCGACAAGCATGTTGGCCCACGAGGACTTGGTCCATGCAATGTACATCGGCGATTCCATGGACTGGTCGATTTGTAGGGCTTTCCGAAACCACTCTTCGGATACATCGAACTCTTCCAAGGTTCAGCGGTAAGCGGACCTGAGCCTGTGTCGTTTGCCAGCCACATGGGACCAGTTGATCGCTGGTTTTGCCAGTGACATGGGACCACCCTCTTTGCCAGTTATGGGACCACCCTGACGATCCACCAACGCCGGCCGAAAAGACATTCGGCTGGGCCTCCGAAGCCGCTGGCGAGGAGGCCCCATGGCGTTTCGGGAGGTATCGGTGGTCCAGGTCAAAGAGGCGCTACGGCGCTGGCTGAAAGGTGAGGGCGAGCGGCCTATCGCCCACGGAGTCGGCATCGATCCAAAGACGGCGAGGCGCTACATCGCCGCTGCCAGGGAGCTGGGCGTTGAACGCACCGGCGGCGAGGAGCAGCTGAGTGACGAGCTGATCGGCCAGGTTCTCGAGCGGGTCCGTCCGCACCGCCCAGACGGCCACGGTGAGGCCTGGCGGACGCTGCTGGCCGAGGAGGCCCGTATCAAGGCCTGGCTGAAAGACGACCTCACCGTCACCAAGATCGGCATCCTGCTGGCCCGCTGTGGGGTGGAGGTCCCGCCGCGCACCCTGGCCCGCTTCTGCGTCGAACGCTGCGGGGCGGGAAGGCGAACGGTCACGGTCCGGGTGACCGATCCGCCACCAGGACAAGAGCTCCAGGTGGACTTCGGACGACTCGGACTGATCCCCGATGGCGAGCGTCGGCGGGTCTGCCACGGGCTGATCTTCACGGCGTGCTCGAGTCGTCACCAGTTCGTCTGGCCCACGTTCCTCCAGACGACCGAAGAGGTCATCAGAGGGTTCGAGGCCGCCTGGAGCTACTTCGGCGGGGTATTCCCCGTCGTCATCCCCGACAACATGAAGTCGATCGTCATCACCGCCGAGAACACCGCGCCGCGGATCAACGACGCCTTCATGGAGTACGCCCAGTCCCGCGGCTTCGTTATCGACGCCGCCAGAGTCGCCACCCCGACCGACAAGCCACGCGTCGAGCGCGTCGTGCACTACGTCCAGCACAACTTCTTCGCCGGAGAGTCCTTCGTCGACCTGGCCGACTGCCGGGTGCGGGCCGAGACCTGGTGTGACACCACCGCCGGGATGCGCATCCACGGCACTACCCAGTGCCGACCCCTCGAGGCCTTCCGGACCGAGGAACTCCCGCTGCTCTTGCCCCGCCCGGGCGCACCCTTCGACACGCCGAAGTGGTCCGATCCCAAGGTCCATCGCGACTTCCATGTCGAAGTCGACAAGGCGATCTACTCGGTGCCGCACCACCTGGTCGGGCGAACGCTGCGGGCGAGACTCGACTCCGCGACGCTCAAGCTGTACTTGAGGGGCGAACTGGTCAAGGTCCATGCCCGCAAGCCTCCAGGCAGCAAGAGCACCGATCCTGCTGACATGCCGACTGGCACCGAGATCTACGCCACCCGAGACATCGAGCGCCTCGGGCGCATGGCGGCCGATCACGGCCCCTCCATCGGCCTCTACGCCGCTGCCATCTTGGACACGCCGTTGCCCTGGACCAAGATGCGCCAGGTCTACCGCTTGCTCGGATTGGTCAAGACGTGGGGCCCCGAGCGCGTCGAGTTGGCCTGTCACCGGGCCCTCGAGGCCGAAGCGATCGACGTGAACCTCGTCTCGCGCATGCTCGAACGCGCCCGAGAAGACGCCGATCCCGATGTCGTTCCCCGACCGGTCGTGATCCAGGGTCGCTTCGCCCGCGATCCCTCCGAGTTCGCCAGCGTCACCGAGGTCGGACAATGAGCGCGCCCACCCCGTCGGTCTCGCCCGAGCTCAAGGTGCTCATGCGCCGCCTCAAGCTCGGCCAGCTCCTCACCACGCTGCCCGAACGCCTGGCCCTGGCGCGCAGCCACAACCTCGGCCACATCGAGTTCCTCGAGCAGCTCTTCAGCGACGAGGTGTCCCGCCGCGACGCTGCTTCGGCCGGTGTGCGGGCTCGGGCGGCCAAGCTGGATCCGCACATGGTGCTCGAGGCCTGGGACGACGGCGCCAAGGTCACCTATGACCGGGCCATCTGGTCCGAGCTGGTCTCCATGCGCTTCGTCGAGCAGGCCCGCAACGCTTTCATCATGGGCCCCGTCGGCGTCGGCAAGACCTTCATGGCCACCGCGCTCGGGCACATCGCGTGTCGGCGGCGCATCAGCGTGCACTTCGAACGCCACGACCGCTTGCACAAGAGGCTCAAGGCGGCCCGTCTCGATGCCAGCTACGACCAGGAAATGCGCAAGCTCATCGGGGTCGACCTGCTCGTGATCGACGACTTCGCCCTCCAGCCGCTCGACATGCTCGAGACTGCCGACATCTACGAGCTCTGCGTGGAGCGCCACCACGCCAAGGCCACCGTGTTGACTTCGAACCGCGACCCGAGCGAATGGCTGGCGACCATGGCCGATCCGCTGCTCGCCCAGTCCGCCGTCGACCGGCTCAAGAGCGCGGCGTGGGAGCTCGTCATCGAAGGCGAGTCCTATCGCCAGCACGAGAAGCCAACCCTCGAAACGGACCCGTCCGGGCCGCCCGGATCAGCCCGTCAGCGCCGACGCGCTTGACACCGGAGGGCACCTCCGAGATCATCGCCACAGCCGGTCGAAGCGGACGCGACGTGGTCCCATGCTTCTGGCAAAGAGGTGGTCCTTTAAGACTGGCAAACGACAGCCTGTAGCGGCTTCCGTATAGCTCGCTTGCGTCCAGCTTCAACGTGGTCCGTTCCGGAGGCTGCAGCGCCATTGCAGTCCTATTGCAGGCGGGCAGCGCACACTCACCAGTGCCGAATCAGGGCTCAGTTCTCAATGGAGGTGCAGGTCATGACCAATTATGCATACATCGCACGAAGAATGTGCATTGATCCGCGCCGTGCCGAGGAGGCCATGGCAGATTGCCAGCAACGAACTTTTCACGCGACACCTGTAGGGAGAGGTCCGCGGACAGCCCGGCTCTGGCTGGCCAAGGAACCGGACGCCGATAGTCAAGATCCTCTACAGCTATTCGCCCGACGGGCATTGCTCTGGGTCGGAGTCTGGCCGGTGTCTGTACACCTGGAGTGTGTACAAAGTGGTCCGCGACCGAATCAGAACTGTGCCTACGGCCGTCTCGCTTGATGCGGCCGGTGGGGACGGACGGCTACGCACCAGCAGCACTGGCCATCCTGCAAGAGGTCGCCCATGTCCTCGTTGCCTCGAGTGAGGTCGGGTCACGGAAGAGAACCTCGGTCCTTGCGCGGATCGCAGTTGGCAGCGCTGTTTGAACGGGGGCTCTCCTTCTCATCAGACAGGAACGTCTCGACAGTGCGGTGCCCGCCCTGAAGTTGCGAATCGACAGGATGCCAATGTGCAATCTCGCTTCAGGAGGGCGCGGGTTTCGGCGGTACCCCAGCGCGGGTTCCGTTCAGCCGTCCGCTCGTTGCAGAGGTCCGTCGCGATGGCGAGGGGCGGTGACGCTCCTAGAGAACACCGCCCCTCGGTTCGGATGGTGACACCGCGGCCCGACGCGAAAAAGAGCCGATCGGACTGAACCTCGCACAACGGACGGACAACACGTGGACCTGGCGCCTTTGCCTCACGGTGCCTCTGTCTGAGGCTTTCCTTGAGGGCTCAGCCCCGCCGCATGGCGCCAAATCTGGCGACCACGAGCCTGCCGATGAGGGAATAGCCCTTCGTCGTGGCGTGAATGTTCCCCTGCGCGCAGAACCACGTCAGGCTGCAGACGCTTGCAACCGCGGTTGGGATGGTGCCGTAGGGGCGGTACAGGACGGTCCGGGTGAGTGGAACGTACGCGCCGGTTGCCTTCGTCACGTCCACGAGACCCCCGTCGGCCGTCGCGTAGGCCTTGGTGAGTGCCGGGTTGATCAAGGACTTGAACGCCACCACCGAGAGCTTGGCCAGTGAGATCGCCGCCGCTGGTGCCGGCTGCTTGGGATACACGTAGGCCCCGAGAACCACGTCGGGATAGGTGAGGCCGATGAGTGGGACGCGCGGTCCGGCCGCCGCCCGCAGGGCAGCCGCCAAGCTCGTGACGTTCTTCGTGATACCGGCCACTGCGGTCGACACGCAGCTGATCGGGTTGGCCTGTGTCGCGCAGGAGGTGACGTCGTTTCCCCCGATCGACACCGTGATCAGTCCGATGTGCCCTCGGTGGGCGGTCAGGAACGCTTCAGCAGCCGCTTCCTGGGTCGTCGTTGGGTACAGAACGGCGCCGGCAGTGTGAGGCAGGACGTCGGGGCACCCGATCGAAGACACCAGGGATGTGGTCGTCGCCCCTCCGCAGCCGAAGTTGACCAACTTCAGACGCGTTGCGTTCGCCACGACGGCGGTGTACCCCGGCGTGGCTCCGAGTCCCGGTTGGTAGCCGACCGAGTACGAATCCCCCAACGAGACGTAGTAGGTCGGCGACTTCGTCGCAGCGGTCGCAGCGCCCGGCGCTGCGAGGATTCCTCCCGCGACCCAGCCGATCATCAGCGCGCAGACAGCGTTCAACGCACATCGATTGTGGCGCACCCGTTACTCCCTCGTCGCCCCCGGCTCCCCATCTTCCCATGACCGGGGCGGCAAGGGTCGTCATCAGGATTGCGGACGCGGCCCGTGCAGCCACGCGAGCACGCCGGGCCAACCTGTCAGTCGATGCCGAACCAGCGACGGCGCCGGGAGGCGCCGAACTCGACCTTCGACGCCGCGATGCCCTCAGAGGCCGGGGTGAAGTTGCCGAACGGAGTCGGACCAGAGAGGAAGTTGGCCTCGAACCGGGCCACCTTGGCGCCACCGAACTCGATGTAACAAGTGGCCTTTCCCCGGTAGGCGTCCGGAACGTCGCCGCCCCGGATCTCATGGATGAGGACCTCGGCCAGTGTGCGGGCCTCCCCCTCAGCGATGGCACCCACCCGAGGAACGGGGGCGCTGGTCACGTCGCCGACTGCGTAGACGTTCTCGAACTTCGTCGCGAAGGTCCGGTGGTCGACTGGGATCCACCCCTCCTCGGCCAGGGCCGAATCCTCCACCACCCGTGGTGCGCGATGCACCGGGACGCCGAGAACGAGGTCGTAGGGCAGGGTCTGCCCGTCGGCCAATGTCGCGACCTTGCCCGGGGGGTCCAGCGCCGTGACCTTTGATTGCGGCCACCACTCGATATCGCGCTCGCCGACGGCCTCGAGAATGCCGGCTGACGCTTCGGCTGAGATCGGGATCGGGGTGGGCATCGGGCTGATGATCTTGATCGTCGAGACAGAGCGTCGGCCAGCCCGCTCGAGAAAGTCATGGAGCATGAGGGCCGTCTCGAACGGCGCAGCCGGGCACTTGAAGAAGTTTCCGAGCACGCCGATGACGATGTTGCCTCCCTCGAAAGCAGGCAACAGCCGCCGAACCCGAGCCGCCCCCTCGACCGTGTAGAACTCGGAGCCTTCCTCGACCATGCCCGGAGTCGCCGCCGCGTCGATATCGGCCCCCAGCGCCACGACGAGAACGTCCGGCTCGTAGGTTGCCGCGTTCGTGGTGACGCGTCGACGTTCCGGATCAATGGTGAGAACGGTCTCCTGGGTGAAACGGACGGATGGCTTGTCCAGGAGGGAGTACGGGAGGCGGACGCCGGCGAGATCCTTTCGCCCGAACATCAGGTCGAGTTTTGAGAAGCCGAAAACGAAGGCGTCACTGCTGTCGACGATCGTGACGTCGACCTCGTCGGGCACCTGGTTCGACAGCATCGTGGCCAGTTCCAGGCCGGCAAAGCCGGCACCGAGTATGAGTACGGTCTTCATCGCGTCTCCGTTCCCCCGGGATCGGCGGCCATTCGCATGGATCGGGTCCACGTGCCGTGGCAGAAGTATCACATGCGCGACCCCGGAAGTACCCGAGGAGGTCGTCGACAGCCCTCTCGAAGAGAGGCGCATCGTCGCCTTGTTCTCGCCATAACGGGCCTCCACGCCGCGGTGGAGCACTGTGAGCGTCGGTGCCGCCGGCGTCGACGAGTCAGGGGCGCAACTCGAGGCCGGCGAAGGTGCCGGCGTCCCTCCAATCAGCCAAGAGCTGGAAGAAGGGCATCGGGCCGGCGCCGTAGGAGCTGCTGAGAAAACCGCCGGCGCCCGCCTGGCCCTCGTTGTTGTAGTAGCCGGGGGTGCACTGTTCCTGGAAGGTGCGGATATCACGTGCTGATTCGACGAGCTGCACGAGCCAGTTCTCTTCGGCCTCCCTGGTCGCCTCCACCGTCGAGAGTCCATGGTCGATGACATGGCGCAGTACGTGGCACAGGTGGCCGCTGGCCTCCTCCAGCAGGTGGGGGTAATTCACCGTAAAGCCACCCTGCGAATGACCCAGGACGAACATGTTGGGAAAGCCGTGCACGTGCATCCCGTGCACGGACCGCATTCCGCCCTGCCAGTACTCGGAGAGGCTGTTCCCGCGTGAACCCACCACGTCGTATCCCGCTCGCCGCGTGTAGTCGGTGCCTACTTCGAATCCGGTGGCATAAATCAGGCAGTCGAGCTTGTACTCGTGTTCTCCGACGATCACACCGTCAGGCGTGATCGCATCGACCCCGCGCCCGTCGGTGTCGACTAGGGAGACGTTCGGTCGGTTGAAGGCCTGGAGGTACTCGTCGTGGAAGCAGGGGCGCTTGCAGAATTGCCGATACCAGGGCTTGAGGGCCGCTGCGGTCGCCGGGTCCGTGACGATGGCATCCACACGTGACCGGATCTGCTCCATCTTCTCGAAGTCGGCTTGCTCGAGAATGCTGGCCAGATCCTGGTCGGGCCCTCCTGATCGGTCACGCAAGCGCGTCACAAGCTTCCCGATGATGTCCGTCCAGCCATCCATCACGAGGTCCCGCGTGGCGAACCCGCCAGAGGTGAGGAGCGTGAAGTTCTCCATCCTCTCTCGCTGCCACCCAGGCTGGAGCGATGAGGTCCACGAGGCATCGGTCGGGCGGTTCGCCCTGACGTCGATGGAGGAGGGTGTGCGCTGGAAGAGGAACAGCTCACCGGCCGCGGCGGCAACGTGGGGAACGACCTGGACGGCCGTGGCCCCGGTCCCGATGATGCCAACGCGCCTGTCGGCCAGGCCCTGCAGCCCGCCATTCGAATCTCCCCCGGTGTAGGAGTAGTCCCACCGGCTGGTGTGAAAGGCATGACCGGTGAATCCCTCGCTGCCCGGGATGCCGGGCAGCTTGGGCCGGTGGAGCGGACCGTTGCCCATGACGAGGAACCGGGCCGACATCCTGTCGCCCCGGTTGGTGACGATGGTCCAACGAAGGCGTGTGTCGTCCCACGCAATTGCTGTGACCTCGGTCGAGAGGCACGAGCGTTCGTAGAGATCGAAGTGCTGCGCGATCCGCCGGCAGTGCTCGAGGATCTCCGGGGCACGGGCGTACTTCTCGCTTGGAACGTACGACGTCTCCTCCAGGAGCGGGAGGTAGACGTAGGACTCGACGTCGCACTGAGCGCCTGGGTACCTGTTCCAATACCAGGTCCCGCCGAAGTCGCCGCCCTTTTCGATGATCCGAAAGTCGTCGATACCTGCCCGTCTGAGCCGTGCCCCGGTGATCAGACCCGCGAAGCCGCCCCCAATGACGGCAACGGTGACATCGTCGACCAGTGGGGGGCGATCGACCGCCTCCGTGTACGGGTCGTCGAGGTAGTGCGCGAACGGTCCGGCCACCTCGACGTACTGGGCGTTCCCGTCCACACGGATCCGCTTGTCGCGCTCCGACCGGTACTTCTCGCGTAACGCGTCGGGGTCGAAGGCGAGTGCTGACGCCGTTGCGTCGACGTTGCTCACTGTCGGAAGCTCCTGCGGCCCTCGCGCATCTGCCTCAATCCCTCTTCGGTCACGGCGCCGCAGCGTAGTCCTGTCTTGGGCGGATTCCGAGGAAGGCTTCTTCGGTGCCGCAGAAGGGTCGACGTGTCGTGGCTACCCTTGACCCCCGCCCCCGTCGCCGCGCTCATGACCACGACCGGGGCCGGAGAAGAACGGCCCAGGGAGTGACGGTGACGGCACGGTGGTGGTGGTCGTGGTGACAGTCGCCCCGGTCGGCTGCAACACGCTCACCACGTCCTCGAATTGCCCCGATGTGATGCCGCCCCCGTCGAGCAGCACCTGGGCGAGGGAGAGCACCTGCTGCGCCGAGGACTGGCGATCCGCGCCCGGCGGTTGCGCGGCCGTCGTCTCGAGCGCGTCGGCCAGTGCCCCGTCTCCGGGCAGTCCGCCACTGGCGATCGACGTCGCCAGCGTCTTGATGGCCGATCCCTCGGCGTCGGTCGGAGCCGTGACCCGCGGGCGCGCCGCATGGTCCTTCGAGACGGACGCCGCAGGCCCAGTCGGCTGGCTGATCTGCTCGAGCAGCACGAAGAGCGTCGCGAGGAGGGCCAGCGCGCCGATGGCGCCGACGAGAGCCCGGCGACGTCGGGTCTGACGGCGTGGCCGGTGGGGTGTCGTTGGACGCGGGGCGGTGAAGCCCGCGTCGCCCGGCGGCGGTATCGCGGCCCTGACCGGCGCGGTGACCGTAGCCGGTGACTGCGGGCGGGTCGGTCGTGCTCCGGCATTGGTCCGGGTGGCACTGAGTCTCAACGTCCGGAGCATCTCGCTCGCAGACATGAAGCGGTCCTGTGGATCCGGGGCCAGCGCGCGACAGGCAACGTCGCGGAGGGGCGGTGGCAGCCCCTCTGTCGGCGCACCACCGGGACCGGGGCGTAGGCCGGTCAGTGTCTCCATCATGACCGCGCCGACCGAGTACAGGTCGGACTGCACTGTCGCCGGACTGCCCGCTCTCCGTTCAGGGGCCAGATAGCCGGGCGTACCCAGGACGAACCCGGTCATCGTCATGTCGTCGCGCAACCGGTCCGGATCAGTGCGGGTGTCGAAGCTCTTGGCGATGCCGAAGTCGGTGATCTTCGTGTGGCCGTCCTGTTGCAGCAGGATGTTGCTCGGCTTGATATCCCGGTGGAGCACCCCGAATTTGTGGGCGGCAGCCAGGGCGGTGAGGGTTTCGCCCAGCACGAGCATGACGCGCTGCGTGGGCAGCGGTCCCCGGGCGATGATCTCGTCGCGCAGCGTGGACCCGGGCAGGCGCTCCATGACGAGGTACGACGACGGCTCGTTCTCCCCGAAGTCCAGCACGGCCACGATGTGAGGATGGATGAGGCGCGCCGCGATCAGCGCCTCCTGCTGGAACCGCTGCCGCATGCCAGGCACGGCCAGCGTCTCGGAACGCAGGATCTTCACCGCCACCGGGCGTTCGAGTCGCTCGTCGAATGCATCGAAGACGCGAGCCATACCGCCCTCGCCCAGGAGGCCGTCGATGCGGTAGCGACCCCCGATCAATGGTGGGGCCGAGCGCGTCTCCACCCGAGGTTGTGTACCCCGAGCGTCGTTTCCGTAGTCGTGGTGGGGGGCGTCGACGCGGAGATCGACGCGGGTGAGACGGGCGTGTCCCCCGGTCGGTCAGCCCGCCAGGTCGGCCATCTCACCCATGAGGGTCAGCGCATCGGACGGCGCCCCGCCGCCGAAGTCACGGTAGAGGGCGTGGACGTTGGCCACCAGCCGCTCGGGCTCGCTCCAACCGGAGTAGGGGCCCAGGTCGATGTCGCGTGCCGCGCTCAGCGGCGTCATACCGGCGTCGAATCTGGAGCGGGCCTCGGTGGTCAGAAGCTCGAAGTATCCCTTCAGGTCGACGAGGGCAGCGGGTGTCGCGAGCGGGCCGTGCCCGGGGACGACGACCGAGGGCTGCAGGTCGAGGACGCGGTCACAAGCTGCGATCCAGTGGGCCACGGGTCCGGACCACACGATCGGGTGGCCACCGTTGAAGAGGATGTCCCCCGTGAAGACGACCCCTTCGTCCACCAGATGGACGACGGCGTCGCCGGCCGTGTGGGCCGGCCCCACCTCGACGAGTGACACCGCACGGCCGCCGACCTGCAGGTCGAGCTGCTGCTCGAAGGTGCGGGTGGGCACGGCCAGCGGCACGTCCTCGAAGGAGAACGGGGAGAAGATCCTCTGGAGGAACCGGCCGGCGGGCCCGAGCGAGTCCGCCGAACGCAGCATGGCCGCCATGGTGGCCGGCGGCAGCTGCAGCATCTCCTCGGCGCAGCGGGCCGTCGAGATGATCTCCGATTCCGCCAAGAGTGAGTTCCCGTAACAGTGGTCGCCGTTGGCGTGCGTGTTCACCACGGTGCTTATGCGCCCGCCCGAAGGCACCGTCGCCCGCATCTCCTCGAGCATGTCGGCGGTGAGGCGCAGGTCGAAGAGCGTGTCCACCAGCAGGGAGTCGTCGTTGCCGATGATCAATCCGGCGTTGGACCAGCCCCAACCGCCATCAGGCTGCAGGTAGGCCCAGACGCCATCGCCCACCTCGTGCAGGCCCTTCGTGTAGGCCACTGTTCAGGACGAGCCCGCGGGCCCGGTTGAGCCGGACCCGCTCCGGACCGAGGGGGATACCATCCGCACGTCGTGCGCTCGGCTCTCGGCTGCTGGCGCTAGTAGACCCAGACCGTCGTCCCGATCGGGTCGATGTTGGCCGCCCAGACCCAGTCGATGGCCTCGTTGCTGATGCGGGCGCAGCCGTGGGACACCGGGTAGGGCGGCACGGACGAGTCGCCGTGGATTGCGTAACCCTCGTAGAAGAACCGCGGCCGCCACAGGGTCCCGAGCGAGTCGGTCACGGTCCCGTCAACCACGCGGAAGGTGCTGAACACCCCGGTGGGCGTGGTGGCGACCGAGGTGGAGCCGTCCTCCGTGTAGGTGTAGCCGCCGCCGGTCGATGTGTTGAGCGTCCAGACCAGGTGGCCGTTGTTGACGACCATGATCAGGTCGTCCTCGAGGTCGATCTGGATCTCGTATCCCGCAGCAGCGCGTGGCTGGGGGACGACCCCGGCCTGTAGGGCAGCCCAGGTGGCCGGTCCGACCACCCCGTCGCGGGGGAGGTTGGCTGCCTTCTGCAGCGCCCAGACGGCTTGCTCGGTGCTGTCGTCGAAGGAACCATTCGTGGTGTCGACCCAGTAGCCGAGTGCCAGCAGCTGGGTCTGCAGCGAGACGACCGCCGCGCCGCTCGTCCCGGGCCCGATTGAGGGCGGAATCGGCGGGGGGCTCGTCGGCAGGAGCCAGTAGCCCTGTCCCGACGGGGTGGCCGCAATGGCCCGGATTGGGTTGGGGTTCGACTGGCCGCCCATGGAGCCGAGGAACGGCGCCGTCCCGAAGTTGAAGATGCCACCGTCCCTGGCGGCGAGCCAGTAGCCGGTCGACGTGGCGGTCATCCCCACGATCGGGGCATTGAGCGGCGTGCCGCCCATGGAGCCGTGGAACGCGGCGGACCCGTAGCTGAAGATGCCGCCGTCGGAGGCCACGAGCCAGTACCCGCCACCGCCCGGTCCAGCCGCCATGCCGACGACCGGCTCGTTGAGGTGGATCGATCCCGTGGAGCCGTAGAACTGCGCGTCGCCGTACGAGAAGATGCCCCCGTCGGCCGCCACGAGCCAGTAGCCGTGACCGCTGGGGGTGACGGCCATGCCGACGATGGGCTGGTTCAGCTGCATCGACCCCGTGGACCCGTAGAACTGGGCGTCGCCGTAGCTGAAGATGCCGCCGTCGGAGGCCACGAGCCAGTACCCGCCACCGTCCGGAGTGGCGGCCATGCCGACGATCGGCTTGTTGAGCGCGATGCCCCCGGCAGACCCCAAGAAGGCGGCGTCGCCGTAGTTGAAGATGCCACCGTCGGAGGCCACGATC
Organism: uncultured Acidimicrobiaceae bacterium; assembly: GCA_963828825.1. Classification (GTDB taxonomy): domain Bacteria; phylum Actinomycetota; class Acidimicrobiia; order Acidimicrobiales; family RAAP-2; genus Bog-473. Next base: position 171,098 of record CAWHGF010000002.1, on the reverse strand, counting down.
CAGTAGCCGCCCCCGTCGTGGGTCGCGGCCATGCCCACGGGTGGGGCGTTCAGCGTGAGGCCCCCCGACGGCCCGAAGTTGCCGGCGTCGCCGAAGTTCACGGGCTGGGCGACGTTGTCGGGGTAGGTGGCGGCCGAGGCCGTGCCGGGGGTCAGGGCAAGGAGGGCCGGGACCAGCGTCATGCAACCGACCAGCGCCGCCAGCAGCGACCGCCCACGCTTCTTCTGCCGCTGGTCGGATCCGCTGCTCACGGGTCTCGGTGATGCGGTGGTCTGGGCCGGCATCGTGGCTCCTTAGGGTCGGCTCCGGGCGTGTGCCAGTGCGTCGGGGTTCACCACGTTGATGGGGTGCCGTCCGCGAAGGCGTTGATCTGGTCGAAGATGTTGGAGAACTGTACATCGCGCCAGGCTCGTCCGTCGGGGTCGGTGGAATCCGCAAGAGTGCGGGTGAGCTGGACAAATGGGGGAGCGAGAAGAGCCTTCGTGATGCGCGTCCGAGGCAATCCGAGCCAGGCCGTGACCTCGTCGTGACCTGTGCCTCACTTAGAAGGGCGGGTCTCCGACACCGTTGAGATACGTGAGGTCCCTGCCGTTGGGCAGTATGGCTCGACCGATGAGACCGTCACTCAGCTTCAGCTCGAACTCTCCCAGAGCATGCAGGCGCCGCAGACCCTCGGTCGCCAGCCCGTGGAACCGACCGTCCCACGTCGTCTCTGACAGTACGGATTCGGTACCGGCCAACATCTGGACATCCTCCACAACCTCTCGTTTGGTCAGTCGGACGTCCGCCTCAAACTGCTGGGCGCCGTCGACCCAAATCTCCGCGGGTCCCTTGTAGTGGACCTCCCTCGTCGTTCTCATCCCGGGTGCCTACGGGGATCGCTCAATCGACGCCCACGGGCCAGCACCAGATCGAGATGCAGCCGCCGCTTGGTCACGGGGAGGCACTGTGGGGGGATGCCCGGGCGCAGCTTGCCTCGGAGGCTGAGTATTCGGCTCACCTGTGCCGCGGTCGGGGCCATGCGTTGAGGCTATCCCTGCCCACTGCGGCCCCCCCCCGCACCGTACGAGGCCAGGGCTCTAGGAGAAGTACCAGGGCTCTAGGAGAAGTAGTCGTAGTACTCGAGGCCGAGGTGGGTGATGGGCTCCTCGCCGGCTAAGAAGCGCAGGGTGTTCTTGAGCTTGGTCAGCTGGATGAACAGATCGTGCTCGGGGTAGACGCCGGGCGCGCACTGCGGCGACTTGAAGTAGAAGGACAGCCACTCCTGGATCCCGCGCATACCGGCCCGCTGGGCCAGGTCCGTGAAGAGCAGCAGGTCGAGGACGAGCGGCGCCGCCAGGATCGAGTCTCGACAGAGGAAGTTGACCTTGAGCTGCATCGGATAGCCGAGCCATCCGAAGATGTCGATGTTGTCCCACCCCTCCTTGTTGTCGCCCCGCGGCGGGTAGTAGTTGATCGACACCTGGTGCTCGATGTCGCCGTAGAGCTCGGGGTAGAGCTCGGGCTGCATGATGCCCTCCAGCACGCCGAGCTTCGACTGCTCCTTGGCCCGGAAGCTGTCGGGGTCCTGGAGGACCTCCCCGTCGCGGTTCCCGAGGATGTTGGTCGAGTACCACCCCGAGAGTCCGAGCATCCGAGCCTTGATCATCGGGGCCAAGACCGTCTTCACCATGGTCTGACCGGTCTTGAGGTCCTTGCCGGCGATCGCGACCGAGTGCTCGGCGGCGTACCGGGTGAGCGCCGGCGTGTCGATGGACAGGTTTGGCGAGCAGTTGACGAAGGGGATGCCGAGCCCCAAGGCGGCGTAGGCGTAGAGCATGCTCGGGGCGATGGCCCGGTCGCTGCGGTCGAGGGCCGGCTCGAAGGCCTCGAGGCTGTGGTACGCCTCGTGATCGGGGAGCAGTGCCTCGGTCGATCCGCACCAGAGCATCACGCCCCGGGCCGACCCCTTGGCCTCCATGAAGGTCATGATGTCGGCCCTGATCGCCTCGACCCGCTGGCGATGGGTCTCCTCGGGGCGCCGCGTGTTGGGTCCGTGCACCTGGGAGACGTAGGACGGGTCGAACACGGCCGGGAGGGGCCGGACGGTGCGCAGGTACGCGCCGACCCGCTCGATGGACGGCTGGTCGAGGACCCCGGCTCGGCTGGCGGCAACGAAGGCGTCGTCGGGGAAAGGGTCCCAGGCGCAGAAGTCGAGCTGGTCGAGGGAGGCGAGGGGGACCAGGTCCCCGATCCGGACGACCCGCTTTTCGTCACGTCGGCCGAGGCGGACCGTTCCGAGCTGGGACAGGGAGCCGATCGGCTGGCCCGAGCCGCTTCTGATGGACTCGACCCCGGCGATCAGGGTGGTCCCGACGGCGCCGAGCCCCACGCAGAGTACGGCGATCCGTCCCTCGGCTGGCGCGACCTGGGGTGGATTCGAGAGGGAACCCTGCGGCACGTGCTCGCCTGACGACATCGGCTACACCAGTTCTCTCGGGGATGGGATCTGTGGAGGCTCGAGTCGGCAGGGCCCTCCCCTGCCGGGCACTCGAGGCGCGCGACCGATGATACTGGCGGCCCGATCGGGCATCAGACCCTGTCGCACCAGGTCATCGACGCCCCACCAAGGCCAGATCGCACACGCCCGGTCCGGGGTGCCCTGCTCCGAGCGGGCCGTCGCCAGGGGTCGAGCTGATGTGAATCGCTCGAGCAAGGAACCGATGGCCCACCGGGTCCACCGCCACGGCGAAGTAGCAGCGCTCCACGCCCGCCCGGGTCCTGTCCATGTTCCTGCCGGCGTTCTCTGTTCCGGCAGACGTGACCGGGCCCTCTCTCGGTGAGGCACTCACGGATGCCGGATGACATGACAGGGCTCAGCCCGGTCGCTCCCAGCGCACGACGTCCTCGAGCTTGCCGCTCTCGACGTCGTAGACCAATCCCGCGATCAGCTGCAGCCGACCCAGATAGGGCGTCCGGGCCAGCAGATCCACGTCCTCGCGCAGGGCGGCCGCATGGTCGTCGATCGGCAAGAAGCCCAGGTCGGCCCCGGTCAACTCCCGCAGCTGCGCGTCGCTCACTCCCACCAGGCCGCACTTGGTGTGCTGCATCACCACGGCAGTGTCCACCCCCAGGACCCCGCTCGAGAGGGCCAAGCTGCGCAGCACGTCGTCGGTGACGCGTCCTCCTGCGTTGCGGATCACGTGTGCCTCGCCGAGATGCAGGCCCAGAACGGCAAAGACGTCGATGCGGGCGTCCATGCAGGTGACGACGGCCAGGTGGCGCCCCGGCCGGGGGTCGGCCACGTTGGCGCGTGCCGCGGCGTAGGCCTCGTTGGCGCTGAGGAGGTCGGAGATCCGTGTCATACGTCGCTGGGACCGTAACAGCACCACGACCGGTCGCCGGGCGTCAGCCGGCCCCGCCGAAGCCCTCGCCGCGGTGCTCGTCGAGCGTCGGCACACGCCGTGCGACCTGGGGGAGAGGAAGCCGGATGGGGAACTCTGGGAACGGCGCCGCGGCCAGCATCCCTTGGCGGTCGAGGACGGGAGCGACCGGCACGCCGGCGGCGACAAGGCGGGCGACCAGCCCGTCACGCGGCTGGGTCGCGACGGCCTCGCCGACGGCCTGTTGGAGCTCGGCGCCACGCCGGCAGCGTTCCTCGAAGCCAAGGTCCGCCAGCGCACCGAGGGCGAGCTCCTGGCACAGGTTCGACCAGAAGTGCTGTTCGTTGACCACGCCGAGGGCCACCTGCCCGCCGTCGGCGGTCGTGAAGAGCCCGTACCCCGGCGTGGGTGTCGATGCGGCCTCGTTTCGCGGCCCGTCGGCGGCCCCGGCGGGACCAGTCCAGGTCGACAGCACGTCAGTCATGGAGACGTCGATGTACGCCCCATCGCCGCTGGTGGCGCGGCCCAGCACGGCGGCGCAGATCCCGAACGCTGCCGTCAGCCCCGCAGCCAGGTCGGCCGTCGGGAGCGGCGGGATGGTGGTGGCCCTGCCACCCTCGGGCGTCAGTGACCCCGACCAGGCCTGATAGTTCACATCGTGGCCGGGAAGGGTGGCGCGAGGATCGTGCTGGCCGTAGCCGGAAATGGAGCAGTAGACGATGCCGGGGTTGCGCACCCGCACTGCCGCCTCGTCGAGCGCGAGTCTGGCCAGCACTCCGGGCCGGAACCCCTCGACGAGCACGTCCGCATCTCCCGCCAGCTCCAGGGCCCTGGCGCGTCCGACGCTGTCCTTGAGGTCGAGCTCCACGCTTCGCTTGCCTTCGTTGATGGCGGCGAAGAGGCCGGCATAGTGGCGCATCGGGTCCCCCCCGGGCGGCTCAACCTTGAGCACGTCGGCGCCGAGAGGCACCAGCAACGACGTGGCGTACGGCCCAGGGCGCCAGACGCTCAGGTCGAGCACCCGGAGTCCGGCGAGGAACGCCGCCGTTGCTGCCATCGGCCGAGTCTTGCATCAGGCGGCGGGTAGCCTCGGGGGGTGCTGGGATTCTTCTCCTTCACCGAGGTGACCGATCCCTCCGCACACGAGGCCTACAACGCGTGGCACCAGCTCGACCATCTCCCCGAGCAGTTCACGATCGATGGCATCTTCTTCGGCCGGCGCTGGGTGCGGTCCCCGCGCTGCCGGGCCGCAGGGTGGGCGACGAGCCCGCTGCTCGAGCCGTTCCACTACATGACCATGTATCTCCTCCGCGATGAGCACGTGTTGCCCGAGTTCTTCGCCTTGGCCGAACGGCTGCGCGCGGCGGACCGCTTCTTCGCAGCACGCCGTGCGCTCTTGTCGGGCCCCTTTCCCGTGGTCGGCCGCTGGGCCGCGCCGCGTGTGGCGGTCTCCCCCGAGGCGGTTCCTTTCCGCCCCGCCGAGGGGGTCCACGTCGTGGTGGGCCCACCGCTCGCCGGCGCCGAACTGGTGACCCACCACGGCGTCGCCGGCGCCTGGCAGTTCGCCGACGCAGAGCACGGCCGGTTCATCACCGTCGCTTTCGTCGACGGGGACCTCTGGGAGGCTTCCGCCGCCCTCGGCAATGCCGGCGAAGCGACCCCCGAATGGGCGGGGCCCCTGGAGCGAGTTGATGCCTTTCGCTGGGACTGGTTCGCTACGCTGACGCCCCAATGACGAGTCAAAGCAAGTCAAAAGCCCAGCGCAGGGCCGAGAACCAGCGGCGCGCCGCCGAGAAGCGCGCCGCGGAGGCGAGGCAGAAGCGCCTCCGCCTCGGTGTGCGCGTCGGTGGCGCCGTCGTGGTGATCGCGCTCGTGGTCGTCCTCGTCACCCAGCTCACGGGCGGTGGCTCCGGCAGCGTGCCGCCCCAGTTCAAGAACCCCCACGTTCCGGTCCAGGCCATTCCGGCATCGATGTCCTCCACCTGGGTGCAGCCGCCGGCCGGTACGCCGGGCCCCGAGACCGTGCCGATTACGACCGGGCCGAAGCTGGCCACGCTTCTCAACGCGGCCACGGGCCAGACGGTGGACGGCGTCCAGTGCCAGGCGGGCGAGCAGACGGTCGTGCACGTCCACACCCACCTGACGATCTTCGTGAACGGGCAGGCCCGGGTGATCCCCTACGGCGTCGGCATCCCCGGCTTCCAGGCGGTCAGCACGGCGGCTGGTCCCTTCGTCGAGACGGGGAGCTGCTTCTACTGGTTGCACGTGCATGCCGACGACGGGATCATCCACATCGAGTCGCCGAGCACGACGATGACCTTCACCCTGGGCCAGTTCTTCCAGGAATGGGGCGTCCCGCTCACCACGACGCAGGTCGGGCCCGCGACGGGGAAGGTGACCGTGTTCTTCAGCTCGCCCGGCAAGAAGCCCGGGATTTACACCGGTAATCCCAACAACCTTCCGCTGGGCGACCATTACCAGATCCAGCTCGACGTCGGCACGCCGATCGTGGCCCCCGTCCAGGTCACCAACTGGGGCGAGCTGTAGGTCCGTGGAGGTCGACGCCATCGTCGTCGGGCTGGGCCCGGGCGGTGAGCAGGTCGCTGAGGAGTTGGCCGAGGCGGGGCGCGACGTCGTCGGCATCGAGGCGGAGCTCGTCGGCGGGGAGTGCCCCTACTGGGGATGCATCCCCTCCAAGATGATGGTCCGCGCCTCGGACCTCCTGGCGGAGGGGCGGCGCATCCCGGGCATGGCGGGCACGTCGGTCGTGACGCCCGACTGGTCACCGGTGGCGCGGCGCATCCGGGAGGAGGCAACCGACTTCTGGGACGACAAGGTGGCCGTCGATCGTTTTGAGGGCAAGGGCGGACACTTCATCCGGGGGAGAGCCCGGGTGACCGGCCGGTCCTCGGTCGAGGTCGACGGCAGCACGGTGACGGCGCGTCGCGCCCTGGTGCTCTCCACCGGCCAGCGTCCGTTCATCCCGCCGATGTTCGTGGACGTGCCGTATTGGACGAACAGGGGCGCCGTTGCCGCCGAGACCGTGCCCGCGTCGCTCCTCGTCATCGGCGGAGGGTCCATCGGCCTCGAGATCGGGCAGGTCATGAGCCGCTTCGGTTGTCGGGTGGCCATCGTCGAGGCGGGCCCGAGGCTCGCCGGTTCCGAGGAGCCAGAAGCGTCCGAGCTCATCACCGAGATAGTGCGCCGGGAAGGGGTGGAGGTGCACACCGGCGTCACCATCGAGCGAGCCGAGCCGTGGGGGGAGACTGGGGCAACCGTGCACCTGGCCGACGGAACGGACGTGCACGGGGAGCGGATGCTGGTGGCCACGGGGCGTCGGAGCGATCTGGCGGGTCTCGGGGTTGGTGCGCTGGGCCTCGACGAGGAGGCGCCGAGCATCCCGGTCGACGGCCGAATGCGCGTGGCGCCCGGAGTCTGGGCGGTCGGAGACGTGACGGGAAAGGGCGCCTTCACCCATGTCGCCGCGTTCCAAGCCCGGCTCTGCGTGGCGGACATCCTCGGTCTGCCCCGCCCGGACGCCGACTACCGCGCGCTGCCCCGGGTCACCTTCACCGACCCCGAGATCGCCTCGGTCGGTCTGACCGAGGCACACGCGCGCGAGCAGGGTGGGGACGTGACCGTGTTCCACGAGTCGATCGGTGCGTCGGCGCGTGGGTGGATCCACCGGGGCGAAGGCTTCGTGAAGTTGGTCGCCCGCGACGGTGTGCTGGTGGGGGCGACCTCAATGGGACCGACCGGAGGCGAGGTGTTGGGTCTGCTGACGCTGGCCGTGCACGCCCGGGTACCGCTGGAGACGATGCGCTCCATGATCTTCGCCTACCCGACGTTCCACCGCGCCGTGGACTCGGCGTTGTGGTCGCCACCGAGTAGCGAGTCGAAGATGGCCGGCGCCTGATGCGCCAGGAGTGAGAGGTGGCCCTCGCCGGGCACCACGGTGACGGAAGCCTGGGGAATGTGGCGCTTGAGGAAGACGCGATAGCCCGGTGGCCCGGTTCGGTCGTCGGCACCTTCCCAGATGTGGACGGGGACACGGATCTCCTCGAGTGAGAACCCCCACGGATCCCCGAAGATCCGGTAGTCCTGCAGGCAGCCATCGGTGCCCTGGCGCACCGCCTCCCGGACGAAGGCCAGCGCGTGGTCGGGAGGTCCCCATTCCGTCAGCACCGTGCGATCTGCCGGCGGGAACGAGCGCATGACGGCTCGGAAGAGTCGTGCGTTGCTGGCGTTGACGATGCTCACCTTCATGAGGACCGACGCCAGCCATGGTGTCCGCCGGGTCAGGAACAGCAGGCCCCGGTCCTCCGCGCTCAGCCCGCGGGTCGTGCCGTACAGGTCGAGCGGCACGGCACTCGACAGGAGCGCGGCGCCCGTGACCCGGTCTCCCATTGTGGCCGCGCAGATGGCGGCGTACGGGCCACCGGCCGACCAGCCCATGACGGCGAACTGCTCGATGCCCAACGCGTCCGTCAGGTGAGCCACGTCGGCCGGCCAGTCCACGAGGCGGCGTCCCGGTTGATAGGTCGAGAGGCCTATGCCGGGTCGATCGGGGGAGACGAGGCGGATGCCCTTGGCCACGGCAGCTTCGTGGGCCGGCGCCGCGTCGAGGCGCGAGCTCAGGCCGCCGTGGGAGCTCAGGACCGGGAAGCCGGTCGGTACGCCGTACTCCTCGTAGGCCAGTACCCGTCCGTCGGGCAGGGTCACCGATGCCGTCACTCCCGCGCCGCTCCATAAACCGTGACACGGCAGGGGAGCGGCCAGTGGTGCCCGGTCCTTCCCGGGTGAGCAGGTGCCCGCACGAGAGCACGCTATAGGGTGCAAGCATGAGTCCGAACGTCGACGAGCTCGTTGACGACCTGCTGGCTGACCTCCCGCCGGGAACCACCCCAGCTCGGGAGTTCCTGGGGGAGCAGTTCGACCGCGGACTCGCCTGGTTGCACTTCCCGCTCGGCAACGGCGGGCTCGGACTCACGCCCAGAGAACAGCAGCGGGCGCAGTCGCGGCTCAACGCAGGTGGTGCTCCGGTCGCCGGGGTGCGCAATCCGATCGGCTACGGCATGTGCGCCCCCACCATCGCCACCCACGGGACACCCGAGCAGAAGGAGCGCTACCTCAGGCCCCTCTTCACGAACGAGGAGATCTGGTGCCAGCTGTTCAGTGAGCCGGGAGCCGGCTCTGACGTCGCCGGTCTGTCCACCCGCGCCGAGCGCGATGGCGACGAGTGGCAGCTCAACGGCCAGAAGGTGTGGACGACCCTCGCCCACATCTCGTCGTTCGGGCTTCTCGTGGCACGCACGAACCCCGACGTGCCCAAGCACAGGGGAATGACCGCGTTCCTGGTCGACATGAAGGCCCCCGGCGTCGAGGTGCGGCCGCTCTTCCAGATCACCGGGGAGGCCGAATTCAACGAGGTCTTCTTCACGGACGTGCGCATGCCCGACTCGGCTCGCCTCGGCGGCGAGGGCGAGGGATGGCACGTCGCCGTGACAACGCTGATGAACGAGCGAGTCTCCATCGGCGGTGCGGTCACCCGTCGCGGCGGCGGCCCCGTTGCGGAGGCCATGAGGATCTGGAAGGAGCGCTGGCGGGGCGATTCCTCCGCCCACGCCCTCGCGCTACGCGATCGGCTCGTTTCGAGCTACATCCGCATGGAAGCGTTGTCCATGACCAACGCCCGCGCCGCGCAGACACGGAAGGCCGGCACGCCCGGGCCCGAGGGTTCTGTGGCCAAGCTGGCGTACGCGGAAGAGAACAAGCGGATCTACGACCTTTGCATGGACCTCCTGGGCAACGACGCCATGTTGTTCCCGGCCGGTTACCCCATGGTCCGACCCGACCACGTGGGTATGGGCTCGCCCGACGTGCACAAGATGTTTTTGCGGGTGCGGGCGAACTCCATTGAGGGAGGCACGTCCGAGGTCATGCGCAACATTCTCGGCGAGCGGGTGCTCGGACTTCCGGGCGATGTCCGCACCGACAAGGAACTGCCGTGGAAGGACGTCCCGCGCAGCTGAGCGCGAGCCGGCCGTGAAGGGATCTGACCTCAGGGCAGAGAAGCGCGCCGCCGCGGAGACCGCGGCGGCGCTTGTGGAGAGCGGCATGTGGGTCGGGTTGGGAACCGGCACGACGGTCGCCGAGCTGGTACCCGTGCTCGGTCGGCGGCGGCTTGACATCACCTGCGCGGCGACGTCGCCGGCGACCGAGAAGCTCGCCATCGCCCATGGGTTGGACGTCCGACCCTTCACCGACATCGACCGACTCGACCTGACCATCGACGGGGCGGACCAGGTGGACCCCGTCGGCTGGTTGATCAAGGGGGGAGGAGGCGCACACACCCGTGAGCGGATCGTGGCGGCGGCCGCCGACCGCTTCGTCGTCATCGTGTCTTCCGACAAACCCGTCGACCGGCTGCGTCCCCCCGTGCCGCTCGAGCTCCTCACGTTCGGCCTGGCGGCCACGTTGCACGCGCTGTCCGGCGCGGTGCTCCGCAACGCGCCCCTGACGCCCGATGGCGGTGTGCTCGCCGACTACCACCGCGACTTCGATGACCCCGCAGAGCTGGCTGCCGTACTCGACGCCACGCCGGGGGTCGTCGCGCACGGCCTGTTCCCGCCTGCCATGGTCTCGAGCGTGCTCATCGCCCGGGGCGACGAGGTGGAGATGCGTCAGATCGTCTGAATCGGCGTCTCCTGGCCGCGTGACGCCGCCGACCTGAAGGTGACCGGCAGCGCGGTAGGGGAGCGGAACACGTCGCCGCGGATGTGAGGATCGGCGGTGCCGGGCTCGAGGGTCAGGTCCGGCAGACGGTCGAAGACCCGGTTGAGCAAGGCCCGCGTCTCGAGTCGGGCCAGGTGCATCCCCAGGCACATGTGCGGCCCGTGCGCGAAGGCGATGTGGGGCACCGCGGGCCGGAAGATGTCGAACGACTCCGGATCTTCCCAACGGGTTTCGTCGTGGTTGGCGGAGCCGATGTGGGGTGTGATGCTCTCGCCGGGGCCGATGGTGACGCCCCCGATCTCGACCTCGCACGTCGTGGTCCGGTTGATGGTGAGCAGCGGCGGCTCGCAGCGCAGTCCCTCTTCGATGGCCTGGGGCAGCAGCGAGCGATCGGCCAGCACCGCCTCGAGCTGGTCGGGATGTGTCAGGAGCAGGTACAGCAGGTTGCCCGACGAGCGGTAGGTCGTCTCGGCGCCGGCGGGGAGCAGGAGACGCAGGAAGGAGTAGATGGCCTCGTCCGTGAGCTTCTCGCCGTCGACCTCGGCGGAGACCAGGTCACTGATCACGTCCTCGGCCGGCTGGCTCCGACGCTCCGCCACGATGCCGGCGAAGTATTCGCGTAATGCCTCGGAGGCGGCCAGTCCCCGATCGATGTCCGCCACCAGGCCGATGAGCTCGACCGACCAGCGCTGGAACTGCGGGAAGTCCTCCTCCGGCAGCCCGAGGAGGCGCGCGATCACCCGAACGGGGAATTCGAAGGTGAGCTGACGAACCAGATCCGCCTCGCCGTCGGCAACGAAGCGGTCGATCTGCTCGTCGATGATCGGGCCGATGAATTCGGGTTCCCAACGGGCCAAGGCCTTCTCGCGGAAGGCGTGGGCCACCAGGTTGCGGTGACTGCGGTGCTCGGGGTCGTCCATGCCCAGGATCATGTGGCCCATCACCATGCCGATGGTGACGTCATAGCCGGTCGAGGTGAACGTCTTGGCGTCGCGCAGAATCCGCGAGCAGTCGTCGTAGCGGTAGGCGATCCATCCCGGCTCGACATCGAAGCCTTCGGGGAGGGCGTCAGGGGAAATGGTCATTCCCTTGTGAACGGGCGTGTCGCGGCGCTTGACGACGAGATCGGGATAGGGATCCCGCGTTGTGCCCGCGACCACGTCGTCGAAGGCACTGAACGGGTCGTACTCCTGAGCATCGGACATGGCCATGGCGCGATTCCCTCCCCACGAGGTCTTCTGTGACGTTGGTGTCAGGCTACGGGGCGCGACCCCTGCGGCGCACCCCGGGGCCCGGGCAACCCGGCGCCCCCGACGGCGTAGGCTCCGGCCTGCATGAAGACACTGCGCACCCCCGACGACCGCTTCACCGACCTGCCCGGATACGACTTCTCTCCGCACTATGCCGAGGTCGCCGACGCCGAGGGGGGCACGCTGCGGGTGCACTACCTGCGGGAGGGAGACCCCGCGGCGCCGGTCGTGCTCCTGATGCACGGAGAGCCGTCCTGGTCGTATCTCTATCGCACGATGATCCCGATCATCACGAGAGCCGGGCTGCAGATAGTGGCGCCCGACCTGGTCGGCTTCGGGCGCTCGGACAAACCGGCGGAGCGGGCCGACTACACGTTCGCCCGGCACGTCGAGTGGATGCGCGCGCTGCTCTTCGACCGGTTGGACCTGGACGACATCACCCTGGTGTGCCAGGACTGGGGCGGGCTCATCGGCCTGCGTCTGGTGGGCGAACACCCGGAGCGCTTCGCCCGGGTGGTGGCCGCCAACACCTTCCTGCCGACGGGCGACACCAATCCGGGAGACGCCTTCTTCGCCTGGCAGAAATTCTCCCAACAGGTGGACGAGTTCCCCACGGGCGCCATCGTCCGGGGTGGGTGCGCCAAGCCCGTGGCCCCCGACGTGGAGGCGGCCTACGACGCGCCGTTCCCCGATGAGTCCTACAAGTCCGGGGCCCGGCAGTTCCCCATGCTGGTGCCGTCCCGGCCCGACGACCCCGCCCACGACGCCAACGTGGCCGCCTGGGTGGGCCTGGCGGCCTTCGACCGGCCCTTCCTGTGTGCCTTCAGCGACAGTGACCCGATCACGAAGGGCGCGGACCGCAACCTCAAAGAACGGATCGCCGGCGCCCGGGGACAGCCTCACACGACGATCGTCGGAGGCGGCCACTTCCTGCAGGAGGACTGCGGCGAGGACCTGGCCGCTGTCGTGGTGTCCTTCGTCGCCTCTGCTCCGTGACCAGCGAGCACAGCGTCGTCATCGTCGGCGCCGGGTTCTCCGGCATCGGCATGGCAGCCAGGCTCCGCTCCATGGGTGTCGACGACTTCGTCGTTCTCGACCGCGGCAACGACCTCGGAGGCACGTGGCGGGACAACTCCTACCCCGGCGCCTCTTGCGACGTCCCCTCCAACTTGTACTCGTACTCCTTCGCGCTCAATCCCGATTGGTCCCGCTCGTTTTCCTCGCAGAGCGAGATCTGGGACTACATGCGGCGCTGCGTCGACCGGTTCGATGTCGGCGCGCAACTGCGTTTCGGCCGGGTGGTGGAGGAAGCGCGCTGGAACGAGGCGAGTGCCCGCTGGGACATCCGGACGGCGGGCGGGGAGGAGTACTGCGCTCCCGTGCTGGTGTGGGCCACCGGGCCACTGAGCGAGCCTTCGATCCCGGACTTCCCCGGCCTGAGGGACTTCCGCGGCAAGGTCTTCCACTCCGCCCGCTGGGAGCACGGCTTCGACCTGACCGGGAAGCGGGTGTGCGTCGTCGGCACTGGTGCCTCGGCCGTGCAGTTCGTGCCCCAGATCGCCCCCGTCGTCGGGCACCTCTACCTGTACCAGCGGACGCCACCGTTCGTCGTCCCGCGCCGTGACCGCGCCGTCTCGAGCCTGCGCAAGCTGGCCTACCGCAAGGCGCCGTCCCTCCAGCGCCTGTCGAGGCTTCGCACCTACGCCATCTTTGAGTCCCTGTTGTCCGTCTTCGTCGGCCACGGGGAGCGGCGCAAGGCGGCCGTCCGCAAGGCCGCCCTCGACCACCTGGCCAAGCAGGTGCCCGACGAGGCGCTGCGCCAGAAGCTCGTCCCGCATTATCAGCCCGGCTGCAAGCGGCTCCTGCTTTCGGACGACTACTACCCCTCACTCACCCGGCCCAATGTCGAGGTCGTGGAGTCACAAGTGGCGTCGTTCACCGCGCATGAGGTGGTGGGACAGGACGGCATCGCCCGCCCGGTCGACGTGGCGATCATGGGCACCGGCTTCGAGGCGGCCGAGCCCCCCTACGCCGAGCACATCATCGGCAAGGAGGGCATCCGGCTGGCGGAGATCTGGAAGGCGAACGGCGTCGAGGCCTACGCCGGCGCAACCGTGGCCGGCTTTCCCAACCTGTTCCTGATGATCGGGCCGAACTCGACACTGGCTCACAATTCCATGATCTACATGATCGAGTCGCACATCAACTACATCGCCAGCGCGCTGGCCTTCCTGCGGCGACCCGGCGTGCGCGCCGTCGAGGTCAAGCCGGGTGTGCAGCGGCGCTACAACGAGCGCCTACAGGCCCGACTGGCGCACTCCGTCTGGGTGGAGGGCGGCTGCAGCAGCTGGTATCTCGACCACCGGGGCCGCAACACGACGCTGTGGCCGGAGCACACCTGGAAGTTCCGCCGGCTGACCCGGCGCTTTCATCCCGGCGAGTACACCGTGCGCGCGTAGGCCCGCAGCGCCAGCGCGCACAGCAGGGCCGCAAAGACGGCGAGCACGCCGATCTCCGGCAGCACCGCGACCAGCCCGTCGTGGTCGTAGATCAGCTTGATGAACGCGTCCATGGCCCAGGCCTGGGGCACCACGTGGCCGACGTCGCGGACCACGGGTGCGACCGCATCGAGCGGGTACATGCATCCGCCCAGCATCCCGCACACGATGCCGAGCACGACCGCTAGGGAGATGGCTTGCTCCTCGGTGCGCGAGCGCATGCTCACGAGGGCGGCCGCCCCTGCGTAGGCCAACGACAGCATGGCGAGGACGAGGAAGACGCCGGCCGGATCGCCCCAGTGCACGCCGAAGATCAGCCGCCCGACCACCAGGAGGCCGATGCACTGCGCGGCGGCGACGCAGAGACTGGTGGCGATCAACGCCGCCACGACCGATCGTCGGCGCACCGGCGCCGCGGCCAGCCGGTTCATCAGACCGAGCCGGCGGGACTCGACCACGCCCGAGGACAGGAGGAGCACCGTGATACCGAGGAACAGGACGAGATCGGCCGGGGCGACGTACGAAAAGGGACTGAGCGCGGCGGGCACATCGGTGTGGGCGAGCGTCACGTCGGTCACCGTCGTGTGCGTCCCCTCGGCGGCGATGAGGTCGAGCAGGGCCACCACGTCTGTGCGAGCCTGCACCGCGCTCGTCGATGCCGACTCGCTCACGAAGTCCACGCGCTGGGTGCCCGGCGACGCCGGCAGCCCGATGAGCCCGGCCACCACCCGCCCTCGCAGAATGTCGTCGCCCAGTTGGGCCCGGTTGGGCTCGATCCGCACCTTGAGGTCGTTGGTGCTGGCGACCAGGTGGATCAGGCGTTGTGATGGGTTCACGAGTCCGATGGGCTCCTTGGGGCTCCCGGCCAGGAGACCCGTGACGAGAATGAAGAGAACCGGGAACACCGTGGCGACGAAGAGGTAGCGCCGGTCGCCCACGGCCCGGCGCAGGTTGACCCGGATGATCGGAATCACGGCGTCACCATCCGGCGCACTCGGGCCATGGCCAGGCCGCCGGTCACGAGGGCGATCAGGCAAAGCACGCTGAAGGGCCCGACCACTGACGACGCGGGGTCCCGCAACAGGGCCAGGCGCCCGAACCCGACCAGCGCCCACCCGTTCGGCGTCCCGAGGCTGAGCACCTGGAACGCCTCGGGCAAAGCGCCGGGCGGGAGCAGATTCCCACCCAGCAACGCGAGCACGAGCCCGACCACCAGGGAGGAGGCGAAGGCCTCTTGGGGCGTCCGGGCGAACGAAGTGAGGAAGGCGCCGAGGCCGCACATGGCGGCCGTGGCCCCGATGCACATCATGAGCACGCCGAGGGGGGCACCCCAATTGGCGCCGAAGGCCGCCACCGTCACGCCCCAGACGATCAGGATGGACGTCAGCCCGGTGAGGGCAATGGCGAGGAGCTTCCCCCACACAATGGCACTGGGTCTGACGGGCGCCGCGGCGAGCCGGGCCAGGGTCCCGGTCGAGCGCTCCATCAAGAGTGAGCGCATGCCGAGGCCGCTCCCGATGAAGAGGAATACCACCGCGATCGACGGCGCGAAGTAGTCGAGCACGGCGTTGCCGTGGTTGCCGAGCGTGCGTGCCGAGACCGAGATGGCCGCCGAGTCGGTGGCCGTCCCGCGCTGTAGGCGGCCGGCGTACATCCGGCTGGCCAGCCCCGCCGCCAACGACTCGGCGTACTCCTGCCCGGTCAGCGCGTTGGCCCGATCCACGACGTCGAATCCAGGTGTGGGCGTGGCGCCTGGAGCCACCATCGGAATGAGGAGATGCGGGAGGCTCTTATGGCCCGGGTCGACGACCACGCCGCCGGCCAGTGTGCCCTCCGCCACCTCGCGCTTCATGGTGGCCTCGCCCGGGACGAGTCGCACGATGACATTGCTCGGGAGCTGGCTGGCGTGCACAGCGGCTCGCAGCAGCGCGGGCGAGGTACCCGAGACCCCGATCGGGAGCATGGCGGAGGAGACGTTGCCGGCGAAGGCGAAGCCGAGGATGGCGGCGATGGCGAGCGGGGCCACCAGGCAGGTGAGCACGGCCGAGCGGTCGCGGACCCGCCTGCGCAGTTCGTTGACGGTGATGACGAACCCAGTCAGTCGCCGCGCTCCTGTCGCTGGCGGCCGGTCCCCACCGGCAAAAGCTAGCGTTCACCGTCGTGATGGCGCGGGCGCCCGTGGGTCACACCTCGACCAGCTCCCAGTCGTCAATCCGATCGATGGCTTGTCGATCGGACGCTGGGGAAACGGCGGACGGAAGTCTCCGCTCAATCGAAGCTCGGACGCGGGTCCGGACGCGCCAAGGCCGGCGGCGCCGGCCGCGCGTACCATGCTCTCGTCGGCGTCGAGGGTCCGGAGGTTGTCCGCGTGGCACGGGTTGAATTCCAGGGGAAGATCGGCAACGACTGGCGCGACTCGGAGCAGTGGTGGCCCCCCGTCCCCACCCCACCTGACGGCGCGCCGAACGTCGTGTTGATCGTGCTCGACGACGTCGGCTTCGCCCAACTGGGGTGCTACGGGTCCGACATCGAGACGCCGGCGATCGACGGCCTGGCAGCCGAGGGGGTCCGGCTGACAAACTTCCACACCACCGCGCTGTGCTCGCCCACCCGGGCCTGCCTGCTCACGGGGAGGAATCATCACCGCAGTGGCATGGGCCGGGTGGCCGACCTCGCCACCGGCTTTCCGGGGTACTGGGGCCGCCCGCCCCGGGAGAACGGCTTCCTCTCCGAGATCCTGCGCGCCAACGGTTACGCGACGTACGCGGTGGGGAAGTGGCACCTCAGCCCCGAGGGCGAGACCAACATGGCCAATTCGCGGGCGACGTGGCCACTCGGCCGCGGCTTCGACCGCTGGTACGGCTTCCACGGCGGCGAGACGCACCAATTCGTCCCGGCGCTCTACCACGACAACCACGCCGTGCGCCCGCCGCGCTCCGTCGGGGACGGGTACCACCTCAGCGCCGACCTGGCCGACCGGGCCATCGAGTTCTTGGGGGACCTGCGCGCCGTGGACGACGAGTTGCCCTTCTTCCTCTACTTCGCCACCGGGGCCTGCCATTCGCCGCACCACGCGCCCGCCGAGTGGATCGAGCGCTACAAGGGCCGCTTCGCCCAGGGGTGGGACCGCTGGCGCGACGAGACGTTCGCCCGCCAGTTGGCCCAGGGCATCGTCCCCGAGGGCACCGTGCTCTCGCCCCGCCCGCCCTGGGTCCCGAGCTGGGACAGCTTGGGCGCCGAGCAGCGGGTGCTCGCCGAGCGTTTCATGGAGTGCTTCGCCGCCTTCCTCTCCTACACCGACCAGCAGATCGGGCGGGTACTCTCCTTCATCGAGGAGGTGGGTGACGCCGATGACACCGTCATCATCGTGGTCTCCGACAACGGCGCCAGCTCGGAGGGGGGCAAGGACGGCACCATCAACGAGGGCCGGTTGTCCAACTTCGAAGGCGTGGGCGTCGGCGAGATGTACCGACGCAGAGACGAGATCGGCGGGCCGCTGAGCCACAACAACTACCCGTGGGGCTGGACGATGGCGGGGAACACGCCATTCAAGCGTTGGAAGCGCGAGGTCCACGAGGGTGGCGTCGCCGACCCGTGCATCGTGCGCCTCCCCGCCGGTCGTGGCTCCGTCGGCCTGCGGCGGCAGTACGCCCACGCCATCGACGTCCTGCCGACGGTGCTCGAGTTGGCCGGCGTCGCTCCGCCCGAGGCGATCGACGGCATCGAGCAGTCGCATCTCGACGGCACCAGCCTCGCCTACGTGCTCGGTGGGGGTGGGCAGAGCGCCCCCGGCCGTCACCGTACCCAGCACTTCGAGATGCTCGGGTCCCGCGCCATCTACCACGACGGCTGGAAGGCGGTGACCTACCATCCGGTCGGCCCGATCTACGACGACGGACTGAGCAACAGCGCGCCGTTCGACGACGACGTCTGGGAGCTCTACCACGTCGCCGAGGACGTCTCAGAGGCCCACGACCGCGCCGCCGAATTCCCCGAGAAGGTAGCCGAGCTGGTGGCGCTGTGGTGGGAGGAGGCGCGCCGCAACGACGTGCTGCCCCTGGACAACCGGGTCCTCGACGCAATGGTGCACAAGCACGACCGTCGCCGGCCCCAGGACACCTACCGCTACTTCCAGGGCGGCGCACCGGTGCCCGAATGGGTCGCCGTCGACGTCCGCAACCGCTCGCACGCCATCGCGCTGCACGTTGACGTGCCCGACGGGGTGGCACCCGACGGCACCCTGCTCGCCCTCGGCTGCGCGCTCGGGGGCTGGTCGCTGCACCTCCACGGGGGACGGCTGCGCTACGTCCACAACCTGCACGGCCAGCGGCTCTACGAGATCACCGCCGACCGCTGGCTCGACGCGGGACGCCACGAACTCGAGTTCCGCTTCGAGTGGGACGAGCTGCTCGGCGGCACCGCCACGCTCCTCCAGGACGGCGAGGTCGTCGGGACCGGCAAGGTCGAGCGCTTCACGCCCGTCGCCTTCAACGAGGTGATGATCGGGCTGACCTGTGGTTACGAGTGGGGTCCATCGGTTGGCGGCGACTACGACGCGCCCTTCGCGTTCAACGGCACGATCTTGCGGGCCGAGGTGTCGGCCACGGGGCCGGTGGTCCGTGATCCTGTGGCAGAGGTGGCGGCCATCCTGGCCGCGCAGTGAGAGGAGGCGTGCCCGGCATGCCCCGCGTCAGCACCGACGACGTGGTCGGACTCCTGACGCCACCGGGAGGGGTCCGCCGTTCACTCGAAGCTCGGACGCCGGTCCCGGGTCCGCTTGAGCTCGAAGAAGCCGTCGGTCCCCGTGCACAGCAGCACGCCGTCCCACAGGCGACCCGCCGCCTCGCCCTGGGGCGTCGGCGTGACCACGGGGCCGAAGATGGCGTGCCCGTTGTAGTGGATCACCGGCGTGCCCACGTCGTCGCCCACGGGGTCCATGCCGGCCCGGTGGGACGCCTCGAGCAAGGCGTCGAACTCGTCAGAGGTGGCCGCCTCGGCCAGCGAGGCCGGGAGGCCGAGCTCGGCGAGCGCCTCGGCGATGACGACCTCTGCCTCGCCCTCCGCCCGCCCCCGCTGTTCGAGGTGGAAGCGGCCGCCGATGGCGGTGTACAGCGGGAGGAGGATGTCGCGGCCCTTCATCTGCTCCGCCGCGATGCAGACCCGCACCGGGCCCTTGGCCCGGGCCATACGCGCCTTGTACTCGTCCGAGAGCGCTTGCCGCCCGGCGTTGAGGATGGCCAGGGACATGACGTGCCACTCGGTACGGATGTCGCGCACCTGCTCGACCTCGAGCATCCAGCGCGAGGTGATCCAGGCCCATGGGCACAGGGGATCGAACCAGAAGTCTGCCGTGTCGGTCATGGGATACCTCCGTCGACGCGCAGGATGGCGCCCGTCGTGTACGACGAGGCGTCGGTGGCGAAGTAGAGCGCGGCGCCGACGATTTCCTCGGGTTCGCCGGCTCGCAGCAGGGCGTGGTGGGGCATGCCGCGTTCGAGCGTGACGGGGTCCCAGGCCTTGGCGATATCGGTGAGGAACGGGCCCGCCATGATGCAGTTGACACGCACCGTCGGCCCGAACGCCTTGGCGAAACCCTCGGTCAGCGTGTTCAGCCCCGCCTTCGCGGCGTCGTAGGGCAACATGCCCGGGGCGGGGCGCAGGGAACCGGTGCTCGAGACGTTGATGATGGATCCACCATATGGGCCGTCCGCCATCCTCGTGCCGACGAGTGCCGTGAGCCGGAACGGTCCCTTCAGGTTGACGCCGAGCACCTTGTCCCACAACTCCTCACTCACCGCGGTGAGGCCGGGGTAGAGGGGCGACATGCCGGCGTTGTTGACCAACACGTCAACGTGCCCGAAGGCGGTGTAGGCCTGCTCCACCAGGCCGTCGATCTCGTCCCAGTGCCCGACGTGGCAGGAGACCGGAAGGGCCCGCCGGCCTTTCGCCTCGACCTCGGCCGCCACCGCCCGGCAGCTGTCGAGTTTGCGGCTGGCCACGACGACGTCGGCCCCGGCATCGGCGAAGGCCAGCACCATGGCCCGCCCCAGTCCGCGGCTGCCGCCGGTCACCAGAGCCACCCTGCCGGCGAGCGGGCCGTCCGTCACTTCAGCAGCTCGGCGACGGCGTGCGTGACGGCCTTGGCCATCGGGATGTTGAGGGACTCGTTGGGCCCGTGGGCGTTGGAGTGCGGCCCGAGGACGCCGGTCGCCACGAACTGGGTGCCGGGGAACCCCTTTTCCAGGTCGGCCAGGAACGGGATGGAGCCACCCTCGCCCACGAGGCCGTGGTCGTGCCCGAAACGGACCTTGGAGACGGCCGACAGCGTGGCGGCCACGGCGGGATCGAGTGGCCGGGCGATCCAGCCCTGGGCGGCCATTTCCATGTCGATGGTGATGTGCGCGCCTTCGTCGGTGCGGATGGCCGAGATGAGGGCGTCGGTCGCCGCCTGCGCGTCCACGTCGGGCGGCAGCCGCAGCGACAGCTTCAGCGTGGTGAACGGGCGCAGCAGGTTGCCGCCCTCGCGCGGCGCGGGCAGCCCGTCGGCGCCCGTGACCTCCAGGGCGGCGCCCCAGGTGCGGGCCACGAGCCGCTCGACCGGGTCCGGCGCCAGCAGGTGCAGGCCGTCGACGATCGGGGCGGCGCTGTCGGGGAACTCGGCTGCCACGGCCACGAGGTTGTCGCGGAGCGCGTCGGGGATCCCCGCCCCCAGCAATTCCGGCAGGAGGATGCGGCCGGTTGCCTCGTCTTCGATCCCGGAGAGGATGCGGCGCAGGATCCGGAACGACGACGGGACGACCCCTCCGGCCGCGCCGCTGTGGATGCCCTCGGTGAGCACGTCCACCCGCACGGTGGCCACGAGGCATCCCCGCAACGACGTGGTGAGCCACAGCCTGTCGTAGCTGAGCCCACCCGAGTCGAGGCAGATGACGAGACGGGGCCTGCCGATGCGCCCCTTGAGGTTCTCCAGATGGGCCGCCAAGTCAGGACTGCCGCTCTCCTCGCTCGCCTCAATGAGGATGAGCACGCGGCCCCGCCCGCCGCCCGCCGCCAGCAGACCCGTCACGGCGGCGAACGTCGCGTAGCCGTCGTCGGCGGTGCCCCGGCCGTAGAGGAGGTCGCCTTCGCGCACTGGCTCATAGGGCCCGAGTCCGCTGCGCCACTCGCCCAGCGGCGGCTGCTTGTCCATGTGGCCGTACATGACGACGGGATCCCCGGTGCCGCCGTTGTCGATCAGCAGCACCGGGGTGCGTCCCGGGATCTCGATGATCTCGACCTCCAGCGCGGGGTCCTGGTCCCGCGCCCACGCCCCCAGGAGCGCCGCAGCCGCCGCGATGGCGCCGCGCTCGGCCCAGTCGGGGTCGAAGGCGGGGGAGAGGCACGGGATGCGGGTGTACTCACTCAGGACGGGGAGGACCCGGTCCTCCCAGGCGGCGTCGATCATGGTCCGGACTGCACGGTCCGCCCGGCGATGCGGCGATCCTGCTCGAACTCGATCACCGTGTTGGTCATGGAGTACGGCACGCCCATCTGCATGGACATGCCGAAGGTCGAGCCCATCGACTGCTGGTGTGCTGCGAGCCCTGTGCCATGCGACCTCCGGTTCGTCGACCCTCAGCGATGGAGACTAGATGGCGTGCGCGACCAGGTCGCCCAGCTGCACCCACTCCAGGCTCGCCGCGTGGGTCGAGGCCAGCACGACCGGCGGCGCCATGCCGGCCTCGAAGGCCTCCTGCCAGCGGGCCGCGCACAGGCACCACTGGTCGCCGGGCTGCAGGCCGTCGAAGCCGAACTCGGGGTGCGGCGTCGACAGGTCGTTGCCGACCGACGCCGAGAAGGCCAGGAATTCGGCGGTGACCCGGGTGCACACGGTGTGCACGCCGATGTCCTCGGCGCCCGTGTTGCAGCAACCGTCCCGGAAGAAGCCGGTGAGCGGGTCGAAATTACAGGGCTGGAGAGCTTCGCCGAGGACGTTCTGCGCCATGGCCCATTTGACCACGATGGGGATGCCGTTCCCCAACCGGCCGGTCGCGCGAGCAGTCAGGGGCCGGTGACGGGGGCGCCGCCGAAGCGGTCGACCCAGGCGAAGGAGCTCACAGGGTCCCGCCTCAACCGGCGTGGCGCGGCCACGGGCCGGCCGAGTACCACCAGGGATGCCACCGCCACGGTGGCGGGGAAGCCGAACAACGCGCGCACGTCGTCCTCGCGGCGCACCGGCATGGTCGTCATGACGCCGCCGAGGCCCTCGGCCCGCGCCGCGAGCAGCAGGCTCCAGACGAAGGGGTAGATCGACGCGCCGCCGGCAAGGGTGTAGCGGGGCAGGTCGCGATCGACCGCGGCGAGCGCGGACAGGTCGGCCAGGATGAGCATGAGGGCGGGGGCGCTCTCGAGCGTCTCGGCGAAGCCGGGTGCGGCGGCGCCGGCGTCGGCGAACGGTCTGGCATTGGCGACGGCCGCCGCCTCCGCCTCACGATCGGTCACCGGTGCCCAGGGCACCAGGCCGGCGGACACGATGGCCAGGTACTCGTACCAACCGCTCAGATACAGGTCGCGCAGCGCCACGCGGGCGGCGGGGTCCTTGACGACGATGACCCGCCAGCCTTGACGGTTGCCGCCGCTCGGTGCGAAGCGGGCGGTGTCGAGCAGACGGGCCAACACCGCGTCGTCGACTGGCTCGGGGTGGAATTGGCGGGCCGCACCGGTGCTGCGCAGCGTGTCGACGAGGTCGAGGTCCACGGGTTGCCCACCGTAGCGGCCGGTGGGTAAGTGTGGGGGAGTGACGGCGGGCCAACACTCCAACGCCTCGACTCCTACGACGGGGGGCGGGCCGCGGTGGCGGGAGCTCTCCCGCTGGCCCCTCGTGGTGGCCCCCATGGCGGGTGGACCATCGACGGTCGAACTCGTGGCGGCGACCGCCGGGGCGGGCGCGCTGGGCTTCCTGGCCGGTGGGTACGAGACGGCGGTCGGCCTGGCCGAGGAAATGGCCGCGGTCAGGGCAGCCGGCGTCGACGCCTTCGGCGTGAACCTCTTCGTGCCGGGCGACCCCACAACCGATCCTGACGGTCTGGCCGCGTACCTGGCGCAGCTCGAGCCCGATGCCGCCGCCCTCGGGGTGACCCTAGGGGAGGCGTCGTGGGACGACGACGACTACGCCGGCAAGGTCGAGACGGTTCTGGCGACGCCGCCGGCCGTGGTCAGCTTCACCTTCGGCGTCCCCGATGTCGACGTCGTCCGCGCGCTGCAGGCGGCTGGGTCCGCCGTCCTCCTGACCGTGACGACACCGGAGGAGGCGGTCGCGGCGCTCCGGGTGGCGCCGGACGCACTGTGTCTGCAGGGATGGGAGGCCGGGGCGCACCGGGCCAGCCTGGCGAACGACGACCGACCCGACCAGGACCGGCCGGTCCGGTCGCTCCTCGCGGCTGTGCGCCGTCGCACGCTCGTCCCGCTGGTGGCGGCAGGCGGGGTGGGAGGGCCCGACGATGTGGCCGACCTGCTGGTCCGCGGCGCCGACCTGGTCCAGGTCGGGACCGCGTTCCTGCGCTGTCCCGAGAGCGGCACTCCGGCGGCACAGAAGGACGCCCTCGGCGCCCCCGGCTTCGGGGAGACCGCTCTCACGCGTGCCTTCAGCGGACGACGGGCCCGGGCTCTCCGCAACGCCATGCTGCGGGACCACCCGGGCGCGCCGGCGGCCTACCCCGAGATCAACAACGCCACCCGTCCGCTCCGCGCCGCGGCCGCCCGATCCGGTGACCCGCAACACATGAACCTGTACGCGGGGACCTCGTTCCGCCAGGCCGAGGCGCAGCCCGCGGCCGAGGTAGTCGAGCGCCTGGTGTCAGGATTGCGCCGGTGAGCAGCGGGCGCCGGACGCAGACGATCGAGTTCACGCCGCCCGAGCTGGCGGGCGCCGGCGACGCGCTGCGCATGCTGCGTGATGCCTGCAGCGGCTGGGTCAACCTGATGCCCGGGATCGACGAGGAGGCGACCGACGTGCACCCGCGGGCGGGGCTCTTCGCGTTCTTCGGCAACCAAGCGGCGCCGGTCACGATGACGACCGTGATGCCGCCCAAAAAGGACCGGTGCGACACGGAAGGGCTGACGGTCGGCATCATGCACCCGACCGGGGGCAACGCCGTGGCGCGGTTGGCCGAGGCCGGCGTGACCCTGCCCGACGGCTGGCTGGTGCGCCAGGACCATGCCCGAAGAGGCCTGCTCGTGCGGACCCCGGTGACCGTGAGCGAGGACGACGTCATTGCCTGGTGTGTGCGGGCGGGCACCGCCCTGTGCCGGGCGGAGATGACCGGTCGGTGGCAGGCCGTGGTCTACCTGCCCTAGATGGTTCGACGGCCTCTTCTGCCTGTCGGTGCGTGATCACGCAAAATGAATCACGTCGAACGTCCTGGTGAAGTGCGTTTTGTGGCCTGATCACGCTGGGCTCACACGGACGCACCGGCAGCCGTATCGCGGGATTGCATCAAATCGGAAACTCTACGTGCATGAGTACGGCGGGTTCGTGCGGGACCCACGACTGGAGCGCGCAATGTTCTGGACAGGGTAGGCACGGGTGGGCGCAACACTTCGCAGGTAGTTGTGCTGAGGTTGTTCAACTTCGGGCTCAACCTGGCAAGCTGGGTTTCGTGTCGGTAGCCGAACCGGAGCAAATGGCTCTTTTCCATGGGTACTACGGCTACAGAGCTCCCCCGCCGAGGAAGACCTATCTGGTCTTGGTGCTGGCGGTGGCTCTGGTCGTTCTTCCGTGGTCGCTGATCGGTTGGCTGATTTGGACGTTGGCGTAGCGCGATTCTGCTGACGGTCGGTAGCCCGATACCGGCGCGATGACGACGCCGACAATGGCGCAATAAATACGCCGACCAGCGAAACGCTGGTCGGCGTATTTGAGCGTGATGTGGGCTTGCTACCTTCCCTGAGTGGCCACCGGCGCGACGCGTGACGACGCAGCGCTCGAGGCGGGGCTGGGGCGCTGGGTCGCGGCCCATCCCGCGGACGTGCGTGCTCTGGCGGGCGGAGAGGGCGACGGCGACGGCGGCGACGGCAGGGTTCGTGGGGAGGCCAGGGCGCCGCGTGTTGTGGCGCTGTCGCACGCGCAGGGCGGCATGGCCAACGAAACGATCCTCGTCGATCTCGGTTCCTCCCATCCGGGCATGGTGGTACGGCTGCCTCCACTGGAGCCCACGTTCCCGGACTACGACCTGGGCCCGCAGGCGATGGTGCAGAACGCCCTCGCCGCGTCGGGCGTGCCCGCACCGGCGCCGGCGGTGATCGTCACCGATACGGCCTGGATCGGTTCACCGTTCCTGGTCATGCCGCGAGTCGCGGGTGACGTCCCCGGGCCCGCGCCGCTCTTCGATCCCTACGTGCGCGATGCGGGGCCCGCGCTCCAACGCGTCATGCACGACCAGCTGATCGACACGGTGGCCGACGTGCACGCCGTCGACTGGGAGGCCCACGGTCTGGGGTCGGTGCTGCCGGGGCCGCGGCTGCGTGACGCCCTGGAGCGCTGGGCAACATATGTGGAGTGGTCTTCGGGGGGTGACCCGTTGCCGGCCCTGGTGCAGGCCCTGGACTGGTGTGCTCGGCACCTGCCGGCCGAGCGTCCGGCTGCCCTCCTGTGGGGTGATGTCCGCCTGGGCAACCTGGTCTTCGATCCGGGTCGTCGGGTCACCGCGGTGCTCGACTGGGATCTCGCCTCACTCGGACCGCGAGAGATGGACCTCGGCTGGCACCTCGGCCTCGAGTTCATGATGGAGGCGTTGTTCGGAGGGCGACCGCCCGGGTTTCCCGGCACGGCCGAGGTGCTGGAGCGCTATGAGCGCCGGAGCGGGTACGAGGTGAGAGATCTGGCCTGGCACGAGGTGTTCGCGTTGGCCCGCGCCCTCGCCATCAACGACCGGCACCAACGCATCACCGGCGAGCAGCACCGGAGCGAAAACCCGATGGGTGACATCCTGCTGGCGCGGCTGGAGGCGGCGTCCGGCTCGTTCGGCTGATGTGGCCCGCCGGTGCGGGTCCGGCCGTCCCGGCGCGGCGACCGGTCCTCTTCGGGGACCGCTGCGGGGGACGCCGCCTCAGGGCGCGGGATCGAGCAGCGAGAACCCCATGACTCCCGCCTTGGCCACGTCGTAGCAGAGGGTGTCGTAGGGCTCGACGAGCCCGTAGGTGACCTCGCCGTCGCACGTGATGCGGCACTGGTGCTGGTCCTGCCCGGCGAGACGGCTGCGTACCTCGGGCTCGTTCACATCGAAGGTCTCGCCGTGCACCATGACCCGATCGCCCGACGCGACCGGCATACCGTGCCAGATGTCGCCGTCGGGCGTGCCGCCGTTCGGGCCGCCGTACATGCCGCAGCGGAGGAAGGCGATCTGGTTGCCGAGCCGCTCGAAGGACATGGTCTTGACCGCGCCATCGGTGAACACCAGGTCGACCTCGCCGCTCTGCAGCAGGTTGGTGTCCGGCTCGAAGCGCATGCGGTGCACGCGTCTGGACAGCGTTCCGCTGCGCTTGCGGGCGTCGCCCAGGTTGTAGAGCACGTGGTCGCCCCAGATGCCGAAGTCCTCGAACTCGACCCACTCGCCACTGTGCGGGTGCTGCATCCCCATGTAGCGGCCGGGCCCGCCGACGCCGTCGCGCGTTCCCCAGTGATGGTCGCGGGTGCCGAGGTGGGTGGTGGTCGAGAGTTCGAAGCGCTCGCCGGGGGTCTCGACCCACCCCTCCTGGCGGCCGAAGCCGTCGTAGCCGGCGATCGGGCTGACGGCGCGGCCCCCGACGATGATGCCGGCGCCGAGTTGGCGGAAAACGGGCCGCTTCGTATCGAGCCAGGTCATGTCGAAGGACACGCCGTGCTCGGTGGGGTCGAGCGTCAGCCGCCACTGGCGGAAGGGCTCCACCACCTCGAAGTGGAAGGGTCCGAGCGTCATGTCCATGCGGTCGGTGGGGCATTTCTTGTGCGCCCGCACGGTGGTGTGACGCCCCCGCACGTTGACGATGGCGTACGCCTCTGCGGTGCCGAGGTTGGGATAGAACGCGAGGCCGATGACCGCGAGCAACTCGCCGACCTTGTCCTGGCAGGTGAACCACACGCGTTCGTACGCCTGGGCATCGGGCGTCCACATGACGCGCACGGGATAGGGCGCATTGTGGATGAGGAATTCGTCGATGCCGGCGAGCGGTGCGTGTTCGTCGGAGGCCGGATACGGGGATGCCCCGGCGCTCCCCGCCACGCTCGGATCGGGGGGTACGGTCACGCCCCATCCATCGACTTGTACTCGAGGGAGGTGGCCCGCTTCTCGGGAGCCAGGTTGGGCCAGGGGGAACCGTCGAACGCATCGCTGGCCTCGGCGGACGCGCGGTCCACGTCCCGTTCGGTCGCGCACGAAGTGGAGCCGATGGGCCGTCCCGAATGGGGCGAGACGACCGTGGTCCGCTCGTCGGTGCCCGCCGGCAGCCACCGGCTTCCGATGGAGAGGTGTTCGTACTCTGTGCGCACCGCGGTGCACAGTACGCTCGGAGCGTGTCCGGGGACCAGCGGGGTCAGATCCACCCGAGTGGCCACACGGGCGGCATCGACCCGCGGGACGCGGCATTCTTCGTCCGGGACGACTACTACGACGTGCTGGCGGCGCTGCGTGCCGAGGATCCCGTGCACGAATGCGCGCCCGGCTTCTGGGCGGTCAGCCGCTACGAGGACATCCGGAACCTGAGCCGTGACCCGAGTCACTTCTGCTCGGGACGTGGCGCGTTGGTGAACGACCCGATGCGGGCGAGCGAAGGTCGGGTGCAGTCCCGCTCCATCCTCCACATGGATCCTCCTGAGCACGCCGCATTCCGTGGACTGGTCAACCGACGGTTCACACCCAGAGCCATGTCGGGCCTGGCCGAGTCCATCCGCAAGTGCGCCTCGACGCTGCTCGGTGTGGTCGAGACCCGGGACCAGATCGATTTCGTCGCGGAGCTCGCCGCCCCCTTCCCCCTGACCGTGATCGCGGAGCTGTTGGGGATCGACGAGTCGGATCGAGAGGACTTCCGCGGCTGGTCCGACGCCGCCATCGAATCGCCCGACCTCCCGCCCGACCAGACCGCGACGGCGCTCGGCGAGCTCTCGGGATTCATCATGGAGCACATCCGGTCCAAGCGCGATCGGCCGGGAGAAGATCTGATCTCGCTGCTGGTCGGGAGCGAAGTCGGAGGATGCCCGCTGAGCAGGGACGAGCTGTTCATGTTCCTCCTGACCCTGTTGGTGGCTGGAAACGAGACCACCCGCACGCTCTTGTCGGGCGCGGCCCTCGTCCTCGACGAGCATCCGGACCAGCGCGCCGCCCTGGCGTCCGAGGTGTCGTTGGTGGCCGGGGGAGTGGAGGAGTGTCTGCGTTGGGTGACGCCCGTCCATGCCTTCTGCCGCACCGCGACCGAGGACGCCGTGGTGGCGGACACCCGCGTCAGTGAAGGCGACTACCTCTGCATGCTGTACGCGTCCGGGAACCGCGACGAGCGGATCTTCGGGGAGGACGCGTCGCGATTCGATGTGCGGCGTCCGGCGAACCCCGTGCATCTCGCGTTCGGCTTCGGCGAGCACGTCTGCCTCGGCGCCAGCCTCGCTCGCCTGGAGGCCAGGATCTTCTTGGAGGAGCTGCTGGGACGTTTTCCCGTCTACGAGGTCACGGGGCCGGCCGAGAGGGTGCTGTCGACGACGGTCGCCGGGATCAGGTCACTGCCGGTCGTCCTGGCGCCGGCGGGCTGAGCAGCCCCGGCTTCCTGCAGAACGGCCTCACGGAGCTCTCCGAGCAAGGCTTCGACCGCGGCGGCGTCGGCGCTCAGCCGCAGTCGCCCCTCCTGGCGCTCCGAGTGGACCAGCCCGCTCTGCCGCAACACCTTCACGTGCATGCTCACGGTGGGCTGGGCCAGTCGGAACAGGATCGCCAACTCGCCCACCGTGCTCGGTGCGGTCGCGAGGGAGTGCAACAGGGCGAGACGGGTGGGATCGGCCACCGCCTTGAGCCGCCGGGCCACCGACTCGGTCCGGGCCCGAGCGACGACGTCTCCCTGGCCCACACCGGTCCCGATGACCACGAGGCCGGAGACCTCCATGTACATGCTCGTGCCGAAGAACAGGCAGGGGACGAAGACCAGCGGCTGCCCGGCCTCGACGTTGGTCAGGATCTCGGGCAGGCGCTCCTGGAGAATGTCACACCCCGCCGGTATCAATTGCTCGAGTGACCGCCCCCGCTCGTACTGCGCCACGACATGGCGCCCGGCCTCCTCGATGATGGGCAGCGCCTGTTGCCACATGTCGTCCACGGGCGCCCAGACTTCCTCCAGGAGGTCGAGGTACGAACGCAGGAGTGCAGGTGACTCCCGGAGCCGCCGGAATCGATCGAGGTATATCTCGCGGTCGTCGGGGGTCTCCGACGGCATGGCCAGATCGAGGGGGACCGTGGCCACGGCGTCCCCGATCGCCGACCACAGTTCGTCCGCATCGGTGGCACTCAGCGCCCCGGCGTGCTGGGCGAGAACCTGCATCTCGGTGAAGCAGGTCTCCTCTGCGCAGTCGTTCCAGAAGTCGCGCACCCGGTTCGCGAGGTCCTCCCGGCCCTTGAAGATCTCGGCCAATTTCGGATGCCGAGCCTGCATGGAGGGACGGGCCGCGACGGACAGCAGCCACGAAAGATCGGTGGCCAGGGAAGGCGTCGCGCTCACAGTCTTCCCTCTGGGCGCTACGGCCTCTTCAGTCAACATAGGCATACAGCTATATTAGGATATTCTTGAATTGGTGTCAAATATCAGCTAAAGTCCAACGCACGTGTTGGGCGGGATTTGTGATCCCGCACCACAAGCGAGCGGAGTGAACGGATGATCCAGACACGGGCAGTGCAGTCCCTGGCCGACTCCCACCGCCGGGATCTGATGGCCTCGGCGGGATCTCGGCGAGGCGTTGACCGTGACGTGGTGATGCATGACGTTCCGGCGACGCAGCGCTCGGCCACCGGGCTCCCGGTGACCGGTGGTCGAGCAGTGCGCCGGGCTGTCGCACCACGCCTCGGAGCGTGGTTGATCGAGTTCGGGACGAAGCTCGGAGGAGCGACGATCCGCACGTCCTGACGCCGGCGGCCGCGCCGTCCGGGCTCGGGGTGTCCTCCATCGGCAAGAGTTGCGGTGTGCCGCCCCTACGCAACGTGCTGTTCGTCACGCTCGACCAGTGGCGCGGTGACTGCCTGTCGGCCCTCGGCCATCCCGTGCTCGAGACGCCCACCCTCGACGCCCTGGCAGGCCATGGCGTCCTGTTCGCAAACCATTGGGCCAACGCAGCGCCGTGTGGGCCCTCGCGGGCCTGCCTCTACACGGGCACCTACCAGCACCGAAATCGCTCCATCCTCAACGGCACCCCGTTGGACGCGCGGTTCACGAATGTGGCGCTGCTGGCCCGTGCGGCGGGCTACGACCCGGTGCTGTTCGGGTACACGGACTCCTCGATCGATCCGCGCACCGTGCCGCCCGGCGACCCGAGGCTGTTCAGCTACGAAGGGGTGCTGCCCGGTTTCCGCGCCCTCGTCGAAGACCCGTGGGAAAAGGGGAGCCCGGCGTGGGGCCGTTGGCTCGCCGCGGAGGGGTTCGATGTCCCGGCCAACCCACACGACTTGTACGAGCCCATGGAGGGCTTCCCGGGGGCCGACGCGCACGGTTCGACCTGGGCCCCCGCACGCTTTCCCGCCGAGTTGTCCCAGACGAGCTTCATACGGCGCTCCGTCGTGGAGTGGCTGGAGCGAAACGGCGACGCCCCGTTCTTCGTCCATGCGTCCTTCATCCGCCCTCATCCACCGCGCCGGAACCCGGTCGGCTACCACGACCGTTATTCGGCCGAGGCGGTCGGGCGGTTCGTCGGGTGCGCCACCCCCGAGGAGGAGGGAGCAATCCACCCCTTCGGCGCGCTCGCGATCGAGACCCCCGAGGTGGGCGCTCCCCGAGATGAGCGGGAACGCCGGCAGGTGCGGGCGACCTACTACGGGGCACAGAGCGAGGTGGACGACGGGTTGGCGCCGCTCTTCGAGTATCTGGTGCACAGCGGGCTGGCCGAATCGACCCTCGTGGTCCTCACGAGTGACCACGGTGAGATGGGTGGCGACCACTGGCTGCTCGAGAAGCTCGGCTTCTGGGACGAGAGCTACCGCGTCCCGCTGATCGTGGTGGACCCGCGCGCCGAGGCGGATGTGGCACGGGGGACCATCGTCGAGGCGGTGACCGAATCGGTCGACGTGCTGCCGACGATCTGTGACTTCTTGGGCATCGACGTGCCGCTGCAGGCCGACGGCTGGTCGCTCAGCCCCTTCCTGCGGGGCGAGCCGGCTCCCGAGCACTGGCGCCAGACGGCGCACTTCGAATGGAGCTTCTCGGACCCGGCGAACCTGCTGGCCGAGACTGCGTTCGGCATCCCGATGAGCCATTGCGCGTTGGCGGTGGCCCGCGGGCCACGGTACAAGTACGTCCAGTTCGCGGCAGACGCCGCGGTGCTGCCCCCCCTGCTGTTCGACCTCTCCCGCGATCCCGAGCAGACGCACGACCTGCTGGCCGAGGAGGGCGCAGGTGCCGGCAATGCCGCCTGGGCGGCCACCCAGGAGCTGCTGCAGTGGCAGATGCGCACGGCAGAGCGGACGTTGAGCGGCAGCTTCCTCCATCCCGCACGGGGCTTGGTCGAAGCCCGCGACACCTGGCGGTGATCGCGGGGTCGACGGCCGGGGTTGTGGAAGGCTGACGCCTGCTCGTCACGAGGAGGCTGCGCGCGGTGCCGGACATGCAGGGGAAGACCGTGGTCGTCACCGGTGGCAACTCCGGGATCGGGTTCGAGACGGCCGCCGCTCTGGCAGCCATGGGCGCCCGCGTCCTCGTGACCGCTCGGAACGCGGACAAGGGTCGGGCGGCGGTGGCGGCGATCACACAGCGGCTCCACGGTGGGGGTCGGGTCCAGCTCGTGGTCTTCGACCTGGCCGACTTGGCTTCGGTGCGGCAGGGCGCTGAGGAGATCCTCGAACAGGCTCCGAAGCTCGATGTCCTCGTCAACAATGCGGGTTTGGTGCTGACCGAGCGCGCCGAAACGGTCGACGGGTTCGAGGCAACGTTTGCCACGAACCATCTCGGTCCGTTCCTGCTGACCAATTTGCTGCTCGAACGGATTGCGGCATCGGCGGCCGCCCGCGTGGTGAATGTGGCGTCGGCGGCGCACGCCTCGGCCCGCAAAGGGATCCCGTTCGAGGACCTGCAGTCGGCCCACGGCTATCGGGGCATGCGCGTCTACGGCGAGTCGAAGCTGGCCAACATCTTGTTCACGTTGGAGCTCTCCCGGCGCTTCGAAGGCAAGGGGGTCACGGCGAACTCGCTGCATCCGGGCACCGTGCGCACCGGTTACGGGGGAGATGGGGATGCCCGGGGTCTGCTGGCCTTCGGCATCACGATCAGCAGCCCCTTCTTTCTCTCGCCCGAAAAGGGGGCCCGGACCTCCGTGTACCTGGCTTCGTCCCCCGAGGTGGAGGGGGTCAGCGGCGAGTACTTCGTCAAGTGCAAGCCGAAGCAACCCCGACGGCGGGCCCAGGACCCCGAGGCGGCGCGTCGACTCTGGGCGGTGAGCGAGGAGCTGGTCGGCCTTGCTCCCGCCGGAAGGGTGTGAGCGGTGCGCGTGCTGGTGACGGGCGCGGCCCGCGCCATCGGTCGCGCCACGGTCGAGGTGCTGGCCGGACGGGGCCACGAGGTGGTCGCCACCGCCCGGGACCCGGGACTGCTCGAAGGGCTGCCGGCGGCGCAGTTCCTGGCACTCGACGTCAGGGACGGTGCATCCGTGCGGGCCGCCGTGGAGGCGGCGGGCGACCTCGACGGCGTGGTCAACAACGCAGGCCTGCCGGGCTCCGGCCCGCTCGAGACCTACCCACTGGACTCGTTCACCCGGGTGCTCGATGTGAACACCGTGGGACCCTTGCGCTTGGCCCAGGCGGTGGTGCCGTGCTGGCGGGAGCGCGGCAGTGGCGTGCTGATCAACGTCAGCTCGGTGCAGGGCAAGATCGGGACGCCCCTGGAGGGTCCGTACGCGGCGACGAAACACGCTCTCGAGGCACTGTCGGAGTCGCTCCACTTCGAGCTCGGCCACTTCGGGATCAGGGTCGTGATCATTGAGCCCGGGTACATCGCTCCGGGCATGAAGCACGATGACGACCACCCCGGTCCGGCGATCTACGCCGACCTGCACACCCAGTGGAACGGGACCGTGGCCACGTTGACCGGACCCGAAGGTCGGCCGGGGCCCGAGCTGGTGGGCATCGCCGTGGCCGACGCCCTGGAGAACCCCGCCACGCCGTTGCGGGTCGAGGTCGGCCAGGACGCGGTCATGGTGCTGCAGCTGCGGCGGACGCTCGGTGACGCGGCGTTCGAGGCCACCATGCGCGAGGCGCTCGGGCTCACGTGGTGAGGGGAGGAGTGACGTGGAGAAGCTGATGTACCTGGCGTGGCTGGGTGCGCAGGCCACCCGGGCCGAGGTGGCCGAGGTCATGCTCGGTGGGGTGGGGGAGGAGCTCCTGGCCCTGGACCCCGCCGCCTTGACCGTCGACGTCTGGGACCCCCAGAGCGACATTCCGGCTCCGGTCCCGACGCCCGAGGGCGAGACGCCCCTGCACGGGCTCGTCTCGCTGTGGCTCGACACGATCGACCGGCGGGAGCCGTTCGAGAGGGTTCTCGGGACGGCCACCCGGCGCATGGCCGGCTACTCCGTCGTCGAATCCCTCTACCGCGACTACGGGGGCAACCAGTGGGCCTCGCCCCGCTCCTGGCCCGATGGGGAGCGATCACCCGGTGTGCTCACGGTGGCGCTCCTCCAGCAGCACCCCGATCAGGACCTCGACGAGTGGATGACGCGTCTGGCACACCAGGATATCGCCCATTACCGAGGCGATTCAGCCCCGCACCCGCTACGTCCGCAACGCCGTGTTCCGGGCGATCACCCAAGGAGCCCCACCGGTGGCGGGGATCGTGGAGGAGGCGTGGCCTTCACTCGCGCACGTCACCGATCCCATGCTGTTCTACTGCGCGGATGGGGATCCCGCACGTATGAATGCGCACGTGACCCAGATGATCGAGGAGATCAACGCGTTCGTCGACCTGAGCACCCTGCGCAGTGTCACCATGAGTGAATGGATCCTGAAGTCATGACACAGAGATGGAGCCGCGCCGAACTCGACCGGGCACACCAGCACTACATGGAGACGGCAGGCAGGTGCGCGGCCAGCGGCGAGTGGCGAGACTGGGCCGACCTCTTCACCGTGGACGCGGTGTACCTCGAGCACACATTCGGCACCTTCCGTGGGCCGGACGAGATTTACGCATGGATCGCGCCGCTGATGGCCGAGTGGCCCAACCGGGACATGAACTCGTTCCCGCACTCGTGGTGCGTCTGCGACGAGGAGCGGGGCTGGTGGGTGTGCCGTATCGAGAACCGTATGAAGGACCCGGGCGACGGATCCGTCCACCAGGCGCACAACATCACGGTGTTGCACTACGCGGGCGATATGAAATTCTCCTATGAGGAGGACGCGTACAATCCCGCCGCCTTCGGGCCGATGATCAAGGCCTGGACCGAGGCGTACGCCGCCAACGGCGGTTCGCACGGATGAGCGGCCTTCACGACGGCTGACCGAGGGCGGTTGCAGGCCGGCGGGGGAGGCCAGCGGGTGGAGGCAGATTCAGGTCGTGGCGCCGGCGCCGGCGCCGGTCAGCAGGCTGGGCGTCAGACGGGGCAGCTGCGCTCGGCGTCCGCTGGCGAACTGGGCCAGAGGCATGATGGCCACGGCGAGCAGCATGGCGAAAAGGAGCAGGTCGGTCACCACGAAGGTGTGCAGGAGCCGCATGTAGATGCCGTGGACCGCCGTCACGCCGGCGAAGGCCCAGAACGTACTGATCACGATGAGGGCGGTGCGAAGACGGCCAATGGCCGCCGGTGCGACCACGATGACGCCCCACGTGACGTACCAGGCCCACACGATCGGCCCGAGCAACGCAAGGACCAGGAGGGTGAGGCCGAGGCAGCGCACGACCCCGTCCTCGGGTGAGCGAAGCAGGAGTCGGTACCCGACGTAGGCCGCGATCAGCAGCCCCAGCACGCTGAAGACCGGACGGACCGTCAACGTGGAGATCGGGACCTGCACCACATGGCTGGCAATGGACACCGAGCGTGCCACGATGTTGATCGGGGTGACGCCGGTGAAGGAGGTGTCGGCCGTGGTGGTCGTGCGGACCCAGCCCCATCCCGTACCGGCGATGAGCGACACGACTTCCATGGTGGCCAGGGCAATCAGTCCAGC
Source organism: uncultured Acidimicrobiaceae bacterium (assembly GCA_963828825.1). Taxonomy (GTDB): domain Bacteria; phylum Actinomycetota; class Acidimicrobiia; order Acidimicrobiales; family RAAP-2; genus Bog-473. Next base: position 135,906 of record CAWHGF010000002.1, on the reverse strand, counting down.
GACGGCGGTGTGCCCGACGCGGCGCCGGGTGGAGGCTTCTCTGCCCGCCCAGACCCACCCGAGGAAGAGGACGCCGAGGAGCGCGGGGGACTTCACCCCCGCCGCCAGCGCGCACAGGATCACCCCGGGCACGGTGCCAAAGCGTTTGGCGACGGCCAGCCCGGCAACGAGCAACCCCACCATCAGCGCGTCGTTGTGCGAGCCCGCGATCAACGACAGCAGCACAAGGGGCGATCCTGCTCCGATCAGCACGGCATGAGCCGGGTCGCGGTTGAGCGACCGGGCCAGGATCGGGGTGGCCGCCACCACCATGGCGATGCCGGCGACCTCCAGGAGCCGCAGAAGGACGAGGTCCGGCAGGATCTGGTGCCCCGAGGCCTGGTCGAGCAGGCCGTCCGCACTCAAGAAGGTTGGGCCGTAGGGCGACTCCGTCCCCGACCACACCACGTCGGCCATCTGGTTGAACGACGTCGCTCCGAGCACCTCGGGCCCGTAGGAGTACGGATTGATGTGGTGGCTCATCATCTCGCCCTGCGCGGAGTAGGTGTAGACGTCCCGACTGAAGAGCGGTGGCGCGAGGAGCAACGGCACGGCCCAGATCGTCACCACGAGCACGACGCGCTTCACCGGGAAGCCGTGGTTCCTGTTCAAGTGACGGAGGAAGCCCAACCACACCCGGCTGAGAAGGATCAGCCCACCGAACACGAGCGCCAGCGATGCGATGGGCGGGCGGGAGCTGTTGGAACCCAACGACCCGAGGGGCCCTCCTGGCATGCCAAAGAACCACGCACCGGGGAGGTGGGTTTCGAACGACTGGCCCCCGAGCACGGCCCCAACCACGATTGCCGAGCTGCCGACGACCCCGAGGAGCGCGGTGCGGATGACGCTGAGCCGACGCGTTGATTGCCCCGGCGCGTCGGGGTCGACGCTCTGGGGTGGTCTCGTGGCGGTGGTGATCGCGCTCGGGGACACGAGCTCCATCGGGGATTCCTTACTAGGGCTCTCGCGGTGTTTCACCGCGGCAGCGGGAAATCTTCATCAAACTGCAGTGATTCTGTCACAGCTGTAGCCGATTCCGGGTAGCCGAATCGTTCCATTACGGGATTCTCAGGGTTTTCCCAGCCTACAACGGAAGACTGGTTCTGTCACGTAGATGAAATCTGGCTGTCATGGAACGGAAGGTGTCGATGCGAGTTCTGGTCCTCGGGGGCGACGGGTATCTGGGTTGGCCGACGGCTCTGCACCTCTCCAGGGCCGGGTACGAGGTCGGAGTGGCCGACAACTTCGCTCGGAGGGGATACGACCTGGAAATGGGGGTCGACTCCCTGGTCCCGATCGCCTCACTGCACCGCCGCGTCGAGCGCTGGGAGGAAGTGTCGGGCAACCGGCTCGACGTCTTCATCGGCGACCTGACCGAAGAGGAGTTCGTCAGCGACATGGTGGGCCGTTTCCGGCCCGATGCCATCGTCCATTTTGCCGAGCAGCGCAGTGCCCCCTACTCCATGGTGGACCGCAAACACGCCGTCTACACACAGGTGAACAACGTCGTCGGCACCTTGAACCTGCTCTATGCGATCGCGGACGTGGATCCGTCCATCCACCTCGTGAAGCTGGGCACCATGGGCGAGTACGGCACACCCAACATCGACATCGAAGAGGGCTACATCGAGATCACCCATAGGGGTCGCACCGACGTCCTGCCCTTCCCCAAGCAGCCGGGGAGCTTCTACCACCTCTCAAAAGTCCACGACAGCCACAACATCGCGTTCTGTTGCCGGGCCTGGGGCCTCCGGGCGACAGACCTCAACCAGGGCGTCGTCTACGGTCAGTCGACCCCCGAAACCACCTTGCACCCTGACCTGGCCACCCGGTTCGACTACGACGCCGTGTTCGGCACCGTGCTGAACCGGTTCGTGATCCAAGCGGCGGCCGGCGAGGCGCTGACGGTCTACGGCATGGGTGGCCAGACGAGAGGCTTCCTGGACATCCGGGACACGCTGGCCTGTGTCGAGCTGGCAATCCGCCACCCGGCCAAGGCCGGCGAGTTCCGCGTGTTCAACCAGTTCACCGAGTCCTTCTCCGTCGGCGAACTGGCACAGAAGGTCTCGGATGCCGTCGGCGGCGCCGAGATCGTGCACCTCGACGACCCGAGGGTGGAGCTGGAGGAGCACTACTACCGGGCAGCGCACACCAAGCTGCTCGACCTGGGCCTTCTGCCGTTCCTTCTCGGTGACGACCTGCTGGCCGATCTTTTGTCGATCGCCCGCACCCACCTTGACCGGCTCGAGCGGGCCGCCCTGGAGCCGAAGGTGTCCTGGCGTTCCACGTCGAGCAACATTTCCCGGACCGCCGACCCACAGGGAGAGGGATCTCCCTCGGAACGTCAGCTCTGACCGCTGAGCGCATTCCCGGCGTGAGGGACTAGCTTGCGCCGGTTGCGTCGCGCCAGTTGCGCCGCCCCGGTCCGCAGGCGCAAAGGCGCACATCAGGCACCCCGGAAGGCATCTCCTCGCCCGTGAACAGACTACGAGCACACCTCGGACCCCTGTGGCCCTACGTCGTGCTGATCGCCATCCCGACCGCGGCCTTCGTCCTCCCGGATCTGCTTGGCGGCCACCTGCTGATCACCGGCGACAACCTGCAACAGAACCTCCCGCTCCACGTCCTGGTCGGCTCCATGCTGCGCCACGGCCAACTGCCCTTCTGGAATCAGTACATCTTCAGTGGGACCCCGCTCATGGCCGACTTCAACGCCGGCGCTTTCTATCCACTGATGGGGCTGTTCGTGGTCCTGCCCGATCGCGCCGCGTGGGTCGCCACCGAGGTCGTTTTGTTCTCGGGCATCGCGGTCGGGATGTATGTCTTCCTCAGAGCGCTGAAACTGTCGACTGCCGCCTGCATCCTCGCCGCCGCCACGTACGCATTCGCGGGCCCGGTGTTGAGCCAGGTCAACCACGTGGACATGACGGAGGGGTTCGTCGCCATCCCGTGGATGCTGCTGGCTGTCCTGCACATCGTCCGTGATGGGCGTTGGCGCTGGACCATCGTGCTCGGGATCGCCTATGCGTCCGTGATCCTGGCCGGCGCGCCGGAGGCCATGCTCGATGAGGCACTGCTCGTCCTCGCCTTTGCGGTCATGTCGGCCGGCCTGAACCGAGAACGGTGGTGGCGGGTGCTGACCCGGTGCGGCGCGGGAGCTGCGTTGGCCCTCTCGCTCGCGGCCATCCAGTGGCTTCCTGGACTCAACGCCATCAGCAACTCCCAGAGAGGCAGTGGGGTGGTGGCGGCGGCCGGGAGCTACCCCGGCCCGTTCACCATCTTGGGCCTGGTGCCCTACCTCGACGGCGGCTACGGGCATCTCGGCGAGGCGCAGTTCTTCAGCCAGTACAACCTCCCCGAAGTCGGCATCTACCTCGGCATCTTGCCGGTCATCGCGCTGATCACCCTGCTCAACCCGCGCTGGCCCAGCCGGATTCCGCCCCGAGACCGCCTCACGTGGTACGTCGTGGGGCTCTTTGGCCTCCTCCTCGCGCTGGGCTCCAACACACCCCTGGAGCATCTGTTCAACAGCCTGCCGCTCTACGGGCACCAACGGCTGCAGAGTCGCAACATGATCACCGTGGCCACCGCTGTCTGCGTTCTGTTCGCGGGGTGGATCGACCGCACCGAGGCGCCCCGGCTGCAGGACCGCATGACGCGGTACGACCGGATCATGGCGTTGATCCCTCTGGCCGTGGTGGCTGCGTTGGCCATCTGGGCCGCGGCTGCGCCCGGTTCGCTGGTGCAGACGTTTGCAGGGGTGTCGTTGAGTCCGAAGATCGCCGGCACCGTGCGCGAGGCGACCGTGATCGCGCTGTCGTTCTGCGTCGGCGCGGCCGTGCTGGTCTGGATCCGACCATGGCTCGGCGGCGTGTCATGGTCCCGATTAGCGGCCGTCTTCGTCGCCGTCGACGTGGGGTTGATGGGGTTCACCAGCCAGCTGACCCAGACGCCGCCGAACGACCTGGTGGCTGGGACCACGCCGATAGAGAAATTGATGGCGGCGAAGCTGCCGCCGGGTGGACGGCTCATCAACTACGACCCCCAGACCTACTCGAGCTACCCGGACAGCCCTCAGGGCGTGCCGGATCTCAACATCATCCCGGAACTCCCCTCGGTCTCCGGGTATGCGTCGATCGTCAACGGCAACTACGAGACGACCACGCATACCCACGAACAGGACGACCTCGACATCGGCCAACTGTCCTCGGGGACGCTGGGCCGGCTCGACCTGCGCGAGGTCGTCACCGTGCCGGAGTATTTCCTTGTGCCGTTGCAGTCCGTGCCGCGCTCCTTCGACGATTTCACGCAGATCTCCGAGGGCTTTGGCGTCGATCCTGTCCTGGCCCGTGGGTTCGGTGCCGAGTTCAACGACACGGCGTACCCCTTCGACCCGGGGCCTCGGCCGGCCCTCGGCGCGGGGAAGACGGCCTCCTGGTTCTACGGCGAGACGCTCGAGCCCGATACCGTGACCCTGGTTCTCGACCAGCCGGCAAGCCCGGGAACGCGCGTCCGTTTCGGGGCGCTCATGGCAGACGGAACAACGCATTGGGGGGCGCCGGTATCGGTCTCTGCGGGCGCCAGCACGGTGGCAGGTCGGCTTCCGGGTGGTGCCGCGATCGGGTTGTCCGTCCAGGTGCTGGCGGGCTCAGTACCGGCGCAGCGGGCTCTGGTCTCGGTGGCCGGACACCCCTACGAGCTCGCAGGCTCACTGTCGTCCGCCCTGGTTCCCGGGCCGTGGCAGCTGGCCGGCTTCTCCCAGGGCTACGCGGTCTTCACCCTGCGCAGGCCAGCCGATCCCATCGCCGCCTCGACGGCGAACGGCCGCCGGCTGCCCGTGCAGGTCGTCTCGAGCACGACGAAGTCTGAACAGATCCGGCTCCATGCGCCCGCTCCGTCCATGGTGATCCGCTCCGTCGCGTGGGACTCCGGATGGAGCGCAACCGTCTCGGTCAACGGGGGCAAGGCCCAGAAGATCGCGCTCAACGACTTCGACCTCGTCCAAGAGGTCCACATCCCTGCCGGCAACGACCTGGTCACCTTCCATTACCGGCCACGTCACCTCTTGCTGGCCTCCACCCTCAGTCTGGGCGCGATCGCGTTTCTCCTGGCGCTGTTCGGTATCTGGTTGGTCCACCGCCGGCGGCCGAGGTCGAAGTCCGATGACCCTGCCATTGAAAGCGGGGTGGCACAGGATGAGGTGCCGGCGGGGGTGCCCGAGCGCGTGGGCTGAGTCGCCCTCAGGCGCTCAACAGATCGGGTGGGCGAGGGTCAGGAGGAACTCTCCGTCTTCCGCCCCCCACATCCCCTCGACCACGAAGCCAGCCTCTGAGAGCTCACGCTCGACGCCTTCAGGCCTGAACTTGGCGCTGATCTCGGTCAGCAGGTCCTCGCCCTGATCGAACTGGACGGTGATGCCCGCACCGGTCAGGGAGACCTTGCTGGCTTCATTGGCTCGAAGCCGCATCTCGATCCATTGCTCGTCCTCGTTCCAGAGCGCGACGTGACGGAACAGGTCCGGATCGAAGTCGCCCCCGAGCCGTTCGTTGAGCACATGCAGCACATTGCGATTGAAGTCCGCCGTCACACCGGCGGCGTCGTCGTAGGCCGCGACGAGGCGGTTCCGGTCCTTGACGAGATCCGTTCCGAGAAGCAAGGAGTCGTCGCTGGACATGGTGCAGTTCAGGTCGAAGAGAAAACGTGCACGCTGCGTGGGATTCAGGTTGCCGATCGTCCCACCCAGAAATGCGATCATCCGCCGTCCGTCGGCCGGGATCTCGGCCAGGTGATGATGGAAGTCGCCGATGACCACATGGATGTCGAGCGAATCGAACTCCTCCGAAAGGGTGGTGGCAGCGCTGCGGAGGAATTCGTCGCTCACGTCGAAAGGCACGTATCTCGACAGCGAGCCAGTCTGCTGCAGGGCGGTCAGCAACACCCTGGTCTTCTCGCACGCTCCGGCGCCGAGCTCGACGAGCGTGTCCGCCTTCGACAGTTCGGCGATGGAGTCGGCGTGCGCCTCCAGGAGCGCCCGCTCCGCCCGGGTGGGGTAGTACTCAGGGAGTTGTGTGATCTCCTCGAACAGACGGCTCCCCCGCTCGTCGTAGAACCACACGGGGGGAATTGATTTCTCCTGACCCTGCAGCCCCTTCAGCGCGTCGCCCAGCATCTGGCTGCGCACCTCCTCGGGCGAGAGGTGGACCTCGATCGTGTACGGCATGGATCAGGGGTCCCGGGCCAGTCTCAGTCCGCCGAACGGCCAGCGGGCACCGGGCGGGAAGAAATTGCGGTACGTCGGGCGGACGTGTCCCGCCGGGGTGGCGCAACACCCGCCCCGCAGGACGTACTGGCTCACCATGAACTTCCCGTTGTATTCACCGACGGCGCCGGGGGCCGCCCGGAATCCGGGATACGGCGAGTAGGCGCTCGAGGTCCACTCCCAAGCGTCGCCGAAGATCGCGTTGGAGGAGACCGCCGGCTGGGGGTGGGGCGCACCGGTCGAGAGAAGGTCGTCGCGCAGGAAATTGTCGCCCTCGCCGTGAGCGATGGCAACCGTCTCCCACTCCGATTCGGTCGGGAGCCGCATGCCGGTCCAGTGGGCGAACGCATCAGCCTCGTAGTAGCTGATGTGGCAGACCGGCTCGTTCGGATCGACGGGCCGCAGACCCGAAAGCGTGAACTGGAGCCAGCGGTCGGGGTCATCGGGGTCGCGCGACCAGTACAGCGGGGCGTCCCAGTGCTGTGTGTTGACGACCGCCCACCCATCCGAGAGCCAGAATTCGGGCCGGCTGTAGCCGTCGTCCTCAATGAACGACAGCCATTCACCGCAGGTGACCGGCCGGTCGGCGAGCCCGAATGGCGTCAGGTACACGGTGTGCACGGGAAACTCGTTGTCGAAACCGAATTCCCGCCCCCGATGCCCGATCTCGACCGGACCGCCACCGTGGTCGATCCATCCCGCCTTGGGTGGCGCAACACCGGCGGGCTCCGGTGCTCCCGCCGAAATAGGCGGGGTGCAGAGGGTTTCGGGAGAGCACGTGCTTGATATCCATCAGGAGCAGCTCCTGATGTTGCTGCTCGTGGTGCAAACCCAGAATGATCAAGTCGGTGAGGCCGGGTTGATCGGGATCGCGGAGGAGCGCATCCATCGCGCGGTCGACGAAGCAGCGGTAGCGTGCGATCTCTTCGATTCCCGGACGCGACAGAAGGCCGCGTTCGGGGCGGGGATGACGGGCACCCATGGCCTCGTAGTACGAGTTGAAGATATAGGCGTAGGCATCGTCGAACGCGCGGTATCCCGCGGCGTACTCCCCGAGGATGAACGTCTCGAAGAACCACGTCACGTGGGCCCGGTGCCACTTCGTCGGGCTCACGTCGGGCATCGTCTGGACCGTCTGGTCCTCGGCACTCAGCACGGAGGCCAAACGCTCAGTCGTTGCCCGAACCCGGTCATAGGCGTCCGGGAGATCGGACGGCGTTTCTCGACCGGTCATATCCATGGGATCCGTCCCTTCGCCACCCCACTCGGAGCGGTCGCACGCACAACCTGCACGGTTCCGGTTCACCCTACCCAGATGCGTCCCGCGATCAGGCGCAATTGTCGCATTCTCACGCAAAGTCAGGTGATCAGGCCCTGTCTCCTGCCGTTCCACGTCCTCGTTCGGCCGGTGGAAGTCCAGCAGAGGGTCTGTGGGGGAGGCGCCTGCCCCGGTCAAGCGAGGCTCAGGCCAATACCTTGCGCCGGAAATTACGGAGGCCAAGGGTCAAGAAGATGACGCTGAAAGCCACGATGGCGGGATAGATGATGTAGAGGTGCATGTGCGCGGCGTCCGTGAAGGCAGCGCGCATCCCGTCATTGATGTAGATGAGCGGGTTGACCAGCACGACGATCTGTAGCCAGTGGATCGGACCGGCCTTCACCGGGGCCAACCTTGTCCACTGGTAGTAGGTGCCGCCGAGGAATGTGATCGGGAGCACGATGAATCCGAACATGAGGCCGAGGTTGCGCGGCTCGAACGAGGTTCCCAGCAGGAGGCCGAGGGACGCCATGCAGACGCACGACATCGGCACGAGGGTCAGGATGAGCAGCCAGTGGAGGTTGATGTGGGCCTCCACGCCGGCGGCATGCACGACTGAGGCGATAGGCAGGACGATGGCGGCGGCGAGCAGTCCCTGCGCACCGCCCGAGATCACCTTGGAGATGGCGACGAGCCAGATCGGGCAGGGCGCCTGGACCCTGTCCTCGATCTCCCGGGTGAAGCCGAACTCCTGCGCCATCGGCATGGCGACCGCCTGGATCCCCTGGAACATGATCGACAGTCCTACGACCCCGGGTACGAGCACGGTGGCGAACGCCGATTCCGCGCCGGGGACGCCGCTGGCACCCCCGATGCCCTGGCCGATCTTCGGAAAGACGTAGAGAAAGACGAAGCACAGGAGGAACGGCTGCACCAGCGTGCGCACCGTGAACTCGATCTTGTGCTTCCAGAGCACGACCAGGTCGCGCTGGATGAGGGCCCGGAGCGAGGTCCAGCTGGCCGACGTCGCGGAGCGGGTCGGCTTCAGCTCGACCCCGTGCGCGCCCGGTGTGCCGAAGTTGGCTGCAGTGATGGTCTCAGAGGTGGTCGCCGCCATCAGTCGCGCAGCTCCTTTCCGGTCAGCCCGATGAAGACGGTCTCGAGCGTGGGCTCGGCCACCGACAGGTCGGCCAGCGAAAAGCCGCCGGCTTCGGCCGCCTCGACCACCCGCGGGACCAGCCGATCGGCGCCGCGGATCTGCAGCTCGACCCCGTCGGGTAGGGCGCGTGTCCGCGTCAGGCCTTCGAGGTGGGACTTGAAGACCTCGGCCAGCTGCTCGGAGTCCCCTGCGGCCTTCACGGTGACGATGGTGTCCGCGCCGACGCTGCGCTTCAGTTCTGCCGGCGTGTCGAGAGCCAGGATCTTGCCGTGGTCCATGATCGCCACGCGGTCACAGAGCTTGTCCGCCTCTTCCATGTAGTGCGTGGTGAGCATGATGGTCTGGCCCTCTGCGTTGAGACCTTCGAGCAGATCCCAGAGAGCGAGGCGACCCTGTGGGTCGAGTCCCGCGGTGGGCTCGTCGAGAAAGAGGACCGCCGGCCGGTGGAAGATGGCACGGGCCACCATCAGGCGCTGGGCCATGCCGCCGGAGAGCGCGTAGACCGACGCCTTGGCGAAGCGCGTGAGCTGGAACCGCTCGAGCAGATCGTCTGCCGTCTGGCGAGACTCCTTCGCCCCCATCCCGAACAGACGCCCGTGCCAGTAGAGGTTCTCAAAGGGATTCAGCTGGCGGTCCAGGGTGTTCTGCTGCGACACGACGCCGATCAGCTGCTTGATCAGCGTCGGGTGCTGGACGACGTCGATGCCGCCGATGAACGCCTGACCGCCTGTCGGGATGACGCGCGTGGTCAGGACGCCGATGGTCGTGGTCTTCCCCGCGCCGTTGGGACCGAGGAGGCCGAAGACCTCGCCCGTCCCAACCCGCAGGTTGAGCCCGTCGACCGCCCGGAAGTCCGTTCCCGAGTACGTCTTGGTGAGATCAGCGGTCTCGATGATCGGTGTCCCGTCTGCGGGGACGCCGCCATCGAGCGGCGTGGCGATGGTCGTCGTGGTCATGGCTCCGTCTGCACAGTATCGGGCGGTTCTCTCAGCGGCCCCCCACCTTTTCCAGCGTCAGTCCTCGGCCAGGATCTGGTAGAGCTCCTTGCGGGCTTTCTGGATGACGCTGATGCCGCGCTCGATCTGGGTCTTCTCGCCGGCGCCCGCCAGCTGCTTGGCGGCGCTCATGAGCTGCCCCATGCCGAGGCGAAGCGTGCGTACCTCGTCGTCGGATTCGCCGGCCTCCTGCCAGGGGAGCTTCGCCTTCTCGGCTTCCGCTCGGCCCGCCTCGGTCAGCGTGAAGGTCCGGCTGCCGTCGACCTCGGAGGACCGGACCAGTCCCTCGTCCTCGAGCATCTGGAGGTGCGGGTAGACCGACCCGGGACTCGGGCGCCACAGGCCCCCGCTCATCTCCTCGAGCCGGCGCATGACCTCGTACCCGTGGCCGGGCTCGTCCCGTAGGGCGACGAGAATGGCCGTGCGGATGGCACCGCGCGGCATGCGCCTCCCGCCGGCCCAGCCGCCGCGCCCGCCGCCCCAGCGGCCTCGGGGGCCTCGCAAGCCTCGGCCGGCGAAGGGGTGGTCGTGCAGATGGTCGTGGTCGTGTTGGTGGTCGTGTCCACGATCGTGCTCATGTTGGTGTGTCATCGGTGACTCCTTGGTGAGGGCCCCTTTTGGGGCCGGACCGCTCTTCACGGCCACTTACGTAACGGTAATGATATATCGGATAAGAACATGATGTCACGCATTCTCGAAAAAAAGAATGCTGACCTGCACGAAGAGGCGTTGAGGCCGCCGGCGGGCGATGCCGCCGGGGGGCCACCGGGGCGCCGGTCGGTCTCGCCGGTCGCCGGTGGGGCTCGGGACCAGCCGACACGCCTCGGGTCAGCGAAGGCGGATGACGTTGCCCGTGATGAGGGCCGCGGCGTCCGAAGCCAGATAGGCGATGACGTCGGCCACCTGGCGGGGCGTGGCGACGCGTTGGCCCGCTGACTGTGCCGAGGCGGCCGTCCTCTGGTTGATCCACCCGGTGTCCGTGATCGGAGGGCGCACCACGTTGGCGGTCACGCCGTAGCGCGCCAGTTCGGTGGCCGCGCTCGAGTGTGAAGTTCACCTGAGCCGCCTTGGCGGCGCCGTACGAGACCTCCTCGGGGAAGCCGTCCACATCGCCGGACGTCAAGCCGATGATGCGCCCCCATTCCCCGCGCCGGGCCACGTGGCGTCGCGCGAACTCGGCGATCAAGAGCGCCGCCGCACGGGCGTCGACCCCGAGCACCTGATCGATGGTCAGCGCGCTCACGGGCGCTTGGGCCCGCCCGAAACGGTCTGTCGCCGCGGGGATGAAGGTGTCGGCGATCCATCCCGACGCGTTGTTGACGACGATGGTCACCGGTCCCAGCTGGGCTTCGGCGGCGTCGAACAGGGCGGGCACGCTCGACGCGTCGGACAGGTCCGCTTCCATGGCCGCCGCCCGGCCGCCGGCGGCACGGATGGACTCGGCGACGTTTTCCGCCCGGGTCATGCGGGTCGCCCGGTAGGCCGCCGGCAGCGAGGGATCGTCGAGGCCACCGAGGTCCTCGTTGCGGAAGTACGCGCACAGGACCGCAGTGCCCTGCGCGGCCAGGGCCTTGGCCGTGGCCGCGCCGATGCCGTGGTTCGCACCCGTCACCAGAGCAACCCGGGAGTGGGACGGAGACCCGACCGTCATCTGCCGCCCCGGCCCACCGGTTCCCCGTGCCCACGAATGCCCCGGTGCATGCGCAGCAGTCCCTCGGCGCTGCTCAGCGCAAGCCGGACAGCCGGTCGAGGGCCACTTCTGCCTCGGCGACGAAGCGGCGGACGAGCTCGCCCGCGGGCACGAGCTCCGTGATGGCGCCCACGCCCTGGCCCGCCGGATAGCACTCCTTTTCGACGTCCACGCCCTCGCTGAAGGAGTCGCCTCCGAGGTGCATGGCACCGTTGCGGTAGGAGATGCCCAGCTGTTCGGGGAATTTCTTCAGCTCCTCAGGGTGGCTGTCGTAGTAGTCGGTGTACTCGTTCCGCACGACGCGCATGGTCTTGCCCGAGTAGGCGCGGCTGACGGTGGTCTGGTCCTCCCGGCTGGCCAGCAGCCTGTCCTTGTACCCAAGGACACCCCGCGCCTCGGGCGTCGCGATGAAGCGGGTTCCGACCCAGATCCCGTCGGCGCCGAGCGCCAGCGCAGCAGCGAGGCCGCGACCGTCGAAGATGCCCCCTGCGGCCACGACCGGCACGCGGTCGCCGACCGCATCGACGATCTGGGGGACGAGCGGGAAGGAGGCGACCTGTCCGGTATGCCCTCCCGCCTCCGTCCCCTGCGCCACCACCAGGTCGCAGCCGGCGTCGACGGCACGCTGCGCGTGCTCCACCTTGCCGCACATGCTCACGACGATCACCTTGTGGCTGTGGCAGAGATCGACGACCTCGGTCGGGACCCCGAGGCCCGCCACGAAGGCTGACGCACCGCCCTCGATGATCGTCTTCACCTGGTCGGTCATGCCGCCGGGCATCGCGGTGAGCAGGTCGACCCCAAAAGGCTTGGCGGTGGCGTGGCGCACGGCGGCGATCTCGGCCGCCATCTTCTCGTCGCCCATGGTGGACGCGCCGAGGCAGCCGAAGCCGCCGGCCTCGGAGACCGCGGCTGCCAATTCGGAATACGAGACACCCCCCATTCCGGCCAACATGACGGGGTGCTCGATGCTGAGCAACTCGGTGAGGCGGGTTTGCATGGTGCTGTGGCCTTCCTTGATCTCGATCCTGCACGGCCCGAAGCCGCCATCCGCCGCGGGGACCGTAGCGCGGGCGTCGCCGGCCGCCGGGAAAGGTCCGGCGGAGTCGGGCGGACGGCTGCCCATGGTTGCATTTTGAGCAGGACGTTCCTACTCTGACTTGATCGTGGGAGACGTCGGGGAGGTGGGTGTGAGCGTCAGCGCAGCACCTCCCATGGCCGAGAAGATCACCAAGCGTCGGCTGTGGGTGATCCTCGGTGCGCTGTTGCTGGGCATGCTGCTGGCGGCACTGGACCAGACCATCGTCTCGACGGCGCTGCCCACCATCGTGGGGGACCTGCACGGGGGCTCTCACCTGGCCTGGGTGGTCACGGCCTACCTGCTCTCCTCGACGGTGTCGACACCGCTGTGGGGGAAGTTGGGCGACCAGTACGGGCGTAAGACCTTCTTCCAGGCCGCGATCGTGATCTTCGTGATCGGGTCGGCGCTGTCCGGGTTCAGCCACACCATGACCGAGTTGATCGCCTTCCGGGCCCTGCAGGGACTGGGCGGCGGGGGACTGATGGTCGGCGCGCAGACGATCATCGGTGACGTGGTGTCGCCGCGCGACCGGGGCCGCTACATGGGTTTGTTCGGTGCCATGTTCGCCGTGGCCACCGTGATCGGACCGCTCATCGGCGGGCTCTGCGTCACCTACCTGAGTTGGCGCTGGGTCTTCTACATCAACCTGCCGCTCGGGATCCTCGCGCTGTTCGTGACCGGCGCCGTGCTCCCCGGCCACCTGCGCCGGGTCTCGCATCGCATCGACTACTTGGGGTCGCTGCTGCTGGCCGGCTCGGCGACGTCGCTCATCATCTTTGCCAGCCTGGGCGGGATCTCGTGGGCATGGGTCTCCGTGCCGAGCGTCTTCACCGCCGTCCTCGGCGTGGTGCTGGCGCTGGCGTTCCTCCTGGCCGAGCGCGGGGCGGCGGAGCCGGTGATCCCGCTGAAGCTCTTCCGGGAGCGGGTCTTCAACGCCGCCAGCGCCATCGGCTTCGTCATGGGCTTCGCCATGTTCGGGGCGCTCACCTTCCTCCCGCTGTACATGCAGATCGTCAAGGGCGTGAGCCCCACGGCGTCGGGGCTGCGGATCTTGCCTCTGATGCTCGGCATGCTCGGTGCGTCGGTCACCTCGGGCCGGCTCGTGACGCGCTCGGGGTCGCTACAGGATTTTCCCGATCGTCGGCACTGCGTTGATGACGGTCGGCGCCTATCTCTTGTCGATGATCGATGCGTCGACGAACGGCTGGGTGCTGGCCGGCTACATGTTCGTGTTCGGTGTCGGCATGGGACTGGTCATGCAGGTCCTCGTCGTCGCGGTGCAGAACGCCGTGTCCTACCAGGACCTCGGGGTGGCCACCAGCAGTGCGACGTTCTTCCGCATGATCGGCGGCTCGTTCGGCACGGCGGTGTTCGGGGCGATCTATGCCATCGTCCTGAACCACACGATCGCGCCGACGTTGGCCAAGATCCCGGCGTCCGTGCTGAGGAACTTCAACCCGCAGACGATCAATCCGGCCGTGCTCACCAAGCTCAAGTCGACCGCCGAAGGGCTGTTCTTCTACACGAAGTACCTCGACGCCGTCACGCACTCGATACAGACCGTCTTCCTGGTGGCCGTGCCGATCGCATTCGTCGCCTTCCTCCTGAGCTTCTTGCTCCCCGAGGTGGAATTGCGCAAGACGGTGCAGACGGTCGACGTCGGCGAGGTGAACGGGATGCCCGAGCACCGGTCGTCGCTGCAGGAGATCGAGCTGGCGCTCATGCGGCTGTCGGACCGGGAGAACCGGGTCGAGCTGTACCAGACCCTGGCCCACCGGGCGGGCATCGATCTGCCGCCCCGCTCGTGCTGGTTGCTCTACCGGTTGGCCGATCAGCCGGCGTGCACCGTCAACGACGTGGCGCAACGGCTGAAGGTGGACCCGGAGGTGATTCAGCCCGGGGTGGACGGGTTGTTGGCCGCCGGCATGATCGAGGAGCGGCGGCGGGGTCCTGAATGCGATCTCTCTCTCACGGATGCGGGCACGGCCGCACTCGGCAAACTGACCGAGGCACGCCGGTCGGGGCTGACGGAGCTCCTGGACGGCTGGAACCCCGAGGAGCACCCGGAGATCATCGAGATGGTGAAGGATCTGGCCCACTCGCTCCTGGCGGACGACGAGCGCCTGGTGGCAGATGCGATGCCCGAGCTGGCGGTGGGCGTCTCGGGGAGTGTGTCGGGTGGCGGAGGTGGAGGAGGAGGCGGGGGCGCCTGAAGCCCCGGCAGGTTTCGGTGCTCACGCAGCGCCGGTGGTGCCCTCTGCGGCGTCCCGCAGGGCCCGGCGGAGTGCCGACGCGGAGCTCGCGGCGGCGTTTTCGGCATCAAGCCCGATGAGCGCGGCACCCAGCACCGGCGGGGCATCGAGACGGACGAGGAGGGCGCGTGGTGCTGCCGCGTGGACGCCGGCCGCCACACGGGCGTGGAAGGCGGTGTCGCTGGTGTCGAAGATGCCCCCGCCGAGAACGACCTCGACCGCCTCGTTCTGCAGGTCGAGCCGGACGACGGCAGCCCGGATGAAGGCCACGATCTCGTCGGCCAATGTGTCGGCCGCCTCACGGGCGGGCCCGTCGCCGTCGGCGGCGGCGTCGAGGAGGACGGGGGCCAGCTCGAAGAGCCGGGCGTACGGGATGGCTCCGGTGTAGATGCCGGTCAACGCGGCCTCGGCGTCGAGCGCTCCGAGATGGGCCGGCACGCGTTCGCTCAACGTGGTGGTGGCGCCCCGTCCGTCGCCGGCCCGCAGGGCGAGGCCGAGGGCGCGCACGCCCAGCCAGGCGCCGCCCGGTGCGAAGTCCCCCGACAGCTCGGCCAGTGCCGGGAAGCGCACCGTCCTTCCGTCCGGCCCGACTGCAGCGCAGTTCATGCCCGTCCCACAGACGACGCCGATGCCCCAGTGTTCTGTCGTGCCCGAACGAGAGACGGCGAACGTGTCGTTGCGCAGGATGACTCGCTCCGTCCACCCCAGCGCGTCGATCGCCGGCGCGAGCCTCTCCTCGTCGACGGGCAAGTCGATGCCGGCCAGGCAGTACACGCCAGTCGGGCAGAGCGGGAGTGCAGCGCCCGACAGCCGCGCGTCTGCGGTGACGGCGGCGACCGCCTCGGTCAGTGCCTCGACCATCCCTTCGAGGCCGACCAGTTGATGGTTGCTCGCGCCGACCCGGGCCCGGCCGAGGACCGCGCCCAGCCGTGAGACGAGGAGGACGTCGGTCTTGGTGCTGCCCCCGTCGAACGCCAGCACCGCCGGCACGGAGTCGGACCGCTCGGACACGGACGGATGTTACGTTGCGCTGGGTGGGGACCAAGGTGGTTGTCGTCGGCGGCGGGAGCACGTACACCCCGGAGCTGGTCGACGGTCTGTGTGATCTTGAGGACCGGATGGTCGTCGACGACCTCGTCCTGCTCGATCCGAGCGACCTTCGTCGCGAGGTCGTCGGGGGACTGTCCGAACGCATTCTGCGGGCGAGAGGATGGAGCGGGACGTTCTCGACCACGGCCGACCCGCACCCTGCCCTCGAGGGGGCCGATTTCGTGGTGGTGCAACTGCGCATCGGGGGCCAGGCGGCGCGCCACGTCGACGAGACGCTGCCGGTGGGCTACGGGTGCCTCGGCCAGGAGACCACGGGAGCCGGAGGGTTGGCCAAGGCACTCCGCACCGTGCCGATCGTGCTGGACCTGGCCGAGGAGATGGCGGCACGGTCCAACCCCGGCGCGTGGTTGGTCGACTTCACCAATCCGGTGGGGATCGTGACCCAGGCGTTGCTCGACGAAGGCCACCATGCCGTGGGTCTGTGCAACGTCGCCATCTGGGCCCAGCGACGGATCGGGCACTATCTCGGTGTCGACCCCGATGCGGTCTCGGTTGAGCATGTGGGGCTGAACCACCTGACGTGGATCAGGTCGGCCCGGGTGGGCGGCGATGGTCAGGGCGACGGCGACGGCGACGGGGGCGGGGGCGGGGACGGGGGGTCGGGGAGAGGATCGGCTGGAGGATCTCTTCACGCGTTTCGGTCCCGAGCTCGAGCTGGAGAGCGGCGTCCCGATCGACGTGCTCCGCCTGCAGCACGCGCTGCCGTCGTACTACGTGCACTACTACTACGAGCATGACGCAGAGGTCGCGCAGCAGTCGGCGCGGGGGTACCGGTCCAGAGCTGACGTCGTGGCGGAGTTGGAGGCCAAGCTGCTCGAGGAGTACCGGGACCCCGCGCTGGTCTCGAAGCCGGCGGCACTCTCGTACCGGGGAGGTGCCTACTACTCGCTGGCCGCGGTCCGCTTGATGGCGTCGCTGCACGCGGACACCGGCGACGTGCAGGTCGTGGACATGCGCAATGACGGCGCCATCCCGGGCTTACCTGACGACGCGGTGGTGGAGACGACCGCCGTCGTCGACGCCGCGGGTGCCCACCCTCTTCCGCAGCGGGAGTTATCGCCGGAGATGCTCGGGCTCGTCCAACATGCCAAGGCCTACGAGCGGCTGGCCGTGAAGGCGGCGTGCTCGGGGAGCCGTGACGACGTCGTGCGCGCGCTGTTGGCCAACCCGCTCGTCGGGCAGTACCCGTTGGCGGCGGACCTGGCGGACGAGCTCTTGGCGGCCAACCGCCACCACCTCCCCCGCTTCTTCCCCTCATGAGCCTGACCTTCCGGGGTGGGTCCGGGTGGGAGGGACACGCGTGGCGGCTAGTGTGAGGACGCAGTTGAGTGGTGTGCCGGGAAGACTGGTCGGCGACGAGTGACACCGTGTCCATGACCGCCGCCCTCCAGTCAGCGTCCGCGTCCGCGTGCGCCGCGATGCATTTCTGCGTTCTCTGTTGCGCGGACTCGCGCGTCCGGATGGGCGTTGGTGGGTGGCGTCTCAGGTCGAGCGCGTCGTCGTGACCGACATGGAGGACGTGGTCGCGCCCCAGCCGGCGCGCGCCGGCAAGGACCGGCGCCAACTGCCGAGCTGGCGCTGGGAGGAGCTGCGGACGACGCTGTGGGTCGTCCCGAGCATCTTGATCGTGGTGTCGGTCCTGTTGTTCCTCGTCACGTTCGAGATCGACGTGGCGGCGTTCCACCATCACCTGGTCCTGCCCTCGTGGATCCACACCGGGAGCGCCGATGCGGAGCAGGTCCTCATCGCCATCGCAGCGGCCGTCATCACCGTGGTGGGCGTGGTGTTCTCCATCACCATCCTGGCGCTGACGCTGGCGTCACAGCAGTTCGGGCCCCGCATGATGCGCAACTTCGTCCGCGACATCGGCAACCAAGTCACGCTGGGCGTCTTCGTCGGGACGTTCGTGTACTCGGTGCTCGTGCTGGTTTCCATCGGCAGTGTGTCACCGAAGTTCGTGCCGTACCTGTCCACCTCGGTCGCCGAGGCCCTGTTGATGGTCGATCTCGGAGTGCTGATCTACTTCATCCATCACATCGCGAAGTCCATCCAGCTTCCCGAGGTGATCGCGGGGATTGCCCGTGACCTGATCAGCTCCATCGATGCCGAATTCCCCGACGCGGTGGGTGCGGCGGCCGAGCCGGCGGCACGCCTGCACGCCGGAAAGTCGGTTCCCGAATTGCTGGAGCTGATAGATGAGCGCGGAGCCGCTGTGCCCTCACAGGTCAGTGGCTACATCCAGTACGTCGGGTACTCCCAGCTGATCGGCATCGCCACGCGTACGGACTCGGTGATCCGACTGGAGCACCGCCCAGGTCACTATCTGGCCACCGGCCGCTCTCTCGCCATCGTGTGGCCGCGGGGAGCGGCACCCGAGGTCGCACTGGCACTTTCGAAAGCCCACGTGACGGGGCCACACCGCACGCTCGTGCAAGACCCCGTTTTTGCCATCGACCAACTCGTCGAGATTGCCATCAGGGCGCTCTCGGCCGCCGTCAACGACACCTTCACGGCCCTGACCTGCATCGACTGGCTCTCGGCGGGCCTGGGTCGGGTCTCCGGTCGCATCCTCGACGAGGGGGTCTACCGGGATGCGACGGGCAGGGTCCGTCTGATCGAATCCGACCCTTCGTACGCCCGCATGGTGAACCGTGCCTTCGACAAGATCCGTCAAGCGGCCCGGGGCATGCCGGCGGTCCTCATCCGGCTGATTGACTCGGTCGGCTCGATCATGCTCGACACCACGTCAGCCGGGCAGCGAGACGTCCTTCGACGCCAGGCGGACATGGTTCTGCGCCTGTCCGAGGAGACGGTGACCGAGCCGAACGACCTGGAAGAGATCCAATGCCGGTACCGACGCCTCCCCGATGAGGACGTTTTCGCGGAGAAGCCCCATACCTGGTCGAGGATCGATCTGCCCTGATCGGATGCCGGGGAGCCCCACCGATCGTGTTCCTCCTGACCTTCGTGCCGAGCCCGCCCATGGCAGAGGCCATGGACCCCTGGGCCGCGACGCTCAGCCGCCGGCGTTGTCGGTCGGGGAAGTGGTGGTCGATGCGGGTTCGGTCGTCGTGGTGGTGCTGGACGCCGGTGCCGTCGTGGTGGTCCCGCCGGCTGAGGTTCCGGCTGTCGTCGTCGTGGTGGTCGGTGGCGCCGTCGGGGCCACGAACGGCACGGTCTCGCCGCGCATGGTGGTCAGCGTGGTCGAGGGTGTCGCCGAGAGGTTGGTGCAGGCGCGTGCGGCGTTCCAGCTCTGGGCCGCTGCCGCGGCCGGAGCGCCGGTCAGTGGCTGGGGCAGGCCGTTGAGGATCGTGGCGGGGCGCCAGACCGCGCCCGTGATGTGGCGGCCCTGCGCCGTGACGACGAGCGTGCCGCTGTCGGTCTCAGGTGCCGTGTCGTCGTAGAATGCGAGGTTGCCCAGGCCGTAGTCGACGTAGGCCCCGCCGAGGTAGCCGCCACCGAGGAGGACGTGTGTACCCGAGCCGATCACGATGTCGGCCCCGGCCTTCACCAGCTGCTGGGCAAGGGGCTCCTGCTGCGGGTTCGGACAGGCCTGGGTCTCCGTGCCCCAGTGCACGTAGACGATCACGGTGTCCGCCGTGCGCCGCACCTGCTGAACCTCGCGCACGAGCTGCGTCGGGTCGATCGCTGAGGCGACGCCGGGCTGAGTCGAGGTCGCCGTCCACGTGCTGACGAGGTTGTCGGCGATCACTTGCGTCGCCGCGATGATCGCGATGCGCTGGCCGTCGATCGTCACCCGGTAGGGCGTGAAGGCCTGCGCAGCCGTGTTGCCGATGCCGATGATGGGGTAGCCGGCCTGGGAGGCGATGGTCAGATTCTGGGACAGGCCTTGCGGGCCACAGTCCATGCCGTGGTCGTTGGCCTCGGTGGCCACCGACACCGTGGCGCTCTTGAGGGCGGTGATGGCCGAGGCGGGTGCGTCAAAGATGTACGGCTTGTTCTGGGGCTCCGGGCAGGTGCCGTCGGTCACCGCGGTCTCGAGGTTCACCATCCGAAGCCGCGTGCCCGCGAAGAGCTCGGGGATGGTCGTCCCCAGAGCCGTCGAGGGGTCCTTGGCCAGATTGACACCGACCGCGCCGGCGAAGTGCACGTCGCCGCCGAAGCCGAGCGTGACCGTGTGGCCGTTGCCGGTCCAGGCCGGGTTGAGCGGCGAGTGCTTGGGAAAGTGCTCGGCGGTCGCGACGGCGTGATGGGACGTCGGCGGGGTGGCTCGGGGTGGCGAACTCGAACCACCCGAGAAGAACGCGAAATAGATCAGCAGGACAAGGAGGAGCGCGCCGCCCACGGCGAACTGGCGTCGTCGGCGCATGACCCTGCGTGAGACCACGCCGGCACTATGTCACAGACTCTGGTCGGGGCCCCCGGCATGAGGGGTTCCTGACCAGCGGGTTCGCGCGGCTGGCGCGTCGCCAGGACGGGTGCCGCCCGACCCGGTCGGAGAGGCCGATGGCTAGGCGGCCCCGAGGGTGTCCCAGTGGGCGGACAGCGAGGCGACGAGGCCGGCGCAGCCGGCGGCGATCATGTCGCGGCACTCGTCGAAGACCGCGTCGTCGCCGTAGTAGGGGTCGGGCACGTCGGCGGCGGCGCCCGAGGCGGGGTCGAAGGCTCTGAGGAGGGCCAGGCGGTCAGGGTCCGCGCCCAGGCCGCGCAGGGTCTGTTGATGGCGGCGGTCGAGGGCGACCAGGAGCTCGAAGTGGGGCAGCTCGGATGACTTGATCTGGTGGGCCACGTGCCGGTGGTCCGGGTACCCGGCCCGGGCGAGAGCCCTCTGGGCGAGCGGGTGCATCGGCTCGCCCTCGTGCCATGGCCCCGTGCCGGCGCTGCGCACCCGGAGGTGGTCGTCCAACGTGGTGCCGTCAGCGAGCTCGGTGGACGCGGCCAGCGACCGGGTGATGACCTCCGCCATGGGAGAGCGGCAGATGTTTCCGGTGCAGACGAAGACGATGCGGTAGGGCTGGTCGCCGATCGGTCGCGGCGGGACCACGAGGCCCCGTGGCGGAAGGGCCGAGCCCGAATCTGCCTTCGACCCGGGACCGTTCGGTCGGCGGCGGCTCACTGCGCCGCGTACTCGTCGCGCAGCGACTTCTTGACGATCTTGCCGGTGCCGGCGCGGGGCCAGTCGGTGCGGAGTTCGAGCTGCTCGGGGATCTTCTGGGTCATCAGTCCGGCCTCGCGGCAGAACGAGACCACGTCGGCCAGCTCGAGCCCGTCGGCGTCCTGGCCGAGTTGCACCACGGCGCAGACGCGCTCGCCCCGTTCGGGGTCGGGCACCCCGATCACGGCCACCTCGATCACCTTGGGGTGGGTGTAGAGCAGATCCTCGATCTCCTTGGCGCTGATGTTCTCCCCCTTGCGGACGATCACGTCCTTCAGCCGGCCTGTCAGCGTCAGGTGCCCGTCGGCCCGCAGCCGGCCGAGGTCACCGGTCCGGAAATAGCCGTCCTCGTCGAAGGCGGAGGCATTGAGGGCGGGGTCGGTGTAGCCGTGGAAGACCATGGGGCCCTTGACCCGCACCTCGCCCTCCTCGTCGGGCGCGGCGACCCGGCCGTCGAGCGTGACGATGCGGACGTCGGCACCCTCAACTGGTTTGCCGTCGGTGTTCGCCAGCTGCTCGTCGGTGTCGTGCGGCGAGCCGTTGGAGATCATCGGCACCTCGGTCATCCCGTAGCCGTGCACCACGCCGCGCCCGCCGATCTCGTCGCGCACCTCGTAGTGGACCTCCGGGGGCTTGGCGGCGCCGCCCCCGGACATGAGGCGCAGGGTGGGAAGGATCGGGTCCTGCGGCGTCTTGCGCTGCTCGGCGAGGTAAGCGACGTAGAACGCGGTGCTCCCTCCCACCATGGTGGCCCCGTGCTGGCGGAACACCGGGAGGACGGCGGGGGCCGAGAAGGCTTCGACCAGGATGGCCGGGAACCCCATGGAGAGCATCGTCACCAGGTAGTCGGGGCCCGCGATGTGCGCGAAGGGGAAGGCGATCGAGCCGACGTCGTCGGGGCCCATGTCGAGGGCGCGGGCGAGGCCCCAGCCGCCGGCGATCAGCGTCTGGTCGGTGTGCTGCACGCCCTTCGGATCGGCCGTCGAGCCGGACGTGTAGTAGATCCAGCGGATGGGTGCTTCCTGCGGTGTCGTCCCCTCGGGCGGTGGCGGCAGCTCGGCGGCGTCGCCTTCGGGCAGGCCGGCGTCGGTGGTGAGGATGGTCGGGGGGGCGGGGACGTCGGCCAGCGCTCGCTCGGCGAGGGCGGCGAAGTCGGTGTCCCGCCAGGTGGCGGGAATGACGAAGAGCTCGGCACCGGTCTGGCGAAGGGCGAATCCGACCTCGCGCTCGCGGTAGAGGTGGATGATCGGGTTCTGAACGGCGCCGAGGCGGGAGAGCGCGACGGACAGGACGACGGTGTCGATCCGGGTCGGCAGCTGCCACGAGACCACGGAGCCGGCGGAGAGGCCCATTGCCTGCAGGCCGGCGGCGACCCGCTCGGCTCGCTCGCGGAACTCGCCGAAGGTGAGGGTCTGTCCGTCCGCCGCGATGAGCATGGGGTGGCCCGGCGACGCCTGGGCTCGGCGGTCGACCAGCTCCCACAGGGTGCGGGCGCCGGTGAGTATCTCGCTCGTGGTCATGACCCCTCCTTCCGGGACCACTCTCATAGCAGCTGGCGGGACCCCGCCCGGTTGCCGGGGCGAGGTCGCTGGCGCGCCGCCGGGTCGCCGGCAGGGCAGAATGGCCCCGTGGCGAGACGCCCGGTGCATTCGGAGGCCCGTGAGGCGGAGACGGGTGGCGGCGGCGGCAAAGAGGTCGATCGCCGGCGCCAGGTCCGCCTGATCGCCATCGCCGTGGCGGTCATTCTGCTGGGGTGGTTCGCGGTGGCCAACACCCGGAAGGTGCAGATCGACTTCTGGGTCTTCCACCGCCAGGCGCCACTGATCCTCGTCATTCTGATTTCTGGCCTGCTCGGGGCGCTGATCGCGCTCCTGATCATGCGCCGCAAGCCCAAGGCGGAAGGAGTAGCGCCCGGCCTCCAAGCACCGGTCTGGCGGATCGGCGGGGCGGCCTCGGCCGCTTGGGCGGGACCTGGGGCGATCATTGCAAGTCGATGACCGCGTTCCCATCCGGGCGCTCGGGTTCTAAGCTGCGTGGCGGTGGATACAGCCGTGCAGGCAGGCGCTGGGGGACACATCCTCGTTGTTCGCGTCCGAGAGGCGTGCCAACATGTGGCCAAGGTGGATGTGGAGATCCCAGGGGGTAGGTGGTAGTGCCGCTTTCGGACCACGAACAGCGCATTCTGGCTGAGCTCGAGGAGTCACTGGTTCGCCAGGACCCCGAGTTCGCGGAGCGTGTCCGCTCGGAGACCGTCTACCGGCACGCCGGCCGTTATTGCAAGTGGGCCGCGGTGACCTTCGTCCTCGGCGTCGTCATCCTCGTCGCCTTCTACAGCAAGTCGGTCATCGCCGGCTTCGTCGGTGTGGTGATCATGTTCGCCTCCGCCGTCTGGTTCGAGCGAAACCTGCGCCGGATGGGGCGGGCGGGGTGGCACGACCTGACGCGGTCCAAGGACGGGGAACCGAAGGCCGCGGGGGCGACCAACGGGATCGAGAGCGCGGTCAGCGACGCGCGCGACTGGTTCCGCTCCCGCTTCCACCGGCGCGAAGGCTGAGCACCGCCGCGGGGCGCCGCCATCCCCGCTGATCCGGTGGCGTCCATGTCGCGGTCCGGTTCCCGGGCGGGGTAACGCTCCTCCCGTGGCAGACCTCGCACTCGCCGTCGACATCGGCGGCACCAAGATGGCTGCCGGGCTCGTGGCGCTCGACGGCTCCCTGCTGGAACGGGCGATGCGCCCGACGCCGGCCACGTCGAGTCCCGACGACGCCGAGCATCTGTGGGGCACCCTGGCCGGCCTGGTGGAGGGTGTCACCGCGCTCGTGGGTCCGGCTGACCGCCTCGTTGTCTGTGGGACCGGATGCGGGGGGCCGATGAGCCCCGGCGGCGACGCGGTGTCGCCACTGAACATCGCAGGGTGGCGGTCGTTTCCCCTGCGGCCCCGCCTGGCGGAGTTGACCGGGCTCCCGACGTTCGTGGACAACGACGCCAAGGCGTTGGCGCTCGGGGAAGGGTGGGTCGGCGCGGCGGCCGGCTGCACCGACTTCATCGCCATCGTCGTCTCGACCGGAGTCGGCGGCGGCATCGTGCTCGACGGGAGGCTGCTCAATGGGCGGCTCGGCAACGCGGGCCACATCGGCCATGTGGTCGTCGTGCCCGACGGTCGCGACTGTCCGTGCGGGAGCCGGGGGTGCCTCGAGGCGGAGGCGTCGGGGACTGCGCTGGCCGCCCTGACCGGTCAGCCGGCGCGGCTGGCTTCTCCGGAATGGGTGGCGCGCACCGGCATGCTCGTCGGCCGGGCCATCGCCTCGGTCGTGGACCTGCTCGACCTGCCGCTCGCCGTGGTGAGCGGGTCGGTGGCACTGGGCTTCGGGGAGCCCTTCTTCCGGGCGGCCCAGGCGGAGATGGACCTGCTGTGCCGGATCGAGTTCGCGCGGGGGGCGCGCGTGGTGCCGGGCGGGTTGGGTGACACCGGTCCGCTTGTCGGTGCCGCCCGGGTCGGGCTCTGCGGAGCGGGCGTCGCGGCGTGAGCGGCATGCGCTGGCGCTGGGGCCGCGACGCCAGGGTCGTGGTGCGGGCCGTTGTGCCCCGCCCCGGGCTGTGGTGGGCCTCCGCCGGCGCCCTCCGCCGGATGGCCCGCCGGGCGTGGTGGCGCCGTGCCCCGTTCCTGCCGCTGCCGGGGGAGGCCTACTGGCGCTTCCGCCGCGTCACGGCCTACGGCGGGGACGGCGTGACGGGGGAGCTGACCCCGGACGACGTGGTGGCCTACTTGCGCTGGTGTCAGAGGTCCCGGCCCCGCCGCGGATAGCCTCTCCGGGGTATGGAGCGGGTGCTCCTCCTCAATGCGACCTACGAGCCGCTTGCCCTCGTCTCGGATCGCCGTGCCGTCGTGCTCATGCTGGCGGGCCGCGCCGAGGCCGTCGCCATCCGTGAGGATTGCACGGTCTTTCACTCGGCGCGGCTCAACATCGACGTGCCCTCGATCGTGCGCCTCTCGCACATGGTCCGCATCCCGCGGTGGGCCCGCACCCCGCCCGTGACCCGGCGATCCGTCCTGCGACGTGACGGAGGGCTCTGCGTGTACTGCTCCCAGCCCGCCGACACCATCGATCACGTGATCCCGCGCAGCAGGGGCGGCACGCACGACTGGTCCAACGTCGTGGCCGCCTGCAAGCGTGACAATCTGGTGAAGGCCGATCAGCTGCTCTCCGAGCTGGGCTGGACGTTGAGCGTGAAGCCGGCTCCACCGGACGGGCATCTCTGGCGGTTGCGGCACCTGGCGGATGTGGACCCGTTGTGGGAGCCATATCTCGCCGCGGCGTCCTGAGATTTGCCCTCTTCCCCCTCCCTCTTCGACGTGGAGCAGTTCCGGGCCGAGCCCCGGCGGGTCGTTGTCGCCCGTGACGTCGCCGGGCCCACCCTGGTGCTCGGGAGCACGCAACCGACGGAGCTCGTCGGCGTGGCCGCCATGCGGGAGCGCGAGGTGGAGTTGGCGCGGCGGCGCGGCGGGGGAGGGGCCGTCTATCTCGAGCCGGGCGGGCAGCTGTGGCTCGATGCCTGGATTCCGCGGGATGACCCGATGTGGATGGCCGACGTGTCCGTCGCCGCCGAGTGGGTCGGGGCATGGTGGATAGAGGTCCTGGTCGGTAGCGGGCAGCACGGCCTCGACGTCCACACCGGGCGCTCGGTACCCGGCGAGCTCGGCGATCTCGTGTGCTTCGCCGGCCGCGGGCCGGGTGAGGTGTTCAACGGCGTCCGCAAGGTGGTGGGGCTCTCGCAGTGGCGGGCGCGAGAAGGGACCTTGTTCTCCTCCTGCTCGTACCTGCACTGGGATCCCGCGCCGCTGCTGGCGCTCGTAGATGTCGACGAGGCGGTGCGTGACGGGCTGGAGCGCGACCTGGCGCCGATGGCTGCCGGTCTGGGCGACCTCGAACCGCCGGTGACCGACCTCGAGCGCGTGCGCGCGGCGTTGCTGGGCGCGTTCCCTGAGTTCGGGATGACGCCGCCTCCGGGCGGGGGCGGCCCGCACGCCACGTAGGCGCACCGGGTTTCATCCTTCTCCTCTCTTCTCCGTTCCTCTCTTCGCTTCTCTTCCTCCTTTCCTCAGACCCGGCTCGACCGGTGCGCGCCAGCGAAGGTTCTGGCCGGCCCCGTTGGGCGTCCCTTCGGTCGAGTGCCGCGGGTCGGGCCGGCCGCCGGAAACGGTCCCGGGTGGAGGAGCGCGGCGGGAGGCCCAGAGGGTGCTCTCGACGCGGCGCGGGCGCGCCGCGGTCGGGGCTCGCGGGCCAAGGGGGTTGCAGTTGTGTTGCAAGGGCTCAGAGTGGTTGTGGAGTGGTGGGAAATGGCGTAAAGTGGCGCGCAGTGGTGTGAGGGGCGTCAAGGGACGCAAGCCAGGGAGCGTCGTGGGAGATACAGCTGGTGGCAGGCTTCGTAGGGAGATACGAGCATTCGCTCGACACGAAGGGCAGGGTGATCCTGCCCGCGAAGTTCCGCGGCCAGTTCGAGCGGGGCGGCTACCTCACCCAGAACTCCGAGGGCTGTCTGGCGTTGTGGACGCCCGGGGAGTTCGAGCGACGGATGGAGGCCATGCAGGAGAAGGCGGACGCCGGTCGCGCCGACCGGAACCGGGCCCGTATCTGGGCGTCGAACTCCGCCGAGGTCGAAATCGATCGGCAGGGACGCATGCCGATCCCCGGCCACCTGCGGACGTTCGCCCAACTCGACACCGAGGTGCTCGTGCACGGAGCCATCGACCGGGTGGAGCTGTGGAATCCGGCGGCGTGGGCCGAGCGGGTGCTGCCGGAGGAGAGCTGGCTGCTGGACGACGAGGCTTGACCACGACAACGACGATCGATCTGACGGAAACGACAACGGAACCCACAACAGAAAGGACCCGCCACAGGACCCTGAACACGACGACAAGGACACGCAGGACGCACTGGACCATGTGCAGCTCCTCGACCGGCGCGCTGGAAGGCCACTCCACCCACCTCCACGTTGGTCGTTCGGATTTCCACCTCCCTCTCGACCCACCGGCCGAGGGGCTGCAGATGGCCCACTCGTTCGAACACATTCCCGTGCTGCGCGACGAAGTGGTCTCGCTGTTCGCATCCGTGCCCCCCGGGATGGTCGTCGACGCGACCGTCGGAGGGGGCGGCCATGCCGCGGCGTTGCTCCAGGCGTATCAAGGCCTGCGCGTCGTCGGGTTGGACCGCGATCCCGCCGCGCTGGAGGCGGCTCGGGAGCGGTTGTCCCCTTTCGGGGACCGGATCACGCTCCTGGCTGCTCCGTTCTCCTCACTGGCGTCGGTTCTCTCCCGTCCCGGGTTCGGTTCCCCGTCGGGGGTTCTCCTCGACCTGGGCGTCAGCTCCCCGCAGCTCGACCGGTCCGAGCGGGGGTTCTCCTTCCGCGAGGACGGCCCGCTCGACATGCGGATGGACCCGACCACCGGCCCGACGGCCGCCGACCTGGTGAACACCCTCCCCGTAGAGGCACTCACGGCGCTGTTCCGTGAGAACGGAGAGGGACGGCTGTCCGGGCGCATCGCCCGGGCCGTCGTGGGAGCCCGGCCGCTGACCTCCACGAGGCAGCTGGCCGAAGTCGTGGCGTCGGCCGTGCCGGCGCCGGCCCGCCGGAAGGGCCACCCGGCCCGCCGGGTGTTCCAGGCGCTCCGCATCGAGGTGAACGACGAGCTGGGCCAGCTCGGGGCCGCCCTTCCGGTCGCCTTGTCGCACCTCGCGGTGGGCGGCGTGTGCGCGGTGATCAGCTACCACTCAGGGGAGGACCGCCTCACGAAGCAGATTTTCGCCGAGGCCGCCTCCGGCGGGTGTGTGTGCCCCCCCGGCCTGCCGTGCGTCTGCGGCGCCGTTGTGCGTCACAGGCTCGTCTTTCGCGGCGCGCGGAAGCCTTCGGCGGCGGAAGTCGCTGCCAACCCCCGGTCCGAGAGTGCCCGCCTGCGTGCGATCATGCGGACTGAAGCCGAGTCCGGGTCCGGGTCCGAGTCCGGGGCGACGGCGGGGGACGGGGCTTCCTGATGGCACCTCCCCCCGCGGCCACGGCGGCGGCCTCGACCCGCCGGCACGCTGGCGCCGCCACAGCAAGCACCGCATCGAGCCCGGCCCGCCGAGCGCGGCGGGGTACAGAAGCTCCTTCGACCCGGCGCGCTCCGCTCCGGGTCGTCCCGGCGCGCACCCGGCGCGGTGTTCGCGGGCGCCGCGCCGCCGCCGGTCGGGGAGGGCTCCTCGCCATCGTGTCCGTCTCCATGGTCGTGGTCGCGTTGCTGACCGTCGTGGTGGGGCAGGCACTCCTGGCCAACGGCCAGGTGAAGCTCTCCGCCCTGCAGCACCAGCTCACGCTGGAGCAGAGCGCGCACCGCCTGGCCGAGCTGGGCGTGGCGCAGCTCGAGACACCGGCGCGGATCGTGGGGGCGGCCCAGGGCCAGTTCCACATGGTCCACGCCAGCGTCGTCGAGCTGCCCTACGTCTCACTTTCCGTGCCCCTCCCCACCCCGAAGGTGACGCCCGCACCCGCTCCACCGCCGCCGACAACCTCCTCGGCGGGTGCGGGCGCGCCGGCGGGGGCGGGTACCGGCAGCACGTCCTCTTCCTCTTCCTCGGCTTCCGCCGCGACAACGACACCGACGTCGACGCCGTGAGCGTCACGACCCGACACGAGTCTCACCGCGCGCGCGCCGGTTCAGGCCGCCAGAGTGCGTCGAAAACCGATTCCGCTGCGCGCGCATCGTCGACCGGCACCCGGACGCGCCCGGCCCGACCGGCCCAGCCCGCCCGTCGTGCACCAGCCGCACCCCGACGCCCGGCGTCAGCCGGCGCACCGGCCCCCGCGACGCGGCCGCGTCCAGCGCCCGCACCGCCCACCGGCCAAGGTCGCCCGACTCCCGCTGTTGCGCCAGCGGCGAGGTTGGGAGAGCGGGACCTTCACGCGCCGGGTGCGGCTCGTCCGTTTCGTCCTCATCATCGCGATGTTCCTTCTGGTGGCGAGGCTGATCGACGTCCAGGTCCTGCACGCCGGTGCGTACGAGGCGGCGGCGCGCGGCGAGTCCTCCATCTCGGTCTCCCTCCCCTCGTTGCGCGGGGCCATCTATGACCGCGACGGATCGCCGCTGGCGGAGTCCGTCCCCACCGACGACGTCGTCGCCGACGATTTCCAGATCGCGCATCCGGTGCAGACGGCCCTGGCGCTGTCCCCCATCCTCGACGTTCCGGCCACGACACTGGCCTCCGAGCTACACCGGCCGACGGGGTACGTCGTGCTGGCCCGCCAGTTGTCCCAGGCCACCGGACAGAAGATCTCCGCCGACGCCTTCCCCGGCATCTCGCTGATCGCCGACTCCAAGCGGGAGGTGCCGAACGGGAACCTGGCCGCCCCGGTCCTCGGGTTCACCAATGCCGCCGGGAAGGGCGCCGCGGGGCTCGAGTTCGGCGACAACC
The DNA here is from genome assembly GCA_963828825.1 of uncultured Acidimicrobiaceae bacterium. Classification (GTDB taxonomy): domain Bacteria; phylum Actinomycetota; class Acidimicrobiia; order Acidimicrobiales; family RAAP-2; genus Bog-473. Next base: position 106,500 of record CAWHGF010000002.1, on the reverse strand, counting down.
ACCTCCTCGCCGGAGTCGACGGCAAGGAGACGATCATGGAGTCCCCGGGCGGTGTGGCGCTGCCCCAGTCCCCGGTGACGAACCAGGTGTCCTCCAGCCCGGGCACCGGCCTGGAGCTCACTCTCGACTCCCAGCTCCAGTACGAGTCCGAGCAGGCCCTGGCCAGTGCGATCGAGACCTCGAACGCGGTCAGCGGCACCGCCGTGGTCATGGACGTGAAGACGGGCCAGATCCTCTCCATGGCCAGTCTCGTGGCCAACCACCCCGCGACACTCGGCGCGCCGACCACCACCACCCCCAAGGATCCGGGTGGCGTCGTGCCGATCGGGCCGAACGACGCCGTCAACGAGGCGCAGAACAACCTGGCCGTGACCCAGCTCTACGAGCCGGGTTCGGTGTTCAAGCTGGTGACGTTCTCGGCCGCCCTGCAGGACGGCCTGATCAATCCCAACTCCGAGTTCACCGTGCCCGACCAGATCAGTCTGGACGGGTCGACCTTCCACGACGCCGAGCCCCATCCCACGGAGCAGCTCAACGCGACGCAGATCCTGGCGCAATCGTCCAACATCGGGACCTCGGAGATCGCCCAGGGCGTCGGGGAGCAGCGCCTCCTCAACCAGGTGAAGACGCTCGGCTTCGGCCAGTCGACCGGGCTCGACTTCCCCGGCGAGTCGCCCGGGCTGCTGGCGACCGCCGCCCAGTGGGAGCCGACCGACTATGTATCCCTCCCCATCGGGCAGGTCGACGCCGTCAATGCCCTGCAGGTGCTCGATGCGTACAACGCCGTCGCCAACGGAGGCGTGTACGTGGCACCCAAGCTGGTGCAGGCCACGGTCAGCCCGTCGGGCTCCGTGACCAAGACCGCCCCCTCGGCGACCCACGAGGTCTTCTCGCCGTCGGTCGACTCCGAACTCACCAACATGCTCGAGCAGGTCGTGAACCAGGGCACCGGCACCAGCGCCGCCGTCCCCGGGTACACCGTGGCCGGCAAGACCGGGACCGCCCAGATCCCGACCACCGGGAAGGACTCCTATGTGGAGGGCGCCTACATGGCGTCCTTCGTGGGGTTCGCCCCCGCCGCGAACCCCACCCTCTCCATGATCGTCGTCCTCGACCGGCCCACGCCGATCTTCGGCGGCACGGTGGCCGCCCCCGTGTTCTCGCAGATCATGAGCTACGCCCTGCACCGCTACGACATCCCCACCACCCCCGGAGCGCAGACGCCGGCCACCACGCCCGGCACCACGCCGACATCGACATCGGACCAGGCCCAGGACATCACGTGACGCTGCCCCACACACCGGTTGCGGCCGTCTCGCAGGGGTGTCCGAGGCATGTAACGCTGTCGGGTCGACCATGCCACGCGTGCCCATGAACCTCCTCTTCGACGACATAGAGGTGATCGAGTCCGTCGGGGACCCCTCCTCGGTCGAGGTTTGCGGAATCTCGCACGACAGTCGGAGAGTCGTTCCCGGGGATCTCTTCTGCTGTGTTCCAGGCCGCGTCAGCGACGGACACGTCCACGCCGCCGAAGCGGTGGACCGCGGCGCGATCGGGCTCCTGTGCGAGCACTTCATCCCCGAGCTCATCGACCACGACGTCGTGCAGACGCGGATCGCAACAGGCACGATGCGCCCCGTCATGGCACGGCTGGCGGCCGCGTTCTACGGCTACCCCGCCCGCGACCTGTTGATGGTCGGCGTCACGGGCACGAACGGCAAGACGACGGTGACCCAGCTGTTGGGCGACCTCCTCAGTGCGGCCGGCCGCCCCACCAACGTGATGGGAACGCTGTCGGGCACCCGCACGACACCCGAGGCGACCGAGGTGCAGCGGGTCCTGGCCGGTGTGCGCGATCGCCAGAAGTCCGACGGCCACCGCCACGCCGTGGCGATGGAGGTGTCGAGCCACGCCCTCGTCCAGTCACGTGTCGAGGGCATCCACTTCGACGTGGCGGTCTTCACCAACCTGAGCCACGACCATCTCGACTACCACGGGACGATGGAGGAGTACTTCGAGGCGAAGGCGATGCTCTTCACGCCGAGCCACGCGCTGCGCGGCGTCGTCCACGCCGACGATCCGTGGGGTCGAATGCTCCTGGAGCGCGCCCGCATCCCCATGGTCGCCGTCCATCATGCCGATGCCGCCGACATAGTGCTGCGTCCCGGCCACTCCGCCTTCACGTGGCGCGGGCAGCGGATCACGACACCGCTGACCGGTGCGATCAACGTCGACAACGTCTTGTTGGCGGCCGAGGCCGCGCTGGCGCTCGGGGACCCGGAGCTCGGGCCGGTGGAGATCGGGCGGGCCATGGCCAACCTGGCCCCGGTCCGGGGCCGGCTACAGGTCATTGCCGCACCAGGTGCGGAGCCGGCGGCGGCGTCGGGGAGGTCCGCCGGCGCCGCCGGACACGCCGCCCCTTCGGCCCGAGGCGAGCGCCCTTCGTTCACGGTGCTGGTCGACTACGCCCACACGCCGGCCGGGCTCGCGGTGGTCCTCGCCGAGGCGCGGACACTGGCGCCTGACGGCCGGGTGCTCTGCGTCTTCGGATGCGGTGGGAACCGCGACCGGGCCAAGCGCCCCCTCATGGGAGCGGCGGTGTCGCACCTGAGCGACCTGGCGTTCGTGACGTCCGACAATCCGCGCGACGAGGACCCCCTGGCCATCATCGAGGAGGTGCTGGCCGGCATCCCCGGCGCCCGCGCCGATCCCCGCATCACGGTCGAGCCCGACCGGGGCGTGGCCATCCGCCGCGCGCTCGATGCCGCGGGCCCCGGTGACGTGGTGGTGATCGCGGGGAAGGGCCACGAGACCTGGCAAGAGGTCGCCGGGCAGCGCCTCCCCTTCGACGACGCGGTCGAAGCCCGCCGCGCCCTGTCGTTGCGGTTCGGATCCGACCCTCGTACGTGGGCGGACCCACCGGGAGCGAAGCCCGCCAGCGCCGTCGTGTCGGCGCAATCGGGGTCGGCTCCACGTGGCGCCAATCCGGAGGCCTGACGGCACGTGCTCGGCCTGCTTGTCTCGGGATCCGTCGCTCTGTGGATCGCCATCCTCTCCACCCCCTTCCTGATCCGCTACTTCCGCCAACGTGAGCTCGGCCAGCACATCAGGGAGGACGGGCCCGCCTCCCACGTGGCCAAGGCGGGAACGCCCACCATGGGTGGGATCGCCATCGTCGCCGCCACCGCTATCGGCTACGCCATTGGCCACATCGGCACCGAGATCCGCTTCTCGCGCACCGGCTACCTCGCCGTCGGCGCCGTGGTGGCGTTCGGCCTCATCGGCTATCTCGATGACTACATCAAGGTCCACCACAAGCGCAGCCTCGGACTGAACAAGAGGGGGAAGTCGGCGGCCCAGCTGGTGTGCGCACTGGCGTTCGCCGAGCTGGCGGTGCACTGGGCCCATACGTCGACCGCGCTCTCGTTCACGCGGGCCAACGCCATCGGCATCAACCTCGGGCAGTACGTGTGGGTCCTCTTCGCCGTGCTGGTCATGGTCGGCGCGTCCAACGCGGTGAATATCACCGACGGGGTGGACGGGCTGGCCGCCGGCGCCGGGACGTTCTGCTTCGCCGTGCTCTCCATCATGGGCTACTGGATCTTCCGGCACTTCGCCATCTACCACGTGCTCCCGGCCTCGGCGATCGACCTCTCCCTGGTGGCGGTGGCGCTGGCCGGCGCCTGCATCGGCTTCCTGTGGTGGAACGCGGCACCGGCCAAGATCATCATGGGCGACACCGGGTCGCTGGCCATCGGTGCCGGCCTGGCCGCACTCTGCCTCCTCCTCAACCTCGACCTGCTCCTGCTGGTGATCGGTGGGCTCTTCGTCATGGAGACCGTCTCGGTGATCCTCCAGATCATCAGCTTCCGCATATTCCACCGCCGCATCTTCCGGATGGCCCCCATTCACCACCATTTCGAGCTCGGGGGCTGGCCCGAGACCACGGTGATCGTCCGCTTCTGGATCCTCGGCGGGCTCTTCTGCGCGTTGGGGCTCGGCATCTTCTACGGCGACTTCCTCACGGTGGCGAAGTTCACATGACCCGCGCCCGTGCCCGCGCCCGTCGGCGAGTCGAGGGGCGGAACTTCGCCGCGGTCCGCCACTTCGGCGGCGCGGTGGGGGAGACTGACGGCATGCATCGGGTGTCGGACCGGGCAGAGCGGCGCGCCCGCGCCCATCAGGGGCGGGCGGCGTGACGTCGACGCGCAGCGCCGCCCCGACCGAGCGTCACACGGCACCCCGGCCCCGCCGGACCACCGCGCCGAAGGCAGGGCCGAGAGGGACATCGGTGCCGCGGTCGGCGGCGCACCGCGACGGTGCGCGCACGACCGGGATCGGCATCCGTCTCGGCAGCCACCGGGTGTCCGTCTCGACGCTGCTCCTCCTGGACGTCGTATTGCTTTGCCTCATCGGACTCGTGATGGTGGGCTCCGCCTCGTCGGTGATCTCCATCTCCACCTACGGCACGCCCTGGGCCATCCTGATCCGCGAAGTCATGTGGATGGCCATCGGCGCCGTGGTGATGTGGTTGGCCGTCCGCCTCGACTACCGCAAGCTGCGCCGGTTCAGCCCTCTCATCATGTTGGTGACGATCGGGCTCCTCTTCGTCGTCTTGGTCCCGGGCCTCGGGGTCCAGGCCATGGGGTCGAGCCGCTGGGTGGGTTTCGGGCAATTCCGCCTGCAGCCGTCCGAGCTCATGAAGCTGGCCCTCACGCTGTTCGCCGCGGATTTCATCACCCGCCGCCTCGACGAGGACGCCGCCGACCGCCGCATCATCGGCCCGCTGCTCATCGTGACCGGCTTCGCCTGCGTGCTCATCCTGGCCCAGCCGGACATGGGCACGGCCATGGTCCTCGGCGTCATCGCGCTGGCGCTGCTGTTCGTCTCCGGGGTGCGGCTCGGTCCGGTGATGAAGGTGATGACCGCCCTGGTCGCCCTGGCGCTGATCGTGGCGGTGGCCTCGCCCTACCGGCGGGCCCGGCTGCTGTCGTTCATGGACCCGTCGGCCCACAGCTCGGGCTCGGGGTACCAGGTCATGCAGTCGCTGATCGGGCTGGGATCGGGCCACTTCGTCGGCGCCGGCCTCGGCGGCGGCCAGGCGCAGTGGGGCTTCCTCCCGAACGCACACACCGATTTCATCTTCTCCGTCATCGGCGAGCAGCTCGGGATCGTCGGCGCCCTCCTGGTGCTGTGTCTGCTCGGCGCATTCATGTGGCTCGGAATCCGGGCCGCGGTGCAGTCGCCGGACCGGTTCGGCGCGCTGCGTCTCCCTCGGGCTCGTGGCCTGGGTGGGGGCGGAGACACTCATCAACGTCGGGGCGGTCGTGGGGGTGCTGCCCGTCACCGGGATCCCGCTCCCGTTCATCTCGTTCGGCGGGTCGTCGCTCGTGATCACCATGGCGGCCGCGGGCGTGCTGATCAACGTCGCCCGGCAGGGCGAGGCCGGGGGAACGTTGCGGGTGGCGGGGTCCGCCCGCCGGCCCGCCGGCGCGGCTCGAGGGCGGTGAGCGCACGGCGCGGCACGGTGATCGCGGGCGGCGGGACGGGCGGTCACATCGTCCCCTCGTTGCAGATCGCGCGCGCGCTGGTCCGCCGGGGGCACGGGGCGGAGTCGATCGAGCTCTACGGCTCGCGCCGGGGGCAGGAGGCGGCCACATGGCCAACGCTCGAGTTCCCCTACACGCTCCTCCATGGTCGTGGACTGCGCCGCAGCATGCGCCCGGGCGCCTGGTGGGCCAACGCGGGGGCGGTCGTGGGCCTGGCCTGGGCCTGCCTGCAAGCCCTCGGCTCCTTCCTGCGCCGGCGGCCCCGCATCGTGGTCATCGTCGGTGGCTACGCCAGCTTCCCGGCGGGGCTGGCGGCGGTGCTGACGAGGGTGCCACTCGTCAGCATGAACACCGACGCCGTGCCGGGCGCCGTGAACCACCTGCTGGGCCGCTTCGCCGTGGCCAATGCGGTGGCCTTCGCCGGCACGGATCTCCCCCGGACCCACGTCACCGGCACGCCCGTGCGGCCCGAGCTCGCCGCGTTGGACCGGACTCCCGAGGGTCGGGCCGCGAGCCGGGTCGCGCTGGGCCTACCGCCCGACCGCCCGACGGTGGCGTGCGCCGGCGGCTCGCTCGGCGCGCGGCAGGTCAACCGCGCCGTGGCCGACCTGGCCGAGATGTGGGCCACCGACGCCGACCGCACGCTGTACCACGTCACCGGGCGACGTGACTATGACTCGTTCGCGCCCGACCCAGCGGCCGGCGGGACGGCGGGCGGCGAGGACGATGCCCGCGGCCTGTGCTACCGGGTGGTGCCCTTCGAGGACCGGATGTCCGACTTCTACAACGCGGCCGACGTCTGTGTCGTCCGAGCCGGTGCCATGACGGTGGCCGAGCTGCTCGTGTCCGGCGTCCCGGCCATCCTCGTCCCGCTGCCCGGCGCCCCGCGCGACCACCAGACGCGCAACGCCGAGGCACTGGTCGGCATGGGCGCGGCGGTGCAGATCCCCGATCACGAGTGCGATGGCCGTCGGCTCGCCCTGGAGCTCGATGCGCTCCTGGCTGATCCCGAGCGCCTGCGGACAATGGGCGAGGCGGCCCGCGAAAACGGGCACCCCGACGCGGCGTCCCGCGTCGCCGAACTGGTGGATGCCCATGCCCGCTGACACCGGCGCCGCGGGCACGGCACTGGACCTCGGCGTGCCCCGGCGCATCCACATCGTCGGGATCGGCGGGGCCGGCATGAGCGCCATCGCGCTCGTGCTCCGGGCCATGGGCCACGCCGTCACGGGCTCGGACCTCAAGGACTCGCCGGTGGCGGAGCGGCTGCGCTCGCACGGCATCACGGTGGCGGTCGGGCACGCGTGCGGAGAACGTGGCGGGCGCCGACGCGGTGACGTACTCGCCCGCCGTTCAGCCGGAAAACCCGGAGCTCAGCGAGGCTCGCGCCCGGGGCATACGGGTCGTGCCCCGCTCCGAGATGCTCGCGGCGATCTGTGCCACCCGCCGCTGCCTGGCCGTGTCCGGCACGCACGGCAAGACGACGACCGCCTCCATGCTGTCGTTGATCCTCGTCGAGGCGGGCATGCGGCCCTCGTTCGTCATCGGCGCCGACGTGAACGAGATCGGCACCAACGCCGTGTGGGACACGGGGGAGTGGCTCGTCGTCGAGGCGGACGAGAGCTACGGCACCTTCCAGGCGATTCAGCCCGACCTGGCCGTGCTGACCAGCGTGGAGCCGGACCACCTCGACTTCTACGGCACGTTCGAGGTTCTGCGCGGTGCCTTCGCCGACTTCGTGGCGGGGGCGCGTCTGGGCTCGGTCGTCTGCGCCGACGACCCCGAGGCGGCGGCCATCGGCCGGGAGCACGGCGCGACCACCGTCGGGGCGGACCCGGAGTCGACCTACGTGATGGAGGACCTCGACCTGCAACGCAGCTCCGTGTCCTTCACCCTGCGCGGGCCGGGCGGGGAGCTGGGCCCCGTCGCCATCGGCGTCCCGGGTCTGCACAATGCGCGGAACGGGGCGACCGCCGTGGTGGCGGCCCTCGGGGTCGGGGCGCCCTTCGGGGCGGCCCAGGCCGCGCTGGCCCGCTTCGCCGGGGTGACGCGCCGCTTCGAGTTCCGGGGCGAGGCCGCGGGGGTGACCTTCGTCGACGACTACGCCCACCTGCCTTCGGAGGTGCGCGCCGCCCTGGCCACGGCCCAGACCGGCGGCTGGGCCCGCGTGGTCGCGGTGTTCCAGCCGCACCGCTTCTCCCGCACCGCCGCGCTGGCATCGGAGTTCGGGACGGCGTTCGCCGACGCCGACGTCCTGGTGGTGACCGACATCTACAGCGCCGGCGAACGGCCCGTTCCCGGTGTCTCGGGCCGGCTGGTGGCCGACGCCGTCCGGGCCCAGGACCCCCGGCTGCCCGTCGTCTACGTGGCGGGCTGGGAGGAGTTGCGCCGGGCCGTCGCCGCCGAGTTGCGTCCCGGCGACCTCTGCCTCACCCTCGGGGCCGGTGATCTGACCGCGCTGCCCGACGAGCTCCTCGAGTCACCGCAGTGGTGATGCCGAGCGACGGGCTGCGCGCCCTGGCCGGTGTCTTCGCCGACGTCTTAGAAGGACGGGCGACGCTGATGAAGCCGCTCGGGCCACTGACCACCTATGGCGTCGGTGGGCCGGCGGCGCTCTACCTCGAGATCGAGGGAGGCGATGACCTCACGGCGGTGCGCGAGGTCCTGCGGCACCACGTCGCGGGGTCTGCCGCGCCTCCCGCCGTCTTCGTCCTCGGGCGAGGTTCCAACCTGCTCGTGGCGGACGAGGGGTTCGAGGGGATCGTGGTGCATCTCGGTGCGGGTTTCGCCGGCGTGGACCTGCCGCAGCCCCGCGCCGGCGCCGGCACCGCGGTGGTGCGGGCGGGAGCGGCGGTGGCGCTCCCGGTGCTCGCCCGTCGTGTGGCGGACGCCGGATGGTCCGGTCTCTCGTGGGCCGTCGGCGTGCCGGGGTCGGTGGGTGGCGCGGTGCGCATGAACGCGGGGGGTCACGGGTCGGACATGGCGTCGTGCCTCGTGCGCTACAGCTGGGTCGATCTCTTCAGCGACGCCGGCGGCAGCGACGACGTCAGCCGCCTGGCCTACGGCTATCGCTCCTCGTCCGTGGTGGCCTCCCAGCTGGTGGTGGCGGCGGAGTTGGCCGTCACGCCGGGATCGGTGGAAGAGGAACAGGCGGCGGTGAGCGCCATCGTCAGATGGCGGCGCGAGCATCAACCCGGAGGCTCCAACGCGGGCTCGGTGTTCGCCAACCCGGACGGCGACTCGGCCGGAAGGCTCATCGAGACGGCCGGGTTGAAGGGGTTCCGGATGGGCACGGCGCACGTCTCGGAGAAGCACGCCAACTTCATTCAGGCGGACAAGGACGGTCGGGCCGACGACGTGCACGCGCTCATGGCGCACGTTGGGCGAGTGGTGGCGGAACAGTGCGGGGTCACGCTGCATGCGGAGGTCCGCCTCCTCGGCTTCGGCGACGGGGAAAATGGTCCGGTGGAGGGGAACGGCGGCGGATCGGGCGTGGGACGGGCGAGGGCGGTGCGATGACGCCGGACGGGTCGCCAGGCGGGCAGGGCGCGTCGAAGGGCACGGGTGGCGCGCGGCGCGCTCGACCGGGCCGGAGCCGGGCCGGAGGCCGCATGGACCCGCGGATCTCGGCGCGGCGGACGGCCGTCCTGCAAGAACAGGTCCGGCGCCGGCTGGTCGTGGGCGGCGTCGCACTCGGTGTCGTGGCGCTCCTCGTCGGCGGATGGTTCCTCGTGCACACGCCGCTCTTCTCCGCCCGCTCGGTGACGGTGACCGGCAACGTGCACGAGACCGCGGCTCAGGTGGTGGCGCAGGCGGGGCTGGCCAGCCAGCCGCCGCTGCTCGACGTCAACGCGGGCGCGGCGGCGGCCCGCCTCGAACAGCTCCCGTGGGTACGCACGGCGACGGTGCACGTGTCGTGGCCCGACGGCGTCCACATCGCGGTGACCGAGGAGACGGCCCGCTTCACCGCCAGCACGGCGACGGGCAAGTGGGAGCTGCTCAGCAACGATGGCCGGGTGCTGGGCGAGTCGGCCTCCCGGCCTCCGGGCCTCCTGCTCCTGACCGTCCCCGAGCCGCCCGGCCAGCCGGGGTCGGTGCTCTCCACCAAGGACGCGCCCGGGCTCCGGGTGGCGTCGTCGCTGCCGCCTTCCTTCGTCGGACAGGTGACGGGGGTCACGGTCGAGCCGGCCGGCTGGGTGCAGCTGGCCCTGACCACGCCGATCGTGGTCGACATGGGCACCACGGCCGAGCTCACCGCCAAGTACGAGGACGTCTCCTCGATTCTCGCCGGGGCCACCCTGCACAACGGGGATGTCATCGATGTCAGCGTCCCGGATGCGCCGACGGTGACATCAGGCTGACCTAGGATGCTTGACCAGCCTGAACACCCCTCGTATGGTGGGGTCACGTTCCCGCACTGTGAACATCAACCTTCCCCAGAGGTTCAGGGATGGGTCGCTGGTCGCATCCCGCGGGCGACGTCTGGCGGAAACCACCAGCGAGTGACCGGTCGGCGATCGACCCGAGGACGAGGGAGTTCATGACGACCGTGCCTTCCCAGGGCAACTACCTGGCAGTGATCAAGGTCGTCGGGGTGGGCGGCGGCGGCGTCAATGCCGTCAATCGCATGATCGACTCGGGTCTGCGCAACGTCGAATTCATCGCGGCCAACACCGACGCCCAGGCCTTGCTCATGAGCGACGCCGACCTGAAGCTGGACATCGGGCGCCAGCTCACGCGCGGGCTCGGTGCGGGGAGCGACCCCGAGGTGGGGCGACTGGCGGCCGAGGAGCACCGGCCGGACATTGAGGAGGCGCTCCAGGGCGCGGACATGGTCTTCATCACCGCCGGCAAGGGTGGCGGGACCGGCACCGGCGCGGCACCGGTCGTGGCCGAGATCGCCAAGGGCCTGGGTGCGCTGACCATCGGCGTCGTCACCAGGCCCTTCACCTTTGAAGGCCGGCGGCGGGCCATGCAGGCGGAAAAGGGGATCCAGATCCTCAAGGAGAAGGTCGACACGCTCATCGTCATCCCAAACGATCGCCTGCTCACGGTGTCGAACGACAAGACCAGCATGGTCAACGCGTTCAAGATGGCCGACGAGGTCCTCCTGCAGGGTGTACGCGGCATCACCGACCTCATCACGGTGCCCGGGCTCATCAACACCGACTTCGCCGACGTGAAGATGGTGATGACCAACGCCGGCACCGCCATCATGGGGATCGGCTCGTCGATCGGCGAGGGACGGGCGGCCAACGCGGCACGGGCGGCCATCACATCGCCGTTGCTCGAGGCCTCCATCGAGGGCGCCCGGGGCATGGTGCTCAACATCGCCGGCGGCTCCGACCTCGGGCTCTTCGAGGTGAACGAGGCGGCCGAGATCATCCACGGTGTGGCGCACCCGGATGCCAACATCATCTTCGGCGCCGTCATCGACGACAACATGGGCGACGAGGTCCGGGTCACGGTCATCGCCGCAGGGTTCGAGCGCTGGGAGGAGGGCACGGGTCCCTCCAACAAGACGGGCGACCTGGCCTCGACGATCTTCGCGACGCCTGAGCCGGTGGACATCTTCGCCGACGCCACCGGGTCGGACGAGGAGCTCGACTTGGGAGACGACGATTTCGACGTCCCCTCCTTCCTCCGCTAGCGACGACGTCGCACAGAGGCTGGTTGCGATCCGGCAGCGGATCGAGCGCGCCGGCGGCGATCCGTCCCGCGTGCGAGTGATCGGCGTCACCAAGGGGTTCGGTCCGGAGGAGGTCCACGCAGCGCGCCAGGCGGGTTTGACGGACCTGGGCGAGAACTACGCGGCAGAACTGCTGGCCAAAGCGGCCGTCGAGGGCCACGACGACGGGGTCGTCTGGCACTTTCTCGGTGCCGTGCAACGGAACAAGGTGGCGCAGCTCGCCCCGCTCGTGGGTGTGTGGCAGAGCCTGGCCCGCGAGAGCGAGGGTGCCCGGATCGCCCGCTTCGCGCCGGGGGCACGGGTTCTGGTGCAGGTCGAGACCACGGGCCTGCCCGGCCGGAACGGGTGCCGCCCTTCGGCGGCCGGCGAACTGGTGTCGCGTCTGGGCGAGCTCGGACTCGAGGTGCGGGGGCTCATGACGGTGGCAGCGCCGGGCGAGGGCGCGGCGAAGGAGTCCTTCGAATTACTGGCCCGCCTGGCCGACCGCCTCGGGTTGGAGGAGCGCTCCATGGGCATGAGCGACGACCTCGAAGCCGGGGTGGCTGCCGGGTCGACCATGGTGCGCATCGGGCGGGCCCTCTTCGGGGCGCGCCCACCGGCGACCGCAGCGTGAGGTGGAGGCCGACGTCAGGCTGAGCAGGAGCGTGACGGTGGCGGGAGCCCGGCTCTGGGTCGCCGGGACCCGCCTGGGTTGCCGAGCAGGCACTACGCTGTCCGAGACAGGAGAAGGAATGTCACCCTCGTTCATGAAGAAGACCATGGTGTATCTCGGCCTGCTCGACGACGAGTACGACGAGTACGACGACCTGGAGGACCGCGCCCCGTGCGGATTCTCGGCCGCGACCCGGGTCGAGCCCCGGTCCCAGGACCAGGATCAGGCCGAGGAGTTCAGCGGAGGCATGAGCAGGGTCCGCACCATCCCCCGCGAGTCCGCCCAGCCGAGCCAGCAGCCCAGGTCGGCGCCGAGCAACGTGGCCCCCCGCCCGACGGCGGTGCGGGCGGTGCCGGTCGACCCCACCATGAACCCGACCGGGCCGGCGCCGAGCCCCTCGTCGGGCCGGGTGCATGTGGTCGCCCCATCACGGTTCGGCGACGCCAAGGAGATCGCCGACCGCCTCAAGGACAACCGGCCCGTGATCGTGAACCTCCAGATGGCCGATCGCGACCTGCAGCGGCGAATGATCGACTTCTGCAGCGGGGTGACCTATGCCCTGAGCGGCGAGATGGAAAAGGTGGCGGACCAGGTCTTCCTACTGGCGCCGACGAACGTCAAGGTCTCCGAAGAGGAGCGGCAGCGGCTGGTTGAGCGCGGCTTCGGCCGCGACTGAACGCACTACCCTCGAAGGCTAGTGAGTATTTTTCGTCTCCTCGCGTGGCTGATCGAGGCTTATATCTGGCTGATCATGTTCCCCTACGCGATCCTGAGCTGGTTCCGGATCCAGCCGGGGACGACGCTGGCCCGGATCCAGTACTTCCTCTTCCAGGCGACCGAGCCCGTCCTTCGCCCGGTGCGCCGCATCATCAGGCCGATGGGGGGGCTCGACTTCTCCTTCCTGGTGGTCATCCTGGTTGCGCAATTTGTGTTGATTCCCGTACTCCTCCACTGATTCCGCACGTACCTGGAATAGCAGGGGGGGCGGGTTAGACTTGGCAACCATGGATAGTTCTCAGGCTCCGTCATCGATCCTCGACACCCTTCGCACCGTGGAATTCCGCCTCGGGCTGAAGGGCTACAACGTCGACGAAGTCGATGAGTACCTGGACAAGGCGGCCCAGGAGGCCGAAGGGCTGCAGGAGCACGTCCGGCAGCTGAACGAGCGGTTGCGCCAGGCGAGCGAACGCATCGCGCAGCTCGAGCGGGACAAGCGCGCCGCGCCGGTGGCGGCCGAGCCGGCAGACGGAGCTGCCGTGGCCGCGGCGGCAGCCTCGGCCGAGGCCGCCGCACTTTCGGACGAGACGTTGCAGCGCACGCTCCTCCTGGCACAGAAGTTCGTCGACCAGACGAAGCGAGAGAGCGAGGCAGAGGCCGCCGAGGTGGTCGCGCAGGCGGAGGAGACGGCTCGGGCGGCCATTGCCGCCGCCGAGGCGACGGCGGCGCAACTGCAAGCTGAGACGCACCAGAAGCTGCGCGAGGAAGTCACGCGGCTGGAAGCCACTCGGACCGAGTTGGCCACCGATGTCGAGAGCATGGCTCGTCACCTCGAGTCGGAGCGCAACCGACTCCGTGGCGCCTTGTCCGAGATCCTCAAGTGGGTGGACGAGAACGTGCAGCCGGCGAACTCGCTCATGGGCGTGAAGCCGAAGGCGGCCGCGGCCCCTCAGGCCGATGGCGAGGACGCAACCGAGCAAACGCCGGAGGCCGACGACGGTGCGCCGACTCTGAATCTGCAGAGCGCGTCTGCCTCGGGAGCGCCTCAGCCCCTCTGAACCACATCGGACGGGGCAGCGGGGCTTGTTGCCCCTGTCCCTCGCTGTCCGGTATCGTCACCCGCTCCCCGGACGAGGTCGTCTTCAGGGAATGGTGGCCGCGTGACGCGGTCCGAAGGAGGGAACGATGACCCCAGCGAGCAAAGGTGCCCAGGTCAAGAGGGCATCTGCGTCGCGATCGGCCGCCAGTGGAACCTCACGGGTCGGGAACAAAAAGTCCTCGGCGAAGGTTGAGGCAGCGGCCAGCACGCGTTCCGCTCCCACGAAAAAGAAGGCAGCTCCTGTTGTGAAGAAGGCAGCCACCGTAGAGAAGAAGCCCGCATCGCCAGCGAAGAAGTCGACCGTCGTCGCGCCCAAGAAGGCCGTGACGGCGACCGCCAAGAAGTCGGCCACGACGAAGAAAGCGGCCCCGCCGCCCAAGAAGTCTGCGCCCGCAGCGAAGAAGGTTGCGCCGGCCAAGAAGGCGGGCGCGACTCCGGTGGCGGCCAAGAAGGCAATCGGCAAGCCTGCCGCCAAGAAGGCCGGGTCCGCCGCGGTCGGGTCCCGGGCGAGCGGTGCGAACGGCGCCGGAGCGGTCGTCGCGCCGGTGCGCACGACCTTCTCGCCGAAGCCCAAGCCGCCGCCGCCGGTCCGACCGAAGACCGGCCCCTACGCCAAGGACACCAAATTCCTCGACGAGGTGCGTGAACTGTTGCAGGCCGATCGTGCCATCTATCAGGAGCAGGCGACCTCGTTGCGTGCCGAGGCCGACTCGCTCGCCCTCGAGCGGGAGCCGGGGGATGTGCAGTTCGACGAGGAGTCGGGTGAGGGCGGCACCGTCACGGTGGATCGCGAGCGCAATCTTGCGCTCTCGGGGCAGGCGACGTTGGCGGTCGAGGAGATCGACGACGCGTTGCGGCGGATCGACGACAAGACCTACGGGTACTGCGAGCGGTGTTTCCAGCCCATTCCGAAGCCGCGCCTGCGGGCGTTGCCCTACGCGCGTCTCTGTGTGGCGTGTAAGAGCGGGGGGCTGTCGCGGCGCTGACCCGCGGGGGTCCTGGCGTTTGCCATCGCTGCCATCGTGGTGGTGGCGGACTGGGTGACCACCTCGCTCGCCATGGATCACCTCCACGATGCCCGGCATCTCTGGGGGCCGTTCGGCCTGGCTCTCACCTACAACTCAGGTTTCGCCTTCAGCCTCTTCAGCGGCCGGGCCCTCTTCGTGACGGTGCTGCTGTGCATCGGCGTGGTCGTGGTGGCGATCGCGGTGGCCCAGGTCCGTACGGTGACCCTGGCGGTGGGGTCGGGCCTCGTGCTTGGAGGCGCCATCGGGAACCTGAGCGAGCGGATCGCCGGCGGGCACGGCGGGCAGGTGCCTGACTTCATCACCCTGGACTACTGGCCCACGTTCAACCTGGCCGATGCGTGTGTGACCATCGGTGTGATCATCATCATCGTGGCCTTCCTCTTAGGAGGCCGGGCGGCCGTGGAGAAGTCGAAGGCCGAGGAGGTGGCATGAACGGGGGTCCTGATCCGGGCGTTGCCCCGGCAGAGAGCGAGGCCGAGGAGACGATTTCGACGGAGGTCCCGGCGCTGCTGGCGGGTGTGCGGGTGGATCGAGGTGTCGCCATGGTGGCCGACGTCTCCAGGGGTGCGGCCGCGCACCTGATCGCGGCGGGGCGGGTCCTGGTCGACGGTTCGCCCGTCGGCGCGGGCCGGGTGGTGCTCCGCGAGGGCGCCACCCTCACGATCGTGCTGCCCGTCGTTCGAGACGCAGGGGTGGCGGCGGAGCCCGGCGTGCGTTTCGAGGTGGTCTACGCAGACGACGTCGTGGCCGTGGTGGACAAGCCGGCCGGGCTCGTCGTGCACCCGGGCGCCGGGCACGACGAGGGGACCCTGGTCGGGGGTCTCATGGCCCGCTTCCCTGACCTGGCCGAGCTGGTGGCGGCAGGTGTGTGCGCACCCGACCGGCCCGGGATCGTGCATCGCCTCGACAAGGGTACCTCGGGCCTCCTCGCCGTGGCCCGGACCGAGGAGTCCTACCGGGCGCTGGTCGACCAGCTGGCGACCAGGTCCATGGAGCGCCGGTATCTCGCCCTGGTGGCGGGCGACGTCGCCGAGGAACGGGGCGAGGTGGAGGCGCCCATCGGCCGCTCCACCCGCACGCCGACGAAGATGGCCGTCACCGCCTCCGGCAAGCCGGCGCGCACCGCTTACACGGTTCTGGAGCGGCGGAGTGGGGAGAAGCCGACGACCCTGCTCGAGCTCGCGCTCCAGAGCGGGAGAACACATCAGATACGTGTCCACATGGCGGCCATCGGGCACCCCGTGGTGGGGGACGCCCGCTACGGGGTGCCGGACAAGCGCCTCGGATCGGGGCGATTCTTCCTGCACGCCTTCAAGCTCGCCTTCGCCCACCCACGCACGGGCGCCCGCACCGAGTTCACGTCGCCGTTGCCGCAGGACCTCCAGGCCTATCTCGCGTAACCGGGCCTTTCCAGGCCGTCAGGACAGCGCGCTCACCGGACGACCCCGCCCAGGCACCCGGCCAGGGCCCGGAGGGACGCTGGCTCAGGCCGCCTCGTGGACGCCGACCACGTCGGCATCGAACGACAGCGCAGCCAGCGCCTCCTCCTCGGCCCGGCGCACCCGGCGGACGCCCACGCCGAGTCGCTCCGCCGTCGACTGCAACGAAGCGGGGGAGTCGCCGTCGAAGCCGAATCGGAGCCGGAGTACATCTCTTTGCAGGCCGGGCAGGCGCTCGACCGCGTCGCGGAGCCGCTCGTAGACCATCGTCTCCTCGACGTCCGCCACGAAGTCCGAGTCGTCCGGGGCCACGAGCTCGCCCAGCGTGGTGGACGACTCGAGTGCGGCCGGCTGGTCGAGCGACGCAGTCACGCGGGCCACGTCCTCGAGGGATTCCCGCTCGTCCGCGGTCAGTCCCGTCGCCTCGTCGAGCTCGGCGGTGGTGGGCGCTCGGCCCAGCGTGCTGGCGAGCTCGGACTTGGTCAGCTCGAGGCGCTGGATCTGCTCGCCCACCTCGAGGGGGATACGGATGGTCCGGCCATGCTGCTGGACGGCGCGCTGAAGAGCCTGACGGATCCACCACGTGGCATAGGTGGAGAACCGGAAGCCGCGCTCCCAGTCGAACTTGTCGACGGCACGCATCAGGCCGAACGTGCCCTCCTGGACCAGATCGGCCATGTCGACTCCCCGGTCCTGATAACGCCGGGCCCAGTGCACCACCAGACGCAAGTTGGCGGCCACCATTTGCTTCCGCGCAGCATCGTCTCCGGCCGCGACCCGCTTCGCCAGCTCGACCTGCTGCTCATGGTCGGGCATCGGGAATTGGTCGAGGTCTCGCAACATCAGTCCCAATGTGTCCGACGTGCTCACCGCGCTCTTCATCATCGCTCCAGACGCTCTTCGCTCACTCTCAGTCGTACCTACCCGGGTGACACAAGATCAACCCGATCAATACAACCGAGCCGGCCGCCGGATCATTCCCCGGCCTCGGGATCATGCCATCGGGGTGTTCGGACCGAGTTTGCGCCGATTTCCGGCCCGTGCTGGTCTACGCCCCATGCCCGGCAGGATGGTGTTGCTGCGACACGGCGCGACCGCGTGGTCCGAGACTGGAAGGCACACCGGCCGCACGGATATCCCCCTCCTTGCCGAAGGCTGTGAACAGGCGAGAGCCGCGGGTGCGCTCGTACGCCAATTCGGGCCCGCCACCTTCGGACAGGTGCTGACCAGCCCGCTGGTACGGGCCGAGGAGACGTGCACCCTGGCCGGGTTCACCGGGGACCCCGACCCCGACCTGATGGAGTGGGACTACGGCGCCTACGAGGGGCTGACCACGGCGGAGATCCGGCAGCGCCGCCCCGGTTGGACGCTCTGGGAAGAGGGTGTGCCCGAGGGCGAGCGGGCCGCCGACGTCGGCCGGCGGGCCGACCGGGTCATCGAGCGGGCACGGGCGCTCGAGACGGACACCCTCTGCGTGGCCCACGGGCACGTCCTGCGTGTGCTCACGGCCCGGTGGCTCGGCTTGCCTCCGGTGGCCGGCCGGCTGTTCCTCCTGCGAACGGGTGCCGTCTGCGTCCTGGGCTGGGAGCTCGGCTGGCCGGCGATAGAGGCGTGGAACCTGAGGGGTTGAGGGCGCCACCGGCACTAGACGGTCGCGGCCACGCTCCCCCGGGCCCGGGCGACCATGTCGGCCAGGCTGTAGGACTGCAGGTGGGTGCGGATCGTCTCGCCCACGTCCGCCCAGACGGCCAGAAGGACGCACTGGCCCTCGTGGTCGCAGGCGCCGTTTTCGTGGGGCTCCCCGAAGTCGCCGGCGGCAATGGGGCCGTCGACGGCCGAGACGATCTGGGCCAGGGAGATCTCCTCCGGCGGCCGGGCGAGCACGTAGCCGCCTCCGACACCACGCTTCGAGCGGACCAGTCCGGCTCCCTTGAGGGCCAGCAGGATCTGCTCCAGATAGGGCTGTGGGAGGGCGGTGCGGACCGCGATGTCCCGGACCGAGGTGGGTGTCTCGGCCCCGTGCAGGGCGAGCGAGAGCAGCGCCCGACTGGCGTAATCACCCCGCGTGGAAACCCTCACACCAAACCATCCTACCGGCCTGTCCGTGGGGGGAGGGTGTGCGTGGGTCGTAGGGTGTCCCTCCGTGAGCGACGGCGCACCCGACCTGGCGACGGCGCCTACCCCCGCGAGGGGGAGCGCAGCCCGGAGACCGGCCCGAGCCGCTCCTGCCCGACTGGGAGGGCCCGTCCCTCCACCGCGTGGTGCCCGCGCTGCTCGGTGAGGTGGCCCACCTGGGCGTCGCCGCGCTGCCGGGGTGGTTCCCCGGCCCGGTGGCCGGGGCCGATCAGGTCGTGCTCCTGGTGCTCGACGGGCTCGGCGAGGAGCAGCTCCGGGAACGCAGCGCCCTGGCCCCGGTGCTCTCGAGCGGTGTCGGAGGGCCGATCCGCTCGGTGGCCCCGAGCACGACGGCCTGCGCCCTGACCACCCTGGTCACCGGGAGGGTCCCGGCCGAACACGGTGTGGTCGGCTACCGGGTCGCCGTCGACGGCGACGTCATGAACGTGCTCCAGTGGTCGCTGCGCGGCGCCGACGCCCGGGTGTCCGTGCCGGCGTCGAAGTTCCAGCCGTTCGAGTCGTTTCCCGGCTCCCGCGGTCCCGTGCCGGTGGTGACGCGCTACGACTTCGGGCCGACCGGGTTCACCGCCGCGCACCTGGGCCGCGTCGAGCTGCACCGCTGGCACACGCCCGCCGGGCTCGTGACCGCGGTCCGCGAGCTGACGGCAGCCGGCGCCCCGTTCGTGTACGCCTACTACGAGGGTATCGACAAGGTGGCCCATGCCGAGGGCCTGGGCCCGTACTACGACGACGAGCTGCGGGCGGTCGATCGCCTCGTCGGTGACGTGCTGGAGGCGCTCCCGGCGGGGGCGGTGCTCGTCGTCACCGCCGATCACGGACAGGTCGAGGTCGGGAACTCGATCGAGATCATCGGTCCGGAGATCATGGAGGCCACGACCCTGATCAGCGGGGAAGGACGGTTCCGCTGGCTGCACGTCCGCCCGGGCGCCACCGGGGACGTCGCGGCGACGGCGACGGCTCTCCATGGCGACGTCGCCTGGGTGGTGACGAAGGAGCAGATGATCGCGGACGGGTGGCTCGGCGGCGTGCCGTCGCCGGAGGTGTCGGCACGCCTGGGCGATGTCGCTCTGGTGCCCTTCGCCCCGACGGCTTTTCTCGACCCCGCCGACGTCGGTGAGCTGCGTCTGAAGGCCCGGCACGGGTCACTGACCCCGGCGGAGATGCGTGTCCCCCTCTTGGGCTGGCGGGCTTCGTGAGCGCGAGGCCGCCGGTGGCAACATTGGCCCGTCGCCACGACGGCACGGCCGGCGGGCGACCCCGACGATCGGACAGGGACGGAAGGCACCATGGCTGACGCGATGAACGATGACGAGACCACCGAGACTGAGACGCCCGACGACGGGTCCGCCGGGGCGATCTCGCCTGACGAGGTCCTGGCCGGGGGAGGCCGGGGTGAGCCGGGCGAGGAGCGGAAGACCGAATCGGTGAACGAGCCGGCCCGGGTGCTGCGCATCGGCTCCATGGTCAAACAGCTGCTCGACGAGGTGCGGTCCGCGCCGCTGGACGAGAAGAGCAGGGTGCGCCTGCGCGAGATCTACGAACAGTCGATCCACGAACTGTCGGAGGGATTGTCGCCGGACCTGGTGGCCGAACTCGACCGCATGGCGCTTCCCTTCGACTCGGACGCGCCCAGCGACGCCGAGCTGCGCATCGCTCAGGCTCAGTTGGTGGGATGGCTGGAGGGCCTGTTCCAAGGTATCCAGGCGAGCTTGATGTCACAGCAGATGGCCGCCCGGGCGCAGCTCGAGGAGATGCGCCAGCGCGGACTGCCCTCGGCCGGCGAGACGGGCCGGACGGGGGCCTACCTCTGACCGCGGGACGGCCCTTGGGTACGCGAGGCTGAGCCCATGAGTGAAGCAGGGGAACCGGGCGGGTCCGGCGGCCCACCGTCCTTCCCGGGCAACGCACCAGCACCACCACCACCACCGTTGGGTCCGCCCGCCTTCCCGGCCCAGAGTCAGATCCCGGGCGGCGGTCCGCCCGCATACGGGAACGCTGCGCAGGCTCCCTACGCGACGTGGGGCATCAGGGTCGGCGGTTACCTGATCGACACCGTGATCTTCCTCGTCGTGCTGGTGGTCCTGTTCATCTTGTTCCGCCACAGCAACACCCTCGATGTGCACCTGATGGCGCGGCGCGGCAACGGCACCCCTCGGCGGCATTTCTCCACCGTGCCCTTCCTCATCACCGGCGTGCTCTACGTCGTCTACGGCACCGTCCTGTGCGGATCGAGCCGGGGCCAGACGGTGGGGATGATGGCCGTGGGCGTGCGCGCGGTCCGGGCGGGCTCCCTCGAGACGCTGGGGTACGGGCGGGCGCTGGCCCGGGCCTTGGTGGAAGGGGTATTGCGACTCGTCGACCTGGTCTTCTTCGTGCTGGGCCTGGTCTGGCTGCTCGACATGCTCTTCCCGTTGTGGGACTCGAAGCGCCAGACCCTGCATGACAAGGTGGCCGGATCGGTCGTCCTCCGGCTCCGCCCGGGGGGATAGATTGCTGGGTCCGGGGCGAATCACACAGGTGTAAGTTTCACGAGACGTGGCGAAAGGAGGGCCGGTGTCGGAGCGGTCGTTTACGCATCTGCACACCCACACCGAGTTCTCCATGCTGGACGGGGCGGCCCGGGTGGGGGACCTCGTCGCTGCTGCCGTGGCCGACGGGCAGCCGGCGCTGGGCATCACGGACCACGGGAACATGTACGGGGTCCTCGACTTCTACAAGGCCTGCCGCGACCAGGGTGTCGTGCCCGTCATCGGGACCGAGTCCTACATGGCCGGCGAGTCGCGACTGGAGCGGCCGGTGCGCCGAGGTCGGGTGGACGACACCGGCGGGGACGTCGAAGGGGGTCAGAAGCTCTACTACCACCTCACCCTTCTGGCCGAGACGGTCGAGGGCTACCGCAACCTGATGCAGCTGTCCTCGGCGGCGTATCTCGAGGGCTACTACTACAAGCCGCGGGTCGACTGGGAGCTCCTCGAGCGCCACCACACCGGGCTGATCGCCACCACGGGGTGCCTGGGCGGGGTGGTGCTCCAGGCTCTGCTGGCCGGCGACGTCGAGGGGGCCGAGCAGAAGGCGGCCCGGCTGCAGGACATCTTCGGGCGGGACAACCTCTTCGTCGAGCTCCAGGACCATGGGATCGCCGACCAGCACCGGACGAATCCGCAGCTGATCGAGATCGCCCGCCGGATCGACGCGCCGCTCCTGGCCACCAACGACAGCCACTACACCCACCGCGAGGACGCGGTGGCCCACGACGCCCTGTTGTGCGTGCAGACCGGCGCCCTCCTCTCCGACACCAACCGCTTCAAGTTCGAGGGCACGGAGCACTACCTCAAGACGGCCGCCGAAATGCGCCACCTCTTCCGCGACGTCCCCGAGGCGTGCGACAACACGCTGCTCATCGCCGAGCGGGCCGACGTGCAGATTGAGCTCGGCAAGCCGAGCCTCCCCGAGTTCCCGGTACCGGACCGGTTCAGCGGCGAGACCTACGAGGAGCGGGCGCTGGCGTATCTCCGCGACCTCACCTACGAAGGCGCACGGGAGCGCTATGGCGCCTCGCTGCCCCCGGAGGTGGCCGAGCGCCTCGACTACGAGCTCGGTGTCATCGGGAACATGGGCTTCGCCGCCTACTTCCTCGTCGTGTGGGACCTGATCCGCTTCGCCCGCGAGTCGAACATCCGGGTCGGCCCGGGCCGAGGGTCGGCGGCCGGCTGTTGCGTGGCCTACTGCCTCAAGATCGTGGACCTCGACCCGATCCGTTACGACCTGCTCTTCGAGCGCTTCTTGAACCCCGGTCGCAAGCAGATGCCCGACATCGACATGGACTTCGACGAGCGTTACCGCGCCGACGTCATGCGCTACGCGGCGGAGAAGTACGGCAGCGACCGCGTGGCCCAGGTCATCACGTTCTCGACGATCAAGGCGCGGGCCGCCGTGCGCGACGCGGCGCGGGTGCTCGGCAAGCCCTACATCGTCGGCGACCGCATCGCCAAGGCGATGCCGCCCCTCGTCATGGGCCGTGACACCCCCTTGCACGCGTGCATCACCAAGACGGACGGGCACGAGGAGGGGTTCGCGGCGGCGGCCGAACTGCGCGCCATGCGCGACACCGATCCCGACGCCAAGGAGGTCATTGAGGTCGCGCTCGGGCTCGAGGGGCTGCGGCGCCAGGACGGCATCCACGCCGCGGCGGTGGTCATCTCGCGTGACCCGCTGACCGACTATCTGCCCATTCAGCGAAAGCCCGACGCCGGCGGGGACCCCGAGGACTCGCCCATCGTCACGCAGTACGAAATGCACGGCGTCGAGGACCTCGGACTGCTCAAGATGGACTTCCTCGGCCTGCGCAACCTGTCGGTCATGGAGCGCGCCCTCGACCTCATCGAGATGGAGACGGGCGCGCGACCCGACATCGACGCGGTCGACCTGGCCGACGAGCCGACGCTCGAGATGCTCCGGCGCGCCGAGTCGGTCGGCGTGTTCCAGCTCGAGGGTGCCGCCATGCGCCAGACCCTGCGCGCCCTCGCGCCGACGAGTTTCGACGACGTGGCGGCCCTCGTGGCCCTCTATCGCCCCGGTCCCATGGCGGCCAACATGCACCGGGACTATCCCGAGTTGAAGAACGGGCGCAAGGAACTCACCTACCTGCACCCCGACATCGAGCCCATCCTCAAGGACACCTACGGGCTCATGCTCTATCAGGAGTCGGTGATGCGGGTCGCCCAGAAGTTCGCCGGTTACAGCCTCGAGGAGGCCGACAACCTGCGCAAGGCGTGCGGCAAGAAGATCCGCGCCATGATCGCCGCCGAGCGCGAGAAGTTCGTTGCCGGGTGCATTGCCGAGGGCTATGGCGAGGAACTGGGGACGCAGCTCTTCGACATCATCGAGCCGTTCGCCGACTACGCGTTCAACAAGTCCCACTCCTACGGCTACGGACTCGTCGCCTACCAGACGGCGTGGCTCAAGGCGCATCACCCGGTCGAGTACATGTCCGCGCTCCTCACGTCGGTGAAGGACAACAAGGACAAGACGGCGGTGTACCTCGCCGAGTGCCGGTCCATGGGGATCGAAGTGCTGGTGCCCGACGTGAACCGCTCGGTGGCGGAGTTCGCGCCCGACCGCACCGTCGTCGACGACGGCAGCGGTGGGGCCACGCAGGCCATCGTCTTCGGACTGGCCGCGGTCCGCAATGTGGGTGAGAGCCTGGTGGAACGGATCGTGGCCGAGCGCAACGCCAACGGCCCCTACGAGGACATCTTCGACTTCTGCGCCCGGGTGGACCCGGTGGTCCTCAACAAGCGGACCATGGAGTCCCTGGTCAAGGGTGGTGCGTTCGACTCGCTCGGCCACCCGCGCCAGGGCCTCTGCCTGGTCCTGGAGGCCGTGGTCGACCGCACGCTCGAGCGGCGCAAGGAGCAGGACCTGGGCATCACCTCGCTCTTCGCCGCCTTCGAGGACGAGCAGGCCGACCCCGGTTGGGGCGGCGCCAAGGTTGACATCCCCGAGACCGAGTTCGACAAGGCGCAGCGACTGGCTTTCGAGAAGGAGATGCTCGGCCTCTACGTGAGCGACCACCCGCTCATGGGCTACGAGGCGGCCCTGGCCCGGCACACCGACTCCTCGCTCTCGGACATGCGCGAGGACGACACGGCCGTGGGGGATCGCTCACCGGTCCGGTCTGTGGGCGGTGTGGTGACGGACCTGCGGCGCTCCTACACGAAGAAGGGCGATCTCATGGCCCGGTTCGTGCTCGAGGACCTGCAGGCGGCCATGGAGGTCTTCGTGTTCCCCAAGACCATGGCCGAGTACGGCGCGCTGATCGAAAACGATGCCATCCTCGTCATACGGGGCCGACTCGACACCCGGGAGGAGGAGCCCAAGATCGTCTGCATGGAGGTCTCGCGGCCGATCCTCGAGCGGGGCCAGGAGAACCTCCACATCACGCTGCCCCTGGGTGTGCTCACCGACGCCAAGGTTGACGGCTTGAAGGACGTGTTGAGCGGGCACCCCGGGCAGTCCCCGGTGCTGCTTCACGTCGGCGCCAAGGTGCTGCGCCTCCCGCCGGAGTTCAACGTCGACTGCCGCAACGGCCTGGTGGGGGAGCTCAAGCGGCTGCTCGGCCAGAGTGCCGTGCTCTCCTAAGACGGGGACGACGGTGTCAGAAACGGCATCTGAACTGGGGTGATGGAGGGGTCGACGGGCCAGAACCGCCACCCGGCGGGTCGGTCCGGTTGGGAACGCACTGGGCACAACCAGTAGACTGGACCCATGCCGATCGTAGTGAGCACCAAGGATTGCACTGCGCTCAGCGACGCTGAGCTGGTCGAAATGGCAGATCTTTGTGCGGACCGGCCACCCGGTTTCGACATCGGCTATCTCTCCAAAGAGCGTGAGGCGTGGGTGCTCGTCACCCAGGCGCGGGAGGGGAACAAGCTGAGGGGGTACTCGTTCTGCACCCTCGAGCGAATCGGAGGGACCCCCTCTCTGCTGGTCGGGCTGGCGCTGGTCGACCGCACCTCGCGTGCCGAGGCGGCCCTCAAGGGCATCATGGGGGACCAGTACCGCCGGGCCCTGCTGGCCTTCCCCGACGAGGATGTCCTCCTGGGGACGCGTCTCCTGACTCCCGAGGGATTCCGTGCCTTCAACGGGCTCCAGGACGTAGTGCCCTTCCCGGGTCACAAGTCCTCCGGCGAGGAGCGGGCCTGGGCGCGGCGCCTGTCAAAGCGATTCGGCTGCGAGAGCAGGCTGGACGACCGCACCTTCGTCCTGAAGGGCGACGGCTCGGTTGCGGGCGGCCTCGACTTCGTCGCTCCCAAGGTCAAGATCCCCGAAGGGGTCGAGACCCACTTCGACAGCTTCAAGGCCGACCGGGGTGACCGCCTGGTCGCCTTCGGCTGGGCGATGGCCGAGGACCTGGCCGGGGGCAAGCTCGGCCGCTGAGCCGGAACCGGGTCAACCCCGGGGCAGCACCGCCGCGCACACCTTGTAGCAGTGGCCGTCCCGCGGGGGGCTGACCGTCACCAGCAGGTATTGGGGATCGAATCCCAGCGCGGTGGCCAGGCTCTTCCCACTCAGGCGCTCGCGCCGGGCCGCATCGAGGGCGCGCGCCGCATGGCGGTCCTCCACCGGAAGCCAGACGTCGTCGCGGTCCCACCCGAAGCGGACCCAGGTGGTGCCGTCGGCCTGCCGGCGGATGAGCTGGGGCCGCCGCGTCGGCTCGATCAACGCCACCGACGGCCGGAAGCCCCGGAACTCCCAATAGGGCGCCGAGGGCCCCGGGAAGCCGAGCAAGGGGCCGTCGGGGGACGCCACCAGCCGACGGAGGAGCCTGCGCAGACGCCGGCCCCGCAGGGTGCCGACGTGACGGGGCAGGTCGGCGACCGTGGTCGCCTCGGGCCGGGCCAGGTCGTCGCGTTCGGGATCGTCGGCCAGTGTCACCTCCACCACGTCGAAGGTGCTGATGTCGGGCTCGTATCCCTCGGGCCAGGGCACGCGGACCCGCATGACGGTGCGGGTGGCCAGGTCGACGACGGTGGTGTCCTCGAGGGTGGAGGACAGCACGAGGAGATGGAGGGTGGAGCCGCCGGCGGTGGGGACGCGCTCGGTGCGGCGGGCCGACCGGCGGAGCAGGCGGCGCCGGGTCGGTCGCCGTGTCGGCCGTGCGGCGGTGGGTGGCGATGCTGTCGGCGCCATCCGCATGGTCCACCATGGACTCGTGGCCGTCACCGGCCCCGGCTTCGTCGTTGTCGGTGCGCGCGGCATTCCGGCCCCCACCACCGCCACCGCCGTCGGTGCCGTCCGTCCCGAAGGGGCCGCTCATCCGATCAGTGACTCCAGTTGGCCGGCCAGGGTGGCGGAGTCCGTCGCCGGCATCCGGCATGAGCGTCCCTGGCAGACGTAGGCCAGACCGGGCTCGGGCGGGCGTCCCTCGAAGAGTGGACCCTCGTCGGGCTCGCCCCACGCCACGACGGCGGCCGGGAGCCAGGTGCGCCGGATCTCCGCCAGCAGGTCGGGTCGGTCGCCGGTGACGACGATCTCGTTGCGCCCGCTCCACATGGGCAGCGCCGCCACCATGTCGGCGAGCGCCCCCGGGTGGCGCTCCAGCAGGGGGCCCGCCAAGCCCACCGTGCGCTCGATCGCCTCGTCGATGCCGCGGGTCGTCGACGAAGGCGCTGGCGCGGAGCAGGGCGGCGACGGCCACCGAGTTCGCGGCGGGGACGGCACCGTCGAGGAACTCCTTGGGTCGGACGACGAGCGCCTCGGCGTCGCTGCCGGTGGTGAAGAACCCGCCGGACTCGGCGTCCCAGAAGAGGTCGATCAGCTGGCGCACGGCGCGGACCGCCCGCTCGCGCCAGAGCGCCGTGCCCGTCCATTCGGACAGCCGGACGGAGGCCTCGGCGAGCCACGCGTAGTCCGCCGCCACGGCCAGATGGCGCGCCCGGCCCGCCCTGCCAACTCCGCATGAGGCGCCCGTCGACGTACATGGAGGCCCAGAGGAACTCGCCGATCTCCTCGGCGCGGCGTCCGTAGTCGCTGCGACCGAGCGGCCGACGCCACTTCGGCCAGGGTGGCCACGGTCATGGCGTTCCACTCGGTCAGCACCTTCTCGTCGCGGGCCGGCTGCACCCGCGCGGCCCGGGCGGCAGCGAGCAGGAGGCGGGCCTCCTCCACCTCGGCCGGTCGCTCCAGCGGCGCCCCGACCGGACGGACCGGAATGGAGCGGCCCTCCCAGTTGCCGCCCGGCGTGATCCCGTACCAGTCGGCCGCCGGTCCCACCAGGGGGGCGGGGAGGATCCGGCGCAGCTCGTCGAGGGTGAAGGTGGCGTGCGCGCCTTCGACGCCTCCGGCATCGGCGTCGAAGGACGAGTAGAGCGCGCCCTCGGGGGTCGAGAGGTCCCGCAGCACGAAATCCAGGGTCTCGGTCACCACGCCGAGATACTCCGCCCGTCCACCGTCCTGCCACGCGTGCAGATAGGCCCGGGCCAGTTGCGCCTGGTCGGTGAGCATCTTCTCGAAGTGGGGGACGAGCCAGCGGGCATCGGTCGAGTAGCGGCAGAAGCCGCCGACCAGATGGTCGTAGATGCCGCCGGCCGCCATGGCGTCGAGCGTGCGCAGGCCCATCTGCCGGGCGTGCGGCGCATCGGAGCCGCCGCGGCGGGCTCGGCGCAGGCACAGTTCGACGAGCGTGGGTCGGGGGAACTTCGGCGCCGGCCCGAAGCCGCCCCACTCGGGATCGAAGCCCGCACCGACGCCGGCCACCACCCGCTCGACGAGGGCTTCGGTGTCGAGGCTCACCTCGGGGGCCGCGGCCAGCCGAGGACCGGGGCGCCGTCGCCGCCGCCGCCGCCCGCACCGGCACCGGCGCCGGCCTCCTCGCTCAGCGCTTCAGCCAGGCGTAGCTCCCGCTGCACGGCGCCGACGAGTGCGTCGGCCTGCTCGAGCACCTGCGTGCGCTCGTTGACCCACGCGTCGCCGAGGGCCTGCACGACGCGGCGGAAGGAAGGCATCCCCTGGCGTTCGACGGGGGGGAAGTAGGTCCCGGCGTAGAAGGGGCGCCCGTCGGGCGTGCAGAAGACCGACATGGGCCAGCCCCGGACCCGGTCAGCGCCTGGGTGGCCGCCATGTAGACGGCGTCGAGATCGGGACGCTCCTCGCGGTCGACCTTGACCGAGATGAACGACTTGGACAGGTCCGCCGCCGTGTCCGGGTCCTCGAAGCTCTCGTGGGCCATGACGTGGCACCAGTGGCACGAGGCGTACCCGATGGAGACGAACAGGGGCTTGTCCTCGTCACGGGCCCGGCGCAGGGCCTCGTCCCCCCAGGGGAACCACTCCACGGGATTGTCGGCGTGCTGGCGGAGATACGGGCTCGTCTCGTCGGCCAGGTGGTTCACGGGAGCGATGCTAGGGCCCCTTCCCCCAACTGCGGCACACCGCGCGGCGCCGTGCAAGGCTCGGGCGATGGAGCTCGAACTCAACGGGAAGACGGCGCTGATCACCGGGGGAAGCCGGGGCATCGGCCTGGGCATGGCCGCCCGATTCGTCGAGGCCGGCGCCAACGTGATGATCACCTCCCGCACGGCGGAGGACCTGGCGGAGGCCGCTGCGGGTCTCGTGGCCGGGGGCGCCGCCGAGGAGCGGGTGGCCTGGACCGCCGCCCACGTCGGAAAGCCCGAGGACGCCCGAACCTGCGTGGCCGACACGCTGGCCCGCTTCGGTCGCCTCGACATCCTGGTCAACAACGCCGGGACCAACCCGTACTTCGGACCCATGATCGACATCGACGTGGCGCGGGCCCAGAAGACGTTCGAGGTCAACCAGCTCTCCGTTCTGGTCTGGACGGCCGCCGCCGTGAAGGCGGGCCTGCGCGGCTCGGTGATCAACGTGGCCTCCATCGGCGGCCTCGAAGTCGAGCCGGGCATCGGTTGGTACAACGTGACCAAGGCCGCCGTGCTGCACATCACCCGGCAGCTCTCCTTCGAGTTGGCGCCCGACGTCCGCGTCAACGCGCTGGCGCCCGGTCTGGTGAAGACGAAATTGGCGGCTGCGCTCTGGGAGGGCCCGGGCGAGGACCGGATCGCCGCGCCACGTCCCGCTGCGCCGATTGGGCCTGCCCGACGACATCGCCACCGCGGCGCTGTTCCTGGCCTCCGACGCCGCCTCGTGGGTGACGGGGCAGACGTTCGTCGTCGACGGCGGCACCACCGCGCAACCCTCGGGCGGCGTGGGCTGACGACTTCCGAGGAGCCGGCGATGTCACACATCGACCCCTAGTCCCGTCTGGTGCTGGTGACAGAGAATGTCCAGAGGGAAGAAAGGTGGAGCCATGGCTCACGTCCCGTTGCACGATCACCCCAGGGGCCTCGTGTCCCGTGGTGGCCGCCACTACACGAAGCACCGCTTCGGCCAGATGGTCGAGCCCACCGCGGCGGCATCGCACCACGCCGGCGTCCTCGTCGCCATGGGCAGCCTCGAGACGGCGGCCCAGTTCGGCTGGAAGAAGCTCGATCCGACGTTGCGCTGGCTCGCCCTGCAGGTCACCGGCACCCGGATCGGGTGCTCCTGGTGCGTCGACTACGGCTACTACGAGGGTCTGCACGGGGGCATCGACCCGGCCAAGGTGCGCGCCGTCGCCAACTGGCGCGCCAGCGATCTCTTCGACGAGCGCGAGCGCGTGGTCCTCGAGTACGCCGAGGTGGCAACGGGCTGCCCCGCCGAGGTCTCCGACGAGCTGGCCGCCCGGGTCCGGGCTCACCTCAGTGATGCCGAGTTCGTCGAGCTCGCCGCCTGGGTTGCGCTCGAGAACTTCCGGTCCCGCTTCAATGCCGGGCTCGGTCTTCGCAGCCAGGGGTTCGCGGACCACTGCGAGATACCCGTGCGAGCCGTCGGCGCGGATGGCGTCTCCTGAACTCGAGGCCGACGCCGCCGCATTCGAGGAGTGGCGCTCGCTCCTGTTCGGCATCGCCTATCGCATGCTGGGTAGCGCCGCCGACGCGGAGGACGTCGTCCAGGAGGCGTCCATCCGTTGGCTGCGCCGGGGTGACCATGAGGTGCATTCGGTCCGCGCCTATCTCGTCACCATCGTCACCCGCCTCTGCCTTGATCAACTCGACTCGGCGCCGGTCCACGCGCGTCACCTACGCGGGCCCGTGGCTGCCCGAGCCGGTGGTGGTCGAGGAGGAGGCGGCCGAGCGGGCGGACTCGTTGTCGCTCGCCTTCCTCGTCCTGCTGGAGGAGCTCACGCCGCTCGAGCGCGCCGCCTACCTGCTCCACGACATCTTCGGGTATTCCTTCGACGAGGTGGGCCGGTCGCTCGGGCGGTCCCCGGTGGCCTGCCGACAGCTGGGCGCGCGTGCCCGCAAGCGGATCGAGGAGCGTCGCCAGCGCTTCGACGCCGACCTGCGCCAGGGTCGGGCCCTGACCGACCGGTTCCTCCTGGCCTGTGCGACGGGGGATCTGTCGGGACTCCTCTCGATGCTGTCCGAGGACGTGGTGGTCTGGACCGACGGCGGTGGCAAGGTCCGCGCCGCCATGAGGCCCGTGATCGGCCCGTACCGCAGCTCGCGGTTCCTGTTGCACGTCGCCAAGAAGTTTGAGGGCGTCCCCAGAGCGACCGTGCTCAACGGGCAGCCGGCCACCATCTTCGTGGAGGGCGGCACCGTCGTGGCGGCCCTCGTGCTCGACATCGTGGACGGCTCCATCGTCGGCGTCCGCGCGGTGACGAACCCGGACAAGCTCGCACGCCTCAGTGCCCGGTTGCCCGATAGCGCCGCCGAGAACCTGGACTGAGGGCCTACCCCGGGGATTCGAAGGACTCGAGCTCCCGCCTCCGCACCTTGCCCGCCGCGGTGCGCGGGAGGTCGTCGACGAGGACCAGCTCCTTCGGGGCCGCCCAGGGGGCGATCCCGTCCGCGACCATCCGCCGGAGCTCGTCGAGTGGAGGGGCGTCGTCGGTGGGCACGACCCACGCCACGACCCGCTCGCCCCATTCCGGATCGGCCCGCTTCCACACGGCGACCTCGGCGACACCCGGGTGCGCCATCAGGATGCGTTCGACCTGATCGGGCCAGACCTTCTCGGAGCCAGTCGTGATGACGTCGGCGATGCGGCCGGACACGACGAGCTTCCCGTCGGCGTCGAGCCGGCCGGCGTCGCCGGTGGCGAACCAGTCCCGCACGCCATCGGGTCCGGCGACCCGCCCGTCGTCCCCGTCGCGGTAGCAGCGGAGCAACATGGGGGCCCGGATCAGGATCTCCCCCTCGGCGATCGCACTCCGACCGGCGAGCCCTCCCTGGTCGGCGTCCACTCTCTGCGGGGGGCGGAAGGCCACCTCGACTTCCTTCAGGGGCCAGCCGTCGTAGATGACGCCGGAGCCCGTCTCGGTCATGCCGTAGGTGGCCACGACGTTGGGGGGCAGCATCTCGGGAACTCTGCTGCCTCCGAGGAGGACGCAGGCGAAGACTGAGGGGTCGAGCCGCTGCAGCGCGGTCGCGACCAACGACACGTGCGACGCCCTTCCCGAACGCCCCAATTCCTCGACGATGTCGGTCTCGAAGCCGGGGAGGACGACGACGGGCGTGTCGGTGACGATCGAACGCGTCACGACGGCCAGCCCACCGATGTGCGCGAGCGGCAGGCAGGCGAGCCACGCGTGGCGGGTGGGGTCGACGCCGAGCCGCGCCGAGGTCGCCACGGCCGAGGCGGCAACCGCATCGTGGGTGAGCACGACACCTTTGGGGAGACCCGAAGTGCCCGACGTCGCCACGACCAGTGCGTCGCCGTCTTCAACGGGTATGCCCCCGGCGACCGCACGTTGCTCCCCGTCCGAGCCGACGATCCGCGTGGGGCGCAAGGCGTCGAGGAGCATCCGCCGGGCGGTGGGGGGAAGCCGTGGGTCGAGAGGAGCGGCGGCATCGCCGGTGTCCCACACCGCCCGGAGCGCATCGACGAAGCCGATGCCACCGGGAAGGTCGAGTGCGACGAGCTCAGGCACCGGCCAAGTAGCGTAGGCCGCCGTGCAGACCGTGGTCACCGGAAAACCCCATGATCCCCTCGACGATCTCCGCCCCCTCCCACTGCCTGCGTGGGAGCAACGAGGTTCGTTCCACGACATCCGCTACGACGTCGCCGAGGGGATCGCAAAGCTGACGATCTGCCGGCCCGAACGGCGGAACGCCTTCCGTCCCCAGACGCTGTTCGAGCTGACCGACGCCTTCACCATGGCCCGGGACGACGCCGACGTCGGCGCCATCATCCTCTGCGGCGAGGGGCCCGACGCCTTCTGCTCGGGCGGGGACCAGAAGATCCGCGGCGACGACGGCTACATCGGCGACGACGAGGTCGCCCAGCGCGGCATCGGCCGCCTCAACGTCCTCGATCTCCAGATCCTGATGCGCCGCATCCCCAAGCCGATCATCGCCATGGTTGCGGGCTATGCCATCGGTGGCGGGCACATCCTGCACCTGGTCTGCGACATCTCCATCGCAGCCGACAACGCGCGGTTCGGCCAGACCGGCCCCAAGGTGGGGAGCTTCGACGGAGGGTACGGATCGTCGATCCTGGCCCGCACCATCGGACTCAAGCGGGCGAAGGAGGTGTGGTTCCTCTGCCGGCAGTACGACGCGGCGCAAGCCCTGGACTGGGGGTTGGTCAACACGGTCGTCCCGCTGGACGACCTCGAACGCGAGACCGTGGCCTGGTGCCGGCAGATGCTCACGCTCTCACCGATCGCGCTCCGGATGATCAAGGCGGGGATGAACGCGGCCGACGACGGCCTGGCCGGCGTGCAGCAACTGGCCGGTGACGCCACGATGCTCTTCTACATGACCGAGGAGGGGCAGGAGGGTCGGAACGCCTTCGTGGAGCACCGGGCCCCAGATTTCTCGCGCTTCCCGCGCCGCCCGTGAGCCCTCCGCTCAAGATGTGGGTGGCGGGCGCGCGCCCGCGCACACTTCCGGCTGCGGTCGTGCCGGTCGTCGTCGGCACGGCGGCGGGCTACCTGTCGAGCGGGCACTTCGTCATCACCACGCCGCAGATCTCCGGCGCCTGTCACGCAACGGTGTGCGCAACGTTCAACCGGCAGCTGTCCTGGTTGAACGCCCTTCTGGCATTGATCGTGGCGCTCGGCATCCAAATCGGCACGAACTACGTCAACGACTATGCGGATGGGGTACGCGGGACGGACGAGCACCGGGTCGGACCCATCCGGCTCGTGGCAGGCAAGCTGGCGACCGTCCGCGAGGTCAAGATCGCCGCGCTGATCGCCTTCGGTGTGGCCGGACTGGCGGGCCTGGGGTTGGCGGCCCGTGTCACCTGGTGGCTCATCCCGATCGGCCTCGTGTGCGGTGTCGCGGG
The DNA here is from genome assembly GCA_963828825.1 of uncultured Acidimicrobiaceae bacterium. Lineage (GTDB taxonomy): Bacteria > Actinomycetota > Acidimicrobiia > Acidimicrobiales > RAAP-2 > Bog-473. The sequence continues at coordinate 73,339 of CAWHGF010000002.1, read as the reverse complement.
GTGGGCCTACACGGGAGGCCCCCGACCGTACGGGTACCTCGGCTTCGGCGAGCTCTTCGTCTTCGTCTTCTTCGGCCTCGTGGCCACGGCGGGCTCGGCCTACGTGCAGCACGCCCCGTTCGTCATCTCGCTGGCTGGGCACCTCTTCTCCTACACCTACGACTGGTGGTTCGTGCTCTGGGCCGGGGTGCCCGTTGGGTTGCTGGCCGCCGCGCTTCTGCAGGCGAACAATCTGCGCGACATCGCGACGGACACGGAGTCGGGAAAGAAGACCCTCGCCGTACGTCTCGGCCGGCACGGGGCCGGACTGCTGTACTGCTTCACGCTGATGGGTGTCGCGCTCTCCGTCGGTGTCCTGTCCAGTTACCGGCCGTGGTCGCTGCTGGCCCTGTTGGCGACGCCAATCGCCGTTGGCCCTCTCCGACTGGCGCTGAGCGAGCAAGAGGGACGCGCATTGTTGCCCATGCTGGGGACGACCGCCCGCCTCCAGATCCTCACGGGCGCGCTCCTCACGGTCGGACTGCTCCTGTGAGCCGACTCCTTGGATTCCGTCACACGAGGCCCGGCGCGACCACGTCGAGCCAGTGACGCACGATCCGGCCGGCCTGTTCGGGCTGGGCAAGGTGCACGGCATGACCACCGCCCGGAACCAACGACGCAACGCCGCGCTGCACGAGGCGGGCCACCCTCAGCGCAGACGAGGCAAAGCGGGTGTCGTCCGACCCGGCCAGGGCCAGAACGGGACAGGAGAGCGTGGGAAGCAGGTCCCAGAGGGGTTCCTGGGTGCCCGTCCCGCACAGGCGGAGGCTGGACGCCAGACCGGAGGCGCTGTTGCGGAGACGTTCGGCACGCCCAGCCGCCTCGCTCGAGGCGAGTCGTTCGAACATGGGGCCGTGCAGCCACGCATCGACGAAAGCCTCGACATCGCCCGAGGCTTCGAGCTCGTCCGCCAGGGTGTCGTCGGCCTGACGCCGGCTCGCGCGTGCGGCCGGGTCCTCGATGCCCCCGGTCACGCCGATGAGGACGAGATGGCTCAAGGCGAGATCCGCACCGATCGCCACCTGCAGCGCCACGCGGGCACCCAGCGAGTAACCGAGCAGCGCGCATGCCCCATCGCCCACGGTCGTCCGTGCTGCCTCGGCCACGAGACCCGCAGTCGTCGGCAGGTCGGTCCGTACCGACCCGGAGTCGCCGTGGCCCGGCAGATCAACGGCGATCAGGGTGTGGGATTCGGCCAGGAGGTTTCCGAAGCGGCCCCAGAGGCGCCCGGTCTGGGTGAATCCGTGCAACAACACCAGCGGCGGACCCGAACCGCGCACTTCGACCTGGAGTGGCACGCCGGGTGAGCGTACAGGCCACCTTCAGCGCCACCCTGGTTGACGAGTGGGCCCGACTCGGGGTCACGGATGCAGTGGTCTGTCCCGGTTCGCGTTCGACACCTCTGGCGCTGCCGTTGGCTGATCGACTTCGGGTCCATGTCCGCCTGGACGAGCGCAGTGCAGGGTTCTTCGCGTTGGGGCTGGCGATGGGGACGGGAAGGCCGAGCGTCATCTGCGTGACCAGCGGCACTGCCGCAGCAGAACTCCACCCAGCCGTCGTCGAGGCTCATCACGCCCGAGTGCCGCTCATTGTCTGCACGGCGGACCGGCCGGCCGAGTTGCATCACACCGGCGCACCGCAGACCATCGAGCAGACGGGCTTGTATGGCACCGCGACCCGTTGGGCGTACGAGCCCGGCGTGCCCACCGAGGGTCAGGAGAACACGTGGAGACCGCTCGCGGTGCGTGCCTTCGAGGAAGCGCTGCACGGGCCGTCGGGTCCCGGCCCGGTGCACCTCAATCTGCAGTTCCGTGAGCCCCTCACCGGTGTGGCTGCATCCCTTCCGACGTTCCCGGCACCGGTCGTCGTCGTTCCGGGCGCAGTGACGAGCCGTGCCACCAGGACGGAGGTGCGGACACTCCGGGGCCGCGGGCTCATCATCGCGGGCGGTCCCTGGACGCAGCGGGCGGATCCCGTTCGCGTCATCGCGCTCGCCGAGGGGCTCGGCTGGCCGGTTCTGGCTGACCCTCTGTCGGGCGGCCGACTGGAGGGGACGATCGCCGCGGCCGATGCCATCGTTCGTACAGAGCCCCCGCTACCCGAGTGCATCGTCTTGCTCGGTGCGCCCTGGCTGTCACGGGCGCTCGGGACCTACCTCTCGGACGCCGCCCGTGCGGGCGCACGGATCGTGGCGGTGGATCCGTGGCGCCAGTGGGCCGATCCGTCACGGGTGGCGACCGAGTTCCACCAGTGCCCAGCCGACGAGTGGCTCGAGGCCGCCAGCGCCACCGCGGCACCGGCGCGATCCGGCGTGGCTCGAGTCGTGGCGGTCGCGGGAGTCGAAGGCGCAGTCGGCCATCGCCGAGGTACTGGGCACCGATCTGAGCGAGCCGCTCGTGGCCCGCTCGGTCTACCGGTACGCGGCGGAAACGGGCGCAACCCTCGTGGTGGCGGCATCCATGCCAATCCGGGACCTCGAGTGGTACGCCGAGCCCCATCCGCTGCCGCCCCGGGTTCTCGCGAACAGGGGAGCGAACGGGATCGACGGGGTCGTGTCGACCGCGCTGGGCATTGCCGCGTCAGAGACCGGACCGGGCGCGCGCACGATCGCGCTCCTCGGCGACCTCACGTTCCTCCATGACGTTTCGGGCCTGGTCAACCTGCCCGAGGTCCCGTGCACGTTCGTCGTCCTCGACAACGGCGGGGGAGGGATCTTCTCATTCCTGCCGCAGGCGACGTCGATGGAGCCGGCCGTGTTCGAGCAGCTCTTCGGGACGCCCCCCACCAGTGACATCGGCGCGGTCGCGCGCGGGTTCGGCCTGCCCGTTCACGATGTCTCGACGCTCTTGGAGCTCGAGGCTGCCCTCGCCGCGCCCACGCCCTCGCTCGTCCGGGTAAAGGTGCCCGGTCGGGCGCAGAACGTCTCGCTGCACGATGCGGTCAACCAGGCGGTCCGTCTCGCGCTGCAGGAGGGCTCGCTGCAGTAGGGCTCGGGGAGGGTGTCGAGGCGGAGCGGCGACCCGTCGGGCTCTGGAAGGTCAATTCCACGTTGGCGTCGCCGGAGATCTTCCATCCCATCTCGTGGACACAGCGGTGATGCTGATCGCAAAGTTCGACAAGGTTGTCGAGGTCCGTCGGCCCGCCGTCGATCCAATGTCGAACGTGGTGCACGTCGGTGAATTCGGTGTGGGTGCAACCGGGGAACCGGCACCCCTTGTCACGGCGCCTGATCTCCACCCGTTGGGGATCGCTGGGGTCCCGTCGGGTCCGTCCGAGGTTGAGGCTCCGGCCATCCGGGCCGTCGGCTGAAACCAGGACCTTGGCGTCGCAGGCGAGCCTGCGGGCGACTTCTCGCGACACCGGCCCCAAGACGTCGAGTTCGGCCCCACCTGCAGCCCCACCTTCGGCTCCGGCCAGGAAGCTCATGTCCGCGTGGACGACCACGGTGGGGCGGTTGCGGCGCGCGCCACCCGCCTGGTTGTCGCCGGCTCCATGTATGGGCCGGGTGCCCCTTTCCACGGCATCGCCCTTGCAGACGGCGACCAGGGCGTCAGCCATGCGTTGGTCGAAGGGCGTTCGATCACGCCCCTGACGACTGGCGCGCGCAATGAGCGAGCTCTTGACCACGGCGTACTGGTCCTCGGGGAGCGTCCCCGTCAGAGTCCGGCGCCGGTCGTCGAAGCGGAGGAAGCGCCTGGCGTAGAACCCGGTCGAGCGCTCGTCGGACTGGTTCCGTGTGGCCAGTGCCAGCTCGCGGACCTGCTTGGCCGACCAGTGCGTCGCCTGTTCAGCGAGCTGTGCATCGGTCTCTGGCTTGGCGACCTCGACGAGCGGCTTGACCTGGTCGAAGGAGAGCTTCCCGTGCGACAGCGCATCGGCGATCTTGGGCAGTGAGGGAAGCTTGGCCGCCGCAGTCACCCATTCGCGGGCGGTGGCGGCGGAGACTCCGCACCGCTGGACCAGCCAGGCCACCATCGAGGTGGCGCCGTCCACTCTCCAGGCTCGTCGGCGGTCCAGTTCGACCACCGCCACCAGAAGTTGGCTCTGGTGTGCAGAGATCGCCCGGTGATGCTGGGACACGCTCGCCACGAGGGCTTCGGTCCGGCGCGACACGGTGCCGGGCCGGGCTCCGTCTCTGAGGAGGGCGGGTGTCATGCAGTCTTTGAACGGTCGCCAGCGCGACGTCGAGCGCGACACCAAGGACCCTCGCGTGGGCCCGGTCAGCGATAGCGGTCAGCCGGGACCCACTCGCCGTGGCTGCGGACGGGCAGTCGCACGGGCAGGTGGACGACCGCTTCAGGGCGACGCCGGCCGAAAGACGAGGCGTCAAGGACGTACAGGTCGCTGGCGCCGCGGTTGGCGTCGTCGACCACGGTGAGCAGCCAACCCTCATCGTCGCCGTGGCCATCCACCGCCCGCACGAAGAGGGGTTCGCTCGGCGCGCGCCCGGGACCTGGGCTCCAGGGCGCCACCTCGTCACGGGCAAGGTCGAATTTCAACAGTCCGACGAACGAGGACTCCCCGTCGCGGCCGGTGGGTCCGGCTTGGGGACCTGCGATTGCCGGTGCGGCGGTCCATGCTGTCTCGACGGAGTAGCCGTGGCGAAATGGGGCGCCCTCACACAGGGCATCCATCCGTGGATACTCGACGAAGCGGTCGTCAACCTGCCTCTGCTCGACCTGGTCGCCGACGACTCGCCAGCGCTCCATCACGCCGAGGGTCCCGCCGATCCCCGTGAGCCCGATGCCGGCGGGGCCGACGACCGACGCCGCGAGGTCGACGGGTTGGCCGGACTCCGGAACGCCGTAGCGGCACACGTAGAGGACGACGGATCCATCTCCGTCGGGCTCGTCGTAGGCCCCGAGCACGTGGGTCACCAGGCAGGGATCGAGTCGGATCCATCGCACCGCGGACCCGTCGCCCCCACGCGGCACCACACCCATCCATCCCTCGGCCCCGGGCACCCATCCGAAAGGCACCGCCGCACTGGCACCGTCCTGACCCGTGAGCAGGCGCGTGGTCGGTGACTCACTGAACACCACGTGACCCGCGGTGACGCCGATGTCGTGCTGCCACGTCGCCCGCTCCAACTCCACCGACTGGGCGGAGCGCAAGGCCCCGGCGGCATCCCATTCGCCGATGCGCAGGAGGATCCCCTCGCCGTCAGCGACAGCGCCGCCGCTCTCGTCGCGACCGTCGTCGACCCCGAAGAGGACCCGACCACCGTCGGAGGCCAGCCGGTGCACGTGCGAGGCGATCGGCACGGTCAGCCCCCCGGCGAACTCCTGTGGCTCCAAAAACCGCGAGTACTGCGAGGGAATCCCGGCTTCGGGGAGAGCGAGCACCGAACCTGCATGCCACAGCACACCGGCATCGGCATCGGACTCCTGACGCAGGTACCAGACGGCCTGGCCGTCCCGGAGCTCCACGGCGTGCAGGGCACCTGCCTTCTCGCCACCGCCACCGTCACCATCACCGCCCTCGCCACCACCGCCGCCACCCTCGCCCCCGCCCCGCTCGTCCGGGCCAAGGGCGCCCGCCACCTGCGCCGAGCCCCACGGCCGCGCCGGACCCGCCCGGAACAAGGTTCCCTGGAGGTCCGGGGGCAAGGCGCCCGACATCGGCAGGGGGAGCACCCCGTTGCTGATCACCCGATCACCCGATCACCGGATCACAGGGATCGCCGCATGACCAGATGAACCCTCAGAACCCAGACGGACACCCATGCGGCCGATCAACCTACCTGCGTATGGCAAAGTCGAGGCATGCCCACGCTCTCGGAGGACCTCATCTTCCGCGGCCTGATCCACCAGATGACCGACACGGATCTCCCGAAGCGCTTCGACCAGCCCGGGCTCACGGTCTACGCGGGGTTCGACCCGTCTGCGGACAGCCTCCATGTGGGCAACCTCATGCAGCTCTGCACGCTCCGGAGATTCCAGGAGGCGGGTCACCGGCCCATCTCCCTCGCCGGAGGCGGCACGGGCATGATCGGCGATCCCGGCGGCAAGCAGGACGAGCGTCAGTTGCTCGATCTCCCGACCATCGAGGGCTATCTGGAGGGCATCCGCCCCCAGCTGGGCAAATTCCTCGACCTGGACCGCGCCCTGGTCCTGAACAACGCGGACTGGCTGATGACGCTGTCCACCCTCGAGTACCTCCGCGACGTCGGCAAGCACTTCACGGTCAACCAGATGGTCGCCAAGGAGTCGGTCAGGACCCGCTTCGAGCGTCCGGACCAGGGCATCTCCTACACCGAGTTCAGCTACATGCTGCTCCAGGCCTACGACTTCCTGCGCCTCCATCTCGACCACGGTTGCGACGTCCAGTTCGGCGGCAGCGACCAGTGGGGCAACATCACCATGGGCGTCGACTTCGTCCGCAGGGTCTGCGGCGACGAGGTGTGGGGCTTCACCACCCCGCTGATCGTCAAGTCGGACGGGACCAAATACGGCAAGACCGAGTCGGGCACGGTGTGGCTTGACCCCAAACGGACCAGCCCCTTCGCCATGTACCAGTTCTTCCTCAACACGCCCGACGAGCAGGTGGGTGAGCTGATCCGGTTCCTTACCTTCCTCGAGCACGAGGAGATCGCCGAGCTCGACCGCCAGACGGCGGAGCAGCCGCAACGCCGCGAGGCCCAGCGGGCGCTCGCCCGCCACGTGACCGGGTTGGTCCACGGCGACACGGAGGCGGCCAAGTGCGAGGAGGCGTCGGCCGCCCTCTTCGGGGAGGAGATCGCCGGGCTCAGCGAGGAGATGTTGCTGGCCGTCACCGAGGACGCCCCGACGACGGCCATCCCCAGGGAGGAGCTGTTGCACGGCCTCAGCCTCGTCGACACCCTCGAGCGCGCCGGCCTGGTGAAGTCCAAGAAGGAGGCGCGGCGCACCGTCGAGCAGGGGGGTGTCTACGTCAACAACATCCGGCAGAGCGACGACGGGCGTACCTTTACCGCAGACGATCTCCTCCATGACCGGTACCTCGTGCTCCGCAAGGGCCGGAAAGAGGTCCACATCGTCCAGGCCACATGAGGCGTCGGACCCTCGTCGCGTCACTCGTGCTCATGACCGGATGCGCCCTCACCCTGACGTCGTGCGCGGGCGCGGATCAGGAGGGATCGGCCGCGCACCGCATGTCTGTCTGGGTGAGTGGCACCAGTCTCGGGGAGGACATCGGCACCCTCGTCGCCGACAACGCGCGGGTCCCCAAGGACGCGGCCAACGGGACGGGCGCCGTGCACGCCGGGTGCGGCACCCTCCTCAACGACGCAGAGATGGCCAACAGCAGCCTCCCCTCACCGGACCCCGACGTCACCGATCTCCTGACGAAGGCCTACGGACTCGAAGGCACGGCCGCCAACGAGTGCTACGACGCCGGTGCCACCAATACGAAGCTCCTGGCCCAGTCCGAGCGCAACACCATCAAGGCCGAGGCCCTCTACCAGCAGGTCCTGCAACGCATCCGCCAGATCGACGGCCGCACGGTCTCTACGACGACCACCACGGACAACTCGTCGGGGAGCATCTTCGGATGAGCGCTCCCGACACTGCCGCCGACGAGTCCGACCGCCACCGGCGCCGGGTCCTGTGGGCACTCCCCACGGGCCTCTACCTGATCGGGAGCCGCCACGGCGACGAGGTGAACCTCATGACGGCCAACCTCGTGGTCCAGGTGTGCATGGAGCCCAAGCTGGTCGGGGTGGCGCTCGAGCACGATTCGGTCACGGCCCGCCTCGTGGCCGCCGGGGGCCGCTTCAGCGTCTCCCTCCTCGCCCGCGCCGATCGGGACGTGGTGCGCCGCTTCGTGAAGCCCGTCAAAGAGATCGAACGCTCCCCTGACGGGGCCGTCCTCGCCTTGTCGGGCCAGCCCGTCACCGAGGTCGGACCGAACCGGCTTCCGGTGCTGGCGTCCGCCGCGGGCTATCTCGACTGCCGCCTGACCGGCGCCGAGGCCCTGGGGAGCCACACCTTGTGCATCGGTGAGGTCATGGACGTGGGCGGGGAGCCACAAGAGGTGTTGCGCATGGAGGACACCCGCATGCACTACGGCGGCTGAACCCGGCGCGCGCCGCCCGCCGGCTCAGCCCGAGCCGTCCCCGTCGCCGGCCTCCGGGGGCCGCAGGTCGATGCGCAGCGTCAAGATCCCGTCGACCAGCTCGGCCTCGGCGTCCCCGATCATGGCGAAGTCCGAGAAGTCGCGCTGGGCCTGCTCGCGAAAGCGCTGGCGTTCGGGACCCTCGATCGGGGGCATGCCGCGCGTACGGACCGCCTCGGCCCGGGCCCGGAAGCGGGCGACCATCTCCTGCGGGTCGAACCCGGGCATGGCGGTCAGCGTAGAGGTTCGACGCGTCGAGACGCGAAAGCCGCAACGCCGTCAGACGCAACGCGTGTGACGGGGCTCCGACACCGAAGGTCTGCGGGACCGCCAGGTGCCACGGGTCCGGCCCCGGGGCCCCCGTAGTATCGCCGACCAACCGGCGACGAAGCGGGTAGCGCGCTCTCCTGACCTGCATTGGGGCCGGCACGCCGCCCGAAACCACTACAATGTCTGGGCGGTCGACCCAGCCCCGTACGGTCGGGTCGGCAAAGCGCGGGGCGCCAAGATGCGGTCCGGGTGTGACAAGGAGTTCTCGTGAAAAAGGGACGCCATCGGCGCTTCGAAGAAGCGCGCAGCCTGAAGCGATCGTCGACCGAGTCGACGGGACGATGTGCCGAGTGTGGGGCAGAGCCCGACGACGTCCACGCGTCGTGGTGCCTGGCCGAGGAGGACCAGTACGACCGCATCCTCGGCTCCATGCCGACCAGCGCCGTCGCGGAAGACGACCCGCTGAAGGACTGAATCCGCCGGCTCAAGAACCAAGCGGCTCAAAAACCAAGCGGCTCAAGGACGAAACGATCGAGGCTGGGCTTGCGGCTGGCGCCGCAGACAAACTGCCGGCGGGCGCCGGGAACCAACCCTCTAAGAGGAGCCGGTTGCCGCCTCGTCGCTGCGCCGGCTCCGCACCGCCGGGTGGGGGAGTGCCACGCCCTTCGTACGGAGGCGGTCGCGCTCCTGCACCAGCTCCACGAAGTGGTCGTAGGCCTTCGGCCCGACCATCTTGGTGAGCTCGGGCTGCATCTCCTTGTAGACGGGCTTGGTTCCCACGAACGCGTCGGGTGACTCGGTGCACCACCAGTGGAACTCGCGGCCGCCCTTGCCCCAGTGCCGCCGGTCCCACTGCCTGATGACCGACGTCACGTGCCCCTCGTCGTCATCGACCTGGTCCTCCCGGCGCAGCGGCAGCTGCCAGCAGACTTCCGGCTTGAGCGTCATGTGGTCGACGCCCCGGTTCATGGCCGCGATGTGGAACGCGCAGCCGACACCGCCGGCGAACCCGGGCTTGTTGAGGAAGATGCAGGCGTCGTCGACGAGAACGCGTCACGGTCTCGCCGCTCTTGTTCACGTGGATCACATTTTTCTTCGTGCCGTGGTTCTGCCACTCGTCGGGGGTCAGGGTGGCGGCTGCCTTCTCGACCCGCCGGGCATCCTTCTTGTCGACGAGGTGTGCGCCGTAGCTGCAGCAGCCCTGCACGAGCTCGGGAGCGGGGCCTGTGAGCACCCCCTGGCACCCGTTGCCGAAGATACAGGTCCAGTTGCTCGTCAAGAACGTGACGTCGAACACCCACGTTCGCTCTTCCTCGTCGTCCTCGAAGCTGATCCATTCGTGCGTGTCGGTCGGTGTCGTGGCCACAGCCAGGCACGTTACAGCGCGCCGCACGAGGGCTCGAGGCATCGCCGGTTGTCCGCGCCACGTCGGATTCGAGGGTGGCCGCCCCGCCGCCGGCGGCCCGACTCGGATGCCGGGGCCGGCCCCCTTTTGGGCAGCACAGGGGCCGGGAGCCGTCCGGTGCACGGCACGCCGTAGACTGTGTCCATGGCAACGACCAGCGAAGAACTCCAGACGACCACTCCAGTCGTCACACTCACGCCCGAGGCGCACAAGATCGTGCGGGACGCCATCGCCCAGGAACCGGATCCGGCGAACCTGGCCCTCTGGCTCGAGGTGCGAGGGGTGCAGGAGGGGTCCTTCGTCTACGACCTCTATTTCCAGGCCATCTCCGACGCCGACCATGGCGATGCCCGCCACGCCCAGGACGAGCTCGAGATCGTCATCCCCTCCGGCAGCATCGACCGCCTGCGGGGGGCGCGGCTCGAGTGGTCCGAGGTTGACGGCGGTGGTCTGGTGTTGGTCAACCCCAACACACCCACGCCCGAGGAGGTGTCTCCCAGTGTCCCGCCCGAGATCCTGGCCAAGGGCATCACCGGCCCTCTGGCCCTCCGGGTCGTCGCCGTGCTTGAGCAGGCGGTCAACCCCTCCATCGCCAGCCACGGTGGCCGGGCCGACCTGGTGGCCGTCGACGAAGAGGACGGAAGCGCCTACGTGCGGCTCTCCGGAGGCTGCCAGGGCTGCGCCATGTCGCAGATGACGCTGCGTCAGGGGATCGAGACCACGCTGCTCGAAGAGGTGCCCGAGCTGACCCGCGTGCTCGATGTCACCGATCACGGCAGCGGCGAGAACCCCTTCTATCAATAGGGGAGCAGGGGCAATAGGGGAGCACGGGCCCCCGGAAGGGCGTTGGGCGTCCAGTAGCGTGGCTGTGTGCTGCGCTTCCTGACCGCTGGAGAGTCCCACGGTCGCGCCCTGGTCGTGATCGTCGAGGGCCTGCCCGCCGGGTTGCCCGTCGAGGCCTCCGACATCGCCGACGAGCTGGCGCGGCGACGGCTCGGCTACGGGCGTGGCCCACGGATGCGCTTCGAGGCGGACGAGATCTCCCTCGTCGGCGGCATCAGGCACGGCCGCACGCTGGGCTCACCGGTGGCCATCGAGATCGCCAACACCGAATGGCCGAAGTGGACGGAGGAGATGTCCCCCGAGCCCGGTGCCCCTGCCAAGGTCCTCACCCAGCCCCGCCCGGGCCACGCCGACCTGCCCGGCATGCTCAAGTACGGCTTCGCGGACGCCCGCGACGTGCTGGAACGGGCTTCAGCCCGGGAGACGGCGGCCCGGGTGGCCGCCGGCACGCTCGCCAAGCTGCTCCTGACCCACCTCGGCGTCTCCGTCGTGAGCCACATCGTGGCGCTGGGCGAAGCGGCCACGGGGCCCGAGAGCCCCCGGCCGGGGGCCGGCGACCTCGGGAAGGTGGATGCCAGCGCGGTGCGCTGCTTCGACCCGGCGGGGGAGAAGGCGATGGTCGCCGCGGTGAAGGCGGCCGCCAAGGTCGGCGACTCCCTCGGCGGCGTCGCCGAGGTCCTGGCGTACGGCGTGCCGGTCGGTCTCGGCAGCCACGTGCACTGGGACCGCAAGCTCGACGCCAACCTCGCGCAGGCCCTGATGTCGATCCAGGCGGTCAAGGCGGTCGAGATCGGGGAGGGATGGGACAACGCGGCGCGCCGGGGCTCGGATGCGCACGACGCCATCCACTACGACGAGGCGGAGGGCTACGTCCGTCCCACGGACCGGGCGGGCGGGATCGAGGGCGGCATCTCCAACGGCGCACTCCTGGTGGCGCGTGTGGCGATGAAGCCGCTGGCGACTCTCAACCGGCCGGTGCTCGAGACGGTCGATGTCGTGACGAAGGAGTCGACGGTGAGCTTCCGCGAGCGCACCGACGTCACCGCCGTGCCGGCCATGGGGGTGGTCGCCGAGTCGATGATGGCCCTCGTGCTGGCCACCGAGGCGCTGCGCAAGTTCGGAGGGGACTCGCTCGCCGAGGTCGTGCGCAACCGCGACGGCTTCGTGGCGTCGCTCGGCACCACGCCGTCGTCGGCCGTCGGCAGCCCGGCGCCGAAGGCGGGGGCCGGTGCCGCCTCGACCGCGGGTCCGGACAGCGCGGCGGGATGACCCCCCGCATCCTGCTCGTCGGGATGATGGGCGCCGGCAAGACCACGACGGGGCGCCTCCTGGCCGAACGCCTCGGTTGGGGGTACCGGGACTCCGACGCCGACGTCGAGTCGACCACCGGGCTGACGGTGCCCGAGCTGTTCGCCCGTGACGGTGAGGCGGCCTTCCGCGGCGTCGAGGCGGGAGTGCTCACCGCCGCCTGCGCCGATCCCACGCCATCGGTGGTGTCGGTGGCGGGCGGCGCCGTGCTGAGCGCCGAAAACCGCCGGCTCATCGCCGCCAGCGGGATCGTCGTCTGGCTGCGGGCGCGGCCCGAGACGCTGGCCGCACGCGTCGGAGATGGTCTGGGCCGGCCCCTGCTCGGCGAGGACCCCGCCGAGGCCATGCTCCGCCTCCATGCCGTCCGCGCCCCGCTCTACGCCGAGTTGGCGGACGTGGTGCTCGACGTGGACGAGCTCGCCCCCGCGTCCGTCGCCCAGCGCGTCATCGATGCCATGGATGCCGCGGCCGACACGGGCGTCGGCCCGGCCATCGCGCCGCAGTGTCGCGAATAGGACCTCAGGGTGAACTCAGGGACCCTGGCCAACTGGGTCACGAAGGGCAAGGTCGCACCGGGCGCGAAGCTCGACCCCAAGCACGTGGACCCGAGCGGGCGACCCGTGGTCCTTTGGGTGAAGGAGGCGACCAGCCGATGAGCGTGGTCTCGTTCATCGCCTCCCAGAGGGCCGAGCGCGGAGTTCCCCACGCCGAGTGCTGCCAGTTCCTCGGGGTCTCAGAGTCGTGGTTCTACAAGTGGCGCGACCGCGCACCGGCGCCTTGCCAACGGCGCCGGGCGGCCCTCGACCAAAAGGTCAAGGAGAGCTTCGAGGACTCCGACGGGAACTCGCGCACCTATGGGTCGCCCCGCGTCCACGCCGATCTGGTCGACGCCGGCTGGAAGGTGTCGGAGAAGACCGTGGCCGACTCCATCGCCTGCCAGGGGCTTGTGGCGCGTCGCAAGCGCCGTTTCCGCTCCTTGACGCGGCCAGACAGGCCGCCCAGCCGCTTCCGGACCTCGTCAAGTACCACTTCAGCGTGGCCATGGTCGACGAGAAGTGGCATGGGGACCTCACCGCGATCCGGACCGAGGAGGGCAAGCTCCATCTGGCCAGCGCCTCGGACTTTGCCGCGCACCGGATCCCGGGCTTCGCCCTCGACGAGCACCACGACGCCGAGCTGGCGACCGGCGTCCTCAAGGAAGTGGCGCACTACATCCACCGCTACAACACGACGCGTCGGCACAGCAGCTGTGAGATGCACTCTCCGGTCAATTACGACGAGATCTTCGTCGCCCAAGCCGCCGAAGCGGGGAGGGCCGCGGAGCGTGCCCAGGATGGCCTCAGCGGCTCTCAAACGCGCCGACTGGTCCTCCCTGACGGCGCGATGTCATGCTGAAAGGCCGATCCGTAAGCCTCCACGCTTTCGGGGGAAGCCCAACGATGAATAAGGTATATGACGCTGTAATAATTGGTGGCGGGTTTTTTGGCATGTCAATTGCCAATTATTTAAAAACTCAGCTTGATCGAAAAGACGTCTTAGTGCTTGAAAAAGAAGCGGACTTTATGCAACGAGCATCACTGAATAATCAAGCTAGAGTTCACGGGGGTTACCATTATCCTAGAAGTCTACTAACTGGCTTGCGCTCACAAATTAATTTTCCAAAATTTATCAAGGAATATGAAGAAGCTATCGTGAGCGATTTTGATAAATACTACGCAGTGTCAAGAAATTTTTCTAAGGTTTCTGGTAGACAGTTTGAAATATTCTGTGACCGTATTGGTGCTGAAATTGAAGATGCACCGGACGATGTTGTCGAACTCTTTAATAATAACCTTGTTGAAAGAGTGTTTAAGGTCAAGGAATATGCCTTTAACTCTGACATTTTAAAAAAAGGATTAATAGAAGAACTGCAAAAAAAGAGAGTAGACTTAAAAACTTGCGTTGCGGTTTATAAGGTGGAGCGGGATGGTGATAACTTACGTGTAGTTATGGAAGATGGCACAAGCCACATTACTAAGAATGTATTTAATTGTACTTACTCTTCAATAAACAAGATTAATGAAAATTCTAAACTACCGATCATGCCACTCAAACATGAACTAGCAGAACTAAGTTTGATAGAACTACCCCCAGAACTAGAAGATAAGTCGGTAACATTAATGTGTGGTCCATTTTTTTCTATCATGCCTTTTCCGGCGCGTAAACTTCATACTATTTCTCATGTTCTATATACCCCACACAGTGAGTGGGCAGACAAAGATGGCAATAATAGAGACGGACTCAAGTATCTGAAGACAATCAAGCCCATTAGTCAGTTTCGCCAAATGATTAATGATGCCCAGCGTTATCTGCCGATAATATCAGGATCGAAATATAAAGATTCGATTTGGGAGATCAAGACTGTTCTTCAGCAAAGCGAACAAGATGACAGTCGACCAATTTTATTTAGGCAAAACAATGGACTAGAGGGATACCACTGTATAATGGGTGCTAAACTTGATAATATTTATGACGTATTTAGGGAATTGGATTTAATGTATGACCAGAACTGACAGCTCGGTTCTTGAAGATCAATTTGTATCAATAGTTATTATAACTGACTCTACCACAGAGAACGTAGCAGACTCAGTCGAAGATCTAGCAAATTTGCTCAGAACTTCGTACACAAACTATGAAGTAATAGTTGTTGATAACAATTTAGGGCCATCAGAAACTGTTAGAATTAGTGATTTATTAGAGACAGTTCCGTGTATACGTGTGATTAAATTGTCTCGTCAATACAGTAGGGATGTTTGCGTTTTTGTTGGTCTAGAGTCAGCTATTGGTGATGTAGTGGTCATAAAAGATATTACTGACCCACTATCTCTAGTCAAGAAATTTATATCTGAAGTCCGAGAATATGATCTCGTATTTGGTGTGAGTTCAAAACGAACTAGAGCAGGGGTAATAAATAACTATGGGGCGAAGTTATTTTATTGGTATAACAAGAAGTTTTTGGACATTTATATACCCGAGCGTAGTACCTACTTCATAGCTTTTAGTCGCCGTGCTCTTAATGCCGTAACGAGAAGTCGTCAGTATGCGCGCCATATTAGGTATCTTGCACGTCAGGTCGGTTATAAAAGTACGGAAATAGAATATTCGCCTAACCAGCAATTGAAACAGGAAAAGAAAAAAGTTAGCGAACTTACATTTTCGGCCCTTGAACTCGCTACGAATTATTCCAAATCTCCTCTACGGTTTGTCTCCTGGATTGGTTTTATAATTTCAATATTAAACCTCGTTTATGCGGTCTACGTTATTTCAGCCAAATTATTTATTAATAACATAGCTCAAGGCTGGACTACATTATCATTGCAAAACTCTATAATGTTTTTCTTCTTATTCGCTATTCTCGCAGTGATGTGTGAATACATTGGTCAGATTTTACAAGAGTCAAGGGATCAACCGCTTTATCACATAGCCGATGAACGAAATAGTAAAGTTAGTATGGCTGATGCTAATCGTCGTAACATAATAAAGTAGGCTTCTAAGAAGTAGATGAATGAATCGACTGGCGAATATCGAAAAATTGCATAAAAAGCACAAAGAGCTAGAAATGCCTGATTTTAACCGAAATGAATTATGCACAAATGATTAGTTTGGGCGCTGTTAAATCATTGCTCACCACGAACAGTCCATTTTTGATGAGAAGGAAAACTACTCAGAGGACGAACCGGTAGCGGGGGAGGGGACGGACCAGTGCACGCCCTCGCCGTCGACCTGGCCGAGCGGTCGTACCCGGTGCTCGTGGGTGCCGGGACCCGCCACGAAGTCGCACGCTTCCTGCCGCCCGGCGCCAAATCGGCCGTGCTCGTGACGCAGGAGTCGATCAGGGATGCCGGCTGGCTGGAGGGACTTGACCCCGGCGTGCCCGCCCAGGTGTGCGTCATCCCCGACGGGGAGGACGCCAAGACGCTCGCCACGGTCGAGGAGCTCGCCCGCTTCTTCGCCAGGTCTGGCCTCTCGCGGGCCGACGTCGTCGTCGCCGTCGGCGGCGGCATCGTGACCGACGTCGCCGGCTTCGCCGCGGCCACGTACCACCGGGGCACGGCGTACATCAATGTCGCCACCTCGCTGCTGGCCCAGGTCGACGCGGCCATCGGCGGCAAGACCGGGGTCAACCTGCCCGAGGGCAAGAACCTCGTCGGCGCGTTCTGGCAACCCAACGCGGTGCTGTGCGACACCGAGACCCTCTCGTCCCTCCCGCCACGCGAGTGGGCCTGCGGCCGGGGCGAGATCGCCAAGTACGCCTTCCTGGGCGATGCCCCCACGGCGGACCAGCCGATCGAGGAGCAGGTGGCGCGGTGCGCCGGCATCAAGGCGGCGGTCGTCGCCGAAGACGAGCGCGAGGGCGGCCGCCGCGTGATCCTCAATTACGGCCACACCCTCGCCCACGCGCTCGAGGGGGCGGCCCTGGCCGACCACCACGACTGGGATCTGCGGCACGGCGAGGCCGTGGCCGTCGGGATCCTGTTCGCCGCCCTGCTGGCGGAGCGGCTCGGGCGCATCGATGCACGCCGCGTCGCCGAGCATCGCAGCGTCATCGCGAGCTTCGACCTGCCGACCGACCTCCCGGCCGGTGCCGGGGCCGAGGAGCTCGTCGCGTTCATGGGGCGGGACAAGAAGGCGCAGCAGGACCTGACGTTCGTGCTGGACGGGCCCGACGGGGTCGAGGCGGTGCGCGGGGTGGCGACTGCCCGACGTGGTCGCTACCCTGGCGGCCATGGGTGCCCGCACGTGAGCCTCGTCCTGCTCCTCTCGGGGCCCAACCTCGACCTGCTCGGGGAACGGGAGCCGGCCATCTACGGGACCGAGACCCTGGCCGATCACGTGGCGCGGGCGGAGGCGGCGGCCACGCGACACGGCATCGAGTTCGAGCACCTGCAGTCGAACCATGAAGGCGAGCTCGTCGAGGCCGTCCACGCGGCGCGCGGCAGGGCGGACGCACTGGTCGTCAACGCCGGCGCGCTGAGCCACACGTCGTGGTCGCTCCACGACGCCGTGGCCGCCTTCGAGGGACCCGTCGTCGAGCTGCACCTCTCCAACCCCGCCGCCCGGGAGCCCTTCCGGCACACGTCGGTGCTGGCGCCCGTGGCGTCGGGGCTGATCGCGGGGTTCGGCGGGCTCGGCTACGAGCTCGCCATCGACGCCGCTGCCGCACTAGTGAAGGGATCTTGAGCCCCATGACGACCACCGCCCGCGCCAACCCGTACTCGCCGGCCACGGCGCCACTCCCGGCCATCACGGTCAGCGGCCGCCTCGACCGCCTGCGCGCCACGTTCGACGAGCACGAGATCGATGCCCTCGTGGTGACGACGCTGGCCAACGTCCGCTATCTGACGGGGTTCTCCGGCTCGGCGGCCACGCTCATTGTCACGAGGCAGGCCGCCCTGCTCACGACCGACGGTCGCTACCGCACCCAATCGGCGGAGCAATTGCAACAGTCCGGCGCCGCCGCCCAGGTCGAGATCTCCATCGGCCCGGGTTCCGAACAGCGAGAGGCGGCGCGCACCGCGCTCGAGTGCCGCCCGCATCGGCCGTATCGGCCTCGAGGCCGGCAACGTCACCTGGAGCGGGCAGCGGAGTTGGGCCGACCTCCTGGGCGGGGACGCGCTCGTCGCCACCGCCAACGCCGTCGAGGCGTTGCGTGAGCGCAAAGATGCGGCCGAGATCGCCCGCATGGAGCGCGCGGCCGCAATCGCCGACGCCGCTCTCTTCGAAGTGCTCCCGCTCATGAGCCAGGGTGTCACCGAGGAGCACTTCGCGCTGGAGCTCGACACCGCCATGCGGCGCGGCGGCGCGGAGAGCACCGCCTTCGAGACGATCGTGGCGGCCGGTGAGAACTCGGCCAAGCCGCACCACCACCCCGGCTCCCGCCCCATCAACGGGGGCGACCCGGTCGTGGTCGACTTCGGCGCCACGTTCGAGGGGTACCGCTCCGACATGACCCGGACCTTCTGTGTCGACGCGGAGCCCGAGGGCGAGTTGGCCCGCATCTTCGACGTCGTCCAGACGTCCCAGGCTGCCGGCGCCGCCGCCGTGCGACCCGGCATCTCGGCCAAGGACGTCGACGACGTCTGCCGTCGGATCATCGCCGACGCCGGTTGGGCCGAGCGTTTCGAGCACGGCACGGGGCACGGGGTCGGCCTCGATATCCACGAAGCCCCGACGGTCAGCCAATTGGGCACTGCTATCCTCGCTCCCGGCTTCGTCGTCACGGTTGAGCCCGGTGTCTATGTTCCCGGGCACGGCGGCGTCCGTGTCGAGGACACTCTGGTGGTGACCGAGGACGGTGCCCGCACCCTGACCCGATTCACAAAGGACATCCATGGCAGTCTCGACCAATGACCTGAAGAACGGCATGAGCCTGGACCTCCCCGAGGGCCTGTTCAGCGTCGTCGAGTTCCAGCACGTAAAGCCGGGCAAGGGCGGCGCGTTCGTGCGCACGAAGCTGAAGAACGTCCGCAGCGGCGCGGTGATCGAGCGCACCTACCGGGCCGATGAGAAGCTCGAGCAGGCCATCATCGACAAGCGGGACATGCAGTTCCTCTACCGCGACGGCACCGACTACGTCTTCATGGACACGACGAGCTATGAGCAGATGCAGGCCCCGCCCGACGCGCTGGGCGACGCCCCGAACTACCTCAAGGAGGGCGACGCGGCCAACCTACAGATGTACAACGGCGAGATCGTCGGGGTCGAGCTCCCGGCCGCGGTCGAGCTGACGGTGACCGAGACGGAGCCCGGCATCCAGGGCGACCGCGTCTCGGGGGCGCGCAAGCCGGCCACGCTGCAGACCGGCCACGTGGTCCAGGTGCCCCTCTTCGTGAACATCGGGGACGTGATCAAGGTCGACACCCGCTCCGGCGAGTACCTGACCCGGGCCTGACGGCCCGGCCGCCTCGTCGACCGACTCCGCCCGCCGGCCGAGGCCTGGGCCAGGACCGCCGATGACCGACACCGCGCCCCGCCACCAGCAGCGGGAACGGGCGCTCTCCCTGCTCTACGAGGCCGAGCTCAAGGGCGAGGGCCCGCTCCAGGTCGTCGACGCCCTGCCCGTCGCGCCCGACCCCTACGTCCGGACCCTTCTCGAGCACGCCGCCGACACCCGGGAGGAGGCCGACCGGCGCATCGCCAGCGCCTCGGTCGGATGGCCGCTCGAGCGCATGGCGGTTGTCGATCGCCTGGTGCTGCGGCTGGCCGTCGCCGAGCTGCTCGACCCCGACGGGCCCCCGCCGGCCGTGGTGATCGACGAGGCGGTCGAGTTGGCCAAGGAGTACTCGACCGACGAGTCGGGCCGCTTCGTCAACGGGATCCTCTCGACGATCGCCGCCGACATCGGGCCGGGGCGCGCTAGGGGACCATTGCCCGTCCGAGGCCCACCCCGGCGCGCTAGAGTTGGATCCTGACCGTGAAGTGAGTCCCGTGAGGCTCACACGGCAGGAGGAGCAGTGGCCGAACGCGAACGCAGTCATACGCGACCCCTCGGGGGCGTGTTCGTGGCCCACTCCCAGGTGCTGACCTCGGCGGACGTCCTGCGCGCCCTGACCCGGATGTCGCACGAGGTCGTCGAGCGCAACGGGGGGGTCGACGACGTCGTCCTGATCGGGCTCCAGACGGGCGGGGTCCCGCTCGCCACAAAGATGGCCGAGATCCTGCGCCAGATCGAAGCGGTCGACACCCTCCATGTCGGCAGCCTCGACGTGGCCTTCTACCGCGACGACATCGGGCTGCGTCCCGTCCTGCCCGAGGCCGTCACCGACATCCCGGTCGATCTGGCCGGCAAGGTCGTGGTTCTGGTCGACGACGTCCTCTTCACCGGTCGCACCATCCGGGCCGCCCTCAACGCCCTCAACGACTTCGGTCGGGCCCGCGCCATCCAGCTCGCTGTCATGGTCGACCGCGGCCACCGTGAGCTGCCCATCCGGCCCGATTTCGTGGGGAAGAACCTCCCCACCCGGCGCGAGGAGATGGTCGACGTCGGCGAAGACGGCGTCTGGATCGGCAGTCTGGAGGACAAGTGACCGGGACCCAACATCTCCTCTCCGTCGCCGACCTCGACGCCGACGGCATCGCCGAGGTCCTGCGGGTCGCCGAGGCCTTCGCCGAGGTGGAGCGCCGCTCCGTGCCCAAGGTCCCGACCTTGCGCGGCAAGGTCGTGGCGACCCTCTTCTTCGAGGAGTCGACCCGCACCCGGCTCTCCTTCGAGACGGCGGCCAAGCGGCTCTCGGCCGACGTGCTCTCGCTGGCCGTGGCCAACTCGTCGGTCAAGAAGGGCGAGAGCCTGCGGGACACGGTCGAGACGATCGAGGCCATGGGCATCGACGCCGTCATCATCCGGCACTCGTCGGCCGGGGCGCCGCACCAGGTGGCGCGCTGGGTCGAGCGCGCCCACGTGGTCAACGCCGGGGACGGCTGGCACGAGCACCCGACCCAGGCCCTGCTGGACTGCTTCACCGTCCGCCAGGTCCTGGCCGAGCGCAAGGGCGCAGCGCCCGAGGAGCTCGGCATCGCCTGCTTCGAGGGTCTGCGCGTCCTGATCGTCGGCGACATCCGCCACAGCCGGGTGGCCCGCTCCGAGGTGCTCGCCTACACCGCCCTGGGAGCCCACGTCACGCTCGCCGCACCGGGCAGCCTGCTGCCGCCGTCGCTGGAGGGATGGCCCGTCGAGGTGGCGGCCGACCTCGATGCGGCGCTCGGCGACGCCGACGTGGTCTCGCTCCTGCGCCTGCAGGCGGAGCGGGGGAGCGGGTCGTTCGTCCCCAGCCTGCGCGAGTACACGGCGGGGTGGGGGCTCACGGCGCGCCGGGCCGAGCGTCTGGCCGACCACGCCATCGTGACCCACCCCGGGCCGATGGTCCGCGGGGTCGAGATCGCCTCCGACGTGGCCGACCTGCCGCGCACGGTGGTCACCCAGCAGGTGGCCAACGGTGTCGCCGTGCGCATGGCCATCCTCTTCTTGCTGCTCGGCGGCGAGCTCCCGGGCATCGCGGAGGTGCCGGCCGTTGCCTGAGCACACCCTCGTCATCCGCGGCGGCACCGTCGTCGGGCCCGAGGGCCTGACCCGCGAAGACGTCGCCGTTGCCGGCACGGGGATCGTCGCGGTGGCCGAGTCCATCGAGGTCCCGCGCGGGGCGCAGGTGCTCGACGCCGGCGGCTGCCTGGTCGGCCCGGGGCTGGTCGACCTGCACACCCACCTGCGTCAGCCCGGTCGCGAGGAGGCCGAGACGATCGAGACCGGTGCCCGGGCCGCCGCGCTCGGTGGCTACACGGCCATTGTGGCCATGCCCAACACGGAGCCGGCGATCGATTCGGCCGGCGTGGCGGCCGAGGTGCTGGCGCTCGGGGTCGGCTGCGCCGCCGAGGTCGCGGTGGCCGGCGCCATCACCGTCGGACGCGCCGGCCACGCCCTGGCCCCGCTCGGCGAGCTGGCGGCCCTCGGCGTGACCCTCTTCACCGACGACGGCGCCGGTGTGCAGGACGGCGCGCTCATGCGGCGCGCCCTCGACTACGCGAAGGGTCTCGGCGTCACGCTGGCCCAGCACTGCGAGGACTCCGCGCCTGGCGGCCGGCGGCGCCATGCACGAGGGGTGCTGGTCGAGCCGGCTCGGCCTCCCGGGCATGCCCGCCGCGGCCGAGGAGGCCATGGTCGCCCGCGACATCGCCCTGGCCCGCCTGACCGGGGCGCCGGTGCACTTCCTGCACCTGTCCACGGCCGGCTCCGTCGACCTGGTCCGGCGGGCCAAGGAGGAGGGCCTCTCCGTCACGGCCGAAGCGGCGCCGCACCACATGCTCCTCACCCACGCCGCCGTGGCGGGCTACGACCCGGTCTTCAAGGTCAACCCGCCCCTCCGCACGGACGAGGACGTGGCGGCGGTCGTCGCCGGGTTGTGCGACGGCACCATCGATGCGGTGGCGACCGACCACGCGCCGCATGCGCCGGAGGCGAAGGACGTCCCCTTCGAGCAGGCCCCGCCGGGCATGCTCGGGCTGCAGACGGCACTGCCCATCACCTGGCAGGTCCTCTCACCGCACATGGGTCCCGAGCGTGTGTTCGCGCTGCTGAGCGCGCAGCCCGCCGTGATCGCCAAGCTGACGGCCACGGATCGGCGCGGCGCCGGGCACAGCGCGCACGGCGGACCGGTCGAGGTGGGGGCGGAGGCGAACCTGTGCGTCTTCGACCCTGCCGCCACGACGGTGGTGGACCCCGCCGGGTTGGCCAGCCGCAGCCGCAACACGCCCTACGCCGGACGCACCTTTGCCGGCGCCGTCCGCCACACCGTGCTGCGGGGCGAAGCGGTCGTCATCGACGCAACGGCACAACGGTGAGCGCAGGTCTGCCCGGCACCGGTGGCCGGCCTGCCGCGCTCCTGGTGACCGCGGACGGAACCGTCTTCTCGGGCGAGGCGGCGGGCGCCGCGGTGCCCGTGGCCACAGGCGAGCTCGTGTTTAACACCGCCATGAGCGGCTATCAGGAGGTGATCACCGACCCGTCGTACGCCGGCCAGGTGATCGCCTTCACGAGTTCCCACATCGGCAACTACGGGACGAACGCCACCGACGACGAGGCCGCCGCCCCGCACTGCCGGGGGATCGTGGTGTGCGACCTGGCCGACGAGCCCTCCAACTGGAGGGCCACCGAGGGCCTGGAGCCCTTCCTGCGCCGCCACGGCGTCCCTGCCCTGACCGGCGTCGACACCCGGCGCCTCGCCCGGCATGTCCGCCGGGCGGGGGCGGTCCCGTGCGCATTCGGCACCGCCGCCGAGGCGGAGCTGCGCGCCGCGGCGGCGGCGGCCGTCGGCACCGACGGCAGGGACCTGGTGTCGGGCGTGACCACGGCGCAGCCCAGTGTCCATCCGGGGACCGGTCCCGGCGCGACCAGCGGCCTGCGCGTCGTGGCCTACGACTTCGGGGTCAAGACGACCATGGTGCAGCTGCTCACGACCCTGGGCACCGTCACGGTGGTGCCGGCCGGCACGGCGGCCGACGACGTGCGCGCGCTCGAGCCCGACGGCGTGTTCCTCTCCAACGGCCCGGGTGACCCCGCGGCCCTGCCGGGCCCGACCGCCGCCGTGGCCGACCTCGTGGGGCGTGTGCCGGTCTTCGGCATCTGCCTCGGCCACCAGATCCTGGCTACCGCGCTGGGCGGGTCGACCTACAAGCTGCCCTTCGGGCATCACGGCGCCAATCATCCGGTGCAACGCCTCGAGACCGGTGTCGTCGAGATCACGAGCCAGAACCACAACTACGCGGTGGCCGCCGGATCCATTCCCGACGCCGAGACCACGCACGTCAACCTCAACGACGGCGTGATCGAGGGGTTCCGCTCGCTGACGGCGCCGGCGTTCTCGGTGCAGTACCACCCCGAGGCCGCTCCGGGGCCCCACGACGCCCGCTACCTCTTCGGGGCCTTCCGCGAGCTCATGCTCGCCCATCCCACCCGTTCCGCCGGCGCCGGCGCCGGGGCGCGCTGAGCGCGGCCGAGGGAGCCCGCACCCATGCCGCGCCGCGACGACCTGCAGTCGATCCTCGTCATCGGGTCGGGCCCGATCGTCATCGGCCAGGCCTGCGAATTCGACTACTCGGGCACCCAGGCGTGCCGGGTCCTGGGCCAGGAGGGCTACCGGGTGATCCTGGCCAACTCCAACCCGGCGACCATCATGACGGACCCCGCCACGGCAGACCGGACCTATATCGAGCCGCTCGACCCGGAGGTGCTGACGGCCATCATCGAGAAGGAGCGGCCCGACGCGCTGCTGCCGACCCTCGGTGGGCAGACGGCGCTCAACCTGACCATGCAGCTCGTCGAACGCGGGGTCCTGGAGCGCTACGGGGTGGAGGTGATCGGGGCGCGCCCCGAGGCGATCTCGACCGCCGAGGACCGGGACCGCTTCAAAGCCGCCATGGAGGACATTGGCCTCGAGGTGCCCCGCTCCGGCTTTGCCCACTCGCTGCAGGAGGCCGAGGAGATCGCGGCCGACATCGGCTTCCCGATCATGGTGCGACCGAGCTTCATCCTCGGCGGCAAAGGAACGGGGATCGCCGAGGATGCGGCACACTTCGGCCAATTGGCTGCCGAGGGGCTGGCGGCCAGCCCGGTCGGTCAGATCCTGGTGGAGAAGTCGATCGCCGGCTGGAAGGAGTTCGAGCTCGAGGTGATGCGCGACGCCGCGGACAACTGCGTCGTCGTCTGCTCCATCGAGAACTTCGACCCCATGGGCGTGCACACGGGCGACTCCATCACGGTGGCGCCGGCGCAGACCCTCACCGACGTCGAGTACCAGGCCATGCGCGACGACGCCTTCGCCTGCCTGCGCCGGGTGGGGGTCGAGACCGGAGGCTCCAACGTGCAGTTCGCCGTCGAGCCGTCGACGGGCCGACGGGTGATCATCGAGATGAACCCGCGGGTGTCGCGCTCCTCGGCACTGGCCTCGAAGGCCACCGGATTCCCCATCGCCAAGATCGCCGCCCGGCTGGCCGTCGGCTACCTGCTCAACGAGATCCCCAACGACATCACGAAGGCGACGCCGGCATCCTTCGAGCCCACCATCGACTACGTGGTCACCAAGGTCCCGCGCTGGGCCTTCGAGAAGCTCCCCGGGGCCGACGCGCGCCTCGGGACCCGCATGCAGTCGGTGGGCGAGGTCATGGCCATCGGCCGGACGTTCTGCGAGTCGCTGCAGAAGGCGCTGCGCTCGCTCGAACAGGGCCGGGCCGGACTCAACGCCGACCCGGCCGGGGCGGCGTTGGACGAGCTCCCGCCCGACGAGCTCCTCGAACGCATCGGCGTCGCCACCCCCGAGCGGATCTTCGAGCTCGAGGCGGCCCTGCGTGGCGCCGTGGGGGTCGACGCCGTGGTGGCACAGACCGGCATCGACCCCTGGTTCGTCCGGCAGGTGGCACGCATCGCGGCGGAGCACGAGCGCATCGCCGCCGCGCCCTCGCTCGGGCCGGCTGAGTTCCGGCGGGCCAAGCGGCTCGGGTTCTCCGACGCGCAACTGGCCCACCTACGCGGCGCGACCGAAGCGGACATGCGGGCGGCCCGGCTGTCGCACGGGGTGCGGGCGACCTTCAAGACGGTCGACACCTGCGCCGCCGAGTTCGAGGCCTTCACGCCCTACCACTACGCCACCTACGAGGAGGAGGACGAGGTCCGCCCCTCTGATCGCGCCCGCGTCATCATCCTCGGTTCGGGTCCCAACCGCATCGGCCAGGGCATCGAGTTCGACTACTGCTGCGTGCACGCGTCCATGTCGTTACGCGATGCGGGCTATGAGACCGTGATGGTCAACTGCAACCCCGAGACGGTCTCGACCGACTACGACACGTCAGACCGGCTCTACTTCGAGCCGCTGACCGACGAGGACGTGGCCAACGTGCTCGACGCCGAGTTGGCGGCGGGCGGGACGGTCGCGGGGGTCATCGTCTCCCTCGGCGGGCAGACGCCCCTGAAGCTGGCCGGTTCCCTGCCGCCCGAGCTGGTCCTCGGGACGAGCCCGGCGTCCATCGACCTGGCCGAGGACCGCGAACGCTGGAACGCGCTGTGTCACGAGCTCGGCATTCCCCAGCCGGCCGGCGGGACGGCGACCAGCGCTTCCGAGGCGCTCGCCACCGCCGGAAAGATCGGCTACCCGGTCCTCCTCCGTCCGAGCTATGTCCTCGGTGGCCGGGCCATGGAGATCGTCTATGACGACGACGGGGTGCGTCGCGTCATGCAGGCCATGACCACCGGCGCACTGGCGCGGGAAGGCGGGGTCACCGCCGACCGACCCGTGCTGGTGGATCGCTTCTTGGAGGACGCCGTCGAGGTCGATGTCGATGCCGTACGCGACGGTGTCGGCGAGATCCTGATCGCCGGGGTGATGGAACACGTGGAGGAGGCGGGGGTGCACTCGGGCGACTCCGCCTGTGCCCTGCCGCCGCAGACGCTGCGCGACGACGTGATCGACGAGCTCGAGCGCCACACCCGGGCGTTGGCCGAGTCGCTCGGAGTGTGCGGCCTCATCAACGTGCAGTTCGCGGTGAAGGACGGACAGGTCTACGTGCTCGAGGCCAACCCCCGGGCCAGCCGGACGGTCCCGTTCGTGGCCAAGGCCACCGGGGTGCCACTGGCCATGGTGGCCGCCCGGGTGATGGTGGGCCAGACGCTGGCGGACCTGCGCCAGGAGGGCCTCCTGGCCCCCGGTGTCATCGGGCGGGTCCCGGTGCTCGACCACGTGAGCGTCAAGGAGGCGGTGCTCCCCTTCGACCGCTTCCCGGGCGTGGACACGCTGCTCGGGCCCGAGATGCGCTCGACCGGTGAGGTCATGGGCATCGACATCACCTTCGGCCTGGCCTTCGCCAAGAGCCAGATGGCCGCCGGGATACCGCTGCCCGACACGGGGAGCGTCTTCCTGTCGCTCGCCGACCGCGACAAGCCGGCGGGCCTGGGAGTGGCGCGGGCCTTCAGCGCACTGGGCTTCTCCGTCGCGGCGACGCTGGGGACAGCGGGGTACCTGCGCTCACAGGGCCTGGCGGTCGACACCCTCGTGGCCAAGGTGGGGGAGGAAGGCGTGGCGTCCGACGCGGTCGAGCTCATTGCACAGGGCAAGGTGCAGCTGGTCGTGAACACGCCGCGCGGCCTGGGCCCGCGGGCCGACGGCCAGCACATCCGCACCGCCTCGGTGGCGCACAAGGTGCCGTGCCTCACCACGCTGGCGGCGGCCCGGGCGGCGGCGGCGGGCATCGCCGACGCCCGGTCGCATCCGCTACGGGTGCGCGCCGCTCCAGGATCTCCACCCGGAGACCACGCAGTGAGCGCCGCTCCCGACGCGCGCCGGGCGGCGAGGCTCGCCACGAACGTCGGGAGCCTCCCCCTCGCCAACCCGGTGATGACGGCGTCGGGGACGTCGGGGCACGGCACCGAACTGTCCGAGTACGGCGCGCTGGGCGACCTCGGCGCCGTCGTCGTCAAGTCGCTCTCGGTCGACCCGTGGCCCGGCAACGCGGCACCGCGGGTGCACGAGGTCGGGGCCGGCATGCTCAACAGCGTCGGCCTGCAGGGTCCCGGGCTGGCGGCGTGGGCGGCCGAGGATCTCCCGTCGCTCCGGGCCGCGGGAGCCCGCGTCGTGGTGAGCATCTGGGGTCGCTCGGTGTCGGACTACGCCAGGGCGGCCGAGCTCGTCGCCGTGGCGGCCTCCTCCGATGCGGGGTCCTGCATCGGTGCGGTCGAGGTCAACGTCAGCTGCCCCAACGTGGAGGACCGGTCGCGCATGTTCGCCCACTCGCCGGACGCCACGGCCCGGGTCCTGGCGGCCACGGCCTGTGGCTTGCCGCGCTGGGCCAAGCTCAGCCCGAACGTGCCCGACCTGGTGGAGATCGCCACCGGTGCGGTCGAGGGCGGTGCGGACGGGTTGACCCTGGTGAACACGCTGCTCGGCCTGGCCCTCGACACCGAGTCGGGCCGGCCCGTCCTCGGCGCCGGCGGGGGCGGGCTGTCCGGGGTCGCCGTGCATCCCGTCGCGGTGCGGGCCGTGTGGGAGTGCCGGTCGGCCTTCCCCGAGCTGCCGATCGTCGGCGTCGGCGGTGTGTTCACGGGTCTTGACGCCGTGGAGCTGCTGCTGGCCGGCGCCGACGCCGTCCAGGTGGGCACCGCGACCTTCCGGGACCCCAGGGCGCCGTGGAAGGTGCTCGGCCAGCTCTCCCGCTGGTGTGACACCCATGCCACCACGGTGGGCGAGATCCGCCAGGGGGTCCGGCGCCGCGTCGGGGGCGGCGGCGCGCCCGCGTCGACGCCGGCGTCCACGGCGGCGCGACGAGGCGCGACCGTACAATTGCTCAACGAAGGAGGACGTGATGGCTGACAGTTTCGGAGAACGGGTGGCCGCAGCGGTCGCCAAGACCGGACCCCTGTGCGCAGGGATCGATCCGTCGGCCGCGTTGCTCGCGGCGTGGGGGCTGAGCGACGACGCCAAGGGCCTGCGCTCCTTCTGCACCTCCTGCGTCGAGGGGTTCGCCGGCGCGGTGAGCGTGGTCAAGCCCCAGGTCGCCTTTTTCGAGCGGCACGGCTCGGCGGGGATGGCGGAACTCGAGCGGCTGATCGCCGAGGCGACGGCCGTCGGCCTCATCGTCATCGGCGACGCCAAGCGGGGGGACATCGACTCGACCGCGGCGGCCTACGCCGACGCGTGGTTGGGCGATGCCAGCCCCCTGGCCGTCGACGCGGTGACGGCGCACCCCTACCTCGGCCTCGGGGCGCTGGCGCCATTGTTCCACCTCGGGGCGGCCACCGGACGCGGTGTTCTCGTGGTGGCCCGCAGCTCCAACCCCGAGGGTCGAGGCCTCCAGCAGGCGGTCACCGCCGGGGGATCCGGGGTGGAGGACATGCTCCTGGCCGGAATCGCCGAGCTCAACGGCTCACCCGAGGTCCCGGAAGGAACGGTGGGCGCTGTCATCGGGGCGACGCTGGAACGGTCGACCTTCGCGTTGTCCCAGCTCGGAGGCGTAATTCTCGCTCCCGGGTTGGGTGCCCAGGGTGCCGGCCCCACCGAGGTGGCCGCCCGTTTCTCCGGGTGCCGGCCCGGTACCGTGCTGCCGAGCAGCGCTCGTGGGCTCCTGAACGAGGGACCGGATCCCGCCGACTTGCGAGACAGCGCACGCTCGCTGAACCGCGAGTTGGTCGCTGCGATGGGCTGAAGAGGGCAAATGGAGTGAACGGCCCTGGCCGAGGCGCTATGGTCTCGCCATGCCGCAACCTCCCGCACTCACTCCAGAGCAGCGCGCCGCTGCGCTCGAAAAGGCTGCCAAGGTTCGCCGTGAGCGGGCCGAGGTCAAGGACAAGCTCAAGATGGGCAACCTGTCGTTGGGGGACCTCCTCCAGGAGGCAGACTCCAACGAGACCATCGGCAAAATGAAGGTGGTGTCCGTCCTGGAATCCCTTCCCGGTCTGGGCAAGGTCAAGGCCCGCCGCCTGATGGAGACCGTCGGCATCAGCGACAGCCGACGGCTGCAGGGGCTCGGTGCCAAGCAGCGCGAGTCGCTGCTCAAAGAGACTGCGCGCTGAACCCAACATCAAAGAGCCGCGCATCTTCGTGCTCATCGGCCCTGGTGGGGCCGGCAAGGGCACCATCGCCTCGGCGCTGATCGCGCAGGACCCGTCGCTCTGGCTCAGCCGGAGCTGGACAACCAGGCAAGCGCGGCCGGGCGAGCGTGAGCGCGGTGCCTACGTCTTCGTCGATCGACCCACGTTCGAGGACGCCGTGGCCCAGGGCGGATTCTTCGAGTGGGCCGAGTTCCTCGACTACCTCATGGGTACGCCCATCCCCGATCCACCGTCGGGGACCGACGTCCTGCTCGAGATCGACGTCCAGGGGGCCGAGCAGGTGCTGGCCCAACGTCCCGATGCGACCGTGATCTTGCTGCTCCCGCCCTCGCCCGAGGTGCAGGCCGAGCGGCTGGCGGCGCGCGGCGACGACGAGGCGCATATCCGGCGACGGGTCGAGTTGGGACGCTCGGAGGTGGAGCGTGGGCGTGAAATTGCAGCTCACACGGTCATCAACGACGACCTTGGTCAGGCCCTGGCTGAACTGACGGCTATAGTTGAACGGACTCGAACGGCTGCCCCTTGCGCCGCGAACCCGGAGGAATCCTGATGGCCCAAGGCCGCCACACGCTCATGGACCCACCCATTGAAGAGCTTCTCGACAAGGTGGACTCCAAGTTCACCTTGGTCGCTCTCGGCTCGGCCCGCGCCCGCCAGGTGAACTCCTACTACAACAGCCTCGGCGAGGGCCTGGGCAAGGTTGTGCCGCCCCAGGTGGCCTCGGTGTCCGGCAAACCGGTCTCCATCGCCTTCGAGGAGATCGCGGCCGGGAAGGCGACGTACTCCCGCCCGGACCCCGAGGAAGAAGCCGCCCTGGCCGCCGCCATCGCGGATGCGGCCGAGGCGGGCCTGCTCGGCGAGGGTGAGAACGGCAGCGAGACCGGGGGCGACGCGGCCGACTCCGCAGAAGTGATCGAGGTACTCGACGTCGGGGGCGACGACCCGGCTGCGAGCTAGGCGCCCGACGGGAAGGCGTGGCGAGCGGCGGCGATGGCTCGAGACCCCGGGACCGAGATCCCGCCGGTGAACGCTGACCCCGCCCCCGGCCCACCGCGGGTCGTCCTCGGCGTCTGCGGCGGTATCGCCGCCTACAAGGCGGTCGAAGTCTGTCGGCGACTCGTCGACGCCGGCGTCCACGTGACGCCGGTCCTCACCGACGACGCCACACGGTTCATCGGTGCGGTGACCTTCTCGGCGTTGGCGTCCGAACCGGTGCAGCAGTCACTGTGGGACGAGGCCTCGCCGATTCCCCATACGAGGCTCGGCCAGCAGGCTGACCTCGTGGTGATCGTGCCGGCGACGGCGCACACGCTCGCCCGCTACGCCGCCGGGCTTTCCGACGACCTCCTCTGCGCCACCCTCCTGGCGACCCGGGCGCCGGTGATCGTCTGCCCAGCCATGCACACCGAGATGTGGGAGCACGCGTCGGTGCGCGACAACCTCGCCACCTTGGAGCGGCGCGGCGTCGAGATCATCCCGCCCGAGAGCGGGCGACTGGCCGGCGGTGACGCGGGTGAAGGTCGGCTCGCCGACCCCAGCGTCATCGTGGCGCGCGTCCTCGAGCGGCTGGGCCGGGCGACCCGGCGCGATCTCGCGGGGACGCGTGTGGTGGTCAGTGCAGGCGGCACCCGCGAGCCGCTCGATCCGGTGCGATTCCTCACGAACCGCTCCTCGGGCAAGCAGGGGCACGCCATCGCCATCGCGGCGGCCCGCCGCGGCGCGTCGGTCACGCTCGTCACGTCCTCGCCGCTCCTCCTCCCGCCCGACGTCTCGTCGGTGATCACGCGGATCGACGTGGAGTCGGCGGCCGACATGGAGCACGCGGTCGGTGCCGCCGCCGAGGGTGCCGAGGTCGTGATCATGGCCGCGGCGGTCGCGGACTTCCGCCCGAAGCGGTCGGCGGAGACGAAGCTCTCCAAGGAGGAAGGGCTCCCCGAACTGGTCCTGGAGCCGACGCCCGACATCCTGGCCGGCCTGGCGGCCCGGCGCCGTCAGGGACAGATACTGGTCGGCTTCGCGGCAGAGACCCATGACGCACTCGAGCGGGGCCGCCGCAAGCTCGCCCGCAAGGGCGTCGACATACTCGTCGTGAACGACGTGAGCGCGCCCGGGACTGGTTTCGACCACGACACCAACGCCGTCGTGATCCTGGAGGCAGGCGGGAGCACGCAGGAAATCCCACTGACCTCCAAAGATGCAGTGGCAAATGCCGTATTGGATAGGGTGATCGCCCACCACAACGAGAAGCGGAGCATCACGTGAGAACCACATTCACCTCCGAATCGGTGACCGAAGGCCATCCGGACAAAATGGCCGACCAGGTCTCCGATGCCGTCCTCGACGCCATGCTCGAGGGCGACCCCTCGAGTCGCGTCGCCTGCGAGACGCTGTTGACCACGGGCCTCGTGGTGGTGGCCGGCGAGGTCACCACGTCCACCTACGTCGACATCCCCTCCATCGTGCGCGACACCGTGTGCGAGATCGGCTACGACAACGACGCTTACGGCTTCAACGGGAAGACGTGCGGCGTGCTGGTGTCGCTCGACGCGCAGTCACCGGACATCGCCCAGGGCGTCGACGCAGCCTTCGAGCTCCGCAGTGGCAAGGGCGGCGAGGACATCCTCAACGCGCAGGGTGCCGGCGATCAAGGGATGATGTTCGGCTACGCCTGCGACGAGACGCCGGACCTGATGCCCCTGCCGATCTGGTTGGCCCATCGCCTGTCGGAGCGGCTGGCCCAGGTGCGGCGCGCCGCCGCGGTGCCGTACCTGCGTCCGGACGGCAAGACGCAGGTCTCCGTCGTGTACGAGGACGGGCGTCCCGTGCGCATCGACACCGTGTTGATCTCGACCCAGCACGCCGGGGGGATCGATCTCGAGGAGCAGCTACGGCCCGACCTCACGGAGCACGTCATCAACCCGCTTCTGCCGACGGACATGGACACCGAGGGGCTGCGCATCTTCGTCAACCCGACCGGCATCTTCGAACTCGGCGGGCCCCACGCCGACACCGGTCTGACGGGTCGCAAGATCATTGTGGACACCTACGGCGGGATGGCCCGTCACGGCGGCGGCGCGTTCTCGGGCAAGGATCCTTCGAAGGTCGACCGCTCGGCGGCCTATGCGGCGCGCTGGGTGGCCAAGCACGTCGTGGCCTCCGGCGCCGCCAAGCGCTGCGAGGTGCAGGTGGCCTACGCCATCGGCGTCGCCCACCCGGTTTCGTTGCTCGTCGAGACGTTCGGCACGGAGACGGTCGACCCGGAGAAGATCGCCGACGCGGTACGCGAGCTCTTCGACCTGCGCCCGGCGGCCATCGGCCGGGACCTCGACCTGCGGCGCCCGATCTACAAGAAGACGGCGGCCTACGGTCACTTCGGACGCTCGGAGAAGGAGTTCACGTGGGAGGCCACCCCGCGGGTGGACGACCTGCGGGCCGCCTTGGGACTCTGATCGCACGATCGCTCCCCTGAGGGGGGCGACGTCCCGTGGCAGTGACCTGATGACGCAGGACGTCGGGATGGAACACGCGGCGCGCGTGGTGCGCGTGCGCACCGAGGTGGCCGCGGTGGCCAAGACCTTTGACTACGCCGTGCCACCGGGCTGGGGCGACGACGTGCAGATCGGCACCCGGGTGCGGGCACCCCTCCACGGGCGGACGGTGCGGGGCTGGGTGGTCGACGAGGACGTCGGGACCCCTGCCGGCGTCGACGTCCTCCCGCTGAAGTCGTGGTTGGGCTGGGGACCCCCACCCGCCCTGGTGGAGCTGGCGGAGTGGGCCGCTTGGCGCTGGGCCGGCCCCGCCCCGTTCTTCCTCCGGATTGCGTCCCCGGCGACCATCGTGCGCACGCTGCCGGTGCCACCGCCCTGGCACGGTGTCCCGGCCCCGATGGCGCCGGGTCCCGACGCGGTGGCAGCGCCCGCCGCGACGATCTCGACCTGGCGCAGGCGGGGCTCACCGTTGTGCGTCAGCCGCCGGTCACCGATCCGCTCGACCTCGTGCTGTCGGTCGTGACGGACCCCGGCGTGCGCGCCCGTGGCGGCAGCGTGCTGGTCCTCGTCCCGTCCTCGGGTTGGGCGGAACGGCTGACGGCGCGGCTGGTTCGCCGGGGCTGCCCGACCGCGGGCACCTGGGAGGAGGCGCGGGCGGGTTGGCCCGTCGTGGTCGGCAGCCGGGCCGGCGCCTGGGCCCCGGTGCCCCGGTTGGCGGCCGTGGTCGTTCTCGATGCGCACGACGCGGCCTATCGGGAGGAGAGCGCCCCCACCTACAGCGCGGTGGACGTTCTGATCGAGCGGGCCCGGCGCGAGGACGTTCCCTGCATCCTCGCCTCACCCGTGCCGCCGGTGGCGCTGGCCGCGCGCGCCGGTCTGCGGACGGTGGCTCCGACGCGCCTGCGGGAGCGGGCGGGCTGGCCCGTCCTGGAGCGGGTCGATCGTCGCGGCGCCGATCCGCGCAGCGGCCTGTTCTCGGAGGAGTTCGTCCGTCTGGCCCGGTCCGTCCTCGACGACGCGGCCGCGGTCGAGCGCGGCCCCCTGGTCTGTGTCTACAACCGCACGGGTGGTGCGCGTTTGCTGGCCTGCCGTCACTGCGGCGAGCTGGCCCGCTGCGCGCGCTGCGGTGCGGCTGCGGCACGGCCGCGGGGCGAGGAGCTGCTGCGCTGCCCGCGCTGCGACGAGACCCGTCCCGTCGTGTGCGCGGCCTGCGGCCGGCTGCGGATGAAGACCCTGCGGGCAGGCGTCAGCCGCCTGCGCGAGGAACTGGTGGCGCTCCTCGGGACCGAGGTGGGGGAGGTGGCCGGTCCGCGGTCGGCCGGGGTGGAGCCTCCGGTCCCCCTCGCCCCTGTGCTGGTCGGCACCGAGGCGGTGTTGCACCGCGTGCGCCGCGCCGCCGCCGTGGCGTTTCTCGACATCGACCTGCACCTCCTGGCCCCCCGCCTCGCCGCGACCGAGGAGACCATGGCGCTGTTCGTCCGCGCCGCCCGCCTGGTCGGACCCCGGGGGACGGGAACACCCTGGTCCCGGATGCAGGTCCAGACGCGGGTCCCGGACCACCCGCTGCTGCGGGCGGTCGCACTGGGTGAACCGACGGAGGTCCTGGCCGAAGAGCTGTCGATCCGCCGCGCCTCCGCGCTGCCCCCCTTCTCGGCACTGGCCATGGTGTCCGGCGCGCTGGCGCCCGCCTACGCCGAGGCGTTGGGTCGGGAGGCCGACGCGGCGACGGCCGCCGGCCCGGCGCCACCCGGGGCCGTCTCGGTGTCGGCGCTCGGTGATGACCGGTTCCTCCTTCGAGCGGACACCCATGCTCCCCTGTGCGACCTGCTGGCTCGGACCCCTCGGCCGTCGGGCCGGGGGCTGCGCGTGCGAGGTCGACCCGGTCTCGCTCTGACCTCGGGGACACGGGGTCGGAGGCAAACGGCGTCCCGGGCCAGGAGCGGGGATCGCATGGTCCGCCGGTAAGATGCGGGGCCATGTCGAGCCTCCCCATCCGCCAGTACGGGGACCCCGTGCTCAAGGAGCGCACCCGGGAGGTGGACGACATCGACGGCACGGTGGCGAGCCTGGTCGATTCCATGATCGAGACCATGTACGCCGCCCCCGGCACGGGGCTGGCCGCCAACCAGGTGGGTGTGCAGCGCCGC
Source organism: uncultured Acidimicrobiaceae bacterium (assembly GCA_963828825.1). Lineage (GTDB taxonomy): Bacteria > Actinomycetota > Acidimicrobiia > Acidimicrobiales > RAAP-2 > Bog-473. The sequence continues at coordinate 38,623 of CAWHGF010000002.1, read as the reverse complement.
ATCTTCGTCTACGACGTGGGAGACGGCGCCCGCACCGTCATCAACCCGCGGATCGTCGAGAGCGACGGCGAATGGGTCTACGACGAGGGGTGCCTGTCGGTGCCGGGTCTCAGCTGGGACATCGTGCGACCCAATACCGTGCACCTGGTGGGCCTGGACCTCGACGGGAACGAGATCTCCCTGGAGGCCTCCGAGCTCGAAGGCCGCGTGTTCCAGCACGAGCTCGACCACCTCGACGGCATCCTGCTGGTCGAGCGCCTCAATGAAGACCAGCGCAAGGAGGCGCTCAAGATCCTGCGCAGCCGCACGCTGGACCTCCCCGCCTCCGACCCCGACGGGCTCGCCAACCTCTTCACGCGCTGACGCCGGCCTCGAGCGGGCCGTCCTCCTTGCCGTGCGGCGGTGGCCGTCTGCCCTACGGTGAGCGGGTGGCCCGCCTGGCGTACCTCGGCACCCCGGACATGGCGGTGCCACCTCTGCGCGCGCTGGTCGACGCGGGTCACGACATCGCGGTCTGCGTGACGCGGCCCGATCGCCGCCGCGGCCGCGGTGGGGAGACGACACCGAGTCCGGTCAAGGTGGCCGCCACCGAGCTGGGACTTGCCGTCACCCACGACATGGACGACCTGACAACCGCCGGAGTGGAGCTGGCGGTCGTGGTGGCCTACGGCCGCATCATCCCGACCCGGGTCCTCGCGCTGGTCCCGATGGTCAATCTGCACTTCTCGCTGCTGCCCCGCTGGCGCGGCGCCGCCCCCGTCGAACGCGCCATCCTCGCCGGAGACCGCGAGACGGGCGTCTGCCTGATGAAGGTGGAAGAGGGCCTCGACACCGGGCCGGTGTACGCCGTTCGCACGGTGCCCCTCGACGAGGACGTCACGCTCGCCGCGCTGCGTTCGAGCCTGGTGACCGAGGCCAGCGCGCTCGTCGTCGATGCACTGGCCCACGGTGTCGCCGGGTTGCCCGACCCCGTGCCCCAGGAGGGCGAGGTCACGACCGCGGAGAAGATCAGCAAGGAGGATCTCCACCTCGACTGGACCGCGCCGGCCGTCCAGCTCAAGCGGGTCGTTCGTCTCGGCCGGGCCTGGACGACGTTCCGGGGCAAGCGGCTGACCGTGCTCGACGTCGCGCTGGCCCCCAACGGGCTCGAACCGGACGAGCGACCGCCGGGTTCGATCGATGGACCGGTCGTCGTCACCGGGAGTGGAAGCCTGCTGCTGCGACAGGTCCAGCCCGAGAGCCGTTCTCCCATGTCAGCCGAGGACTGGCTGCGTGGCGTGCGGCCGGCGGTCGGCGAGCGCCTCGGGACGGACTAGACATGAGAGCGGTGACCGTGACTCCGATCGACGGGTGGAGCCCCGACCAGTACGAGCGGTTTCGTTCGGAGCGCCAGCAGCCCTTCGACGACCTGCTGACCCTCTGCCACCCCGTGCCCGGTGGCCGCATCGTCGATCTCGGGTGCGGCACCGGCGACCTGACGAAGATTCTCCACGAGGATATGGAAGCCAAGGAGACGGTCGGCATCGACTCGTCCCCGTCGATGCTGGCCCGGGCCCAGTCGGCGTACGGCGACGTCGCCGGCCTCTCGTTCACGCAGGGCGACATCGCGACCTGGCTCGACGAGGGACTCGACCTGGTGTTCGCCAACGCGTCACTCCAGTGGATCGACGATCACCTCAACCTGTTGGCGCGCATGCGCACCGCCCTCGGGGCCGATGGGCAGCTGGCCTTCCAGGTGCCGGCCAACTACCGTCACCCCTCCCACCTGCTGGCGCAGGCGGTGGCCAACGAGCCCCCGTTCATCGATGCGCTCTACGGGGACGTTCCCGAGGACCGCGGCCGGTTCGTGCTGTCGCCCGAGCTCTACGCCGACCTTCTCTACGAACTCGGGGCCAAGGAACAGGTCGTGCGCATGGAGGTGTACGGTCACGAGCTCGAGTCGACCAGCGAGGTCGTCGAATGGGTCATGGGCACGCTCCTCACGCCCTATCGCAAGCGGTTGAGCCCCGAGTTGTTCGAGGCGTTCGTGGAGCGCTACCGGGAGCGGCTGATCGAAGAGCTGGGCGAGCGCGAGCCGTACTTCTACGGGTTCCGGCGGATCCTCTGCTGGGCGCGCTTCAGCTGAGCGGCGGATGGAGATGGAGGGACGGACAGCGACCCCGGCCCGCGACCCCGGCCGCGTCGGCGATCTTCGCATTGCGCCGTCGGTGCTCTCGGCCGATTTCGGCATGCTGGCCGAGCAGGTCGGAGAGGTGGCCCCTTCCGCCGACTGGCTGCACGTCGACGTCATGGACGGGCATTTCGTCCCGAACGTAACGATCGGGCCACCCGTGGTGGCATCGCTGCGCCGCCACACGCCACTGTTCTTCGACTGCCACCTCATGATGACCGAGCCGGGGCGCTACCTGAAGGACTTCGCCGAAGCCGGGGCGGACGGCTGCACGGTGCACGTCGAGGTGGGCAACACCGACGAGCTCATCACCCAGATGCGCAGCCTCGGCTTGCGGGCAGGGTTGGCGCTCAATCCCGACACACCGTTCGACGCCGTGCAGCCCTATCTGCGCGACGTCGACCTTGTCTTGTGCATGACGGTGTTCCCCGGCTTCGGTGGCCAGAGCTTCATCGGAGACGTCATGCCCAAGGTGGCGCGGGTGCGCGCCGAGGTCACCGCCGGCGACCTCCACCTCGACATCGAGGTGGACGGAGGGATCGACACCACGACGGCTCCCGTTGCCGTGGCGGCCGGGGCCAACGTGTTGGTGGCCGGCAGCGCCATCTTCGGCGAGCCGCGACCGTGGGAGGCCGCCGACGCCATCCGGGAGTCGGCCCGCGCCGTGGTCGGCGGCCGGTGACGACTCTCGGGGCGTGACACCCCTCCGGCCGTGAGCACGAACAGCGGGAGCGGCGGCGGCAGTGGCCGGGCCGTCGTCGCCGGGGGCGGCATCATCGGCACCTGGCACGCGCTCGAGCTGGCGGCGGCCGGGTTCTCCGTGGAGCATCTGGAGGCCGAGGCGGGGCCGACGGGCGCGTCGGTGCGCAACTTCGGTCTGGTCTGGGTCAGTGGGCGGCGTTCGGGCGCGGAGCTCGATGTGGCGCGCCGCGCCCGCCGGCGCTGGGAGGAGATCGGCGCGGCGGTGCCCGGCATCGGGTTCCGTCCCATGAGCTCGTTGACCGTCGCCGGCGACGGCACCGCCCGCTCCGTCATGGAGGCCTTCGCCCGCCACCCCGAGGCGGCGGCCCGTTCGATCTCGTTCCTGGAGCCCGACGAGGTGCGCGCCTGCAATCCTGCCGTCCGGGGCGATGTGGCCGGGGCGCTGCACTGCGCCGAGGACGCGGTGGTCGAGCCCCGTCTCGCACTGGGCGCCCTGCGGGCCCATCTGGCCGCCGTGCACGATGGGCGGTACCGCTTCCATCCGGGCCGCCGTGTGGTCGCCGCCGAGCCCCACGCGCTCGTCGACACGACGGGGACCCGCTGGGAGGGTGATCTCGTCGTTCTGGCCACCGGCGCCGCCTACGACCACCTTCCCGGTTCCGGGCCGGTCGCGGCCCGCCTGCGCCGGGTGCGGTTGCAGATGCTGCAGACCGCCCCCTTCGCCACCAGGCTCACGACGTCCCTCGCCGACGTCGACACCCTGCGCTACTACCCGGCCTACGAGTCGGCGCCCCTGGCCCGACTCGGGGAGCAGACCCGCATGGCGGCCGATCACCACCTGCAGCTGCTGGTGGTCCAGCGCCCCGACGGCGGGTTGACCATCGGTGACACGCACGCCTACGGGGAGCCCTTCGACTTCGCGCTGTGCGAGGACCCGAGCCATGTGCTCTTGGACCGGGCCCGGAGGATCCTCGGGGCGGAGCTCCCACCCGTGCAGCGGCGCTGGGAGGGCGTCTACGCGCAGTGCGTCGACGGCGACGTCTGCCTGCGCGAGGAGGTGCAGCCGGGCGTCTGGCTGGTGACGGGTCCGGGCGGTCGCGGCATGACGTGCTCCCCGGCCATCGCGGCGGACACGCTCCGGGTTGCGGGCGTGGCCGCGTGATCGGGCCCTTCGCGCTGGTCTGCCTCGATATGGCCGGCACGACCGTGCGCGACGACGGTGCCGTCGAAGCGGCGTTCGCCGCCGCCCTCGCCGCCGTCGGGATCACCCCGGGGAGCCCGCGCTTCGACGAGGCCCAGGTCGTCGTCCGCCAGACGATGGGCTGGTCCAAGGCGGACGTGTTCGCGAAGCTGCTCGAGCCGAGGGAGGCGGAGGCGGCGACCACCGCCTTCGCCGACGCCTACGAGGCGATCGTCGCAGCCGGCGACGTGCGCGAGATCCCCGGCGCGCGCGGGGTCCTGCGCGACCTGCGATCGGCAGGGGTCAAGGTCTGCCTCACCACGGGTTTCGCGCCGTCGACCCGGGACGCCCTGCTGGGTGCCCTGGGCTGGCGCTCCGAGGTCGACCTGGCCCTCTCGCCCGCGGACGTCGGCCGTGGTCGCCCGGCGCCGGACCTCATCCTCGGAGCCATGGCCCGCCTCGGCCTGGACGACCCGAGTGCGGTGGCGGTCGTCGGTGACACGGTCAGCGACCTCGAGGCAGGGAACGCGGCCGGGGCCGGCGCGGTCGTCGGCGTGCTGAGCGGCGCCCACGATCGGGCCACGCTCACCGCCGCCTCGCCGACGGCGGTCATCGCCGACGTGACACAGCTCCTCGGCGTCCTCAGCCCGGCGCGACCGCCCTGAATCGAACGGGGCTGACCAGGCACTCTCGACAGAAACTGGAACGTGTTCTATTATTGTGGGACGCGGGTCGGGGACCGACCCCGGGCAAGGACGTGACCATGGACGACGTGGAGCACATGCGCCGGGCGCTGGTGGAGGCCGCAACGGTCCGCTCGACCACGGCACCCAACCCCTGGGTGGGCTGCGTCGTCGTCCCGCCGGGCCCGGGCCCGGACGGCGCCCCTGTCTTCGCCGGAGCGACGGCGCCCCCGGGTGGCCCCCATGCCGAGGTGACCGCCCTGGCCGCGGCCGGCGAGGCCGCACGGGGAGCCACGCTCTATGTGACCCTCGAGCCGTGCGCCCATCAGGGGCGCACGCCGCCGTGCACCGATGCCATCATCGCGGCGGGCGTGGCCCGGGTCGTGGTCGGCATCGAGGATCCGGACGACCGGGTCGCCGGCCGGGGCATCGCCGCGCTCCGTGCGGCGGGCCTTCAGGTCACGGTGGGCGTGGCGGCAGACGAAGTGGCCGAGCAGCTGGCGCCCTACTGCAAGCACCGGACGACGGGGCAGCCCTGGGTCGTCCTCAAGATGGCCGCCAGCCTCGACGCCCGCACCGCGGCGCCCGACGGCACCAGCCGCTGGATCACCGGGGAGGCGGCGCGCCGGGACGTCCATCGCCTGCGCTCACTCTCCGACGCCGTCCTGGTCGGGGCCGGCACCGTCCGAGCGGACGACCCCGAGCTCACCGTCCGCCTCGACGACGGGGTCGAGCGGGACCAGCCCCTCCGAGTCGTGCTCGGACGGGCCCCGGCCGGCGCCCGGGTGCACCCGGCGCTCGAGCTTTCGGGCGACCTCCGGGACGTGCTCAGCGAGCTCGGCGGTCGCGGCGTGATCCAGCTGCTGGTCGAGGGCGGGGCCACCGTCGCCCACGACTTTCACGCCGCCGGCCTGGTCGACCGCTATGTCCTGTACCTCGCGCCGGTGTTCTTCGGGGGCGACGACGGCCGCCCGATTTTCGCGGGCCCCGGGGCTGGCACAATTGGAGACGTGTGGAAGGGCAGGCTGGTGTCGATCGAGCAGCTGGGAGAGGATCTCCGAGTGGAGGTGGCGGCCTGATGGCGTTCTCGAAGGTGCAGGAGGCCATCGACTCCATCGCCAGGCTGGGCATGGCCGTCGTCGTCGACGACGAGGACCGTGAGAACGAGGGCGATCTCGTGATGGCGGCCGAGGCGGCCACGCCGGAGAACATCGCCTTCTTCCTGGCCCACACGTCGGGTGTCATCTGCGTCCCCCTGCTGCCCGAGCGGGCGGACATGCTCGACCTGCCGCTCATGGTCACCGCCAACACCGAGGCGCAGCGGACCGCGTTCACGGTCAGTGTGGACGACCGGCGCGGCACGACCACCGGGATCTCCGCCGCGGACCGGGCAACGACCATTGCGGCGCTGATCGACCCCGGCACGCGCCCGAACGACCTGAACCGGCCCGGTCACATCTTCCCGTTGCGCTACCGGACCGGTGGGGTGCTCAAGCGGGCCGGGCACACGGAGGCGACGGTCGACCTCGCCCGGGCCGCCGGACTGACGCCGGCCGGGGTGCTGTGCGAGATCGTGACCGAGGACAAATCCGAGATGGCCCGGCTGGCCGACCTCGAACGCTTCGCCAAGAAGCACGATCTCCCGTTGATCTCGATCGCGGACCTGATCCGCTACCGCCGGCAGAACGAGAAGCTGGTGCGCCTGGTCTCCGAGGCACGCATCCCGGCCCAGGGGCGCGAGTTCCGGGCCTTCGTCTACGAGTCCGTGCTGGACAACGAGCAGCACCTCGCCCTCGTAATGGGCGAGGTGGCCGGGACGGAGGACGTGCTGGTGCGGGTCCACTCCGAGTGTCTCACCGGTGACGTGTTCGGCTCGCTGCGTTGCGACTGCGGGCCCCAGCTGCAGGCGTCGCTCGACCTCATCGAGCAGGAGGGCCGGGGCGTCCTGATCTACCTGCGCGGCCACGAGGGCCGCGGCATCGGCCTCGGGCACAAGATCCGGGCGTATCAGCTGCAGGAAGAGGGCCACGACACCGTGGACGCCAACCTGCAGCAGGGGCTCCCCGTCGACAGCAGGGAGTACGGCATCGGCGCGCAGATGCTGGTCGACCTCGGCGTGACGACCATGCGGCTCATGACCAACAACCCGGTCAAGTACGGCGGGCTGGAGGGCTTCGGCCTCGACATCACCGAGCGGGTCCCGTTGCAGCCCTCGGCCAACCCCGAGAACATCGCCTACCTCCGCACCAAGCGCGAGCGGATGGGGCACCTCCTGCACGGGCTCGACGACGTCCTGTGACCAGGTCGTCCCGTGCCATGTCGCACGGCTCCACCACCTGATGGCCGAGTCAGACCTGGTCGCCCTGCCCGACGGCGCGCGCGACGACGTCGCCTCGCGCGTCGGCGCCAGTCTGCACGGCTCGGCCGACGGCACCGGACTGCGGATCGGCATCGCCTGCGCCGAGTTCAACGGCGGCATCACTCTGCGGTTGCTCGACGGGTCGCTGGAGGCCCTGAGCGGGGCCGGGACCGACCGGAGGGACATCACCGTCGCCTGGACGCCGGGTGCCTTCGAGCTGCCGCTGGCGGCCCGCGCCTTCGCCCACGCTGGCAAGGTCGACGCCGTGCTCTGCCTGGGGGCCGTCATCCGGGGGGACACGGGCCACTACGACTTCGTCGCCGGGGAGTGCGCAGCCGGGATCCAGCAGGTGCAGCTGGCGACGGGCGTGCCCGTCGTTTTCGGGGTTCTCACGACCGAGACCCTCGAGCAGGCGCTCGTACGCTCACTGCCGGACGAGTCCAACAAGGGCCGCGAGGCGGCGCTGACCGGCATCGAGATGGTGCGCCTGCTGCGGAGTGGGCCGCTCTCCTAGCGGCCCGGCCGGGGTCCGGCGGCCCAACCGCGGCATTCATCGGCAATTCACAGGGTCGACACTGCCTGGACACGTCCGCGCCGTACGGTGGCATGAACAGCCCACCAGCAGACCAAGCACGGGAGATCGGCATGGGTGACACGGCGCCCAGGGCGGGGACGGCGGACCCGACGGACGCGGCCGACCTCGACACCGAGGGTGCCGACGGTCCGGTCGATCCGGCCGAGATCCGTTACCGCCCCGGCGTCCGGCACGAGGGCTCGTTCTGCGTGCGGTACGTCACCATCCACGGGTACCGCCGCGCCTACGTCAAGGCCGGCTCGGGACCCGCCCTCCTCCTCATCCACGGCATCGGTGACAGCTCCGACACGTGGCGGCCCGTCGTCGGGCAACTCGCTGAGCACTACACGGTCATCGCCCCGGACCTTCTCGGGCACGGGCGCTCCGAGAAGCCGAGGGCCGACTACTCGGTGGCGGGGTTCGCCAACGGGATGCGCGACCTCCTGACCGTGCTCGACGTCGACCGGGCCACGGTCGTCGGCCATTCGCTGGGTGGCGGCGTGGCGGCGCAGTTCGCCTACCAGTTCCCCGATCGCTGCGAACGCCTGGTCCTGGTGGGCAGCGGGGGAGTGGGCCGGACGGTCAGCCCCCTGCTCCGCGTGGCTGCGGTGCCCGGTGTCGAAGCCCTCATGCCGCTGCTCGGCCTGCCACCGCTCCGGTTCGCCAGCCGCCTGGGCGCCGGGCTGTTGCGGGTTTTCGACACGGCACTCGGGCGCGACGCCGAAGAGATCCTGGCCGTGTTCGACGCCCTGCCCAATACGGAGGCCCGCATGGTCATCCTGCGCACCCTCCGCTCGAGTGTCGACTGGCACGGTCAGGTCATCACGATGCTGGACCGGGCCTATCTGGCCGAAGGCGTGCCGACGCTCATCGTCTGGGGACGGCGTGACGCGATCATCCCGCTGGGCCATGGCCGCTTGATTCACACGGTGATGCCGGGCAGCGAATTCGAGGTCTTCGACGAGGCCGGGCACTTCCCCCATCACACCGACCCGGCACGCTTCGTGCGGGTCCTGCGCGAGTTCGTGGAGCGCTCCATGCCGGCGAGCTACGACCAGGGCAGGTGGCGCGAGCGGCTCCGGCAGGGCCATCGGGTCTACGAGACCGGCGCCGGTGGCCCGGGTGGCACCCCCACACCGCCCGACGTGGCCGGCCTCCGCGGAGCGCACTGACCCTACCGGTGACGACGTGCGCCCCCGGGGCTCAATACAAGATGAGCTGGGTGCAGCGATACGACGCCATCAACCGCTCGGTGGTCTCGTTGGTCACCGTGGCGTCCCAGACCTGTGTGGTCCGCCCGAGATGCAGCGGCGACGCCGTGGCGGCGACCTGCTCACCCTCCCGTGCGCTCGTGATGAAGTTGGCCGAGCAGTCCACCGTGGTGAAGCTGCGCGCGCCCTCGGGCCAGTGGTGGCTGACCCCGAAGGCGCACAGGGCGTCGGCCATGGCGATGACCACCGGCGCCCACAGGTAGCCGGTGCCGGCGATGAGCGGATGGGTGACGGTGAGGCGGGCCACCGGATCACGGTCTTCGTCGGGCATGGGCACGTCGATCCCAAGCAGCTGCATCAGGTTGCGGGCGTCATAAGGGGGCGGCACCGGCACAGCTTGCCCGACCGGCGCCCCTGTGGGCCGGACCACGCCGGCGAGTCTGCGAAGATCTACCCCCATGCTCCGCCTCGTCCTGCCCAAGGGCTCGCTCGAACGCGCCACCATGCAGCTCTTCGAGGACGCCGACCTCGCCGTCAACCGTGCGTCGGACGTGGCCTACCGCGCCACCATCGCGGACCCCCGCATCACCGAGGTGCGGATCCTGCGACCCCAGGAGATCCCGGTCTACGTGGCCGACGGCCTCTTCGACCTCGGCATCACCGGGCGTGACTGCATCGAGGAGCGGGGGAGCGAGGTCGTCTCCCTCGGTGAGCTGGCCTACTCCAAGGCCACCGCCAACCCCGCCCGTGTCGTGCTCGCCGTGGGCGCGGACTCACCGGCGCACACGCTGGCCGAGCTGGCCGCCACCGTCGCCGACCGTCCGGGCCGCCTGCGTGTCAGCACCGAGTACCCCGAGCTGACCCGCCGGGCGCTCGAGGCGCACGGGATCGAGGCGGACATCGCGCTCTCCTATGGTGCCACCGAGGCCAAGGTGCCCGACATCGCCGATGCCGTGGTCGACATGACCGAGACCGGCAGCGCGTTGCGTGCCGCGGGGCTGCGGGTGATCGAGACGCTGCTCGTGTCCCGCACCGAGCTGATCGCCAACCCCGTGGCGGCGGCGGACCCCGACAAGCGCCACGCCATGGAGCAGATCCTCACCCTGCTGCAGGGCACGCTCGAGGCGCGGGGCAAGGTGCTCGTGAAGCTCAACGTCGAGGCGGAGAACCTCCATGCGGTGCTCGCCGTCCTGCCCTCCATGCGTGCGCCGACGATCTCGGAGCTCTCCGGCGGCGGCGCGTACGCGCTCGAGGCGGTGGTGGCCAAGTCCGACATCAACATCCTCATCCCGGCGCTGCGCGATCAGGGAGCCAGCGACATTCTGGAGATCCCGCTGTCCAAGATCGTGCACTGACGTGGGCGGCCCCGTCCCTTCCACCGGACCGCACCACGGGCGGGTGGCCTCCTTCGACCCCACCGGGGGCCTCGGCGCGGTCGACGACGACGACGGGCCGCGCTACGGGTTCCACGCCACCGCCATCGCCGACGGGAGCCGGCGCATCGACGTCGGCGCGAGCGTGGTGTTCACCGTGTCCCCGGGCCACCGTGGCCTCTACGAGGCGCGGTCGCTCATGCCGGTGCCTTCCTGACGCTCCCACCACCGGCCGCGGTAGCGGTCGGCGAAGATCTCGAGCGCCTCGTCCACGCCGGCGCGGTCGCCGGTGGCGAGCAGGTCGAGCAGGAGACCCCGCGTGACGGCCAACCCGAGGCGGGCATGGGTCCGGGCGACGTCGCCGGGCACGCCCAAGGGGGCGGACAGGGTCACGTTGGCGTCGAGCCAGTGCTCGATGTCGTCGTTCAGGAGCGGCCGGATCGACTCGTCACCCTGCAGCGCGCGCCCGTAGAGGGCGAAGAACAGGCGCTCGAAGTCACCGAGAGCGGGGTCGGCCAGGTAGGCCCACATCGAGCGGATCAGCTCGTCCGTCTGGCGGATCGCGTCTTCGGCCTCGGCGAACGACGCCAATTGGACCTGGGTGCGCGCCTCGACCGCGCGGACGACCTCGAGCAGGAGACCGTCCTTGGACCCGAAGTGGTACAGCAGCATGCGGTGGCTGCTCCCGATCGCCTCCGCGATGCGACGCAAGCTCTGATCGGCCATGCCCTCGGCGGTGAGGTGCTCGATGACGGCGTCGAGGAGGCGGGCGCGTGCCGAGGGCCCGGTCTCCACCCGCGAGGCTCCGGACACCCCTGCGCTCGGCCCACCGTCTGCTCGTCCGGACCCTGCTTGTCCACGCATGTACCAAATGGTACATTGCGTGACGCGAAACCGAGGGGACGGATCGAGAGGAGGGCGACCATGGCCCTGCAGGTGATCGACCACACGGCGACCTCGGGCGCCGACCCCGCGCCGGTGTACGCACTCCTGGCGGACGGCTCGACCTGGCCCGAGTGGTCGCCCCTCGGCGCGTTCACGCTGCTCGAGACAGGCGTGGGGACCCCCGAGGGCCCGGGCGCGCTGCGCCTCTTCACCACGGGTCGTCACCGGAGCCGAGAGCGCGTGGTGGAGTGCCGTCCGGGCGAGGTGTTCTCCTACGTCTTGGAGTCGGGGCTGCCCCTGCGGGACTACAGAGCGGTGATCACGCTGACACCGTCCGCGGCCGGCACGTCGATCAACTGGCACTCGACCTTCCGGCCCAAGGTGCCCGGAAGCGGATGGCTGTACCGCCGTGAGCTGAGCAAGTTCATCAAGCAGACCGTGGACGGGCTCGCCGTGGCGGCCGACCGGGCCCGCCAGCCCTAATTGAGGCCTTGGCCGGCCTCGGCGGAGTTCTCGGCACCCGTGACCTCGGCGCCCTCGAGGCGCACGAAGGCGAGACGCAATTGGGAGAGGGACTCGAGCAGGGCCGGCTCGGCTTCTCCGAGTCGGCCACGGAGACCGTCGAGCAGGGCGCCGAGCCCGTCGATGGCCAGGCGGGCCTGGAACAGCATCGGGGGGGTGTGCGAGAGGTAGATCGCCGCCAGCTCGAAGAGCCCGTAACAGTGGTTGGCCACCACGACCTCGGCCGGCGTCTCGGCCAGCTGGGCCCGCATGGCGTCGACCTCGGCCTGCGCCGCCAGCTGCTCCTCGGTGGGTGGCATCCGGGTGACGTCGGTGTCGGCCCCCGGGTCGGGAGGCGGAGAAGCGGCGTCGTCGCCCTCCTTCTTGGGGAAATGCTCGCCCGCCGGTGTCCACAAGCTGCTCATGCTGGTACCCTATGCTCCTTGACTACATGGAAGCGGGGCCCCCACTGAGTGGCCTCCACCGGGCCACCACCCTGCACCGCGGGGCACACCGTGCGCCAGGTCGAACGTCCTTCGGGCGCGGGCGATGCCCGCTCGTTGGCCCCGCGTCCACCGATTGGCTTGCGGAAGGACCGTGGGCCCGAGTGAGAGGTGTGATGTCGCATCGTCGCTGAAACCACAACAGAGCACCGGATCAATGACCGAATCCGTGCCCGTGAAGTCCGGCTCGTGGACCCCGACGGTGTGCAACTAGGCATCAAGCCGCTCCCCGAGGCCCTGGCGATCGCCAAGGAGCTCGATCTCGACCTCGTCGAGGTTGCACCCATGGCCAACCCGCCCGTGTGCCGGATCATGGACTTCGGCAAGTTCAAGTTCGACGAGGCCCAGCGGGCCAAGGAGAGCCGACGGAAGACGGTGCACGTCGGGATCAAGGAGATGAAGTACCGGCCCAAGATAGGGCCCGGGGACTTCGACACCAAGACCCGTCAGGTGGCCAAATTCCTGGGCGAGGGGCACAAGGTCAAGATCACGATCATGTTCCGAGGTCGCGAGGTGTACCACCCCGAGCACGGCAAGCGGATTCTGGACCGCATCGCCGAGCAGATGGAGGGCATCGCCAAGGTGGAGGCCGAGCCCAAGCTCGACAACCGCAACATGATCATGGTGCTCGCCCCGGACAAGCGGGCCCGCCAGGCCGCGCAGTCGAGAGCCTCGAACCAGCAGCGTCCCGACAAGTCCGGCGCCGGTCCCAACGCCCAAGCAGGGGCCGTGGCGGCACCCGGCGAGGCACGGGCCAATGGGGCGGGTCAGGATCAGACAGCGGTCGCTCCGCCCGACGGGAACGGGAGTGCGCCGCCAGCGGGCACGAGCAACGGGATCAGCGAAGTCGCAGCATCAGCCGAAGAGGGATGACGCAATGCCGAAGATGAAGACGGATCGTGGCGCCGCCAAGCGCATCAAGGTGACCGGCACCGGCCGGCTGCGCCGGCGCAAGGCGTTCCGGTCGCACCTGCTCGAGAACAAGAGCAGCGTGCGCACGCGGCGGCTCGGGCGCGAGACGGACATCGCCAAGGCGGACGAGCGGGCGACCCGCCGGATGCTCGGCATCTGAGCGTTCGAGCCCGCTCACGCGCTCCGGCGCACAGCCACCCGACCAACCGACAGATCTGAAGAGAGGAGCACCCCCATGGCCAGAGTGAAGCGGTCCGTCCACGGGCGCAAGCACCATCGCGCTGTCCTCGAGCAGGCGAAGGGGTACTACGGAAACAAGAGCCGTTCCTACCGGGCTGCCAACGAGCAGCTCATGCATTCGATGCAGTACGCCTTCCGGGACCGCCGTGCCCGCAAGGGTGACTTCCGCAAGCTCTGGATCCAGCGCATCAACGCGGGGGCCCGGCAGCACGGCCTGAGCTACAGCAGGCTCATCAACGGCTTGCATCTGGCCGGCATCGAAGTCGACCGCAAGGTCCTGGCCGACCTTGCGGTCAGCGACTCCGAGGCTTTCGGCGCGCTCGTGGCGACCGCGCAGGACGCGCTGTCCAACGCGTCCGTGGCGGAAGTCGCTTCCTGACCCAGCGGCTGGCCTTCACGCACCGGCGGGTCCGCCGGCTGCGCGGGCTGCTGCAGAAGCGGACGGCGCGCTGGAGCGAGGGCGCCTTCGTGGCCGAGGGAGCTGAGCTCATCCGCTGCGCCTTCGATGCGGCTGTTCCCGTCGAGTCGATCTACGTGTCCCCCGACGGCGCCGACGACCGCGCCGTGCAGGACGTGTGCCGCCGGGCCGACGCGGCCGGGGTACGGGTGTTCCCCCTGGGCCCCGGCGTGCTCGAGCGGGTGGCCGATACCGTGACGCCGCAGCCGGTGCTGGCCGTGCTCCCCATGCTGGAGGAGCCGCCGGCGGAGACCGAGCCCTGGTCGGCGGCGGCCGGCGCGCTGATCGTGGTCCTCGTCGACGTGCGCGACCCCGGCAACGCCGGCACGGTGCTGCGGGCGGCGGACGCCTCGGGGTCCACGCTGGTCGTCTTCGCCGGCGACTCGGTGGACCCCTACAACCCCAAGACGGTACGGTCCTCGGCCGGCTCGCTCTTCCACGTGCCCCTCGCGGTGCGGCCCGACCCACGTGCCCTGGCCACCGAGCTGGCGACCGCCGGCTTCCGCACCCTCGCCACGGTCGTCCGGGACGGCGAGGACTACGCCGACCTCGACTGGTCCACGCCCTCGGCGCTCTTCCTGGGCAACGAATCCTCGGGGCTCCCGCCCGGGCTGGTCGGTGCCCTCTCGGGCACCCTGGGCATCCCGATGGCGGGCCGGGCCGAATCGCTCAACGTCGGCGTGGCCAGTGCCGTGGTCTGCTTCGAGGCCTTCCGGCAACGCCGGGGCGGCGGTGCCGCGCCACGTAGCATCACGGGTGGCGGAACGGCGCAACCCGGTACCTGACGACAGGGAATTCGGCGACATGGCACTCGACAACGTGGACTTCGACATCGACCGCATCACCGCCGACGGCGCGCGGACCATTCAGGGCGCGGCCTCGACCGAGGCGCTGAACCAGGTCGAGATCGAGTTCCTGGGCAAGCGCTCGGCGCTGACCCGGGCCCACCGCGCCCTGGGCGGCCTCGATCCCGAGGCCCGCAAGGAAGCCGGCCGTCGCCTCGGTGAGGCGCAGGCACAGGTCAGAGCCCTCCTGGCGGCGCGGCGGGCCGAGCTGGCGGAGGCCGAGCGGGCCGAGGCCCTGCGCGCCGACCGCCTCGACCTGACCGAGGTGATCCCGGACCAGGTGCGCACGGCGCCGGCACGCGGGCACCTCCATCCTGCGACCCAGGCCCAGGCCGATCTCGAAGACGTCTTCGTGGGCATGGGGTTCACCGTGGCCGAGGGACCCGAGGCGGAGACGGACTGGTACAACTTCGAGGCGCTGAACATCCCGCCGGCGCATCCGGCGCGTGGCATGTACGACACCATGTACCTCGACATCGGGGAGCCCGAGACGGTCCTGCTGCGCACGCACACGTCGCCGGTGCAGATCCATCTGATGGAGGAGGCGGTCCGGGACGACTCCCTGCCGATCCACGCCGTGATGCCGGGCAAGTGCTTCCGGCTCGACACCCCCGACGCGCGGCACCTCCCGGTCTTCAACCAGATCGAGGGGCTCGTGGTCGACCGGGGAATCACCTTCGGTGACCTCGCCGGCACGATCCAGTCGTTCACGGAGGCCTACTTCGGCCCGGGCATGCGCTCCCGCCTGCGCCCGGCCTACTTCCCCTTCACCGAGCCGTCGGCCGAGTACGAGGTTACCTGCACCGTCTGCCTGGGCGAAGGGTGCCGCACCTGCTCGCACACCGGCTGGATCGAGCTCGGTGGCTGCGGCATGGTCGACCCCGCCGTCTTCGCCGCCGTGGGGATCGACGCCGACGTCTGGTCGGGGTTCGCCTTCGGGTTCGGCATCGACCGGCTGGCGCAGATGCGCCATGCCATTCCGGACATGCGCTCCTTCCTGGAGAACGACATCCGCTTCCTCTCGCAGTTCTGACCCCTTCACCGACGACCAAGCCCCACAACGAGAAAGTCCCCCGTGCGCGCTCCGCTCAGCTGGCTCCGTGATTTCGCCCCGTTCCCCGAGGATGTCGGGATGCTGCACGACGAGCTGGACGACCTCGGTCTCGTCGTCGAGGCCATCGAGCACGTCGGCGAGGGGCTGGGCGACGTGGTGGTCGCCCGGGTGCTCGAGATCCGCCCGATCAAGGGCGCCGACAAGATCCGCCTCACCATCGTCGACGCGGGCGGCCCGGAGCCGCTCGAGATCGTGTGCGGCGCGACCAACTTCAAGGTGGGGGACCGAGTGCCGCTGGCGCCGGTCGGGGCCATCCTGCCCGGGGGATTCGAGATCGCCGCCCGGCCCCTGCGCGGCGTCATGTCCCACGGCATGCTGTGCTCGGGCAACGAGCTCGGGCTCTCCGACGACGGCGCCGGCCTGCTGGTCCTGGGCGACGAGTCGCCGGGTGAACCGGGGACGCCGATCATGGAGGCGCTGGGGCTGCGCGCCGACACCGTCTTCGACATCACGGTCGAGGGCAACCGTCCCGACGCCTGGTGCATCTCGGGCATCGCCCGCGACCTGGCGGGGCGCCTGGAGCTGCCGTTCACCCTCCCCGAACCGCCCGAGCCGGCCCCGAGCGGCTGGCCGGTGGAGAAGGCGGCGAGCGCGTCGGTCGACGCCCCCGACCTCTGCCCCCGCCTGACGGTCTCGGTCGCGCGCGACGTCACCGTGGCCCCTTCGCCGAACTGGATCGCCCAGCGGCTGCTGCTTGCCGGCATGCGCCCGATCAACAACGTGGTCGACGTCTCGAACTACGTCATGCTCGAGCTCGGCCAGCCCACGCACCCCTACGACCTGTCGCTCCTGCCCGGACGCGGGCTGACCGTCCGCCGGGCCAGGCCGGGCGAGATCGTCGAGACGCTCGACGGCGTGCGGCGCACGACGGGGGAGCGCGGGCGCAGCCTGGGCGACACGGGCGAGGACTGTCTCATCTGCGACGCGGAGGGCACACCGGTCGGCATCGGCGGGATCATGGGGGGCGCCTCGTCGGAGATCGCCGAGACGACGACCGAGGTGCTGCTCGAGGCGGCCTACTTCACCCCGATGGCCATCGCGCGCACATCCAAGCGCCTGGGTCTGCGGACGGAGGCCTCGGCCCGCTTCGAACGCGGCGTCGATCCCTGGGTGATCGAGCCGTCGGTGCGGCGTTTCTTCCAGCTGCTGAGCGAGAGCGTGCCCGGGCTCACGGTGGCCGACGGCTTCATCGACGTGCGCGCCGACGTGCCCGAGCCCTTCGTCGTCTCGGTGCCGATCGCCCGGGTGCACAGCCAGATCGGCGTGGCGCTCGGACCGGTCGAGATCGCCCGCCTCATTGAGCCCATCGGATTCACGGTGCTCGAGCAGGAGGGCGACACGGATGACGGCGTGTTGGCCGTCGAGGTGCCGACGAATCGCCCGGACATCCGTCCCGAGCCCTACGGCATCGACGACGTCATTGAGGAGATCGCAAGGACCTTCGGCTACTCCAAGGTGCCGCGGCGGGTTCCGACGTGGCCACAACCGGGACGTCTCACGCCATTGCAGCGCTCCCGGCGCGAGGTGAAGGACGTGCTGCGTGGCCTGGGTGCGTCCGAAGGCTGGACCGACACCTTCGTGTCCGCCTCCGCGCACGACGACGTGGATCTCGTCGGGCCGGCCGTGCGGGTCGCCAACCCCCTCGACGCCGAGAAGCCGTTTCTGCGCCGTTCCCTGCTCCCCGGCCTGTTGGGGGCACTGGCCTACAACGCCAGCCGGCGGCAGCCCGATGTGCGGCTGTTCGAGGTGGGTGTCGTGTTCTCGCATCCCGACGCGGGGGAGGCGCGGGTGGTCGAGCGCAGCGGCGCCGGCGGCACCGAACGGGCCGAACTGCCGGGGGAGCGCGAGCTCCTGTCCGCAGTCTTCGCCAACGAGGAGGACGACGCTCGCTTCGCTGTTGCCACTTGGCACGTGTTGGCGGACGCGCTCCACGTCGATGGGGTGCGCCTGGTCCCGCCGAATGACGGCACGCCACCGCTGCCCGGCCTGCACCCGACCCGCTCGGCGCACCTCGTGGCGCGTGCCGGGAGTCTCGATGAGGTCACCATCGGCTCGGTCGGGGAGATCGACCCCGCCGTCGCGGCCCGCTTCGACCTGACCCGCACGTCGGGCGGCGTGACCACGCCCCGGCGCGTCGGCTGGCTCGAGATCGACCTGGGACTGCTCTTCGACGAGACGAAGGTGCCCCGCCGGATCACCGTGGGTGGCGCGGTGAGCCGCTTCCCGTCGTCGGACATCGACCTGGCCTTCGTGGTGGAGGACCGGTATCCGGCCGATGCCGTGGCCGACGCGCTGCGGGACGCGGGGGGCGAACTTCTCGAGTCCGTGCACCTGTTCGACGTGTACCGCGGCCCCGGCATCGCCGACGGTGCCCGCAGCCTGGCCTACCGGCTGCGCTTCTGCGCTCCCGACCGCACGCTCACGGACGAGGAGGTGGGCCGCCTGCGCGCTGCGTGCATCGCCGCC
The DNA here is from genome assembly GCA_963828825.1 of uncultured Acidimicrobiaceae bacterium. Taxonomy (GTDB): domain Bacteria; phylum Actinomycetota; class Acidimicrobiia; order Acidimicrobiales; family RAAP-2; genus Bog-473. The sequence goes on along the minus strand of CAWHGF010000002.1, from coordinate 20,448 downwards.
GTCGAAGCCGGGTTCGGTGGCGTCCTGCGCTGAGTGACGGGCGGCCGCGCTCCCGCCGCGCCGGCACGCGACGTCGTGGCATGGTGGACCGGTGGAGGTGCGCCGGATCGAGCCCGACGACGAGGCAGGACTGGCCGAGTCGGCCGACGTCCTGCGTGCGTCGGACAAGGACATGTGGCCCGACCTCGAGGGCTTCTCACGCCGCGACATCCGCGCCTACGCCCAGTTCCGTGGCACCAGCAAGAGCTTCGAGCTTCTGGCCGCCCGGGACCCGGGCGGGCCCATCCTCGGCATCGGCCTGATGGAGCGCTCACTGGTCGACAACCTGCACGCCGTCGAGGTCACGGTCGCCGTGCACCCGTCCTCTCGCCGGCAGGGCGTCGGGACCGCGCTCGTCGCGGGCATGGGCGAGGGGGCCGCCGCCGATGGCCGGGAGGTCCTCAACTCCATCGTGGACGTGCCGGTGGCCATCGCCGCGGACCACCCCTCCCGCGCGTTCGCGCCGAAGGTCGGGTTCGTGCCCACCCTCGGAGGGAACACCCGGCATCTCAGGGTCCCGGTGGACACCGCGCGGCTGGACGAGCTGCGTGGTGTGGTGGCCGGCGCGCGCGATGCGGCGGACTACCGCACGTTCACCTTCGACGCCCCGTGGCCGGAGGAGTTCATGGAGGACCACTGCGAGCTGCTGCGGCGCATGTCGACCGACGAGCCGGCCGGGGACTCCGCCCGCGAGGAGGAGCTCTGGGACGAGCGACGCCTGCGCGAGAGCGACGACATCCGCGTGGCCCGGGGCGTGTCCACGTACGTCGCGGTCACGCAGCACGTCCCGTCGGGACGACTGGTGGCGACGAGCGAGCTTCTGGTCTCCCCCCACTCACCGGCCCAGGCGTGGCAGGCGATCACCGTCGTGGATCGCGCCCACCGGGGCCATCGGCTCGGGCTCGCGGTGAAGATAGCCAACCTCGAGTTCCTGGCGGCGCGCGCCCCGGCGGTGCGCCTCATCGTGACGGGCAACGCGGCGACGAACGCGCCCATGATCGCCGTGAACGACATGCTGGGATTCGAGATCGTCGCCGAGGGGATGTTCTGGCAGAAGCGGCTGGTCGGCGCCTGACCCTCCCGCCTGGCCCCTGCGCCCCCCGCTCACCTCGTCGCTGCCGTCGGCGTGGGGGGAAGGTTGGCGGACAGGCCGTCCAGAATGCGCTCGAGTCCGAGCTCGAAGCCGCGCTCGTCGACTGGATCGGCGTGGGGACCCTCGGCGTCGAGCACGACCCGCGCCACGAGCGGATGCTGGCCGTCGGCGATGATCTGCTGCAGGTAAGGGGCGTGGGCGGCCATCCACTGCTCACGGTCCAGCCCGGAGCGGCGGATTGCCTCTTGCTCCGCCAGCTCGCCCAGGGTGTAGCCGCGCACGAACGCTTGCAGGGTCTCGACACTCATGAGCATGTCGTCGATGGTGAGCCCCAGTCCGGCGATCGAGTCGAGGGTGTGTTCGGCGAGGCGTAGCCCGTTGGGGCCCAAGGTGGGCCGCCCGGCAGCCAGCACCGCGACCCACGGGTGGCGATGGATGATCGACCGGGCACGACGGGCGAACGCGCCGAGGTCCTGGCGCCAGTCTCCGCTCAGCGGAGCAGGGCCGCCGTCCTCGCCCTCGACGGCATCGATCATGAGGTCGAGCAGATCGTCCTTGCGAGCGAGGTAGCGGTAGAGCGTGCCCGTTCCCGCCCCGAGTTTCGCCGCCACCCGGCGCATCGAGACGGCCTCGATGCCCTCGGAATCCGCCAGGGCGATCGCCGCTGCGGTGATCTCCTCCCGGCTGTGCGAGGGGGCAGGACCTTTGCCGGCCCTCTCCGGCCTGGTCCAGACCACCTCGTAGTCCTGCGCGCCCTCCGTAGCCATGGCCCTCGATCATCTCCTCCTCCTACTGCACACACCGTGCTCAGTAGGTGCTAGGGTGACTCGGTACTGCGAACAGTGTATCTACATCGGGAGACCTGATCATGCCGGAAGCCAACACCGACGTGGCTGTGCTCAGCGGACGTCATGCTGGCCCGGATGATGCGGTAGATCCGGCCCGCCTGGGGCGGCGGCTCCAGGCCGTGCTCGCCGTCGTCGTCATCGCCGACGTCCTCGACCTCATGGACTCGACGATCAGCAACATCGCGGCGCCGACGATCGTGCGCGAAATCGGGGGCGGTGAGTCCCTGATCAAGTGGTTGGGCGCGAGCTACGCACTTGCCCTCGGCGTCCTGCTCGTCCTCGGCGGGCGACTCGGTGACCGCTACGGACAACGCCGCGTATTCCTCATCGGCATCGCAGGCTTCACCCTTGCCTCTCTCGGCTGTGGCCTCTCCGTCGACCCGACCATGCTGATCGCCTTTCGGCTCGTGCAAGGCGGGTTCGGCGCCATGCTCATTCCCCAGGGCCTCAGCATCATGGTCGCCAGTCTCTCCCGGGAGCAGATGCCGACCGTGTTCGCCGTGTTCGGGCCGGTCATGGCAGGAGCTGCCCTCGCCGGGCCCATCGTCGCCGGGTTCATCATCTCGGCCGACATCGAGGGGCTGACGTGGCGCCCGATCTTCCTGATCAACATCGTGCTCGGCACGTTCGGCTTCCTGGCCGCGCTGAGGGTCCTTCCGCATGTCCCCCCTTCGAGTGATGCGCCCATCGACGGGCTCGGGGCCGGATTGCTCGGCGCTGGGATGCTGGGCTTGCTTTACGGCCTCATCGAGGGTTCGACCGACGGATGGACCATGGTTCCCATTCTGAGCATGGCATTCGGCGCCCTGCTGTTCGGCGGGTTCTTCCTCCGCCAGCGGTCGGAGGCCAACCCGCTGATCAAGCCCTCGCTGTTGAAGAACAAGGGCTTCACGTCCGGTCTCATCCTGGGCCTGGCGTACATCGCCGCCATCAACGGCCTCTTCTACGTCTGCTCCCTGTTCCTGCAGACCGCCCTGGGGCTCTCACCTTCCCATGCCGCGATCGGACTCGCACCGGCGGTGATCGGGATCATGGCATCGTCCTTCGTCGGCCGCCCGCTGATTCCGGTGCTCGGACGCCGACTGGTGTGCATCGGCCTCATCGCAACGCTCGCCGGCGTCGTGGGGCTGTGGGTCACGATCACGGCGAACGGCACAGGTGTCAGCGTCTGGCTTCTCGCCCCGTCGTTCCTCGTCATGGGCGCGGGAATGGGCACGTGCCTCTTCAGCATCTTCGACTTCGCCATCGGTGACGTCGCGCAGGACGAAGCAGGCAGCGCCAGCGGCTCACTGAGTGCTGTCCAGCAGCTCGCCACCGCGATCGGCAGTGCGGTCGTCACCACCATCTACTTCTCTCAGCGTGCTGCACACGGCGCCGACTCCGCCTTCATGACCAGTCTGGTGGTCGTCGGGACGATCACCTTCGCCTGCCTCGGTCTCGTGTGGCTCCTCCCCAGGAAAGCCGCCGAGGAGGCCGGGGTAGGGTGAGCCCTGCGGTATCCATCAATCGCATGAATATGCAGGATGGTGTATACTCATGCGATGAAAGCAGGGATCTTGGGGGCGTCGGGGTACACCGGCGCGGAGCTTCTCCGCCTGCTGGCCGGGCATCCGGCATTCGAGGTCGCCGTCGCCTCAGCCCATTCCCACGCCGGTGAGACGGTGGGCACCCATACGCCGTCGCTGGCTGGCGCCTACCCCGGCCTGGTCTACGAGGAGAACGACCCCGCTCGCTTCGACGGCCTGGACCTCGTCTTTTGCGGCCTGCCCCACGGCGAGTCCCAGCAGATCGTCCCGGGGCTCCGGGCGCGGGTCGGCGTGGTGGTGGACCTGGCCGCCGATTTCCGGCTGAAGGATGAGGCGCTCTACCCGCGCTGGTACGGCGAGGAGCACGGCGCGCCGGAGCTGCTGGACGAGGCCGTCTACGGCCTGCCCGAGCTCTTTCGCGAAGGGCTGGCCGGCGCGACCCTGGTGGCGGCAGCGGGTTGCTACCCGACCTCGGCCGGCCTGGCCCTCGCCCCCCTGGTACGAGCGGGCCTGGTGGAGCCGACCGGCATCGTCGTGGACGCCGCGTCCGGCGTGTCGGGCGCCGGCCGCGGGCTGAAGGACTCCCTGCACTTCGGGTCGGTCGACGAGGACTTCACGGCCTATGGCCTGCTGACTCACCGCCACACACCCGAGATGGAGCAGATCCTCGGCGCCGAGGTGCTCTTCACGCCGCATCTGGCACCGATGGTGCGCGGCATCTTGGCCACCTGTTATGCCCGGCCCGCCGAGGGCACGAGCCCGACGACCGAAACGGTCATGGCCACTCTGCACGATGCCTACGACTCCGAGCCGTTCGTCGTCGTGACCAACGACCCGCCTTCGACGAAGGCCACGGCCGGCGCCAACGCCGCCCACGTGACCGCCCGAGTCGACGCCCGCACCGGCTGGGTCATCACCCTCTGCGCCCTCGACAACCTCGTGAAGGGCGCGTCGGGGCAGGCGATCCAGTGCGCCAACGCCGCACTCGGGCTGCCCGAGACGACCGGGCTGCCGATTGCCGGGATGTACCCGTGAGCGTCAACGCGCCCCAGGGCTTCGTCGCCGTGGGCGGATATGCCGGGATCAAGGCCGGCAAGGTGCACGACGTCGCCGTCGTGGCCACGGCCGACGGCCGCGCCGTTCCCGCCGCCGGCGTGTTCACCACGAACCTGGCCGCCGCGGCGCCCGTACAGGTGAGCCGGGCCAACCTGGCCGCAACGGGCGGCAGGGCCGCGGGCGTGATCCTGACCTCGGGCAACGCCAACGCCGCGACCGGGGTCCCCGGGAGGGAGGCCGCCGAACGACTGTGCACCGCAGTGGCCGGTGACATCGGCGCGACAGCCGAGGAGATCCTGATCTGCCAGACGGGCCTCATCGGGATCCCGTTCCCCATCGACCACGTCATCCCGGAGATCGAGCCGATCGTGATGGCGCGCACTGGCCGAGCGGAGTCGGCGGCCGGGGCCGCCAAGGCCATCATGACGACCGACACCGTGCCCAAGGAGGTCGTCGTGGCCGGCGACGGGTTCACCGTGGGTGGCATGGCCAAGGGCGCGGCCATGCTGGCGCCGAACATGGCCACCATGCTCGCCCTCTGCACGACCGACGCCGCCGTCGACCCTGCGACGTTACAGGCCGCGCTCCGAGAGGCCGTGGCGGCGTCGTTCAACACCATCACGGTGGACGGCTGTACCTCCACCAACGACACGGTGCTGGTGCTGGCCAACGGGCTGGGCGCCGGTCCGTCACCGTCGGCCCTCACCGCCGCCCTCTACGAGGCCTGCTGCTCTCTGGCCGAGCAGATGGTGGACGACGCGGAGGGGGCGACCAAGGTGGCGCACGTGCACGTTCGGGGCGCGGTGAGCGACGAGGCGGCGCACGTCGCGGCGCGCAAGGTGGCGGACTCCATGCTCGTGCAGTGCTCGCTCTTCGGCGAGGACCCCTACTGGGGGCGTATCATCTCCGAGCTCGGCTCGGCCGGGACGCCCTTCGACATCGACCGGGTGTTGCTCGCCTACGGCACCACCGTGGTGTGCGCCGGCGGAGTGGGTGTGCCCCATGACGCCGCCGGGGTAGCCGCCCACATGGCGGGTCGGCACATCGTGCTCGAGTGCGACCTCGGGCTCGGTTCGGGGGAGGCCGTGGTCCTCGGGACCGACCTCGGCTACGGCTACATCGACGAGAACCGGACCACCTCGTGACGGCCCGCGAAGCGACGTCGGTGCCGCCCAGGATCACGCGTGCCCAGAAGGCGGCAGCGGCGAAGACGGCGTCGGTCCTCGTGGAGGCACTGCCCTACATCCGCCGCTTCTGGGAGAAGGTCGTCGTCGTCAAGTACGGCGGCAACGCGCTGCACGCGGCAGAGGGGGACGAGGCGCAGGACCCGGGTGACGCGCTGGCGTCCTTTGCCGAGGACGTGGTCCTCATGCGCGCCGTGGGCATGCTTCCCGTCGTCGTACACGGGGGCGGCCCGCAGATCGGCGCGCTCATGACGCGGCTCGGCAAGGAGACGGAATTCCGCAATGGGCTCCGGGTCACGGACGCCGACACGCTCGACATCGCCCGCATGGTGCTGGTCGGCAAGGTCAACCGCGACATCGTCTCCGCCATCAACGTGCACGGGCCGCTGGCGGTCGGGATGTCGGGCGAGGATGCCAACCTCATCACGGCCGCTCCGCGTCACGCCGACCTCGGCTTCGTCGGCAACGTGTCGCTCGTCGACCCCACCATGCTCGAGCGTCTGCTGGCCGAGGGGCTGATCCCCGTCGTGGCGACGATCGGAGCCGACGAGTCCGGCCAGGCGTACAACATCAACGCCGACACGGTGGCGGGTGCGCTGGCCGAGGCGTTGCACGCAGAGAAGCTGATCTTCCTGACCGACATCGAGGGACTGCGGGTCGTGGCCGACGACTCCACGACGGTGATCCACCAGGCGTCGGCCGCCGTGATCGACGAGATCGTCCGCGACGGCGGAGTGCGGGGCGGCATGATCCCCAAGGTCGAGGCCTGCGCCGACGCCGTACGCGCCGGGGTAGGACAGGCGCACATCCTCGATGGACGGGTTCCGCACGCGTTGCTGCTCGAGCTCTTCACGGACTCGGGTGTCGGCACCATGGTGGTCCCGTGAGCGATCCGAACATCGTGTCCGGCGCTCCGTCCGAGCGCGCCTTCCTCATGCGCACCTACGCCGATCCGCCGGCCACGTTCGTACGCGGCCAGGGCGCCGTGCTCTTCGACGCCGACGGCACCGAGTACCTCGACTTCATCACCGGCCTGGCCGTGGTGTCGCTCGGCCATGCCCACCCGGCGGTGGCCGATGCCGTGGCCGAGCAGGCGCGCACGCTCAGCCACGTGTCGAACCTCTACGGGAACACGCTGGCCCCCGAGGTCGCCCGCACCATCGACCGGCTGATCAACGGGGGCACCGGCCAGGCCGGTGGTCAGGTCTTCTTCGCCAACTCGGGGGCGGAGGCGAACGAGTGCGCACTGAAGCTGGCGCGGCGTTGGGCCGGGCCCGGCCGCCACGTGGTGATCAGCGCCGACAACGCGTTCCACGGCCGCACGCTGGCCACCCTCACCGCCACCGGCCAGCCGGAGAAGCAGGCACCCTTCCTCCCGCTCCCGGAGGGGTTCGTGCACGTGCCCTACGACGACGTCGCCGCCCTCGACAAGGCGCTCGACCCGGATACGGTCGCCGCCGTGCTGCTGGAGCCGCTCCAGGGCGAGGGCGGCGTCATGGTCCCGAGCTCGGACTACCTGGGCGCCGTGCGGTCGCTCTGCACCGAGCGCAACGCGCTGCTCATGCTCGACGAGGTGCAGACCGGCCTCGGGCGCACGGGCCACTGGTTCGCCTTCCAGGCCCAGGGCCTCCAGCCCGATGTGGTGACGATGGCCAAGGCGCTCGGCAACGGCATGCCGGTCGGGGCGTGCTGGGCCCGGGCCGAGGTCGCCGCGGCGTTCGCCCCGGGCGACCACGGTTCGACCTTCGGGGGACAGCCCCTGGCCCTGGCCGCCGTCAAGGCCACCCTGGCCGTCATGGAGTCCGAGGACGTCTGCCGCCGCGCCCGGGAGGGCGGCGTCCGGCTCGCCAGGGGGCTGGCCGCGCTGCCGGGCGTCGTCTCGGTGCGCGGGGCGGGGCTGTTGCTGGCCGCCCAACTCGAGGCCCCGGTGGCCAAGGAGACCGCGGCCTGGGCGCTCCCGCACGGCCTGCTGGTCAACCCGGTCCGGGCCGATGCCGTCCGCGTCGCCCCGCCCCTGCTGGTGCGCGACGACGAGATCGACGCGGCGCTGCGCGTTCTCGGCCAAGCCATCACCGCATCGCTGCCCGGGACCGACGGGTCGCGGTAGGGGAGGGGGCACATGCGCAACTTCTTCGACGTCGACGACCTGGACCCGGACGCCTGGGAGCGGGTGCTCACCCTGGCCCTCGAGCCGCCGGCCCACGCGCCGCTGGCGGGCCAGGGCGTGGCGCTCCTCTTCCAGAAGCCGTCGGCGCGGACCCGCAATTCCACCGAGATGGCGGTGGTCGACCTGGGCGGGCACCCCGTCTACATCCAGGGGACCGAGGTCGGCCTCGACGAGCGGGAGACCGTCGAGGACGTCGCCCGCACGCTCGGCTGCTACCACCGCGTCCTGTGCGCGCGGGTGTTCGACCACTCCGTGCTGGTGCGCATGGCGGCCGCCCTGGAGCGGAGCGGCTTCGACGTCCCGGTGGTGAACCTCCTGTGCGACACCGCCCACCCGTGCCAGGCGGTGGCGGACGTGCTCACCATGCGCGAGGCGCTGGGCCCGCTGGCCGGCCGGGCGCTCACCTATGTCGGCGATGCCAACAACATGGCGCGCTCGCTGGCCAAGGCTGGGTTGCTCGAGGGCATGGAGGTCCGCATCGCCACCCCGGCCGGGTACACGTTCTCCGGCGAGGAGCTGGGCGACCTGCAGGCCTTTGGCGACCGCATGGGACGGCGCGGGAGCGTGCAGGTGACCGACGACCCTGGCCAGGCGGCCAAGGGTGCCGCCGTCCTCTACACGGACGTGTGGACGAGCATGGGCCAGGAGGAGGAGCGGGCGGCCCGCCTCGCCGCCTTCGACGGCTTCACCGTCGACGAGGAGCTGGTCGACCGGGCCGCCTCCGACGCCATCGTCCTGCACTGCCTGCCGGCGCACCGCGGCGAGGAGATCACCGACGGCGTGCTCGAGGGCCCGCGCTCGCTGGTCTGGCGCCAGGCGGCCCACCGGCGCACGGCCATGCGGGGGATCCTGGCCTGGGTCGTGGAGGGATCCGGGTGAGCGGGCAGGCGCCGAGCCGGCTGACCAAGAACCAGCGCCAGCACCGCATCACCAAATTGCTGGAGTCCCAGCCGGTGACGAGCCAGACGCAACTCGTGGCGCTGCTCGGCGAGCAGGGGATCGAAGCGACCCAGACGACGGTGTCACGTGACCTCGACGACCTGGGCGCGGTGAAGGTGCGCCTGCCCGGGGGCGAGACTGCCTATGCGCTGCCCGAGCTGCCGGTCCACCAGATCGCGCCGGAGGACCACCTGCGCCGTGTCCTGGGCGAGTGGGTCGTGGAGGTGGCCCACTCGGGGAACCTCGTGGTGCTGCGCACGCCGCCCGGCTCGGCGCACGTCGTCGGGTCGGCGCTCGATCGCAGCGGGCTGGAAGAAGTCGTGGGCACCGTGGCCGGGGACGACACGGTGCTCGTCATCGTCGAAGAGGAGTTCGGCGGCGGCCCGATGGCGGACCACCTGCGTGACGTCGCCGGCATTGTGGCCAACAGCAAGATCGCGTTGAATGGGAAGGAAGAGGACTGAACATGCCTGAGCGGGTGGTGCTGGCCTACAGCGGTGGCCTCGATACGTCCGTGGCCGTGCGCTGGCTCATTGAGCACGAGGGTGTCGAGGTGGTGGCCGTGGCGGTCGACGTCGGCCAGTCGGCCGACCGCGGTGGCGAGGACTGGGACGCCGTCCGGACCCGGGCGCTGGCCGCCGGTGCGGTCGAGGCGGTCGTGATCGACGCCCGCCACGAGATGGCGGAGCAGTTCTGCGTCCCGGCGCTGCAGGCCAACGCGCGGTACGAGGGCAAGTACCCGCTGGTGTCGGCCCTGTCGCGGCCGGTGATCGTGCGCCACCTCGTCGCCGAGGCGCGCCGGCACGGCGCCACGGCCGTCGCGCACGGGTGCACGGGCAAGGGGAACGACCAGGTGCGCTTCGAGGTCGGGGTGCGGGCGCTGGCGCCGGACCTCGGCATCCACGCCCCGGCCCGCGTCTGGGGCCTGACTCGTGAGGACTGCGTCGAGCTGGCGGCCAAGTGGGACATCCCCATCACCGTCACCAAGGAGAAGCTGTACTCCATCGACGACAACCTGTGGGGCAAGGCGATCGAGTGCGGCGCCATCGAGGACCCGTGGGCCCCCGCCCCCGACGACGTCTACACCCTGACGCGGGTCACCAAGAGCGACCCGGTCGAGGTCGTAGTGGGATTCGACGCTGGCGTCCCGGTCAGCCTGGACGGCACGCCCCTGGGCCCCTACGACCTCATCTCGCGGCTCGGCGCTCTGGCCGGCAACCGCGGTTTCGGACGTCTCGACATGGTGGAGAACCGCCGGGTGGGCATCAAGAGCCGGGAGGTCTACGAGTGCCCGGCTGCCCTGGCCCTCATCATGGCCCACGCCGACCTGGAGGATCTGACGCTCGAGCGGGACCTGCACCACGAGAAGGCGCGCCTGGAGCCACGTTGGTCCGAGCTCGTCTACGACGGGCTGTGGTATTCCCCCCTGCGCTCGGCGCTGCAGGCGTTCATCACCGAGAGCCAGCGCCACGTGACCGGGGAGGTGCGGTTGCGCTTCGCCGCGCCGGGCACCTGCGCGGTAGTGGGTCGGCGCAGCCCGGTCGCGCTCTATGACCACGGGTTGGCGACCTACGATGCGTCGGACACGTTCCGGCATGCCGACGCCGAGGGGTTCGTCCGCCTGTGGGGCCTCGGCGTCGCCACCTGGTCGGCCCGCCAGGGGCCGGGGGCGGAGGCGGACAGCGGGACGTCGGCGCCGGGACGGCCAGGGGAGACGGGGAGGGGCGGGCATTGACGCTCTGGGAGGGACGCATCTCGACCGGCATGGCCGACGCCGTGGCGGCGTTCACCGTCAGCCTGCCCTTCGACCGGGCGCTGGCGGGCGACGACCTGGCCGGCTCGCGCGCCCACGTCAAGGGGCTCGGCAAGGCGGGCATCCTCAGCGACAGCGAAGTCACCACGCTGGTGGAGGCCCTCGACATCGTGGGGGAGGAATTCACCACGGGCGGCTTCGTGTTCGCCCCCGGTGACGAGGACATCCATACGGCCATTGAGCGGCGCGTCACCGAGCTGGCCGGCGACGTCGGGGCCAAGCTGCACACCGGGCGGAGCCGCAACGACCAGGTCGCCACGGCCCTGCGGCTGTGGTGCCGCCGGTCGCTGGTTGGCGTGGCCGACGCGATCATGGCGCTCCAGGACGCGTTGGCCCAGCGCGCCCTGGAGGCCGCCGACGTCTACCTGCCCGGCTACACCCACATGCAGCGGGCACAGCCGGTGCTGCTGGCCCACCACCTGCTGGCACACGGGTGGGCGCTCGCCCGCGACGTGGACCGGCTCCTCACCACCGTGGACCGCCTCAACATCTCGCCGCTCGGCGCGGGCGCGCTGGCTGGATCGTCGCTGCCGCTCGACCCCGACTACGTCGCCGCAGAGCTCGGGTTCCACGGCCGCTTCGAGAACTCGCTGGACGCCGTGTCGGATCGCGACTTCGTCGCCGAGGCTCTCTTCGACCTCGCGCTGCTCGGTGTGCACCTGTCACGGATGGGTGAGGAGATCGTGCTGTGGTCGACCGAGGAGTTCGGCTTCTGCACCCTCGACGATGCGTACGCCACCGGCAGCTCGATGCTCCCGCAGAAGAAAAACCCCGACGTGGCCGAGCTGGCCCGGGGCAAGTCGGGCCGACTCATCGGCCACCTCAATGCAGTGCTGGTGACGTTGAAGGGACTCCCGCTGGCCTACAACCGCGACCTGCAGGAGGACAAGGAGCCGATCTTCGACGCCGTGCTCCAGGTGACGCGGGCCCTGATCGCGTTGCGCGGCGTCTACGAGACCGCTTCGTGGAACGAGGAGCGCATGCAGTCGGCGGCGGACGGACCGGCGGCCTCGGCCATCGACCTGGCCGAGATGCTCGTCGAGCAGGGCATGCCCTTCCGCCAGGCCCATGCACTGATCGGAGGCCTCGTGCGCGAGTCGCTCGAGCGCCATGTACCCCTGGTCGAGCTGGTGGCGGCCCACCCGGATCTGGGTGAGACCGCAGTGGAACTGCTCGAACCGGGTGTGGCGGTGACCCGCCGGCGCACCCCTGGCGGGGCCGGTCCGGGCCCCGTCGGCGAACAGGTGGAGCGCTTCGTCCGCCGGCGCGAGGTCGACCGGACCCGGCTGGCGCAGTGGCGGCCCCAGGGGGCTGGTACGTAGAGGTCCCGGCATCAGCGTCCGACATCTCCGGGTCGCCCCAGGTGGCGGGACGTGTCGGTTCCGCGGCACAGCCCCTGTGTCAGGTAACCCCCAGGTGAACGCAAGATAAAGATCCCGTCAAATGGTTGTGCCGACGGCCTGGTTGGTGGAGGCTGTGGGTATAGCCATTTCGACGACGATCCCCGATTCGACGACGTGCGCTGGAATCCGCCTCCGAGGGTATGAGGGGGGAGGCGGTATCCGGGCCGGATCGGGAACCGGAGTCGAGCCCACCGGAAGCCCTCACCAAGTGGAGACGTGCATATGCAGCGGATGACCGGCATCGATCCGATGTTCATCTACTCCGACAGACCAGAGACGCCGATGGAGATCGCGTACGCCTGCGTCTTCGACCCCTCGACCCTCCCCGGGGGCTACACCTTCGATCGCGTCACCGGCGTCCTAGAGACGCGGATCCCGACGCTGCAGCCGTTCCGGCGCCGGCTCATGCCCGTCCCCCTTGGGCTGGACCACCCGCGCTGGGTGGACGACCCCTACTTCGACCTGGCGAATCATCTCCACCGGGTCGCACTCCCGGCTCCGGGTGGCGACGCCGAATTCCGCGCCAAGGTCGCCCAGGTGATGGGTCGCCCGCTGACGCCCGAGCAGCCACCCTGGGAGATGCATGTCATAGAGGGGATGGCCGACGGCATGGTCGGGCTGATCGCCAAAGTGCACCACGCCGTCATCGATGGTGTGGCCGGAGCCGAGATGCTGGCCAAGCTGCTCGACCTCACACCCGAGGGCAGCGCCGTCACCGAGCCGTGCCCGCCGTGGGTTCCCGCCCGCCTTCCGTCGCAGACCCGGCTGGTGACCGATGCGCTCCCGAGTTTCCTCCGGAGCCCTCTCCGGGGACTGCGTGCGGCGCGCGAGGTCGGCCGCACAGCGGTGCGACTGGCCCGCTGCGCGGTGGACAATCGGCTCGGTCCCGTGTCGATCCCGCTGGGGGCACCCGACACGTTCGAGTCACCGGTGGGCGCCGACCGGGCGATCGCCTTCGCCGAGATGGACATGGCGAAGGTGCGGGCGCTCACGACGCGCTTCGGATCAACGATCAACGACGTGGTGCTCGCCGTCTGCTCCGGTGCGCTCCGGACTCATCTGGCCGCGCAGGGCGAGGATGTCGAGAGCCCGCTGGTGGCCGTCGTGCCGGTGTCGGTCCGCCCCGACAAGGATGCCGCGGTGCTGGGCAACCACCTCTCGGCCATGTTCGTGCCCCTCTCGAACGACAAGAAGACCCCGCTGGAGCGGCTGCGCACGGTGACCGCGGCGAGCGCCTCGTGCAAGGGGCAGGAGCGCGCCGTCGGCTACGGCCCGATGGCGACCCTGATGACCGAGGCCGTGCCCCCGGCGGTGGCCAAGCCGATGATCCAGCTCGGGGTGCGCTCAGGCGTGCTCCGCAAGCTGCGCCCCGGCAACCTCATGATCTCCAATGTGCCCGGTCCCGGCTTCCCCCTGTACTTCGCGGGCATGGAACTGCGCGCCGTCTATCCGCTCGGGCCGGTGATCGACGGGGTGGCGCTGAACATCACCGTGCAGAGCTACCGCGAGTCACTCTTCGTCGGCATCAATGCGTGTGCCAGCGCGGTGGCCGACCTGCCCGGGCTGACGCGGGCCATGGTGGACGAGCTGTCGCTGCTGTGCCGGATGGCGGCCGGCGTGGGCGACCCGCAGCGACCGGCGCCCGCCCGCCGCGCGGCGGGAGGCCACGTCCCGGCGTCCACACCCGGCGCCATCCGCCGCCTCGGCGCGCCGACGCCGATCTGAGCACGCCACCGGGCACCGCGCGGCCGGCGCGGTGCGCCAGGGTGGCGCGGTGCACCCCCGGTGCGCCAGGGTGGCGCGGTGCAGCGGTCGGAGCTGGAGGGCAGTCCCGTCACGCTCGCTCCGTGGCTGTTGAACAAGGTGCTGGTGCGCGGCGAGCGGTCCGGGCGCATCGTCGAAGTCGAGGCCTATCACGGTGCCAACGACGCAGCCTCGCACGCCTACCGGGGATTGACGCCCCGGACGGCGGTCATGTTCGGGCCGCCCGGCCACCTCTACGTGTACTTCACCTACGGGATGCACTGGTGCGCCAACGTGGTGTGTGGGCCAGAGGGCGAAGCCGCCGCGGTGCTCCTCCGCGCCCTGGAGCCGATCGCCGGAGTCGAGGAGATGTGGGATGCCCGGCCGGCGGCCCGACGGCTGCGTGACCTGTGCAGTGGGCCGGCCAAGCTCTGCCAGGCCATGGGTATCACCGGGGAGGACACCGGGACCGACCTCCTGGCCCCTCGCCGCCAACCACGGGCCGCCGCGAGGCCAGGGGCGGTCCGTCTGCTGGACGACGGGACACCGCCTCCCCGTCGTCCGGGGCGCGGCACCCGGATCGGCATCACGGAGGCCACGGAGAAGCGCTGGCGATTCTGGGTCACGGGAAGTCCCTCCGTGTCCCGGTCCTGACCGGGCGGTCGGCGTTGCGCGTGCGTCTGAACAGGGCAAACGAGCGTCGCCATGTTGTCATCGCCCTGTCACGGCCGTGCAACAACTTCGGATCATCATGCAGCCATCGCATCGTGGTGACGTGCGGTAGATCGAGGACATCAGCAGGCGGCGCACGCCCCCTTTTGCGCCCGATTGGCGACAGGGACGGGGCGGAAAGCCCGTTGAGCTTCGAGCACCGAGGTGGCATGCGGAGCGGCGGCTCCCCGCATGCCACCGCCCGGTGCGTTGCACCGCCCGTTACGGAGGGAACCGGACCGTTCGAGCGGGACATCCGTCGTTCGCGGCGAATGTCCCGCTACGATCGGTGGCAGAGGCCGGAACCCGGGTCATCGCCCGGAGGGTTTTGGCTGCCTGCACGCGTTGACGCCCCGGGAGACGTCTGCTAGGGTGACACTCCCGTCGGACCGGCCTCCCCTGGCCCTCCGGCAACCGAAGGAGACTCTCCGGCGAAGGAATTTCGTCCGGAACAGTCCTTTGGAACACCCGGCACCAACACCGGCAGGACTGGTGCGTGCCCGGTCGCTCCTTGAAAACGGAATAGTGAGAGCCAAAAGCCAGTGCGGGCAATTCATCCGGACTCAAACGGATGGGTTGTACGTCAATTAAGCATTACACAGGCCTCGAATCCCTCTGGGTGGAAGGGCCTGTGGTTACTAATAGTTCGAGTCAAACTATGGTGACTCTCTGATTTTCGGGAGGTCCTGTCCCTTTTAGGGGCCGGGCTGAACGTAAGTCTCGATGGAGAGTTTGATCCTGGCTCAGGACGAACGCTGGCGGCGTGCCTAACACATGCAAGTCGAACGCGCTCCATTCGGTAGCAATACTGATGAAGAGCGAGTGGCGAACGGGTGAGTAGCACGTGAGCAACCTGCCCCGAAGACTGGGACAACACCGGGAAACCGGTGCTAATACCGGATATCCCTATCGGACCGCATGATCTG
>CAWHGF010000002.1:0-2500 GCA_963828825.1 uncultured Acidimicrobiaceae bacterium | reverse complement strand
CGTGATGGCGTGCCTTTTGAAGAATGAGCCAGCGAGTTACGGTGTGTGGCGAGGTTAACCAGCGATGGGTAGCCGAAGCGAAAGCGAGTCTGAATAGGGCGTTGAGTCGCATGCTGTAGACCCGAAGCCGAGTGAGCTTGCCATGGGCAGGCTGAAGCGAAGGTAAGACTTCGTGGAGGGCCGAACCCACCTAGGTTGAAAACTGGGGGGATGACCTGTGGCAAGGGGTGAAAGGCCAATCAAACTCGGTGATAGCTGGTTCTCCCCGAAATGCATTTAGGTGCAGCGTCGGGTGTTCAGCATCGGAGGTAGAGCACTGGATGGGCTAGGGGGCCTACAAGCTTACTGACCCCAACTAAACTCCGAATGCCGATGCTCTAGAACCCGGCAGTGAGACCACGAGGGATGAGCTTCGTTGGTCGAAAGGGAAACAGCCCAGACCGCCGGCTAAGGCCCCAAATTCTTGACTAAGTGGAAAACGATGTGGGAACGCAAAGACAGCCAGGAGGTTGGCTCAGAAGCAGCCACCCTTAAAAGAGTGCGTAATAGCTCACTGGTCGAGTGGTCCTGCGCGGATAATGTAACGGGGCTCAAGTCAAGAGCCGAAGCCGCGGATTTCCGTCTTTGGACGGGAGTGGTAGGGGAGCGTCGATCTCGCAGAGAAGCGGTGGTGTGAACCGTCGTGGAGCGTGGTCGAGTGCGAATGCTGGTATGAGTAGCGAGAGAGGAGTGAGAAACTCCTCCGCCGTAAGCCCAAGGGTTCCTGGGGAAGGCTAATCCTCCCAGGGTAAGTCGGGAGCTAAGGCGAGGCCGAGAGGCGTAGTCGATGCACAACTGGTTGATATTCCAGTACTACCGTGTCCGCGCCCATTCCAAGCCAGGGGTACTAAGGGGATGACCTTCGGGTCGAGCCGACAAACCCTGGGGCGGACAGCAAAGGAGCGACGCAGGAAGATAGGTGAGCCCAGGCGTTGGTTGTCCTGGGGTAAGCGTGTAGGGAGGGATCTAGGTAAATCCGGATCCTGTAAATCCTGAGACGCGATGCCGAGCCATTCCAGGCGAAGTCACTGATTCTATGCTGCCTAGAAAAACTTCTAGCGAGCTGACACGGTACCCGTACCCCAAACCAACACAGGTGGGCGGGTAGAGAATACCAAGGCGATCGGGAGAACTGTGGTTAAGGAACTCGGCAAAATTCCTCCGTAACTTCGGGAGAAGGAGGGCCCCGACAGGGTGAAGGACTTCGCGTCCTGATGCCCGAGGGGGCCGCAGAGAATTGGGGAAAGCGACTGTTTACTAAAAACACAGGAGCGTGCGAAGTCGTAAGACGATGTATACGCTCTGACGCCTGCCCGGTGCCGGAAGGTTACGGGGAAGGGTTAGTCTTCGGACGAAGCTCTGAACCTAAGCCCCGGTAAACGGCGGCCGTAAGCACAAGTTGCGGCTTCAGGGGAGTAATCCCTTGAAACAAACTCTGCTAAATGCTGGAAACTCCGAGTATCCGGCGGTACTCATCCATGTCACACCCATTTGATTTGGTGATGGCGTGGAAAGTGAAAATCCGTCCGGTGCGGACAATCAGCAGGAAAGACCCTGTTCCTCTAACTGGCTGGATCGGATCCCATGCGACCTGGGTAACTGGGTGGCCGGATTCGTCGATGGTGAGGGAAGCTTCAATGTCCCCATCCGTCGAGAGCGTGACCGTGGACTTCCATGGCGCGTCTCGTTGTCGTTCAACGTCTCGCAGATCGGTGAAGAGGCTCCGCAGCTTCTTCGTTCGGTCTTCGGCACGGGAACGGTTCGAGGCCGCGGCGATGGTGTCTTCTACTTCGAAGTCACCAAGCCGATCGATCTCAAGCATCGGGTCTTCCCGTTCTTCGATCGTTTCGAGTTGCGAAGTCCGAAGCGGCAAGACCTCGCGGTCTTCCGCACGTCACTGAACTCGTCCTGTCAGGCCGGCATCTTTCAGTCTCGGGAATCGAGCAAGCCCTCTCCTTGAGGGCTCCGATGAACCGGGGCGGGAAGCGTCGGCGTAGTGATGAAGAGATCATCGCGACGTTGAGAAACTGGGAATCCTCAGAGGCCATATGCAGAGCTCCCTCTTTGAAGCAGAGGGATGAAGATATGGTCCACACCTCATGGCGACATGGGGATTCGGTGAACTATAACGGTTAGTTAATACCTGGCTGTTGCAAAACCCCGCTATATGCTGGAACATCCGAGTATCCGGCGGTACTCATCCGTGTGACAGCACTGTTTGATTGGGTGGTGCATGGGAAGTGAAAATCCGTCCGGTGCGGACAATCAGCAGGAAACTGCTTCGGCAGGATCCTCAGAGACTGCACGCAGGGCACCCCTCACCGGTGAGAGCCGGCGGGGGTGAAGATACAGTCCGACCCTCATGGCGACATGAGGAGCCAGGCAGAAATGACCTGGCCGCTCAAAAGGAGAATGGCGAGAAAGAAAGCGCGTCTTTTGAGTGGTAACAAAAGTGCCTAAG
>CAWHGF010000001.1:0-470034 GCA_963828825.1 uncultured Acidimicrobiaceae bacterium | reverse complement strand
CTTCGACGAGTTCGGACCGCTGGCCGTCAAGCCCGAGGGCGGGTCGTGCTGGGCCGAAATGTCCAGGCCACAACGGCTGCGGGCCAACTACCACAAGCCGCACGGGACCAGGCAGCTCTTCGCCTGGTACTCGGTGGGAGCCGAACCGCCTCTATGGCCGCATCGAGCCCAAGAAAGGGATACAAGTCCGACGCTGCGGGCCCTCAAGTCCATCCGGGCCTCGAGTGCCCGACGGCGAGATGATCTACGTGATCTTGGACAACTTGAACCACCACAAGGGACCCCTGATCCGCCAGTGGTACACGACCAACACGGTCGAACTGGCCTTCACGCCCGACTTATGGCTCGTCGGCCAACCCCATCGAAGCCCACTTCGGGCCCTTCCGCGAGTTCTCCATCGCCAATTCCGATCACCAGAGCCATGCCGAACTGGCCCGGCCATACCAGATTACATCCGCTGGCGCAACGGCCACACCACCGACCCTGAGATCCTCGCCCTCGAGCGCAAGCACCGGGCCGCACTGCGGGGCGAAGCCCAGCGACGCTGGGGCCAGCCCAGAGCCGCGCCGCGTAGCGGGCGCACTACCCCGCCCTTTCAGCTGAACGGCGGATCCACACGCCCTGTTTCGGACTGAGTACCGCCGTCAACGCGACCTAGCCCACCCCAGTGCTCTTGAAACGTCCCGATGCGTGCCGGTACCTTCGGCCGCCGGCCTGCTCAATCCCCAGGCGCGCGAACCTTTGTGGTCAGGGCACTAGTTGGTGCGTCAAGCGGTGCGCAGGTATCGGAAAGCTGCGTAGTCAGGTTCTGAGACACGAACGAGATTGAGTGGGCCTCCACGTCCTTCGGCTGTCAGTGATCTGGCGACACCCGAACAGCTCGACATTCGGGAACAAATGTGAGATGTAGGGTCCGAGGTGGTCAGGTCCGACCGCGATTTGCCTTGCTGTCAGAAGGAGGCGCCATGGCACTAGCTAGGGTAGTCCCTCGCAGGCACCAAGGTGGTAGTCGAAGATCGCACCCTTATTCGGGCTCTTGTTCGTCTTCTTCGTGGTGGCGAGCGTCCTCGTCGGGGAACACCCCGGCCACCAACGCGTCACCCGTCTCGATCCTCCACTACTACCGAACTCGCAAGCGCCGAGTGGGGATATCGGCGCTGCTGATCCCTCCCGCTGTCGTCTTTGGTCTCATCTGGTTCAGCTACCTTCGCAACTGGCTTCAGCGCCGTGATGTTGACCACGGTGGGGCATTCTCACCTTTGCCGGGGGCGTCCTCTTTGCGGTGACCGGTGGAGTTGCGGGTCGGTCGTTGATCGCACTGAGCGACGCTCCCGACCACCTGACGCTGTCGAGCGCCCAGACATTGAACTATCTCCAGTCCGATTTGCCGGCGTTGCTGGCCTCCATGGCATTTGGCCTGATGGCCGTTGCGGCCGGCGTTGCCATAGTCAGAGTGCCTTGTTGCCGACTTGGCTGGGGTGGGTCAGCCTCGTGCTGGGCATCCTTGGCCTGCTCCCGTTCGGCGATTTCTTTGCGCTGCCGGCTATCGGCGTGTGGACGCTCATCCTTGTCGGCGTTATCTGGTTCCGCTCCGACCCCGACGGGACGGTGACATTCGTAAAATCGAATGCGAACGACACTTCCACGCGAACGGTCCAATAGCGCATCAAGGCGGGACCATGCGTCGATGAGTGCAGCATCCGGAGGCACCCTGACCTCATTCTGGGGCACCTCATTTCCCTGCATGGATCTGCGGCTTATTGGTGGGTCCCTGGCAATTGAGCAGAGACGAACGAGGAGGTTCCATGAACATCAAGTTCCTCGCCACCGTGGCCGTGATCGCTCCCGATCCGATGAACAGCCGCAGCCTGTACGTCGAGGCGCTGGGTCTCCCGCTGCAGGGCGAGGGTGACGGCTATTTCCACAGCGAACAGATCGCTGGCTGCAAGTCGTTTGGGATCTGGCCGCTCTCCCAGGCCGCTCAGGCGTGTTTCGGAACCGACCAGTGGCCTGGACGAACGACTCGTACCGCAGGTCAGCATCGAGTTCGACATGTCCAGCGCCGACGCGGTGGCTGCTGCAGCACGGGAACTCGTCGAGGCCGGACATGATTTATTGCACGAAGCCCGGGAGGAACCATGGGGTCAGACAGTTGCCGGGCTTCCACCGAGGGCGCGATAATCGGCATTGCCTTTACGCCGGTGCTCCACGACTGACCGGCAGCGTTCTCGGTCGAATCGCCGCACCGCAGCCGGGCTCGGCGCCCGTCACGTCCAACCCGGCGTGCGTCCCGCTTGGTCGATCCACTTCTGCAGCTCCGGTCGCTGCGCCTCCTCGAGGCTGATGACCTTGACGTACCGGGTCCGGTCGGTCGTTCCGAGCGGTGGCAGGGACTCGAAGTCGGCACCGCCGAAGAACACGACATTCACGGAAACGTCGTAGGCGGGAATCCTTGTGTCTCTCGCCGAACGGATCGGCTAAGGCCGCACCTTGAACCGGGCGTGCACGACCATGCAAGAGGTCGACTCCTAACTATAGTTAGCGAGCGACCTCAGACCACACCCCGTCGTCGCGGTGAACTCACGGGTGTCGAGCTCCAGCTTGGTCTGAGCTGCTCGCGGTGGGCAACCTGGTTCTTACTGACTCGGCACAGGGCCGGCGAAGCCGGCCCTGTGCCCACTCCCTCTCAGCATCGACGTCGGACACCGATGCGGTCCACCGAAGTGCAGCGGAAGCTGACGTGCTCGTCCAGTAACGTGGCCACGGTCCCCATGGCGACCTCCTCTTCGACCGTTGCCGCGGTCGATCAGCAGTTCTGACAGGGAGGACGCTATGGGGACCCTCGCCGGCTACATCAAAGGACTCCAATACGAGGGCGGGGTGGTGAAGTTCCTGCTCAATCGAGGCGGCACCATTCCGTCTCCCGCATTGCTCAACCGCAACCGCGAACGACTCGTGGCCGAGCTCGAGGCGCTCGAGGAGAGCACCGGGGTGCCCGTTGTCCGCTTCAAGGCCGGAGAGTCCAAAGAGGACATCGCCCGTCCCTACCAAGACGAGGCCAGGGCGGCCGGTCGACCCGGGCTGGTGCTGGTCGGCAAGGCCCAGGAGCGGACCTCGGCGTGGCGGGGCTACGTCGACGACACCTATCCGGGCCATCGCTCCAGCCATCCCCACATCGCCTGGCGGCGCCAGTCCAGCGTGCCCGACCACTGGTACTTCTACTTCGCCGACCCCGAGTGGGGACCGGCCTTCCTCAAGATCTGCTCCTACGCGCCCTACCCGCTGTGGTGCTGTGCCAACGGGCACGAGTGGGCCAAGTGCCAGCTGGCCAAGGCGGGGATCGGCTTCGAGGCCCTCGACAACGGGCTGCGCAGCGTCGAGGATCCCCCCGTCGCCCATCGCATCTGCGCTCGCCTCGGTGCCAGCCATCTGCGCGCCCTCTTGGCCCGCATGATGGCGGTCGTCCCCGACCCCCTGTGCACCCACGACCGGGCCGCCGGGTTCGAGTGGTCCTTCTCCATCGCTCAGCTCGAGGTCTCCGACACCGTGGTCTTCGACCAGCCGCGCCGGGCCCGGGCCTGGTTCGAGGCGGCAATCGGCGACCACCTCGACCTCGGCCGTCCCGAGCGGGTCTCCTTGCTCGTCGACCGCACGGTGGTCAATCGCGGCAAGCACAAGACCCCCGGACGCTTCGCCACCGAGGTCATCACCCGCGACACCGCACCCCAGCTCCAGATCCATTACAAGTCATCGAAGGCCAAGGCCTACCTCAAAGAAGGCCGGGCTCTCCGGGTCGAGACCACGGTGAACAACGCCAACGACTTTGCCCTGCACAAGACCCTTTGCGCCGAGAACTGGGGCGCACTGCGCCGGTCGGGGCCGCCACCAACGCCCGCTTCTTGGCCACGCTGGGCGAGGGACGTCCGGGGCTTCGGGACTCCGCCACCCTCGAGTCGATCGTCCTCCCGAGCGTTCACGACGGACAACGCGCTCCTGGTCTGCGTTTCGGGGATCCCCGGACCATGGCCCTGCTCGGCTCCATCGCCGCCTTCGCCCACGTCATCGGCGGCCTGACCAACAAGTCCCTGCGCGCCCAGATGGCCGCCCATTGGCGCGTGGACTACTCCTCAGCCCAGGCTTCCTATGACCTGCGGCGACTGCGTCTGAAGGGCCTCATCGAACGGGTGGACGGGTCCAACACCTATCGCGTCACAACCCACGGCCTACGCGTCAGCGCCTTCTTCACCCAGCTCGCCACCCGGTCGTCGTCCCCGCTCTCACAGATCTCGCCGACCTGGCGCGACCCTCTCCACCAGCACCACGCCCACTCACCGCCGCCTGGAGAACCTACGAACGCGAGCTCGACAACGCAGTCCGCACGGCCCGGCTGGCTGCCTGACGCAAAACTTGCCTCATCTGTTCAGAACGAGACTGTCAAGTGGGTCTAGCCGGCGTACGGGGACAGGTTGTAGCCCGCAACTTCTGTCTGGGATATCCCCATGTCGCCCTCGGCGAATTTGGGCGCCGGGCACATTCAAGGGAGGGCGCCACGCGCACGTTGTCTGTAGTCGAGTTGGTCACGCTCGATGGCGTCCCTACCGGTCATGTTGTACCCGCTCGTGCTTGGTACGGGTCAGCGTCTGTTCTGGGAGTATCCCAACCCGGTGCGGCTGCGACTCACTGGGTGCACACCAACTACGACCGGTGTACTTCTTCTCACCTACGAGCGAGAAACCGAAGCGGCGTAACGTCCAATTCTGACCTTTCTCCGCCCTAGCTAGCCCGAAAGAGCCTGCATGGTGGCACCGAGTCCCGGCGTAAGGGGACGCTTCGGCGACGGCAAGCTCCGTCAGTGGCAGTGATCCGGAGGGAGCGGGCACCGCGTCCGCCGCTCCCAGATCGTCCGAGTACCCGGTTTCGAGCCGCGGCCATTGCGAGGTGGGACGACCGCCTGGCCACTCCCACAGGGGCGGCCACTCCGGAGCCCCGCCCAGGGTCCGGGTCGCGTGCCCGCGCCGCGGCCAGCCTGCAGGCGAGTCCTCCCAGTCCTCCTGCCTGCCGAACACGGTGAGGTCCATGAGCGCGTAGCTTAGTCCAGCGCCTCGGCACCGCGGCGCTTGGTCCAGTACGTCTCGAAGACCTGGTTGCCATCGCGCAGGTAGCACACCAGGTGGAACAGACCGTGCTCGCGGTCGACGAGGAGCGTGTCAAGTGAGGGTTGCGCCGAGTACCACGGCATGTCCCAGCCCATGAAGGTGCGGTAGCTGAGGCTCTCGTCGTATGACGTCTGCGCATCGCCAGGGCCGTAGGCGGTGTTCCGCCCCTGGCAGAGCACTGCGAAGGTGATGTCGTGAGAGTGCAGGTACGCGAGCTCGCCCACATGACTCATCACCCACGTACAGCCTTCGCACTGCTCGGCCGCAGGTCGGCCCGGCCACCACATGAAGTAATAGGCGATGAGCTGACGCCGGCCCTCGAACGCGTCGAGCAACGTCACTGGGCCGTGCGGCCCGAGCAACGGACTGTCGGCGGCGACCTCGACCATCGGCAGCCGGCGGCGGGAGGCGGCGATGGCGTCCCCTTCACGGGTGTGTTCCTTCTCCCTCGCCCGCAGCGCCTCGAGTTGCTCGTGGAACGTCGAGCGATCGACCACCGTTGGTAGAGGTCTGCTCTCATCTTGGGACATCGGCACCTCCCCCAATCGCCTCCTCGCTGCTATGGGCTGGTACCCGCCACGGTAGCGACGATCGGCAATGTCGCATGCGCAGAGTCTCGCCGATCCTGACCAGAATCCCCGAAGTGTCCGTGGGTGCGCTCCAGGCCGGCGAGTTCCTATCACTTGTCAACCTGTGTTTGCCGAGAACTCATCCACCCGATGTGAGCTGCACTTTGACGGTTGACGTCCAACACGGCGAGCATCCGTTGGTGACCCTCTCGTTCCTCTACCGGGCGTTCTGCCGTGTCCATCGGCTCACCCGACTGATCGGTCGCAGAGACACCGATCTCGCCATTGAGGTCGCCATGCTGCGCCACGAGGTGGCGGTCCTCCGACGGCAGATCCACCGACCGGCGCGGCAGCCTGCCGACTGGGCGGTCCTCGCCCGCTTAGCGCAAACTCGTGCCCCGTCAGCGTCTCGGAAGCCTCTTTGTCCAGCCCGCAACGCTGCTGCGCTGGCACCAGAACCTCGTCGCCAAGCGCTGGACCTGACCCGGTCGACCGGCGATCCCCAAGGGAGCCGCTGCGCTCGTTGCTATTCACTTCAGTAGTGAATACGGAAGTTGCCAATGAAGGTAATCGTGTTGCCATCGGGGTCGCGGAGTGGGGACAGCATGACACCCTTGTTGACCGGTTCGATCGCGCCCGACTGCAACCCTCTTTGGGCAAGTTCGGCAATGTGACTGTCGAGGTCGCCAACTGCGAAGTTCAATAGCGCTGACCCAGCGCGGACTGGATCGGTAGTGATCTGAACCCAGCCGTTGTTGGTGATCCTCCATTCGACGAGCCGACCTTCCATGGGCATATTGTCGGCTGGGCGCCCGAAGAGACGCTCGTACCAATGGTGGGCGGTGTCGAAATCGGACACCGGAACGACGGCGAGGACGTGGTCAATGGCCATAACAGCTTCCTCTCGAGATATAGAAGGGCTGTGGATTGGTCGATAAGCGAGGGTCAACCACCGAGTTGGCGGCCCAGATCCGTGCCGAGCGCGTCGAGCCACTCATTGGTGCCCTGCTCTCGCCAGGCGGCTGCTCCGTCCATCGAGGTAGGCACCGAACTCGACCAAGACCAAGCGGGTGCCGGCTCCTTCTGGGATGAACTCCACCGTGGTCAGTGATGCCGTTGCCACCAGGCTTCCTTCATAAAGCACCGAGGTGTAGACGATGCGCTCCTTGTCCACGATGTCACGGTAGAGCGCCTCCCAGGTGATCTGTTTTCCCTCGAACGTGGTCGAGTTGCGCTCGAGACCACCCGGTCGAAAGTCCAACTCATAGTCGGAGGCGCCCCTGGCGACCAACGTGCTTTGACCGTGGGGTCGGCCACGCGTTGAATGCCAGGTCGGGGGACACCCCATAGGTGCGTTCCATGGTGAACGTGGTATTTATGATGTTTCGATCGGTCATTGAGTCTCTCCTTATCCCCGTGATCGTGCGGTTCGCCCCTTGGGACGTAGAACGACCGGCTGACCAGCTCCAAAACGAGCGTCATTCGGCTGACATTGGGTCTCGGGACGAGTTACGTTGGGGTGTAGACGAGTACAAGCACACCGTTCTTGAACCGCTTGACATGGACCAAGTTCAGGGTCGGGGCGGTCTCGATGTCTTCGAATAGATGTTGACCCTTCCCCACAGCAACCGGGATCACCAACAGGTGGAACTCGTCAATGAGCCCATCGTCCATCAGCGTGACGTCAAGGGGGCCGTTCCCGTACTTGATGACGTTGCCGCCGGGCTGCTGCTTGAGCTCCTTGACAAAGGAAGCCAC
The DNA here is from genome assembly GCA_963828825.1 of uncultured Acidimicrobiaceae bacterium. Lineage (GTDB taxonomy): Bacteria > Actinomycetota > Acidimicrobiia > Acidimicrobiales > RAAP-2 > Bog-473. Next base: position 462,551 of record CAWHGF010000001.1, on the reverse strand, counting down.
ATCACCCTCGATGACGGTGGCATTCCAGGTCGTCTCTCGAAGGGTGGTCGACGCCACGTACTTGGGGATGCTATTCATCCGGCCGATGAACTCGGTGAAGGTTTTAGAATCGCCGCCGTTCATGGTCGGGTACGCCGCTGAGAGCTTTTCGTAGGTCGACCGCCCGAGCAGAAGACTGTCCGCTTCAAACAGCTGTTGTTTGGTGTAGGCCTTGAGTTCCTCGTCGAGGAATGGGAAGACCCAGTCCTGAATGGACCCAACTTCGCCGCCAAGAGATACCTGGGTAGTTTCGATCAGCTTCCTCATATCCCTTCCCTCTCGCCTCACTCTGCGTTTTGATCCTTCCGACGGTCAATCCTGTCCATCTTTTGTACCCCACACGACTCAGCTGCAAGAGACGGATTGCGTACGAACTTCGCGTGCTCCGGCCTAGCATTTGGGGCATGTTGCATCCCGAGGTGCACTACGGGTCAGCTGACGACGGGGCAGCGATCGCCTATGCCACGGTAGGGAGCGGCCCCGTCAGCCTTGTGCTGGTCTCGCCGATGGTGAGTCAACTCGAGGTCGCCTTGGAGGAACCGGCCTACGAGCAGTTCATCAGTCGCCTGGCCTCCTGGGCCCAGGTGGTGATGTTCGATCGGCGAGGAACGGGCCTCTCCGACCGGGATCACGCCTCGGCGGATGACCTCACCTTGGACCGACTCTCTTCGGATCTCAGAACGGTCTTAGACGCCAACGGCATCGAGCGCGCCGTTTTGTTCGGAGCCACTTTTGGCGCTCAGGTAGCTGTTCAGTTTGCCGTCGACCATCCTCAGCGAACACAGGCCATGGTTTTGGTCGGCGAGTTCGCCAAGCTATCGAGGATGTCTGACTTCGACTTTGAGGCCGACCCTCATCAGATCGAGGTCGGGCGACGGCGTATCGGACGCGCTGGTACGGGAGCAGTCGTGGGGGCGCACGCTCCCGGGCGAAGCGACGATGGCTCCTACGGCCAATGGGCGGCCCGACTTGAACGTCACACTTGTGGCCTACGCAGCTGGTGCGCTGTTGTTGGCTGGCTACCAACGACGTGAGGCCCTTGCTCGCTGAGGTGACGGCACCGACGCTTGTCATCCACCGCAACGGAGACCGCTCGCTGCCTGTCGAATGCGGTCGTGACCTTGCGAAGGGCATCCCCGCCGTGGTCTATGTCGAACTACCAGGAGACGATCACACCTTTTTTCTGGGCAACCAGCGAGAAATCGTCGACGAGGTGTATCTTTTCCTTGACCAAAAAGTAACGGGGGGCTCCGTTCATACACTCTGCGGCACTCCGATAGGAGCGGAACGGCTGGGATCGGGTGGAATAGCCTTACCGTGTCTGAACAGGAAGTGGCGCGGCTCGCAGCTGCCGGAATGACAAACGCCGAGTACGCGAATCGTCTCCGTTTGTCTCCTCATACCGTCGACGGTCGCCTCCGACGCGTATTCGCAAAACTCGCGATTAACAATCGCGTCGAACTCACGGTCGAATACGCCCGGTGTCCGCGTGACGACCCACTCGTTCTGGACGAGGGTTCCCGTCGCATCTCAAGTCGCGGAGTCCCCCACGCCATCGAACTGAGTCAGACAAAGCGGATCGGGGTTGTTCTGAAGACCGAAAATTTCCTAGTAGTGCAACTGCATAGGCCATACCCTATGCAGCCCTATGCGCGGCCACTCCAACCAAACGCTCGACCGCGAACCGCAGCGTACGGGCCGGTGCGCAGCGACCGCCTGCCAGGGGCTGTCTAGGTGTGCAACCTAGGCAACGGTGAGTAGGTCCCGAGAAAAAGCCCCGATAAATCCCATCTTCGACGTCTCGGTCGAACACGAAACCGCTGGTCAGGCGCCCCTGCCCTATGCACGAGACGCGCCAGCCACATTTCAATAGTGGCGGGGGCAACTGCTGAACTTCCGACCACTCGGTTATGAGCCGAACGATCGAGATGTACAGTCGGCCTGTGGCTGCCGTGGTGCTTCGAGGTCCCACTAACAGCGGCGGGCTGAATCCATTCTCGGACCGTTCGCTTCCGTGGCCGACGCCGAACAGTGGGCGCGACAGCACCCTCGTACGGACGGCTATTGCGTCGCACAAGGGCTCGTCACCGTCGACGAGTTCGAGGGTGACTGGGAATCCCCCCTTTTCGTGGAGCCATCGCGTAAGGAGATGGCATGCCAGAGAAGAGACGCCGGTACGACCGGGACTTCCGTGAGGGAGCCGTCGGGATCGTCCGGGAGACGGGAAAGCCCATAGCCCAGGTGGCCCGGGATCTCGGGATCAACCCCGGGACGTTGGCCAACTGGGTGGCCAAGGACAAGCTCGCCCGCGGCGAGAAACTCGACCCGACCAAGGTCGACGCCGAGGTCGTACGCCAGCTCGAGGTCAAGATCGCCGAGCTGACCATGGAGCGTGATGTCCTCAAGCGATCTGTGGTCCTCTGGGTCAAAGAGGCGACGCGATGACCGTGGCATCGTTCATCGCCTCCCAGAGGGCCGAGCACGACGTTCCTCACGTGCTCTCGTGCCGAGCGCTCGACGTGTCCGAATCGTGGTTCTACAAGTGGAAGGACCGTCCACCGACGAAGCGGGCTCTGCGCCGCCAGGAGCTCGACGAGGCGGTCAAGAAGTTCTTCGATGATTCGGGCGGTCGTTACGGCTCTCCGAAGATCCACGAGGACTTGATCGAGGACGGCTGGAAGGTGTCGCAGAAGTCGGTGGCCGATTCCATGGCGCGCCAGGGACTCAACGCTCGCCCGAAGAAGAAGGGACGCAACCTCACCCGTCCCGACAAGGCGGCAAAACCCACCCCCGACCTTGTAGAACGGGACTTTTCGGCCGACGACGTGGACCAGAAATGGTGCGGGGACTTGACCGAGATCCCCACTGACGAAGGCAAGCTCTACTTGGCGACCGTCGAAGACCTGTCGTCGAGCGCGTACCGGGCTTCTCGATGTCCGAACATCACGACGCAGAGGTTGCCATCGCAGCAATCCAGATGGCGGCAGCGGTCCGCGGTGGTGAGATACGCGGGGTGATATTCCATAGCGACAAGGGGTCCGAATACACAGCGTCGACGTTCCACGAAGCATGCACGCGACTCGGTATCACTCAGTCGATGGGCCGCGTCGGGTCGGCATACGACAATGCTGCTGCCGAGAGCTTCAACTCGACGCTTGAGTTCGAGCTCCTGTCGCGACGGCGCTTCCCCACAAAGGCGGACGCGCGACGTGCCGTGGCCGAGTTCATCGACTGGTACAACCGTGTCCGCCGGCACTACTCGTGCGAGATGAAATCCCCTGTCGAGTTCGAGGCGATCCTCGCTGAGCGCCGAGGTGGGTCGACCGCGACGACAAGGGCGGCATAGGCCTTCCCTCAATGCGACTCGGGCCGGTGAGCACCTCGGCCGAAGTGGCGCACCGAGAGTGGCTGGTGACAGGCTCAGTCAACTATCCAACCGACTCCACGATTTGGGGGGAGGCCCATACACCACCCTGCGTTAACAGGTCACCAATTTCCCCACGCGTCAGCGCCTGAGCACACTGCCTCGTCCATCTTTTGGCGGCTCTTCATTGAGCAGGGCGGCCACTATGGCTGCGGTAGAGCAGCCCATGGCACCCCACTCCGACCCGACGCCAAACCGCAAACGTGCAGCGTGTCGTCGGGGTGGCGCCGGATCACGTGGGTAGCTCTGCATTGGGCAGTTTTGATCACCCGTCGCGTAAATACGTCCATAAACCCTGTGGATAACTGGGCTCGTGGACGCGAAAGTCCAGCAAAAACTGGACTCTCTTGGGGATCCGACCAAATAAATGGTGGAGGTGAAGGGACTCGAACCCTCGGCCTCTACATTGCGAACGTAGCGCTCTACCAGCTGAGCTACACCCCCGGCGGCTCCCAGAATAGTCGGGGCCCCGGATGCTCCCGAAGGCCTGTTCTGCGGCCCGGGACCAGTGCTTTGTTCAGCCTTCTGCGGCTCGGGGTGCCTTAAAGTCATCGTCGTCCCAGGCGCCCGGATAGCCGGTGGACGTGGGGCGGTCGGCGAGCGCGGCGTCGGCGGCCTCGCGCCGAGAACGGCGGCGGGCCTGCTCGGCCTCGAGTTCCTTGGCGTACGCCATCAACGCGACCAGTCCGAGTGTTGCCAGCCCGGAGAGCCCGGTGATCACCCACACCAGGTGCATCCCCGGAAACACCCCGACCAGCCCGGTCGAGATCGCCACCCCACCGAGGCAGCGCAACAACATGGTGCAGCGCCGCCGTGCCTGTTCACGCCGGTACGCCGGCAATTGCACACCCACTTCGGGTCGGCACACGGGCTCGGGCCGGTCGAGTACCCCAACTCGCTCGTAGTGCGAGCCATCGCCGCCGTCCACGTCAGCCGCCGCCGCGTCGTCCGTAGGGCGCAAGAGCACCAGCTTCGGTTGCGACGAGTCGACCACGACGTCCGCGGACAATTCAGTTGATGGAGCTCCAGGTATCGCCGTGTGCAACCGGTAGGCCGGGGCCACGGTTTTGGGGCCGGCATGCTCAAGGAGCTGCAATTGATGATGGAAGTGGTCGATGGATCCCACTCCTTGGCGCTCGCCAAATCTCCGCCAAGCGCTCGGGGCTAAGACCGCCACCCAGAGAAGCACTACGAGGACCAGCAGGATCACAACCGTCACTCCCCGACGACCTACCTTCGCTCTGCGCGAAAACCCTAATCAACGGGCTTTTACAAATGGTGGATGGTGGGGAAATGCCACAGCGCCGACCTCGTCGGCACTTCTCCTCTGCTTCGTTTGTACCCTCGACGACACGCTGAATCAAGGCCCTCTTTTGGCGCCTGTTCCCCCGCCCCTGGTGCCCTTCAGACGGCGCGGCTCCACCACCGCCCGTCGGTATATCCAACGGTAACCGCCACCTCGAAGCACGCCGACACGCGGGCCGAGGTCACGACATCGGGCAGCGGACCCGACGCCACGAGCGCGCCGCCTGAGACCAGGCCACCGTGGGTGAAGCCCGGAGGGATCTCCTCGCAGTGATGCGTGACAAGGACGATCGGCGGGTTTGCGGGATCGGCAGCCAGAGCAGTGAGTCGAACGAGCAGCTGCTCGCGAGCCCCCAGGTCCAACCCTGCAAACGGCTCATCGAGCAGGATCAGCTCCGGGTCGCTCATGAGCGCCCGAGCCAGGAGCACTTGTTGGCGCTCGCCCTCCGAGATCACGCCGAACGGGCGATCGCCCAGATTGCCGACCCCACCCAGCGCCAGGAGCCCGTCCGCTTTCTCCCAGTCCTCGACCGTATACCGGTTCCACCATGTCTCGAGCGCCCCGTGACGTCCGCTGGCCACGACGTCGCGCGCGTGCAGGTCGGCCCGGAGCTGCCGGGTGACGGCCCCACTGACCAGAGCAACACGGGGACGCAGGGTCCGGACATCGACCTCGCCCAGACGGGCTCCGAGCACCTCAACGGTACCGCTGGTCGGCCACAGCCTTGCCGCGGCCACCTGGAGCAAGGTCGTCTTGCCCGAACCGTTTGGGCCGAGGACGACCCAGCGCTCACCATCCGCAACGCGCCAGTCGATCCCTCTCAGCACGGGCACCCCTTCGCGTTGCACGGTGACGCCGTGCAGCGCGATGGCAGCAGGTGTGTCCGATCTGCTCACGCCTTGATGCCGTCGCCACCACCCGCGAGACGCCGGTTGATGCGGCCAATCAGACCGGAGCAGCACTGCCCCCACGTCCGTTCTCCGGCCAGCCAGAGCCAGACTTCCCGCCGGTAGCCCAGCACAATCTGACCAAGAGCCTCCTCGCTCAGCCCGGTCGAGGCGAGCGAACGCCAGCGGCTCCACAACCACGCCGTCACACCTTCACCTTCGTCGGTGAGCACACTGTCGAGATTCCGTCCGTCGAGGACGGCCGCCAACCAATCCTCGGCCCGCGTCGTGGGCTCGTCAGGAACGTGGAGCACCGGTACGGCGGAGATCGTCAATGTCTGATGTAGACGGGCTGACGGTCGGAGCCCTCGTAGGCGCGCACGTGCTCGTCGAAGTCGATGAAGAGCGGCGCATCAGGGTCGAGCTTGCGCTGCAGCGTTCGGCCAGCGATCTTCTTGTCCAGCGCGTCCAGCCGCAGGAGTGCGGCTGGGTCGTCCAGTCCTCGCACGTCCAGCTTGGCGCGGGCGGCCTGGAAGGCCAGGCGTCCGCGCTCGGTCCGGATGATCACGCTCGTCCAGCCGGTCATGGAGCCCACGCTGCCCACCGAGATGTCGGCCGAGCGACCGAGGAAATCCGCACACTCGTCGCAGCCCTTCAACGCGGCACCATGGAAATCTTTGACCGGTTCGTCGACCGCCAGTTCCCCGTCGCGGTACTCGACGATCATGCGGCCGCGGATGACGTCCATTTTCGACACCCGGTCCAGATCGACTCCCCGCCTGTCACGGAGCTCCCTCAGGGTGAGCGCCTCGTAGTCGAAGTTCTTCGTGCACATCAGTGCGATCGTCAACACCACGGCATCAACTCGGTGCGCGCCCGTGGGCCAACGCCTGGCCTGCATGGCTCGCAGTCCCTGCACCTCGCACGGAGTACCGACGACTGCGATGCGTGGCTTGGGGGGCAGGGCGTACCGGGATAGGTCGAGCTCTGCCAACGCCATCGTCTGGTTGTAGAAGCTGCCCGAGGCAGCGCGTATCTCACCGGCCGTCGTTGCGATGGTGGCGATGCCCTTCCACTGCTCGTCGGGGTCGGTGCTGGGTTTGGAGACGAGGGCACCGTCGATCTCGCCGGCGGCCAGCAGCCCGATCAGCAGCGCACTGACCGCACCGCCATCCTGCACGTCGTCAATTGGTGCACCCGCTCTCACGGCGTAGGACTCCACAACCGCGCCGAGCCCGTCCGCCGGCGGCCCGCCGCTGATCTTCCAGTAGGTGTCCGACGAGTCGGAACGGACCTGAGCGGGCTGCACCTCGGCGTCCTCGCCGGTGCCCGCAGTCGAGGGCGGCCACAATGCCTCGTAGCGGAGGCCGCCCCGGGGACAGAAGTCCCAGCAGAGCGAGCAACCGGTGCACATCTTCACCAACTCCGGCAGATCGGTGTCCTCGTTCACGCCGATGGAGTTCGAAGGGCAGACGGCGACACAGGTGCCGCACTGGATGCACCGGTCGGCGTGGATCACCCCGGCTTCGAGCTCCCAGAACCAGACCTTGCCGGGTGGCTCGACGATCCCGTTCATCTGCTCCCGGATGCGGTACCGCTTCACGACGTCACCGCCTGGGAGGCCCCAGTCAGAGTGGACCGCAGGTCGTCAACGTTCGTCCGTCGCGCCCAGAGGTAGAACGGTTCGCCGGGACGGTGTTCCTCGCGGTACCGGGTGACCACCCGGAGGAGGGCGTCCGGCACGCGATCAACCGGCAGCGCGCCCTCCACCCAGTCGATGAACGCGGCGTCGGGCCCGAGCGAGCCACCCAACCCGATGTCCACGGCTTCCTCGATGTGCTCGTCGACATGCGCGATGTCGCCCCGGAAACCGATATCCGCGATCTGGGGCTGGGCGCACGAGGCGGAGCAGCCCGAGAAGTGCATCCGGATCACACCTGCGTCGTCTCGGGCGCTCGTACCCTCGCCCCCCGAGGACAGCTGCGCGTCCAGCGTCCTCGCCCACTTGACGGCCCGTTCCTTCGTCTCCACCACGGCGAAGCGACAGAACTCCGATCCGGTGCAGGCGACGACACCGCGCTCGAATGGCCCTGGGAACGGCGTATATGTCTGCATGAGCGGCTCGGCCAGCAGGTCGTCGAGACGCTCCTCGGGGACCCCGGACACAATGAAGTTCTGGTCGGTGCCGATACGCACACCGCCGTCGCCGTAGGTTTCGGCCAAGCGAGCCAGTTCGACCAGATCGATTCCATGCATCCGACCCACCGGGACCGAGCAACCCACGTAGAGCCGGCCAGGCTGCTTCTGCGGGTGCACGCCGACATGGTCGCCACGAAAGGCGGTGGTCAGTTCACGGCCGGCCGTCGAAAGAGCGGAAATTGGTGCGCTCGTCGAGGGCGGCGCGGAACCCCTCAGGACCGAGCTCTTGGGCGAGGTAGCGCATGCGGGCCAGACCACGGTTCTCCCGGTTGCCCAGCTCGCCGAAGAGCTGCGCGACCCCCCGGCAGAGCTCGACGGCCTGATCAGCCCGGATGAAGGTGTCGATGTCGGAGGCCATGCGCTCGCCGTCAGAGAGTCCCCCGCCGATGAGCACGTTGAAGCCGAGCGTGCCGTCCGACTGCTCCGCCGGCCAAAGTCCGATGTCGTTGATCTCGACCCGGGCACAGTCCTCCGTGCAACCCGTGACCGCGATCTTGAATTTGCGAGGCAGGTTGGCGTATTCACGATTACCGGTGAAAAAGGCCGAAATCGCCTGCGCCACGGGCAGGGCATTGACGAGCTCCTTCTCGTCGATGCCTGATACGGGGCACGAGCAGACATTGCGGGCCGAGTCGCCACACGCCTGGACCGTGGTCAGCCCCACGTCCCAGAAACGCTGCCAAATGCGGGGGACATCGGCGATGCGTATCCAGTGGAGTTGAATGTCCTGCCTCGTCGTCAGGTCGGCGTAGCGGTTCCCGAAGACGGGACTTTCGTCGGGGCCCTCCGCAAACGCGTCGGCGGCCACACCGATTTCGCGGACCTGGGCCGCGGTCATGACGCCGCCCGGGACCTTGATCCGCATCATGAAGGCGTCGCCCCCCTGGCGCTGGGGGTACATGCCGACCCACTTCAGCCGCTCCTGCTCTCCGGGCACCTTGTTGATGGAGTCGGCGCCCTGTTTGGAGTACGTGTCGATAACTGCCTGGGCGACCTCGAAGGGGTGCCGCGACAACTTCAGCTGCTCGACAGGATTGAGCTCGCCGATGTTGCGGTACGGCTTGATGAACTTGAGCCCGCGGTCCCGTCGACCGCGGAACTCCATTCCGTAGGGGTTGTCAAGGTCACGAGGCACTAGACGTGCAGACCGCACTCGGACTTGTCGACGCCAGCCCAACGACCAGCGCGGGCGTCCTCCCCGTCGGCCACCGGACGAGTCGTCGGCGCGCAGCCGATGGAGCGGTACCCACGAGGAATGAGCGGGTGAACCGGGAGCCCGTGGTCAGCGAGGTAGGACGAAATGTCCTCTTCCGTCCACGTCGCGAGCGGATTGACCTTCACGAGCTCGAACCCCGCGTCCCAGCTCACGATCGGCGCCTCAACACGCGTGGGGCCGTCGGATCGCTTGAGCGAAGTCAGCCACGCTCGCTTCCCGGCGAGGGCACGACGGAGGGGTTCCACCTTGCGAAACTCACAGCATTGATCGGAGCCACAGGGGTGTGCGGCGGCTTCGGGCCCGGGTTTCGTCACGGTGAGGTTGAGTCCGTAGCGCTCCCGCATATCCTCGACGAAGGCCAACGTCTCGGGAAAGTGTGCCTCTGTGTCTAAGAAGACGACCTCCACTGCTGGCGCCACCTTGGTGACCAGGTCGATCAGCACGATGTCCTCGAAGGAGGCTGCCAGCGCCACGGAGTCACCGAAGGATTCGACCGCCCACCTGATGACGGCACTGGCGGGAGCGGATTCGAAACTGCCGCTCAGCGCGGCAAGATCCTCAGCGGTAAACAGCTGGTCGCTCACCTTGGTCTCAGCCACAGATCCCTCACCTTCTGCACGGGGCGAACGGGCCGTTTCGGGGGCCCGCCACCGGCGCTTGACGCCCGTCCGAATGCAGGCTTTAGTATACATGACCAAAATGGTCATGATTTGAGAGGCTCCATGGACTCCGCCGCCGCCTTCGATTCCTCGCAGTACGACGCTGCCGCGGACTCCGTCGCGGTCCGGACCGGTGGATCGGTGACCGCCCTGGTCAGGCCGGTCGAGCACCCCTTGGGCCACCTCGATCTCTTGCAATCGCTGGCCATCTTCATCATCCGCGAGGTGGCAGCTGAATCCGAGCGGCCGGTCCTCCTCTTCAGCGGGGGCAAGGATTCGGCTGTCCTGCTGCATCTGGCCGCCAAGGCGTTCAAACCGGGCAAAATCCCTTTCCCGGTGCTGCATGTGGACACCGGGCACAACTTCTCCGAAGTACTCGAGTACCGGGACGCCCAGGTGGAAGCGGAAGGCGCCCGCCTCATTGTGGCAAGCGTGCAGGACTCCATCGACCAGGGGCGAGTGGCTGACCCGGGGCCGATCGCCTCGCGCAATCGCCTGCAGACGACGACGCTGCTCGATGCCATCAACGCACACGGGTTCGATGCCGCCTTTGGCGGCGCACGTCGTGATGAGGACAAGGCCAGGGCCAAGGAGCGGGTCCTCTCCTTCCGGGATTCGTTCGGGCAGTGGGATCCCAAAGCGCAACGACCTGAGCTGTGGCAGTTGTATCAGGGCAGTGTGCGCCCAGGCGAACACCTTCGCGCGTTTCCGCTGTCGGATTGGACCGAGCTCGACATCTGGCAGTACATCTGGCGCGAGCGCATCGAGCTTCCTTCGATCTATTACGCGCACGAACGAGAAGTACTCGAGCGCGACGGCATGCTCCTGGCTCTCAGCGAATGGGTGAACCCCCAGGGTGGCGAAGAGGTCCGCAAGGAAACGGTGCGTTTCCGTACTGTCGGTGATGCGACCTGCACTGGTGCAGTGCGCTCCTCGGCCGACACGGTCGAGGGGATCATCCGCGAGGTCTCGGCGTCGAGGATCTCCGAGCGCGGAGCAACGCGGGCGGACGACCGCTTCTCGGAGACCGCCATGGAAGACCGCAAGCGCGAGGGGTACTTCTAGACCCATGACCACGTTGCCCGGCTCGCCGCCGGCCGGCGGTCCGGAGCTTGGTGTGGACACGATGGACCTGCTTCGGTTCGCCACGATCGGATCGGTGGACGACGGGAAGAGCACCCTCATCGGTCGGCTCCTCTTCGACACCCGGCAGCTCTTCGACGACCAGCTCACCGCGATCGAGACCGCCTCGGAGCGGCGGGGTCTGGGCGAAGTCGACCTGTCCTTTGTAACCGACGGCTTGCGCGCGGAGCGCGAACAGGGCATCACGATCGACGTCGCCTACCGCTACGCGGCGACGCCGCACCGGAAATTCGTCATCGCCGACTGTCCGGGTCACGTCCAGTACACCCGGAACATGGCAACGGGCGCGTCCACCGCAGATCTCGCACTCGTCCTTGTCGACGCGACATCGGGTTTGCGCGAACAGTCCCGCCGTCACGTCTGCATCGCCGCGCTGCTCGGAGTAGACCAGCTCGTCGTCTGTGCCAACAAGATGGACCTCGTCGGCTGGGACCGCTCCGCCTACCAGCGCATCGCTGACGAGATGGAGGCGCTGGCGCACCGCCTCGGGATCTCTTCATGCACCGTGATCCCCATCGCCGCACTCCATGGTGACAACGTCGTGGCGCGTTCGGACGCGGCACCCTGGTTCGACGGCCCCACCGTGCTCGATGCCCTGGAGTCGGCCCAGGCCGGCGGCTGGGCCGCCCAGCGCGGTGTGGGCCGAGGCAGCGGTGCCCGCCTGCCTGTCCAGTGGGTTCTCCGGCAGCCCGGAGGCGGTCGCAGCTATGCCGGCATGGTGAACGGAGGGCCTTTCCGGGTGGGTGACCCCGTTGTGGTCCTCCCCCAAGGAGCCCACACGACCATCCGTGCCATAGAGACGGCTGACGGCCCGCTCCAGCGTGCCGAGGTCGGCCTTTCGGTCTCGGTGCGCCTCGGCGACCACCTCGACGTATCGCGGGGCGACCTCATTGCCGCGGCCGAAGGTGCCCCGGAGGTCACCAACACCTTCGAGGCGACGGTCTGCTGGTTCCAGGACCGCCCGCTCGCCGTCGGGGACCGCCTCCGAATTAAGCACACGACGCGGGTCACCCCGGTCGTGGTCGAAGGCGTGACCGGGATCTTCGACGTCAACGAGCTACGGATCGTGGGCGCGAACGAGCTGCGGGAGAACGAGATCGGCGTCGTGAAGCTGCGCACGGCCACTCCGCTGGCCGTCGACCCGTACGAGGCCGATCGCATCACCGGCAGCTTCGTGCTGATCGACGACCTCACCTTCGCCACGATCGCGGCGGGCATGGTCGGGCCGCCGCGGCTCCATGACTGAGCCCTCCGCTCTCGCACCCTTCTACCCGGTCTCGCTCGACGTCGCTGGCCGCTCCTGCCTCGTGGTGGGGGGCGGGAAGGTGGCCGCCCGCAAGGCACGCGGACTCCTCGATTGCGGCGCCACCGTGACCGTGATCGCATCCTCGCTCAGCGAAGAGATGGAGGCGCTCCTCCCGTCGCTCCATGCCGTGGAACGTCGCCCCTATGGCGAGGGCGATTCGTCGACGTTTCGCCTGGTCGTCACGGCGACGGGGATACCCGAGGTCGACGGGGCGGTCTACGCCGACGCTGAGGCCGCTGGTATCTGGGCCAACAGCGCAGACGACCTCGCGCACTCGTCCTTCATTCTTCCCGCGGTGCACCGAGACGGTTCGGTGACGGTCTCGGTGTCGACGGGCGGCCTCAGCCCGGCGCTCGCATCCTGGCTCAGGACCCGCCTGGCGGCGCAATGCGGAGACGGACTCGGAACCCTGGCCCTGTTGCTCGGAGACGCGCGCGAGCGCCTGAAGCGAGCAGGGGTGCGCAGCGACTCGGTGGACTGGGTCCGTCTGCTCGACGGCCCTCTCCCAGAGCTGGTCCGCTCGGGGGATATCGACAGTGCCGGGGCCACTGTGAAGGCGGCGACCGGCCTGTAGCCACGGAGCATCGACGTCAGGCGCGTGTACGCGCAACGACGTCGACAGGCTCACCGCAGCGTCCATGTCGGGCTGGCCCGGCCAGCTCAACAGCGCCCACGACAACATCGCACCACGACCACGACAACGATGGGCCAATTGTCGCGGCACGCTGAGTCAACTAGTCCTTTTGCCCCTTTCGCTGTTTCCAGCGACGCCTCATATTCGCCTCAAGCACCACGCACGCGGCAACGATGCACAGGGACGGTCGGTTCTCAACACGCCTGCGCCGAGCCTGCAGCATCGAACCCGAGAGCGTGTGCGTGATCGATCGTGGTGCACCTGGCTAACGGTGCACCCAGAGGGGGCGTAGATGAGACTGTCGATTGCTCGTGCAGCAGCGGGTGGCCACACCCCGGGCGACACGGCGCACCAGGGCGACACCCGGCTTGACGTCCACGGCGCCGTCTTGCGCCGGATGGCGCTCGCATTGGCGGCCGCCCTGATCCTCGGCTGTGTGGGGATCGTGTTCGGCTCATCCAAGCCCGCCGGCGCCGATACACCAATATTCGCGTCAGGGCAGGTCTTCGCCTCGGTAGGCAACTCCGCCGTCAACGTCTACAGCGCGGGTTCAGGCAACCCACTCGTCACGAGGCTCAACGATGGGCTCCAAGAGCCCTACACCGCCGGGAGCGCCTTCGACTCGTCCGGCAACTTCTACGTGACCGACGACTACTCCGGCGACGTCAGCGAATACGCGCCCGACGGCACGCTCGATGGCGTCTTCGCCAGCGGCTTGCAGAACCCGCTCTCGCTGGCCTTCGACAATCAGGGCAACCTCTACGTCGGTCAGCAGACCACGCCCTACATCGCAGAGTTCTCAAAGACGGGGCAGTTCATCCAGAACATCGGACCGCTGGCAACCGAGCTCACCGGAGACGACTGGATCGCGCTCGCCCCTGACGAGTGCACCGTCTACTACACCACCGAAGAGACCGACATCCTGCGCTACAACATGTGCACCAACCAGCAGCTGCCCAATTTCAACGTCCAGCCCTTCTCGTCCTTCGACGCATCGACGGGGCTACCGGTGCAGGCCTTCGAACTCCAGATCCTCCCCGACGGCGACGTCCTCGTGGCGGACTCGAATGCGGACATCCTTCTCGACCCGAACGGCAACGTACTCCAGACGTACACGTGCGCCTCCCTGCCGGGCTGCCAGGGCTCGCTGTTCGCCATGAGCCTCGACCCTGGCGGCACCTCGTTCTGGACCGGAGACTCCACCTCGGGGGATATCTGGCAGGTCGATATCGCCTCGGGCGACGTGCTGCAGCAGATCGACACGCACTCAGGTTCTCTATTCGGCCTCTCGGTCGACGACCAGATCGAAGTCGCTGCTCCGGCCCCGGTGACCGCCACTGTGCCGTCCACACTGGCGGTCCAGCCCGTCACCGGAAACTTCGCGACGCCCACTCCAGTCTCGGCGGTGTTGACCAACCCGAGCACGGGCGCGCCGATCCCGAACGAGCCGGTGACCTTCACGTTGAACGGCTCCGAGACATGCACCGCGGAGACCGATTCCACCGGGACGGCCACCTGTGACATCACGGCGGGCGAGCCATCGAGCAGCTATACGCTGACCGCGTCGTTCCCCGGTGACACGACGACGTCGACACCCATCGGCTCGAACAGCTCCACGAGCACCTTCACGGTCAGCCCGGATACCAGTGGTCTGACCTACACCGGCGCGACCTCGGCGGTCAACGGCCAACCGACCACCCTGTCGGGCACGCTCACCACTGACACCCCGACGACCGGGACCCCGCTGCCCACCAAGGTGGTGACCTTCACGATCGGGTCCGGCACGACGGCGCAATCCTGCAGCGGGACGACGGACAGCAACGGAAATGTCAGCTGCACCATCGCCACGGTGGACCAGCCACAGACCGCTGTCTCCGTCACGTCGAGTTTCACCGGTGACAGCTACGACACTGCGGCGACGGCGACGACACCGGCCACGGTGACGGAACCAACGACGCTGACGATCAACCCCGCAACGAGTGACTACTCCGACTCCACCACCGTTTCAGGGGTCCTGACCGATTCGGTCACCAACGCACCCATCGCCGGCGAGCCGGTGACCTTCCAGCTCAACGGGACCGAGACGTGCACCGCGACGACCGACGCCACCGGCACCGCCTCGTGTGCAATCACGCCGGGCGAGCCCGCCGCCACCTACACGCTCACCGGCTCCTTCGGCGGCGACTCGACCCAGCCCCTCCAGCTGACCTCATCGAGCGGATCAGCCAACTACGTCGTCACCTTGGAGGAGACGGCGATCACCTACACCGGGGGGACCGTCGCCCAGAATGGGCAGCCATTGACCGTCTCGGGTGTGCTGACGACCGACAACGGCACCGGGCTCGGCGGCAAGACCGTGACGTTCACGCTGGGCAGCGGGACGACGGCGCAGACCTGCACCGCCGTGTCATCCACGACGGGTACGGCATCGTGCGTCATCAGCGTGACGGGCCAACCGCAGGGTCCCATCCCGGTGAGCGACACCTTCGGGGGTGATGCGTACTACCAGACGGCCACTGCAACCTCGACGGTCAACCTCCCTGAGGGGACCACGTTGACGGTGACCCCGAGTATCGGGACCTACAACGGGTCGTCCACGGTCACCGGCACCCTGGTCAACAGCTACACCAACGCCCCGGTGCCGGGCGAGCCAGTGACCCTGACGGTCAACGGCACCCAGCACTGCACCGCGACGACGAACGCGAGCGGTATCGCCTCGTGCACCGTCACGCCGAACGAGCCGAGCGGGACCTACACGCTCAGCGGATCGTTCGCTGGTGACACGACGACGACTCCGACTCTGCTCCCCAGCACCGGTTCGAGCAGCTTCACGGAGAACAAGGCACCGACCACTGTGACCTACACGGGCAGCACCACCATCACGAGCGGGAACTCCCCCGTGCTGTCGGCCACGCTGACCACCAATGGGGCGCCGCTGGCCGGCCAGACCGTGACGTTCACCGTCGGCTCGGGCAACTCAGCCCAGAAGTGCAGCGGGACGACCAACTCCGCCGGAAATGTGAGCTGCAGCATCTGCACGTTCAACCAGAACGCCAGTCCGCTCCCCGTGACCGTGAGCTACGGCGGCAACGGGTACTACTCCGGATCGACCTCGTCGAAGTCGATCACCGTGACCACGCCGACGTCGCTGTCTGTGAGCGCCGTCACCGGTGCGACGGGCCAGCCCACCACGGTGACGGGCACGCTGACCAACCAGGTTACGGGTCAGGGGATCACCGGACAGACCGTCACGCTGACGCTCAACGGGACCCAGTCCTGCACGGCCACCACGGGCGCCTACGGCAAGGCCACGTGCTCCATCACGCCCAACGAGTCGTCGGGGACCTACCCGGTGACCGGGTCCTTCGCCGGCAACACGACGACATCGCCCCAGCTGCTCGCCAGCACCGGGCACAACAACTTCGTCGTCACCCCGGCTACCACGACCCTGACCTACACGGGCGCCACCACGGCCACGAACGGATCGTCCGTGACCCTGTCGGCCACCCTCACCAGCAACGGCACACCGCTGAGCGGCCAGAGCGTGATCCTGACCCTGGGCACGGGGAGGACGACACAGAGTTGCACCGCCACGACGAGCTCGTCGGGCGCAGCCTCGTGCAGCGTCTCGTCCGTGAACCAGGTGGCCGGTTACGTCACGGTCACGGCCACCTACGCCGGCAACGGGTACTACCAGTCGGCCAGCACCTCGAGCACCGTCAAGATCGCCAACTGCGGGGGCAGTGGAGGCGGCGGGAGCGGCGGCGGGAGCGGCGGCGGGAGCGGTGGCGGCACAGGCGTCAGCGAGCCTCCGCCGGTCGGCGGGGGCAAGGGCTGCGGCTGACCAATCGGGCCAGGCTCTCGTGAGCCGGTCACAAGTGCTGACAGAACGGGACCCCCCTGGGGGTCCCGTTCTGCGTTCTGTGTCAGGGTTGCGCCACCATGAGCACGGTGCCCGCCACCAGCAGGACCAGCACGGCGACGGCAGCCCGGGACATGGCGGTGGCGTCGCGGTCCACCGATCCCTGCGACGCGGCAGGTGCGGCGCCGTCACTGGGCACCAGTGCCACCTGCAGACGCTGCTCGGCGGGCCACATCACCCCCTCACCCACGAGTGCGACCGCGGCGAAGATGGCGAGACCCCCCAACACCCAACCCTGCCCGAGCGCATAGGCCCCGTCGCTGAGGGCCAGCAGGGAGAACCCGAAAACCGGGATGCCGTAGACGGTGCGCCCGGCCCAGTTGACCCCGGGCCGGAAGTAGCGCCGCAGAGGCTCGGGCAGTGGCGACGGCGACCCGAGGAGGCGGCGCAGCCGGGAGGCCGTGGCGGCGGCGGTCGCCGTCGTCACGAGCCCGACCACCACGCAGCCCACATGGAGCAGGAGCACGACGTCGAAGGCCGCTCCGTCCGGCTGGTGCTGCATGGCCGACATGTTCTCCTCTGTCCGTGGAACCCGGTGACGGTTCCGCGACGATGGCGTTTTCGCGGGTAGCGGAACCTGTACCGTAGAGGTGGAGGGAAGAAGATGAGGTTATTTGCGATGTCGGGCGGCCGGGAAGCGCCCCAGAGAGTGGACCGATGAACCAGTTACGCCTCGATCCGTTGTCCGGTCGTTGGGTCGTCGTGAGCCCAGGTCGATCCGAGCGGCCCTACTCGTTCGTGACCCGCACCGCCTGGATGCCCGAGCCTCTCGACCGCCCCTGCCCGTTCTGCCCGGGGAACGAGGAGGACACTCCCCCCGCCCTGGAGACCTACGGCCCGACCGGGCGCTGGCTGGTCCGGGTCGTGCCCAACCTCTACCCGGCCTTCGAGGGTGACGAGCCATTCGTCGTGGCCAACCGGGGCCCGGTCTTCACGCAGGCCTCCGCCGGCGGCATCCACGAGATCCTCATCTTCTCCCCCGAGCACGACGCCACCCTCGGGCAACTCAGCCAGGAACAGGTCGAGCTGGTGATGGCGGCGTTGCGCGACCGCCTGGAGGAGCACGCCTCCCAGCCGAACCTCCGCTACACCCAGGCCATCGTGAATTCCGGCCGCGAGGCGGGGGCATCGCTGGAGCACCCACACGGCCAGCTGCTCGGCATGTCATTCATCCCCCGCGAGCTCGCCGAGGAGCAGGCGCGCTTCGCCCGATTCGTCGGCTCATGCCTCCTGTGCA
The DNA here is from genome assembly GCA_963828825.1 of uncultured Acidimicrobiaceae bacterium. Classification (GTDB taxonomy): domain Bacteria; phylum Actinomycetota; class Acidimicrobiia; order Acidimicrobiales; family RAAP-2; genus Bog-473. The sequence goes on along the minus strand of CAWHGF010000001.1, from coordinate 444,579 downwards.
CGACGATCGACGCCGAAGAGGACTCCACCGAGCGTGTGATCTACGCCAACGACCGCGTCGTGGTGGTCTGCCCCTTCTGGAGCGCCGTCCCCTACGAAATGCTCGTCATGCCCCGGGAACACAACCCGCATCTCCACCGGAGCCCGACCGAGGATCTGGTCGCCGTCGGCGAGGCCATCCGCCGCTCACTGCAACACCTCGCCGAGTCGGTGGGGGACGTCGCCTACAACATCGTCTTCCACTCGGCCCCCTACCGGGTGGGCGAGCCCTACCACTGGCACGCGCACATTTGGCCCAAGGCGACCACGACGGCGGGCTTCGAGCTCGGCACCGGCGTGGCGATCAACGTGATCTCGCCCGAGGAGGCCGCGGAGACCCTCAGGGTCTCCGCCCTGGCGATCTAAGGCGAGGTCGCCCGGACCGAGCGGGCCAGTTCGAGGAACGAGACGAGGCGACGGACCAGGTCACGGTCGGGTCCGACCAGGCCGCTGATACCGGGCGTGCCCAGGTAGCCCGTTACGAAGGCCCGGCGATTCCTCGTTTCCCAGGCGTGGCCGAGGGTGGAGAGCCCGAGCCTGCCGGCGGGGTCGCGCTCCGCCGCCGCCACCGTGCTGGCGCGATGCATGGACCACAACAGGTCCGCCACGTCCCCCAGCGGGGTGCGGCGGCTCACCGTGGACTCCGGGGCGAGGACACCTCCCGGCGCACAGTCGCTGACCACCCACCCCTGGTCCGTGCGGGCCGTGCGCCCCAGATGGAAGTCACCGTGGGTCCGGATGACCGGGAGCCGTGCCTCGGACTCGCGGAGCCACTTGACCAGCTCGGTGACGCCCGGTGCCTCCAACAGCGACGGGTCGGACTCGGCGATCGTCGCCTCGGCCCGGTCGACCCAGTCAACGATCGGCTCGTGCTGCCGGTGGAAGGCACTGTCGAGGGCCAGGTGCATGCGGGCGGTCATGGTGCCGAGCGCCCGGGCCTCGGCGCCGAAGTCGCCGCCGGCGACCTCGGGCGATCCACCAGAGGCATAGAAGTCGCGCAGGGAGGTAAGGGCGAGAGCCCACCCCCCGGAACGGTCGGCCAGCGGCTCTTGGACCACCCCGAGGTCACTCCCGTCCCAGACCCAGCGCACCAGCGGGGCGGCGACGTGGTTGAAACCGAATTCGTCCAGCGCAACCATGAGATCGACGTCAGGCCGAGGCGCCTCGTCGAGCCACGGGAACACCAGGAGGTCACCCCGATCGCCGCAATCGAGCACCGTGGCGTTGTCGTCGTCCCGCAGGACCGCCACGGGCCCGGGTCGGGCCTGGACGCCGCGTACCGTGGCGAGCAGCAGCCCGGCCAGTTGCGCGTCGCGCAGGGCATCGGTGCAGACGGCCAGTCCGTCCTCGTCGTCGAGCAGGCCGAGTGCCGCCTCTTCCCCAGAGCGGAGGAAGTGGGGCTCGTCGGCCACGCCCCGCAATCCCGCGACGAAGTGCGCACGCCGCTCCCCCACCCGGGCCACGATGTCGATGAGGCCCGGCCGGCCGGCCAGGAGCACCTCGGCGCGCTCGACGACGATCTCGCCCGCCGGCGTGCTCCGGCGCAAACCCAGCCACGCCTCTGTCAGCGTGCGCAGGGACTGGTCGCGCTCGGCCGTCACTCCGGCGCCTGCCTCTCCTCCAGGACGAGGTCGAACCACAGGAACCCGTAGGGGGGCAGGGTGACGGCGTAGGGCTCCTCGGTGATGACGGGGAAGGGCACGCGCCCCAGCACCTCGTAGGGGGTCGAACCGGCCCACTTGGCCAGCGCGAGCTCGGCGGGTTGCGCGAACCGGCTCAGGTTGTGGACGCACAGCACGGCCTGGTCCCGGTACACCACCTCGTCGCTCTCGCTCTCGTTCCCGGCCGGGACGGTACGGGCGAGCACCGTGGAACGGCCCCAGTCCAGGGCGCCTCCGACTGACGGGCTCACCGACGGACCCGTCGAGGTCGAGGCGGTCAAGATGTCCGCCACCTCGCCCGAGCGCATGTAGGCGAGGACGGAGGGGTTGGCGCAGGGCAGGACCTCCATGGCGCCCACACCCATCACGGGGAGCGCTCGCCGCTCGGTCAGCATGCGCCGCAGCCAGTGGAGGAACGATCCTTGGTTGCGGAGCTGGGCTTCCGCGTTGAGCGCACTGAAGCCGTAGACGGGATCCATGAGCGGCGGCAGGTACAGCTGGGCAAAGTCCGCCTGCGAGAAGCCGCCGTTGCGGTCGGGCGACCACTGCATGGGCGTACGCACGGAGTCCCGGTCGCCGAGGTAGATGTTGTCGCCCATCAGCAACTCATCGCCGTAGTAGATGACCGGGCTGCCGGGCAACGACAGGATCAGGGCATACAGCAACTCAGCGGTGCGCCGGTCGTTGTCGATGAGAGGCGCCAGGCGCCGCCCGATCCCCATGTGCCGCTTCATCCTCGGGTCCTTGGCGTACTCGGCCATGAGGTAGTCGCGCTCCTCGTCACTGACTTGCTCCAGGGTCAGCTCGTCGTGGTTGCGCAGGAAGATGGCCCACTGGCAGGCGTCATCGATGATCGGGGTCTGGGCCAGGATCTCGGTGATCGGGTAACGCTGCTCCCGGCGGACCGCCATGAAGAGGCGGGGCATGAGGGGGAAGTGGAAACACAGGTGGCACTCGTCGCCGTCGCCGAAGTAGTCGGCCACATCGCTCGGCCAGCCGTTCGCCTCCGCGAGGAGGATCCGTCCCGGGTAGTCGGCGTCAATCTGCTTGCGGATGCGCTTGATGAAGGAGTGGGTTTCGGGCAGGTGCTCGCCCGACGTGCCATCGCGCTGGTAGAGGTAGGGCACGGCGTCGAGCCGGAACCCGTCGAACCCGAGGTCGAGCCAGAAGCGTACGAGGTCGATCATGGTGTCGGCGACTTCGGGGTTCTCGTAGTTCAGATCCGGTTGATGGTGGTAGAAGCGGTGCCAGTAGTACTGCTGGCGCGTGTCGTCCCACGTCCAGTTGGATCGCTCGACGTCGGTGAACACGACTCGGGCATCCGGCCATTTCTGGTCGTCTTCGTTCCAGACGTACCAATCGGCCTTGGCGTTGTCTCTCGATGAGCGTGACTCGACGAACCAGGGGTGCTCGTCGCTGGTGTGGTTCATCACGAGGTCGGCGATGACCCGGATGCCGCGGCGGTGGGCATCCTCCAAGAACGCCACCAGGTCGCTGATGCTCCCGTAGTCGGGGTGGACGTTGAAGAAGTCACTGATGTCGTAGCCGCCGTCGCGAAAGGGTGAGGGATAGAAGGGCAGCATCCAGATGCAATCGATCCCGAGCCACTCCATGTAGTCGAGCTTCTCGCGCAGGCCACGCAGATCGCCGGTGCCGTCGTTGTTGGCGTCGTAATAGCCCCGGATGAGCACCTCGTAGAACACGGCGTGCTGGAACCAGCGCACCGAAGGGTCGAAGGCGCTCTCGCTGGAGCTGACGGGAATGGGGGGTGAACTCAACGCATCACCGTCCGACGAAGGTTGCCTTGCCCGGACCGCCCTCGCGGAACGACGCGATGCCGCGGGCTGCATCCTCGGTCCCGGCCGCGGCGACGAAGGCCTCCCGTTCGATGGCCAGCCCCTGGGCCAGCGTGATCTCGAGGCCCCCGTCGACCGCGGACTTGGCCAGGCCGTGGGCCACCAACGGGCCGGCCGCGAACTCCGCCGCCCAGGTCAGTGCGGCCTCCAGGACGTAGTCGGGCGCCACGGCCCGGTTCACGAGCCCGATCGAAAGCGCCTCGTCGGCCCGGACCTGGCGACCGGTGAAGATCAGCTCCTTGGCCCGGGAAGACCCGATCAGCCGCGGCAGGCGCTGCGTGCCGCCGCCGCCGGGAATCACCCCGAGCAGGACCTCGGGCAGCCCCAAGCGGGAATCCTCCGCGCAGACGCGGAAATCGCAGGCCAGCGCCATTTCCAGCCCGCCGCCGAGGGCATACCCGTTGACGGCGGCGATGGTTGCCCGGGGCACCGAAGCCAGCGCGCCCAACGCGTCGGCGAAGCTCGCCCCCACGGCCCCCGCGCCGCTGTCACCGAGCTCGACGATGTCGGCTCCGGCGGCGAAGATCCGCCTTCCTCCCCAGAGCACGACGGCGCCGGGCGGGTCGTCGTGGAGGCCGGTGGCCACGGCGTGCAGCTGCGCCAACACCTCGGCGGAGAGCGCGTTGGCCTTGGGCCGGTCCAACCGGATGAGCGCCACGTTGTCGGGGCGTCGCTCCACGGTGACGAAGCTCTCAGGCATGGTCGCACCGTACCGGAACCCGCTCACGAGGGCTCATCCGCTGAGAAGGCCATCGGCGGCCTGATAGGGGTCGAGCTCGCCCGCGGCGAGGGCCTTCACCGCCGTTGTGAACTCCTCCCCCACGACCAGCTCGTCCACCCGGACCTCGGTGCGGGCGAGGAGCACCCGGCGCAGCTCCTGGGCCAGTCGGTCCGTGCGGCGAACCACCAACTGGCCCGAGCGCACCAGATGGTCGCGGTGACGGGCAACGGCGCGCCAGAGCTCGGCGACGCCCTCGCCGGCCGTCGCCGTCGTATCGACGATCTCGGGCCGCCATGCCCCCGGCCGCGCCAGGTCGAGCATCTGCTCCAGATCGCGGCGGGCCTCCCGCACGCCCGGCCGGTCCGCCTTGTTGATCACGAAGACGTCGGCAACCTCGAGGAGCCCGGCCTTGCTCGCCTGCATGGAGTCACCCCAGCCGGGCGTGACCACCACCACGGTGGTATCAGCGGCCGATGCGATCTCGACCTCCATCTGCCCGACCCCGACGGTCTCGACGATGATCACGCCGATGCCCGCGGCCCCGAACAGGCGAATGGCGTCGGGGACGGCGAGCGAGAGCCCTCCGAGATGACCCCGCGTCGCCATCGACCGGATGAACACGGTCGGGTCGAGCGCGTGCTGGCTCATGCGCACGCGGTCGCCCAGGATGGCGCCTCCGCTGAAGGGCGAGGTCGGGTCGACGGCCACCACCGCCACCTGGGGGATGGCGGCCGCTCCGGGCCAGCCGCCGCGGACCTCGGTGATGAGGCCGTCGGTCAACGTGGACTTCCCGGAACCCGGCGCACCGGTCAGGCCGACGGTGAAGGGGACATCGGAACGGTAGGCGAGCCGCGCGACCGCCGTGGCCGTCTCGCCACCCCGCTCGACGTACGAGAGCAGCCGCGCCGAGCGCGACGCGGTCGTCCGCCCTGGCCCGCTCGAGCAGGACCGCCGGATCGGCCGGCAGCGGGCTCACCGGCGGGTCACCCTGGCTCCCAGCGAGCACAGCGCCCCGGCCAGGTCCTCGTAGCCGCGACCGATGTGATGGGCACCGCTCACCACAGTCTGCCCTTCGGCCACGAGCCCGGCCAGCACCAGGGCCACGCCGGCCCGTATGTCGGGGGCCCGCACGGGGGCGCCCGAGAGCCGGGGGGCGCCGCGGACGACGGCATGGTGGCCCTCGGTCCGTATGTCCGCGCCCATCCGCCGCAACTCCTCCACGTAGCGGAACCGCCCGGAGAACAGGTTCTCGGTGAGGATCCCCACACCGTCGGACACCGTGAGCATGGCGACGAGCAGGGGGCTGTAGTCGGTCGCCACACCCGGGTACGGGAGCGTGGCGATATCGGCCGCCGCCAGGCGCTCGCCCGCACTGGCCCGCAGGCCGTGCGGGCCCATGTCGGTGGCCACGCCCATCTGGTTGACCTTGCGCAGGAGCATCTCCATGTGGTCGGGCCGGGCGTCGGCGATCGTGACATCACCGCCCGCCATGCCGACCGCCGCCAGGTAGGTCGCCGCCACCACCCGGTCCGGGACGACCGCATGACGGGTGGGTCGGAGCGACTCCACCCCCTCGATCTCAAGGCGGGAGGTACCGGCACCGCGCACCACCGCCCCCATGTCGCACAGCATGGAGGCCAGGTCGGCCACCTCGGGCTCCTTGGCGGCGTTCTCAATCACCGTCGAGCCCTTGGCCAGCACCGCCGCCATGAGCAGGTTGTCCGTCGCCGTGTGGCTGGGGTACTCCAGGACGACCCGCGTGCCGACCAGGCGGCCACCCGGCACCGTCCCCCGCACCTCGCCGTGGGACGACTCGAAACGGGCACCCATGGCGCTGAGGCCGCTGAGGTGGAAGTTGATCGGCCTGTCCCCGAAGTCGTCCCCGCCGGGCAGCGGCACCCGCACGGAGCCGCAGCGGGAGAGGAGGAGCCCGAGGACCACGACCGAGGCCCGCATCCGCTCGAAGAGCTCGTAGGGACCGGACGGCACCAGGTCACCCTCTGGTGGGGTCGTCACACTGACATCCCCGTTGTCGAGGCGCTCCACCCGCGCCCCCATGGCGCGGAGGACCTCGGCCATGGTCTCGACGTCGGAGATGTGCGGGACGTTGGAAAGGACCGTGCTGCCCTCGGCCAGCAGGCAGGCCGCCATCAGCTTGAGGGCCGAATTCTTGGCGCCGCCTGCGCTGACGGTCCCCCGGAGCGGTCCGTTGGGCTCGACGACGATCTGATCCACGACCCAAGTATCGCCGCTGGAGGGCGGCCCGACGGGCAAGCCACGATCCGCCACCCACTATGGTCAGGGCCAGTGGTGACGTCGATTCAAGCCCCCGACCGGAACCTGGCCATGGACCTCGTGCGCACGACCGAGGCGGCGGCGATGGCGGCCAGCCGCTGGATGGGCCGGGGCGACAAGGTGGGCGCCGACGCGGCCGCGGTCGAGGCCATGCGGACCGTTCTGGCCAGCGTGCCGATGGACGGGATCGTCGTCATCGGCGAGGGCGAGAAGGACAATGCGCCGATGCTCTTCAACGGGGAGAAGATCGGCGACGGCACTCCCCCGCTGACCGACATCGCCGTGGACCCCATTGACGGCACCACCCTGACCGCCCAGGGCCGCGGTGGCGCGCTGGCGGTCATCGCCGTGGCCGAGCGCGGCGCCATGTTCGACCCCGGCCCGTGCGTCTACATGGAGAAGCTCGCCGTGGGACCGCGCGCCAAGGGCGCCTGCGACATCCGGCGTACGCCGACCGAGAACCTCCACGCCCTATCGGAGGCCTTGGGCCGTCCCGTGCGTGACCTGACTGCGGTCATCCTCGACCGGCCTCGTCACGACGCCCTCGTCGCCGAGGTGCGGTCCACCGGGGCCCGGATCCGCCTGATCACCGACGGCGACGTGGCGGGTGCGATCGCCACCGGGTGGCCCGGAGCGGGCACCGACATCCTCTTCGGCATCGGAGGCACCCCCGAGGGCGTGCTGGCCGCGGCCGCGCTCGAAGTGCATGGGTGCGGAGATCCAGGGAAGGCTCTACCCGCGCAACGAGCAGGAGCGCGCCGCGGCCGCCGAACAGGGGTACGCACTCGACGCCGTGCTGACGACCGACGACCTCGTCCAGGGGAACAACTGCTTCTTCGCCGCCACCGGCATCACCGATGGCGAGCTGTTGCAGGGCGTGCAGTACCACGAGTTCGGGGCCACCACGCAGTCGCTGGTCATGCGCTCCAAGTCGGGGACGCTGCGCAAGATCGACGCCAGCCACGCGTTGGCCAAGCTGGCGGAGTTCAGCTCGATCTCGTTCGGTTGATTCCGGTCCGCAGACCGGTCCGGCCGCCGGAAGTTGCTAGGCCGCGCTGTCGGCGACCACGGCCAGCCGCAGCTCGGCCCGCGAGAGGGCGCCCTCCGCCTCGGCCAGTTCCACGTCCTCCTCGACGTCCTCCGCGACCTGTCCCCGGCCCGACCCGAGCTCGCTGACGCGTTGAGCGGCGCGGTCGCGGGCCTGCTCGGCCCGGGGCACGTCGATCTCCGAGGCCAGCTCGGCGACGCCGGCGAGCACCGTGACCCGGGTCGACAACCCGGGAAGCGGCCCGTCGCCCTCGGCCAGGCCGGCGGCGGCGCCCGGGCTGGTGTCGACCTGGAGGAATCCGCCGTGGACCGCCAGGAGCACCAGGGTCCCGTCGGGCTCTTCGACCTTCACCTCGCCCGGGACGACGTCGCCCACCAGGGGCGTGTGCCCGTCGAGCACGGTGAGGTCACCTTCGGAGGTGGCCAGCACGATGGATCTGGCGCCGCCGGCCAGGAGGGACTGCTCGGGCGTGACGATCTCCACGCCGAAGACACCGTCGGCCACTAGCCGGCACCCTCTTCGAGCGTCTTGGCCTTCTCGAGCACCGACTCCACGCCACCGACGTTGAGGAACGCCTGCTCCGGGATGTTGTCGAGATCGCCGTTGGCGAGCGCCTCGAACGATTCCACCGTCTCGTCGATGGGCACGAAGATCCCGGGCACGCCGGTGAAGACCTCGGCCACGAAGAACGGCTGGGACAGGAAGCGCTGCACCTTGCGGGCCCGGGTCACGGTCACGCGGTCCTCCTCGGACAACTCGTCCATGCCGAGGATGGCGATGATGTCCTGCAGCTCCTTGTACCGCTGCAGGATCTCCTGGATTCGGCGGGCCACGGCGTAGTGGCGGTCACCGACGACCTCGGGCGCCAGGATGTTCGACGTCGACGCCAGCGGGTCCACGGCCGGGTAGATGCCCAAGGCGGCGATCTGGCGCGACAGCTCGGTCGTGGCGTCGAGGTGGGTGAAGGTCGTGAACGGAGCCGGGTCGGTGTAATCGTCGGCCGGGACGTAGACGGCCTGCAGCGAGGTGATCGACTTCCCCTTGGTGGAGGTGATCCGCTCCTGCAGCTCGCCCATCTCGTCGGCCAGCGTGGGCTGGTAGCCCACGGCGGAGGGCATCCGGCCGAGCAGGGTGGAGACCTCGGAGCCGGCCTGGACGAAACGGAAGATGTTGTCGACGAAGAGCAGCACGTCCTGGTGCTGTACGTCCCGGAAGTACTCGGCCATGGTGAGCGCAGCCAGGGCGACGCGGAGGCGCACACCGGGGGGCTCGTCCATCTGGCCGTAGACCAGTGCGGCCTTGTCGATGACGCCGGACTCCTGCATCTCGAGCCACATGTCGGTGCCCTCACGCGTGCGCTCGCCCACGCCGGCGAAGACCGAGACCCCGCTGTACTGCTGGGCCACGCGGTGGATCATCTCCTGAATGATGACGGTCTTGCCGACGCCGGCTCCCCCGAAGAGGCCGATCTTGCCACCCTGGACGTACGGCTCGAGCAGGTCGATCACCTTGATCCCGGTCTCGAACATCTGGGACCGCGGCTCCAGCTGGTCGAAGGCCGGTGCGCTGCGATGGATCTCCCAGCGCTCATCGATGCCCTCGATCGAGTCGGTGTCGAGCGGCTGCCCCAACACGTTGAACACGTGGCCGAGCACGGCGTTGCCGACCGGGACGGAGATGCCGCGACCGAGATTGCGCACCGCCGCGCCGCGCACGAGACCGTCCGTCTGCTGCATACAGATGCAACGGACGCGCCCGTCACCGATCTGCTGGGCCACCTCCGCCGCGACGGTGTGCGTCGTCCCGTCGAGCTCAATGTCGAACTCGACCTCGTAGTTGATCTCCGGCAAGGCGTGCGGGGGGAACTCGACGTCGATCACCGGCCCGGCGATGGCAACGACCCGTCCCTCCTCGAGCGGGGTCCCGCGGCGGCGTCCCTCTGTGCGGTGGTGGTCATGCGGTCAAGCTCCCTTCGCTTGGCGGAGCGCCTCGGCTCCGCCGACGATCTCCATGATCTCGGTGGTGATGGCGTCCTGACGGGCCCGGTTCATGACGCGGGTCAGGGTGCGAACGAGCTCGTCGGCGTTCTCGGTGGCGGCCGCCATGGCTCGCTGTTGCGCGGTGAAGAACGACGCCGCGCCCTCGAGCAGCGCGGCGAAGATCTCCGCCTCCAGGGCCCGGGGGGCCAACTCGGCCAGGAGCTTGGCGGGCTCCGGCTCGAACTCGGTGTAGCCCTCGAGCGTCCCCTCTTCGGCGACCTCCGCGAGCTGCTCATCGGTATCGGGCGGCGGCAGGGGCAACATCTGCATCGCCTCGACACGCTGGGTCCCGGCGGAAATGAAGCGGGTGGACACCATCTGCACCAGGTCGATAGCACCGGCGACGAAGGGTGCGGCCACGACGGCGGCGATGTGCCGGGCGTCGCCGAACTCGGGGCGGTCGGCCACGCCGACGAACGACTGCGCCACCTCAATGCCGCGGTAGCGGAGGTACGGAGGGGCCTTCTTGCCCACCGACCACACCGTGACCTCGGTGCCGGCGGCCCGGTGCTCAGCCACCATGCGCTCTGTCAGGCGCAACACGCCCGAGTTGTAGGACCCGGCCAGGCCGCGGTCACCGGCGATGGCCAGGATCCCGACGTGACTGGGCGATTCGGGCGTCCCGAGCAGCTTGGTGGCCGCGATGGGGTCGGCCGCCGCCGTCAGTCGCAGGACGCGCTCCATGCCCTCGCGGAAGGGACGGTTCGCCGCGATGCGGTTCTGGGCGCGCACGATGCGCGACGCGGCGATGAGCTCCATCGCCTTGGTGATCTTCCTCGTGGACTGCACACTGCGGATACGGCGCCGCAGAATGCGCTCTTGGCCTCCGGCCATGGGTCAGTCGACCTTCCCCGTGTCGAAGCCCTCGAGGAAGGTGGTCATGCCCTTGTCGAGCTCGTCGTCGTCGGGCAGGGCGCCCGTGGTGCGGATCGCCTCGAGCACGGCCGGGTGGTTGGCCCTGAAGTACTCGATGAGCTCGGTCGCGAAGCGCTGCACCTCGCTCACCGGGACGGTGTCCGTCCAGCCCTTGGTCCCGGCGTAAATGACCACGACCTGCTCCTCGACCGGCACCGGCTGGTTCTGGGGCTGCTTGAGCAGCTCCGTCAGGCGGTACCCGCGGTCGAGCTGGGCCTGGGACACACGGTCGAGCTCCGAGCCGAACGTGGCGAACGACTCGAGCTCGCGGAACTGCGCCAGGTCCAGCTTGAGGGTCCCGGAAACCTGCTTCATCGCCTTGACCTGGGCCGCGCTGCCCACCCGGCTCACGGAGTTGCCGACGTTGATGGCCGGCCGGATACCCGAGTTGAACAGGTCGGTCTCCAAGAAGACCTGGCCGTCGGTGATGGAGATGACGTTGGTCGGGATGTAGGCCGAGATGTCGCCGGCCTTGGTCTCAATGACGGGGAGGGCCGTCATCGACCCGGCACCCAGAGCGTCGGAGAGCTTGGCGGCCCGCTCGAGCAGGCGCGAGTGGAGATAGAACACGTCGCCGGGGTAGGCCTCGCGGCCTGGCGGACGCCGGAGCAGGAGCGAGACCGACCGGTAGGCCTCCGCCTGCTTGGAGAGGTCGTCGTAGATGATGAGCGTGTGCTCGCCGTTCTCCATCCAGTGCTGGCCCATGGCGCAGCCGGCGTAGGGCGCCAGGTACTTGAACGGAGCGGGGTCCCCGGCCGAGGCGACCACCACGACGGTGTACTCGAGCGCCTGGTGGTCTTCCAGCGTCGCCACCGTCTGCGCCACCGAGGAGTTCTTCTGCCCGATGGCCACGTAGATGCACTTCACACCCTGGCCGGCCTGGTTGATGATGGTGTCGACGGCGACCGTGGTCTTGCCGGTCTTGCGGTCGCCGATGATCAACTCACGCTGCCCGCGGCCGATCGGCGTCATGGCGTCAATGGCCTTGATGCCGGTCTGCAACGGCTCGCTCACCGGCTGGCGGCCGACGATCCCGGGGGCTTGCACCTCCATGCGGCGCGTCTCGGTGGTGTTGACCGGTCCCTTGCCGTCGAGCGGCTCTCCCAGGGCATTGACCACGCGGCCGAGCAGCGCGTCGCCGACCGGCACGGTCTGGATCCGTCCGGTGGCCTTGACCGTCTGCTCCTCTTCGAGGCTGTCGACCTCACCCAGGACGACGGCACCGATGGTGTCCTCGTCGAGGTTCAGCGCAAGACCCAGGGTCCCGTCCTCGAACTCGAGCAATTCGTTCACCGCGGCACCGGGCAGCCCGGACACCCGGGCGATGCCGTCACCAACCTCGACGATGCGCCCGATCTGCTCGGTGCCCACGGCCGGGGTGTACTCCTCGACGTGGCGCTCCAGCGCCTTGGTGATCTCACTGGCGTCGATCGTGAGCTCTGCCATCACTCTGCTCCCTCTGTCTGATCATTCGAACTCTGCCCCCGGCCGAATCCGGGCGGTGCCCAGCCGGTCGGCGCGAAGTGCTCGCGCAGCGCGTCGATCCGCCCCCGCGCCGTGGCGTCCACCTGAAGGTCGCCGATGCGGATCACCGCGCCGCTCAGCAGCGACGCGTCGACCTCCACTTGCAGCTCCACGGGCGCACCGGCCAGCGATCCGAGCGAATCGGTCAATTCGGTCCGCTGCGCCTCGTCGATGGGTGCCGCGGCACGGACGCGGGCGATGCGCCAGCCCCGGGCCTGCGCAGTGAGCTCCACCAGGAAGTCCAGGGTGCCGACGAAGTCCCGGGCCCGCCCCCCCGTCACGGCGTAGCGGGCGAGCAGAAGGCTCGCGGGCGACATCTTTCCCTGCAGCAGCTCGGTGACCAGCCCCCGGCGCGCCGCCACGTCCAGGTCACGATCCGTCAGGGCGGAGCGGAGGGCCGGCGTGGCGGACACGATCCGGGCGAAGCGGAACAGGTCGTCCTCGAGCGACTCCAGCTCGGCGGTGGACATGTCCTCGTGCACCGCCGTGGCGAAGCCGCCGACGCGCTGGCGGGACTGGGTCAGGCTCAATCCCGGCTCCTCGTCCTGTCCCTCGTCGAGGTGACGCACCCGGGTGCTGACCCAGCCGAGCGCGGCGGGGACCTCGGGTGCGGCGACCGCCATACAGGCGAACGCCGCCAGCCGGCGTGCCGCGGGTGAGACCCTCCCGTCCAGCAGGTCGAGGACGACGGCCCGGCGGGCGGGCCCGTGGACGGCGGTGTCGGTCAGCGCAGCTCGCAGCTGGTTGTTGGCCAGCACGAGCTGCTCAATCGCTTCAAGGTCGGCCGCCAGGCCCGCGAGCGCGGCCGGCCCGGCCGTCTCGGCCACGGCGGCCGTGTACCCCTGAAGCGTCGGGTTCACTGTCGGGCCCCGGTCCCGGCGGCGGCGGCACCCCCGGCCGTGTCGGCCCGGAGCGCGGCGACGGCCTCGTCAATCAGATCACGGTGGGCCTCGGCGTCAACTTCGCGCCCGATGAGCCGCTCCACCACCTCCATCACTATCTCGCCCATGCGCGCCGCCGCTTCCTCCACGGCCCGCTGGCGGGCCAGAGCGATCTCGACGTCGGCGTTGCCCACGATGCGCTCGTACTCGCCCTGCCCGCGCGCCTGGGCGTCGGTGCGCACCTGCTCGGCCGTTCGGTTGGCCGTGGCGACGATCTCGCGCGCCTGCTGACGCGCTTCCTCGAGCACGGTCCGGCGCTCGTCGTCGGCCGCCTCGGCGTCGGCGCGCGCCTGATCGGCCGCTTCGAGGGACGACCTGATCTTCTCCTGGCGCTCCTCCATCGCCTTGTTGAGGGGTGGGAGCACCCACTTGTAGATGGCCAGGATCAGGACGATCGAGACGATCAGCTCAATGAAGAACGTCCCATTGGGCAATAGGAAGATGCCTGCTGTGGTCATGATGCTCTCGGTCTCCGGGTTGTCTCCGGCGGGTGGACGGTGGGCAGTGAAGCGCGACTAGGAGATGCTCTTGGCGGCGAAGACGTAGACGAAGACCACCATGAACAGCAGGTTGATGAAGTACATGGCCTCCACCAGGCCGACGGTCAGGAAGAAGTACTGACGGGCCTTGGCCTCGATCTCGGGCTGCCGTGCGATGGCGGCGATCGTCTGCGAACCGGCGAGTCCGTCGCCGACCGCGGCACCGATGGCACCCCCGCCGAGTGCCAGCCCGCCACCGACGAGCGCGCCGGCGATGCGTACCGCACCCTCAATGTTGTTTGCTGCCATGGTTCCTCTCCTTTGTTGAGATCGTGTTCGAGTGAGGGGTCGTTCCGGGTCCCGTCCCCGCCGGCGCCTAGTGGGCGTCCCGGCTCATGCCCATGCCGAGGTACATGATGGTCAGGAGGGCGAAGATGAAGGCTTGGATCGCGCCGATGAACAGCTCGTCGAACGGCTTCCAGATGAGAAGCCCGATCCAGGACAGGTAGGGCGGGATCAGGGTGACGATGACTGCGACCATGAGCACGCCCGAGAAGATGTTGCCGAAGAGCCGGAAGGTCAGCGTGATCGGCTTGGTGATCTCCTCGATGATGTTGATCGGCGTCAGTGCGGCGTACGGCTGGGCGTAGTGCTTGAAGTAGCCCTTCAAACCGCGTGCCTTGACCGAGTTGTAGTGCACCAGGAAGAAGACCGTGAGGGCCAGCGCCAGGGGAAGGTTCACGTCCCCCGTCGGCGGGGCCAGGAACCCGGGGTCGCCGCTGGGCACGAAGGCGAGCCAGTTGCAGATCAGAATGAAGAAGAAGACGGTGACGCCCAGGCCGACGAAGGGCAGCCCCTCGGGGCCGATGGCCGACGAGGCCAGGTCGGAGACCTGCTCGACCAGCGTCTCCCAGAAGAGCTGCAGCTTCCCGGGGACCCCCGAGGTGACCTTGGCCCGCATGCGCAGCCCGAAGCCGAGGACGATGGCCGCGGCGATCAGCGTGGTCCACACGACGTCCCCGTAGATGGTGAGGCCCGCCACGTGCCACACGCTGTGGTGGGCGCCGATCGTGATGTTGCCACTGGCGAGCACGAAGCTGTTGCCGCTCATTGGATCCCCTGCGAGATGATGACGCGCCCGACGTTGACCACGAAGAGCAACTGGAAGATGACGAGGCCGGCCACGGCGCCGATACCCAGCGCGCCGTTCAGGAGCAGGAGGCCGATGCAGATCAGCGTGATGACGCCGAGGCGGGACACGCTCTTGGTGCCCATGGCGCGCCGGAGGACCTTGTTGTTGGTCTCACCCCCGGTGTTGAGCTTGGCCACACCGGCGTCGAGGAAGCGCAGGTTGACGACGGCCATGGAGAGCCCGATGGCCAGCCCGAGGGCGGCCCAGGGCACGGAAAGCAGCAGCGCGATGATGACGGCGGCCGCCCCGACGATGACGGCGGAGACGACGGTGCGGCGGAGCACCTTGGCCAGCGCGTTGCCCCCGAGACCCGAGAGCCCGTCGAGCATGTTCACGGCCGGGCCTCTACAGGTACGTGCGGATCTGCTTGATGACGCTGAGCGCGGCCACCGCCAGACCGAGCGCCAGGCCCACCAGCAGGAACGCCGGCGCGGTGTGCAGCACGCTGTCCACCCAGAGCCCGAGCCCGAGCCCGATGCCCACACAGACGGCGGCGGACAGCCCCATGCCGAGGAATGCCGCGGCGCCGGGGAGCGGCTTGGGCTCCTGTTGCTGGCGGGATTCGTCCGGATCGCTCACCCGGATGGGCGCGCACGTCGACGCTCACTTGACCACGCATGCGACTGCTGCCCCCTTATGCGGTGCGTGGCGCGCCGGAGTCCGTCGTCCGCGAGGCTGCCGGAGCGGCAGCGTCGGACGAGGCGAGGTGGACGGGGTACACAGCACTCATCATCGCATCCCGGCCCAGATGGCGTCCAAACGGTCAGGAAGGGAACCGGACCACCTCGCTGACCCGTTCCGCCTCCTCGGGAGGGGGGGAAATCCCTGGTCGCGCTGCTCGTCCTCGTCTTCTCCGTTCCCCCGGCGCAGCCCGGGGTGGAAGAACGTGTAGAGGCCCACGCCGAGGGCGGCGGCCCCGATCGGGATGAAGGCGTTGACCTGGTGCACGAAGAGGGGGAAGAGAAGGAAGCTGGACAGGATCGCCGTCCAGGCCCACAGGATGATGACGCTGCGCCGAGGTCCGTGGCCGAGACGGAGCAGGCGATGGTGGATGTGCTCCTTGTCCGGGGTGTCGAACCCGGTCCCCCGCGCCGTGCGCCGCACGAAGGCGAAGGCCATGTCGACGAGCGGGACCCCGAGAATCAGGATGGGGATGAACAGGGGGGCGAAGAAGAAGTAGGTGACGCCACTGATGGGCACGGCGGTCGGGACGCGGCCGCCGATCACCATCGTCGAGGCCGCCATGAGCAGGCCGAGGAAATGCGCGCCGGCATCCCCCATGAAGATGCGGGCCGGGTTGAAGTTGAAGGGCAGGAAGCCGAGGCAGATCCCGCAGGCGACCACGGCCACCAGCGGTCCGATGTTGTCGCTGGGCAACAGGCCGAGTCCCATGAGGCGGATCCCGTAGAGCGCGAGGGCGCCCCCTCCGATGGCCACCACGCCGGCGGCCAGGCCGTCGAGGCCGTCGATCAGGTTGACGGCGTTGGTCAGCGCGATCACCCACGCCGCGGTGATCAGGGGGACGATCCCCGGCGTCAGGACGAAGAACCCCGCCAGCGGGATCTTCAGCTCGTACATGGTCACGCCGCTGAAGTAGAGGATGCTGGCGGCGAGGACCTGTCCGGCCATCTTCGCCGGGGCCGACATGTCGCGGACGTCGTCGATCAGCCCGACCGCGAACATGGCGCCGGCGGCCAGCACGACGCCGGCCATCTCGGGCGAATCCTGGAAGATCGGGCGCAGCTGGGGCACGGCGGCCGCGCCCAGCACCGCGACCATGAACCCCATGAACATGGCGGCACCACCGCCGTAGGGTGTCGGTCTGGTGTGCACCGAGCGCTCGCCGGGGTAGGCGACGTAGCCCACCCGGAGCGCGATGCGCTTGGCCGGGACGGTCAGTGCGGCCGTGGCTCCCGCCGCAATCACCAGGACCAGGCCGTACCAGCCGATGTCGGGCATGCGCTAGGCCAGGAGATCGGGGTACGGCGGGAAGGCGGCGCACAGTTCGGCGACGTCCGAGCGCACCGCGTCGATCTCCCCCTCGTCGGTCCGGGCCTTGAGCGTGCGCACGATGAAATCGGCCACCAGGCGCATCTCGTCGGTCCCCATGCCCGCCGTCGTCTCCGCAGCCGACCCCAGGCGGAGGCCGGAGGTGAGGAACGGGGAGCGGGGATCGTCGGGAATCGTGTTGCGGTTGCAGGTGATGCCGGCCCGGTCCAGCACCTCCTGGGCTTCCTTTCCGGTCAGCTCCTGGTCGAAGGGTCGCAGGTCGACCAGCAACATGTGGTTGTCGGTGCCGCCGGAGACGAGCCGGAACCCGTGCCCGGCCAGCGCTTCGGCCAGGGCCGCCGCGTTGGCGACGACCTGCCCGGCGTACTGGCGGAAGTCGGGCCTCGCCGCCTCGGCGAAGGCCACGGCCTTGGCCGCGATGATGTGCTCGAGAGGACCGCCCTGGAGCCCCGGGAACACCGCGCTGTCGATCTTCTTGGCCAGGTCCTCCCCGCACAGGATGGCGCCCCCGCGCGGGCCGCGCAGCGTCTTGTGGGTGGTGAGCGTGACGACGTCGGCCACGCCGACCGGGCTCGGGTGGGCACCGCCGGCGATGAGGCCGGCCGGGTGGGCGGCGTCGAACATGAAGCGCGCCCCCACCGAGTCAGCGATCTCGCGGAAGGGCCGGGGGTCGATCACCCGGGCGTAGGCCGTCGAGCCCGCGATAATCAGAGCCGGCTTCTCGGTCTTGGCGAGGTGGGCGACCTGGTCGAAGTCGATGACCTCGCCGGGGTTCGACTCGTCCGCCGACTGCGGAGTGACGCCGTAGGACACGAAGCGCCAGAACTTCGAGACGATGGAGGCGGGCGACCCGTGCGTCAGGTGGCCGCCGTGGTCGAGCCGCATGGCGAGGATGGTCGCACCTGGTTCGAGCAACGCCTGGTAGACGGCGAGATTGGCGCTGGCCCCCGCGTGCGGCTGCACGTTGGCATGGTCGGCGCCGAACAGGGCGGTGGCCCGGGCGCGGGCGAGCTCCTCCACCTCGTCGATGACTCGGTTGCCCCCGTAGTAGCGGCGGCCGGGATACCCCTCCGCGTACTTGTTCGTCAGCACCGAGCCCGACGCGGCGAGCACCGCGGGCGACGTGAAGTTCTCCGAGGCGATCAGCTGCAGCGTGGTCTGCTGGCGGTTGAGCTCCTCCCCGATGAGGTGCGCCACCTCGGTATCGGCGGCCAGGGCGGTCTCGTAGCTGCTCATGAGGTCCCTTCGACTGAGCTGTCGGGAACGGCTTCGGTCCTCGGGATCTCCTCGAGGTCGAACCGGGCGTGATCGGGGCCGACAGCGACACGCATGGGCATCGAGTCTACCGGTGCCCCGGGGGGCTCCCGTGGTTGAACCGGTACGCTGCTCGCTCCATGACGCTCGACCCGCGGACCCCCGTCGTGGTCGGAGTGGGCCAGATTGCCACGCCACCCGACGCCGGACTCGACCCCGTGGCGAGGCCCGAGCCGCTGGAGCTCATGACGGCGGCGCTGCTTGCGGCGGCGGAGGATTGCGACGGCGTCCCGGCCGGCGGCGCAGCCCCGGCCGGGCGGGCCCTCATCAGGCGCGCCGACAGCATCCGTGTCGTGGCGTCGCTGAGCTGGCCCACCGTCAACCCCGCCCTTCTGGTGGCGGCGCGTCTCGGCTTCGCCGAGGGTGACGAGCCGGCGGAGCTCATGGTCTCGTCCATCGGGGGCAACAACCCGCAGGCGCTCATGCACCAGGCCTGTCTCGCCATCAGCCGGGGTGAGCTGGACGTCGTGCTGATGACCGGCGCCGAGGCGATGTACGCCCGCGCCCTGGCGCGTCGCGACCCGGACCGTCCGTGGCTCAAGTGGGCGAGCCAGCCCGAGGGCACACCGCCGGCCGCCGTCTTCGGGGCGGAGAAGCCCGGCGCGACCGAGCTCGAGATGCAGCGCGGCGTTGTCCTGCCGGTGCACGCCTACCCCTTGTTCGAGAACGCCCTGCGCGCGGCCAACGGCTGGACGTTGCGAGAGCACAGGGCCCGGATCGGCGCCCTGTGGTCCCGCTTCAGCGAGGTGGCCGCGGGCAATCCCCACGCCTGGATCCGCACCGCCCGCACGCCGGACGAGATCGTCTCTCCCGCCCCCGGCAACCGCATGGTGTCGTTCCCCTATCCAAAGCTCTGCACGGCCAACATGCAGGTCGACCAAGGTGCGGCCTCCATCGTGTGCTCCGCGGCGGCCGCCAGCGCCGCCGGCGTGCCCGAGGAGCGCTGGGTCTTCCCCCTCGCCGGGCGCGGACGCCAATGACCACTGGTTCATCTCCGAGCGACCCGAGCTGCACCGCTCCCCCGCCATCCGGTTCGCCGGCGCGGCGGCACTCGAGCAGGCCGGGCTGGGCGTCGACGACATCACGTTCGTCGACCTCTACTCGTGCTTCCCCGCCGTGGTGCAGATGGCGGCTCGCGAGCTCGGGCTCGCCGTCGACGACCCGGACCGCCCGTTGACACTGACCGGCGGGCTCACGTTCGGCGGAGGTCCCGGGAACAACTACACCGCACACGGCATCGCATGCGCCGTCGGCGCGCTGCGCAGCCGACCGGACAGCGCGGCGCTCGTCAGCGGCCTGGGGTGGTACGCCACCAAGCACTCCCTCGGGGTCTACGCCTCGCGCCCGCCGTCCCACGGCGAGAGCCGACCCTTCCCGTGGCGGAGTGTCCAGCCCGCCGTCGACGCGCTCCCGCGCTGCCCGATCGATCCTGAAGCCACCGGCACGGTCAGCGTCGAGACCTACACGGTCGCCTTCGACCGTGACGGCACACCCGAACGCGGCATCCTCGCCTGCCGCACCGCCGACGGCGTCCGGGCCTGGGGCAACGTGAAAGACGCCGACGAGCTGGCGCGGCTCTGCGCCGAGGAGGGCATCGGCCGCACCGGCGACCTGGCCCCCGACGGGACCCTCACGCTGACCGGGTAGGGCGTCCCACGTGCGCGCCGGTCGTGCCCGAGGGGCCGGCCGGCGAACCTATGGTGCAGCGCATGGCCTCTGCGGCAGACGAACGTGCCCCGGGTGTGCGCCTGGTCGTCTCCCTCTACCGCGAGTTCGAACAGGTCGCCCGCCGGGGCGACCTGAGCATGGCGCAGTACCGCACGTTGCTCTACCTCCTGGGCGGCTCCCGGCGCGCCGGGGAGCTGGCGGCAGCCAATGCGGTCACCAAGCCGACGGTCTCGGCCATGATCACCGGTCTGCGCCAGCAGGGCTGGGTAGCCGACGCCGTGGACGAGACGGGCGACGGGCGGGTGACCCGGGTCGAGCTCACGCGGGAGGGCCGGGCCCGGCTGGCCCGCTTCGAGCAGGAGCTGGCCGACCGGATGGAGGAGCTGGTGCCCGGCGTGGACCGCGCCCACATGCGGAGCTTCCTGCGGGATCTCGCTGCCGCCCACGCGGAGACCCGTGAGGAGCGCCTCGGTGCCGTCTTCGGGGCCGAGCCCTGATCGGCCACGGGCCCTTGCCACGGGACCTGGTCTGGCATATAGTTAGATCGATCTAACTATCTCCCGGCTGGTCGGGAGAGTGAGGGGCAGGGCATGGCAGCGACGACACACGACCTCGTGATCCGGGGCGGGCTGGTGGCCGACGGGCGGGGCGGCGAACCCCTCCCGGCCGCCGTCGCGGTGGACGACGGGACCATCACCACGGTGGGAGCGGTGCCCGGCCGGGGCGCGGAGGAGATCGACACCACCGGCCTGCTGGTCACGCCGGGCTTCGTCGACATCCACACGCACTACGACGGGCAGGCGACGTGGGACGAGCGGATGACGCCGTCGAGCTGGCACGGCGTCACGACGGCCGTGATGGGCAATTGCGGCGTCGGCTTCGCACCGGTGCGGCCCGACGCCCACCCCCGGCTCATCTCGCTCATGGAAGGGGTCGAGGACATCCCCGGCGCCGTGCTCGACGAGGGGATCGAGTGGTCGTGGGAGAGCTTCGGCGAGTATCTCGACGCCGTCGAGCGGATGCCCCACGACATCGACCTGTGCGCGCAGCTCCCCCATGGTGCCCTGCGCCTCTACGTCATGGGCGAGCGGGCCGCTCGCCTGGAGGAGGCGACGCCGGAGGACGCGGCGGCCATGCGCACCCTGGCGACCGAGGCCATGCGGGCCGGGGCGATCGGGTTCTCGACGTCACGGACGCTGAACCACCGAACGGCCACCGGCGACCCGACGCCGTCGCTGCGCGCCAGCACCGACGAGCTCGAGGCGATCGCACTCGGCGTCGCTGACGCCGGGCACGGCGTGGTGGAGCTGATCTCAGACTTCTGGCCCGACACCGACGGCGAGTTCGAGTTGGTCCGCTCCATGGTGGCGCGCACGGGCGTGCCCCTGTCGCTCTCGTTGGCCCAGAGCCACCGCCGACCCGAGGCCTGGCGGGACCTGCTGGGGCGGATTGAGGCCGCGGTCGCCGAGGGACTGCCCATCCGGGCGCAGGTCGCGCCGCGCCCCGTGGGGCTTTTGGTCGGGCTGCAGTCCTCGTACCACCCCATCGTCGCGTTCCCGGCCTACGGGGACATCGCTGCCCTGCCCGTGGCCGAGTCAGGCCCGCGCCCTGCGCGATCCGGCATGGCGCGCCCGTCTGCTGGCCGACATGGCAGCCGACGGTGTCGCTGGTGATGGCGGGCGCCGGCGGGGCGGGCCGCGCCCGGTCGACTACGGGCGCCTGTACCCGCTCGGTGACGTGCCCGACTACGAGCCCGCACCCGAGACGAGTGTCCTGCGGCTGGCGGCGGCGCGGGGAGTCGATCCGGCCGCCCTGCTGCTCGACCTGCTGTCCGAGAACGAAGGCCAGAATTTCCTCTACACCCCGTTCTCCAACTACGCCGACGGGAACCTCGATGCCTGTGGCGAGATGCTCGCCCACCCTCTACACCGTCTTCGGCCTGGGCGACGGCGGAGCCCACGTCGGCCTCATCTCCGACGCTAGCTTCCCGACGTACGCGCTCTCCCACTGGTCCCGCGACCGCGCGTACGGCCGCATAGAGGTGGGCCGCGTCGTCGAGCAGCTGACCAGCGCGACACGCCGCGGCAGTTGGACTCCACGACCGCGGCGTCCTGGCTCCGGGCATGCGGGCTGACGTCAACGTCATCGATTTCGACATCCTGGCCTGCGAGGTGCCGGTCATGGCCTACGACCTGCCCGCCGGCGGCAAGCGGCTTCTCCAGGGTGCCCGCGGCTACCGCGCCACTGTCGTGGCCGGGGAGATCACGTATCGAGACGGCGAGCCCACGGGCGCGCTGCCCGGGCGGCTCGTCCGTGGAGGACGCGACACGGCCGGCGCGCGGCGGGCCTCGTGATCACCGGGAACCCTGAACGAGTAACCGTGAACAGAGAGGAGCCGACATGACGGCCAGCGCACTGCATGAGTTGGAGCCGGCAGCCGAGTGGAGGGCCGGGGATATCGCCGATCCGGCGGCGTGGACACTGCGCCTGAGCGCGTCCGACCACGCCGAGCTCGACGCCGCCCTGGCCGTGGCCAAGAAGAAGAGCGACGACCCGTTGGAGCTCGAGCGCGACGACTTCCCTCTCGACCGTCTCGCGTCCAAGCTCCACGCGGTCGTCGACACGCTCCTCGACGGGCGGGGCTTCGCCCGCATCGCGACGCTCGACACGGCACGCTACGGCGACGACGACCTCACGCTCCTCTACTGGGGCATCGGCCTGCATCTCGGCGAGCCGTGGGCGCAGAACAAGTACGGCCACGTCCTGGGCGACGTCACGGACCAGGGCAAGACCATCGACGATCCGACGGTGCGCGGCAACGAGCTCGGCGGCATTGCGCTCGACTACCACACCGACGGATCCGACCTGGTCGGCCTTCTCTGCCTCCGTACGGCTCGCACCGGCGGCCTGTCCTGCGTGGCCAACGCCGTGGCGATCCACAACCAGCTGGTGCGCGAGCGCCCTGACCTGGCAGCGGCGCTGTACGAGCCGCTGCCCTACGACACACGGGGCGAACAGGCCGAGGGCGCGCAGGCCTTCTACTCGGTGCCTGCGTTCACCGAGCACGCCGGGCGGCTCTTCGTGCGCTTCATCCCGCAGTACATCCTCGCTTCACAACGCCACCCCGACGCGCCCAGGCTCAGCCCGACGGCGCGGGAGGCCATCGCCGCGGCCTCCGCGCTGGCCAACGACCCGGACTTCAACGTGTACATGGACCTGCAGCCCGGTGAGATGCAATTCATCAACAACTACCACGTGCTCCATGGCCGCACTGCCTACGAGGACGACGTGGCGCACGGCTACAAGCGGCACCTCAAGCGGCTGTGGCTGGCCACCTACGCGTTGACCGACCGGCCGTCCTACTTCGCCGCACTCGGGCGCCGCAATCACTGGGAGGCCCGGCGCTCGGTCAGCACGCTGCCGGCGGTCGAGCGGGTCGACGCCGGATTGTAGGTGGACCCCCGGGCTCCCTCGTGCTCAGGAACGAGCGACGGCTCGGCTCTCCTCCGTTCGGACTGCAGAGCGCCGTGCGTTTCTGCGCAGACTGTAAACCAACCCGTTTATAGTCTCCGCAGAGATGTGCCGCGTGTCGGGGTCGGAGGTCGGAGTCGGAGTCGGAGGTCGGAGGTCGGAGGTCGGAGGTCCGAACCTGGTCGAAACCCCCAGGGATGCACCGGCCGGCGTACCCGCCAGCCAAACCAACCAACCAACCAACCAACCAACGAACGAACGAACCAGCCGACCCGCCGGACAGCTCCGCCGTTCTGGCAGCCCGTATCAGCCCGCGTCGGGCCGCTTCGTCCTGGAAAAGAGCCGGCGCCGCGTGCTCATCAGCATCGTCCCCTCAATGAAGGACGCCGGCAGCGCGCCCTCGCGCAGGACGCGGATCGGCGTGACCGTCGCGTCCACCACCGTGGGCGTTGGACCTTCGCGCCGGCCACCGTCGATGACGAGGGCCACGTCGTCGACGCCGAAGGCCTGGGCGACCTCCTCCGCCTCGGTGAAGCGGAGCGGAATCGTCCGCCACGGACCCTGCTCGCGGCACAGACGCCGCAAGGCCCTCCCCTCGGGCATGCCCACGACGATCGCCCAGGCGCCGTTCTCTGCGGTGCCACCGTTCGAGTCCGGCGCCCCCGCGGGCGCGTCCTCCTCGCCTGGGGCCCCGGCGCCGACGGATCCGGCCCACGGGAGGAACACCTCGACCGGCCCGGGCCAGCAGCGCTGGAGCAGCGTGCCCAGCTCGTCGGTCCACCCAGTCGTCAGCGCGCGCACGTCCTCGATCTGCCCGACCGCGTAGTGGGGCCCGTCGGTGTCGGCGGCCAGCCTGACGAGCCGCGCCTCGTCGGACGACCCGGCGCGCACGGCCAGGATGTAGCCGCCCACATTGGGTACGGCGACGATCGCACCGGCCTCCAACGCGTCCATCACCGCCGTCGCACCCGCTCCGACCAGCGGGGGCCGGGCTTTCTCGAAATCGTCGGCGTCGTCCATGGTCCTATTCTGAACCGGTCAGCCGCGCCACGAGCGCGCGGGGCCGGCCCGACAAGTCCTCTTCGACGCGTACCTCGTCGTACTTGAGTTGCAACGCCCAACGCAGCGCCGGCCCGGCCTGCGGCGGCGCCAGTTCGACCACGACCGCTCCCGGCCGGCGCAGCCAGCGGCGGCCCTCATCGACCACGGCCTCCACGTCAGCCAGGCCGGCGTCGCCGCCCCGGCCGGAGCCGGCAACCAGGGCCTGCCTGGGCTCGGCACGAACTTCGGGGGCCAGGCCGGCCCACTCCCCCTCGCTCACATACGGCGGGTTCGACACCACCAGGTCGACGCGCCCGCGCAGACGTTCGGGCAGCGGCTCCAGCCAGCTCCCCTCGACCAGCTCGACGCGGGGCAGAGCGCCGGCGTCCGCGACGCGGCACGCCTCCAGGTTGGCTGCGGCCACCGCGAGCGCGCCGGGACTGGTGTCGGTGGCCCACAGCTCGTTCACCGCGGCGGCACCGAGCTCGGTCGCCAGCGCCAGCGCGATCGCCCCGCTGCCCGTCCCCGCGTCGACGACAACCAGGCCCGAACCCCGGGGGGCGCCCAGCAGGCGCCGGGCCTCGCCCCGGGCCGTCTCCACCACCTGTTCGGTCTCGGGTCGCGGAATCAGCACGCGGGCGTCGACGCGCAGATCGAGGCCGCGGAACGGCCAGTGGCCGAAGATGTACTGCAGTGGTTCTCCCGCCGTCCGACGGTCCGCCATGGCCCGGGCCGCCGCCGCCGGGCCGGCCGGCACGACGTCGGGCCGCGCTCCACCGCGGGGAAGCGCCAGCACCTCGTCCACGATGAAGCGGGCCTCGTGGCGGGCCCCTCCCACCACCGCGGCCAGCTCGTCCACGAGTGCGCGGGTCTCGACGTCCGCCGGGGCGAGCGCCGTCGGGAGAGTCGACCATCGGCGTGCGGCGGGCCCCACCACGCGGGCCCTCACTGTCCGCCGTCCTCCTCGCCACCGAGCTGGCGTGCCCGCTTGTCGGCCATCAGCGCGTCGGTGAGCTCGCCAAGATCGCCCGCCAGCACCTGGTCCAACTTGTAGAGGGTCAGGTTGATCCGGTGATCGGTGACCCGGTTCTCCTTGAAGTTGTAGGTGCGGATCTTGTCGGTGCGGTTCCCCGCGCCCACCTGGCCGCGCCGCTGGGCCGACATGGCGGCGGCCTGCCGGTCCTGCTCCGCCTTGAGCAGGCGCGCCCGCAGCACCACCATGGCCTTGGCCCGGTTCTGAATCTGGCTCTTCTCGTCCTGCATGGCCACGACGGTCCCGGTGGGGAGGTGTGTGATGCGCACGGCGGAATCGGTCGTGTTGACCGACTGCCCGCCCGGGCCCGTGGAGCGGTAGACGTCGATCTTGAGGTCGTTCGGGTCGATGTCGATCTCGACCTCCTCGGCCTCGGGCAGCACGGTCACCGTTGCGGTGGACGTGTGGATCCTCCCCTTGGCCTCGGTCACAGGGACCCGCTGCACGCGGTGGGTGCCCGCCTCGTGCTCCAGGCGGATGTAGGCATCGGGGCCCTTCACGAGGAAGACGGCCTCGTTGATGCCGTCCTTGTCGGACGCGTCCTCCGAGAGGATCTCCACCTTCCACTTCTTGATGGCGGCGTAGCGCAGGTACATGTCGAAGAGCACGCGGGCGAAGAGGTTGGCCTCGTCTCCCCCCACCGCGCCACGGATCTCCATGATCACGTTGCGACCCTCGTTCGGGTCCTTCGGCAGCAGGAGAGACTCCATGCGCTCCTCGAGCGCCGCCACCCGCGCCTCGGACTCGTCGACCTCCTGGCGCATCAGCTCGCGCTCGTCCCCCGACGCCTCGGTCAGCATCTCGCGGCCGGTGGTGACGTCCTCGCGGGCGGCGGTCAGCTCGTGCCAGGCGCGGACGATCTCACCGAGTTCCTTGTGGCGCCGCGACAGGTCGCGCAGCCGGTCGGAGTCCGAGAGGGTGGCCGGGTCGGCCAGCTCCGTCTCGACGGTTTCGTACTCCACCTCGAGCGCGGCCATCCGGTCGTCGAACATGCGTTTCCGGGGCTCCTCGTGAGGGCGGGGACGCGGCGGGTGACGCCGGTCCCGGCCGGGTCAGTCCTGCGCCGCCGGGGCGGGCTTGGCCTTCGCCTTGCCCTTGCGCTCTCCATAACGGCGCTGGAAGCGCTCCACCCGGCCACCGGAGTCGACCAGCTTCTGCTTGCCGGTGAAGAAGGGGTGGCACTCGTTGCACAGCTCGACGTGGAGATCCGCCTTGGTGGAGTGGGTGACGAACGTGTTCCCGCACGAGCACTTGACCGTCGCATCGACGTAGTCGGGGTGGATGTCGGTCTTCATGGTGTCTCCAGTGTGGGTGTGAGTCGGTCCAGTGTAGGGGTCGAGGGGGCGCCTCCGATCAGGTACCCGGGCCCTTGGCGATCTCGGCGAGGAACTCGTCGTTGCTCGCCGTGGTGCGGATCTTGTCCATGAGCAGCTCCAGCCCGGCGGCGTCCTTGCCGTCGCTCGCCAGGGCGTTGAGCACCCGGCGCAGCTTCCAGACCTGTTGCAGCTGGCCCCGCTCGAAGAGGAGCTCCTCGTGCCGGGTCGAGCTGGCGTTGACGTCGATGGCGGGGTACAGCCGGCGCTCCGACAGCCGCCGGTCGAGGCGCAGCTCCATGTTGCCGGTGCCCTTGAACTCCTCAAAGATGACCTCGTCCATTTTGGAGCCGGTCTCCACGAGCGCCGACGCCAGGATCGTCAGCGAGCCGCCCTCCTCCACGTTGCGCGCCGCACCGAAGAACTTCTTGGGCGGGTAGAGCGCACCGGAGTCGACACCACCCGACATGATGCGGCCGGTGGCGGGCGCGGCGAGGTTGTAGGCCCGGGCGAGCCGGGTGATGCCGTCGAGGATGATGACGACGTCCCGGCCCATTTCGACGAGCCGCTTGGCCCGCTCAATGGCCAGCTCGGCCACCTGCGTGTGCTCCTCGGAGGGGCGGTCGAACGTCGAGGCAATCACTTCGCCCTTCACGGAGCGACGCATGTCGGTGACCTCTTCAGGCCGCTCGTCGACGAGCAGGACCATGAGGTGCACGTCCGGGTTGTTGGCCTCAATGGAGTGGGCGATCTGCTTCATCACCGTCGTCTTGCCGGCCTTGGGCGGCGACACGATCATGCCGCGCTGTCCCTTGCCGATCGGCGAGAGCAGGTCCACGATCCGGGCCGTGAGGTTGTCCTTGTCGCCCGGCATCTCCAGATTCAGCCGCGAGTCGGGGAAGAGCGGGGTCAGGTCCTCGAAGCGGGGCCGGTTACGCGCCTCGTCGGGGTCCATGGTCGAGACCTTGTCGATGCGCAGCAGTGCCGGGTACTTCTCGTTGTTCGACGCCGGCCGGCACGCGCCCTCGACGTAGTCACCGCGCCGCAGCGCGAACTTGCGCGCCTGGCTGATGGAGACGTACACGTCCTTGGACGAGGGCAGGTAGCCCTCGCAACGGAGGAAGCCGTAGCCCTCGTCACGCAGGTCGAGCATCCCGTTCACCTCGACGAGCTCGCCGGAGTAAGGCTGCTCCTGGCCGCTGCCCTGGAGCTCGCCGCCCTGCGGACGGTCACGACCGCGGCGGCGGCGGCTGCGGCGGTTGCCGACGTCGCCGTCGGACTGGTTGTTCCGGTTCTGGTTGTTCTGGTTGTTCTGGTTCCGGTTCCGGTTGCCCTGCTGGGTGTTCTGGTTGTTCTGGTTGTTCTGGTTGTTGTGACTCTGGTGCTGCCCGTTCTGGCGGGGCGCCGGGTCTACTCCGTCGGCGAGTTCGGGCGGCTCGACGAACACGGCCGGTCCGGAGTCCCCGTTGGTCGCCGCCTCCGTCGGAGCGACACTCGCCGGGGCGGTTTCGGCGGCAGCGCCGCCCACTTCGTCGGCCGTGGCGGCGCCCCCGGTTTCGCCGTCGCCCGCCACGAAGGATGCGGCGTCGGCGGTGCCCCTCGCAGCGGCAGCCGCTCGGGAGCGACGGGCCGGCTTGGTGCCGTTGGTCCCGGCTGGCTCCGCATCGCCGTTGCTCTGCTCGCCCCCGGCGGGCCCGGATGTCACGCCGGTGGCATCGAGTATCTGGTCGATGATGTCGGCCTTCTTCGTCCTCGTCGTGGTCTTGAGCGACATGGCTTGGGCGATGGCGCTGAGCTCATCGCGCTCCTTGCCTTCGAGAACTGATCGTTCGAGCTGCTGTTCCGCAGTCATCGGCTCCTCTTCCAAGAGGGTTGTCGCCCGCTCGGGTTCGTCCACGCGTGGCGAGGAAATTTCAGGGAGTAAGGGAGGGATTCGCGTGTGAACGCCCTCCCCCGGATCACCGCTGCGTGATGCTCTCCCGGGACCGCTTGTACCCGCGGAGAGCGCTACCAGGCGCAGTGGGGATGCAACTCATACTTTAGCGGGAGACGGTGGCTCATGCCAACACACCCCGCTTCCTGCAGGTCAGTGGGTGCGGGCAGAGCCCGCAATCACCCTCTAGAGGGAGATCTCGGCCAGGACCGACTCCAGCTTGAGGTCGATCACCGAGGGTACCGAGATCGCCGTGATGGCGAGGTCGGGGTCCTTGAGCCCGTGCCCGGTCAACACGCACACCACGGTGGAGCCCTCAGGCACCCCGTGTTTGATCAACCCGGCCACCGACGCCGATGACGCCGCCTCGCAGAAGACCGACTCCTGTTGGGCGAGAAATGTGTACGCGTCCATGATCTCTTCGTCGGTGACCGCCGTGATGGATCCGCCGGACTCCGACGCGGCGGCCGTGGCGGAGTACCAACTGGCCGGGTTGCCGATGCGGATCGCGGTGGCGATGGTCTCGGGATTCTCGACCGGGTGGCCCAGCACGATCGGCGCGGCGCCCGCGGCCTGGAATCCCAGCATCCGGGGCAGCTTGGCCGAGCGACCCGCCGCCCTGTACTTGAGATAACCCCGCCAGTAGGCCGAGATATTCCCGGCGTTGCCCACGGGGATGCAGTGGACGTCCGGGGCGTCGCCCAGGACGTCCACGATCTCGAACGCGCCCGTCATCTGCCCCTCGATCCGGTGCGGGTTGACCGAATTGACGACGGTGATCGGGGCGTGGTTCGGCAGGTCGCGCACGATGGTGAGCAGTTGGTCGAAGTTCCCGCGCACCTGCAGCACGCGGGCTCCGTGCATCAGCGCCTGCGCCAATTTGCCCAGCGCGATGTGGCCGTCGGGGATCAGCACGACGCAGGCCAAGCCGGCCCGCGACGCGTACGCCGCGGCCGACGCAGACGTGTTGCCGGTGGACGCGCACACGACCGCCTTGGCCCCCTCGTCCACCGCCATGGAGATCGCCATGGTCATCCCGCGGTCCTTGAAGCTGCCGGTCGGGTTGGCGCCCTCGACCTTGAGCCACACGTGCGCACCGACGCGCTCGGACAGCCGGGGGGCGGGGACCAGGGGCGTGCCGCCCTCGAGCAGGGTCACGACCGGTGTCTTCTCACTGATGGGGAGGAAGTCGCGGTACTCCTCCATGACGCCACGCCAGCCGGCCGTCACGGCGCGCTCCCTGCCGCGTCTTCGGCGCGGTCGCCGATGACCCGGAGCACGCCGCTGACCCGGTCCACCGCCTGGTGCCGGCGCAGCTCGTCGATGGTGGCGAGCAGATCCCCCTCGCGGGCCACGTGGGTCAGGAAGATCAAGCGGGCCTCCTCGGCCAGACCGACCTGCTCCATGGCCCGGATGGAGACGTCGTGATCGCCGAAGATCTTGGCCACGGCGGCCAGCACGCCGGGTCGGTCGGCCACGTCCATGCTCAGGTAGAAGGCAGAGCGCATGTCGTTCTGCGAGAACACCACAGTGCTCGTGCGCTTCGGCGCCGGCGCGGGCGCGCCGGCCAGGAGGTTGCGCGAGGCGTCCACCAGGTCGCCGAGCATCGCGCTCGCGGTCGGTCCGCCCCCGGCACCGCGTCCGTAGAGCATGAGCTCGCCGCTCACCGCGCCCTCCACAAACACCGCATTGAACGCGCCGCGCACGGAAGCCAGAGGGTGTGTCTTGGGGACCATGGCCGGGTGCACCCGCACCGAGATCTCGGGCCCGCCGTCGATCAGCTCGGCGATGGCGAGGAGCTTGACGGAGTAGCCCAGTCGGCTGGCGTAGGCGACGTCGGCCGCGCTGAGCGCGCTGATGCCCTCCCGGTGCACGTCGCCGTCGACGACGTCACTGCCGAACGCCAGCGCGGCGAGGATGGCAGCCTTGGCCGCTGCGTCGTGGCCCTCGACGTCGGCCGTCGGGTCGCGCTCGGCCAATCCGAGTTCCTGGGCTTCGCGCAGGACGTCGTCGTAGCTGGCGCCCTCCTCCTCCATGCGGGTGAGGATGTAGTTCGTCGTGCCGTTGACGATGCCCATGACACGGACGATCTGCTCCCCGGCGAGCGACTCGCGCAGGGGCCGGATGACTGGGATGGCGCCGGCGACGGCCGCCTCGTAGAGCAGGTCCACGCCGGCTGCGGCAGCCACCTCGGCCAGCTCGGCGCCGGCCACGGCCAGGAGCGCCTTGTTGGCGGTGACCACGGGCTTGCCGTTGCGCAGGGCCGCCTCGACCAGTTCGTGCGCGGGATGGAGTCCCCCGATGACCTCGACGACGACATCGATGTCGGCGCGCTCGACCAAGGCGGCGGCGTCGGCGCCGATGAGGTCCGCCGGGATGGCCACGGGCCGGGGCCGCTTCGGGTTGGCCACGGCGATCCCGACGAGCTCCAGGCGGATGCCGGTACGGGCGGCGACGTCCTCGGAGCGGGTGAGCAGTATCTCGGCCAGTGCGCCCCCGACGTTGCCGCAGCCGAGCAGACCGACCCGCACGGTCGGCGCCTGGTGGGCGTGTGGAACGGCGCTGGCCTGGTCGGCGGTCACCTCCAAACGGTACAAGGTGCCCGGGTGCTGACCTGCCCTTTCCGCCCGAGACGAGCGGGCCATGTTGGCGGCGCTGCTGGCCGACGCGGCACGGTCCGGGTGCTCTCACGAGGCGGCGTTACATGCTGGCTCCCTTGAGGGACCGCCCGCCGCCCGGTCACACCGGCGCGCGGGAGGTGCCACGTGGTCGGCCTGTCGGTCTCGGAGATCGAGTTCCGGTCGACGTCGGGCTCACCTTCCTACGACGTCGACGTGACGGGAAGCTTCGCCCACATTGACAACCCGGAAACCGTGGCCCCGACGTCCATCGCCGTCGGGACCCTGATTGCCGCCAACGTGCTCGCAGTCGGGCCGGTGCTGGTGTGCTCCGGGGCCACGGCGGCGTCCCTCCTCAAGGCCGAGTGACGCTCAACCGTCGAGGCTCGTGAGATCCTCGACCGTCTCCCGGCGGACCACGACGCGGGCAGTGCCATCGGAGACGAAGATGACAGCCGGCCGGGGCACTTTGTTGTAGTTGGAGGCCATGGCGTAGCCGTACGCACCCGTGACCGGCGTGGCCAGGACGTCGCCCACCATCAGGTCGTCCGGCACGTAGGCGTCGGGCACCACGAGGTCCCCGCTTTCGCAGTGCTTGCCGACGACACGCACGGGGCGCGGGCGGGGCGCCGCAACTTCGCGGGGAAGGAAGGCTTCGTAGCCACTGCCGTAGAGGACGGGCCGCGGGTTGTCGCTCATCCCGCCGTCGACGCTCACGTAGGTCCGGATCCCCGGAAGGTGCTTCACGGTCCCGACCGTGTAGAGGGTGATTCCGGCTGCGGCCACGATGGAGCGCCCGGGCTCGGCCGAGATCCGGGTGGCCGGGTCGACCCCCGCCCGGGTGCAGGCACTCAACGTGGCCGCGGCCCATTCCGCCTGGGTCGGAGCCGACTCACCGTTGACGTAGGGGACGCCGAGCCCACCTCCCACGACGAGTTCGGGCAGCCCGAGCGGGGCGAAGAACGCACCGAGTACCTCGGCCGCCTGCTCGAACGAGGATGCTTCGAAGACCTGGCTGCCGATGTGGGCATGGACCCCGACCAGTTCGACGGCGGGCATGAGCTCGAGCGCGGCAACAGCCTCGGCCGCCACGCCAGAGGAGACGGAGAATCCGAACTTCGAGTCCTCTTGCCCGGTCCGCACGAACTCATGGGTGTGCGCTTCGACACCCGGCGTCACCCGTACCAGGACCCTGGGCCTGTCCTGTCCCAATGGAGACGCCTCGAGCAAGCCGCCCAGGCGAGCGATCTCGTCGAACGAGTCGATGACGATCCGGCCGACGCCGACCTCCAGCGCCGTCGCCAGCTCTTCGAGTGACTTGTTGTTGCCGTGGAGGATGAGACGTTCGGGTGGGACGCCGGCCGACAGCGCGACAAAGAGCTCGCCACCGGACGCCACATCGAGGTGCATTCCCTCGTCGTGGGCAAGTCGGGCCATGGCGCGGCAGAGGAAGGCCTTGCTGGCGTAGGCGACCCCGTCACCCCACGCCGCGACCGCCTCACGGCAGGCCCGCCGGAGATGGTCCTCGTCGTATAC
The DNA here is from genome assembly GCA_963828825.1 of uncultured Acidimicrobiaceae bacterium. Taxonomy (GTDB): domain Bacteria; phylum Actinomycetota; class Acidimicrobiia; order Acidimicrobiales; family RAAP-2; genus Bog-473. The sequence continues at coordinate 411,933 of CAWHGF010000001.1, read as the reverse complement.
GAAGAGCGGAGTGCCGAATTCCGCGGCCAGCTCCAGAAGGTCGATGCCGCCGACATGGAGGTGGCCCTTCTCGTCAACCGTCCCCGAACGCGGAAGGAGATGCTGCTCCAGGGGTGCGGCCGCGACGTCGTGGTCCGCCGGCATGGAAATGCAGGATACGGCAGCGTTCGGCCACTCCGTGAGAGCGGGGACGGCGAAGTCGCGTGACGAGTACGATCGTCCCCTGCTCGTACAACTCCCGCCCCCGTAGCTCAGCGGATAGAGCACCGGCCTCCGGAGCCGGTGGCGCAGGTTCGAGTCCTGCCGGGGGCGCTGCGCGTTTTAGCTGGTCAGTGGACAGTGCGCTCGCCCGACCCCGCTCGTCAACGGCCTTACAACCCGTACACAATCACCCGGACGCAGAGGCATGCCGGGAAGCCGGAGTTGCGCCGATGAGGTTGCATGACCTGCGACACCACTCGGCCACGACTCTGCTCAAGAGCCGCGCAAGCATCTGCGAAGTCATGGATCGACATGGCTGGAGAACCGTTGAAATGATCAACAGATATCGCCACCTCTTGGAGGCTCAGGACTTTGCTGCGGCGAGGGCGTTGGAGAACGCCTACACATCGAGGGATGCGTGAGTTGACGACCCGTCGTCAGAGGCGGTGTCTTCGCAGCCCCCAACCTGCGAGCCAGGAGTCAACTCCGCACCGGCAGTCCTTGGAATTGGGCCTCGCGGATTCCCCGCCAAACGGTAGGTTGCGGTCCTGTGGCTGAGCCTGCACCAGGGCGACTTCGGCGGCTTGCCGAGGAGATCGAAGAGTGCGGGCTGCGGCTGGATCTTTCCGACGCTGTCGGGCACATAGTTCTTGAAGAGATCCATCAGGCTCTCCATCCGGCGGTCCACGAACGTCGGATCGCCAGCGGCGGAACCATCGTCGAGCCGAGCACGGATCCATCCGTGTGGTCCTCTGGAACCGAGCTGGTCATAACCCGCGGCAAACTCGGTGAACAGCCCCTGCCGGCGGCGCGCCTATTTGCCGATGGACTTTCTAGCTGGCTCTTGCGCCGCGCCAACGACCACAACGAGTGGATCGTGTTCGACCGTCCAGCAGGGTCTGAACGGGATCTTGTCGTGATGGCCAGCGTTTTCGAGGCAACAATCGTTCAGCGGCATCCCGCGGGGACGGTCCGGGTGGTGGGAACGTCCGGCGTCCTTCGCTGGAAGGGTGTCGGCTGGCATTACGAGCCGCCGGTGACCAGTTGGCTCAATGCCCTGACCGCAAACTCGGCCGAGGGTGACCCGGCGGTGCTCAAGGCGATGTTGGCCTTCGCGGTCCATGACCTCGGTTCTCTCGGGATCGGTGCGTTGCTCGTCTATCGGCCCGACCCCGAGCCGGGTCCTCCTGTCGAGGAGCGGCTCCCGGTACCCCCCGCCCTACGGGTCCGCCAGGCGTCGCACCTGGCTCCCCTGCGACATGCCCTGGCCCAGGTCGACGGGGCAGCCATCTTCGACGGCGAAGGCGTGCTCCGTCAGCTCGGAGTGAGGCTCATGCCGAGCAAAGTCGCAGAACGGGAAGTCGAGCCGCTGGGCGGCACCCGGCACACGTCAGGCCGGCGCTACAGCTACGACGACGAACTGGCGACCGTGATCGCGGTGAGTGAAGACGGTCCCGTCTCGGTATTCCGCGGCGGCGCCGTACTCGGCACTTCGCATGACAGCACGGCCGCTCCCGACCTATGGAGGAATGAGATCTGAGCTGGCGCAACTACTCATGGGATCTGGCGGCACGATCTGGACCATTGGACGGTCCTGACGAGCGAAGACGCGAACTCACGCGATCTCGGGTGGATTGGCTCCAACAGGTTCCCTGGAGACTCGCCAGGTGGAGGCGGCGAGCCAGCCGATCTCGCTGTCGAGTCGGAGTTCGCCGGCGGTGCATGGCGGCGATGCCGGAACGAAAGTGAGCTTTCCAGCGGCCGAACCCCGAATCGATCAATGCCTGGAGGTCGGTATCACGTTCGCCAAGTTGCGCGCCCAGGTGCCGATGGGAAATCCCCGCGCCGGTCGCGCTCTTCTTGGCGCTCCACCGAGCGTGCAGACAGGCCGTCTCCTTGGCACGTTCATCGCCGATACCGGCACGACCGACCGGGTACCCGGACCGCTCCGGGGCGGGATTCGCCTGGGCGTCGCGAAGACCAGGGTTGCCGCCGGAAGCCTTGCTGGGCGCCGACGGCCGGCTCCGGTAGTCTTGGTGGACGAATCAGACACGAGCCGGTGAGGTGACGCTCATGTGGATTGGCACGGGAGCCCTGCTCGGTCTGTTCTGCCTGGTGATCCTCGTTGGGTTCCACGTCGGTCCCCATGCCCATGGCATCGCGGTGGCCATCGGCGTCCTCTTGGGCGGCTGGCTGATCTACCTCATGGTGGATCGGGGACCAGGTCCGCTGCTTTGGACCCTCTTGGGCGTCGACCTCGTGGTCGGTGCTGGAGTGGCCACCCTCGCGTGGAGAGCGCTGTCGGGGAGCGGTTCGGAGACAGAGAGCCGCCACGGATGTAGTCCGCTCGAGGGTGCGGACGGTGTCGCGGTGAGCCAGCTGGCGCCCGAGGGCATCGTACGGGTAAACGGGGAGCACTGGTCCGCCGTCTCGGTCAACGGCACTGTCGCCCCTGCCACACCGGTACAGGTCCTGCGGGCCTCCGGCGTGCGCCTCGAGGTCTGGGGCGAGGATGCCGAGCGGACGCCGATCCAGGCACTCTTCACCCTCGATGAGAGCCCCTCCCTGGACGTACGGCAATGATCGTCATCGAAGTCGTCGGCGGGGTGGTGGTGCTCGGGATCCTGACCGCCCTGGCGCTCTCCGTCAAGATCGTCCGTGAGTACCAGCGGGTGGTGCTCTTCCGCCTCGGCCGAGCCCTTGGAATCAGAGGACCGGGACTCGTCTTCATCAACCCGGTCACCGACAGGACGTCGCTGGTCGACTTGCGCGAGCGGTTCTTGGAGATCCCGCGCCAGACGGCGATCACGCAGGACAACGCCTCCATCTCCATCGACTTCATCATCTTCTACAAGGTCGTCGATCCGGCGATGTCGGTTCTTCAGGTGCAGAACTTCGCCGCGGCGGCACAGAACGTCGCGGCGACGACGCTGCGCAGCGTGGTCGGCGACATGGCGCTCGACGACGTGCTGTCCAAGCGGGAAGAGATGAACGCGTCACTGCGCGTGCGACTCGACGACGTGACCGAGCGCTGGGGCGTGAAGGTCACCACCGTGGAGGTCCGCGAGGTGAACCCGCCCACCGGCGTACTCGAGGCAATGACGCGGCAGATGTCGGCCGAGCGGACCCGGCGGGCCGTGATCACCGAGGCCCAGGGGCAGAAGGAGGCGGCTGTCACGCTGGCTGAGGGCAACCGGCAGGCGGTGATCCTCGGTGCGGAGGGCGAGCGTCAGTCGGCGATCCTGCGCGCGGAGGGTCTCGCCGCGGGGCTCGAGAAGATCTCGGCCGTAGGGCAGGGCCTCGATCCGAACACCATGCAGCTCCAATACCTCGAGATCCTGAAGAACGTTGGGACGTCCCCGTCCACCAAGATCGTGGTCCCAATGGAGCTGGGTGGCCTCATCGGCGGCTTGCAGTCCCTCCTCCCGGCTTCATCGAACGGTTCTGCGGCACCCGCGGATGCCGGGACCGTCGCCCAGACCGGGTCAGGCGATCGAGCGGAGCGCCCGCCCCAGCTCGATCCCGGCGGCGGCCAGTCTCGCTCCAACGGCCGCTGAGTTCCGCTCCACATTTCCGCTCTGCACGCGGCGGCTCTTCACCCTGCGCGACCGGCTCTTCGGCGAGGTCACTCCCGAACCCAGAGAAACCCTACGCCGTTATGCCCTTCCATGACGGTTCGATTCGTCGCGGCCGGAGGCACTGGAAATAGGGGTCTTGACTCAAAGAGGATTCGTTCGGGGCGCCCCCAAAATTTCTTGCTGTTCGGCCGTCCCCGCGGCGTGGTTCAGCGCCTCCTCCAATCTCCCGCAGCACGGCGTGGCCGATGTCTGAAATCATGGGGGCCGGAGTAACAAAGCAGTCTCCACCCTGGGAGGTGTTGTGCAATCAGAAGCAACTCTTGCTGCAGGAGAAGTCGGACATCTCGGCCCTGTGAGCCAGGTAGAGCCGCCGCTCTACCGCAGCCGGTATGGCGGCTTGTGGATCGATCGCCGCGATGCCCACGAGGTCCTGGAAGCTCGCCTATCCCGCGGCGAGGTCACCGAAGCCGATGCCGAGCTGCTAGCCCATTACATCGACCACGGCTACGTGGTGTTGGAGGGAGCCACCGATGGGTCCGTGATTGACGAGTACCTGGCCTTCTTCGAGGCCGCCTGGAACGATCCTCCGGATAGGTGTTGGCTTTCAAGGGGGATGGAATGTCTACCGTTGGACCGCAAGTTCTATGACGAGATTACAAAGGTGGGATCGCTCCATTTGTGGTTCGACCGAGCCGGTGAATTGATCTTCCCCCAGCGGGTACTGCGGTTCTTAAACCAGATCTATGAGCGGCCACCCGTCGCATTTCAGACGCTCACGTTGCGAAAGGGTTCCGAGGAGCAGTTGCACATTGACACGGGTCCGCTGACGCTTACTGAGCCATTGTCATTGGCAGGGTCCTGGGTTGCCCTCGAAGACGTGCAGCCCCTCTCCGGAGAGTTCCAGTTCATCCCGGGGAGCCATCGACTCCCCGAGCTGTTGCATCATGGAACCGACAAGGGCCATCAGTTCGACTACGAAGAGTACGGCAAGGTTCTCAGGACCACACTTCGCATGTGCGAAGACCGCGGGCTCGAAACGAAGACCTTCGTGGCAAAGAAAGGTGACGTCTTGATCTGGCATGGCGACCTTATGCACGGAGGGGCGCCGATCCAAGACCCAACCAGAACACGTCTCAGCGTGATCGCACATTTGATGCCCCTTGGGGTAATGCCCACGTTCTTCGATTTCTCCGAGGCCGGCGTGATCCCCTACGCCGGAGGCGGGTATTCCATCGACGTCAATTGGAGTGACATGCTCTCGGGGCCGAAGACAAACGACACCTCAGCTCGCGCTGACACGATCCGTCCGATCGACGTCTACAGGAGCTGGGTGCCACTCTCGATTCGCAGCCGGGTTCCCTCCATGTTCGCCGCGTGGGCCCGTCAGCACGCTCCGAACAAGCCGCGCTCGACGCGACGGTTAGGGTGTCCCCGTCCGCCGGGAGGGTGCCACGCGTGCGACACCTCGGGGGCGAGTGGAATGTCCTACAGATGCGCATGAAGAGCCCTCGGAAAAATAACCTATTGAGGGTGAAAGTCTGGCGGTCCACCTGGGTGATCTTGGGTGTGCTGGTCGGGCCATCGACGCTGTCTTCTTCATCGCCAATGGCGGTAACCACTCGACGTGCGGCTCGATCCCGCTAGCGGGAAATGCGTCTTGTGCGCCGTCAATGATCGTTACTACGGCGGCATCGTTGCGATGGTCGTGGGGGTCCTCTTCGTGATCGTTGGTGCGGTGTCCGGCTCTCGCCTAGGGGTAACTCCGCACCAGGCAATTCGTCCGGCTCCCCGTGGCCACCTGGTTGGTACGTCTATCCGAACACCCCGACCACTGAGCGCTGGTGGACTGGGGAACCAAAACTTTGTGAGGGAGGGCCTTCCGAGCGAGCCGTGTGTCATCCTGCGGCTGGTGCACCAGAGCCGCGCCCGTTTCAGCCGGCCTAAGCTTGCTCTCGCCTTGGCCCGCTGCCCGTGGGTGTACCGAACCGGACGCTGCAACCCCCGACACACCACCTCTCTGCTGGTGGACAAGTCGACGACACCAGGCGATAATCACGGCCAGGCCGCTGACCGTGCGTCGCCCTGATGCGAGGAGCTGGATGGAACTCGAGTTGCCCGACGCTCTCGCTTCGGAGGAACCGCTCTTCCGGAGCCGATACGGGGGATTGTGGATCGACCGCCGAGACGCGCATGAGCTACTGGCTGGCAAGCTCTCGAGGGGTGAGGTCACCGCCAAGGAAGCAGAGGCGCTGACCCACTACATCGACCACGGATATGTGATCTTCCCCAAAGCGGTTGGCGACGAGGTGATCGACGCCTACCTCGACCTCTTCGAGCGGTCGTGGGACGAGGCGCCCCTCAGCATCTATGTGCTCGTCGAGCGGCGGGAGCTGCCTATTTCGAGAGAATTTTACGACAAGATCACCAAAGTCAGTAGTCTCCACTGCTGCTTCGACCGTGCCGCGGAACTGATCTTCCCATCGGTGGTCCTCCGTTTCCTCACGTTGATCTACGACCGCCCTCCGGTCGCGTTCCAGACCATGACGATGCGCAAAGGCTCGGAAGAGACCTTGCACATCGACACGGGCCCCCTCACGCTCACCGAGCCCATGACCATGGCCGCCTCGTGGTTGGCACTCGAAGATGTGCGCCCGGGTTCTGGCGAGCTCGAATTTGTACCCGGCAGCCACAGCGTCCCCGAGTATCTGCATCCCAGCATGTCCAAGGGGCACAACAACGACATGACGGCCTACAGCGAGGTACTCGAGCAAATGAAGGCCGACTGCGTCAATCGTGGCTTCAACACCGAACGCTTCGCGGCGAAAAAGGGCGACATCCTCATCTGGCATGCCGACCTGCTCCATGGGGGCGCAAAGATCGAGGACCCTTCGAGCACCCGCAAGAGTCTGGTGACGCACTTCATGCCGCTCGGCGTGATGCCAACCTTCTTCGATTCCTCGGAGGTAAGCGCGCTGCCTTACCCGAATGGCGGCTACTGCATCGATCACCTAGAGGTGTTGACAAGGAAAGCGGCCGCGGCAAGCAACGGCGCGAGCGAGGAGCCAAACCTGTTGCGTCGGCTGAAACGGCACGTTCCCATGCCGGTGCGTGTGGTCCTGCGCGAGCAAGCCGACTGGCTGACGTCCAACCCGAAGCTGGTGAGCTTCGGCCACTCCAAGGGCACCCGCTAGGCCCCTCATTCAAACGGATCCGCCCCCGATGTGGTGGGGGGCCGTTAGGGGGCAGGGGTTAGGTCGCAGGCCGGCACAGTCCAAGACCCCTGGCGGACTTACTCCGACGTCGTCGTCGGCGTGATGCACGCCGCCGGGCGGATCCGCCGCCGGGGAGGACGGATGTGAGGTCGGTGATGGGCTCGGCGGTGGTGGTCATAAGCCCTCCTCGGTCGTGTGATTGCCTAATGTGTGACTTCCCGTCACCACTGAAATCGAAAGAGCTGTTGGCGTCGATGACCCTCGAACGGTGCCGCCTGGACCCGAGACATGGAAGGAGTTCGCGGGCTGCGCCCTCGTCCAGCCCGATGAGGACATCCTTCCCGTGAGAGCCGCCGATGACGGCAGTTCGTGGGGCATCGGGATCAACATTGTGACCTCCGACGAACCGCTCTGGTACTCGATGCCGGATTGCCTGGCGTCCGCGCTCTTAACCGGGAAGGCTCCGAAGGTCCTGCGAGCCTGGCAGCTCCGCCCCAAAGGGCGGATCTCTGGGCTCACCACGGTCATGTTGGGTGGAGTGGTGGCGATCGATCCCACCGAGGGGACCCCGTGGTGGCCATGGTCGAGGAGCGCCAGAGGGTGAAGAGAGACCTGCCCCTCCCAGAAGGGGAACGACAAAGGGCGGATCGGTCGCTCAAGCAGACCGGTAACTCGGCAGCGTACGGGGGCTTCTCCGAACTCAATCCGAGAGAACGGCTCAAGGGCCACACGACCCCGATCACCGTCCACGGGCGTCACGAAGAGGTTCGTTGGTGCCAAGGCCGAGCACGTATACGTCTCCATCACCAACCGCAAGATACTCACGGACCGCCCAGAGGCCATCGGGTCCAGCAAGCTCCTTCTGATCGAACCAAATTGTCGACGAATTGGCAACCGGGCGGCAACCAAGGGCTCGTATCATACGGAGACCGGAATGCGAGGGGGATCTCGATGGAAGAGCCAATACCGTCGAGCGCCGCGGTCACCGAAGACGATTGGAGCACCGCGCGGACACGGACCAAACGTGCCGCCTACATCGGTGCCGTGGTCGGCATCATCGTGGGTCCGTTGCTCGGGCTACTGGCGGTCTACCTGACCTCGCTCACGACTTCCGGCGGTGCCCGTTATCTAGTTGACGCCATGTGGATGGCGCTGCTGGTCGCACCCATGGCCATCATCCTGTCGTTGCGTAGCGTGACTGAACAGGACAAGAGCGACGGCGTCATCGCCACCCTCGCCCGCCAGTTCGAGGCCCAGGCCCGCGGACAGAAATTCGAGAGCCGCCTGGCCAATGCCTTGGACATGGCCGAGGGGGAGCCCGAGGTCGTCCAGGTGATCGAGCGGTCATTCTCCGCCATCGTGCCCGATGCGCCCATTGAGCTCCTGCTCGCCGATAACAGTCACGCGCACCTCCTGCGCATGGCCTCGGCCTCGCCGACGGGATCGCCGCCGAGCTGTGGGGTCGATTCACCGGATCACTGTCCGGCGGCACGCCGGGCACAGGTGCAGCGGTTCTCCGACAGCGAAGAACTCGACGCGTGTCCCAAGCTCCAAGGCCGACCCGAAGGGGCCATCTCGGCCATGTGCGTGCCGGTCTCCATCATGGGCCGCTCGGTCGGGGTGATCCACGTCACCGGCGAGCAGCACGCCGCGTTCTCGGATAACACCGTGCAGGACCTCGAGACCCTCGCCAAGCTGTCCGGCGCCCGCATCGGTCTTCTGCGGGTCATGGCCGAGACGCAGCTGCAGGCAACGACTGACAGCCTGACGGGCCTGCTGAACCGACGATCGTTCGAGCATCGCGTCTCAGCGGTCCGGCGCGAGGAATCGCATGTCGTGATCTCCATGGCCGACCTCGACCACTTCAAGCTCCTCAACGACAGCTACGGTCACGAGACCGGCGACCGGGCGTTGCGATTGTTCGCCCAGGTTCTCCGGGAGTCCCTCCGGAGCGAAGACCTCGTGTGCCGCCACGGCGGGGAGGAGTTCGCCATCGCCATTCCCGGTTGTGGCATCGACAAAGCCCGTGAGATCTTCGAGGCGGCAAGGATCCGGCTCGAGGCTGCCATTGCTGTGGCCGGTCTCCCGAAGTTCACGGCGAGCTTCGGGGTCGTCGAGGCCGACCCGACGGACGACCTTCCGGCCATCATCAGCCAGGCCGACGCCGCACTGTTCCGGGCCAAGCGCGCGGGACGCGACAGGGTGGTCGTGGTCGACGCCGAAGGCCAAGAGGTTCCGATCACCAATGAACGGTCAAACGCCTTGAGCAACGGCAACGGGCGCGTGCTCAATGGTCGGGATTCGCTCGAACTCTCGAATGACGATCTCATTTTGGAGGGGCAGGGTTAGCCCCATCGCATCTGCGGAAAGTCACCGATCAAGCGGGCGGAATCGAACGCCGTGGCGGGCTTGTAGGGGCGGGACAAAAATGCCGGAATGCGATCGTTTAGCCGGTCATGAACCTGCCACCTTGTGCCTGCTTGAGACTTAGCTCCATGCGCCAGAGCGATTTTCCGGCGGGCCAAGGAGCGTATCGATGTCCACCGAGGCGGCTTCATTCCCGACTACCTCGAACTGCTCGAATACATCTGGTCGACCTCGCCGAGCAGGAACGAGGAGAGTGTTTCGAAATGCTCCAGAGCTGTCAGTCATGCGCGCTCGCTCTCCGTCCATGCTCGGGACGGGTGGTCCACCAGAGCAGCACCGAGCCGTCGGCCGCGTCGGCGAACACGAACCGATCTGAGATTCCGCTCACTCGCCGAAAAGCGAGTCTGCGCCTATTCCCCACCCGCCGGAGAGCCGTTTGGAGGTCCGTCCGCGCAACCTCCGCACAACAAAGGTCCCACACAGGGGGTGCGGACTTGCCCTCACTGGGCATGGCGCGAAGATCGAAGGGTGCTCCAGCGCTCCGAGGACGCACGTCGAGGGTTCGTCGCACTACCCGGGCGGTGTTGGCGGCTCGGCTACAGCCGGCAGGTCCAGGCGACCGACCGCCGAGAGACGCCTTTGTGGACCGGGCGCTGGTTCTCCCCTAGGGGCGCATTGGGCATGGCACGAGCGAGCGCGGAGCTGCCCGACAACACGGTCGCCGTCACGTTCGCGGATGCGGTCGACGACGAGCGGGCGTCGCCACGAAACTGATCCGTCGATTCGCCCCGCTCATCGCTGCCGCCTTGTGCGTAGCCGCGCTCCCTTTCGCCGCCGCGGGAGGGCTCACCACGCCCTTGGTTCCCGGCGTCCCTGTTCCCTCCTCCATCTCGCAGCAGGACTGCTCCACGACGAACGTCGAGACCGCAATGCAGGCGTGGCTCTCATCTCTTCCGGCCAACACGGTGGTCAACGCGACCGGCGACTGCTTCCAGGTCTCCAGCCTGTACTTCCTCTACGCCGACGGGCTCACGATCAACGGTGGGACGTGGATGGACGACCAAGCGCCGACGTCGAGCACGACGTTGACATCGGCCAACCTCCAGGCGGTGTGGTACTTCGAGGACGGCACGGACATCACGCTCGAGAACCTGACGGTCGTTGGCGTCAACACCTGCGCATGCGACTACGACAACGAGGCGGCGGCGTTCCAGAGCGGCATCAGGAGTGACGGCACCGACGGGCTGACAGTGACGAACGTCACCGTCGAGGACGTCTTCGGCGACGGGTTGACGCTCAACGGCGGGTTCGCCGGCCCAACGACGAAGGCATCGGTGGACGGGCTGACGATCAGCGGAGTCGGGCGACAAGCCGTCACGCTCTCGAGCGTGAGCGACTCGACGCTCGCCGACATCACGATCACCAATCCGGGGGAGGACGACTTCGACGCCGAGGCGAACCTGGCGTCAGAGGGGATCAACGACGTCACGATCAACGGCTGCACCGTCAGCGGCACCGGTCGGGTCTTCTTCGGCAACGACGGCCAGGGTGGCGGAAACGTCAGCGGGACGAATTCGGCCGACGACGTCATAGAGAACTGCACGATGGAGAACGCTCAGACGGGTGACGTCATCGAAGACTGGACCCCTTCAGGCTTGGGGGTGCGCGGCCCGTTCACCTTCTCCAACGACACGTTTGACTGTGGGACCTCGGTCTACGTCGGCTGCGTCGATCTCATCGGAGCCGACGTCAACATCGTTGACTCGACGCTGACGTTCCCGGCTGACGCGTACTACCTCTACCGCGAGGTCTGGAACATCGACCCCACGTCCACGTTGAACTTCTTGAACGACACGGTGGATGGCTACAGCTCCGAGAACGACGGCAACACGTGCGACGTCACGATTCGTGGTGGGACGTGGACGGCGGTCAACTCTGCTTCGTCGGCAACCCCACCCACCTGCGTCAGCACGAACATTGCGCCGGTACCACCACCGCCCACAACCCCGCCCACCCCACCGCCCACAACCCCGCCCACAACCCCGCCCACAACCCCGCCCACGCCACACGGCTACTGGCTGGTGGGCTCTGATGGAGGGGTCTTCACTTTCGGCGCTGCACTGTTCCACGGGTCGACGGGCAGCCTTGTCTTGCAAAGACCGGTCGTCGGCATCGTGGCCACCAAAGATGGTGGCGGCTACTGGCTCGACGCCTCCGACGGTGGGGTGTTCAGCTTCGGCGACGCCGCCGGCCGGTTCTACGGCTCGCTTCCCGGACTCGGGCTCCATCCGGCCGGCTCGCGTCTGCCCAATAGCCTCAACGCCCCCGTCGTTGGCATGGTGCCCTCCAGCGACGACGGGGGGTACTTCATGGTGGCTTCGGACGGCGGGGTCTTCGCCTTCGGTGACGCCCACTTCGCCGGGTCGTGCCCAGGCCTCGTCGGGGGCTGTGCAGGCGCCGCGGTCGCCGTCATGCCCGACCACAGCGGGAACGGCTACTGGTTGGTGACCAACACGGGGAACGTCTACGGCTTCGGCGACGCCCCTTACCTCGGCGCACCTGGACACGGCACCGTCACTTCCGCGGTTCCCAGCCCAGATGGGAACGGGTACTGGATCCTTTTGAGCGACGGTGAGGTCTTCGGCTACGGCACCTCGGCGTACCTCGGCGCGCCGTCCTCGGCCAACTTCAACGCCCTCGACGGCGCCGCTGCCATCTTCGCAACGTCAGACGGTGTGGGCTACTCGGTCTCGTCGGCCCAAGGTGCGGTCTACAGCTACGGGGACGCCCCCTACGCCGGTGGCATGGCCGGGACTCATCTCAACGGGTCGATCATCGCCGGCACCGGGTTCTGATGGTCCACTAGCGGGAGCGAAACCCAGTTGGACGCTCGCTCGGTCAGCTTCAAGCCGGATGAGCCAGGCGACAGTGTCCAATACCCGAGCGGGCGACGCCACGGCGGTCTCCCGTCGAGACCCATGGACCGAATGCCGAACCGGGCGACTGTCACCGGTTACTGCGCTATGGGGTGAGCCGCGCCCTCCAGGGGGCGAGGTCCAGCGCCGGGTAGCGCAGTGCCGTCTGGTCGAGGAGCTTCTCGCTCCAGACCGGATGTCCCGGCGGAGGGAATCCGAACAGCTCGAGCTGGCGCGGCGTCGAGCCCTCCACGAACTTCGTCCAGTCGGGCCCGGTCGAGCGCGACTGTTGCTGGTCGTAGCCGATCCAGTCCGTTCCGGCGTTCTTGAAGGCCAGGGCCGCCAGGAACCGGGCGGTCCCTGGGGACCCGAAGGGAGCGCCCCGGTGGTAGACGTCTGACCGATAGGCCAGATACGAACCGCGGACCCCCGGTGACGGCCGCTCGGCGGCGTACAGCTCGGGGTCCCAGTCGGGCAGGACCACTCCGAAGGGCGAGGTGACGTGGGCCGAGTCACGTACCGAGACCAGTCGGGTGGGGTTGGCCGCCTCGGTCACATCTGAGAGATAGAGGAACCCCTCTAGGTTCCACCACGGCGACTCGTGGCCCGGGGGGAGCCAGGAGTGGTTGCGGTCGATGTGCATCGGCTGCTCGTAGTTCGTCAACCCCGAGAACTTCGCGCTCGGCGTGGGCCTGGTACAGACGTATGTCGGTGGTCTCGAGGGCGCGCTCGGCGAAGTTGACGATGGAGTCGTGGACGTAGAGACGGTTGAGTGCCCCTGAGCCGGCGAAGGGGAAGGCCCCCATCCAGCGCTGCTGGTCCGCCCTGAACCCCGGACCCTCGTCCGGCCAGACGTAATCCTCCTTGGGTTTGGCCGGCCGCCCCTTCCACTGTTCGGTCACGCCCTCGGGATCGGCATGATATTCCTCGGTGCTGGGAAAGAGCAGCCGGAGATCCTCGGATGCGGCGTCGATCTCGGCAGTGTCAACGAGACCCTCGAGCAACACCCAGCCGTCTTCCTGCCAGGTCTTGACTTCCGCATCCGTGGCCAACCGTGAGGTCACGATCTCGTCCCTCTCTTCACCGGGTCCGCGGGCGCCCCGCTCCTCCGTCCTCACCACGTCCCGTCGGACAGCGCCTGGCCCACGTCGGCCGGGGCCAATCTTGATCCTAAGCAACGCCGGTAACCGAGAACTCGAACCGAACCGCGTTGTTCCTCGGTCCGCCGAATGGGTCGAACCGATCAACCCTCGAAGTAATACCGGCTCGCATCGCCCTGCAGGCTCCGACTGTGGCGGCCGTCCAGGCCCACGGCCGGGACCCCCGTCGTGGTGACCCGCTGCATGCGGCGACGCTGGTCGCCGTAGTCGGCTATGGCGTAGTGCTGGGTAGCCCGGTTGTCCCAGACGGCGACATCGCCCTCCTGCCAGTGCCAGCGGACGATGTTCTCAGGCCGGGTCACATACGACTGGAAGATGCGGATCAGGTCGACGGACTCGATGTTGGAGTGCCCTGCCAGCCGGTGGGCGAAGCCCCCGAGGAGGAGTGCGGGTTCACCGGTCTCGGGGTGGACCCGGACCACGGGGTGCTCGGTCTCGTAGACCTCGGAGACGAACGCTTGGAGGTGGGCGATCTGCTCGGGCCGCAGCTTGCCCTTCAACCCGGCCACGTCCACCCGGCCGTAGTCGTGCCCGTTGGAGTGGACCGCCCGCAACCCGTCGGCCAGCTGGCGAAGGTCGTCGGGCAGGTCGCGGTAGCCGGCCACCGTGTTGGCCCAGAGAGTGTCGCCGCCGACCTCGGGAACGACCACGGCCCGCAGCACCGAGAAAATCGGCGGTCGGTCGACGAAGGTCACATCAGTGTGCCAATGGTTGGCCGTGGCACCGGCGATGGAGTCGAGGTCGAAGACCTCGGGATCCTCGGTGAGCTGGGGGAGGGTGGGGTGACCCAACGTCAACGAGCCGAGGCGTGAGGCGAAGGCGATCTGCTCGGCCGCCCCGATTGACTGGCCCCGCCAGAAGACCACTCTGTGGGCCAGCAGTGCCCGCCGGATTCCGGCTACGTCGGACTCGTTGAGGTTGGCCAGATCGACTCCGGAAAGCTCCGCGCCGATGCGACCGGTCAGGGCTCGCACGCGGAGGTGGGTGTCTCGCTCGGTGTCGACGGTCACGACGGTCCTCCTGGTCAATTACGAAACTCCGATCGTCTTTATCATAATTGCCGGTCCGAGGCCCGATCGCCTCGCGCCGCCTCGGGCGCTCGTGGTCGCGGTACCCGACGCCCGGGGTCTCATGCCGCTCGCCATCGATGGCTACTCGGTGGTTCGGTCGTTCCGGGACAGGCCAGGAAGGAGGATGGCGACCAGCGCGTCACCGTGCGCTTTGATCCATTCGGGGTCACGGGGATCCCGGCCGGCGAGGAGTCGCACCTCGGCAGCAGTGACATAGGGCTGTGACGCCGCGCCGACAAGCAGGTAGTAGAGGACGTCACTATTGATCGGCGCCGCCTGGCCGGCGTCACGAAGCGTCCGCCAAGCCAGCCCGATGGCGTCGAAGAACGGCTTGATATGGGTCTCGGTGATCCAAATCAACCGATCACTGGCCGCTGTGCCTTCGTGCACCATGATCTGGTTGAGTTCGGGATGCTCGGCAGCGAATCGCACGAATCGGCGAATCCCGTCAGCGAATGCCACAGCGAGATCGGACATACCGACGTCCGCCAAGTCGGCTGGAAGCGCACCGTCCAGCGCCTCCCCCAAGAGCCCGAAGAGGTGGTCCACCGAGGCGGCCCAGAGGGCCTCCTTCGACTCGAAGTGGTAGTTGATCTGCGGTTGATGGGCCTCGACACGTAGTGCGATCGCTCGCGTGGACGCGCCGTCGAAACCCTTGGCCCCGAACTCGACCAGCGCCGATTCGAGAAGGGCCTCGCGGATGTCAGCCCTCGCCCTGCGGGTCCGGACCTTGTGTGGCGCGTGCGCCTTGCCTCCCATCGCGTTGAACTGTATCGTTATTATCACTTGATAACAAGGGAGGTGGCGTGAGCACCACGAATGAAGCGACACACCAGGACCGGGACGGCGCGTCGGTGCGGCTGCTGCCGCTGTCAAAGGATCCGTTCCGGGCGCCGACAGACCGGGACATGGTGCCCTCCGAGCGGCGACGCTTCGTCGAGACCCACCGGACCTGCGTCTTCGGGTACGGACGGCGCTCCGATGGTCCCGCGATGTCTGTCGTGTACTACGTCCCGGCGGAAAACGGCGACCTACTCGTTGCCACGATGGGCGAGCGGGCCAAGGCCAAGGCCGTCGCCCGAAACGGCAAGGTCAGCCTCTGCATACTCGACGAGACCTGGCCGTTCGCCTACCTGCAGGTCTACTGCGACGCCGCGATCGACCCCGACGGCGAGACGCTCGTCGACGTGATGATGGCGGTGGCGTGGCGCATGTCGGGCGAACCCCTCGGACCAGAGCTTCGGCCGATGGTCAAGGCCATGGGAGAAGAAGAGGGCAGGGTGCTCGTTCGCTGCCGGCCCTACGCCACATTCGTCACGCCGCCACGACATCTCCACCGCAACGACCAGGAGGAGCCGCTCACCCACTGGGTGTCGGCGTCCATGCCCTGGGATGCGTCTGACACCCCCGACGGAGCATGACGTTCCGATTCGCCAACGTCGAAGGCCGTTCGGCGCTCGTCGATGATGACGGGATCACCTATCTGTCCAGCATCCTGACCCTCACTCCCGGGGACCTGATCTTCACTGGCACGCCCGAAGGGTCGGCGCCGCGAGCCTGCGATTCCTCGTCGACGGGGACGTGATTTCGACCACGATCGAGGGCATCGGTACCCTGACGAACCGGTGCAAGAACCCAGGCTAAGGAGGACGTCGTGGCACTGCACCAGTTGTCATCGATCACCATCGGCGTACCCAACGTCGAGGACACGTGTCGCTACTACGCCGAATTCGGCCTGAGTCGAAACGGTGCGAGCTTTTCGACCCGCGACGGGGGCAAACAGCTTCGCATCATCGAGAGCCCCACCCGCAGGCTGATCGAGTTGTGCATCGGCGCCGACGATCCCGACGACGTGGCTCGCGTGTCCGACCAGCTCTCCGGACTCGGGGTCGCGACACAACGCGGTCCCACCAGGGTCAGCGCACTCGAGATTCACAGCGGCGCACGGGTCGTGGTCAAGGTCCTTCCTCCGCTCACGCAAGAACCCGCGGCGAGAGAGCCGACCAACGGTCCTGGGTGCGCCCAACGAAGAAACGGTCGCGCACCAGCCATTCTGCGCAAAGAGCCCATCCGCCCGCGCAAGCTCGGCCACGTCGTCATCGGCACTCCTGATGCAGAGGCCTCACAACGCTTCTTCGTGGAGGGAATCGGGTTCAAGGTCAGCGACCAGGTCCGAGGACTCGCCGCCTTCATGCGGTGCTCCACCGACCACCACAATTTGCTGCTCCAGACAGCGCCGGTCGCGTTCCTCCATCACACGTCATGGCAGGTTGACGACGTCGATGAAGTGGGCCGGGGCGCCATGTCAATGCTCGAAGGTCACCCGGAGCGTCACGTCTGGGGTTTGGGCCGTCACTTCATCGGCTCCAACTTCTTCTGGTATCTCCGAGACCCTGCCGGCAACTTCTCCGAGTACTACTCGGACATGGATTCCATCACCGACGACCAACTGTGGACACCGGGCATGTGGGAGCCGTCGCTCCGCGCCTTGTACGCCTGGGGGCCCGACGTGCCACCTTCGATGCTGGAGCCCGACGACCTGGCTGATCTGATGGCCACCTCGCATCAGGGTTGACCATGGTCAAGGAGACCTGATCGCCATGTCGCTTTGCCTCTAGGCGCAGCGAGCTCAGAACTCTCCGAATACCGGCTGGCGACCAGATCTGATCGATGACGGATGGAACGAGTTGCCGGTCCCGCGCTGGTGACGACCTTGGACCGCCTCGGCAGAGTGCGTGGGATGAATTCTCGGCGTACTGGACTGCTGTGGGTCACCGCTGGTCTCATCCGGTACCGGCACCCGCCACCGCGCCAGTTCTTCCAGCGAACCCACCTGCCCCGCCTCCGAACGCAGCCCCGCCGGTCAGCGCGTTCCCGGGAAGGACCTCGTAGTCATGTTCACTCCCCCATTCGAATCCTCGCCCGAAGTGCTGCGATGGCGAGCGCCATGCCGACCAACGCCAGACCTGACACAGCGGCCAGTCCTTCCACGAGTGGTCGGATCTGCCACCCCGAGGTAATGAGGGAGCGAAGTGCTCCGAGCAGATAGGTCACCGGGTTGTAAGTGGCGATAGTGGAGAACCATCCCGTGAGCAGCTGCTTGGGGACCACAGCGTCAGTAAGGAAGAACAGCGGGAAGAAGACGACGTAGCACGCGTTGACGGCAGCGGGACTGCCGGTCTTCAGTGCGACTGCATAGGGGAAGCACGTGAACGCCAGGCCCCAGAGGGCGGAGAAGCCCACGAATACCACGAGACCCGGTAGACCTGTGGCGAACCGCACTCCGACGATCGCACCGACTGCTATGACAGGCAGGCAAAGGGCCGCAATCACGGCCACGTCGGCCACCATGAGGCCGAGCAACAGCGCTGGCCGCCTGATCGGGGTCATGCAGAGTCGGTCGAAGTATCCCCCCTGAATATCGGTCACGAGCGCGGGGGCCCTGGACATTCCCGTCACGGCAAAGGCAATTGCCATCGGCAGAAGGAAGGCCTTGTAGTCCAGGGCCGAACCAGCCAGCTTCTCCAGTGCGCCGAGATTGACGGCGTAGAAAAAGGCGGGGACGAAGACAGCCGGAAGGACCGCGGCGGGCTCCCGTGGGACCTGACGGAGGGCCCGGCCTGCGACTGCCCGAATGTCGTGGACGAAGCTTGCTTCCCGCCCGACGACAACGGCCGACTCAATGACCGTCACGTCACCGCATCGCTTTCCTCGATCCGAGACCCGGTCATCGCCATGAAGACGTCGTCCAGGCTCGGTATCCGCATGTTGAGGCTCTTGATCTGCAGGCCCGCCCGGCCAAGAGTCATCGCCACCGTGCCGAGTGCCGCCGCGCCGTCCGGAGTATTGACGGTCAAGGTACCGTCGGTGTTCCAGGTGGGCTCGATCCCTTCGACGGCTCGAAGGGAGTCCAGTGCTCCGAATCTGTCTCCTTCGACTTCGGCCACGATCACGTCGTGACCTACCGAATGCTTGAGAGCGGCCGGAGTGCCCTCTGCGACCAGGCGGCCGGACGCGATGATGCCTACTCGGTCGGCCAAGGTGTCAGCTTCGTCGAGATATTGCGTCGTGAGGAAGATCGTCATGGCGAGCTCCCGGTTCAGCCTTGCGACCTCGGACCAGACCGCCGCGCGGCTGTGAGGGTCGAGTCCGGTGGTGGGTTCGTCGAGAAACAGGATCTCGGGATTGTGGACGAGGGCGGCAGCGAGGTCGAGACGCCGCTTCATCCCGCCCGAATAGGTGCCGATGCGTCGATCGATGGCGGCGCCGATGTCGACGAGGTCAAGGACCTCCCCGAGTCGCATCCGGATCTGGGCTGCACTCAGCCCGTAGAGCCGGCCCTGGAGGGAGAGCAGCTCACGCCCGGTCTGGCAGTCGTCGAGCGCAGCATCTTGGAGGGCGACGCCAATCCGGACGCGTACCGACTGGGGATCCTCAGTGACGTCATAACCGGCCACCGAGGCAGTCCCGGAGGTAGGTCGCAGGAGTGTGCACAAGATCCGTACGACCGTCGACTTTCCGGCGCCGTTCGGGCCTAAGAAGCCGTAGATCTCGCCACGCCGGACGCAGAGATCGAGACCATCGACCGCGACGGTCGAGCTGAAACGACGAACCAGCTCGTTGGTCCGGACGGCTGCCTGTGCAACCGCTGCTTCGGGTGCACGCTGGGCTGATGCGCCAGTTCTATACCCATAAGAATCACTCATACTTATTAGTATTCACTATACTGGTACGTACCGCAACTATGAACCTTCAGCCCCTCACCCCTGAGCGTCGGCGCCAGCAGACCCGCGACCACCTTCTGGCGGCAGCCGCCGAGGTATTCGCCGAACGTGGCTTCCACGGGGCGTCCCTCGACGAGGTCGCCGCCGTGGCGGGCTTCACGAAGGGGGCCGTCTACTCCAACTTCAAGAACAAAGAAGACCTCTTCCTCGCCCTGTTCAAGGCGAACTACGACCGGGAGATGGACGCAATCCGAGCAGTACTGAACGACTCCGAGGTACCGCCCGAGGCCCGAATCTCGGACTTCGTTGCCTTGATCCGAGATCAGACCACGGCAGTCGGTCGCAACTTCAACCTGCTGTATCAAGAGTTCTGGCTCTACGCCGCCCGCAACCCAGACGTACGTAAAGAGCTGACGCGGATCGATGACGAAGGAGCCCAGGCGCTGGCGGAGATACTTCGAGCCGAGAGAGAGCGAGTGGGCCTCGAACCTCTGGCATCACCACTCCACACTGCGAGGATCGTGGAGGTTCTGTTTCGCGGCATCGCGCAACTGCGTGTTCTCGAACCGGACGTGGCCGACGACGAGTTCGTTGAAGCGGCCATCGCCTTCGTCGCACGCGGGTTGGGTGACCCGGTGGACTGACGACTCGCCAGGGCGTTACCCACCCCGCGAGGTCCGATCAGGACGAGGGCCCTCAGAGAAAACTGGGCATTCCAATGTTCTGGTCGTCTGGCGGTCTGCGTCGAGCTTGTCGTCAACATTTGATACTTGATTCGGTAGCCGGGCTCACGGACGGACGAGCAAGACGGCCTGGACAATACGAGGGCCATCAAGTCCCTCAGCGATGGCCCTCGTCAGCTTCAGTTCCGACCCGATCCCCAGGCAGCTCGGCGAGAGTCGGTCACGGCGGCCGGTGCCGGGCGGGAATCCGGTGTGCGCCACGGGTCGCGCTAGATCTCGAACGTCTCCCCCGGCTTGCGGTGAATGGTGAGCGCCGCGACAACGGCACCGGCGAGGATCAGGCAGCCCGACAAGAGCAGCGCCTCGTGCAATCCCGACCCGAACGCGTTGTAGGCAGCGTTGACCACCTTGGTGGCGATGCGGGCGATGGCCGCGTTCTTCGAGTGCTCGGCACTGCTCGCCGCTCCACCACTCGATGCACCACCCGTCTGGATCGCGTGTTCCACCAGGCTCTGGAAGTTCGGCGGGATCCCGATTGCCTTGAGCCGGGCCGCGAGGTCCCCGGTGAGCTTGGCGTTGACGATGGATCCAAGGATGGCCACACCAAACACCGCGCCCATCTCCCGGCTCGTGTTGGTGGCCGACGCCGCCATTCCTGAACGCTCCGGCGGCACCACGGTGAGTGGGACGGACGTCACGGGCACCAACAGCATGCCGATGCCGATGCCGGCCAGCGGGAGGACCCAACCCAAAGTCCCGAAGTTGACGGTCGGGGAAAGCACGGCATTGGCCACGAGGATGCCGCCACCCGCGAGCAGGCACCCGATCGTCATGGGCCAGCGAGGCCCGAACCGCGCCACGAGTGGTCCCGCCACGGCCGACGCAATGATCAGCCCGGCCGCCATCGGGAGGAAGTCCACCGCCGTCTTGTAGGCCGACGCGTCTGCAACGACTTGGAGGTACAACGCGGTGAAGAAAAAGATGGAGAAGGTACCGAAGTACGCGACGAATGCAACGAAATTGGAGCCGGCAAACGGCGGAAGGCGGAACATCGAGAGGTCGAGCATCGGGCTCTTGACCCGGCGCTCCGTCACGACGAACGCGATACCGGACAGGGCGCACACGATGAAGAGCGTGACGATCCAGGGCGCGGTGTAGCCGGAATCTTCTCCTTGGATCACGCCGAACGACATGCAGGCCAAGAATGCGGCGCCGAACACGAAGCCCAGCACGTCGATGCGGCGCCCCTGGCGGTCCGACGTCTCGGGGACGGCGACGGCCGCCAAGACGAACGCAACGACTCCAAATCCCAGGTTGAACCAGAAGATGGCCCGCCAGCTCGAGAAACCGACGAGGAAGCCACCGATGACGGGTCCCAGGGCCAGTGCAAGCCCTGACACCGCGGCCCACACGCCGAGCGCGTCGGCGCGGGTTTCCCGATCGGGGTACACGTGCCGGATGATGGACAAGGTGCCGGGCTCGCTGGCGGCGGCACCGATCCCCATGATGACGCGGCCGGCAATGAGCCAATCGACGTTCGCCGCCAGCGCAGCCACGACTGAGCCGCCGCAGAAGACGGCCACGCCGACGAGCATGATGCGCTTGCGACCGAGGATGTCCCCGAGCATCCCGGCGACCAACATGAAACTGGCGAAGGTCAGCGCGTAACCATTGACGACCCATTGCAGCGACGTGACTCCCGCGTGCAGGTCGCTCTGGACGTTGGCCAGGCCGACGCTGACGACCGTGTTGTCCAGGAACGTAAGAAAAAGGACACCGCACAAGGTGGCCAGGGCCACGGCCTGGGCAGCCGAACCAAGTCCGCCTTCCTTGATATCGAATCCGGGCGGAGCGCCCTCGCCTCCGTGGGAGCCATCAGCTCCTTGCGTCAGCACCGCCGGCCTCCCGAGACCAATCCGATCCCGGCCGGCCGGGTCCCGCAATTCATGCATACGAGTTTTGTCTACCCACGCTGCGGGTAGTGGAACCCCAACGGGGCGCCGACGGGAGCAGGCAGCGGGGATGCCGGCCCTCGGGTGGGAGACCCCTCGGACGTGCTCGCGGACTCGGCGTGCTCGGCTGATGGCTTGGAGGGCCAGCGGTGGGTTTCGGTACTGCAGATCAAGCACTCCGCAGGTGACCGACGTATCCGACGATCTCGCGGCCTTTTTCGACCTGATCGACTACCCGTACTTCGTGATCACCGTCCGGTCGCCCGATGCCGATATGAGCGGCTGTCTCGCCGGGTTCGTGACCCAATGCAGCATCGACCCGCCCAACTTCCTTGTCTGCATCTCGAAGGTCAATCACACCCTGACCGTCGCTGAACAGTCACCCGGAATGGGTCTTCATCTCCTCGGCGAGGATCAGGTCGACCTGGCCCGCCTCTTCGGCGAGGAGACCGGTGACCTGGTCGACAAGTTCGCATCGGTCGACTGGCGACTGGGCTCCACCGGGGCGCCCCTCCTGGTGGACGCTGCGGTGAGCATGGAGGGCCAGGTCCTCGGCCACTTCTCCGTCGGCGATCACGAGGCGTTCCTCATGCGTGGGGTGCGCTCGGTCGCCGGAGGGCATTCCGGGCTGCTCACGTTCAGGGGCGCGCCGCCATTGGAGCCCGGCCACCCCGCCTGAGCCTCGAGAGACCCGCCCTCTCGCGGGCTTGCGCACAGGGGTGGCACGCACCAAGAGGTGCGGCGCCGGGATGTGTCAGTCCGTCGGGCCGGCGAAGGCAGAGGGCTGGACCAGGCTCATCATGTTGCCGGAGTCGTCACGCAATGTCGCCTCGATCCCGTAGGGACGCTCGGCCGGCTCGGAGAGGAACGTGACGCCCTTGGTCAGCAGCTCCTCGTACGTCCGCTGGCAGTCGTCCGTTGTCATCACCCCGACGCCCATGGAGCCGCCGGCGACCAATTCACGCAATTGTGCAGCGGCCTCGGGCGAGCGACCCATGTCGCAGGAGGACAGGATGATCTGGAGGTCCGGCTGGTCCTTCGGGCCGACGGTGAGCCAGCGGAACCCGGCACCTGCTCCCTCGAACTCCTCCCCCATGGTGATGTCGAAGCGCTCTTCGAATCCGAGTTTCTCGGTATAGAAGGCCTTGGCGGAGTCTTGGTCCAGGACGTAGACGCTCGTGTGTGACATTCGAGTGATCATGCAGTCAGGGTACGGCGACACACGCGCGCATGCTTCTCCGAGATTGCGCTTCTCGATCAACCCGCTCGGGGAGACTCCGCCACGGGCACCGATCCGGCCGGACGCGGACGGCCCCAGTCCATGAGGAAGCACCCCGGAATAGGCGGTGGGCCGCCTCGGGCAGCCGACGAGCGCTGGAAAGCACTCGGCGACATGCCGACCATCTCGGAGAACCGGGAGCTGAAAGACCCCAAGCTGGAGAACCCGACCAGCATGCAGACCTCGGTCACTGTCAGGTTCGCCGAGCGCAGCAGATCCTTGGCTCGCTCCACTCGACGGCGACTGAGATAGTTCGCCGGCGTTTCGCCATAGGCGTCCTTGAAGGCGCGGGCGAAGTGAAACTTGGAGAAACCCGCCCGCGCGGCCATCTGATCCAGGTCCAGTGGGTCCGCGAAACGCAGGTCCATCAGGTCCCGCGCGTTGCGCAGATGCGCAATCCTCTCGTTGCCGCTCACCAACGTGCACGGTACCGCCCCGATGCGTCGGAGGGACAACGCACCGGGACGGTGTGCAATCACCGCGGGGTCAGGGGTGAGCGTCCCAGAAGTCCCGCAAGAGAGCGACGAGGTCGGCCGACCGCTCGTCGGGCCAGAACAACATGGCGTCCGGAACGAGTACCACGCGCTCGACGCCGGGGATCATGTCCGCCAGGCGATCCGCCCACGCCTGCTCGAAGAAGGAATCGCCCGTCCCCCAGGCCACCTGGGCCGGGGCACGGAGCTCGGCGAGCAACGGCTCGACGGCCATCAGCTCGGCCGCCGATGACGCCGTGAGGAAGCGCTCGAGACCCTTTCCCTCATCTGGCACGAACGGTCCGAGATAGCTCGCCAGGACCTCGTCGGAAAGCTGATCGGGGTGCGCGTAGCCCATTCCGAAACCCGACTTCGGAGCGGGCCAGCGCCAGATCACCCGCCATCGCCGCCACCATGGGCCCGAACTCGCCTGATTCGGCGAGCGCGACGAAGGGCTTGAACGCCTCGGGCGGGAAGTTGTCGTGGACGTCGCAGTTGGTCAGCGTCAATGTGCGGATCCGCGTCGGGTAGCGAGCCGCAAAGACCTGCGCCACGGCGCCACCGGTGTCATTGGCGACGAGGTCGACCTGGGCAAGATCGAGGCGCTCGCACAACTCATCGAGCATGGCGGCGAGGCCGTTCAGCGACAGGTCGGCGGCAACGCCGTGCAGGGGACGGGTGTCGCACCATGGGCGGGCAGATCGGGGGCGATGCAGCGACGCACGTCGGCCACGGACCAGATCACGTTGCGCCAGATGTCGGCGTTGACCAGGACGCCATGGACGAACAGAGCGGCCGGAGCGACACGATCGCCGTCACCGTGGTCGACGTACGCCACGTCGCCCCGGCTGAGGCTGATGGTCCGGCGAGGGAGCAGCGTCGGAGCCGTGTGGGCGGGTTGTGCGGTGTCTGTCTTCGTTGTGGGGGTCATGCGACCGTAGCTTACATACCAACAGTCTGTTTGTAAAGAGGCGGTTAGGCTTCCCGCGTGCCCACGCAGGCAGAACGCACCGAGGCCACCCGGGGCCGGCTCATCGCCACGGCCCGGCGCCTCTTCGCGGAGCAGGGATTCGCCGCCACCTCCACCGAGGAGATCCTGAAGGAGGCCGCCGTCAGTCGTGGCGCGCTCTACCATCACTTCCCGAGCAAGACCGACCTGTTCCAGGCGACCTTCGAACAGGTCGAGGACGAGCTCACGGCGCAGGTGCTGCAGTCCGCCGCCGCCGGGGGCGAAACGGACCCGATGCGGATCCTCCAGATCGGATTCGACGCGTTCTTGGACCAGTGCCTCAACCCGGAGGTGCAACG
The DNA here is from genome assembly GCA_963828825.1 of uncultured Acidimicrobiaceae bacterium. Taxonomy (GTDB): domain Bacteria; phylum Actinomycetota; class Acidimicrobiia; order Acidimicrobiales; family RAAP-2; genus Bog-473. The sequence continues at coordinate 387,011 of CAWHGF010000001.1, read as the reverse complement.
CATCGTCATGCTCGACGGCCCAACGGTCCTCGGCTGGGATCTGTGGCACGAGCTCGATGAGCGTTACGCATTCGGCACGATCAAGACCGTGCTGAGCGTGGCGGCCGACATCGGCCGGATTGAGCCGTCCGCGGTCGATCCGCTGGCGCACCTTCTTCTCGGTGCGGTCATGCAGGCCGGCATGGTCGTCGGCGCGGTCCGAGGACCCGCTCGCCGCGAAGAAGGCGATGACGGACACGTTCGCCGGGATCGTCTCGGCTCTTTGAGCGTCCGGCCATGTCGACCGAGACGCCGCGCCCGAGTGCCGGGCTCGTCCGGTCCGCCCCGGAGAAGGACTCTCAGTCGTCGCCGTCGACGGCGGACCCCGCGACCCACGCCGGCAACCGCGCCGGGCGGCCCCGCCCGTCGACACACCCGTGCACCGTCACCGCGGTCGCCCGCGCCTCGCCGCCGACCGTCAACAGGTACGCGATCTGGAACGTGGCGCCCCGGACGGCGCCGATGCGCAACGACACCTCCACCGTCGTCGTCGAAGCGCAGCGGCTGGCGGTACCGCACCGAGACCTCGAGCACCGGGAATTCTCTGGCGTCGTCCGGTTCCCCGCCGCGCACGGAGTCGTACGGGTGTCCGATGGCCCGGAGGTACTCGACCCGTGCCTCCTCGAGATACGGCAGGTACGCCGCATGGTGGATGATGCCCATGGCGTCGGTCTCGGCGAAGCGGGTGCGCAGGCGGTGGGTGAACGAATAGTCCGCTGGGTCGCGTGTGGGCTCCAGGGACTGGCGGGCCACGGTCCGCGGGCTACTCCCCCGCCGACCGGGCGGAGCGCCGCGGACCCGGTGCCGGCGTCGAAGGACCGCCGGCGGCCGGTCGCCATCCGGTTCACCCGGTCCTGGTTGAAGATGGCGAACTCGCCCTCGGCCTCGACCGTCACCACCCCGCCCTGCACGATGCGGCCCTTGCTGAAGATGCGGCGATCGGTGACCTCGGTCACCCACCCCTCGAACACGGCCTCCTCGTTGGTGAGCGTGGGGCGCAGGTAGCGCAGGGCCAGCGACACGGTCGGTCCGACCGACCCCTCAATGGCATTGGCCGCCGTGAGGATGATGTCGAAGGCGGCGGCGAGCACCGCGCCGTGCACGCAGCCGGGTGCCCCCTCGTAGGTGACGTCGAAGGTCCCACGGCCGAGCGCCTTCGGGGGCTCGAAGTCGAGCACGACCGGCAACGCCACCGGGTTGAACGGCCCGACCACGACGTCATAGGGCATGGCGCCGCCGAGCGGCACGTCCTTCGGCGGGCCGTCCTCGTCGGGCGGCATGAAGCGGGGCAGCGGGTCGGCGGGCAGATGGGTCTCGAGCTCGTCGGCGAGCGCGGCGAGGCGGGCGGTCAGCCTGACGGTCTCGGCGGCCGGCGGCGCCGCGCTGACCGACAAGCGGATGAGCCGGCGCAGGACGTCGGCCAGCTCGCGCGCCTCGGGCTCGCGGTCCCGCAGCCCGGGATGGTTCTGAAATGACGTCGGCCTGGGGTCGGGCGTCAACACGGCGCGAAGAGTACCGCCGGGTCTCGGCCAGACGACATTCCGACGCCAGCGCGTGCCCGGCGCCGACCGTTCTCGATTGGGCGCCGCCGGGCGCTCGTAACATGGCCCGGTGACCCCCGAGCATGCAGTCCACTTCACCTCCGGGAGCCCCGAGACCGTCCTCGACCCGCTCGACCCGGAGCTGGCCGCCGCTCTCGACGCGGCCCGGTCCCTCCCTCCGGACCGCCGTCGGGAGGCGGTGGCGGCCGTGGCGGCCCGGGATCCGCACTGCCTGCAGGCCTGGGCGGACCTGGCCGAGCTGGCCAGCGACCCCATCGATCGCTACGCCTTCGCCCGGGTGGGCTACCACCGCGGGCTCGATGCGCTGCGGGCCGCCGGCTGGCGCGGGTCGGGCTACGTCCGCTGGCGCGACGAGCCCAACCGCGGCTTCCTCCGCTCACTGCACATGCTGCAGCTGGCCGCGGGGTCCATCGGGGAGGCCGACGAGGAGCTGCGCTGCGACCTGTTCCTGCGCCAGCTCGACCCCGAATGGAGCTCGCAGGAGGCCTGACGCCCGCCCGGCCGACCCGCCGCCGGGGTCCCCTGCACGTAGTTAGCCCCTCTAACTGTATGATGGCCGAAGTGTCTGTCACCTCACCCCCCTCTACTGACGCGGCATCCCGCGGCAACGCCGGCGCCCGCGCCGGGTCGAAGGCGGCCGCCGCGCCCCCGGTGCTGGGGACGTACGGCCGCGTCGCGGCATGGCTGTCCAAGCGGGTGGAGGTCGCGTTGGCCCAGGTGGAGCTGACCCTCCCGCAGTATCGGGTGCTGGGGATCCTGGCCGAGGGCACCGCGGCCGCTTCGGCTCTGGCCGACCGCCTGGCCGTGCGACGGCCCTCCATCACGGCCCTGATCGACGGCCTGGTGGCCCGCGGCCTCGTCGACCGCCGCCAGGAGGACGCCGACCGCCGCCGGGTCTCGCTGCGCCTGACCCCGGAGGGAACCAGCACGCTGGCCCGGGCCGACGTGGCCGTGGACGAGTACCTGGTGGCCATCGCCGGCCACCTGCCCGACAAGGAGGAGGCGATGGCCCTGCGCTCGCTCGAGCTCTGGGCCCGGGCCATGGTGGAGTCCCGCCAGGGCCCGCGTCAGATGGGCGGCGACACGACGCCGGACGCGCCGGCGCCGCGAGGGGCACACGGATGAGCAAGACCGAGGACAGGCTGGAGGGGACGCCCGCCGGGGTGCAGACCGGCGGCAACGGCCGGACCGCGACCGGGACGGCGGACACCCAGGAAGCAGAGACCCAGGACGGCGTCCGGCTGCCGCTGGCTGCCTACGTCCCCATGGGGGTCACGAGCCGCTACACCGCGCCCAAGGCCACGATCGACCCGGACCGCTCCAAGTCGTGGATCAAGCGGGCGACGCCCATCGTCATGGCGCACAAGCTGCAGTGGTTCAGCGCGCTCATCTTCTCGTTCCTCGGCCTGATCATCCAGGTGTGGATCCCCAAGATCCTCCAGAACGGCATCACCAACGCGCTGATCCTCAAGACCCAGCCGCTGCACAACTACGTGGAGCTGATCGCCGTGCTGGCCTTGTTCACGGGGGCCTTCGGCTACATCTCGCGCACCAACCTCTTCAAGGTCGCGTACGCCATCGAATTCGACCTGCGCAACATCCTCTACGAGCACTTCACGCGGATGTCGTTCCCCTTCTACGACCGGGTCCAGTCCGGGCAGCTGATCTCGCGGGCCAACTCGGACATCCGCTCGGTGCAGATGTACCTGACGTTCGCGCCGATGATCCTGGTGCAGTGCTCCATCGCGTTGGTCGCCTTCGCCTTCATGCTCTCCATCAGCGTGCCGCTGGCCTTCGTCGCCATGGCGTCCATGCCGTTCATCTACATCGTCGGCATGAAGATGCGGAAGTCGCTCTTCCCGGTGTCGTGGCTCATCCAGTCCCGGCTGGCCGAGGTGGCGACGGTCGTGGACGAGAACGTGAACGGCGTGCGCGTCGTGCGCAGCTTCGCCGCCGAGCAGCAGCAGCTGGGCCAGCTGGCCAAGGCGGCCGACCGGGTCCAGTGGGGCTACATCAAGGACGCCGACCTCCGCGCCCGCTTCGCCCCGCTCGTGCAGAACCTCTCCCAGGTCGGCCTCGTCCTCGTGCTGCTGGTCGGCGGGTGGATGGTCATCCACGAGCACCTGCCCGTCGCCTCCATCGTCTCGTTCAACCTCTACCTGGTGATGATGCAGGCCCCCTTCATGATGCTCGGGATGCTGATCATGATGGGCCAGCGCGCCTCGGCCTCGGCCGACCGGATTTACGAGATCATCGACGAGCAGCCCACGATCGTCGACCGGCCCGGCGCCATCGACCTCGTCGACTGCCAGGGTGACGTCGAGTTCGACGACGTCAGCTTCGCCTACGCCGACGACAGCCTGCTCTCGAAGGCGAGCGGGGACGAAGGACCGCGCGAGATCCTGCGCAACCTGAACCTGCACCTGCACCCGGGCGAGACGATCGCCCTGGTCGGGCGCACCGGTAGCGGCAAGTCGACCGTGGCCCGGGTGCTGGCCCGCTTCTACGACGCCACCGGCGGCACCGTGCGGGTCGACGGGCACGACGTGCGCGACCTCACCCTCACCAGCCTGCGGGCCAACATCGGCGTCGTCCTCGACGAGCCCTTCCTCTTCTCCGTGTCGATCCGGGACAACATCGCCTACGGCCGACCGGACGCCTCGCTGGAGGAGGTCAAGGCCGCGGCCGAGGCGGCCGGCGCCACCGGCTTCATCAACCGGCTGGCCGACGGGTACGACACCGTGGTGGGCGAGCGCGGTTACACGCTCTCGGGCGGGCAGCGCCAGCGCATCGCCATCGCCCGTGCCCTGCTGGTCAACCCGCCCATCCTGATCCTCGACGACGCCACCAGCGCCATCGACGTCAAGGTGGAGCAGCGCATCCACTCCTCGCTCCGCGTCCTGATGGAGGGGCGGACCACGCTCATCATCGCCCACCGCCTCTCGACGATCAGCCTGGCCGACCGGGTGGTGCTGCTCGACAGCGGGCGCATCGTGGCCGACGGGACCCACGCCGAGTTGCTGGCCTCGACCCCGCTCTACTCCGAGGTGCTGGCGCAGGCGTCCAGCGAAGAGCAACGCGGCCGCCGAGGCGGCGGCCGGTGCCGAGGACCTCGGGCTGGACGACGACGTCCTCGAGCCGGAGGGGGGTGCAGGTCTGATGTTCGGCGGCGGAGGGGAGTCGGGCCGCCGATGGGCGGCGGAGGAGCCCCGGGCTCGGCCCAGGCGGGGCTGCCCTTCGGCGGGATCCCGCACGAGCTGCAGGCGGGTGTCGACCTGCTCCTCGAGGAGGAGCCCGAGCGCGGCGAGCCCGACGTCGTCTTCACCCAGCTGCCGACGGAGCACGAGTCGAAGAAACTGACGCTCACCACGCTGCTCATGGAGTACCCGGGCATGTGCGTGCTGGCCGGGTTCCTCGTGGGGATGATCGCCTTGTTCACCCAGCTCGGCCCGAGCCTGGTCTCCTACGCCATCAACCACGGCCTGACGCCGCCCCACTACGACTACGGCGTCGTGGTGGTCATGGCGGTGCTGTACCTGGTGTCGATCATCGTCTCGGGCAGCGCGCAGTGGGGGCAGGCCCGGGTGACGGGCCGCCTCGCCTCGTGGGTGATGAACGACCTGCGCATCAAGGTGTTCCGCCACCTGCAGCGGCTCTCGCTCGACTTCTTCACCGAGGAGAAGGCGGGCGTCGTCATGAGCCGCATGACGAGCGACATCGAGAACCTGCAGCAGCTGCTGCAGGACGGGCTGGCCCAGTTCGCCATTCAGGGCCTGACCATGGTGGTGATCACCATCTTCCTCTTCGCCACCAACGCGAAGCTGGCCGTGATCACCGTCTTCGCCGTGCTGCCGCCGCTGGTCATCATGTCGATCTGGTTCAAGCGGGCCTCCGAGCGCGGCTACGACAAGGTGCGCGACGGCATCGCGCTCGTGCTGGCCGACCTCTCCGAGAGCCTGCAGGGCGTGCGCATCGTGACGGCGCACAACCGGCAGCGCTACAACGTCGAGACTCACCGCGACATCGTCGGCGCCTACCGGGACGCCAACAACTACACGGGCCGCATCAACGGCGTCTACGGGCCGGGGTCACAGGTCATCAGCGTCTTCGGCCAGCTGCTCATTCTGGGCATCGGCGGGACCATGTACCTGCACCACCCCCAGGAGATCAACCTGGGCCAGCTGACCGCCTTCTTCCTCTACGTGAACCGGTTCTTCTCGCCCATTCAGCTGCTGGTGCAGCAGTACAACACCTTCCAGCAGGGCCGGGCGTCGGTGTTCAAGCTGCGCGGCCTGCTCGAGACCGAGCCGTCGGTGCTGGAGGCGCCCGACGCGGTGGAGCTGCCGCCGATCAGGGGCCAGATCCGCTTCGACCACGTCTCCTTCGGCTACGACCCCGCGGTCCCCGTGCTCCACGACGTCGACCTCACCATCGAGCCCGGGGAGACGGTCGCCTTCGTCGGCGCCACCGGGGCCGGGAAGTCGACGATGGCCAAGCTCGTCACCCGCTTCTACGACCCGACCGCGGGCCGGGTGCTCATTGACGGCTACGACCTCAGCGCGTGACGCTCGCCTCGCTGCGCTCGCAGCTGGGCGTCGTCCCCCAGGAGCCGTTCCTCTTTGCCGGGACCATCCGGGACAACATCGCGTTCGCCCGCCCGGGCGCCGCTGACGACGAGGTCTGGAACGCCGTCCACCAGGTCGGCCTGGGTGAGCTCGTCCACCGGCTCCCCTACGGTCTCGACACCCCGGTCCACGAGCGCGGCCAGTCACTGTCCTCGGGCGAGCGCCAGCTGATCGCACTGGGCCGGGCCTTCATGGCCGAGCCGCGCGTGCTCGTCCTCGACGAGGCCACGTCCAACCTCGACCTGAAGTCCGAGACCCTGGTGGAGGCGGCGCTCGACGTGCTGCTCGAGGGCCGCACCGCCGTGCTCATCGCGCACCGACTGTCCACGGCCATGCGGGCCGACCGCATCGTCGTGGTCGGCGACGGGAACCTGTTGGAGATCGGCACGCACGACGAGCTGGTCGCCCTCGGCGGCCACTACGCCGAGATGTACCACACCTGGATCAGCCAGTCGCACGCCGCGTAGTCACCGACACACCTCGGTGTCGGAAGAAGGCGCCCGGCCGCTCTGGCCCTAGCCGCGCACCTCGATGATGGCCACGGAGTTCCCGTCCGGGTCGAGCACTGTGGCCTTGCGACCAGCGTCGCCGACGACCTGCGTGCTGATGGGCACGACGCCCCGGGAACCCAGCTCCGCCAGCGTGTCGTCGAGGTCGGCGACGGAGAGGCTGACCAGCCCGTGCCCGGCCCGGGCCGGGTCGACCACGACATAGAGCCAGGCCGGCTCGGTCAGGCACCACATGACCTCGTCCGCGGCGACCTCGACATCGGCGGGCCGGCCGAGGAGGCGCTCGAAGAAGTCACGGCCGGCCGCCAGCTCCGATACCGGTACACCCGTGAAGGCGATCTCCACGTCCATGGCCAGGACGTTACCGAAACGCAATCCTCAGATCCCTCTCAGCCGTAGCACAGCGTGAGGGGGCGGTCGTCGCATGCCCGCGGCGCCGGGAGACCAAGGAGGACAACACGCCATGCTCGAACAGCGCATTCGCGCCCGCCCGGCTCCGTCACGCCCGCCAAGGAAGCGGAAGCCTCCCGGGGTCGGCGCACTCGGCCTGCTCGCCGCCACCCTCGCCATCGGCGTTGCTCCCGCTCGCGGTCCGCCGTCGCGGACTCGGCGCCGGCCGGAGCCGCACCCGTCCCCTACCTGTCCCACTTCACCACCGTCACCGAGGTGGGGTCGACGGTGCCCGCCAATGGCGACGTCAACCCGTACGGCGTCGCCAACGTCCCGTTCAGCACGGGCTCGCTCGTGCGCGGCGACACGCTGGTGAGCAACTTCAACGCGAGCAACAACCTCCAGGGCACCGGCACGACCATCGTGGAGGTGGCCCCGAACGGACAGGTCAGCCTGTTCGCCCAGATCAACCCGGACCTGCCCGGCTGCCCGGGCGGCGTCGGGCTCACGACCGCGCTCAGCGTCCTCAACGACGGCTACGTCGTCGTCGGCAGCCTGCCGGTCACCGAGGACGGAACCGGCACCCCTGAGGCCGGATGCCTCATCGTCCTCAACAGCGCGGGCGTGCCGGTCGAGACGTGGGCCGGGCACGGCATCAACGGGCCCTGGGACATGACCGCGGTGCAGCTGTTCGGACCCTTCGCCCAGCTGTTCGTGACCAACGTGCTGAACGGCACCGTGGCGGCTGGCGGCAACGAAGTGGACCAGGGCACGGTGTTGCGCCTCAGCGTCTTCGAACCAGCCGGGCAGCCGCCGCTGCTCATTGCCACGGCGGCGGTGGCCACAGGGTTCCCCGAGGAGCTCAACTCCAGTGCCCTCGTCCTCGGTCCGACCGGAGTGGCGCTCGAGCCCAACGGCACCCTGTACGTCGCCGACACGGTCAAGAGCCGGATCGCGGCCGTTCCCTTCGCCACGAGCCGCTTCTTCCCCGTGCCGGGCGCCGGCCTCACCGTCAGCCTGGGCGGGAGCCTCGACGCGCCGCTGGGTCTGGCGGTGGCCCCCGGCGGTGACCTGATCGCCGTCAACGGGAACGACGGGAACGCCGTCGAGGTCACACCGTTCGGTGCGCAGGTCGACACGTTCCCCATCGATCCCTTCGACTTCGGGGGGCGACCTCTTCGGCCTGGCCATCGCTCCGAGCGGCCGCGGCATCCTCTTCGTCGACGACAACGGGGCGGCCAACACGCTCGACCTGCTGCACTAGCCACCCGGAAGAGCGGGTCGATCAGCCCGGGGCGGGTGACACCGCCCCGGGCTGCCGGCCAGTCAGTCGCGCCGGCTCCAGTCGCGCAGCGTCGCCCGGTAGCGGGCGTCCCATGCGTCATAGGTCGCGCGCAGGGGGGCGCCCGGCCAGTCCGTGGGCAGGAGCTCGGCGGGCAGGAGCGGATCCGCCTGCAGGTGCCGCAGCACCGCGGCCGACAGCTCGAACCCCGGCGCCAGGGCTTCGGGCCCGTCGGGGGCGAGCGCACCGAGCCGGTGCAGCAGGTCGCGCGCCCGTTCCGACCACGCCGTCAGGTCCCAGAGGCGATGCGCCAGCGCGGCGGCGTCCCGCGGTCGCGCCGTCATGAGCTCGACGTCCCCATCCATCGGATCGGGGAGCCGCACGGCCAGGTTGGCCGGCCGCATCCACACTCCCTCGCGCAGCTCGGCCAGCCGGCCGTAGGCCAGGGCCCGGCGCCGGGTGCCCCGGATGTCGGCCGAGCTGCCCGTCGTCGTCACCACGGCCAGCCACCACTCCCCGTCGTAGGACGCGGTCGCGCCGGCGCGGCTGGCGGACTGCCGTGACTGGCGCGCCGCGAGATGGCCCGCCAGGCGGTACCGTCCGGACCCGTCCGAGGTGGCCTCGCCGCCGGCGACCATGCGGCTCAGTGCCACCCGGGCCCGGTTCTCGCTGATGCCGAAGAGCCCGGTCAGGCGCACGAGCTGGGCCACGGGCAGCTCGGGCGGGTCCATGCCGAGCAGAGCGCTGGCCAGCACGGACCGGGCGGTCAGCGGGACCACCGATTCGTCGCCCCCGGCCTGAAGCGAGGCATTACGCGCTTGCGTCACTTGATGAATTCCTGTAATATACCTCGCATGGCGAGCACCATCGTGCCCGAAGCCGCTGACCGGCCCGACGTCCTGCCCAGCGAGCGGCTGCAGGCGAACGGCATGGCCGTCCCGGCGCTGCGCGCCGACCTGCGCCGCATCGACAACGTGCGCAACGCCATCTCGGTGGCCGCGGTGTGGTTCTGGGTGGCGCTGGCCATCGGCGGGGCGGTGTGGATCGACCGGTGGTGGAGCTACCTGATCGCCTTCGTCCTCATGGGCCCGCTCTACGCCCGCTTCGCCATCCTCATGCACGAGGCGGCCCACAAGCTGCTGTTCACGAACAAGCGGTGGAACGACTGGATCGGCAAGTGGGTGGTGGCCTACCCCGTCTTCACCCCCGTGCAGCTCTACCGCCGGGTGCACTTCGCCCACCACAAGGACGAGTTCGGGCCCGACGAGCCCGACATGGCGTTCTACTCGCCCTATCCCTGCACGCGCCGGGCACTGCGCCGGCGACTGTTCCGTGACGCCGTCGGGATCAGCGGATGGAAGAACTTCGTTCCGTTGGTCAAGAACACGCGGACCAAGCCGTTCCGCCCCATCGGACTGTCCATCTTCGGCGTCCAAGCGCTCCTGTGGGCCGTGCTGTGGGCCGCCACCGGTCGCTGGTGGATCTACCCGCTCCTGTGGTTCCTGCCCTGGATGACCGAGTGGCGCGTCATCAACCGCCTGCGCTCCATCGCGGAGCACGGGGGGATGGAGCGCAGCCCGGACCGCCGCGCCACCACGCACAACGTGCGCCAGTCGTGGCTCGCCCGCTTCTGGATCGTGCCCTACAACACCGGCTGGCACCTCGCCCACCATGTCGACATGGGTGTGCCCTGGCGCAACCTGCCGGCCTTCCACGCCGAGTTGGAGCGGGCCGGCTACATCACCGACGCCATCACCTACAAGAGCTACTGGGCGCTCTGGAAGGCGCTGTCGAGCGCCGACGAGACGACCGAGGTCAAGGCCGCAGCTGCCTGAGCCTCCGGCACCCTGACCCACGGCCGTCGGCCACGGCCACACTGCGGTTTCCGGGCCGCGGCGTCGGGGCACAGGCGGTCGGCGTGCTGGTCCTGAGCGGGGCCTGCCGACGTCCGGGCGTCAGCCCTGCATGGCGATGTGGTCCGTGCGCACGATGATGCGGACGCGGGCATCGCCTTCCCGGCGATTCGGGAAGACGTCGAGCCCGAGGTACTTCCTCGCCATCGCATCGACCTGCGCATCCGCACCGTTGGTCGTGATGTCGATGACGGTGCCCCGGAACGCCACCACGTTGTATGCATCGTCGGGGTCGATCACCGTGACCGCGACCCTGCCGTCCCGCTCGAGGTTGCGCGTCTTCTTGCGGCTCTGGGACGTGTTGAACACGACGTCGTCGCCGTCGAGGTCGACCCAGAGCGGCGTGATCTGGGGCGAGCCGTCGGGGTTCAAGGTGGCCAGCGAGGCCAGCACGGGCCGGCTGATGAGCGCACGGGCCTTCTCGGACAGAACGTCGGCCATGGGGGTGGGGGCTCCTTCTCGTCTCGGTGCCCGCTCGACGACGCGGGCGAGTCCCGGTCAGCGTAAAGGCCCGGCTCCCTGGGTCGACGCGGCCAGCCGGGGCGACCGGGCGGCCTCAGTCCCCGTCGACGCCGAGCGCCTGCCGCAGCACCAGCGCCGACTCGCGCTGGGCGCGCCTCGAGACGGCGGCCGACGTCACCAGGGCGGAGCCGTGGAAGGTGCCCGGGAACTGGTGCAGCTCCACCGAGACACCCGCCTGCAGCAGGCGCTGGGCGTAGGCGATCCCCTCGTCACGCAGGGGATCGTTCTCGGCCGTCGAGATGTAGGCCGGCGGCAGCTCCGAGAGATCCTCCGCCCGGGCCGGCGCGGCGTAGGCCGGCACGTCGGCGGTCCCGTACAGCGGCCCGAGATAGGCCTGCCAGCTCTGCACGGCGAGCGGCCTGTTCCACATCGGCGAGTCCACGAAGGTCTGCATGGAGGCGGTCTGGAGCCGGTCGTCGAGCTCGGGGATCTGCAGCAGCTGGAAGCAGACCGGTGGGCCGCCCCGGTCGCGGGCCAGCAGGGCCGTGGCCGCCGCGAGCCCGCCGCCGGCACTCGCACCGGTCAGGGCCACCCGCGCCGGGTCGACGCCCAGCGCCTCGGCCTCGGCGTGCAGGTGACAGAGCGCGGCGTAGCAGTCGTGCAGACCGGCGGGGAAGGGGTGCTCGGGCGCCAGGCGGTAGTCGACCGACACGACGACGGCGCCGGTGCCCACGGCGGTCAGCGCCGCACCGGCGTGTTCGGCCTCGACGCTGCCGATCACGAAGCCGCCACCGTGGATCATGAGGATACCGGGGACCCGCGCCGCCGCCGACGCCTGCGCCGGGCGGTAGACGCGCACCGGCACATCGGGGTCACCCTCCCAGCCCGGCACCATGCGGTCCTCAATGTCGAGCGTCTCGATCCCGGGGATGTCGACCTCGATGGCGACGAGGATCTCCTCGAAGGCCCGGCGCGCCGCCTCGGGGTCCACCAGGTCCATCTTGGGCAGCAGGTCGATGACGGCCGCCAGCTCCGGGTCGATCATGGCCAGTCCCCCTCCGTTCCCCTGGTTACTTCGGCTGCATCCGGATGCCGGCGTCGATCCGGATCGACTCGGCGTTGATGTAGGAGTTGGACAACAGCTCGAGGGCCAACGACGCGAACTCCGTCGCGTAGCCGAGGCGGTGCGGGAACAGCACGTCCTGGGCCAACTTCCCCTTGAACGTCTCGGACCCCTCACCGGCGCCGTAGATCGGCGTGTCGATCAGCCCCGGCAGAATGGTGTTGACCCGGATGCCGACCACCGCCAGGTCGCGGGCCACCGGGAGTGTCAGGCCGACGATGCCGCCCTTCGACGACGAGTAGGCCGCCTGCCCGATCTGCCCGTCCTCGGCCGCCACCGACGACGTGTTCACCACGGCGCCCCGGCCGCCGTCCCCGTCGGGCTCGTTGAGGCTCATCTTGGTGGCGGCCAGCCGGATGCAATTGAAGGTCCCGATGAGGTTGATCTCGATCACCCTGCGGTACTGGTCGAGGTCGTGCGCCGAGGCGTAGTCGCCGTCCCGGCCAATGGTGCGCGTAGCCCAGCCGATGCCGGCGCAGTTCACCAGCGACTTGAGCGGCGCCATCTCGACGGCGGCGTCCACGGCGGCGATCACCTGCTCGGCGTTGGTGACGTCGGTGTGGACGAAGAGGCCGCCGATCTCCTTGGCCAGTGGCTCACCCTTGTCCTCCTGGACGTCCGCGACCACCACGCGCACGCCCCGCTCGGCGAGCAGGCGTGAGGTGGCCAGACCGAGGCCCGACGCCCCTCCGGTGACGATCGCCGACGTGCCGTTCAGATCCATTTCGCTGCGACTCCTTGTGGGTTCTCCGTCGTCGGGCTCCGCACCAGACGTGCCGGCCAGAGGATAGGGGCCGGCCCGACCGGGGTCACATCTGCTGGGGCGCCTCCATGCCGAGCAGCGAGAGCCCGAGCTCCAGCACCCGCGCCGTGAGGTCGCAGAGCCCGAGCCTCGAGTCGCGCACCGCCTCGTCGTCGACCAGCACCCGGCAGGCCTCGTAGAACCCGGTGAACGAGGTGGCCAGCTCGAACAGATAGGTGCAGATCTTCGACGGGCTGCAGGTCTCCGCCGTCGCCTCCACCGCCGCGGCGAAGCCAAGGAGTTGCAACGCCAGGGCGCGCTCCGGAGGCTCGCCGAGCCGGAGCACCGCACCCGGTGGCGGCGGTGCCACGCCGGCGCGCCGGAAGATGGAGCGGATGCGGGCGTGCGCGTACTGCAGGTAGGGGCCGGTGTCGCCCTCGAAGGCCAGCATCCGGTCCCAGTCGAAGACGTAGTCCCGGACGCGTTCGGTGGAGAGATCGCCGTACTTGACCGCCCCGATGCCGAGCGCGCGCGCCACTTCGGCCTGGGTCTCGGGCGAGAGGTCGCTCGAGCGTTCCTTCATCGCGGCCGCGGCACGGTCGATCCCCTCGCTGAGCAGATCGATGAGCCGGTCCGAGCCGCCGCTGCGGCTGGCCAGCTTCTTGCCGTCGGTCCCGAGGACGAGGCCGAACCCGACGTGGACGGCCTCATCCCCGTCGCGCAGGTAGCCGGCGAGGGCGGACACCGCGAAGACGAGTCGCAAGTGCAGGGACTGCTCGTTCCCGACGACATACAGGAGCCGGGTGGCCCCGATCCGGCCCGTGCGGTCGCGCACCGTGGCCAGGTCGGTGGCCGGATAGCCGTACCCGCCGTCGGACTTGCGCACGATCAGCGGGAGCGGGTCGCCCTGGCGGTTCTCGAAACCCTCCGGGAACACGCACAGTGCCCCGTGGTCCTCCACCAGCAGGCCCCGCTCGTCGAGCTCGGACACCACCACCGGCAGCAGCGGGTTGTAGAAGCTCTCCCCCACGATGTCGTCGTCGGTCAGGAGCACGCCGAGCAGGTCGTAGACCTCGCCGGCGTGCCGCATGGACTCGGCGACGAAGATCCGCCACAGGTGCAGCGTCTCGTCGTCGCCGCTCTGCAGCAGCACGACACGGCGCCGGCACCGATCGGCGAAGGCCGGGTCGCTGTCGAACTGCCGGCGCGCCGCGGCGTAGAACTCGTTGAGGTCGCGCACGCTGAAGGACTCGGCGTTGGCCGCCCCGTCGACGTCGAGCAGGTGCTCGATGAGCATGCCGAACGGCGTCCCCCAGTCGCCGATGTGGTTCTCCCGCCGCACGTCGTGCCCCAGGAACCCGAGCACACGGGCCAGGGCGTCGCCGATGAGCGTGGTGCGGAGATGGCCGACGTGCATCTCCTTGGCCACGTTGGGCGAGGAGTAGTCGACGACCACGGTCTGGGGGTGCGCCGTCCGCTCGACGCCCAGCCGTGGATCGGCGGACAGCGCCGCCACCTGGTCGGCCACGAAGCTGTCGGACAGCGTGAGGTTGATGAAGCCGGGGCCGCTGACCTCCACCTCGGCGCAGATGTCGCCGAGCGAGGCCGCCGCCACGACCTCTTCGGCCACCTGGCGCGGCGGCCGGCCGACCACTTTGGCCAGGGACAGGGCACCGTTGGACTGGAAGTCGGCCCGGTCGGAGGGCCGCAACACCGGGTCGGCGCCGGGCACCACGGTGTCGAAGGCGGCCTGGAGCCGTTGGAGGAGGACGCTGAAGGCGTCGGGCATCCCCCATTCTCGCATGCCGGGCCCGGGGGGAACCCGGACCTCGGCACCTCAATCCGCCGGCGCCCCCATGCCCCCGTCCAGCAACCCGTAGTGGCGGTAAGGCCCGAAGAAGCCGTGCTCGAGCAGGCCGTAGCCGACGTGGCCGTCGTAGGAGAACTCGGCCACGTGGTCGACGATGCCGTACTGGGCCAGTCCCCGCACCTCGTCCACGGCGAGGACGAGGCCCTGGGTCACCGGCTCGGGCCCGTGGTACATCCCGTGCCGCCAGTCGGCGTCGATCCCGTACCCGGTGCCGATGGAGACGAAGTTGGCCAGGAGCGGCGTGCAGGTGACCTCCATGCCGGCCTCGGGGAAGCGCACCACGGAACGGTCGATGACGCGGGTGCCCGGAACGAGATGGTGCTCGTGCTCGGACCGGCCCAACTCCTCGACCGGACGCTCCGGGTCGACCCAGACCCGCTCGCTCTGCACCAGCGGCCGCTCACCGTCGTCGCGCTCGTGGCAGATGTACATGATGGCGTGGTCGTCGAACTGCATCGGGAAGTAGTTCCACATGCCGCCCAGTACGAGCTCGCCCTGGCGGATGCCGTCGCTCTCGGGCTCACCGACCGGCCGCACGCCCCAGGAGCGGTCGCGGGTCCCCCAGCAGTGATCCGGCGCGACCGCGAGATCCACCCTGCCCACGCAGAGCGTGCCCGACCAGCAACCGGTCTGGGCCATTCGCTGCGTGTCGAACACGACCTTGCCCTTGCTGCGCATGTACTGGCGGGGTTCGGCCATGGCGGGGACGTGACCCTCCCAGGTGACGTCCATGGCCACCGTGTGCTCCGTGGGCTCGACCACCACCCGCAGGTGGCGCAGCGGCTCGAGCACCTCAATGCGGAAGGGTCCGACCGAGAGGTCGCCCCGGTCGAGGAGGGGCGCCGAGGCGCGCACGACGTGCTGTGAATCGCCGAGGCGCACGTCGACGAACGCGTCGACCACGCCGAGGTTCGGGTACTGGCCGTAGCCGAAGACGGCGAACCAGTCACCCGAGGAGGGGTGCATGTTGAAGTAGTAGCGGTCGTAGAAGTTGCGGTCGCTCGTCGCGGGGTGGGCGATGAACTCGGCGGCCTGGTGGACGGGGTAGTCGTCCCAGGAGGAGAGGGTCACGTCGATGCGCTCAGCAGCACGCGCAGCCGCTGCCGCAGCCCCCCGCCACCGGTGCCCCGCACAGCCCGCCCGCCGGCTCCGCCGCCAGGCCGGTCGTGGCGAACACGGGGAGCAGCCGCCGGGCGCCGACGTGCCCCTCCGGGCAGATGGCCGGGGCGTCGGCATCGACCATGGGCCGGCGCTCGTCGAAGACGGCGTGACAGGTCGAGCAGCGGAATTCGTAGACGGGCAACGTGCACCTCCGGCCCGGCAGCCTACGCGAAGACCCCCCCGGGTCGATGCGGGGAGGAACGGCGGGGTGGCCGCTACGGCTGGGCGAAGGCGTAGATCGGCGCGCCGTTGTACCAGTTGGAGTCGGCCGGCAGGAAGGGCCCGTCCAGCGCGACGGAGAGATAGCCGTCCTCGCCCGGCCCCGAGTCGCCCCCGGCCGTCATGATGGAGCCGTCGGGCCAGACCTGGGTCACGATCCCGACGTGCACCGAGGTGGCGGTGCTCGAGGGACCCGTTCCGTAGAGGACGGCGTCGCCGACCGCCGGCGTGGCCGACGGGGGCAGGGCGAGACCGCGTGCGGCAGCCCAGCCCCAGATGTCGCCGGTGAAGGCGTAGGGGGGGATGGGGATGCCGGCATCTTCCCAAGCCCAGGTGGCGAACAGCGCGCACCACTCCTCGCAGGGGCCGTACGGGTTGCAGTAGAGGCCCTGGACGTCGGGATCGGGCTCGATCTGGGACGCCACGGCGGCCGCGATGGTCGCTCCCCCGGGAGCCATCGGCTCGGGCGTGGCGGTCGAGAAGCTGTACTGCCAGGCCTGCGGATCGAGCAGCCAGTAGCCGGTCCCCTGGTTGTTCCCGATGATGGCCGAGATCTGCGTCGCCGTCGGGTCCAGCGACAGGCCGCCGAAGGCCTGGGCGTCGCCGTAGGGGAGCACGACGCCGTTCTCCGTCGCCAGGAGGTAGCCGCCGCCGTCGGGTGAGGCCACCATGCCGACCACCGGATCGGGCAGGTTGGCGCTCCCCGCCGAGCCGTAGAAGTTGGCGTCGCCGTAACCGAAGATGCCCCCGTCCGCCGCCACGAGCCAGTACCCCTTGCCGTCGTGCGTCGCGGCCATGCCCACGATCGGCGCGTTGAGCGCCATGCCACCGGTGCTCCCGTAGAAGCCGGCATCGCCGTAGGCGAAGATGCCCCCGTCCGCCGCCACGAGCCAGTACCCCTTGCCGTCGGGCGTGGCCGTCATGCCGACGATCGGCTGGTTCAGGTGTGTGCTGCCCATGGAGCCGTAGAACGGGGCGTCGCCGTAGGCGAACACGCCGCCATCGAGCGCCCCCAGCCAGTAGCCCTTGGCGTCCGGCGTCGTCGCCATGGCCACGATCGGACCCTGCAGCGGCAGGGCGCCGGCGGAGCCCTCGAAGCTGGCGTCGCCGAAAGCGAAGACACCTCCGTCCGCGCTGGCCAGCAGGTAGCCGTTGCCGTCGGGGGTGGCCACGCCGGAGAAGACGGGTGCGTTCAGGGGCTGAGGCATCGGCGGAGCGGTCAGGCCGACGTCGCCGAAGCCGATCATGCCCCCGTCGTCGTAGGTGTGCGCAACCTGGGCGGCGCCGGCCGGGCCGCCGACGCCCGCCTGCACACCCAGGCCGACGACCAACGCGGCCGGCACGAGGACCGCCGCCGCCGCCGTGACCAGTGACGGGACGAGTGAGGCCAGACGCCGGTGCCGCGGGCCCGACCGGTTGACACCCGTGGTGCCTCCGCCTTTGCGCACGACGTCGATTCTGCACGCTGTCCTCGCGGCCGGGGGGCTGAAGCGGTTACGAAGTCGTTACGAAGTCACCACCCAACGCGGGTGTCGACCCCCGGCGTGCCCGGCGCGGCCCCGGCGCGGCCCCGGCGCCGCCCACCCGGGCGATCCGCCATCCGTTTGGGCGGTCGGGGCAGGCCCACGGCAGAATGGATCCATGAGCACGGACTCCACGACCGCAGCGCACCCCGACACGTTCGGCGCCAGGACAGATCTCACCGTCGGCGAGCGCACCTACGAGATCTTCAACATCAAGGCGCCGTCGCTCACCGAGCGGCACCACATCGAGCGGCTGCCGTACTCCATCAAGGTCCTCCTGGAGAACCTGCTGCGTCACGAGGACGGGCCGCACGTCTCGGCCGACGACATCGTCGCCGTGGCGGCCTGGGGAACCAACCCCGAGGGTCACGGCCAGGCGGCCGGCAACGCCGCCCACGAGATCGCCTTCACCCCCGAGCGGGTGCTCATGCAGGACTTCACGGGCGTGCCGGGCGTCGTGGACCTCGCCGCCATGCGCGACGCGCTGGCCCGACTCGGGGGGAACGCCTCCCAGGTCAACCCGCTCGTCCCCGTGGAGCTCGTGATCGACCACTCCGTCATCGCCGAGCGCTCGGGCGACGCCTCGTCCTACGACACCAACGTCTCGATTGAGTACGCGCGCAACATGGAGCGCTACCAACTCCTGCGCTGGGCGCAGGGCGCCTTCCGCGACTTCCGCCTCGTGCCGCCCGGCATGGGCATCTGCCACCAGGTCAACCTCGAGTACCTGTCGCGGCTCGTCTTCGCCACCGAGGACGGGCGCGCCTTCTGCGACACGCTGGTGGGGACGGACTCGCACACGGTCATGGTCAACGGCCTCGGCGTTCTCGGGTGGGGCGTCGGTGGGATCGAGGCCGAGGCGGCCATGCTCGGCCAGCCGCTCTCCATGCTGCTCCCACCGGTGGTGGGGTTGCGGATCTCGGGGGAGCCCGAGCCAGGCATCACGGCGACCGACGTCGTGCTGACCGTCACCGAGCTGCTGCGCAACCACGGCGTGGTGGGCGCGTTCGTCGAGTGCTACGGGCCCGGCGTGGCCGCCCTGCCGCTCGAGACGCGGGCGACCATCGGGAACATGAGCCCCGAGTACGGCGCCACCTGCACCATGTTCCCGATCGACCAGGTGACCCTCGACTACCTGCGCTTCACCGGGCGCGACGACGAGCACCTCGCGCTGGTGGAGGCCTACGCCAAGGCCCAGGGCCTGTGGCACGACCCGGGCGCATCCGAGCCCGTCTACTCCGAGTACGCCACCCTCGATCTGGGGGACGTGGAGCCCTCCCTCGCCGGCCCGGCGCGGCCCCAGGACCGGGTGTCGCTCTCCGCCGCCGGCGACGCCTACCGCGTCGCGCTCGACCGCACCCCGCAGTCGGCGCCCACCGAGCCTGCGGCGGCCCCCCACCACCAGATGATGGACGGCGACGTCGTGATCGCTGCCATCACGAGTTGCACCAACACGTCGAACCCGCAGGTCATGGTGGCCGCCGGGCTGGTGGCCAAGAAGGCCGTCGAGCTGGGGTTGCGCTCGAAGCCGTGGGTCAAGACGTCGCTGGCACCCGGGTCGCGCGTCGTCGTCGACTACCTCGAGCGGGCCGGGCTGATGGAGCCCCTGCAACAGCTCGGCTTCTACCTCGTCGGCTACGGCTGCACGACCTGCATCGGCAACTCCGGCCCGCTGCTCGACGGCGTGACCGATGCCGTCAAGGAGGGGGACCTCTCGGTAGTCTCGGTGCTGTCGGGCAACCGGAACTTCGAGGGACGCATCCACCCCGATGTGCGGATGAACTATCTCGCGTCGCCACCCTTGGTAGTGGCCTACGCCCTGGCGGGAACGATCGACACCGACCTCACCGCCACGCCGATCGGCAACGACGCCGACGGCAACCCGGTCCTGCTGTCCGACCTGTGGCCGTCGATGGACGAGGTGAGCGAGACCATCGGGGCGTCACTCACCTCCGACATGTTCCGCGCCCGCTACAGCGCCGTCTTCGACGGTGACGAGTACTGGCGGCATGTCTCCACGGCGGCGGGCGAGACCTACTCGTGGCAGGACGACTCCACCTACGTGAAGAACCCCCCCTTCTTCGAGACCATGACGATGACCCCCGCCCCGGTGACCGACATCGTCGACGCCCGGGTGCTGGCCATGGTGGGTGACAGCGTCACCACCGACCACATCTCCCCCGCCGGTTCCATCGGCCCGGCCACGCCGGCCGGCCGCTATCTCACCGACCACGGGGTGGCGCGCCAGGACTTCAACTCCTACGGGGCGCGCCGGGGCAACCACGAGGTGATGATGCGGGGCACGTTCGCCAACGTGCGCCTGCGCAACCGGCTGGCGCCCGACACCGAGGGCGGGGTGACCCTGCACCTGCCCGACGGCGCGGAGACGTCCATCTTCGATGCGGCCATGCAGTACGCCGACGAGGGCGTGCCCCTCATGGTGCTGGCCGGCCGGGAGTACGGGACGGGCAGCAGCCGCGACTGGGCGGCCAAGGGCACGGCGCTCCTCGGCGTGCGCGCCGTCATCGCCCAGAGCTTCGAGCGCATCCACCGCTCGAATCTCATCGGCATGGGCGTCGTGCCCCTGCAGTTCTACAAGGGAGACTCGGCCGAGAGCCTGGGGTTGACCGGACACGAGCGCTTCTCCATCAGCGGCCTCGACGTGGTGAACGCGGGCGAACTGCCCAAGGAGCTGACGGTGACGGCCACGGCGGACGACGACTCGGTCACCGAGTTCCGCGTGATCGTCCGCATCGACACGCCGATGGAGGCCGAGTACTACCGCCACGGCGGCATCCTCCAGTACGTGTTGCGCCAGATGGCGGGCTGAGTCTCAGCCTCGGACCGGGCCCCGGATCTGACCTCAGACGTCGAAGGCGGCCAGCACCTTCTTCGGCGCCCGGCGCCGCCACGACTCGACGAGGAGCTCGCGCACCAGCGGCACGGTCGCCTGCTTGAGCAGCACGCGGCAGCCCCGGCGTGTGGTGCCCCACCACAGCTCCTCGACCGCAGCCGGGTACTCGGCGCAGTACGCCGCCGCCTCGTCGTCGTCGACGAAGACGTGTACCCGGCCGCCCTCGGGCGGCATGGTGGCGAAGATCTTCCCCGCGACGCGGAAGGCGGTCATGTCGTGATGGGGCCCCTCGGCGGTCTCGGGCAGGGACAGCGCCAGGCGCCGGACGGTCGCCCTCGACACGCCCATCAGCCCGCCACGGCGCCGCGAGCCAAGCCGACGAAACGGCGCACGACGCCCTCGCCGGCGCGACTGACGTGTGCCACGTCGGACGCCCGCAGGTAGACGCCGGGCGGGAGGTGCGGCCCCCAGTGGGCGACCAGGCTGGCAGTCACCTCCACGTGGAACTGCAGGCCGTAGGCGCGGGCACCGACCCGGAAGGCCTGGTTCTCGTAGGCGTCGTTGCCGGCCAGGCGCACCGCGCCCTCCGGCAGGCCGAACGTGTCACCGTGCCAGTGCACGCACGGGAGCGGCGTGGGCGCGGGACCGAACACCGGATCGCCGATGGCCTCCGTCGTGAGGTGGACCTCGCCGACGCCGTATTCGGGCGCCGGACCCTGGGTCACCGGCGCGCCGAGCGCGGCAGCCAGCTGCTGAGCCCCGAGGCACACGCCGAGGACAGGCCGACCGGCCCCGACCGCCTCGCGCAGCAGGACCCGCTCGTCGGCCAGCCACCCGAGGTCGTCGTGCACGCTCATCGGCCCGCCCATCACGACGAGTCCCGCCACGTCCGGCACCGCCGCGGGCGGCGGGATCGCGTCACCGCGGTCGACCCGCACGATCGTCAGGTCGGCGCCCGCGTCAGCGACGGCACGGGCGAAGGCACCCGGACCCTCGAAGGCCACGTGCTGCACCAACAGCCAGGGATCGCCCGCGCCCACGTCGCCTCAGGGTATGCGGGTGACCCGGAAGAGCTCGGCGCTGCGGCCCTCGGCAAATCCGGCCGACTCGCCCGACGCCCGAGCCCCGGCGAGGACCCGCTGGGTCACGGCCTCGGGGTCCGGCATCTGGCTCTTGTGGCACATCAGCGCGGCCACCTTGCGCTCCACGGTGGCCGTCGTGTCGACCGCGACGCCGGCCCCCCGCCCGCCGGGACCCATGATCCACAGCTCCGGGACGCTCCAGGGCTCGAGTCCCTCGGCATCGAGAAGCTCGGGGTGCGCGAAGGGGTTGCGCGCGTCGGGGTAGACGGCGCACACCGCGGCCTCGCCGGTCGCCAGATGGTCGGGGTGGCTGGCGAAGATGAACTCCCAGTTCCGCTCGGGGGACTGCGTCAGCACCCGTTCGGGCCTGACCTGGCGGATGACCCGGCTGATGTCGCGGCGCAGCGCGCGATTCGGCTCGACCATGCCGTCGGGGTGCCCGAGGAACCGCACGTCGCTGACGCCGACGACCGCGGCCGCGGCGCGCTGCTCGTCCTGGCGCAGTGCCGCCATATCGGCCCGCGACATGGTGCGGTCCGAGCCTCCGGCGTCGCCGGAGGTGGCGATGCAATAGGTCACCTCGACGCCGGCCGACGTGAAGGCGGCAACCGTCCCCGCTGACCCGAAGTCGACGTCGTCGGGGTGGGCGGTCACGACGAGGACGCGGCGGACACCGTCCTCGGGGGACCAGACCGGTATGGGTCCGTCCTCGCTCAGAGGACGCTCTCCTCGGGTATGGGCACCCAGGCGCCCAGGTCGGCCAGGCGCGGGTCGTTGGAGAACATCTCGACGATGGGGATGCGGAGGCCCAGCCGGCGCTGGATGACCTCCATCTCGACCAGTTGGTTCCACAACGAGAGGCTGACCACCACGCCGGCCTTGCCGGCCCGGGCGGTGCGGCCCGATCGGTGCAGATAGGCCTTGTGGTCCTCGGGCGGGTCGTAGTGGATCACGCCGTCGACGCCCTCGATGTGCAGACCCCGGGCCGCCACATCGGTGGCGACGAGCACGGCGAGCTTGCCGTTCGAAAAGTCGGCCAGCGCACGCTCGCGGTTGGCCTGTCGCAGGTCGCCGTGGATGGCCTGGGCCCTGATCCCCTCCTTGCCCAGGATCTCCACGAGACGGTCGGCACCCCGCTTGGTGCGCACGAAGAGCAGAGACTTCTCCTGGCTCCGGCAGATGGCGGCCGCCACCTTGACCTTGTCCATCTGGTGCACCTGCAGGAACCGGTGCTCCATGAGGGTGACGGTCTGCGTGGTCGAGGCGACCTCGTGAAAGACCGGGTCGGTCAGGTACCGCTTGACCAGGCGGTCAACGGCGCCGTCGAGCGTGGCGGAGAACAGCAGCGTCTGGTGGGGCTGGTCGAGACGACGCAGCACCCACTCGACCTGGGGCATGAACCCCATGTCGGCCATGCGGTCGGCCTCGTCGAGCACCAGCGTCTCCAGCTCGTCGACGGCGATCTCGCCCCGGTCGCCCAGGTCGATGAGGCGCCCCGGGGTGGCGATGATCAGGTCCACCCCCTTGCGGAGCTTGGTCACCTGGCGGTCGATGTCGGCACCGCCGTAGACGGCCACCGCGTGCAGCCCGAGCTTCTTCGCCAGCGGTGCCAGGACGTCGTGCACCTGCACGGCGAGCTCGCGTGTGGGGAGCAGGACGAGAGCGAGCGGCCGGGCCGGTCGGGTGGCGGGGCGGGGACCCTGCGCCTCGCGGGTCGCCTTGGCCCGCTGCAGGAGCGGCACGCCGAAGGCGAGGGTCTTGCCGGAGCCGGTCTTGGCCTTGCCGCACACGTCACGCCCGGCCAGGGCGTCGGCGACGGTCAGGGCCTGAATGGGAAACGCGCTGACGATGCCTTCATCGGCCAGCGCTTTGGTCAGTTCGGGTGAGACACCGAGGGACTCGAAGGTCCGGGCGGTCTCGTAGGTGTCGTCGCCCGAGACATCGCTCTCGCTCGGGGCGGCGCCGGCGTGCGCGCCGGCTAGGGCATCAACGGTCATTGACCCGCTCTCTCTGTTGTGCGGCGGGGCCGTGCGCCTTCCAGGGAGTGAGAGTCAGCCCCGACTCACCGGCCCCCGCCGGTGGTCGCAGCCCTATTGTACCAGCCCAGCGTGGGTCAACGGCGCGACCCTGTGCCAAAGTGAGGCGTCCTGCACCACGACTGAAGGAGAGCCGACGATGGCCAAACTCGAGGCGGGAGCAACCGCCCCTGCGTTCACCCTGCCTGATCAGGACAGCAAACCGGTAAAGCTGTCGGACTTCAAGGGGCAGCGGGTGATCGTCTACTTCTACCCGGCCGACGACACGCCGGGATGCACCAAGGAGGCGTGTCAATTCAACGACAACCTTCGGACCTTTGAGAAGGCCGGCGTGGCCGTGCTCGGGATCTCTCCGGACAAGGCGGAAAAGCACGTGAAGTTCCGCACCAAGTACAAGCTGAAGTTCCCCCTCCTCACCGACGCGGACAAGACGGTCATGGAGAAGTACGGGGCGTGGGGCGAGAAGACGATGTACGGGAAGAAGACGGTGGGGACCATCCGCTCGACCTTCCTGATCGGACCCAACGGCAAAGTCCAGCAGGCCTGGTACCACGTGCGGGCGGACGGCCACGCCGCCAAGGTCCTCGAGGAGATAGCCGAGGACTGACAGTGGGGGGAACGTAGACAGTTCGGGGGACGACGTCGCGGGACCAGTGACGCGACGCGGCAGGGAGGGGTCGACGTGGGTCAAGGGATCAGCGAAGTACTGACGTTCGCCATCGGGGTTGCCGTCAGCCCGGTGCCGATCATCGCCGTGATCCTGATGCTGTTCTCGCAGCGGGCCCGGGTGAACGGGCCGGCCTTCCTCGTCGGCTGGGTGATCGCCCTCGCCGCGGTGAGCGCCGTGGTCTACGCGCTCTCACACGACGGCAATGTGGCCGCCACGGGCAGCACGGCGTCGGACTCGGTGTCATGGGGCACGATCGTCCTCGGTGTCGCCCTGCTCGCCCTGGCGCGACGCAATTGGCGCAAGCGGCCCCGCCCCGGCGAGGAGCCGACGATGCCGAAGTGGTTGGCGACGGTCGAGAGTCTGTCGCCCGTCAGCGCGCTCGGGCTGGGCGTCGCGCTCGCCGCGGTGAACCCCAAGAACCTGATCCTGACGGCCGGCGCGGCGGCCGGGCTGGCGCAGGTCCCCGGTTTGTCGACCACCGATGCCATCGTCGCGATCGCGGTGTTCGTCGTGATCGCCAGCCTCACCATCGCCGGCCCGGTGCTCTACGCGCTCGTCGGTGGCGAGCGGGCGAGAGCGGCCCTCGACTCGGCCAGGAGATGGCTCACGGCGAACAACGCCGCGGTGATGGCCGTGCTGTTCCTCGTCTTCGGCGTGGATCTGATCGCCAAGGGTCTTCCGCCGCTGACGAGCTGACGCTGACCCTGACCCCGCCCGCCCCGCCGGCGGGACTTGACGTGGGATCGTCTGAGGTACATATTTATCTAGTTATCTAGATAAAGTCAGCGAGGCGACGTGATCGAGTTCCACCTGGACGGCCGCTCGGGCGTCTCCCCCTATCTGCAGATCGTCCAGCAGGTCCGCCAGGCCCTTCGGCTCGGTCTCCTGCGGGAGGGCGATCAGCTGCCGACGGTCAAGGAGGTCGTCGGCCAACTGGCCATCAACCCCAATACGGTGCTGAAGGCCTACCGCGAGCTCGAGCACGAGGGGTTGGCCAGCGCCCGTCCCGGAGTCGGGACCTTCGTGACGGGGACGCTCGGGGGCGAGACGATCGCCGCGCAGGGCCCCCTCCGCCAGGCGCTGCAGCGCTGGATCGGCAAGGCGCGACGGGCCGGGCTCGACGACGAGAGCATCGAGGCGCTGTTCCGCGATTCCTTTCGTTCCGCCGCCGAGGAGGACATAGCGTGAGCCAGGTTCTGAGTGCCCACGGGTTGGGCAAGCGCTACGGCCGCCGCTGGGCGCTCAACGAGTGCGACCTCGAGATCCCGTCCGGCCACGTCGTCGGCCTGGTCGGGCCGAACGGCGCGGGCAAGACGACCCTGCTGCACCTCGCGGTGGGCCTGCTTACCCCGAGCGCCGGGTCCATCGACGTACTGGGGAACCGGCCCAGTGACGACCCGGCGCAACTGGCCCGCGTCGGCTTCGTCGCCCAGGACACGCCGACGTACGCCGCGATTGACGGTGGACGACCACCTCGTTCTCGGCGCGCACATGAACCCGGGCTGGGACGCCGACGTGGCGCGCCGGCGCATCGAGGACCTCGATCTCGACCCCGCGCAGCGGGCCGGCACGCTGTCGGGCGGCCAGCGGGCCCAATTGGCCCTGACCCTCGCCGTGGCAAAGCGGCCCGAATTCCTCATCCTCGACGAGCCGGTGGCTAGCCTCGACCCACTGGCCCGGCGCGAATTTCTCCAGACCCTGATGGAGGTCGTGGTCGAGCAAGGGGTAACCGTCCTCCTGTCCTCGCACCTGGTCGCCGACCTGGAGCGGGTGTGTGACCACCTGGTGGTGCTCGTGGGTTCGCGGGTGCAGGTGGCGGGCGAGGTCGATGACCTCCTGGCGTCGCACCATCGGCTCACCGGGCCGCGGCACGACGTCGACGCGCTGCCACGCGACCAGCACGTCATTGAGGAGAGCCACACCGACCGCCAGAGCACGCTCCTCGTGCGGTGCGACGGTCCCGTCCTCGACCCATCGTGGACCGTCGAGCAGCTCGACCTCGAGGATCTCGTTCTGGCCTACATGGGCCAGGCGGGCGGCGGCACCCGGCGGCGGCGGAACCGGGACGGCGACGCCAAGGTCACGAAGTTGGACGTGGCCCGATGATCGTCTTCTCGTGGCGCCAGTTCCGCTCGCAGGCGACCGTGGGTCTCGCCGGCCTCGTCGTGGTCGCCATCGTCCTCGCCGTGACCGGGCCCCACCTGGTCAACGTCTACGACACGGCGGTCGCCGCCTGTAAGGCGTCCGGCGGACAGAGCGCGGCTTGCAACAACCCCGTCACCGGCACCTACGGGCCACTCCAGGTCGCGGTGACGGCGCTCGTCCTGGTCGTCCCGGCGCTCATCGGGATCTTCTGGGGGGCGCCGCTCATCGCCCACGAGCTCGAGACGGGGACGTTCCGACTGGCCTGGACGCAGAGCGTGAGCCGCCTGCGCTGGTTGTTCGTCAAGCTCGGTCTCGTCGGGCTGGCCAGCATGGTCGTTGCCGGCGCGCTCAGCCTGATGGTGACGTGGTGGGCCAGCCCGCTCGACAAGGTGAACCAGAACCGGTTCAGCCCGTCCAACTTCGCGCTGCACGGGTTCGTGCCGGCGGGGTACGCGGTCTTCGCCTTCGCCCTCGCCGCCACCGTGGGGCTTCTCATGCGGAGAACGTTGCCGGCGATGGCGGTCACGCTCGCCGGCTTCATCGCCGCCCGCCTCGCCGTCACCGACTGGCTGCGGCCGCACTACATGAGTCCCGCCACGACGTCCCTGCCCCTGACGACCGCAGACGCCGGGTTCCAGCTCAACGGCGCCCCGGGCACACCGGGCGTGGCCTCGATCACCGTGCAGCCGCCCAACCTGCCCAACGCCTGGGTGACCGGGTCGAGCATCGTCGACAAGGCGGGGCAGGCCCCGACGTCGGCGTTGATCAAGGAGAAGTGCTCGGCCCTCATCTCGGGGGTGCCATCGCCCAAACTGGCTCCGACTCCGACCGGTGGGGGCGGAGTCCTCGGGGCGCATACCTCCGTCCGCGAAGCGGTACCCGGCGCGCAGAACGCCTTCAGCCAGTGCATCAGCGCGCTCAGCCCGAGGTACCGCGAGGTCCTCGCCTACCAGCCGGCCAACCGCTTCTGGACGTTCCAGACGATCGAGACCGCGCTCTTCGTCGTGCTCGCCGTGGCCCTCGCCGGGGTGTGCGCCTGGTGGGTCCGGCACCGGATCCGCTGAGGCGCGGGCTCACCTGAGTCGGCCTGGTTCGAAAGGCCCGCTCAGTGCTGGTGGGCCGGGCACCAGTAGGTGGTGCGCCCGCCGACCACCTCCCGGCGGAGCTCCGTCCCGTCGCGCGGGCAGCGCCCGCCGTCGTAGCGCGCCTCCATCAGCTCCCCCATGTGCGAGCCGCCCCGGCGCGACAGCTGGCGCAACGTGGACCGGAGCGCCTTGTGCAGGCGGCGCATCTCCTCGTCATGGAGCGGGCTCCGGCGGCCGGGTGCCAGACCGGCGCGCCACAGGATCTCGTCGGCGAGGAGATTGCCCACGCCGGCCAGCCGTTCCTGGTCCATGAGGCGCGCTTTGAGGGGCGCCGCCGTCCCGCTGCCTCCCGGCCTCGTCGCCAGCGCGGCGCGCAGGTCGCCGAGCGTGACGGTCAGCGCGTCCGGCCCGAGCCGGCCCTCGTCGGGCGCGATCTCTATGGACCCGAAGCGGCGCGGGTCGTGCATGAGGAGCTGGCCCCCGTCAGCGAAGGTGATGCGCACGCGCACCCACTTGTCGTTGAAGACGCCGGGCCCGTAGCGGAGCCGGTCGAGCGCCTCGTTCCCGTCCACCACCAGGCCACCGGTCATGCCGAAACGCAGGCCGAGCGTCAGACCCCCGTCCGTGTCGAGCAGCAGCAGCTTCCCGCGGCGGCGCGCCGCAGTGAACGAGCGGCCCACCAGGGCCGCCCGGAGCCGGGCCGGCGTGGTCCCGCCCCGGCCGTAGCGGGAGTCGACCATCCACGCCCGGGTGATCGGGCGCCCGAGCGCCTGCTCGGCGAGGGCCCGGTACAGCTCGACTTCGAGGATCTCGGGCACCGGGGCAAGGTATCCGACCGGTGCCGCCCCACCCGAATATGGTGGGCCAATGCCTCCCGAGAAGCCGCAGTGGGCGGAGCTGTTCACCGAGGTCGTGACCTCCGGGCTCTGCACGGGGTGCTCGGCCTGCGTGATCGTCTGCCCATACGACGTCCTCGGCTACAACGACGAGGACGGGGTCTACCGCCCCTTCCACGTGGACGCCGACGGCGGGCCCGACAACTGCACCCACGGCCTGAAGGGCTGCACGCTGTGCACCCGGGCCTGCCCCCGCTTCCGGACCTGGGAGCCCGAAATCGAGACCCACCTGTTCGGGCGTCCCCGCACCGACGACGAGGTGGCCGGCATTTCCCGCCGCACCGTGCTGGCCCGGGCCACCGATCCCTCCGTACAGGGCATCGGGCAGGACGGTGGACTGGTGTCCGCACTCCTCATCTGGGCCTTCGAGCACGAGGTGATCGACGCGGCGCTGGTCTCTGGCCTCGAAGGTGACGGCTCGACCTGGAAAGCGGTGCCCCAGGTCGCCCGCTCCAAGGAGGACGTGCTGGCCACGGCCGGTTCGCGCTACACCTACTCCGCCAACCCCCTGGCCTATGCCGAGGCCATCGCCGGCGGAGCCGAGCGCATCGCCCTGGTGGGCATGGGCTGCCAGGCCTCGGCGCCACCGGTCATGCAAGCCCGCAAGGCGGGAAAGGTGGCCCGCCGCTTCACCCTCTCCATCGGGCTGTTGTGCTCAAAGACGTTCGACGACGCCATCTTCTCCGAGCTCTTCGAGGCGAAGTACGGGCTGGCACGTGCGGACATCGTCAAGATGAACATCAAGGGCGTGTTCCAGGTCTGGATGAAGGACGGCAGCTACCACGAGGTCCCGCTGAAGGAGGCGCACGCCTGGACCAGGGAGGGCTGCAAGAGCTGTCCGGACTTCGCGGCGGAGCACGCCGACATCTCCACCGGCGGCATCGGGGCCTTCGGTGACTGGACCCTCACCCTGCTGCGGACGGAGAAGGGCGAGGACCTCTTCAACGACATGGAGGCGGCCGGCGTGATCGAGACCCGGCCGATCGAGGACGACCCCGGGGCGGTCACGCTCCTCAACAAGCTGAGCCGGATCAGCCGGAAGCGCTGGCCGGCCACGGCGGTGCCCATGCCGGGGCGCCTCCCCGCCTCCACCCCTTCCGCCTGACTGCGCCGATGAGCGGGCCCCGGGCCGACGCGTTCGCGGCTCTTCTCGGTATTGACGTTGAGCGCCGGGGAGCCGGTCACACGGTGGCGGTGTTGACCACCGACGAGCGGCACGCCAACCCGCACGGCACCGTGCACGGCGCCGTCTTCTACGCCGTGGCGGGTGCGGCCGTCGCGGCGGCGGCAAACGACGCCGAGCACTCCGGGATCATCTCGTCGGTCCTCGTCGAGTACCTCCAGCCCGCCGCACTCGGCGATGAGCTCTATGCCGAGGTGACGCGTGAGGTGTCGACCAACCGGGAGGACATCTTCACCGGGTCCGTGCGCCGCGGCGAGCAGGGCGACCTGCTGGCGTGGGTGCGGGCCCGCGGCACCAGACGCACCCGCGGCGCAGGCTGAGCGCCGGGCTCTCGCCCCGTCGGGGTGAGGGTTGCCGTTGCCTTGGCCGAATCTGTGGGAACCACGTCATTGACGCCACTCGCCCCGGCCCGCAGAGTGGGACTCGTGCAGCAGCGTCACGTCGTGATCGTCGCCTTCGGAGGCGTCCAGCCGCTCGATGCCGTGGGCCCGCACGAGGTCTTCGCGGGCGCGGGTCGGGCCGCCGCCTCGCTCGGGCGAGCGGGTGGCTACCGGGTCACCCTCGCCTCCACCGAGGGCGCCCCCGTCCGGACCGAGAGCGGCCTCGTGCTGGGCACGTCCCCGCTGCCCGCAGGGTCTGATCGCATCGACACCCTGGTGCTGTCAGGCGGGAGCGGCACCGCGGAGGCCGCACGGGACGAGGCCCTGTTGAACTGGATCCGCCGAACCGCGCCGCGTTGCCGGCGCGTGGCCACCGTGTGCTCGGGAGCATTCATCGGCGCCGCGGCCGGGCTGCTCCAGGGTCGCCGGGTCACCACCCACTGGGCCCGCGCCCGCCAGCTCGCAGAGGAGTATCCCGACCTCACGGTGGATCCCGATCCGATCTACATCCGGGACGGGAAGTACTGGTCGAGCGCAGGCGTCACCGCCGGCATCGACCTCGCCCTGGCCCTCGTCCAAGAGGATCTCGGCGTCGACGTGGCCCAGACCGTCGCCCGCTGGCTCGTCATGTTCCTGCATCGACCCGGGGGGCAGACGCAGTTCGCATCGCCGGTCTGGGTCCCCCGCGCCGAGCGCTCGACCGTCCGGGCCGTGCAGACCCTCGTGGAAGCCGCGCCCGGTGGCGATCACCGGCTGCCAGCCCTCGCCGCTGCGGCGGCCATGAGCGTCCGTCACTTCACCCGCGTCTTCACGGCGGAGGTGGGCGAGAGCCCGAGCCGATTCGTCGAGCGCACGCGGCTCGAAGCCGCACGCCGCGAGCTCGAGGAGACGGGCGACACGCTCGATGTCGTGGCGACACGCTGTGGGCTCGGCAGCGCCGAAACGCTGCGCCGCGTCTTCCAGCGGCACCTCGGCGTGGCGCCGGACGCCTACCGGCGACGCTTCCGCGCCACCCCGAACGAAAGGACATCCGCGTGACCGATCGCGTGCAAATCGCCATCCCTCTCTTCCCGAGTTACACCGCGCTCGACGCCGTCGGCCCCTACGAGGTCCTGCAGCGCATCCCGACCTTCGACATCGTCTTCGTGGGCCACGCCAGGGGCGAGGTGCGCAGCGAGAACGGCATGCTCGGTCTGAGCGCCGATGCCACCTTCGAGGAGGTGGCATCGCCCGACGTGGTCGTGTTCCCCGGCGGGGTCGGAACGCGGCCACTCGAGCAGGACGAGCGGGTGCTCGAGTGGGTCCGCCGGGCCCACGCCGGGAGCCGGTTCACCACCTCGGTCTGCACGGGCTCGCTGGTTCTCGGCGCGGCGGGCCTCCTGCAGGGTCTCACGGCCACGACGCACTGGTCCTGCGACCGGGAGCTGGCCGCCCACGGCGCGGAACCGACGGCCGCGCGCGTGGTCGAGCATCGCGACGCGCGCATCCTCACCGCAGCCGGCGTGTCGAGTGGCATCGACATGGCGCTCCGGCTGGTCGAGCTGCTGGCCGACCGCACCGCCGCCCAGGCCGCGCAGCTGATGATCGAGTACGACCCCCAGCCACCGTTCGACTGCGGCTCGGTGGCCAAGGCGGACGATGTCGTCATGACACGCGTCATCGAGTACGCGTCACTCCGGCAGTGAATTCCGGCCCTCCGGTGGCCGGTCAGGACGAGCGCGGCGCGGCAGCGGCACTCTCGCCGGCGAATCGGCCGAAGAGCGTGCTGTCCCCGATGGAGAGCCCGCTGGCGTAGCCGAAGGAGCACACACCGGCCGTGGTGCGCCCAGCGGCGAACAGCCCCCCGATCGCCGAACCGGTCAGGTCGCACACCTCGCCGGCGACGGTCGTCTCCAGGCCGCCCAGGGTGAACGGCGCGTAGGGCGCCGGCCCGATGCGGAGGTCGACGGCGCCGATGGGCGGGACAAGCGGGCGCACCCAGGCCGGGCCCTTGTGAAAGAGGGGGTCCTCCCCCGTCGCGGCGTGCCGGTTGTACAGGTCCACGGTGGATCGGAGCGACCCGGCCGGCAAGCCGATCTCGGACTCGAGCTGCGCCGCCGTCTCACAGACCCAGGTGGCGGCGAGGCCCATCCAGTTCACCTCGTACGAGGCCTCGTCGACGATCAGGTACACCTCGCCGTCCTGCTCGTAGAGCGCGGCCTGGCCTACCCGGCCCATGTAGGTGTCCTCGTTGATGAAGCGCTGACCCTTGCCGTTGACCAGGATGCCGTGGATCAAGGTTCGCGGCGGGGTGATGGGCAGTGACACCTCGCCCGCGTACATGTTGCGCACGCCGGCGCCGAGGGCCTGCGCCATGCGGATGCCCCGCCCGTCGTCACCCTCGGTACCGACCTTGAACGTGCCCCGCGCCAGCGGTGGGCAGTGCTGGCGCAGCATGTGGTCGTTGAAGATGAAGCCGCCGGCGGTGAGCACCACACCGCGGCGGGCCCTCAGCGTCACCGTCTCGCCGAAGTGCTGCGCCTGCACGCCGACGACCCGGCCGTCGTCGCACACCAGGCGGTCCACCCGGGTGTCGACCGACACCGCCGCGCCCGCTCCGGCGGCGGCCGCCGCCAGGTGCTGCATGAGCAGCCATCCCGTCGACCGTTTCGTCTTGGCCAGGTGGCCCCGGGGGGCGGGGCGGGCGATCTCGTTGAACGGGTAGGCGTCCTCGCCACCCGAGTAGACGAGGCCTTCGGTGCCGGTCGGCGCCATGGAGGTGTCGGCGCAGAACGTCGGGTCGAACGGGACGTTTCGGGCCACCAGCCAGTCGAAGTGGCCCAGGCTCTCCTCGCAATAGCGGGCGATCTTGGCCTCGTTGGGATCCGGGCCGCAGGCCGCCATCATGTAGCGGTACATGTCCTCGAGAGAGTCCTCGAACCCGCAGGCCGTCTGGATCGGCGTACCACCGCCGAGGTAGACGATGCCCTCAGCCAGCGCGGCGGCGCCCCCCGGGCCACCGGTTCGTTCCGTCACGAGCACCTCGGCCCCGGCGGCCGCGGCGCTGAAGGCGGCCGCTGACCCGGCCGCGCCGAATCCGACGACGATCACGTCGACCGTGTCATCCCAGTGCGTGACCTCCTCTGCGTCGCACGGTGTCACGTCGTTCGGCTCGCGCACTCCATCCTCCCCGCGGTGTCGCCGAGAAGGTAGCCGTTGCGGCGGGAGAGTCCCAGACCTCCTACCCTGCCTGTGTGCCGCCCCCGTCCGTCGCGCCCGCGCCGCCACCCGAGCTCGAGCAGGTCGCTCCGGGCTGGACGGCGACCCTGGCCTACCGGCTCGTCCCGGGCCTGACCACCTGGCGCCTCACCGGCCCGGCCGGCTCGGTCTGCTTCGCCAAGGTCGCCACCGGTGACCATGGCCGTTACCCCACGTTGCGCGGCGAGTACGAGCGCATGGTCTGGGCCGCCCCCTACCTCGCGGTGCCCGAGGTGGTGGCGCTGGAAGAGCTGGGCGACACCAGCATCTTGGTGACCGAGGCGTTGCCCGGGCACGACGCCACCCACCCGACGTGGAGGGTCGACCTCACCGCGCTGGTGCAGGCTCTCGGCCGGGGGCTGCGCTCGTTCCACGAAGCCGTCGGCGAGGAGTGGTGCCCCTTCCGCTTCGACCTGGCGCGGCGCGTTGGCGCACGTCGAGGAACGGGTCGCGGCGGGCGGTGCGACTGGTGCCGGCTTCCACGAGCAGCACACCCATCTGACCCCGGCGGCGGCGCTGGCCGAACTGGAGGCGACCGTTCCCGACGACGAGGACCTGGTCGTGTGCCACGGTGATTTCTGCGCCCCCAACGTCCTGCTGCAGGAGGGCCGGGTCACCGGCTACGTCGACCTGGGCGAGCTGGGCGCCGCCGATCGCTGGTGGGACGTGGCGGTCGGTGCGTGGAGCGTCGGCTGGAATTTCGGGGAGGAGCTCGAGCCCCTCTTCTACGAGAGTTACGGCGTGACCCCGGATCCCGAACGCATCCGCTTCTTCCGCCTCCTCTACGACCTCGTGTCCTGACCCGACGCGGCGATGAGCTCGCGGGTCCGGGTGAACACGGCGTCGAACATCGGCAGGGTCAGCTTGCCGGTGAACGTGTTCTGCTGGCTCGGATGGTACGAGCCGAGCAGCGTCACGCCGCCCGGGAGCTCGCTCTCGGCCAGATGGCCGAACGCCGGGCGGGGCCGGAGCCCGTAGTGGGCCGCGACGGCCTGCCAGGCGAACTGGCCCAGCGCCACCACGACCACGGTCTCCTCAAGGAGCGAGAGCTCGCGGGCGAGATACGGTGCGCACGCGTCGCGCTCGGCCGGGGTGGGCTTGTTGGCCGGCGGGGCGCAGTGCACCGTCGCGGTGATGTAGGCACCTGTGAGCTCGAGGCCGTCATCGCGCCCCGTGCTCGTTGGTTGCGAGGCGAAACCCGCCCGGTGGAGGGCGGCGAAGAGCCAGTCACCTGACCGGTCCCCGGTGAACATCCGGCCCGTGCGGTTGCCGCCGTGCGCCGCCGGCGCCAGACCGACGAGCACCAGCGATGCACGGGGATCGCCGAAGCCCGGGACGCCACGACCCCAGTACACCTGGCCCGCGTACGAGGCGCGGCCGGTGCGCGCCACCTCTTCGCGCCAGCTCACCAACCTCGGGCAGCGCCGGCAAGCTGCCACGTCCCGTTGCACCGCGGCCACCGAATCCCCCGGGCCACGGTTGGACGCCACGAAGCAGAGCCTACGATGGCGCCCGTGTCCCCGACCGCCCGTTCCGGCTCCGCACGCACGACGAGGCGCGGCCGCAAGGCTCCTCCGGCGACCGTCGTCCTCCTGGTCCGCCACGGCGCCACCCCCACCACCGGCAAGATGCTCCCTGGGCAGGCCGCCGGTCTGCACCTCGCCGAGAAGGGGCGGGCACAGGCCGCGGCCGCGGCCGAGCGCATCGCGACCCTCACCAAGGCCCCGACGGCCGTCTATGCGTCGCCGCTGGAACGCACCCGCGAAACGGCAGCCCCGATCGCCAGGGCGCTCGGCCTGCGGGTCCGCACCGCCCCCGGCCTCGTCGAGGTCGACGTGGGCGACTGGACCGAGAAGCCCCTCGCCCGGCTGTACCGGACTCCGGAGTGGCCCACTGTGCAGCGGTGGCCCAGCGGGTTCCGGTTTCCCGGTGGGGAGTCCTTCGCCGAGATGGCGGTGCGCTCCATGGACACGGTCCTCGGCCTCGTGACCGAGCACCCCGGCGAGACGATCGTCGCGGTGTCGCACGCGGACCCGATCAAGGCGATCGTGGCGGCGGCCGCCGGGATGCCGCTCGACCTGCTGCAGAGACTGGTCATTTCACCCTGTTCCATCTCGGCCCTGCTCTTCACGGCGGGCGGCCCCGTGGTGCTGTGCATGAACTCGACGGGCGCGCTGAACGAGCTGGCGCTGTCGTGACGCGGCGGCCGTGGTGAGCGACGAGTACGACTTCGACGCGCCGGACCATTGCACGGTCGGGGTCATCGGCGAGGTCGGGCAGCGGCTGTTCCTCTTCTATTGCCGCCAGGGCCTGTCCGAAACGACGGTCAAGGTGGAGAAGCAACAGGTGGCGGTGCTCGCCGGCTATCTGGGGCGCATCGTCAAGGAGCTGGGACGGCCGGGCCATCTGCCCGAGGACCTCCAGTTCTACGGCACCGAGGAGTTCGAGTGGGTCGTGGGGACCATCGGTGTCTCCTACGACGAGGAGCTCGACCGCGTCATCGTGGTGCTCGAAGAGTTGGGTGTCGAGGACGAGGACGAAGAAGAGGACGGCGACATCGAAGGCGGCCACGTACTCCGCGTCGCCCTCACCCGCGAACAGGCGGCCGCCTTCGCGATCCACGCCACGCGCCTGGTCGAGGCCGGCCGTCCGCCCTGCCCGTTGTGCTCGCTCCCGCTGGATCCGGCCGGACACGACTGCCCGCGTACCAACGGGCACCGGCCACCGGTGAACTAGCTGCGGTGTCCGACGCCGAGGTCGAGCGCGTCCTCACCGACGGTGACATGGAGGTCCACGGGCGCATCGCCGGCAGCTCGAACGCGACCTTGCTCGTCACCTGCCGGCTGCAGGGAGACGAGCTGCTCGCCGTCTACAAGCCGTCCAAGGGCGAGCGCCCACTCTGGGACTTCCCCGGCGGGCTCTTCCGGCGTGAGGTGGCCGCCTACGTGCTCTCCGAGACACTCGGCTGGGGACTGGTACCCGAGACGGTCGAGCGGCACGAGGGTCCGTTCGGACCGGGATCGGTGCAGCGCTTCGTCCACGAGGACGGCACCTCGCACTACTTCACGCTCCGCGACGACCCCAGATGGCACCCGGCGCTCATGCAGTTGTGCGCGTTCGACGTGGTGGCCAACAACGCGGACCGAAAGAGCGGCCACGTTCTCCTGGCCGAGGAGCGTCTGTGGGCCATCGACAACGGCCTCTGCTTCAACCGCCAGGACAAGCTGCGGACGGTGATCTGGGACTTCGGCGGGGCACCGCTCGAAGCCGCCGTGGAGGAGGACCTGGCCCGGCTGTCCCACGATGGGCCGCCGGCCGCACTCTGCCGCGCTGCTCGAACCCTCCGAGCTGGCCGCCACCCTGGACCGGGTGGCGTGGCTCCTCAGCCTGCACGCCCTGCCCGAGCTCGTTGACGACGGGGACTGGCCCCCCTACCCCTGGCCGCTCGTCTGAGCGCCCGCCGTCGAGGAGGTCGGACGGGGTCAGGGGATGTGGTAGCCGAGCGTCTGCAGTTCGGCGATGACCTCCTGCGCCACCACCTGGCCCCCGCCGGGCGTCAGGTGCGTGCCATCGGGCGTGCGGACGTTGACGACCTGGCCGGCCCCGTTGGTGATGAAGGCTGTGTAGCCCCCCTGCGGGGTGCCCAGCGTGTGGTCGGTGCTGAGGTAGGTCACGGCCGGATGGGCGAGCGCCGCCTGCTGCTGGACCACTGCGTTGACGTCGGACATCTGGGCGTTGAGGCCTGCGCTCTGCATCGGCGGCATGCCGACCCAGACGACCGTGGCCCCGCCGCTCTCGGCGATCTGCATGAACTTCGCCACGCGTTGGGCGTACATCGTGTTCCACTGGGGTGAGGTGTAGGGCACGTCGGGCGGCCCGAGGAAGTCCTGGGCGTCGTTGGCCCCGATCATGATGACGACAACCTGCGGCTGCGTCGTCTTGATGTCCGACGTCAGCTCCGCCGGCCAGTTGAAGTAGTCGGGCCTCGTCAGGCCCGTGCTCTCGCGGGCGTCGAGCGCCGCATTGACCACGCCGGTGCCCGCGAGGTCCGACTGCAGGGGCCCACCGAGGTCGAGGCCGATGGAGTCACCCACGATCAGGACGCGCAGCGGCGCGGCCGCGGTCGGCATCTTCGGGTTGGGCGGCGCCGTCGTCGGCGTGGTGGCGGTGGTGCCGCCTCTCGTCCCCCTCTTGAGACCCTTCGGCGGTGTGCTCGGCCGTGGCCCGGCTGTGATGAGCCCGACCGTCCCCCCGGGCAGGCGGTTCGAGCGGCCCGTGGCCGAGACGATATGGGAGAGCTGCAGCCCGCGGCTGAGCGCGGCCACCGGACCGGTCACGTCGAGGCTGACCGTCCGGCGTGTGCCGACGGGCGACACCTGCGCGTTGTGCTGCAAGGTCGGCGCGAAGAGCAGGAACCACACCCCGAAGGCGGCGAAGCCGAGCCCGAGCACCCGCGTCCACGGCAAGCGCACGCGGCCGTCGTCGGGTGCCTGCAGTTCGGCGTGCGGGCGCGACGCGAACTCCGAGGGGGTCTCCCAGTCCACATGGTGCGGTGGGGTGCGGGCGTCCGTCATCAGAAGCGGTAGTAGATGAAGGGCGCGACGCCGACGGGACCGAAGGTCGTGATGGCCAGCAGGGCGACGCCGAGGAGGCCGACCTGCACCGCGGCCTTCTGGCGGGAGAACGCCGCCTGCAGGCGGTCCACCCGCAGCGTCGGCACGAACTGCAGGGCGATGGAGCCCAGGACGGTGAACACGAGCAACGGCGTGACCAGCGGGGACGCCTCACCCCAGCCGGTGAAGACGCGGCCGATGAGGGCGAAGGCCTGTGACATGCCGGTGGCGTTGAAGAAGACCCAGCCCAGGCAGACGTACTGGAAGGTGAGGAACCTCTGGACCCAGACCCGCACCGGCCCGTCCACCACGGCCGGCAACCCGCGCCGCTCCCGACTGGTCCGGCGCAGGTGCCCGAAGCTCTGTCCCAACCCCATCAGGCCCCCCCAGGCCACGAACGTCCAGGCCGCCCCGTGCCAGAGGCCGCCCAGCACCATGGTGATCATGATGTTGCGGATGGTCTGGGCCAGGCCGTTGGCGCTCCCGCCCAGCGGGATGT
Organism: uncultured Acidimicrobiaceae bacterium; assembly: GCA_963828825.1. GTDB lineage: Bacteria > Actinomycetota > Acidimicrobiia > Acidimicrobiales > RAAP-2 > Bog-473. The sequence goes on along the minus strand of CAWHGF010000001.1, from coordinate 348,911 downwards.
AGAGGTAGTCGCGCAGCCAGCGCGACAGCGTCATGTGCCAGCGCCGCCAGAAGTCCTGCAGGTTGCGCGCCGTGTAGGGCGCATCGAAGTTCTGCGGGAACCGGAAGCCCAACAGCATGGCGAGGCCGATGGCGATGTCGGTGTAGCCGCTGAAGTCGCAGTAGATCTGGACCGCGTAGCCCCAGGCGGCGAAGATTGCCTCCGGCGCCGAGTGCTGGGTGGGCGAGGTGTAGACCGGCGTCACGATCGCGCTCGAGACGTAGGAGGAGACCACGACCTTCTTGAACAATCCGGCCAGAATGAGCCAGAAGGCGCGTGAGTAGTCCACCGAGTTGGAATCGCGGCGCCGGCGGATCTGGGGCAGCAGCTCGCCGCCGCGCACGATCGGTCCGGCCAGGAGGTGCGGGAAGAACGAGATGTACACCGCGAAGTCCAGCGGCTTGGCCGGCTCGAGCTGGCGCCGGTAGACGTCGACCACGTAACTGATGGCCATGAAGGTGAAGAACGAGATGGCGATGGGCAGTCCCACCTGGAGGAGGGGGACCGCCCGGCCCATCCCCAGCGCGTGGGTGAGGTTGTCGAGGTTCACCGAGACGAAGCCGTAGTACTTGAACCAGCCGAGGATCGCCAGCAGTGCCCCGACCGAGACCCCCATGGCGATGCGCCGCGAGCGCTCGATGCCGCGTGGCGTTGACCCAGGCACCGCCGCCGAAGGCCACGACCGTCGTCATCAGCAGGAGCAGGCAGTAGCTCCAGCCCACCCAGCCGTAGAACACATAGCTCAGGCCGATCATGGACAGCTTCCACCAACCCGCATAGGGGTTGAGCAGCCAGTTCACCGTGAAGGCGATGGCGAAGAAGATTGCGAAGTCGATTGTGGGAAAGAGCATCGGGAGCGATCAGCGGATTGCGCCGAATGTACTGCTGGTCGCCTGCTGTGAGCGTGCACGCACCACACGCGTGGGACCGCGGCTACGGCACGGCCGGCTCAGCGTCCTCCACGCTGGCGGGACGACAGATTCGCATCCCGAGCCGAGGCGGGCGGCGACCCGGGGCCCGGGGCCCCGGTCGCCGCAGAATCACCCCTTGGCCTTCAGCTCCTCAATGAGCGCGGGCAGCACCTTGTGCACGTCGCCGACGATTCCCAGGTCGGCCACCGAGAAGATCGGCGCCTCCCGGTCCTTGTTGATGGCGACGATGTTCTTGGAGCCCTTCATGCCGACCAGGTGCTGGGTCGCGCCCGAGATCCCGCACGCAACGTAGACCGTCGGCTTCACGGTCTTGCCCGTCTGGCCGACCTGGTGCGAGTAGGGAACCCAGCCGGCATCGACGATGGCGCGGCTGGCGCCCGCGGCGCCATGGAGGAGCTTGGCCAACTCCTCGATCAGGGCGTAGTTTGCCGCGTCGCCCAGCCCGCGGCCCCCCGAGACGACCACGGCCGCCTCATCGAGCTTGGGACCACTGCGCTCCTCGACGTGGCGCTCCACGATCTTGGCCGTGTTGGTGGCGGCGACGTCGGGGACCGGGGCCGGCACCACCGAGGCGGCGGCACCGCCCGACGGCTCGGCGGCGAACGACTTGGCCCGGATGACGAAGATGGCGGGCCCCTCGCCGGTGAAGCGCGCCGTGACGATCTGACTGCCACCGAACACGGGGTGCTGGCTGGACAGGCCACCGTCGCTCTCGACCAGGCCGGTGACGTTGGTCAGCACCGGCCGGCCGAGCTTGGCCGAAAGCCGGCCCGCCACGTCACGTCCCTCGTAGGTGGCGGGAATGAGGATGGCGTCCGGGGCATCTCCGCCCTCGACCAGCGCGGCCAGCGCGGCCGCCACCGGCACGCCGGGCAGCGTGCCACCCAGGTCGCCCACGTCGTAGAGCGTGGTCGCGCCGTACTCCCCGAGTGGTCCGGCCAGCGATGCCGCGTCGGCGCCCCAGGCCACGGCTTCGACCGTCGAAGCGACCGAGCGGGCCTCGGTCAGCAGCTCCAGCGTGACCGGCGTCGGCCCGCTGTCACCCAGTTCGGCCAGCACCCACACCTTGTCGATCGGCATCTCAGACCACCTTCAACTGCTCGAGGAAGGCCACGATGCGCTGCGCACCGTCGCCCTCGTCCACCACGATCTCTCCCGCCCCGCGCGCCTCGGCCTCGGACACGTCGGTGATCTCCTGCCCGGCGCCCGCCGCTCCCACCTGTGACGCGTCGATCCCGAGGTCGGCCACGGTCAGGTTGTCGACCGGCTTGGACTTGGCCGCCATGATCCCCTTGAACGAGGGGTAGCGGGGCTCGACCACGCCGGCGGTGACGGTGACCAGGGCGGGGAGAGGGCAGACGACCTCGTCGTACCCCGCTTCGGTCTGGCGCTCGACCTTGACCGAGCTGCCGTCCACGGCGATCGCCTTGGCGAAGGTGACCGACGGCAGCCCCATGAGCTCGGCCACCTGCACGGGGAGGGTGCCGGTGTACCCGTCGGTCGACTCGGTCGCCATCACGACCAGGTCGGGGTTCGCCCGCGCGATGGCGGCCGCCAGCACCCGGGCCGTGCCCAGCGCGTCGCTGCCGGCCAGCGCGTCGTCACTGATGAGGATGGCCTTGGCCGCGCCCATGGCCAGGCCGGTGCGCAGACCCGAGGTCTCACCGCCGGGAGCCATGGAGACGAGGGTGACCTCGTCGCCCTCGCCCGAGGCGAGTTGCAGGGCCATCTCGACCCCGTAGTTGTCCGAGTCGTCCATGATGAGCTTGCCGGACCGGTCGAGGGTCTTGGTGTCCGGATTCAGCGCCGCGGGGGCGGCCGGATCGGGTATCTGCTTGACGCATACGACGACGTTCATGGCCGACCATCTTTGTGGACCGGGGCCGTTCCCCGCCATTCGGCCCGGTGACACGCCCCATTTCTGGGTGGCCCCGCTTGGGGCTCACCCGTCCCCCCGGGGTCCCCCGTCGGCTCACCCAGCGGCGGCGCCCGCGGCGGCCAGGGCGTCGCCGAGCCGATCGGTGATCACGGTGTCCACCCCCGCTTCGACCATGGCGCGCAGATCGTGGGGGGAGTTGACCGTCCACACATTGACCTCAAGGCCCATTGCGTGGGCCCGTCGGACCAACTCCCGGTCGACCGACACGAAGAAGGGGTGCACGGCGCCGAATCCCGCCTCCGCCGCCTCGGCCAGGGCCGGCTCGACCTCGGCGGTGAGACCCCAGAGCGCGCCCAGGGCCAGGCGGCCGTCGGCGGCCTGCACGGCGCGCAGCGTGGCCACCTGAAAGGACGACACGATCACCCGCGCCGTCCAGCCCGCCTCCTCGATGGCCGCGGCCGTCAGCGCCGCCACCGCCTCCCCGGGGTCCCACCCCGGGTCCTGGGGGGCGTTCTTGATCTCGACGTTGACCACCATGCCCTCGCAGACCGCCAGCACGTCAGCCAGGAGGGGCACGTGGGCAGGCAGGTCGGCCACCTCGAGCTGGGCGATCAGCCCGAGCCCCGGGATCTCGGCGTCGTGGTGAACGGCCAGGGCTCCATCCGCGGTCAGGCGGACGTCGAGCTCGACGCCGTCGGCACCCAGCCGCCGGGCCTCGGCGAAGGCGTCGACGGTGTTCTCTACGAACCCGTCGGTGCAACCCCTATGAGCAAAGACCGCGGTCACCGGTCCCGTGTCACCTCCGCGTCACGATTCCACCGTGACGCCCGCCGAACTTTCACGAAAACTTCTTGCCTGGGTGCCGGCGGACCGTTACGCTCTTCCTCCGTTAACCCGCTTTTCACAGACGGACACCTTCTGGGTCCGATCATGTGAAAAGGATCACAATGTAGCTGGAGGCACATTCCGATGGCTCTCATGTGGAACCGGACGGTCGACTGGGATGCGGACGACTGGCGACGCTCGGCCGCCTGCCGCAACACCGAACCGGACCTCTTCTTCCCTGTCGGCACGACCGGTCCGGCGGTCGACCAGATCGAGGCGGCCAAGCGCGTCTGCCACGCCTGTGACGCCCTCGAGCCCTGCCTCGATTTCGCGCTCGCCACCAACCAGGAGTCGGGCGTCTGGGGCGGCACGTCCGAGGAAGAGCGCCGCAAGTTGCGCAAGGCCTGGCTGGCCGCCCGGCGCTCGCAGCGCGTCGCCATCTGAACCGGGCGCGGCGCCCCACGGCGCCACGGCGCCACCGCACCGCTCATCGGGGCGCGCGTACCGGCACCGAAATGGCGACCCGGGTCCCGCCACCGTCGCCCACCGGCACCGGGTCCATGGAGATCGTCCCCTCCAACTGAGAGACGACGAGGTCGCGCACGATCGAAAGCCCGAGGCTCGACGTGCGCTCGATGTCGAATCCGTCCGGCAACCCCAGCCCGTCGTCGCGCACCTCCACGCGCAGCACCGCCTCCTCGTTGGACATCGTGAGGTCGACGTGACCCACCGGGGCGTAGCCCGCCTCTCCCCCCGCTCCCCTCACTCCGACCGATCCGTCCTGTCCGCCGGCGTTCTCGGGATCGAACGCGTGCTCGACGGCGTTCTGCAGCAGCTCGGCCACCGTCACGGCGAGCGGCGTCGCGACGTCGGCGGCGACCTCACCGAGGTCCCCGTGGACCGAGATCACGATCGGCTGTGACGACACCACCGAGTCCTCGGCCATCTGCACCAACGAGCTGACGATCTCGGCGAAGGGCACCTGGTCGCTCGGGTCGCGCGACAGGATCTCGTGCACGAGCGCGATGGAGCGCACCCGGCGCTCGGCCTCGTGCAGCGCCACGCGGGCCGCCCGGTCGCCGACCCGCCGCGCCTGGAGGCTCAGGAGCGACGAGATCGTCTGCAGGTTGTTCTTGACCCGGTGGTGCACCTCGCGGATGGCGGCGTCCTTGGAGAGCAGCAACCGGTCGAGGCGCCGCACGTCGGTGACGTCGCGCAGGAGGATCATCGCCCCGGTCACCACGCCGTGCGAGAGGAGGGGGATGCAGTGGACCAGGACGATGACGTCTGGGCGGCGCTCCACCTCCTCGACGACCGGCCGGCCGGTGGCCAGGGCCCACTCGACGGCGGACTCCTCGACATCGAGGTCCCCGAAGCGGCGCCCCTCGGGCTGGGTGTAGATGCCCATGCGGTGGAACGCGTTCATGGCGTTGGGCGACGCGAACTCCACCCGCCCGTCGGCGTCGACCACCACCACGCCGTCGCCGACCCGGGGTGACTCCTCCGTGCCGACGTCCTCGTCGGGGAACGGGAACGCTGACTGGGCCACCATGTCGGCCAGGCGCTCGAACACGTCGAGGTAGGTCCGCTCGTACATGCTCGTGGGCCCCTTGAGCGGCGCCAACGAGACGCGTAGGAGGGCCCCGATGATGGCGCCCTCGAAGCGGACCGGGATGTTCTCCACCGGCACCTGCTCGCCCAGGATCGGGTGGTGGATGCTGCCCCGCACGATCTCGCCCGAATGGAGGCACTGGGCCACCAGCGTCCATTGGGACTCGTTCACCGTCTGACCCACGAGGTCCTGGTCGACCAGGGTGGGCCGGTTGTTTGGGCGCATCTGGCCGAGCACCACCAGCTCGGGGTCCTCCTGCGCCGGGTCATCCCCTTGCGTGGCCGTCCTCGACGTGGAACCGTCGACCCTGGCGCCGTGCACCGGTACCAGGAGGAGCAGGTCGGAGAAGGAGAGGTCGGCCAGGACGCTCCAGCTCCCGAGCAGCCGCTGCAGGTGCTCGAGCTCCTCTGGCTTGAGATCGGTGTGGCTGAGGGCCAGCTCGGCGGGCGTCGGCATCAGGTCACCGTTTCCGTCCCGGCTGGCTCCGAGACCGGCACCGGGTAGGCGGCGCGACTCCGGTACCCCTGCAGGAACCCGGCTCCTGCCGCGCCCAGGATGGCCCGCAGGTCGTCGGCCCGGTCCGCCACGTGTTCGAGGCGGTGCGCGTCCGAGGCCGTGGTCAGCGGCACCCCACGCGCCACGAATCGCTCGAGCAGCCCCATGGCCGGGTACTGCTCGCCCACCGGCTTGCGCCAGCCGGCCGAGCTGACTTCCGCCGCCATGCCCGACGCCACGGCCGCTTCGGCGATGCGGTCCCACCACTCGGCCGGCGCGTCGGGGATGGAGCCCGCCACCTTGATCAGGTCCGGGTGGGCCAGCACGTCGCAGGTGCCGGATGCCGCCAGCTCTTCGAGCGCCTCGGTGTAGGCCTCCCAGCAGGCGTCGACCCGGCGCGCCGACCATTCGGCCATGGAGACGGGATCATCGAGGTCGTCGAAGCGCCAGCCGCCCACCCAGTGCACCGACCCCAGGAGGACGTCAAAGGGGTAGCCGGCCAGGAGCTCGGCGACCGCGTCCATGCGACCTTCGTAGTAGTCGACCTCCAGCCCGATCACCACCGGCAGGCCGGCCTCCTTGGCCGCCCGGGCACACTCCACGTACGCGTCGAGATCCGCCGTGGCGTGGAACTTCCAGTACCCGGCCATCGACTCGGCCAATGCGGCCGGCACCCGCTCGTCGTCCCAGAAGCCCCCGACCAGCCCGTCGGCCTGGCGGAAGCGGAAGAGGTGCTCAGTCGACGGCGAGCTCGGTCACACCCACCTCCTGGGCGCGGGCGCAGTAGTCGGCCAGCTGCTCGAGTCGCAGCGGCGTCTCGTGCTCCGAATGGGGCCAGAGGTGGAGGTGGTAGTCGAGCACGGCGTCGGTCTCCTGTCGGCCTGCTCAGGCGGCCCGGCGGATCAGCGTGACGCCATCCCTGATGGTCGTCAGCACGCAGACGACGCGGGGGTCGTTGACCACCTTGTCGTTGAAGGCGCGCAGTGCCTTGGCCCCCTCGTGCGGATCCTTCTCCGAGGCCAGGACGCCGCCGTTCTGCAGCGTGTTGTCGACGACGATGAGGCCGTGCCCGGCCAGCTTCGGCAGCACCGCCTCGAAGTAGGCGTCATAGGAGACCTTGTCGGCGTCAATGAAGACGAGGTCGAACGGCCCCTGGAGCTCCTCCAGGGAGCGCAGCGCCGGCCCCTCGATCACGCTGATGTGGCTCTCGAGCCCGGCGGTGGCGATGTTGCCGCGCGCCACCTGGGCGTGGTGCGGATCGACCTCGAGCGAGATGATGGAGCCGTCCTTGCCCAGGCCGGCCGCCATGGCCATGGCCGAGTAGCCCGTGAAGGTGCCGATCTCGAGGACGCTGGTCGCCTGGGTGGCGAACACCAGCATTTCGAGGAAACGGCCCTCCTGGCGCCCCACCATCATTCCCCAGGCGGCGAAGTCCTCCCTGGTGGAGGAGTCCACCGACGCCAGGTGACCGGGCGGTGCCGTCGTGTGCGCGTCCGCGTACTCCAGCACCTCGGGGTTGATGAGTTGGGCCATGGCAACGATGGTAGGCGCCGTCCCGACCCCCTATCCCCAGACCAGCGCGCCCAGCTGGAGCAGACCCCCCATGTCGTAGACGTCGGCGTCGAAGAACGGCACGGTGACGAGCACGTCCGGCGCCCCCGTGAGCTCCCCCTGCTGCTCGGCCTCGCGCCGCGCCACCAGGCTGAAGTTGAGGAAGCTCTCCGCCACCTCGCCGAGCACCCGGGCCGCCACGACGGGGTCGTCGGTCAGGCCGTCGGCCAGCTCGACGGTTCGTGTGGCCATCGATTGGGCCAGCTTGTCCGTCTTGGCGTCGCGCAGGTAGTCGGGCAGCACCTTGTTCAAGACCACCGCGCCCAGGTGGAGCTTGCGCGCCGTGAGCTCGGCCGAGAAGAACTCCGCCTCCCGCACCGGCGTGGCCTCGAGCGTCGACACCACCATGAAGGTGGTCCGCCGGTCCGACAGGAGCCGCGTCACCGCCTCGGCCCGCTCGACGAAGCCGGCGTACATCGACTGGAACAGGATGAAGAACTCCGAGATGTCCGCCAGGAACTGCGTGCCGAGGATGCGGTCGGCCACCTGGTAGAAGGGCCGCGACGCCATGTTCACCAATCGTGACCGGTAGGGCACGATGAGCCAGCGCAACAGGCGCGACGAGAAGAAGTCGGCCATGCGCTGCGGTGCATCGAGGAAGTCGAGCGCGTTGCGCGTCGGCGGCGTGTCCACCACGATGAGGTCGTACTTGCCCTCGCCGTGGATCTCGTAGAGCCGCTCCATGGCGATGTAGTCGTGGGATTGGACAAAGCGGCCGGAGATGTTCTGGTAGAGCGGGTTGGCGAGGATCTGCTCCCGCGTCGCCGCGTCCGGCGCATGGGTGCGGATGAGGTCGTCCCAGCTCTGCTTGGTGTCGAGCATGGCCGCCCACAGCTCACCCCTCGGCCGGGCCGCCGACCGGGCGAAGACATCGTCGGGGATGCGGACCTCGTCGTTCCCGATGCCCTTCAACCCGAGCGCGTCGGCCAGGCGCCGCGCCGGGTCGACCGTCAGCACGAGGACACGACCACCCTGCTCGACCACCGCCGTGGCGGCCAGCGCGGCCGCGGTGGTCGTCTTGCCCACCCCGCCCGGCCCGCAGGCGATCACGATGTCCTTGGCGGCCAGCAGCTGGCCCACCGTCTTGGCGGCCGGGACCTGAGCCGCCGTCACAGGCCCAGCTCCTCGCCGAGGGCGTGGGCGACCTGGCGCGTGGTCCGGGTCCCGAAGCTGCGCGCGCGAAGAGGTACGGCAGCAGCAGCACGGGCAGGTCCTCGGGCAGCCCGGCCTGCAGCCGTTGCAAGTGGGCCGAGCGCGTGCGGCGCATGGTGACGGCGAGACGGGCCGCCTCGAGCACCGGCGCCACGGCGCCACCCGCCCGTTCCGACAGCGTGCGCTCGGCGTCCGGGGTGCGCAGCTGCTCGAAGATCTCCTCCTCGCGCTGGCCGAAGAGCTCGGGAAGGACGCGGTTGACCACGACGGCCGACATGCGCACCGTGGTCTCCTCCCGCACCCGCTTCTCCAGCTCGAGGGTCTCGTTCACCGGCATCTCCTCGGGCGTGCACACGGCGACCAGTCCGGTCTGGCCGGGATCCGAGAGGATGTCGAGCATCCAGTCGGTCTGGCTGCGGATCAACCCGACCTTGACCAGATCATTGATGGCCTGCGGAGCCGCCAGCTGGCCGATGATGTGGCCGCTGGCCGGGGCGTCCACCACCACCAGGTCGTAATGGGATTCCCGTACTTCCCAGCAGAGCTTGCCGACGGTGAGGATCTCGCGCACCCCCGGCGCCGCCGTCGCCACGAAGTCGAACGCCTTGGCCAGAGGCCCGATCCGTCCCATCACGGGAATGCGCAGGTGCAGCTTGAGGTACTCGCGTAGCGATGCCTCCGTGTCCATCGACATCGACCAGACGCCCGGCGCGATCTCCCGCGGCGTGAAGTCGGTGGGGGGCGCCTCGAAGAGCGTCGTCACGTCACCCTTGGCGTCGATCTCGCACACGAGCACACGCTTGCCGTGCTCGGCGGCCAGCTGGGCCAGGCCCGCGGCGACCGTCGTCTTGCCCACGCCGCCCTTGCCGGTGACGAACACCAGCCGCAGGTCCAACAGGTCGGGCGCCGCGCTCACCGCCCGCGCGCCCGTCCCGTCGCCACTCCCGTCCTCAGGGGGCGCCGAACCCGACGCGGCGATCGCCGGAGGGCGCGCCCACCTCGACGTAGGCGACCTTGACGACGGGGATGCCGACCCGACGCCCCTTGCGATCGGTCAGCCAGAGGACACCGTCACCGGTCTTGAGCAGCTTCTCGATGCTGGCGACCACCGTGTCGCCATCGGCATCGTCGGGCATCTCCACTTCGATTTCCTTGGGGGTGTGGGTGATGCCGATGCGCACGTCCACCTGGTCTCACTCTCCTCACGACCTCTCGGGCGGTTCCGAGGCCACCTGGACGTTACTGCGACGGGGCAGACTGCTGGACATGCACGGCCCGCCCATGTCCGGGAAGACGGAGCGGAGCGCCCGCTGGGCGGCGACGATGGCCGGCTACGCCGGGCCGGTCCGCCTGGCCCACGCCGACTCCCATGCCCGCGTCGAGCCGCCTCCGGGTGCGCTCCCGCCGGCCCCGACCCAACCGGAGGGGCCGAGGGGGAGGTCGGAACGGCGCGAGCTCGAGGACTCGCTGCTCGCGCCCGGCGCCACGCGCTCGTCGGACGGCGGTGACCGGGTGGAGCCCGAGCAGCCCGATGCCTGGCGCACCTGCTTCGAGCGTGACCGCGACCGCATCCTGCACGCCACCTCGTTCCGCCGGCTGGCCGGCAAGACCCAGGTCTTCGTGTTCCCCCGGGACCACCAGCGCACCCGCCTCACCCATGCGCTCGAGGTGGCACAGGTCGCCACGGCGATTGCGCGGGCCTGCCGCCTGAACGTGGCCCTCACCGAGGCCATCGCCCTCGGGCACGACTGCGGACACGGACCCGGCGGGCACGCCAGCGAGGATGCGCTCGACCCGTATGTGCCGGGTGGGTTCGACCACGCGCCATGGGGGGCCTGGGTCTCCCTCGCCCCCCTCAACCTGTGCGCCCAGACCGTCGACGGGATCGCCAACCACAGCTGGTCGCGTCCGGCTCCGTCCACCCCCGAAGGCGAGGTCGTGAGCTGGGCCGACCGGATCGCGTATGTCTGTCACGACTGGGAAGACGCCGTGGCGTCCGGCATCGTCGCCCCGCACCAGTTGCCGCTGGCGGTCCGTACGCTGTGCGGCGAGCGTCGCAGTGCCCAGCTGGGCGCCTTCATCACTGGCGTGGTCTCGGCCTCCCTCCGCACGGGCCAGATCGGCATGGAGGAAGAGGAAGCCGAGGCGCTCGCCGCCTTCCGGACGTGCAACTACGAGCGCATCTATCTGCGCGACGCCTCACTGCGCCAAGGAGACGCCGTGGTCGGCGTGCTGCGCGCGCTCGTCGAGCACTTCTCCGACCGGCCCCACCTGATCACCGACCAGGCCCCGCCGGGTCGGGAGTCGCCCGACGTGGTCGCCGGTAGCGAGGCTGCGGTGCGGTCCGCCGTCACCTACGTGGCCGGCATGACCGATCGGTTCGCCTTCCGCCAGGCGGTGGCGCTCCTCGGCTGGGATCCGGCCAAGCTCCCCGCCGGCGTCGACGGTTGAGCCGCTCCAGGCGTCTGGCTCAGCGGGCCGGCGGGTCGGGAAAGTCCGGCGGGCGCTTCTCGGTCAGTGCGGCCACCCCCTCGGCGAAGTCGGCGTTCCGCATCATCCCGGCCATCCGGGAGCCCGCATCGCGCACCGACGAGGCGACGTCGGCATGGAGGTCCCGGTAGAGCTGCAGCTTGGTCGCGGCGAGCGAGGAGGGAGCGATCTCCGTGGCGAGGCGTCCGGCGTAGTCATAGGTGAAGGGCAGCAGGTCGGCTGGCGGCAGCACCCGGTTCACCAGCCCGAGCTGTTCCGCCTCCTCGGCCAGCACGACCCGGCTCGACAACAGCAGGTCGGCCGCCCGGGTGACACCGATCAGGCGGGGCAACAACCACGACAGCCCGTACTCGGCCGGCAGGCCGAGGCGCCCGTGCGACGTGGTCAACTTGGCCCCCGCCGCGGCGAAGCGCAGATCGCAGAAGCAGGCGAGCACGAATCCCACGCCGGCGGCCGGCCCGTTGACGGCGGCGATGATCGGCTTGGGGATGCCGAACTGGTAGGCGAAGTCGGCATCGAATTCCGGGCGGACCCCATAGCCGGGCATGGCCACGTCGTCACCGAGGCCGGCGTCGTAGGCGCCGCGCTCGACATGGCCCTCCAGCGCCCGCGCGTCCGCTCCGGCGCAGAACCCCCGGCCCGAACCGGTCACCACAATGACCCGGACCGCGGGGTCCGTGCCGGCCCGCTCCAGCAGCGACCGGTACTCCGCGTGCATGCGGCCGGTCCAGGCGTTGAGCCGGTCGGGCCGGTGCAGGATGATGGTGGCGACGCGGGCGACGACCTCGTAGCGGGTGACCTTGAGCTCGGCGAGCTCCACGTCAGTCCAAGGTGGTGTAGCGGGTCAGGTGCAGGGTGCCGGCCTCGGCCGCATGCTGGAACTCGGCCTGGAGCGGGTCGTCCTCGACGGCGCGCTGGAACGCCGCGGCGTCCTCCTCCGTGGACCACAGGGTGACCACGAGCCAGTCATCGCCGTGGCGTGCCGTGGTCCGGCGCAGGAAGCCAGAGCGGTTCGGCACGAGCTCGGTCTGCACCCGGCGGTCCAGCGCCAGGAACGACTCGTCGGTGACCCCCTCGGCCAGCCGGAATGTGGTGATCTCGACGATCGACACGGTCAGGCCTGGACCAGCATCACGGGATTGCCCTCGGGATCGGTGATGCCGGCCAGCGTCGGGCCACCGGGGACGTCGAACGGTTCGGCGACCACGGAGGCGCCGAGCAGGACCGACCGGTCAAGCGACGCCCGCAGGTCGGCGACCTGCACGTAGAGGGTCACGCCGGACCGCTCGCTGCCGCGGATGTGACCACCGGGGCCGGGCTCGGGCCCGCCGATGCCGGCCGGGATGTCCATGATGAAGCCGTCGCCGATCTGCCAGTTGAAGAGATCCGCGTAGAAGGCCCGCTGCCGCTCTGGGTCGGTGGCCTCTATCTCCCAGTGCACCACCGGCCGCGCCCAGTCCTGCGCCATGCCACCTCCCTCGTCGGGCCCACAGTACCCAGCCCGTCCGGCCCGGCTCCCGGGATCCCCGGTCGCGTCAGCGGGTGGGCGCCGCAACGAGTGACCGGCGTACCGTGTCAAGGCTTCGTGCGCGGACGGCGCGAGCTCCGCGGCGCGGCGGATGGTCGGACCCGGGGAGTCGTGGCAAGTCACGAAGTCAGATCAGCACGAGGGAAAAGAGTGAAAAATTTTCCCGCAGAGTACCGGCGAGGAGTACCATCAGGGCGGCTTCCCGGGTCCGGCCCGCCCGGAGTGCGGACCGCTGCAGGTCTTGGCGACGCCGGCGGAGCAGCGGAGGAGGAAGGCACACGGTGACCCACTGGACGCACGATCTGTCCAACGTCTCGCTGGTGGAGTTCGTCCTTCTCGCTGCGCTCACCGCGCTGCAGTGGGCCCGGCACCGGATCCGCGGCGCCGGATGGGTCGCGCTGTCGTTTGCCATCCTCGGAGGGCTGTCCCTGACCCTGAAGATCGATCCCGGTCTGATCACGAACCACAACGTGGCCAAGTCCCTCATCGCCCTGCTCCTCGTGGTGCCCTACTGCCTTTTCCGCTTCGCGGCGACTTTCCGTATGCCGAGCCGCGCCGTCCGCTCCCTTGCCATCGCCCTCACGGTTGGCATCGTGCTCTTCACCTTCACCCTCCGGTACCTGCCGGCCCCGGGCGTCTCGGCCCCCCCGCATTTCCTCGCCTACCGCATCTCGTTCCTCGTGGCCTTCGGCTTCCTGTGCGGCTACGTGGTCGTCTCCCTGTTCCTCGCCGGCCGCGGCGAGCCCCCGATCGCCGCCTCGCGGATGCACCTCCTCGCCGTCGCCGTCGCCGGGCTCGAGATCCAGGTGGTGGTGGCCGTGCTTGGATTGCAGGGCGCCACCGTCCATCTGGTCACACAGGCGCTGACGGTGGTGACGGGTGTGCTGTTCCTGATGGCGCTGGTGTTCCCGTCCTCCGTGCGCGTGTTCCTGAGCCGCAAGGAGGACGAGGCCTTCCGGCAGGCGGTCGGCGAACTCGTCGCTGCCGGTGACTCGAGGCACGTGGCCGAACATCTGCTGCCGCACGTGTGCGCCCTCGTGGGAGCGTCGAGGGCCGCCCTTCTCGCCAGCGACGGCACCGTCGTGGCGCAGTACCCGGTCTGGACCGATGAGGGCGGACCCGATGCATGGGATCCCGACACCAACTCGCCCGCGTCCCAACGGCGCATCACGGTGCGGACCCACAGCGGTGCCACCCACGTGCTCGCCGTGAAGATCAGCCCTTCCATGCCGTACTTCGGCAGCGAGGAGCTGCACCAGCTCGACCAGCTGTCCGGGATGGTCGGGCTGGCCATCGAGCGCTGCGAGATGGCCGAGCAGATGGCCTTCCAGGCATCCCACGACGGACTGACCGGCCTGGCCAACCGCGCCATGTTCATGGAGCGGTTGGAGGAGGCCATGCGCCACGTCGGACGCCGCCGGACCGCCCTGGCGGTGTTGTTCATCGACCTCGACCGCTTCAAGCTCGTGAACGACCGGGCCGATCATTCGGCCGGCGACAGGGTCCTCAGCGAGATGGCCAACCGGCTCACCGCCATGACGCGCGGGGTGGATCTGGTGGCGCGCTTCGGGGGCGACGAGTTCGTGGCCTTCGCTGAGGTCGACCATCAGGACGACGCGCTGGACATGGCCGAGCGCATCCGTACCGGATTGAGCGCGCCGGTGGCCATCGGTGGAGGGCACCTCGTGGTGACCGCCAGTGTGGGCGTCGTCATGACGGCCGACGGGTCGACCTCGCCGGCGGCGCTGCTGCGTGACGCCGACAATGCCATGTACCAGGCGAAGCGCTCAGGCCGCGATCAGGTCGTGCTGTTCCAGAGCAACGCCCGCGAGGTCGCGAATCTCAAGTGGGGGCTGACTCCCGCCCGCGCCCGACGCCTCAGCGCAGGGTGAGCTCCCGCCGGTAGACCCGGGCGGGGCCGAGCGCGGCCAGCTTTTCGGCAATGGCCCGGAACGCCTGCGCCGTCTCACTGTCGGGATCGACCGCAGTGACCGGACGGCCCTCGTCGCCGCCCTGGCGCACGGCGTTGACGAGCGGGACCTGGCCGAGCAGGGGGATCCCGAGGTCGGCCGCGAGCGTGGCGCCCCCGCCCGAGCCGAACAGCTCGTAGCGCTTCCCGTCGTCGCCCGTGAACCAGCTCATGTTCTCGATCACACCGCGCACGGAGAGCTTGAGCCGCCGGGCGGCGAACGCCGAGCGCTGCGCGACCCGCTGCGCCGCAGCCTGCGGCGTCGTCACGACGATGATCTCCGCCCGCGGCATGACCTCGGCCAGGGTGAGCGCGACGTCGCCGGTGCCCGGCGGCATGTCGACGAGCACGAAGTCCGGCTCGCCCCAGTAGGCGTCGGTCAGGAACTGCTGAATCGCCTTGTGCAGCATCGGACCGCGCCAGATCACCGGCTGATCGTCCGGCACGAAATAGCCCATGGAGAGGCACTTGACGCCGTGTGCCGAGGTTGGGATCACCATGTCGCCGATGATGATCGGATCGTGATCGGTCCCGAGCATCTTGGGCACCGAGAAACCGTAGACGTCGGCGTCGAGCAGCCCGACCTGGTGGCCGGCCTGAGCCAGCGCGATAGCCAGGTTCACCGTCACCGTGGACTTGCCGACGCCACCCTTGCCCGATGACACGCCGATGACACGCGTCGTGGCCTCTGGTCCCAGAAAGGCCGGCATGGGCGCCGCGGGCGCGTGGCCGTGACCGGCGTGGTCGTGACCATGGCCGTCGTCCCCACCGTCCCGCCCGGCGTCGCCGGCCATGCCTTCACGCAGCCGATGCCGGAGACCGGCCCGCTCCTCGTCGGTCATCACGACGAACTCGAGCTCGACCTCCTCCACGCCGGCCACCGAGCCGGCGGCCCGATGGATCTCCTCGGCGAGCTCCTCGGTGCCGGGCCACGCGGCGACCGGGAGGGCTACCTCGATCTGCACCCGGCGGCGGCGTGGCCGCACGGACCGCACCAGTCCGAGGTCACCCAGCGTCAGGCCGATCTCGGGATCCCGGACCGCGCTCACTGCGGCCTCGAGCTGTGATTGGTCTGCTGCCATGCACTCCCTCGTCTCGGGTGGGATCGGGATCGGGCACGCCGGGCACCGGGGGACGTCATCCGCGTCACCCCAGCTGGAGAGGCTGATCCCTCGGTAGACTACCCAGGGTGAGCCCTGCTCCGATCATCGCGGAGACCGAGCGTGCGGCCGGCGCGGACGACGGCCGCTTCAGTGCCGCCGTCGCCGCGGTCGCCGCCGCCTTCGGCGATCCGACCCGCCGCGACATCTTCCTCCACGTGCGAGCCGTGCCCGGCGTGACGGCGAGCGAGGTCGCCACCACCTTCTCGCTGCACCCCAACGTGGCTCGCCACCACCTGCAGCGGCTGGTCGACGGCGGGTATCTCCGGGTGGAGACCGGGCGCAACGCCGCCGGAGCGGGCCGCCCCTCCAAGCGCTACTTCTGCGTGGAGGAGGAGCTGCAGCTCGGCCTGATGCAACGTCGCGACGATCTCCTCATGCGACTCCTCGGCGAGGCGATGCGGCGACTCGGACCCGACGAGGCCGAGGAGATGGCGGCGCACGTCGGAGAGGAGTACGGGCGCTCCCTGGCTTCGCGCATGACTCCGAGCGAGGGACAGCGAACGGTGCGCGCGGCCATGCATGTGGTGGCCGAGACTCTGACCGCCCACGGCTTTGCCGCCCATGCGGAGGATCGGGGCGAGACCACCGCGGTCATCGCGGAGCAGTGCCCCTTCGGTGACGCCAGCAACACCAACCCGGTACTGTGCGCGGTGGACCGCGGCATGGTCAAGGGACTGTTGTCCGGGCTGTGCGGGACTGCGTCGCCGCAGGCCCTCCCGGTGATCCTCTCCTCGCGGGCGCGGGGCGACGACGCCTGCACCGCCTCTGCCTGAGCCACCGGTGGCTCGCGCCTATCTCGACCACGCCAGCACCACCCCGCCCCGGCCCGAGGCCGTCGCCGCGCTGGCGCACTGGGCCACCCTGCCCACGGGCGATCCCGGCCGGCTGCACGAAGAGGGTCGTACCGTCCGCGATGCGCTCGAGCTGGCCCGCGGCCAGGTGGCCGACCTCGTTGGCGTCGCCGGGCGCCAAGTCGTCTTCACCTCCGGGGCGACCGAGTCCATCAACGCCGCCATCTGGGGGGCGACGAGGATCGTCCCCGGAGCGCCCGTGCTGAGCGCCGCCGTGGAGCACTCGGCCGTTCGGGACGCCTCGGCCCGTCTGGCCCCCATCGAGGAGGTGGGTGTTGACGGCGCGGGGCGGATCGACGTGGGTGCGCTCCGGGAGCGCCTGCAGTCGGGTGCCCGACCGCGTCCGGCGCTGGTGCACTGCCAATGGGGCAACCACGAGGTCGGGACACTCCAACCGGTGCACGAGGTCGTCGCGCTATGTCGGGCGGGCGGGGTCACGGTCCACGTGGACGCCGCCGCGGCCTGCGGTCACGTCCCCATGGACCTCGCCGACCTCGATGCCGACCTGGTCAGCATCAGTGCGCACAAGCTTGGTGGGGTGCCCGGTGCCGGTGCGCTGGTCGTCCGGCGTGGGAGCCGGTTCGACCCCCTCCTGGTGGGCGGCGAGCAAGAACGCGGGCGCCGCGCCGGCTTGGAGGCACTTCCGGCCCTCCTCGCGTTCGGTGCCGCGGCGGCGGCACTGGCTGAAGGGGCACACCGAACAATGCAAACAGAGGCGGCCACGGCGCGACGACAGATCGGATCCGTCATCGATGCCGCCCTGGCGGTCGAGGGGGTCGCGGTCGTTGGGCCTGACGCCGAAGCGAGGCTCCCCCACCTGGTCTGCCTCGGCGTGCACGGCGTCGAGGCTGAGCCCGTGCTCATCGGGTTGGACCGGGCGGGTGTCGCCGTCCATTCGGGTTCCGCCTGCTCGTCCGAGAGCATCGAGCCGTCCCCCGTGCTCGAGGCAATGGGCGTCGACCCCAGCCACTCGCTGCGGATCAGCGTCGGGTGGACGACGACCGATGACGACTGCCGCGCGTTCGCGACGGCGTTCTCCCGGGTCGTCGCCGACCTCCGGGCGCTACGGGGCTGAGGTCGTGGTCGTGGTCGTGGTCGCTGCGAAGGCGACGGGAAGCGGCACTCCGGCTGCCGTGTAGGCGCCGCTGACGAGGGGGGCGGCCTCGGGCAACTCGGCGACCGGCGGGTCGTCGGCCAGGAAGTCGTTGAACTGCGCCACGGCCGCCGCGTGGTTGTGATCTTCATTTTCGAGGACGAGGCCGTAGAAGAGGTGGGCCTGGTAGTAGGTCGGCGAGTCCTTGACGGCCGTCTCGATCTCGGCGCGCCCGATCCTCACCAGCGATGCCACCTGCGCGGTCGATCCCACGTTCCACTGCAGGAAGCCGGCATAGGCCAGCGCGCTCGGGTTCGACGGATCCTCGGAGAGCACCTTGTCGTAGAGCACGAGCGCCGCCTTCGTGCTGCCTTTCTGGTTCAGCGCGGAAGCCTGCGCCAACTGCTGCTCTATGAGCTGGGCCTGCGACACCGTCACGCTTCCCGACGAGGCCTGGCCGGGCTGGCGGGCCTGGACGTGGTGCACCACCAGGATCACAGCGCCGGCGGCAATGAACAGGCACGACCCCACGATCCCAAGCCGGCGCCACAGCGCCATGGGGGCGCGCTCGGGCTGAGCCGGCTCCGGCCGCCGCCCCGCGCCCGGGGGCGCCGAGGTCGCGGCGTCGAGCGCGGCCAGCTCGTCTTCCACTTCGGCCAGCCGCGACCTGTCGCGCCCCACCAAGAGCGCGTGATCCTCGACGGAGAGGTCGCCCGCCTCGCGCTCACGATCGGCGTCGGCCAGGGAGCGTCGCAGGAACTCTCGCTCGTCGGTCAGGTACCAGCGCTCGTCACGGGGCGTGCGCTCTTGCTCCTCCGTCGTGGACGATCCGTCGACGCTCATGCCACGACCTCTTCTGACTTCAGCGCACTTTCGGACTTCAGCGCCCCGAAGTCGCGGCTACGGCGCCAGAACAGGATGCCAACGCCAGCGAGTGCGCCGGCCCCGAGGACAATGGGAATGACCCAGATGAGCGGAACGCCGCCGGCATCAGGCGGGACGAGCAGGATGGTCTGGCCGTACTCGGACACGAGGGTCTGGTCGATGTCGGCATTGGAGCGCCCCGCCGCAACCATGGTCTCGATCTGGTGCCGTACCGCGATGGCCGTGGTGGCGTTCGACTCGGCCACGGAGAGGTCCGTGCACGAAGGGCAGCGCACGCCCGCCTCGAGCGCCGCCGCCCGCTGCCCCGCCGTCGGCGGCGACGAGTTCAGCGCCCCGCTGCCGATCACGAGCGCGACGACAAGGACGACCACCGGGAGGGCCACGCGGGCCCAGAGCGGCAGGCGGCTCGGGTGTTCAGCCACTCGACGCGCTGGCCTGGTCCGTCCGGGCCGCCTTCAGGAACGAGTCGAGGTTCTTCTGCGTGGCCGGGCCGACGAGCACCGCAGTCACGCGACCGGCGGGGTCGATGACGAAGGTGGTCGGCGGGGCGGTGACCCCGTAGCGTTCGGCGATCGTGCCGCCGGGGTCGCTGACGGCGGGCCAGAGGTCGCCGTACTTGCGCAGGAAGGTCCGGGCGGTTGACGTCGTGTCGTGGAATACCACGCTCACCATGTCGGCTCCGTCGGTCGCGTGCGACTGCTCGTAGTAGAAGCGGGAAAGGTCCGGCGCCTCCTCCTGGCACGGGATGCACCAGCTGGCGAAGAAGTTGACGACGACGTAGTGACCCCGCAACGAGGCCAGCGAGACGGGAGCCCCCGTGTCGAGATCGCCGGCGGTGAACGCCGGCGCCTGCCGTCCGAGCAGGGGGCTGGCGACGGCGGTGGCCTCCTGGGGCGTCCGGGTGGCCAGGACGATACCCAACACGACGAGCACGAGCAGGACGGCGCCCGCCACCCAGCGGGTGACATGACGACGGCGGCGGCTCACAGTGGGCCCGCGGCGGCCCGCGCCACGAGCGCGCCCACCGGCTCGGGCGCCGCCTCCCGCTCACGTGGCCGCTGCGGTGTAGCCCCCGTCACCAGATCCGACGAAGAGGACGCCGGATCCGTGGGCCGGCGGCGCGACCCGGGGACCAGCGCGAGCAGGCCTCCGACCCCGATGAGCAGACCGCCGGCCCAGAGCCAGGCCACGAGGGGCTCGATGACGACGCCGATGGCCACCGATCCCTTCGGGAGATTGTTGATGGCCTGGTTCCCCGACGCGGACCCCAGTCCACCGACGGCGTCGAAGGTGAGATAGACGTCATCGAAGAGGCTCGAGTCGATCGCCGGCGTTCCGACGACCGACAGGGCGCTGCCGAAGCTGGTCGTGGCGGGGGTGAACATACTCCCGTCCACCTTGACGAGGGCCTCCTGCGACGTGCGCGAGGGGGAGCTCACGGTACGCAGTCCCTCGAACTCGAAGCGGTGGCCGTCGTAGGTGACGACCGAGCCCTTGTGCAGGGGAAGCTCGGCCTGGTGCCGGTAGGAGGTGGCCGCGATGACCCCGACCGCGAGCAGCACGACGCCGAGGTGCACGATCATGCCGCCGTTGGCGCGCCCCACCAGGCCGCGCCACCAACCGACGTGGCGGGTGCGGGCTGCCCGCACGGACAGGACGAGCGCGCGGGCTGCAGTGGCGGCGGCCATCGCACCGAGGCCGAACCCGATCAGCGTGGCGAAGCCGCGCAGGCCGAACGCGACGCAGAGGACGACCGTGCCGACTCCGATCCAGACCGGGATGGCCAGGCGCTGCCACAGCACGGGGCCGTTGATCTTGCGCCAGCTCAGTACGGGCGCCACCGCCATGAGGAAGAGCAGCATCAGGCCGACCGGGATGGCTACCGTGTTGAAGAACGGCGCGCCCACGGTCACCTGCTGCTGGGTGACCGCCTCGTAGAGGAGCGGGTACAGGGTGCCGAGGAGCACCACGAAGGCGAAGCCCACGAACAGCACGTTGTTGAGGAGGAACGCGCCCTCGCGCCCGAGGGGGGCGTCGATCCCCCCCGGGGAGCGGAGACGGTCGCCGCGCCAGGCGATGAGCCCGAATCCCACGATGACCACCGCGAAGAAGAAGCCGATGAGCAGGGGCCCGAGGTCCGACTCCGAGAAGGCATGGACCGACGTGATGACTCCGGACCGCGTCAGGAAAGTGCCGAGGATGGTCAGCGCGAACGTCGCGATCGACAGGGAGAGATTCCAGACCCGCATCAGCCCGCGCCGTTCCTGGACGAGGACCGAGTGGAGGTAGGCCGTCCCGCAGAGCCAGGGCAGGAGTGCCGCGTTCTCCACCGGGTCCCAGCCCCAGAAGCCCCCCCACCCGAGCACCTGGTACGACCACCAGGCACCGAGCACGATGCCGACTGAGAGGAAGGTGAACGCCACCAACGTCCATCGTCGACATTCGATCTGCCAGCGGTCCCCCACCCGGCCCGTTGCCAGCATCCCGATGGCGAACGCGAAGGGGACGGTGAAGACGACGAATCCGACGTAGAGGAGCGGAGGGTGGATCGCCACCAGCGGGTTGTCCTGGAGCAGCGAATTGGGGCCGAGCCCCTGCGTGGCACCCGGAGCCGTGACGAACGGGTTGGCCGGCCCGACCATCAGGCCGAAGAAGAAGGCCGAGACCACATAGAGGACGAGGGTGGCGTAGCGGATCACCGGATCGTCGGCCTGCCGCCGGTAGCGCCACACGAAGATGCTCGAGACGACCGCGAGAATCAGGCCCCAGAGCAGTATGGACCCGGCCAGGGCGGACCACATCCCGGTGATGGAGTAGAGCAGCGGGGTGACCGTGCTGTTGTTCTGGGCCACGAACACGATCGAGAAGTCGTGCGTGACGAGTGCGTGCTCCATGGCGCATGTCGCCAAGAGGGCGCCCATAAGCATCACGGGCGCCAGCAGCCTGCCGTCGGACGCCGGGCGCTCTCCCGGCACCGTCTCCCCGGATGCGCCGGCGGGCCGCCGGCGGGCGACCAACCCGACGACGCTGACGGCGATGCCGGCGACGCTCGCCACGAACGCGAGCCAGACGCCGATGGTCCCCAGATTCGCGTCGAGCATCAGCAGACCGGGCCGGCCGACGTCACCTTCACCCGGTTCGGGTACTGCGCGGTGTAGGTGGCCGAGTGCTTCACCATGATGGTGTTCGACACGAAGTTGCTCGAGGTCTCCGACGTGAAGTGGCCCACCACGACCACCGGGATCCTCGGTTGGAAGAGGTCGGGCGGGCTGCCTGTGTTCGCCACGTGCACGACGTGTGGGCCCTGGCAGATGTTGAAGTCCGATCCGGCCGAAGTGGCGTGGATGGTGCCCGGCACCACCGTCCCCTCGAGGCGGAAGGTCTGCGTGCCCAGCATGTGCCGGTGCGCAAAGGCCTGATTGACCGTGTCGAAGTAGTTGAGCGAGCTCCCCAGGCCCTCCGCGAGGAGGAACACGAACGCAACGGCCAGAAGCGCAAAGACGGCCAGGACCCGCCAGCTGGTCCGCCGGCGCCGCGGCGGTGGCATGGCGGGGCCCTCGTGGAGCTCGGACGTCGGCGGGCTAGGCGGCGGAGTCGACTCGGTGGTGGTGCCGGTCACGACCGCTCGCCGATTGCCGGCGCGCTCTCCTGCTCGGCGGCCTGTTCGGCGGCAGGCGGCTCCGACATCCGCAGCGCCCTGTCCCAGCGCCGGCGACGCAGGACCAGGCTGATGGCGTAGACGAACAGGGTTCCCAGAGCCGCCGCGTAGCCGGCGTCGACGTAGCTCACGGCACGCTCCCACCGGGGCCCGTCCCCGGGCCGGTGGTGGCCACCCCGACGAGCTCGGTGTCCTCGCTCCACCGCTCGGCCAGCGAGACCTCGAGCTCCTGGTCCCCGACGGCGTCCTGCAGCACCTCCACCTGGTAGCGCACGCCGAGCAGCCAGACGAAGACGAGCGAGAAGGCGACGAACGCGAGCAGGAAGGTCCACGACATGGAGGCCGACGCGTGAATCTGGAATCCGGGGTCGAGGAACGTGCCGCCCTGGTGCAGGGTGTTCCACCAGTCCACCGAGAAATGCACGAGCGGGATGTCGATCGCGATGAGCAGGGCTGCCACGGCGCACCGGCGGGCCCGCACGGCAGGATCGGCCGGCACCCGGCGCAGGGCCAGGTAGCCGATCTCGAGAAGGAGCAGCAGAGCGGTCGAGGTCAGGCGGGCGTCCCAGGTCCACCAGACGCCCCAGGCCGGGCGACCCCACAGCGATCCCGTCACCAGGGTGAGCGCCGCGAAGATCGCCCCCACCTCGACGGCGGACGCGGCGAGACGGTCCCAGAAGAACGAGCGTGTGCGCGGCCAGAGATACAGCAGGCTGCCGCCCGCGGCCACGATGCCCACCCAGTACAGCGCCACGGTGGCGATCGGGGGGTGGATGTAGAGCAGGCGGGCCAGGTTCCCCTGGATGACATCGGGCGGGGTGACCCACAGGCCGAGCCACACGGTGAAGGCCAGCGCGATCACGCCGAGGATGCCGACCACGTCGAGCCAGCGCGGCCGCGCCGGCACTCTCACGGGCACGTTCATGCCGCCTCCTGCAGCGGCCCGTAGAGGACGATCCCCACGACGACGTAGATCAGTGCGAACGGGACCAGGATCTTGAGCCACTGGCTCCCCGACGAGGTGCTGCCGTTCAGCGCCGCTTGCCACACCTTGGAACCCGCCAGCAGGACGGGAGCGAGCACGGGCAGAACCAGCAGTGGGAGCAGCGTGTCGCGCACCCGCAGCCCGGCCGACAGCGCGCCGTAGAGCACGCCCGCGGCCGCCAGTCCGACGGTGGCCAGCAGGCTGGCCACGATGGCGAGCCACGCCACCTGGACCCGCACGTCGAAGAGGAACGTCACGCCGACCCACAGGACGGCCTGGAGGGCCAGCAGCTGGATCCCGACCGCGGCCGCCTTGCCCAGGAAGATCCCGGCGGGGTCGATGCCCGAGAGGCGAAGGCCGTCGCGCGTGCCCTCACCCGATTCGACGGCGACGCTGCGCTGAATGGCCAACACCGTGGAGAACAACAGGGCGACCCAGAAGATCCCGGGCGCGGCGCGTTGGAGCGACGCCTGATCGGGCCCGATGGCGAACGCCAGGAGCACGATGACGAGGAAGGCGAAGGGCACCACCTGCCAGAGCGCCACGCGCGAGCGCGCCTCGATCCGAAGGTCCTTGCCGGCCACGAGCACCGCGTCATGCCACATGGGTGGCCCCTTGTGCTCCCGCTGCCGTAGTGGGCACCGCGGTGAGGGTCACGCGCCGTCCACCCGGATTCCTCGCCGGTCACCCGTCCCCCGCCCATGGAGACGACCCGGTCGGCCAGGGGAACAGAGAGCTGCGGCTCATGGGATGACAGCAGCACGGTGGCGCCGTCGGACACCGCTTCACCGATGAGGTCGCTGAGCAGTGCACGCGAAGTGGCATCGAGGCCCGCATGCGGCTCATCGAGCAGCCAGAGGGCGGGGCGGCGGGCGAGCAGCGCGGCGAGTGCGGCGCGGCGGCGCTGACCGGCCGAGAGGCGACCGGCCGGCGTCGTGCGGAGGCGCCCGGTCAGGCCGAGGCGCTCGAGGGCCTGCTCGGCGCTCTCGACGGGCAGCCCCAGGGCTCGCACGGCGAACTGGACGTTCTCCGCCGCGCTGAGGTCGTCGTAGAGCGGGGCGGCATGGCCCAAAAGCCCGACGTACCGGCGCACCGACGTGTGGTCCGTGGTCAGGTCGACCCCGAGGACGGTGGCCTGGCCCGAGGTCACCGGCAGCAACCCGGCACAGGCGCGCAGGAGGCTGGTCTTGCCGGCGCCGTTGGCGCCGACCACGACGACGACCTCACCTTGGTCGAGAGACAGATCGACCCCGGCAAGGGCGGGGAAGCGGCCGGCGAGCGCGACCGCGGCACGAAAGTGGACGACTGGGGCCATGGCCTTCGCCACCATGGTAGGGGGGGTGGGTCCCAGGGTTCCAAGCGGGGGTCCGGCGGAGGCTCAGCCCCGGGGCGCGACGGGCGGCCGGCTCCCGTGGGGTCTCACAGCGGGGCTTCAGCCCGCTCGGCTCCTCCAGCAGATCCCCGAGGCCCGGGGCTCCTCAGCGCATGTGGGCCAGCGCAACGATCGGCTCGAGCGACGTTGCCCGATCGCCGTCGATTTCGGCGCGGGCGAAGGCGCGCAGGGCCACCTCGTGCGCCACCAGGAGCTCGGCCGTCTCCCGTTCCGCCGGGCTCAGTTCGCCGATCCGCTGGTACAGGGGGATGTACTGCGCGGTGATGGGCCCGATGGTGCCCATCAGCTCGCTCCAGCTCATGGCCAGCGCAGCGGGCAGAAGCGCCGTCGCGGTGGCCTGCATCTCGGGGTCGGGCCCGGTCGGGATGTCGGCCCGCTCGAGCGCCGGTGCGGTCGCCTCCTTGGTCCGCTGCTCCAAGGTGGCCAGCACCCGCATCTTGGCGGAGTGGTCGGGATCGTCGAGCTTCTCGGCGATGCCGCCGAACAGCAGCTCGCCCAGGACCTCGCCCTGGTAGGCCCTCACCCACAGCTCCTCGAGCCCGTCCTCGGGGGTGAAGATCGGTTCGGGAGCGGTGTCGGTCATGCACCCGACGCTAACGCCGGCGACCTCGTGGCGCTCGTCGATAGTGTCCCTCACACCGATGGTGACCGTCCTCATGCCGGTGCCGGCCTGTGACTTCGACCCGACCGAGGTGGCGGTCAGCTGGCAGGTGCTGGCGGCGGCGGGGCACGACGTGGTCTTCGCCACGCCGTCCGGACAACGGGGCCGGGCGGACGATCTGATGGTGACGGGCCAGGGCCTCGACCCGTGGGGCGCGCTCCCGGGCCTGCGTCACCTCACCGTGGTCGGCCGCGTGCTGCGGGCCAACCATGACGCCCGGGAGGCCTACGCCGCGTTGCTCGACGACGAGGCGTTCGGATCGCCGCTGCACTGGGGCGCGGCCCGGCGCAGCGCGTACGACGCGCTCGGTGCTGCCGGGCGGGCACCGGTCGCGTGGCATGCGCCCCTACCTGGAGAGCCCCGAGGTGCAGCAGATGGCCATCGACGCCTTCCGCGCCGCCAAGCCCGTCGGTGCGATCTGCCACGGCGTCCTGGTGGCGGCGCGGGCGGTCGACCCGGTCACGGGGCACTCGGTGTTGTACGGACGGCGGACCACGGCGCTCACCTGGACGCTGGAACGCAAGGCCTGGGGCGTGGCGCGCTGATTCGCGCTTCTGGGACCCCGACTACTACCGCACCTACGTGGAGGAGCCGGGCCAGCGTTCGGGGTACATGTCGGTGCAGCAGGAGGTGACACGGGCACTGGCCGATCCCGCCGACTTCGCCGACGTGGAGAAGGGCACGCCCGACTGGCGGCGCAAGACGAGCGGCCGCGCCCGCGACACGGCGGCCGACGCCCGTGCGGCCTGGGTCGTGCGGGACGGCTCATACGTGTCGGCCCGGTGGCCGGGCGATGCGCACACGTTCGCTCGGACCTTTGCCGAGGTGCTGTCCGAGCAGGGCTGAAGCCTTCAGCTCCCCTCCAACACGAGGTCGAACGCATCGGGCGGCATCAGCTTCTCGAAATAGAGGTCCTCCGCCTCGCCCCAGCGGGCCTCCCAATCGGCGCGGTCGCGCTCCCCCTCGCGGCGCAGGAGCCGTTCCCGCCGGACGTCGCGGGGGACGTGGAGCAGCACGCGGAGGGTGAAGAGGTCCGCCAGCTCCGGTCGCGCGCTGTAGGCGCCATCGAGGATCACGACGTCGGCCGGGTCGGCCGTGATCTCCGCCGCAAGGCGTCCGTCGTCGGCCTCCCAGTCGTAGGGCCGCCACCGTGCGGGTTCGCCGCGTCGCCAACGCTCGAGGAGGGCGCGCTGGCGGCGCCAGTCGATGACGAGGTCGACCTTCTGCGCCGGGCCCATGGCATCCCAGAAGGCGTCGTCGCCCCCTCGGTAGAAGTCGTCGCCGTCGATCACGAGCGCAGCGGCCCGCGCTCCGACCAGGTTCGCCACGGTGGACTTCCCCGCTCCCGACCGCCCGTCGAGCGCGACGAAGACCGGAGATGGCGCTGCCACCCGGAGCGCAGCGATGTGGTCGTACAGGACGGCGGCGGCGGCGCTGACCCCGGTCGGCACCGCGTCGGCATCGGGCACGGACTAGCTCTTCGAGAGGCGGCTGAGACCGAGGTCGTTGAGGAGGTTCGAGAACTGTGAGGACACCCAACTGACGTTGTCGGTGAGGAGGAGCACTCCGAAGAGGACGAGGACGAGGCCTGCGGCGAGTTCGACCGCCCACAGCCACTGCCGGGCCCGCGTCAGCGCCGCGGTGAGCCGGCCGAAGGCGAGGCCGACCAGCACGAAGGGGACCGCCAGCCCGAGCGAGTACGCGAAAAGGAGCAGCACCCCCCCGGGCAGCGTCCCGTTGTGCGCGGCAAGCCCGAGCACGACGCCGAGGATCGGCCCTATGCACGGTGTCCAGGCGAAGGCGAAGGCCATACCCATCAGCGGTGCCGCCCACGCGCCGAGCCGCGACGGGCGCACATCGAAGCGCCGCTCACCCGTGACCCGCGACACCACGCCGAGGGTGCCGGCGCCCGCATGGGCCCACACCCTCGCCGGGAGGGCGGAGAGCAGCATGACCACGCCCAGCACGATGATGACCGCCCCGCTCAGGTGGGCCAGCGTCACCTCGTGTGCGTCGAGCAGGCGGCCGATGCTCGACGCCGTCGCCCCGAGCGCCACGAAGACCAGGGTGAAGCCGGCCACGAAGAGGCCGATGCCGCGCAGGACCGGGCGCAGGGCGTCCGACGATGTCGTCCCGTCACCGCCGGCCTCCAGCTCGGCCGCCGACAGCCCCGAGACCATGGAGACGTAGCCCGGGACGAGAGGCAGGACGCACGGGGAAACGAAGGAAAGGATCCCGGCCCCGAAGGCGATGATGACGCCGGCCGGATCGGCCGAGATCGCGGCGGGTACGAGGAGCGCGGCGCCCCCCCTTTACCTGAGGCTCTTGCGGACCAGGTCCATGTCGGCCTCCACCATCATGGCGACCAGATCGGGGAAGTCGACCTCGGGACGCCAACCGAGCACGGAGTGCGCCTTGGCCGGGTCACCCACCAGTAGATCCACCTCGGCCGGGCGAAGGAACCGCTCGTCGATGATGACGTGCTCCTCCCAGTCCAGTCCTGCGGTCTCGAAGGCGAGCCGGCACAACTCGCGCACGGCGTGCGTCTCGCCCGTCGACACGACGTAGTCGTCGGGCCCTTCCTGCTGGAGCATCAACCACATCGCCCGGACGTAGTCAGCGGCATAGCCCCAGTCCCGCTGGGCATCGAGGTTGCCGAGCGCCAACTTGTCCTGGAGCTTGTGGGCGATCCTCGCCACCCCGTGCGTCACCTTGCGCGTGACGAACTCGAGGCCACGACGCGGAGATTCGTGATTGAACAGGATGCCCGAGGAGGCGTGCAGCCCGTAGCTCTCGCGGTAGTTGACGGTGATCCAATGCCCGTAGACCTTCGCCACGCCGTAGGGGCTACGCGGGTGCAGGGGCGTCGATTCGCGCTGCGGCACCTCCTGCACCTTGCCGAACATCTCCGACGAGCTGGCCTGGTAGAAGCGGATCTCGGGGTCGACCAGACGGATGGCGTCGAGCATCCGCGTCACCCCCAGCGCGGTCGTCTCGCCTGTCAGCACGGGCTGGGTGAAGCTGGTCTGCACGAAGGACTGGGCCGCCAGGTTGTAGACCTCGGTCGGCCGGTGGTCCCGCAGGATGTTGATGAGCGAGACCTCGTCGAGGAGGTCGCCGGCGACGAGCTCAATCTGGTCCTGTATGTGCGCGATGCGCTCGAAGTTCAGCGTGCTCGACCGCCGTACCATGCCGATCACCGTGTAGCCCTGCGAAAGCAGAAACTCCGCCAGGTACGAGCCATCCTGGCCCGTCACGCCCGTTATCAATGCCCGTTTTCCCATCGGGGCAACGCTAGTCGACCTGCCAGTGGGATCTCCGTCCACGCCTACAGTTCGGTCGTGGCGACGGCGTGCATGGTCTCGTTCCGGCTCGGCGGTGAGGACGGGGTCGCCATCGAGGCGGCGAAATGGGCTCGTGCGCTGGGCCGCCTGGGCTGGACGGTGCGAACGGTCGCGGGAGCGGGGCCCGTGGACACCGTCCTACCCGGGTTGGCCATGCATGCGGCCGAGCCCCCGACCCGCACCGAGGTGGACGGCGCGCTGGCCGACGCCGATCTGGTCATCGTGGAGAACCTCTGCTCGCTCCCGCTGAACCGGCGCGCGGCGGCCCTCCTGGCGGCCGCCTGCGCCGGGCGGCCGACGCTCCTGCACCACCACGACCTGCCGTGGCAGCGCCCCCACCTCGCCCACCTCCCACCGCCACCGGACGACAAGGCGTGGGTGCACGTGACCATCAACGAGCTGAGCCGCACCCAGCTGGCGACACACGGGATCACGGCGACGACGGTCTACAACGCGTTCGAGCCGGATCCGGTGCCGGGCGACGGGGCCCGTGTACGCGCTACTCTCGGTGTCCGCGACAGCACGCCATTGCTGCTGCAGCCCACGCGCGCGCTGGCCCGCAAGAACATCGCGGGAGCCATCAATCTCGCCGAGGCGGTCGACGCCACCTACTGGCTGCTCGGTCCGGCCGAGGACGGGTACGGTCCCGAACTCGAGCGACTGGTGGCCCGGGCCCGCTGCCGCGTCGTCCTCGGCGTTCCCGTCGGCGGCTGTTCGATCGCCGACGCCTACGCGGCGTGCAGCGCCGTCCTCCTCCCCTCATTCTGGGAGGGCTTCGGCAACCCGTCGGTGGAGTCGGCGACGTACCGACGGCCGCTGGCCATTGGCCGCTACCCCGTCGCGACCGAGCTCGCGGCCTTCGGCTTCGACTGGTTCGACGCCGACGACCCGGCTCCGTTGGCACACTGGCTGGACGATCCGGACGCGCACCTCCTGGCGCGCAACCACGAGGTGGCGGCGCAGCATTTCAACCTGGGCGACCTGCCGGCGCGGCTGTCAGGGGTGTTACGACGCGTTCCCGGTCTTTGACCCTTCGGTAACCTGAAGGCGATGTCGAGCGCGATCCAGGCGACCTCCAGGCGGCTCACGGCGGAACAGCGGCGCCACCAACTCTTCGCGGTGGCGCTGGAACTGTTCGCGCAACGGGGCTACCGCTCCACGACCATGGACGACATCGCCGAGGCGGCCGGCGTGACCAAACCCCTGCTCTACCAGCACTTCTCCTCCAAGCGGGCGCTCTACTTGGAGCTGGTCGACTCCATCGCCCAGGACCTCCTGGTGGCCATCGGACGCGCCATCATGCAGGCCGAGGGCCCGCGCCAACAGGTCGAACTCGGCTTCGCTGCCTACTTCCACCTGGTGGTCAGCCACGAGGCGGAGTTCCGTCTGCTCTACGGCCGGGATCACGCGGACGACTTCGAACTGGGCCGGGCGCTGCGCGCCGTGGAGGACGCCATCGCCGAGGCGATCGACCCACTCATCGACGCCGGGCTCGACGACGACCACCGCCGCCTTCTCGCCTACGGCATCGTCGGAATGGCGGAGGGCGCGAGCCGTCGCTTCATGGCGCAGCGCCCCGATTCCCCGGCCGAGGTCGACGAGGAGGCGCGGAAGCTGGCGGGCCGGATGGCGGACCTGGCCTGGGCGGGGCTGCGCTCGGTCCACGCCGACTGAGGCGGCCGGCGCCGCGCCTCACAGCAGCGTGACGAGCGCCTGGCACAACCCCCACAGCTCATCGACGCACGCGGCATAGACGTCCGCCTCGTGCCCGGCCGGGTCGAGCACGTCCTCACTGTCGATGAGCTCGACCGTGGCGAGACCCAGAGCCGCCACCCGCTCCTCCAGGGCCGGTGGCGCAGCTGCGAGCTGTTGGCACACGTGACGGATGGTGGCCGTCTTCGCGGCGGCATCCGGGAACCGGCGCCGCACGAAACGCGCGTGGTCGGCCTCCATCACCACCACCAACTGGGCGTGCACGAGGTCGACCCCGTGCACCTGGCGGCTCCGGTGCCGCCGGAAGTCGGCTCCGGCAAGCTCCGGGAGGCGCGCCAGCGCCGTGCGGGTGCGCAGGCTCATCGGTTGGCCGTCGATGGTGTGGGTCCCCGCCGTCACGATGTGCAGCGGATCCCCGGGACGTCCGTCGCGCAGGACGTCGAGCATGAAGCCCGCCATCACCGAACGCGCCGCGTTGCCGGTGCAGAGCACCAGGAGCTCGGTCATCAGGCGCTGAGAAGCAGTGCGGGGGCGTCGACGTCGAGTGCGTGCTGCGCGTGGCGGGTCGAGCTGGTGAGGAACATGAGGTCGCCCCGCTCCGTCCGCTGCACCACCATGGACGCCACGATGGCCATGAGGAGCCCGGCAAAGGTGTCACGCCGGGCGTCGGCGCGCAGCTGCTCCAACGGGTAGTCGTGCACGCCGCGCCGGCGCAGGGCGTCGTGGTAGTGCGCCAGCAACTCCTGCTCGTGCGCGCGACGGTCTTCAATGCTGAGGCAGCCCCCGATGAAGTACGCCACGTCGACGGACGCGCCGGCCCATGCCGTGGTCTGCCAGTCGACGACCACCGGCCTCGGGTCGTCCCGCTGGAACAGCAGGTTGTCGAGGCGGAAGTCGCCGTGGCTGGCCGTGCGGGGCCCGCCGCGCAGGCGAAGATAGGCCGGCAGATGCTCGGCGAAGAGGCGGCACACCTCCTGGTGCTCCGGGGCGAGCGCATCGGCGTAGCGCTCCAGGAAACCGGGGAGCAACGAGGGCACCAGGGCGACGAGGAAGCCGTCCGACTCCGGCGTGGACCGGTTGAGCCACCCGAGCCCCTCGAGCTCGGGCACCTCCCAGCACGGCGCGTGGAGGCCGGCCATCTCCTCGAGAGCGGCCGCCGCGACGTCGGGGCTACAGGCCGCGATCTGGTCGCCCTGTGTGGCACCGGCGATGTCCTCCATCAAGAGCGTGAACCAACCCGTCTCGGGCTCCACCTCGGCCAGGTAGGTCACCGGCACCCGCGCTCCGACACGGGCGGCGACCTCCCGGTAGAAGCGGACCTCTATTTCGTAGGCCCGCAGCGCGAGCCCGGTGCCGCGGCTCTGGTCGTCAGCCGAAGCGAACTTGCCGACCACGCTGGCCGGGCCGGCTCCGGTCTGGTCGAGATTCAAGGTGAAGCGCGTCGTGTCGGCCATTTGGCCCGTTCCGATCGGGACGGTCTCGAAGGAGCGCACCGAGGCGCCGTCCGCCAATGCGCCGGCCCGCCTGAGCGCGTCGGTCAACCAATCCGGCGTGACGTCGGAGGCGGAGCGGAGGAGTGAGGGCGGCGGCATGGCAGGCCGACACTATTGTCCCGGCTTGGTCCGACGCGGTGCCGCCGGCCGGGGAGCTCAAAAGCCGCCGCCGACGACTCCGATGCGCTCGGCGCGGGCCAACTCCTCGCCTCGTTGGGGCGTGTTGCCGTTGCCGCCGGACGAATTCGACGGGGTGCCCGGATCGTGCAGCACGATCTGATCGCGCCCTGAGCGCTTCGCCACCAGGAGCGCGTCATCGGCCCGGCGGAGCGCGGCGGCCAGCTCCTCACCCGGCTCAATTTCGGTGATCCCGAAGCTGGAGGTGAACTTGGGCAGCCCCCCGACGGTGATGGCGGCGTCGAGCTGGGCCTGCACGGTATTCAAGGCGCGAGTGGCGTCGACCGCCGAGCAATCGGGGAAGGCCACGGCGAACTCCTCACCGCCATAGCGCGAGATGAGGTCATGCCCGCGGAGCGTGTCGCGCAGGACACGAGCGAACAGCCGCAGAGCCCTGTCGCCGGTCTCGTGCCCGTAGAGGTCATTGAGGTTCTTGAAGTGGTCGAGATCCGCCATCGCCACCGCAACCGGATAGAGATTGTGCGGCACGGCGGCCATCTTCTCCGAGAAGGACCGGCGATTGAGCAGCCCGGTCAGTGTGTCGGTGGACGCCTGCAGCTGGGTCTCGGCCATGACCCGGAGCAGTCCGATCCGTGCCCCGGCCAGCTTGGCCAGCGTGGTCAGGTCCTGGACCTGGGAGTCCTCCACCTGTACCTCGGGCTTGTCGGTGGCATGGATCACGCCCACCGTCCGCCCCATGATGGAGACCGGGACGCACAGCGCGGAAATGCGCCCCTGCGGCCGGTTGCGCAGCTTGGGGCACGCATCGAGATGATCGCTGTCGCCGAACACCTGCACCTGTGCCCGTCGGGCGGCGGGGCAGCGGTCCGGGGAGTCGACACTGCAGTTCGGTGGTTCGCCGTCGGGCCCGACGCCCGCCATGCGCAGGAGGTGGGCGTGGCTGTTGTCGGCTAGCAGGAGCTCCACCGGTGCGTCAGGCACGACGGTGGCAAACGACCGCTCAATCACGTCGATGACTTCCGGCTCTCCCTCGGCCATGTCCAGCGCATTGGCGAGGCGACTTTCGAAGCGCTGACGCTGCCCCTGCACCTCCCGGGTAACCCCCTCGCGGTCGGCGAGCTCGATCGCCTCACTCAGCTCGGTGGTGAGCATCCGTACCTTCTGGTCCGTCTTGATCTGCTGGCGGTCGCCGATCATGACCAGCACGAAGCAGAGAGGGAGCGTGAGGGCGACCAGGACACCCGCCGTCGTCAGATAGGTGTCCAGGCCGGACCCGACCGAGCGACCGGCGGCCACTGCGGGTATCGAGAGCAACGCGAGGACGATCAGTCCCGCCAGTGGGCTGATGAAGCGGAAGCGCTTGGCCTTCGCCATCTCCTCATGCCATTCCTCTTCGGTAACCATTCCCGGTGATCCCCTTCACACGGCTGTGCGGGCCGCCGGGTAGAGCTCGAGTGCAGCCCACCGCCTGGCCTCCGTCGCGGTTGTCTTTTATCGGATGCAACGGGAAGGACCTTTAGGGGATGGCGACAGGTCGGTGGAACCTGCGTCTGAGGCGGGAGAACTGCGAATGCCCTGGTAGATCAGTTGATGTGGATATCGTCGGTACCCCGCCTGATGACCCGACGCCGGATCGCGGAGGTCCCGACGAAAATTGTGCGGGTCTTACGCGGGCGCCCAGCATTCCCGCTGTTGGCCAGCGGGGAAACGACCCAGACGGCTCCGTTCGTTTGAACGTTGCGGGAGCGCCTGAGGACAGTGAACTCTCAGGTCACTCGGGCGCACATTGCATTGCAGAACCGTTCGACCACGCTGGGTTCCAGTCCGTGACCCAGATGTCGAGGCCGGTGATCTCTAACACTCGGGAGACCATTGGACTGGGACGACAGACGACGAGGTTTCCCCCGTCCTTGATCACCTTCCGCCATGCTGCCTGAATCGCGCCGAGCCCCGAGGAGTCCACAAAGGTGAGCTGGCAAAGGTCGACGACGACGAGCGAGCCAGGGGGTCCGATCAAATGCCCGGCGAGCCCCCGACACGTACATGCGTCGAGCTCGCCCCTCAGGGTGAAGATGCGACCTTCCTCAATGTCATAAGACGTAACGCCAAATAGGTCCTTCATCAGGTGCCTCCACCCATGTCCTTGACCGCCGTAGAAAGCTGCCGCGCCCCTGGTGCAGGGGAGCAAAGGGATGAACTCCTCGAGAAGCTTCCGTTTGGTGCGTCCGCCTTTGCCCCTCCCGTCTTGTGAGATTCGGATTGTTTCTATTTCGTCTTCGATCCACTGCTCCGCCAGCCTGGCTGAAGGGGGTCTCCTCGATCAATCACCCGATCGGGTGATTCTGATGGCATGACGTTCGCTCTTAGAGTGAAGCCGTGCCCAAACCGATCCGGGTCGCGCTCGTCAATGACTACGTCATCGTCGTTGAGGGTCTCCGTGCTCTACTCAGGTCCAGTGAGCCCGAGATCGAGGTCATCGAAATGGACATTCGGAAGGGACCGAGGCGAGGGGTCGACGTCACCCTGCTCGACACCTACGGAGAACTCGGACCCCTCGCCGAACGAGTGCGCTCTCTTGGCGCTGATTCCAGTAACGGGGCGATCGTGGTTTTCAGCTTTTCCGATCGACCTCAGGCGGTACGTAGTGCCATGCGTGCCGGTGCTCAAGGATTTATCTCCAAGGCGGTACCACGGCAACAATTCATTGACGGCATCAAAGCTGCCGCAAGAGGCGACCGCGTCGTTCTGACCCAAAGGTCTCAACACGCCCAGATCGATGAAGCGCTGCGATGGCCGGGGCGCGAGATCGGCCTTACTGAACGCGAAAGCGAGCTTCTATCGCTTCTGTCGACGGGCATGACAAACCGCGAACTCGGCAGCCATCTTTACGTCAGTGAGAACACCATCAAGACTCAGCTACGGAGCCTGTACGCCAAGCTTGGCGTTCGCAACCGCGCCCAAGCAGCGTCCTTGGCTGTTCAAGACATCCTCGGCGATCATGGCCGTCAAACCAAGCCCGTGGACTGAACACGAAGTGAACCCTTGGTTTCGCCGCCCCCTATAGGGGTGCTGCCCCGCCGACGGCCGAGGCCTGCCCAGCCAGTCCTCACAAGCTGATGTCCCTGGTCGATCAGTTGATGTGAATTCCGCTGATGGCCCGGCTGATGACCAGACGCTGGATCTCGGAGGTCCCCTCGAAAATGGTGTAGATCTTCGAGTCCCGGTGCCACTGCTCCACTGGGTTCTCGCGGACGTAGCCGTACCCACCGAGGATCTGAATGGCCTGGTCCGTGACCCACACCGCGTTCTCACCGGCGTAAAGCTTGGACATGGAGCCCTCGCCGTTTTCGAACTTCTTGCCCGTGCTGGCCATGTTGGCAGCGCGGTGGACGAGCAACCGGGCGGCGTCCGTGTGCATCTTCATGTCGGCGAGCTTGAAGGCGATGGCCTGGTTCTCGATGATGGCCCGGCCGAACTGCCTGCGCTCCTTGGCGTACTCGAGCGCGTACTCGTAGGCCGCCCGGGCGATGCCGACGGCCTGCGCGCCCACAATGGGACGGGACGCCTCGAAGGTGGCCATGGCGGCCTGTGTGGACGTCTTCTTGCCTTCCTTGGCGCGAGCCAGACGCTCGTCGAGCTTCTCCTTGCCACCGAGCAGGCAGCGCCCCGGCACCCGGCAGTCGTTGAGGACGACCTCGGCCGTGTGCGAGGCGCGGATGCCCATCTTCTTGAACTTCTGGCCCTGCGAGATGCCGGGCGTTCCTTCCGGCACCACGAAGCTCGCCTGGCCCCGGCTCCCGAGCGACGGATCGACCGAGAGCACGAGCACGTGGGTGTTGGCGATGCCGCCATTGGTGATCCACGTCTTGGTGCCGTTCAGCACCCACTCGTCCTTGGCCTGGTCGTAGACAGCCCGTGACTTCAACGAGGAGACGTCCGAGCCGGCGTCGGGCTCCGAGACCCCGAAGGCGGCCAGCTTGACGTCCTCTGGCGTGCCGAAGCACTGGGGGATCCACTCCCCGATCTGTTCGGGCGTCCCATTGGCGAAGATCCCGGCCACAGCCAGAGTCGAGCCGAAGATGGCGAGCCCGATGCCCGCATCACCCCAGCTCATCTCCTCGTTGACCAGGCACATGAGGAGGCCGGTCGGGTCCGAGAAACATTGGGCAATGAAGTCGAACGAGTAGAGCCCGTTCTTCGCAGCCTCCTCGATGATGGGCCACGGTGTCTCCTCCCGTTCGTCCCACTCGGGGCCGGCGGGACGGACGACGTTCTCGGCGAACTCGTGCACCCACTTGACGATCTGGAGCTGGTCCTCGTTCAGTTCGAGGGAGTAGTCGGACATGGTTCGCCCTCCTTGCGACCTCGGCCGCGACCGAAGTCCCTGCGTTCGATGGAACCGCGCCTGGGACCACCGGCCACGCCCGGCGCGGCGACCCCAAAGGTTCCTTGGTTACCCAACAGTAACCTACGACCCGGTAAGACGTCCAGCCACAAGCGAAAACGCCATCTGAACTGGGGTGTTCTGCGATCAGCGCCGGATGGCGGTGCCACTCGGGGTGTCCTCGACGGTCCAGCCCCGGGCGACCAGCTCGTCCCGCAGGGCGTCGGCCCGGGCGAAGTCCCTGGCACCGCGGGCCTCGTCGCGCTCGGCCGCGAGCCGCGCCGACTCCTCGTCGACATCGGTGTCCGCAGCTCGGAGCGTCAGCCCCAGCGCGGCAGCCAGCACCGCGGCCGTCTGGGCCAGGCGCGCGCCCTCGTCCCCGTCGCCGGCGTCTGCTGCGGAGTGCACCGCCGTCACGAGCTCGAAGATGCCGGCCAGCGCCCCCGGCGTGTCGAGGTCGTCATCCATGTGCGCCCGGAAGGCGGCCAACGCGCCCGGGTCCACTCCCGTCGCCGGCGGCGTCCCCTCGACGACGAACCCGCCGTCGGTCTGCGCGAGGAGCTCGGCCACGGGGAAGCGCCGCGCCAGCCCGTCCAATCGGGCCAGGGCCTTCTCGGCATCGGCCAGCGTCTCGGGAGTCACCTCAATCGGCGAGCGGTAGTGGGCACGGAGCACCAGCAGCCGGTAGGCGCGGGCGTCGTGGCGGGAAAGGAGGTCGGGCAGCGTGGTGAAGTTGCCCAGCGACTTGGACATCTTCGTGCCCTCGATCTCCACCCAGCCGTTGTGCATCCAGTGCCGCGCGAAGGCCTTGCCGTCGGCGACCGCCTGCGCCCGCTCGTTCTCGTGGTGCGGGAACTTCAGGTCCTGCCCGCCGCCGTGCAAGTCGAAGCCCTCACCGAGCAGGTCCAGCGACATGACGACGCACTCGGTGTGCCATCCCGGCCTGCCTCGTCCCCACGGTGAGTCCCAGCTGGGCTCCCCCTCCTTCGCCTTCTTCCACAGAGCGAAGTCGAGCGGCGAGCGCTTGTCCTCGTTGGCCTCGACTCGCGCCCCGACCTGCAACGACTCCAGCGACTGCTGCGCCAGGAGGCCGTACCCCTCGACCTTGGAGACCTCCAGGTAGACGCCGTCGCGTGTCTCGTATGCCTTCTCCATGGCCACCAGCTCGCCCACCAGCGCGACCATGTCCTCGATGTACTGCGTGGCGTGGGGGATGTCCTGCGGGCGGAGGTCACCCAGCGCGTCCATCGACTCCCACCAGCGGGCCTCGAATTCGGCGGCCACGTCGGCCTCGGTGCGCCCGAGCTCAGCGGCTCGCTTGATGATGTTGTCGTCGACGTCGGTGATGTTGGCCACGTGGTGCACCTTCAGCCCGATGAAGCTCAGGTAGCGCCGAAGGATGTCGAACGTCAGGTTGGCCCGCCCGTGGCCGATGTGGGGCATGTCGTAGACGGTCGGGCCACACACGTACATCGACACCTCTCCCTCGGTGCGATGCTCCAAGGGGCGGACGGTGCCCGTGGCGGTGTCGTGAAGCTGCAGCACCCGGGTACGGTAACCCGATCATGTCGACCCCAACGACCGGAGGGCCCCGCGTCCCCGATAAGCCGACGCTGGACAATCTGGAGGAGCGCTGGTCCGCCGCCTGGGAGGATGCCGGCACCTATCGTTTCGACGACACCGCCACCCGGGCCGAGGTCTTCTCCATCGACACGCCCCCGCCGACGGTTTCCGGGTCGCTCCACATGGGCTCTGTGTTCGGGTACGTCCAGACCGACGCCATCGCCCGCTTCCGGCGCATGCGAGGGTGGAAACTTTTCTACCCGATGGGGTGGGACGACAACGGGCTCCCGACCGAGCGTCGTGTGCAGACCTATTTCGGAGTGACCTGCGATCCCTCCCTCCCCTACGACCCTGACTTCACCCCCGCAGAGGAACCCGGCAAGTACGACGTCGCGGTCAGCCGTCCGAACTTCATCGAGCTGTGCCACCAGCTCACGGCCGAGGACGAGCGGGTGTTCGAGATCCTGTGGCGGCTTGTCGGGCTGTCAGTGGACTGGGGTCGCACATACGCCACAATCGACGACAGGAGCAGGCGGACGAGCCAACGCATGTTCCTGCACAACCTGGCCCGGGGCGAGGCCTATACGTCCGAGGCGCCGACGCTGTGGGACGTGGACTTCCAGACCGCAGTGGCCCAGGCCGAGATGGAGGACCGGCAACTGGCCGGCGCCTACCACCGCCTGCGCTTCGACGATATTGAGGTCGAGACGACACGGCCCGAATTGGTGGCCGCCTGCGTGGCCCTTGTGGCCCACCCCGACGACGAGCGCTATGCCGCCCGCTTCGGTTCGACAGTGCACACGCCGCTCTTCGGGGTCGAGGTGCCCGTGCTGGCGCACCACCTCGCCGAGCCGGACAAAGGCTCGGGCATCGCCATGATCTGCACCTTCGGCGACGTCACTGACGTGGTGTGGTGGCGCGAGCTCCATCTGCCGACGCGGAGCATCGTGACGCGTTCGGGCCGCATCAGCGAAGCACCGCCCCCCGGTGTGCCCGACGGCGAGCCCTGGCGCGCCATTGCCGGCCGGACGGTGAAGCAGGCACAGCGGGCCATGGTCGAGATGCTGGCCGCGTCGGGAGACCTGGTGGGCGACCCTCGGCCGATTGAGCACCCGGTGAAGTTCTACGAGCGCGGAAGCCGCCCGCTCGAGATCGTGACCAGCCGGCAGTGGTTCATCCGCAACGGCAGCCGCGACGACGCGCTGCGCCGCGAGTTGCTCGAGCGGGGCACCCAACTCGACTGGCACCCTCCCTACATGAAGGTCCGCTTCGACGACTGGGTCAGCGGGCTCAACGGCGACTGGCTGGTCAGCCGCCAGCGCTTCTTCGGGGTGCCCGTCCCCGTCTGGTACGCCGTCGGGCCAGACGGCGAGGCCGACTACGGGTCACCCCTCGTCCCCGCCGAATCACGACTCCCTGTCGACCCCACGACCGATGTGCCCGACGGCTACGCGCCGGAACAGCGCGATGAACCGGGCGGGTTCACGGGCGACCCCGACGTCATGGACACCTGGGCCACCTCGTCGGTCACCCCGCAGATCGCGTGCGGCTGGGAGGACGACCCGGCGCTGTTCTCGGCCACCTTCCCGATGGATCTCCGGCCACAGGGACCCGAGATCATCCGCACCTGGCTCTTCTCGACCGTGTTGCGCTCACACCAGGAGCACGGCG
Organism: uncultured Acidimicrobiaceae bacterium; assembly: GCA_963828825.1. Classification (GTDB taxonomy): domain Bacteria; phylum Actinomycetota; class Acidimicrobiia; order Acidimicrobiales; family RAAP-2; genus Bog-473. Next base: position 309,384 of record CAWHGF010000001.1, on the reverse strand, counting down.
TCCTGCCGTGGCGGCACACCACCATCAACGGCTGGATCCTCGACAAGGACCGCAAGAAGATGTCGAAGTCGAAGGGCAACGTCATCACCCCGATGGAGACCCTGGAGGAGTTCGGCTCCGACGCCGTGCGCTACTGGGCCTGCAACGGCCGGCCCGGGACGGACACCGCGCTCGACACGGGCGTCATGAAGATCGGTCGCCGGCTGGCGATCAAGGTCCTCAACGCGTCGAAATTCGCACTCGGCCGCCTGGGCGAGGGCCCGGTGCCCGGGATCGACGCGGTGTGCATGCCCCTGGACGCCGCTCTGCTGGCGCAATTGTCCGCTCTCGTCGAGGTCGCCACGTCCGCGCACGAAGGGTTCGACTACGCGCGGGCGCTGGAGCTCACGGAAGCGTTCTTCTGGTCCTTCTGCGACAACTACGTCGAGCTGGTCAAGACGCGCGCCTATGGCGAGGGCGAGCCCGGCGGCACCGATTCGGCCCGGGCGACGCTGGCGCTGTCCCTCTCCGCCCTGCACCGCCTCTTCGCCCCCTTCCTGCCCTTCGTGACCGAGGAGGTCTGGAGCTGGTGGCAGGAGGGATCGGTGCATCTGGCGCCCTGGCCGAATGCCACCGACGTCGGGCCCCACGCCGGTGCCGACACGTCAGCGTTGACCGTGGCGTCCGAGGTGCTCGCTGCGGTCCGGCGGGAGAAGACGGCCAACAAGCGCTCCATGCGGGCGCGGGTGGCTCTGCTCACGGTGACGGGCCCGCCCGAGGTGCTCGCCGCGGTAGAGGCAGCCCGGGGTGACATCGTCGATGCCGGCGGCGTGGACGAACTGGTGGTCTCGGCGGGCGACTCGCTGTCAGTGGCCGTGGCGCTGGCCGACGAGGCCTGACCGCGAGCTCACAATTCCGGAGCTGACTCTCTTTCGGAAAGCGTTCGCGAGGGCGTGACGCCCGGACCTTGAGCCGGCCCCCCGGCCGCCCGGGCGGCCTCCAAGAAGTCCGCCACAGCCGAGGTGGTCGCCTGGCAACGCAGGGAGGCCAGGATGTCGAAAGCGTGCTGGGCCAGGGGCAGTTCCGCGTAGGCCACCGGCTCGGCCGACACGGCGCGCAGACGCTCCACGAACGTCCGCGCCGACTCCACGGGCACCAGCGTGTCGTTGACGCCATGGAGCACGAAGAACGGAGGCGCCCCTTCCCCGACGCGGTACGTCGGTGACGCGGCACGGAAGAGCTCGGGGTGCTCCGATTCCGTCGTCTTCATGACTGTTTTCTCGAGCATCTTGACCAGGCCCGGTCCAAAGATGGCCGAGCCGTCGGGCGAGCTGGTCAGATCCATCACGCCGTAGAAGGGGACACAGGCCTGCACCGACGCGTCCGCATCCTCGAAGCCGGGTTGGAAGGTGGGGTCACCGCTGCTCAAGGCGAGCAGCGCGCACAGGTGCCCGCCGGCCGATCCGCCGCTGACGGCGACGAATGAAGGGTCGCCCCCGTACTCGTCGATGTGCTCCTTGACCCAGGCCACCGCCCGCTTGGCGTCGACGATGTGGTCCGGCCAGGTGGCCTTCGGGCTGAGCCGGTAGTTGATGGCCACGCAGACCCAGCCTCGGGCGACCAGCTCGTACATCATCGGCTTGCCCTGCTCGCGCTTCTCACCGATGACCCAGGCCCCCCCGTGGATGTACACCATGACCGGCGCCTTCCCGGGAGGGGCCAGGCGGGACTGGTAGACGTCGAGTCGGTGGCGCCGGTTGCCGTCGCCCCAGTAGTCGATGTTGGACGTCACCCGCACGGCGCGCGACCGGAAGGGGATGGCGCGGGTCACCCGCCACCAGCGTCCCCAGGTCGGCGCGGTCGGCTCTCTGGGGACGGGAAAATCGGCGCTACGGACCTGGCCCAGCGCGGCGGTGGTGACGGCGGCGGCGCGGCGGCCGGCGATGCCCAGCCCGATCAGGCCGATCCAGTCGACGACGACCACGGCCAGGCCCAGCCAACCGGCCCAGTTCGACAAGGCCCCGAACCAGATGAAGAGGCCCGTGGCGACCAGCTGCCAGATGATGTTCTGGAAGGCCAGCTCACCGGCGATCCACCCGCAGGAGAAGCTGAAGACGGTCAAGGGCTCCCGTCGGATCGGGCGGTAGGCGAGCGCCACGGCGACCAGTCCGACGAGGGTCACGATCAAGAAGGCATACGGCACACCACTATCTTCGCCTCATCGTGTGGTTCTCCGCGGGTCCCCCTGGTGGAGGGTGTTCCTCCCGTTTGCCCTGGCCTGGCGTTGGCGCGAGGTTATGGACGCTCAGCGATGACCAAGGAGAGTCGATGACCCCCGAACGGCTGACCGGGCTCGATGCAAGTTTCCTCTACATGGAGACACCGACCCTGCACATGCACGTGGCCATGGCTGCCGTCTTCGACCCCTCCACCGTGCCCGACGGCTACTCGTTCCGGAGGATCCGGCAGCTGATCAACGACCGGATCCCGTTGGCGCCCGTCTTCCAGCGCCGCCTGGTGGAGGTGCCGATGCGGCTCGGCCATCCGGTCTGGGTCGACGATCCCGAGTTCGACATCGACAATCACCTCCGACGTGCCGCGCTCCCGTCCCCGGGGGGAATGCGCGAGCTCGGCGATTTCGCCGCCGACGTGATCAGCCGCCAACTTCACCGCGATCGCCCCTTGTGGGAGATGTGGATCGTGGAGGGACTGGAGGACGGGAAGATCGCGCTCGTGATCAAGATGCACCACAGCACGATCGACGGGGTCTCGGGGGCGGAGCTCCTCGGCGTCCTGTTCGACCTGGAGCCCAGCCCACCCGAGACGCATGCGCAGAGGGCACGCCAGCTCGACTCACGCATCCCCTCCGGCCTGGAACTTGTCTCGCAGGCGATGGTGGCCGGCCTGGTGGCGCCGTTCGACGTGGGGCGCATGGTTCTGCGCACGACCCGGAGCATCTTCGATGTCCGTCGGATTCGCCAGGGCCTCACCGCCAAGGCCGCCCTGCCACTGACCGCACCGCGCACCTCCATCAACGTCGCCGTGCACGCGCGGCGTCGGGTCGCCTTCGCCGCCGCCAGCCTGGCCGACGCCAAGGCGCTGAAGAACAAGATGGGCACGACGGTCAACGACGTGGTCCTCGCCATGTGCACCGGTGCCCTGCGCACCTACCTTCTGGCCGGAGACGAGCTCCCCGACATCCCGCTCGTCTCGGTGGTCCCGGTCTCGGTGACTCCCGACGTGGCCGAGCTCAAGGGCTCCAACAAGGTGTCCGCCATGTTCGTGCAGCTGCCCTGCCACATTGAGGACCCGCTGGAACGCCTGCATTTCATCCACGAAGGCACCAAGGGAGCCAAGGAGGAGCATCAGGCGCTCGGGGCGACCACGTTGCAGAACTGGGCCGAGCACGCGACGCCCAACGTCTTCGCCGCCGCCGCCCGGCTCTACACGGGAATGAAGCTGGCCGACCGCCACCGGCCCGTGGCCAACCTGGTCGTGTCCAATGTCCCGGGGCCGGACTTTCCGCTGTATCTGGGCGGCAGCCAGATGCTCGGGATGTTCCCCCTCGGCCCGGTGATGGACGGGATGGGCCTCAACATCACGATCATGAGCAACATGGGCGTCCTCTATTGGGGGCTGGCCTCCGACGCCCGGGCCGTCCCTCGCCTCTGGGACATCGCGGCCGCCATCCCGCATGCCCTCACGGAGCTGATGGAGGCGGCCGGGCTCGAGTCCCAGCCCTTCGACGTCCCGATCCATCTCGGGCCCGGTATGCCGCCCACGGCGAACTGGATCCGGGCCTCGGCGTCCGTCGAGGCCGAGACGACCGGTAGCGTGAGCGCATGAAGGTTCGGGAACTGGGGCATCTGGTCCTGTACGTGCGCGACCTGGGCCGATCGGTGGCCTTCTACCGCGACGTCCTGGGCTGGCGACAGGTCTTGCCCGGGCCCGGAGAGGCCCCCGTCGGCGCCGCCGGCTTTTCTTCGGGTCGCACCCATCACGAGCTGCTGCTCATTGAGGTCGGTGCCGACGCCACACCGATCCCGCCAGGCCGCCGCGTCGGCATGTACCACTTCGGGCTCAACGTGGGCGAGACCGACGACGACCTCCGCGCTGCGCTGGCCGCCGTACGCGAGGCCGGCGCCACGGTCGTGGGTTCGGCCGACCACACCGTCACCCACAGCCTCTACATCCTCGACCCCGACGGCAACGAGATCGAGCTCTACGTGGACGTACCCGAGGTGGACTGGGAGTCGGATCCGACGCTCGTCGGTGCCCCCGTCCGCCCCCTCCGGCTCTGACCGGGCCGCCCGGCCCTGCCCCAGCACGACCGTGAGCAAGGGGACGAGGATCGTGCGCGCCGACGACGAGGGCGGACACCTGGCGGCGGAGCTCCTGCGCCGTGGCGGCGTGGCGGTGGTGCCGACCGACACCGTCTACGGGTTGGCGGCCCGGCCGGCAGAGTCGCACGCGGTGGAGGCCGTGTACCGGATCAAGGACCGGCCCGAGGGCATCCACCTTCCCGTGCTGGCCGCCTCCGTGGCGCAGGTCCGTGCACTCGGCGTGGCCTTCACCCCCGGCGCCCGGGCGCTCGCCCGGCGCTGGTGGCCGGGGCCCCTGACCCTGGCCTTCGGCTTCGATGCGCGACTCCATCGGCCGGCCTGGCTGGACGGTCGGGCCGAGGTGGCGGTGCGCATTCCGGACCACGACTTCCTGCGGGCGCTCCTCGAGCAGACCGGTGTGCTGCTCGTCACCAGCGCCAACCCTCACGGCGCACCCACGGCGCGCACGGCCCACGACGTGGCGGCCGCGCTCGGCCTCTCTGTCGAACTGGTCGTCGATGGGGGGCCGCTCCGTGACGTCCCCTCGACGTTGGTCAATGTTCGCGGGCGGGAGCCGTTGGTGGAGCGCGAGGGTGCGATCTCGCGGGCCGCTATCGCGGGCGCACTGCAGGAGGCCCGGTGAGCCGAACCCTGTTGGCCATAGAGACGTCCTGTGACGAGACCGCGGCCGCCGTGGTCGACGACACCTTGTCGGTGCGATCGTCCGTGGTCGCCAGCCAGATCGATCTGCACGCCGCCTTCGGTGGGGTCGTCCCGGAGTTGGCCAGCCGCGCCCACCTCGAAACGGTGACGCCGATTGTCGAGCGGGCCCTCGCTGAGGCCGGAAGCGCCGGCGACGACCTGACCGCCGTTGCGGTCACCGCCGGACCGGGTCTGGTCGGTGCGCTCCTGGTCGGCATCGCCACCGCCAAGGCGCTCGCCCTCGGTTGGGGCGTCCCCGTGGTGGGCGTCAACCACCTGGAAGGCCACCTGGCCAGCGTGTACCTGACCGACCATGAGGTGCCCTTCCCCCAGATCGCCCTGCTCGTGTCTGGGGGTCACTGCATGCTCACCCGCTGTACCGAGCCTGGACGCTACGAGCTGCTCGGCGAGACCGTCGACGACTCCATCGGCGAGGCGTATGACAAGGTCGCCCGCTTTCTCGGTCTCGGGTACCCCGGTGGACCGGTGCTGGACCGCCTCGCCGCCTCCGGCGAGGACGTGCTCGGCTTCCCCCGGCCGATGCTCGCCGAGGGGTACTCCTTCTCCTTCTCGGGACTCAAGACGGCAGTGGTCAACCACGTGCGCGCCGACCCGGGCTTCTCGGAGACCGAGGTGGCGGCCTCGTTCGTGGCCGCCTGCATGGACGTCCTCATCGCCAAGGTGCGCCGCGCGCTCGCGGAGTTCGGTGACCCCGCCGTCGCCATCGTCGGCGGCGTGGCGGCCAGTCCCATCCTGCGGGCCCGCGCCCAGGCGCTGGCTGACGAGTTCGGCACGCGACTGCTCATCCCGCCCCACGCCATGGCCACCGACAACGCCGCGATGATCGGTGTGGCCGGCTGGCACAAGCTGGCGGTGACCGGCCCGAGCACGCCCTTCTTCGGTCCCGAGCCCGACCTCCGGCTGCGCTTCGCCTAGCCCGACAACCCCGACCGTGGACCGGCCGTGACGGTCGTCCACAGCGGCGACGGGCGCGTGGCCATGGCCCGGTGGGTGGTGGGGCCGACGAAGTGCAACTCCTCGTTGGCGTTCCCGGACATGGTCCATCCCCCGCTGTGCACCAAGTGATGGTGATGCAGGCACATGAGCGCGAGATTTTCGAGGTCGGTCGGGCCGCCCGGCTCCCAGGGCACGACGTGGTGGATGTTGGTGAAGGTGACATTGGTGCAGCCCGGGAAGCGGCAGTGGCGGTCCCGGCGCATGACCTCGCGGCGCTGGGCCGGGTTCGGTTCTCGGCGGGCCCGGCCCTCGTACATGGTGTGCCCGACGTCGTCGTCGACCCCGATGGCCACGGTGGCGTCACAGGTGATCTGGCGCACGGTCTCGACACTGATCAGGCCGTCGCGCTCGAGTTCGCCGCCCAGCTCGGTCGTCTCGCTTGACTCGTCGACCAGGGCGGCCAAGGGGACGTGGACGACGACGAAGTAGGGGCTGGGCGCCGCCGCGTTGCTCGTCCGGCCCGAGGAGCGGATCAGGGCGACGAAAGCGTCGCAGAGGCGCTGGTCCCACGGCGTCTCGCCGTCGCTGGGCCCGGCCCGGGCCCGGGCCTCGAGGCAGGTCCGGGTCTCGGCGAAGGACTCGGGGGGCAGCTGGACCGTCATGGTGCGGCACTGCTCGTTGAAGCGCAAATAGCGACGGTCACCCGCCGCGCGGCCAGGGGATCCGCTCGGCGCAGTCGCGGAGCGGGCGAGGTCGGCCAACTGGCGCACCGAGCACTCCGTGGCCCGGTCACGCAGCGGGCGATCGGTCTCGGGGGTGGCCACGTCGGCCAGGGCGCGGACCTTGTCCAAGGACAGGTCCCCGGCGCAGAGCGAGCCGATCAGGTGCGGGAGGTCCCAGGCCTTCTCGCCGAGGTGGGTGAGTGCGCGTGCGGTCGGCATCGAGACCCCGAAGCGCTCCACGGCCCAGGGCTCGGTCGAGGTGGCCCCCTCGTCTCGGTAGGCCTGGCGCCGGCCGACCTCGCCGAGCAGGACGACGATCGCCCCCTCGACGGCCGCCTTCTGGCGGAACAGCCCATCGAGGCGACCGGCGATCTCCTCGTTCGACAAGGCGGCCGCCTCGGCGATGTGGTCGCCTGCGAGAGTGGGAATCTCGGCCATCGGAGCGAGAACGGTCCGCACTTCAGGCGGAGACGTCCACGCGATCCAAACTAAGTCGTCGTCGCCCGGCGCTCGCGGCGCCGGCGCGCCCGCGAGCCGTACACATGCGAGGAGAGGTCGAGCAGCACCCCGAGCGCCACGATGACCCAGCCGAAGGAGTCCACGCCCCTCCCCGGCGCGTAGACGAGGGCATAGAACAGCGTGGTGTACGGCAGGAGGATGAATCCGATGATCCCCTCCCAGCCGGAGCGAAAGGCGATGGTCAGCCGGTCGGAGAAGACCCAGAGCAAGAAGATGACGAAGCGCGGCGAAATCGCGGCGAGGAGCGCGAGCAGGCAGCCCATGGTTCAGAGCGGCAGCCCGCCGGTGGCCGCGTTGGTCGATCCGGTGTCCTTGTAGGCCGCAATGGTGCGCTCGGCAATCCGCATCTGGTGGATCTCGTCGGCTCCGTCGGCGAAGCGGGCCCAGCGCGCGTGCTGCAGCATGTTGGCCAGCGGAGTGTCGGTGGAGTAGCCGAGCGCGCCGTGCACCTGTATGGATCGGTCGATGATCCGGTTGAGGCTGTTGGCCACGAAGTGCTTGGCCATGGAGACCTCCGTGCGGAAGTCATCGCCCCGATCGATCTTGTAGGCGGCGTGGAGCACCATGAGCTTGCACTGGTAGAGCTCCATGGCCGAGTCGGCGATGAGCCACTGCACACCCTGCTTCTCGGCCAGCAGCGATCCGTGTGAGTACCGGTGCAGAGAACGGTCGACCATCATGTCGAGGGCCGTCTCGGCCTGGGCGATCCACCGCATGCAGTGCGCCAACCGGGCCGGGCCCAGCCGGTACTGCCCGAGGCGGTGCCCGTTGCCCCGACCACCGAGAATCTGCGAATCGTGCACCCGCAGGTCCTCGATGACGATCTCGGAGTGGCCGGTTGACCCGTGCATCGTCTCGACCTCGCGGACGTCGTTCCAGCCCTCAGCCGGGAGATCGACCAGGAACGCCGTGTTGGCGCCGCGCGACCCCGGTGGGACGTCCGGCTCGGTCCGGGCCACCAGAATCGCGAACTGGGCCCGGCGCGCGTTCGAGATGAACCACTTGTGGCCGTTGATGATCCACTCGTCCCCGTCCTTCTCAGCCCGGGTCTGAATCAGTGTCGGATCGGAGCCGGCCACTTCGGGCTCGGTCATGGCGAAGCAGGACATGGCGGTGCCCTCGCACAACCTGCGCAGGTAATTCTCCTTCTGCGCATCGGTGGCCCAGTGCAGAAGGGTGTGCATGTTGCCCTCGTCGGGAGCCATGCAGTTGAGGATCCAGGGCCCGAGCCGCGTCCTGCCCGCCTCCGCCTGCACCATCGCCAACTCGACGTGTCCCAGCCCCATGCCGCCCCATTCGACGGGCATGTGGGGCAGCCACAGGCCGGCCCTCCTGGCCTCTTCGCGCAGCTCCAGGATGGTGACCAGGTACTCGTGGCGCGAAGTCACCTTTTCCTCGTCGTCGAACCCCGTGATCCGCGGCTGCACGGTGTCCTGAATGAAGGACCGCACGCGGGAACGGATCTCCTCGTGCTCGGGGGCGAGGGTGAAGTCGATGGCCATGGACGCCTTTCCCGGGTGCTTAATACAGGCCGACCACGTTGCCGTGCTCGTCGATGTCGATCTTCTCGGCGGCGGGGCTGCTCGAGAGCCCGGGCATGGTGCGCATGTCCCCGCTGACCAGGTACACGAACCCGGCACCCACATTGGCCCTGGCCTCGCGCACCGGCAGGCGCCAGCCCCGGGGCGCACCACGGAGGGACGGATCCGAGGAGATGGAAAGGTGGGTCTTGGCGATGCAGACGGGGAGCGTGCCGAAGCCCGCTCGCTCGTAGGTGTCCAGCTGGTTGGCCGCCACCGGCAGGTAGTCGACCCCGTCGGCGCCGTAGATCTCGGTGGCCACCGTCTCGATCTTCTGCCGCAACATCGCCTCGTCGCCGTACAGCATGCGGAACGTGCCGGGCTCCGTCGTGGCCTCGACAACCGCCTCGGCCAGCTCCACCGCTCCCTTGCCACCGTTCTCGAAGTGGGTGCACACCGCGGCCGCCGCCCCGACCGAGGCGGCGATCTCCCGGATGGCGGCATGTTCGGCGGGGAAGTCGCCCTGCATGGCGTTGATGGCGACGACCGGGGTCACGCCGTGGCGACGCACGATGGCAAGGTGCGCCAGCAGGTTGGCCGCGCCGAGCTGGACCTCCTCTGGGTTCTCCTCGAGCATCGCCGGTGGCAGCGGTCGCCCGGCCACGACGCGGTGCCGCCCCGAGTGCAGCTTCATCGCCCTCACCGTGGTCACCACCACCGCGGCATCGGGCACCAGGCCCGACGTCCGGCACTTGATGTTGAAGAAGCGCTCGGCGCCCATATCGGCCCCGAACCCGGCCTCGGTGATGAGGAACTCCCCCGCATGGATCCCGATCAGGTCGGCCACCACCGACGAGTTTCCGTGCGCGATGTTGCCGAAGGGCCCGGCGTGGACCAGCACGGGCGTGTTCTCGAGAGTCTGGAGCAGGTTGGGCTTGATGGCATCGCGCATGATGACCGTCATGGCACCGGCCGCCTTCAGCTGCTCTGCGGTGATGGGCCCACCGGCCCCCGTGTACCCCACGACGATCCGTCCCATGCGCCGGCGCAGGTCGCGCAGCGACGTGGAGAGCGCGAGGACCGCCATCACCTCGGAGGCCGCAGTGATGTCGAACCCGGTCTCCCGCGGCGTGCCGTCCTGTTTCGTCCCCAGCCCGCCGACGATGTGACGCAGCGAACGGTCGTTGACGTCGAGCACGCGCTTCCACGTGACACCGTGCGGATCGAGCCCCAGCTCGTTCCCGTTGTAGACGTGGTTGTCGACCATGGCGGCCAGCAGGTTGTTGGCGGCCGTCACCGCGTGCAGGTCCCCCGTCAGATGCAGGTTGAGGTTCTCGAACGGGACCACCTGGCTGTAGCCGCCGCCCGCCGCGCCGCCCTTGATCCCGAAGGTGGGTCCCATGGAGGCCTGCCGGATGGCGATGGTCGCCCGCCGCCCGATGCAGGCCAGGGCCTGCCCGAGCCCGATCGTCGTGGTGGTCTTGCCCTCGCCGAGCGGCGTGGGGGTCACGGCGGTCACCACGACATAGCGGGCGCGTGGGCGATCGGCCAGGGCGTCGACGGCGTCGAGGCTCACCTTGGCGACGTCCGTGCCGTAGGGCTCGAGGAGCCCCGGCTCGATGCCCATCTGGGCGGCGATGTCGGTGATCGGGCGCAACGTGGCCTGCCGGGCGATCTCGATGGCCGGGGGAAGAGGCACCGGCAGGGATCATGCCAGACAGACCGGAAGGCACGCCGCTCCGACGCACGTCCCTACCGCCTACCCTCGGGGGAGCCAACCGGGGAGACCGGGGCGTGGCGCCCACCGGTGGGCGCCAGAAAGGAGCGTTGCCATGTCGAAAGCCGATGGCGTCTTCATCTACATCGGGACCTATGCCAGCGAGGTCGACGCCCGCGCCGACTACGACGTGGTCAAGGACCTCCACGCCGTCGGCGCGGTCGGTACATATGACGCCGCCGTGATCACCAAGGACAGCCAGGGGAAGATCCACGTCAACAAGGACGAGACGACCACCCGACACGGTGCCTGGGGCGGTGCAGCGGCCGGCGCCCTGGTCGGAATTCTGTTCCCGCCGTCCATCATCGGATCAGCCATCGTCGGGGCCGCCATCGGAGGCGTGAGCGGGCACCTGTGGAAGGGGATGTCGCGCACCGACGTCAAGGAGTTCGGCGAGGCCATCGATTCCGGCGAGGCCGCACTCGTGATCGTGGGCGAGACGACGATTGAGGACGCCATCGAGAAGGCTTCGCTCAAAGCGCAGAAGAAGGTGGCCAAGGAGTTGCAGGTCGACAAGAAGGACGTGGACAAGGCGGTGCAGGAGGCCGCGCAGTCGATCTCCTGATCCGTCGCACGCCAGCGCCGGGCCGCACACCATGATCGTCGCCCACATCGTGTCGCTCGTGGCCGGCGCCCTGGTTGCCTTCGCCGTCCTGGGCTCGGCGCTGAAGACCGTGGTCCTGCCCCAGGAGGGCAACCCTCGCCTGGCGCAGTTCGTCTTCGCCCTGGTCTACCGGCTCCTGGTGCACCGGCGACGGAACGATGCCGCGACGAGATCGCTCCGGAGCCTGTACGCGCCCGTCGCCCTCGCAAGCCTGCCGCTGGCCTGGATGATCAGCATGATGCTCGCGTTCACCCTCATCTATTGGGGCACACGCGACCTCGACTGGTCGCGGGCCTTCGAGATCAGCGTCTCGTCGCTCACCACCATGGGGTTCGCCGAGCCCAACGGGCCGGGGCGGATCTGGCTCGCCTTCGTGGAGGCGACGATCGGGCTGGGGCTGGTCGCTCTCCTCATCAGCTACCTGCCCACCATCTACTCCGCCTACAACGCTCGCGAGAAAGGCACGAACCGCCTCCGCCCCATCGCCGGCTCGCCGCCCAGCCCGCAGGAATTCCTCCAGAGCCTGCAGCGCCTGGGCGGCCTCGAGAGCCCCGACATCTGGAGTGGCGCGGCCGACTGGATGCTCGACCTCGAGCAGACCCACACCGCCTTCCCGATCCTCTCCTACTTCCCCGGGTCCGACCCCGAGCAATCGTGGGTCGGCACCATGGGGGCGGTGCTCGACGCGTCGGCGTTGGTCGTCGCGGTCTCCGAGATCGACATGGGCGAGGTCTTTGCCGACGCCCAGAAGGGGCCCCTGGTCGTCCTCGTCTACGGCCTCCCGCTGATCGTCCGGATCGCCGGCGCGGTCTATATCCCCCTGCCTCCGCCGACGAGGCTCCTGGACGTGTTGGCACGCGCCGGGGAGCCGGCGCCACCGATAAGCGTCAGCCGGGACGAGTACGACGCCGCCCTGGCGGCCCTGTCGGGGATCCTCGTCGTCACGCCGGGCCGAGACGAGGAGGCGTGGCGCCGGTTCGCCTGGATCCGCTCCGCCTACGACCCCGCGCTGCGGGCGCTGGCCGGGGTCACGTTGGCCGCTCCCGCGGTGTGGACGACCGACCGTCCGGCGGAGGTGGGCGAGCCTCGTTTCATTCGTCGGCGTCCGCTGCACGTCGACTGGTCGGCGACGGTCCCCGCCGCGCTCACAGGTGGCTGAAGCCGCCTGACTCCTCCTTGGTCATCGACACGGTGACCGGGTGACGATCGAAGTGGGCGATGGCCTGCGTCATGTCTTCCAGCAGGATTCCCGCCAGGTCCCGGCTCACGCCCTGGCGCACCAGGATGCGCTGGACCGAGATGTCGGCGACGGACCCTGTCAGCGGGTAGGCCGGCACCTGCCAGCCCCGCGTCCGCAGGCGGTCGGCGACGTCGTAGAGCGTGTACCCCGGGTCCTCGCCCTCCCGGATGCGCCAGGCCACCGAGGGGATCCCCGTCAGGGGGTTGGAGTCGCACAGCAGCTCGAACGGGCCGAGCTTGACGATCTCCGCCGACAGGAACTGGCCGGTGTTGTAGCAGGCGGTGTGCACGTTGCGGTAGCCGTCCGTCCCCAGACGGATGAAGTTGTAGTACTGGGCCACGATCTGGCCGGCGGGCCGCGAGAAGTTGATCTGGAACACCGGCATGTCCCCGCCGAGGTAGGTCACGTGGAAGATGAGGTCGTCGGGCAGCTCCGCGGTGTCCCGCCACAGGACCCAGCCGACGCCGAGAGGGGCGAGCCCGAACTTGTGCCCCGAAGTGCTGATGGACTTGACGCGCGGGACCCGGAAGTCCCACAGGATGTCCGGGGCGCAGAAGGGGGCCAGGAAGGCGCCGCTGGCCCCGTCCACGTGGATGTCGACGTCGAGGCCGGTGTCCTGTTGAAGCTTGTCGAGGGCCTGGGAGAGCTCGAGCACCGGCTCGTAGGAGCCGGTGTAGGTCACGCCGAAGGTGGGCACCACCATGATGGTGTTCTCGTCGACGCGCTCGAGCATCTGCTCCACGTCCATGCAGTAGCGACCGGGGGACATGGGGATCTCGCGCATCTCGATGTCCCAGTACTTGGCGAACTTGTGCCAGACCACCTGGACGGGCCCGCACACCATGTTGGGGTTGTCGGTCGGCTTCCCGGCGGCCCGGCGCTTGGCCCGCCAGCGCCATTTGGCCGCCATGCCGCCGAGCATGCACGCCTCGGAGGACCCGATGGCCGAGCAGCCGACCGGGTCCTCGGTCGTGGGAGCGTTCCACAGGTGGGACAGGATGGAGACGCAGCGGCGCTCGATCTCCGCGGTCTGGGGGTACTCGTCCTTGTCGATGAGGTTCTTGTCGATACTGAGGTCCATCAACTTGTGGATCTCCGGCTCCTCCCAGGTCTGGCAGAAGGTGGCGAGGTTCTGGCGCGCGTTCCCGTCGAGGAGGAGCTCGTCAGAGATGGCCTGGAAGGCCTCGGCGGGCGGCATCTCCTCGCCGGGACAGTGGTGCGAGGGGAGGCCGGCCAACATGTCCCGGTCGGCATAGATCGAGTCGAGCATCCCCTCCCGGACGGTTTCCCGCTTGTGCAAAGGCATGGCGCGCTCCCTGGCTCGATCGTGGTCCGGCGCCCGTACCGTATCGGTCTCGCCTGCCGTCGGCGATCGCCCGCCTTTGCTCCCGCGACCGTCCGCCCGGCGACCGCATGGCCGCCGGGCGGAAAACGGGATTGTGCCGGCTAGCTGCTAGCTGGCGAGCAGCTGCAGGCGAGCCCGACCGGCACGCTCGCGGGTGCCGGTGCGACGCGCGGTTGCTCCGCGTGCGGCCGGATTCAGCCGAACCGTCTCGGGCCGGTCCGCCAGCTTCGAACGGAGCTGCCGGAGCGCCTTGGTGTGGATCTGGCACACCCTGCTCTCGGTGACGCCAAGGACCTGACCGATCTCCGTCAGCGTCAGACCGTCGTAGTAGTACATCATCAGCACGGTGCGCTCTCGCTCGGGCATCGCGTCGACGGCCGTGACGAGTGCCTCCTTGGACTCCTTGGCCTCGAAGGTGTCGACCGGGCCCCACGACCCATCCGGCAAGGTCTCGCCCAGCGTCGAGCGCTCGGAGCGGTCGCCCCCGCGCAGCACCTCGTCGAGCGCCATCATGCCCACCGTGGAGATCTTGCGCAGCGCCTTGTGGAAGTCACTCACGGACATCTCCAGCTCGGCTGCGACCTCGGCCTCGTTGGGTGTGCGCCGCAGCGTCGCCTCCAAGTGCGTGAACGCCTGCTCCACGGCGCGGGCCTTGGTGCGCACGGACCGGGGGACCCAGTCGATCGATCGCAACTCGTCGATGATCGCCCCCTTGATGCGCGGAATGGCGTAGGTCTCGAAACGCAGATTGCGGTCGAGTTCGAACCGCTCGATCGCGTCGATGAGCCCGATGATCCCGTAGCTGACGAGATCTTCCTCGTCGAAGTGCCTGGGTAGCCCGGCCAGCACGCGGCCGGCGATGTACTTGACGAACGGCGAGTAGTAGATGATCAGCTGGTTACGAAGTGTCTGCTCTCCGGTCCGCTTGAACTCAGACCAGAGATCTTCGATACCCGCCTCCGCCGACTCCTGCGCCGTGGAAAACGGACGTGACGTCGATTCCACGTTTCCCCCTCCCTCATTTGCACCATCCGACTCGGTGCAACTCGCTCCTGAAGTCATCATTTGACCATGCGGACTTCGCGTATTCAGGAGTAACAACCACTCTAATAGATTGCGTTCTTGCAGGATGGTTGCGTGAACGTTGTTGAATGGTTGCAGAGCTCACGCAACCTCTGCGCAACATTTCCGACAGGCTCGGGCTGCGGTGCGATTCTCACGCGCCCAGGGCTCCATATCGGGTCGGATGGAACGCCTCACTTGCATTGTCGGTGCAACGCATTTCACCTTGAGAAACGCGTCACTCTTTGTCGATTACGTGTTTTCCGCTTGGACATTCCCTGCCGCTTTCACCTTCTGCCCTTGGCGCCACCCAACCCGCGCCGCACGGTGGCGGGCGGATCAGTACCCGCCGGGGCGTGATCCGCGGGCCCTTCGATTCCCTCAAGGTTGTAGGAAGCGCGGCCGACAATCACCACATGGGTCAGACACCCCTGGTGCAGGTTTGGACTCCGGTGTTGCGTGCGGAGAGGGTCGGCGAGTGAATCCGCCGGTCGGCGTGGTGACGCGTGCCCCGACGTACCAGCGGGACCTCAAGCCGATCACTCCGAACGGCACGAACCCTCTGGAATCACCAAACGGGGTGGGGCACGGAGAGCGGACCATCCTCGTGGCCGAGGACGATCACAGCTGTCGCAGCGCGCTGCTCCAGTACTTCGAGCGGACCGGATACCGGGTGACAGAGGCCGCCGACGGGCCGTCCACGCTTCGAGCGGTCTTCCAGCACTCGGCCAGCCTTGTCCTCCTTGACCTGGGACTTCCGGGGTTCGACGGCACGGACGTGCTGGCGAAGATCCGCCGCCACAGCGCCGTCCCGGTCATCGTCTGCTCGGGAAGAGACTCAGAGGACGACAGGATCCGGACCCTCAACCTCGGAGCCGACGACTTCGTCGTCAAGCCGTTCTCCTTCGCAGAACTCGAGGCAAGAGTCCGGGCTGTCCTGCGCCGCGGCAATGGCGAACCGGCAGCCAGCTGTCTCCACCACGGAGAGCTCGTCGTCGATCGCGACACTCGTACCGTCACCGTGCGAGACAAGTCCATCCCGATGACCCGTAAGGAATTCGACCTGCTCGCCTTCCTGGCGGCGTCGCCCGGTCAGGTCTTCTCTCGCGAAGACCTTCTCGAGCGGGTCTGGGGTTCGACCGAGGAATGGCAAGGCCGCTCGACCGTGACCGAGCATGTCCGACGGGTGCGTCTCAAGATTGAGCCCGATCCCGATTCGCCGCGGTGGATCACCACCGTGCGCGGCGTCGGCTACCGGTTCAGCCTGCCGGACACCTGATCGCCGGACCCATCGTGCTCTGGCGCTCGAGCCGCGCCTCCTCCCGGCTCCGGTCCTCTTCGCACCACGGGCGCGCGAATTTTTGGTCCAAAAGTCCTATGCAGCCCGCACCGACATCTGCCGACATTGAAAAGACAGCAGGGCGCGGGTCGTTCTGACGAGGAATCTGCGTCCGGCCCGAGCGAACGAGGAACCGTTCCGCACGGGAGTGCGGGAGGGACGAGAGGGGCAATGGACATGGTCGGCTTGCCGCAGGCGCTCGCTCGACGTCATGGCACCCACGAGGTGTCGCGGCACCGCGCGCTGGCCACGATGGTGACCCCACGGGGCGGTGCCGCATGACATATCCCCTGGACTTCTCGGAGCGAGGGACGTCCTCGGTCGAGGGTACCCGTACGGCGGGTTCCAATCCCACGACTGTGTTCACGCCCATGGGCGACATGGTCACCGAGAGGACGATCCTGGTTGCCGAGGACGACACCAACACCCGCCGGGCGCTGCAGCACTACCTGAAGCGCTCGGGCTACGAGGTCACCGAGGCGGCCACAGTCGCCGAGTCGCTGGACGCGGTCTTCGCCCATCCGGTTGATCTCGTCATTCTGGACTTCGATCTCGGCGGCGGGACCTCGGAAGTGCTGACCAAGATCCGGCGCCGAAGTTCGGTTCCCGTGATCGTCTGCTCCGGCCGGTCGACCGAGCGCGAACGGGTCGGCCTACTGAATCTCGGTGCGGATGACGTGCTCGCCAAGCCGTACTCCTTTGCGGAACTCGAAGCACGGATGCGGGCGGTCCTCCGACGCGGTCTCGCCACGCCGACGACGACACTCGACCACGGCGAGCTCGTCATCGACCAGGGCACACGAAGGGTGACGGTCGGCGATGTGGAGGTGGTCCTGACCCGTAAGGAGTTCGACCTCCTGGCCTTCCTCGCCTCCGCACCAGGACGGGTGTTCTCACGCGAGGACCTGCTCGAGCGGGTCTGGGGATCCAACGGACGGTGGCAAGGGCGGTCGACGGTCACCGAGCACATCCGCCGTGTCCGCCTCAAGATCGAAACCGACCCGGAAAACCCTCGCTGGATCACCACCATCAGGGGCATCGGGTACCGGTTCGCCGCGCCGGTCAGCTAGGCGCTCGGGGACGAGAAAGAGCGCGGTCGGCTCCCCCGGCTCACTGCCCGGGCGGCGGATGCTGCCCGGTCAGCAGGTACCCGCCACCGTCCGGGGTCCGCACCATGCCGAAGAAGCGGTCCGAACCGGCTTGTCCACCTCGCGACCCGTAGAACGTCGCGTCGAAGGAGAAGATCCCGCCGTCGGCGGCCACCTCCCAGTAGCCGTTGCCGCTCGGGGTGGCCGCCATGCCCACGATGGGCGCGTCGAGCGGGAGCCCTCCCATCGAACCGTGGAAGGCCGCGTCCCCGAAGGAGAAGATCCCGCCGTCGGCGGCCACCTCCCAGTACCCGTTGCCGCTCGGGGTCGCCGCCATGCCCACGATGGGCTCGTCCAGCGGGAGCCCTCCCATCGAACCGTGGAACGCCGCGTCCCCGAAGGAGAAGATCCCGCCGTCGGCGGCCACCTCCCAGTAGCCGTTGCCGCTCGGGGTCGCCGCCATGCCCACGATGGGCTCGTCCAGCGGGAGCCCTCCCATCGAACCGTGGAACGCCGCGTCCCCGAAGGAGAAGATCCCGCCGTCGGCGGCCACCTCCCAGTAGCCGTTGCCGCTCGGGGTGGCCGCCATGCCCACGATGGGCTCGTCCAGCGGGAGCCCTCCCATCGAACCGTGGAACGCCGCGTCCCCGAAGGAGAAGATCCCGCCGTCGGCGGCCACCTCCCAGTAGCCGTTGCCGCTCGGGGTCGCCGCCCCGCCCACCAACGGGAGATTCGAGGTCACGGGTGGCCCGGCGACGGGTGCATTGCCGAAGCCATAGGTCGCGGAGACCTGCGGTCCGAGATTGGGCCCGGGGCCGCAGATGGAGACGAACGAATACCCCTGCGCACTGAGTTGGGAGATGATCTGCGGGAGCGCCGCCACGGTCTGGGACCGGTCACCGCCGGCATCGTGCATGTCGACGACGGCGCCGGGGAACGCGGCGCCGACCACACGGCTGACGATCGCCTGCGCTCCGGGCAGCGTCCAGTCTCTGGGGTCAATGGAGTAGCTCATGGTCGTCAGTCCGCGCCCGGCAATCTGGTTCAGGACGGAGGGGTTCCACGCGTCGTAGGGGGGCCGCACACATTGTGGCGTCGTGCCCGTGACCGACTCGATCTCCGCCTGCGTTATGTCGATCTGTGCAGCCACTCCGGAGGGAGGGAGCGTGGTGAGGTCCGGATGGCTCCAGGTGTGGTCCTCCACCGGATAGCCGGCGGCGGCCACCATCTTGGCGAACTGGGGATAGCGGGCCACCTCCTCTCCGATCTCAAAGAATGTGGCCGGCACGTGGTACTGCTCGAGTACCGACAGCACGGCCGGCGTGTACGGGCCGGGGCCGTCGTCGAAGGTAAGGGCGATCACTCTCTTCCCGGCTGTCGGCGCGCCGCCCGGCGCCTGAGAGGTGTAGAAGGCCGGCTGGCCGCTCGCCGCTGCCGCGGCGCCGTGCGTCCCTCCCACGATGCCGGCGAGAGGCAGTGCCGAGAGGAGCGCGACACCGAACAGGGTGCGGCAGCACCCCCTCACCCTTGCACGCCCTCTCTGCTGCGCACCGCTACACACTGAGCCACACGCCACCTTGCCACAACGAACCGGCCCACTTCCGGTATGACGTCACGCCCCGGTGCCCGGCCCGAGCAGCGCCACGCGCCCCCGACGACCCCGGGGAACCCCCAGGTGGACTCCTGGCAATTGGCCTGACCTTGGGCGAAGATGACGGCCTCGATTCTTCAGGGGGACCGATGCGATGGCGAGAGATGTCGGCAGCGCGCTGGTCGGGCGGGAGCACACCGAGCTTGACCGTTGGCCGCTGGTCGGACGGTCGAGCGAAATCGCGGAATTGAAGGCGTCGATCAGCGGGCGGCGGGGGGCGGTCGTCATCGGGCCGGTGGGCGTGGGGAAGACCGTCCTCGGCACGGTCGGCGTCGAGTTCGCGCGGGACCTGGGAATGTCCGTCTCCCTCGTTGCCGGAACGGAAGCGGCCCGGCCCTACCCGTTCGGTGCTTTTGCGTCCCTCCTCCACCGCGACTCCGACCTGGTCGGCCCCGAGTCACACGCCGATCAGCTGCGCCGCTACATGCATGAGCTTCTCGACGACGCCGGACAGCGACCCTTGCTGGTCTTCGTCGACGACGCGCATCTTCTCGACGACGGCTCGGCCTCGCTTGTCCATCAGCTCTCTCTGGCTGGTTTGGCCACCGTGCTGGCCTGCGTGCTTTCCTCCGGTCGCGCCGGCCAACCCGCCGCGGATCCGATGGTCGTCCTGTGGAAGGACTATGGCGCAGCGCGGATCGAACTGGGTTCTCTGGACGGACAGGCGATCGAGGATCTTCTCCTCGCCGTGCTGGGAGGACCGGTCGACACCGTGTCGCTGCGACAGCTCGCCGAGCGCTCGCTCGGTGACCCTCTGTTCCTGCATGAGCTGGTCGTCGGTGCTCTCGAAAGTGGCTCATTGCGTGAGGAGAGCGGAATCTGGAGGCTGCGCGGTCCGCTGCGTCCAACCGCACGTCTCGTGGAATTGGTGACGGCCCGCCTCGGCAATCTGTCCGATCCCGAACGTCACGCTCTGGAGCTGACCGCGCTCGGCGAGCCATTGGCCCAACCCGCTCTCGACCAGCTAGCCGATCCCGCGGCGATCGAGTCTCTCGAGGACAGAGGTCTCATCACGAGCCGCATCGACGGACGCCGCCTACAGGTGTGTCTGGCTCATCCGGTGTACGGCGACGTCGTGCGCTCGGGCATCAACCCACGGCGCCAGCGCGTATTGGCCCGTGCGCTCGCGGAGGCGTCCGGCGGCCGCCGCCAGGACGACACTCTCCTCCTTGCATCACTCCGCCTCGTCGGTGGCGGGGGGAGCTCGGATCTCCTTCTCGCCGGGGCCAGAGCCGCCCACGAACGCCGCGACTACGAGCTCGCCGAGCGCATGGCCCGGGCCGCCGTCGAAGGTGGGGAGGGTTTCGATGCACGTCTCCTGGCCGCCGAGGCGGCGCACCGGAGCGGACGACCCGAACAGGCTGCCCTGGAGCTCGCCGCCCTCGCGCGTGACGCCGCCGATACCACCGAGCGGGTCCGGGTGGCCTTGCTCTGTTTCGACCACGAATTCTTCCTGCGCGGCACCGCCGACACCACGGTCGTCGACGCGCTCCTCGCCGTGGACCTCGAGCCGGTCTGGCACGACGAGCTCTTGGCCCGGCGCCTCTGCCTCGAAGGGCTGACGCGGGGTCCTGGGGCGGTTGTCGACGCGGTGGAGCCGGTCCCCGAAACGACCGGGGCTCCTCGGACCAGCCTGCACGCGCTGCTGGGCGAGTGCCTGGTTCGCACCGGCCGTGTGGGTCAGGCCATGGCGTTCCTCGTGCCGCCGTCCGGTGCCACCGTGCGCCAAGGCTCCACCGTGCTTTCCGAGCCGTGGAGCCCGTTCGGGAGCCATGCGCTCGCCCTCATCGCGCTGGGCCACCTCGGCGACGCGGAGGGATTACTGGCCGGCGCGCAGCAGGAGCTGTCGGCGCATCCAGGCTCGCCGGAGAGTGCAATCGTCGCTGCGTCTTTTGGGGCCCTGCGCCTGGAACAAGGTCGGGTGCAGGCCGCATTCCTCCAGGCGACCAGCGCAGCTGCCCTCTTTCTCGATCTCGCGTTGCCGGTCTCCGCTCGCTGGTGCGAAGTGTTGTCGGCCCACGCCCTCGCTCTGGCCGGGGGGGCACCCAAAGCCACCCAGACCTTGGCTGCGCTGGAGGCCCTGGGGCTGCCGACCGATATGGAGTACGAGGTGGAAGTGCTCCAGGCTCGGGCCTGGGCGTTGGCGGCCGGCGGCGACATGGGCGCGGCGCGCAAGAGTCTCGAGGTGGCCGCGGAGCTGGGCAAAGAAGTGGGGGACCTGCTCGGAGCCACCAAAGCGCTGCACGGCCTGGCGCGGATGGGCCGGGCCCGGCAGGTGGTCGATGACCTGGAGGCGCTCGCCTCAAAGGTGGATGGCGAGTTGACCGCCGCCCGACTTTCCTATGCGCTGGCCGCCGCCGACAGGGACAGCCGGGCCCTGACCGCGGCCGCCGAGCGTTTCGAGGAGGTCGGCGCGCTCCTCTACGCGGCCGAAGCCCTGGGCGAATCAGCCGTCCATCTCCGGCGAGACGGTGCGAGCCGAGAGGCCGCGGCCACCCAGCAGACGGCCGCTCGACTCCTCGCCCGCTGCGAGGGCGCCGTCACGCCATTCGTGCGCGCCATCGGAGCACGGGCCCAGCTCACCCCGGCCGAGCTCGACACGGCGTTACAGGCTGCCACCGGCAGCACCGACAAGCAGATCGCCGAGACGATGCATCTCTCCGTTCGCACGGTGGAGAACCGCCTGCACCGCGCCTACCAGAAGCTCGGGCTCTCCCACCGACGAGAGCTGTCCGAGGCGCTGCGGGACCTTCCCGGGATCTGATCGTCCCTGCGTCAGTGTGCCGCCTCCCAGGCGGCCCATCCGGCGAGGGCGATCAGGACGACTGCGGTGACAATCCGGATGGTCGAGATGTTGATCACCCGGAGCAGGGTCTGACCGCTGACCACGGCCAGCCCGGCCACCGCCCATAGGGCCAGCACCGCGCCCACCCCCACGGACAACGGATCGTGGTAGTGCGCGGCCAGGTTGGCCGTCAGGATCTGGGTCAGGTCACCCCACTCGGCCAGAAAGATGACCAGGAACGCCGTCACCGCGATCCGGCGGTGCGTCGCCACCTCCCGCTCCACGAGCTCTTCCTTCTCGCTCTCCTTGACCGCTTCACGCCAGGCGAGCGCGGCGCCGACAAGGAACATGCCCGCGACAACGGCGTCGAGTGCCTGGTGAGGCAGGAGGTGGAAGAGGGCCACGCCGACGGTGACGGCGATGACGACATGCACGACGAAGGCGGCGGCTGCGCCGAGCCACACGATCGCCGGGCGACCGCGCGTCGACATGACGAGGGACGCGAACATGGTCTTGTCCGGGAGCTCGCCCAGGAAGATGATCGGGAAGACGGCGAAGACAACGGCGAACTGCACAGACACCCTTCTGTCGGGACCGAACGTAGCGACTACTGCGACTGGTCCAGGAGCGATTGGCCCGTCATGATGAACACCGTCTCGTCGTCACTTTGGCGCCAAAGATCGAGCAGCTCCAGCGACACGGGGTCGCAGCCGTACCGCATCGGCCCTGCGGTGTCGAGGATCGCGTCAACGATCGCCGATGCCGCCCGCGGTGGATCGACCACCCGGGGGTCAGCATGCTCGCGTCGCAGCGATCCGGCGACGTCTGCCAGGGCGCGGTAGGCGGCGAAGCGGGTGGCTTCCTGCTCCCCGGTGCTCAGGCGGAACATGTCGGTGTCGATGGGCCCGGGAAGGATCTCGACGACCCGGATGCCGAAGGGAGCCACCTCGACCCGCAGGCTGTCACCGAACGCGGACACGGCCGCCTTCGAGGCCCGGTAGGCAGAGTAGAAGGGGACGGCAGCGATGATCGACGAAGATGTGATGGTGCAGACCACCGATGGCTGGTTCGCCCGCAGGGCCGGAATGGCAGCCGCCGTCAGCGCGACAACCCCGAAGACGTTGGTCTCGAACATGCGGCGCCAGTCGTCGATGTTGGCGTATTCCACCGGTAGGTAGTCGGTGTCGATGCCCGCGTTGTTGACGAGAACGCGCAGATCGGCCGGAAGGTCGAACGTCGACGGGTCGGTGACGTCGAGCCGGCGGACGCGTAACCGCCCCTCGGCCTCTGCGGCCATGGCGGTCCCCGCGTCGGGATCCCGCATGGTCGCCACCGTGTCGAAGCCGCGGCGAGCCAGTTCCAGCGCGACAGCCCGCCCGATGCCGCGGCTGGCGCCGGTGACCAATGCGCTTCCGTGAATGTCCATGCGCCGATTCTTCCTCACCGGCGGGAATCCGACCGGTACGGGGGCAGGGTCCACTTTCTGGAGCGCGGGCTGTCTCCCGGGGCAGGTGTCGCCAAGTGGCAGCACGGCACCGAACCGGTCCAACGCCGGCTCGCCGACGGGTGCCACCCCACATGGAACCCGACCGAACCGGTAGAGCGAGCCGGATTGGTCTTGGAACAAAACGGGCAGCGTGACGCCCGTGGTCCGAAACCCTGGCGACCGCCGTGCCTCAGAGGTCGAACGCGGTCGGGTGCCTGGGCTGGTAGAGCAGCATCTGGCCGGCGCCCGGTATATCGAGGGCGATGGTGCGGCCGAAACCTCGGTTCTCGATACTGCCGGCGAAGTGCGCCCCCTTGGCCGTGAGCTCCGCGATCGTCAGCTCGATGTCATCGCACACGAGCGAGATCTCGTGATGCTCGGTGCCCCCGTCGGTCGGGTGCACGCCGAGCTCCGAAGGCCCCGTGCCGAAGATGAGCCAGCCGTCGTGCGCGTCGACGTGAGACCATCCGAGCACGTCGCGGAAGAAGGCTCGCGCCGACTCGGGATCGTCAGCGTGGACAAGCGTGTGGACACCCGTGATCACCTTCGCGACAGTAGGTCGACGTCCCGTCGGATGCACGTGGCATTCAGCCCGTCGCCCGGTACCGGTCGCGTGCCCCACACAGCGCGCACCGGGAACATGACCCGATTCTCGTAGACGACCTCGCCGCCCGGACTCGTGGCTCGGTCGGTGAAGAGCACGCCGACGGTGGTCCGCCAGGGCGGGCCGTTCACCACGATGTCGTGCACCTCGCCGGCCCGGCCTCGCGGAAGCGACGCAGGAACGATTCGACGGCTGACTTCCCCCGGTGCTGGCCCGCCCGGGAGCTTTCTCCCGGAAACACCGGCACTGCGTCGGAGAGGCCCCAGATCCCCGTCGCGCAACGCCCGCACGCTCCGTCGGACCATACCCTCGACGGCCGGGTGATTTCTGCCCCGGTCGTTTGGAGAGAACGTCCCGGCAGACCACCCCGGGCGCCACGCTGCCGTGGCGTGTTGCAGGATAAGGCCGAGCCGAGTGGAGGTATCCCACCATGGACACACTGCAGGTCGACCAGCCACACCAGGGAGTCACCCGGATCGTGTTGAACCGACCCGAGCGGTTGAATGCCATGAACGCGGCGCTGATCTCCGAGCTCCATGACGTGCTGTCGGACATCGCGGTTGACCGAGCATGCCGGGTCGTCGTGCTCACGGGCGCCGGACGGGGTTTCTGTGCCGGGCTGGATCTCGGGGGGTACGGCGATGCACCGGGTTCCGCGAACCTCGACCGGGTGGGTGCAACCTTTGCCACGCAGACCCACATCGCCGCGCTCGTCCCCCGGCTGCGCTCGCTGCCTCAGCCGGTGATCGCCGCCGTGAACGGCCCGGCGGCAGGAGGCGGCCTCGCCCTGGCGCTGGCGAGCGACATCCGGATCGCCGCCACAACAGCGCGCTTCAACGTGGCCTTCGTGCGATTGGGGCTCTCCGGCTGCGACATCGGGGTCAGCTGGCTGCTCCCCCGTTTGATCGGCGCGTCGCGGGCCTGGGAGCTGATGCTGACCGGCCGCATCATTGACGCCGTCGAGGCCGACCGGATCGGGCTCGTGCTCCGGATGGTGTCCGACGATCAGTTGCAGGGTGCCGCGCTCGAGACGGCAGGTCTCATCGCAGCCAACGCGCCGTGGGGAGTTCGCATGACCAAGGAGGTCATGTGGTCCCAGCTCGAGGTGGGCTCCCTCCAGGCGGGCATCGACCTCGAGAACCGGACGCAGGTCCTGTCGTCCATGACCGGCGACATGCAAGAGGCCATGGCCGCCTTCTTGGAGAAGCGGCCGCCCCAGTACGGGAGTGCAGCGAGGCCCGATCAGTAGTTCCAACTGTCATTTCAACGGTGCTCGCCCGCTCCCGCCTGATATCAGGACGGCGACGTGTCTGGCTACGTTGGTTCATCTGATGCGGCGTCCCCCCAGCCCGACGCGCGCACCGCCACGACGGCGTGCTCGGTGGTCGGGCGCAGCCATCGTGCTGGCCCTCCTCCTCGCCGGCTGCTCGACCGGAGCGCAGACGGGAGGTGGTCTCGCCGATCCATCACACTCGGTGTCCCCCGTCCCGGACTATCCCGACGCGTGCGCCCCCGTCGGCGCCGACACGTCGGACATATGTCTACGCGTCACCCTGGACGCGATCGACGCGGCCAGAGCCAAGGAGGGCGTGCGCCCCATGGCGCTCCCGTCCGACTTCGCACGGCTCACCGTTCCCGAACAGCTCTTCGTCGCGGTCGATCGAGAGCGAGTCGACCGGGGCTTGGCCCCGTTCACCGGACTCACCACGGCCCTCGATGCCGAAGCGCGGAAAGGCGCCAACGCGGCCCGGCTGCCACCCCGGCCCGGCCCGGCGTACGGCTCGGTGACCGCAGAATGGATCGGGGACGTCGACAACGGCCTCGATGCGGACTTCCAATGGCTCTACGACGACGGCCCGAACAGCGGGGTACCCGGATGCTCGGGCCACGAGACCTCCGGCTGCTGGGCCGACCGGCAGATCGTCCTCAACCGCTTCGGCGCGCGGCATCTGGTCATGGGAGCCGCCTTCGACCCGACCACCGCCTCGTCCAGCGGAGGCCACGGCGGATCCTCACTCGCGGCCACGCTGGCCACCTCGCCCAGGGCCGGGCCTTACGCCTACACCTGGAAACAGGCTCTGGCGGCCATGTCTGCGGGGGGGCTCCGGCCGCTGCGGGGGATTCCCTCCTCGGAATCCGACACGGGGTTTCGGGACCCGAGTCACAACGTGACGCCGGTGCCCGACTACACACGCGTGTGCGCCGCCGGGGGGCTCGACAACTCCGCGGCCTGTATCGGTGCGGCGCTGGGCGCGATTAACCACGCCCACGCACTGGAGGGGGTCCGCCCCATGGTGCTCCCGTCGGGCTTCGCCCGATTGAGCATGCCCGACCAGCTCTTCGTCGCCGTCAACCTCGAGCGGGTGGATCGTGGGCTCCCGGCGTTCGGCGGACTCACGACCGCGCTCAACCGGAACGCGCAGCAGGGAGCCGATGACGCCGACGACCCGCCCGACCCCGGACGGGCTTACGACCTCGATGATGCCGAGTGGGCCGGCGGATCGTCCAACGGGCTCGACGCGGTGTACGGGTGGATGTACGACGACGGGTTCGACAGCGGCAATCTGGACTGCCTGCACCGGGGGGCCGCAGGCTGCTGGGGGCACCGGAAGGGCATCCTCGACGACTTCGGCTCCGGCCCCAACCTCGTGATGGGTGCGGCCATCGACACGATGGGCGACATCCACAGGGGCGACCGCGAGGGGACGTCCATGGCCGTCACCCTTGCTGTCGCCAGCGCTCCGGCGCACACATTCACCTACAGCTGGGCGCAGGTGATTGCCGGGCTGC
This sequence comes from uncultured Acidimicrobiaceae bacterium, assembly GCA_963828825.1. Classification (GTDB taxonomy): domain Bacteria; phylum Actinomycetota; class Acidimicrobiia; order Acidimicrobiales; family RAAP-2; genus Bog-473. Next base: position 282,892 of record CAWHGF010000001.1, on the reverse strand, counting down.
CGCCAGGAGCGCTCTGAATGGTGACCGTAAGGTGAGGGTGATGTCCGCACGGATCTATGTGAACCCGTCGTGCTCGAAGTGCCGCACGGCGCTGTCGCTCCTGGCGGATCACGACGTGAAGGCGGACACGGTTCGCTATCTCGACGAACCTCCGACCGTGGCCGACCTCAGGAGGCTCATGGGGCAGCTGGGCATCGACGACCCCCTGCTGATGATGCGGAAGGGCGAGCCCGTGTACGCCGAGCTGGGGCTCGAAGATCAGGCGGGTGATGCCCTTCTGGAGGCCATCACTCGCCACCCCATCTTGTTGGAACGGCCCATCTTCGTCGTCGGCGAGCGGGCGGTCGTCGCCCGCCCCCCCGAGAGGGTCCTCGAGCTCCTCTGACCACGGCGACGCCACGCCGGTCCTCGTTAGGGTGTGCGCACGCACGGCGGAAAGGACGAGGGGGGATGGTGACTGCTTCTCTGGTGTTCTACGGGGTTCTCGGTATCGCGAGCACGGTGGCCGCATTCGCGGCCAACCGCCGGCTCTTCACGGGAGGCGGGACCGGCCCCGTGTCGCCGCTGGAGGGGATCTACTACGCCGTCGGTGTGTGCTCGTTGCTCCTCGGCTGGTACTTCAACGTGCGCTATGTCCACCTCTACGGCCACCGGGCCAGCTACGACAACTACGTCAAGATGCTGTTCACGAACTGGGCCTCGGACTCCGCCGCCCAGGACTACACGATCATGAACCTGGTCCTGCTCCCGCTTTGGACCATCACCGAGGGCAGGCGCCGGGGACTGCAGTGGGCCTGGATCTTCTTCGTGATGAGCCTGTTCACGAGTCTGGCCTTCTCCGTGGCGTTCTTCCTCGCCTTCATGGAGCGCCAGCTGCGCTACAACGGGTCGCTGGCAGCATCGAGAACGGCATAGCCGCAGTTGTAGCCGGGAATGAACGTGACTCCCGGCCCACCGTGGCACCCGGCCCCACACAGGTAGAGCCCCTCCACGGGCACGGGCGCGTCCGGCCACCCCGTCGGTCCCGGCCGGAACGGCCCCATGAACTCGGGCTGGAGCAGACCGTGCGTGAAGTCCCCGCCCTCACACCCGAACATCAACTCATACGTGTAGGCGGGGTAGTTGAGCTGGCGTTCGATGAGGTCCGGGAAGTTCGGGGCCGCCGAGGCGATCTTTGCCACGATCCGCTCCGCCATCTCGTCGCGGAGCCGGCCCTGCGTCTCACGATCAGCGATCGGGAGGTAGAAGGCGAAGCTGCTGGCGGCGTGCATCCCGTCGGGAGCGAGAGTCGGGTCGTCGAGCGAGGGGATCTGGAGGTTGAAGCTCGGGGAAGAGGGGACCTCGCCCCGCACGCACCCTTCGAAATCCCGCTGCATCTGCTCTGCCGTACCGAAGAACGTGACGTTGCGCCCCAGCGTGGTGTCGTTCAACGCGTCGTACGGGGCGCGGTACTCGGGCAGTCCGCGCAGTGCGAAGTGGGCCTGGAAATAGGCCGCACGGTGGTCGATGGCGCCAATCCGGCGGGCAAAGGCCTCGGGGAGGGCGTCGGCGTCGAGCAGGTGGGTGAACGTCGTGGTCGGGTCCAGATTGGACACGACGACGGGAGCGGTCGCGACCTCGCCCTCTCCCAGCTCGACGCCCCTGACCGCGCCCATCTCGACGACGATGCGGGACACCTTGGCGTGGCGACGCAGCTCACCCCCGTGCTGCTCGAACAGCCGGGCCAGGTGGTCGGCGATGGTGCCCAGGCCGCCCCGGACCTTCGACATCGTCGCTGTTCCCGGCGACGCCAGCGCGAAGGCGAGACAGAGGGCGCTCCCGGGGGAGAAGGGGCCCCGGAAGGTCGAGTTGACGGCGAGGAACGCCAGCATGCTGCGCACGGGCGCGTGCTTGGACCGGTCGGGGAGGTAGCGGTCGACGACATCCATGACGCTCCCGAACATGGCGGTCCGGATGGCCTCGCGCTCGGCCTCGTTGGTGGCGCACTCCCACATCTCGTCCAGGGACTTCGGTGGCGTGCGCACGTCGAAGCGGCCGATGGCGCGTGCGGGTGCCTCGGCCCACGCCGCCACCTCGGCCATCCCGAGCACGGCCTCGATCCCGATCGTCTCGCCGAGATGCTCCAAGAGCCGTGCCGGGTCCGAATAGAGGAAGATCGGCGGCTGACCGTCCTCGCTGATGCTGGCCGACTGGACCTCCGGTTCGTAAATGGGGCACGCCCCGAGTTCGAGGTCCTCGAAGATCTGGTTCGGCACCGGAAACTGGATGGAGCCGGCCAACTCGAAGCGGTAGCCCCGGATGAGCTCGGTCGTCGAGGCCATGCCGCCGATGAAGTGGTTCTTCTCGAGGCACAGGACCCGCAGGCCCCCGCGGGCCATGACCGTCGCGGCGGTCAGGCCGTTGTGACCCGCTCCAATCACAATGGCGTCGTAGTCACTCATCGGACGGGACTGTAGTGACCCCCGGCGGATCCGGCTGCTTCGGTCGTCGATCCCGCTGACGTCGCATGGCCCGCGGGACCGCTCGGATGGGGTAACCGACGCCACGGCGGCGCCTCGATATGCGCCACATGATTGGAGACGGTGGCATTTGGCAATCTTCCTGTCAGGACCGAAGGAGGGACCATGACCGAAGGATCCAGCAACCGGCCGGGTGGTGGCCCGGACGCCGAGGTGCAGGAGGCGACGAAGGACGAAGAGGGCCTGGAGGCCACGGCGGCCCATACGGCCGACCGGATGCCGACGCCCGACGAGGAAGCCGCTGCCGAGGCCAACACCCTCGAGCCCGGGGTCTCCCAGCACGAGCGTGAGACGGGGAAGATCGGCGCCGAGATCAAGGGGGAGGGCGAGATCAAATGAACGTGGCTCTCCGCCATGAACACGCGAGCTGCTGAGACGACAGCTCGACAGGTCGGCCGTTGCCGCGGTCGTCGGCTCACCTTCTACGACCTCCTCGGCATGTGAGGCCTTCCCTGTCCACGCGTCCCCGATGGGCGCGCGGAGTTCGGCCGAGTGCTCCCCCTCGCGCACCTGGTCCAACGAGGGCGTCGGCGTCCTCGGGGCTCATCCGCCCCGAGGCGACGATCTGTCCAGCTGATCAAGGATGCGCTCTGGTTGCTGGGCTCTCCCTGCCTCGTCGTGTCGCGTGATCGTCCCTGTCGCGATCGGCCTCGAAGCGCTCCGCACAGCGGTCGGAGCAGAAGTAGTGCCGCTCGCCGTTGTGCTCACGCGACGCCGGCGCCTGTGCCGTCTCCACCTGCATGCCGCACACCGGGTCCCGCGCGTAGCGGTCTCCCCCACCCAGCCGCTCGCGATTGCGGTAGATCCAGTACAGGACACCGAAGAGCACCAGGAAGACAAGGTTCAGATAGGTGGTGTAGTTCCAGGAGAAGCGCGCCGGGGCCAAGGTGGTCGGCCGCACTGTGGGCACCAAGCCGGCCGCACGAAAGATCAGCTCGGTGAGGAGTCCGGCCGTTGACATGAGGGCCCAGAACACCATGAGCATCCGGAGCATCAACCGTGTCCCGTAGTAGCGGCGATAGATCAGAAGGAGCGGGAACGCGATCAGGTCGGCGAAGATGAACGCGATGACGCCCCCGAAGGAGATGCCTCCCTTCCACAGGGCCGCCGCCAGGGGCACGTTGCCGATGGAGCAGACGAAACTGATGATGGCGATGAAGGGGCCGACGATGGCGTTCTCGACGCTCGTCCAGAACCCGTGTCCGGTGATGAAGACTGCCTGCCAGACCGACGTGGGAACCAACACCGCCAGGAAACCAGCCACGGTGTAGCCGATGACCAATTCTCGCCGCACCATGGTCAGGTCGGACATGGTGTAGGTCGCGCTGTCGGCCCAGCCGGCGACCGACTTCAGCCGGACCCGCAGCGACAGCTGCCCGGCTTGCTCGTCGGCGACTGATCCGTGCTGGTGTTCGGGGTTGTCCTCCGACGCGTGCAGACGTTCACGGGCCTGCACCACCAGGCGCCCGCGCAACCACAGCGCCCCCAGCGTGGCGAGGAGGACGATCATGATGCCGCCCCCGACGAATTCGCTGACGGCGAACTGCCAACCCATGAGCACGACGAGGACGATCCCCAACTCGATGACCAGGTTGGTCGACGCGAACATGAAGACCATGGAGGCGATGAAGTCGGCTCCCTTCATGAAGAGCGACTTCGCCATGGCGGACGCCGCGTAGGAGCACGAGGATGACACCATTCCGTACCCCGAGGCCCGCAGGACGGCCGGGGCCCGGTGGTCGCCGAGCCGCTGCCGCATGCTGTCGCGGCTCACGAAGGCCTGCACCGCTCCGGCCAGTCCGAACCCCAGGACGAGAGGCCAGAGGGTCTCCCAGAACATGAAGAAGCCCTCCCGCAGCGATCGGCCGATGTCCACCAGCACGGTGGCCGTTGCAACCATCGGAATCAGGAGCGAACGAGCCGGCCGATGGCCGCGGAGGCCTCGTTGAGCTTCTCGGTCGCTTCGTTCCCGCCCTGATGCACGGCGTCAGACACACAGTGGGCGAGGTGGTCGTCGAGCAGCTCCAGGGCCACCGCTTGGAGGGCCTTGGTCGCCGCGGACACCTGCTCCAGGATGTCGATGCAGTACCGGTCCTCTTCGACCATGCGCTGCAGACCCCTGACCTGCCCTTCCACCCTCCGGAGGCGCTTCTGAATGGCGTCCTTGCTTTCGATGTAACCCGGTCGCATGGTCCTCCGATCGTCGTACCCAATACCCCTATAGGGTATCGTCCGCACGGTGGACGATGCGCGGCTCCACTGGTGCAGGAGACGACCCGATTCGGCCAAGAGCCATCCAGGACGGGAACGGCCCCGGGGGCCCTTCAGTCGCTCAGTTGCCGAGGATCCCGAGCCCTTCTTCTCTGATGCCCTTGGCTCGGGCGTCGGCGAAGTGCTCGAGCCACTCCCGGATCTCTTCGCTTCCCGTCTCATCGGCCCAGCGTCGGGGCATGGCCGGGAACGAATAGTCCGCTGGGAGCAAGGGTGGCCCCGGCGCGCGGTCCCGCCGCTCGAGCGCGGCATCGAGCGCCGGCCCGAGCCGCGCCACCTTGGCCCGCACCTGGGCCTCATCGCGCTCCTTGAAGGCGGGGAGCACCTCGCGGCCGAACAGCTCGAGTGATTCGCAGATGTGCTCATGACGGTTCTTGCCGGCCTGCAGCACGAAGATGACCTGGTCGACGCCCGCCCGCTCGAATCGCTGGAGGTACTCGCGCACCTGTTGCGGGCTCCCTGTGGCACCGCGCAGCCCGGTCCGGTCACCGCCTGCCAGCTTGGCTCCGAGGCGCTCCTGGCGCAGTGCGGTCTCGATCTCGGGCGAGTAGCCCTGCTCGCCGCGCCGGTCGAGGAACTCCGTCCAGACGTCGGTCGAGCCGGGTCGGTGCTCCCCGAAGACGTAGTAGTGACCGAGCGAGTACCCGAAGAAGTTCCCTCCCTCCAGGCCGCGGTCGAGCGCCACCTTCTCGTCGGGGTGACACATCATTTGCGTCACGCAGGCGATGTTGGGGTTCACGGCCAGTCCGACCGGGACACAGCGCTCAGCGAGGGTCTGCTCGTAGTCGGACACCCATTTCTGCGCTTCCTCCGGATCGATGAACGCGAAGGTGAGGGCGCCGATCCCCTTCTCGGCCGCCAACAGGATGGTGTCCCGACGTGAGCACGCCACCCACAGCGGAGGATGCGGCCGTTGCATGGGCTTGGGTACGACGTTGCGCGGTGGCATCTTCACGAAGCGGCCGTCGATGCCGGTGAACGGGGTCTCGGTCATGCACCGCAGCGTGACCTGCAGCCCCTCGAGCCACGCGTCGCGTTTGGTCGCCGGATCAACCTGGAAGCCTCCGAGCTCCGCCTCCGAGCCCGACTCCCCGGAGCCGAATTCCACCCGTCCGCCGGAAAGGAGGTCGAGGGTGGCCACCCGCTCGGCCGTCCGGGCGGGGTGGTTGTAGCCCGGCGCGGTCTGGATGATCCCGTGACCGAGCCTGATGTCCTTGGTCCTTTGGCTGCACGCGCCGAGGAACACCTCGGGGGCCGAGGAATGGCTGTACTCCTCCAGGAAGTGATGCTCGACCTCCCACACCACGTCGAACCCGAGGCGGTCGGCCAGCTCGACCTGCTCGAGGGCGTCCTGCAAGAGGCGGTACTCGGAGTCCTCCTCCCAGGGGCGGGGTAGCTGGTGCTCGTAGAAGACCCCGAACTTCATGCAGCACCGAGCGACTGGAACTCGGCCAGGATGTCCGCCCCGTTCGTGCGCTGCGCGCACCAGAACTCCACCTCGGCCAGGGCCCCGCGCCGGCCCTCGTCGCGTACAGGGCCGAGGCTGTGGGCGAGGAGCGGGTCCCAGATCCGCCCGATCATGTCGGTGCCCGCGTGGAGGCGCCCCCCTTCACCCCGCCAGGTGCGATCTCGCATCTCAGTGAGCGCCGTACGCAGATAGCCGACGTGCGGTGACTCGTCGGCCCTGATGAACCCCACGAGCCGGGCGGCCTCTCCGTCGCCCGCCACGAGATCGGCATCGGACATCCATTCCTCCGCCCAGGCAAAGGTGTGGAACGCCGAGATCTCAATGAAGAGGACGCGGACCATCAACGAGACCATCATCTCGAGGTCACGGGGGATGTCGTCCGGCAGCAGACGGACGGCATCGGCACCCGGACGGCCCGGACCGAATCCCATCCGGGTCAACATCGCCTCGATGTCGAGCTCCTCGCACGACCGCTCGAAGGCGATGTCGCGGGCGGCGAACCACATGTCCTTGTGACCGGCCTCCTCGTCCCAGCCGGCCTCGTCGCGTCCGTGCGCCTCGAACAGCCCGCGACCGAGGTGATCGACGGCAGTCCCGTCGATGTCCTCCACGAAGTAGCGCTGCAGGTTCTTGGGCTGCAAGAGGCGGATGTTGGCGCCGTATCCCTCGACCGTCCCGATCCGGGTCAATGTCGCCATCAGCGGCTCGGGGACGCCGGCACGGATGAGGAAACGGGCCTGCTCGACATTGGGGAACGAGCGCTCCCACCATTCGAGCGGGACGTCGATCAGCTCGCTGCAGAACCGCGCGCTGTTCTGCTCGCCCCACGCGGAGATCGCGGGCAACCGGAACCTGGTCCGCGGCGAGACGTACCGGCCGTCCTCGTCGAAGCCGCCGTGACACCGCACGCCGCCGGCGATGAGCGGCTCGGCGACCGTCAGGTCGGCCAGGAGCTCCTCCTCGGTGAACTCGACCTGCGCCGTGCCCATGGCTGCTCCTTCCCGGGACATGCCCGCTGTAACTCGCTGGTATATACTGACCCGTATACAGACCGAGAGCAAGCTGCTACCACGAGCCGAGCGGCGTGCCGCCATCCTGCACGGGGCTGCGCTGGCATTCGCCTCGTCCGGATTCGCCGACACCTCCATGGAGGACGTGGCCTCTGCCTGCGGGGTCACCAAGCTGATCGTCTACCGGCACTTCGGGTCGAAGGAAGAGCTCTACCGGGAGCTCCTCCAACAGGTCTTCGACGACCTCGGCGTGCAATTGCGCGCGGAATTGGCCAGGCCGACGCACCCGGGACTCGGCCCCCGGACCCTCTTGACCGTGGCCCGGAAGGATCCTGCCGCCTTCACGCTGTTGTGGCGCCATGCGGCGCGAGAACCCCAGTTCGCGGCGTACGCCGCCGAGCTGCGCTCGGTGTCGGTGTCCGTTGTGCGCCAGCTCAGCGAGCTCGACACCGGCGACGAGCTCCTCGATGCCTGGCACTCCGAGGCCCTCTTCGGTTGGCTCGTCGAGACGACGCTCACCTGGCTCCAGCAGGGCGTTCCGGCTCGCGACGACGAGTTCGTGGAACAGACGTCGGAGGGATTCCGAGCGCTCCGCACGGCCCTGACACACGGCGCCGCCCTGGTATGACGACCTGGTCCCGCCGGCCGCGGCCGACCCGATCGCGCGGCCGGCGCTCCGGGCCGACACGGACGCTCCGGGCCGACACAGAGAGGAGTCGCGGTGGCCACATTCGTACTCGTCCACGGCGCCATGCACGGCGGCTGGTGCTGGCGCGACGTACAGCGCCGGCTGGGGCAACGAGGGCACGACGTCCACCGTCCCACCCTGACCGGACAGGGTGATCGCCGGGGCGGCCTCACCCCGACGGTGGGTGTGGCGACCCACATCGCGGACATCGACGACCTCCTCTGGTTCGAGGACCTTTCCGAGGTCCACCTGGTCCTGCACAGCTATGCCGGCATCCTGGCCGGTCCGCTGGCCGAGCGCGCCGGGGAGCGGCTGGCGTCGGTCGTGTACCTCGGGGCGTTCATCACGGCCCCGGGCCAGAACCTCCTGGATGTCGAGCCGCCGGAGGTTGCCGAGCGCTACCTTCGGCAGGTGGCCGAGGCCGGGCAAGGCTGGTTCCTCCCGGCATCGGATGCCTTCTTGGAGCAGTGGGGCGTGCGGGACGCCGCCGAGCGCGACCGGGTCGGCGCGCGCCTGACCGACTTCCCGTTCCGGTGCCAGACGGAACCCACTCGAATTCGACCCCGGGCCACTCGGTCGGCTGCGCAAGGTGTATGTGTCCCACTCCAGCCCACCGCTGCCCAGCCTCGGACGCTTCGCTGAGGCCGCACTCGCCGCCGGTTGGGAGACCCACGATCTCCAATGCGGGCACGACATGATGCTCGCCGCGCCGGACGAGACCGCCGACCTGCTCGAGAGAATCGCCTTGGGCTAACGGCGCGGCTCGTCGGAGCACGAGAGTCGTTGCCTTTCGGCTCCGGACCGGCGACGATGTGCTGGTTCTTCTCGCGGCGCACGAGCGACCGCGATGAGCGCTGCGCAGAGTTGTTGGGAAGTTCCCGAACCCAACAGAGTGGTCGACACATCCCCGGCGTAGACGGGTGAAGAGGGGTGCCGTGACTCGGAGGTTGGCCGAACGCGTGGTTGCCTGGCGGTGGTACATCATCGCCGGCTGGATCGTGGTCGGTGCCGTGCTCGTGTCGCTGGCACCCTCGCTCACCAGCTTCACCTCTGCGGGCTACGGACTCCCGGCGTCGTACCAGTCGTCCCAGGCCGAGACGGTGGCGCTCGACGACTTCCCGTCCGTGGCCTCCGCCTCGGGCATCATCGCCGTCGACGCCCGCGACAACTCCGTGCTGACGGCGCCCGACCTGCAGAAGATCGACGGGCTGGCCACCGCGCTGAACAACGACCACATCGAGTCCGTGCGCTCCGTGAGCACGTCGCCCCTGTTCCTGGCGAAGAACCAGAAGATACAGCTGGTGCAGGTCAGCATGAGTGGGCAGCCCGGTGATGCCGGCCCGAATGCGGCCGTCAAGACCCTCCGATCGAAGACAGACGCCTTCTTGGAAGGGTCGGGACTGCAGGGCCAGCTCACCGGGAACGCCGCCATCTCCGTCGATCAAGCAGCATCCTTCGACCGGGCCGAGAACATCATCTCGATCGCCACCGTGCTGCTGATCTTGTTGCTGCTGGCGTTGGTCTTCCGCAGTGTGATCATCTCCTTCCTGCCCCTCCTGGTCGTCGGACTGGTGCACCAGATGGCCCAGTCCCTCACCGCCTTCTTCGCCCAGTGGTTCGGATTCTCCGTCGGCACGGAGCTCGCTCCTCTCCTGATCGTCGTCATGTTCGGCGTCGGGACCGACTACATCGTGTTCCTGCTCTTCCGCTACCGCGAGCAGATGGGCAACGGGGAGGATCAGCACGAGAGCCTGATGGTCGCCCTCTGCCGCGCCGGCGAGGTCATACTGTCGGCGGCGGTGACCGTCATGCTCGCCTTCGCCGCCCTGCTGGTGGCGTCCATCGGCCAACTGCGAACCCTCGCCCCGGGTCTCATCATCGGAGTGGGCCTCATGCTGTTGGCGGCGTTGACCCTGGTGCCCGCCCTCCTCAGCCTGTTCGGCACGGCCGTCTTCTGGCCGACGACTCCCAAGCCCCACGACCCGGCCCATCGGACGCGCTCCGAACGCCTGGGAGCGGTGGTGGCCAAGCGCCCCGGGGTCGTGCTGCTGGCCAGTGTCGTCGTCCTGGTGGTCCTGGCCACCGGCGTCCTCAACCTCAAGGTCACCTACAACCAGCTGGCGGAGCTGCCGCAGTCGAATCCCTCGACCGAGGCGTACAACACCATTGCCTCGGCGTTCCCGGCCGGTTCCCTCGGGCCGAGCGAGGCCTTCGTCACCTCGGCGGCGCCGCTCAACGGCACCGCCGTCGATGCTCTGGCCGCGAAGCTCTCCCACACACAGGGGGTGGCGCAGGTCCTGCCCGTCCAGTACGCGGCGGGGAACAGCGCCGCCATGATCGAGTTCCTCCTGACCGACGATCCCTACTCGAATCAGGCGATCGCCGACATGGCCGGCCCCATCCGGGCCGCGATCATCGACAGCGTGCCCGGCGCCACCGTCGTCACCGGCGGCCCGACCGCGACATTGACCGATGTGAAGGCGGCGCTCCAAATCGACACCCGCAACATCCTCCTGCTGGCGCTCTTCGTCGTGGCCGTCATGTTGGCGATCCTGCTGCGGGCCCTCGCCGGCGCGGCGTACCTCCTCGTCGGCATCCTCTTGACGTACGTCGCCACCATCGGCGTCGTCGCCTACATCTTCATCAGCGGTCTGGGCTACGACGGGCTCGACTTCACCATCCCGATCGTCGTGTACATCTTCGTGATCGCCGTGGGCACGGACTACAACATTTTGATGGCGACCCGGTTGCACGAGGAATTCCAGTTGGGCGTCGAGCCACACGAGGCGGCCCGCATCGCCATCGTCGAAGGGGCGCCGGCCGTGACGGCGGCGGGCATCATTCTGGCGGGGACGTTCGCGTCACTGTTGCTGACCGGCATCCAGCTGCTAGAGGAGATCGGCGCGGCGGTGGCCCTCGGCGTGCTGCTCGCCTCCAACGTCCTGGCGACGCGCATTGTGCCCACCCTGGCCGCGTTGCGGAGCTTTCACTTCTGGTGGCCCCACCACACGCACACCAAGACGGTGGCCAACCGCGATGAACTGGCGTCCCACCTCAGCGGCGCCGTACCGGTGTCGGTCGGCCGCGAGCAGGACTGACCTCTGGGCCACACTGCGGCCGGAGCACAGACCCTCCCCCAGACCGTGCAGGGTCAGGCTGATGCTGCGTACGGAGACGGCTGGTTGAAGATGACCGCCAGGCTCACGATCTTGCCGTCTCGGACGCTGAAGTAGTTGGACATCACCAATTCGTCGGGCAGGTCGGTCTTGTCGTAGGTGCCGTCGTAGCGGGCCCGCACGATGGTGTCGCCGTAGTGATCGACGACCTCGCGCACCTCCATGGTGACGTGATCCCCGACCATCTCCTTGGCTACCCAGGCCCGAATGGCGTCGACGCCGTTGATCTCCCGACGGGCGTCGTTCACATACGCATCCGCTGCGAACGTGGCCACGATGGCCTCAACGTCGAAGGCATTGACGGCGGCGACGTGCCGGGCGACGACGCCGGTCAACTGGGTGGTGCGCATGGTGGTCTCCTCTCCTCGTCGTTCTCTCGGGCGTTTCGTCCGACATGACCACCCTCGGGCATCCTCACGCAGGAAGGTCAAGAGGGCGTCGCCGCCTTGACTCTCCCCCGGGGGGAGAGTCGAAACTGGAGTCGTGCCGTCGTCCCTGGCCATCGGCGACTTCTCCCGCGCCACTCACCTGAGCATCAAGACCCTCCGCCACTACCACCGGCTCGGGCTCCTCGTCCCCGTCGCGGTCGACCCCGACTCGAGTTACCGCCGTTACAGCACCGAGCAGATCCCCACGGCGCAGGTCATCCGGCGGTTCCGGGAGCTCGACATGCCGCTGGAGCGGATCGGCGCCGTGCTGGAGGCGCCCGACGTCGACTCCCGCAACGAGCTGATCGGCGAGCACCTGGCCCGGCTGGAGCAGGGCCTCGTCCAGACCCAGGAGGCGGTGGCCTCCCTTCGGGGGCTGCTCGAGGGTCCGTCGCCCACGCTGCGCATGCAGCACCGCAGCGAGCCGATGCTGGAGACGGCAGCCATCACCGAGACGATCAGCCTCGACGACCTGGGGCCCTGGTTCCAGGGCGCGCTCGGGGAGATCTCCTCGACGCTCGCCGCGCAGGGAGTGGCGGCGGCTGGACGTCCGGGCAGCGTGATCGCCAACAACTTCTTCTCCGAGGAGCGAGGCGACATCACCATCTTCATCCCCGCCGCGACGGCGCTCAGACCGGTCGGTCGCGTTGAGCCGCGATGTCTGCCCGCCGTCGAGCTGGCGACCATTGTCCACGCCGGCTCCCACGCCGACATCGACCGCGCCTACGGATCCCTCGCCACCTATGTCTCCGAGCAGGCCCTTGCGGTCGACGGGCCTATTCGGGAGCGGTATCTCGTCGGCCGCCTCGACACCGCGGACAACAATGCGTGGCGGACCGAGATCGGGTGGCCCATCTTCCATACCGGGCCGGTGGGGGCGGCACGGGTGCGCTGAGGCGACCTACGGGCGCAGCGCGATCCCCGAGACCCAGGAGGCCGTGATCTCGGCCACCTCCGCCTCGCTCTTGCGCAACGAATGGTCGCCGTCGACGAAGAGACGGGTGACCGGACCCGGAATGGCGGCGGTCTCGCGCTCGAGCTCCTCGGGCGTGGCAAAGGCGTCGCGCCGACCCGAGACGAAGAGACACGGCAGGCGCAAGGCCGGGAAGTGCTCCGTGCGGAGGCGTTCGGGGCGACCGGGAGGATGAAGGGGGTAGCTGATCAGGACGAGCGCGGCCACCTTCAGGCCCTCGGCGGCGGCCATGGAGCACATCCGTCCCCCGAAGGACCGGCCGCCGATGGCGATCCGGCTCGTGGGGACCGAGAGTCGCTCGGCCAGCGCCGATGTGGCGGTGTGCACCGTCTGGATGCAGACCGCCGGTGGATCGGTGCGGCGCTTGCCGGCGGCCTGCCCGGGGAACTCGACGCGCCCGACGGCAATGCCGGCGCGGGTCACCGCCGCGTCGATGGCGACGAGCCCGGACTGCTCGCGTCCGGCGCTCGCCCCCGGCGTGAGCACGAGTCCGGCGATTCCCGACGGGGCCACCGGACCATCATGGCGTGCCGCGGCGATCACGGTGGAAGAGTGAGTGCGTGCGAGAGCCGGAGCTCCTGGCGCACCTGCGCCGACGCCTCGCGGTCGCCGTCGGCCCGGTCGAGTCGGCCCGACCACTCGGTGAGACGACCTGGATGGTCGAGGTGGGCGGGCGCCGCCTCGTCGCCAAGGTGGGCGCAGGTTCGCTGGACGAATCCGACGGGTTGCGCCAGCTCGGCACGGCGCCCGGAGCCCCACCGGTCCCCGAGGTCGTGCTCGTCGACGCCGACCTTCTCGTCACCACTGCCGTCGACCAGATGCCTCGGACCGCCCGCCACGACGAGGCGCTCGGGCGCAGCCTGGCGCGGTTGCACCAGGCCCCCTCCCCGCACTGGGGCGGCGGCTCGTCGTGGGTCGGCGCCTGCCCCGTCGACCCCGCGCCCTCGAGCGACGGACACGCCTTCTACGGCGCCCGCCTCCGGGAGCTCTCCGCCCGCTGCGAGCTCGAGCACGTGGTCGGGCCCGTGGCTGCCCGGCTCGGAGAGCTCCTCCCGCCCGGCGGCCCGTCCCTCGTGCACGGCGACCTCTGGTGGGGCAACGTCCTGTTCGGGGCGGACGGCAGGTCGTGGCTCATCGATCCGTCCGTGCACGGCGGCCACCCCGAGGAGGACCTGGCGATGCTCGCCCTCTTCGGCGCGGTCCCCGGCCGCCTGCTCCACGCGTACGCCGAGGTCCAGCCCTTGCACGCCGGCTGGCGGGAGCGGATCAGCCTGTTCCAACTCCCCCCGCTCCTGGTCCACGCCGTGCTGTTCGGTGGCGGCTATCGCGCCCGGGCCGAGTCCGTGGCGCGACGTTTCGCCTGACGCATCACCCGAGAGCCGGCCGGCAGGTGCCCGGGCGGCGCCCGGGCGGCGTCCGCCTCAGACGTACCGGTCGACCTCGGCGAGGAAGCCGTCCCTGACCGGGTCGGCCAGGAAGGCGGCCCGGAACGAGTTCCGGGCCAACTGGGCGATCTCCGCGCGACCGAGGTCGAACGTCTCGGCGACCGCGCTGAGGTTGTCGGCGACGTACCCGCCGAAATAGGCGGGGTCGTCGGAGTTGATAGTCACCAGGAGACCGCGTTGCACGAGAGCCGGAAGATCGTGCTGGTGCAGGGACGGAAAGACCCGGAGCTTGACGTTGGAGAACGGGCACACGGTGAGCGGGACCTGCTCCGCCACCAGCCGCGCAACGAGCCGGTCATCCTCCAGACAGCGCACACCGTGATCGATGCGCCGCGCCTGCAGGCTGTCGAGCGCCTCCCAGATGTACCCGGGGGGACCCTCCTCTCCGGCGTGCGCGACACCCGGGAGCCCCATCTCGCGGGCCTGCCGGAAGACCTCCGCGAATTTCGGCGGGAGGGTTGCCCACCTCGGCGGAGTCGAGACCGACCGCCGTCAGAAGGTGTGCATGAGGCCTGGCCTGCTCGAGCGTGTCGAGCGCCGCAGCCTCGCTGAGGTCGCGCAGGAAGCACAGGATCAGGCCCGACGAGATGCCGAGCTGGGCGACGCCGTCATCGAGGGCCCGGCGGATCCCCGTGCAACAGGTCTCGAAGGAGACGCCGCGCTGGGTGTGCGTCTGGGGGTCGAAGAAGACCTCGGCATGGCGCACGCCCTGGCCGGCCGCCTTGGACAGGTAGGCCATGGTGAGGTCGTAGAAGTCCTGCCCGGTGCGGAGCACGGCGCAGTTGGCGTAGTAGATGTCCAGGAAGGACCGGAGGTCGTCGAAGACGTAGGCGCGACGGAGCGCGGCCACGTCGGGGTAGGCCAGGTGCACCTCGTTGCGGGCCGCCAGCTCGAACGCCAGCTCCGGCTCGAGAGTCCCTTCGATGTGCACGTGGAGCTCGGCCTTGGGGAGCCGCCGAACGAAGGCATCCCTGTCCGTCACGGACCCATCATCCCCGCACGGCGGCCCGGCAATGGGCTCTGACGACGCCCCGGCTAAGTGGACTGATCACTCCGCTTCCACGGTTATGGTAAGCGGAGTGAAATCTCCGGATAAGAGCCCGGCGGAAGGGCTGAGCGGGCCGGCCACCGCGACCTTGAGCCGGTCGATGCGCAGCGACGCCCTGAAGAACCGGGAGCGTCTGCTCGTCGCTGCAGGTCAGGTCTTCGAGGAGAAGGGCCTCGAGGCCAGCGTGGCCGACGTGGCCCGGTTGGCCGGCGTGGGGATGGGCACCCTCTACCGCCGGTTCCCCTCCAAGGAGGCCCTCATTGAGGCGCTGGTCTCGGAGGTCCTCGAGGCGACCATCGCCATGGCCCAGGACGCGGCGGCGCGGCCCGACGGCACCGGCCTCGAACATTTCCTCGAGGCGTCGAGTGCCTATCAAGCGGAGCATCTCGGTTGCCTCCCCAAGCTCTGGAACACCGACCACCATCTCGTGAAGACGGCGCGTGAGCTCATTGCCGGGCTGCTCGCCGATGCGCAGGCGCACGGCCGGGTTCGCCGCGACCTGAAGAGCACCGACCTCTCTCTCGTGATGTGGTCGATCCGGGGCGTGCTCGAGACCACCCGCTCCAACGCCCCCGAGGCGTGGAAGCGGCATCTCGATCTCCTGGTCGCCGGCATGCGGCCGACGGAGGCCGAGTTGGCGCACCGGCCGGTCAGCCAGAACCAGGTCGACCGGATCCTCTCGAGGCGCGAGCGGTCACCGGGGACCACGGGGGGAAGCCGGTGACGACCGTGCAGGACGTCGACGCGGGCGCGCCGTCCGAAGGGCCGACGCGGGCCCACTGGTGGATCCTGGTCGTCATCGCCGGAGCCCAACTCATGGTGGTGCTCGATTCGACCATCATGATCATCGCGCTGCCCTCGGCGCAGCACGCCCTGGGATTCTCGAACACCGATCGACAGTGGGTCGTCACGGCCTACACGTTGGCCTTCGGCGGGTTCCTCCTTCTCGGCGGCCGCATCAGCGACATGTTCGGTCCGAAGCGGACGCTCATGGCCGGGGTCCTGGGCTTCGCTCTGGCGTCGGCGGTCGGCGGCGCCGCCCAGACCACCTTGATGCTCATCGGTGCCCGCGGCCTGCAGGGTCTCTTCGGTGCCTTACTGGCCCCGTCGGTGCTGTCGCTCCTGACGTCGACCTTCACCAACCCGCGCGAGCGGGGACGGGCCTTCGGGATCTACGCCACCATCGCCATCGCCGGATCGGCCTTCGGGCTGATCCTCGGGGGCTTCCTGACCGAGTACGTCGACTGGCGCTGGTGCCTGTACGTGAACCTGCCCATTGCCGCGCTGGTCCTCTTCGGCGCCTTCACCATGCTCCCCAATCGCCAGGGGACGCGCGGCGTCCGGCTCGACGTGCTCGGCGTGGTCCTCGGCTGCGGTGGCCTGGTGTCCCTCGTCTACGGGCTGGGCGAGGCCGGCACGAGCGGATGGGGAGCCACCGACGTGGAGGTGGCCCTCGCGGTCGCCGTGGTCCTGCTGGGCTGCTTCATCCTTTGGCAGAGCAAGGGGCCCCATCCGCTGTTGCCGCTCCGCGTGCTGCGGAACCGGAACCGTGCCGGGTCGTTCCTGACCATCATGCTCGCGGTCACGGGGATGTTCGGCACGTTCCTGTTCCTCACCTACCTCCTCCAGACGATCGACCACTACTCGCCGCTGAAGACCGGCGTCGCCTTCCTCCCCCTGTTGGTCCTCAACGGGCTGGCCGCCACCCAGCTCGCCAGCCGCCTGATGCCGCACGTGCGGACCCGCCTCCTGGTCGTACCCGGCCTGCTGATCTCGGCCGTCGGCGCCGCCCTCTTCACGACCTTGACCCCCGGCGCCTCCTACGTGACCCATGTGCTGCCGAGCGAGCTGCTCCTGGGCCTCGGGCTGGGGCTCGCCATCGTGCCCTGCATCAGCACCGCCACCCAGCACGCCGACCCGAAGGACGTCGGGGTGACCTCGGCCATGACGAACACGTCGCAGCAGATCGGGGCCTCCATCGGCACCGCCCTGCTCAATACGATCGCCGCCGCCGCCACGGCGACCTACCTGACGTCGCACGCGCGGGGCGGCGGTGTGGTGGCCAAGGCGACGGTGCACGGGTACGCCACGGCCAGCGCGTGGGTGGCCGGGATCTTCGTCCTGGCCGCGGTGGTCGCCGGGGTGCTCATCAACGTGCACCCCGGACAGCCGGCGGCGGGGCAGCCCGCCGCTCAGGCCACCAGCTCCGGGCCCGGCCATTCGAACCCTTCGCCGTCGACCAGCTCGAACTCTTCGGCCGCCGCCTCCGGTGCCACGGCGAGCGCCGGCGCGTCCTGACCGGCCGCGGGCAGGCGGACCAGGAGGGCCACCAGCACCAGCGCGGCGATGCCGAAGAGGCCGGCCAGGCCGAAGGTCACGTCGAGGCCGTGGACCAGGGAGGTCGGGACGCCGGCACCGGCCTTCAGCTGTGCGTGTCCCGACGCCGCGCTCAGGACGGTCACCAGCACCGCCAGTCCCAGGGCCGCCCCCACCTGCTGGGTGACGTTGACCAGCCCCGACGCCGCCCCGGCGTCACCCGGCTCGACGCCGGCGAGCCCGGCCGTGGTCAGAGGCACCAGCGCGGTCCCCGAGCCCAGGCCCATGAGGACGAGGATGACGAAGATCTGCAGATACGACGCCCCCGCGTGCAGCTGGCTCGCCAGGAGCAGGGCGGCGACCGTCAGGCTGATGCCGGTCATGATCAGCGCCTTGGGACGGACCCGGCCGATCAGGACCTTGCTCACGAGCTGTGACGACAGGAACACCATTGCGGGCATCGGCAGGAAGGACAGGCCCGTCCGGAGCGGCGAGTAGCCCTGCACGTCCTGCAGGAACTGGCCGACGAAGAAGAACAGGCCGTACATGCCGGCGTACATCAGCCCACGGGAGACGTTGGCCGCCGTGCGCGTCCCGCTGGAGAAGAGCCGCAGCGGCACGATCGGCTCCTCGGCCCGGGTCTCGATCCGGACGAACACTCCGAGCAGGAAGGCCCCCACGGCGAGGGCGCCGATGGTGACCGGGCTCGACCATCCGTCGGTGCCGGCCTCGACCAGCCCCAGCACGATGCCCGCCATGCCGAAGGTGGAGGTGAGAGCGCCGGCGACGTCGAAGTGCCCGCGGCGGCGCTCCGTCTCGTGCAAGACGATGCGTCCGACGAGGAGGACGGCGATCCCGATCGGGACGTTGACGAACATCACCCAGCGCCACGACACGAGCTGGGTCAGGGCGCCGCCCGCCAACAGGCCGATCGCTCCCCCGGCCGCCGACACGGTGGTGAAGAGGCCGATGGCCCTGACCCGCTGGGGCCCTTCCGAGAAGATGGTGGTCAGGAGCGCCAGCGAGGAGGGCGCAGCCAGCGCGGCACCGACCCCCTGGAGGGCCCGGGCGGAAAGGAGCATCCAGCCGGAGACGGCCAGGCCGCCGAAGAGCGAGCTCACGGTGAAGATGGCGATGCCGGCCAGGAACGTGCGGCGTCGCCCGAGCAGGTCCCCGGACCGTGCCCCGAGGAGCAGGAGGCCGCCGAAGGTGAGCAGGTAGGCGTTGATGACCCAGGACAGCTCGCCCCCCGAGAGGCCCAGGCCCTCTTGGATGTGCGGGAGGGCGACGTTGACGATCGTCGTGTCCAGGACCACCATGAGCTGGGCGGTCAGGATGACGAATAGGAACACCGTGGGGGTGTTGAGCAGGCTCTTGAGGCGCCCGGGCGGGCCCGAACCGGGACCGCCGACGGGCGCGGAACGGGGCGCGACAATAACTGAAGAAGGCATTTGATTCCGATCTCTCCGCTGGTACTCTGGTCAAGCGGAAGCTTCCTCCGGTTAGTATACGGAGGGTGCCTCCGTTTGGCAACACCGAATTTTTTCGGGGAGGGAACGCAAGGAGATGACGGCTCAACCGAGTTCGACGACGGCGACGGTCGATCGCATCGACGAAGACGAGGCGGCACGGCCCATGCGAGCCGATGCCAAGCGCAACTACGAGCGCCTCGTCACGGCGGCGCGGGACGTGTTCGCCCGAGAGGGCGGGGGCGCATCGATGGAGGCCATCGCCAGGGAGGCTGGAGTCGGGGCCGGGACGCTCTACCGGCACTTCCCGAAGCGGATCGACGTCGTCGAGGCCGTCTACCGCGACGACGTGGACGAGCTGGTCACGGTCGCGCAATCGGTGATCGCCGACCGGGAGCCGTGGCCGGCGCTCGTCGCGTGGCTCGAGGCCTTCGTCCGGTACGCGAGTGGCAAGAAGCGGTTCCTCAACGAGCTGCACGAGGCGTTCGAGAAGAACCCCGAGCTGCAGCTGGCCTCGCGTGAGCGCATTGTGGGCGCACTGGGCATCGTGCTCACCCCGGCCCAGGAAGCGGGCGTGGTGCGCACCGACATCGACGCGCCCGACCTGATGCAGCTGCTCGGCTCCCTGTGCATGAGCGCGACGCTGACCCCGGATCAGAGCGCGCGGCTGCTCCTCATGATCGAGGACGGCCTCCGGCCGCCGGACTAGGGACGGCGCCCCGCAAGGGTGGAGGGGCCCCGGAGATCAGATGCCGGTGTGCTCGGCGCGCACGGGATCGGGATCCGGCACGTGGGGCATCAGCGCGTTGGGCGGAACCGTGCCCAACTTCCCGGCCTCGAAGTCCTCGAGGGCCTGCACGATCTCGTCCCTGGTGTTCATGACGAAGGGTCCGTAGTGCTCCACGGGCTCCCCGATCGGCCGGCCCCCGAGAAGCAGGGCCTCGAGGTGGCCCGTTCCCGAATCCTGCGTGTCGTCAGCCCGGAGCGTGATGAAAGCGCCAGCGCCGAAGGCAACGAGTTGCCCACTCGTGACCGGCCGACCTTCGCTGCCCACCCGCCCGGATCCGGCGAGGACATAGACGAGCGCGTTGAACCCGGGGTCCCACGGAACCTCGAGAAGCGCCCCGGGTGCCACCGACGCGTGCATGAAGGCCATCGGCGTGTGGGTCGACCCGGGGCCGCGGTGGCCGGCGACGTCGCCGGCGATGATCCGCAGCAAGGCGCCGCCGTCGACGGACGAGAGCAGGGTCACGTCGCCGGCTTCGAGTCCCTGATAGGCGGGGGGGATCATCTTGTCCCGGGCAGGCAGGTTCACCCACAGCTGGATGCCGTGGAACCGACCTCCGGCCACGACGAGCTCTTCCGGCGGTGTCTCGATGTGCAGGATGCCCTTCCCTGCCGTCATCCATTGCGTGGCCCCGTCCGTGATGAGACCGCCGCCACCGTGCGAGTCCTGGTGGGCGAACGTGCCGTCGATCATGTAAGTGACGGTCTCGAAGCCGCGGTGGGGATGCCACGGCGTGCCCTTCGGCTCGCCGGGGGCATAGTCGACCTCCCCCATCTGGTCCATGTGCACGAATGGATCGAGATCCCGCAGGTCCACGCCGGCGAAGGCCCGGCGGACGGGGAAGCCCTCCCCCTCGAGCCCCCGTGGAGCCGTGGTCACGGACCTCACCGGACGCTCGGTTCCCTGCGCACGGTCGAACCCCGGAATGGACGCCAGTTTGCTGAGATCGTCGACGGTGACAGCGGGCACGTCTACCTCCCATGGATGTCGGCCGACGGCCTTGGGCGCGCCGGCTCACCTGCCTGCAGGCTATGCGGCTCGGGCCGACGGTGGTTCGGTCGGGCGACGCTGCGGTGCACGCCCGGCGGGGTCGTCAGTGGAGGTGCCGCTGCCAGTCCGCGGGGACGCGGCCGGCCGGACCGGGCGTGGGCTGACTGAGCGGGTGGTGCTCCGGCGGCGCCAGCTCGGGCCCGTCGTAGTACTGCTGATTCTGGTAGTCCCAGAACCAGTCCTCACCCGGCTCGAAACTCCGGACGATCCCGTGCCCACTCTGGCGGGCGTGCGCGCTAGCGTGCTGGCTCGGCGAACTGTCGCAGCAGCCGATGTGCCCGCACGCGGCGCAGCGGCGCAGGTGGAGCCACCACCCGTTGGACGCGTCGCATTCGACGCACCCGTCACCGCTCGGCTTGACTGCCGCGTTGATCGCTTCCTCGGCCATGCGCCTACCCGGCGATGGCGTCGCTCCGGCGGGGCAACACCCAACCCGGCCGGGGGAAGTGGCACGTGTACCCGTTCGGGTAGTGCTCCAGGTAGTCCTGGTGCTCGGGCTCGGCCTCCCAGAAGGGTCCTGCCGGGCTGACCTCGGTCACGACCTTGCCGGGCCACAGGCCCGACGCCTCGACGTCGGCGATGGTGTCTTCGGCAACGCGGCGTTGCTCGTCGTCGACGTAGAAGATCGCCGACCGGTAGCTCGCCCCGATGTCGTTGCCCTGGCGGTTCCGCGTCGTGGGGTCGTGGATCTGAAAGAAGAACTCGAGCAGCTCGCGGTACGAGGTCACCGAGGGGTCGAACGTGATCTCGATCGCCTCGGCATGATTCCCGTGGTTCCGGTACGTGGCGTTGGCCACCTCACCGCCGGTGTAACCGACCCTGGTCGAGAGCACGCCGGGACGCTTGCGAATGAGGTCCTGCATCCCCCAGAAGCACCCACCAGCCAAAATCGCCTTCTCGGTCGTGGCGCTCATTGGGCCACCTCCTCCTTGGTCGCTCCCCCATCGAAGAGCTTCGTGTACTCACCGTATCCCTCGGCCTCGAGGTCCTCATAGGGGACGAACCGCAGCGCGGCCGAGTTGATGCAATAGCGCAGGCCGCCCTCCTCGGAAGGCCCGTCGTTGAAGACGTGGCCGAGGTGGCTGTCCCCGTGGGCCGAGCGGACCTCTGTCCTGATCATGCCGTGGGTCGCGTCCTGGCGCTCGACGACGTTGGCCGGGTCGAGCGGGATCGTGAAGCTCGGCCACCCGCATCCGCTGTCGAACTTCTTGAGGGAAGCGAACAGGGGCTCCCCCGACACGATGTCGACGTAGATGCCGGCCTCCTTCGTGTCCCAGAACTCATTGGCAAAGGCCGGCTCGGTGGCCGCCTCCTGGGTGACGGCGTATTCCCTCGGCGTCAGCTTGGCGATGGCGTCCGGGTCCTTGCGGTAACGATCGGTCATGACAGCTCCTTCGCCACCCACTGGTGGCTCTTCCTACAAGCTTCAACCTCGATTACCCGCCCTTTGTTTCCCCGATCCCGGGCTCTCCCCGCTCCGATGTCCCGATGCCGGACGGACAGCGGTCGTCCGGTCCGGGACCTGTGCGGGGCGCCGGGGCACGGGCGCGCGACCAGACCCTGACCTGGAATTCTGCGCCGGAGATCCCGCAATCTGGTGATCGCCCCCTCCTGTCGTCTCCCGGCCCGCGGCCCTCCATCCTGGACGAATTCTTCGGCTCCTCCGGGCGCCGAGCATCGGCGGCTCGACTCGGGAACGTGGTCTTGGGGAGCCGACGCGTCCGTCGTCCCGACAGGCGTGCCACGGCCAGGATCCCGGACGGCTCAGGTACCCTTCTGCCGAGGGGACGGCCAGGACGGCGCACGCAGGGGCCGGCGCGAAATTTGCACACGGGTGCCGACGTACGACCTGAAGGGGAGACATGTCCGAGACCATCGAGATCGATCTCGTCACGGCGGAGGTCATCAGATCGGCCATGGAGACCGTCTGCTTCGAAATGGCGACCTACGTGTCGCGCACGGCGACGACGCCGATCCTGAACCAGTCCAACGAACGGAACGCGACGATTCTCGACGGTCAGGGCCGGCTGGCCGCGCTCTCGGTGGGCATCCCCCAATTCATGCTGTCCAGCACCCTTCCCGTCCGCTTCGCCATCGACTTCTTCGGCGACGAGCTCAAGCCCGGCGATGTCATCGTCGCCAATGACCCGTACCACGGCGGCGGCCATCTCCCCGACTTCAACGTGTTCGCGCCGGTGTTCGACGACCAGGGCGACCTCCTCTTGATCGCCTCAATCCAGTGCCATCACGGCGACACCGGCGGGGCCGTTCCGGGTGGCTACAACACCATGGCCAAGGACGTGTACAGCGAAGGGACGCGCTACCCGTTGCTCAAGATCATCGACGGCGGGCACGAGCGCCGGGACGTCATCCTGACCATGCGGGCCAACAACCGGCTCGCCGGTTTCATCGGTGACCTCCGCTCCCAGGTGGGAGCAGCCCAATTGGGAGCGGCACGCCTGCAGGAGCTGGCCACGCATTGGGGCGCCGGAACCATCCGCGCCGCCGTGGACCACACCATCGACGACGCGCGGACACGCTTCTCCAACGAGATCCGCGGCTGGCCCGACGGGACCTACGAAGCCGACATCTATGTCGACAGCGACCCGCAGGGGAACCAGGATCTGCACGTCCATGTCGCCGTCACCGTCGACGGCGAGCGCTTGATCCTCGACTTCGAGGGATCAGACACACGTCCCCACATCTCCGGCTGGTCCACCTTCGGCAACACCCGCGGCAACGCCATTGCCCAGTTGGCCAGCCTCGTGGATCCGTCCATCCCGAAGAACGAGGGCTTCTTCGACTGTGTCGAGCTCCGCGTCCCGCTCGGCTGCTGCCTCAATCCCGTGGAGCCGAAACCCGTCAGCTCGGGCACCCACCATCCGGGCGTCGAGGTCGGTGACGCCATTGCCGTGGCGATGGCCCAGATCATTCCGGAGCGCTGCGCGCCCCAGACCTACAAGTTCGGCAGCCCGAGGCAGATGTGGGGGGACGTGGACCCCCGCACGGGATTGCCCTTCTTCGACCACGGCGGGGAGGTCAGCGCGGGCTGGGTGAACGCCGTGGAAGGCGTCGACGGCTGGGGGGCGCTCGCCCCGGCCATGGGCAACCTGATCAAAGCCTCGGCCGAGCTCAACGAGCGGCTCTTCCCGCATATTCTGCGCGGCCGCAACTATCTGACTGACTCGGGCGGACCCGGCAAGTTCCGGGGAGGCTGCGGCAGCCACTTCGTCAAGGAGGCGCGCACACCGACCTCGGTCAGCCAGTACTGCGTGAACCAGCGTCATCTCCACCCCGGCATCGCCGGCGGCCTGCCGGGAAGCCCCGACATCTGCGTCGTCAGCAAGGGAACCGAGCGGGAGGTCACGGTCTCCCCGGTGGTCACCGCACATCTCCTCGAGACCGGCGACCAGCTCGTCTACGACTTCGGCGGGGGTGGTGGGTGGGGCGACCCCATGGAGCGGGACGTCGAAGCCGTGCTGGACGACGTGTGGGACGAGTACGTCTCGATTGAGGGCGCCCGGCGCGACTACGGCGTCGTGATCACGGGGACGCTCGATGCCATGGATCTGGCCATCGACGACGAGGCCACGAAACGGCTCCGAGCGGAACGATCGCACTCGCAGGCGCGGGCATGAGCGGCCGCTACCGGATCGGAGTTGATGTCGGCGGGACCTTCACCGACTGCGTGCTGCTCCGCCCGGACGGCTCCATCCTCCTGGAGAAGACCCCGACGACCCCCGATGACCAGTCCGACGGCGTGCTGGCCGGTATCGGCCGCCTGGCCGAAGCCGAGAAACTGACCGACGTCACGGCACTCCTCGGCCAGTGCGAGTCCATCGTCCACGGCACCACGGCGGCGGACAACACGCTGATCCAGATGACGGGAGCCCCGACCGGCCTGTTGGTCACCGAGGGATTCCGCGACGAGATAGAGATGCGGCGGTGCTTCAAGGAGGACATCTGGGACCCCGGCTACCCGGCGCCGGAGCCCATCGCCCGCCGGCGGGTGCGGCTCGAGATCGCTGAGCGCGTCACGAGCGAAGGCACGGTGGACCTGGAGCTCGACGAGCCGGGCGTGCGCAAGGCGACGGCCCGGCTGCGGGCATTCGGCGTCACCTCAATTGCCGTGTGCTTTCTGCACAGCTACCTGAACCCCACCCACGAGCGACGGGCCCGGGAGCTCATTGTGGAGGAATACCCCGACGTCGAGCTTGTCTCGCTGTCCCACGAGGTGTGGCCGAAGCCGCCCGAGTTCGAACGAACGTCCACCACCCTCGTCAACGTGTTCGTCGGGCCGCCGATCGTCCGCTACCTGGAGCGCCTGGAATCACGCCTGACAGAGGCGGGGTTCGGGGAGGAGCTGCTCCTGGCCACGAGCTCCGGCGGGGTCGCCACCCCGAGGGCGACCAGGACGCGACCGCTCGCCACCATCGGCTCCGGACCGACCGGTGGCGTCGTCGCCGCGGCGCGCGCGTCGGCCACAGCCGGTCTCGGCGACGTCGTCAGCGTCGACATGGGAGGCACGAGTTACGACGTCTGCCTGATCCGTGATGGTCGACCAGAGGTGAAGACGGACTGGAACTGGCGACACCGTTACTGCATCGCCCTCCCGATGGTCGACGTGCACTCGATCGGCGCGGGCGGCGGATCCCTCAGCCGTCACCGGGCCGGCACGCTCACCGTCGGGCCCGAGTCGGCCGGAAGTATCCCGGGCCCCGTGTGCTACCGGCGGGGAGGAACCGAGCCCACGGTCACCGATGCCGACCTTGTCCTGGGACGGCTCGACCCCGATGCGTTCTGGAGCGGGCGCCTCGCCCTCGACATCGACGGCGCCCGGAAGGCCCTCGCCACCGTCGGCGAGCCCCTCGGGCTCGATGCAGAGGCGGCGGCGGTCGCCACCGTGGCGATCATTGATGCGCACATGTGCGACGCCGTCCGTCGCATCCTCTCCCTCGCCGGAGCCGATCCGCGCAGCTCGACCTGGTTGCCTTCGGTGGCATGGGCGCCGTGCACGCCGTCCGCCACGCCGCACTGCTCGGCATGCGTCGCGTCCTCATCCCCCGAGCTGCCCCAGCCTTTTCGGCCCTCGGCCTGCTCACGGCCAACCACGTGGTCGATGATGCCCGCACGCTCCAGGGTGACTGGCGGGAGATCGACCTCGGGACGCTCAGCGGGCTGGCGGAAGAGCTCCTTGCCTCCGCGCAGGGCGCTCTCGAGGCCGCGGGAATCTCCCCCGAACGCAGGGTGTTCGAATGGCGACTCAACCTGGTGTACCCGGGGCAGACCTTCGATGTGGCCATTCCCATCGACATGTCGATCGGGCAACCCATAAGCCTGGGTGCGGTCGAGGCGGCGGTGGGCGAGTTCCATCGCCGTAACGAGGAGGCCCGACTGATTGAGGCTCGATCTCAGGAACCGGTCGTCCGCGGCATCAGGCTGGTGGCCACGGGACTGGTCGATCAGCCCGGGGAGCTGCTCCTCGACGAGACCGGGCTCGTGGAGCCGATCGGCCATCGTCGCGTCTTCGCCGGTGACACGTGGCACGACGGCGTTCCCGTCTACGACGGTGACGCAGTTCGGCCCGGCGCGCCCGTTGTGGGCCCCGCTCTCATCCAGAGCCGGTTCACGACCCTTGTGCTCGCCCGCGGCGATGAGGCTCAGATGCGCCCGAACGGAGACATCCTCGTCGAGGTGGCGCCGACCTGAATCGCGATTCAGTACGCTCCATGTCGTGGCTGAAAGACCACGGCGCGCCGCTCAACTCCTCGTCCAGTGCCTCGAGCACGAGGGCGTCACCTGCGTGTTCGGCATCCCCGGGGAGGAGAACATCTACCTCACCGATGCGCTGTCCCGGTCCTCCATTCGCTACGTCCTGGTCCGCCACGAGCAGGCGGCGTCGTTCATGGCCGAGATCCACGGCCGGCTCACCGGCAGAGCGGGCGTCTGCTCGGCCACCCTGGGGCCCGGCGCCATCAACCTCCTCCTGGGAACGGCTGATGCCTATACCAACAGCACACCGGTGCTGGCTCTCTCGGCCCAGGTGGGACTGAACCGGATCTACAAGGAATCCCATCAGAGCGTCGACCTGGTTTCCATGTTCTCGCCGGTGACGAAGTGGTCCGACCTGATTCTCACCCCCGCCTCCATTCCCGAGATGATCCGCAAAGCGTTCAAGCTCGCCCAGACCGAGCGGCCGGGATCCGTGTATCTCGGCGTGCCTGAGGACGTTGAGGTCGCCTTCGTCCCTGATCAGCTGGTGCCGCTCGACGTCAATACGCCACGACCCGACGAGCCGTCGCCCTCGCAGATTGCCCGGGCGGCCGCCGTGCTCGACTCGAGCCAGCGACCCATCATCCTGGCCGGGCACGGAGCCGCCCGTTCGGGAGCGGCCGACGCACTGCGCCGTTTCTCGGAGCTGCTGAGTCTCCCGGTGGCGACCACGTTCCACGGCAAGGGTGTGTTCCCAGACGATCACCCTTACTCCCTGGGTGCTGTCGGGTTCATGAGTCACGACTACGTCAACTTCGGGTTCGACGACGCTGACGTAGTCGTCAGCGTCGGGTACGAACTGCAGGAGTTCGACCCCGTCCGGATCAACCCCGGGGGGAACAAGCAGATCATCCACCTGAGCCGTGTCCCCGCCGAAGTGGACGCCCGCTACGACGTCGAGGTGGGAATCCAGGCCGACATCGGGAGCACGCTGGCCGCCCTGGGCGAGGCGACGACGCGCCGCTTCGACCAGGGAACGAGAGGAGAGAAGATCCGGCGGCTCCTGGCCGACGAATTGGCCACGGGGGCAGCCGACGACAGCTATCCGCTCAAGCCGCAGCGGGTCGTTGCGGATACCCGAGCGGCGCTCGGGCGTTCCGACATCGTCCTCGCCGACACCGGTGCCGTGAAGATGTGGATGGCTCGCCTCTATCCCACCTACGAGCCCAACACGTGCCTGATCTCCAATGGGCTCTCGACGATGGCCTTCGCACTGCCCGGCGCCATCGGTGCCAAGCTGGCCGCGCCCGACCGCAAGGTGCTGGCCGCGGTCGGAGACGGGGCGTTTCTGATGAACTCCCAGGAGATCGAGACGGCTCTCCGGGAACACGTGGCCATGGCCGTCTTGATCTGGGAGGACGATGCGTACGGCCTGATCGGCTGGAAGATGGACCTCGAGCTGGGTCATCACGTCGACGTCGGATTCTCCAACCCCGACTTCGTGGCCTACGCCGAGAGCTTCGGGGCCCGGGGCTACCGGGTGGGTGCCGCGGGTGATCTCCTCCCCATGCTCAAGGAGGCCCTGGCCGCCGATACGGTGTCGGTGATCACCTGCCCGGTCGACTACTCCGAGAACCTCCGTCTCACCGAAGCTCTGGGCGAACTCTCGGGACCCTTCTGACGACCTCGCCCCCGGATGTGGTTGGTGCCCACGGGCGCCGTCAGTGCGCTGCGGCGAGCAGCGCGGCGTCACGCTCGAGGGGGAGGGGCCGGCCTTGGTGGTCAGTGATTCCATCTGGCCGGCGTCGGTCTTCTCATGCGCCGATGCTGTCGAGCTCTGCCACATCGGCCTCCGAGAGCGTCAGTGCGGCCCCCGCGACGTTTTGACGCAGGTGGGGGACCGATGAGGTGCCGGGGATGAGCAGGATGTTCGCGGAGCGCTGGAGCAGCCACGCCAAGGCGACGGCCATGGGCGAGGAGCCGAGACGGTCGGCGACCGAGCTCAAGGTGTCGGACTGGAGCGGGGTGAAGCCACCGAGCGGGAAGTAGGGCACATAGGCGATGCCCTCAGCGGCGAGGGAGTCGATCAGGTCGTCGTCATGACGATTGGCGATGTTGTAGAAGTTCTGCACGCAGACAACCGGCGCGATCGTTCGTGCCTCGGCGATCTGTTCGGCTGACACGGTGCTCACCCCGAGGTGCCGGATGAGACCCTGTCGTTGCAGCTCGGCGAGCACGGCGAACTCCTCGGCGAGCGACCCCGGCTCGGCGAGACCCAGCCCCCCGACCCGAAGATTGACGACGTCGAGGGCGTCGAGCCCGAGTCGAGCCAGATTGTCGTGGACCGCCTGGGTGAGTTCCAACGGCGAGCGGGCGTGGAGCCATCCACCGGTCTCGTCACGACGAGCCCCGACCTTCGTCACGATCCGCAGGTCCTCCCGATACGGGTACAGAGCCTCTTTGATGATCTCGTTGGTGACGAACGGCCCGTAGTAATCGCTGGTGTCGATGTGGGTGATGCCGAGACCGACCACTTCGCGCAACACCGCGATCGCGGCCGCCCGGTCGGGGGGCGGCCCGAAGACGCCCGGTCCGGCCAACTGCATCGCGCCGTACCCCATACGGGTGACCGTCAGATCCGGGGCCATCGTGAACGTCCCGCCGGGGAGTGTCGTCGTTGCCATGGGTGTCTCTCCTGTCGTCTTCGTGGTGCAACCGCCGTGGTCCCGGTGCGCCCTCTCACGACCGTACCGGCGCCCATGTCGACCCCGCGCTTCCCCACTCGGTCGAAACAACCAGGGCCCCGACGCTTCCGGGCACGACGGGGCGGGCTGGGCCACGATCAGCGGGCGGACGGCCCCCACCTTCCGGAGACGGGACACCCACTCTCCACCGGGTTTGGCCCATACCGAACCGCAACAAATGGACATAGGGTCGGTCACGGGATCCTCACAGTGAGAAGGAGGTCACCCACGTGGCCAGTGACGACGTCGACCCGACCATGAGCGGTGTCGGGCCGGTCGACGAGACCGCCGCCCGACGAGCCGCGCAGGGCGGATCGGCCGGAGGCGCCAGGTGAGCGATGAACAGCTCCAGAAGGTCAAGCTCGGCCGAGGCTTCTTCGCCGCCTTGGATCAAAGTGGCGGAAGTACCCCACAGGCCCTGAAAACCTACGGCATCGACGACGACCAGTACGCGGACGACGATGAGATGTTCGCACTGATGCACGCCATGCGTAGTCGGATCATCCAGAGTCCCAGTTTCGACGGCGACAAGATCATCGGGGCGATCTTGTTCGAAGACACGATGGATCGCGAGATCGATGGCCGTGCATCGGTGTCGTATCTCCGGGACGTCAAGCGCGTCGTCCCATTCTTGAAAGTCGACAAGGGCCTCGCCGATGAACAGGACGGCGTCCAGGTCATGAAGCCCATTCCCCGCCTCGCTCCCCTGCTGTCGCGTGCGAAGGAGCAGGGGGCGTTCGGAACGAAGATGCGCTCGTTCATAAAGCGGGCGAGCAGTGTCGGCATCAAGGCGGTCGTCGATCAGCAGTTCGTGATCGCGAGAGGGATCCTGGCTGCTGACTTGATACCCATCATCGAGCCTGAAGTGGATATTCACAGTCCCGAAAAGGGTGCGGCGGAGGAACTACTGAAGGCGTACATCTTGGAACAGCTCGCTCAGCTTGAAGAGGAACACCACGTCATCGTGAAATTGTCGCTCCCTGACGTCGCCGACTTTTACGCCGACCTGGTGCGCCACCCGAGGGTGTTACGGGTGCTGGCACTGTCAGGTGGGTATAGCCGCCAGGAAGCAGACGCCCGTCTCACAGCCAACCACGGCGTGATCGCCAGCTTCTCGCGCGCGCTCACCGAAGGGTTGTCCGTACACCAGACCAACGAGGAATTCGATGCCGCCCTCAAGCGTTCAGTCGAGAGCATCTTCGACGCCTCCCTCACGTAGTCTCGCTGGTCGAACGGGATTACCGCCGACGGAACGTCGCTTTCGACTTGTTTCTCTTGCTGGAGAAGAATCTCGAAGACGCAGGGAGGAGATGCCATGCCCACTGACTACGATGCGCAGCCCTGGACTATTCGTTCCACACTGATCGCGGTAGCCGACCTCGATCGATCCGTCGCCTTCTACGGAGCGCTCGGTCCTTTCAATGAGATCGTCCGCGAGGATGCAGTCGCTCTCCTTGGCGGTGTGTCGCCCACATCACCCGTCCTGATCATTCGAGAAACGCGGAGCAGTCATCACATTCGGCATGGCCAGCAGTCGCTGGGTCTCCGGTCGGTTACCTTCAACGTCGGATCGGTCGGCGAGCTCGATCGGATCGAGTCCGTGCTGCGAGACCGGGATCTCCTGACCTCGCGTCAGCAGATGGCCGACGGCGCTGCGGAGCTCGTCTACGGACGGGATCCGGACAACTTGCCTCTGGTGTTCGCCCACTACACCGACAAGCTCGGACCCGACTACTACCGAACTATTGCTCGGATGGTGTATTCACTCGACGCCTGAGGCGATCACCTTGAAACCGATGTCGACCGCAACGTCATCCTTTACCAGAATGTCGGATTCACTGTGACGAGTCGACAAGTGATCGTCGGCGTCGACACGCGCTTCATGTGGAGAGAGCCGCGCTCGTCCCGGTCCCCGGCCTGATGCGATCTCGTCCCCCCCCACCTCGTGGGCGCGATCTCTGCATTCAGATCGTGGAAGTCATAGCCAGCGCGACGACGCCAACATCGTCACGGGCCCGGCTCGATCGCCTCGGGGTGCCGTCTTCGATCCGATCTGCGCTCCCAGCAATCAAGCTAACCACCTCGCTCGGACTCCTTCTGGGCCTGAGAAGGCCCCGGGTCGGAGCAGCAGCGTCGGTCGTCATGATGGCCTTCTATGTAACAGCGATGGGCTTCCATCGTCTGTCCGACGACCCGATCATCCTGGCCCTTCCCGCCGCCGCGTTCGGAGCAGGCGCCGCGGCTGTCTCGTCGGCTTTATGACTTCCGAGCGCAAGGCGGATCACTCGCCCAAGACCCAGACATTCGGACGCGCCAACTCCGCCGCTTCGGATGGGCCCCAGGAACCCCGTGCGTACTGAATGGGCTCTGGCTTGTTCCGCAGGATGCCGTCGGCCACCGTCCACACGTGCTCGAGTCCGTCCGGTCGAGTAAAGAGCGAGCGGTCACCGATCAGAACATCGTGGAGAAGGAGCGAGTATGCCGGGAGGGGCACCCTCTCGTTGCCCGAACCCAAGGGCAGCGTGGTTGTCCCCACCCCCAGGTTCGTCCCGGGGCCTGGCTGCTTGATCACGAGCCCCAGATCGATCTCGCCATCCCCGGACAACTCGAAGCCGAGGACGCTTCCGCCGCTTGGTTGACCGGGGAGCCCCGGAACGGCGTCCTTGAAGACCACACTGACTCTCTGTCGGCTCTCGACGAGACACTTCCCAGTGCGCAGGAGGAACGGGACTCCGGCCCAGCGTTCGTTGTCGACCCACATGCGGGCCGCCACGTACGTCTCGGTGCGCGAATCGGTGGGGACGTCGCCCGTGCCCCGGTAGCCGTCATACTGCCCAACAACGACGTCGGTGGCGCCCAACGGTCGAAAGCAACCGATCACCTCCTCGCGTGCCTCGGCGAGGCAATCGGGTTCGAGGCAGTGCGGCGGCTCCATTGCGATCTCGCCGGCGACCTGGAACAGGTGGGTGACCAGCATGTCGAGGATGGCACCCGTCGCGTCGTAGAAGTCTGCTCGCATCGCGACATCGAGAGTCTCGGGGACATCGACCTGCACGCTCTCGATATGCGAACTATCCCAAGCACCGGCAAAGAGGCCGTTGGCAAACCGCAGAACGTGAATGTTCTGCGTCGCCTCCTTTCCGAGAAAGTGATCGATCCGGTAGATCTGCGATTCTTCGAACGTCGCACGAGCGATTTTGTCCAGTTTCCGAAACGATTCCAGAGAGGTCCCAAACGGCTTCTCGTAGACCACTCGGGAGCCGGCAGCCAGACCATGCGCGCCGATCGCCTCGGTCAGGGGCCCGAACGCGGAGGGGGGCACAGCCATGTAATGAATCAGTTGCGGACTTCCACCAACTTCCTTCTTCGCTTGCGAGAGCACGTCGAGAAGGCTCCCGGCGTCATCCACTGCGAATCCGCCTCCGGCAAAGCGAAGGCGGCTGCGCACCTCGTCCCATGGTCCCTCTGAGGGTTGTGGCCCAAACTCCTCGAGGGCTTTTCGGACTTCTTCTTGAAACTCTTCATCGGTGGACTGGCCACGACCGTCCGCGATCATCCTCCAGTCCTCGGGAAGAAGACCGGCTATCGCCAAGCGGTAGAAGGCGGGGAGAACCAGCCGACGAGACAGGTCTCCCGTGGCTCCGAAGAGGACGAAGATCATCGACGTTGGCTCGGTCCCGGTATTCTCCATGATCAGGTTTGCCTTTCAGGTTGGGTAAAGCGCCGCGACATACCGAGCCAGCGCTGACTGCACGTCACGGCTCATCACCGGAGTGTCGACGGGTTCGTTCGAGTCACCGTGTGAGTACAACCAACCGGGTTGGTCATGGTTTCTCCCTCTCTTGAACGGGGCCCAGTCGAGATGTTTGCGTTCCTACACCTTGGTCGAGATCACCGCCACCCCCTCCGTCCTCGTCCGGGGCTGGCGGTGGCGAGCCCGAGGGGTCAGGCCGGTTGGGGAGGACGGCCAGGACGACCACGCCGGCCACTCCAACCACGACGGCGGCGACGATGAACCCGAGGTCCATGCCAGAGATGAAGCCACGCCGGGCGGCGTCGGCCAACTCCTCGCCGAACGCGCCAGGAGCCCGTTGGGCGACAGCCAAAGCGCCACCGAGCGACCCCAGGATGAGCTGGTCGATTCCGGCCGGGATGTGTC
Source organism: uncultured Acidimicrobiaceae bacterium (assembly GCA_963828825.1). Lineage (GTDB taxonomy): Bacteria > Actinomycetota > Acidimicrobiia > Acidimicrobiales > RAAP-2 > Bog-473. The sequence goes on along the minus strand of CAWHGF010000001.1, from coordinate 249,629 downwards.
GGTGGTCCAGCAGGGGCGTCATGACGTCCTTGTAGCGGATTGCGAGGGCGGTGCCGAGGACCGCCACGCCAAGTGCCCCACCGATCTGCATGGACGTGTCGCTCGAAGCCGAGCCGACCCCGGCCTCCTCCTTGGGGAGCGAGCCGAGGACCGACTCGGTCGAGGGAGCGAGGGCCAGGCCCACCCCGGCACCGATCAGCACGAAGAAAGGAAGGCTGTCGCCGTAGGTGCTGTGCACCGAGGTATGTGACAACAGCCCGAGGCCGAGGGCGATCATGAGCAGCCCGCCGGCAACCACCACCTTCGTGCCGAACCGTCGGACCACGAGGACCGAGAGCGGAGCGAACACGAGCAGCACCAGGGCGATGGGCCCGATCCCCAACCCTGTCTTGAGCGGACTGAAGCCGAGGCAGAACTGCAGATACTGGGTGATGAGGAAGAACATGCCGAGCAGGGCGAACAGCACCAGGGCCAGAGAGGCGATGGCCGCGCTGTAGCGGGGGTTGGAGAAGAAGTGCAGGGGCAACAGCGGGTGGTCGATGCGCCGCTCCCAGATGACGAAGACGCCGATGATGACGGCCGAACCGACCAGGGCGGCGACGATCGTCGGGGAGGACCATGAACGGTTGGGGGCTTCGATGATCCCCCACAGCAACAGCCCGAGTCCCAGCATCGAGAGGACCGAACCGACCGGGTCGGCCCGCTTGGCGAGCGGGTTCTTCGAGTTCGGGACGAGGAACGCGGCGGCAACCACCCCGACCAGCGCAATAGGCACGTTGATCAGGAAGACCGAGCCCCACCAGTAGTGAACCAGCAGGAAGCCGCCAAGGATCGGGCCGATGGCCACGCCGAGGCCGGCGGTCGCCGACCATATCCCGATGGCCCGGGCCCGCTCTCGCTCGGCGGTGAAGACGTTGGTGAGAATCGACAAGGTGCACGGCATGAGGGCAGCGGCCCCCACCCCCATCACCGCCCGGGCGGCTGTCAGGCGGTCCGGGCTTCCCGAGAAGGCCGCCAACGCCGAACCGGCCCCGAACACAACGAGGCCGCCCATGAACACCCATTTTCGCCCGACCCGGTCTCCCAGGGCCCCGAGGGTGAACAAGAGTCCGGCGAAGACGACGGCATAGGCGTCGACGATCCACTGCAACTGACTCGATGTGGCGTGCAGGCTGCGGACGATCGAGGGCAGAGCCACGTTGAGAATGGTGTTGTCCAGGCTGATGAGCAGCAGGGTGACGCAAAGAACCGACAGGGTGGCCCAGCGCCGCCCACCCCCGCGTTGAGCTGCGCGCGACCGGTCGGTGGAGGTCAACGAAGGCACGCGGTCACCATCTGGCCATGTTGGCACTTCGAGACAGAACGGCAGCTTGAAAAACCGTCTTGACCCGCGGACAGCGGCGGTCATCTTCGCCACCAACTCTGCCCGAGAGTCGGCCTGGTATTTGCAACCCTGGCCCAGGGTATGGAGCACTGCCGCGATCTCTTCCGGAGTGGGTCAACTGAGACTCGATGCACCCGAAGGCGTAGACCCATCGGCGGCGTCTACGGTTTGCCGCGGCGGTCCGGTGTCTGCTCTCGGCGGGGTCCAGCCACTTGACCCTGTCAGCGACTGGGAAGGGATCGTCTACTACGTAAGGAGGAGGACCTGAATGGCCGTGACGTGTGTGTGCTGTACCACGTCCGTCGATTGGTGGGTCAGACTGCGCTCGCACCCCGACCAGCCGATCTGCCACGACTGCCTTGGCGGGCTGAACGGGCAGCGAGACGGCCAGCTTCAGCTCATGACGGGACAGTGGTTGGTGACGGGGTTCGAGCCAATTTTCAAGGTCGCCGATGTTGCTCGATCGGTCGCCTGGTTCGAGCGTGCAGGCTTCGAGACCTCGTTCCACGACGACACCTACGCCTTCGCTCACCGAGATCGAGACCTCACGATCCACCTTGCCGAAACTGATGGTGACGAATCTCCCGGTCACGGTGCTCTCTACATCCATTGCCAGGACGCCGGTCGAGTAGCTGAGGAATGGAGACGAGCGGGGATTGAAGTGGATGGTCCTCGGGACGAGGACTACGGCAAACGGGAGGGCTCAATCACCGACCCCGACGGAAACGTCATTCGCTTCGGAAGCCCCATTCGCTGAGGCGCTTTCGGGCGCCCATCGCGTCCAACCCGTAACCGTGTGAGCGGACTCGCACGAGGAGCTCGATTGTCAGGTGGCCATCCGGACCCGCCTTGGGATCATCCGTCTGCACGCAGTTCCTCGGGTGTGACGATCACATCGACGAGGGCTTCGGATCGGAGCACGGTCAACGCCAACGGCTGGCCGATGGCATCGCCGAGCATCAGTCGCTGCAACGACTGGGCGTTCGTGACTGCCTCGCCATTGGCACTGACCAAAAGGTCGCCGGGTCGCAGTCCAGCCTTTGCGGCCGGTCCTTGCGATACGACTTGCTCGATTCGCATTCCGATCTTCTGATCGAGTCGAAGGGCCACCGGCGGAGGGAGTGCGGCGGGGGTCCCCGCCAAACCCAGGTAGGCCCGGCGGACACGGCCCTCGGCCATGAGGGTGGCGACGATCTGTCGAGTGATTCCGTTGATGGGGATGGCAAGGCCGACGCCCACCCCGGCAACCGCGGTGTTGATGCCCACGACCTGACCCGAGGCGACGACCAGTGCCCCGCCTGAGTTCCCCGGGTTCAGTGCCGCGTCGGTCTGAATGACGTCATCGACGATGCGTGTGTTTTCGCCTGCTCGGGTCGGCAGTGAGCGGCCCAAGGCACTGACGACTCCCGCGGTGATGGTGCCGGCCAACCCGAGGGGGTTGCCGACCGCCACGACCAGCTGTCCCACTCTGAGCTGCGAGGCCTCACCTAGTCGCGCCGGCGCCGGCGTCACGCCATCGGCGCGGACCACGGCCAGGTCAGAGAGGGGGTCGCTGCCAACGACGCGGAACGGGACGGTGGTGCCGTCGGCGAAGGCGGCCTGACCGGCCTCCGCCTTCCCGACCACGTGGGCATTGGTGAGCAGGAAGCCGTCGCTCGTGAACACGACTGCCGAGCCTGCGCCGGCAGCGATGCTCCCGTCACGGCGGCGCCGGGATACCTGCAACGCGGCGACTCGTGGGGTCAGCTGTTCGGCGACTGAGACGACGACCTGGGAGTACGCGTCAAGTGCAGCGACTTCCGGTTCGGGAGAGAGGATGAGAGTATCGGTCATCACACGTCCTTATTACAAGATTACGTACTTACTTATACCGGAATCTCTTCAGTCCCCGTGCCGTGCCAGGCTCCGCCGAGTCGATCGGCCGCGTGAGCAGGACCCGGTGATTGAGTCGCACCCGAAGGGTCATGGCCCCTTCGTCACCGCCGCCGGAGCCGAGAGAGGACTGTTAGGCGCACGGCCGTTGCTATCCGGGTGTCCACACGGTCAGGCGGACTCCGTCGGAGTCACGCCGAGCTTCGTCAAGACGCTGCGGTAGTCGGTCCGGGGCTGGCAGGCACAACGTCGTGACCGTTTCTGTGTTCGTCAGTTGGCGCTGACCGAATCGACGGTGCCGAACATCGCTCGCAGCCGGCCGAGGTCGGCCTCGGGAAGGGGCCCCGCCGTGATCGAGCGCACGTTCTCACCGAGGTGGTCGACGCTGCCAGTGCCGGTGAGGACCACATCGCAGCCCGGCTCGTGGCGGGCGAAGCGGTACGCGGCATCGACCACCGAAGTGGCGCCGTCCGGATGGACGAGGAAGCCGAGAGGGTCGTCGCCATCGGCGACGCTGGCGGGGTCTACGTCGCCTTTCGCGACCAGGTCGGTGACGACGGCCCGACACACCTCGGGGTCAGAGAGTGCGCGGCGCACGGCGAACATCACGAGCACGCCGATGCCTTGCGCCTGTGTGGCGGCAAACACCCGACCGCGAGCCGACGGGTTGAGCAGGTTGAATCCGACCATCGCCACATCGAACCAGTCGTCGCCGGCATCCAGTGCCGTGGAGAGCGCCTCGTGCGTGGTGTCGCGGGCGAAGGCCTCACTGACCGCGACGAACCGAATCTTTCCTTCGCCCCGCATCAGCGCGAGCTCGGGGGCCAGCACGCGGCGGCAGTGCTCCAGGTGTTGGACGCCCACGCCGTGGACGAAGAAGAGATCGACGTGGTCAGTCCGAAGCCGCTGCAGGCTCTTCTCCACCGACCCGCGCAACGCCTCGGCGCTGAGGAGATGGCCGTTCACCTCGGGCATTGCCTTGGTCGAGACGATCACCTGCTCGCGTCGACCCGCCAGCGCCCGACCTACGACCTCCTCGGTCCCGTACGCGCGGGCCGTATCGATGAGATTGATGCCGAGATCGAGCGCTCGGTGGACGACGGCGACCGCTTGGTCCTCGCTGGCCCCGTTGGTGAGCCCAAGCCGGCTGTGCCCACCGCAGCCGAGACCGGCGATCGAAACGGCCAGCCCAGTGCGTCCGAGCGTCGTCAGCTCCATCAGCGCACGCGGTACGAGATGGGCAGGTGCTTGAGGCCACCGACGAACACTGTCGCCGTCCTCAGTGGCTCGCCAGCGAGCTCCATGTCTTTGAGGCGGGCGAGGAGCTCCTCCAGAAAGATCCGCAATTCCAGGCGAGCGAGGTGGGCGCCAAGGCAGAAGTGAACGCCGTGCCCGAAGGACACATGCTTGTTGTCCGCCCGCCCGACGTCGAACCGGAAGGGATCGTTGAATGCGGCCTCGTCCCTGTTGGCCGAGAGGTAGGCGAGATAGACGGAGTCACCAGCTGGGATCGTCTCACCACCGATGACGCGGTCTTCGGTGGCGGTGCGCATGAATTCCTTTACCAGAGTCACCCACCGGATGATCTCTTCGACCGCGGTCGCACCGAGCGTCGGGTCGTCTCGCAAGCGGGTCAGCTGGTCGGGATGGCGTAGCAGCGCCTCGAGGCCCCCAGCGATCGACGAGCTGGTGGTGTCGTGCCCTGCGCTGTTGGTGTCGTGCCCTGCGCTGGCGATGATCACGTTGTACAACGCGGCGTCAAAATCGTTGCGAAACGCCTTCGCGGCCCCTGACCCCGGCACAGGTCCGGCCTCAGGCATGACAGCCAGGGCATCACGGTCCATTGCGCACCGGCAGACAACGTAGCGGAGTCTCCGACTCCGCCAAAGGACGGGGCTCTGTCGTCCTCATCCGGCGCAGGGGGAACCGGCGAATGAACTCCAGCGCGTTGTGGCCGACGAGTTCCCCACCCACTGTCGATGAGCGGCGACCAACCCCGAGGGAACGGCCCCGAAGACCCGCCCGAGAGGATCGAACGCCGCCCTGCCCACCGGCTCCTCCGGGACCCGTTCGGATCCTCCATCTCGCCGAGATGTCCCGGAACGCGACGACGATCAGAGCGTCCAGCCGTAGTCCTCGGTTGGCTCGTAGACGATTCCCCGGGTCAACAGGTCCTCGATCTCCTGGCTCGAGTAGCCGAGGCGCTCCATGATGGCGCGGGTGTGTTCTCCCACCAAAGGTGGAGGACCATAGGGACCGGTCGGCGACTCCGAGAAGTCAATCAATGTGCCGAACTGGCGCAGCTGTCCGAGGATCGGATGGGGATACTCCACCACCAGGCCGAGCCGCTCGTTGTCGGCGTCGTGGAGCATGACCTCTCCATCGTTGGTGTCGACGGAGACCTCCGCGTCCACACCTGCCTCGGTGAGATCGTGGAACCAGGCCACTGCCGTCCGCGTGCGGAAGATCGGTTCAAGCGCGCGACTCGATCTCCAGCCTGCCAGCCACCCGGGCCTCGATCGTCTCGTAACGCGGCAAAGTCGGGGCGGTCCACCAGACGGCAGAGCTGTGCCCATTGACCTGATCCGAACGCCGCGACTTGGACCCACCCCTCCTGGGTCTCGTACAGGCGGCAGCAGGGCGAGACCCCCACCTGGTTGCCGTCGAGACCGGGACGAACCGGGCCGGGCTGTCCCTCGACAAGGAACACGTCGGAACCGAACACGGCCGCACCATTGAGAAGCGACGTCCAGAGATCCTGTCCCTCGCCAGTACGACGTTGGTGGTACAGGGCGGCGAGCACCCCGACCGCCGACACCATGGCGTTGGCCGTGTCGGTCATCCCGAAGCGGAGATACAGGGGCGGGTTGCCTTCGGCCACCGGACCCGCCTCGAACTCGAGGCCGCACGCGGCCTGGTAGAGAGGGTCGAGGCCGCCGAACTCCGACAGTGGTCCCTCAGCACCGTAGGCGTACGTGTTGCAGTGGACGAGGTCGGGGTTGCGCGCCTTGAGAGATTCGTAGTCGATGCCCAGGCGTGCCGCGGTCCCTTTCGTCATGTTGTGGTGGACCACATCGGCGATCTCGGCCAGGCGCATGAGTGCTTCGAGCCCCTCGGGGGTCTTGACGTCGACGGCGAGATCGAGCTTGCCGCGCTGGCACCCCACGAAAGGCATCCCGGCCATCCGCATGCTGTCACCGCGCACGGGCTCCACTTTGATGACCTCGGCCCCCAAATCCGCGAGGACCATAGGACCGAAAGGCCCGGCCAAATACTGGCCGAGGTCGAGGACGACAACACCGGTCAACGGACCCACGACACGTCCTCCACGATTCCCGCGTCGAGCAGACGGTCGATCTCGGCCGCCGTATATTTCGCGTCCGCCAACACCTCGCGGCTGTGTGCACCAGCACGGGGCTGACCGCCCTGGATCGCCCCCGGTGTGCCGCGCAAGACCGCCGGAACTCCAACCTGTGTGGTAGGCCCGAGCTCGGGGTCCTCGACGGTTGCCGCCAGCCCGTTGGCCACGAACTGGGGATGGGAGAAGACCTCGGCCATCGGTCCCACCGCCTCGGCGCCAAGACCGGCTTGGTGGAATTCCTCGATCAGCTCTGCGCGGCGCCGCTGCAAGTAGGCGGCACGGAGCCGGACCTCGTGGCGCGCGCGTAACTCGGGGTCCGCGTGCAGCGCGCGTGGGTCCACCGGATCCAGTCCGAGGATCTCCTCGGGTGTGCGTGTCGGGGTGAGGCCGTTCATCGTCGCGGCGTGGATCCACTCACCGCCGGCACACTCGAAGAGGGACGTCTGATGGATGCCGGGCGGATACGTCTTCGCCATTGTCGCGTGAAAGCCCGCGGGCGCTCGTTCGTGTTCCTGCCAAATCTGTGTGGTGTACGCGAGGACTCCCTGATAGAGCGACGTCTGGACGTGCTGCCCGCGCCCGGTCGCCTCACGGTAGACCAGAGCCGAGAGCACGCCCGTGGCCAAGAGGAAGCACGCCGCCATGCTCGGGGCGGGAAAGTGTAGGTAGATGGGTCCGGGTCGCCATCCTGGCTGCCCGTTCTGCATGCCGGAGCGGGCCTGGACCGTGGCGTCCCAACCGGGTCGATCAGCAAAGCGGTGCCTGGGCGGATAGGCCGGCACCGAGCAGAAGACCAAGCGGGGAAACAGCGGTGAGACATCCGCGTAGGAGAGCCCGAGCCGGTCCATGGTGCCCGGGCTGAACGTTTCCACCAGGACATCGGCACTCCGGCACAGCCGCAAGAAGACGTCCCGACCCTCGTCTGCTTTGAGGTCGAGCACCACTGACCTCCGGCTGCGATTCCACACGTGGTAGGCAGGCTGGCGTCGAAAGGGATCCCCGCCCGGCGGCTCGACCTTGATGACGTCGGCACCGAGCTCCGCGAGAAGCAGGACGCCGACGGGCCCCGCCACCCCCCAGCTCAGATCGAGCACCCGTACCCCACGCAGCGGGCCTGCTGCCTCCGTCACGTGCCCGCGGTCACACCGTTCTTGCGATCCACCGGTGTCCTCCTTTCGCTCGTGCGGCCGAGGCAATCCCGACTTCCGCGACATCCCCACCCCAAGCCGACCGCTCGTCATCCGCGTCGTCGGCATCTGTCGACTGGCCATGCCTGCCGCGACCACAAGTTTGGCAGAGCGATTTCCACCGTTCCGTTTTCTCAGTTCGAGGCTCGGAACCGTCCAGCTCGTCTGCTCCGGTCTGCCCTGTGCGGGGCACGAAGCGTAAGCGCGTCACGGAGGGCTTGCCGAGGCTCGGCTCGACACAACCGGGGATGCTGGGACAGGCCGTGTACCGCTTGGCGCGACATCGAGCGCCCACTACCTAATGCGTCGGCGCACCGGGGCTCGAGCGGTCGTCGGGCCCGCTCACCATCGGAGCCACCGGTACGCTACCGATATGTCCAAATCCGATTGGGCGGAGCGCGCCCGCCGAGTCGAGAAGCCTTGGGGTTACGAACTCCATTTCGCGCTCGTCGATGGCAAGTACTGCGGCAAGGTGCTCCACGTAAACCAGGGACACGCCCTCTCACTGCAGTATCACGAGCGCAAGGAGGAGACGATCTGTGTGCAGGCGGGTCGCCTGTTGTTCGAGGTAGGCACGGGCAACGACGACCTTGAGTCGTTCGAGCTGCTCCCGGGGGAGTCAGTGCACATACGTCCGGGAGTTCGACACCGGATGATCGCGATCGTCGATACCGATGTACTGGAAGCGAGCACCACCGAGCTGGACGACGTTGTTCGCCTACAGGACCGCTACGGCCGGTAAAGCGCTCAACGTGAGGACAGACCCGATCCCGTGTCCCTGACCTGCACGCTCGACGTCCGCGAAACGGATCGAGCGCGCGAGGTCGTTGAGTAGACAACTGCATGGGAGCGCACTGACTCGACCATCAGGTTAAACACCCGACGACGGAACATGTCGAGCCTCGCCCACCTCCGATTCCGCTGACTGCGATGCGCGACGGAGGAACAGATCGGCGATGACCATTGTGCCGGGAGCGGTCCCGACACAGGCCCCGACGATCGCCCGCTGGGTGCGCGCCTTCCGATTTGTCAGTCCCTGCTCTCAGCCATCGCCACCGCACAGTCTTGTCCTCAGTCCGGCTGCTGCATCGACATCCACCCGGTTGTGCCACTGCGTGCGTCACTGATGAGCGTGATCAACGCCGTACGCATGGTGTTGTAACTGTCGAATCCCAAAATCAACTCCCAGGCCTCGTCTATCTCCTCGGCGATCTCTAGTGAGGCGGCTGCGGCATCCCGTCCGCGGCGAGTGAGGGTCACTACCTTTGCTCTGCCGTCGGCGTGGTCGGAATGCCGTTCTGCGTACCCGTGTGCCACCAGAGCATCGACCGTTTGTTTAATCGCCTGTTTGGAAGTCTTGAGCAGCGATGCGATCTCAGTGATCCGTCGGCCTGTGCCAATGATGTGAAGCACACCGACTTGGCCGGGTCCGAGGTCAGCGAAACCACGTGCAGTCAGGCGTCCCGCACTGGTTCGGAGCGTGTCGCGCATGAGCGCTCGGATCAGGGCTGGTGTCCGCGCTCCGGTAGGGATTCGTGACCCTCCGAAACTTTCGCCGGGCTTGTTCATGACCATATAGTAAAGGGTATTGACAATATCGTCAAGGGACCTTACTATCACTTGGTATGGCAGACGGGCAGGCGGCGCGTTCGAGATCAAAGACCAGGTGCGGCATACCGCTCCGGGTCGCCACCGTCTGCTTGGTCCTGGTGGTGGGGTGTCTCGGGACAGTTGCGTGTGGCCGTTTGGCCGGTCGCGCCACGGCGACGTCTCCCTCCTCAACGACGCAGCCTTCGCCGTCCACCGTGCTCGCGACCTCCGCAACGAGCACCCCAGGTCCGACGGTGTTGCAGGTGCCGCCCACGACGACGAATCCGATCCTGGAAGAACCAGCCGTCCCGAACTTCGTCGCGCTCGACACCGCTGTCCGGTCGAATAGCGAGCTGCTCGTGTTCTTTCCAGGCACAGGCGGTCAGCCTGACTGTTGCCAACTGTTTCTCAAAGAGGCGGCACAACTCGGCTTCCACACCATTGGGCTCACGTATGAGAACACGCAGGCGGTCGGGACGATCTGTCGCGACAACCTGACCTGCTACGGAACTGTTCGTCAGAACGACTTTGACGGGACGGATGCAAGCTCATACAGCAGTGTCGCTCCTGCTCAGTCCATCAGCGTGCGCCTCGTCGACATGCTCGGGTATTTGGCAAAGACCTATCCCTCCGAGGGCTGGGCGTCGTTCCTGAGCGGGGGCCACGTCAAATGGAATCTGGTGGTCGTCGCCGGCCATTCCCAGGGAGGGGGAGATGCCGCCTATATCGCAAAAATCGAAAAGGTCGAGGGTATCATCATGCTTTCGTCAGACGTGGATTCGACAAGCACCACGCCACCGGTGGCTGCGACCTATCTCACGACCGGCCACCTCACGGCCCTCAATCGCTATACCGGATTTGACCACACCCAGGATCCTTTCTATCCGAAGATCCGAACGGATTGGACCGCGCTCAATCTGGCGGCCCTCGGTCCAGCGGTATCCGTTGACACCAACAATCCTCCCTACTCGCACAGCCATGAGCTAGTCACCTCGGCCACGGTGCCCGATGTGATCCTCGCAACGCACGACTCGACAGCCGTCGACAGCGCAACCCCGTTGTGTGCGAACGGAACGGCCGAATTCGCTCCGGTATGGAGGTACATGATGGAGGTGGCCGGTGGCCTGCCTCTGAGCGCCGGGCCCAAGCGTTGCTGAGTGCGCACGAGGCTGCACTGGCGGACGAATGGACAGCACCCTCAACGACCGGGCTTCTCTGCAGGTTGACGGCGTTGCCGCGCTCCCTTCGGGTCGTCGCCGGAGCGCGCGAGACTCGACAACAGCCGCGAGGCCGGCGCAGATCTTGATGCGCCAAGGCACGGTCGCCGACACGCCGTGCCGATTCGACCGCCGTATGAACGCCGGTGAGGGTCCTGGCATAGGTCTCCTTCGGCTCGGCGAGCTCGTGCGAACAACCAGCTCGGGGGCGGTGGCGTTGCGGTGCGCCTCCCGGTTGGCCACGTGGACCCCACCCCGCAGGTTGACGTCGCGACAGGTGGGCCCCATCAGCTGGTCCAAGTTGCGCCCCTCCACGAGATCGAAGTCCATGATCGTGACGCTCACGAGCCCGGACGCAGCGAGGAGCACTGCGAGGTCGAGACCGGCCAAACCGGGGATCCTCTAGTCTGTTGGAACTCAATCGAGTGGAAGGGCACGATTGCCAGCTCATGAGTCCGACCCGCCGGGGGCCGTCACGAAATTGACCACTCCGGGAGTTGCGCCCTCTCTGACCGGCTATCGGATGCCGCCCGAGACGGCACCCCACGAACGCACCCTGATCTCGTGGCCCTGCCGACGCGAGTTGTGGGGTTCCGCTCTCAACGACGCGAAACACGAATATGCCGGCGTCGCCAAGGCGGTCTCCTGCTTCGAACCGGTAACCGTCGTGGCGTCGACCGCCGCGGACGCAGCGGAGGCGCGTCAGGCCGTGGGCGACGGAGTGGAGGTGATCGAAATCCCCCTCGACGATTCTTGGGTACGCGACAACGGCCCCGCGTTCGTCGTCGGAGGCCACCAAGGGCGACTCGGAGTGCATTTCGGATTCAATGCTTGGGGTGGGAAGTTCGACGGATGCGACCGTGATATTGCCGCTGGCGCCGCTCTCGCCGAGCGGTTCGCGGCTGACGTAATCGTGGCCCCGCTCGTGCTGGAAGGTGGCTCGTTCTGCATCGACAGTCGAGGCCGGCTGGTGACGACCGAACAGTGTCTTCTCAATCCCAATCGCAATCCCCACCTCTCCATCGAAGACATAGAGCGGTGCCTGCGGGAGTATCTGGGCGCGACAGAAATTGTTTGGTTCGGCGGCGGCCTGGTCGGGGACCGCGACACGGACGGGCACGTCGACATGTTCACCGCACTTACCGATGACGACGGCTTGCTCATGCTGTCGAGACCTCCTGGAGATCCCGACCACGAGAAGATGGCTGAGAATCGTCGACGCGCCGAAGTCGCAGGCTTCGCGGTGATCGAGTTTCCGTTGATGGCTCACGGCCGAGTTGGAGGCACCGAAGTGATGCTGTCGTACCTCAACCTGTATCTTTGCAATGAGGGCGTCGTCATCCCACTCGCCGGGGTCCCGTCCGATGACGAAGCTCTCCAGCGCATACGCGCCGCTTATCCAGCTCGCCGGGTTGTCGGTGTGCCAGGGCTGACCATTGCCTATGGGGGCGGCGGCCCGCACTGCATCACCCAGCAGGTGCCGCTTTGATGAGAGTGCTCCATGCGACCCCGCAACCTTCACACGCTCGGACTCAACCACCGACACACCCGCCGGTGCGGATTGGCGTTGTGCAGCTGGCTTGGCACGCTGACGCCGGCGAGCATCGGGAGGCCCTCGCCGAAGGCATTCGCCTGGCCGCGGAGGAAGGGGTCGCGCTCGTGTGCCTGCAGGAACTCACCCTGTCCCCGTATTTCGCCGTAACGCCTCGGGGACCGGGCCCGGGACGTGTTCAACCCGAACAACTTGAGACCGGCCCGACCATGCGCTTCGCCGCGGCCATGGCCGCAGAGACCGGCGTTTTGGTGCACGCTTCACTCTTCGAGGAGCGCCCGAGGCACCACCTCGGGTACAACACCGCCATTGTGGTCGCACCCGACGGCAGGTTGCGCCTCCGAACGCGCAAACTGCACATTCCCATCACCAGCGGCTACTACGAGGACAAATACTTCACGCCTGGACCGGCCGGACCCGATGCATTTCATACGTTGCGTGTCGGCAGTGCAGAGTTCGGTTTCCCGACCTGCTGGGACCAGTGGTTCCCGGAGGTGGCGCGGGCGTACTCGCTGAACGGAGCTGCCGTTCTTGTCTATCCCACCGCGATCGGATCGGAACCGGACCACCCTGAATTCGACACCGAGCCACTGTGGGAGAAGGTAATCCTCGCCAGTGGAATCGCAAATGGGACGTTCATGGTCGCGGCCAATCGTATCGGCAGCGAGTCACCGATTACCTTTTATGGGTCCTCGTTTGTCTCGGACCCCTACGGTCGCATTCTTGTGCAGGCACCACGCGACGAGCCGGCGGTTCTGATCGCCGACTTGGACGTGGACCAGCGTCGGGACTGGCTCTCACTATTTCCACTCCTCTCGACACGTCGTCCCGATGCCTACGGTTCGCTGACTGACTCGCCCCAGCGACGTGGGTGACGGTGACCAGTCACGACACGACGTGCGGATGGCAGCAAAAGAGCGGGGGTTCAGGACCATCACGCACCTTCGGGCTGCAAACCCGACATTACTGCTGATCACCGGCTTGAACGTGCAGCCGCCCAGGCGCTGCACTACTCAATTCCGCCGATTCCGCGTTCGAGTCCCGAGAAACGCGCTGCATCCCGAGACCTTCGGGTTAGTCACCCGAAGGAGCCTCCCGAATTGCCCGGTTCAAGCATGCGTTCCAAAAGTGTCGTAAGGCGCTGAACCCAGCCCTCGCATCTGGGACCTGATGACCAGGCACGCCAAGGTCTATGTCTCACCTGAAGCTCGAGTCCCCGTTCCTGAGGAGTCGGAACCTGGCTTCATCGTGCGGTACTCGATCACGCGCATTGGTGGCATCGGCCCATGGGCGACGAGCCCTGCGCTCTGACTAGCCAGTCGGTGAGCCCACAGAGTGCAACGTGGCAGCGGGGCAGGATCGATCGTCTGGATCCATCACTACCTGCAGGATTTCGCTAGTAGGGATGTACCGGGGCTGATGTCCGTCGATCCGCGCTGCCGAACGTCATCGTGGGCCGGGCCACCGGGACGCCGGCAATCGTCTCGCCCCCCGTGTACTGACTCGGACACACGAAATGGTCGAGCTCGGCCCCGTTCTCAAAGTGGGTGGCGTAGTCCATGGAGATGGAACGGTCAGTCCTCCCCTGGAAAGCGAACATATGTTCGACTAATTTGCCAAGTGTGGAACTTCCGCCAGTCAGGCGAGCGACGATCCTGCATGCCGACCTCGACGCCTTCTACGCGTCGGTTGAGCAACTGTTGGATCCCTCATTGCGGAACCGGCCCATCGCCGTAGGCGGCAGTGTGGTGCTGGCGGCATCGTATGAGGCCAGGAGCTACGGCGTCCGCGGGGGCATGCCAGGCTGGCGGGCCCGCCAGCTCTGCGGTGATCTCCTGTTCGTCGGTGGCCACTTCGACCGCTACCAACAGTTTGGCGATGATGTCGTCTCCGTCTTTCATGACTTCACCCCTCGAGTCGAGCGGGTGTCGATAGATGAGGCATTCCTCGATGTAGCCGGCGCCGTCCATCTCTTCGGAGCACCGACTGAGATAGCTGCTGCCATTCGCCGACGCGTACGCGACGAGATCGGTCTCCCTTTGTCGGTTGGCGTGGCCCGCACGAAGCATCTCGCCAAGGTGGCGTCACAGGTGGCCAAGCCTGACGGCCTCGTCGCCGTGGATCAGGGCGATGAGAGCGACTTTCTCGACCCCCTTCCAATCGGGCTGATATGGGGTGTCGGACCCACGACGGAACGGCGCCTCCAGCAGGCCGGGATCTATACCATCGGGCAACTCGCCAAGGCCGGCAGCCCGATCCTGGGCAGTCTGCTCGGCCAGGCAGCCGGAGCAAAACTGGCCGCTCTCTCGGCCAACGTCGACGAGCGGGCAGTGGAGACTCCGGCCCGGTCGAAGTCCATGGGTGCCCAGGCCGCCCTCGGACGTCGGGATGCAACTCCAGAGCTCATCCGAGAGACGCTCGGCTACTTGGCTGACAGAGTTGCCGGCCGCCTGCGAAAGGCAACCCTGGCCGGTCGGACAGTGACCGTACGGGTTCGTTTTCCTCACCTGCGCTCTGTGACCCGGTCTGTCACGTTGTCCGTTGCGATCTCGTCCACCCTGACGCTGACTGAGGTGGCTGAAAAGCTCGCCCACTCAGCCATTCTGGATAACGAACGGGAACGCGAAATCACGCTCATCGCTGTTTCGGTCTCCAACTTGCGCCCAGGTCATTCCTTGCAGCTCGAGCTACCTATCCATTCCACCAGTTTGCGGCGAAATGCGGGCCCCCGACCTGGATCCGTCGTCGAAGCCTCCAGATGGGGACTGGACCGGTCCGTCGATGCCATCAGGGACAAGTTCGGCCGGACTGCCGTCGGCTACGCCACTGTCGCACTTTCCGCCGCCGAACGAGTTCCCGAGGAGTTCCGCGAACTGGCCGAGCGGAGTCAAGGTGGCACCCAGGCCTGAAGCCAATGAGTCTGATGGATCGCTTCACTAGCAGTCGGAGTGACCACGAACTCGATCATCGGCCGTTCAAGGTTGTCAGGGCGATAACCGCTCGATCCCCCAGCTTCCGGACCGCGCCTGGTAGCGGAGCCGATCGTGCAGGCGGGCCGCTCCTTCCTCCCAGAGTTCGACGACCTCAGGCCGGATCCGGTAGCCGCCCCATCGAGGAGGGCGCGGCGGCCCAGTTTCATCGGGAAACGCCTCGGCCAGCTCGGCCACCCGCTCTTCGAGCACCGCTCGAGTATCGACCACCTTGCTCTGGTGGCTTGCGACGGCGCTACGACGGGCCCCTGGCGGCCGCGACCGCCAGTAAGCGTCCGACTGATCGTCATCGACCACCTCCACTGCCCCAGTCACCCGGACCTGTCGGTGCACAGGCAGGAACCAATGGAAGAGGGCAGCGGCAACTGGATTCGCCCTCAGGTCCCGACCCTTGTCGCTTTCCCGGTCGGTGTAGAAGACGAGACCTCGGTGATCGATGCCTCGGAGCAGCACCATTCTGGAGGCTGGGCGCCCATCGGTCGTGGCCGTGGCAACTGCCATCGCCTCGGGCATGGGCTCGCCAGCTGTCCGCGCAACCTCGAGCCACCGGGACAGCTGGGTCATCGGATCGGGATCGACGGACGCTTCGTCCATGGCCATAGTCTGCTCGCTCGGGCAATGGATCAGGTGGCCAAGGAGATCGCTCGCAGCCGTCAGTCAAGAGCACCGAGATTTCGCTCCCGAAGACCCCACCGATCGTCGATCGACCGTCTGGTGATCATCCGTCACACCATCCGCACAAAGAGCGAGGCGTTCGTGAAACGCGTGGGGTTGCAGATGCCTGGGGAGCGGCCCTCACGCCCAAGGGACTGCGCTCACCGGACCGCGTTCTTCAAGACCATGCGTGCGCACAATGGCAGAGTGGGCTGACGGAAGAAGACCCGGAACGGCCGTTTCTCATCGCTACAGAGCCACATCTTTGACCAGTCTGGGAGATGGAGGACAAGGACCTCACGGGCTGAACCTAACGACGGGCTCTCGGAGTTAATGGGACGATTCCTATTGGTGCGAAAACGGGTCCGAAATGTCGGATGTCCACTCAGGGGTCTATCGAGTTCGATCGCCCATAGAATTTCGTCGTGAATGGGTTCAGCGAGACCGAATCAGGCGAGCTGCTGGAAGGTCTGTCTGGGTCTGAGCATGAGGATGTCGTCATTATGCGACGTGCGGGGAGCGGTCTCCGAACAATCATCGCTGTCCATTCCACCCTCTTGGGCCCCTCCCTGGGCGGGGCCCGGTTTTATCCCTATAAGGACGAGGCGGTCGCGCTCGAGGATGTCCTTCGTCTCTCAAGAGCCATGACGGACAAGGCGGCTCTGGCGGGACTGGCACAAGGAGGTGGCAAGGCGGTCATCATCGGAGATCCGACCCTCGTGAAGACGCCCGATCTTCTCCGTGACTTTGCTGCCGCCGTAAACAGCCTTGATGGGCGTTACGTCACCGCAGAGGATGTTGGGACGACCCAGGACGACATGGATCTAATTCGGGAGACGACGCCCTTCGTGGCGGGCACGGCCACATCGCGCGGCGGATCTGGCGATCCCAGTTCAGCGACTGCTCTCGGGGTGGTGGTTGCGATGGAGGCGGCGGCGGCCCACCGGTGGGGTGATGACCTCAAGGGAAAGACGGTATGCGTTGTGGGCGCCGGCAAGGTGGGAGAAGAGGTCATTCGACTCCTCGTTCAACGACGGGCCGTCGTAATCGCCGCCGATGTCAATCACGACAAGGCGGATGCCGCCATACGCACCGGTGCCATCCGTCTCATCGACCCGTCCGATGCTCCCACGGCGACTGCTGACATCCTGTGCCCGTGTGCATTAGGGGGGCTGCTCACTGAAGATGCAGTGCCTGATCTTCACTGTGCGATCATTGTGGGCGCGGCGAACAATCAGCTCGCTAGCGCTCAGGTCGCGGACTCACTCGCGGCCGCTGGCATTCTCTATGTTCCCGACTTTCTGGCCAACGCGGGTGGCATCATCAACATCGCCGAAGAAGCCCATGGCTATGATCGATCGCGCGCGGTGAAGGCCGTCGGTCAGATCCGGGACACAACGACCTTGGTGCTCGAGCGCGCCAAGGCGCAAGGCATCACTCCCCTAGCTGCGGCCGAGGAGCTAGTGGCCAAGCGACTTGCTAGAGCCAGGGACAGCGTTGATCACTTCATCGAATCCTCCGCTGGCGCAAACCATTCGCAACCAGGTGACTCGCGAGGAGTGAAACCGAGCCCTCGCCGGCGGCCCTAGCGACCCCTCACACCACCATTGGCGTTCGCGGTCACTCTTGCGAGTGTCGGCGTGCCAGATCGCCGAAACCGGCCCTGACCTGTACGTTCTTTGGTGGCGCGGATTCACGACCATCACGCACCTTCGGGCCTCAAACCCGACATCTCTGCTGGTCACCGGACTTGCACTGTGCAGGCGCCCAGGCGCTGCACTGCTCACTATCGGCCTCCCGCTACCGGGGTCCCGAGAAACCGCTAGCCCGGATCGACCTTCGGGGCCGCCGAAGGTGACTCCGCAGGCAAGGATGGAAGTCGCCGGTCCTCGGGTATAACGAGAACGCGCTGGAGTAACAGATGAGGGAGGTGGAACTGATGGAGGTCGAGTTCATGACGAGTGTCGCCCCGATCGTGCGAGACGCTGATGCATCTCGCTCGTTCTATCGGGACGCCTTGGGCCTGTCCTTCGAAGGCGAAGAGGGCAACTACGTGTTCACCCATAAGCTCGAAGGAACGAAGCACTTCGGCCTGTGGCCCCTGTCAGAAGCGGCATATGCTTGTTTCGGTACCGCCGAATGGCCAGCCGACATCCCGGTTCCTCAGGCCAGCATCGAATTCGAGGTCGAAGACGTCGCCGCGGCCGCCAGCGAACTCACGACCAAGGGCTATCGACTCATCCACGATGCACGCACCGAGCCGTGGACCCAGATCACGGCCAGGCTGTTGAGCCCGGAAGGCTTGCTGGTCGCCGTCTGCTACACCCCGTCATTCCACGACACTCCTGACAGCTGACTCGATCTTCGGGCTCACGCCCCGAAGGTCACCTCTGGCGACATTCTGCGTGACCCCACTAACGGCCCTTGATCGCACGACTGGGGCAGTCTTCGGGGCGGCTCTAACTGCTACCGAGCAGCTTCTCCGATATTCGCCACAGCCTCTCGGCGTTCTCCCTATCGAGGGCGTAGGGCGCGACTCCACCGCTGAAGTCAGTTGGACGCTCAGCGACCACCCGAGATTCGTTGCAGTCCTCGAAGTACCGTCCTCCGATCCCGTCCAGCAAGGGAGAAGCTGCCAGCAACACCGAAGTCGCCGCCCCTTGTGGCACGGTCTTGCGGAACTCGACAGGGGTCACCAGGCCGCCGGTGTGCTGCTGCAAACCCGTGGCAATAGCACCGGGATTAAGCGAGTTGGCGTAGATCCCCTCCGACGACCAGCGCCGGGTCGCCTCAACGGCGAGGAGAGCCGTGGCGGTCTTCGACTTCGCGTAAGCGGCTCGTGGGTCGTAGGGCCGGCGACGAAAGTGCAGGTCATCGAAGAAGACTGGCGGCGACAGATGCGCCGTTGAGCGGAGCGAGACGATCCGGGCACGGACGCTGCGGCCAGGGCGTCATAGAGTCCGACCGTCAGCGCAAAGTGGCCCACGAAGTTCGTGGCGAACCGCATCTCCCATCCCTCGCGTGTGCGGGTCAACTCCGGCAAGGCCATGACCCCGGCGTTGTTCACCAGGATGTGCAAAGGCCCTTCCCATCCGTCCACGAACTCCGTTACCGACCTCTGGTCAGCCAGGTCGAGCTGCCGACCTTGTTGCCCGTGGACTCGGTGATCTCGGCGGCCACCCGTTCGGCCGCCTCGGGTCGGCGCACAGCCAGCAGAACCGCGGCCCCAACGGCCCGCGTTCGCTGCGCTTGAGCGTGGCTGTCGTGGCATCGGTCACGGAGCCCTGCGCCACGCCTCCAGGGACAACCTCCCCCGGCGAACGCCGTTAGCCCTGCCCGATTGACATCGTCGGCAGGAGGTGTAATCCTACAACCAAATGGTTGTAGGAACTCTGGAGCGCGGGGGACGGACCGACCGGTTATTTTTCGCACTCAGCGATGCGACACGGCGCGACATCGTCACGCAGACTCTCGACCGTGAGCGCTCCGTCAGCGAGCTCGGCCGGCTGTATCCGATCAGCCTCACCGCGGTGCAGAAGCACGTCGAGGTCCTCGTCGATGCCGGTCTGGTCTCAAAGCACCGGAGCGGACGGGAACAACTCGTGCGCGGCGAGGTCAACCAACTTCGCCGCACGCACGAACTCCTCGATGAACTCGAAGCGGCGTGGCGGGCCCGCCTCGAACGCTTCGAAGACGTCCTCAACGAAACAACTGGGAAGGAAAGCAAATGACCGTTTGGAGTGTCGACAAGAACGCCGAGGCCAAGACAATGGTCATCACTGCGGAGTTCAAGACGTCCATCACGAACGTGTGGCAGCTGTGGGCCGACCCGCGCCTACTCGAGCGGTGGTGGGGTCCGCCCAAATTCCCGGCCACCTTCGAACATCACGACCTCACGCCAGGCGGCACGATCACCTACTTCATGTCCGGCCCCGACGGCGGCGACAGGTTCGACGGCACCTGGAACGTGATCGAGGTCGACGCACCGACCAGGCTCGTGGTCGAAGACGCCATCGTCGAAGAAGACGGAACGCCAAGCGACGGCAATTCCATGACTCGCATGGAGATCGACATCGAAGCGGCGGGCGACACGACGCGCATGGTCCTCACCACGCATTTCGACTCGCTCGAGGGGATGGAGCAAGCGATCGCCATGGGTGTGGCCGAGGGCATGAAGGCGTGCATGTCCCAGATCGACGCCCTGCTCGCCGAGGTCGCCGCCTAGGGGATTACTCCCAGCGGAAGACCTGGCCGCCAGCACTGGCTGACGACGGCCCACAACGCGAGCACGACCCATGCACGCGTGCCCGCGGCCACCGCGCCGCCCACCTCCCTACTGGGCCACATCCGCCAGAATCCTGCTCGGGTGGCGGCCTCTTGAGGGTGCCGCCGCACGGATCAAATCGATTTGCGACTGCCCCCCTAACGCTGCTCACGAATGGATGGTCACGGCGTATCCATCGGGGTCAGCGAACACGAACGTCCGGCCAAATGGACCATCGAAGGGCTCGGTGACGATTCGAACCCCGGCATGAACAAGCCGATCATGCAGGGCTTGGGGGTCGTCGGCCTTGAGCCACAGTGCGACACCCCAGCCGAGACGCTCGACCGCCTTCAAGTCAATGGCGGGCTCACGCACGGCAAAGGGGATAGGAGTGGTGGCAAAGACGACCGCTCCTGGTGGGCTCTGGGCTGCCCGCTCAAGGCCAAGCTCCTCTGAATAGAACGCAGCAGACACTTCCAATTTGCTGACCTGCAGTGCGATGAAATCAGGTCCTATCACTCTCACGTGCGCTCCTCTATAGTTATCAGGCTACCTGATAACTATATCAGGGAGCCTGATAACTGCAAGCGCATCGACAGGAAAGGCAGGGAGGCGAGTGCCAAGAGCCGAGGAGATGTCGGGATACCTGGTCAAGCGCGCTCAATCGGTCATCCATCTCGCCCTGGAAGAGATCGTCTCCAAACATGGACTCGGGATCCCCCACTACGTCGTGCTCACGTTGCTGGCCGAGACGCCCGGATTGCCGAACGCCGAGCTTGCCCGCAAGGCGTTCGTGACACCCCAGTCAATGAACGAGGTTCTCAAGCAGCTCGAAGCCTTCGGGTTAGTGGAGCGTCAGCAGAGTCCGTCAAATGCACGGATCCTCAACGCTCAGCTGACGCGTGCGGGCAAGAAGAAGTGGCAATCGGTCGACCACGGCGTTCAGGAATTGGAAGAGCGTCTGCTCCGGGGTCTCACGCAGGACGAAGTCTGTGTCCTGAACCGATCGCTCGAGACGATCATCCGAAACATGACCCCGACGCCGTGAGGTTCATCAGACGCCACTCCACCTGGGCGCCCCCGGCGCCGTCGAGTCGAGATCGCGCCAGCTCGTTTGATCAGGGCGGGCAACGACTCCCGAGCCGGCTTCCAGTAACCGACGTTTGCAACGGTCGAACCCGATCGAAGTGCGTGTGCACCGTCACCCAGCTTTTGGTCGAGGTCTCTTCGTGCGTGGTGATCACGGCCTCGGTCGAGAGCGTCGCTGCAGCTCACCGGGACGACGCTCGTCCGTTGATATCGATAGGCCCGCGTAACGCGAGCGCGTCGCGGCTAGGAGCCTTGCCGAACATGCGTCGGTATTCGCGTCTGAACTGGGAGGGGCTGTCGTAGCCGACGGCGATACCGACGCCGGTAATGTCGCCAGGTGGGGATCGATTAAGGCCCTTGACCTTGATGACCACGGGTTTGGGCCGTCGCAGCCTTCGTGGCGATTGCTATACCAGCAACTGAGTCGCACTCACGCCTCAGCCCTCCGATTGGAGGCCACCTTCTGACCGGAGCATCATCGACGTCTTGACGAAGATACTTACGTGGTAGATAATAGTTACTATGACAGTAACTATTAATCCAAGCGAAGTTACACACCAGAGTGCCGCCGGACGAGTGCTTCTCTTCGGAGCCTCCCGTGGGCTTGGCCTGGCATTGGCCGAGGCGTGGGTCAAGGGCGGCTGGCATGTCACTGCCACGGTGCGCGAGAGCGGCAAGACGGCACTTCACGATCTGGCCGAACGGCACCCATCGCAGGTGGAGATCGAAATGCTCGACGTGACCAGCCCCTCCCAGATCGCCGGACTGCACGACCGCTTGGCCGGCAGGGTGTTCGACCTTCTCTTTCACAACGCCGGCACGGCTAACCAGACGGATGGCACTGTCGCGGAGACCTCGACCGACGAGTTCATCAAGGTGATGGTCACGAACGCTCTCAGCCCGATGCGGGCCATCGAAACCTTCCAGGACTGTGTCGAGCCAACAGGCACCATCGGCGTCATGTCATCAGGCCAGGGCAGTGTTGCCAATAACACAAACGGGGGCCACGAGGTCTACCGTGGCAGCAAGGCGGCGCTCAACAGTTATATGCGCAGCTACGACGCCCGTCATCATGGTGAGCAGCGAACCCTGATCCTCATGGCGCCCGGCTGGGTCAAGACAGACCTGGGCGGACCCGATGCTCGACTCACAATCGAGGAAAGCATCCCGGGCGTAGTCAACGTGATTGACAGCCTGCGGGGCCAGCCCGGACTGCACTACGTCGACTACCTCGGGCAGACAGTCGCGTGGTAGGCGCCAACTCCAGCGGCTCCTCGAGGGGCGAAAAGGTTCGAGCGAGTTGTTCTCAGCAAGCCTGGACGCTGATGCGGCAGTTCGTCGATGAGCACAGCCGTCACAGCGACCTTACAGAAGCGCTTGGCTTCAGCCTTGGGGCCGGACGGGGCAAGGTCCTGTTCCAGTTGCGCACCGGACCATTGACGCATAGTCAGCTCGCAGAGCTCAACCAGACGACTGGCCCATACATTTCACTCATCGTCGACAAGCTCGAAGAGCACGGGCTCGTCGAACGTGGTCCACATCCCGACGACCGCCGCCGCAAGCTCGTCTCCCTCACTCCCAGCGGGCTCGCCGCCATCGCCACCGCCGAAGCCATCCTGTACCGCCCGCCCGTGGCAATCACCGTACTTACAGAGGAAGAGCTAGATCACTTGATCGACCTAGTGCAGCGCGTCGTCGACGCTGACGAGTTGCGGGCATGAGAGGGATAGCGAGGCGAGTGCCGACCTTCGGGTTGTTGACCCGACGAAGGCACTGGTCAGGGCGTCGTGTCTATGCACTGCATAGGGCAAGCGCCTGCCCAATCCGTCCTGCGCCGGCGCAGGGTCCCGAGAAACAGGATCTGCGGCATCCTCGAGTGGATGCCATTGAGCCCTTGACCGTCGGTTCACGCGGAGCGTTAGAAGACGGCCCGGTTCGAGTCGGGTGAGGCGCTCCGCCGCCGGTCTCGACCTTGCACGGATGGACCATCGGCAACCACAAGCTGACCAATGGGATCTCGGAGTCGAACAACGCCGCGGTCGGCAGGATCTGCTCTGAGGCCCGGGATCGTTTCCCGCTCTCCGCCGCTGCGATCAGTGTGAGTTCGATCATGTCGCGCTGTGCAAAAACTTCGCGGCTCCCATCTTCACCAACGCCGAGTACACGAGAGCCAAGATGTGCTCCATGCCTCTCATTTGGGTCTGCACGCCTTTCACGCTCCCCTGCAACCCATTGACCTCGTTCGTCAGATGGTGGATCTCGTAGCCAGCCGCCACAAAACCCGCAATGACCACGATCGCGACCCCCATGACGGCAAAAGACACCCAACGCTTGGCGTATCGAGCGCGCTTAGGCTTCATCCCCTTCCCCCCGGAAACTCGCTTGCGTCGAGCGCGCTTAGGCTTCATCCCCATCCTCCCGGAAACTCGCTTGAGCAACTGGCAGAGTAACGCCTATCTCGGAGTCCCACTATTGGCCCGCCGACGTCGCCGTACTCGGATCGCTTTAGCGGGGACCCTGCAGGAGCCTCTCACCACGATGCTCGACCCAGACCGTTTGACCTCTCCTCGTCCTGCCGTATTGCCTTTTGCACTGAGGGACGCAAAACGGAGGGCGCATCGGTGGCGAGCAGCAGTCCCGAGAAACCCTATGCCTCGGCGCGCCGTGCGAACTCGGCGACGCGGTGTGGTATGGCGAATGCGTGCAAACAAAATTTCATGGAGTCGTGTCAAACCTCGTAACTGCTCATGGTTGGTTGGTCAGGTCAGTCAGTTCGTTCATTCGTAAGAGTTCAGTCAGTGGGTGGTGGCGTGAGTTGAGCGAGTATTCGCTTGTTGGTTGGTTTGATTCTGAGATATCCAGGTGACGCGCGACCTCGTCGACCGGCTGGCCCTGACCGAGGGGCTTCTCGCCCTCCGCCAAGATCCGGATGATCTGCTCGGGCGTGTGGTGACGTCTCTTCATTGCCGTGCTGTCCGCCATCCCACCATGGTGGGGGTCGGGCTCGCACAACGGGTGGATCAGTTCACCGGGACCCGGTCAGTGGCAGCTGATCTCGTCGCAGCGATCGGTGCAGGTCAGCCACCGGGCCTCGTCCTCCTGCCACTCGCCGTGGGTCACCCCGGTGTGGAACGGGGCCCCGGCCATCAGGTCGAACCGGTCGGGCCATCGCCTCGAGACAGCCCAGGATCTCCTCGCCGAACACGCAGCGACGGGTCGGGATGTAGTCGAGCTCCTCGACCATCGGGATGTAGCTGTATGACTCGACGTCGCACATCACGTCCGGGCCGGTTCCAGTACCAGGTGCCCCCGATGCCGCCCGCCTGGTCGACGATGCAGATCCGCTCGATCCGGGCCCTGCGGAGCTGTGCTCCGGCTAGACCCCGGCGATGCCCCCGCCCACCACGAGCACGTCGATCTTCACCGGTCGCGACCTGCGACCGGTGAACGGGTCGTCGCCGAAGCGGGCGAAGAGCTCGTCGAATCCGCAGGTCCCGGATGTCGGCGCGGCCCGGGACTCAACGCTATTCGTTGGATATGACACCGGTCAGCAAACTCCCCACCTACTCCACGTCCACGAACGACGCCGCCCCAGGCTCCCTAATAGGAGATTCAGTAGCTACACGGTTTTGGCCGAAGAGGACACAACCGCTGTCAAGCTGCTCACGACATGCACTTTGGCTGGGGGCAGTTAGCGAGTTTCGTTCACGATGAGTCCTCTTTGGCAATACGCAACCACTGCCAAAAACCACGGAGTAGAGCAGGCGCCCGAGTCACAAGCCGCCAAGAATACGCTGCCAACAAACCTGTCGTACCGTGTCGGGCGACCGGATAGCCTCGGCGCATTCGCTGGGGTGAGGGAAACAGGTGATGCAGTACTCGCGCCCGCGAGCCGGGTTCGCTGACGAAGTCCTCGATGGCGATGGCAAGATGGACGTTGTGAGCACCGAGCGAGAGAAGAGCAGCTTTCTTTGGGCTAATCAGTCCTAGTTCGGCGGCAACAGACACGCCAGCGGGAACCATCTCCAGTCCAGATGTGAAGGCAGAAACGGCCTCGACGTCTTTGGCAATCTTGGCGGCTACGCGCCATTCGTCCACCTCAACAACCTTTAGAGCCCGCGACAAATCCTCAATCGGCTTCTCCTCGACAGCGCCATGATGAAACGTATGTAGAACAATGTTCATAGCTTTCGCTGGTCGATCCAGTACCTGGACGGATACCGACCCAACATCTAGTGACTCCACATGTTCCGAGAGCACGTTCCAGACGTGATCAGCGTCCGCGTCAGCATGAGGCAGGGTCCAGTGAAGGTCGACAACCTCAGTGTCGGACCGAATGAGCGTGTAAGCATGAGGAGCATCCAACCGATACTCTCGTTGGAATCCGGCCCCAGACAGGACTCTAGAGGCAAGATCAACCTGAACTGTCGGGACCAACAGGTCCACATCACCATAGGGCCGAGGGGTCCCATCGCCATAAAGCCAAGACCTGAGTGAAGCGCCCTTTAACAGGACGCAGGACACTCCCGCTCCATTCAACATACAGATGGCCTCTGCAGCTAATCGGTCAACCTTCTTATTGGAAGATTCGAACAGGAGCTTTGGCATTTTCACGCCTCGATCGCCGGTTGGGGAGTCCCAGCGGATCAAGCCCCTCTCTGTGAGCGTCCCCAGTGCCTCGAGCGTTTCGTCGCTCGGAGCGGACGGCAGATCGTAGGCCTCGGCCACGAGGGCGGCGATCGCATCCAGATCACGCTTGCCGTTGCACAGCTCGAAGATGATCGAGGCCGACGCGTTCAGGTGGTGGAACGCGCCCTGGACGGGTTCGTACACGACGAGGCCATCTACGGCTTCTTCGATCTCAAGCCCTCCCACCTTGCGTGGGTTCGTCTCCGTCTCCGCCATCACCATCGCCATCATCACGCAGAGCAACAAGCTACCAAGATCTGGCGACGAGCGGCTTGGCCGCAGCCCGACCGGCATCCGTGCGACACGTATTGGACCAGCGGGTTGCCCGTCATCGATGCAGGACAGGCCATGGTCAGGCAGATCGGGACCGGCCAGGTACCCGAGCGGCGTCTGTGCCCAGCGCAGGTGCGCCTCCGTGGCGTCGGCGATCCGTCCGGAGGCCCTCAGCAGGACCAGCTCCGCGCACCTCTTCGCCCACTTGCGGTGGGCCGCGATCGTCGGGACTTCGTCCGCTTCTGGCCGGCAAGAGGCGACGGCGAGGTAGTGGAGCAGATCGAAAGGCTCGTCCGCCTCGCGCAGGCCGGAGACGAAGTGGACGACCCGGGAATCGACTCTGACCGGTCCTCGTGGTGGTGTCACCCATCATGCCGGAACCCACCCGGCCACGGGCTGGCGACGCACGTCGGGCTGCTCGTTGCCACTCCCTTGTATCACGTCGCCAACCTGAGTGCTCGCCCAACACGACCGAAAGCAAAGAACACTGCCGTGAACGGGCTCATAACCTCCGCATCCTTGAGTCCCAAATCGGGCAGTGTTCCGTTGCTGGACCGAACGGAACTTCGGAGGGATTGGGATCCGGCGACGGACGGACGCCTGACCGTTTGGGAGGTGACGCACACCTTTCCCACGTTCTCCTCTCGCACGGCGAGGAGCAGGCAATGACCTTGCTTGCCGAGTCGGCGGCTCGGCCGAAACGGCACGGGCGTTGGTCCACCGACTGTACGTGCTTTGTGTGACCGCAAGCCAGTGGGCGTCGGAAGCGCTTGCCTACAACGCACCGGTAGTCCCCCGGCCGGAGATTGCTCGACTAGCGGCTCTCGCACCGGTACGCAGCAACGATCGCCCGTTCGAGCCTGACGGTGGTTCATGATGGCCGCCACCCACCACGAACGGATTGGCAACGCCCTCACCCTGTTATGCCAAGGTTTGGCACCGTTCGTCGCGCGGTGGTCCCGGGCGAGGTCCCTGCAGTCCTTGGACGTACTGCCCGGGCACCGCGATCGGAGTGGAAAATCGCGCCCTTCGGTGGCATGCGACTCCCGAAGGCCACCATGAGGGCGTCGCTGACAACCTCTGTGCGCATGTGGTCGGCAAGCGCCCAGCCCACGACCCGTCTGGAAGAGATGTCGATCACCGTGGCCAGATGCGCCCGGCCCCCCGGTGTGTAAGTGATGTCTCCGCAGTAGCTCACCTCTAGCTCGCCGCCGACGTCGACGTCTCCTTGGATGAGATCGAGGTCCGCGGCGGAAGCTGCTGGGTCCTGGATCCTGGTCTTGCGCCAGCGCTTCTTGCTGCGCCCCTCCAGGCCGGCTCGGCGCATCAGTCTCGTGACCCGGCGCTTTTCCGGTCGCGATGCCCCGAGGTCTGAGCTCCTAGTGGACCGAGTTGAACCACAGGTGCCGTCGGACTCGGGAGGGACCCGACGGTGCGCCGTTGGAGCCGGGGTGCGCCCGGCCGTGCCTGTTCCGGCGCACTCGTTCGCTGCGCTCGACCTCGTTGGCAGCGGTGGAGATGATCGGTCGGGCGGCCAGTGAGGTTTCGTTGCGTGAACGTTGCGCTACTTCAGGCCATTCGACACAGTTCCAATTGGTAGACCCCGTGGACTAAAACCACCCGTAGAACAGGCGCGGTCCCTTATTTCCACGGGGTGATTTGTCCACCTCGATCTCTGGACAGGTCTGGGGAGTTTGCCTAACGTACAGCAGGGATTCTCAGGTGGAGGGAGACCAATGATGGACGACAAGAACCCAGAGCTACCAGGAATGGACGAGGGCAAGCAGGACGGCCAGGAGGGCACCGGAGGCGCCCGCCGGGGCTACTCCCGGCGCGACGTGATCCGCACGGGGGGAGCGGCCGCTGCCGGTGTCGCTGCCGGTGTGGTGTGGGCGTCCCCGGTCATCGAGGGACTGTCGGGGCGCCCGGCCTTTGCGGCCGCCGCGTCCCCCCCACCACCACCCCTCTGCCAAGGGGACTTCACCACCAACATCGCGCTGCCCGGGAACGTTCACGGCCCGTCGGCGGCCGGCGGGAGCGCCCCGGCACAGGGCTGCAAGGACATGACCCTGCATGTGAGCTCCCACTACGACGTCTTCCCGCCAGGGGACCAGGTGATTGCCGACACCGGGACGAGCGAGCCCCGGACATACCAGACCATCTCCATCGACAAGAGCGCGGGAGGCACCAACTGCACCATCAATGCCGTCACCTTCGACGTCCCCGACAGCCCGGGTTTCGCCAAGGGGACTTCTGATGGTGACGGGCGTCCTGGACGCAACGGCCCCTGTACAGGGCCCGGCTGTTCGGACGAGGGCAAGGTCTTGGATGTCTACGGTGCCTACGAGGTGCTCGACCGGACCGACCTGAACAGCGCGAAGATGAGCTGGAGCTCGTATCATTACCACACCGACACCGGCTACACCAAGACCGCCAACGGCGTCTACGCGCTCTTCGCGTCGGATCCCGACCAGAGCAACGACCTGGGGCCTCCCTCGGGAGGTGGCGTCGCCCACGTGAAGGTCTCCTGCGTCTGACCCCGTTCCGTTACGCAGCCAGCCACCCGGGGTGTCAGACCTGGCGCTCCGGGTGGTTTCGCGTCGGGCCCCGGACGATATGACCATCACCACGCCATCGACCACGCCATCGACCACATGACGCCGGACCGCATGTTCCCCTGCCGGGCCGTGCTGGCCGGCTCGACGACGGTCGTATCGTGTGTCGACCCCGAGTTGACCCGGGGCATAGATGTGCTCCTCGGCGCCCTGCCCGACGGGGACCCGGGGCAGCCGGACCGGGTTGAGATCCGGGTTCTTCGTTCTTTCGACGGGGTCGGCTACGAGATCTGGAAGGGCCCGGATCTCCTCGCCGGAGCTCTCTCCTACGAGTCGTGCCAGGACGTTCTCCTCCACCACCTGAACCGCTGGGCCCTCGAAGGGGATCCATCTCGGCTCCACCTGCACGCCGGTCTGGTCGAGTGGAGCGGAGCGGCGGCCCTCATCGTGGGACCGTCCGGGACGGGAAAGTCGACCCTTACCGCTCACCTGGCCCTTTCGGGCTGGGCGTATCACAGCGACGAGATGGTCGACATCGACCTGGACCATCCCTGCCGAGCCGGCGGCTTCCGGCGGCCCCTCACCCTGAAGCCAGGATCGGAGGCGCTTCTCCCCGAGCTCTGGCGGGAGCGCCCTCCGGGCTCCACCGACGGGCGCGTCTACGTGTCCCCCAACGAGTTCGGGCCGCTCCAGCCCACATCCCGGGTGCCGGTAACCACGGTGGTCTTCTTGTCGCACGACCGCTCCGGCCCGACCGAATTGGTACCCCTCAACGTACCGGAGGCGGTCGAGCTGCTGCTGGCCGACACCCTGGACGCCCGGCGCACCGGTGAAGACGGCATCGGGGCGCTGGTGGGCCTCGCCTCCGCCTGTCACCTGCGTCGTTTCCGGGGTGACAACCTCTCCGAGGCCGCGGCCCTTCTGCAGGAGCTGGTCGCCCTGCCCGTCCCCGGGCGGAACTCTCCGGTCAAGCTGCCTCCGGCCGATCCCGGAGGCCGCGCTTGGCGGTCGACCGGAGCGGCCATCAGGCCGGAGTCGCGGATTCGGCGCAGCGACACCGCCCATGGTTGGTTGGTCGATGACGGGGCGGTGGTCTACGACTCGGAACGGGGCATGCTGTACCGCTTCAAGCCGGTCTGGGCGCAGGTATGGCGGAGGCTGACCGGCGGGCCTACCCTGGCCGCGGTGGCCACTGAGCTGGGCGGCGGTGAGGAGGCGTTAGAAGCGGTTTGCCGCTTTGCCAGGGTGGTGGGCAGGGACTGCCACATAGTCGAACTGGTCGATGAGCTCTAGCCAGCCAGATGCCGCCGAGGCACCTGCTGGCGCCGACATGACCGGGCTGCTCCCGCTCGGCGTGGATCCCGAGCGGGAGTCAATCCGCCTGATAAGCGCGGGCGGTGCGCGCCTGTCGGAACCCTTCTACCATGAGTCGCTGGAGTCCTTGAAGGAGTCGCGGCGGCCGACGCTTGATCTGTCCTTCGGGGAGCTGCGCGCCCAGATCGGGGATCGCCGTCCAGTCTCCACAGGTCGTCATCCTCCACACCGGGCGATGCGGGTCGACCCTCCTGGTGCGCATGCTCCAGCACGACCGGACGCTCGTGACCGTCTCGGAGCCCCTCCCGATCAGCACTCCGCACTGGGACGCACTGCACAGCCCTTTGCGAGCGGAGCGTGACCGCCAGGCCATGGCCGATCTCCTGGTCGTCTTCGATCGCTTCGCCTCTGCCCGCGGGCAGCGAGTCGTCGTCAAGCTGTCCAGCTGGGAGACCATCGACGCGGCCTGGTTGGTCGACCAGTTGTTCCCCGCCGCTCCCGTCGTCTTCGTCCACCGCCCGGTGGAGCAGGTCGTGTCATCCCTTCTCGCCCAACCACCGGCCTGGGGCGACGGCCTCGACATGTCGGTCGTGGCCGGCTGGTCCCCTAGGTTGGCCAAGCTGTCGGCCGGGGCCGAGATGGACGAGGTGTACGCCGCCTTCTGGGCTTCGGAGGTGTCTGCCGCCCTGGCCCTCGACGCCGATCGGGTACTGGCCATCTCCTACTCCGATCTCATCGATCGCACCCCCGGCGTGCTGGCGGCGGTGGCCGCCCATGTCGGCCTCGGGTCGTCCTGGAAGCAGGCGGCGGCTGCGGCCGAGCTTCGCTATTACGCCAAGGCCCGCAACCCGACGGTCGTCTTCGAGCCGTCGGGGCAACACAGCCGCCCGGCGTTGACCGCCGATGCGGCCGAACGGGTCCGTGAGGTGGTGGGGGACCTACCGGATCAGCTGGACGAGCGGAGCCGTAGAGGGTGACTGGAATGAAGAGGTGACCGGAATAGCTGGGATAGGAGGGGCGCCGTGTCCGAGGCAGAGGTGACCGAGATGACCGTCCTGCCCGAGGTGGAGACGGAGGATCCACACACGGAGGAGGCGCTGACCCCGAGCTTCGAGGCGCCCGAGCCGGAGGCACCCCTGCCCCTGGTGTCGACCGCCGAGCTGCCGAGGGGTACCGGCCTGACCCTGCCCCGGTCGGGGGCCAGCCCGATCCAGGACCGGCTGGTAGCGGCCAACGCCACGGCTCGGCGGGTCGCTCTCCAGCAGCTGGCCACGTGGTTCCCGGGCTATGACTTCGAGGACGCCGCCCAGAACGTGGACGCCCGCCGGTTCTGCGTGCTCGCCCTGGGGGACGCGCTGCTGGACCACCTGGGTGGGGAGGAGATCGTCGACCGCCTCCTCGTCGACCACCTGCACAACTGGGGCCTCGGGGGGGTCAGCTTCTCCCACGGGGACGTGAAGGGCCACCAGCCCCCGCCCGCCTACGTAGCCCGGGGCAGCCGGTCGAACAACATGGGTTGGATCCAGCCCGGGGGCCTGGCCCGGGCGCTGGATGAGCGGTGGACGGCCATACTCAACGGCGCCGACCAGTTCATACCCGAGCTCCGCGAGGTCGGCATGGCGCTGGCCCAGGCCTTTGCCGCGCCCATCAACACCAACATCTACATCTCCTACGGTCCTTCGAAGGGCTTCGGGGCCCATTGGGACAACCACGACACCATCATCGTGCCGATCCGGGGCGAGAAGCGCTGGTCGCTCTTCGAGCCGGGCCTGCTGTCCCCCGAGCTGCCGTGGAACGGTCCCGAGGTGTCGGACAAGCCGCTGTGGGACGGTGTGATCGAGCCGGGCACCGCCCTGATCATCCCCCGGGGCTGGGGTCACGTGGTCGAAGGCTCGGACGACCTTTCGATCCACTGCACCATCGGGGTCAACCGGATCGAGGTTCACGAGCTGCTGGAGAGGGTCGGGTTCGAGGCCGGATACTGGCCGGCGCTGCGTGCCGACGTCCCCTACGACGTACGGGCCGAGGTCACCTCGTACGATGGATCGGTCTTCGACGACCCCCACAGCCTCGGGCGCACGTTGGCGGAGGTGGCCACGACCGAGATGGCAGAGCGGGCCATCGCCACCCATCGGGCCCGCCAGGTCCGGCTCTTGTCCCGACCGTTCGGTGATGCCTTCCGGGCCGTCGCCCGGGGTGACTGGTCGGGCTTGGCCGTCCGGTTGACGGCGCCGGCCGGGGTCATGCTGGCGGCCGAGAACGAGCCGGAGTCCAATGTGGTCTTCGCCTTCGGGGACCGCGCCGTTCGGGTGGCCGCCCCGGCCCTGGAAGCCTTCCTGGCCGTGGTCGACTGTCGGCCGTGGGCCGTCGCAGACCTCCCGCCTGTCGGGGCCGAGGAGGACCGGCGGGCCGAGTTCGCCCGGATGCTGGTGAGCACCGGGATGGCCACGGTGGACCGGCTTCCGGGCCGATAGCTGGTCGGGCCGATAGTCGGATCAGGATAGGACAACCAGGAGAGCACGTTGGATCAGTTGGTGGCCGTGAGTGACATCGACGGGAGCTTCGTGCCGACTCCCCAGGACGACGTGGTGCAGCTGGAGGTGGGAGCCGAACTCGTCTTGATGCGAGGCAACCGGACCTTTGCCCTCAACCCCAGCGCCTCGCTGGTCTGGCGGTGCTTCGACGGAACGGGCGACCTCGACGAGGTGGCCGCCGACCTGGCCGACGTCCTCGGGGCCGATGCCGAGGTGGTGCACACCGACGTCCTCGACGTGGCGCGGGACCTGGCGGTCATGGGGATGCTGGCGGGGGTGGCCGGCGTTGAGGCCGTTGACTCCCGGGAGTCTGACTCGACAGCCGTCCAGGCGGTCGAGGTGGGTGACGAGCTCGAAGCCTTCAAGCTACCCAGCCTCGAGGGACCGGCCATTGAGTGGTCCTCGTTCCGGGGCCACCGGGTCCTTCTGGTCAACTGGAACCCGGGCTGTGGCTTCTGCGAGTTGATTGCCGGGGAGCTCGGCCGGCTCCAGCCCCGCTTGGAGGAGGAAGGCGTCACCCTGGTCCTCGTCACCCGGGGAGACGGCGATGCCAACCGCCTTCTGATGGCCGAGCACGGCATCAAAGCCCCCGCCCTCATGAGACAGGACGAGTGCGATCCGTTCTCTGGCTTCGGTACCCCCGCCGCTTATCTGCTCGGAGCCGACGGGCGGGTGGCGGCTCCGTTTGCTCACGGCGCCGTCGAGGTACCACTGCTCGTCCGCCAGGCGGCGGGGGTTGCCGACACCACAAGGTCCTCCGGGCAGGAGGATCAGCCCCGCTACCTGCCCTCGACGGCGGCCGTCTGCAACGGGAACAATCGGGCCCCAGCCGGCCCGTTGACGGCATGGGCAGGCTCTCGGGCCTACGCCTTGGGGCCCTATCACGTGGGCATCCGCCACAACGGTGAGACCGCCGCCGACTTGCTTGACCAGCTCTTCTCCGGCCAGGGCGTGGATGATCCTCGCACTCCTGACAACTACTCGGTGGCCGTGTACCCCCCGCGTCGGCATAGACAGGAGCTCAACCTGCTCGTCAAGGACGGCCGAGTTCTCGTCCGGAGCCGCTCGCGGGAGCGGGTGCTGCGGGGCCTGCTGGCGTACCTCTCGGCCGAGCTCACGCCGCCGTCCGACCAATCTTTGCTGTTCGTGCGGGCCCGTGCCGCCGTCCGCGACGGTGAGGCGATCCTCCTGCCGCGGGACTCCGCCGGCTGGACCAGCCAGCTCCAGGCCTCTCTGTCCCGCTCGGGAATCCAGATGGTTGACCTGCCGCTCGTCACCGTCGACCCGGGTGCCGCCGAGCTGGTCATCCCCGAACCCACCATTGAGCACGACCCGTCGGTGCTGGCCGCGGTCGACGTTGCGGTACAGCTCGGGCCGGAGCTCCCTCCGGTCCGGCCTGGGCGCTACCCGCTGAGGCTCTGGGTCGTGGCTGCGGCCCGGGGGCACGAGGGCGCCACCGGCGGCGCCCGGTCGGTCCTGGCCGCGGCCAGCCAGATGGGGGTGATCCCGGTAGATCGCAGGCTGAGTGTTCTGACCGACATCGCCCGCCTGGTCGAGAGGGTGCCGCCGGTGGGGGTGTACCTCCAGACCGCGGCGGCGCTGATTGAGCAGGTGAGGGCCGAGCTGAGCTGACGCAGTTGACGGTGGCATGTCGCCTTCGGTCGATCTGCTCGTCTGAGAGGGCAGCCCCGCACGAAGGGTCAACAATCGGAGCGACTGCGACTTGTGGGTGCCGAAAACCTCATCCGAGGCCTTCACGCAGCCAGTTCGCATTCGTGGATGAGAGCCCAGAGCCGGTCTGACCTTCGTAATTGATTCGCATCAGGAGGTGCTGCCAGCGGCGGCGCTGGATACAGAGCCGCCAGCTCGCGGGATCGGTGTGGCCGACGGGTGTTGTAATGATGGCTCTACACGTTGAAGTAGGGAGCCCGGCTTCTGATCCGAGGATGTCCCGAGTCCTGTGGGATTTCGGGATGACGGCCCCACACCTGTTCAGGCGGCAGCCTGATCGTACTTGTCGGGTGTGACAACTCCTCCTTCGTCTGATCGGCGAGGCGTCGTGCCACTTCGGCATGGACAGCATCGACCAGGTTTTGCATGTCCCGGCAGCCCTTGATGCGACGGAAGGAGCGCTGCGCTTCGATCATGCCGGTGCCGACCCAGCGGCGCACCATGGCCGGGTCGCGCCAGCGCTTGACACCCGAGGCGACCAGGCGCACCGTCGAGATCATCGACTCGATGGCGTTGGTGCACGACAAGGATCGGACGAGGCGGTCGGATGTACCGAGGCGGCGCACGGTGAACATGTCGTCGAGTCCCTCGCGCAAGCTGACGCCGCGGCGCTCGGGTGTTCGCGTTCGAGCTGGGCAGCAAGACCTTTGGCCACCTTGAGCCCTCGGGCGGCATCTGCGTCATTGAAGGCACGCCTTGAGCTGGCGGTCGATGCGCCGGGCCAGCTCGGGGGCGAGGTAGTCAGCGACATCGCGGCTCTTGTGCAAGACACAACGTTGCACGACGGCATGCTTGCCGAAGACCCGCTTGACGCCCGCCGCGAGTGCCTTGCCCCCGTCGATCACGAGGAGGAGTTGCCCGGCCTCGTAAGCGCAGACCGCGCTCGACCAGGTCGGCCAAGAGGTGCTTGACCACCGTCGTGTTCTCGGTGTCGCCCTCCCAGACCCCAACGGGGATCTTGGTCCCATCTGCGGTGATGAGCAGGGCGACCACGCAGCAGCACTCGTGGAAGACGATGCCGTCGATCATGATCGACCGCGGCGTCGTGACTCGGAGAGGTCAGCACGCGAGCAGCTCGGCCAGCTTCGCCTTGGTGGCGCCGTCACGAAGCGCCGCGAGATCGCCGAGCGCGAGTCACCTTTGGCGAGGCCCTCGAGCTCGGCTCCGATGGGTTCGGCGACGAGGGCGTGACGCCGTGTCGCCACCCCGGCCAGCATGCGCTCAACGGCGACCTGGGACTGAGCAGGTCCCGGTCACTGAACACAGCGTAGGAGTCGAGGTGCACCTCGCCGCCCTCGGCCTTGGTGGCCCGGGGCCGGCGACACCGCCACGGTTCGCCCACCGAGGACGACCGAGCCCGGGGCCGATCCATTGCTGCGTGGCGCTGCGCTCGGGGTCGTGGCGCCCTTTGGGGCCGACCTTGTCGGTCAGCTCCTCGGCCATGATCTGGGTCGACGACGGCCAGCCCGGCATTGCAGCAGAAGGCCATGAGGCCGTCTTTGATGGCGCCGGCCAGGTCGCCCAGGGCGACGGTCGCCTCCGCCGGCAGCGTCAGCGAGGCGAGCCGCCTCGTCCCGCTCCGCGACGCTCACAACAGGTAGCTTCTTCTTCATTGGTGGTGGTCCCTTCTTGTAGGTGGTGGTCTTGGTTTGGACGCCTAAAGAGGCACAAGATCAGGAAACTTGAGGCGGTGACGAACGCCGCGGCCAGGTGACACCGCCGGCATGGAGGACGCGCAGGCGGTAGTGCTCGAAGCACGAGAACCCACGACCGGCGCGCTTAATCCTCTTCACGCAAAGGTTCATGCCCTCGGTGGGTCCGTTGGAGGCGCCGGTGCGGTGGTGGTTCAAGATCTCCTCTGACCAGCGCTCGAGGGTGTGCCCAAGGGTGCGGATCTGGGCGACCTTGTCGCCTTGGCACCCGACGATGGCCTTGCGCAGCAGTGTCCGTGCCTCAGCGAGGCGTTGGGTCAGATAGACGTCGCGCACAGACTCTTTGGCCAGCCAGGCGCCGAGTAGCTCGTCGTGGGAATCCCGACGACGAAGTCCCAAGAGCATGCGCTGATGCGCGCTCTCGTCGAGCCGCTCCGCCCCGCTCAAGAGGAGCTTGGGATCCGATAGAGCGGACCGCCCTTGCGCCCGCGGTGCCCGAGGGTCTCGTTCTGGACTCGCCGGCGCACCGCATCGACCACCCGGTTGGCGGCACGGACGACGTGGGTCGGCCATCTTGACGGAGTGATCAAGGTGGCCGGCGACGGCGCGCCTAAGGCTCTCGGCGAGATCGGTGGCCACCCCACTGCCTCCCCGCTCACTTGCCGACAGCTTGGACGCGGCCGTCCGGCGGGCGAAGGTGCCAACGATCCGGTTCCACGACTTGCGTCACGGCTGGGCGACGAGGGCGCTACGCGCCGGGGTGTCACCCAAGATCGTCAGCGAGCGACTGGGTCATGCCAGTATCGTGATCACGCTGGACACGTTCAGCCACGTCCTGCCGGGCATGCAGGCCGATGCAGCTGCGACCGTCGCAAGTCTCGTGTTTGGAACTCGATAGGACGAGATGCCTTTCACGGCAAGATTGCCAGATTCCTTGGCCCTCGTGGACACCTAGTCCGAGATAGTAGGACAGCGCCCAGCGGACCCGGCTGCGGCCAGCCCATTCGGGCGATGGCGTCGTTGGCGGGCCGGAGGTCGACGCGGACGACTACCTAGCCAAGCCACTCCACTTGCTCGAACTTGTGCCCGTATCGGTGCCATTGCCCGGCGGCGTCTCCGCCTAACTACTTCCCCCTGAAAAAGTCGCCGTAGATACTCGCGATTTGAGTCCCGATCGATAAGGATGGCCCCGAACCGTAGGACTAGTACGGATCGAGGCCATCGTGTTGAGAACTGTAAACGCGCAGCCCACGTTGTGGGAAGCGATCCTCCCCGAGATGTGCCTCGGGATGCCCGCCGAGCTCGTGGCCGTTGACCGCCTGCTCGACGATCCGGCTTTCTTCGAGCCGTTCCGGACACACTTTCACGCTGGCCTCGGGCGCCCATCGGTGCCGATCGAGACGTACTTGCGTCTGATGTTCTTGAAGTACCGCTATCGCTTGGGCTTCGAACCATTGTGCCGAGAGGTCGCTGATTCGATCTCGTGGCAGCGCTTTTGTCGGATCCCGCTGGGCGTAGCGGTGCCGCACCCGAGCACCTTGATGAAGATCACCACCCGGTGCGGGTCATCGGCGGTCGACGGCCTGAACGAGGCATTGTTGGCCAAGGCCCAGGCCGCCAAGGTCTTGAAGACCAACAAGGTCCGTGCCGACACCACGGTGGTCCCCGCCAACGTCGCCTATCCGACGGACTCGGGTCTTTTGGCCAAGGGCGTGGCCAAGATGGCCAAGGGAATCGAGAAGCTCAAGGGTGCGGGACTGGCTTCGAAGACCACCTCGCGGGACCGGACTCAGATGATGCGGGCCCGGGCCCGATCCATCGGCGCCAACCTTCGACGGCGCAGCGGCGAGGCAAAAGACGAGGTCCTGGCCATAAACGCCGAGATGGTCCGCATCGCACAGAGGGCGGTCACCGAGGCCCGACACGTTGCCGCCAACGCCCGCCGGACACTGAAGCGACTGGGAGAAGCTGCTCGGGGAAAGCTCTGCGCCATTGCCCGCGACCTCGAGCTCACTGCTGATCGGGTCGCACAGATTGCCGAGCAGACCGAGAAGCGACTCCGTGGTGAGATCCCCGACGGAGCGACAAGATTGGTGTCACTGCACGACCCCGACGCCCGTCCCATCCGAAAGGGTCGGCTCGGCAAGCCCGTCGAGTTCGGTTACAAGGCCCAGGTCGTCGACAATGAGGACGGCGTCGTCATCGACCACAACGTCGAAATCGGCAACCCAGCGGACGCACCGATGCTCGTCCCGGCCATCGAACGCGTCACCCGCCGGGCAGCGCGAGTACCCAAGGCGGTCACGGCTGACCGCGGTTATGGCGAGACCGCCGTCGGCGAACAACTCAGTGCGCTCGGCGTGCGCACTGTGGTCTTGCCCACCAAGGGCAAACCGAGTGCGTCACGACGCGTGGTCGAGAGTCGAGCGCAGTTCCAGCGCCTGGTGAAGTGGAGAACGGGAATCGAGGGACGGATCAGCTGCCTCAAACGCGACTTCGGATGGAACCGGACACAGATCGATGGGATCGAAGGAGCCCGCACCTGGTGCGGTTATGGAGTCTTCAACCACAACCTGGTGAAGATCGGAGTGCTGACAACCTCCGAATAGGACGGATCGGACCCACCGCCACCAGGATCGCAGTCGAAATACAACGGAGACGACGACCAAACGTGATTCGCAGTCATTCCGACTTTTTCAGGGGGAAGTAACTAATCCACGTATCCAGGCTTGGAGGGGCTGGGCCGCCCCAGATGACGGCGGATATCACAGATATTGTGTTGCGGTCGTCGGGATGGGGGGCTCATGGTGGAGGACTGGTTCGATGTTGCCGTTCAAAGGGTGTCTGATTCTGGTCGGGCCGCTTGTGAATCGGTGGAGGCAGCGGTGCGCCCTCTCCGGAGCGGGCAGCAGGCCCGACTAGCCGGCCGGCCAATCAGCGAGATCGTCGACGACCTGATCAGTGCCGGCGGCCGGGACGTCCGGCTGAATGCGGCCGAGGCATTTCGCCAGTTCGAGAGGGCGATCCAGTCGATGCGGGTGGGCGTCATCCGGGCCATGATCGATGAGGAAGGCCTTTCGATCACGGAGGCGTCTGCCCGGCTGGGTATCTCACGACAGGCGGGCGCACGGCTCTATCGCTCGGCGGGAGACCAGCCAACTGAAACTCCCCCAGATTGTGGGCGATTGGCTAAAGGTACCCCCTAGGTGCGTCCCGACGCTGTTGTAGTGACCTCAAGGCTGCCATCAGTCTCCTGTTCCTCACTCGAAGAGTCGCCGTCTTCGGCTGGCCAGGCTGCTGCGGACGCACGGCTGATTTTGGACTCAGTGCCACATGTGGTGTGGACGGCGTCGGCCGACGGGACGACCATGTCGCTGAACCCACGCGGAACCGCGTACACGGGTCAGCACTGCGATGGCGGGTGGCTGACCTCGACTCACCCCGATGATCGGGAACGAGCTCGGGGAACCTGGGCCGAAGCGGTTGCGGCGGGGACGGACTTCGCCCTCGAGTGCCGGCTCCGGCGATTCGACGGTGTGTACCGCTGGCACTCCTTCCGGGCCGAGCCGGTGCGCGGGTCGCACGGCAAGGTGGCCTTCTGGATAGGAACGGCCACCGACATCGACGACCAACGGAACCTGGAGCTGTCCCTGCGTCAGTCGGAGAAAGAGGCGGTGCAGGCGCTCAGCCTTCTCGAGACGATCGGAGACGCTGCCCCGGTGGGATTCAAGCTCGTCGACCGCGACCTCCGAATCGTGCGGATGAACCAACGATTGGCCGACGTCGATGGCCGAACTGTCTCAGAACAGCTCGGGCGCACTGTCGCCGAAGCGGTTCCGGATTTGTGGCCCGAACTCGAGGACGTGTACCGCCGAGCACTGGCCGGCGAGCACGTGTCCAACATCTTGCTGAGTCGTACGGGTGAGGATAGACCCGTGCGGGTCTCTCACTTTCTGGCTAGTTATTACCCGGTGCACGTCGACGGCGAGATCATCGGCGTCGGCAACGTCGTGGTGGACATTACCGATCGCAAAGAGGCTGAGGAGTTCCGTCAGGTAGTCATGGACAACATGGCTGAAGGCCTCTACACCTTGGACGCGGAAGGCCTGGTCACTTATGTCAACGCAGCTGCATCCCGCATGCTGGGATGGAGCGAGGAGGAGTTGCATGGCAGGCCGATGCACGAGACGATCCACTTCCAGGACGCGGACTATCACCCGATTCCGGCCGAAGCCTGCTCACTGTTAGAGGTCCGCATGCTAGGCCGGACCCTGCGCAGTTCTGACGCCACCTTCACCCGAAAAGACGGGACGACCTTCCCGGTGGCGTTCTCCTCCGCCCCTTTGCTCAGCGAGGAGACCATCGAAGGCGTCGTCGTGGTCTTCCGTGACGTGACGGAGGAGAAGAAGGAGGAGGCCGCGCTGCGTCGCGAACTGGCAGCTCTCAGCTGGGTCGGTCGAATTCGCGACGCCTTGGACGAGGGCCGCTTGGTACTGTACTCGCAGCCCATCGTGCCGCTCGGCGACGCTCACGCCGCTGAGGAGTTGTTAGTGCGCATGGTGGACCGTGACGGCGAGATAGTCCCACCGGGTGAGTTCTTACCGGCGGCGGAAAAATACGGGCTGATCGCTGAGATCGACCGCTGGGTCGTCAGCCGGAGCGTCGAGCTGGCGGCTCAAGGTCGGACCGTCGAATGCAACCTTTCGGCCGCCTCCCTGGAGTCGCCGAGCATGTTGTCCTTCATCGAGGACGAAATCCGCAGGACCGGAGCTGACCCCGCTGATCTCGTCTTCGAGATAACCGAAACGGCCCTCATGGTCGACCTCAGAGCAGGGGCAGAATTTGCCCAGCGTCTCGCTGCTCTCGGATGTGGGCTGGCCATCGACGACTTCGGCACCGGCTTCGGGAGCCTCGTCTACCTCAAGAATCTCCCGATCACCCAGCTCAAGATCGACATCGAATTCGTCCGGGACCTGCCCAACAACCGCGCCAATCAGCACGTAGTGGAGGCGATCGTCAGCCTCGCTCGGGCGTTCAACGTACGCACGGTGGCCGAAGGAATCGAAGATGACGCCACCCTCGAGTGCGTGCGGGGTGCCGGGGTCGACTTCGCTCAGGGGTTCTACCTCGGCCGCCCCGCCCCAATCGGACCATTCCCCGGGCCCTGTACCGACTCGTCACTGCCACCGACGGCCGATTCGGCGTCGAAACGGATTGAGACCAACGAGGACCGAGTATGCCTGACCTAGGTGAAGGGTGTCGCGACCGCTCTAGCGCAC
Organism: uncultured Acidimicrobiaceae bacterium; assembly: GCA_963828825.1. Lineage (GTDB taxonomy): Bacteria > Actinomycetota > Acidimicrobiia > Acidimicrobiales > RAAP-2 > Bog-473. The sequence continues at coordinate 208,442 of CAWHGF010000001.1, read as the reverse complement.
GCTGGAAGTTCGGACATTCGACGCGGCGACAACATGTGCCGACAAAGGCACAGCCGCGGGCAAGGGGATCCTCCCAAAAGTTGTGCGGCGGGGCACAAGGTTGGGACAGCTTCTTCCCCACTTCAGCATCTCGACCCACCGTGGCGGGTTGGCAAGGTCGGTCACCGGGTTGAGTTTGCGCTGGGCGATCCTGGGGCCGCCGACGGATGGTTATCCAGCGGGAAGAAGCTCGCTGAACTCTGCGGCAAGTGCTCCTGCGACGTCACGGAGCCGGCCGAGGTTTGGGCCGTCGACGAGCAGGGAGCGTGACGCGCTCGGAATAACGCGGTCAGGGCAGGCGGCAAAGACCCGGGCGACATCAGCAGGGGTGGCTCCTTGCATGCCGACGCCGGGAGCCAAGAAAATCCCGTTGGCAGCGATCAGGTCGAGGCCCGGTACCTGGTGAGTGGGGCCGACGACTGCTCCGATGGGTCCGATCTCACCCGGTGCGAGACGAGCATTCAACTTCCCTATGGCAATCAGGAGATCCCCTTCCACGGTGCGACCGCTCTGGGCGGTGGCCGACTGGATCGAACGGCCCTCAGGGTTTGACGAACGGGTCACCACAAGCAGGCAACTTCCGGCTTCGTGGGCGCGGGAGACGAAGGTGCCCATAGCGCCCAGGCCGAGATAGGGATGGACGGTGAGGGCGTCAGCTCCCAGGGGGGCATCCGCCCCCAGGTAGGCCTCGGCATAGGCGTCGTTGGTGGTTCCGACGTCACCCCGTTTGGCGTCCACGATCACCAACAGACCGGCACTCTGCGCGTCGGAAATCAGCCGCTGGAGAGTCCGGAACCCCTGCCAGCCGTGTCGCTCGTAGAAGGCCGCCTGTAGCTTGACCAACCCCACGGTCCCGCTTGCCACCTCCAGCACAAGGTCAGCGAAGCGGTCGAGACCGTCGGGGGTATCCCCCAGCCCCCAGGCATCGAGAATCGGTCCTGAGGGGTCGAGTCCCCAGGCGAGGGGACCATGTCGTGAGCGCACAGCGGCGAACCGGGTGGCGAACGCGTCAGCCATGTTCTCAAGTATGGCCGCGCCGTGGTATTGGAGCCGAGACCCGGGAAAGGTCGTCTGTACCGCGGCCGTCTCGTCCTCGTAACCTGCCTCAGTTGGGCCGGATACTTCGAACGGGTCAACTTTCAGACATCGAGTCTCCACCTTGCGCTCTGGGCCGAGAGCGAAAACATCAGCAGGCAATGGCCCCTCGGACATGGGAAAGCTCCCACCCCTGCCATTCAAAACGTAATGGCTGAAGCACATGAGGAGCCCATGGTCCCGGGATATGCCGGATTACTACGCGCCTTGGGGATGAACGGGTTGGGCTGCATGGTTCAGGCTGACCTTGAAACCCCGACGCGGGCGAAGGAGGCGCAAGGACCATTCCGACAGTGAATTGCAAGCCAGGTCGAGTGGGAACCCAATGTCGATGCCCGACGAATGACCGCTGGTCTTGATGGCGACGGATTCCATCCATGGCGGCTAGCCAATCTGGATGCATGCGCTCTAAACCGTCCCGTAACCAGAGGTGACCCGAGGGGACGCGTGCTCGTTAACGCCCAAGTCCGGCCTCGGCATGGGGTCGTCGACGGAGGCCGTCGCACCTGGACTTTCTTGGTGAGCCCCCTGACCGATTCCGCTGCACGGTGGCGAGATCCTCGGTCTAGCGTTCGCGTTGCAATCGCCGCGTCAGTCGGACTCGTTGCCGGGGCGGTTGTGTCCCTCTGGACGTTCTGGCAGGCAGCAATGCTCATCGGCTGGGACATCGGCTCGCTCTTTCTCATCACTTGGATCTGGTGGGTCGTCAGGGGTTTGAATGCCGAAGATTGCAAAAGGCGCGCAAATCGGGACGACCCAGGAGTCCGATTGACCGAACTCATTGTCCTATCTGCGGGGGTCGCTCTGCTGGCTGCCGTCGGACAGGCCCTCATCCGAGCCGGTAACGCCACGGGGGGCACGAAGGCCTACCTGATCTCTCTGGGGCTGCTGAGTGTGGCCATGTCCTGGGGGTTGGTCCAAACCGTCTTCACCCTCCGATATGCCACGTCCTACTACCTCCCGCCGGTGGGTGGGATCGATTTCAACGAAGAAGATGCGCCCACCTACCTGGACTTCGCCTACCTAGCGTTGACCGTTGGCATGACGTTCCAGGTATCCGACACGAATCTCACGACCAAGGGCATACGGAGGGTTGCTCTCTCTCACGCCCTCCTCTCCTACTTGTTCGGAGGAGTGATCCTGGCCCTCGTTATCAACGTGGTGTCGAGCCTCCTCCACTGAGCCAACAAGAGGGCTGTCGCACGGATGAGGCAGTGGGGTGAAACCCAGCGCAAAGATGCGCCGCCCAGCGCGGTAGGGACACAACGCTCGGAAAGGTTTGGTCCCCCAGGCGACCAAGATCACCGCCGCCTGCCCTGCTGCTGATGCTCGCGAAGAGTTTGAAGCGACCGACGCGCCTTGCCGGTCGAACTCGTCAGCCTCTGATCTCGACGAGTCAGCGCGCCGAGCTGTCGACGCGTACGACGAACCTTTGCCGTATCGCTGGCGTCATCTCGGCTGGCCGCCCGCTCCATCGAGCGAAGGCGCTCACTCATTCCGTTGATCGTCTCGCGGCGACTCCGAGACAGCTGATCCAACTCCTCATCGAGGGGAGTGGGCTCACGTTCTCTGATTGCGATCGCCCATAGGAACACCACGGTGGGAAGGGCAACCACGCCGATGAGGACCAAGGAGTGCTGTGACTGACCAATCGTCCGCTTGTCCAATGCTAGGAGAGCGATGACCTCGGCTGCCCATCCCAAGGCGACGACTGGGACCAGGAGGGCCGTTAACGCAACGAGCATGCCCCGAATCAACCAGTGGAAACGCTCGCGCATCGACTCGAAGCGTCGAAGCTTTCTGTACCGGTAGAGCGCGACCATCCGGCGCATGATGGGATAGCTGGCAGCACGAACCTCCACCGCGAGAGTTATGAAGAAGATCGGGATCACCGTCACCGAAGCGACGTAAAAGTCAGCGTTGAAATTTCGGGAGGCCTCCGTGAGTTCGAAGCTCCTAGCTCTCGCGACCATGCAGGGCAATCGCCAAGACGGGAACGACGACTCTGAGCGCCGAACTTCCCGGCGTGCACGAGCCCGCTCGGCCAGCTCACCACCGGAGAAGAACCCGGCCGGGAAGTCCAGGTAGTTGTCGACCCAGGGCGAGCCGCCTGCTTGGCCTCCGGCCGCGGTCTCCTCGAGAGCCACCCTAGGGGACGACCAACACAGGCGACGGGCTACGACGGACAATGGCGGCCGGGATACCGCCCATCGCCACCTCAGCGTTGCGACCTCGGTGGTGGGCGCCGACGACGACCAAGGTTGGCGGGGATTCCTCCAGATAGCTGTGCACGCCTTCCGCCGGCCCGACCGGGTCGTAGACCGGCACCCCCACGACCTCGACGCCGGCTCCCCCGGCCAGCGCCACCACCTGCTCCAGGAAGGCGTCCACATTGCCCTCGGGGCCGAAAGCGCGAACCATTCGACTCTCCTCCAGGAGCGGTGGAATCGGTTCTGCAACGGTAAGCGCGATCATCGGTTCCTCGAGCGCCAGCGCCCACTGCAGGGCGACGGCGACCAGCGAGCCCGATGTCGCCGTCCCGTTCAGACAGGCGACCACACCACCACCGCGAAACTGCGACAACGAGATCGGATCGTCGCTCCACCACACCCCCTTGGGCCGGCCGACCCACGGGCCGGCCAACATCACGGGGTCCCCGCCGCGGGCGATCACATCACTGGCCACCGAAGCGCGCAGGGTAACGACTGCGACCGCGTCCGTGGTTGGCGAGACAGGCGATCGCGCGGCCCAGGCGCTTGACGGTTTCGTGGATGACTCCCGCCGGGTCACGATCGACAACGACCGAGACCGACGCGGTGCAGCGGGAGCGCCCGATGGCGGCCAGCTCCTCCCGCCGACCGGCGACATCCCGCTCCCGTTCTACGGCGCTCAGCAGGTGGACGCCAGCACCGAGCCGCTCGGCCAATTCCTGAGCGGCCACCAGCGCCAGCCGGGCAAACTCGGTCCCATCGAGGGGAACCACGAACGCCTCGATGCGAGAGCCAGCGTAGGCCCGCCTGCCGGGTAAGTCGGTGGGCACGCCTTAGAGCGAATTGGAAGCGCGAGCCTCATGCTCGGGTAATTCTGACCGCACAAGAATCACGCCGCAGAGGCCACGGGTTCGACGGTGATGTAGTTGTGGACCTTCCTGACTCCTGGGGCGGCCCACGCCGCTTTTTCAGCTTCATGGCGCTCGACCGATGAGCGAACGCTCCCACGCAATGTCACCTCGCCCCCGAACGCCTGCACGGTGATCCTGTTCGCATCGAGAGCCGCTTCCCGCTTGAATGTCTGCTCAATTCGTTGCTTCACCTCTTCAGGCTCGGCCCGAGGAGTGACAGCGATCAGGTCGGTGATGCCGCGTACCCCCCGCAAACTCCGCACCGCCCGCTCTGCGGCTCGGCGTTGGTAGTCCCATGTGACCTCTCCGGTCAGAGTGACCCAACCCTTCTCGACCCTTACATTGACTCGATCATCAGGTACCAGCACGTTCCATTTCAAGGTGTCAGCGGCGGCCTTGGCGATATCGGTGTCACTCCTTTCCGAGGCTGTTCGAACGACGAGGTCGTTTGCGAGGCCTCTTACCCCTTCAACTCGCTCCGCAGTTCGCTCGGCCTTCCACTTCTCGACGTAGGAGCCCACCTCTCCTGTGAGCGTCACGATGCCTTCGATCACGGATACTCCGATGCGTCTCTCGTCGACGCTCGGCTCCCATTCCAACTCCTTTTCCACGTCCCGACGCAGTTCATCGTCAGCCTTCATCGAGATCCTCCTCATCCTTGATCGTCCCTGGGCTCAACCAGGCGCTGTTGCCTGCGAGCCGGTCTGAGGTCCAGCGATGCATACTCGACGGCTCCCACCGGTAGTGCGTCATTGTTGGTCGTCGGCAGACGACCAACGTCATCTGACCCTCCTCATGGCACGTCGCATCCCTTGATCGCGTAGTTGTCTTTATGCCGCGGTTCGCTGATGGACTAGCAACCTTCGTCCTGGTCGAGCTTCGAACTTCTTATTCAGTGCTCAACGTTCGTTACTTCTAACGGACCACGTTTGCCACGTCCGGGCTCATCGCCCTCGGGGCGTACCTCCGAACCTTCCGCCATCTTTCATGGTCGCTCTCTACCTTGGTAGGTTGCCGTCTCCCTGTTGAGCCTCGCCCCGATTCTGCATTGAGCTCGTAGCGGCCTACGGATCCGCGTGGTTTCTCCTACATGACGTCCTGTCATGCTGGGGGAAGGCCGCCATCTCCACTGTCGGCGGGCCGAGAAGGTTTGATCCATGGCTGAGACCTGTGCCCACCTTGGTTTCATACAACCGGTTGAGCCTTCTTCTCAGGGTTGTCTCGAATGTGTGTTGGCCGGGCGTCGAGACTGGGTGCATCTCCGCATTTGCATGTCGTGCGGCCACGTCGGCTGTTGTGACAATTCACCAGGACGCCATGCCACGAAGCACTACTACTCCACGAGCCATCCGATCATCCGCTCGTTCGAGCCCAATGAAGACTGGTTCTGGTGCTACGTGGACGAAGCGTTCGTGGTCCCGTGAGAGAGACGGCCCAGGCCTGCCATTAGGCAGGCGCATCGAGTGACTGGGTCATGACGCTCGACCGGGAACCAGGAGTGGCAGCCTCGACGGATTCGTTGACCAAGACCCGCTCGTCCAGCTAACGGAGACCGCCGACGATCATCACGCCTTTCCCCGACTGACGGAGCGGCAGATGAGGGTGCTGGCGGACCATGGGCATCGCCGACAAACCACCCGTGGTGAGCGCCTCTATAGCCAGGGGGATCGAACCTGCGATTTCTATGTCATTGTCAGCGGCCTGGTGGCAGTGGTCGACTGCTCTGATGCCGAGAACGACCAGATCGTCGGGGTCCATGGAGCCGGCCGTTTTCTCGGGGAGCTGAGCCTGCTAACCGGCGAGGCGCTCTTCGTCACCGCTGTGGTCGTCGAACCGGGCGAGGTAATCGCCGTTCCCGTCAACACTCTGACCCAGCTGTTGACCAACGACACCGAACTCGCTGACGTTGTACTGCGGGCCTACTTGACCCGCAGATCGATACTGATCGAGGCTGGCACGGGTTTCCGGATCGTGGGGTCTCGGTTCTCGCGCGACACCAAGCGGTTGCGGGAGTTCGCCATGCGCAACCGCCTCCCTCACCGGTTCGTCGATCTGGAGACTGATCAGACATCCGAAGCACTGGTGCGCCAGCTCGGGCTCACTCCGCAGGATACTCCCCTGGTCCTGTGGGGTGACCAGATCCTGCGCAACCCGACCAACACGGACCTCGCGAAGACGGTGGGACTCGCTGTCCCGCTGGAACCTGAGACCCGATTCGACGTGGTGGTGGTCGGCGCGGGACCAGCCGGACTGGCGTCGGCTGTCTATGGAGCCTCCGAGGGTCTGGCCACCATCGTGCTCGACTCGTCGGCTACCGGCGGTCAAGCCGGCCTCACGTCCAGGATCGAGAACTATCTCGGCTTTCCGTCGGGAGTATCCGGATCGGAGCTGGCCGACCGCGCCGTAGTCCAGGCGCGGAAATTCGGTGCGCAGATCACCGTGCCTGCCGAGGCGACAGGGCTTGAGGAGTCGCCCGGCGGCTACCAGATTCGAATCGGCGACGGGAGCACCCTGTCCGCCCGAACCGTCGTGATAGCTACGGGTGCCCGCTATCGGCGCCTCGAAATTCCGGAGCTGGCTCAGTTCGAAGCCAACAGCGTCTACTACGCCGCAACCCAGGTGGAGGCCCAGCTCTGCGGGGGTGACCCGGTGACCGTGGTAGGCGGCGGGAACTCCGCCGGACAGGCATCGGTGTTCCTGGCCAAGCATGCGGTGCGGGTGACGATTGTGGTGCGGGGTTCGGAGCTCGGCGAGGACATGTCCCGCTACCTGGCGGACAGGATCGAGAACACCCCGACAATCGAGGTGCTCTTGTCCAGTGAGGTCGAGTCGGTGACCGGCGAGGGTGGGACACTGGAGACCGTCGTCGTCCGGGACAACCGCAGTGGGCTGCGCCGATCGGTGGAGTCCCGGGCATTGTTCGTCTTCATCGGGGCCGAGCCCCATGTCGATTGGCTGGCCGGTCAATTGGACCTCGACGAGCAGGGATTCGTCCGCACCGGAGTCGACCTCGAGCTGGCCCTGGGCGGCCCGGATGCGGGACACCCCAGCCGAGGGATCCTGGAGACGAGCCGACCGGGAGTCTTTGCCGCCGGTGACGTCCGCCGAGGAGCCACCAAACGGGTTGCCGCCGCCGTCGGGGAAGGCTCGATGGCCATCCGCCTGATCCACCAATACCTGGCCCAAGCCTTGGTTGGCTGAGAGCTCGGGCCACCAGGCGGTCCGCAAGACCACGCGACCGCGGGGTCCTCGGCCCTGCAGCCGAGCGCGACATTGGATTAGTTGGAATGGTGAAAGGAGACCACCATGCTGCTCCGTTTTGAGCCCCTCCGCGATATCGAGCGAGTCAGCCAGCGGATCACCGCCCGTGCTGAGGTGATGCCGATGGATGCCTACCGGGAAGGCGACCACTACGTGGTGCACTTTGACCTGCCGGGTGTCGATCCCTCCTCGATCGACCTCACCGTCGAGAAGAACGTGGTGATGGTCCGGGCCGAGCGTAACTGGCAGCCCGCGGAAAACCAGGAGGTCCTGGTGGGCGAGCGACCACAGGGGACCTTCAGCCGGCAGCTGTTCCTTGGTGACAGCCTCGACGTCAACCAGATTCAGGCCACCTATGAGCAGGGCGTGCTGACCCTGGTCATCCCGGTGGCCGAGCAGTCCAAGCCGCACAAGGTGGCGATCTCTGTCAACGGCAACGAGCGGGTGCCGGTAGGCGCAGCCGCCGGAAGCTGAACCACAAGTCGATGCTACGGGGCTCACCCGGCTGGTCGACGCCATCGAGGGAGGAATGACATGGCCAAAGCGGTAGGCATTGATCTCGGGACCACGAACTCGGTAATCGCCACCGTGGAGGGTGGACAGCCGACTGTGATTCCCAATGCCGAGGGATCACGGACCACTCCGTCGGTAGTCGCCATCACCGAGCAAGGGGACCGGCTGGTCGGCCAACTGGCTCGCCGACAGGCGGTGCTCAACCCCAAGGGCACCATCTCGTCCGCCAAGCGCTTCATCGGACGGCGCTACGACGAGGTAGCAAGCGAAATCGAGGCTGTGTCCTACGACGTGATCGAAGGCCCCGACGGCATGGTCCGCTTTGACGTGCGGGGCAAGCATTACGCCCCGGAGGAGATCTCCGCGCTTGTACTACGCAAACTTGTCGAGGACGCCTCGAAATTCCTCGGTGAGAAAGTCACTGAAGCGGTGATCACGGTACCGGCCTACTTCAACGATGCCCAGCGCCAGGCGACAACCGATGCCGGCCGCATTGCCGGGCTCGAGGTGATGCGCATCATCAACGAGCCGACCGCGGCTGCGCTGGCGTACGGTCTCGACAAGAAGTCCAACGAGACGGTCCTGGTCTTCGACCTGGGTGGCGGCACCTTTGACGTGAGCATCCTCGACGTGGGTGACGGCGTGGTGGAGGTGCGGGCCACCTCAGGGGACACCCACCTCGGTGGCGACGACTTCGACCGGCGCCTGGTCGACCACCTGGCCTCCCAGTTCCAGTCGGAGAACGGGATTGATCTTCGTACCGATCCCCAAGCGCTCCAACGATTGTTCGAAGCGGCCGAGAAGGCCAAGGTCGAGCTGTCCTCGGTGACCCAGACGCAGGTGAATCTGCCATTCATCACCGCAGATGCCACCGGTCCGAAGCATCTGGTGACCACCATCATGCGCTCGACCTTCGATGAGATCACGGCCGACCTGGTGGAGCGGTGCCTGGGACCTGTCCGCCAGGCCATGAGCGATGCGAAAGTGACCGATGCCGACATCGACGAGGTCATCTTGGTCGGGGGGTCCACCCGCATCCCCGCGGTCCAGACTCTCGTTCGCCGGTTGACCGGGGGCAAGGACCCCAATATGACCGTCAACCCCGATGAAGTGGTGGCCGTCGGAGCGGCCGTGCAGGCGGCGGTGCTGAAGGGCGAGGTCAAGGACGTCCTGCTGCTGGACGTGACCCCTCTTTCCTTGGGCGTAGAGACGATGGGTGGACTGATGACCCGGGTCATCGAGCGCAATACCACCATCCCCGCCCGTCGTTCTGAGATCTTCACGACGGCCGAAGACAACCAGTCGGCGGTGGACATCGTCGTTCTCCAGGGTGAGCGGGAGAAGGCAGCCGACAACCGAGTGCTCGGCCGCTTTCGACTGGAAGGGATCCGAGAGGCCCCGCGGGGCGTCCCCCAGGTCGAGGTGACCTTCGAAATCGACGCCAACGGCATCTTGCACGTGTCGGCGCGCGACAAGGACACCGAGAAGGAGCAGAGCATCACCATCACCGAGACCGGCAATCTCGACCCCTCCGAGATCGAGCGCATGATTGCCGAGGCCGAGAGTCATCGGGCCGAAGACGCCACGCTCCGTCAGAAGATCGATGCCCGAAATGAGCTCGACTCGGCCGCGTATCGGGTAGAGCGCCGGCTGGCAGAGCTGGGTGATTCCGTGCCCGTACACGTCAAGGCCCGCGCCGACGGGTTGGTGACCGATGCGCGCACTGCGCTCGACGAAGACGCTCCTCTTGAGCGGATCCGAGCGCTGACCGACGAGCTTCAGCAGGTGTACCACTCGCTCGGAAGCGGGCAGGCGGATACTGACGACGGGACCGCATCCGGTCCCGCCCCAGGCCCTGCTACTGACGACGATGTGGTCGACGCCGAATTCACGGTGAGTTGACGGCACTGTGCCCGTTGACGAGTCCTCGGGGCCCGCCCCGCAGGTGGCTCCTACCAGACGACTCCGGTGCCGACCCAGCGCGAAGCAGTGAAGACGCCGAAGGGGACCGTGCTAAAGAGGTCGCAGAAAGCCCGGGATCGGACGCGGCTGCGGGAACCGAGGAGACTGACGATTTGCCCCTCAGACGCGCCCTGGCGGACCTCGACAATCTACGGAAGCGCTACGAGCGCGAGCTGGCCCGTGTGCGTTCGATGGAGCGAGCCGTGGTCGCCGCCGAATGGCTCCCAATCGTCGATGACCTGGAGCGAGCGCTCGCCCACTCCGATGTCGATGGCGCAGCTGTCCTGGAAGGGGTGCGCGCAGTGCACGACCAGGCCGTGGCGCTCCTCGCCCGCCTCGGCTTCCCCCGTTTCGACGACGTCGGCAAACCTTTTGATCCACATCGCCATGAGGCTGTCGGCGTTGTCGACGACGAGTCAGCACCTGGCACCGTGATAGGCATCGTGCGCCCGGGATACGACGGTCCGGGCACTGTGCTCCGCCCGGCCGGGGTGGTCGTCTCGCGAGGGGAATGATGGCCCCCCGCACCGAGCGGCGTGACTTCTATGAGGTACTGGGGGTGGGGCGGGATGCCAGCCCTGAGGAGATCCAGCGTGCCTACCGGCGGCTGGCGCGGACCTACCACCCGGACGTGAACAAGGACCCCGAGGCCGAGGAGCGGTTCAAGGACGTCTCGGAGGCCTACGACGTCCTTTCCGACCCCGACGACCGCAAGCGCTATGACATGTTCGGGCCCGACTTCCGCCACGTTCCCGATGGAGTAGACCCAGCGACCTGGGCGCAGGGCCGCGCATCTGCAGGTCGCCGGGATGGCGGGAGTCGCTCTCCGGGATTCAACCGGGATGCTCGGGTCGATTTCGGCGCGGACGGGTTCGACCCCGAGGACCTCTTCCGGGACCTGTTCGGATCGGCACGACGGCCTGGGTGGGGTTCCATCGCCGGCGCCGACCAGGAGACCGAGCTCACGATCTCGTTTGATGACGCTTTCCGGGGCGGGAAACGAAGCGTCACGATTGCCGGGACTCGCGGAACGCGAACGTTGGAGGTGACCATCCCGCCGGGGGTGGTCGAAGGCCAACGAATCCGACTTGCGGGCCAGGGAGGCTCGGGTTCGGGCTCGGGTCCGGACGGCGACCTGTACCTGGTGGTGCGGATCGCGCCGCATCCCCGATTCCGTCTCGAGGGTCGGAATGTCCATGTCGAACTGCCGGTGTCACCTTGGGAGGCCGCCTTGGGCACCTCGGTCTCGGTCGCCACCCCGGGTGGCGACGTGCAGATGCGGGTCCCGGCCGGGACCTCGTGTGGCCGCCGCCTGCGGCTGCGCCATCGGGGTTTACCAAATCCACGAGGCGAGGCCGGCGACCTTCTGGCCGAAGTGAAGATCAAGGTGCCGCGCACATTGAGCGACGATGAGCGTCGCCTCTTCGAGGAACTGGCCAAATCGTCCACGTTCGACCCGCGGAGGCGCCGATGACCGTCGCGCTGGTGCGGGTGCCCCTCCTGGCAATCGAACAGTTCGCTGCCACGTCGGGACTCCATCCTGAGATGGCACGTCGGCTGGTATCCCTCGGCCTTCTGGAGGCCAACCAAGATGCCCGTGGAGAGCTGTGGTTCTCAGCCTCCCAGATCTCGGCGGCGGCCCGCATCCAGCGGCTGCGGGCCGGCCTTGCTCTCAACTATGCCGCCGTCGGGGTGGTCATCGACCTCCTCGACCGGATCGCCGAACTCGAAACCGCATTACACGCGCGTCCCGACTACGGAGGCTGACTATGAATCCCGAGCATTTGACTCAGAAGTCCCAGGAGGCACTTCACGAAGCGCAAAGCATTGCCCTGCGCATGGGCCACTCTGAAGTGGACAACGAGCATCTCCTGCTGGCGCTGATCGAACAGCCCGATGGCTTGGTCCCCTCCCTCCTGGCCGCCACCGGCGCAGACGTGGCTGGACTGCGGGCCGGATTGGAGCAGGACCTGGCCAAGAGGCCGCGGGTAGGCGGTCCGGGGGCGGCTCCGGGGCAGGTCATGGTGACCCAGGGGCTCTCGCGGCTCCTCGACACCGCAGAGCACGAGGCGAACCGCTTGAAGGACGAGTACGTCTCGGTCGAGCACCTCTTGATCGCCCTGCTGAAGCAAGCGGGTGGCGGTGCGGCCGGCGACCGACTCAGCGAGCAGGGTGTGACCCTTGAGAGGGTCTTGGAGGCGCTATCGGGAGTCCGCGGGAACCAGCGAGTGACCTCGGCCATGCCCGAGGTGGCCTACGAGGCTCTGGCCAAGTACGGGATCGACCTGGTGGCCGAAGCGCGAGCCGGCCGGCTCGACCCGGTCATCGGCCGCGATGGTGAGATCCGGCGGGTTATCCAGATCCTGTCTCGCAAAACGAAGAACAATCCGGTGCTGATCGGTGACCCCGGCGTGGGCAAGACGGCCATCGTCGAAGGGTTGGCCCAGCGCATCGACCGCGGCGATGTGCCCGAGGGACTTTTGGATCGAACGGTGTTCGCCCTGGACATGGGAGCTCTGATTGCCGGGGCAAAATACCGGGGGGAGTTCGAAGAGAGGCTGAAAGCTGTGCTGGCCGAAGTCAAGGCGTCAGAAGGCCGACTGTTGGTCTTCATCGACGAACTACACACCGTCGTGGGGGCCGGAGCGACCGAAGGGTCAATGGACGCCGGGAACATGTTGAAGCCCATGCTGGCCCGCGGCGAGCTGCACATGGTCGGGGCCACGACGATCGATGAGTACCGGATGCACATCGAGAAAGACGCCGCCTTGGAGCGGCGGTTCCAGCCGCTACTGGTAGAGGAGCCAACCATCGAGGACGCGATATCGATCCTGCGAGGGCTGCGGGAGCGGCTCGAGGTGTTCCATGGGGTCAAGATCCAGGACAGCGCCCTCGTGGCCTCGGTCACGCTGAGTCACCGGTACATCTCGGGTCGGTTCCTCCCTGACAAGGCGATCGACCTGGTCGACGAGGCGTGCGCCATGCTGCGGACCGAGATCGATTCGATGCCGGCCGAGCTCGATGAGCTGACCCGGCGCCTTACTCGCCTCGAGATCGAGGAGGCGGCGCTGGTCGACGAGAAGGCCGCGGCCAGCCGGGAACGGCTGGCCGACCTCCGCAAAGAGCTGGCTGACCTGCGGTTCGAGGTCGACGCCCTCCGGACCCAATGGGAGGCTGAACGACGGGCCCTCCACCGAGTCCAAGAGCTCCGCCAAGAGATCGAGCACGTCCGCCGTCAAGCCGACGAGGCCGAACGCGCCTACGACCTCAACGGGGCCGCCCAGCTGCGCCACGGCAAGTTGCCCGAGCTCGAGCGTCGTCTCGAGGCCGAAGAATCCCTCTTGACCACCAAACAGGGCACGCGGCGACTGCTCCGTGAAGTGGTCACCGAAGAAGAGATCGCCATGGTCGTCTCCCGATGGACCGGCATCCCGGTCAGCCGGCTGGCGGAGAGCGAGCGGGACAAGTTGTTGAGACTCGACCAAACCCTTCATGAACGGGTGGTGGGTCAGGACGAAGCTGTACAACTGGTGTCGGACGCCATCGTGCGCGCCAGAGCCGGGATCGGTGACCCCAAGCGCCCAGTGGGCTCGTTCCTCTTCCTGGGTCCGACCGGAGTTGGCAAGACCGAGCTGGCCAGGGCGCTCACTGCCACGTTGTTCGACACCGAGGACAACATGGTCCGGATCGACATGACAGAGTACCAAGAGCGACACACCGTCAGCCGCCTCATCGGGGCGCCACCCGGCTATGTGGGCTACGAGGAGGGGGGCCAGCTGACCGAGGCTGTGCGGCGCAAGCCGTACGCGGTCGTGCTGTTCGACGAGATCGAGAAGGCCCACCCCGATGTGTTCAACACCCTCCTTCAGGTGCTCGATGACGGACGGCTGACGGATGGCAAAGGCCGCACGGTCGACTTCCGCAACACCGTGCTCATCATGACCTCCAATATCGGCTCCGAATACCTTTTGGAAGGGTCTGGCGGTGCGGGTGAGATCAAGCCCGATGCTCGCGAGCGTGTCTTGGGTGAGCTTCGACTGCGGTTCCGGCCCGAATTCCTCAACCGGCTCGACGATGTGATTCTGTTCAAACCACTGACCCTTGCCGAGATCGAGCAGATCGTGGAGCTCCTGTTGGCCGATCTCCGACAACGTCTGATCGAGCATCGCCTGAGCTTCGAGGTCAGCCCGGCGGCCCGACAGCTCATTGCGCAGCAGGGATTCGACCCGGTCTACGGAGCGCGCCCTCTGCGGCGGTTCATTGCGCAACAGGTCGAGACCCGAGTGGCGCGGGCCCTGCTGAGTGTCGATTCTCCCGAGGGAGGAGTTGTGCGGGTTGACCAGGGCGACGAAGGTTTGACCGTCATCATCGATCGACCAACGCAGGAAGGAGTTGCGGCGTGATGCCATCCGGACACACGGTCGTGCAGTGCCAGACGTGTGGGACCAAGAATCGGGTCCCATGGCAGGCCAAAGGCGTGCCTCGGTGCGGGAAGTGCAAGTCGGCGCTCCCCTGGATCGCTGAGGCGGGGGACGACACCTTCGCCGAGGTCGTGACGGCGTCTGTGCTCCCGGTGCTCGTGGATGTCTGGGCGCCCTGGTGCGGCCCGTGCCGGGCGATCAGCCCCGCGCTGGAACGTCTGGCCAATGACAAGGCTGGCCAGATCAAGCTGGCGAAGATCAATGCCGACGAAGCTCCTCAGGTGTCCGCCCGCTTTGGGATCCGAGCCATCCCGACCCTACTGATCCTGCGCGGCGAGAAAGTGGTCTCCCGCCAGACAGGTGCAGCTCCCGAAGCTCAACTGCGCGATTGGGTCGATGACGTCCTCTCGTCAGCACCGTCGGGCCGTGGTTGAGTGAACGAGTTCGACGGCCAGCAGGTCGACCAACTGCTCGAACTCTTGGTTCCCCGAGCGGAGATACTCGACCAGTCGGCCGACTGTTGACTCGTCGGAGGGAACGGGATCCCGGAACGGGGCGGAGTGGTTGCCGCATGGCCTAACGCCGCATTCAGATGGGGTCAGTAAGTGCTGCCATTCGTCGAACACCGCCACCACAGCCCTCATGCGTCGGCAGTGGGTGTCCAACGCGTCGAGCGCTGCAGGAATGCCATCCCGGCGGCGCGAGCCCGCCTGGTGGTCATTGTCGTCGGATATGCAGGGAGTATGCACCAACGTGGTACCCACTCCCGCAGCATGACGGAAGAGATCCAGGCAGCGGATCCCCAAGACGCGTAGGTATCGAACCCAAATCCTCCGAACGTGTTTGGCGTCGGATGAACCGGGTAGAACCTGAAAACAACCTTGGAGAGGAAGGTGCGATGAACCAAGGGTTCAGCAGTCGCACCGACCGGCGAGGCCAACGTCCCCCCCCGCCGAAACCTGAACGGGAGTTCGACGCCGGGATCGCACACAAGTCCAGCGCATCGGATTTCACCCTTGGGAACGCGGCGACCGCAGCCGTGGCGTCGTCGTTTGAGCAGAGGACCGCTTGCAGCTCCCGGCAAGCGGTCCCAGCCGTCCGCGCTCTCATCCAGGCCGGCCGGATCAACGAGGGCGCCGAGCTTGCCGATCAGGCAGTTGGGGACCTCGCCGACCCGCTCGCTGTCGCCCAACTCCGGATCATGCTGTCGACCATCGGACTGATGAGATGCCGTTGGGCAGAGGCGACCACCCACGCCGGTGCGGTTTTGTCCGAGCCGGGACTTGCCGAACACCTCTACGCCGAGGCGAAGCTTGCTCAGTTGCGTTCGTTTATGTCGGAGGGCAATGAGATCGGGATGCGATCGCTGGTCGCGTCGATTATGGGCGGCGACAACCGCCTCGGTGAGACCGCCGCCCTAGCGGCTGCTCTCGTGGTAAGCGCCAAATGGGCATGGGACGGCGGTCGTCCTGCTGACACCGTCGCATTTCTGCGGGCCGCGATAGCGCGGGCTGACCGATCGCCTCGCCACGAGATCTCCGGCCATCCACGTCTGTTGCTGGCCGCTGTGCTGGCGTCCCTCGGGGTTGAACCCGAGGCGCGGACCCTCATCAACCACAGCGCAGAGCGAATCCGGCAGACATCGGACACGATGTGGGTCCCGGCTATCCCCGTCCAGTCGGCAGAGTTGGCCCTCTCAGATGGCCGGATCGGCGAAGCGGCCAAACTGGCCAAGAGCGGCATCGAGCAAGCGGAAGAGCAAGGCACGAGCTACTTCTTGGCGACGGCATGGTCTGTCGTGGCGATGGCCGCACTTCTGGCGGGCAAGCTCGTCGAGGCGGCGTCAGCCGTCGACCGGGGAGTGGAGCGTGCACCGGACATCGGATTCTACGGACGGTCGGCGGTCGCTCTCGCTGGAGCTCGAGTAGCCGAAGCCCAAGGCCATCGGGAACAAGCGATGGCAACATTGTCCGGGATGTGCCGTGAACCAACTCGCCTCCACGGGATGCTGCTGCAAGATCCGACGGCCGCCCCCTGGTGGGTTCGTGTCGCATTGGCTCATGAGAATCGGCGTCTGGCAGGCGAGGTCGTGTTAACGATGGAGCACCTGGCTCACACCACTGACCACTACCCGAGCTTGCGAGTAAGCGCGGCCCATGCCCGCGGCCTCCTGGATCGGGACCCCGTGGCCCTACAGGCCGCGGTCCTCGGGCACAACCGACCCTGGGCGCAGGCGTCTGCCGCCGAGGACGCCGGTCGTTTGGCAGGAGCGGTAGGGCGTCCCGAGGCCAAGTCACGCCTCGAAGAGGCCCTGGCTGGGTATAAACGGGTCGGCGCAGTACGCGATACCCAGCGGGTCGAACGCGCCTTGCATAGATTCGGCCGGAGTGTGAAACGAGGCCGGCAGCGTGATCGACCGGTGAGTGGCTGGGCCAGCCTGACCGACGCTGAGCGAAGGGTCGCCGTCACCGTGGCCCATGGCCGAACCAATCCGGAGGCGGCGGCCTTGCTCCATCTGTCTCGCCATACGGTGGACTTTCATCTCCGTCAGATCTTTCGCAAGCTGAATATCGATTCACGAGTGGAGCTTGCCTGGTCGGTGGCCAATGGCCAAGCACTCAACACCGGCGTGCAAACGGGTTCCAACAATGGCGTCCTCTAATTGACATGTCACCTAATTGACATTCACCGCTCTAAACCACGCGGACGCGGGGTGTCGCCGGACGATAGACGTTGCCATGCTGGAAACATGCCCACTGGGTCCGTGGTGGCGAAGGCCGCGAGCTATGGACGGCCGATCGTCGCGAAATGCCGCCATTGCGACGGGAGTCGACCTCCTCGAGTTGCTTCGTTGCGACAGCGCCGCTTTCCTCGATGCGACATCCTGATCATCTCCGAGTGGACCGGTGCCATCGGAGGAGCCCGGAGACATAATCGTACTGTCGCATTCTGTGCTCCCCTCTCAGAAGTAGTTGGGGTGAGAACGGCGGTTCGCGGAGCTGCCAGGCCTCCTCGAAGAGGGAGTGCGCCTTTTGAGACTTGTCCTCGAGCAGGGGGAGCCGTTGGTATCGTCGTCGACTCGTTGAGCCGGGGCTTGGAAGCTCACCGCCCGCCATCGCACCGGTACAAAGGCGGCCAATGACGGTGGTGGGAATTCCCACAATTCCAGCACTTCTTCCGCGCCTCAGCAGGCTTGCGCGTCGACAAGGACGACCTCAAACGTTACAGCGATTTTCTCAATCGCAAGCTGAACGACATGCTGGTGACGGCTCAGGCCACAGCCAGTGCCAATCTCCGGGACATCATCGTGCCCGCAGACCTGCCCATCACCAAGGGCCTCCAGCAATGCATGCATGAGTTCCAGAAACTAGATACCGATATCGGACTGCTTTCGCTGCTCGCGGAGATGGAGGTAGTCCCACCGACGGATCTCGCGTTGAGCGAGGAGGCTAAAACCAGCTTGCCTCAGGTGGCCGGCGGACTCTCGATGGCCTTGGCCAGAACGATCCGAATCCTCGATCCAGGCCGTAAGGCTGCCCATTCGGCGGATTGGGAAGAAGCTTTCGGAGTCATGGACCTTCTGATTTAAGACGGACCGGGCCACACGGAACTCGCTACAAGAATTGTTGGTTCTCGTTGACACCTAGCTAGGGGTCGAGCTGGAGTGGTCGAGCGGTTCGCACCTGCTCCCCTATCGCCAAAAGGACGTTATCGACCGCCAAGGACCGGGCCAGCAACGACATGACCAAAGGTTGGTGCCGGGTGATGGGCACCACGGCGATCTCGCTGTTCACCGCCACCCTCTTCGTTGTGCGCAACGAGCGCTCAGGTCACCGGTTCCCTTGCCGCTCCTGTCGCTCCGACAGGACATTCCGCCCTGGCTTCCGCGGTTCAAGCGTACGACGTAGGTGTAATGCCTTCTCGGGCCAACGCGCTCGCCGCCCGGCCGTCGACTGTTTTATTCGGGCCCTCGCCACCGCCTCATCGATGCCGGTCGGGAGGAGCCCTTTGAGCCGTCGACCACGAGCTCGCCGTTGACGTCAACGGCTACCTGAATAGAGCTCAGACCATGAGGTGCTGGAGGACTCACGACCGAACCGGTGCTCGGATCGAACTCGGAGCCGTGACACGGACACACAATGAGGTTGGCAGCAGAGGAATAGCCAACCGTGCATCCCGCGTGGGGACAGATGGCGTCGTAGGCGACGAAGCGGCCCTTAGCGAGTTGGAGCACGAGGCCGGGGTCACCAGTCTTTGGATCCGTGAAGCGGGCCGATCCGCCAACCGGCACCTGGGTCGCCAGGCCAATCGGAGTCCCCGACGGTGCCGCCGTGCTCGGAGTCGTCGACCCGGGGACCGTCGTGGTCGGACCGGACCCCGAAGCACTCGGCGCACCCCGGTGAGGCGTGGCAAGCGTGACGCTCTGGCTCCCGAGACTCTTTGCTCCGCCTGAAACCCTTCCGAGCCCTCCGGCTGCTCCGGCGACCACACCGCCGGCGACGGCGGCCGCGGCGACGGTCGCGCCCCCGAGGACAACGGTCCGGCGATCGACCTCGTCAAGACCTCTCTCGACGCCCGCGCCGCCGTGCTCGGCCGCGTCTGTGGACAAGAAGGGGCAGCTATGAACGTTGCAGCGACGTCCGCTCTGGGCAGCGCAGGTGTCGTTCTCGTAGTTGCCGCACACCTGCTGGACGACGGCGAAGCGGATGGGGACGACAGTTGGCGGCCCGAGGTTGTACTCGCCCGCCACCCGCGCCGTGATCACCCCATCAAGGGAGAACACCCCTCCCGACCCGGCGAGGACGAGTGGTATCCAGGCGAACACGAAGACGATGTCGGCCCCGGTGTAGTAGGGCGAGGAGTGGAAGCTCACCGTAAGAAAGAGTGTGAAGGCGAGCACCATCCCACCCGCCGCGGCGACTCGCGTCCACAACCCCAGAATCGTTCCTAGGCCTACGGCTAGTTCGGCCAGAGCAATGACGATGCCGATCGGGACGGCGAAACGTAGGAGGTGGCCAAGCAGCTCGTGAAGGGGGCTGATCCGAATGGACGCGATCAGCTGGGCCTGAATGCTCGAGGGGCTGTTGGCGTCGAAGAAGTTGGGATTGGCCAGCTTCTGGAGCCCGGCGAAGCAAAAGGTGAAGCCGAGAAAGGCACGTAAAGGTACCAGCGCCCACCCCGAGAGGGTCAGGGCCCGCGGCGGAGGGGCGACGAAGTGGACTCGGCGCCGGCGTCGGCCGGATCGTTGAGCACCGGACGGACCCTGCCGGGCATCCACCGGAACTGCTCTTTGTGGCACGACAATTCTCCTCGTTGTCGAACGATGCCCCCGAGACAGATAGACACATTACGGCCCGTCGGTGCCAAAGGCGTTGCAGCTGGTAGGGCTGAGGTGCAGCGCGAGTAGTCCTCGAAGATCAACTGGTTGACCCGCAAGTGCCGAGAGGGTACGCCCAGACCGGCAAGCAGCCGCTGGACCCTTCGGTCGATCTCGTCCACGATGGATCAGAGCGATGCCAGCGAAGCCCCCGCCCCGTCAAGCAGCCTCTCGAGGCATCCTCCCCTCCATGTTCAGTCGTCTCGTCAAGCCCCGACCTGTGCGCGGCGGTCGTCATAGAGACGTACAAGGAAGCGCCGCCCGAGCCGGAGTGCTCGGTGCGGGGGATGGTTTGATCACGAACATCTCGCTAATACTCGGCGTTGCCGGTGCGAGTACCAGCACCACGGCTGTACGTGTGGCGGGAATCGCGGGGCTGCTTGCCGGGGCTTTCTCGATGGCGGCCGGAGAACTTGTCTCGGTGAGGGCACACGACGACTTGGTGAAACACGAGATCGACGTTGAACGCGACGAGCTTTCGGGCGATCCGGTCGGAGAGCAGTGGGAGCTCGCCGGCATGTACCGGGCTCGGGCGTCCCACCCAAGGACGCAGAGATTGTGGCTCGAATCCTCATGGCCAATCCCGACGTTGCCCTCGATACTCACGCACGGCTCGAGCTCGGTGTCGATCCTGACGATCCGGCTCGTCCTGGCAGGCAGCTGCGGTGTCTTTCTCCTCGTTCTCGGTTGGAGCCATCCTCCCGCTTCTGCCTTGGTTCTTCACCACCGGAACGGCCGCGGTCGTTATCTCCGTCATCATCGGGGCATCGGCTGCCGTGGCCCTCGGGGGAGCCATCGGCTCATTCTCCGACAAGGGGTATGGCGCACGGCTGGCTGGCAATTGCTCGCCGCCGTCGTGGCTGCATCTGTGACGTACGGGGTGGGCCGACTTCTCCGCTAAGAGCGGCCGGAGAGAGGCGAACGCGGCGTCGATGTGGTTAACGACGCTCAACAGGCGCGGGCGGCACCTGGAACAGACAATGGGATTCACTTACGAGTCCAAGGCCGTCGGCGGCGGCGGATCAGGTCGCTTTTGATCGACGCTCAACCCGCCCACTTCTGGGCTAGATGTCACGACATTCCGATGCGTTCCCGCTGCTGGCGGACGAATAACCGTTGAATCAGGGAGTCCTTCAGGCGAGGGCATAAATCCTGTGATTTTCCTGAGACTAAGCGTAGAATAACGCAGCGGTGGTGGCTTTCCTATTCGCAGCGCTGATCAACCTGAGCGGGAACGGCCGCTACATCCACTGGGGATTCATCCAGCTCTCGGTGGCGAACTTCGTCGTCATCGTCTTGATGGTCATCGTCTTCGTCCTGGCAATCCTCCTTCCCTTCCCGAAGCACAAGAGAAGAGGCCGATGAGCCTAGACACCGGACCGCGCCCTTCACCGTCTCCCGCAGAGGCGCTTCAGTGGACCGCGCGGATGCGCCGGGCCGCCGAATCCGCTTTTCCTCCCGACCGTCTCCTACCCGACCGCCAGCCAGCCTTCATGGCCTCCTGGATCTATGTCTTTGGCGTGCTGACTGTGGTCAGCCTGGCCTGGGTCATCATCACCGGCTGTGTCCTCGCCGTCATGGGTCCAGGCTGGTGGCATGTCTCCTCCGTGGGGCACTTCGTGAACTCCTTGCACCTGTGGAGTGTCGAGGCCTTCTTCTTCTTCATGGTGATTCATCTCTGGGGCAAGTTCTTCATGGCAGCATGGCGGGGGAACCGCCGGCTCACCTGGGCGACCGGGGTCATCTCCTTTCTCGTATCGGTGGCCGCTGCGTTCACCGGCTATCTCTCGCAGCAGAACTTCGATTCGCAATGGATCTCGACCCAAGCCAAAGACGGGATCAACGCCACCGGGGCCGGCGCCTTCTGGAACGTTCTGAACTTTGGACAGATGCTCATGTGGCACATCGTCCTGCTGCCCATCGGGGTCGCGCTGATCGCAGGCCTGCACGTGCTGCTTGTGCGGCGTCATGGCATCGTCCCTCCGTTCGATGTCACCGAGGACAGCGTCGGCGTCGAGGAGGACGCCCCGGGACAGGAACCGGCATGAGCCGAGAGAAATCCGGGCGTCGACGTTTCAACCCCGATCGCGATGTGAGGGAGTGGAGGGGCGCGTACGTCCCCTACGACATCCTCAAAGAGGCCTTCGTTGCCTTTCTGGCGGTTGCGGTCCTGATTGTGCTCCTCGCCGTCGTCTTCTCCTCACCGGACGAACCAGCCATTACGTTGAAGACCTGGTCCGCCGTGGACCCGGTCGACTTTGCTCAGACGGCGGTCACCGAGCTGGACGGGTCCAGCGGCACCGCATCGTACGGTCCGCCCTACAACGCCACACCGGACACCTCCCAGCACATGGGTTTCTTCGAGCCCGATCAATGGCTGGGCGTGCACCAGCCCATCAATACGGCGCAGGATTTCGTCCTGGGGCCGCTCCGGACCCTGCCAAATCAACCGGTGACCCAGCGGGCGATCACCGCTTATGAGAGCGCATCTGCGGCACAGCAGAGCACGTGGACGACGGCGTACGAGAAGGCGGTGGCGAATGCGACCGACGTCAACGGCCGGCTGGACGTCCCCGGGGGGCGCTATGGACCCGTGGGCGTCATCGTCGGTTCACTGACCGCCATGGCGCAGACGGGTGGTCTCGATGGCACCCTGCTGAGCGGTGGGCAGTTCTACAACACCAACTACACCAAACCCCTCCTGTTCCTGGCTGACGGCACCTACCTGGCAAATCGCGCCGGTACCCAGCATTTGCAGGGAGCCCAGTGGGGCATGATGAACGAGACCGGGAACTTCCCCGGTCAGGCGTGGCTCTGGCTGTACACCATGTGGTACCAGGTCCCGCCGATGAATACTTCGACCAACGGAGATCTCGAGGTGTGGGTCATCATGATGGTGCTGTCTCTCGGATTGATCTTCTTACCCTTTATACCGATTCTGCGATCGGTCCCCCGCTGGACCCGCGTCTACAAGCTGATCTGGCGCCGTCACTACCGCGAATTGGCAGGCGCCTGAGATCCGTCTCCACACGACATGGCAAGGCGTTCTACCCACTGCGGTGCCCACTGTGAACAGAGGCTCAATGAGTGCCCCGGGCATCGCGCTCGGTGTTGCGAACCAGCCTGGATCGGCGGGCCGGAGCAGCAACAGGTGGCCGTATCAAATATCGGTTTCAGATATCACTTACCGACTCTTAAAAGCCAGATCCGACGTACGTAGCCTGACAAGAGATCGTCCTCGTCAATTCGGTCGTAGAAGGCGCTGCTGAGGGTTCGCCAGGTCATGGAATGGGCAAGGTCGGCGCGGCCCGCTTCACGATGCCCGTGGTGCGAGCTTTGTCTGCCACCCAGATCCAGGAGAGCCCCAACCTCTGGTCGCTCGGCCAGGAGGTGACGCAGGCCCTCCAAGTCACCCCCATGGATCGCCAAGATCAGTTCACCCGCAACTGGGTCACCATGAGGCAAGGTCAGCTTGGGTTCTCCCGCTCCCTGCGGGGACGGCGGTGACATGCAACCGTCGCTAGACGCCAGAGACGCCGGCTGATTCGGTCTTCGCGCTGAATGTCCGAGGACCAGCCTGCCGACGAGCCCGGTGGCGATCAGCGTTTTCTTAGGTCGTGGCCTGCCCTTTCCGCCGGGGGATAACGTCGCGGCCACCGCTGAATCCTCTGCATCGGCATTACCGCCCAGGTTCGACTCGGGTTGGTGCGCGGCCGGGCTCCTCCTTCAGAGACGGGCGAACAAAGTCTCGCGACAACTTCTCTAGGAGGAATTCCGTGCTCACCGATCAGCAACTCGACCACTATCGCGCCTTCGGCTTCGTCGTCATTCCCGATCTCTTGGGCTCTGAGCGCGCCGCTGCGCTAGGCGCCGAGGTCGGCACTTCCATCCGCGACGCCTACGCGGCGACCTACGACGAGCGGATCATCGACGGCATCAGCGGCCACTATCTGCCGATGGCTTCACAGCTGACGCCGGTCAGCACCTCGCTTGTCTGTGACGACCCTGTCCTGATCGACTTGGCGGAGCAGCTCCTGGGTGGACCTGTGCTGCCTGGGCTCCCCGAAGGAATCTTGTACTTCGCCGACGCCGGATGGCACAACGACGACGGCATAGGCGTGACAGGGGTGAAGTTCGCCACCTACTTCGACACCTTGGGCGCCACCAACGGCGCCTTGAGATTCATTCCCTGCTCGCACTACGAGGAGGCCCGACCAGCCTTGCGCGCCTACCAACGCGCCGGTCACGCCGAGGCCCCCGGGGTAGTGGTTGCATCTCATCCCGGCGACGTAATCGCGTTCGACCTCCACACCTTTCACGCCTCCATGGGCGGGTGCGATCGGCTGGCCTGGGCGACCGAGTACCTGGCCGTGACTGCCGGCGAAGAGTCGACGCAGCGAACGCTTCGCTGCATGGCCGACGCCTTCGAGCAGAAGTTCCGAGGTTTCGACCGCGAGCGCTATCCGGTGTGGCGCGACTGGCTGGCGAACTCGGCCAGCAATCCCCGGCGAGCCACGATCATCGAGAGGCTCCGTGCCGCCGGGATCTTGGACCTCCCCGGCGCCGAGCTGGGCTGGTGACCGGCGATCCAATCTCTACCGCGATGACGCATCCGATCCTTCCAGTCGGTGCTTCAGCTGCTTCAAGTTGGCCGGCATCTCCTTGGCCGCCTGAGGACGAACGACAAGGGGCACGATGAGCTTGCCAATACCGTGCCCTTCGAAGGCGACGTCGATGGAGACTCTTGAGCGCCGTCCCGCATCGAGGTCCTCGACGCTGACGCTCACGACGGCACGTATCGGCCCGTCGATGCCACGGACGCCCCACGTATGCGGAGTATCGACGTGGGTGACCTCGGAAGTGAAGGCGCGCTGGGCGAAACCGATCCGCCTTGTCATGACGCAGCGATCGCCCACAGCCGGAGAGCCGCTCGTGTCCATGTGCCCGTCTACGACGCCGTTCTGCCACTCGGCGAACCGAGTCGGGTCCGTGACGTAGGCGAACACCTGGTCCGGTTGACGGTCAACCTCGATGGTCGATGTCGGCATCTCAGCCCTCCTCGGAGAACAAAGCGGCGAAGCCCCGCAGGTACAAAGGCCAGCCCTGGTCGCCGTCCACGCCGTCTCGAACCCCCTGCCAACCATCACCGTGGCGGTCCAGGTGGCGGTGTTCGAGCTCGACCCTCGTGCGCTCAGGGCCCTCGGCGACGAAGCGCACCTCCACCTCGCTGGTCTTGTCGGAGTCAGTCTCGATCTGCCACGTCGGACCGATGTCCCAGCTGATGACCACGCGGTGGGGTGGGTCATAGGCCAGGACCCGCGCCCAGCGGCACTCGCTGCCGTCCACCCCTCGGTCATAGAGGTGGCCACCTATCCGGGGTTCGAACACCGTCTCGGCGATCTCGACGCCAAGCATGTTGTGCTCGGGCGGCTTGAACCGGCCGAAGTCCTGCGTGAACACCCGGAACGCGTTCTCGATGGGCGTGTTGACGACGACCGAATGTTGTACGGACGTCGCTGCCGATTCTTCGCTCATTACTTCTCCTCCTCGTCTCGTTGCTCGGCGGTCGTCTTGTAAGCCGCCAGAGCCTTCTCCCAGAACTGGTCGAGCTGACCACGTAACGCGGCCAGGGCATCGGGATCGACCCGGTAGATGCGGCGGTTGCCCGCCCGCTCGTCGATCACGAGCCCAGCGTCTTTGAGAATCCGCAGGTGCTGGGAAACGGCCGGCCGGGTCACGGGGAGTTCTCTGGCCAAGTCGACGACGGCAAGCGGAAGCTCGACCAGACGCTCGACGATCGCCAGGCGGGTCGGATCCCCCAACGCCAACAAGGCGGCAGATTGGTTAGCCATAACTAACCGTCACCGTATACTTACCGTCTCGTCGGCACAACTCCACTACCCGCCAGCGAATCGACCGATTTCATCGACCCGACGCGAAACTTCTATCTCCTACTGCGGCGAGCCATTCCCGCCCTCCCCGATGGTTGTCACGCAGCATCGCCGCCTGATGCTGAGATCGCAGCGGCATCCCAATACCCAGAGGAGGTGACGTCTCACGGTCTCGCTGACACACGGGGCGGCTCGCCATCCACTGGCCATCGCTTCGTCGCAATATTTGAGGATGTGATGAAGGGTGCGAAACCAGCCCCTGCCCAATTCGCGCGCCAGCGGGACCGGTCCGACGATCAGGGCATGCACCTCGCCGGAGTGCTCCGTCACCGCGGCTGGTTATCCCGGTGCACGCGGCAAGCGGGTGCGACTGGGGCCATGTCCTCCGCCACGATCCGGCAGCCGTTGCCGTCCGGGGCGTCCTCACGTATACCGGGCAACCGGGACGGGAACCTGCGGGCCGTGCCAGTGCCGGCCGCTGATGCCCGCGACGGTCGCCGCAGGAATCAGCCCTGGAGCGTTATCAGCACGCCGGTGTCGGCATAGGGAAAGGAGCCCTTGCCCAGGTGTCGCACACTGTCCACCAGCCGCATGATTGGCACCATCAGGCCGTACTTGGCCTTCACCTTGGACGTGAGCGCCTCGAAGTCCGCACCGGAGGTCACAAGCTCAACGGTGCCGGTCACCGGCGCGGTGCCGGCTTTGACCTGGCCTCGGACGTCACTCGGCTGCAGTGACACGCTCGGGTTGTTCCGTAGCCGCTTGGCCTTGCCGGAGGCCGAGGAGGTCAAGAGGCCGACCCGGCCGCCGTTGAGCGGGACGATCCAGGTCGCCGTCGCGACCGCCACCCCGGTCTTGCGGAAGGTGGCCACGGACACGTACTTTTCCTGCGAAATCGTCTGTTCGGCGATGCTGCCAGTCATCTGCTTCTCCTCTCTTATGTGATCTCCGAGATCGGGATCTGCGTTTGGTAAGAGGACGAACGGCGAAACTAGTAGAGGACACCTGCGGCCCTGGAATCTGTCAGGCGGGCTCGGGCCTCACGTCGAGGAGACGGGACAGAAGCAGACGTCGTTCGCCCTCGGTGGGCGCCAGCGAGGTGGCGGTTTCCAGCTCTCCGGCAGCCTCTGGCGTCCGGCCAAGCCGTCGGAGATTGTCGGCCAGCGCGGCATGCCAGAGATGGGACCGCTCCAGCCCGACGATGGCCTCTAGCGCGGCCAGCCCGTGCTCGGGCCCGTCGCGCTCAGTGACCGCAACGGCCCGGTTGAGCGCCACCACCGGGTTGGCTCCGGCCGACCCGAGAAGGTCGTAGAGCCCGATGATCTTGTCCCAGTCGGTCTCGGACCAGCTCGTCGCGGTGGAGTGGGCCGCGGCCAGGTGAGCCTGAAGCTGGTAAGGCCCCGCCTTGCCACCCGACCAGTCGACCGCTCGGTGCAACCACCGAGATCCCTCTGCAATATCCTCCCGGTTCCATCGACCGCGGTCCTGGTCGGCGAGCGTCACGACGTGGCCCTCGGCGTCGTTTCGCGCCGGGGTGCGAGCCGAGGTGAACAACAACAGAGCCAGCAAAGACAGCACCTCGGGCTCGTCGGGCATCAACTCCACCAACAAGCGCGCCAGGCGGACGGCCTCGGCCTCCAGATCCACCCGGGCCACCGCGTTCCCGCCGGTCGGGGCGTGGGCCTCGGTGGCGATCAGGTACACCACGGCCAGCACCGCGGCCAGACGTTCGGGGAGCTCCGCGTCGGAAGGAATTGCATAAGGGATGTGGGCGGTGGCGATCTTGGACCTGGCCCGTACCAGGCGCTTGGCCATGGTGGTCTCGGGCACCAAGAAGGCTCGGGCGATGGCATCCACTTCGAGGCGGGCCAGCGTGCGCAAGGCCAAGGCCACCTGGGCCTCGCGGCCAAGAGCGGGGTGGCAACAGGTGAAGATCAGACGCAGCATGTCGTCTCGTAGCTCGCTTTCGGTCTCCATGGCGTCGATCACCTCCTCCATCTCGTCTTTCGCGCCCTCGGTTCCCCATCGAAACGCCGCCGTCTCCTTGTCGGGCCTCGCCGACTCCCGCCTCAGGAGATCGAGCGCCTTGCGCCGGGCAACCACGGTCAGCCACGCTCGCGGGTTGTCCGGGATCCCCGAAGCGGGCCAGGCGCCCAGAGCAGCGATCGTGGCCTCGGAGAGAGCGTCCTCGGCCACCGACAGGTCCCCGAACTGGCGCACCAGGGTGCCGAGCACTCTCGGGCCTTCCTCCCTGAGCACCTCGACCAGAGCGGCGCTGGCGTCCACGGCCGGACGCCTAGGCGTGGTGTGGCGCGATCGGGCGGAGCTCGATCTTGCCCCTCCAAGCGGCTGGGATCTGGACCGCCCAGGCGATCGCCTCGTCAAGATCGGCCGTCTCCAGCACGAAGTAGCCGGCCAGGACTTCTTTTGCCTCCGCGTACGGACCGTCTGTCAACATCACGTCGCCGCCCCTGCCGCCCGAAACGGTGATGGTGGTCGACATGGTCGCCGGGTGAAGCGCCTCACCGCCGCGCATCACCCCCGCTTCGGTGGCCCGCCGGGCGAACTCCGTATATTCGGGAGAGAACTCGGTCTCGGGAGGCTCGTCCCAGTACCGGTCTCGGTCGTAGTAACACAAAGCGACATACAGCGCCATCGTCAGAACTTCCTTCCTCTACTTGTCGGACATCTAACGTCTACTAGACGATCAAGGCTGCGCCAGGAGGACAGGGCATTTCGGCCGAAGCCCGCTGGCGACCGTAACTCGATCCGGCCAGCCCATCGGGGAACGAGGCGGCTTCCCACAGAACTAGGGAGGCAGCCTCGTACCCCGATCGTTAGTTCGCGGCGCTGTAGTGGTACGCCGCGACAAGCCAGCGACCGTCGCGCTTGGCCAGCACCCACGTGGCCCGGACCATGCCCTCGCTCGGCACGGAGTTCCGTCCGGGAAAAACGATCCCGCCCTCGCTGATCACGATGGCCGTGTCCTCGTTGTGGAAGCGGACGTCTTGGGGTTGGTCGATCACGCGCGATCCCTTGAGCGGGCCGGCGAACGCACCGGCCATGGTGCTCTGGACCTCTTGGCGGTTCTTCTTGTAGACGCCGGGTTGGACCACGCTGGCGTCGTCGAGGTAGTCGGCCACGAACGCCTCGGCGTCGTTCGCCTCCCACGCTTCGTACACGCCCTTGAGGACGCCTAGAACCGCCTGCCGATCTGCCTTTGATCCAATGGTCTTACTTGTCATGGCCTTCCTCGTTTCTCTCCTCGGAGTGGCGACCGCCACTGTCTGATAGACGGACAGGCCCGGTGGTAGAGGACACCAGCCTCGAAGAACCCTCTAGACCTCGACTTCGTGTCCAGGGTCCGTCCGTTTGACGGGCGTCGTCGGCGGGGCGAGTGACGACGCGAGCAGTCATTGCGGTCGTTCGACGGCCTCGCCAAGTGCGTTGATGACGCTTCTCTGAATCTGGCCAGACGTGCTCACTGAAAATCCCCAGCCCCGAAATTGCGAACTGGGCGGTGCTCAAACTGACAAGGTGCCAACTCGTTGTGTCAGCGGCCGGAGTCGACCATGAAGGATTGCCCTCTAGTCGATTGGCGACCACCGGACGTTAAGCTGAAAATGTGAATTCTTCCAGCGTCACAAGGGTGAACGCCAGTCAATCCATTCCGTTGAGTGCGGCACAAACCCGTGTCATCACAGCGGCCCTGGAGCTGTTTGCTCGGCATGGTGTTGGAGGAACGTCGCTGCAGATGATCGCGGACGAAATCGGCGTCACGAAGGCGGCCGTCTACCACCAATACAAGTCGAAGGACGAGATAGTCCTGGCCGCCGCCGAGTCGGAACTGAGGAGGTTGGAGGCCGTCATTGAGGTGGCCGAGAACGAATCCTCACCAAAGCGGGCACGTGATTCGCTCATCGCCGGCATCGTAGACCTTGCCATCGACCGGGGGCGCAGTGCCAGCACCATTCTCAGCGATCCCGTGATCGTCGGCTTCTTTGCTGATCACGACCAATTCCGTGATGTCATGCATCGCCTTCGTCATATTTTGGTCGGAGACGATGCGGCGCCAGAAGCCCGAGTTCGGACCGCCATGCTCATCGCTGCCATCAGCGGTGCGGTCATGCATCCGTTCGTCGCTGACCTCGACGATGAACTGGTACGAGCCGAGCTCCTGCGCCTGGCACGGCGTTTTCTTTCTCTCCCTACCTGACCCCGAGGACGGACAAGAGCAGTCGTCGCCAGAGTTATCGTCAGCGCGCCTGCTGCAGGTAGACATTCAAACGGCGGATCTTCTCGTGCGCATCGAATTCGAAGACGGTCATCGAGTTGATGACGTTGATGTCATCACCACGAAAGTGGCGTTCCTCGATCTCGTAATAGACCAGAGCACCGAACTCGGAGATCCGCCGCACCGTGGTCTCGAATGACTCCGTGGCCGATGCCCAACTCGTGAGCATCTCGGTGTACTGGGTCCAGTCCTGCACCTCAAGAAACGTACCTACCCGTTTGAAATCGTCGACGGCGACGAATTCGGCCAAGGCAGTCCAATCGACCGGATTCTCGCTGACAGCCAGCAGGCGCTTGATGGTCTGGTCATATTCGAGGACCCTTCGCGTCAGAGGTCCTGCAGTTTCAGCGAAGTTGACCGTCGGACGTTGTATTTCGTTCATCGCATCGACTTAATCGCCGACGGGACGGGGACCGCGCGGCAAGATGTGCGGGAGGTCCACGGTCGTGAGCATTCCAGGCTGGGCGCCACACACGTAGGGAACGGCGTTGACCAGGCCGTTGGCGTTGTAGGCGGGCACAAAGGACGCCAGGTCATCGAGTGGGACGGGGAACGGCATGCTCATGTCGATCGGCGCGTCACTCTGGATCCGGATCCGCCAACCGGTGGGTTGCAAGCCCCAATCGGGGTCGACGTCCATGGCCACGAAGCCATACTGCGTGAAGCGGATGCGATCCGTCCCCTTGCTGCGGCCCGTGACGACAACCCGCTGCGCTGCCGCAGTCCCGGCTTTGATTTCACCGGCCACGATCACCATGTCTTCCTTGGCTGCCGCGACGCCTCCTTCACCCACCCATTCGTCGATCTCGAATCCCGCTAAATCGGCCAACACACTGAGTGGTGGCTGGTACTCACCGAAAAGGTGATTCTTGCGGCGTTCGGGGTCGAATTGCGCCAGCGGCTTCCCGAATCTCATCTGCTCCATGACCATGTGGGCCGACGGCCGATGCGAGAGGTCGCCGAACTCCTCGATCTCGATCAGGTCGACCTTTCGCTGGATCGACAAAAGCGCCATGGGGAGGGTCTCAGTCACGAAGCCGGGATCACTCCCGCTTGCCCAAACCGATGAGCCGCCACTCTCGCAGGCCGCATGGACACGGGCCAAGTTGGCGCTACTGAAGCGGACCCCGCGGGCGAACAGATCGCTGCAGGTAGAAACGACGTTCGTGCCTGCACCGAGTAATGCGACCACGTCCTCGACGAGCTCGTCTTCGGTCAAGCCAGCCCGGGTCTGGCCCCTCCCCGTCGCACGCGGCATGTAGATGCAGCAGTCCGCTTCAATCTTGAGAACCGCCGCTCGGTCTGTGGTGGCTGCGACGCCGGTGGGTCCTTCTCCGCACAGCTCCCCAGCATCGACGCCCTCTTTCGCCGGGTCGTAGACCCTGACCCCGACCAGGTCGAGGGTGGGATGGCGAATCACCTCTCGAAGGGCCCGCTGGCCGGTGTTTCCTGTCGCCCACTGGATGACGCGGTATCTCGTAGCGTTCACGTACGTCTCCCTCCCGATATTCGCCTATTCGCCGACGGAGGATGCCGTTCGGCTAGTCACCGGACAATCTCCGTCGCCGCGCTGAGGCTATGACGATGAGTGGTCGGTCAGGGGGTGGTGACCGGAAGAGAATCCCAACCCCGCACGGTCGACGTGGGAGCTCGCCGGATGTTCTCCCAATCGACCTCCCATTCGGGAAAGCGCGTCAGGACTTCGTCGAGAGTGACGCGGCCCTCCATCCGCGCCAGCGCGGCGCCCAGACAGAAGTGAATGCCATAGCCGAATGTGAGGTGCTGACTGACGTTGCGGTGGATGTCAAAACGATCGGGATCCTCGTATTTGTCGCCGTCCCGGTTGGCGGACCCCGTAAGACAGAGGATGGCGCTGCCGGCCGGCACGATCTGGTCGTACAGTTCGACCTCATCCGCGACGTAGCGGGCGACGTGCGGCGTGGGTGGCTCAAAGCGCAAGAGCTCCTCGATGGCATTGGGGACGAGGGAGCGGTCCTCTACCAGCTCGCGACGTTGGTCAGGGTGCTCAGCGAGCACCTTGCCCATCCAGCCAATGAGGCGATTCGTGGTCTCGTTGCCGGCGCCGGAGATCACGCTCACGTACATCAGAACTTCGTCGCGAGTCAGCTTTCGCGTGGTCCCGTGCTCGTCTTCGAATTCGACGAACAACAATTCCGACATCAAGTCGTCGGAGGGATGGTTCGCCCGCCAGTCGATGTAGTCGGAGAAGAAATCGGCTTGCCCAATGTTGTCTGCCGATACCTCCATCGGCTTGCCCGGGTCGGTGCGCAGCGAGGCGTTGGCGCGGTCGCGGGCTTCCTCTTGGTCGGATTCGGGGACCCCAAGGAGCATGCCAATCGTACGCATCGGAATGTGTTCCCCGAGATCGGCGACGAAGTCGAGACGACCCGCACCGACGAGTGGGTCGAGAACGCGCCCACAGAACTCTCGGACCTTGTGCTCAAGTGCGAGCATCTTCTTCGGGGTGAACACTCGGGACAGCAGACCGCGATGGACATCGTGCAGTGGAGGATCTTCGAAGATCACAATCCCGGGCGGTATCTCGATATTCGCCTTGATGAACTCGAGTACAGAGCCACGAGCCGAACTGAAAGTCTGCCGGTCGAGGAGCCCGCGCTGGACGTCTTCGAAGCGACTGACCGCGTAGAAATCCTGTTCTTTGTTGTAATACAGCGGCGCTTCTTCTCTGAGGCGGGCATAGATCGGATAGGGATCCGAATCGATCTGTCTGTCGTAGGGGTCGTAGTAGACGTCGGTCATCGTCATCGCCTCATCTCCCGTTCGAGCGAGTGCTTGCGTCATCACCCAACCTCGGTGGCTCCATCAACGGAGTGCGATCGTAGCCGATCGGCTAGCCTCGGCGCCGTAAGGTGTCGACCGGAGGAACGGGATGATCGAATTGGAGGGGAAGTCCGCGATCATCACGGGCGCAGGGTCCGGGATGGCAAGGGCATCGACGAGGGTTTTTGTGCGCGAGGGCGCCCGAGTGCTCGCCGCCGACATCAGTGGACGCCAGGAGGAGACCGCCGCCGAACTTGGCGATGCGGTCGTCCCGTTTCATTGCGATGTCACCAAGGAAGATCAGGTCGAGGCGATGTTCGCCGCAGCCCGCGATGCCTTCGGACACGTCGACGCCGTTCTGAATGTTGCTGGCATCGGCAGTTCGGGAGAGCTGGCCGACGTCTCGATGGACGAGTACGACCGAATCATGGACGCCGACCTGAGGAGCGTGATGCTCGGGACCAAACATGGCATCAGAGCGATGCTCCCGACCGGTGGTGGTGTGATCCTTAACTGGTCGTCGACCGGGGGTATGAACGCCACACCATTTCCTGTGAGCGTGTACTCGGCCGCCAAAGCCGGTGCCATCGCGCTCACAAAAGCTGCGGCCGTCGAGTACGGCACCAAGGGCATTCGGGCCATTGCGATTTGCCCTGGTTTCATCGAGACGGAGATGTCTGGAGGTCCAGGTGCGGCTTCCCGACATCCCCAACTCGTCCAGGGCACGGCGCTCAAGCGGGGGGGTCAACCTGAGGAGGTTGCCGAGTTGGCATCATTTCTCTGCTCGGACCGAGCGAGCTACATCACCGGCGCCGTCATCCCCGTAGATGGTGGGATGACCGCCACGCTGGCGTGACGAGTCCTCACGAACATCCAGCCACTCTCGCCTGGCGAGCGCGAGGACATCCGAAGTTAAGGTTCATCGAATCGAATACCCGTCACTTACTCGGCGAATTGGAGGCCTTTCAATGCTTGTCGAAGTTTGAGTACGGGGGTGCTAGCCGCCCTCATGACTCTCATCACGATCGGCGTCCATGAGACCTTCCCGAACGCTCCATCTCAAGCCGAGCTCCGACCTGGCCTTCGGCTTGCCACCCGTTGCGGGGCCAGCTCCCTCCCGACTTCGACCCACGCGTGATCGCGGTCGCCATCCGGGAGGTCATCGACGCGGTGCCACGCCGCTTGGCCCACAGTCCCCACCTCGACGTCGACAACTACGCGAGAGAGATCGCCGAGCTCTTCAATCTGGCGACATGCCCAGACGTATAAGGTTCCGGGGACGTGTGTGCCACGCCCCGACTGGGCAGTGGTCCTCAAGGTTTAGCTGAGCGCTGCAGGTACTCGCGCATTCGAGTCGGTTCACCGTGGTCGAGTACCTCGAGCAGGGCGCCGAGTGCCGAGAATCCAGCCTCACCGAGTTCGGCCTCCAGCGCGGACTCGATCGCCCGAGCGGCCTGCTCGCTGTGCCTCGAGGTAGCCGTCGCCTCTGGGGGTGAGCATCACGACCTTCTCCCTCTTACTCGTCTCGGAGTCGGCGACAGTGACGTAACCGCGGATCGCGCAGATGGCGCACTACCTTGCTCGACCCCTGACGGGTGATGCCGAGCTCGCGCCCAATCGCCGAGATCGTCGATCCCCCCTGGTCTGCACACAATCGGAGCGCCCGCCCATCGGGGAATCTGCGCTCGCCGAACCCGGCCTCCGCCATGGCAGCGTCGACTCGAATCTGATAGCCGATCCAGGCACGACGAAGCGCCGGCCCGAGGCGGTTGGAGGGCGGCCGGACCACATCCTCAGCTTCGGCGTCGTCCTGCGAACGGAGTCGGTCGGGAGCCATGGAAGGGATGTTAGCGAATTGTAAACCTAGTTGACAGTCTGTTCGACTGGCCCGATACTTCCTAGATGCGGCTCGCCAAGGCATCAGCTCGGCGTGGCCGACGTGCTTCGGCGCTGGTCTTAGTTGCAGCTCTACTGCTCACCGCAGGAGGAGCGGCAGGGGCAAGTACCCATGCGCCCACTTCGACCGTCGTCTACCGGTTCGGCGTAGTCGGAAACCGGGGCGCCATCAGCCAACTCCAGCTCGACAGGCCGACCCCCATTTCCGGGATCAGTGGTCAGGTCGTGCAGGTCGCGACGTCTAACTCGGACGGCTACGCGCTGACCTCGACTGGTGCGGTATGGGCGTGGGGTGTGGCCAGCTACGGGGAACTCGGCAACGGGCAGCACTCCGCCTACTCCACCCGAGCCGTCCAGGTCGACTTCCCTTCCGGCGTCAGGATCGTGACATTGGCGAACCCGATGCCATTCGACGGCGCAGTGGCCATCGACTCACAAGGACACGTCTGGGGCTGGGGCCTCAACGCGTTCGGAGACCTCTGCATCTCCGGCCTGACTGCGCTCCGCCCGAGTGAACTCCCCCTGAACGGCGTCACGTTGGCCAGTGGTGCACGAACGCACACCCTGTTCTTCTCGGACGGCAGGGTCTATGCCTGCGGCTCTGGCGCCTACGGCGTTCTCGGCACCGGCTCGACCGCCAGCAGCGCCACGCCGGTCGCGGTCGTCGGGCTGCCGAGTGCGACCGGGTGACCACCCTCACCTCGTCGTGGGAAGGCTCGGGGGCGCTCCTCGCCAACGGCGAGTACTACGACTGGGGCTACAACGCCGCCGGTCAGCTAGGCAATGGCTCGAGGGCCGCCAGCTCCGTACCGGTGAAGGTCCAATTGCCCGCACCCGTTCGGCAGGTGTTCCAGGGGGGCAGCGGAGCCAAGAACGGCCAGAGCGTCGCCATCCTGGCCAATGGCTCGGTCTGGTCCTGGGGTGATAACGACCGGGGTCAGCTCGGGAACGGTACGAGGATCAGCACGGATGTCCCGCTGCGTGTCGAGGTGCCCAAGGGAGTCACTTTCGTGAAGGTCAGCTCTGGCGGGTACGCCAGCTATGCCATCGACCGCGGGGGCCGTCTGTGGGTGTGGGGAGACAACAACAGCGGACAGCTCGGGACGGGAAGCTCCCCCATCCTGGCCACGAAACCGATAAGTACTGGCGTCCACCTCACGCAAGTCTCGTCGACTGCCCAGAATGTTGCCGGCGTCCAGGTCGGCGTGCGGCGGTCGTGATTCCGCTGCCAGAACCGCGCGGGTCACATCGTCGACTCCCAGTTCGCTCCCCGGACTCGTCGAAAGGAAAGACACCTATGACACGAGGCACAGAGCGCAGATCGCCGGGTCGCCGTCGCACGAGGACGAACGCAATCGCCGCAGTCAGCATCGCAGTTCTCGCATTGGTGCTCAGCGCCTGTAGCAGCTCGCCCTCGCAGCCGGCGGCTTCTGTCGAACGGGTTGCCGGTGGGTCGACGGGCCATTACGACGTGGCGGCGGGAATCCACAAGATCAAGCACATCATCGTCATCGAGCAGGAGAACCGCTCGTTCGACAGCTACTTCGGGACCTACCCGGGCGCCGACGGAATCCCGATGAAGAAGGGCGTGCCGACAGTGTGCGTGACCATGCCGACCGGGGGCTGCCAGGCCCCCTACCACGACACCGCCGATGTCAACGGCGGCGGTCCGCACGGCGAATCCAACGCCAAAGCCGACGTCGACGGTGGAAAAATGGACGGGTTCATCACGCAGGCCACAGACGCCAAGAAGGGCTGCGCCAACCTGAAGGTTGACGACCCCGAGTGTACCAACTCGGCAACGCCCGACGTCATGGGGTATCACACGGCGGCAGAAATCCCGAATTACTGGACCTACGCCAAGGACTACGTCCTCGACGACCACATGTTCGAGCCCGTCGCCTCGTGGTCGCTGCCTGATCATCTCTACCTGGTCTCGGGTTGGTCGGCCAAGTGCTCCAGTCCCGACCCGTTCAGTTGCAAGAACGACATCGTCGGCCCCTACACCCCAGCTCAGATGCAGAAGTACGTGGACCAGGCCATCGACACCGGCACCGCCGACATCACCGACGCCTGGACGGACATCACATGGCTGCTCTACAACAAGCACGTCTCGTGGGCCTACTACGTCCAGACGGGGGACCAGCCTGACTGCGACGATGATTCGGCCGTGACCTGCCCCCCGGTGGCCCAGAGTTATCTCACTCCCGGTATTTGGAATCCACTGCCCGTTTTCGAGGATGTCCAGAAGGACCATCAGCTCCGCAACATCCAGCCGCTCAACAACTACTTCGCCGAAGCCAAGAAGGGGACGCTGCCCTCGGTCATGTGGATTACACCTTCGCAGGCCGACAGCGAGCACCCGCCGGCCAGTGTCCACCAGGGCCAGGCCTACGTCACCGCGGTGATCAATGCGGCCATGAAGAGCCCCGACTGGGACTCGACGGCCATCTTCTTGCAGTGGGACGACTGGGGCGGCTTCTACGACGGCGTCGTGCCCCCACCCGTGGACCAAAACGGTTACGGGCTGCGTGTCCCGGCATTGGTGATCTCGCCCTACGCAAAGCAGGGCTATATCGACCACCAGACGCTTTCGAGCGACGCGTACCTCAAGTTCATCGAGGACGATTTCCTGGGCGGGTCCCGGCTGAACCCCAAGACCGACGGCCGGCCCGACCCACGACCCGACGTGCGTGAAAACGAGACGATCCTGGGCGACATGACCAACGACTTCGACTTCAATCAGTCGCCGCGACCTCCCGTCCTCCTGCCGACCAACCCCCCGACCGATTCGTCGAACCTCCCTGCCTGGTTTGACGGGATGGGCTCCTGCGTGGGGTGCACCGCGACACCGCCGAGCACGTAAATGCGGTCCACAAGCTGCTGCCGTGGGTCCGATCTTTGGCTCCGGCAGGCGGCACGAGCAGGTCTTCGCTCAGCACTCTCGTTTACTCCGCGACGGCGAGCACTGATCGGGCGAGAGGACCTTGATCTCCGGTCGCTGACAACAACGCAGCCGCCACTGCCGCGGCTCCCAAGAAGATCGAACGAGATGGCCGAGAGGACGGCCACAACGGCTGGGAAGAACAGTGACGGTCCCATCCAGTCGAAGCGCACCCGTTCGTTCAGATGAAGACTGCGGGGGATGAGAAGTAGGCCGGCGACAACGCCGAGTACCCCAAAGGGAACGTTGATCATGAAGATGAGACGCCTACCGCCCGCTGCGAGAAGCAGCCTACCGACCGACGGTCCGAGCGCCAGCCCGACAGCCTGGGCGGCTCCCTGAATTCCGATTGCCTTACCCAGCGAAGCCCGAGGTACCGCCATGACGACGATGGCGACGCGGTTCGATCTGGGGGCTCTCTCCATGCGCAGCCAGATGCGCTCGTATCCTCTTGGCGACGATCACATTTCTAGGCGAGCGAGCCGACATCACCGGCCCTGACGCGGCGGTGCCGCCTGCAGACGACGGAACGCCCATGTTCATGTCCGCCGCCGGCCAGTCGATGACCTGTCGGCTCACCCCCACCAGGTCACCGCCGGGCCGTTTCCTAATCCCAGGTCGATGGCAGTGCCCCACCTTCGGGTTGACGATCTGCTGCCGTGGACTCGCGTGGGGCGACCAGGCAGGGTGCCAGGCAAGCTATTGACTGGATATATACACTGAGAGTATTCTCTCGGGGATGAGCGTCCCCATGGCCCTGCTCGGCCTCCTCGATCGCGAACCGAGCCACGGCTACGACCTGAAGCGCGATTACGACACCTACTTCGGGCGCGGCCGGCCGCTGCCCTACGGCCAGGTGTACGCCACGCTCTCCCGCCTGGCCAGAGACGGGAAGGCGATCGTCGGCGACGCCGAGCCAGGAGCCGGTCCCGATCGCAAGCGGTACAACATCACCGAGACCGGCCGGAACGAGGTCGAGGCGTGGCTCTCGGAGCCCATCCCTGCCGAGCCCCACCTGCAGACCGATCTGTTCGTGAAGGTCGTCTTGTCGCTGATGCTCGGGCGCCGGGCCGAGGAATACCTGGACGCCCAGCGCGCTGCACACCTGGACCGGATGCGCGAGCTCACCGATCTCAAGCAAAAAGGAACCCTGATCGATTCGCTCCTCGCCGACCACGGTCTGTTCCACCTCGAGGCCGATCTCCGCTGGATCGACCTCACGACCGCTCGCCTCACCGCACTCGCCACGGAGGTCGCCCGATGAACACGCCCAACGGTTCTGCCCTCATCCCGCCCGGGGGCACCATTATCGAGGCGCAGGACCTCGTGCTCTCCTTCGGCGAGACCCCGGCGCTGCGCCACGCCAGCCTGTCCGTGCAGCGGGGCGAGATCGTGGCCGTCATGGGCCCGAGCGGATCGGGCAAGTCGACGCTGCTCCTCTGCCTCGCCGGCATCTTGGTCCCCGCGTCGGGACGAGTGATCTTCGACGGGCAGCGCATCGACGCGCTGCGCGAGGAGCAGCGAAGCCGGCTCCGCCGAGACCGTTTCGGCTTCGTCTTCCAGTTCGGCCATCTCGTCCCGGAGCTCACCGCCGAGGAGAACGTCGCCCTCCCACTCCTTCTGTGTGGAATGCGCCGCCGACAGGCCCTCGCCCGAGCGCGGAGCTGGTTCGCCCGGCTCGAGCTCGACGGGCTGGAAAGCCACCGGGCGGGCGAGATGTCAGGGGGCCAGGCCCAGCGGGTCGCCCTCGCCCGAGGCATGGTCGCGCAGCCCGACGTGCTGTTCGCCGACGAGCCCACCGGCTCACTCGACTCCCTGACCGGTGAGCTCGTCATGAACTTGATGACCAGCGTCGCCCGCGAGGAGGGGATCACGGTCGTCCTCGTCACCCACGAACCCCGCGTCGCCGCCTACTCCGACCGCGAGGTGATCGTGCGCGACGGCCGGGTCGCCAGCCCGCTGGCGGTCAACGCATGATCCGGCTCGGCCTCCGGCTGACCTTCGGGAGTGGTCGTGAGGCCCTCCTGCGGGTCCTCGTCACCGCTGCTGCGGTCGCCCTCGGCGTCGGCTTGTTGCTGGCCGCCTTGGCCGGGATCAATGGTCTCCACGCCCAGAGCGAACGGGGGGCGTGGCTGAACTCGGCGGTGCAGCCGACACCGCCGACCTCGCTCGCCAGCGGCCTGTGGTGGCAGCCGAGCACCGACTCGTTCGGGGATCAGCTCATCGACCAGATCGACGTCGCGGCGGCCGGGCCGGGCGCGCCCATCCCTCCAGGAATGTCTCGCCTGCCTGGTCCGGGCCAGTACTTCGCCTCGCCCGAGCTGGTGAGCCTGCTTCGCTCCCAGCCCGCCGACGAGCTGCGTGATCGCTACCCCGGTCGGCTGGTGGGCACCATTGGCAGCGCGGGACTGCCGTCGCCGAACTCGTTGATCATCGTCATCGGTCACAGCGTCGGCCAGCTCTCGAAGCAGCCGGCTGCCATCGAGATCGGGACGATCCACCGCGGCCTGGCGAATTGCTATGGCTGCCAGAGCGTGGTCGGGAGCGGGCCAGTTCTGGAATTCATCCTGGTCGGCGGTGCCGTGGCGCTCGTGCTGCCGGTTCTGATCCTGATTGCGACGGCGAGCAGACTGTCTGCCGTCCGGCGCGAAGAGCGCTTCGCCTCTATGCGGCTGGTCGGCGCCACTCCTCGCCAGATCTCGACGATTTCGGCCGTCGAAGCGGTCATCGCGGCTTTCGCCGGAGTCGTCCTCGGCTTCGGACTCTTCTTCGCAGTCCGACCGCTCCTCTACCACGTGCCGATCACCGGGGCCCCGTTGGCGCAGGGTGACCTCTCCCTTCACGCCGTCGACATCCTCATCGCGGTGGTCGGAGTCCCCATCGCCGCCGTCGTGTCCGCACGTCTCGCGCTGCGCCGGGTACAGATTTCTCCGCTGGGAGTGACGCGACGGGTCAGGCAGCGCCCACCGGGGATCGCCCGGATCGGTCCCTTGTTGGCAGGTATCGCCTTTCTCGCTTACTTCGACGCGGCCGGAAAGCCCGGCGCCATCGGGAGCCAGCTCCTCGAGCTCCTCGTTGGATTCGCGCTGCTGATCGTGGGTCTGGTTCTGGCCGGGCCGTGGTTCACAACGGCTGGGTCGCGAATCATGGCCAGAAGAGCGAGTGGCCCCGCCACGCTCATCGCCGGACGTCACCTCCTCGACAACCCCAAGGCTGCCTTCCGCTTTGTCAGTGGCCTCGTCATTGCCCTCTTCGTCGCCAGCGCGGCGATCGGTGCCCTCAGCTCGGTGACGCAAGCAACCGGAGGGAGCAGCGCCAACGCGAGTCTGAGCACCCTCGCGGACCCGTTCTGCACTTACTCGACCACCGACTGCTCCACGGCCTCCGTAGTCGCTTCCGTCCCTCCCTCGGTCCTTCATGAGCTCTCGGTGACGCCGGGAGTGCGAGGGGTGGCGGTGGTCCATGAGGCTCCCAACCAGACGCAAGAGGGGCGATCGTTCGGGGTCGTCGCGTGTGACGACCTCGCCAAGACTCCGGCCATCGGCCGCTGCGCACCGCGGGCCACTGTGGCCTCCGTCGGATACTTCCTCTCGAAGGTCCTGGGGCACACCGCCAACGCGTCGACTACGACCTGGCCCTCTTGGAACCTGTCGGCGACGCAGCTCGCATCCCTCCCCGTGAGCGCGGTCGTCGTCGCGACGAACGGGTCTCAGAGTGTGATCGAACGGGCGCGAACGGATCTCGAGCGCGCATTCCCGCTCCAGGGCACACCGGTGACCGTGGAGGCACTCGGTCCCTCCACGGCGCGCCTGCTGACCATGATCCAGGCCATGACCGACGTGATCATCGTGGCCAGCCTGATCATCGCTGCGTGCAGCCTGGCCGTGAACATCGCGGCCGGTCTCACTGAGCGGAGGCGGCCATTCAGCCTGCTCAGACTTACGGGTGTCCCGCGAAAACTCCTGCACCGGGTCGTGACGCTGGAGAGCGCGCTGCCCCTGCTCCTCGTCGCTGCAGTCTCCATCGTCGTCGGACTGCTGGCGGCCGCCCTCTACCTGCACTCGCAGGTAGGGCTCGCCTTCAGCCTTCCGGGATTCTCCTACTGGACCACGGTGATCGGGGGCCTGGCCGCGTCGATGGCGATAATCGCCGCGACGTTCCCCATCCTCGATCGGATCACGGGGCCCGAGGTCGCCCGGAACGAGTGATCACAATGGCCAAACCGAAGAGTGCCGTTCGTCGGACCCCGTTGACCGTCCTCACGGCACTCGCAGCATTCTGTGCAGGGGTGTCGTTCGCAGGCTGTTCGACGCCTCCGGACGAGGGAACCCTTGACGGCACACTCCAGGCTGTCGGGGGTCCGGCTGGAACAGGGCCGCGACCGCTCAGCGGCTCCGTCACTTTCCATGGGTCAGACGGGAATATCGCCACCATCGACCTCTCCGCCAACGGCCGGTTCTCAGCCCACCTTCCCATCGGTCGCTACACCGTCGCAGGGCGGAGTCCCCGGTTCAAAGGGGGTGCCGGCGAGTGTCAGGCACCAGGACCGGTCACCGTGACCAACGACGTCACGAGCCGAGTAGAGATCGATTGCCAGGTGAGCTAGGGCCGTTTCGTACGGGCGAGGCGGGGACGGCGATAAGCCGGTGCTTTCGCACTAGCCTCGCCTCCTACTTTCATGCTTGAGTGGCGGAGAGTCGAAGCCATCACGCACCCATCGGATTACAAACCTGACAACGCTGCTGGTCAAGGCGTCGTGCATATGCACCGCATTAGGGCAGCCGCCTACTCAATGTGTAATGGATCTTGAAGGGCAAGGACTTGGGATAGCCCAGGCGCTTTCAGAAAGTGAGCCTGTGCGTGCCGAGAACGCGATCCGCAGCCCCCTGAGCCGGACTTGACGGAGTTCCTGCTCTGGCGAGCGTCCTGGGATGGCCCTCTCGT
This sequence comes from uncultured Acidimicrobiaceae bacterium, assembly GCA_963828825.1. Lineage (GTDB taxonomy): Bacteria > Actinomycetota > Acidimicrobiia > Acidimicrobiales > RAAP-2 > Bog-473. Next base: position 165,882 of record CAWHGF010000001.1, on the reverse strand, counting down.
TCCTCTACCGGGCGCTCGTCCGCGTCCTCCAGCTGGTCCGCCTCTCCTGCAGCAAGGACAGCAGCGTCGCAGTCGAGATCGTCATTCTGCGCCACCAGGTGGCGGTACTCCGACTGCCAGGTCCACCGTCCGGCGCTTCAGCCGGCCGACCCGGCCCTGCTGGGCGCCTTGTGGCGATTGCTCCCTCGCCCTCGCGAGGGACGGTGCTTCGTCCAGCCGGCCACGCTGCTGCGCCGGCACTGTGACCTCGTCGCCAAGACGGTCACTTCCCAACCGGATTAGTTGAAAACGCCAGTGCGTGCTTCGATGAGGCGTAGGTCACCAGGTACACCCCTCCGATCGGATAAGACCGGGCCGATGCGAACGAGATCGGTGTACCCGATCCGGGGATAGGGATGTTCCGCAACTTGTAACCAGCCTGTGCGAAACTCGTGCGGGTGAGGTTCTTCCCCGCTTCCTTGAGAATTGCCGTGAGAAGCGCGAGGTTGGTGCACGCGGACTCGACGGCGTACGAGGTCTGATCGGATCCAGACTGCAGACTGCTCGGTGGCGTGATGGTGTCCTCGGGATACGCCTTGCGGACGATGCGATAGCACTCCTGGACCGCCGGCGACTGCCAGGTCTGATACTTGGAGGGAACTGGACTGGTGGTGACGACGTTCTTCAGATAGGTCGGTGTCACCGAATTGCCCGAAACAGCCGTCGCCAAAGCGCCCTCGTTGGTCGCCACCCAGGGCGGGCTGTAGGTGCTCTGCTCGTTCTCTAAGGATTCGGGCCAGACAGTTGCCCCCGTGCCCACCGCAACCACCTCGTTCACTCCGGCCGCCTTGAACCGCTGGACGATGAGTGGAACCAGTTGATTGGACGCCGCCTCATCGCCTGCTGCCGCGCTGTCAACGGCACTCAAGGTCACGGGAACCCGTAAGGATTTTAACTCCGCCTCAACGACATGTAACTCGTCGTCATCCGTGGCTCCTCCGGCGAAGAGTCCGACATGCTTGCCCTTGAAGACTCCCTGACGCGCCAAGACGGACAATTGCAGCGGGTCATAGGCGGCAGCGGGTGGCTGCAGACTAAAATTCGGCGCACCAGCGTCGGCCTGGCCGTTTTCGAAACTCCCCGCAATCGTAGGGATGCCATGTTGCTGGGTATAGCAATCCGTTTGCTGTGGGGCGATGGCCACGAGGACCTCGTCGTCTTCGGCAAGCTGGGTGCAGGCCGTTGCCGCGGCAGCATTGCCCACAGGGTTCACCGCGACGAGATACGGCACCAGCTTGCGGCCGTCAATGCCTCCGTGGGCGTTCACGTTCGCGATCAGGGCGTGGTAGGCGTCTGGAAAGCTCCCCTGATCGAGCGTGATGCCGAACTGCCTGACTGCAGAAAGATCGACGTAAGGGATCCCGACACGGATGGTCGTGGACGTGACGCCCTGGCTCGGTGCGTCTGCGCCCGAGGGCACGGCGCCGGAACTGACGATGGCTGTGCCGACGACCACCAGTGAGGTGGTGACCAGTGAGACGAGGCTCTTGCGCAGCAAGGTTCTCCCAATGAGGGATAGCGGCGATGGTGACATCGGCACGGCATATCGCACAAATACCATCGAGAAAGCATTAATCCCACGCTCTTCTGAGGCGCCACCCCGAGTGCGGCGCATCACGTCCTTCCGTGCCGAGCCAGAAGTGGCTCGATCCACCGTCCACGACCCGTGTCCTCGAGACGTCGCAGGTACTCAGGCAGATGGCCGCGCACGTGGTACGGCCCCCCTTCTTCGATCACGATCTCCAAGGGGTCACGCTTGGGATCAAGCGCCCGTTCGAGCTGGGTCACGGTCCATTCGGAGAGGATCGAGCGTCCTCGAGCGACTACGTCGCCTCCGGCTCGTGTGAGGTCGTCCTGCTCATGAGGATCAGCGACCAGGTCAAAGAGCATTTCGTCGGGCCATGCGGCGTGGAAGCCGTCGTGCAGCGTTCGCAGATAGAGGTAGTCCCCGAACCGTACCCCTCGCTGGCACGTCCACGCGCCTTGGCTGAGGACGAGGTGGTCACGTCCCGTCATCTGATCGCCTGCTTCGAGCTCAGCCCGCCGGGACACGCCGTCCCAGTGCCGCGGCAGCATCGCCCCCGCCAGGTCGGCCACGGTCGCGGCGACATCGAGGTGGTAGTGGAGACCTCCAACGGTGCCAGCGGGGACGCCCGGCCAGACCAAGATGGCGGGGATGTGGGCCGTGACCTCGTCAGCTGCTTGGTGGTCCGCATAGACACCGAGCTCCCCGAGCGCCTCTCCGTGGTCAGCCCCCACCCAGATGGCGGTGTCGTCGAGCACGCCGAGGTCAGCGAGATACGCGCACAGCGTGCCCACCGCGTCGTCCGCGTAGCGCACGCCCACGTCGTAGCCGTCGAAGAGCCGCTTCACTTCGGCTTCCGACGAGAGGTTCCAGGGCTGGCGGGGAGGCGGCGGGCCCCATTCGTCGGGCCGGAAACCCCAGGGCTCTTGGGCCGAGTGAGGCCCGGGCAGTTCCCAGTTTCGGCGCCGCACCTCTTCGGTGTGCCACTCGGAAATGGGGTCATCGGCGAAGGGGTTGCCGTACTCGTCGGGCACGTTGTAGGGCGTATGCGGATCCCAAAGATGGACGTGGAGGAACCACGAGTCTGAGCTTCCCCGCCGCTCGAGCCAGTCGAGCACTCCCGGGAGCATCTGGTCGGCTCGCTCGGTGCCGAATCCCCTGACCAGGTTCATCGATTCCAAGAATCCCGATGTCCACCATGGCGCGCTGTGCCGCAGGGGAAAGCTTGAAAAAGACGCTGTGTGGTAGCCCACGCCCATGAGAGTCGCCGCGAAGGACTGGACACCTAACGGCGAGAACAACTGCCGATCAGGGCCCCATGCCCGCAAATCCGCGGCAACGCCGCCATGGTTGGCCACCCCGTTGCGGATACCGAACATGCCCGAAATCAACGCGGTGCGACTCGGAAGACAAGGGACATCAGATGCGTAGACGTCGGTGAAGCGGACGCCCCGTGCAGCGAGGGTGTCGATGTTGGGACTAGTGGCGCGGTGGTAGCCGTAGCAACCGAGGTGGTCCGGTCGCAGCGTGTCGATGTCAAAGTACAGAATTTCTCATCAAAGTGGTTCCCCGACCGTGACCCCATGCATGCTGAGAACGTATCTGATCGGTTGAGAAGCATCCGGTTCGGTGATCCTCTGATCCTTGCGCACCAAGGTCGCCTGAGTCGACGGTCTGCCGATCCCGAATGGATCACCCGAATCTACCTGGCATTGTTCCAGGGCTTTATTCTGCAGCAGTCGTGGAAGCCCGATCTGAGTCATTGTCAATAGTTGTGGATGAGGTTTCTCGTTCAGGCGGCGACGGACCCGGTGCTGCTGTCGCTGTCGGTCGTCGTCACACTCCTTTCTTGTAGCTTGCCGTCGATGAACGTGGCGCCGGCGCGGACGAGCGGAACGAGCTCGTGGCCGTTGATGCGGCGCCAGCGATCCTGGGCGGCGTCGAGCAGTTTGTAGGCCATCCCCAGGGCTGCTTGGCGCGAACCCGCGCCACGGGTCACCTTGGTCCGGAGTCTGACCGTCGAGAAGGTGGACTCGATCGGGTTGGTGGTCCGCAGGTGGATCCAGTGCTCGAGGGGGAAGTCGTAGAAGGCCAGCAGGACGTCGAGCTGGCCGGTGATCTTCTTGGCGGCCTTGGGGAAGGCGCTGAACGCGTCGGAGTATGCCTTGATCGCTTCGAGGGCGGCGGCGCGCGACGGCGCCGAGTAGATCTTGGCGATGGCCTCCTTGGCGTCGCCGTGCAGGCGCTTGGGCAGGGCGTCGAGACAGTTGGCAGTGACGTGGACCCAGCAGCGCTGCTCGCGGGTCTCAGGAAAGATGTCGCGCAGCGCGGCCCAGAACCCGAGCGCCCCGTCGCCGACGGCCAGCACCGGGGCAGAGAGACCCCGGTCCTTGAGCGAGCGCAGCACCTCGGCCCACGACTCGGTGGACTCGCGGTAGCCGTCGGCCAGTGCCACCAGCTCCTTTGTCCCGTCGGGACGCACGCCGACAATGACCAGGCAGCACAGGCGGTCCTCTTCGAGACGGATGTTGAAGTGGATGCCGTCGACCCACCAATACACGTAGTCGACCCCCGAGAGGTCCCGGGTGGACCACTCTTCGTGCTCGGCCTGGAAGGCCACGGTGAGCCGGTTGATGCTCGAGGCCGACAGCCCGGCCTCGGCGCCGAAGAACTCGCCGAGCGCGGGGGCGAAGTCCCCGGTGGAGAGCCCGCGCAGGTACAAGATGGGCAGCACCTCGGTCACCTTGGGCGACTTGCGCATGTAGGCCGGCAAGATGGCCGAGCTGAAGTGCTCGCCCTCCCGGCGGTCGTCGACCCGCGGCGCGCTCGACCTCGACCATGCCGGCCCCCGTCGTCACCTCCCGGGCCCGGGCGTACCCGTTGGCGACCACCAGGCGCTTGCCCATGGCGTCGAGCTCTTGGGCATGGGCCTCGAGGTAGGCCCGGCGCTCGGCCAGAAGCGACACGGCCAGCATGTCTTGGGCGGCCACCCGACACAGCTCGTCGAGGCCGATCGTCATGGTCTCGGGGTCACCCACCGCGCTCGCGGTGGTGTCATGGACTAACTTCAACATTGGCGTATCCCTCCCCGCTGGTCTCACCCGGCGGAATCGTTGTTTGGTCAACTTGGAGGGTACGTCGCGCCCTTCAGGAGATCGCGCATCCACAACTTCTGGTTATAACTCGCCTGAGTCGACGGTCTGCCGATCCCGAATGGATCACCCGAATCTACCTGGCATTGTTCCAGGGCTTTATTCTGCAGCAGTCGTGGAAGCCCGATCTTGATGTCGCACCGTACCTCCGAGCAGTGCACGCCATCGTTGATGCCACGATGCCAGAGCCAAAGGTGGGCGGTGATGGCTGTCCCAACAACACCTCAGGATCCCTCGGGGTCGCACTGGTGCGACGTCGGATCGTGGTCACGGGTCGGGTTCAAGGAGTGGGCTTTCGAGCGGCGTGCGCTCGTCGGGCGCGACAGAAAGAACTCTCTGGCTTTGTACGCAATCTGGACGGCTGCACTTCACGTATAGACAGGCGCCAGTCTCTTCGATGGACGCCTAGGGCCTCAATTAGAGGCTGAAGTACGGCCATACCCTCGTCTCAGTGCGGCTTTGACTTCGTCGGCGGTCCAGCTCAGACTGCTCCTGGGAGGGATCCACCATGCACCGGAGACGACGTTTGACGCCTGTAGTCAGCGAGTCGCTACTTCGGCTGCGGTCGGTTGGGCCCGCGGCAGTGCTTTGCGCGACGGCCGCAATGGGATTGTTCGTCTTGGGCACTACGAGCGCGGCGGCCTCGGTCTCGACCCAAGCTTCCACCGCAGCTGGGAGCAGCGCGTTGTCGACCGACCAACAGGAGGCTGCAGCGAGCTATCAGGCCCTCCAACAGAACCTCTACGAGGCTCCGACGCTGCTCTACCAGGGCCTCCCCTCGAATCCCTGTGACCCATACTCGTGCCTTTGGCCTTTCACGAACGCGATGGCCGGAACGGTGTACTTGGCCGCCAGCCCCGGTGGTCGGGGCTACAGCGCTGACGTCCTGGCCAGGTCGCTCGGACTGTTGTCTTATGCCGACCTCCATGAGACCAGTCCGACCGGTACGAGCCAGACGCCAGCGCTCCAATCGGCGGTTGCTCCACCCAGAGGACCCGGAGGCAACACCTACTACGACGACAACGCCTGGGCCGCGCTCGACCTGATCGCTGCGTACAGGCTCACTGGGAACAGCCTCGACCTCTTCGTTGCTCAAGTCCTATTCAATTTCGTCTTGACCGGCTGGGACACGAGTCAGACCGACGGCTGTCCGGGCGGAGTGTTCTGGGAGGATGTCTCCGGGAGCCAGCGCAACACGACCGCGAACGCCGCGAATGCAGAGGTCGGCCTGGAGCTCTATCAATTGACCAAGAACGCCACCGACCTCTTCAGGGCGGCAGTGATGTATCGGTGGGTCAACACGTGTCTCAAGTCGGCCGACGGTCTCTACTACGACCATGTCAACCCTGGTGGGACTGTGAATACGACCCTATGGAGCTACAACCAGGGCACGATGGTCGGTGCTGGAGTGCTCCTCTACCAGATCACGGGAAACGTCGGCTTTCTGACCAGTGCCCAGGCCACCGCAGAAGCTGCAGTGGCCTATTTCGGGACTGGGGCAACCTTGCAGAACCAGGGGCCAGCGTTCAACGCTATCTACTTTCGAGACTTGTTTGTGCTGAACCAAGTTCAGGCGGACAGTACCTACGGCTCGGAGGCACAGGCCTATGCCAGCTTCATGTGGACACAGCGAAACGCGAGCGGGCTCTTCCTCCAGAATGGGAACACCAACGGTGTGAACGGGACCGCCCCGATGGTCGAGATCTACTCGCTCCTCGCCGGGAGCCCTGCCCTGCCCTAGCTGGTGCCTTGTGAAAAATCGAACGCCCGACCGAAGCCGGGCCTTCAACAACGCGGCGGGGGTTCGGGACCATCACGCACCCTTCGGGTTAGAGACCCGACGAAGTGGCTGGTCAGGGCATCGTGCATATGCACTGCATAGGGCACGCGCATGCTCAATGTCGGTGCCGTGTCGTCGCAGTCCCGAGAAACATCAACTCTGGCGAACCTTCGGGTTTTGGCCCGAAGTTCAGAAGGTTCGGCGAGATCAAACGCCACTGCGTTGCCGAGACATCGGCGATCATCCGGCTGGCGCAGGCCGCTGAGGAGCAAGGATTCAGTCCGGTGTAGACGTCGCGGTCAACGACGATGTTGGACTTGAGCGGTAGGGCGGCGCTGCGGTCCGCGCTCGCACCCTTGAGGCGGTCTTCGAGCAGGCACTTGGCCCTTCTACGAGATCCGGAGGATGTCGACTCTTCTGTAGGAGGCGCTGTACTTCGCCGCAGAGAAGCGAATATAGCGGCGTCAGCTCGAGGTGAGCTTGACGTACGGGAAAGGCTGTTCACCTCAGGTCCGCTCGCTCCAGGAGGCGACCTTTCAAGAACCGCTGAACCACAGTGCTGGCATCCGGGAAAGCGACTTCGGTACCGGTGACGTGCCCCAAAAGCGTCATCACGAGTAGAGGTGCAAGGAGTGCCTGAACTGCGAACTCCGTGGGCTCCTCGATCATCTGTCCGCCGCGCTGATAGCCGGCAAAGATCTCGCCTAAGCGCGACATTGCTGCAAGAGGCCCCTGAATCAGAGCGGCGACGTCAGGGTTTCGTGCTCCCTCGAGCAGAAGGGTTCCAACCAATCCGTCTCGATGCTGATAGATGTCCGAGTAGTACTCGACGACCCGGATCAAGTCAGCTTCGAGGTTTCCTGTCGCGGTGAGCCCATCGTTCGCGAATCGATCGATGTCGGCGTGGATGGCGGCGAGAATCAGCTGTCGTTTGTCGCCAAAGCGCCGAAATAAGGTCACCTCGTTAATCCCGGCGGCATCTGCGATTCTCCGTGTGGTTGCCCCGGCGTAGCCCCGTTCGGCTAACACCTTCAAGGCGGCGTCGAACATCGTCGCATCGGCCACAAGCTCAGCCACGAACTGTCCTCCCCCGGTGGATGGATGTATGCATGAAGGCCCAGGATAGCAAGTACCTGCTTGCAATTAGTGATCAGTCGGCGTACGGTGTAGATGCAAGTACGTGCTTGCTAACCACGCTACCCGGTTCACCCCAATTGAAAGGGCCAGACATGAAAATCTCCAGGAAGAAGAGGTTGCTTTGGATTCTCGTCCCGCTGATCGCCCTGATCGTCGTCGGGGGCGCAAGCGTCTCGTGGATGCTGAGTGGCAGTTCAGCGGCTCCCCTCGCCTTGAAGGCCGGCGGGTCCTCGGCATCAGGCGCGTCCGCCGGCGATCTGAATGGGCAATGGAGAGTCGTCCCGGGCCCAGTGGACCAGGCGACCACAGCTGGCTACCGAGTGGAGGAAAAAGTTGCCGGGGGTCTGCTGTCTGACACGGCAACCGGTCGGACGAGCGACGTCACGGGGTCAGTGACCGTGGTGGGCAGCCGGGTGACAGCTGCAAATTTCACGGTGAACATGACGACGCTCAAGAGCGACAAGAGTCTTCGCGACACGGTCCTCAAGACCAACGCCATTCAGACAGCCAAATTTCCGACGGCTGCATTCACCCTGACCGATCCGATCCCCCTACCTGACATCACTCCGGGCAAGATCTACGAGGTCGACGCACATGGAACGCTCCTGCTCCACGGCGTCTCGAATTCAGTGACTGTCGCACTCCACTACCAGCAGACCAACACAGGTTTCGTTCTCCTGGCGGACACGCCGATCGTGATGGCCGACTACGCCATCACACCTCCGAACATCGCGGGTGTCGTCTCGGTGCAGAACCACGGCACCTTCGAGCTCCTCGCCAATCTTGCGAAATGAAGACGCAGACGGTTGCTCGGTTCAGCAGACAACTTGCGCTGAAAACTTGTCTTGACAGCGGAGTTCGAGCGCGCCCGACTATCGAGCGAGGCCGAGGCCGCAACTCCGGCGCCGTGTTGGGTCGATTGTCGTCCGGAGAGCAGGTGGACCCCACCAGATTCCGATGAGTCTGTCTGTGCCCTATGCACTGAGAGGCGCCCAATCAGCGTTTAAATAGTGGCGGGGGTTCAATACCATGACGCACCCTTCGGGTTACAGACTCGACGAAATGGCCGGTCAGGGCGCTGTGCATATGCGCTGCATGGGGCACGCGCCTGCTCAATGTCGGCGCCGCCGCCAGCTAAGTCCCGAGTTACTCCCCACTTTGAGCCGACGTTCGGGTTAGAGGGTCCGAACGTCCCGGCCGATTTGCCTGCGGTTTCGCGCGGTTCGTACTGACGGCGACGCGGAGTGGCGGCTCATACCTGTGCTTGAGGGCATGTCGCCCGGTGGAAGAGGTTGGCGATCTCGCACCGCGTAATTGTCGACGTCGAGGTCGGGATCGTGGGCCAGCCGGCGAGGCACCGCGTCGATCACTGCCCGGATCGCAACTGCCGTCACTCGCGGGTCAAAGTCGGGACGGAGTTGGCCCTCAGATTGGTACCGAGCGAGGTGTTGCTCGAGAACATGCACCGCGGCGTCAATGTCCGCGTTGATGTGCTCCAGGCCGACAGCGATGATGCCGCGTCTGATCTCGACGATGGCCACCATGTAGTTGCGGTGGTCTCGCATGAAGGCGAGGTTCGATTCGATATAGGCCCGCAAGAATCCGGCGCCGGTCGCCATCTCGGCAATGATGCGAGGCTGCATGTAAGCCAGGCCTCGCTCGACAATCTCGAATACCACCTCCTTGATCAGGTCGTCCTTGCCTGCGAAGTGATACCCGATCAGGCCCTTGCTGATCCCGATGCGCTCGCCTATCCGGGCCAGCGACGCCCGCGCGTGAAACCAACCTCGGCGATCGTGTCAATCGCCGCTTCGATGATCTGAGCGCGCCGGGCGGCCTCGGTGAACGTCCGTTGCCGGTCAGTCGTCGCCGCCGTTTGCGCTCCTAAACCCATGTTTAGAAATTAGCACGTTCGTTCAGGACCTTGCTATCGTGTCGACATGTGTCGTTCACGCTGGCACTCCATCGATTCACCAAGCCGCCGGCGGGAATCGAGGATGAGGTGGCCCGCAGCGAGTGGAGGGTTCGATTGGCAATGCCCAGCGACCCCACGTCGCCCATGAGTCCCGAGCAACGCGTCACTCAGGCGCAGTCGGATCTGAGAGCCGCTCCGCCTGAGCGGGCCCAGGCCATCTCCTCCGGGGCAACGGGACTCGACAACTCGACCAACGAGTGCGCACTCGTGGTCGAGCATCTGAGCAAGCGTTTCGGCAGCCGCGTCGCATTCGACGATGTCTCGTTCCACGTTGGCTACGGCGAAGTCTTCGGCTTTCTCGGCCCGAACGGGGCGGGCAAGACAACGACCGTGAGGACGCTCGGGACGCTCATCGTGCCGACCTCGGGCTCAGCGACGGTCGCCGGCATCCCCCTGAGCGCCGAGAACGGTCCCACGATCCGGGCGCGGATCTCGGTCATGCCCGAGTCCCCAGGTCTCTACTTGCGACTCACAGTGGCGGAAAACCTCGAGTGCTTCGCCAAGCTCTTCCAGCTTTCCGATGCGCGCACTCGCATCGAGCGCGCCCTCCAAACAGTCAATCTGGTCGACCGGGCCAACGATCTCTGCCGATCGCTCTCGAAAGGTCTCCGGCAGCGGGTGGCTCTGGCCAGGGCGTTGCTGAGCGATCCGTCAGTGCTGTTCTTGGACGAACCCACCTCGGGACTTGACCCCGTCGCCACCAGAGAGGTCCACGAGCTCATCGTAGGGCTCAAGGACCGGGGCGTGACGATCTTCTTGACCACGCACCGTCTCGAGGAGGCCGAGCGGCTCTGTCACCGTGTCGCCATCCTCAACACCTCGCTCCGCCGCATCGGACGACCCGACGAGCTGCGCGAGCAACTCTTCACCAGGAACTTGGAGGTTCGTACGGGGGCGACCGTCGACGATCCCGGCCATCTCATCGGAGGACTGGCCGGTGTTGAGGGATGGGAACGGAAAGCCTCGGGAACCTACGAGCTCACCGTCGCGATAATCCCGACACAGTCGCCCCAACCGTGGCCCGAGCGCTCGTGCATGCGGGAGTCGACATCTTGGCGATGGCGGAGTCTCGACATTCCCTCGAGGACGTCTACCTCGAACTCATCGACGAAGATGTCGAGGCGAAGCGACGATGAGCTTCAGCTGGGCCAGGGTTTGGGCGATCTTGGAGAAGGAGTTACGCGACTACCGCCGCAACCGCTTCGTCGTCTACACGATGTCGCTCTTACCCCTGATCTTTATCGCAGCCCCTGTGATCCAGCTCTTCACGATCGATACCTCGATCTCGAGCGCCAAGCTGGATAACCGGATCGGGCTGTCTCTGCTCTATCTCTTGATCGTGCCCGCCATAATCCCCTCTGTCCTGGCTGCGTACTCCGTGGTGGGCGAGCGCGAGCAGGGCACGCTCGAGCCCATCCTCACCACGCCCATCCTTCGAGAAGAGTTCCTCATCGGCAAGGCCCTGGCCGCTCTCCTGCCCGCCCTCGCCGTCGCCTACGTGATCTTCGGGATCTTCCTCGGCGCCGCCGTGCTGTTCGCCCACCCCAGTGTCACCTCTGCGGTCTTTGAGCGCGACCACCTGCTCGTCCAGCTTCTCTTCACTCCACTCGTTGCCGGTTGGGCGATCTGGGTCGGCATCGCCGTCTCCACCCGCGTGCGTGACGTCCGCGCCGCCCAGCAGCTCTCCGTGCTGGCCAGTCTGCCACCCGTGGCCATTCTGGCTCTGATGTCGTTCAACATCATCGTTCCCTCACTCGGTCTTGCCCTCGGACTCGCCGCCGCCTTCCTCCTCATTGACGGGCTCGCATGGCGTGTCGTGGCGGCCATGTTCGACCGGGAACGCGTCGTCACCGGTGCTCAGCGTTGACTGCCGAGATCTTCGAAACTCATCGTCTAACCCGGAGTCAGCCGGGAGAAAGGAGGGAGGCCAGTGGCGGCAACCCTGCACCTGATCAGGAAAGGGACCATCATGGAACTTCGACGTGGCACCTTTCACGTGCTGCTCGACGGAACCGACGTCGCATCAATCGAATCGAACCGGGCAATCGAGGTGCCGATTGAGCCGGGGCATCACACGCTGCAAGTCAAAGTAGGTCGCTACACCAGTCCACGGCGTCCCTTTGACACTACAGATGGAGCGATCGTCAACTTCCGCTGCTACGGCGGGCGGACTTGGCCCATCTACCTCGCGTCCATCATCAAACCCGACCTGGGACTGACGCTCAAGAGCGAATGATCCGGCTAGAGCTCTGCGGAACTTGAACCCGCGGCTTTGATTGCGACGCTGATCGTGAGAGACGGCCATCGTTCGGTCTCTCCCAGAAACCATGACAAGGCACGACAAGAGACGACTCTGGCGTCCATCCATTGACGCGTGCTCTCGGGGCCGGAGACACTGTGAGAACGTTCGCAGCTGCCCCCCTCGAAATCACGGATTCGCCGACTCTGGCCACTCGCTCGGCCTAGCGTCCCTTTGGCCAAGGGTTCGAGTGGGGTGGTGGGTTCTCACCTGACGGCTCGATGCTTGCCGCGTTCGTTCCAGGACCCTTCACTTTTAGTCCAACGGCCCGCCTCGCCTTGTCACGGGCTCAGGCCAGGTCCATCCGGTGCCGGGCACAAGCGCCAACAACGGCGACTCCTTGGCGTGGGTCGCTTGGTATCCCAACAGCAGACACCTGATCGTCGGTGGAGTTGGTTCACCCGACGGCATTCCCAACGACAACGGGTCCCAGATGGCCAACGTCCGCGGGCTTCTTCCGACGACGACCCCGCCGGCAGGCGCGCCACGGTCAACGGGCCCGATGACCGGGTGGCAGTGGGATCGACGGTCCCACTCTCGTGAGAGTGGGACCGTCGCCCACCGTCTAGCGCCGATCAGGGGGGCACAGGTTCCTCCCTGCTGCTCGGCGAGTCGACTACGGCGTCACAAGGCTCAGAGTTCCACCGAAGCCGCTAATGCCCTGCCCGTTGCCCGTGGTCCCGTTCGTCATGATGGGAGGGGCCCCAGGAGGAGCCGACGGGTTCGGGAGGGGTGCCTCCGCGTCGTAGAGGTAGAGCGGGTGGCCGTCATAGGTGACCTGCTCGGTCCCGTCCCAACGACGTACGACTCCCACCGCGCTGGCGTTCACACCTGCGCCGGGGGTGGGCGTCCCGACAGTCAAGACGGGGATGAACTCTCTCGCACATGCGCCGTAGCAGCGACTGAAGTTAGGGCCGTCGGCGCTGAAGGTGTACACCGAGACCGGCAGACCGTCTGGGGGATTGACGACATTTGGCAACATGGCCGCCGTGAGCACGTCGGAGCTGTACGTGGTCCCTGCCTGCGGCGCCTCGGTCCCAAGTGAGGCCGGGCCCGTGGCCGGCGTTCCCCATGGCGACAACAGGTACCACGCCGTGTTCCAGGGCGGGATCGGCAGCACCGTTTCCAAGAAGTTGGCGCCAGCGAAGGAGTCCGGGCCGGGGTCGAAGAGGTAGAGGGGATGTCCGGCGTAGGTCACCTGAAACGCGGTCCGAGGTCGGTACGCCAGACCGCACCGAGCAGCCCCTGGTTCACGCCTGGTCCCGCGACCGGGTAGCCCGCCGTGGTGAAGGCCGGCCAGTCCGCTTGCTGGTCGGTCTCTGGACCCGTGCAGGAGAGAGGTCCTTGGGAGGTGTCGCTCACGACCGTCGTCAGGCAGCCAGGCTGGTACTCGTTGAACCAGGATGCGCCGTAGGTGGGCGGGTCAATACTCGCCATGTACAACGAGGACCCGGCCGGATAGGCGTAGCTGCCTGGCGTGGTGGGGGTGGCCGGTATGTACCCCGCCCCCGCGCCACCCACGACGAGGACCGGGCCATAGCTACTGTTCTCGAGGTCTACGACCGCAGCGTTTCGTGACTGAAATCCGGGCCGTCCGTGGTGGCCGAAGAAGCCACCGTTGAATCCTCCATCGGCCGATGCGGCCGCCATCGGGAGCAATAACAAGGCGAGGAAAGTGGCCCCCGCGCCAATCAAGACCTTCTTCAAAAACATACGTGCCTCCTCTCGCCAAGGTTCCGTCGGAACGCCCCCCAGTCCCGTGACGGAGCCGACTGATAGCGACGCCGGCCGCCTACCATCCTCGGGGAGACCGATCGCCGTTGTTGAGCTTGGCAGCTTCGGCCGGCTCCGGCAAGGGGTCACACGCCTGCCCAGTACGCCAGGACGGCGACACACCCTGGCGGAGTAAGTCGCCCGATATACCGGGCAGCTCCAACTATCCTTCGCCAGCCAGTGATTCAGATTCTCGTGCGGACAGTTCCGATGAATGGCGGGACATCCGAGACGTCCGCCTCCGGTCCTTGATGGATGCCCCTGAAGCATTCACCTCGTCCTTCGACTTCGAATCGACCTACGACGAAGCGAAGTGGCGCGACCTTGCCATCACTGGTCGGTGGTTTGTGGCGGACGACGATGGACTGGTCGGAGTGGCTGTTGGTGTGGACGGTTGGTCCGGAGACCCGAAAAGACGTGAGCTGGTCGGAATGTGGTTGGCACCATCCCACCGCCGCGTGGAATAGCCAGGCAGCTACTCGATCAGGTGAAGGCTTGGGCGGTTTCGGATGGGGCGACCACATTGAGTCTCGGCGTTCGGGAGGGTAACGAGCAGGCCCTGACGGCGTATCTCGGCGTGGGGAAGGGCGCATGCAGCTCAGCCGTGGGCGCCGGGAAGTCACAATCAGCGAAATTACCTACTGTCACTACCAGGATAGGACGACCTTCGAAAGTCCAAAACACCGTTGATTCAATGCCGGTTGATCTGGAGGCTCGAACGGACTAGTAACGAGAGAAAACGAATAGCAGGAGGTGGATCGGATATGGCCGGACTGGAGCGCAAGCGTTTTGACGACCCCGATGAAGCCCGTCCGTTTCAAGATAAAGGACGGGTAGAAATTTGTCAACGTCGGCGGCGGTGTTGTAGGACGTGCGACATTTGAGCCGGGCTGGAAATGGTCGGAACATGTAAAACCTATTGCGGGCACCGACAGCTGCGAAGCAGCACACGTTGGATACGTTCTTTCGGGTCGACAGGTCATCAAGATGGATGACGGTACTGAGCTTGAAATTAATGCGGGTGACATCGTCTCTATCCCGGCAGGACATGACGGCTGGACAGTAGGAAACGAGCCCTGCGTCGTGTTGGATTTTGCCGGCATGGCTACGTACGCAAAGCCAAGCTGAAATACGAACTTGGTCCACTCCCGGGGGTAGCCCCGTTTGCCGGGAGGGAGGCACCTATCTGGCTAACCGGGATGAGGAAGTTCCTGACTGGATTCCACCTCAGGAGGTCCAGAACTGCTGGGCTAAGTCAAGTGAGCGAGGTCCGACGTACGAGTTTCCCTAGGGCGAGCAAGACCAAACTCATGCGGCAGCAAGCCCGTTCGGGACTTCATTTGGGTATGATCGCTCCCAGCGAGCAAAGGAGTCAGCCATGGATGCGGATAGCTTCGCCCGCGCCGTGCGCAGTTCGCGCCCGGTCCTCGTCGCCGTACGGCCCGAGCAGCTCGACGACCCGACGCCGTGTGCGTCATGGAAGGTACGCGACCTGATCAACCATATGGTGCAGGCGCCCGATTTTGCCGCCACAGTGGCGAGTACCCATGACTTCTCCAATCACCGCGGCGACGACGTCGACCACGCCTCGGCTGACTATCTCGCCGCCTATGACGCGGCGACCAACCACGCCCTCGACGCGTTCCGGGGCGAGGGCGCCCTCGAGGGCTCAGTGAGAATGCCCTTCGGAGAGCTGCCGACAGAGGCCTTCGCGACGATCGCTACGAGCGACGCCTTCGTCCACGGCTGGGATCTCGCCAAGGCCACGGGCCAGACGGCGGCCACCCTCGACCCTGCTCTGGCCGAGGGGCTGCTCGTCGAGGTCGTGCCGCTGCTGCCCGACGATTTCCGCGGTGCCGACGGTGCGGCGCCCTTCGGACCGAGGGTCGAAGTCGCCGACGACGCGCCGGCCGCGGACCGACTGGCCGGTTTCCTCGGCCGTCAACCCTGAGCCGCGCTGCTACCGAATCCAGCTGTCCCAGTACGCTGCCGGGAGGGGGTGCGTTCGGCAGTCTCATTCAGGCATGCTTTCTATGTGTCAGAGCAGGCTTATAGCGTCACTTTCAATCCACCGACTCAGTATTCGACCGGTGAGAATCTCGCATCTCGTCAGCGACTGTGGTCAACCAGCCGCCGAGTGCCAGCGTTCGATCTCTTCTCCTGGGTGCTCGACCTCGGTGGCCTCACTCCGGGCAGCACCCGAAGCACCCTCGATGTCGGTTGCGGCAACGGTGCCTATGAGCGAGCACTCGCCGCCAGAGGCCACCTTGGACCGCGGGTAGCGGTGGACCTCTCTGCCGGGATGCTCCCTCTCGTCAGCGATGCGGCGGTCATCCTCGCCGACGTGCAGGACCTCCCCTTTGCTCCGGGGAGTTTCGACGTCGTGCTTGCGCCACACATGCTCTACCACGTGCCCGACATCGAGGCTGCGGCCAAGGAGATTCGGCGTGTGCTTTGCCAAGAGGGTCTCTTCGTGGCGGTGACGAACAGCGTGTCCAACCTCAATGAACTCAGAGCGCTCGTTGAGGCTGCGGTTGGTTCGGATTGGAAGATGCTGCGGCCAGCGGACCAGCGCTTCAGTATGGAAAATGGGACCGAGTTGCTTAACTCCGCGTTCGAGTCCGTTGTCCGTGTGGACTGCCCTTCGAGTCGCCTGGTGGTGACCGATGCCGATGCAGTGGCCCAGTACGTGGCCAGTGTGGCCGACCACTACGAGTCTCAGGTCGACGTTCCATGGTCGACGGTGACGAGTCGGGTGTATGACTTGGCCAGGGAGGCAATGGCGACCGATGGCGAGCTGAGATTCAGCACCGATGCGGGCGCCTTTGTGTGCCGATGAAAGTGCCCCTGTTCGCCTGAGCCCGGGGGGTCGTTGCAACACCAGCCTGATTGGCGGACATTGATTCCGTCGATCAGGAGGTGGAATTGTGAGGCGTTCAGCGAGACTGAGAAGCAGACCATCTGGGACATGCGTGTCAGACCTCTCTCAAGCTACACAGCGAGAGCTCGACGCCATCGCCCGCTCGCTCAACACGAGGCCTCGACAGACGCTTGGTTGGATGACACCATCTCCACGCGTTCGCCGAGGCCGTTGCAGATTTGCCATCAATCGAGGCATGCAGCTGCTAGTCGAAGTGCTTCAATCGCTCGCAAGCGAGGGGTGAGGGCCACCGCCGTCCCCCTTCGCCCTCCGCCCGCGCTTCATCTCTCCCCCGCCCCGCCGGCCCCGCCCCGTGCTGCCCCGCCCCCGGTGGGCCCGGCCGCCGCCTGGCCGTGCCGCCCCGCCGCGCGGGGGTTTCGTCCCGTTCGCGTGGGGCCCCCTTGCCTTCTCCCCGAATGAGCGTGGGCGCGAAGGAACTCGAACCAGTGGGCTTTTGTCGAGCACCTCGATCGCAGTTTGGCGCGACCGCCGACAACATTCGAGTGGTGCAACTGCCTTAGGCATGCCCGGTGCTGCCACATGCAGCCACGTGCCATCCGACGACTCGACTGCGAAGTCGCAGGACGAGGGGCGCGTGCGCGCCGTCGCGTTGCATGGGGCAGCGTACGCAGGGAGTGCGTAGGTCCCGAGAAAAAGCCCCGATACACCCTGTCTGCGGCCGTTGCCTCGAACGCGAAACGGCTGGCCAGGCCGCTGTGCCCTATGCGGCAGACGCGCCGACCAGCGATTCCATGGAGGGCGGGGGGAGGATTTGAACCTCCGACCTTCGGGTTATGAGACCTATTCGTTTCGTCCAACTGGACTCTACGGACTTTTGAGGTTCGTCCGACTACTCCCACCTGGGATTGTAGAACTTCATCCACGCTGACCAGGGAACCAGCTTCTGACATGGAATTTCGAATCCGTGGGACTTTTGTGGGATCTCACGGACCTTTGGGCAATCTTCGGGTCATTTTTTCGGGGCTGCAGGAGAGGGCCTCTTCATCATCCGAGGAGCTGCACCACGAGCATGGGAATTGCGTATCCGTCGAGTGTCGCATAGAACGCATCGATCATTAGGTCGAGGTGTCGCGACCTCCCGCCTAAGCAACGAGTGTCGGGTCCTGGGCCATGAAGGCAATGAACCCATGACCAGGACAGCATCGGGCGGGGAGAAGGGTCGGCGTGGCCGTTTGCATAGTACTGAGTGCTGGCTTTGGAACGCCGCATCGAGGACTTCTAGTCCTCCTCTCGCGAAGGAACTAACTGGTGGGGCCAAACCGTTCAACCCGGATCCTGTCCACGGGTTGACCGAGCCCCAGGAGCAGCCCGCTCGCGAAGTCAGCGAAGCCAGGCGAGCCGCATACGAAGGCGGTTGCCTGAGGGAGCAACAAAGGAGCAAGGTCCTGTTGGGAGAGTCGGCGGGGAGGCCGCGGCGAGGACGGAGGGACCTCACGGGTGTAGGCAACAGTGGTCTCGGGACCAGGAAGCTCGTGGGCGTAGTAAAGGTCATCCGGCGTTCGAGCTGAGACTGCCATTCGAAGGAGATCGGAGCGTCCAGACTCACGGGCCAGTCGCAGCATGGCCATCAGGGGCACGACGCCAGATCCACCACCGACAAGGATGGCCGGAGTCTCGGCTTCCCAGACGAACCAAAGACCGATCGGTCCCCGGACCTCGAGCTCGTCGCCGGCCATGACCTCGTCATGAAGGAACTGCGAGACCTCTCCGCCTTCGAGTCTCTCGACGGTGAGCTCGATCTCGCCAGAGTCGTTCGGGGCCGACGCCACGGAATACGACCTCGACGCGGTGTACCCGTCGGGTGCGGTGAGCCGCACCACGTAGTACTGACCTGCAAGCTGAGGCATCGGCGTCGTAAGGGTCAAGTGAAAGGTCTTGGCGGTTCGGGTCTCTGGCCGGATCTGGGTGACGATGGCCATCTGCCAAGGGTGGCCTGCTTTTTGATCAGTCACCATCTCCTAATCGCCCTGGTACCGCTGCTCGAGCCACGGATCTCCTCGATCGTGGTAGCCGTTGCGTTCCCAGAATCCTGGTTCGTCGTGGTCGAGACACCGCAATCCGGCCACCCATTTCGCACTCTTCCAAAAATACAGATGCGGCACCAACAGGCGCGCCGGTCCGCCGTGTTCGATCGGCAGTGGTGCCCCCTCGTAGTCCCAAACCACCCAAGCTTGACCACCGGTGACATCGGCCAGCGGCAGATTGGTCGTATACCCGGTATTCGAGAAGGCCACCACGTGCGTGGCCGCCGGTTCCAAACCGGCGATGCCGAGAAGCGTGTCGACCGAGACACCGCTGAATTGCACGCCGAGCTTGGACCAGGTGGTCACGCAATGGATGTCGCCGGAAAATGCGGACCCAGGCAGCGCGTGGATCTCGTCCCAAGTCCAGGTGGTCGCATGGGCGACGAGGCCCTCGACCGAGAAGGACCACGACGCCAAGTCCGGCTGCGGGGTGACTTCCGCATTGAGTATGGGCCACTGGTCACCGGCGTCATATTGACCTGGAGGGAGACGCGGATCTCTGGCGGCCTTCCCACGACCAAGGAATCCTCTTGTCGGCTTTGCCATGTCAACTCCCTGTTGAGAAAGCATGACCTTCGGTACGTAGAGACACGTCTGTGGTTCCGGCGCAGGCTACCGCCGCGTCACCCCGCGCCGCCGGGTCACAGCCCGGAGCAGGCGACTCCTCATGACTTCCCGGGACCTCGGTACCATCATCTGGTGAATCCTCTTGCGAGCCACCGACGGCACCGCCCTCCACGATGATCCCTGTCTCAGAAGCTCGCCAGTTCGTCCTCTCCGCCTGCGAAGTTCTCACCCCCAGGTGGGTGGCGTTGAGCGATGCCCCGGGTCATGTGCTGGCCGAGGCCATCCTGGCCACCGAGGCCGTGCCGCCCTTTGCGAATTCGTCCATGGACGGGTACGCGGTCCGAGCCGCCGATACGGCGGATCCGCCGGCGCACCTGCGCGTGGTGGACGCCGTGATGGCAGGGGGCAACGCGACGAGATCCATATCGGCTGGTGAGTCGGTCCGCATCATGACAGGGGCACCATTGCCGCCCGGTGCTGACGCCGTGTGCATGGTCGAGCACACCCGGGTCGAATCAGACGGGTCGATCGTGGTCGTCGAGGACTCCGTGGCTCCCGGCACATTCATACGAAAGGCTGGGAGTGACATTCGGGCGGGCGACGAAGTCTTCTCTCCGGGCACGCTCCTCGGCGCTGCCCACGTAGGCGTGCTCTCGAGCATCGGGGTCGAGCGGATTCTCGTCCGCCCATCCCCCACCGTGGGAGTGCTCTCCACCGGCGACGAGCTGGCCACGTCAGGCGGCACGCTGGCGCCTGGAAAGATCCGGGACGCCAACCGTCCGGCGCTCCTCGCCCAACTCCCGGCGGACGGCTTCGGGGCGGTTGATCTGGGTGTGGCCAGAGACGACGAGGCGGCCTTGACCACTCTGCTCGAACAGGCAGGTTGCCGCTGCGACGCCATCGTCTCGAGCGGGGGGGTGAGCGTCGGTGACCTCGACCTGATGAAGGCGGTGCTCCACAAGCTCAGCGGACCCACCATGCGTTGGATGCAAGTGGCCATCAAGCCGGCCAAGCCCTTCGCGTTCGGGGTACTCGTGAAAACCGGGACACCGGTCTTCGGGCTGCCGGGAAACCCGGTCTCGGCTCTCGTGTCCTATGAGCTTTTCGTCCGGCCGGCGCTGCGCTCCATGGCCGGCTGCGCCGTGCTCGATCGGCCGCGGCTTGCTGCCGTCGCCGAGACCGATCTACCGCGTCGTCCCGATGGCAAGTTGCACTTCGTAAGGGTGACGGCCCGCACCGGAGCTGACGGGGAGCTGGGGGTGCGGATGGTCGGTGGCCAGGATTCGCACATGCTGCACGTGATGGCGCAGTCCAATGCTCTGGCGCTCGTGCCGGACGGTGAGGGCGTGCAGGCCGGTGAAGCCGTGGAGATCCTTCTCCTCGATGCCGACGGAGTGCCGGCCTCACAGCGAGAACCGTGGTGATCACGGACGTCGAGGAGGGGCTCAACGAATAGCAGGCGTTATTGCTGTGCCGAAGGACCGATCCCGCTGATGCCGTCGATGCTGGCGACGTTCTTCTCGGCCCAGTACTCGCGAATGCCGTCCCTGCCCTTGCGTAATGACCACTGGTCCATGGTCGGTCGATGACCCTCCAGCGTCATCAGAGGCACGCCGTAGCCGCACGAGTCCGACACCCGTCGCACGGCCACGACGATGACCGAGCGGACCCCTACGCCGGCGCCGCCAGGGAACCGGCAGGCGAGAGCTTCAAAATCCGGTTCGTCGGCCAACACGACCCGGCCCGTCCCGTGCAGGCGCACGATCCTTGGCGGTCCAGTGAAGGCGCAGAGCATGATCACGATCCGGCCGTTCTCCCGGAGATGTGCGATGGTCTCGACACCACTCCCTGTCTGGTCGAGAAAGGCCACAGTGTGCTCATCCAGAACGGCGAACTCGTCCCGGTTGCCCTTCGGGGAACAATTGACCGAGCCTTCCGGATCGAGCGGTGCCGTCGACACGAAGAAGACCGGCTGGTGCGACATCCAGTCGCACAGCGATTGGTCGATCCCGGCGTAGGTTTTGGCCACGGATGCATTATCGCATTCCACCTGCGCTGCGCCCGCATTGCGGTCCGACGGTTTCGGTCCCGGTAGCGTCGTGGAGGTCATGGGCCTCGACGCAAAGATCCTCACCGTCTCAGAATCGGCCAGCGTGGGAGCCCGCGAGGACCGATCCAGTGACGAGTTGGCCCTCGTCCTCGTTGAGCACGGGTTTCGCATTGTCGATCGGCGTGTCGTACCCGACGGGACGGCCCCGGTTTCGACCGCGCTCGTTGAGCTCTCGAGTGGGTTCGCCGGACTCATCGTGACCACCGGGGGCACCGGCTTCTCGCCGACCGACGTCACCCCGGAGGCGACCCGCGTCGTGCTCGAGCGCGAGGCCCCCGGCTTGGCCGAGGCCATGCGTTCCGTGAGCCCGCTCGGACGTCTCTCCCGAGGGCTAGCGGGATCTGTCGGAAGCTGCCTCATCCTCAACGTCCCGGGATCCCCGCGGGGTGCGGTGGAATCCGTGGAGGCGGTGGTAGATGTGCTCGCCCACGCGCTCGAACTGCTGGCAGGGCGCAAACCCCATTGATGCGGCGACGTCAGCACGTGAGTGTGGCAGCGGAAAGCAGCGACAGGCGGAGCCGACCCGGAGGGCGACCTGATTAACCTGATGGACGGCTCGCTCCCGCGAGGTGCTCGCGAAAGGGATGGTAGTGACCGACGCTCAGGAGAACACCGAGAACGGCACAGCGATCCTGACCGAGCTGACTCCACCGGAGAGCGGTGACTGGGTCGGTGTCTGCACGGGGCCTCTGCCGGTGGAGGCGGCGTGGCGGTGGGCGATCCTCCCCGGGTGCGGGGGGATCGTGACCTTCTGTGGCACGGTGCGTGACCACTCCGATGGCCATCCCGGCGTGACATGGCTGGAATATGAGGCGTACACCGAGCAAGTCGCCCCGCGGCTCACACGGGTGGCCGCTACCGCCAGAGGGCGATGGGGAGAGATCGGTCGCCTGGTGTTGCTCCACCGAGTCGGGAGGCTCGAGGTGGGAGAGGTGTCAGTGGTCGTCACGGCGTCCACACCACACCGCGCCGAGGCGTTCGCGGCGGCACAGTTTTGCATCGACACCCTCAAACACACCGTCCCCATCTGGAAGCGCGAGAAATGGAGCGGCGGCACGGACTGGACCCTCTGCTCCGACGACCTCGACACCGCCGGCCGCGACCAGGCGCCCGCACGGCGAGGGTGACCCAATGACAGCTCCCGCCCGCGTCGCCGTCTCGGTGCGACCTCACCGGGGCAGCAAAGCCGCGGCACCCGCCATGCCGGTGCAAGGTCCACTTGTCGACCGTTATGGGCGTGTGCACGACGACCTTCGCATCTCCGTCACTGACCGCTGCAATTTGCGTTGCATCTACTGCATGCCCGAGACGGGACTCTCGTTCCTTCCCATGGACCAGCTCCTCACGTTCGACGAGATCACGAGGGTGGCTGGCGTGGCTCGGCGCCTCGGTGTAACTGCGCTACGCATCACCGGCGGCGAGCCCCTCGTGCGCAAGGGACTCCCGGAGCTCATCGCCCGATTGGGTGCACTCGGGTTCGAGGACCTGGCGGTGACCACCAATGGGACGGAGCTGGCCGGCATGGCCGAGAAGCTCGGCTTGGCTGGTCTGCGACGAGTGAACGTCAGCTGTGATTCCCTTCAGCCAGAGCGCTTTGCAGCTATCCGCCGGCGGGGAGTCCTCAGCGACGTTTTGCGCTCCATGGATGCCGCCGAGGCGGCTGGACTCACCCCGGTGAAGGTGAACGTGGTGTTGGTGCGAGACCGCAACGACGACGAGATCCTCGACTTCGCCTCGTTCGCCCGTGCGACCGGACGCGTCGTGCGGTTCATCGAGTTCATGCCACTCGATGCTCAGGGAGAGTGGGATCGCTCCCGGCTCGTCCCGGGCCGCGAGGTATTCGATCGGATCTCCGCTCGTTGGCCGTTGGAGCCATTGCGGGACCCCGGTGGCGCTCCAGCAGAGCGCTTTCGCTTCACCGACGGGGTCGGTGAGATCGGCCTCATCTCGAGCGTCACGGAGCCGTTTTGTGGGACGTGCAACCGCCTTCGGCTCACTGCGGACGGGGCGGTACGGAACTGCCTCTTCACCAACGATGAACCAACCGTGCGTGACATCCTGCGCAGTGGCGGCACCGATGCCGAACTTTCCCTCCTGTTGCGGACGGCCGTGTGGGCCAAACATCCAGGCCATGGGATCAACGAACCGGAGTTCCTCAGCCCGTCGCGATCGATGTCGATGATCGGCGGGTAGCGATGGCTCGCCTCCGGTTGTTCGGGCCGGCGAGAGAGGCAGCGGCGGCATCCGATGTCCTCGTACCTGGGAACGACGTCGCTGCCATCGTGGCCGGGGCAAGGGAGCGGTTCGGAGAACCGTTCTCGACTGTTCTCGATGGGTCCCGACTCTGGGTCAATGGCGAGGAGGCGAACCCCGAGACTCCTGTCGGCGACGAGGACGAAGTCGCAGTGATACCGCCGGTGTCCGGGGGGTGCACGTGACCACCCAACCGGAGGGCCGGATACCGGCTGCAGGGACCCTCACTCACCTCGACGAACGAGGCCGCGCCCGAATGGTCGACGTCACCGCCAAACCTCTGACACGCAGAGTGGCCGTGGCGCGCTGTGCTGTCGTCACCACGGTCGATGCCGTCGCGGCACTCGGTCGCGCGAGTAACGGGTTGGAACCGGTCGAGGCGGCACGCGTCGCCGGCATCCAGGGTGCCAAACAGACCTCCTCTCTCGTGCCTCTCTGCCACTCGATCCGGCTCGACCGTGTAGCAGTGGACGTGGAGGTGTCCACGCATCGGATCGAAATCACGGCCATCACCGAGATCGTCGAACGCACGGGGGTGGAGATGGAGGCCCTCACTGCCTGTGCCGTTGCGGGGCTCACGCTGGTGTGCTCGTTGCTTGAGCTCGACCCCGAGGTGTCGGTGGAGGATCTCACCCTCTGGCACAAGTCGGGCGGGAGGTCCGGAGACTGGCAACGGAGCGAACCGGACGCCCTACGGAACCAGGAGACAGCCTCGCCCGGGCTTGCCGGGACTGCGGGGTGATAATCCGCATCAGCCAGGCCAAATCGCATGATAGACCGCAGGTACGGCGTAAATCAATCTAATCCGCCGTAAATGCCCATCGGCTTTGTTACCGTGTCAGCATGGCGACTCGGTGCTCCGGGCGGAAAAGAACCAGGGCAGCGCGGCTCCGTTGGATCACCTCCGCAGCCGCAGCCTCGCTGGGCCTCTGTGTGCCGACCATGCTGGGCCCTGTCTCCGCTGCCGCCAGCCGCCCAGCCTCGGGCCCGGTCGACGTGCTGTCCGCAGGCTCATTGCAGGACCTCTTACAGCAGCAGGTGGGACCCGCCTTCCAACAAGCCACGGGGTACACGCTCAACGACACCTCGATGGGCTCGGACGCGATCGCCACCGGCATCAGGGGAGGCACGCTCCAAGGTGACGTGTTCATCAGCGCGTCGCCGGCGGTCAACAAGACCCTCGAGGGATCGGCCAACGGGAACTGGGTCTCGTGGTACGCGTCATTCGGTTCGTCGCCCCTGGTTCTGGGTTACAACCCCAGCAGCAAGTTCGCCGACGACCTCAGGACCAAGCCGTGGTACGACGTCATCGACCAGCCCGGATTTCTGATCGGTCGCACCGACCCCGCGACCGACCCGAAGGGTGTCCTGGCCGTCACGGCTCTCGACCAGGCGGCCAAGACGCACCACATCCCCGACCTCAAGGCCATCGCGACGT
Source organism: uncultured Acidimicrobiaceae bacterium (assembly GCA_963828825.1). Lineage (GTDB taxonomy): Bacteria > Actinomycetota > Acidimicrobiia > Acidimicrobiales > RAAP-2 > Bog-473. The sequence goes on along the minus strand of CAWHGF010000001.1, from coordinate 140,869 downwards.
CGACGTCGAACGTCTACCCCGAGACGTCGCTCGTCGGGCAGCTTCAGGCCGGTCAGCTCGATGCGGGGTTCTTCTACGGGGTCGAGGCGGCCGCGGCGGACATCAAGACGGTTCCGCTTACCGGAACGGAGCTCGCCGGCGTCTACACCTTGACGGTCCTCAACCGTGCGCCGCATGAAGCGGCCGCCCGCGCCTTCGTGGCCTTCGTCTTGGGCAAGACCGGGCAGCGGATCCTCGAGAAGAACGGCATCGTGGCGATCGCCCCCCCCGAAGTCAGCGGGAAATCCACCGTGCCCGAGGACCTGAAGGAACTCCTCTCCCGATGACCAGGGGGGGACTGCGGAGCCCCCTCCCGTGGTTGGGCGGCCTCATCGTCGTCTACCTCGCGGTCCCGCTCGTCGCCTTCGCTCTCCGCTTTCTCAGTTCTCCAGGTCGCGGCTTCCACGTGCCGGGCCTGTTCCCGTCCCTCTTCGTATCGCTCGAGAGCGCCACGATTTCGCTGGCGCTCATCACGCTCCTCGGTGTCCCACTGGCCTACGTCCTGGCCCGTTCTCCCGGCCGGCTGACCTCACTTATCGGGCTCGTCGTGCTCCTCCCCCTGGCGCTGCCTCCCTTGATGAGCGGGATCCTGCTGATCTACCTGGTGGGGCCCTACACGTTCCTCGGTGAACTGTTCGGCGGGCACTTGACCAACTCCCTGGCCGGCATCGTCCTTGCCCAGACCTTCTGCGCGGCCCCCTTCCTCATCGTGGCCGCCAGGTCGGCGTTCGGGAGCATCGACCCGGCCACGCTCGACATGGCCGCCACGCTCGGCCACTCGGAGCTCTCGCGGTTCCGTCTCGTGGCTCTCCCGCTGGCCGCACCGGGAATCCGCGCCGGCATGGTCCTGGCATGGCTGCGCGCCTTCGGTGAGTACGGGGCGGTCATCATCCTCGCCTACCACCCGTTCTCCCTGCCGGTCTACACCTACAACCAGTTCAGCGGGATCGGCCTGCCAACGACCCTGGCTCCGACCGCCCTCGCTCTCGCCGTCGCCGCCGTGGTGATCATGCTCGGCCGCATCACGCCACGGCGCCACGCGGCTCGCCCAGTGCGCGTGCCGGCACCCGAATCTCCCTCCGCCGCCCCGCCGGCACCGGTCACCTTCGACATCGACTACCGCATCGGGACGTTCAAGCTTTCCCTGTCACACCGGTCCGGCGGAAGCAGGCTGGCTATTCTTGGTCCCTCGGGCTCGGGCAAGTCCGCTCTCCTGCGGAGTCTGGCTGGGCTCAACGGCTCGGCCCCCGGATCGGTCTGGTACGGCGGGCGATCGGTGGAACGCATCGCAGTCGAGTCCCGTCAGGTCGGCTATGTGGCCCAGGGGTTCTCCCTCTACCCGCATCTCACCGTGTGGCAGCACCTCCTCTTTGCCGAGGGCGCCACGCCGGGCCGGGCCGCGTACTGGCTCGACCACCTTCGCCTCGACGGACTGCAGGACCGCTACCCGGACCAGATCTCCGGTGGCCAGCGCCAGCGGGTCGCACTGGCCCAGGCGCTGTGTCGATCGCCAGAGCTCCTTTTGCTCGACGAGCCGTTCTCGGCGCTCGATGCGCCAGTTCGATTCGAACTGCGACGCGAGCTCCGCCGACTGCAGCACGACACCGGCTTGGCCACCGTGTTGGTCACCCATGACCCCGAGGAGGCGGCGTTTCTGGCTGACGAGGTCATAGTGATCTCTGACGGCCGTGCGCTGCAGTCAGGATCGACCAGGGATCTCTTCACGCGCCCCTCGTCGCCCGAGGTGGCACGCTTGCTCGGCATCGCCAACCTGCACACGGCGGTGGTCGATACAGATGGGTGGATCGATGCTGGAGGCGTCAAGATCGCCGCCTCGACGAGCGAGATGACTCCCGGAACCCCCGTGCTGTGGAGCATCAGGCCCGAGCGCGTCACCCTCCTCGACACGGGGGGACTCTCGGGTTCCTTCACCGATGTTGTCGACGTCGGGATCGCGGTTGACCTGTTCATCTCGATCGGCCGGGGACTCGAGATCCACGCTCGCACGACGGAGCGAGGCAGGTTCGAGATCGGCGACAGATGTCACGTCGACCTCCCGAGCGAGGCGATAAATGTGTGGCCGTACGAGCGGTCAGACTCCGATTTCATCAGCAGCCGCTGAGCGGGGGGGTCGATCAGGACTCCTCGGGTACCTCGATCCCCACGTTGGTTGCCTTGACCACGGTGTCGGCGATCATGCCGGGCTCCAGCTCCAGCTCATCGGCCGCCTCGCGGGTGATCAACGCCACAAAACGGTGGGGGCCCGATTGCACTTCCACTTGGGCCGCAACGCCGTCCTTGGACACGCGGGTCACGATCCCTCGAAAGCGATTTCGGGCCGACTGCCCCCGGGGCCGGTCGCGAGCCTGCTCACCGGCGAGTTCGACGGCCAACCGAGCAAGGTCCGCCCCGTCCACGAGGCGCCTGCCTCCGGACGCCTGCATCGTCTTCACCCGTCCCGCGTCGGCCCACCGCCGCATGGTGTCGGTGCTCACTCCCAGCAACTTCGCCGCTTGGCCGATCCGGTACTGGGGCACGCCACAAGGTAGCAAGTGCGATCTGCCGGACGCGGAGTCAGCACAGAATGTCCACTCCGCATCAGGGCACCGTATCGGGCTCCGCTTTCGATTCCTCTTCGGCCAACCAGCCCGGCGCGTGGCGGGCGGCCCACGCCTTGGTGACCCAGCCTGTGATCATGGAGCGCAGCGATTGGGGGTGGGCGAGGGCGAAGAGCACGTGACCGGCGACAACTATAAAGATCGCGAAGGCGAACACGTCATGGACGAACGTGGCACCGGTCCGCCAATCGACCGGAAAGAAGCGGAACCACTTCAACATGGCGCCGGTAGCGAGCATGACCACGATGGCAGCGCCAATGAAGATGGCGTTGAGCTTCTGGCCGGGATTGAACTTGTCGACGACCTGGGGGGCCTTCCGCCCCAGCGCCTTCAGCCAGGTCACCTCGTCCCTCGTCCAGATATTGATCCGGCGGAGGTCACGACGGAACTGGGCTCCCCAAGGTCCCAGGATGGTGACGAGGAGCGGCACCGGCAGCGCGATACCCGCCCACAGGTGGATCTCCTCCACCAGGGCACGGCGGCCGACCACACTGGCAATGGACCCGAAGTACAGGGGCAGCGCCGTCGCCATCAGGATGCCGAACAGCACCGCATTGGCCCAATGCGCGGCACGTTGCACCGCGTCGAACCGCACGATCCGCTCCGTGACGCGTGGACGAGCTGCGACGGCGTGCGTCACGTCGCCCCTTCGGTCAAGGATGGATCGGTCGCACCGGTCGATCCGTCGATCCATCCGTTGAGGGGATAGCCGTTCTCCTCCCAATAGCCGGGGACCACTTGGTCCACAACCTTGATAGCGGACAACCACTTGAGCGATTTGTAGCCGAACATGGGAGCGACATAGAGCCGCACCGGGCCTCCGTGCTCAGTGGTGACGGGGGCGCCGAGCATGCGGTACGCCACAATGACGTCGGGCAGACGCGCCTGATCGAGCGTCAGACTCTCGGAGTCGGCACCGTCGTAGGACTCGAAGGTCAGCGCGACCGCCGTCCTCTGCACACCTACGGCATCGAGGATCTCGGAGAGGCGCACACCTTCCCAATGGACCATGGGGACAGACCAGCCGGTGACACAGTGAAAATCCTTCACGAACGAGGTACGTGGCATCGACTCGAGATCGTCGATCGTGTATGTCCGGGGCTGGTCGACGAGACCGGTGACCTCGAGCCGGTATTCAGAACGTGGGATGACTGGGAACGTCTCGGAGATCGAGTAAATGCGGAAGTGGTCGCCAAGCGGCAGCAAACCCCCTAGCGCTGAACCGACCACGTTGCCCAGGACGTTCTGCACCTTGGCGCCGAACACGATGCCGGCAGCACCCAGACCCACGAGACCGAGAAAGACCCGACGTCCTACTGCCACCGGTTGCTGTGGTACCTGGCGACTCGTCCCGGTGTGCTTGGCTGACACCGGGCCAGCCTATGGGCACACGGATACACGGCGGCACCGCCCCATACCTTGATGTGTGTCGATGTGTTGGCTTCTCAGTGACGTGACAACTCGGCAATCTTTCTCGGTGGGTAAACCGTATTTCAATGGATCGTTGACCTACCGGGAACTACCATCGGCTGGCAGAACAACGGCGTCATCGCGGTCATTGTGTCGGGAATGGAGTACACGATGTGGGTACGAGCGGGCATCGGGATTGTGCTCTGTGCGGTCGGCACGGTTTGGATCCTCCAAGGAACCAAGGTCATTCAGGGTTCGGGTATGAGCGGGCAGGGCAAGTGGGCGGTTATCGGAACGGTGGTGGTCGTGGCGGGTTTAGCGTGTTTTGCCTGGGCCGCTCGACATCACCGAAGAGGCATGACCGAATCAAGCTGAAGTCAGCTTCAATCTCGGAATCAGCCAGGCTCGAGCGGCCTGGTCGATCCGATCTCAGCCTCCGACCGCGTAGAGGGTGCCCTTCTCGTCTCCGACGATGAGCACGCCGCTGGCCGTCATGGCCGGATAGCCATCTGTGGGCCCGCTGACCGGGAGGTCGAAGAGGAGGTGGCCCGAAGGGGATTATCCGTAGACCTGGGCGCCCTGTGTGCCGAAGTAGACGTTTCCGTGCGCGTCGACGACCTGAGCTGCCCAGAGGCCCTGCAACCCTTTGTCGGTGGTCACTGCCCTCCCGGTCGACATCCGGACGACCTGGAGCTTTCCGGTGTTCCCGCCGAAGTAGGTGTTTCCGTCCGGACTCACCGATGGGGAGGGGTACGACTGCGTGCCCCGGAGGACTCGCCACTTCAGCCTGCCCGAAGGAGTGAAGGCGTACTCGTACGGATCGTTGGCTCCCACCACCACGGTGCCGTCCGCGCAGGGCGATGAAGGTGTCCAGTGCGACGACCGTCAATCGACTGAAGCCGCCCGGAGCGCGCACGGTCGAATCGTATTGTTGGGGCCTCGACCCGGCGCCCCTCATATGCTTACGAATTTCAATTTTCTGCGAATGGCGCGCGAGCTGGCCCCGCCTGGGCCTCCAGCGCATGAGGCGAACCGTAGGGTTCCACATGTGCTCCCGACGATGCTGCGCACGGTGGTCCGGTACCGCTGGCCGGTCGTGGCGTTCTGGGTGTCCGTCACCGTCGCCTCCGTCGTGCTCCTCCCTTCACTGGCGAGCGTCGTGCGCAATGACACCGCGTCGTTTCTCCCGGCCGACGCGCCGAGCGTCGCAGCAGCCAGGTTGGCCGCCCCGTTCCTGGCACCGAGTGGCGCGACCGGCGTGCTCGTTGCCACTGACGCCGCTGGACCCCTGACGCCTGCCGACCTCTCGGCGATCGAGGTGGTGGAGCACCGCGCCCTGAAATCGCCACTGATCGTCTCCGTGGGCGGAGGTGCAGTCTCGGTCGATGGACAGGCGTACACCGCCCAGGTGCGCTTCACCGCCGCGACCGCGGCAGGCGGCAGTGCGGGGCGCGACGCGGTGAACGCGGTCCGCGACGCGTTCGGCGTGCCGCGCGACCCGCGGCTCTCGCTGCACCTCACTGGCTCGCTGCCGATCCTGGTCGATCAGCAAGCTGCGGCGGCGCGCACCGAGGCCGTCGCGGTCGTGGGAACGATTTTGCTCATCATTCTTCTCCTCACGCTCGCGTTCCGTGCGGTCCTTGCACCACTCGTCGCGCTGGCACCTGCAGGCCTCGCGCTCGCACTGGCGGGGCCGCTCATCGCCGAGTCGACCCACGTCGGCGTCGACATCTCCTCCTTGTTGCAGCTTCTTCTGACGGCGTTGGTGCTCGGCGCGGGGACCGACTATGGCCTCTTCCTTCTCTTCCGATACCGGGAGAACTTGGCGACCGGCATGCCCGCCGACGAAGCGATCGTCGCCGCTGGCGCTCGGGTGGGGACCTCCATCACATTCTCAGCGCTGACCGTCATCTGCGCGCTCCTCAGCCTCCTGCTGGCCAGCTTCGGCCTCTACCGCGGAGTGGGCCCGGGCCTGGCCATCGGCATTGCCACCGTGCTGCTGGTCGAGCTCACCCTGCTGCCGGCCCTGCTTTCCATCGTCGGCCCCCGGCTGTTCTGGCCGTCGCGCGTGCGGTCAGGGTCGGGGGGTGCCGGTGTCTGGGGACGAATCGCAAGCCGTGTCGTGCGGCAGCCGGTAACCGCCCTCGTCGGCGGGGTGCTGATCCTCGGCGGGCTCTCCGCGTTCCTGGTCGGGTACGAGCCCTCCGGCTTCGACCCCGGGGGAGCCATCGCCGGCTCGGACTCGAGCCTGGGACAGGAGGTGCTGGCGGACCACTTCGGTGAGATCGCCGTAGGCGCCACCGACATCGTGTTCCGGTTCCCCTCCTCGGTATGGACTGCCCCCTCCCTGCTCGACCGAGCCCAGGCCGAGCTCTCGGCGTCGGGGCGCTTCTCCTCGGTGACGGGACCCCTCGACGCCGGCGGACGCTACCTCCCGCCGCGAGCGGTGGCCCGCCTCTACGCCACGCTCGGGCCACCCCAGCGCCTGCCGCTGGTGTACAGGAAGGCGCTGGGTCGTCTGGCTGCCCCGCTCTACGCCGCCTACCGGGTGACCGCGCAGTACGTGACGGAGGACGGCCGCACCGTCCTCTTCCAGACGGCGCTCCGGGCGGGCTCGGCGGGCAGCACGGCGGCGATGCAGGCCGTCCCGTCCGTGCGTGCGACGGTGTCCGGCGTCGCTCGATCCGTTGGGGCGACGCAATGGGGAGCGGCCGGCCAGGCACCCGCCGCGGCCGACGTCAGCGCCATCTCGGGCCAGGACGTCGAACACATCCTGCCGATCGTCGCACTGGTGCTCGCCTTGCTCCTCGGGCTGTTGCTTCGCAGCGTGGTGGCACCGCTCTACCTCGTCGCCAGTGTGGTGCTCTCCTACACCGCGTCGCTCGGCCTCGCCGTGCTCATCTTCGTGACCATTGGCGGGCAGCTCGGAATCAACTTCACGCTGCCGTTCTTCATGTTTGTCTTCATCATGGCTCTGGGAGAGGACTACAACATCCTCGTCATGAGCAGGATCAAGGAGGAGGCGGCAGGGCTCCCCCTTCGGGCCGCGGTCCCTCGTGCGCTCGCAACCACGGGGACGACGGTCACGACGGCCGGACTGGTTCTGGCCGGTACGTTCGGCGTACTCGCCCTGACCACGACCGGGCAGGTGCGCCAGATCGGGACCGGTCTGGCGCTGGGCATTCTCCTCGACACCTTCTTGGTCCGGACGCTGGTCGTGCCATCGACCGTGGTGCTCCTCGGCTCCTGGAATTGGTGGCCCCTGCAGTCCTGGGCCGAGGCTCCGTCCGACCGTGAGGAGGAGAGGCAATCCACCTAACCCCGTCGGCCAAGGCGACACTGTCGTGGATCCCGTTGCACACGACCCTCATGCAGCTCCCGCCACGGCTGTCCTCAGCTCGGCCGTGGCGAACTCGGCCATGCCGCGCGCGAAGGGAACCAGTGCCTCGAAACCAAGCAGACGGCGGGCTCGTTCTGGCGAGGCGGTGACGTGGCGAACGTCGGCCAACCGGTACGCGCCGCTCACTACTGGCAGCGGATGACCCGGCCCGTACGCGTCGCCCAGTGCACGGGCCAGGTCAGCCACCGTGTGCACGACGCCGCTGGCGACGTTGAATGCACCCTGGACCGTGTCCGGTGCGAGGAGGGCGACTTCGTTGGCCAATGCCACATCGGCCACATGGATGAAGTCGCGCCGCTGGCCGCCGTCCTCGTAGAGGAAAGGCGCCACGCCTTTCTCGTACGCGCTGCGGAAGATGCTGGCCACGCCGGCGTACGGGGTGTCACGGGGCATGCGCGGACCGTAGACGTTGTGATACCGCAACGCACACAGGCTGGTGCCCGTCACACGTGCGAAGGTTTCACTGAGATGCTCCTGGTGCAGCTTGGTCGCGGCGTACACGCTGCGCGGGTCGAGTGGTGATTCCTCGTCGAGGTCCACTGGCAACAGGGTGTCATCACAGCGAGGACAGCAAGGGTCGAATCGTCCGGCTTCCAGGTCGCGCTTCTGACGGGGCGCGGGGTGCGCCCGTCCGTGCTCCGGGCACTGGTACGCACCCTCGCCGTAGACCACCATGCTGGACGCCAGCACGAGGCGGCCCTGCCACCGCTGCTCGTACAAGCAGCGCAACAAGACCGCTGTCGCGGTGTCGTTGTCCTGGACGTATGCCGTGACGTCGCGGAAGTCGACGCCCAAACCGACCCGTGCCGCCTGATGGCTCACAGCGTCCACCCCAGTCACGGCGCGCGCCGTGGCGTCGGCGTCCGCCACGTCGGCCCAGACGTACTCCGCCTCGGGGTTGAGGTACGCCGGCGTGACCGCGTGGGCATTTGGCGAGAGGTTGTCGAGCACGCGCACCTGGTGGCCGTGCGAGACCAGAAGATCGACCAAGGCCGACCCGATGAAGCCGGCGCCCCCGGTGACGAGTACGCGGATCACACCACCGCCAGCACTCTACGGCACGCTTCGGCGAAACGGGTAGACGGCGCGTCGTTCGCCACCGCCACCGCATCGTCCATGTGGTCGACGTCGCGGAAGCGAGGCAGCGGTACCGGGTCGTGGCCCAGATCGCGCAACCGGCGCTGTTGAGCGAGCCCGGTCCTCGGGGTGCTCATCGGCACCCCGAGGAACACTCCGGGGTCTGGTTGTCGCAGTCCCAGTGCCCACCAACCGCCGTCCTCCGCGAGGCCGAGAGCGGCCGTTGCGCCTGGCGCCATGAGCCGTTGCAGGCAGTCATCGAGAAGCTGTGCCGTGACCTGGGGCGTGTCCATGCCGATCTGAATTCCCGGGCCTGCGGCACGATCCCAGGCCGCGGCAAGCCTCTCGTCAAGACCATGCCCCTGCTGGGGAAACACCTCGAAGCCCGTTGGGAGCCATGGTCCGGGGCTGCCGTCGAGGGCCAGTAGACGGCGGCCGGCATGACACCTGGCCACGGCCTCGAGCGTGTCGGCCAACGCCGCCTCGGCCAGCTCGGCCGCCTGAGCCGCAGTGCACGGAGGACACAGCCGGGTCTTGACGCGGCCGGGCACCGGCTCCTTCGCCACCACCAGCACATGCAGGTCGCTCACCGCAGCACCTTGCTCATGTCGCGCACGGTCCTTGCGGTGCCTCGGACCGTGCCGGTGACCTTGGAGCGCCCCACTCGGCAGCGGTAGGTGACCTCCACCTCTTCAACACGCCAACCGGCCCGTGCCGCGGCCACCACCATCTCGAGGGGCCATCCGAATCGACGGTCGCGCAGATCCAGGGAGATCAGCGCGGCCCGGCGCGCCGCCCGCATCGGGCCCAGGTCGCGTAGACGCGGGCCGCCTCGACGGCCGAGTTCGCGGCAGAGGAAGCGATTCGCCAGCCGGGGTACGGCGGGCCACGCTCCCGATTCCGCAGCCCGGGCACCCAAGACGAGGTCGGCGGCGCCGGCGACGACCCCCTCGACCACTAGGGGCAACTGCTGCGGGTCCAGGCTGGCATCGGCGTCCATAAACGCCACGACGTCTCGCTCGGCGTGGGTGAGGCCGGCGAAGCACGCCGCGCCGAAGCCCGGCCGTGGCTCAGTCACCACTTCGACCCCGAAGCCACGCGCCACCTCGGCCGAGCGGTCGGTCGAGCCGTTGTCGACGACGATGGCGCGGTAACCCTCCGGCATGCGCCCGAGGACCCACGGCAGTGCCTCCGCCTCATTGAGCACGGGCAGGACCACGTCGACCAGGGGGCCCACAGCCGGGTCACCCATGGCTGTCCCCTGCAGGGGGCGTCGGCCCACGGTCACGGACGAAGACGAGCGTGGGACGCAGCGGCAGGTCGGTGACCGGGAAGAAGGCGTTGCCTGTGACCGCGGGCTGGGGCAGAAGGTGGTAGTCCGCTGAGAGCACTCCCGGGAGGTTGCGCTCGTCTCCTCGGTTGTCGAGGATGACAGCGCCGACGCCTGGGGCAAGGAGGGCACCGTGCATGCTCCGGATCAGCAGGCGCCGGGGGCCGCTCTGACCCGAACGCTCGATGTCGTTCGCAGCCTCCTCGTCTGCCACCGTGCCCTTGCCCGCGATCACGCCATAGTAGGGATGGTCGAAGACGAGTACTTGGCCCGGTAGGTGGCGGATCAGCGCAATCAGATGCGCCCCGGCACGGGCGTCCGCCTGGGTCGGGATCTGCCGGCCAACGGGGTAGTCGATGTGGTGCAGCTGGGCGGCCAGCACGCCGGCGAGTACGAGCGAGACCGCCACGCGCACCGCGACGCGCGGCTGGCGGCGCAGCAGTGCAACGGAGCCCCCCACCGCCAGCGCGACCGCGGCATAGGCGGGCATGAGCACGTCGTCGAAGCCTCCGTTGTGCAGGCGCCCGATCCACGCCGCGCCGAGCAATCCGGTCGCCGCCGCGATCCAGAAGCCGACCCGCGACCAGAGCACCCCGAGCCGATGTCGCTCCCGCACGAGCAGTACGGCTGCCGCGACCACGACGAGCCACGCCGCCAGCGCGAATGGCTTTAGAATGCTCAATTGCCAGAAGAACCGGAGGTTCTCGCCGACCCAGCCCTGTGACCGCAGCTCGTCGAAGACGTAGTACTGGTACCAGCCGTGCGTGAAGACGTCCAGGACGACGGTCGAACCCACGACGAGGCCGCCCAACGTGGCGAAGGCGCTCACACCGGCGGCACGGCGCGCCAAAAGGAGCCAGGCAAGGACCGGGACCGCCACCACCAACCCGTCCTGTTTGGTGAAGAAGGACAAAAAAAACAGCACTCCCACCATCACCCCGTCGCGGGGCGTCCGCGCCCGCCGCGACCGCTCGAGCGCCCAGAGGGTGAGCGCGAGGAAGAGCGAGTCGACCCGGCCGATGTCTGCCCACGCTCCTGACAGGCGGAAGGTTGCAGCGTACACACCGCCGGCGACGATTCCGGCCACGCGGTCCGAGGTCTCGCCGACCACCATGCGGTACAGCAGCCACAGGACCACCAGCGACGCCGCGAACGAGACCAGCCGCAGTGGAGTGAAGCCGATGCCCGTGACCTCGGCGACCGCGGCAGACACCCAGAAGTAGAGCGGGGTGTAGGGCCACGGGGTGAAGTGCATCGACGGCGGACCGTAGATCCCCTGCCCAAAGACGACGCGGTGCACGACCTCGACCGACCCTCCCTCTGTCCACTCGAGCTCGTAGGGGTAGCCGATCCGGTGCGCCACGACGAAGAGGTAGCGGGCCACAGGAATGATGCTGAGCGTGACGAGCACAGCGCCCACGAGCCGCTCCCCGACGCGGCCGGGCGAGAGCCGGCGGCGTCGCGCAGCTGGCGCGTTCCCCGCCGTGATGTCGAGCAGGGACATGTCCGCGGTGGTTGCCGCACTCATTGGACGCGCCGCCGCCAGCGGGCCTGGCGCACCAGGTAGAGCGCCGCCGAGACGGCGAAGAGCCCAGCGGTGATGAGTAGCCAGCGCAGGAGGTAGACCGATTCGTGCAGCCCGCTGGCAGTGGCGTAGGCGCGATTCGACAGGCGCAAGACCAGCGGGAAGGTGATCAACAGCAGCACACCCGAGATCACCGCCGGAACACGAACGTGGTTGATCCACGCCGGGCCCTGCGCTGAACTGAACTCCCTCCGTCGGCTGCTCGTGAGGACGCGGTCGAGCGCGGAGTAGAGCGGAAGGAATATCAGGTCGTGCAGCACGATCGCCCCGACGAACCACAAGAGGAGCCAGCCCGGGTGCGACGCCCCGAGGATGCGTGTGAGCAGGTAGCCGGCGAAGGCGAAACTGGCGGTCATCAAGACGGCGTGGGCTGGACCGGCGCCGTAGAGCCGCCGGAACCACGAACGCTGACGCTGATCCGTGCCGGGGGTAGCCGGACGCATCACGTGAGAAACCTCAGCTCGGAGACCCATTTCGTGCAGTGCACGCCCGGCGCCGCCGGGACGATCATGCGAGCGGGGTACCCGTGGTCGAGCGAGATGTCCTCACCGTTGACACACAACGCGAGCAGGGTCTGAAGGTCGCCGGCCTGGTTCGACGCGAGCGTGGCCGAGCGGAACGGTTGACCCGGTTTCTCGAGCGACTCCACTTCCACGTCGACGGCGTGGTCGACCCCCGCCAGCCGCGCCAGGTGCAGCAGACGTACGCCCGTCCATGTCTGCACGGTCGACCAGCCCTCGACGCAGGCGATGGGAAGGACCTCGGTGGCCAGGGGCATCGCCATCAAGTCGCTGCGTGACAACGACACCGTGCGCGGTCCGCTGAGAACAAGACGCCAGCTGTCGTCCGTTGCGGAGACCGGGATGCCCGTCGCAGCGAAGACGCGGTTGACCTCGAAGTCGTTGGCCTCGGGATGGGATCCGGTGCCAAGGCTCCGCGCCCGCGGCGAAAGCAGAGCGAGCGGTCGCAGCGCCCTAATGGTCCCCCCGGCGGTGAGAAGGAACACGGCGGCGGCTGAGCCGCCCACCAGACCAAGGACTCCGCGCCGCGAGATGGTCGGCGACGACGGTTGCGACGCCACCAAACCGTGTCCGTCTCCCGGTTCGGAACGCGTCCGCGCCAGCGGAGTCATGAATATCTCGCGCAGGTTGTAGCGCTGGAGGGACCGCCACATTGTCGGCAGTTTCAGGCTGACGTGCACCACGAAGCCGACGATGAAGACCCACGCTCCGTACAGATGTGCCTGATAGAAGTCGAATTTCCAGGGGTAGTAGTACTCGATGTCGGCGATGCCGGTCGCAAATTCAAAGACCGCGCCCCCCACGAGGAGCAGCAGACTCAGGCGCTCGAGGCTGTGCGCCACCGAGCGAACCCCGGGCCACTCGAACAGTTTGGGGATGACGGACCAAAGCTTGGCCAGGACGATGGGTACCAGGGTGAGACCGAGGATGACATGCGTCCCCTGACTGACCCGGTAGATCCAGGATGGGTTCGTGACCCAGGAGAAGAGGTAGAAGCCCAGGATTCCCTTGCCCGGCGTGGTGTCGTTGCCAGCCAACCGCGGGTTGTAGGACGCGTACGAGACGAGCCCGGTGAGGAACATCATCGGGATGCCCACAAGGAGGATGGACCCGAAGTAGGAGGTGAGCCAAGGCCCGCGCAGCGGGCTCTTCCACCACCCTGCGCGGAACGGCCCGGGCGGCGGCTCGGCCGTGGCGTCCCTCAGTCTGTCCATGACGCGCCGGGGACGCGGGCCCTTGTGGGCGGCCGGTTCCTCGGCGCCAGGCACAAGCTCTGTTTCTCCCGGTCTCATGCACCAGCCCCGGCGTCGAGCGCGCGGACGAGCCGGTCCAGCGCCTCCTCGAAGAGCGCCGGAGCGAGGCCCAGCCCGACGCGGAGGTGGAGGTCGTAACCGAAGAACGATCCCGGGGTGACGGCCACACCGAACCGTTCCCGCAGTCGGTTTGCGAACACGCGGGCCGAGACCACGAGCGGGAAGGGGGGGAAAGCGACGAGCCCGTCGGCTGGCGTACTCCATCTGCCCGACAGGGCAAGCTCCTCCGTCAGCGCGCACAAGTGCTCGAGGTTCGACTGGGCCGTCGGTGCCGCCGACAGAGCCCCGCTGTTCTCGAGAGCGATCGCGGCCAAGTGTTGGCTCGGCGCCGAGTTCGCCAGGCTGGTGACGTCGCGCAGCTCTGCGATGCGTGCCCGGCGCGCCGGCTCAGGCACCGCGCACCACCCGACTCGAAGGCCGCCCAGTCCGAAAGCCTTGCTCACGTCACCGACCTGCACGACCGCCGGGGAGGCTGGTGCTTGCCACAGCACCGAACGCGCGCCCGGATTTAGGGTTCCAAGGGACACCTGGTCGACGATGAGCGTCGTGCCGGCCGCGGCGCAGCGCTCGGCCAGGTCGGCCAAGTCCCCCACCGCAGCGGTGAGACCGGTCGGATTGTGGGGCGAGTTGACAACGACTGCGCCGTAGCGTTGCAAGTCCAGATCCAGCAGCCGAGCGAGGTCGAGGCCAGACGCTCCGGGGCTCCATACCTGCACCGGCTGCACCACTCCTCCGGCCGCCTCGACCGCTCGGAACAGGCCCTCGTAGCCGGGTGCCGCAACCGCCACCGTGGTGCGGCTCTCGAGTGAGGCCGCGCAGGCAAGAAGGAGGGCCTCAATGGCGCCGTGGGTGATGACGACGTCTTCGGGCGAGCAGCCGGCGACGGCGGCGGCGGCGGCGCGCAGACGCTCGGTTCCCACCCCCGGGCCGTAATCCAGCGGCATGTCGAGATAGGCCTCGACGTCGTCAGGCGCAGCGAGAGCCAGAAGCTGGCGGGCCGTGAGCCCCGGTGCTCCGCTGCGGGCGAGGTCGAGCCGGGGTGGCCTGCCGCAGCTGGCGAACCAGCGTTCGAGTTGAGAGCGCTCCACGCTGGCGATGCCGCCCAGCGGGCGACGCTCCGGGCGCGGGACCAGCGCGGGGGCGTCCAACGCCGCAAGGTTCACGCTCGCCGACCATATGCGCCGTCACCCGCCGCAGGTATGCCTCAGACCTAACCATTCTCTTAAGATCTGGGGTGCGGTCTGCGTGGTCCGTGGCGGGCGTCCTACGATCTTGCTCGTGGCCAAGGCGCGGATCCTGGTGGTGGACGACGACCCCACGGTGGTGGAGGTGCTCACTCGGTACCTCGACCGAGAAGGTTTCGAGGTGCGTTCGGCAGCCGACGGGAACGCAGCGCTGGAAGCAGCCACGCAGGATCCTCCAGACCTCGTCGTGCTCGACCTCATGTTGCCCGAGATGCACGGGCTCGACGTCTTCCGCCGCATCCGCCTCATGGGCCGCGTCCCTGTCATCATGCTCACGGCGCTCGGCGAGGAGGAGGACCGGGTCGGTGGCCTCGAGGTCGGGGCGGACGACTACGTCACCAAGCCCTTCTCGCCGCGCGAGGTCATCGCCCGCATCAAGTCGGTTCTGAACCGCAGCGCAGCGGACGGCGCCCCATGCCTGACCACGGGCCCGACGCTGAGGGCCGGCGAGCTCGCAGTCGACGTGGGTGCCCGGCGGGTGACCCTCGCCGGCCGGCAGATCGTGCTGACCCCTCGCGAGCAGGACCTGCTCGTCCTGCTGATGCGCAACCCCGGTGTGGTGTTCCGCCGGCAAGAACTCTTCGAGGCCGTCTGGGGCTGGACCTACGGGGACAGCGCCACCATCACGGTGCACATCCGCCGCCTGCGCGAGAAGCTCGAGCCCGACCCCAGTAACCCCGTCCGTATCCTCACCGTGTGGGGCGTCGGCTACCAGTTCGCGGCATGAGCCGGATCGCCCTGCTCGGTGTGGCGGGAATCGGCGCCGCGTGGCTCCTCGCTCTCGCGTTCGGCGACACGCCCGCTGCGGCGACCGAAGTGGTCGCCCTGTCGGCCGGGGCCGCGTTCGTGCTGTCGTTGCTCGGGTTGGCGGTGACGCGTCACCTGGGTCAGAGACCGTTGTCCGTCTACCTCTGGGTGGTGGCGCTGACCACGGTGCTCGGCATCGTGGCCGGGACGGTGCTGGCCGGCTCGCGCATGTTCTTGTCCGCGAAAGACGAGCGAACCGCCATCGTGGTCCTGGTGGCCGCAGCGACGGTCGGCGGTTTGGCAGCCATCGTCCTGGCCAGGACCCTCTCCCAAGGCATCGGCACCGTTAGCCGTCTGGCGTCGTCGCTCGGTCAGCGGCCCCACGATCCCGCAGCCGCGGTTCCGACCCTGGAGCTCTCCAACTTGGCGAGCGAGCTGCAGGAGATCGGGGAGCAGCTGCACGAGTCGATGGTGCGGGAACGCTCGCTCGAGGCCTCCCGGCGCGAACTGGTGGCGTGGATCTCGCACGACCTGCGGACGCCGTTGGCAGGGATCCAGGCGCTGACCGAGGCACTGGAGGACGGCATCGTGACCGATCCTCAGACAGTGTCGCGTTACTACCGGACCATAAAAGGCGAAGTCGCCCGCCTCGACGGCATGGTCGACGACCTCTTCCGCCTGAGCCGCATCCACAGCGGCCTCTTGAATCTGAACCTGGAGCTGGTCTCGCTCAACGACGTGGTTTCCGACGCGCTCGTGCTCGTACGCCCCATGGCGAAAGCCAAGGGGGTGCACGTCGTCGGGCGAGTCGAGGAGGGTTCGGCCAAAGTGCGGATCTCCACCACCGAGTTCCTGCGAATCCTGCGCAACCTGCTCGAGAACGCACTGCGCCACACGCCCGCGGGCGGCGAGGTGAGCGTCCTGGCACGCGTCACCGACGATGGGACCGTCATGACAGTGCGTGACGGCTGCGGTGGCATCGCCAAGGCGGACCTGGTCCGGGTCTTCGAGCTGGGGTACCGCGGCGACGCGGCCCGGAGCCCCGAGCCGGACAAGCGAGCGGGCCTGGGCCTGGCTATCGCCCAGGGACTGGTCCAGGCGCACGGGGGGGATATCGAGGTGGCGAACGAATCGGGTGGATGCTGTTTCACCGTCCGCCTGCCGCTGGCCGCTGCTTGACGCAGGGTCCCAACGTCCTGGCAGCACCAGGGAGCCCGCCACTGAACCCCAGGAAGACTGACAGGGTCGCCCAGATGAATGGGCAGATTCCGCTGGGGAACGCCGTGACGTGGGCGAATGCGGATGGATCAGACAGTGGCGAACATCCGGCCGAAGTGATGCCTGGCACGCCTGCTGGCAGAAGCGATGCTTCAGACGTCGTCGCCTACGCCACTGTCTGGCGAGCGACGAGGCCGCAGTTCGTCCACGGCACTGTGATCGATGTGGACGGCCCGCTGTAAAACCGTAAAAACCGACGGAGATGTTTCACACTCCGGTCATGAATCCCCGGGGCACTTACGGACCGATCGGGGGGCAGCAGAAGGGCCGACCCTCTCGGATCGGCCCGAACCTGCGCCCTCTGAGTGGCGGGGGTTCAGGACCATCACGCACCCTTCGGGTTACAAACCCGACGAAATGGCTCGTCGGGCCACCGTGCGTATGCACTGCATAGGGCAGCGCCTGCTCAAGATCTGCGCTCGGGCGACTTTAATCCCGAGAAACTCCCATGCTTGGGAAATCTCTTCGGGCGTCACGACCCGGAGGTCGACGTGATAGCCCGGGACTACATCGGCACCGCGGTCACCTTCCACCCAGGACTGTCCACTACTAGTCCCGTCTATCGGCTTTGCTTGGCTTCTGGCTATCAACAATGCTGCGCGGGTTCGATGCAAGTTGGTCGACGAGTTTGGCAAGTTGAGGGAGGCCGCCGGCCTGGCTCATGCTCGGGGCGATGTGTTGTGCGTGAACCCGAAAGGCGGGGTCGTTGAGTATCGAGCGCACCGCGGCACCGGCGGCCCCAGGTGTGGGTTCCTCGGTCTTGAGGCGAAGGCCGACGCCTGACCACGCGATCCTTGCGGCCACCTCGGGCTTGTCCTCGTGGCCGCTGCTCGTGACGATCGGGACGCCGTAACGCAGGGCGTACTGGACGCCGCCGTAGCCTCCGTTGGTGACAAAGACGTCGGTTTTGGGCAGCAGCACGTCGTAGGGAAGGTACTCCGCGGCGCGCGCATTCGTCGGCAGCCGCGGCAGAGTGTCAAGCGGGCGTCCGCCGGTAGACACGACCACCATCAGGTCGTCTTCGGCGAGTGCTTCGAGGGTCGGGGCGATGATCTGGCGGTAGTCGCGATTCGCAATCGTTCCCTGCGTGACGTGGACAACCGGTCGCGGGCCACAGATATCGTCCCACCACGAGGGCAACGGAGCCTGCGAGCCGGAGGCGGAAATGGGGCCCACGAAGTGCAGATTGGTGGGCGCGTCGCTGCGGGGGTACTCGAATTCCGGGACGGTGAACTGAGCGATCGAGTCAGCATGTCGGGACCAGTCCATGACTCGGAACGGCAGTGGCTGGCCGAAGAGCTCCCGGTTGATCTCCATGGCCGTTCGTTCCACTTGAAGAAACACGGTGCGATTGGCCAGTCCACTCAGCATTGCGTTCCGGATGCGGCCAACGGGACCGCGGAGCGGAGTCAGTCCCATGCCGTACGGTGCAGTATCGCGGCTTGCGATTCCAAGAGGAATTACGCCGCACACGACGATGGGTGGTCGAACGCCGATCGGATACCCCAGCAGGAACCCGCCACCCGCGAAGGCGCTGTCGGTGAGCAGTGCATCGGCCGGTTCGTCGCGATGCAGGGCCATGACTGCGTCGTGATGGCTGCGTCCGGGCCGGACGAAGATGTGCTCCACGTCGAACGCGATTGCCTTTGACCCTTTGAGGCCGGCACGAGCGGGGAACGTCTGGTTCCAGTCCTGTCGGTCGTCAAAGTCCGACTCGGAGGGGAGAGACACGTGGTGGGCGCCGGTAGCCGACACAACCTTGGCGAAACGGGAACCGGTGAGAAATCTGACTCGGTCCCCACGTTCGTGAAAGTAGCGAGCCACGGCCAGGAGCGGAGTGACGTGGCCGTGGATCGGCACGGCCGCAATGATGATGGATGCCATTAGCGGCGTTTGGGCAAAGTGGCGACAACGAGCCGGGCGATAACGCTTTAGCCCCGGGTCTTCGGGTGCACGTCCTGGAGCTGGCAGTAATAAGTCAGGGAGCAGACGTCGGCAACGGCGATGGGGATGCTCCCAGACGGGGCTGAGGGCCACGGCGTCGTCTCGGTGAGCGGCACATTTGTACCGGTCGCGTCCGTCACGTCGCCGAAGACGGCACCGACGGCGCGGTACTCGGCTTCGAGAGCCGGGTTGAAGAGCTTTTGGAACCCCGCGACCGAGACGACGGCCACGCTCTTTTGCGAGGGGTCATTCGATGTGTTGAGACCGAGGAAGACGTCGGGGTAGGTGAGGCCGACGATGGGCACCTTCGGTCCCACGGCCTGGCGCAGACCGGCCAGGAGCGTGTGCAGGTTCGCCTCGATGCCGGGCAGCGCCTGCGTCACGCAGGGGGTGAAGCTGGCGGAGTCGGTACATCCGAGGATTTCGTTGCCGCCGATTGACACCGTGATGAGTCCGACCTGGCCGCGGGCGATGAACCGATCCGCTGCCGCGGCCTGGGTCCGTGTCGGGTAGGACATGGCGTCGGGACCTGGGGCGCGGACCGGGCACCCTACCTGGTTGACGATGCTGGTCGTGGTGGCACCATCGCAGGCGAAATTCCGCAGGATGAAGTGGTATCCCCGGGTCCGGGCCAGGGTCACCACCTGATAGGCAAACCCGTGGGCGTCCCGGTGCGCCATTGCGGCGGTACGGGTTGGTAGGCAGCGGCGTACGAATCGCCGACCGAGATGTCGTAGTCCAACGTCGACTTGGACACAGCCGCGGCGGCGAGTGACGGTCGAGGCGGCGACGCCTCCGATGATGCAGGCCACAGACGACAGGGCAACCGCGCCCGCTCGGGCAGCACGGGCTCCACTCATCACTTGTGTAGGGTCAACACGGCGTCGCTGTTATTGCTGCTCCCGATGGTGGTGCTGGAATATGTCCCGAAGTAGCCCGCGTAGTTGCCGGTTCCGCCGTCGATGACGAGGGTGCCCGAACCCGCCAGGTTGACGGTCAGGTTGTCCGCATAGATCAAGGAGCCGCCCGAGGCGAATTCGGTGAAGCAGTCGGCGGTAGCAGGAGCGGACACGACCTTGCAGTAGAGATGATCGGACGCCGACCAGTGCTTGGCGTGGTGCGAGTGGTTGCCCACGTAGTCGACGTCGTCCTCCAGCACATGTCCGCCGACGGGCGGGTAGCCCTGGATAACCTGATCGGACGCGTTGTAGAAGGTCAGGGTCATCTCCTTTTGGAAGAAGTGCAGAACTGTCGGGGAAGTCGAGGCATTAGCGGCTCCGCTGCTCAGTGCGAGCGCTCCGAGCAGGATCGTGCTGGCAGCGCAGCCGGACAACAACGCCCGCCGCACCGGGCGGACCGCCACGCCGGCGATCCCTGGCGCAAGAACTGCCAGTATCCCGGTCAAAACTGCAATGACAAATTTGCGCATCTTCATCCTTTCGCGAACGATCCAAAGTTCCTTCGGTTGCAGCACAAGCGGTCACGCTGTGATTTTCGGCTTTCTCGATGTGACGAGAACCACGACGCTGGTGAGAAGCAGCCAGAGACCGACGATGGGCAAGCCGAGCATCGGAATGGCGAACGACGCGATGGCAAGTACAAGTCCGAGATAGGCGAGCCAGCTCGGCAGTGCCCGACTCCGCAGTATGGCGAGGCTGGTGGCGCCCAGCAACAACGCTGTCGCGCCGCCAGCAATGCCGTCCACGTCTTGCATGAATATGTTGAGCGTCTGCAGCACGCCCGGAGCGGCGTGCTTGGCGACATCGGCCATTGCGAACGATGCACCGGCGCTGAGAATGCCCCCTACCAGGAAGAGGAGTCCCCCGGCGAACCCCAGATTGGCCAGGCGTCGGCCCGAGCGGTCGGGAGCAACGACATCTCGCAGATACCAGAGCAGCGCTCCTGCGATAAGCACCGCCAGCGAGATCAAGTAGGCGCTGAGATACAGACCGCCTCTGTTCTGATGCGCGAAAGTGGCCACCTTGGCCGCGCTGGCGGTGGCGTCTGGACCGTTTGGCGTGGCGAAGACGGTGACCAAGAGCACGACGACGAAGGCAAGTCCCCCCACTCCCACCCAACGCCGTAGGCGGTCATCTCTCTTTGTGTCTCGTTCGAGGTTTGTCCGGCCGTCGAAGGCAAGATCAACGTGTGCCACTGGTGCTCCTTTCGTCTTCGGATCTCGCGTGAGCACTTTCGATGGTACGAATTGCGACCGAAGGGTCTCTCAGTAGTGGCTACTGAATTGTCGAAGTCATCTCGTGGTCAGTGAGCTAAGAATCCCAACTAAAGACGACTCGGCCATGAGAAACGGGTACGTCGTGGGGCACTGAGTCATCGGGGATCACCCTCTGGGGAGCCGCGAGTCCGGATCCGAATCGGCGAGACCGAGCTGTCCGGCGCTTGCCCGCGGCCAGCTTTTGTCGACCGATCTCGATGAGGGTCGAAACGCCCGCGGGATCGATGCCGAGACACTCTCCTATGAGGTCCTCGTCGGCGCCCAACTCCTGCAAACGAAGTCCGATCCGATACGCCCTCGGTAGGTCAGCGAGGTCCGGAGGCTCCATTGCTCCAGGGTGCCTGACACCGACGAAGAGAGCCTCAGTATCAGGTACTGAATTCTGCGATCACATCGGCCAAACTATGTCCGTGGACCGGTGGCCGATGGTGGGGCGAGCACAGGAGCAGCAATTCATAGCCGATGCCATTGCAGACCCTGACCGAGTCGGTGTCCTGGTCGCCGGACAGGCCGGAGTCGGAAAGACGCGATTGATTCACGAAGTTCTGAGCTGGTCGTCGTCTGACCACCACGTCGAACGGATCACCGCTTCGGAATCGCTGCGCTCACTCCCCTTCGGTGCGTTGGCTCAGCTTCTTCCCAGCAACTTGCGTGAAGTCGATCAGCCGGACCTACTGGCCGTCCTCGGCCAGGATCTGCAACACCGGGCCGAAGGTCGGGCGATCATCCTGGCGGTGGACGACGTGCACCTGCTCGACGGCCTATCGGCGGGGTTCATCGACTACGTCGCCATCAGGGGTCTGGCGACCGTGGTTCTCACACTGCGCAGTGGATCGCCCGTCCCGGATGCGTTGCGCAGACTCACCCGACACGGCACTATTCCGAGGCTCGAGCTCCAGGCGTTGTCGAGAGCCGAGTTCAACGAGATGCTCGAGCAGGCCCTCGACGGTATTGTCGAGAGCGTCTCCGCTGAGCGAATGTGGGAGGCGACCCGGGGCAACGTCCTCTTTGCCCGAGAGCTGATCGCCGATCTGCTCGAGGCAGATGAACTTCGCTTGATCCATGGCGTATGGCGATGGCCAGGTGGAGTCGGGCCGGCACCACGGATCCAAGAGGCAATTGCGGTCCGCCTCGACGGACTTACCGAACCCGGACGACGATTCCTGGAATTGCTGTCAGTTGGTGAACCGCTCGATCTCGCCACAGCAGAGCGGGTGACAGCTGATGGGGTTCTCATAGAACTCGAGCGGCGAGGAGTGATTACCGTCGGAGACGAGAATGCCCCCAGCGTCCGATTCAGTCATCCCCTGTTCGGAGAAGTCCTCCGGGCCGAAATGCCGTCGCTCCTCCGTCGGCAAACCAATGGACAGCTGGTGCAGGTCATGCGGGGAGAACTGGAGCGCTCGCCAGCGGAGCTCCTCAAGTTGGCGGTGCTCTGGCAAGGGTCAGGCGAAAGGGTGGATCCTGTGGTCCTCGCCGAGGCGGCTCAGGTAGCCAACCAGTTGTCGGACCACGACCTGGCCGAAAAGCTCGCTCGGGACTCGTTCGAACAGCAAAGAACATTCTTTGCGCAGCTCGAGCTCGGATGGTCGCTCCTGCACCAGCAACGCTTTGAGGAAGCCGTCGAACTTCTGACGCCCCTCGTCGGGCGGGAACCCGACGACAATGCTCGGGAGCGTTTGGCCGACGGTGTGTCGCTCGCCATGGGCAATGGCTTGGGCCAAGTAGACCACGCAGTGGCTCTCATGATTGCGATCGAGAACTCAGCGGCCAGCCTCACGACGCGCCTTTTGATTCAGTGCCATCGGGCTCACCTTCATGCTTTCTATTGTCACTATGCCGAAGCGATCGAGTTGGGCATGAGCGCCATGCAAGTCATCGATGATGATCGCGTCTTCGTCCGGTCCTTGACCTCGGTTGCATCAAGCCTGGTCATGATCGGCCGGTCCGAGGATGCACTCTCGCTCACCGAAGCCGGCCTGGAGTGCGCCTTGCGGGTGCGCGACCAGCTTCCCCGCGCCCCGAGCTGGGCCGTCAGTAGCCGCTGTACAGCGCTGGCCTTTTCGGGTCGGGTCTCCGAGGCAGCCGAGCTCCTCGATTTTGCCTTGTCGCTGTCGGTACAGCTCCCCGAGAAACGAGCACTCGCCAATGGTTATCGGGCCCGGTTTTTTCTCTTCGAGGGGAAGGCTGCCAGCGCAGCCCGGACCTTGAAGGAAGCTGCGCTCGGAATGAGAACGGATCCGGGCTACGGGTCGTGGTGCCTCGCCCTGCTCGCTGAAGCAGAGGCGCTGCTTGGACATTCAGCTGCTGCCGAGGAGGCGAGGAGTGAAGCACTGTCCCTTCACAGCGATGACCGTCTGAGCGTGTATGTCGACGAGCGACGGGCCTTGGCCTGGGTCGATGCACAGGCAGGACGTTTGACTGAGGCAATCGAACAACTGTGGGCGGCGGCGGACATGGCACTGGAGCGGGGCCAGCGCACCTTCGAGCTGATCATCCTCGGGGATCTGCTGCGCCTGGGGGAAGCCGCCGCCGCGGCTCGAGCACGGGACGTCTCGACCGTTGTCGAGGGTTTGCTGGGAAAGGCCATCGGCCTCCACGCCCAGGCAGTCATCTCAGGACGTGGAAAGGACTTCGAACTGGCAGCCTCAGCCTTCGCCCCCATGAGCTTTTCCCTCACGGCGTCAGAGCTCTGGGCCGAAGCGTCTGCGGCCTATCGACGCGAAGGGCTGCAGGCCCGATCCACCAAAGCCGCCAGGAAATCTCACGAAATGGTGGGCTTGTGCGAGGGGGCCAAATTGCGGCCAGTCTCCCTGGCGGACCAGGTTGAACCTCTCAGCCGCCGACAGCGCGAGGTTGCCCTCCTGGCAGCGCAGGGAGCGAGCAACGCTGAGATCGCGAACACTCTCTCACTCTCGGTGAGGACAGTTGAGAGCCATCTTTACGCGGCCTTCGCCAAGCTCGGAGTGACTGCCCGTGATGAGCTGAACTCCGTGCTCGCTGATTCTGTCGCTTAGGCGGTTCCTTCAAACAGCCCCTGCCTCAGGTGTAGACACCTTGGAGTGTGGCAAATCCTCCGCGACAACCCTCCTATCGAAGCAGCACTTCGGGCGTGCAGATAGAAATTCAGTACCTACTACTGAGAGACGCGCAAGTTGCAATTTTTACCATTGAAAGGAGATGACCAGAGATCTCCGCGAGGAAGGGAGCAACAGTGCCGCAAGTGAACCAAACTTCCGTTCAGGGGGTAATGCCGTGACCGAGATCCCGCACCCCAACCTGGTCAAGACTCAGGAGATTTGGGACCTGGTACGGGAGGATCGCGCCGCCGAGGTCCTCGACTCCATTGCGGACGACATCATTATCGACAATGGGCCAGGAGCAGGACCTTGGCGGCACGTTTCGGGCAAAGACGCCTACGTGGAAATGGCGCTCTCGTTCCCCGCTCTTTTCGAAGGCACGTGGAACCAGGATGGTCGGTGCATCTACGCAGATGACACCACTGCGATCTCATTGGTTCACGAAACGGGCACGTTGCCAAATGGAGACCTTTTTGACAACCGCGGAATCTGGGCCGCGCGGATCAGCCCGGAAGGTCAAATTGAACGGCTCTGGACAGTCGACCTTGACAGCGAGCAATGCGAATCGTTTTGGGAGCGGAACAAAGTCCACACGACGTGACCCCGTAGGAGGTTGGATTGACGGCATCCGGCTCAACGTTCAACACACTGCCTCCGTATGCCGGACCGGGACCCTGATCGGGCTTCGCCCCAAACCAATTGAGTTACGCGAAATGCTCTCAGCCATACAAGGCGGGCCGCCCCTGTATCCAGCCCCCGCCGCTATTCCCTCCGCCATTCCTCGGCCCAGCGGGATGGCTCTGCGATCGGCAAAAATGAACTCGGGCCGCACCATGACCTAGCCGGGAGGCGTCTGCTGAGGCTGACTGCAGACTTTCGATCCGGGCTGGATCGCGGGCCGGCGCTACCCCCGTCTACCGCCGGCTACACCGCGCAGGGACCGTAGTTTGAACGATCCGGTCGCAAAATTAAGTACCTCGTACTGAGGCTCCCCGGTGCCGCTTTGGGCACTCTGGAGCTATGGAGCCTCCCGACCCCGATCACCTCCCGAGGGCCTATCGGATTGGGCTGCGTTTGCACGAAATGGGCGCCGACAATGATTTCATCGCGGACTGCCTCGGAATCGATCCAGCGGGTGTACCGACCCTCATTGAGATAGGTCGACAAAAGCTGGCAGCCGACCAGCGATCCGGTCGCCAGCTCGACCTTTCGGATTCGGATCCGGACTCCAGGAGATGACTTTGCAAAATTCAGTAGCCACTACTGAGAGACCCCCAACGGGGAATTCGTACGATTCCGACGGACCTCGGTCGAGCAGACCGGTGGATTCGGTGAATGTCGAGACGAACTCGGCACTTCGTACCGCTGATTTTCAAGAGAGGAACTATACCTAATGCGCGGAGTACTCATGGCCTTGACGGCTGGCGTGATTGCCGTCCCCGCCGTCGTCGTGGCGTGCAGCGGCGTCGGAGTTGCGACGGCCGGCGCCACGGTCTACGCCACGAAGGGGGGACCCTTTTGTGGTGCCGACGACACCATCGATCGGGACACCGCGAACGTGGAATCAGAGTCTGGCTTCGTGAAAGCGCTAAAGGCCCACGAGCACCAAATCGACGTGATGAAAGCGAATCTCCCCTCTGGATCTGTGGGCCAGGAGGCCAAGAAGCTGCTCAATGTCGCTGAGTCAGCGATAGCTGGTGGCAACCCCAATCAGTTTTTCGCCGCCGCTGGTAACAGCAGTGGTGCCATCGACACCTACTGCGGCGTCCAAGAAAACGGCCAACCTCTGCCGGCTTACTTCAAGCAAGGTGCGAAAACGTCGTTCTGCAAGACGTTCTTGCCGGTTTACGAGGCGGTCTCGAACGCGTCGTCCGATGCTGCGACGCTGTCCGCCGTCACCTCTCATCAGACGCAGCTCAACCAACTCGCATCTGAGTTGTCGACGTTGCCCAAGTCGATCAAGACCCAAGCGACAGGTCTGATACAGACCGCGCAGTCAGCTATTGCCGCGAACAGCGATGCACCCATCGCAAACGATACCAGCGACAATCCTACCGATGTTGCTCTCTATTGCGGTCAGAACCAATAGATCCCAATCCGGAAAGGACAGCTGATTTCAATGAAGGTCTTTCTCAGAATCGTCAGCATGGTGATTGTCGCCGGTGCGATTGCGACTCCGGCACTGGCCGGTGCGAGCACGCCGAGTGGAGGCAAGATTTCGCTCTGGGCAAACGCGAACTTGACCGGAGCCACCAGCAAAATCGTCGTGGTGGGTGCCATCGCTGACTACGGAGTGGGAACTAGCATTGACAAGAACGGCAAGGTCGATCCGAACGGTGCCTATGAGCGGATCGTCCTCAAGAAGGGCTCATTTGAGGCTGACGCCTCGGTCCTCAACCAGAACGCCAGCGCCGCACCACCCGCCCTTGATAACCCATCGACCTGTTCCTTCGCCTTCTCTGTATCCGGGCCTCTCACGCTCTCGGATGGGAAGGAAGCCTACGCGGGCATCTCGGGCACCTTGACCGTCACGGAGCAGTTCGTGGGCATCGGTCCGCGCTATAAGACGGGGAAGAACAAAGGGGCTTGCAACCAGAGCAATCGTGCGCGACCCATCGCGGGCGCTGGCGCCGTCAGCGGAACCGGCACCGTCGCCTTCAACGGTTAGACCGATGGACAACATTGAGATAGTCCAAAAAACTACAGCGCGTTCGAGCGTCAGGATCTTGAGGGTTTGCTGACTCTGGTCGATCCCGATTGCGTGGTCACTCAGGACGCATCGCTCCCGTGGGGGGGCCGCTACGTCGGTCACGACGGCGTCACCGCTTTTGCCTTCGCCCTGATTGGATCGACCGATTCGGCCGTCATCGTCGAGTCGCTGTTCGAAGCCGATGATCAAGTGATCCAGTGTGGCCGTTCCAAGGGTACGGTTCGGGCAAATGGCAATGCCTTCGACATCCCCGAGGTGCATATCTGGACGTTGAAGGACGGAAGGGTCGTGGGCGCCCATTTCGTCATTGATACACCCGCGATGCTGGCGGCCTTGGAGTGAGCGCCCTAAAACGGTGAGCATGCCTAGCGCGGAAGCGAGCGAACTCTGGCGGCCTTGGCGCGAGCCTGGATCGAATCCGAGGAACGGACCGAAGTCATCACCAATGGTGCCCGGCGGAGTTCTCTAGGTGCCCGGCGTGGCGAGTGACAACGGGCGACCTCGGATGACTGGGGAAGACACGCCGAACGCCGACATGGTCGACCATTGGAACGGCCGTTCGGCCGACGTTTGGGTGGCAGAGGTCGAGCGCTTCGACAAGATGCTCGGCCCCATAGGGCATCGACTCCTCGGTGCCGTTGACCTCGAGTCGGGCGAGCGGGTCCTCGATGTGGGATGCGGCAACGGTGCCATGAGCCTGGAGGCTGCCAAAGTGAAAGGGCTGGAGTAGAGAGGGCTTGTCCCGGTGGGGTATTCGAGTCGTTCGCCGAAGATCCAAAGGAAGGAGCAGCATGCCCCTGTCGCTTTTCGCAATCATCCTGGATTGCCAGGATCCCCATCGCCAGGCCGACTGGTGGGCAAACGTGCTTTGCTACCAGGTCACTGAGCGCAACATGGACGAGTACCAGGTTGGCGACGGCGCCCCTAGCGGGATGTCGCTTTACTTCATGAAGGTGCCTGAACCAAGGGTCGTCAAGAACAGGCTGCATCTTGATCTGCTGACCGAAGGCTCAATGGAATCTGAGGTCGCTCGCTTGGTGGAGGCCGGGGCCTCAGTCTTCGAAGTTCGCCAGGACCCTGATTCATTGCAAAATCCAGACAAATGGACTGTCCTTGCCGACCCGGAGGGCAACGAGTTCTGTGTGACGAGCACGTCGACACTCACCGGGTGGCGGTAAAAGCACCGAGTATGAGGGGTGTGCGGCTTCAGCAATCTGAAGCGACATATCAGCGCCGGCCCTTGACGGCCCGGAAACCGGGCCCTACAAGGTTGCATCTCCATGCATGCGGCACGGACTGATGGCCCAGTCACGCTGAGTAGTGCACTTGCATGGGGCAGCACAGGGATGCCTTATGCACTCGAAGACTGCTTCGCAAAACCGCAGCGTGCGAGGCGCACGCCTGCATAAGGCACTGTTCGCAAACTTGAGAAGGTCCCGAGAAAAACCCCCGATAAACCCAGAATTACAAGGCCAGTCCAGATGCGAAGCCGCTGGCCAGGCGAGTGTGCCCTAAGCACGAGACGCCCACCAGCGTTGCCCACCAGCGTTTCAGTAGTGGCGGGGGGAGGATTTGAACCTCCGACCTTCGGGTTATGAGTCTGGAGCTCGGGTTGGTCGCTCTTGGTCGCTCTTGATCGCGGCCGCTCTGAACTGGGCGCATGCCCTCTCGTCGTTGGTTGCTCTTGACCGCCATCGGGGCAGGTTGGTTCGAGTTTCGCTGTCATCGCGCTGTCAAATTCTGCTACCTTGCCCGGGTCAACCCGGAGCTCCGTCAAATCGCGCCTGATTCCATAGCTGGCCTCAGCCGAGTGGTTCGAATCCGTGTCGCCACCTTGAGAGGGTCGCTGACCCCGAATCGACACCCTGGTGGCTCGCGCAAATCCCTGGTCAAGCACGTTACGCGGATCTTGGTCAAGCCCGGCAAATGTTGACTACTACCGAAAGGTTAAGGCACACGAAGGCGCGCAGGTCCGCCCGGTTGGTTGCCGAAATAGCGCCACTCCGGCAACCGCCAGCGGTCAGGAAAACCGCCGCTCAGTCGGCCGGTCGCTAACCCCGACTCGACGCTCTTTCGGACCCCGATATCGGGGCGACAAAGTTCACGAACCGCGAAACCCGGCGCCTGATTGGCCGCTCCAGTCGCTCTGTGTGGGTAGAAGGCAATCGGTGGCTCCCCGCATGCGGGGCTCGGTAGAAGCGTGTTTTAGCCAGCTCCACAAGCAACAAATAGACCACGACCATTCCGAAGAGTAGGAGGAAGAAGGTGGTCGGTAAGGGCGTGAAGCCCAGAAGGTGAGCCAGGCCTGTGTACGGAAGCACGGCTCCGACCAAGGCCGCTCCTGTCGGCACAACCAGCATCGGC
Organism: uncultured Acidimicrobiaceae bacterium; assembly: GCA_963828825.1. Classification (GTDB taxonomy): domain Bacteria; phylum Actinomycetota; class Acidimicrobiia; order Acidimicrobiales; family RAAP-2; genus Bog-473. Next base: position 111,973 of record CAWHGF010000001.1, on the reverse strand, counting down.
CAACTGGGCCGACTCTTGAAGAAAGGGACCCGCCGGGTCCGGATCACATAGATCACCAAAGTCTGCGTGGCGATTGACTCGACGAACCAGCCCGTTCTGAACTCGACATGACCGGCATGGAGGACGGCGAGCATGACCCAGAAGGTCAAGAAGTCGAAGATGGAGCTGACGGGACCGAATACAGACATGAACCGACGGATGAACTTCATGTCCCACGCCGCTGGGCGTGCCAACGCCTCGGCGTCAACCCGGTCGGTCGGGATCACTAGCTGACCTGTGTTGTAGAGCAGATTGTTGAGGAGGATCTGCGACGGCAACATCGGAAGGAAGGTGAGAAACACTGAAGCGCCGGCCGCGCTGAACATGTTGCCGAAATTCGAAGAGGTAGCCATCAGAACGTATTTCATGGTGTTGTTGAAGATGCGGCGTCCCTCCATGACGCCTTCCGCCAGCACGCCGAGATCCTTGTCGAGCAGCACCACATCAGCGGCGTCCTTGGCCACATCAGTTCCGGAGTCCACCGAGATGCCGACATCTGCGTGGTGCAACGCCACGGCGTCGTTGACCCCATCGCCGAGGAATGCCACGTCTTTTCCCGTGCGACGGGCCACCTTTATGATTCGGGACTTCTGATCGGGTCCGATCCGTGCGAACACCGTCGTGGTCAGGATCGCCACTTCGAGTCCGTCATCATCGAGTGCCTCGACCTCCGGACCGCTGAGCACTCCAGCGCAGTCGACCCCGATTTCAGAACACACCTTGGCGGCGACGAGGCCGTTGTCCCCCGTGATGATCTTGACGTCCACCCCGAGGCGCTTGAGCTGCGCAATAGACTCACCGGCGTCGGCTTTCGGCCGGTCGGCGAACGTCAGGAAACCCGCAAACTCGAGTCCCTGCTCGTCGGCTCGCGGTCAGCGACGTCAAACCCTGCCCCGATCGGGTGGCGACGGCTACCACTCGGGCCCCCTCGGAGAACAGCGCCTCCAATGTTGACCGATCACTCTCGGGAACGCTTTTGCAGCGCTCGAGGACGACTTCTGGGGCGCCCTTTGAGACCACGAGGAGGTTCCCATCTGGTCCATTAACCAGCACCGAAGCCAATTGGCGTTCGTGGTCGAATGGGAGCACGCCCCTTCGAACGTAACCGGAGGCATCAGCTGCGATCTCCCCTCCCAGTGCGGCAGCAGGAGCAGACCAGAGGGCCTGGTCCAGTGTGTTCCCTCCAACTGGGCCGTGTTCCGTCACCGCCGCTTCGTTGCAGACGAGGCCAAGCAACAGGGGGCGATCGTTTTCCTGGCTTAACGGATCGAGGCTTCGTTCGAACGTGACCTGACCCTCGGTGAGCGTGCCCGTCTTGTCGGTGAACAGAATCTCGATGTTTCCGAGGTCCTCGATGGCCACGAGCCGCTTCACCAGTACCCTCTTCGCTGCCAAAGCCTTGGATCCCGACGAGAGGCTGACCGTGACGATGGCCGGCATCATCTCGGGAACGATGCCGACGGCTATCGCAAGGGAGAAGAGCAGCGCCTCGATCAATGGCCTCGAAAGCGCCACGTTGATGATGAAGATGAACGCGGTCAGTACCGCCGCCACACCGAACAGAAACCGGGAGAATCGCGACAGGCCCACCTCGAAGGCCGTCTGGCCCTGATGCTCCGACAATCCAGCCGCGATCCGCCCGAAGGCAGTTCGGGCACCCGTCTGGACCACCACGCCGAGGGCCGACCCCTCGTGAACAATCGTTCCCATGAAGGCACAGCCCGGTTGATCCTGTGGCACGCCCCCTGTGACGGACGCCACGGACTTGACCACGGGCATCGATTCCCCAGTCAGGATCCCTTCGTCGCACTCGCACTCGTCAACGCTGAGCAGGCGGAGGTCGGCCGGAACGAGAGCCCCAATACGGAGCACCACCACGTCACCCGGTACGAGATCTGTGACGGGCACCCGACACGTCTGGCCATTCCTCCGAACCTCTGCCTCCTGTCGGATCTGAGCACGGAGAGAAGCCATTGCCATTTCTGCCCGATATTCGTTAAAGAAGCCAAGGCCGACGCTGAGGACGACGATCACGGCGATTATCACCGCATTGGTCCCTCCGCCGGTCAGCCCCGACACGAGCGCAGCCCCAAGCAGAAGCAGCAGAATCGGGTTCCGAATCTGGCGAAAGAGGACTGCTGGTGCACGTACGCGATGAACGGCAAGCGCGTTTGAGCCAAACCGACGAAGACGCTCTTCCACTTCGACGGATGTGAGACCTTCAGGACGGCTTCCAAGAACTGAAAGAGTCTCCTCCGGTGAAAGCACTGCGGCCCGAGTGAGATCCAGCTTCTCGGGCGGAGAGTGTGTGGTCAGGGCCACGTCAGTGCTTCCATTGGAATCCGAGGTAGTAACGCGCCATCAGTTTGAGGAGACTAGCTGACCCTTGAGGAATCGACGCGTCCGTGAGTTAGATGTCGGGGCGCAATGCGATCGGTGATCTCTATCGGCTCAGGACAACTTTCACGGCTCCAGTGTCCGCTGCGTGCTCGAAAACGTCGTAAGCCTTCATCATGTCGTGAAGACCAAAGTGATGAGTGGCAAAGCGACCGGCATCGATCTGGTGAGAGGCGACCAGGCGAAGCAAGGTCGGTGTTGAATAAGTGTCGACCAGCCCTGTCGTTATAGTCACGTCACGTGTCCACAGGGTCTCAAGGTGCAGAGTGGCGGGAGCGCCGTGGACGCCGATATTTGCGACGTGACCTCCGGGTCGAACGAGCTCAGCGCAGAGTTCGAAACTGGCTGGCACGCCGACCGCTTCGATTGCAACGTCGACGCCCAGACCACCCGTCAGCTCTTTGACGAAGGCGACAGGATCCTCACGACCGTTGTTGAGGGTCAGGTCCGCGCCGAAGATCTTGGCGGCCTCCAGCCTCGTATCGGCGAGGTCCATCGCGATGACGTGACTGGGGGAATAGAGCCGGGCTCCGAGAATGGCGGAGAGCCCGATGGGACCGGCACCAACGACGGCGACGGTGTCACCCGGTTGCACGCGACCGTTCAGGACTCCGACTTCGTACGACGTAGGCAGGATATCGGCGAGCATAAGGATCTCCTCATCGCTCGCTCCCGTCGGCAGCTTGTACACCGAGGTATCGGCAAAGGGAACCCGAACGAACTCAGCTTGGGTCCCGTCAATGAGGTGGCCGAGGATCCAGCCGCCTCCGCCAAGGCACTGGCCGAAGCGGCCGTCACGACAGAAGCGACATCTCCCACAGGCGCTGATGCACGACACGAGGACCCGATCGCCAGGCGCCACTGTGGTGACCGCCGAGCCGATGGTCTCGATGGTTCCTACGGCTTCATGTCCGAGGATGCGACCCTTGGTTACCTCGGGAACGTCTCCCTTCAGAATGTGAAGATCCGTTCCGCAGATGGTCGTGCAGTCCACACGCACAACGGCATCCGTGCTGTCCTGAATCGTCGCGGTCGGGACGTCATCCCAAACCTTGCACCCCGGTCCCCCGTAAACAAGTGCCTTCATGGTGCTCCCCGATTCTCTAGGTCCAGGTGCATTCAAATTCGGTGCTCAGTCGTCTCAGACGTCAGTTGGGTCTTTCAGCGTCAAGCAAAGTGTGAGCCGTCGAGCGAGGGTTCCCTAGGGACCAAGGTCCCGACAAGCGTGACGTTTGTCCTCGAATCCATCGGGTTTCCTCCTCGACATCAATGAGGTGTTCGATGCGGTGCTCGCCCACTCGAGTGGGTGAGCTCAGACCCTTTGATTTCCTTCCGGGATCGACGGCTTCCAGGGCTGAACCGCCCGTTGTGCCTGTTTAGGAGATAAACAACTCCGTCCAATTCCGGGACTGCCGTCTCTGGTCCTTAGGACCTTCCTCCCTAGGCGGCGGGGTGGCGTGCGAGGACGATAGAGGGGTTCTCACCGAGACCCCGAGGGGTTGCAGTGGGACCGAATGACACAGCCGAGATGGACAAGGCAGAACGTCGAACTGTCGTGGGCGTAGTTGCCTGATCCGCGAACCGCAGAATAAATGGAAGGGAGGCAACGTGAAGCTCGACCCTCGAGGCTCGACCGTGCTCGGTGAGGACGCGTGCCGGCGCCGCCTGGCACGCGCGGCAGCAGCAAGTGGCGTCGGACGAGTCGCGATTAACGGCTACCGATCACCCTACGTCATCCCGGTGAACTTCACGGTGGTTGAGGGCGGCATTGTGATCCGGCTTGGGACCGGATGGGCTGCCTTCCATCTCGACGGCTCTGCAGTGACCTTTGAGGCCGACCACGTCGAGGCGTCTCCGCGTACCGGCTGGAGCGTCGTGGTCGAGGGAATCGCCCGCATCGTCCCCTACGACGATGTCGCGCGGCTCGGCGCCAACCTCCCGGCCCCCATCGTGATGGTACCTGGAGTCCGGGTGTTCGAGATTGTCCCATTCAAGGTGACCGGTCGCGCTGTCGAACCCGACCTTCGAGGTGACCGGCGTGAGCGTGCTACGGGGTTGCCAGAAGGACCGGGTGAGCCACCGAAGAAATTGCACCTCGCATGCGACGCCGCCTCGGAACTCGCCTCCGTCCTGCATTCGGCCCGGCGGGATCTCGACTCGGAGATCGCCGACACGGACAACGCCACCCTCCGGCGGACGTTACTTGAGCGTCGCCGTCTCCTTGAGGGCATTGCAGCACAGTTGACAACTGCCGACGCGACGTGAATGGACCGAGTTGACGGAAGTGCTGCGGCTCAGGAATCAGTTGGGGTCTATCTGGCCAGACCTGGATCGCGTTCTGGCTGGTTTAGGCAGGCCTCTCGTCGGGACAGTTTGTTGCAGCCTTGCGATGGAACATTGGAGCTGGGAACTGGATTCAGAATTTTGTTGGCTTACCTCGCCTTTGCTCGATTTCGGCCGGTGCGCTTTCCGGCGCCGCTGAGGGGACGATCACGACTGGAATGCTGGAGCGCTCGGCGAGCTCAAGGCTTGTACTCCCCAAAAGTGAAGCAGAGTGCTGTCCGGACCCGCGGGATCCAACAACGATCAAGTCAACCGAATTTGGCGCGCCGATCATTCGAAGGAGAACAGAGCATGGGTCACCGTCGACGACGAGCCACTCGACCGAAGTGGGGTGCATTCCTGCTCCGACAGCGATCTCAAGCGCGGCGGCTTGGTGCGGAGCCGAGCGGTCTAGAAGTCCGGCGTGCTCCAAGAGGCCGCTTGCGTGCACCACTTTTAGCCGTCCATGCATTCCTGCTGCGAGGGTGGCCGCCCACAGGAGGGCGGATTTGGAATCGCTTGAGCCATCGAAACCAACCGCGACCGTGCCGATTGCATTCACCGTTAGCACCCCTTTATCGAAGTCCGGCTAGTGCCCGGTCTCGAGCGATTTCCGCGGTAGCGATTGCCTCACGCCCGGGTCCGCCAGAGCAGGGCGCCTCGACATCTACTTTCATATCGAGCAGGGTTCCCAAAACGGCTGTCACCGACGCACGCAGTGCTCCAGAGTTGTACCCCCCCTCCAGGAACAGGACGAGCCGACCCGTACGGGGGGCAAACGAGCGCACAAGTTGTGCGAGCTGCGCAAAGTCTCCGGTGGAGAGGACAAGCTCACCTAGAGGGTCCGCTCGGTGAGCATCGAAACCACACGAGACGAGGACCCAGTCGGGCACGAAACGATCGATCACCGGGTGAGCGATCTCCTCTAGGCCACAGCGGAGAATGTCGCCGGTCGCACCTGGTGGTAGGGGAATGTTGACGGTGAGGCCGACAGCATTGGGTCCTCCGACTTCTTCAGCCTTGCCCGTACCCGGAAAGAGAGGCCATTGATGGGTCGACACGTAGAGAACCCTTGGATCATCCCAAAAGATCGATTGCGTCCCATTGCCGTGGTGGACGTCCCAGTCGATGATGAGCACACGCTGGCCTCTCGCCGCCAACGCTGCGGCACTCACAGCAACGTTATTGAGCAAGCAGAACCCCATAGCGCGGTCGACTTCGGCGTGATGTCCGGGCGGCCTCACCGGGACGAAGGCCACCCCTTCACCCTTCCGCTCCAGAGTCGCGATGGCCTCGAGGCCGGCACCGACAGCTCGGCGAGCCGCAGAGAAGGAATCCGTTTGGGCGTATGTATCAGGGTCGAGGTCGCCCCCGCCTTGGCGGCAGAAGCGATCGAGCTCCTCGAGGTAATTGGTGGAGTGCACCCGTGCCAAGTCGTCGAGATCCGCCTTGGGGGTGGCCAGATAGTCGATGTCATCGTCGAGATTGAGGTCGCGCACCCCATCCATGACTGAGAAAATCCGGCCCTGTTGCTCAGGGTGGAGCTTGCCCCCGTCATGCGAGCAGGCGCCTGAGGGTCCAGCCACTATCAGCATTCGTTTCCCCTTTGGACTGGACCGATCATCGGGCGACGAGTTATTTGTCGCGCTTGGTCTCGCACCGCTAGAGCAGCGCGGTAGGACTCCGTCACCCGGATCCCGAAACGCAGCGAGACGGTTCCGCAGTCGATATCGGTTGACACCTCGAACCCCGAGTCACGGAACACGTCCTGCATGGGTTTATTCTCGCAAAGCGTATCGGCGAGGAACGTCGTGATGCCCCTGGCCCTCGCGGCGCGGGCCAGCTCATCGAGCAAGAGCGACCCGATCCCGTGGTGCTGGTAGTCATCGGCCACGACGAAGGCGACCTCGGCTTCTGCGGTACCAACATGTCGGTCGAACCGGCCCACGGCAATCAGCGTTCCTTCTGTCTCGACCACGAGAGCCAAGCGGTCCACATAGTCCACGGAGGTGAAACGCACGACTTCGGCGGCCGAAAGCGTCGGATGAACCGTGAAGAACCTCAGGTAGGTCGAGCGCTGAGACAGATGAGCATGAAACTCGACCAGGGACACTGCATCATCTGGTCGGATCGGACGCAGGCTGCAGCGAATGCCGTCAGACAAGACAACCGCGATCTCAAGATCACCTGGATATTCCGGGAGAAAGGATGCTCTCGTTGAATCTGAGTCGAGGCTGCTGCCCGCACTCGAGTCGCTCGCCATGGCTCTCAGCGAACGATCGTGGTACGACAGGCGGCGCGGTGCACGCAGGGCTCGGACACTGATCCGAAGATGAGATTGGCGATCTCGCTGTGCCCGCGAGAGTCGATGACCAGAAGGGATGCTCCTTGGCTTGCTTCGACCAGGACTGCTCTTTTGGATCCCAGGATGTGCTCCCCCTTGGCCACGATCGTGGAATGGTTCTCGTTCACGATGGTCAAGGACTGACCGACCCCGACAACCCTTAGATCGCCCGTCAGGGATTGGGATCCTGAGTCGACGCCCAAACGAACCGTTCTGGTCATGCCTTAATCCTCTTCGCCGGAACTCACGTCAGGTAGGGACTTTGGTCCTCGACGTGCAAGGCGGTGGGTCCTTTTCGTGACGAGCTCCTAATCCCGGTATCAGAGCCATTCGGATCATCCAGCCCGTCCTTCAAGATCTATTGGCGCCAAGTTACCTGCGGTGCCCGAGGACACCGTCCGACAGAGTTCAAGGCTGTCCACCGATTTCAACAGCATGGCGGTTCCGAGACCGGTCGCATCTACGAGGTTGACAGCCGATGGATCAGTTTGAGACCCGAACGTTGGGCGGGATCCGTGCCAACGAGGGGGTTGACGCCGGACTAGTGCCCAGGCGGAACAGCCCTTTGAAGCCGCAGATTCATATGCGGGTAGGTAGCGACCGACGGGTTGATGTTCTCGGTCCCGCCGCTCTCTAGCGTTCCCACGTGCCACCGATGAAGGCCGCGAGGTCGACGAGGCGGTTCGAGTACCCGGTCTCGTTGTCGTACCAGCCGAGCACCTTGACCAGATGGCCGCTCGCCATTGTGAGCTTGGAGTCGAAGATGCACGAGGCCGAGGATCCAATGATGTCCGTCGAAACCAGGTCATCCTCGGAGTACTCGAGCACTCCAGCTAGGCATCCGATCTCTGCCGCCGCGCCGTAGGCGTCGCATATCTCGGTTACCGTCGGGGCCTCACGGAGGTTGGCCACGAGGTCGGTGACCGAGCCATCGGGCACCGGCACTCGGAGCGACAGCCCGTCGAGCCGGCCGGCCACATCGGGAACCACCAGTCCAGTGGCCCGAGCGGCACCGGTTGTCGTCGGGATGATGTTGATCGCGCCGCCAGCGCGCCCGACGCGGGTCCTTGTGCAGCGCGTCGACGAGATGCTGGTCGTCGGTGTAGGCGTGGACGGTGGTCATGAAGCCCTCCTCCATCCCGAACGCATCATCGAGCACCTTGACCAGGACGGCGAGGCAGTTCGTCGTGCACGACGCGTTGGAGACGACAAAGTCCCGCTCTGGGTCGAAGGTGTCCTCGTTGACGCCCATGACGAATGTGGCATCCACGCCCTTGGCGGGAGCCGAGATGATCACGCGCCTCGCTCCGGCATGCAAGTGGGCGGCGGCCATGTCACGACTGGTGAACCGGCCGGTGCACTCAATGACCACATCGATGCCGAGCTCGCGCCACGGCAGCACGTCGGGGTTCGGCTCCATCAGCATCGTGACCGCCATGGCGCCGACCATCATCTTGTCATGCTCCAAGGAGACCGGTTCCGGGAAATGTCCGTGCACGGAGTCACGGGCTAGCAGCCGGGCCAGGGCCTCAGGATCACCGAGGTCGTTGACTGCGGCCACATCGATCTCGTGTGGCGACTTCATCGCCGCCCGGAGCACAGATCGGCCCGTGCGGCCAAATCCGTTTATGGCGACCCTCACCGACATCGCTGCACCTCCACCCTTCATGAGAACTTCGGCTTCGTTCTGATGATCCCACCATGCAGGCTGCTTGCGTAGTGCCAATGGTCCCTTCGCCTGGGGACCTTTGTCACTGGTCCCCCATCGACCAGACGACAGCGGCAACCGGGCAGGTACGGAGCTGACTCGGTTCGCACACGATGGACCCGCTGCCGGCTAGGGGTGAACCTCAGTCAGGCAGTCGGTACGAAGAGAAGCGTGTGGATGGATGCAACGACACCCAGAGGCATCCGAGCGTCAATAGAGCCGCGTGACATGCTCGATCAGTCGCGCGTAGTCGACGAGATGGCGATCGGTGAGGAAATCGGAGCGAATCCGTTCCCGCGCGGCGTCCCAAGGCCGCCATCTTCTTCGGTTGCGCCAACAGGTCATCTAGTGTCTTGGCGAAGGTATCCAGGTCCGATGGGTCGCTCAGAAGGATTCCCGTTCCGGGCGCCACTTGGTCGACGATGCCGCCAATCGCAGATGCCACGACTGGGCGCGACTTCCACATGGCCTCCGCCACCGTGAGACCGAAACCCTCTTCCAGACTCTTTTGCACGACCACTGTGGCATGACGTTGGATCGCGTTAACCATGAGCGCGTTCAGTTCAAAGTCGTCCATGGGCAACGTGATCAGCCGCACGGCGCTCCGCTGTTTCGAAGATAGATTCTCCCAATAGGTCAGGCACTCGTCCAAGACTTTTGCGCCTTCGGGATCATCGGAGACGGCATCTACCGCCGGGCCCACGAGGGCGAGTCGCACATCGCCTTGACGCGTTGACTTCCCTGCGAACCCCTCAAGAACACCCTGCATGTCCTTGAGGTGATCCCAGCGTGACACTTGGACAACCACCCGATTGTCCGTTGATATGGGGCCCGCTCCACCAAGAACGGCCCCTAACGACCCCACCGACGCACTGCCGTCGCCGAATAGTCCGATCCTCACCAAGAGCTTGTCCATCTGGGCGCGGCTCAGACGCCGATTCTTCGCTGTGTGTGGGTCGATCGAGGGCGCAATGATGGAGAGGTCGGCGTCCGCCAGAAATGGCGGGACGAAACCCGCATGTGAGAAGACGTAGAGCGCGACACAACGTCAAATACCCTTGCAAGAAGTTCCAGCCCTCTTCGGTGTGGGCATTGCTTCGTTCTGTTCCGATGTGGCACCGCCAAACAACCCGAGCTTGCCGCTTGCTCAGGGGCTCAGCGAGGCCGACGGTCTGCGGGTCATGCAAGACGACCACATCGCCCTCATTGACTCGGTTGATCAGTGCAGCCGCATTCTCGTCCATAACTGCTGCGTAGTGGTCGGCTTCGGACTGGCCCAATCCACCGGTGTCGCCAGCCACGCCGTGCAGCCGATTATGAAGGCGCTTGGTGATCTTGAAGAAGTCCTCGTCGCCATCGATCACCACCCATCGGGTGTCGACCCCACACCCGAGGGAGTATCCGACAAGGGTGTGCAGCATCTCCGCGACGCCGCCACCAGCCGAGGTCGCGCTGAGGTTCCATACTCGGCCTCCACCCAGGGCCACCCGCGTTTGTTCTGCGGCGCGGACGAGGCCGTCCAGGCGCGATTTTCCGATGAGATAAGAAAGGCGTTGGGGAGCAATTGCTGTTACCTCGATGTCACGAGGTTCCGCCATTTCCCTATCTTGACCCAGAAACCTGGTGGCGACGGCGACCCACCGAGCTTGTTGCCATCGGTATCCTCACGGAGAAGAGGCCGGCACAACGTGCTTTACGGGCCCGGCTCCTGGGATTGCTCAATCAGTGACTTCAGGTCGGAACGAACACCTTCACAAAAGACGTCCACATCAGGGCACGAAATGGGATCGCTGAGCACGCCAAGGTTGAATTGACCCTCATACGAGAGTGCTGCCACGGCAAGACCCTGGTTCCCCACCAATGGCATGAGGGGAAATGCTTCGAGAAGCTTGGCTCCCAGGGCATAGAGCGGTATGGGCGGCCCTGGCACATTGGTGACGACCAGGTTGAAAAAGGGCTGGTGCTGGACGATGCCGGCTGCTGCCGCCAAGATGGCTTGCGGCAGGGGTTCGAGCAGACGCAAGGCCGTAGCTGCCGCCAATGCCTGGTGGCGATGCTTGTCCTTTTCCACCTCGGCCGACACCGTCTTGAGGACAGCCACCGGATCTTCCATACCCATCGGCAATCGCACAAAGAGCGCTGACACACTATTGGCCAGGCCTCGCCCCTCGGCGTTGACCAGGCCGACCGGGACGAGCACCTGGAGCTCACCGTTCTCCGTCGTCTCGTTTCTACTTATGAGCAGGCGGCGCAAGCCGCCGGCAACCGCCGTCAAGAGGACGTCGTTGATGGTGACCTCGAAGGAGCGGGCCACGTCATGCACTTGTTCGAAGGGCAGGCGGATGAAGGCCACGGATCTGGCTTGCGTAATCGGCGCGTTCAAAGAAGATCGGGGAGCAATGATCTTCGATGTGGCAAGGGTGGTGACAGCACCGCCCAGTTCGGCCATCTCTTTCGTGCGTCGTAAGGGATGCAAGAACGATTGTCCGTACCACTTGGCTACCCGTACCGGCAGGCCTCCCAGGCGCACGAGGTCGTCGACCGCAGCTCGCCAAGGCGCCGGTCGAACCTCTGGTCTCCAGGGACGGACCTCCTCAGGCCGTGGGGGGACCGGGGAGAGATCCAAGAGCACCGTGGCCAACTCGCTGGCCGCCAGGCCATCGGCCATGGAGTGATGGAGCTTTTCGATAAGGGCGACTCGCCCCTCGGACAGTCCCTCGACGAAGGTGAGTTCCCACAAAGGCCGCGTCGGCTCCAGCGGAATCGCCATGAATTCGGCACACAGATGACGGAGCTGGACCTCCCTGCCTGGAGAAGGCAGTCGGCAGACTCGGGCATGCTGCGATATCTCAAAGTCGGGATCATCGAGCCAGACCGGCGGTGCCTCGCCGAGGAAACCTGCGGAAGGGTGTTGTCGGAGCTTCGGTACGAGGTCCAGTCGGCTCGCGATCAAGCGACGCACGTCATCGATACGAAAGTTTCCGTCGGCACCGTAGAGCGGACCGCTTTCGAATATCCCGACCGATGCCATGTGCATCGGCGTTCTGTCTGACTCGACGTGTAGGAACGCTGCGTCAAGCGGGGTGAGAGCCGCTCTGCGGGTCACGACGCCCGGCAACCGTTGAGTAGTGACTGCGCGGGCTGCCCTGCGGCTCTCCTTCTCCCATGACTTGGCCCCTTATGCCCCGGGTCAGGACTCGCTGCCGACGAACGCACTGAATAATTGCTGATCCTCATCGGCCGTCTCTCCTTCATTGCGGAGCATGTGCCATCCGGACTCATGGGCATACGGACAAAGGTCCGTGCCTCCTCCAATTCGATTCCCTCTGTGCCCACTGCCTCAACTCATCGCATGAGCCATTGGAGCTCTCTGTTTGAAGAAAGTTTCTACGACGTTGACTGAGTCAGGAACCAAGGTGTTATCGGGTCCAGACCCAGTTAGTTATCGATGGATCGTCCTCGCCATGCTCGCGGGTGTACGCACGTGCCTCGAGCCTCGCATCCGACATCTTCTGACGGACGTGGGCGGCTTTCTCCGAAAGGCCCGGCACCCGGTCAATCACATCCATAACCAGGTGGAAGCGGTCCATATCGTTCATCATCGCCATGTCGAAGGGTGTAGTCGTCGTTCCTTCCTCCTTGTAGCCGCGGACATGAAAGTTGTGGTGGTTGGTGTGGCGATACGCCAGGCGATGGATGAGCCACGGGTAGCCGTGGTAGGCGAATATCACAGGTCTGTCCGATGTGAACAAGCCGTCGAATTCAGCCTCGGGCAGCCCATGGGGATGCTCGGTCTCATGGGACATCCGCATCAGATCGACGACGTTGACGACGCGGACTCTGAGCTCAGGAATCTCGTCGCAAAGGATCGAGGCAGCGGCCAGGGTCTCAAGAGTCGGGATGTCACCCGCGCACCCGAGAACGACGTCGGGGAGATCTCCATCGTCGTTGCTCGCCCACTCGAAGATCCCAAGTCCCCGTGTGCAGTGATCGACGGCCTCATCCATCGTCATGTACGTCAGCGCTGGTTGCTTGCCAGCGACGATGAGGTTGACGTAGTCGCGGCTCCGAAGACAGTGGTCGGCGACTGACAGGAGCGTGTTGGCATCCGGCGGCAAGTACACACGGACGATCGCAGGCTTCTTGTTCACGAGATGATCAATGAACCCCGGATCCTGATGGGAAAAGCCATTGTGATCCTGGCGCCAGACATGGCTCGACAGGAGATAGTTCAAGGAGGCTATGGGTCGTCGCCAGGGGATCTCCTTTGACGTTTTGAGCCACTTGGCGTGCTGGTTGAGCATCGAATCGACGATGTGGATGAACGCCTCATAACAGTTGAAGAGTCCATGCCGACCTGTCAGGAGGTACCCCTCCAACCACCCCTCACAGAGATGCTCACTGAGCACCTCCATGACGCGACCCTGTGATGCCAGAAACTCGTCTCCAGGGAACGTCTCGGCCTCCCAGACCCGATCAGTCGCTTCGAACACGGCGGACAGCCGGTTCGAAATCGTTTCGTCGGGACCGACAATGCGAAACGTCGTGGGATTCGCCTTGATGACATCGCGAAGGAAGGTCCCTAACACCCGCGTTGGCTCGACCGAGGCCACGCCCGGACTCTCAACGTTGACGGCATACCGCCGAAAATCAGGCAGATCCAGATCCTGGAGCAGCAACCCTCCGTTGGCATGTGGATTGGCACTCATTCGTTGGTTCCCGGTCGGCGCGAGGGCCCGAAGTGGCGCTCGAAGCCCACCCGACTCGTCGAACAATTCCTCTGGCCGGTAACTCTGCATCCACTCCTCGAGGATCTTCAGGTGCTCGGGGTTCGTGCGGACATCGGCCACGGGCACCTGATGGGCGCGGAACGTACCTTCGATCGGGAGGCCGTCGACCTCCTTGGGGCAGGTCCACCCCTTTGGTGTGCACAGGACGATCATCGGCCATGCGGGTCGAGAGGAGGCCTGGCCACTCCGAGCAGCCTTTTGGATTCGGGCGATGTCCTCAAGGGCGTCATCGAGCGCGGCCGCGAGCTGCTGATGGACGTCGGCCGGCTCGTCGCCCCTGACGAAGAGGGGGCGATGCCCGTAGCCAACGAGGAGACTGGTGAGTTCATCGTCACCCAGGCGAGCCAGGACGGTCGGGTTCGCGATCTTGTAGCCATTGAGGTGCAAGATGGGCAATACCGCACCGTCGCCTACCGGATCGAGAAACTTGTTCGAATGCCAGCTTGCGGCCAAGGGACCCGTTTCCGCCTCTCCGTCACCGATGACGCATGCGACGACGAGGTCCGGATTGTCGAGCGCCGCGCCGTAGGCGTGCACGAGCGAGTAGCCGAGCTCGCCTCCTTCATGTATCGATCCGGGAGTCTGAGGTGCGACGTGACTCGGGATTCCCCCCGGGAACGAGAACTGGCGGAAGAGCTTCCGGAGTCCTTCGGCGTCCTGACCGATGTGAGGGTAGACCTCGGTGTAGGTACCTTCGAGGTAGGCATTGGCAACGATGCCCGGTCCGCCGTGACCCGGTCCGATCACGTAAATCATGTTCAGATCACGTGCCTTGATCACCCTGTTGAGATGCGCGTAGATCAGATTTAAACCGGGTGTCGTTCCGAAATGACCAAGGAGCCTCGGCTTGACGTGTTTTGCCAGCAGTGGCTCTTTCAGAAGCGGGTTGTCCATCAGATAGATCTGACCCACCGAGCAGTAGTTGGCGGCGCGCCAATAGCTGTCGATCGCCCTGAGCTCATTTTGATTCAACGGATACTCCAGCAGCTCCATGTCTGGACGTACGTGACTGGTCATCGTTATCTCGCCTGTCATGTACTCGACCGACGATGGTGTCCAGTTACGTTGAGACTGACGACCGCGCTTGGCATCGGTTCAGTCCTCATCCGGAACGGAGCTGTGGACGATGACACGACCTGTGACCGTGACAGGAGTGATCTTGACCAGCTCGTGGCGATCGCCGCCGGCCCATGCCTCGAGGTCGAGCGATGAGAGCCGCAGCACCTCATCCGAATCATCCACATGATGGGCGGGACCGCTGATGAGCACGCTCCAACCCTCGCTCAAGGCCTCATCGAGCCGATCGATCTCGAAACCGACCACCGGCTGAGCGGCGAGGAGATCGGCCTTCGCCGAGTCCGTACTGAGAATGACTTCCCCAGCCGCGAACTCAAAGTTGACGGGTAGGGCGACGGGGCCCCGTTCCGTGTAAAAGACGACTCGTCCCACCCCTCCCGCGGAAACATGGGCGTCACACTGCTCCCTCGTCAGGACTTCGAGTGTGGGGTGGCGCCAGCCTCTGCCCCTTCCCGGTGGGCGGTCCAGCTCGCCCCCCGCGAGGGCAATCGGGGACGTGTCCAGGACGGTCGCAATGAGGTTGAGCGTTCCAGCACTCAAGCGAGCGTTCGCGTTGTGCTCGAAGTAGTTGAAGTAATTGGGATCCATGCCGACGCGTTGCGCAAGCTCTTCGGCAGAAAGACCTAGCTCCTTGCGGCGGTGGGTGACTCGCCGGGCAAGGTCGCTGGCACCTGCATTGGTGGCGGAGCCGGACGGCTCTTCAACGTGAGCGGTTGGCGTCATAGAGCCATTGTGAGGGACTGGGCGGAACGATCTCTAGAGAGAAAGGTCCCAAGCGGCCGTGACCTTGGTCAGCCGTGGATCGCCAGATGCTGGTCTCAGCAGATGCCGATCGCCATTGAGTGAATCGGCCTGGGTTTGCCGGAGGCTCGTTTGTTTGGTTCCTCATGCCACTGCGGGCTGAGATCTGAGACGGTACTCGGCTTCGACTTCGGCGGGCGTCCGGTCGTAGAGCTCTCCGTGGAGACGCTCCTCGTTGAACCACGACACCCAGGCGCAGGTGGCGATCTCGAGGTCGTCGAGGCCCTTCCAAGGCCCGCCGTTGGCGGCAAGGGCGGCGGGGTTGCGGTGCAGCTCGGTCTTGAACAGGCCGATGACCGATTCAGCCATGGCGTTGTCGAAGCTGTCGCCGATCGTCCCGATCGACGGTGCGGCCCCGATGTCGTCGAGGCGCTCGGTGTAGGCAATTGAGGTGTATTGCGATCCCGCATCGGAGTGACACGTGACGCAGGCGAGATCGCTGTGTCGACGTGACCACGCGGCCATGTTGAGCGCGTCGAGGACCAGGGTCGTCGTCATCGAGCGCGCCGCCTTCCAGCCGACGAGGCGCCGGGAGACGTCGATCACGAAGGCGACGTAGACGATGCCGCTCCATGTCGAGCAGTACGTGAAGTCGCACACCCACAGTTCGTCGGGACGGCTGGCGCTGAAGTTGCGATTGACGAGGTCCGGGGCGCGGACGTGGTCCGGATCGGACTTGGTGGTGAAGCGCTTCTTCGCCCGGCTGGCCCCGCGTATGCCCTGGCAGCGCATGAGGCGGGCTACCTGGTCGCGCCCGACGTTGTGGCCGGCACGGCGGGCCGCCTTGGTCAGCTTGCGCCGTCCGTAGACCGAGTAGTTGCGCTTCCAGAGCGCCTCGAGCTTGGGGCCGAGCTCGGCGTCGCGCAGGGCGCGGGCCGACGGCGGACGGGACTTGGCGTCGTAGTAGGTGGAGGGGGCGACCGCGAGCTGTTCGCAGATCGGCTCGACCCCCCATCGACGCCCATCGGTCGTGCGGTCCCGATGGGCGTCGATGAAGGCAACTACTTCTTGTGTCGGCGGTCGAGCTCCGCCCCGAAGAAACTGGCCGCTGCCTGCAAGATGTCATTGGCCCGCCGCAGCTCGAAATTCTCCTTGCGCAGGCGCTTGAGCTCGGCCTGCTCCTCGCTCGTCATCCCCGGCCGCTTGCCGGCGTCGACGTCGGCTCGCTTGACCCAGGCCCGCAGCGACTCGTCGCCGACGCCCAGCTGACGGGCCACCCTCGAGATCACCGTCTTGTCGTGGGGGTCCTGCTCTCGCAGCTCATGCACCATGCGCACCGCCCTCTCCTTCAGCTCAGGCGGGTACCGCTTCGTGGTCGGTTGCTTCTCCATGGCTCCATCCTCGCTTCCAAGGTATGGAGCCTCCAGGATTCCCAGGCCGATTCAGAAAGCTGGGCGTCGACAGTACCCGGGTTGGGTCTACCTGACGATCACGATGGGGCAGCGAGCATGTTGGGCGCAGTAGGTACCGACCGAGCCGAGCAACAGTTCGCGAATGCCACCATGTCCTCGTGACCCGACGACGAGAAGATCGGCTGCAGTGCTCAGCTTCACAAGAGCTGGTCCCGCTTCTGCTTCGCTCAGAGTTGATCTCACGACGACTTCTGGGGCGACTTCCGCTACATGAGACACGGCCATCTCGGCGATACGTTGCATCTCCTGTCGCACCTCATTGGGGGTTTTGGCGAAGACATAGCCCAACGCCATGGGGAACATCCATGCGGTTACGAGTTCGAGGACCGCTGGGAAACGAATCGCCTCCGCAATGGCCCAGTCGAGCGCTTTCTGGGACCCATCGGAACCATCGACTCCCAGGACAATCCTCCGAGCGAGCGGTGGATCCACAACCTCGGGCACGGGATGAGCTCCTCATTCTTCCGATTGCCTGGGTGAATACCGAACGCCCAAGGGTTCGGCACGCCGAGAAAAACGATGTGATTCGCGAGCGGCTCTCGGCATTGATTCTCTGCCGTTCACGTCAGCACGTCGTGGCTTCCCGCTCTGCGGAGAATGGCAATGACCCGTCCAGTGACCACCGGACCGGTGATGTCGCTCAGCTCCCACGGGTCGGTGGCTCGACTGGCGCCCTGTCGTCCCACATATCCCCCTCCCAAACGGTGAACCTCCTTTTCGGCACGTCAAGGTCCAGCTGAATGTAGGGAAAGCGGTCTGGGCGAGCGAGCAGCACCACCTCCCGATCGAGCGCCATCCAAAGCGTGAGGCGCAGGCCGTGGAAAGCGTCCCTGGGATGTTCCACGAGCCAGCCGTCCCCGCCGCACGCCTTGAGTCGTTGCGCAATGACCTGGAAGCGGGGTCGAATCACTCTGTCGGCGAGTTCTTCGGCGTGGCGGATGAACTCGCGGCGCTCATGCTCAGCCTCGTCCCGCTGGCGACGAAAGGCTCGCCGTCGAGCCGACCAGACATCGAGCACGCTGTCGATCGCCGCGAGCGGATCGGGCGCCTCCGTGTCTGGCGAGGCGGTCGTGGTGGGCTCGGCATAGGGCACCCTGTCAACGAGAGCGGGCTTCATGGACGTCAGCGAACGACCGTGACGGGTGGAGCGGCATGATGCACGCAGTACTCGGAGACCGAGCCGAGGAGGAGGCTGGCGAGCTCGTTTCGGCCGCGGGATCCGACAACCAACACGGTCGCGTTTTGGCTTAGTGACACCAGCACTCTTCCGGCTAAGCCGTATCGGATCTCGCCCTTGCTCACGATCGCAGGCTCAATCTCTTGGACACGGGCGAGGGACTCGTCCACGGCGGCCGCGGCAGAAACCTGATCGAGCACGAGCGGAACAACCGGCCAGGGCGTTGTAAATGGGGCGTCCTCGTAGGCGCTTACGACGTGGAGGAGGGCACCTCGAAACGCCGCCTCGTGAGCAGCGAACTCAAGAGCCCGTGTTCCGCAGTCAGAACCGTCGACGCCGACGACCACCCGCAGCTCAGAGGGGTGATCCGCGGGGCGCTCGCCGTTGGTGGCAGAGGTCATCTCTTGATCGTGGCTGGTCGGAAGAGTACTGAGCTAGGGACCTAGGTCCTAGGAGTCAGGGTCAGGGGTCCCGTTTCTCGAAATGGACGGCCCCGTCTGAGCGTCAGGACCAAAGGCCTGGGGTTCGAGGAGGAATGTCCCTACCGAACCGGAGGCAGTTCCCGCAACGTGAGGGTATGTGCACGGAAATGATGACCCTGTCAGACGGGACCGAGGCACGGGTGCGTCCTATCTCTCCTGATGACGGGCCGGCGCTCGCGGAATTCTACCGAGGCTTGTCAGACCGATCACTGTTTTTGCGGTACTTCTACCCGCACTCAGAGCTCAGCTCTGACGGGCTCCCGCACTTCTCCTGCGTTCATGCGGTGGATCGTGTCGCCCTCGTGGTCGAGTTCAACGGCAAGTTCATCGCCGTCGGACGTTGTGACCGGCTCTGTGACCAGACACAAGCCGAGGTCGCATTCGTAGTCGCCGATGGCTACCAACATCAGCACATAGCCACGGAGCTCCTTCACCGATTGGCCCACATAGCCAGGGGACTCGGTGTGCTTCAGTTCAAAGCCGAGTTGCTGGACGAAAACGCGACGATGCTGGCTGCGTTCCGAGAGGCCGGGTTCCCAGTGTCTTCAACGGATCAGTGGGGGACGGTCGAAATGAGGATGGATATCGCCTCAGCTCCGCGAAAAAGCTCGAGCGCTCAGATGGGGACGCGCCAGGTGGCTTTGGCACCACCGACGTCTACCGTCTGAATCTCGAACGTACCACCAAGCTTCTCGGCGCGGCGCCGAAGGTTCATCAACCCCAATCCACCACCATCCGCGGCGGGAGCCACTCCGACTCCGTTGTCGACGACTTCAAGGGTGATGTCGTCGGCCACAAGCAGGATGACCACAACACGTGTGGCTTGCGCATGCTTGCCGACGTTGGAGAGCATTTCGCGCAACACCGCCAGCAAATGATCGGCGGTCCGCTGAGGAATGGCGTTGTCTACGGCACCTTCAAAGGTCAGTTCGGGACGAACACCGAGGGTGGGTGCCAACTCGTCCGCCAGGCTGACGACGGCCTGACGAAGCCCGCCAGGGATGGCGCTGTCGCCGAGTTCGAAGATCGTGGTACGGATCTCGGAAATGGTGGCGTCGAGATCATCCACCACTTTGTCGATCCGTTTTCGCACGAGGTCGAGCTCGGGGAGGCGTGCAGCCCCCTGCAAGGCCATACCCACGGCGAACAAGCGCTGCACCACCCTGTCATGGAGGTCACGACCGATCCGTTCTCGGTCATCGAGCACGCTGATCGTCCGGACACGGTCGTGCAGGCGCGTGTTGTCGATCGCGATGCCCGCAGCAAGAGCGAGGGCTTCAGCGAGGGCTTCGTCCTCGTCGGTGAAGTCATCGGCTCCGACCTTGTCGGTGAGATAGAAGTTGCCGAAAACCTCACCTTTTGCCCGGATGGGCACTCCGAGGAAGGAGTCCATCGGTGGATGGTTTGGGGGGAACCCGTAACTGAGCTCATGCGTGCCAAGTTCGCGCAATCGGAGGGGCGCAGGGTCAGTGATCAAGAGCCCAAGGACGCCTCGACCCGTTGGCCGAGGCCTGATCGCCCGCTCTTCCGACTCACTCAGCCCAGCAGTCAAGAACTGCTCGAGACCCGTTCGGGCCTCGTTGAGCACACCGAGGGCACCGTAGCGAGCACCAACCAGGGCACGAGCCTCTTCGACCAGATGACCCAGTAACACCGGGAGCTCGATATCGGCCTCGATCATGAGCACGGCGTCCATCAGACGACCCAGTTTCTCAGGATCGCTGATCCTGTGGTAGGGCACGGCCCCGATCGTACCGGGGATGACCGGCTGGAGACAGGCGGCGAAACTGGAAAGTGCACGCTCGGGGCTGCCGGCACTGGCACAATGGCTGGATGGCGATCCGCGTCTTCCTCCTCGACGACCATGAGGTGGTCCGGGAGGGAATCCGCCTCCTGCTCGAGTCCGACGACGACATCGAGGTCGTCGGTGAAGCGGCAACGGCGGCCGAGGCGCATGGAACGGATCCCTCTGGCCCAGCCCGACGTCGCCATCCTCGACGTTCGCCTCGAAGATGGCAGCGGTATCGAGGTCTGCCGAGACGCACGCTCGTTGATGCCGGAGCTGGCCTGCTTGATGCTCACGAGCTTCGCCGACGACGAGGCGCTCTTCGCCAGTGTGATGGCCGGAGCGGCCGGCTACGTCCTGAAACAGATCAAGCCCCGCGATCTCATCGACGACGTGCACCGCGTCGCGGCTGGCGAGAGTCTGCTCGATCCGAAAACCGTGGCACGGGTGGTTGAACGCATCTCCAACCCGCCAAAAGCCGACTCCGAGATCCAAGGCCTGACGCCCCAGGAACGACGGATCCTCGACCTCATCGCCGAAGGGCAAACCAACCGACAGATTGCAGAATCCATGTTCCTCGCCGAGCACACGGTGAAGAACTACATCACGGGTCTCTTGCGCAAGCTCAAGATGTCAAGTCGTACCGAGGCGGCGATCTACGCCACCAAATTGAACGCAGCGAAGGGTACGCCAGAAACCCCGACGCGTTAGTCCCGACCCGGACTCCTCGATAGCGCCACGAGGTCGACACCAATCGTGACGAGCTCCCTCTCGAGCCGAGCCTCGCTCCTCGCCGGGGTGTGAGAACCGCCAGGGCATGACGGCAATACCGTGTGCCTGGCACACTTTGATCAGGGCCCGGTCATAGGAGAGTTCGGCCGCCAGAGCAGTCGAGGCACTGTCACGGCGGGGGGATACGTCGAGCATCTGGGCCCGACACACTCTGCGCGAATTCGACGAGCTCGGCACCGCTGAGCCCGTCGACCCAGTCGTTGAGGACGCTAGAGAGGATGTCGGCGTACATGCTCACGGCCCCCCTCGTCCGTCTCCGTCGGAAGACATTGGCACCGAGTCGGGGTGCCGATGGCTGATTCTCTCGCCTCGCACCTCGTCCATACGGATCTGCACGAAACAGTCCCTGTCGTCGCCAGCCCATGGCGCGACGCACACTCGCTCCAGTGCGATCACTTCGGCCGGATCAACAACATGAGAGGCACGACCCCGCACCCGCACGCTCCATCCCTCGTGATACGTGAAGTCCGTACTGTCGATCTCTAGGGCTGCATAGGAGTCGCGAGTCGCCTTGTGAAGGTGACTGCCGCTTCGTGTACGAAAGATGACAGCACCCTCGTGCATGATGTAGTTGACCGGACAGATGTATGGGCGGCAGTCGAGAACGGCAGCAACCCGACCGACGCCGTTCGCCTCGAGGCGGAGCATGCACTCGCCATGGCTGAGGTCCTCAAGTTGCTCCGTGGTATTCATGGCATTGACGTTACGGAACCCGGAACGGCGCACATAGGGGCCATGGTGTGGACTGCTCGGGACAATGGTCCCTATTCCAGAGATCCACCCAGTCCAGTGACCCCCTCAAACAGTTGCTCGGCCAGCACGAAATCTGGTGTTGATGGTCCCATGATGCTGGCGGGCCGGTAACGACATCGGAGCTGCTTCAGGCCGCCCCCGTGGCCACCAACGTCCCTGGCCCTCAGGACGTTGGTCCCTAGATGAACCCGGGTCCGAGACCTCAAGATCGACACATGCCAATGCCGCCACCTCGCAAACGCGATCGCGGCCTACGGCAAGGGAGGATCGGATGACCATCACGAGCGCTCGGCCTCTTTGCGAGCCGTCGTCTTCGACCAGGCGGAGAACCGCCTTCACGCCCGAAGCGGTCACCGTGGCGGCCAGGTTGAGCGGGATCGAACTGGCGCCTTCATCGTGAAAATCGTCGTCGCCCTGGGTGGCAACGCGTTGCTCGAGCGCGGCGAGGCACCTAACGCAGATGTCCAGCAGCGCCATGTCCGGGCCGCCGCCGAAGCCCTGGCGCCGCTGGTCAAGGAGCACGATCTCGTGATCACCCATGGCAACGGCCCTCAGGTGGGCGTCCTCGCCTTGGAGAGTGCGGCCGACCCCGCGCTCGCACGCCCCTATTCCTTCGACATCCTGGTCGCGGAGACACAGGGCCTAATCGGGAACTGGCTCGTGGGAGCGATCGAGCACGCCGCCCCCGACCACGAGGCAGTCTGCCTGCTGACGCGGACGCTGGTCGACGCAGCTGATCCGGCCTTCTCGGAGCCGACCAAGTTCGTCGGCCCAATCTACACCGTGCGCCAGGCGAGAGTGCTCACGCGCCAGCACAGTTGGACTATGCGACAAGACGGCACAAGTTGGCGTCGGGTTGTTGCGTCCCCTGAGCCACTAGCAATCATCGAGTTGGACGACATCAGGACGCTCCTCAACGATGGCCGGACGGTGATCTGCGCGGGCGGTGGCGGAGTTCCCGTGGTCCGGAAAGACGACGGGGAACTTCGAGGAGTCGACGCGGTCGTCGACAAGGACCTCACCACCGCCCTGTTGGCGGTCCAGTTGAAAGCAGATGCGCTCTTGCTCCTGACCGACGTGGCCAATGTGCAACGCGGCTACGGAACACCGAGCGCACATGCCATCGGCCAGACCAGCGTCGAGGCCCTTCGCGCACTCGATTTCGCTGCTGGATCGATGGGCCCCAAGGTCGAAGCGGCCTGTCGGTTTGTCGAAGGCACCGGCGGCACCGCAGCCATTGGGAAACTGGCCGACGCCCCTCGGCTTCTCGCGGCGGAGGCGGGAACGGTCGTCTACCCGAATGAGCCTGCTCGGGGGCGGCGACAGCCTCCGCCAGCCGACGCTAAGGAGGTCACGGCATGACAACATCGGAACTTGCATCCACCGGGATTCCTCAGCGCGTCGTCGTGGGCGTTGACGGCTCGCCGGCGTCGCTGCAAGCATTGCAATGGGCGCTTAGTTACGCATCCGCGACGCATTCGCAGGTCGATTGATTGCGGCGTGGGAGTGGCCTTCGAACCTGGCGTGGTCGGCTCCGTTCCCTTCGGATTTCGATCCGGGCATGAGTGCCGAACAGATGCTCGACCATCTGATTGAACAATAGCGTGCCGAGTACCCGGACCTCGCGATTGACGGCCGCGTTATGCAAGGTGATCCGGCGACCGTGTTGGAAGCGGAATCCAATGGTGCCGCTTTGCTTGTCGTTGCCCAAAGGGGACACGGAGAGCTGGTCGGTCTTCTCTTGGGCTCGGTCAGCGAGCACTGTGCCACCCATGCTCATTGTCCCGTGCTCGTGTATCGGGATGATCGGCGGCGTGCGACACCTGAAGCCTCCCCTTAGGGCGGCAAGCCTCATATTTCCAAGGCGATCATGAATTTGGACCGGAGCCATGATCTCGCGGGTACGCTGCCCCCCGGCTTGGAGGCTCACGCCTACCAGTCAAACCACGGAGTCTGGCCACGGCCTGAGCTCATCGGAAAAGCACTCAGCGGAGCGTTCCGTCCGGTTCGCACATTGTGGGATCAGATGGAGCAGCTTTGGAACGGATCCAGGTTGATCGGAACCTGAGGCCAATTGGGGGTCCATCGCGGCAACGGCGGCAATGCCCATCTATACAAGTAGACGTTCGAATACGGAGCTGAGGCGGCTGGCAATGGCAGATACGGCCATACACACCGAGGGCCTGACCAAGCGTTACGGTGACTCGGATGCCCTCGATCACCTCGATCTTGAGGTGTCGCAGGGTGAGGTTGTCGGCTATCTCGGACCCAATGGTGCAGGCAAGACGACCACCATCCGCCTCCTGCTTGCGCTCAGCCAACCGACGAGTGGGCAGTGCGAGATCTTCGGCCTCGACTGCCAGCGCCATCCCGTCGAGAGCCATCGCCGACTGGCCTTCGTGGCCGGTGAAGCGAACCTCTGGCCGACGCTGACCGGCGCCGAGACTCTGGCGCTGCTCGGACGCGTGCACGGACGAACGGACGTCGCCTATCGAGACGAGCTGATCGACCGGTTCGATCTCGATCCGAGCAAGAAGGTGCGCGCCTATTCCAAAGGGAACCGCCAGAAGGTGATCCTGATCGCCGCCCTCATGGTTCGGCCCGATCTCCTCATCCTGGACGAGCCAACGAGCGGGTTGGATCCCCTGATGGAACAGGCGTTCCGGCATTGCATCGGAGAAGCACGTGATCGCGGCCAGACGGTCTTCCTGTCGTCGCACAGCATGAGCGAGGTGGAAGCCCTCTGCGACCGCGTCGGCATCCTGCGCGCCGGGAGGTTGATCGAGATGGGCACACTGACCGAGATGCGCCACCTCAGCGCGCTCAGCGTCGATGCGACCCTCGACGGCCCGGTCCCAGACCTCTCGGGAATCCCCGGCGTGAGCTCCGTGAAGATCGAAGGTCGAGTGGTGCGCTGCCAGGTGAGGGGTCCCATCGAGCCCTTGCTGAGAGTTCTCACCGACGTTGGCGTCACGCAACTCATGAGCCATGAGCCCTCGCTCGAGGAGCTGTTCCTCGCGCTCTACGGCGACAACGGCCGTGCTCCCTAACCTCGCGATCCGGGCGCCTGCGAACTCGCCCAATCCGAGTGGGCGATCAGCAAGCGTTATGGTCGGCCTGCTGAGTGCCCGCAAGGCTGCTCGCTCGGGAGGTCTCTGGGGTCTGATCTTCGGCATCGCCATAGCCTCGTCGGAGATCAGCTACGTCAAGATCTATACAACCTTGAGTGAGCGCGATGCCCTGGCCGCTGCCTACGGGTCGAACAAGGCGATGAGCGCGCTCTTCGGGCCAGCTTCCCAACTCCAGACCGTGGGTGGCTTCACCGTCTTCAAGATCTCCATGACGCTCATCGTTCTTGGTGCGGTGTGGGGACTCCTTACCAGCACGAGGCTTCTGCGCGGCGAGGAGGACTTCGGCCGCTGGGACCTCCTGCTCGTGGGTCTCACGACGCGGCGGCGCGCCGCCGCCCAGGCCATCGCGGGCTTCGGTGTCGGCGTTTTCACGCTTTGGGTTACCACCGCGGTCATCGCAGTCCTCTCGGGCCAGGACTCGAACGTGCGGATTGCTACGGGTCCTTCGCTGTACTTCGCTTTGGCCATGGTGGCCACGGGGGCGATGTTCCTGGCCGTCGGGGCCGTCACCAGCCAACTGGCGGCCACCAGGCGACAGGCCGCCTCCCTCGGTGCTGCCTTCCTGGGGCTGAGCTACGCCCTTCGCCTGATCGCTGACGCGGGCGTCGGTTTGGACGGGTTGATCTGGGCTTCCCCATTCGGCTGGGTCGAGGAGCTGCAACCCCTCACGACGCCCCAACCCCTTGCCTTCCTGCCAATCGTGGGTTTCGCCGCGCTGCTTGCAGCCAGCGCCGTGTACCTCGCCGGCCGGCGCGACGTGGGGAAGAGCATCGTGCCGGACGTGGCCCACGCACAGCCACACCTCCGGTTGCTCTTCGGTCCGACGGGTCTGGCTATCCGCCTGCTGCGGACCAGGGTCATGGGCTGGTGGTTGGCGATCGCTCTGTCAGCGCTCCTCTTTGGACTCATCGCAAAGTCGGCTGGTGCCACCATCTCGGGCTCGGCCGAAGAGGTGTTCGCCAAGCTCGGTGCCGGCGGAACAGGGCCCGATGCCGTGCTCGGCGCATGCTTCCTCATACTGGCGGTGCTCCTTGCCTTCGTTGCCGCCGGCCAAATCACCGCGGCCCGCACCGAGGAGTCCGGAGGCATGCTCGACCACATCTTGATCGGCCCGGTCTCTCGTACGTCGTGGCTTGGCGGGCGCCTCTTGGTGGCCTTCGTCGTCCTCCTCTTGAGCGGCCTCGCAGCGGGGATCTTCACCTGGCTTGGCGCTGTGAGCCAGCATGCGGGGGTGAGCTTCACGACCCTGCTGGAAGCTGGAATCAACCTCGTGCCACCGGCAATGCTTATCTTGGGCTTCGGTGTTCTCGTCTTCGGGATCCGACCCCGGCTCACGTCGATCGCCGTCTACGGCGTACTGGGCTGGTCGCTCCTCCTCGTCATCGTCGGAGGCATCGGCGCCATCAACCACTGGGTGCTGGACACCTCCGTCTTCCACCACATGGCGTCGGCCCCCGCCGTGCACCCGAATTGGGCGGCAAATGGAATCATGATCGCCATCGGCTTGGCCAGCGCGCTCGTTGGAGGATTCGCGTTCACGAGGCGCGACGTACAGGGAGAATGAACTCCGGCCGCCTGCTTGTCTCAGGCGCGGATGGACCGTGGCCAGAACGAGTCGGATCGTAAACACACTGGATCACCTTGGCTCGAGTACACACTCGAGATGAGGCCAAGTCCATTTCGCTACGGATCGTGCCACAGGTGAATTTCGGGATCGACCAGATAGACCCCAGCATTGCGGCGACGAACAGATGACGCCGATATTCGCCGCACTGTTGGCACTTGAGCAGCTAGAAAAGGTCCCGTGGCCAATGCCAATATGGCCGATTACTGGAACGGGCGCCCCGCCGATGTCTGGGTGACAGAGGCCGAGCGGTTCGACACCATGCTCGCCCCCTTTGGCCGCCGGCTGCTGAAGTCCATAGACCTCGCGCCGGGCGAACGGGTTCTGGACGTCGGGTGCGGCAACGGCGCCATCAGCCTGGAGGCGGCCCAAGCCGTACGCCCCGGCGGTCGGGCGACCGGCCTCGACATCTCGGCGCCCATGCTGCGGGTGGCCCGACGGCGGGCCGAGGAACAAGAGATCAACGTCGACTTCGTCCAGGCCGACGCCCAGACCGCCTCCTTCGACCAACCATTTGACGTTGTCGTGAGCCGCTTCGGTGTCATGTTCTTCGACGACCCGGAGGTCGCCTTCGCCAACCTGGCAAAGGCAGCCCGACCCGGTGGCCGCATTGGCTTCGTGTGCTGGCAGGAAATGTTCGCCAACGAGTGGATTGCGGTGCCGGCCACGGCGATGGTGGCCCACGTGGGAATCCCCGACCTACCAGAACCTGGCACCCCCGGACCCTTCGCCCTTGCGGACGTCAAGCGGACCAGGGGCCTGCTTGAGGGCGCCGGTTGGTCGGAGGTCACAATCGAAGAACATAAGGACGGGATGCGCATGGGACGCGACCCCGAGGACGTCATCGCGTTCATGCTCTCCGATGAGATGGGGCGCCGGCTGGTGGAGGGCAAGGACACCGACGCCGTCCAGGCCGGTACCGAGGCCGCCGTCGAGGCGCTCGAGCCGTACGCCACGCCCGACGGTGTCGTGGTGGGCGGCGCTTACTTGCTGGTGACCGCCCGTAAGGCGTAGGGGGCACTCACCGCGTGGTTCGGCCAACTCGTACCGAATTCCTCTTCGGCTGACTCTAAGTGCTCGAAGCTGCACTGGCGAAGCGCGGGCGTGTCTCCGGGAAACGCAGATGCGAAGACTAGGGCATGGACGCGCAACACCGGCCCGCTCATTGCGGGCCGGTGTTGCCTCCTCACTGGGAGTAGTTGGCTGGAGCTATACCGTGACCAGCTCCTTCTCCGGAGTGTGGCTGGGGAGAAGCTCCTCGTTGTCGCCCGTCCGTCGGGCGTGGGCGAAGCCGAGTCCGACCAGCAACGCCATGACGGCTGCGAGGCAGAAGGCGGCGATCGCGCACCAGAGGGCGATGGTGGCAATCAGGCTGTAGCCGTAGGCCTCGAGCAGCAGGCCACGAAGCGTGGTGCCCTGGAAGACCGTCTGGACCTTGGCCTCGGCCGCCGTGTAGGCCGGCGAACCCTTGGGCAGGGCCATCGCCGCTGCGCTCAGCTGGGCGTAGGTCTTTCCGCCACCGATCTCACCGAGGTGCACGTTGATGAAGTCGTTGGCGTAGACCTGGGCTTGCTGGCCCGTGACGAGCTGCTGACCGGCGTACTGCGAGACCGAGGGGATCATCGACGGGGTGATCTCGGACCCCGGCACCGGGTGCTTGAACGCTGCGGCCGAGGGGAACGTGATCTGTTGCTCAGCGAGTTGGGTGTGCACGTAGTTGTTGGCGAAGCTGTAGCCCACCATCAGCAGGGAGCCGGCAACCACCAAGACGATGACTATGGCCACTCCACCGACACTGGCCAGCATGTCGAAAACTTTGCGTCGCATCTGAGTATCTCCTCGTTCTTGATCCCTCCTCGCGAGGAGATCTGTCTCCATCGTCTATGGCTGAGCGCTAGCTGAGACCAGGGCAAACGTCCCTTGTGCTAGGGAGAAAGGTCCTCTACCTGGCACCGAATCGCTCAGGCGGCCTGAAATGGGACGTTCCTCCCTTGTGAGCGCTCTGCGCCCGCGTACACACTGCAAGGCATGAGCATGTACGTCACACTCCTCTCGGGCGCTTTGGACGTCTGGAACGCAGACGTGGACGACGATGCTCTGCTCGACCACGTCCGAGAGTGTCGTGCCGCGCTGCCCGCTCAGGAGCTCGGGGGGGGCGTGATGTCAGAGACGGCCCTGGTAACAGAGATCACCTACGACCGGGCGCTCGTCTGCCTTGCCGCCGAGCGCGGCATCGACGTGGCACCGAACAACTTCGTGCACCCGAAGATCGAGCGGGAGCGTCTCGAGGTCGAGTTGGTCCGCCGCGGTGTCGATCTCGAAATCCAGGCTCGCAGGCCAAGCAGCGAAGCGCCTGACCCTGCTGCAGGAGGACCTAGAACGTTGAACAGGTCTGATTTGCCTGAGTTACGAGGTAGGAACCCTTGGGGAGACGATATGTCGTGACCCGAATGTCCCCATGTATGCCCGAATACACGAAGAGATTCTTCGACTGATGCGTCCATTAGCTCCGAGGAAGATGCAACCCATCACTTCCTGTTCGGAGGAAGTGCGTCAGCGCTTCCGATGGAGAAGGCTCGCCGGTAACCCCATTCATGTAGGCGAAGGAATGGCTTGCAGAGCCGGGAGTGCCGGGGCAATGAAAACCAGTTGCCGCAGACGCTGGCGAAAACGATAGGAGACCAGCACAGCTCGCTGCGAGGGCCGAGAGCATTAAGCCCGCTATGCAGACAGTTCGTCGCACACGCTCCCTCCTCCACTTCTGTTGAAAGTCTTTCATGACGAGGCTGTCACTGCCATGTCCTGCTCGGACATTCCGGAAGCTCTCTTCCCTCCGACAGACCCAAATGCGGACCCTCGGCCGAATGAACGAGCGACGGTCATCCCTAACAGCACGAGCCGAGATCAAAACTTGTTTGCTGGATACACTGACGGTACGTCTCGGAGTTGGCGAGCCCGCACCCCAAGACCGATTTGATTCAACGATGACCACGAGGCCGAGGCAAAGGAGGCACAGCTGCGCAAGCCACCCAGCCGGTTTGGCCCTTGGATTTTGCGGCGTTTGGGCTTCAGGAGTGGGGTCGGGCAGCGCGCGCCGCATGCACAGACCCGACACCCGCACGAGCACCTCGTTCGTGGGCCTCCACGACCGTAATCTCGCCTCGACGAACACCTAGCCCCGAAGTGTTGTGTCGTACGGTGGCAGCCCGCACTTAGTCAGCGGCTAGCTCAACCGCCTCAGAACATTCAGGGCACCGTTCCTCGGCGGGCACGTCAAAGAAGAGGCGGTCGGTGGGTCGTGCGGGGCCGTGGCCGCAGACCGTCCCGAATTGCTCTAGGTCGCCCACGATAGCGACAGCATGGACCTTGCCGACGTGCTGTAGGTACTGCTGCGTAGGAGAGCCTGTGTGCCCTGGCACCGCCGTGAGGTCTTCCACCTGTGGATCGGTTGCTCGGTACTCAGTTGTCATGCGCTGAAGCGTAGACCCGGACCGCCTACGGATCGACTGGGCTCTGGGAGCAACGTCAAAGTGGGACACCTCGAGGGGACGTTGGAAGTCGAACATTGGCGATCAACGCCGTTTCGTCCGTCACGATCGGGCATCCGACTGCTAAATGTCCGGCACCTCTGAGAAAGCATTTCATTGGATCAGTGCTCGCCAATGTTTCACCGACCGGGAACGGCCCGATCTGGGCCCCTTCGTTTGCGGGTGTGACGGTCAGCGGGTGACGAATACGCTGTGCCTGCTGCCAATGCGCGCTTCGTTCCGGTGAGATCAGTGACTTGATCGCTTCGGCCTGGGCCTCTGCTGCGGTAGCCGAGAGATGGAGGGCCTATGACTAGCCGTGCTGACGTCGCCGGCAGATCGACGCCAATCACCGGGGAGGCGTTTGCCGACCCCATCACCGGGTGGCCAAAGCGGGCCTTCCTCCGGGCCGGTGGGTTGAGTCGCGAGGAGGTGCGCCGCCGGCCGATCATCGGCATTTGTTCGAGTTGGAGCGAGCTCACCCCGTGCAACATGGGATTGCGAGATCTGACCGAGTCGGTCCGACGGGGCGTGACGGCCGCGGGCGGCACTGCAGTCGTGTTCCCGACAATCTCGTTGCACGAGCAGCTCGTCGCTCCTACGACCATGCTGCTACGGAACCTGATGTCAATGGATGTCGAGGAGATGATCCGCTGCAGCCCGATCGATGGGGTGGTCGTGCTGGCGGGCTGCGACAAAACCGTCCCTGCTCAGTTGATGGGTGCTGCCAGTGCCGGTAAACCAGCAATTATGGTGACTGCTGGCCCCCGAAGCGTCGCCCGGTTCCGGGGGAAGCCCGTCGTGACCGATGACATCTGGTCGATTGTTCCTGAGCTCTTGGAGGGAACGCTCAGCCTCGGCGAGTGGGACTTGCTCGAGGATTCGTTCTGCGCCAGCGTCGGCGTGTGCAATGTGATGGGCACGGCGAACACCATGGCGGTCCTGGCCGAGTCGCTCGGCATGGCGCTGCCCGGCTCGGCGGTCATACCCGCAACGCAATCCCGGCGCAGCGATGTCGGGGAGCGAACCGGGGTACGTGCGGTCGAACTCGCTCGGCAGGGAGTGACCCCGGATCGGCTACTCAGCGAAGACGCGTTTGAGAACGCCTTGCGGGTTCTGGTGGCCATCGGTGGCTCCACCAATGGCGTCATCCATCTCGAGGCCGTTGCACGGCGGCTCGGAATCGCGCTCGGCCTCGATCGCCTACAACGGATCAGCCAAGAGACGCCGCGCGTGCTCGGGGTGCGGCCCTCGGGCGAGTATACGCTAGACGACTTCGACGATGCCGGCGGCGTACCTGCCTTGCTGCGAGTGCTGGCGCCGCTGTTGCATCGAGACGCGACGATGGGAGACGGGCGGACCCTCGCCGAGGTTGCCTCGACCGCCGGCGGACGGCCCAACGACTGTCTGCGCTCCTTGGATGACCCCTTCGAGGCCGACGGGGGAATCGTCGTCCTCCGCGGATCGCTCGCACCTGGTGGCTCGGTCTTCAAGAGATCTGCAGCGCCCTCTGCCTTGTGGAGCCACCGAGGACCGGCTCTCGTGTTCGACGATCCATTCACGACGCTCGAGCGATCCCTCGACTCGAATCTGCACGCCGGGCCCGACACGGTGCTCGTGGTCCGGAACGCCGGGCCGGTGGGCGCCCCCGGGATGCCGGAGATCGAAACCGTCCCAGTTCCGATCAGCCTGCGCCAAGCCGGCGTGCGGGACCTGGTGTGTGTCACGGACGGGCGGATGAGCGGCACACAGTTTGGTGCCGTCGCGCTCCACATCACGCCAGAGGCCGGTGTCGGTGGCCCCATTGGACTCGTTCGCGACGGCGACGAAATTGTGCTTGACGCCCGCCATGGGGTACTCGACCTGCTCGTCGACGAACGTGAGTTGGCGCGACGCTCGACCGAACACCTACCCCAACGGGCCGCTCCGACTCGCGGCTACGAAGCGCTCTATGTGCAGCACGTCCTCCAAGCGGACCAAGGATGCGACCTCGACTTCCTTGTCGATCCCGCTCTCGGTGCCTCCCGCCCGCAGCCCGGGTTCCAATAACCGCGCGTAGCTCGATGCGACGAGTTTGAGCGAGGTATGGGACGCGGTGTCGAAGCAGGCAACCTCCGGCACATTCGGCGCAAGGTTACTCAGGGCATCGATTGCCGCCAGCGCCGAGGGTTGTGGAGTGGCGCTAAATCGTTCAGCTCGTCGAGCTCGGCTCAGATCGACGCATCGATCACGACGGGGCGAGTGAACCGTGTCCCTCCGTGGACCACTCGGTGGCCAATAGCGTCGAGTGGCCCGACAGACGCCACGAAGCGCCGTAGGTCATCCTTTAGCGACTCACCAGGTGGATTGAGATAGGTGGTCTCGGTCACACGATCGTCACGTTCCACGACCCGGAGCTTGATACTGGTCGATCCAGCGTTCACGACGAGTACCCGCACCTCATAGGTTCTAGCGCTTCTGTGAACACGTAGGCTTCGAAGCGTCGTTCCATTTCTGCAAAGAGGATAGGGGTGTTGAGGGCTGAACTTCGTGTGCGCGGATACCTTCGTAGTGGCTGGAACCGTCGGCGTTCAGGCTTCCCGGACTGCGTCGAGAGCGGCCATTGCGGCTCCGCGTGCGCCGGCCATGTCGAGGTCAGGCACTAGCACGAAATCAGCAACAGCTGCCTGCTCTTCGCGGAGGGTCGTGCTGTCGCGGATGTTTTGCAAGAACCACGTTTTGAATTGGCCCCCGACCTCCACGACGCCACCACCGATGAAATAAAGATCGGGGTCCACGAAGTTCGCTGCAATGGTGAAAAGCCGACCCAACGCGGCCGCCTGTTGCTCGAAAATCCGAGTGGCCATTGGGTCCCCGGCCTCTCCGTAGGCTCGCACGGATCGAGCCGCCTCGGAGACGGGTAGTGATCCCAGCTCGTGGTCCGGGTAGCGCGACAACCAGTACGGCAGAAGGTTGAGCTCGATGCCCGTCAGTGACGCGACGCTTTCGGCATCTCCTAAGAAGCCGCAGTTGCATCTTGGAATGGGCTGATCAGGCTGCAGGAGCCCTGCCATCGGAATGTGCACGTGGCCAAGTTCTCCTGCTGCGCCCGTCGCCCCTTTAACAACACGACCCCGATGGACGATCCCACCGCCGAGTCCCGTGCCGATGATGGCGGAGACCGACGACCGCGCGTGGCCGTGCACACCGAAATGCTGGCGGTGGGCATAGAGGGCGGCCGCGTTGCCGTCGTTGTTGTAGACGACCGGGAGACCTAGCATGCGCTCGAGATGAGCAGGGAGGTCGAACCCGTTCCAGCTCGGATGTCCGAAGTTGGTCGAACCCCGCTGGAAGATCACGCCTTCGGCACTCGCAGGGCCCGGGCTGTCGAGTCCGACGGCGCGCACCCGAGCGCGCTCGATCCCGGTCAGAGCGAGGATCCGAGCTAACGACTCCCCCAGCGCACCGAGGGCTGCCTCAGTGCCCTCTTTGACGCGACTCGGGGACTCGACCATCTCATCGACCAAGAACCGGCCCGAGCCCTCGAGAACAGTCGCGTTGTTGGACGTCGCCCTGTTGTCGATGCCGACTACGACGGATCCAGCGGGTAAAGTCACCGAACTTCAATCTTACGGGTCGGAGTACGGGTCCAACGTGGCGCCCAACCACCGGGGTATCGCTTCCGCGTCGCTTTGCTTCCGAATCCACCACTTGAACTTCGCGTGGATCCGGCGAACGGGAGCGGTCAGGGCGCCGAGGTCAGAAGCCTCCCGAGCCGCTGGGCGGGTTTGGTTAGACCTCCGAGTGGTTTGCTGGACACCGCTTCGTGACTGGGTGTTCGGAGAACCGATCATCCCGGCATTTTGCGCACCTGCTGAATGCTTCAACAAGATCCACCTCAGCCTCCACTAAGACCTCGCGAGTAGCCCGTCCCCCATTCGTGGCAACGGCTGTCGCGCCGTTAGTTGCGCCTGCGATCGAGTCACAGTCCGGTGAACGCCGCAGTCCTTGCACGTCCGTTGGTAGAGGGGGTGAAGTGCGATGACTCTCACAGTTCCAGATGCGATCCACTAGAGCTACGGTTCGGTGAGCAGGTTTGGCATTCGCTCGCAGGACCTCCCGGGGTTGGCGGCCGGGACTGACCCCCGTGAGGTGCGAAGGGATGACATGGACTTGAGCAACCTTCGATCCGCAGGGCGATGCCCCCGGCTTCGGCCGGGGGCATCGCCGTCCTCTTGACCTTGTAGGGATCAGGTGATTGTTCTAACAACGTCAGGCGTCACCGTGTGCCGTCCGCATCGATGCCGCCGTAAGGGCGACGACGGCATAGAGGCAGAGCACGACAATTGCCGTACCGGGACCCAGGAGTCCAGCCGACCGATGGACAGTCACAGCGGCCTCGAGTGCGGTTCCGGGTAGGTACTGACGGAGGCCGGCTGGGAAGAACTGGCCGAGCACGGCTCCTCCAACGATGACCAGCACCAGTGCTGTAGTCGCCCCTGCTGTGTGTCGGATGAGGCCTCCGAGGCCAACCCCGATGATGGCGACGAGGCTTACGGCCAGTGCAGCGAAGACCAAAGCCTGGAGAACGCCGGGAGACCCGAAGGACACTTGGAGGTGATTGCCGGCAAAGACCCGCTGACCGACTTCGAAACTGACCACCGCAGCCGCCAAGGCCACCGGGAAAGCGAACGCGGCGGTGACCGCGGCTTTGGCTGCCAGTACCTGGCGTCGATTGGGCGTGGCGGTGAAGGTGGACCGGATCATGCCCGTCGAATATTCGGCTGTCACCGTCCGTACAGCGAGCGCCCCGAGCAGTACAGCGCCGACCAAGAAGAATCCCCCCAACGAGCAGGCCGTGGGATCGAACGCACTCCGCTGCGAAGCGCTCATGGTAGCCCACTGACCGGCCTGCGAGACACAGAGGACGGCACCCAAGCCGATGGATATGGTGACGGCTGTTACGGCCGTCCGCCAGGTGGAGGGCAGCGTGCGCAGCTTGGTCCATTCCGACTTGAGAATCCTGCTGGTCGGAGAAGTTCGTACCGGCGGAGCCGGCGCAGTGAAGTGAATCGCATCGATGGTGTGGGTCGCAGTGCTCATGTCAGATTCCTTTGCTCGAGCCGGTCAGCTGGCCGGCGTGGTAGTCGGTTTCATCCTTGGTCAAGTCGAAATACGCCTCCTCGAGCGACGACCCAAGTGGGGCCAGCTCGATCAGGGTGATGTCGTGGGCGGAAGCGACTCCTCCGATGGCGGCAGAGTCCATCCCGGTCACGACCATGGCGCCGTCGGATCCGCACTCGATCACCGCGCCGCGCTGGGTAAGGGCCTCGGTCAGGCCGGTCTGCTCCACGGCCCGAACCCGGACGCTCGGGGCCGTGTGTCGATTGATGAACTCATCGGTCCCGGCGTCGGCGATGATGCGGCCCCTTCCGATCACGATCAGGTGATCGGCGGTCTGGGCCATCTCGCTCATCAGATGGCTAGAAAGGAACACGGTGCGGCCCTCCGATGCCAGCGACTTCATCAGGTTGCGGATCCAGAGGATGCCCTCGGGGTCGAGTCCGTTGATCGGCTCGTCGAATATCACCGTCTCGGGGTCACCGAGCAGGGCGGCGGCAATGCCCAGCCGCTGATTCATGCCGAGCGAGAATGATCCGACTCGCTTTCCTGCCACATCGCTGAGTCCGACGATGTCGAGTACTTCGCTGACCCGGTGGCGGGCGATGCCGTTGCTGTCGGCCAGCCATGTGAGGTGGCTGGCGGCGCTTCGGCCACCGACGATGGCGCCCGCGTCCAGGAGAGCCCCGACCGAGCGAAGAGGGTCGGCCAGCTGGCGGTATGGCTTGCCGTCGACACGGACTTCGCCTGACGTCGGCGTGTCCAGGCCCAGGATCATGCGCATGGTGGTCGACTTGCCGGCCCCGTTTGGGCCAAGGAAGCCGGTCACCTGCCCGGGCATCACAGTGAAGGAGACCTCATTGACCGCCAACGTCTTGTCGTAGCGCTTGGTCAGGTGCTTTGCCTCGATCATTGCTCTTCCTTTCCTCGGTGTTCTCGGTCCTGGAGGCAGTCTGCGCCGTGGGCCTGAGGTGGGACTGTCGTGGCGCTGAGGTCCGCTAATCAGGTCACCAAGTGCCCCGTCCGGCACCGACGAAGCGACGGTCGTACGGTGAAGGGGTGGAAGTCAGGTTCTTCGGCGAATTTGAGGTGGCGGAGAGCGGTGAGGTGGTGCCAGTCCGCGGTGCCAAACAGAGGGCCCTGCTGGCCTTGTTGGCGCTGCATCGGGGACAGCCGATCGGGGCCGAACGGCTGATCGATGCGTTGTGGGAGGACGGACAGTCGGCGAATCCGGCCAATGCCCTACAGGCACAGATCGGCCAGCTCCGCCGTACTCTCGGCGCCACCACGATCCTAACGACGGAAGCGGGTTACGCCTTGGCCATTGCTCCCGGCGACATTGATGCCGTTCGCTTCGCAGAGTTGGTGGCCGAGGGTCGGCGTCGTTTCGACGAGGGTGATGTCGAGTCGGCGTCCGCTGCGCTAGGTGAAGCACTCCGGCTCAGGAGGGGCGAGCCGCTGGCCGAGTTCGCCTATGCCGGCTTCGCCGATGCCGAGCGGGCGCATCTGGAGAGCTTTCCGTCGTGGCGTTCGAGGCCCGGATCGGAGCGGACCTGTCTCGGGGCCGCCACGGGGAGGTCATCGGCGAGTTGGAGACCCTCTGCCGGGAACACCCACTTCGCGAGCGCCTCTGGGAGCTGCTCATCATCGCCCTCTACCGAGATGGACGCCAAGCCGAGGCCCTGCGGGCCTACGCCGACATCAGGGACCGTTTGGTGGACGAGTTAGGCATCGATCCGAGCGCGGCCCTGCAAGAGCTCGAGGGTCGCGTCCTGGACCAAGACCCGACGCTCGCCGCAACCGTCCCGACCCGGCGTCCCGTTGGCTGCCGCACCGACGACAACGGGGAACCTGCGGGAGCAGTTGAGCAGCTTCATCGGGCGCAATGCTGAGCTGGCACAGCTCAGCGAGACGGTTCGCGCCTGCCGACTCGTGACACTGGTCGGCCCCGGTGGAGTGGGCAAGACCCGACTGGCGGTGGAGGTGGCCGCTTCATTGCGCGAAGAGCACCGAGACGGCGCCTGGCTGGTCGAGTTGGCCGGCGTCACCGAACCCGAAGGGGTTGCGCCGGCCGTGGCTGGCGCCCTTGGGGCCGCTGCTTCCGCGCTGGGGAGCCCGTATCCGCCGGGATCAACGGCAGAACTCATCCGCCACCACCTCTCCGGGCGGTCCCTCATCGTGATCCTCGACAACTGTGAGCACGTGATCGACCGAGCGGCCGGACTGGCCGAAAGCCTGGTCGGCGAGGTCCCTGGTCTCCGACTCATCGCGACGAGCCGGGAGCCGCTGGGCGTTCCCGGCGAAGTTCTGGTTCCGCTGGCTGGCCTGGCGGAACGAGCCGCTCTGGAGCTCTTCGTCGATCGGGCTCGGGCAGTGCAACCTGGCTTCAGTGCCGAAGGGCACACTGGCCAGGCCGTATTGGATGTCTGCCGCCGGTTGGACGGCCTACCCCTGGCCGTCGAGCTCGCCGCCGCCCGCCTCCGTGCCCTTCCCCTGACGACCTTGGCGGAACGGCTCGACGACCGCTTCCGGCTGCTGACCGGTGGGGCCCGAACCACCATGCCCCGCCAGCAGACCCTGCGAGCCGTGGTGGACTGGAGCTACGACCTGCTGTTCGAGGAGGAACGCCTGCTCTTCGCCCGCCTTTCGGTCTTCACCGGCGGCTGCGAGCTGGCTGCTGTCGAGGCGGTCTGCGCCGACGACCGGGTACCTCGCGATGAGATCCTCGATATCCTCACCCGACTGATCGACAAGTCCTTGGTGACCGTCGACCTCAGCTCCAACCCGGCCCGCTATTCACAGTTGCAGACATTGTGGCAGTACGCCCGAGAGCGGCTCGATGACTCGGGTGGGTCTGACCAGGTTCGCGAACGACACGCCCGCTGGTTCCTGGACCTCGGGGAACAGGGACGACCCGGCCTACGCGGCCACTCGGGAATTGAATGGAGGGCCCGTCTGGAAGCGGAACTAGACAACTTCCGTTCCGCCCTCGACTGGTTCATCGGGCGGGGTGACGCGCCCTCGGCACTTGGCCTCGTGGGCAACGTCGCCTATCTGTGGTTTCTGCGGGCCGACTTCCACGAGGGCTACCGGTGGTCGAGCGACGCACTCGCGGTGGATCCATCAGACGAATGCGGAGGTCTTCGCGGCTTTGCAGCGGCCTACCAGGCCTTCTTCGGGAGTATCGTCACCGGCCCAGGTTCGGCACTCGACGCCTTTCAGGAGGCTCTCACCGATCTGCGCCAAGCCCGCTCGCCTGACTTGGGCGGGGCACTGCTGGTGCTATCCGATGTCCTCGCCCGCCTCGGCGACTTCGAGGCATCCCAAGAGGCTCTGGCCGAAGCGCTCCCTCTGATCGTCGAAAAGGGGGACCCATGGGACGTCGCCACTCACGACATGTTCTCTGCCCGAAATCTAGCTGCCCAGGGTCGAGCCGAAGAGGCCGAGCGCCTCACCCGAACCAGTGTTGATCGACTCCGGGCCTGCGGCGATCACTGGATGATCCTCTATGGGCTGGGCATGCTGGCCGGTATTGAGGAGTCCCACGGAGACTTCTCGGCTGCGACCGCTGCCTACGAAGAGTTGATCGAGGCGTGTCGGTCGGCCGGAACCGTCCACTTTGAGTCGATGTGGCTCATCCGACTCGCCACGCTTCGCGCCCGGCTGGGAGACGACTTGGCGGCGGAACGGCTCTTCGCCGACTGCAGCGCCACCAACTCTCAAATGGCCAGAACTGCGGCCCTCGTCGGGCGAGCAGGAGCGGCTCGCCGACTTGGCGATCTCACGTCGTGTCGACGATGGCTGGAAGAGGCCAACGCCAACTACGAGTCCGTTGGACTTCCAGGCGGGTCGACCCCGGCTCTCATCGGCCTCGTCTGGTTGTCCCTGTCCGTAGAGGACGTGAGGGGAGCCGATCGGTACGCTGAGCAGGCTCGCGAGCGAGCCTCTGAGGCCGCCGATCCGTTAGTCAGCATCTTGGCCGATACGGTGGCGGCTGCGGTCACCCTCGCCTCCTCCAACACCGAAGCGAACCGGAACCGCTTTGCAGCCGTCCTCAATCGGCGGGCTGCCGCGGGGCGGTCCACTGCCTTCTTCGAGGCCGCCCTCGACGACCCAGACGTCGAGGCTCTTGCCTTTGTCCATGGTCTTCGATCGGGTTGATGTCAGTGCCACCTCAGTAGGTCCTCAGACCATCGGAACACGATGGGTAGCCATGGAGCACACCAGAGGTCAGAAACCGGGATACCCGATGCACCTTGCTGACCGCGTGCTGGCCGTTGAGGTGCACGGCCGCGCGGTCACGGCAAACCCTAGGGCGGCAGCGTGGTACCGGCAGGCCCAGAGGGCCGTCGACCGCCGCAAAGCCACTAAAGCGCTAGAACTCGCGGTGGCTGCCGATCCGGCCTTCGGGCTCGCGATCGGCGATCTCAACGCAATCAAGGGAACGTCGACCAAGGATCCCAGAGGCCGGCAGATCAATTGGGAACGCCATCACATCGAGGTGGTCCGTGCTGCGTCCGCTGGCGATATCGTACGAGCGGCTGACCTGCTCCGAGAACACCTGGCCAATGTCGGCTGTGACCCTCTTGCCGCCCGCATCGCCGCCCATCTCCGAGAGCCGATGCAGGGAATGACCGATCGGCTTCCAAGTTGTCATCCTTCGGCATGGCCATGCTGATTGTGACCGCTGGAGTTCCTGGAACGCGGCAGGCGAAATGGAGCTTGCCTGTAGTTCCTGTCCCGACCCGAGAAGGTCACGCCGAGAGCCTCGGCAACGGCCTTTGCGGTAGAGCCGATCTCGCCCTCGGAGACACGCTCCCGCCGACTGACCTTTGGGCGTCTGGCAATGCAAGTCATCATCTCTGCGGCCACAATTGCACTGCGCGGCGAACGGTTCCACAAGATGGTCATTCTGATTCAGTCGAGAACAGGATGATGTCCTCACCTCGCGAGCGGTCCATCCAGTGCCCTCTATCCAGTGCCCCTCTCCACCATTCCATCGGTGCTCGGCTGGACATGGGACTCCCAGCCGAGAGGGGTACCGGCAGGGTCTCCCCACCAGTCGAACTGATTCCGTCCACAGCACCGAAGGGTGCTGTTTCAAACCCTGTCGTGGCGTCTGCCTGACGGCCGAGCGACTACCGAAAATCAGAGGCGCCAACTCGGAGAGCGCCCAAACGTAGGAGCCAGAAGGCATTCCTTCAAACGAGCGACCCTCATCGTGCTGCTTTGCAAGCCTTCATCGCTCCGAACTTGGGGATGGAGAGAAAGATGCTGCGCAGCGAGACCACCTGAGGGAGATGACCTCGCCACGCCCGGAGATGCGGAGTTTGAAGGGTTGACCTTCACGCGATCATCGACCACCCCATCGGCTGGACCATCTGACCTACGCCACCAGTGGATCATGACGCCGATCTGGACCCGTAGGGACCGTCGATCGTTGCTATTCACTTCAGTAGTGAATACGGAAGTTGCCAATGAAGGTAATCGTGTTGCCATCGGGGTCGCGGAGTGGGGACAGCATGACACCCTTGTTGACCGGTTCGATCGCGCCCGACTGCAACCCTCTTTGGGCAAGTTCGGCAATGTGACTGTCGAGGTCGCCAACTGCGAAGTTCAATAGCGCTGACCCAGCGCGGACTGGATCGGTAGTGATCTGAACCCAGCCGTTGTTGGTGATCCTCCATTCGACGAGCCGACCTTCCATGGGCATATTGTCGGCTGGGCGCCCGAAGAGACGCTCGTACCAATGGTGGGCGGTGTCGAAATCGGACACCGGAACGACGGCGAGGACGTGGTCAATGGCCATAACAGCTTCCTTTCGAGAGATAGAAGGGCTGTCGATTGGTCGATAAGCGAGGGTCAACCACCGAGTTGGGCGGGCCAGATCCGTGCCGAGCGCGTCGAGCCACTCATTGGTGCCCTGCTCTCGCCAGGCCGGCTGCTCCCGTCCATCGAGGTAGGCACCGAACTCGACCAAGATCAAGCGGGTGCCGTCTCCTTCTGGGATGAACTCCACTGTGGTCAGTGATGCCGTTGCCACCAGGCTTCCTTCATACAGCACCGATGTGTAGACGATGCGCTCCTTGTCCACGATGTCACGGTAGAGCGCCTCCCAGGTGATCTGTTTCCCCTCGAACGTGGTTGAGTTGCGCTCGAGACCACCCGGTCGAAAGTCCAACTCATAGTCGGAGGCGCCCCTGGCGAACCAACGTGCTTTGACCGCGGGGTCGGCCCACGCGTTGAATGCCAGGTCGGGGGACACCCCATAGGTGCGTTCCATGGTGAACGTGGCATTGATGATGTTTCGATCGGTCATTGAGTCTCTCCTTATCCCCGTGATCGTGCGGTTCGCCCCTCGGGACGTAGAACGACCGGCTGACCAGCTCCAAAACGAGCGTCATTCGGCTGACATTGGGTCTCTGGAACGAGTTACGTTGGGGTGTAGACGAGTACAAGCACACCGTTCTTGAACCGCTTGACATCGACCAAGTTCAGGGCCGGGGCCGTCTCGATGTCTTCGAATAGATGTTGACCCTTCCCGACAGCAACCGGGATCACCAACAGGTGGAACTCGTCAATGAGCCCATCGTCCATCAGCGTGACGTCAAGGGGACCGTTCCCGTACTTGATGATGTTGCCGCCGGGCTGCTGCTTGAGCTCCTTGACGAAGGAAGCCACATCACCCTCGATGACGGTGGCATTCCAGGTCGTCTCTCGAAGGGTGGTCGACGCCACGTACTTGGGGATGCTATTCATCCGGCCGATGAACTCGGTGAAGGTTCTAGAATCGGCCGCCGTTCATGGTCGGGTACGCCGCTGAGAGCGTTTCGTAGGTCGACCGCCCGAGCAGAAGACTGTCCGCTTCAAACAGCTGTTGTTTGGTGTAGGCCTTGAGTTCCTCGTCGAGGAATGGGAAGACCCAGTCCTGAATTGACCCAACTTCGCCGCCAAGAGATACCTGGGTAGTTTCGATCAGCTTCCTCATATCCCTTCCCTCTCACCTCACTCTGCGTTTTGATCCTCTCCGACGGTTGATCCTGTCCATCTTTTGTACCCCACACGACTTAGCTGCAAGAGACGCGATCGCGTACGAACTTCGCGTGCTCCGGCCTAGCATTTGGGGCATGTTGCATCCCGAGGTGCACTACGGGTCAGCTGACGACGGGGCAGCGATCGCCTATGCCACGGTAGGGAGCGGCCCCGTCAGCCTTGTGCTGGTCTCGCCGATGGTGAGTCAACTCGAGGTCGCCTTGGAGGAACCGGCCTACGAGCAGTTCATCAGTCGCCTGGCCTCCTGGGCCCAGGTGGTGATGTTCGATCGGCGAGGAACGGGCCTCTCCGACCGGGATCACGCCTCGGCGGATGACCTCACCTTGGACCGACTCTCTTCGGATCTCAGAACGGTCTTAGACGCCAACGGCATCGAGCGCGCCGTTTTGTTCGGAGCCACTTTTGGCGCTCAGGTAGCTGTTCAGTTTGCCGTCGACCATCCTCAGCGAACACAGGCCATGGTTTTGGTCGGCGGGTTCGCCAAGCTATCGAGGATGTCTGACTTCGACTTTGAGGCCGACCCTCATCAGATCGAGGTCTGGGCCACGGGCGTATCGGACGCGTGGGGTTCGGGAGCAGTCGTGGGGGCGCACGCTCCCGGGCGAAGCGACGATGGCTCCTACGGCCAATGGGCGGCCCGACTTGAACGTCACACCTGTGTGCCTGACGCAGCTGGTGCGCTGTGTCGTTGGCTGGCTACCAACGACGTGAGGCCCTTGCTCGCTGAGGTGACGGCACCGACGCTTGTCATCCACCGCAACGGAGACCGCTCGCTGCCTGTCGAATGCGGTCGTGACCTTGCGAAGGGCATCCCCGGCGCGGTCTATGTCGAACTACCAGGAGACGATCACACCTTTTTTCTGGGCAACCAGCGAGAAATCGTCGACGAGGTGATCTCCTTCCTTGACCAAAAAGTAACGGGGGGCTCCGTTCGATACACTCTGCGGCACTCCGATAGGAGCGGAACGGCTGGGATCGGGTGGAATAGCCTTACCGTGTCTGAACAGGAAGTGGCGCGGCTCGCAGCTGCCGGAATGACAAACGCCGAGATCGCGAATCGTCTCCGTTTGTCTCCTCATACCGTCGACGGTCGCCTCCGACGCGTATTCGCAAAACTCGCGATTAACAATCGCGTCGAACTCACGGTCGAATACGCCCGCGTGACCGCGTGACGACCCACTCGTTCTGGACGAGAGGGTTCCCGTCGCATCTCAAGTCGCGGAGTCCCCCACTGCCATCGAACTGAGTCAGACAAAGCGGATCGGGGTTGTTCCGAAGACCGAGAATTCCCTGAGTAGTGCAACTGCATAGGCCATACCCTATGCAGCCCTATGAGCGGCCACTCCAACCAAACGCTCGACCGCGAAACCGCAGCGTACGGGCCGGTGCGCAGCGACCGCCTGCCAGGGGCCGCCTAGGTGTGCAACCTAGGCAACGGTGAGTAGGTCCCGAGAAAAAGCCCCGATAAATCCCATCTTCGACGTCTCGGTCGAACACGAAACCGCTGGTCAGGCACCCCTGCCCTATGCACGAGACGCGCCAGCGACATTTCAATAGTGGCGGGGGGAGGATTTGAACCTCCGACCTTCGGGTTATGAGACCTCGGTCGACCGTCTGCCAGATAACTCGGGGCTCGACTCCGTAGTCCTGAATCAGTGATCTTTAGCTGGAGTTTTAGGGCGAGAACT
Organism: uncultured Acidimicrobiaceae bacterium; assembly: GCA_963828825.1. Taxonomy (GTDB): domain Bacteria; phylum Actinomycetota; class Acidimicrobiia; order Acidimicrobiales; family RAAP-2; genus Bog-473. The sequence continues at coordinate 67,970 of CAWHGF010000001.1, read as the reverse complement.
GTCCCAACGATGCATTAGGCAGATGACAACGAAATCTGAATCCGCGGTTCAGGGATTTTCGTGGGATTGCATCGGTGATAAATCCGCCGCAGCCAGGGACTGGGTGGATCGCAAGGGTCGGATAGCGCTCCCCCCCGGGCGGATCCTTTCTCCGCGACGCCCATGGCCGCGTGGTTCTCATGCACGGGGTTGACCTCATGTACAAGCTCCCGCCCTACGAGATTGTCACCAGTGGCACGGGCGTGAACGTGCTCACGAACGCAGAGGCGGCCTCCATTGCCTCCGACGGGTTCGACGTGGTGCGTCTCGGCATCTTCTGGAAGGGCCTCGAGCCCGGCACCGCACCCATGAACGATCCAGCCATCTGCACTCCGGGCAAGCCGAAGGTGACGGGTCCCGGCCAGTTCGACGCCAAGATCTTCGATGCCTACATGACCAAGCTGGAGCAGACGATCTCTCTCCTGGCCCGACACGGCATCTACTCCCTCGTCGACATGCACCAGGACTCCATGAACGAGGTGTTCGCCGGGGAGGGGTTCCCCAACTGGGCAGCCTGTACCGACGGCATCACTCCGGTGGCCTACCGCAACGTGGCTGCATGGGGCGTGAACCAGATCGATGCCGGTATGGCCCAGGCCCAGGGGCATTTCTGGGCGAACGACGTCGTGGGCAACCTGCAGGGGGCCTACGACCAGATCTGGGCCAAGGTCGCATCCCGGCTCGCCGGGAACCCTTGGGTGATCGGCTACGACCCGTTCAATGAGGCGTTCTCACCCAGCATCCTCCTGCACACGGGTCAGAACGAGGCGTTCGACGCCCAGGTGCAGTGCTTCTACGCCGGCCGTGCTCATCTCGGCAATACCCAGTCGGGCCAGCGGATCACCGACTGCCCGCCAGACGACCCCGAGGACAGGGTGATTCCGACCATCGAGCACGCCGATCACCGCCACGCCGTCTTCTACGAGCTCGACACCACCACCAGCGGCCCGGTCCCGAACCGCATCGGGTCGATGGATTTCCCCCGCCTCGCGTACAACTTCCACGACTACTGTCCCCTGCACGTGCCGAACGGGCCCGAGTCGCCCGACTACTCGCAGGTCTGCCCGCCTGCAGAGGAGCAAGTGTTCGCCGACAGCGCTCGGGACCGCGCGAACGATGCCTCACCGGCGCAGCCAGACGGTCCTGGCTGGTTCCTCACGGAGTTCGGAGCCACGACCGACGCCGCCGACCTGGGTCGGATGGTGTCGGACGCCGACGCCGACCCCGTGGGCTGGATGTACTGGCAGTGCCTCTATTACGAGGACCCTACCGGTTCGCACGACTCGGGCCTCTGGCCGGCGGGGCCTGCCACCTCGGCCCAACTCGACGCTCTGTCGGAAACGTAGGCGGAGGCGATCGCCGGCACGCCCACCGCCATGAATTTCGACTCGTCGACGGCGGTGTTCCATCTCAGCTATCGCGTCGATCGCGCGGTCACGGCGCCGACGGTGATCTTCGTCCCGGTGTCGAGGCACTACCCGAACGGCTACTGCACCAAGGTGACCGGCGGGAGGGCGACGTCATCGGCAGGGGCCACGCAGCTCGTGGTGACCAACGACCCGTCGGCCTCCACCGTTGATGTGACGGTCACGTCGGGAGCGTGCGGGAGCTGATCGTGCCCCTCCGTGACGCCGTCCTTCCCAGGCGGGGACGTGGCTTCTCGCCAGTCCGTTGATTCTGGATGCGGGCCAATCCGCCGACAAATGCACTAACTGAATCAAATACGACAAGGAGCACCTGGCGGAGGTCATCGGAGGCGACGTCGTCCTCGAGCCCGAGCCCCTGGGCCCCTCCCCAGCCAAATGCCCGGGGGCTCTCCGACCCGGTGGAGTACTTCTTCTCTCGCCCGTTGGGGCACGGTGGCAATGCAGTACTTGCTCGAGCGCGCCACCATTTTGCCGATGTAGAGCACAGGAGCCTTGTCTCGGTCTCTGTAGTCCATCATCGACCCAAATGCCGGAACCTTCTACGTGCTCGGAGGCGTGGCCGTACACCCGACACATGGCCCGAGTCCGTTGAAGTAGGCCGGAATGCTCGGCGAGTCTGTGGGGGGGTTGGTCGGGAGGAGGACCGCAGCCCGGGGTACCTGGTTGAAGTCGAAATCGTTGACCATGTTGCCCAGGATCTTCACGTCCTCGCGGACATCGGGCCGGGGATCGGGCCGCTTGTCCGTCTTGGGGTTGAGCCTCGAACCTGCTAAGAAATCGTCCTCGATGAACTTGAGGTAGGCGTCGCTCGAAAGCGTCTGGTGATCGATGTACCCGCTCTTGGCGTACGGCGAGATCACCATGGCGGGGACGCGCAATCCGTAGCCGTTCTGGTCGACCGGGGGCGGCACGACGTTGTCGTAGAAACCGCCCCAGTCGTCCCACTGCAAGAAGATGGCCGTCGAGTCCCAGTCGGGGCTCTTCATGGCCGCGTTGATCACCGCGGTGACATAGGCCTGGCCCTGGTGCACGCTCGCCGGTGGGTGCTCGCTGTCGGCCTGCGACGGCGTGACCCACATGACCGATGGCAGGGTCCCCTTCTTGGCCTCGGAGAAGTAGTTGTGCAGCGGCTGGATGTTGCGGATCTGGTGGTCCTTTTGCACATCCTCGAAGATGGGCAACGGGTTCCAGATGCCCGGGGTCAGGTAGCTCTGCGCCACCGGCGGGCAGGCGACTGCCGCGTCGTCGTCGCAGTCTGGCTGGTCGCCGGTCTGGACGTAGTAGGCCCACGACACATGCTTGTTGTACAAGAGCCAGGTGATGTCGGTCCACGCGTTGGTGACGTCGGCCGTACCGGTGTCGATGGCCTGGTCCACGTACTTCTGCATCTGCGCCGGCGTGTAGGGCCCCTTGATCTCGTTCACGCAACTCGACGGAGCGAGGCTCGAGCACTTGGCCGACCAACCCGAGACCAGGTAGAGGTGATCGGGCAGGGACCACGACGCCACCGGTTCGAACATGTGATCGTCGAGCGTGAAGTCCTTGGCGTAGGTCCAGTAGTTCGGAATCTCCGCCGCCGTGTGGTAGCCCATCACGTCGGGAGTCGCCGAGTTCGAACAGGCGGGGTTGTCGACCGTGTTCGCTCCGCACCCCTTCTTGCCTTTAGCCGCCTGGGTGATGAAGCCGTCCATCTTCCCGCCATTCACATCGACGCGCGCACTGCCTTCGTTGTGCGGCCCGCCGCCGTTGACGTCAGCCGTGTCGTGATAGGGCGCTTGGCACCCGCCTGTCGGGGCCGGCAGGCACACCGTCGGCACGCCATTGGTCATCGGAATGCCGTCGGCGCCCGGGTAAGTCCCGAAGTAGCTGTCGAACGAGCGGTTCTCCTGCTCGATGACGATGATGTGCTTGATCTTGTGGATGCCGGCCGCCACCTCGTAGTGACCCGTCGACCCGCCGCTCACCCGTTCGGGGGAGGCGGCCGGTTGCGAGGGCGAGCTGCCACAGGCGCTGAGCGCCACGCCAGGACAGCCACGCCTCCTGCGGCCATGGCGGCTGCGGCGCGGCGCCGGTGCGGTAAACTTGTTCCTCGCTTCATGATTGTGCTCCTTTCGCTGGAACGGAAAGGCGGAGGGAGTTGCGCAGCGACGTTGCCACCCACGCCGTGCCGTCTGCGGGGTAGAAGTTGCAGTCGTAGCCGCCGTAGTAGATCTGGTCACCAGGGAACGGTGAAGGCACGATGCTGCGGATGGAGACGAAGGCCTGCCCGGAGCGGATGGGCTTCGAGACCGTGGCTGACGGTGTGACGCTGGGCCCGCTCAGACAGCGCAAGGTGTAGGTCGGCGATTGGCCCTGATCGGTCCGCACGGCGAAGCAGGCGCTGGCGTTGAAGTGCACCACGCCCGAGGCGATCGGTCCACACTTCTGCGTCGTGGGCAGACCCCTTGGTAGCCCCACTCGAAACCGAACGCTTGGCGGTCGACGCCTCCGATCCTCATGGTCTCGAAGTCACCGTTGTTGTAGGCCGCGATCACATACGCGATCGAGCCTCGTCCTGTTGCCGGAATGACCGTTCCCTGCGTCGCCAGCATCTGGCGGATCGCAGGGACGGGTTCAAACTCGAGCGTCTGCACCAGCCCGTCGGAGACCGAACCCGGACTCGGAACCGCGGTGGTATCGAGCTGGCCCGGTGGCAGCTTGTCGAAGCGGTACACGTTGCCGTTGCCCTCCGTCGAGAGGAGGAGCGACGGTGACCCGTCATGGGTCATGCACGTGATGCCCCGCAGCCCGCTGTTGTGCACCCCTACCGGTGGCGCTCGGTAGACCGGGACCCAGCGAGGGATACCAGAAGGCAGGGCGCCGTCGTTTCGTCGATAGAGCCTCGTGTTGATGGTGGTGTAGAGGGCACCGCCACAATCGGCGAAGCCTGTCACCTTCTGCGTCACCGCACCCGGTGACCCTGGCGGCGCCACGCTGAGCTCGGGCTTGGGACTGAACACCAAGGTGTGGCGGGCTGGCGACCACACCCCTTGTATAACCCCCGTCGGGCGCACACCGGCATAGACGGACCAGACCCCGCCCACCTTGTGTGTCCCGAATGCACGGACGTCGGCGCCCGCGGGAAGTACGTACGAATTGCGAAGGGAGAACGAGTTCGCGCCGTCGAGCAACCACTGGATCCTTGAGCGACCGTCGACGATCGCTTGGGTGACGAGGAGGGAATGGCCCGGCCCCAGACCCTGATCCTTCGGGATCGAGAAGGAGTCCAACGCCTGGACCCGGAGTGACTGCGTCTGCTCGAAGACCGTCCACGGGGCGGTCTTGGTCTTCTTGACCAGGACCTGTCCGAACGCAGAACGGCCGGGATATTCCCATTGACCCGTTGCTGCGAAGACGCGACCCAACTGCGTCACGAGCGCTTCGGTCTCGGTGTCGTGGGCCACCGCGGACTTGGCGTTCGTCGTCAGCGCTTGGCGCTGTGCGGGCACGGCGTACGACGCACCAGGACCTGGGGTAGCAGTCGCCTCTGACGCTGTGGCCGTCGCCGCGCTTGCCAGCGTCATGCTCAGTGTCAGCGCCGCCGCCACACCCATGGCGCGGGCAACCCCTCGCCCGCACCGGTCCTGTGTCATGAGGACGGGTTCTCGGGATCGGCCAGATCGGAAAGCAGTGAGTCCAGGTACATCGTGGTATCTGCCCGCCGCATGTTCGCAGTATTGGGCGCCCCGAGCAGACTGTCAACCAAGTTCACAGTTTGCTAACATCTCACTCGTGGTCCCGCACGCCGACACAGCAGGCGTTTCGTCGACATCGTTCGGCCTCGGAGCGGCGCTCCGTCGTGCCTGGCTCGGCTACCAGCTTCGGATGGATCGTGCCATGTCCGAGATGGGGTTCGGGGAGCGCAGGTTTCCCGACGGCCGGGTGTTGCGTATGTGCTCGCCTGAGGCGGGATCAACCATCTCGGGCATCGGACGAGAACTCGGCATCACCCGGCAGGGAGCCACCAAGGTCGTGGCACACCTCCGTGATAGTGGTTACGTGTCGGTGGTTGACTCGATGACCAGCAAGCGGGAGAAGTCGGTTGTTCTCACTCCCCAAGGAATCGAATACCTGGAGCACCAGCGTCGGGCGGCCCAGTCGATTGAGGATGAACTGCGAGTCGAGATCGGGGGGACGGCCTTCTCAGCGTTGGGGGCGTTGCTCGACGCGTTGGACGCTGGCGAGGATGTGCGTCTACGCGCATATCTGCGTCGTTCTTCGACGGAGCCCTAGCCGAACCTGAACCACCCACTGGTGGTCGACGGCCCGCCGTTCTCAGTTGGATTGAACTGCGGCCGAGGTTGGTTCGTTGGCTCCAGACAACCCAAATCCGGCGAGCGCGGACTTCTCAACTCCAGTCGGCCAGATGCTTCGTTGTCACGAGCGAAATGGCTCGGTTAGTCAGAGTTCGTTTGAGAATCAACGCATCTTCGTCCAGTCCTGGCCGAACGAAGTGACCTGGGCCGCCACCATTGCTTCGATCGCGTCAGTGTCCGTCATGAGGGAGAGCTGGTCGTAACTCGCGCTATCGAGTGTCGGCGTCCAAGTCGCGTAGCCGAACAGCTGCCAGGACCAAAAGGCTGAGTCGTAGACAGCTCCGGCCTTTGTGGCCCATTGTTGCGTGATGGTGGCAAAGCGAGCATCGAGGGGAGCGAAGAAGCTGAAGTTGTTCAGGTCGGAAACGGCGGTCCCGGTCGGATTCCCCGTCGGTGAAATGTCCTTGTAGAGCCATACCTCATCCGCCATCAAAGGTTTGTGAGCTGCATTCGCAAGTCTGGTATCAGTGACGAGATTGGATACCTCGATCGGTCCAATGGGGTAAATGTGAAGATCCAGATAGTCGATCGGCAACTTCAGGAGGGCTTGATTGAACGTTGGGGGCTCCCAGGTAGCGGCGCCCGCTCCCACAGAGACGCCTGGGTGCGAGCCGATCTGGCTCAACACTTGAGACACGAATGCCGCCGAGCCGGCCTCGGTGTCAAGCGTCGGGTCTTTGGTGAGGAGGGCATCTGTGGTGTCTTCAGAAATGAGCGTGAGATAGTTCGGATGGATCTTCGAGATAACGATTCGCGCCTGCTGGGCGGTGAGAGTGGCGAAGCCGGCCACGGTATTCGGAAACGTGAACGAACACGATGAGTATGCCGTTCCACAAAAGGCCGCTGACAGCTCAACATCGACCGTCATGTGCTGTGAACGGATCATGGAGGCGACGGATTCGTAGAACGTGAGGTACCGCGCCGCGTCTGCACCGCTATACGACGACAGCAGATACGGCAACTTGATGCCGAGAGTAAGCCCCGAGACACCGGCGGCTTTGAAGTGGGCGATGTCACGGGACACGCTGCTCAGCACCGTCGGGCCGAACAGTGCGGTCCCCCGGTTGGCATTTGCGTCGAGGAGCTCTACTCCCCGGACCAGGGGCGCTGGCCCGTGGCGCCGGTTCGTGGGCATGGCGGCCACAGCATCGCTGTAGTTGTCCAGTTGCCTGGAGAGATCAGTGTAAAGAACCTGGTACTTCGGCGGCACTGAGGCCGTCGCGGTCCCTTTCTCGAAATGCGCTTCCGACATCGACCATCGGTCAGCGGCCCAGGCCGGGGAGGGTCGCTGATCCGCTCCCGCAGCCGTCTGAACCGAACTGACTAGCAAGACGGTCAACATCATGACGATGCCCCCGCTTACCCAGGCCGACCGCTGAATACGGGCCCCTTGTCCCTCTCTAATGACGGACCTCACCATTGAGTGGCTCTTCGGATCTCAGCGGGGAGCCGCTGCGGCTGGAGGTCCCCCTGAATTCGGCGAAGGCGCTCCAGGGTTGTGGTGTGAGCCAACATCCGCGAAGCACCTCCGTCCTTGTCCACCCTAGTGAGATCCTCGCCGCGCTGGTGGGTCTCAAAGACGTCTCGGTCCTGCGCTACGTGCGTCGAGGACCCGACGTCGAGTTGATGATCGAGCAGGTGGTCGGGGACGTGCGCTGCCCGAAGTGTGCTGGGAGAGCTCAGGTCAAAGAGCGCCCTGTGGTGCACTACATCGACCTCCCTGTCTATGGGACCCCTATGTCGCTGGCGTGGAAGAAGCACCGGATGCGCTGCGTGAACCGGGCGTGTCCAAAGCGGAGCTGGGTGCTCTCGGACCACCGGATCGCGGCCAAGAGCTGCTTGTTGACGACGAGGGCGGCCAAGTGGGCCACGGTCCAAGTCGGTGGCGGCCGGACGGTCCGAGAGGTCGCGGCCGAGCTGGGCTGTGACTGGCACACGGTCAACGACGCCGTGTGCATCTATGGCGAGGCCCTGCTCAGCGCCGATCGCAAGCGCTTGAATCGCACGAGCGCCATCGGCCTCGACGAGACGTCGTTCGTGAAACTCTCCTCGCGGGTGACGACCGACTACGCCACCACCGTCGCCGATGTCGAGAACCACCAGATCATCGAGATCCTCCCGACGCGCAAATACACCGATGTGGCGGGCTGGATCGACAAGCAGTCCAAGGGCTGGAAGGAGCGGATCCGATTCGGGGCTCTCGACATGTCGGCCACCTACGCGGCGGTCTATTCGGTGATGCTGCCCAAGGCTCACCAGGTCGTCGATCCCTTCCACGTCATATCGCTGGCCAATCGCAGCCTCGACGCCGTGCGCCGACGGGTGCAACACGAACAGACCGGACACCGTGGACGCCGGGACGATCCGCTCTATCGGGTGCGCCGGGTGCTGCTGCGCGGCGAGGAGAAACTCGACCAAGGGGCATCACAGCGCCTGTGGTCGCTGCTCACCCTGGGCGACCCCGGTGCTGAAGTGGCCATCGCCTACCGGGTCAAAGAACGACTACGCGACTTCTATCGGACCAAGGACCCCAAGGCGGCCCGAGCGATGCTGAGAGAGCTCGAGCAGCACTGCCGCCGACCCACCATGCCGCCCGAGATCCAAAAGCTCGGGCGCACGCTTCGGGACTGGTTCGACAAGATCGCCAACTTCCATCTGGCCCGAGTCTCCAATGGCCCCACCGAGGCCCTCAACAACCTGATCAAGCGCATCAAACGGATCGCCTTCGGGTTCCGCAACTTCGAGAACTATCGGATCCGGGCGTTGCTCTACGCCGGCAAGCCCAACTGGCGCGTGCTCGGTTCCATCGTCGTCCGGTGAGGTGCTGGACCCCGCCAGAATCCGAAGAGCCGGTTTTCTCTCCGGTGGAACACCCTGGAGAACGCTCCGACGGAGACCGACGCCCCTGATCGATTCGAGCCCGTGACCAGGCCCTCTGAGTGGCGGGGGGAGGATTTGAACCTCCGACCTTCGGGTTATGAGCCCGACGAGCTACCAGACTGCTCCACCCCGCGGCGGAAAAAGCATCCTACATGGACGACGGGGCGCTCACCACGGCGACGCTCGGACACGCTCTGACCGCCGGCCGGTCCGGCCCAGCTACAGGGTCTGAGCCGTCGGCGGAGGAGGCGGCGGGGAAGATGGGTCGGCAGCTGTCGGGGGCGGTGGCGGGGGCGGAGCAGCTGATCCGTCACCGGCCGGGGTTGCCGTCGGGGCGGCCGCGGCGGACTCGGGGGCCAGAGTGATCTGGCCGTGCTCGGACTCGTGCGCCTGCAGTGCCGTCACCAGCTGCGCAATGTCCGCGTCGGTGGTCGGGGTGGATCGTCCCGTCTTGGTGGCGTAGAAGGCGGCACCGAGGTCGCGCAGCATGCCGTCGGCCGCCTTCTTGGCCTGGACGTCGTTCATCTTGGCCTGGCCCTTCGCCGCCGCGTCCTTGGCCATCTCCGTGGCCGCCGTCGCCTGCGCCTTGACCTTGTCGAGCAGTCCCATCAGAAGACTTCCTTTCCTGACGCCTCGTCCTCCCCATCATGGGACCCGCCGGCCTCGTCTGCAACCGGAATCGCACCCGGAGGGATACCGTCTGGGCTCCGCGGCAACGCCGTCCCAAGTCCGGCTCAGGACCGGGCCGCGGCCGAGACCAACGTCGTCGATGTGGTGGTGGCGTTCTTGGGCTCGGTGCTCGTCGGCACCGACGTGGTGGTGGTTGACGTCGTCGTCGCGCGCGAGGTCGAAGTGGTCGTGGTGCCGGCCTTCTTCGACGTCTTGGCCCCCTTGACCGGTGGCACCGTCGTGGTCGTGGTCGTGGTCGGCGTCGACCCGGGTGTCGCTAGGCTGATCACCTGCTGGGCCTGGCTGATGGCTTGCTGCATGAGAACGACGTCGCTCTGGAACTCCGACAGGTTCCCCGCCTTCAGCGCGGCCAGTGCGTTGGTGTAGTCGGTCTGGGCCTGCTGGAGGATCCCCGTGACGGCCGCCGGCACCGTGCCGGTCGACGACACGCCTGTGCCGGACGGCAGCGTGACCGTCGTCCCGAGCAGGTCGGAGAGGACGTTCGACAGTGACGTGTCGATCTGTACGTTCTTGCCGAGCACCGCGATGACGTACTGCAGCTGAGGCTGCGGGTTCGTGGTGGGGGACACGTACAGCGGGCGTATGTACACCATGGAGTCCGCGATGGGGACCATGAGCGTCTCCCCCAGCAGCACCTCGGATCCACGCTGGTCCAGCAGCGAGATGTCCTTCGACACGGTCGCGTTGGCCGAGATCTCGGCGTCGGCGTTGGCCGGACCGGTCGTCCCCTGGGGGACCTCGTAGAGGTTCAGCTGGCCGTAGTGCGCCGGGTCGGAGAGCCCGACCATCCACGCGGTGAGGTTGAAGTTCTGGCCGGAGCCCGAAAGGGAGGATTGCGATGCCGGGACGTAACCATCCGAGACCGTGAAGGTCTGCTTGGTCTGGCTGGTGCCGGGCAGGGAGTACACCTGGTACTGGGGCGCCATGCGGGCCGGGGTCGTCGAGATCAGCTGCCCCTGGTTGTTGTAGGTGTTCTGCGCGATAAGGGCCTGCGACTGGGGGCCGGCGCCGGCGGTGGGCGAGAGCTGCCAGGCGCTGCTGGCGGCGTAGAAGGCCGACGGGTTGCTCAGGTGGTAGCGCCCGTAAATGGCGGACTGAATGGAGAAGATGTCCGGGGGGTAGCGGAGGTGCGCCTGCAACGAGGTCGGCATCTTCGACAGTGGGACGAACATGTTCGGGAAGGCGGCCGAGTAGGCCCGCAGAATGGGGTCCTGCGGATCGTTGTCGTAGAAGGTCATCTTCCCGGAGTAGGCGTCGATGACGACCTTCACCGAATTTCGCACGTAGTTGTAGCTCCCCGGGAGGCTGCTCCCGATCGCCACCTGCTGGGTGTTGGCGTTCTGCGAGTAGGCGTAATTGGCCGTCGTCGTGTAGCCGTCGACGATCCAGTCGATGTGCCCGTTGTCCGGCCCGGGGCTGTTGTTGATCACCGCGTAAGGGTCCTGGTCGAACGTGAGGAAGGGCGCCGCCTTCTCCGCCATTGACACCGGGTCGCGCACGAACATGATGCGCGACTTGTCCGTGATCTGGCTCGAGATGAGGAGATTGAAGTCACCGAGCCGCAACGCGAAGGCGGCCCGGGTGAAAAGGGACGACAGCTGGACACCGCCGGTGCCCTTGTAGTGGCTCTCGACACTGTTGCCATTCTGTTGATAGTCGACCTCCAGCTGCTTGGTGTTCGCCACGACGTAGCCGGTCTCCCCCAACCCGAAGTAGACGTTGGGTTGGGTGATGGCCGGAATCCCCTTGGAGGACGTCGGCGGCACGCCCTGCACGGCGTAGACCGGGTTGGTCTGGTTGGTCTGGTTGGCCAGTGCCACCGCGGCGCCGTTGCCGTGGGTGTACTGCAGGTGGGTGTTGACCCACGACGGGGAGGCCAGGTTGGCCGACGAGATGTCGCGCACGCCGATCAGCACCGGCGTCAGCCCCCCGCTCACCGTGTAGCGATCCACGCCGAGCGAGGGGAACACGTAGTAGCCCTTGATGGCCTGCTCTCGCTGGAACGTCTGTAGCGAGATCGTCGGGTCCGGGTCCCACTGCCGGATGTTGTTGATCGTGGTGGCGGCCAGGACGGTCTGGCTGGCACTGATGCTCGTCTCGGCGGGGAACTGGTGCACCTGCACGTTGTTCAGGCCGTAGGCGTCACGGGTGGCCGTGATGTTCCGCTGGATGTACGGCGCCTCCAGCGAGCTCTGCGCCGGCGTAACCTTGAGCGCCTGCAGCAGCGCCGGGTAGATGATGCCGACAACCAGCGCCACGAAGGCCCAGATCCCGATGGCCAGCACCGGGAAGGTCCAGCCCTGGCGCCGGATGTTGAAGAGGAGGATAACGGCGGCGAAGATCGAGACGTATATCAGCAGCGTCTCCGCCGGCAGGCGGGCGTGCACATCGGTGTACCCGGCACCGTTGACGTAGCCGTCCTGCGCGTTCACCAGCGAATAGCGCTGCAGGACGTAGCCGGCGGCCTTGTCCAGCGCGATCAACGCGAGCAGCACCGAGATGTGCGCCTTCACCGGAGGGCGCACCCGGGGCAGGCCCCGCTGGGGCTGAATCCCGCCGTTGAAGTAGTGGAACACGATCGTGACGGCCAACGTCACGATCAGGATGGCCAGCGTCCAATCTACGACGAAGGTCATGAAGGGCAGGTCGAAGACGTAAAAGCCGATGTCCTTGTGGAACTGGGGGTCGGTCACGCCGAAATTGCCGCCGTGTCGGAACAGGATCCAGTTGTTCCACTGCCCCACCGTCCCCGACGCCCCGATCAACGCCAGCACGAAGGCCAGTGCCACATAGATCCGCCCCGCGTAGGGCCGCACGAACTGCTGGTAGCGGCGTACCAGCTCGTCCTCCTGGGCCAGCACGATGTCGCGCCCGGCGATGCGGTCGCACACCACCAGGTTGACCCACAGGACGGCGAAGAAGATCGCTCCGAACACGCCGAAGAGGCCGAGCTTGATCGCCAGCAGCGTCGAAAAGACGTTGTGCAGGTCCACCGACGAGAACCACAGGCTGTCGGTGTAGAGCCCGGCCAACGAGCGCAGCGATACCAGCAGGATCACGATGACCACGACGAAGCCGATCAGCCACCAGCGCGCCCGGTGGCGGCGGCGCGGCGAGGGGTCAGCGGTCAGGTCGCTGGGGATGCGCACGAGGGGAGCCTAACGTCCGCCGCACCGCTCCCCAGGGCCAGCCCGGGGCTGCTGCGGCAGCAAGAAGTCCTGGTCAGTCGGTCGCCGGCGCAATGAGGCAGCGGCACCCCGAATGGGCCGGGGGGTGGGCGTGCCCGGTCGGGAACGTCTCCGAGCCGCTCACCGCGCCGGCCAGTGCGTTGTCCTCGCAGTCCGAACACCCGCCGGCCGTCGTGACCACCCAGCGCACCTTGCCGTCCGCGCTGGCGGCGGCCACCCCCGCCGAGAACGCCTGCGTGGCCTGGTCGCCGACCAACCGCTCGACGCGTTCGCCCCGCCATTCCCGGAAGGCGGCGCCGACGCGGTCCGCCGGGTCGCCGGTTCCCTCGCCCACCTGCCGCCGCAGCGCCGTCACGACGGCGCGGGCCAGACCCGCTGCCGAGTGCTCCACGACATCGCCTCTCGGGATGGTCGCCGCGCCGGCTCCCGCGAAGATCGTGCCGGCGGCGAACGCCTCGTCCAGGTGGCTGCGCGCCGCGCCGGCGAAGGCCGCCAGGTGCTCGCCCTCCGAACCCATGAGCTCGTCGACCCCGAGCGTCGGCGTGATGCGCAGCTCGTCGAGCAACCGGTTCTGGTCGTCTGCCAGGGTGCGCTTGATGATCCGGCTCAGTCGGGCCGTGATCGGGGTCAGCAACTCGTCACGTCGGGCGATGAGGGTGTCGTCCGGCCCTGGCACTACCTCGGTCTCGGCGGGTCCGGACTCCGCCGAAGCCCCATCCTCCGCCGCGTCCCCTGTGACACCGGCGTCATCCACCTCGCTTCCGGCAGCGGTGGCCTTCGCCGGGTCCGGCACGTCAGCCACCTCTTCGGTCCGGGGCTCCTCGCCCGTCGGCGGCGTCGGCGGATCGGCCGCCGCCGCGGGCTCCTCCGGCTCTCCCGAGCCGGCACGGATGCGAGCGAAGAGCTCGTCGACCGAGGGGCCGGGCGCACCACTCTCGTCCTCCCCCGCGTCGGCGTCGGCCCCACCGGGCACGATCGGCGTCGGCCCCGTGGGCGGCACCTCCCCCGTCTCGTCCTGGTCGTGGGGCACCTCGGCGGTGCCGAGTCGGAACTGGTCGGCCACGCCCTGGGCGGCCGCCCGCGCCTCCTCGTCGGTCCGGTCCAGGTGGGACAGGATGCCGTCCACCCGGTCACGCACCCCGTGCACCGAGGCGGCCATCTCGTCCCGCGCCGCCCGCAGCTGCTCTATCTGGATCCCGAGCCCGCGCCGCCGGGCCGCCAGGTCGGACAGCACGCGGCGGCGCGCCTCTTGGACCTGGTCGAGGAGGGCCTTGCCCTCGTCCTTGGCGCGGGTGATGATCGCCTCCCCCGCGGCAATAGCTTCGGCAATGATCCGCTCGCTCTCCACCCGGGCCTCCTGTTCCGCGTTCGCGACCAGCAGTTCCACTTCGACGACCCGTTCGGCCGACGACGCCTCGGTGCGAGCCTGCAACTCGTCCACCTGGCTCTGCGTTTCGCGCAGCAGCGTGGCCGCCCCTTCCTGGGCCTGGGCGACGATCCGGGCCGCCTCCTCATGGGCGTGGCGCAGGATCTGCGCGCTGTGCTGGCCCAGCGACGCCGTGAGAGTGGCCTCGTCGACCACCGGGTGGGCGGCCCGCTCCTCGGCCTCGGCCAGGGCTGTCCGCAGCTCTTCCTCGCGCGCCTCGAGGGCTTCGAGGCTGCGGGACACGGACTGGAGGTACGAACGCACCTCGTCGCTGTCGAAGCCCCGCCGGACGACGGCGAAGGAGTGGTGTGCGATGTCGCCGGTGGCGATCCGGGACGATGAGATGGGGGCGCGTCCTTCTGCCATGGCCAGAGCCTACGGCGCCGCCTGGACCGGCACAGGTTTGGACGGAACCCTGCCCCCGAGCCGTTTGAGGATGCGCAGCACCTGGTTCAGGTTGTTCACGGCGTAGACGTGGAGCTGCGGAGTGGCCTTGGACTCGGCCGTGTGCAGCTCCACCGAGGGCACGAAGAAGACGGTCGCCCCCGCCTGCTCCACCGCGATGGTCTTCTCGGCCACACCGCCGACGTCACCCACATTGCCGTACTGGTCGATCGTCCCCGTGGCGGCAACGATCCGGTTGCCCGTCAGGCGCCCGCTGCTCAGCTTGTCGATGATGCCGAGCGTCATGGCCAGGCCGGCCGACGGTCCGCCGATGTCTTGGGTGTGCACGGTGACCTTGACCGGGAAGTCCCAGTCCTGCTGCGTCTGCGGATCGATGCCCAGGAACGCGGTCGGCTTGGTGGGCGGCCCGCAGCCGGTGTCGGTCAGTCCCTTCGGAGGTGCGCCCAGCCTCACTGACTTGGTCACGATCGGGCCGCTGACGAACTGACCGACGTTGTTGATGGAGGACTCCTCCACCTTGAGCGCGACGCTCGAGCCCGGCGTCAAGCCGTGGAGCGAGTGAACGAGGGAGCAGTCGCTCAGCGTCGGCATGCCGTTCACCGCAGTGATCACCTGGGCCACGTGCAACGTCGCGGCCGCCGGCGAGTGCGGCTCGATCCCGAAGATGAGCGCGCCGGCGTTGGAAGGGGTGACCGTGTAGCCGAGGTGGGACAGCGCCGCCGCGGTGGCGAACGACTGCGCCTGGGCCATCTCGAGGTACCCCTGGGCGAGATACTGGCTCTCGTTCGGCGTGGGACCGAGCAGATCCGGGCCGGAGATCACCTCGCTGTCCGAGTCGAAGAACTGGTAGCGCAGGTAATTGAGCGCGTTCAGCTGGGTGACGAAGACGTCGGTCAGGAGGATCTTGCCGGTGAGGGGATGGTTGTCCGCGGCCGGCACGTCGATGAACTGCGCGACCGGCGTGGCGTCCCCCGGCGTGAGCACGTAGTAGTTGATCGAAATGCGGGCGGCGACCAGCGTCGCCACCACGACGATGACCACCACGGCCATGAGGACGCGGGGCCAGATCCGCCGCCGCCGTGCGGGCGGGATCGGTGGCGCGGGCGCCAGCTGGGCGCCGGCCCCGTCGGGGGCGGCGTCGCTGGAGGTGGGGGTCGCCGCGGCTTCCCCGTCGGCGGTCGCGTCAGGTTCGGACATACTCAGAAGGTGAGCGACGATGTTGCCACGGATGAGGGCCACAACGGCCGCGCCGACGTGCGGCGGCGACGCGTCACCATGGCCGGGCACCGGGGGGACGCAACCCGGGCCCGCCGTGGTCTCGCCGATCCCGATCCTGGCGTGCAGGTGGCCGCTCTGGGTGCGCTGGCCCGCGTCGGCGAGCTGACGGCGGCTGACGTCGAGACCGCCCTCGGCCGAGGCGCGCCGGTGGTGCGGCGGCGCGCCGTCGAGGTCGCACTGGGCGCCCGTGGCACCGGCGTGCGCTCGTCGCTGCCCCGTGCCGTCATCGCCGCACTGGGTGACCCCGACCCGCTCGTCGTGGTCGGCGCGGCCTGGTTCCTGGCCGAGCGGCACTCGCAGCCCGCAGTCCCGGTACTGGCCGCGACCGCGACCGGGCACGACGACGCCCGCTGCCGCGAGGCTGCGGTGGCGGCGCTGGGCGCCATCGGCCACCCCGCCGGCCTGCCGGCCGTGCTCACCGCGCTGCACGACTCGCCAACGGTGCGACGCCGGGCCACGGTCGCGCTGGCGGGCTTCGACGACGCGCGGGTGACGCCCGCGCTCCGTGCTGCGACCGAAGACCGGGACTGGCAGGTGCGCCAGGCGGCCAGCGAATTGCTCGACGAGCCTTCGGGAGCGCCGGCCGAATCGCCGTGAGCCCGCGCCACCCACGGTGACGGGCCAGCCTCAGCCCTCGTCGGAGAAGAGCCGCTTCAATTTGTCGAAGGACTCGAGGCAGACGCCGGCCCCCTGGACGACGCACTCGAGCGGCGTGTCGACGAGGTGCACCTGGACGGCCGTGGCGTCGGCCAGGCGCTGGGTCATGCCCCGCAGCAGCGCGCCGCCGCCGGTGAGGTGGATGCCCTGGAAGATGATGTCCTGGGCCAACTCGGGCGGCGCCTCGCCCAGGCAGTCGGCCGCGGTCGCCACGATGGAGGCGACGTTGTCCTCCAGCGCACCGCGCACCTCGAGCGGGGACAGGACCACGGTCTTGGGCCGGCCCGTCGCCACCTCCCGTCCGCGGATCTCGGCCTGCTGCTCGCCTGCGTGGGGCGAGGCGGAACCGATGGCGAGCTTGACCGCCTCGGCCGTGCGCTCGCCGACGGCCACGCCGTAGGCGTGGCGAACGTAGTTCTGAATGGAGGCGTCGAAGTCGAACCCGCCGCAGCGCAGTGCCTGCACGGCCACCACCCCGCCCAGCGAGATCACGGCCATCTCGGCGGTGCCACCACCGACGTCGACGACCATGTTGCCGACGGGTTCGTGGATCGGCAGCCCGGCCCCGATGGCCGCGGCCATGGGTTGCTCAATCAGGAAGCTGGCCGACGCGCCGGCCCGGCGCGCCGCTTCCTTCACGGCGCGGCGCTCGACCGCGGTGATGGCGGAGGGGACGCAGATCAGGACCTTCGGCCGGTTGAGCCGCCCGACCCCCACCCGGCGCAGGAGAACGCTGAGCATCCGCTCGGTGACCTCGAAGTCGGTGATGGCACCGCCACGGAGCGGTCGCTCGGCCACGATGTACCCCGGCGTGCGACCGATCATCTGCCACGCGTCCGTGCCGATGGCGAGTACCTCGCGGCTGCGCGAATCGAGCGCGACGACGGTCGGCTCGTTGAGCACCAGACCCTTTCCCTTGGCATAGACCAGCGTGTTGGCCGTGCCGAGATCGATGGCCAGGTCGCGGGACATGGGGCCTCATGGTACGGCCGGTCCGTCGGCCGACCGCACTTTCCTGGTCTTTCTCGGTATCGTCGCTCAGGTGAGTGACACGCCCGAGGAGCCGGAGGACGGCACGCCGGGCCCGGGTGAGGGCGGGGAAAGCAGCGGCGACGGGCCCGATTCTCCTCAGCGCGGCTGGATCGACCCCGATGACCGGCTGTGGCGCCACCCCAGCGAGGTGGCCGGTCCGGGCCCCGCGGCGGGCGTCCCGTCCTTGCGCAACCCCCCGGCGCGCCAGAACTACCGCAGCGCCATCATGGTCCTCGTGGGCGTCGGTGCGGTCATGGCCGTGGTCGCCTGGGTCATCGTGCTGCTCTCGCCGGCGTCGGACCACCCCTTGGGCACCGCCACGCAGGACACGGCGGCCAGCCGGGCCGCTGACCACGCTGGCCGGTGCACAGAACTCCCTGCCCGCCGTGGCCGATGCGGCCGGGCACTCCATCGTCGAGCTCCAGGCGACCACCACCCACGGCCCGGTGCTGCTCATCGGTGTCGCCGTGGCCGAGGGGGGGCTGGTGGCCACGACCGCCGACCTCCTGGGCGGGCTGCAGCGCATCTTCATGGTCGGCCCCGACGGCAGGCTCCAGCCGGCCTCTGTGGTCGCCGTGGACAAGACGTCCGACGTCGCCCTGGTCAGCGTGGCCGAGGATCTTCCGGTGGCGACCTTCGCCGACGACGCCAACCTCGCCAGCGGCACGCCCGACATGGCACTGACCTTCGTGCCCGCGGGAGGGCGCGCGGTCGCGCTGCACTGCACCGCCGGTGCGGTGACCGACGTCGGGGCCGCCATCGCCAGCGGGCCCGCCTCGACGATGCCCTCGATCACCTCGACCCCCGACACGCCCTCGCTCATCGCCGGCGAGCCGTTGCTCAACGCCGCCGGCGACGTGATCGGGATCCTCTACGACCCCGACCCGGGCACCTCCCCCGCCACCTTCCTGCCCAGCGACCTCGTCGTCGGCGTCGCCGACGATCTCCGGTCCCAGAACCGGGTGGTGCACGGCTGGCTGGGGGTGCAGGGCACCGATGCCCCCGACGACGGGGGGGCCAGGGTGGCGCAGGTGCAGTCCGGCGGGCCGGCCTCGGGCCGCCTGCAGGTGGGCCAGCTCATCGTGGCCGTGGACTCCACGCCGGTCCGCTCCATGGCCGAGCTGCGGGGCCGGCTCTACGTCCTGCCACCGGGCACCACCGTCACGCTCTCGGTCCAGCAGCCGGCAGGGACGAAGGTCGTGGACATCACCCTCGGCACGTCCTCCTAGCATGCGAGAGTGAGCATGTTCGGTTCGAGCGACCCCGACAATCCGATGGGGGGCCTCCTCGGGGACCTGATGAAGGTCATCGGCTCGGGGCCGGGGTCCGCCGACAGCTGGTTCGAAGCTGCCCGCACCCTGGCCTTCGGGGTCGCCACGGACGGGGGCGAGGACGAGAACCCCGATCCGCTGGTGCGCATCGCCTTCGAGGAACTGGCCCGCGTCGCCGAGATGCACGTGGTCGAGGCGACCGGGATCGGCCCCGCTTCGGGCGCCGGCGGCGTCTCCTTCGAGGCCGTCGGGCCGGGGCAGTGGAGCTTCCGCGTCCTTGAGGCCTATCGGCCCGTCCTCAAGTCCATGGTCGAGGCGCAGCAGCAGGGCGCGGCGGCCGTGCCCTCCTCGCTCGACCTGAGCGAGTTCGACCCCGACTCGACCGGCGGCCTCAGTGGGCTGCTCGGGCAGTTCGCCCTCACGCTCGGCCCGGTCTTCCTCGGCATGCAGTTCGGCTCGGCGGCGGGACACCTGGCCCGACGGGCCTTCGGGCAGTACGCGCTCCCGCTGCCCTGGCCCGAGTCGTCGACCCTGCTGCTCGTGCCGGGCAATGTGGGCCGCTTCGCCGAGGACTGGAGCCTCCCGCTGCAAGAGGTGCAGCTCTGGGTCTGCCTGCGCGAGCTCACCATGCACGCGGTGCTGACCCGGCCCGGCGTGCGGGCCTCGCTCATGACACTGCTCGGCGACGCCTCGGCCCACGCCGCGGCCGCGCAGCGCTCCATCGTCGAGCGTCTCGGTGACGGGCTGGGCGACCAGGCCGCGCTGGAGGACGCACTGGGCGATCCCGAGGCGCTGCTGTCCGATCTCATCAGCCCCGAGCAGCGCAGCATCTCGGCCGCGCTGACGGCGCAGACGACCGCCATCGGTGCCTACGTGGATCACATCACCGCCGGCATCGCCGAGACCCTCACGTCGACGCCGTCGGCCCTGCGCGAGGCCTGGTACCGCTACCGGATCGAGGAGGGCAAGGGCGAGCAGGCCTTCGCCGGCCTGTTCGGGCTCAACGTCGGCCAGGACGAGGTCGACCGCGGGCGCGCCTTCGTGACGGGCGTGCTGGAACGGGCGGACGAGAGCGCGCTGGCCCGACTGTGGGCCGACGAGCTGTGGCTGCCGACGCCGGCCGAGGTCGACGCGCCCGGGCTGTGGCTCGCCCGCATCGGACTGCTGGACTGAACGCGTCCCGTCGCCCAGCCGGCCGGACCGCCGGCCGGGCGCCGTTCGCCAAGTGACGCGTCAGCCCACCGTCGCGGGCACGCGCTGCCCGGGGTGGGTCAGCCCACTGTCGCGGGCACGCGGAGCGCGTGGGTCCGCCGGACCGGCGCGCGACGCTCCGTGGTGGCCCGCTGGGCCCCACAGGTCTCGAGCTCGAAGCGGGTGAACGCGGTGGTGACCCGTCCCCCGAGGAGCAGTGTCTCGATGGTGCCGTCCCACCCGGGTGCGATGGCGTAGACGTACTCGGCCACGGCCTCGTCGTCGCGGATCGTCGCCAGCAGATCGACGAGGACGAGCAGGTGCTCCGCCATGGCCGCCTCGGTCAGGTCCTCCGGCGTGAGCGTGCGCACCAGCGCCGCCTCGTCGCCGGTCAGTTCGCCGAGCCGCTGCCGGACGTCCCGGACCACCGCCGCATCCATGGTGTACGTGTCTCCCATGCTGTCTCCCCCCTCGGGCGGACTCTTTGTCCGCAACTCCCCAACAACAACGGCGCAAGTTTTCATGGCGTGGGTCTCACCGGAGTGGCACGTCGGGAGCAACTTGGGTGCAGCTGATGCCGCACCTGCGGCGGAGCTGGGCCCCCTGCCCGGGGCCCAGGAAGGCCCCGGGGCTCAGAGGGCCAGGGGGCTCAGGCCTCGGCCTCCTCGCCCCAGTCGAGCACCCACTCGAGAGCCAGCTGCTCGCGCTCGGCGTCGCGCACCACACGCTCGCTGTTGCGCCGGAACTGGGGATCGTGCGGGGGCAGCAGCACCAGCCGGGCCAGCACCCGCTCCCGGAATTGGTCGATCACCTCGGGCGGGCCGTAGTCGGACTGCACCTCCCAGTGGGGAGCGACGGGCCCCAGGTAGACCACGCGCACGTGCCCGATTGGCTCGACCGGCTCACCTTCTTCGACTACGTCTTGCTCGGTCTCCGGGGACATGGCACCCTCCTGGTATCGGCGATCGGGGCCAGCGTAGCCCCGGGGGGCGGAGCGCCATTCTCCCTGGTAGAGCGAGAATCAGCCCATGGATTCTTAGAAACTTCCTATCCGAATAACCTGGCTTCTGAACAGGGTGCTCCCGTAGGATTATGCGTGAAAAGGGAGCCGAGCAATGAATACCGATTGGATGGCCGGGGGGAAGTGCAAGGACGTTGCACCCGACCTCTTCTTTCCCAACGACGGCATGGGCGTGTTGGTCGCCCAGCGCATCTGCGCCGAGTGCCCCGTCTCCGAGGCCTGCCTCGAGTACGCGCTCGAGCACCACATCGACCACGGGGTCTGGGGTGGTGCGTCCGAGCGTGAGCGCCGGCGCATCCTGCGTCGCCGCCGCCTCTCACACGCCGTCGTCTCCAAGTAGGCCGCTAGGCCGCGGCCGCCCGCCCGGCGGCTCGCCCCCGGCCCACCGTGCCGCATGCCACGCTGGCACCGTGCTCCTCGAGTGCGTGGTCAACGTCAGCGAGGGCCGCGACGAGGCGACCCTCCGCCACCTGGCCGTCGCCGCCGGGCCGGCCCTGCTCGACGAGCACCGTGATCCGGACCACAACCGGTCGGTCCTGACGCTCGCCGGCCCCCCTGATCTGGTGGCCGACGCGGCCCGTTCTCTCGCCGCCGCGACCGTCACCCACCTGGACCTGCGGCGGCACGCCGGGGCCCACCCCCGCTTCGGGGTGCTCGACGTGGTGCCGTTCGTCCCCTATGAGCCCGGCGGCCGGGCACCCGGAGACCTCACCGCGGCGGTGGCCGAGCGCGACCGGTTCGCCGGCTGGCTGGGCACGGAATTGGGGGTGCCGAGCTTCCTCTACGGGCCCCTTCCCGGCGGCGGGACCAGGACGTTGCCCGAGCTGCGCCGCCTGGCCTTCGCGCCGGCGCCCGGGGGCCTGACCCCCGACCACGGCCCGGCCCGGCGCCGACCCCCGGAGCGGGGCCACCGCGGTCGGGGCCCGGCGGGTGCTCGTCGCGTACAACGTCTGGGTCTCCTCGGCCGAGCTGGCCCGCCGGGTGGCCCCCCGGGTGCGGGGGCCCCAGGTGCGGGCACTCGGTCTGGCCGTCGGGACCCGGGCCCAGGTGTCCTGCAACCTGGTCGATCCCGACCGCTACGGGCCCGAGCCGCTCTACGACGCCGTGGCCGTGCTGGCGGCCGAGGCCGGGGGCACGGTCGAGGGGGGCGAACTGGTGGGCCTCATTCCCGAGGCCGTTCTGGCCGCGGTGCCCCCCGGAAGGCGAGCCGAGCTCGGGCTGTCGGCGGGCGCCACGGTCGAGTCCCGTCTCCCGGCCGACCGATGAATCGCTCGGCGCTACGAGGCGCTGGCCACGTCCCGGCGGGCCAGGGCCCGGGCCCGGCGCAGACGACGGCGTTCGCGCTCGCTCATCCCGCCCCAGATCCCGAACTTCTCGCCGTTGGCCAAGGCGTACTCGAGGCAGTCTTCGCGCACCACGCAGCCGCGGCAGACCTCTTTGGCCTCCCGGGTCGACGCGCCGCGCTCCGGGAAGAACAGATCGGGGTCGACCCCCATGCAGTTGGCCTGCAACTGCCAGCTTCGTTCTTGGCGACCGTAGAGCGTGGTGACTATGTCAACTGGCACTGGGTTCGCCCCCCTTCTTCCGCCTCAGGTGGCATCGGTGTAGTTACAGCGGTGTAGTCATCTTTCCCCACGCACCCATCAGACGCAAGGGGAAATTGCCGTTTCCAGGCACGGATCGTGCCTCGTCCGCCCCCGACCGGTCGTCCCCGCCCGGGGAAACTCCCAGGTGGGAGCCAGTTTCGGGGCACCGTTCCGAGAAGGCCCGGGTCCTCGGACGATTTCGCCCAGGAGGTCTTGAAACGGCGAAGATGACGCCGGAATTGCCCGAAGGGCCGAGTTGCCCGAACGGAACCGGGGGCCGCCGGAACGGGCCGCGGCGGATCCGGTCGGCGGCCTGCCCCGCCGGGCGGCCCCTTCCGAGCCGCCCCCTACCCCGCCGGGCGGAGGACGCGGCGGTGCTGCAGGAAGTCGACCAGCACGTAGCCGCCCAGGGCGTCGGGCGTCGTGTAGAAGGTGCGGCCGCCGTTCACCCGGGCGATCTGCTCCACGAAGGGGTAGTGGGTGCGTTGGAGGTCAAGGGCGAACGTGTTGATGACGATCCCGGCCCGGGTGCAGCGGATGACCTCGGCCATGGTGCGGCGCAGCGTCTCGGGGATCGGCGGGTAGTTGAACCAGACCTCGCCGGCGTCGTCGATGTGCGCCGTCGGCTCGCCGTCGGTCACGACGATGATCTGCTTCGTCCCGTGCTCGTGGGCCAGCATGCGCCGGGCCAGGGCCAGCGCGTGCTGCAGGTTGGTGCCGTAGACGTAGTCCCACATGGCCGTGGGGACCTCGTCGGGGCGTATCTCCCGGGCGACCTCGGAGAAGCCCACGATGCCGAGATAGTCGCGGGGGAACTTCGACGAGATGAGGGTCTGCAGGGCCATGGCCATCCGCTTGGCCGGCACGAAGTTGTCCCGCATGGGCATCGACATGGAGAGGTCGACCGCCAGGACGGTGGCCGAGCGGCTGAGCGCCTCGACCTCGACCACCTCGAAGTCGGCGGGCGTGAGGCGCACCGGCACGCCCGAGCCGCCCCGGCGCACCGCGTTGTGCACGGTGGAGGACAGGTGCAGGTTGAGCGGGTCGCCGTACTCGTAGGCCTTCGTCGTCTCCTCGCGGTCGTGGCCCGTCCCGGTGCGCAGGGCCGAGTGGTCGCCGATGCGGTCCTTGTTGATCTGGCCGAAGAGGTCGGCCAGCGCCTTCTGGCCCAGGCGCCGCACGCCCTGGGGCGTCAGCTCGATGCGCCCGCCCTGCTGCTCGATCAGCCCGGCGTCGGCCAACGACTTGGTCAGGTTGGCCAGGCGGTCGAGTGCCCGGGCGGCGTCCTCGCCCATGTGCTGGCGTACCTGGTCCAGGTCGATCTCGCCCAGGGCCGCCGGGGTGGAGGCCGACTGCAACACCTCTTCCATGCGGTCGAGCTGGCCCAGCTGGGTGGCCAGGTCGGTGGCCCGGTCCATGCCCATGGGGCCCTCGCCGTTGAAGTCGTAGGACTTCTGCCAGCCGGCGTCGGGCACGGCGCGCTGGAGGTTCTGGGCCAGGCGCTCCACCTGCCAGCGCAGGTCCATGTCCTCGAGGACCGAGTCCATCAGGCCGCGCAGCTGGGCCTGCTGCTCGGGGCTGAGCGAGTTCCACACCGCCTGGGCGGCGGCCATGCGCTCGGCCAGCTGCTCCAGGAGCTCGTCGAGGTTCTGCGGGTTGCCCGGGAACATGTCCCCGTACTGCGCCATGAACTCCTCGAAGCTCGGGTCGAGCTCGTCGCCGCGCTCGCGCTGCTCGAGCATGGTGTTCAGCGCGTCGTAGGCGTCGCGCATGCGCGCCATCTGCTCGGGGTCCATGCTGGACAGCGCGTCCGAAGCACCCTCGAAGAAGGTGTCGGCCATCTCGCGGCGCAGCTCCTCGACGAGCTCCTCGAAGCGCTCACGGGCCTCGGAGGAGACGAAGTCGTAGTGCTGCAGGCTGCTGACGCGCCCGGCGGGGTCGTCGGGCTGGAGGTCGAGCGCCATGCGCCGTTCGGTGGCGACGTCGTCGGTGACCTCGCTCCGGCGCTGGTCGCCCGAGGCGTGCGCCTCCTCCACCAGCTCGTCGATGGCGGCGCGCTCGTCCTGCTCTATCTCGTCGAGCTGGCGGGTGAGCTCGGCCATGCGGCCGTCGGGGTCGCCCTCGGCCAGCATCTCGGCGCGCCGGCGCCGCAGTTGGTCGAGCAGGTCGCGCAGACCCGGCACCTGGTCGCCGTCGCCGTTGCGGAAGCCGCTGCGCAGGAGCCGCCGCAGCGCGTCGTCGAGGTCACCGCCGGCGAGCAGGTCGTCGGTGAGGCCGGCCAGCAGGTCGTCGGGATCGAGGTCGGCGAACTCCTGGGTGCCGTCCCATTCCGAGTAGTCGTAGCGGGCGCTCATCGGCGTGCCGTTCTCACGCCGGCCTACTTGCGCCCGCGGTACAGGGCGCGTGCCCCGGACGCGTCCTTGTTCAACCGCTTGGTCAGGTGCAGCCCCTCGAGGAGGAATTCGAGGGCGCTGGCCATCAGGGCGGGCGACTCGGCCTCGGCCGCCTCGGGGCCGGCGAGCTTGCGGGTCGGCGGCTCCAGCTCGGGCACGTCGGCCAGCACCGCCAGGTAGGCGGACGAGGGGAGGTCGTCGCCCACGTGCACCACCACCTGCTCGTGGAAGGCGGCCACGATCCCCTGCGGGTCGTCGAGGGTGACCCGGCGGCGGAACACCGCCAGGGTGGCGGCGGCGACCAGGTGGGCCACCACCTCGTCCTCATGGCCCTCCTCCATGGCCTCGACCTCGATCTTGCCCTGGGTCGACGGCACCAGGGCGGAGAGGTCGCTGATGCGCGGCACCGCCACCGGTTCGCCGGTGCGCAGGGCGCGCCGCACGGCCGAGGCGACCAGCGTCTCGTAGTTGGCGATGGAGAGGCGGACCGAGACGCCGCTGCGCTGGTTGAGGTGGGTGCTGCGCCGGGCCAGCTGGCTGATCTCGGCCACCACCTCCTTCATGAACGGGGGCACCGTCACCGGCACGCCCGCCGTCGGCAGGTCCGCCTCGCCCTCCATGATCTTGACCTCGGTCACGGTCTCGAACGGGTAGTGGGTGCGGATCTGCGCGCCGAAGCGGTCCTTGAGTGGCGTGATGATGCGACCGCGGTTGGTGTAGTCCTCCGGGTTGGCCGTGGCGACGAGCATGATGTCGAGCGGCAGCCGGATGCGGTGGCCGCGGATCTGCACGTCGCGCTCCTCGAGGATGTTGAGCAGCCCGACCTGGATCCGCTCCGACAGGTCCGGCAGCTCGTTGATGGCGAAGATGCCGCGGTTGACCGCGCGGGATGAGGCCATAGTGCAGCGCCAGCTCGTCGCTCAGGTACCGGCCCTCGGCGATCTTGATCGGGTCCACCTCGCCGATGAGGTCGGCGATGGAGGTATCGGGGGTGGCCAGCTTCTCGCCGTAGCGCTGCGAGCGGTGCACCCACTCGATCGGCGTCGCCTCGCCGAGCTCGTCGACGCGGTCGAGGGCGTAGCGCGAGACCGGGTTGTAGGGGTCGTCGTTGATCTCGGACCCGGCGATGATCGGCATCCACTCGTCGAGCAGCCCGACCATGGAGCGGATCACCCGCGTCTTCGCCTGGCCCCGCTCGCCCAGGAGGATGATGTCGTGCCCGGCCAGGATGGCGTTCTCGAGCTGGGGCACCACGGTCTCCTCGAAACCGAGCACGCCGGGCACGAGCGACGTGCCCGCCGCGATGCGCTTGGCGGTGTTGCGCCGCATCTCCTCGGCCACCGACAACGACTCCCAGCCCGAGGAGCGCAGGTCGGCCAGCGCTCCGGGCAGGTCAGCGGGTGGCGTGAGGCCGCCGGGGCGGGGAGTCGCGGAGGGGTCGAGGGGGGAAGAGCCGTCCATGTCCGAAGCCTAAACCCCGGGCCCGGGAGCCGGCGCAGCAGGCGCGGCCGTGTGGTGCGCCAGCAGCTGCTCGGCCAGGGCGCGCGCCGGGCGGGCCAGCGCACGGTCGCCCCGCTGGGCCAGCGCCACCGTGCGGCTCAGCGTCGGCGCCGTGAACGGGATGGCGACCAGGGACCCGTCGCCCGGCAGCGCGATGGCCGGCACCACGGCCGCTCCGAGACCGGCTGCCACGAACGAGAGGACGCCGGCCATCTCGGCTCCCTGGCTGACGAGATGCGGCTCCGCCCCCGCCTCCTGGCAGGCGGACAGCGTCACGGCGCGCAGGTCGTAGCCCTCCCGGAACATCACCAGGTCGAGCCCGTCGAGGTCGCGCACCCGGACCCGACGCCGGTGGGCGAAGGGGTGATCGGGCGCGATGGCGAGGACGAGCGGGTCGTCGAAGAGCGGCGTGGTCACCACCAGCGGGTCGGTCACCGGCAGCACCACCAGGGCCAGGTCGACCTCGCCCGACGCCACCTGGGGCACCAGCTGGTGCGAGCCCGCCTCCACCACCGAGAGGTCGATGCCCGGGTGGCTGGCGTGGAACGCCACGAGGGCCGGCGCCAACGCGCTGGTGATGAGGCTGGGGGTAGCCCCGACGGCCAGGCGCCCCCGGGCCATGCCCGACAGCGCCCGCGCCTCGGCCCCGGTGGCCTCCACGTCGGCCAGGACGCGCTGCATGAAGGGCACGAGGGCGGCGCCGTCGGGCGTGAGGGTGACCGGCCCCTGGCCGGGCCCCCGGTTGAAGAGCAGCACCCCCAGCTCCTGCTCGAGCAGGCGGACCTGGCGGGACAGCGAGGGCTGGGCCAGGTGCAGGCGGGCGGCGGCATGCGTGAAGCTCTGCTCCTCGGCCACGGCCAGGGCGTAAGCCAATTGGTGGAGCTGCACAGTTCAGAGTGTATCGCTCTGAACTTCATGCCATTTATGTCTTTGACGTGCGCCTTGACGGACCGTAGGGTACCGCTGGGCCCGACCCTGGGGTTGAGCTGGGCACTGAGGAGGTGCGAGTGACGACGACGGTCGAGAGCGCAACCACGACGCCGGTTGCGATCGGGGCGCCCCGGGGTGGGCCGGACGTGCCCACCCTGCGCAAGGACGGCTGGTGGGTCGAGCCGGCGATCACGGCGGCGATCCTGCTGGCCTTCGTCGTCTACTCGACGTGGGCCGCCTTCGTGGGGAAGGACTACTACGCCGGGCCCGACCTGCACCGCGACCTGATCTCGCCCTTCTACTCGCCCTGCATCGCCAACAGCTGCGTGCCGGGCAGCCACAGCTTCGGGACGCTGCCCTTCTGGAACTACTCGCCGGCGCTGCTGATCCTCATCTTCCCGCTCGGCTTCCGCCTCACCTGCTACTACTACCGCAAGGCCTACTACCGGTCCTTCTGGCTGTCGCCGCCGGCCTGCGGCGTGGCCGACGCCCACGGCAGCTACAGCGGCGAGACCCGGTTCCCGCTCATCCTGCAGAACATCCACCGCTACTTCTTCTGGATCCTCCTGCTCTTCAACTGCATCCTGACCTACGACGCCATCCTGGCCTTCCGCCAGCCGGGGGTCGGCATCGGCATCAGCGTGGGCACGGTGGTGTTGTGCGCCAACGCCGCCTTCCTGTGGCTCTACTCACTGTCGTGCCACTCTTGCCGGCACTTCTGCGGCGGCCAGGTGAAGTCTTTCGCCACGCACCCGACGCGCTACAAGCTCTGGAAGTTCGTCACGCCGCTCAACGCGCGCCACATGCGCTTCGCCTGGATCAGCCTCTTCGGCGTCGCCCTGTGCGACCTCTACGTGCGGCTGGTGGCGAGCGGGACCATCCACGACCCCGGCTTCCACTTCTAGGCCGCGAGGACGAGGACCGCAATGCCCGACTACGAAACCCACGACTACGACGTCATCATCATCGGCGCCGGCGGCTCCGGGCTGCGGGCCGCCATTGAGGCCAAGGAGCGCGGCCTGCGCGTCGCGCTGGTCTGCAAGTCGCTGCTCGGCAAGGCGCACACGGTCATGGCCGAGGGCGGCATGGCGGCCGCCATGGGCCACGTGTGGCCCGAGGACAACTGGCAGGTCCACTTCCGCGACACCATGCGCGGCGGCAAGATGCTGAACAACTGGCGCATGGCGCAGATCCACGCCATGGAGGCCCCCGACCGGGTCTTCGAGCTCGAACGCTGGGGTGCGCTCTTCGACCGCACGAAGGACGGCCGTATCACCCAGCGCGACTTCGGCGGCCACCGCTACGCCCGCCTGGCCCACGTGGGCGACCGCACCGGCCTGGAGCTGATCCGCACCCTGCAGCAGAAGGTGGTCTCTATGGGGACCGACGTCTTCATGGAGTGCAAGATCCTGCGCCTGCTCCCCGACGCCGAGGGTCGGATTTCGGGAGCCGTCGGCTACATGCGCCCGACCGGCGAGATGGTCGTCTTCACCGCCAAGGCCTTCGTGCTGGCGACGGGGTCGATCGGCAAGGCGTGGAAGTACACCTCCAACTCGTGGGAGTCGGTCGGTGACGGCCACGCCATGGCCATCTGGGCCGGGGCCGACGTCATCGACATGGAGTGCGTGCAGTTCCACCCGACCGGCATGGTGTGGCCGCTCTCGGTGCGCGGCATCCTCGTCACCGAGGGCGTGCGCGGCGACGGCGGGGTGCTGCGCAACTCCGAGGGCACCCGCTTCATGTTCAACTACGTGGCTGACATGTTCCGGGCCGAGACGGCGGAGACCGAGGAAGAGGCCGACGCCTGGTACGACGACCACATCAACTACCGCCGCACGCCCGACCTCCTGCCCCGCGACGAGGTGGCCCGGGCCATCAACTCCGAGGTGAAGGCCGGCCGGGGCACCCCCCACGGCGGCGTCTACCTCGACATCGCCTCGCGGCGGACGCCCGAGTACATCAAGCGCCGGCTCCCCTCCATGTACCACCAGTTCATGGAGCTGGCCGGCGTCGACATCACCGCGGTGCCGATGGAAGTGGGCCCGACGCTGCACTACATGATGGGCGGGGTGCGCGTCGACGCCGAGACCCAGGCCGCCACCGTGCCGGGCCTCTTCGCCATCGGTGAGGTGTCGGGGGGGATGCACGGAGCGAACCGCCTGGGCGGCAACTCGCTCTCGGACCTCATCGTGTTCGGCCGCCGGGCCGGCATCGGTGCGGCCGACTTCGCCGAGGGCCGCGTCGGCACGCCCAGCGTCGACCCGGCGGAGGTCGCCTCGGTGATCGACGAGGCGTTCGCGCCCTTCGGGCGCGAGGACGGCTACAACCCCTACGACGTCCACGAGGAGCTGCAGGAGACGATGCAGACGCTGGTCGGCATCATCCGCACCGGGCCCGAGCTCGAGGAGGCGTTGGCCAAGCTGGAGGACCTCAAGCAGCAGACGGCCAAGGTGCAGGTGAAGGGGGGACGCGCCTACAACCCGGGCTGGAACCTGGCCACCGACCTGCCGTCCATGATCACCACGTCCATCGCCGTGGCGCAGGGTGCGCTCAACCGCAGGGAGTCCCGGGGCGGCCACACCCGCGAGGACTACCCGGGGCCGGACCCCGAGATGGGCAAGGTCAACTTCGTGCAGCGCCAGACCGCCGACCACGGGTACCTGGCGCCGATCGCCATCGCGCCCGAGCCGCTGCCGGAGATGCCGCCCGAGCTGCGCGCACTGTTCGAGGAGGCACGGTAGCCATGGCCGACACCCACACCGACCCCGACATGAACTCCGACACCGAGGCGGATTCCGGCCCGGATGCGGACTCCGACGCCGACGGGGGCGCCGCCGTCGCCGATGCCACCGTCACCATGCGGGTCTGGCGCGGGGACGACGAGGGCGGCGAGTTCATCGACTACGTGATGCCCGCCGTCGAGGGCGAGGTCGTGCTCGACGTCATCCACCGCATTCAGGCCTCCGACGCGCCGGACCTGGCCTGCCGCTGGAACTGCAAGGCCGGCAAGTGCGGCTCGTGCTCGGCCGAGATCAACGGCCTGCCCCGTCTCATGTGCATGACGCGCATGGACACGCTGCCCGAGGGCGAGCCCGTCATGGTGGCGCCCATGAAGACGTTCCCGATCATCCGCGACCTCGTCACCGACGTCTCCTTCAACTACGAGGTGGCCAAGACGGTGCCGGCCTTCAAGCCGGGACCAGAGCCCGAGGGCGGCTACCGCATGATGCAGGTCGACGTCGAGCGTGGCCAGGAGTTCCGCAAGTGCATCGAGTGCTTCATGTGCCAGGACGTGTGCCACGTCATCCGTGACCACGAGGAGAACAAGCCCAAGTACGCCGGGCCCCGCTTCTTCATCCGCTTCGCCGAGCTCGAGATGCACCCGCTCGACGTCAACGACCGGCGCGAGCTCGCCCACGACCGCGGCCTCGGCATGTGCAACATCACGAAGTGCTGCACCGAGGTGTGCCCCGAGCACATCAAGATCACCGACAACGGCATCATCCCGATGAAGGAGCGTGTGGTCGACGCCCGCTACGACCCGGTGGCCTGGCTCGGGCGCAAGATCACCGGGCGCTCGAAGAAGACGGCCGAAGAGGCCTCCGCCGGCTGAACGGGCGTCGGACCGGCAGCCCCCAGCGGGGTGTCGGTCCGCGACCGCACGCCACCTCCCGAGGGGACCAGACTCTCGCCATGCCCCGCTACCTCTCACCTGAGTGGGTGGAGTCCTTCGACGCCGCGCTCAGCGCGCTCGACCTGTCCGATGCCGTCGCCGCGGCCGGCGCCGGTTCGCTGGCCGCCGCCGACGGCACGTTCAGCGTGGTCCAGGTGGTCACCGGGGTGCCCGACGACGTGGGGACGGCGGGCGAGGACGTGCACCTCGTCCTGACCGTGGCCGACGGCCGGGCCCGCCTCGGGCTGGACCCCTCCGGGACGGTGGGCGGCACGGCGACCATCGTCCTCGGGTACACCGAGGCACTGGCCATGGCGCGCGGTGAGCTCGACCCGGCAGACGCGCTGGCCGCCGGCCGGGTGCGGGTCCGGGGCGACCTGGCGGCGCTGGTCGCCGGCCAGGAGGTGCTGGCCGAGGCGGCCTCCCGGCTGGGAAACGACCTCGAGGACCTGACGGACCCCCCGCCGCCGGGTCCCTGAGGCGGCGAATGGAGCGGACCCGCTTCTCCCCCGCGTCGGCCCGCCCGACCGACTTCGGCGGGCGCTACCAGGGCCGGGTGGCCGTGGTCACCGGGGCCTCGGCCGGTCTGGGCGCCCAGCTCTCCGTGGACCTGGCCCGGGCCGGCGCCACCGTGGTCGGCCTCGCCCGCAACGCCGAGCGGCTCGACAAGGTGGAGACCGACCTGCGCACCTTCACGCCGGGGTCGGGGACGATCATCTGTGACGTCGCCGACACCGCCGCCCTGCGGCGGGCGCTCGACGAAGTGGCCGCCACCCGCGGTCCCCTCGACCTGCTGGTCAACAACGCGGCCCAGGATCCCGGCGTCCGGCTGGTCGAGATTCAGGAGGGCGACTTCCGCCACACCTTCGACGTGAACTTCTTCGCGCCGGTGGCCGCCACCCTGGCCGTCCTGCCCGCCATGATCGAGCGCGGCAGCGGCATCATCGTCAACGTCTCCTCGGATGGCGGGCGGCTGCCCTCACCGGGCCCGGGTGCCTACCCCTCCTCCAAGGCGGCGCTGTCGGCCTTCACCGAGTCCACGTCCTTCCGGCTGGGCCCCAAGGGGGTCCACGTCCACGTGGTCTACCCCGCCTTCATGGCCACCGAACTGGGGTTGGGAGCGCTCGGGCGCGGCCTGCGCCGGCCCCCGCGCCTGACCACGCGGAGCGTCGAGACGGTCTCGCACCGGATCCTGGCCCGGGCCGGGGGGCCCTCGCTCGAGATCAGCGTGTCCGCCCTGATCGACGCCGCCACGGTCTTCCGCTCCCTCATGCCCCGGACCTACCTCCGCCTGCGCCGCCACTGGTAGGACGGGCGGTGCCAAGCCGCCCGCGGCGGGCGCCGTCGGGCATGGCCCGGGGCCGGCCAAGCGGACGACCCGTGGCAGAAGTATCGTTTGCCCCACCGGCTCCGCAAAGGTCGGGCCGCAGGTAGGAGGGACGACGTGCACCAGCCGATCGACGACCACTTCCTTTTGAAGTACCGGGCCCTGTTGGATGCCGAAGACGTGGCATTCGACGAGCTCGAGCACGCGTGCGAGGAAGGCGACCGCATGCAATTCGACAAGGACATGATCGATTGGCAGAACGCCCTCGAACACAAGCTCGTCTTTCTGGCGAACGCCGGGCTCGAGGTGAGGCTGCCCGTTCTGGGCTAGCGGGCGGCGCCCCAACGGATGATCCGGCGGGCGCCCTTCATCTCGCAGGACCATCACCGGCGCATCGTCGCGACGCGACCAGGATGGTGGAGTGCCAAAGTCACATGAGAAGAACACTGCCCCCGCTGCGCTGAACGGAGCGGGAGAGGCGAAGCCCGGGGAAGCCTCCAGGGTGATCGCCCCGTCGAGCCGGGTGAACATCGCGTTCCCGTTCTCCCAGATCAAGCTGGAGGAACCCTCCAAGGAGCTGGCGGAGCTGGCTGCGCTCGTCTTCGAGCTCGTCGGGACCATGGCGGAGTGGGTCCCCGAGGACCGGCTCGAGGAGCTGCATCTCCGGGCGCAGGAGCTGCGAGACGCACTGCGCTGACGGGCCGGGGCGGCCCGGCGGTCAACCGGCGCCGGTGTGGCGCCGGCGGCATTCACCGCAGGCCCATCTCCTCCGCCACCTGGCGCATGGCGGCTTCGAAGAGCAGACCGGGGTCCAGCACTGTATTGCGCCAGTGCCCGAACACCTCGAGGCTGATGGTGCCGACGATCGTCGTCCACGCCCCGAGGGCGAGCACCACCGTCTCGAGCGGCATGCCGGGCAGCAGCCCTTCGGTGACCGGCGCCACCGCAGCGGCCAGCTCGTCCGACACCGGCCGCGGCTCGCGGTCCAGGCGGAGCCGGCCTGTCTCCTTCGCCGCGACCAACGGGCGTACGAGCGCCAACGCCACCCGGGCGTACGGCTCGACGGTGTCCTTGGGCGCCTCGTAGCCCGGGACCGGGGTGCCGAAGATCAAGCCCCACTGGTGCGGGTGCGCGACGGCCCAGAGACGCAGGGCGCGCGGGACGGCCAGCCACCGCTCGGCGTCGCCGGCGGCCTCGTGGGCGGCTTGAGCCTCCACAAGGTCCGCCGCCCGCTCGGCCTCGGTGGCCAACGCCTCGTAGGCGGCGAGGATGAGAGCGCTGAGTAGCGCATCCCGCCCGTCGAAGTAGCGGTACAGCGCGGAGGGGGCCATCCCGAGATCCCGGGCAATGGAGCGCAGCGACAGGGCGGCGGCACCCTCGCGGGCGACGTGCGCATCGGCCACGGCCAGGATCTCGGCGGTCATCTCCTCCCGGACGCGCTCGCGGGCAGTTCGCGGTGCCGACGCGGGGCGGGCTCAGGGGTTGGCAGGGGCGTGGACACTGGATCAGTCTGGTTGTTCCTGACCGAGAACACAAGTACTTGACAAGAACAGTGTTCACGTCTAGTATCAACGTTCATGGGCAACCCGAACCGCAAGGAGACACCGATGACCACGACCACCATGAACCCTTCCACCCCGCAGCCCGTCCCGGCCCACTACAAGCGCCCTGACTGGTTCACCCGCAACATCTTCAACTCCCTGGTCAAGGGGCTGACCCGCATGGGCGTGAGTGTCCACGGCTCCCGGGTCCTCGAGCACCGAGGCCGGAGCACCGGCAAGCTGCACCACGTTCCGGTCAACCTCCTCACCCTCGAGGGGACGCAGTACCTGGTCGCCCCTCGCGGCGAGACCCAGTGGGTCCGCAACGTGCGCCACGCCGGCGGGCACCTCGTGCTGATCCTGGGGCGGCGGCGCCAGCTGCGCACGGCGCGTGAGGTCCCCGTGGCCGACAGCGTGCCGGTCCTGCGGGCCTACCTGCGCCAATGGAAGTTCGAGACGGGGATGTTCTTCGACGGCGTCACGCCTGACTCGACCGACGCCGAGTGGGCCACCGTGGCCGCCGACCACCCCGTCTTCGAGCTCAGCTAGTCCGGTCTTTCGGACGTATCCGTTTCTCCCGCTCCCGGGTGGGGCATCATGACCCCAGTGACCAGTCTCCGCGAAGGGCTGGTGGGGAACAGCGATACCTCCGGGAAGCGACAGGTTCCGTCAGAGGCGCAGCTCGGCCACCGCAACCTCATTGCGTTCAACCGCGCGCTGACCCGCTGGGGCAGCCATGGTGCGCTGGAGGAGGGGGACGGAGTCGTGCTGTGCGCGAGCGGAACCTGGATCCCCGTTGTGGCCAACGGCGCCTTTCGATCGGAAGATTCGTTGAACGGCACCACGCTCATCGGCCGGGCCGACGCATTCTTCACGGATCTGAACCGGGGCTACACCATCAAGGTGCGCGACAGCGGCGAGGACGACGATCTGCGCCTCGCCTGCGAGGAGGAGGGCCTGGAGGCCTTCGGTGAGCCGGTGCCTGAGATGGTCTGTCGCACACCGCTCCCGGACCGACCCTCCATCGACGGGGTGACCGTGCGCACCATCGACGACGACGCGGGTGTGCACGACTTCACGACCGTGAACGCCGAGGCCTACGCAACGTACGGCATGCCGGCGGAGGTGCACTGCGATCTCTTCGACGAAGTGGCCCTGCTGCTCGACGACGACGCCGCGTCCATTGTGGTGGCCCGACGGGACAGCCAACCCGTCGCCACCGCGATGGTCTACGAGAGCGACGGGGTCGCGAGCCTGCAGTGGGTCGGGACGGTGCCGGCGGACCGCGCCACGGGACTCGGCGCGCTCGTCACGGCGGCAACGACCAACCTGGCCTTCGCACACGGCGCGTCGTCATGCTCGCTGCAGGCGTCGCCGATGGGCGAGTCGGTCTACCGCAGGCTCGGCTACGAGACCCTCTACCACTACGAGGAGTACGTGCGCTGGCCGACGCCACCAGCGCGCTGAGCGGCGGCTCGACCGTCGGCCGCCGGTAGCTCAGTATCCGAACAGGCCACGCACATATGCCGCCTGGCCCACATGCTGCAGGCAGTCGTCGGCGATGCTGACCAGGCGCACCCCCAGGGTGACGGGAGGATCCCAGCGGCGGTCCACCACGCGGTCCAGATCGCTTGGCGCCAGGCCCTCGAGCATCCTCGTCGTGCGGGCGTCCACCTCCCGCAGGTAGCCGATGAGCACCTCGGGGCCCTCGGGCTGCACGGCACGGACTTCCTCTGCGCTATGGCCGTACCCGGTGTTGGACGGATCGGGCTCGAGCCCGCAGCGCTGGGCCCAGTGGTCCCCGACCCAGACCTGCTCTGCGCCGAGCAACTCGGAGATGTGATGGTCCTGCACCCGCGCCAGGTGCCAGACGAGCCACCCGATCGTGTTGGCGTGCGGCCCGGGGGCACGGCGGAGCTCCTCCGCGTCGAGGCCCTCCACCGCGGCGTCGGCCAGCGGCGGGATCCGACCGTAGAGTTCGAGCAGGAGCGAGGCGATATCCATGGCCCGCACCTTATGGAGGTTGCGGGTGCCGTGGGACGATCTGTGCTCCGGTGCTGCGCTAGGCGCCGTCGGCCAGCGCGGCGCCGGCTTCGGGGTCGGGCGACTGGATGTCGAAGCGGGCAATGCTCGTGTAGGCGACGAGGATGACGACCAGCAGCGTGATGACCGCGGCTGTCTGGAGATCGCCGAAGCCGAGACCGCTGATGTCCTTCGGCTTGCTCAAGTAGTCGGCGAAGGAGGCGCCGATGGGCCGGGTGACGACGTAGGCGAACCAGAAGGCGAAGGTCTCGTTCATGTGGAGCCGGGACCATCCGAGCCACGGGATCAGGATGACGACGCAGAAGAAGATCGCCGAGGCCAGGTAGCCCAGCCCCAGTGTCGTCGCAGTGAGGTCGCCCACGGCGGTGCCGAGGGCGAACGTGGCGAAGATGGTCGCCCAGTAGTACTTCTCGCGGCGGCTGGTCGTGATGGAGTGGATCGACAGGGTGTGCTCGCTGCGGTCCCAGAGGAAGAAGACCACGGCCAGGACGACCGCCCAGAAGAGCGAGGTCCCGGCGTAGGGGATGCCGAAGGTCAGGTGCATCGTGTCGGACGCCCCTGTCCCCGCGATGGCGATGGCCAGGGCGAGCAACCAGTAGGCGGGGGCGAAGTAGCGCCGGGTGCTGAACTGCGCGACGAGCGCGACGGCCAAGACGGCGATCTCAACGAGCGCGCCCACCTCTTTGTTGCCGGTGGAGAGGGAATCCGAGATGGCTTCGCCGGCGGCGGTGGTCAGGATCTTGATGACCCAGAACATGACGGTGATCTCGGGCACCTTCGCTGCGAGGGGTTGCTGGGTGAAGATGCGGTACAACGAGCGCACGCTCTGGGGTCTCCTTGTCTCGGCATCTCGGAGAACGTCAGGCGGGCCGCGCAACAACGCCGCCATGGCTCATGGTACCGAGCCGTCCAGGCGCCCCCCGGCCGCCCCGGGGAGACCATTCTTCCTGGTCGTACTCCAATTCCGACCCTGAAACTCCGGCTTGTCGATGACGCCGCCGGCGCCGAATTCATCCCCGAGTCGAGCACACCCCGACCGACGCTCCCCCTTCGGCGGACGAGCGGTAGGCGGCCTCGACCAGACGGTGGGCCTCCAGGGCGACGTCGAGCCCCGGCTCGGGAGACCGGCCGCCCGTCACCGCATCGATGAAGGCCCGGTCGGCCTCCACGTAGGCGCGCACGGCGAGACCGACTTCGTCGTCCGCCAGTGGGAGCGCGTCCACCCACGCCGGTGACGGGCAGGCCCGGACCTCCGTGCCATCGCTGGTCTGGACGTGGAGGGGACCGCGGAACTCGTCGTCGAGCCACACCATGCCCTGGCGGCAGAAGACCTCCAGCCGGCGCGTCGAACCACGGCTCAAGATGTCGTGCCAGACGCTGGTGAGCTGTGCCTCGAATCCCGAGGCGAAGGACAGCGTGACGGCGGCCAGGTCCTCGATGTCCTCGTGGCCCGCATGGTTCGCCGTCCGGGCGACGACGGAGTCCACGTCGCCGAAGCAGAACCGCAGGATGTCGAGGTCGTGGATGGAGTGCTCAATCAGGCAACCGCCACCGGCCTGCGAGGCATCGGCCCGCCACTGCGAGGCGTAGGTCCCCTGAATGGGGAAGTACTGGTCGTCGCGGAACACCGCCGCCATCGGCGCACCCAGCGTCCCGCCCCGGACCAGGTCACGCAGCGCCCGGAAGACCGGGGCGCTGCGCAGCACCAGACCGCTCTGGCTGGCGGCGCCGGACGCGCGCACGGACTCGACCAGCGCCGTGGCGCGCGCCAGGTCCACGTCGAGAGGCTTCTCGCAGAACACGGCGCAGCCGGCGGCCAGGGCGTCGTCCACCGCGCCGCGATGCGCCGAGGTCGGCGTGCAGACCCATACGGCATCGCAGCGCCGGGCCACCTCGGCGGCGTCGGCAACGACGTCCACATCGCCGGCGCCAAGGGTCTCGGCGAAGCCACGGGCGCGATGCTCGCGCCGGTCATGGACGGCGACGATTGCTGCGTCGACGACGCCGCCGTCGATCATGGCCTTGAGGCTCAGGCCGTGCGCCCAGGCGATGAGCCCGGACCCGACGAAGCCGACGCGCAGCATGCCCGGGGACACTAGGCGTTGGTACCCGCATCGTCAGTTCCTCGACGGGACGGTTCGTCCACCCTTGGCCATGGGGAACGTCGGCTCGGCGGGCAGGTCGACCGGTGGCCGGCTACCAAGACGCCGGCTCGGGCGCGACGTGCCCGGCCAGCGCGTCGATGAAGCGCGACGCGACCATGACCAACAACGCGATCTCGTGTCGCTCCCGCCGCCTGATGGATGCCGGGCGGCCGCCGCAGACGGTGAAGCCCGTGTCGGGGACGGGTTCGACGAAGACGCCTGAGCCGGTCGTGTCGTTGGCCGGGTCCGCTCCACTGCGCGAGCCCTCGGCAAAGGCGGCGACCCACTGGACCGAAGGGACGTCGCCGTGCACCTCGGCGAAACCCGCCAGCTCGTCGTCGGCCAACGCCAGCCACGTGAGGTCGAACAGCGTGATCAGGTGACCGGTCAACGCATTCATGGCGGCCGTCGGCGTGGCGGCCTGCAGGATCCCGGCGGCGGCGGCCAGGACCGTGTCCTCCCGGTCCTTCGCCTCCGCCATCAGCTCGGTCACCTCTTCGACACCGACGCCGGGCACGTTGCGCACTCCACGGCAGACGGCGTCGACCGCCCCGGGCTCGTCGGGCAGCTCCACCACGAGCTCGTCGATCGCCACCCCCGCCTCGCGTTCGAGCACCTCGAGCCCCACGACGTTGCCCTGGGCGGCGCCGATCTCCGCGGCCACGGCTCCCAGGACGCCCGGCGCGTCCGGGAGCCAGATGCGCATCCTGGTCAGCACGGCGTCACCCACCCGGTCACCCCCGTCATGCCGGACACGCCGGTCCCGTCACGCTCAGTGGACCCTCGCCATGCGCACCACCACCCGCATGGTGTTCTCGGCGTTGCCGGCGTAGATGCCCTTGACCGGTGGAACGTCGCCGTAGTCGCGCCCGTGCCCGACGGCGACATGGCGCTCCCCCACCGGGCAGTCGTTCGTCGGGTCGTAGGCCCACCAGCGACCCGTCCACACTTCGACCCACGCATGGCTCTCCCCCGTGATCTCCTCGCCGATCGCCGCGTCTGCATCGGGATGGAAGTAGCCCGAGACGTAGCGCGACGGCAGCCCGACCGACTTGGTCAGGGCCAGCGCCAGGTGGGCGAAGTCCTGGCAGACGCCCGCCCCGTCGGTGTAGGCCTCGTAGGCGGACGTGTGCACTGAGGTTACCCCCCGCACATAGCGCAAGGAGTCGTGCGTGGCAGCCATGATGCGCCGCGCCGTTTCGAGCGGGCGATCCGCCTGCAGGCGCCCCGCGATCTCCAACAGCTCTGGTCCAGGGGCCGTATAGAGGTGATGTGACAGATGGTCAGCCATCGTCATGGAAGCGTCGGAGACGTCCTCCCACGTGCAGTCTTCGGGCTCCTCGGAATTCTGGGTATCGATGAGCGAGTTGCCCGTGATGGTCAGCAGCTCGTGGCCGCGGTCGACGTTGAAGGCCACCACATTGGTGCCCCAGTAGTCGAGATACGAGTACTGGGGAGCCGCCGGCGACGTCACCACTCTCGTCTCGAGCGCGGTCTGGCGCAGCTCGGTGCGTGGAGTGAGGCGCAGCTCGTTGTAGGACGCCCGCGCCGGGGCGTCGTAGTCGAATCGCGTCTCGTGGGAGACCCGTAGCCGCCATCCGTCCGTGCGGCTCACCCGCCCCCACCCCCCTGCCTCCACTGCATCGGGAGGTCCTGTGCGAAGTACCGCAGCGTCACCGCGTCACTCACGGAGGAGATAGAGGCCTGCAACCGCTCCAGCCGGGTCTCCAGATCGCGGGAGAGCGTCGCCGGAGCCGAGTACTCGAGCTCGGCCCGGGCCAGGCCGACCAACCCGCGGGCGTCGTCCCACGCCCCCTCGCGTCCGGCGTTGATCTGGTCGAGGCACTCCTCCGCCAGGGTGAGCGAGGCGAACGCCGAGCGCGGAAAGAGCCGGTCGCGTAGGAGGAAGTCCAAGACGCGGGCGGGCTCCACGACGCCCTGGGACAGGCGCAGGTAGGGCTCGTAGCCGCCGCAGGAGCGCAGCAACATGACGAGACCGCTGTCGAACACCTCATCGAAGGCCACCGTGGCCAGCTGACGGGCGACCACATCGGTGCGCTCGAGGCAGCGGCCCAGGGTGAAGAAGAGCCAGGTCTGGTCGTGGCTCATCATCGTGTCGGCCAGGCCCATCATGCCGGCGCACTGTGTCTTCACGAAGGAGAGGTAGAAGGCAGGCCCGGCACGGCGGCCGGTCTCCCAGCGCAGCGGGAGCTCGGCCCAGGTGGCGTTGATGTGCTCCCAGAACTCCACCGGCACGACGTGGCGCACGGCGCGAGAGTTCTCCCGGGCGGCGGCGAGCGCGCCGGCGATGGACGACCGGCTGTCGGGATCGGTGGCCAGGCGCTCGGTCGCCTGCCACAGGGTCTCCGTCCCCGAGTCGGGCAGGCCCATGACGGCCAGAAGGCGACGAGCCGCGTGCGAGCCCTCGACGTCGCTCTGCTCGAGGGCCTGGTACACCGAGACGTCAAGGATGCGCGCCGTCCCCTCGGCCCGCTCCACATAGCGGCCGACCCAGAAGATGGACTCCGCGACGCGGCTCAAGAGGGCGCGGGTCACTGCAGCGCGTTTCCGCTGCTGTTGCTGTTGCTGTTGCTGTTGCTGTTGCTGTTGCTGTTGCACGCCGAGCTCACCGTCCGACGCCGGCCCGACGTCCATGGGCGGCCCGGCCTGGAACGGGACGACCTGGCGTGGCGGGAGCAGGGGCATGGAGATCCCGCCGCCGACCACCCAGGTGTCCTTGGAACCACCGCCCTGGCTGGAGTTCACCACCAGCCCGCCCTCGCCGAGGGCCACCCGGGTGAGGCCACCGGGCAAGACCCAGATGTCCTCTCCGTCGTTGACGGCGAACGGGCGCAGATCGACATGACGGCGCACCATGGTGTTGTCCACCCAGGTGGGTGAGGTGGAGAGGGCGACGACGCGCTGGGCGATCCAGTGGCGGGGGTCGGCTTCCACCTCGAGCGCCAGCTCGTCGAGCTCAACGGCGGT
Source organism: uncultured Acidimicrobiaceae bacterium (assembly GCA_963828825.1). Lineage (GTDB taxonomy): Bacteria > Actinomycetota > Acidimicrobiia > Acidimicrobiales > RAAP-2 > Bog-473. Next base: position 26,985 of record CAWHGF010000001.1, on the reverse strand, counting down.
CGCAGCCGGGCCGATCACCAATCCCTTGCCCCCTGAGCCGTCGACCCGCTTGAACACGAGGTCACCGCGACGGGAAAGGGCGTCCTTGCGGACGGCGTCGTCCACCAGATGCATCGTCTCGACGTTGTGCAGGATCGGGTCCTCACCCAGGTAGTAGCGGATCATGGCCGGGACGTAGGTGTAGACGAGCTTGTCGTCGGCCACGCCGTTCCCCACCCCGTTGGCGATCGTCACCCGGCCGGCCCGTGCCGCGTTGACGATGCCGGGGCAGCCCACCAACGACTCGGGGCGAAACTGCAGCGGGTCGAGATACTCGTCGTCGATGCGTCGATAGATCACGTGCACCGGGACCTCGCCCTCGGTGGTGCGGAGGAAGACGTCGGTGCCGTGGCACACCAGGTCGCGCCCCTCCACCAGGTCCACGCCCATGAGGCGCGCCAACAGCGCGTGCTCGTAGAACGCCGAGTTGTGCACCCCCGGCGTGAGCACGACCACCGTCGGGTCCTGCACGGAGGCCGGCGCGGAGCGGCGCAGCGCGCTGATCAGGCGGGCCGGGTAGTCGGTCACCATCTGAATGGGCTGGCCCCAGAACAACTCGGGCAACACCCTGGCCATGGCGGCGCGGTTGGCCAGCACGTAGCTCACCCCCGACGGGCTGCGGAGGTTGTCCTCCAGCACGCGGAACTCACCGTCCTCGTCGCGGATGACGTCGATGCCCGCCACGTGGATGCGCACACCATTGGGGGGCGAGTAGCCGTGGGCCGCCCGCACGAACCCCGGGGAGCTCGTGACCACCTGGTGCGGGATGAGCCCGTCACTGACGATGCGGGCTGACCCGTAGACGTCGGCCAGGAAGAGCTCGAGCGCCCGCACGCGCTGGGCCACCCCCGCCGCCACCTTGGACCACTCGGGGCCGGTGAAGATCCGGGGTACCACGTCGAGGGGGAACGGTCGCTCCTCGCCGTCGAGGTCGAAGGTGACTCCCTGGTCCATGAACGCGCGGGCCAGCCGCGTGGCGCGGCCCGAGACGTCGTCGGGACCCATCTGGGCCAGCGAGGAGGCCACGGCGACGTAGGGCACCCGGGCCGTGCCATCGTGGCCGACCATTTCGTCGAAGGCGGCCTCGGTCAGCCCTCGGGCGGACGCGCCGTAGCCGTCGAAGAGGTCTCCCACGGCTTTCAGGGTGCCAGGCATGTGTTTCGCGCCGGTTTCACGGCCGCGAACAGCCGGTGACGGAGTCGACGCGGGGCAGCTCGATCGGGGTGCCGAACGGCTGATGTCCGGTTAGGCGGGAAGGGATCAAGTCCGCATCGTACCGGGAGTGTTACCCGATGAGCCCCAGCTCCTTGACGTCGTTGCGCTCTGCCAGCAACTCGTCGGTGGTGACCGCGATGCGCTCGGTCGCGAAGTCATCGTGGGCGAAGCCCTCGACCACGGACCATCCGCCCTTGCCGTCGGCCTCCACCGGGAAGCCGAACTGGAGGCCCTCGGGTGCCCCGTATTGGCCCTCACTGGCGACGGCGACCGAGAAGCAGTCCCCATTGCCCGTCTTGGAGCGCAGGCTCACCACGGTGTCGATCGCCGCCGCGGCAGCCGAGGCCGCCGAGGACGAGCCCCGGGCGTCGATGATGGCGGCGCCCCGTTTCTGGACCGTCGTGATGAAGTCGCCGCGGAGCCAGTCGCCGTCGGTGATCACCTCGGCCGCCGGCTTCCCACCGATGCGGGCATTGGCGAAGTCCGGGAACTGGGTGGCCGAGTGGTTGCCCCAGATGGCCACGTTGGTGACGTCGGCCACCGGCGCCCCGGCCTTGGCGGCGAGCTGCGCCTTGGCGCGGTTCTCGTCCAGGCGGGTCATGGCGAACCAGCGATCGGCCGGCACCTCGGGCGCGTTGGACCGGGCGATGAGGCAGTTCGTGTTGCAGGGGTTGCCGACGACGAGGACACGCACGTCGGAGTCGGCGTTCTCCGCGATGGCCCGACCCTGGGGCTTGAAGATCCCGCCGTTCACACTGAGGAGGTCACTGCGCTCCATCCCCGCCTTGCGCGGGATGGAGCCGACGAGGAGCGCCCAGGACGTGCCGTCGAAGGCCGTCTTCAGGTCGGAGGTGGCGACGATGTCGTGCACCAACGGGAAGGCGCTGTCGTCGATCTCCATCACCACGCCCTCGAGCACGCGCATGGCGGGCTCGATCTCGAGGAGGCGCAGCACGATCGGCTGGTCCTCGCCGAGCAGCTGGCCCGATGCGATGCGGAACAGGATGGAGTACCCGATCTGGCCGCCGGCACCGGTGACGGTCACGTGGACGGGGGGCTTGGCCATGGAGGCGGTGGTCCTTTCCGACAGTTGTTCTTGTCCGACGGGTTTCTGCTGTGTTGTCTCTTAGAGGCGGTCGACGATGGCCGCAGCGAACTCGGAGCACTTGACCTCCGTGGCGCCATCCATCAGGCGGGCGAAGTCGTAGGTCACGACCTTGTCCGCGATGGTGGCCTCCAGCGCGTGCACGATGTCCGAGGCGGCGTTGTTCCAGCCGATGTGCTCGAACATCAGCACTCCCGAGAGGAGCACCGAGCCGGGGTTCACCTTGTCCTGTCCGGCGTACTTCGGCGCCGTGCCGTGGGTCGCCTCGAAGATGCCATGGCCGCTCACATAATTGATGTTGGCTCCCGGGGCGATGCCGATGCCTCCAACCTGGGCGGCCAGGGCATCGGAGAGGTAGTCACCGTTGAGGTTCGTCGTGGCGATGACGTCGAAGTCCGACGGCCGGGTCAGGACCTGCTGCAGCGTGATGTCGGCGATGGTGTCCTTGACGAGGAGCTTGTCACCCGGGTCGCCGTCGCAGTCGTCCCAGCCCACGGCGACGTCGGAGAACTCCTCGCGCACCAGCTCGTAGCCCCACTCGCGGAAGGCGCCCTCGGTGAACTTCTGGATGTTGCCCTTGTGCACCAGCGTGACGGAGTGGCGTTTGCGGTCGAGCGCGTACACGATGGCGGCCCGGATGAGGCGCTTGGACCCCATGGGCGAGATCGGCTTGATGCCGATGCCCGAGGCCTCCCGGATGGGCCAGCCCATCTCGTCGCGCAGGTAGGTGGCGAGCTTCTCGGCCTCCGGCGTGCCGGACTGCACCTCATAACCGGCATAGACGTCCTCGGTGTTCTCCCGGAAGATGACCATGTCGACCAGTTCGGGATGCACCACCGGCGACGGGACGCCGGTGAACCAGCGCACCGGGCGCAGGCAGACATAGAGGTCCAGGATCTGGCGCAGCGCCACGTTGAGGGAGCGGATGCCGCCGCCGACCGGCGTGGTCAGCGGGCCCTTGATCCCGATGAGGTGCGACCGGAAGGTGTCGACGGTCTCGTCGGGTAGCCAACTCCCCGTCTCGTCGAACGCCTTCTGGCCGGCCAGGACTTCCTTCCAGGCGACCGTGTGCCCGTGCTTGGCGGCGGCGGCATCGAGGACCAGCTTGGCGGCCGGCCAGATGTCGACCCCGGTGCCGTCGCCCTCGATGAAGGGAATGATGGGTTCGTCGGGGACCTGGAGCGTGCCGTCGTCGCCCATACGGATGAGATCTGCCATGCCGGGATGCTACGGGGCGGGGCGGTGGGGTCCCAATTCACCTCGCCGCGGCGTCCCGCCGACCGACGAACTCGTTCACTCAATTCACCTCAATTCACCCTGTTGACGCGATCGGCGGGCCCGGCCGCCCCGGCAGACAGCAGCCCGGCCAGGCGGGTGTGCTGCTCCGAATCCGGACCGAGGAATTCGCCCACCCAGTGCAGCGTCCGGGCGGGGTCGACCTCGGTGCCCCAGCGGAGCATCTCCTCGATGTCGAGCCAGTCCTTGGGGCGGTCGAAGATGACCTTGCACACGATGAGGTGCTCGGGAGCGAGGATCGGGATGTCGACCGGCCCGAAGCGGACCATGCGGGCACATTCGGCCATTTCGAGGTGCAGGTCCGTGGTGGCGAAGAACACATCGAGGTAGGTGCCGTCCCAGTCCAGCCTCGCCTGCCCGTCCAAGGCAATCGCAGCCCGGTCCCCGGGACCGACCGTCACGCCGAGCCGGGCGAGCAGCTCGAGGATCGGTTCCGCCGCCTCGGGCGGCAGGGTCAGGTTGACGTCGATGTCGGTCGTCGCCCTCGGGTTGCGGTACCAGGCGAGCGCGAGCGCCCCGCCGAACTGGTGCGGCACCCCGGCCGAATCGAGCATCTCGTGGAGCGAGATGATTTTGGGCACCAGGTGGCCCATTTGGTCGGTCCTGGTCAATGACCGGTCCCGACCATCAGTCCGAGCCCCCGGCGGTCCGTGCGGCCCGTTCGGCACGCAGGCGGGCCAGGGGTGGGAACAGCAGTGGCTCTTGGGGGCGCGGGGCCCTGTAGGCCGAGACCTGGGCGACGAGGCCCAAGAGATCAATGAGGGCGTCGCCGGGGTCCCGTGTCGAGCCGGCCGGCGGCGGCCGCGATTCGACCGCCGCAGCCATCCGACGCGAGGACTCGACGAACCGGCGCCTGCCTTGACGAATCGGCGTGGCCACACCGCCCAGACGGCCCCGGCCGGAATGGCGGCGGGCGGCGACAGACGTGATGGCCTTGCGTCCCGAGGCGCGCACCGCGTCGGCGTCGAACGGCCGGCTGGCCCGTCGGCTCGCGGCGTCGAGGACCTTGTCGGTGAGCTGCTCGAAGTTGGCCAGGGTGCGGGCACGAGGCCCCTTCGGCGTGTGCACGGACTCCCGGATCTCGAAGCGGCCTCTGGGACGGGCCACCACATATGCCATTGCACGGAGTATATACCCACTATTTACCCACTAGACACCCACTAGGTGTGAACGGCAGGGAGCCCCGGGTGGAACGCTTCTTCCTCCGACTTTCTTGGCGGCACTTGTCCTCGGTGTCGCCGACCTTCCGACGAGGGTCAGGCGGTGCCGGGACCCAGGCCGAGCGCGGCATAGATCTCGCGGGTCGCGCTCGAAGTGTTGAAGGTGTAGAAGTGCAGCCCCGGCACGCCGGTATCGAGGAGGTGGGAGCAGAGCTCGGTGGCCAGCTCCACGCCTTCCTTGCGCACCGCGTCGGCGCCACCGCGCGCATCGGCGGCGCGCAGGCGATCCTCCATCCAGCCCGGTGCGGCGGCGCCCATGGCGCCCAACCGGCCCATGGTGGAGAGCGAAGTCACGGGCAGGATGCCGGGCAACACAGGTGTGTCCACGCCGCGCTGGCGCAGGTCGGCGAGGAGTCCTTCGTACTCGGAAGCTTCGAAGAAGAACTGGGTCACGCCGAAGTCGGCCAGCGCCAGCTTGGCCGCGAGGAAGTCGCGGTCGCTCGGCAAGTTGGGCGAGCGCGGGTGGCCGGCGGGGTGCGCGGCGACACCGACGGAGAAGCCTCCGATGGCGCGGGCCAGTTCGACGAGCTCCGCAGCGTAGGCCAGCTCGCCAGGACCGGCGGACGGGTCCTCGGGCGGGTCGCCCCCGAGCGCCATGAGGTTCTCCACGCCGGCCTTGCGCAGCGACACGAGGATGTCGGCCAGCTCGAGCCTCGTGTGGGCCACGCAGATGATGTGGGCCATCGGGTTGAGGTTGGTCGTGTGCAGCAAGCCGGACACGAGGTCGACGGTGCGCTGCCGCGACTCGGCCCCGCCGCGGTAGGTCACCGAGACGAACGACGGCTCCAGTGGCTGCAACTCGCCGATCGTGCGGGCGAGGGTGGCCAGTTCCTTGTCGTTCTTGGGGGGGAAGAATTCGAATGAGTACGTTGGCCCCGCCGCCAGGAGCTCCGCAATGCGAGTCATGTCGACGATGCGACCTTCCCGGTTCCTCCCGTTCCCTTCCCGGCGTCCGCCCCAGAGGCATCGACGCGTCCAAAGTCGTCCTCGAGTCGGACGATGTCGTCCTCGCCGAAATACGTGCCCCGCTGCACCTCGATGAAGATGACGTCGGTATCCCCCTCGTTGGCGATGCGGTGTGCGCTCTCGAGGGGGATGTCGACGGCCTCCCCAGCGTGCACCTCCGTCACGCCGCCGTCGAGGGTCACCGTCGCCGTGCCCGAGACGATGAACCAGTGCTCAGCCCGCTTGGAGTGGCGCTGGTAGCTGAGCCGCTTGCCGGGGTGCACGACGATGCGCTTCACCTTGTGATCGGGCGCGTCGTCATCGAGGACCGTGTAATTGCCCCAGGGGCGCTCCGAGTACTCCCGCTCACTCACTTGATGCCCTCCCTGTTTGGCGCGCCGACAGCGTCCGTGTCGCCGGCGCCGGCGCTACGGGCTGGGTGGGCAGCGCCTCCGTCACCATCACCGGGCTGCCGCCTCCGCGGCCCGTAGCGCGTTGCGCAACAGCATGGCACGGGTCATGGGGCCGACTCCCCCGAGGCGGGGGGTGATCCAGCCCGCAACCTCGGCCACGTCGGGGTGCGCGTCGGGGATCAGCCTCTTCCCTTCGAAGCTGGTGCCGGCGGACACGACGGCTGCTCCGGGCTTGACCATGTCCGGCGTGAGCAGATGGGGCCGGCCCGCAGCCGCCACCACGATGTCGGCCGTGCGCACCATCGCCGCCATGTCGGCTGGGTCGACACCGGTGTGGACGATCGTCACCGCGGCGTTGCATCCGGGGCGCTTGAGGGAGAGGAGGTTGGCCAGTGGCCGGCCGATGGTCACGCCGCGCCCGATGATGGCGACGTGGCGTCCCTCCACCGGGACGTCGTACGCGTGCAGCAGCTCGACGATCCCCGACGGTGTGCACGGCAGTGGGCCCGGCGTGCCGAGCACGAGGCGTCCCAGGTTGACGGGGTGCAGCCCGTCGACGTCCTTCGCCGGGTCGACCGCCAGGAGCGCCTGCTCCTCGTCGAGGCCCGGCGGCAGCGGCAGCTGCACCAGGAACGCGCTGACCTTCGGATCGGCGTTGAACCCGGCGATGGCGTCCATCACCTCCGCCTGCGTCGCCGTGGCGGGCAGGTGCTCACCCACCGAGTACATGCCGATGCCGGCGCAGTCCTCGTGCTTCAACGCGACGTAGCGTTCACTCGGCACGTCGTCCCCCACGAGGATGGTGCCCAGGCCGACCTGGATTCCCTCGGTGCGCAGACGCTCGATGCCATCTGCCACCTCGGCGCGGATTCGGGCGGCGACCGGCTCACCGTCGAGCAGGATGGCGCCCATCAGTGGCGGAAGTGTCGTTCGCCGGTCATGACCATCGCCAGACCCGCCTCGTCGGCGGCGGCGATCACTTCATCGTCCTTCACCGAGCCGCCCGGTTGGACGACGGCCGTGACGCCCGCGTCGGCCAGCACCAGCAGCCCGTCGGGAAAGGGGAAGAAGGCGTCGCTCGCCCCCGCACCGCCCTTGGCCCGCTCACCCGCCTTCTGTACGGCGATCTCGGCGGCGACGACCCGGGACTGCTGCCCGGCCCCGACCCCGACGGCCTGACCGCCCGTCACCACGGCGATGGCGTTGGAGGTGGTGCGGCCGCACACGCGCCACGCCAGCACCAGATCGCTCCACTCGTCCTCGGAGGGGCCGCGCTTGGTGGCGACGCGCCACTGCGAACGGGGCGAGACGAAGGCGTCGACGTCCTGCACCAGGACGCTGGAGCCGAGGCTGCGCAACTGACGGACCGCCTGCTCCGGCGGCGGCCCCGACAAGATGCGCGTGGCCTTGCGCCGGCTGATCAGCTTCTCCTGTGCCGTGGGTGTATACGAGGAGGCGATGATCACGTCGGCCAGCGGTCCGGCGGCGATGGCCTCAGCCACCTCGTCCGTGACGCCGCCCCCGATGGCGACCACGCCCCCGAAGGCGCTCATCGGATCGCATTCGAGCGCACGCTCGTACGCCGTGACGAGGTCGTCGGCCACGGCGGCGCCGCAGGGGTTGGCGTGCTTGATGATGGCCACTGCGACCTCCCCGGGACCGGCGTCCGCCGCCAGCTCGTGCACCAGCCGCCACGCCGCATCGCCGTCGAAGATGTTGAGGTAGGACAGCTGGTTGCCCGCGTGCTGGACCATGTCGTCCCACCAGCTGGCCGTCCCCGCCACGCGGTAGCGCGAGCCGCGCTGGTGCGGGTTCTCGCCATAGCGCAGCACGTCGGTGCGCTCGAGCGTGAGGTGCAGCGTCGGCGGCAGGACCGCCGACAGGTCGGCCTCCTCGAGGTCGGCGGCCGTGGCGCCCTGGAGCGCCGCGACCGGGGTCGGTCCTCCGGCGTCCAGCCAGGCGACGATCGCCGCGTCGTAGGCGGCGGTGTGGGCGAAGGCGGCCCGGGCGAGCCGGCGGCGCGTGGCGGCCGAGAGCGTGCCGGAGGCGCGCAGCTCCTCCAGCACGACCGGGTAGTCGGACGGTGCGGTCAGGATGCCGACGTGCTCGTGGTTCTTGGCCGCCGCACGCACCATGGCGGGGCCGCCGATGTCGATCAGCTCGACCGAGGGGTCGGACGAGAACGGGTAGAGGTTCGACACCACCAGATCGATGGCGCCGATGTCGTTGGTCGCCAGGTCGTCGAGGTGCTCGGGCTTGGACCGGTCGGCGAGGATGCCGCCGTGGATCTTGGGGTGGAGGGTCTTGACCCGCCCCCCCAGCATCTCGGGGGATCCGGTCAGCTCGGCCACCTCGACATGCGCGATCCCGGCAGCGCCGAGGGTGGCTGCGGTGTTGCCGCTCGCCACCAGCTCCCACCCCAGGTCCGAGAGACCCTGGGCCAGCTCGACCAGGCCTTCCTTGTCGTACACCGACAGCAGCGCCCTCACGAAGTCATCTCCTCGTCTTCTCCTTCTTCTCGGCTCTCCGGCTACCGCTCCCGGCGCCGGCGCCTACCCCGACGCGCCCCATGCCGTGCAGCGGTGATGGTGGTTCGATCTCGCGTCCCGCCTGCAGCTCGCCCAGAGCCCAGGCCACCGTGGCGGGATACAGCGTGCGCTCGACGATCTTGATCCGCTCGTGCAATGTCGCCTCGGTGTCGCCGGACACGACCGGGACGACCTCCTGGGCCAGGACCGGCCCAGCATCCATCTCCAGAGTGGCCAGGTGGACCGTGCACCCGGTCTCGGGCACGCCGGCCGCCAGGGCGTCGCGCACGCCGTGCCAGCCCGGGAAGGCCGGGAGGAGGGCGGGGTGCGTGTTCAAGATGCGGTGGGGAAAGGCGCGGTGCACCTCCTCGGTCATGACGGTCCCGAAGCCGGCCATGGCCACGAGGTCGACCTGGTGCGCCACCAAGGTCGCGGCCACGGTCGCCGTGAAGCCCGGGCGGTCGAAGTCGGGGCCGAAGCCCCCGTAGGCCGCCCGGTCGACGAGCTCGGTCGCGGCGCCGTTCTCCTCTGCCAGAGCCAGCCCGGCGCAGGGCCTGTCTGAGAGGACGGCGGTGACCGGGAGCCCAGCCTCGAACATCGCCTGCAGGATCGTCCCGGAACCCGAGACAAGGACCGCGAGGCGCACGGGAGCCAATCTAGTTGGAACCCCATGTCGCTCTTGTTGGAACCCCATGTCGCTCCAGGACCTTCCCGGAGGGCTGGAGCGACGGGGCCACAGGAACCGCAAGGGCAGTAGGGCGCGGCAGATCCACGTCCAGCAACTCCCGACGCGGGAGCGTCACGCCGTGAAGGCGTTGGAGCAAACGGGGTCGGATGCGGGGGTGGGAGGGTCGGGCGACGAGGTGCTGCGGGCCCAATCGGCCGTCGGGTGATTCCCGGGGCAGGCCGACGCCCGGTCAGGCCGCCACCGGTGGGGGGCGCTGGCGCTGCTGGTGGCCTTGGTTGCGCCAGCGGTTGTGGAACCTGCAGAGCAGGCGGCCGTTCTCCTGGGTGGTCGGGCCACCCTGGGCGTAGGTCTCGATGTGATCGGCCTGGCAGTTCTCGGCCCTCGTAGCAGTACGGGTGGGTGCAGATGCGATCGCGCAGCTCGATCGCCCGGCGGGTCCCACCGCTGAACAGCCGCGCCCGCACGCTGACGTCGACCCGGTTGCCGAGCGAGAAGGTGGCGCGCTCGAAGGAGGCCGAGTCCATCCACGGGGTCAGGGCGGAGGGGCACAAAGGAAGCGGAGAGAGGGAGAGGCGGCCGGAAGGCGGACAGGAGGGCAAAGGCCGGGAGGCGGCCGAGAAGCAGGGCGGGAGCCCCACCAAGGGGGTGACCAGCCCGCGACGGAGGGGAGCTTGGAGGAGAGCGGGTTCCCGGGGGGCGGTTAGTTCGAAACGGTCACTGTGATAGGCGGACTCGTACCACTGACACCCCCTGCGTAGGAGGCGACGCTGTTGAGCGTGTAGGTCCCGTCGGGCACGCTCGCCGTGTTCCAGGCGCCGATCCAGCCGTAAATCGTCGGTGTCGAACCCGAGATCGTCTGATCGACGAGGTCGTTGGGGCCTCCGCTGATCTCGTAAGTGACCTGGGTCACCCCGGCTGAGGCTCCAGCGTCGAGGTACTGGGCGCCCATGAGCGTGGTGTCGTTGGCCGGGAGGGCGACGAAGGTCGACGGAGGCGGGTTGTCGACCGTGACGGAGACCCCGGGGCTAGTGCCGGTCAGCCCGTTGGAGGTGGCAACGCTCTGCAAGGTGTACGTCCCGTTGGCCACGGTCGTGGTGTTGAAGCTCGCGATCCAACCGTAGATGGTGGGGACGGCTGTGGCTATCACTTGGTCGTTCAAGCTCCCGCCGGTGAGCTCGTACGTGACGTTGCTCACGGACGGTGACGTGATTGCGTCGAGGTACTGGCTGCCTGAGACGGTGGCGTTGTTCGACGGCAGGACGACGCTAGTCGTCGGCGGGAGCACCGTAATCGTGGCGGGGCTTGTGGTCGCCGATCCCACGTAGTTGGTCAAGACAGCTCTGACCTCCCAACCCTGCTCGAAGGGCGTCAAAGTGCCCGACGTCAGCGTGGCCGATGTGGCGCCCGGCACGTTGATCCACGAAGACCCGCCGTTGACCGAGAGCTGCCATTGCGCATTTGGCGTCGCAATGTTGGCGGCCGCAGTGAAGGAGACGGTCTCTCCGGTGACCACCGATTGGCTCAATGGGCTGGTAATGATCGTCGGCGCCTCATCGGGCTGGAAGATGTCTTGGCCGAAGGGAGTCAGCCCGGGTGCGGCCGCGAAGCCAAGATGGCCATCGCCGTCGGTACCTCCGGTGGTGAGCCCGAGAAGATCTTCGAAACTCCGCAGCGCCGAGTAGTGGTTGTAGTACCCGGTCGTGTCGACGGTCCCCGGCTGGATGTACTTGGAGTTCAGCAGGAGCGCCCCGATCTTCCCACCCCCTGGGTCGGCGCCTGGGGTGGTCGGCGCGGTGCCCAACAAGGGGCTGAACCCGGGGTAGGCCCAGTTCGGACCGGGCTGTTCGCCGCAACATGCGGTCGTGTCCGCGATATCGCCCTCGTCGAAAGTGATGTCCACGAGCATCTGACCGGACTGGTACGACGGCGAGGCGGTGATCAGCGGCATGTAGTGCTTCAGCCAAAGATCCGCCGCAGTGAGCCCACCGGTCTTGCCGCCCTCGATGTTGGTGCCGGCGCAGGTCGCGTCGTGCCCATCGTCACAGAGGTTTGGAGTGATGAATGAGAACTTGGGAGTCGTCGCCTCGCTGGCTAGGTCATTGGCCAAATGGCCGGTGAACGTGTCCGGAAGCTGCGTGCCATTGAATGTGCTTGATTGTCCAACTTTGACCGTCCCGAGGGGCACCACGTTGGCATCGCATTCCGCCGTGTTGTCGATGATGGAGTGGAAATACACAAAGGGATTGTGCCGGTTGGTGTACTGGTCGCCTGCCTCAGCAGTGACGGTCTGGTCCGTTCCGCCAACGGTCGGGTGTGCGCAGTCGGTGCCACCGAGGGGGTCGGCTGTTCCTCCGTCTCGAGACGGATCGTTGCCCATGTCCTCGGCGTACTCCCGCCAGGACGCCACGTTTGTGGTCGGGTTTGCCGGATAGGCAGCATCGAGCTGGTTGGCGATCGTCTGCACCTGTGAGGGGAAGATGCAGCCATTGCCGTCTACCTGGCCGGGATACTCTGTGGCGTTTGGGTCGTTGGTTCCTGGGCTGACGTTGACATACTCACCAAGGTCGCAGTCGGAGTCCGTCAGCGGCGTCGGGGCCTGTCCGGAGATCTCGGCTATGTAGTTGTCCAGGCTCACGTGACCAATGGCGTAGTAGTTGTCGAGCAGCTCGCCTTCTGGGACCAGAGTGTTGTTGAGATAGGTTGCCGGAGAACCGGGCCCGAACGTGGTGGAGGCGTCCTCGTTCTCGAGCTCGATGACGAGAACGTTGTTGATCGACCCCGGTGCGAGCGCAGCTCGCACTACCGGACCCTGGGCTCCCGCGTTGGTAACACTCGACAGCTGGCCGAACGTTGCAGTCGCTAGCACGAGAAAGGCCCCGATGGCCCCCCCGGTCATCGCTCGCCTCAGTCCAGTCATCGACGGCCTCCCCTTACGATCGCGTCCCGCATGGATTGACAGAAGAGCATCCATAGCTGCTCCCAACAATCCCCGATTTGGGCATATGACCTATGCTCTCTGGACATGAACATCCAGCAGCTGCGTTATCTCGTTGCTGTCAGTGACTTCGGCTCCGTAAACGCCGCTGCTCGATTCCTGGGCGTCACCCAGCCGGTGATTTCTCGTTCCGTACGCGCTTTCGAGGCCGACCACGGCGTGACCGTGTTCAGCCGCCAAGGCAGGCGTCTTGCTCCCACCGACGCCGGCCGGGCCGTCGTAAACGCTGCCCGAGAGGCCCTCGCGGCCATCGACGCGGTAGGTAAGACTGCACGTGCGGCCAGGGGGCAATCCGAGCTGGTGATAGCCACCACGCCCACGAATGGGTTGCTCCTGACGACGGCATTGAGCGAGCTCGGTCGATTCGAACCTGAACTCAAACTCAGCGTGTGCCGAGCCAGCGACACCGACGACGTGCTCCGCACGGTTCAAGATGGGGAAGCAGAGCTTGGCTTCACTGAGCTGATACCGGGCAGGCATGATCGCCAACTGACATCGAAACCCATCGCGGAAGAGGAGGTGGTGTTGGTCTCACCTGTTGGTACCGATCTCCCCGCGACCGTGTCATGGGATGACGTGGCTACCCAACCGCTCATTGTGCCGCCGTCGGGTTCGGATCGTCGTGATCTCATCATTGATACGGCTACCAGCACGACTCGGACAAACCTGCACATATCACTTGAGACAGAAGACCGTGGCACGTGGATCGCTGCGGCTCAGGCGGGGATGGGATCGTTTCTCTCATATTTGCGAGTCGTGATCGAACACCAGGGCATCGAGATCAGGCCCTTCCTTCCGCCGCAGATCGTCACGGTCGGGTTCATTCATAGGAGCGGGCCGATCTCAAGCGTTGCAGCACGGTTCATGGATATCGCACGAACCGTCGTGGAGAGCGTCTCATCGCCTCGGCAGTAGGAACGATCTCTGGTTGTTGTGGGCGAAGCACGACATCCCCTTCTACTACGACCTCGTCGACAAGTTCACCATCTGCGACCACTACTTCTGCTCGGTGCTCGGCCCCACCCACCCCAACCGGTTGATGCAGATGACGGGGAGCATCGACCCGGCCGGCGTGGCCGGGGGCCCGATCATTGTGACCAACTCGGACCAGACCACCAGCCAGTTCACCTGCTCGTGGGAGACCATGCCCGAGGCTCTGCAAGCTGCCGGAATCACCTGGAAGTGCTACAACCCCTACGGCCCTGCCTACCAGCCCGGATCGGGCGCCTTCGTGAACAAGAACGTGCTGCTCTACTTCAAGCAGTACTCGGACCCGACCTCTACCCTCTACCAGAACGCCTTCGGCTACTACGGGCCGAACGTGAACGGCGGTCTCACAGCGTCGGGTGGCCCTAACGACTTCGCCACCGACGTCGCCAACAACACGCTCCCCAGGGTGTCTTGGATCCTCTCCCCCGACAGCTACGACGAGCACCCACCGGCACCGGCTCAGCTTGGCGAGTGGTACACGCTGCAGATCCTCAACACCCTTCTGTCCAACCCCACTGTGTGGGCGAGCACCGTGCTCTTCATCATGTACGACGAGAACGACGGCTGGTTCGACCACGTCCCGCCACCCACTGCCCCGGCCGGGACCGACGGCGAGTATCTGACGGTCGACCCGCTCCCGTCGTCCGCCGACGGGATCGCCGGTCCGACCGGTCTGGGCGTCCGGGTACCGATGATCGTCGTCTCACCCTTCTCGGTCGGGGGATGGGTGTGCTCTGACGTCTTCGACCACACTTCCCAGCTGCAGTTCCTGCGGACGCTGTTCGGGGTGAACCCCCCCAACGTCTCGAGCTGGCGACGCTCGACTGTAGGCGATCTCACGACCACACTGCCCATGCTCGGATCGCCGGTCCCCAAGGCGCCAAAGCTGCTCGCGGTGTCCGACAACGAATCGACGCCGCCCATCGGCAACGAGTGCAACACAGAGCAAATTCTCGAGCTCAATCCAACAACGACGCAGTACCCGATCCCGCAGAGTCAGAGGATCCCGACCCAGAAGCGATCGAGGCTCAAGCCCACGCCACGCTAGGTCGGCGATCAGAGGGGACACTAAGCCTCGCTCACGGCCTCAGCCAGCCCGCTCCTGGCACCCGAGCACCGAATCGGAAAAGCGATGCTGTCGACTGGGTGGCGTTGTCCCTGATTCCACCGGAGCACAGGGCGCACGCACCATCCCTCTCTCCTGCCAGGAAGAGATCACCGAGTCGCACGACTGGCATCGAATCTGCGAGGTTGGCTGTTACTGGTCGAACATTGCCACGCAAAAACCCACCGGCATCCCCCGCCCCCATGGTGCGAACTGCCCCACCTCCCCGGGGGCTTGGACACCCAGAGTTTTCGGCCGATTCGATCGACTGCGGGCGGGTTCGCTTCTACGCGGTCTTCAGTTCCCGGCTCGTCAGATCATCGGTGGCGACAACTCGCACAGGTCCTGGTGTCGCAGTATCCGATCGGTGGTCGGCCACATCTTCCAAGGTTCGTCCCGCGGGTTCGGGCAGAAGGCCCGTCACTGCGAAGCCCAGCACCGCTGAGACTCCGGCGACCGCGAGCAGGCCCCGCAAGCCAATGTGGTCTTGCAGAACCGGGACCAGGAAGACTCCGACGAAGGCTCCCAACTTGCCGATCCCCGCAGCTACCCCGTGTCCCGTCGTGCGCATGCTCACCGGGAAAACCTCGGACGGCAGCACGAACGTCGTCATGTTCGGTCCGAACTGAATGAAGAAGTAGCTCAGTCCCAGGATCGCCAAGAACGGTGCTATCTGTTGGGTGAGCTGGGGCACAGCGGCCAGCACGACAAAGCAGGCCGCCATAACGGAAAACCCGATGAACTGCAGGCGACGGTGGCCAATGCGGTCCATTCGCCTGACCGCGAGTAGATAGCCAGGGACGGCGAAGATCACGAACATCCCGAGTGACCACAGCAGCTTCGTCTCCAAGCTGGCGGTAGCGTCCACCTCCTTCAAGATGGCGGGCAGGGACAGGGTATTGCCGTAGTAGGCGTAGTCGAAAAGAAACCACGCTCCCGCGGT
The DNA here is from genome assembly GCA_963828825.1 of uncultured Acidimicrobiaceae bacterium. Lineage (GTDB taxonomy): Bacteria > Actinomycetota > Acidimicrobiia > Acidimicrobiales > RAAP-2 > Bog-473. The sequence goes on along the minus strand of CAWHGF010000001.1, from coordinate 11,503 downwards.
GCCGAGGAGCAGCCTCAACATATGCGGATCGGTCAGAAAGGCGCTGAGGCGCATACGGCCCGAGGCGGTTCCGACTCGGGCGGGTTCGGCGATTACACCTTCGCTGAATTGCTCCAGCTCGCCGGCGGCACGGCCGTGCTCACCTTGCACCTGGGCCAGATAGCGAGGCGACTCGGGCATCTTGGAGCGCAGGTACACGACAGCCGCAGCGGGAACGGCGCCTAGGCCCAACAGGATGCGCCAGGTCAACGAATCTCCGATGCCGGAGGACAGAAGCAAGAGGGCCACCAGCGGGCCGACGATGAGGCCCAGCGCTTGCATGGAGAAGACCAGGCCAACCAAGCGGCCCCGGTCATGTCGGTTGGAGTACTCGCTCATGATCACGGCCGACACGGGATAGTCGCCACCGATGCCAAGGCCCAGAACGAGCCGGGCGACCACCAAGAAGAGGAAGTCGGGGGCCAAGGCCGAGGCGACCGCCCCGATGATCATGATCACAGCGACCGTGACGTAGACCTTCTTGCGACCGATCACGTCCGCGATGCGACCGAAGACGAAGGCGCCAATGAATGCGCCGAGAATGGCTGCACCGGTGACCCAACTCGTTTGCAGCGTGCTTAGGTGCCACTGGACCGCCACGAGCGCAGCCACGGTCCCGATGACGAACAGGTCGTAGGCATCGGTGAAGAATCCGACACCCGAGATGATGACGGTGCGTCGATGGAACTTGCTGGTTGGGGCCTCGTTCAGGAGATCGGTGACAGTTGGCCCCGAGGCGGCGAGGCCGGTCTGAGGCAGCAGGTCTCCGAGTTCCCCGGCCCCCCCTGAACCCGCCACGTCCAGCTTGGTCACTCGATCCTCCGCCTTCCCCGCGCTGATGTCCCCGCTGCAATGTCGCAGGCCAGCGTGACGAAAGGGCAAACTTTGGGTTATCTAAAGGTGAACAGCTCGCGAATGTTTGGCAAACTGACCCGCCTGACCTGCGTATATTGCGATGATGTCCAGGACTCCTGAGCCTGAAGCCGCGAGGCGCGAATGGGCTTCTACTGCCCAGGAACACCTAGTGGCTGTTACTCAAGCGGTTGACCGCCTGCGGGAGGCGTTTGAGACGGAATTAGAGACGCCGGTCGAGGCAGACGAAGCAGTGGCCTCACAGGTGGTCTCTGCCTGCGGCAGCCTGAGTGGTTGGCTCAGAAGCTCGCACCCACCGAGGGGCTTCGCAAAAGCAGGAGGTGAGCTGGGGGCAGCAGCCGGTGTCTACCGGAATGCCGCGGTCGCCTTCAGGAGCCTCGCTGATGTAGACGGAGATCAACGACAGGCCCGGTCTAACAAATGTGCCGTGCTCTTGGAACAAGGTGACCATCACGTCGACCTTTTCGTCGCTGCCCTGGCGAAGAAGCTGGGCGACGCGACGCCGTAAGGACGGTAGAAAGACAGCCATGGGGGGCGGCCCCTAAATGATCGGCGCCCTGCCCCCGTTGTGCTGAAGTGCTTTACCGTGCCAGGCGTACAGGGTCGGGCTGGATACTCCCACCCCGGACCTGCCATAGGACATGCTGGTGGGCCGTTTTGACCTGGTCATCTTCGACTGTGATGGCGTGTTGGTCGATAGTGAACGGCTAGCTATCCGCGTCGAGGCTGAGATTCTCACCGGCCTCGGGTGGTCGCTGACTGAGTCCGACATAGTCGAGGGATTTGTTGGAAGGTCTGCGGCGTACATGCACCAAGAGATCGAGCGGCATCTTGGCCGGAGCGCATCGAGTTCCTCGGCGAAGACCTCCAACTCCATGTGTCGATGGAAGCACGCGGCTGTGACAACGGAGTGGGCCGAATTTCCGATGACACATCGTGGTTGCGCGGCGACCGTTCTTTGGGTAGAGGCGCTGCGCAGCGCCGCCGGAACCGTTCCAGGAGTGCCGGCGCGGTGGCCCGACCGCTACTGCCCGGTCACGGTGGCGGGCTCAGCCGCGGGGGTGATCCTGCTGCGAGCCGCGTTGAAGATCAGGCGGACGACGGCGCCGATGATGGCGAGATCCAGCAGCATCTGGGCCGACACGACCAGACGGGCGGCGTCGGTCCGCGGCGTGATGTCACCGAAACCGACCGTCGAGAAGATGGTGATGGTGAAGTAGAGAGCCCGTGTCTTGTCGAGCCGCTGGGTGAAAGTGAACGGAGATTCGTGGGACATCCCCAAGTAGATGCCCGAAAAGGCGACCAGGAACAGCACGATCACGATCCCGAGGGCCTCGATCGCCCGCAGCTCGGGGAGTTCGGCGAGGGAGATGCGGCGGATCTGCCAGGCGAAGACGGCCGCGATGACCGCGATGTCGGCACCCAAACGCACGAAGGCACGCAGACTGGACTCGTGACCGATGGGGGCCACGTAGAACGCGCCAATGATGAACACCCAACAGAGAGCGATCGTCACGCCACAGCGGAGGATGGCGCGGCGGCGGGAGGTCGGATCGAGGTCGGCCAGGCGCAGCGGGGTGGACGGGGAGCGGTCCTTGGTGCGGCTCAGCCACGTGCGGGGGCCTGAACCTCCGGGGGGAATTCCAGGCTCCATCGAGCAAGACGCTAACGAGGCGTGGGGCGGCGATGGGGTATGCACAGGGCGGCGTGGGGGTGCTGGCCCCCCTATATGGCGTCGGTACTACCCCCCTTCCGCTCCGCGGCGGAAGGGTTCACAATGGGGGTAGGAGCGTGCGAGCGAGCGCCTCCCCGGGCGTCACGTTGGGCCACGTTCCTGGATGTCCACTTCGGACAAAGGGAGGGATGGCAATGAGGGATACGAGCGTAAACCGCTGGCTGTGGCTGATCGGGTTGGTAGCTGTCGCATTGCTCTTCGTCTCGTTCGGACCGCTCTCGGGCAGTTCGCCGGGCGAGAACGCGTCGGGAGTCTCCGTGGCGCACTGGTACAACACCCACGTGAACCAGCAGTGGGCGACGGTCTGGATGGTTGGGCTCGCGCTCTTCCTGCTCATGGTCTTCGTCACGCAGCTGCGCACAGTGCTGATCGAGGCCGGCGGTCAGCGGCTGCTGCCCAATGTGGCCTTCGCCTCGGCCATCATCCTCGTCGCGGGCATCGTCGTCGCTGGGAGCTTCGAGATCACGCTGATCCTGGCCTCGCACAACCATGACTACGCCGTGGCGCACTTCGTCAACTTCTACTCGACGAACAACGAATTGTTGTTCCTCGCCGGCCTGATTTTCCTGACGCTCTCGACCGGACTCGCCATCCTGCTCAACCGAGGCGTCGCGCCGCTGCCCAAGCTGCTCGGCTGGTATTCCATCCTGGTCGCCGTGGTCGGTGCGGCCGGCCCGCTCAGCTTCTTCGCCATACTTTTCGGGCTTCCGGTGTGGATCCTCGCCACGGGGATCGTGATCGCCGTCAAGCAGCGGCGGGGCACGCTCGGTGGCGACCCGGATGGCGCTGCAGCGGTGACCGCGGCGCCGAGGCCGGCACCGGCACAGACGGTCAACGCCTAGCCAAAGGTCAGCCCGCCATCGTGCGGGTGGTTCAGCCGAGCCCCCGTACGATGGCCACCATCTTCTCGCCACACTCGGTGGGGTTCTGCGCCACCGCGACACCGGCGGCCGAGAGCGCGTCCATCTTGGCCTGGGCCGTGCCCTGGGAGCCCGAGATGATGGCGCCGGCGTGGCCCATCTTGCGGCCCGGGGGGGCGGTGACGCCGGCGATGTAGGCTGCCACGGGTTTGGTCATGCTGGACGCGATGAACTCGGCGGCGCGCTCCTCCTCGGAGCCCCCGATCTCACCGATCATCATCACGGCCTTGGTCTCGGGGTCGGCCTCGAACGCGGCGAGGCAGTCGATGAAGTTCGTCCCCGGCACGGGGTCGCCCCCGATGCCGACACAGGTGGTCTGCCCGATGCCCTGCTGCGAGAGCTCGTGCAGGGCCTGGTAGGTCAGCGTGCCCGAGCGGGACACGATGCCGACCGGTCCTCCCGCCAGCGCAATGTCGCCCGACGTGATGCCGATGTTGCACTTCCCCGGGCTGATGATGCCCGGGCAGTTGGGGCCGAGCAGGCGTGTGGCCGGGAACTCCTGGACCAGGCGGTTGTAGGCGACGGCCTCGTCCTGGGCCGGGATGCCCTCGGTGATGCAGACGATGAAGGCGATACCGGCCTCCGCCGCCTCGACGATGGCGTCGGCCGCGCCCCGCGGCGGCACCGAGATGAACGAGGCGGTCGCGCCGGTCTCCTTCACCGCCTCGGCCACCGACGCGAAGACCGGGATGCCTTCGATCTCCTCGCCGCCCCGCTTGGGGTTGGTGCCGCCCACCACCTTGGTGCCGTAGGCCTTGTTGCGCAGGCCATGGTAGAGCCCCTGGCTCGTCGGGCTGATGCCCTGGATCACGACCGTTGTCGTCTCGTCGACGAAGATGCTCACGTTGGTTCCTGTTCTCTCTCGGGTCCGGGGCGCCTATGCCGCAGCCAGGCCGACGGCCCGGCGGGCGGCTTCGAGCATGGTGGGCTCGGCGATGAGCGTGTCCGACAAATGGTCGGCCAGGAGCGCACGACCCTCGACGGCGTTGGTGCCGTCCAGGCGCATGACGACCGGTGAGCTCAGCTTCACCCGGCCCATGGCCTCAATGATGCCCTTCGCCACCTCGTCGACCCGCGTGATGCCGCCGAAGATGTTGACGAAGATTGACTTGACCGCCGGGTCGGCGTTGATCACCTCGAGCGCGGCGGCCATGACGTCCGCATTGGCACCACCGCCGATATCGAGGAAGTTGGCCGCGGTGCCGCCGACCTGCGTCACCACGTCAAGCGTGCTCATCGCCAGGCCGGCACCGTTGGCGATGATGCCGACGGTGCCCGACAGGCCGATGTAGTTGAGGCCCTTCTCCTTGGCCATCTTCTCGCGGGGGTCGACGTCGGAGTCGTCCTCGTACTCCTCCCACTCGGGGTGGCGGAAGGTGGCGTTCTCGTCGAGCGTCACCTTGGCGTCGAGCGCGTGCACCTTGCCCTCGGGCGTCAGGATCAAGGGGTTGATCTCGGCCAGGTCGCAGTCGCCCTCGACATAGCAGTGGTAGAGGCGGACGAGCAGGGTCGCCGCCTGGTCCCGTGCCTCGGGGTCGAGGTTGGCCCGGTCCACCCACTGCCGGGCCTGGTCCTCGGTGATGCCGGCCACCGGGTCGATGTGGAGCTTGGCGATGGCGTCGGGGTTGGTCTCCGCCACCTCCTCGATCTCGACGCCGCCCTCGGCCGACAGCATGCCGAGATGCAACTTCGCCGGGCGGTCGAGCGTGAAGCTGGCGTAGTACTCCTTCGCGATGTCCGATGCGTGCTCGACCCAGAGCCGCTTCACCACGTGGCCTTTGATGTCGAGCCCGAGGATGTTGCCCGCGTGCAGGCGGACCTCGTCGGCGTCGGCGGCCAGCTTCACGCCTCCCGCCTTGCCGCGGCCGCCGACCTTCACCTGGGCCTTGACCACGACGGGATAGCCCGCGGACTCGGCCTGCTCGACGGCCTGGTCCACCGTTTCGGCCACGCCTCCCGGGGAGGTGGGGATGCCGAAGCGGGCAAAGTACTGCTTGCCCTGGTACTCGTACAGGTCCACTTTGGGTGCTGTCTCCTTGTCTCTCGCGCGCCGGCGCGTGGGTGGGTAGGGGAAGCGGGTGCAGCAGGAACGGCGTCAGGCCTCGAGCGCCTCCTCGCGCTGGTCGAGGGCCTCCGACAGCCACGAGCCGATGGAATCGAGCGGTGCACCCGGCGTGAAGACGTGGGAAACGCCCTGCTCCTGCAGGACCGGGATGTCACCTTCGGGGATGATCCCGCCGACGATGACGAGCACGTCGCCGCGGCCGACGTCGGCCAGCAGCTTGACCACTTTGGGCACAAGGGTGAGGTGCGCCCCGGAGAGGAGCGACAGCCCCACGGCGTCGGCGTCCTCCTGCACGACGGCCTGGACCACCTGCTCCGGCGTCTGGTGCAGGCCGGTGTAGACGACCTCGAACCCGGCGTCCCGGAGTGCCCGGGCGATCACCTTGGCCCCGCGGTCGTGGCCGTCGAGGCCGGGCTTGGCCACGACCACCCTGTAGGGACGTTTCATGCGCAACCCAGGATACGGATGCCCTGGTGCCGACGCCAGACAGGAACGATCAGGCCCGGCGCAGCGGGGTGGCCGTGAGCAGCAGGTTCTTCTTCCCCACCGAGTCGAAGTCCACCGTGGCCTGGGCCCGCGACCCCTCCCCCTTGGCGCTGACGACGACACCATGGCCCCAGTGGTCGTGGACCACCTCGTCGCCGGGGGCCAGCCCGAGGTCCTCGGCGCCGGTGCTGCCCCGGGACCCGCCCGCCACCGCGCCGGCCGGACCGCCGCCGGCACGGCCAGAGCGGGCGGCCCGCGAAGCGGCGGCGAGGGGGACGGCCGGGGCGAAGGTCGCGCCCGCCAGGTGCTCTTCCCCCGACAGCGAGTCGTACCCCGAGCCCTGGCGGGGCGAGCCGAGCCCGACGTCCTCGACCAGGTGCGACGGGACCTCGGTGACGAAGCGGCTCGGCATGGCCGGCTGGGTGCGACCCCAGGTGGTGCGGGACCAGGCGTGGGAGATGGCGAGATGCTGGCGGGCCCGGGTGATGCCGACGTAGAACAGGCGGCGCTCCTCCTCCAGCTCGCTCGGCTCGGCCAGCGACCGGAAGTGGGGGAAGATCCCCTCCTCCAGACCGACCACGAAGACGGCCGGGTACTCCAGGCCCTTGGCGGTGTGCAGTGTCATCAGCGAGACGCGGGTGCCGTCGCTGTCGAGCTCGTCGGAGTCCGCCACGAGGGCCACCGTCTCGAGAAAGCCGATGACATCGTCGAAGTCGGAGGCCTGGCTGGCCAGCTCGGCCAGGTTCTCGATCCGCCCGTCCGCCTCATGGGTGTGCTCGGCGACCAGCTCGGCCAGGTAGCCCGTCCGCTCGGCCACCAGCTGCACGAAGTCGGCGGGGTTGACCGTCTGCACGAGGGGGCGCAGCTCGGAGAGCGTCTTGGAGAGCTGCTGCGCTCCCTTGAGGGCCTTGCCCGAGAGGCCCGCCTCCTCGGCGCGGTCGACGGCCTCGCTGAACGGGACGTGCTCCACCTGGGCCCAGGCGGCCAACCGGGCCACCGAGGTGTCGCCGATGCCACGCTTGGGGACGTTCACGATGCGCCGGGCCGAAACCTCGTCGTCGGGATTGGCCAGCACGCGGACGAAGGCGAGGATGTCCTTGATCTCACGCCGGTCGTAGAACTTGGCCCCGCCGACCACCTTGTAGGGAATACCGCTGAACTTCATGGACGTCTCGAGCGGAAGGCTCTGCGCGTTGGTGCGGTAGAAGACGGCGAAGTCGCCCCACGTCAGTCCCGCCGACGCGTGCAGGCGCAGGATCTCGCTGGAGACCCAGGCCGCCTCGTCGCGCTCGTCCTCGGCGCGGTACCGCGTCACCGGCCCACCGGTGTCGCCGACGGTGAAGAGCTCCTTGGGCTGGCGGCCGACGTTGTTGGCGATGACGGCGTTGGCGGCATCGAGGATGGTCTGGGTCGAGCGGAAGTTCTGCTCCAACATGATGGTGGTCACGTTGGGGAAGGCACGCTCGAACTCCAGGATGTTGCGGATGTCGGCGCCGCGCCAGCGGTAGACCGACTGGTCGGAGTCGCCCACCACGCAGACGTTGCCGTGCGCCTCGCCCAGCAGCTTGACGATCTCGTTCTGGGCGTGGTTCGTGTCCTGGAACTCGTCCACGAGGATGTGCCGGAACCGCTCCTGGTAGGAGGTGCGCACGTCGTCGCACGCCTGCAGCAGGTTGGCCGTCACCATCAGCAGGTCGTCGAAGTCGAGGGCGTTGGCTCCCAGCAGACGGCCCTGGTACTGCGCGTAGATGTCGGCGATGCGCTTGCGGAAGGGGTCCGGCCCGCTGTGGGCGTCCTCGCGGAACGTCTCGAAGTCCACCAGCTCGGACTTGGCCTGGCTGATGACGCCCTGCACGGCCCGCGAGGGCAGCCGCTTCTGGTCGAAGCCGAGCTCGGCCGTGATCATCTCAATGAGGCGGCGCGAATCGGTGTCGTCGTACACCGTGAAGGCCGAGCGGTACCCGAGCCGGTCGGCGTTGGAGCGCAGGATGCGCAGGCAGGCCGAGTGGAAGGTGGAGACCCACATCTTCTCGGCGGGGGGGCCGACCAGGTCGGCGACGCGGGTACGCATCTCGCCCGCCGCCTTGTTGGTGAAGGTGATGGCCAGGATGCCCCAGGGCGGCGCGTCCCCCGTGGCGAGCAGGTGGGCGATGCGGCGGGTCAGCACGCGCGTCTTGCCCGAACCGGCCCCGGCGATGATCAGCAGCGGGCCGCCGCGGTGCTCCACCGCGGCGCGCTGCGGAAGGGTCAGGTCGTCGACCAGCGCGGCGGGTCGTCCCGAGAAGGCACCGGTCGAGGTGGCCGTACGCCGGCGTCGCCGCCGGCCGTCGTCGGCACCCTCGGCCGGGGTGTCCGACGAGGTCCCGCTGCCGCCACCTTCGCCCGGCGGCCCATGCTCCTCGGCGGCCTCCTCCTCTGCCGCGGCCGCGTCGGCGCCCACCCCCTCGTCGGACACGTCGAACAGGCGTGCGGGCCCGCCGCTCCCCGGCGTCACGGTCACTCCCACTCGATGGTCCCGGGTGGCTTCGACGTCACGTCGAGTGCCACCCGGTTCACGCCCTCCACCTCGTTGATGATGCGGGAGGCGATCCGCTCGACCAGGTCGTAGGGCAGTCGGGCCCAGTCCGCCGTCATGGCGTCGTCACTGGTGACGGCGCGGATCACGACGGGATAGGCGTACGTCCGTCCGTCGCCCATCACGCCGACGGTGCGAACGGCCGGGAGGACGGCGAAGCTCTGCCACAGCTCGCGGTAGAGACCGGCCCGGCGGATCTCCTCGACGACCACCGCGTCGGCGTTGCGGAGGATCTCGGCCCGCTCGGGCGTCACCTCCCCGATGATGCGCACCCCGAGTCCCGGGCCGGGGAAGGGCTGGCGCCACACGATCTCGTGGGGCAGGCCGAGCTCTTCACCGACGGCGCGCACCTCGTCCTTGAAGAGCAGGCGCAGGGGCTCGACCAGATCGAAGGCGAGGTCGTCGGGGAGGCCACCGACGTTGTGGTGCGACTTGATGTTGGCTGCGGTGTCGCTTCCCGACTCGATGACGTCGGGGTAGAGCGTGCCCTGCACCAGGAAGCGCGGGCCCTCGCCGGTGCCGGTCTGGCCGTCCTCACCCGACCCCGCGCTCTCGCCCACGCCGGCGCCGAGGTCGCGCGCCACCTCCTCGAAGATCCGGATGAACAGCTCGCCGATGATCTTGCGCTTGCTCTCGGGATCGGTCACCCCGGCCAGCGCGGCAAAGTAGCGGTCGGCCGCCTTCACGTGCACGAGGTCCATCTTGAACTGACGCCGGAAGGTGTCCTCGACCTGATCGGCCTCGCCGGAGCGCATCAGGCCCGTGTCGACGAAGACACAGGTGAGCTGGTCGCCCACCGCCTTGTGCACCAGCGCCGCCGCCACGGCCGAGTCCACGCCGCCGCTCAGCGCGCACAGCACGCGGTCCGTGCCCACCTGGACCCGCACCGCCGCCACCTGCTGCTCGATGATGGAGACGTGCGTCCACCCCGGGAGGCAGCCGCAGACGTCGATGAGGAAGTGCTCGAAGACCTCGCTGCCCCGGTCGGTGTGCACGACCTCGGGGTGGAACTGCAACCCGAAGAGTCGCCGGTCGGGATCGTGCATGGCGGCCACCGGCGCGCCGGCGCTCGCGGCGGTGGCGGTGAAGCCGTCGGGGACGGCCGTGATGGCGTCACCGTGGCTCATCCACACGCTCGACGTCGCCGGCCAGTCGGGGCAGAGGGGCGAGGTACCGCTCTGCGTCAGCTCGGTGCGCCCGTACTCGCCCTGGCCGGTGCGTGACACGGTGCCACCGAGCTGCAGCGCCATGAGCTGCGCGCCGTAACAGAGCCCCATGATCGGGATTCCCAGTTCGTACACGCCGGTGTCGATGGACGGGGCGGGTGACTCGTAGACCGACTTGGGCCCACCGCTGAAGATGATGCCCTTCGGCGCCAGGGCCTTGATCTCGGCGACCGAGATCGTCGGCGAGACGATCTCGGAGTAGACGTGTGCCTCGCGGACCCGGCGGGCGATCAGGCGGGCGTACTGGGCGCCGAAGTCGACGACGAGGATCGTGTCGGTGGTCACCGACTCGGGCTCATCGGCGTCAGTGGCCCATCCCCACGCCCTGCGACCGCTGGAAGAACTTCCCTTCGGTCTGCAACGACGGGGCGACCATGACCTCGGCCTTCTGGAACTCCTTGACCGTCTCGTAGCCGCACGTCGCCATGGCCGTCTTGAGCGCGCCGAACAGGTTCATGCGGCCGTCGTTCTCGTGGGCGGGGCCGAGCAGGATCTCACGCAGGCTGCCGCGCACCGAGGTCCGGACCCGGGCACCGCGGGGCAACGTCGGGTGGAAGGTGGCCATGCCCCAGTGGAAGCCGCGGGCCGGCGCCTCGACCGCTGACGACAGGGGCGAGCCGAGCATCACGGCGTCGGCGCCGCAGGCGATGGCCTTGGCGATGTCGCCTCCCTTGGACATCCCGCCGTCGGCGATCACGTGCACGTACACGCCGGTCTCGTCGAGGTGGCGCATGCGGGCGCCGGCGACGTCGGCGATGGCCGTGGCCTGGGGGACCCCCAGACCGAGGACACCGCGGGTGGTGCAGGCGTTGCCCGGCCCGACGCCGACGAGCACGCCCACCGCACCGGTGCGCATGAGGTGCAGGCCGGCCTGGTAGGAGGCGCAACCGCCCACGATCACCGGGAGGTCGAACTCCCGGATGAAGCGCTTCAGGTTGAGCGGTTCGGAGGTCTTCGACACGTGCTCGGCCGAGACCACCGTGCCCTGGATGACCAGGATGTCGAGCTCGGCGGCCAGGCACGCCTGCGCGAGCGACTCGGTGCGCTGGGGGGTCACCGAGGCGGCGGTCGTGATGCCGGCGTCTTTCATCTGCTTGATGCGGGCGGTGACCAACTCGGGGATGATCGGCTCCTCGTACATCTGCTGCATGCGCGACGTCGCCTTGTCGTCGTCGAGCTCGCGGATCTCGTCGAAGAGCGCCGTGGGGTCCTCGTAGCGGGTCCACAGACCTTCGAGGTTCAGCACGCCCAGGCCCCCGAGCTTGCCCAGCTCGATGGCGGTCGCCGGGCTCATCACCCCGTCCATCGCCGCGCCGAGCACGGGCAGCTCGAAACGGTAGGCGTCGATCTCCCAGGAGACGTCGACGTCCTCGGGGTCCCGGGTCCGCCTGCTCGGGACGATGGCGATGTCGTCCAACCCGTAGGCCTGACGCCCCGACTTGAAGATACCGATCTCGATCTCAGCCAATGTGCTCGCCCTCCGGCATTCGTGGGGCCGGTACGGCTCACGAACCACACCGGCATGTCTTCTCGACTCAATTGCGAACGCCGGGCCGACACGCCGACGATCCTCCATCCTACTCT